>OY970370.1:0-2522402 GCA_963718745.1 Candidatus Fermentibacterota bacterium | reverse complement strand
GAAAGACCCTTCGCCAGAGCCGCCTCGTCGAGCGAAAGGAGGAACCGCATCAAAAGCGAGGTCAGCCTTCCCGGATTCAGTTCCGCATGGACGGAGTTCTCTCCATTTGCACCACCCCTGACCAGCCGCCTGTGCAGCAGGAGCACGGGAGCCAGGACAGAGGAGAAATGGCTCATGAAGAGCGGTTCGTATCCGCAATCCACAAGCAGACTGGAGAAGACCCTCGCGGTATAGCGCCTCGCATGTCCGCAGCTCCTGTCGTAGGCGCTCCACAGGGACGGCATGGCCGGCACCGTGGCGACGAGCAGCCCGCCCGGCTTCAGGGCCGCAGATGCTGACGAGAGGATGGAGGCGTCCTTTTCGAAGTGCTCCAGCACGTCCAGCACGAGCAGGACGTCGAAGATCCCGGAGAACGGCGGAGCGGCAAGGTCGGAGCGCACCGGCAGGACTCCCGCCGGGCTCCTGGATGCGACCTCCGCAGTGTGGAGGTCGGTGCCGACTACACGAGCGGAGGGGATGAGCCGCGCGATCTCCCCGGTGGTCCACCCGGTCCCGCATCCGGCGTCGAGGACGAGCGGCGATGACCCTGCGAAACGGCGCACCTGTGCTGCGACGAGGCGTGCCCTGGCGCGGAACCAGGGATGAGAGGCCTCGCTCCGGCCGAGAACAGGATGCCAGGCCTCGTCGTATCCCAAGACCCGTCAGACCCGGAAATCGAGAACTGCCTCGATCACTTCGTCCTGTTCGAGATCCGTGAGCGAGGTGAAGAAGGGAAGCCTGAGGAGCCTCTCTCCGGCCATCCCTGCTACCGGACAGCCACCGTCGGCTCTCCCCAGGCGCTCTCCCATCGTGGACAGGTGGAGCGGCTGGTAATGGAACACTGCCAGGATCCCCCGCGACGCCAGGTGTGCGATCAGCCTGTCGCGGGAAGGTCCGTCCGGCATCAGGATCGCGAACAGGTGCCAGGCGGGGTCGCAATGGCCGGGCACAGTCTGGAAACCGACGCCGTTCATCCCCGCCCATGTCTGCAGTGCAGCCCGGTATTTCTCCCAGATCCGCCGCCTGCGGGCCTGTATCGTGCCGGCCTCCTCGAGCTGGGCGCACAGGAATGCCGCAAGGATGTCCGACATCACGTAGCTCGAGCCCAGGTCGACCCACGTGTACTTGTCGACCTGGCCCTTGAGGAACCTCGTCCGGTCGGTCCCCTTGTCGCGCAGTACGTGCGCCCTCTCCAGGAGGGAATCATCGTTCAGGAGCAGCGCTCCGCCCTCGCCGCAGGTGATGTTCTTCGTCTCGTGGAAACTGAGGGTCGCAAGCGGCGCGATCGAGCCCAGACCCCTGCCGCGGAAACTGCCGAAGAGGCCGTGCGCAGCATCCTCGACGAGCGCGGCCCCGCAGCCGCCTGCGATCTCCCGGAGCCGGTCCATCTCGCAGCCGACCCCGCCGTAGTGGACCGCGACGATGGCACGGGTGCGCGGAGTGACCAGATCTCCCACCAGCGACTCGTCGATGTTGAAGGTGTCCGCCCTGATGTCCGCGAAAACCGGCGTCGCACCCCTGGAAGCGAAAGCCAGTGCGGTGGACACGAAGGTGAACGAGGGCAGGATCACTTCGTCGCCCGGCGACAGATCCAGCAGATATGCGGACATCTCCAGGGCATGGGTGCAGGAAGGTGTGAGAAGCGCGTGGGCGGCGCCGGTGACCCGCTCCAGTTCGCGCTCGCACCTGTGGCAGAAGGGGCCGTTTCCGGCCACGAAGCCGTTCTCCACAGCCTGCCCGATGTAGTCGAGCTCCCTGCCGCCGAGACCGGCCCTGTTGAACGGTATCCGCCAGGAGGTCACGAGAGGGTTCCCAGCGCAGGCCAGTAGTGGAACCAGAGCTTCACGGACTCGACCGTGAAGCCTGCCTTTTCGTAGAAGCTGACTAGCCCCGAACCCCCACCCTGGGTCACCAGCCTTGCTTCGCCAGCCCCTTTCGAGTGCAGCCAGCCGAGCCCCGACAGCATCAGCGCCTTCCCCAGACCTGTGCCCTTCAGCTCAGGTTCGACCCCGAGCAGTTCCAGGGTCGAGGTGCCGTCCGAAGTCATCCTCGCAAGGCAGTACCCCGTGGGGTGCCCCGGCTCCCCTGCGGAGAGGAGCATGCACTCCGGGTCCCGGAAGGACTTCTCCAGCCAGATGGAGTAGAGCTCCCCCGCCTTTGCACGATCGAAACCGGGATCGAGGAAGAAGCGGGATGTGGAGTGCAGTATCGACGCAAGGCGCTTCAGGGCGGGAATGTCCTCCTCCGTGGCGGGTCTGGTCCTCGCGGCATCTTCTGACGGACAGGGGGCGAGAGGTGACAGTCGGAAGACCAGTCTGATCCCGGTGTGGCGCATCGCGAGCGCCCTCACCGATTCGAGGCTCGCCACGTCGTGCGGACCGGCCAGGAAGTACATGCAGTCGATGCCGTCCCTGCGGCAGGACTCGCGCACCTCCCGCGCCCGGTCCTCGTCCATCGCGGCATCAGAATAGCGTGCGATCCGGAGACCGAAGAATCCCGAGTCCCATTCGAGCAGCCTGTACGGTGCGGCGGTGTCAGACATCGCCCCCGCCGGCCTCCTCCGACACTACGTAACCGGGGATCCCCATCAGCCTGAAGTGCATCCTCGCTATGTACTCGCCTATCACGCCGAGAGAGAAGAGCTGGACGCCGGAGAAGATGGCGATGATCGAGGCGAGGAACGGGAAGCCGGGGACGCTGCCGCCGCTTTGCGAAGTAGCGGATCAGGACGTACAGGAGGACGCCGATCCCGAACAGCATGAAGACGAATCCTGCCATGCTCGAAATCTCAAGAGGGATGGTCGAGAAGCCGGTTATCATGTTGAAGGCATGGGTCACGAGCTTGCGGAAGGTGTAGTGGGAGCGCCCGATGGTGCGCGGCTCGTGCCGGACCCGTACCGAGGAGAAGCTTCTTGTCCCCCATGTCAGTAGCACGTCGATCGAACAATAGGGGCCTGAGTGCGCGGTGAACGAATCCCTGAGACGAGTCCTGAAGGCTCTGAAGGCGCTGACCCTGGAGGCTGTCGCGACGCCCATCGACTTCTGTAGGACGCCCTTGGTGAGCCTGGAGGCCAGGTCGCGGGGCAGCCCGTGCCTCTCCCTCTCCGGGGAGCCGTAGACCGCGTCGTACCCTTCAGACAGCTTCTCCAGGAGCTTCGGGATCTCCCCGGGAGGATTCTGCAGGTCGTCGTCCAGGGTTACAGTGACATCGTACCTCGCGGCGCGGATTCCGCAGAGCAGCGCATTGTGCTGGCCGCTGTTGCGGGAGAGCCTGATCCCCCTGATCCTGGCGTCCCCGCGCACGAGAGCCCGGATCCCGTCCCAGCTGCCGTCGGTGCTTGCGTCATCGACGAGGATCAGCTCGAACTCCGTCCCGAGAGAGGACAGCGTCTCCACGATCGCCGAACGGAGGATCCCGAGCGACTCCCTGCTCTCGAACACGGGCACGACCACTGATACTCCCGGCAGGAGATCTCCGGCCATCCTCACTCCACTCCCCTCGAACGCTCCTCAGCCAGAGCCAGCGAATCGCACATCGCGGCCCTCTCGAGGACCAGGTCCGGGGCTTCCGGATCCTCCGCGGCCGAGTGAAAGTATTCCGAGGCGAGCCCGTACTCCAGCCGGTGCTCGGCGAGCACACCCCGGTAGTAGTCGATCCTGCCGCCCCAGTCCTGCGAAAGCGATGATAACGCAAGCACCAGCAGTGCGGGAGCGGCCAGGAGGGCTGCAGGTGCGAACCTGCCACCCCTGAACAGGCAGATGATGGAAACAGCCACGCCAGTGAGCAGGGCTGCCACCCCGGGAAGCCCCGCGAGCCACATCGAATGGTGGCCGTCCAGGAGCATCCTGAGACTTATGCTGATCTGCGGCAGGGGTATGGCCTGCTCGGAAGGATGGACCGGCAGGTGCATCTCCCCGAGGAGGCCTAGGAGCGCCTGTGCCGCAGCCGGCACGACCAGGAGGGCCGCTGTCCATCGAGCACGCGGCCCGCGTGCGGCGAAGCGCGCAAGCCCGAGGGCGGCGAAGGGGATCACGGGTATCAGATACCTCGGGCCGAAGGCCCAGCCCTGCGTCCGCGTGTGCAGGGCCGAATACAGCAGGATGTAGCCGAGAACGGCAGGGAGGCCGGGATCGATTCGCAGCCTGCCTTTCCCGTCGCGGGCGACGAGACCCGCGAGCCCGGGGACGATCCAGGGCATGTAGAAGAAGAGCCCCCTCTCCGGACTGAAAAGCAGGTAGAGGAGCTGCCCTGCGGTCGGGACCGTGAAGCCGAAGAAACCGCTGCCGATCCCTGCGAAGGCTTCGCTTGCCTCGAGGGAGTAGCCCATCCGGAAGGGACTTCCGAAGCAGATCCGGTTGTAAGCCATCTGGGGGATGAATGCAGATGCCGTGATCAGGACCGTCGTCAGTATTTCCGAGGGTCTCCACCAGGACCTGGGCCGGAAGGCGAGGAGGACGACGAAGGGAAGGATCACGGTGTAGTCCATCGCCGAAGCCAGCGCGCAGCAGATGTCCGAGGCGCGGAAGCGGGACTCCCTCTGGAGGCTGTACCCGGCGAACAGCAGTGCCGCTGCGGGAACGTGCGAATAGAGTACGGTCGAGTAGGGCAGGAGGATGCTCCCCAGACCGAGTGCGACCACGGCGGGGAGCGGATCGATCGATTCAGCGGACAGCCGACGCCGAAGCAGGAGCAGCAGGGCCAGCAGCGCCCCCGATACCAGGAGCCTCTCGCAGAAGAACCTTGCAGGATCGAAACCGGCGAGCGGGATGGAGCCCCCGGAACCGATCCCCGCTGCCCGAACCAGCTCCGCGGGCGGCACGCAGGCAAGCGACAGAAGGGCCGACTTGTCTGAGTAGAGGTGCCCCCCCCATTCCGATTTGTCGGACGTCAGCGTCCCGTACGGATCGATAGTCATCGTGCCGGCATCGGCCAGCTGACGTACAAGTGCCCAGCGGGACACGACATGGTCGTAAGGGTACGGGTGGAATGCGAGGAGGGAACAGGCGAAGGCGATCAGGATCGCGAAAGGCACGGCCCTGCCTGCCTGGCCCGTCGATCCACCGGTGAAGCGCGGCTCCATCATGACGGCAGGATATCACCAGACCCCGGAAAAGGCAACGGATAAAAGGAAGCGGCGGGCCGGAGGCCCGCCGCAACCGAGAGGAGCAGGTCTAGCCTACTGCCAGCTCTGGATGCCGTCGATGACCGAGCCGTGGTCCGCAGGAAGCGGAGCGGCCGTGGGGCAGTCGATGGTGTAGGCGTCGACCAGCAACGGTGTAGGCGTAGTCAGTGCCGGCCGACACCCTGGGGGCATTCCATGAGCTGGGCGTTCTCCATGAGGTCGGAGGAGACGAAGACTGCAAGGGAGCCCCAGCTGTTGTAGGTGCCGTAGTACATGGAGGCGCCGGTTGCAAGGCTCCTCATGTTGCTGCGGCAGGAGGCCATCTCGGCCGTCTGCTTGACGCTGCCGAACTTGGGGATGGCAATGGCGGCCAGGATGCCGATGATGACGACCACGATCATCAGCTCGATAAGTGTGAAGCCTCTCTTCATCTCGCTACCCCTTTCACGGTTGGGAAACACCATTTTACACGCAACATAGGAACCAGAGACACTTTATCTATAGATGCACAATACTCATAGACTGTTCCAGAAGCAAATCTCCAGAATAATTCTTCGTTTGAATCCATCCATACTGGCAATCTGCAACTCGCCGGACCTGATGTCCATGGTCACCAGCTCGAGATCCCGGACACGAACGAGCCGTGGTCAGTGTCGACATTGACCGGGCAGGCAACGAGATACTGCTTCTGCAGCGGGTATCTGCAGGACATAAATGCCCACGGCCGGTCTGGACGGGCATCTGACCTGTCCTGCGTTCTCCTGGACGCGATCAGATTGTCCATGTCGGCCGTGTACCCGCCGTACACGCCGAAATAGATGGATTCGGCGGTCGCCAGCGTCCTTATGTTGCTCCTGCAGGACGAGCGCCTGGCCGACTCCTGTACGTTGTCGTACCCCGGAATCGCTATCGCCGAGAGTATCCCGATTATCACCACCACTATCATCAGCTCTATCAGTGTGAAACCCTTCGTCATGGCCACCCCCTCGCTTCTGGAGTGAGCATGATGTTTGCCAGGTTTCGGAAACACCGTCAGACAGGTGACTTTCCATGATCCCGAAATTCATTGGAGGCGGGAGACGCCGTAAAACTTGCGGAATGCAAGTCGATCAGATGTCGGAATAGAACCTCCGACGGGGGTTGTTCTCGATTGTCATCCGGACGAGCCTGGACACGACCACATCCCGGGGGGTACCCGGACCGCCTGCTTCGTTCAACCCGCCGGACGTGTCCAGATCATGGTTGTAGCGCCCCGCGAGCCTCTCGAACCACGGAGAGAAGTTTCCCGTGGAGAGGAGGACCATGTCGGGGCGGGAGTCCCGGACGTACTTCTCCATCCAGCAGCCGTAGAGGCGGTCGTTGTCCGAGATGAACAGCCCTGCATCGAGCGGTGCGTCCGAGATGAACGACCGGACATCATCCCCCTGGTCCGGGAGCGGGGCGGTCCTTCCGAGGAGCGACGAGACTGCAACGGCGCCGGCCATAGCCAGCACGGCGGTCCGGGGCATGAGGAGTGCAGCTTCGGCCGCCAGCGCGCAGAAGACCATAAGGGTCAGCCAAGCCGTCTGCGAGGTCCCGGATGCCATCGGATTGACGAACACGGTGAGCAGCAGGTCGAGCCCGGCGAGCACTGCCAGCCGGACCAGTCTGTGCGACCGGGATCGCAGCAGCAGGGCGGCACCCGCAGCAACCGGGAGGAGGAATGCCGGCCAGAGCATGCTCCACAGCGAGGAGAGGTGCCTGGATACCGAGTCGATCTCGAAGTGACCCATCGCCGCGCCGTAGACCTCCCTGTAGCCTGCCGCACTCACCTGACCGAGAAAGCGCGCCAGGGTCCCGGGCGATCCCCAGTCGACCGCCGCACCGGAAGCGGAGAGCAGGGGCAGCGCGAGATACATGCTCGCACCGAGCGCAAGGCCGCAGAGGAACAGGATCGGTGCTCGCCACCGCCCCCCGGCCGCGACGGGCAGGAGGATCCCCCACGGGTGCACGGCGAGAGCGAGGCCGGTGAGGTATCCGGAGGTGACGGATGCCGGCCTGACTGTTGCGACTGCGATCGAGAAGAGGAGGAAGAGCGGCCCGTAGGCGTCCCAGGCCAGCACCCTCTCCCTGAAGGCAGGCATCGTGAGCACGGCCAGGGACATGGCGAATCCCGCAGGACCCGCCCTGCGGAAAAGGAGATGGAGCGAAGCCGCCGCACACAGGGCGGCCAGGACAGCAGGCCCCCTCTCCCCTGCGAGCCACGAAATGCGGAGCAGGAGGGCGAGGAGCGGCATGCCGGGAGGATGCAGCGTACCTCCCAGCCGAGCGACCGTGGCCAGCTCCCCGCCGTCCTCGACCGGGGTCCCGTGCTGGCCCAGGGCGAGCCCGGCCACGAAGAGGATCGAGGTGAAGAGGAATCCCCGGGCGATACGCCCGGTCCCTGCCCTAGTCACCCTTATCGACCGCCCTCTTCGAGTAGCGGTCGAGCTTCCTGTGGAGGGTGCTCTCGTCTATCCCGAGGAGCTTCGCGGCGAGCTTCTTCTGACCGCCCGCCCTGTGATCGAGGACGAAGCGGATCCATGCTTCCTCGATCTCGGAAAGCGCAGGCAGGACCTCGGTTCCCGGGAAGAGGCGCCCGCCCTGCGGTTCGATGCTCTCGGGCGCAGCCTGGGGGGATGGTGTCGTCGCACTGCCCGTGTAGTTCTCCGGAAGGTCCCTGAGGCTTATGCCGTCACCGCGCACCATGACGCAGAGACGCTCCACGAGGTTCTCGAGCTCCCTGACATTGCCCGGCCAGGGATACTGCTGGAGGGTCTTCATCGCATCGGGTGCGAACTTCTTCAGCGGAGCGCCGAACTTCGAGGCGTAGAGCCTGTTGAACCTCTCGACGAGCAGAGGGATGTCCGCCGTCCTGTCCCTGAGCGCGGGGACATGCAGGGGGATCACGTTGAGCCTGTAGTAGAGGTCCGCCCTGTACTCCCCGGCGTCGACCCGGCTCTTCAGGTCGACATTCGTCGCTGCGATGAGCCGCACATCGAAGGGAACGGGTTTCGTGCCGCCGACCGGCAGCACCTGCCTCTCCTGCAGTGCCCTCAGCAGCTTCACCTGGAGATCCCGGTCGAGTTCGCTGACCTCGTCCAGGAAGAAGCTGCCGCCTGAAGCCGCCACCAGCAGCCCGTCCTTGTCCCTGTGGGCGCCCGTGAACGAACCCTTCACATGCCCGAACAGCTCGCTCTCGAGCAGCGTGCTCGTGAAGCTGCCGCAGTTGACCGCCAGGAAAGGTCCGGAGGAGCGGCGGCTGTTGTAGTGTATCGCGCGGGCGACCAGCTCCTTGCCGGTTCCGCTCTCGCCCGTGACTATTACCGTGCTCTCCTTGTCGGCCACGATCCTCACCTGCTCCAGGAGCTGGAGCATGACCTCCGTCTTCCCCACGATCTCGCTGAAGTCGAAGCTCGTGCGGACCTGCCTGCGCAGGATCCTGTTCTCGGTCAGGACCTCACGCACCTTCAGGGAGCGTTCGAGGGAAAGCATCAGCTGGTCGACCTCGAACGGCTTGATCAGGTAGTCGCTCGCGCCCTGACGCATGGCCTTGATGGCGGTGTCGATGCTCGAGTAGGCGGTCATGACGATGCCCACCAGCTCAGGATTGAGCTTGCGGAGAGCGGTGAGGAGTTCCAGGCCGTCCATCCCGGGCATCCTGAGGTCTACCAGTGCGATGTCCGGCGACCGACCCGCGGCGTGTTCGAGAGCCTTGAGCGGGGAAGAGAAGCACTGTACCTCGAAACCCTTGCGGGAGAGCAGGACGCTGAGCCACTCCAGCATCGACGGCTCGTCATCTACGATCATCAGCCTGAGCTGCGGAGTCATCCTCTACTCCCCCGTGGCCGGCAGGTCTACCACCACTTCGAGGCCTCCCCCTTCCGGCACCTTGAACCGGATCGATCCGTCGTGCTCCTCCGCGACCCGCCTCGCGACATACAGGCCGAGTCCGGTGCCGAACTCCTTGGTCGTGAAGAAAGGCTCGGACGCGCGGGCGAGCGTGTCCGGCGGCATGCCGGGGCCGTTGTCGACGAGTATGACCTTCGCGCGGCCGTCATCCCTCTTCAGGAGCGTCATCTCGATCCTGCCGTCCATCGACGTGTTCAGGGCCTCGGCGGAGTTGCGGAGCAGGTTGTCGAATATCTGCACCAGCCTCTGCTCCTTCCCGCGGATCGTCACCTCGGGCATGGGATTCACCAGGATCTCGACACAGCGCGCATAACTGTTCCTCGCGCCTTCGACCACCCCCGAGAGAAGGAGGTCCAGCCTGACCTCCGTCTCCTCGCGGGCCTTGCCGCCCCGGGCCACCTCCAGGTATCCCTCGATGATGTCCGAAGCCCTGCGGGACTGGTCGATTATCATCTCCACCATTCGCGAGGAGCCCCTCTCGTCGAGCCCTCCGGACCGGATGACCTGCGCCGCCCCGCTTATCGAGGCGAGAGGGTTCCGGATCTCATGGGCCATGGTGGCCGAGAGCCTGCCGACGACCGCGAGCTTCTCCCGCTCCTCGAGCCTGCTCCGGAGGTTCCTGATCTCCGTGACGTCGCTCAGAACGGCCATCGCACCCGGCTTCTCGCCGTACGAGTCGTGGAAGACGCCCATGCGGCATTCGAGGATCTTGTCCTCGACTACGAGGTCGATGTTGTCCGGAAAGGATCCGGCCTTCTGATAGCCGGAGAGGAACCTGTAGAGCTGGGTCCCTTTGACCGTCGTCTCCCAGTCGCCTCCCAGTTCCAGCATGCCGCGGAGCGACCCGTTCACACCCAGCGGGGCGCCCTCCGAATCGAGCACCAGGATGCCGTCGGCCATGTTCTCGAGGATGTCCCGCGAGCCGGCTCTGTTGGCGCGCAGCGCCTCGAGAGCGTCCTGGAGCCTTCCGGACTGCTTCCGGAGTAGCTCGGAGAGGTATCCCGAGACGAGGCCGGCGCTGAGGAGGAGGAGTGCGTGCAGGAAGACCCGGAGGGCGACGTACTGGCTGGAGAGCTCCGGGGATGCCTCGAGGCCGAGCCTGCTTATCATTTCGCTGCCCTCGACGGGGCTCAGGCCGGAAAGGGTGAGGATGCCGGAGGTCGCGAGCATCAGGGAGTCCGCCGCAGCGATCCAGGCTCCGCCTCCGACACCGAGCAGGTAGCCGGCAGTGAGGGCGTGCAGCAGGAACACCATGGCGAAGGGACCGTCCACGCCACCCGCATAGTGCATTATCAACCCGATTATCACCGAGTCGACGAGACACAGCAGCCAGGAGGCCGCGCGCAGCCTCGAATCCTTCCCGGCGAGAAGGGCGAACAGCAGGCCGTTTCCGATGACCAGTACGGCCGCTGCAAGATACGCGCTCCTGACCTGCTCCGACCCCAGCACGATCATGCCGAAGGCGCAGAGCGAGCCCAGGACGGCAAGGCGCCCGACCTGTATCCAGGTCAGACGCCTGCCGAATCGGAATCCCATCACCACAGGTGGCTCCTGTCGCCGGTTACTCCGCTCCCACCGCCCCGATGAGGTCGAAGATCGGCAGGTACATGGCGATGACCATGCCGCCCACCACCGTACCGAGCACGACGATCATGATGGGTTCGAGGATGGAGGTGAGCCCGGCCACGGCCACGTCGACCTCCTCCTCGTAGAAATCGGCTATCTTGAGCAGCATGTCGTCCAGTCCGCCCGTCTCCTCGCCCACGGCTATCATCGACGTGACCATCGAGGGGAACACCCCCGAGGCCTCGAGCGGGTTGGATATGTTCTCGCCGCCGGAGATGCTCGTGCGGGCCTGCATGATGGCGTCTGCCACGACACGGTTGCCCGCCGTCTTGGAAGTGATGCTGAGGCCGTCCAGGATCGCGACACCGCTCGAAACCAGGGTGCCCAGCGTGCGGGTGAACCTCGCGATGGCCATCTTGCTCTGGAGGGCGCCGAAGACGGGCATGGAGAGCTTGACCTTGTCGATGATCTTCTGCCCGGCATCGGTCTTGTACCACATCTTGTAGCCGATTATCGCCGCGAAAATCCCGACAATAATAAAGATGATGTTGGAGATGAAGAATTTCGACAGGGCTATGACCAGCTTCGTGGGTCCCGGCAGGTCTCCTCCCAGGTCGGCGAACATGTTCTCGAAGATCGGGATGATGAAGACCAGCATGACGGAGATGACCAGGGCCAGCACTATCATGACGACCAGCGGGTAGAGCATGGCGGTCTTGATCTTGGACCTGAGGCTGGCGGACTTCTCGAGATGGGTTGCCAGCCTGGCCAGGATGGTGTCCAGTATGCCGCCCTGCTCGCCGGCGGAGACCATGTTGACGTAGAGATCGTTGAATATCGAGGTGTGCTTGGCCATCGACTCGGCCAGGGTGCCGCCCTTTTCGACGTCGGCCGTTATCTCGCCGATTATCGATGCGAAGGCCTTGTTGTCCTGCTGGCGGACCAGGATCTGAAGGCAGTTCACGAGCGGGAGACCCGCGTTTATCATGGTGGCGAACTGCCTCGTGAAGGTTGCCAGCTGCTTGTCGGAGATGTTCGTGCCGAACTGGCCGAACTTGCTGAGATCCATGCCCTTGGTGCGGACCTTCGCCCCGGTGACGCCCCTCTTCTCGAGGAGATCAGCAGCGTCGCGCCTGGTAGCGGCTGTGATCGTCCCGGACAGCGTGCGGCCCTGCTTGTTGGTACCGGACCATAGGAATTCAGGCATCGCACTCTCCCGTCATCTATAGGACCTCGCGACCGGTTATCATCATCTGTTCGAGCTCGACGGGGTCCGGGGCGCGCTCGAGGGCGATCTCCTTGGAGATGTCCCGTTTCGCGTAGAGCTTGTACAGGGCCTGGTTCATCGTCTGCATCCCGAACTTCTGGCCGGCCTGCATCATTCCGTAGATCTGGTGCAGCTTGTCCTCCCGGATGGCCGAGCGCACGGCGGGGGTGCATACCAGCACCTCGGCCGCGAGCGCCCTTCCCGTACCCCTCATCCTGGGGACCAGCTGCTGTGTCATCACGCCCAGCATGACGAACGAGAGCTGGCTCCTGACCTGTTCCTGGCTCTGGGGGGGGAAGGTGTCGATGATCCTGTTGATGGACTCGTATGTGGAGTTGGTGTGAAGGGTTGCCAGCGTCAGATGGCCGGTCTCGGCGATGTTGAGCGCGACCTGCATCGTCTCGAGGTCACGCATCTCGCCTATCAGCACGACGTCCGGGTCCTGCCTGAGGACATACCGGAGGGCATGGGAGAAGCCCTTGGTGTCCTCCCCGATCTCCCTCTGGTTCACTATGCCCTTGTCATGATGATGGACGTACTCGATCGGGTCCTCGACCGTCACGATGTGGCAGGGCCGGGAGGCGTTCACCTTGCGGAGGATGGATGCGAGAGTGGTGCTCTTGCCGCAGCCCGTAGGACCCGTGACCAGCATGAGCCCCTGGCGCTTCTCCGAAAGCGTTCCGACAACCGGTGGAAGACCGAGCTCCTCGAAGCCGAGGATCTCGTAGGGGATCACCCTTATGGCAGTGGCGACGCATCCCCTCTGGTTGAACACGTTGGCCCTGAACCTGGAGAGCCCCTTTATCCCGAAGGCGAAGTCCAGCTCCTTCTCCATCTCGAACCGCTTCTTCTGTTCGTCCCGGAGGAGGCTGTAGACGAGGTCCTGCGTGTCCTGCGGCGTCAGCGGGTCGTATTCCATCCGGAGGAGGTCGCCGTCCACGCGTATCACGGGGGGGGCGCCCACGGTCAGATGGAGGTCGGTCGCCCGCCTCTCCATCATCTCCTTGAGAAGCTGCTTGATGTTCATGCCAGCCGGCCTTTCGTATCGGTTTCCTTCGAAACGCCCTTGGGCTTGAGCTCGCCGCTTTCGACCCTGCTGAGATAGAGCTTGCGGGCCTCCTTGATCTCGCTGTCGTCGTCCGCAGTCACGCGGTTGATCTCGTCGAGCGTGGAATGACCCATTCTCATCTTGTCCACGGCATCCATCCTCAGGGTGCGCATGCCGGACTCCACACCGATCACCCTCAGGGCGCCCGTGGGCACCTTATCAATTACTGCCTGTCTTACATACTTGTCAATGGTCATCACCTCGTAGATGCCCGTGCGGCCCTTGTAACCGGAGCTGTTGCACGCCTTGCACCCCTTGGCGATGTATGTCGTCGCGCCCTCGAGCTCCGCAGGATCGATCCCGGATTCCGCCAGCTCCTCCGGCGTATGGGTATGCGGTTCCCTGCACTTGGAGCAGACCTTCCGGAGAAGGCGCTGCGCCATGATGGTCCTGACGGCGGAGGCGACGAGGAACGGCTTGATCCCTATGTCGATGAGCCTGTTTATCGTGCTTGGCGCATCGTTCGTGTGGATCGTCGAAAAGACGAGGTGGCCGGTCAGCGCCGCCTTGATGGCGATCGACGCAGTTTCGTAGTCCCTTATCTCGCCGACCATGATGATGTTCGGATCCTGCCTCAGTATGGCGCGCAGCGCCGCTGCGAAGTCGTACCCCATGGCGAAGTCGATCTGTGTCTGGAGTATGCCGTCGATGTTGTACTCCACCGGGTCCTCGGCCGTGATGATGTTGACCTTGGGGGTGTTCAGCGTGCTGAGAGCGGAATAGAGGGTGGTCGTCTTGCCGCTTCCCGTCGGCCCTGTGACCAGGACGATCCCGTAAGGCGAGTTAACGCCCCTGAGGAAGTCCCCGAGGGCGTCCTCCGGGAAACCGAGATGTCTCAGGTCGAACTCCAGGTTGCCCCTGTCCAGGATACGGAGGACTATCTTCTCGCCGTTGACCGTCGGCACCGCATTGACTCGGAAGTCGATCCAGCGGTTGTCCACCTTGGCCTTTATCCTGCCGTCCTGGGTCTTGCGCTTCTCGGCTATGTCCATCCTCGCCATGATCTTGAGACGGCTCAGAATGGAGGGCTGTATGTCCTTCGGGAGCCTGCGCACCTCGAAGCAGGTTCCGTCGCGTCGATACCGGATCCGGAGGAACTTCTCGTAGGGCTCAATGTGGATGTCGCTTGCCTCGATCTTCACCGCACGGCTGATGATCTGCTCCACGAACTTCACCACGGGGGCGTCGCCCATGGCGGAGTCGTCCTCGATACCCTCCTCGTCCTCGTCCACGACCTCGAGGCTCTCGACGGTCTCGAGCTCGCTCTCCTTCTCGTCGTAGGATTCGAGCTTCTCCTCGACCGTGACGAGGTCGTCCACCTTCCCGTAAAGTTCGTCGAGGCAGCGCCTGACAGCGGAGGGGGCCGAGGCGAAGACGAGGATCTCCCGGCCGACGGCGAACTTGATCTCGTCCACCGCGAACAGGTTGCCGGGGTTGGCCATGGCCACATGAACGTAGCTGCCTTCCACGGCTATCGGGATGATTATGAACTTGCGGGCCGTGTCCTCGGGAATGACCTTCGCAAGCGAGGAATCGAGGGGGGTTTCGTTCAGGTAGACAGGTTCGACGCTGTAGATCTCGGCCAGGAACTCGGTGACTATCTCCTCCGGCACCTTGCCCAGGGCGACCAGGCTCTCCGCCAGATCGGTCTCGCCCGGACCGAACTCGCTAATAACGTTTTCGACCTCTTCGGCGGTCACGATGCCGGCCTCGACCAGCATCATGCCGAGCCTGCTAAGCACCTGCGCTCCAGGCTTGGGCGGGGCTTCCCGAGCGGGCTCCGCGCCCCCTCTGCGGCACTTCGACGACAACGGTCAGGATTCTGCAGGTTCCCGGGACGGTGGTGCTATTCCCCACCGACGGTCCCCCTGATTACTTCCTCGAAGGTCGTGAGGCCGCGCTCGAGCTTCCTGAGGGCGGCCTCGCGGAGATTCACCATCCCGGCGGCCAGGGCTGCCTTCTCGATCTGGATGCTGTTGGCGTCGCTCTCGATCAGCTGCCTGATCTCCTCGCCTATCGCCATGACCTCGAAGATGCCCTCCCGGCCCCTGTAGCCCGTGTTGTTGCAGGAATCGCACCCGGTGCCCTCGAAGAACGTGAAGCCTGCGAACCTTGCGGGGTCTATCCCAGCCTCGACGAGAGCCTCGTCAGGGACGTGGACCTGGGCCTTGCACTTCTGACAGACCCTCCTGATGAGCCTCTGGGAGCAGATCGCGATGAGCGACGTGCTCAGCATGAAGGGCTCGGTACCCATGTCTATGAGCCTGTTGATCGTGCTGGGAGCGTCGTTCGTATGGGTCGTGGAAAGGACGAGGTGGCCCGTGAGGGCGGCACGTATGGCGATCTGCGAGGTTTCCTGGTCCCTGATCTCGCCGACCATGATGATGTCGGGGTCCTGGCGCAGGTATGCCCTGAGCGCAGAGGCGAAGGTGAGCCCGATGTCCTCGTTCATCTGGACCTGGTTGATGCCCTTGAGATTGAACTCGACCGGGTTCTCCGCGGTCATGATGTTGACCCCGATGTCGTTGAGCTCCGTCAGGGCGGAGTAGAGGGTCGTCGTCTTGCCGCACCCCGTGGGGCCCGTGACGAGCACGATCCCGTAGGGGCGCTTGATGGCCTTGCGGAGTTCCCGGAGGCTCTCCTCCTCCATGCCCAGCTTCTCGAGGTCCAGGATGACCTTGCTGCGGTCGAGGAGCCTTATCTCCACCTTCTCGCCGAACAGTGTGGGCAGCGTGGCGAGCCTCATGTCGACGAACCGGTCCCCCACCCTGATCTTCTGCCTGCCGTCCTGGGGCAGGTGCCGTTCCGCGATGTTCATACCGCCCAGAATCTTGAGACGGCTGACTATGGCGGACCGGTACTTCCTGCTCGGGCGCATTACCTCATGGAGGACTCCGTCTATCCTGAAGCGGATCCTGATGTATTTCTCGAACGGCTCGAAGTGGATGTCGCTTGCCCCTCGCTTGACCGCGTCTGCAATTATGCTGTTGACGAGCTTCACGACGGGCGAATCCGCCACGAGGCTGGAGATGTCCTCCTCCTCCACGGCGGTGTCGTCCTCGTCGGTGATCATCGACTCGAACACCTCGTCGCCCACGAGGATGTTCTCGGAGGTTATCGAATCGCCCCCATCGTCACGCTTCTCGACGATGTTCTTCTGGTCGAGGGTCACCAGTGCCTCGGATTCGGGGTAGAATCTCCGGATAGCCCTGATGATCATGCTGGATGCGCAGATGTTGGGCTGGATCTCGAGGCCTATCGAGAATCTGAGGTCATCGATGGCGAAGAGGTTGTCGGGGTCGGTCATCGCTACCACGAGGGTCTTCCCCACCCTGCGGATCGGGATGACTTCGTACCTTCGCGCGACTTCGGGAGGGACCAGCTTGACCACGGAGGCGTCGACCTCGATCTCGTCCAGGTTGACGCTCTCCACATGGTGCTGCTTGGCCAGGTTTTCGTTGAGGTCGTTCTCGGCGACAGCCTTCAGTTTGACGAGATTGAAGCCCAGCCGCCCGCCCTCGGCCCTCTGCTGCTTCAGCGCCTGCTCCAGCTGCTCGCGCGTTATGAGACCGGCTTCGAGAAGCATCTGCCCGAGTTTCAAATAGGTTCCGCCCCCCCGTGTGAGACCGTTCGAGTATGGCGAGAGTCAGCCTAAGGCGCCGTGACCCCTTCTGTATCCTCAATTTTCGCTGTCCGGAGGCGGCCTGTCAATGAAGCGGGGCGAACGAAAACTAGAAGTTGATCATCACCCAGATGTCCAGCCCGACATCCTTCTGGTCGTAGACCGAGTTGACCCCGTCCGTCTTCCAGCCATAAATTGCTGTCATACCAGCTGTTACGGTTCCGAAATCGTAGTTGGCCGAGGGTTCGATCCGCCACTCCTCGCGATCGCTCTGGGTCTGGTCCTCGTAGCCCGGGACCACGATTCTTGTATCCGTCTTCGTACGGGTTATCCTGAGGGCGGTCGTGAGTTCGCTCTGGAAGCTGATCCTGAGGCGGTCGAGCAGCGGCAGCGGGATGGCCAGCCCGCCCGGGGCGCTGAAGGCGTAGGAGATGTTCAGCTGGAAGCTGTTGCTCGAGCTGTTCGTCCGGGCGCCGGTGCCCGTGTAGTTCCTTGTCTCGGTGCTGGTGAGGGTGTTCGAGAACGTCACCTGGACCTTGTTCTTGAGTGTGCCGTTCACGCTGAACAGTGGGGACCAGCGCGTCGTCTCGGTCCGGCTGGTGGGGATGTACACATCGTCCTCGAACCGCCCGCTGGCCAGCGTCTCGAGCCTGTACCCCGTGCTCAGGGTCCCGGACCTGAGGAGCCGTGCCAGCGGTCCGACCCTCTCCAGGCCGGTCCAGGTGACGGACAGGGACGGCCAGGTGGTGGACAGCTGGCGGTTCCAGTATCCGGAATAGAAATGCCTCGTATCGGTCCTGGAGTACTCCGCGCGGATGGACATGGACGACACCGGCCGGACGCCGGACGAGACCTGGAGATTGTCGCTCGTGGTCCTGTCGTAGGGGTCGATACCGTCGAGGATGGGTTCGAGGCCGAACCTGTAGTCGTACCCGGGATAGAAGGACAGGTCCCTGTAGTCGGTCCCCACGGTTCTGGAGAGGACTATCGTCGGATCGGTGATGTTGTTCGACCACCTGTCCATCCTCGAGAGGATCCATCGCGGGCTGCCCGGGGACGCCTGTTCGTCCATCCTCTCGTCCCGCAGCCGTGCGATGGACCTCAGGACCTGGACGAGCCCCACCCTGAGATTGAGTCTCCGGGTTGTCGAGACTGACGCATCGGTGAGCCCCAGCGAGTCCTGTCCGCCCAGCGTGTGGGGGGCGAGGCGGCTCGAGTTGTAGACTGCGTCGTAGCTGACCCGTGGGATGAGGTAGCCGAAGAAGTCGAACTCCTGGGAGAGGCTCAGGTTCTGGTTGCGTCCCGTCTCCCGGCCCGTGTTCATCGACAGGTCCCCATACCACGGATAGAGAAGGTCCCGGGCCACGCCGAGAGAGTAGGACGTGCTCTGACCCTTCCAGAAACCGAAGGCGAGGGAGAAGTCGGTGCCGAGGGTCCTGGTCCTGCTGGCGCGCGTCTGCACCGTGTCCTGGTCGCCGAGCTCCCACCTCGTGTCCCAGGAGTTCTGCCTCGAGACGTTCCATGCGATCCGCGTGGGCCAGGGGCTGAAGAACTCGGCGAGGGGCAGGTTGAAAAGCCGCATCTGAGGGAGGGAGAGATCGTACCTCACCTCGCCGGTGCCTCCCAGCACCGAATCGCTGTAGACCGGGGACCTGCCGTAGGTGATGCTGTAGGCGTGGCTCAGCTGCCAGGGATCGAGGACGTACCTTGCCAGGCCGGTGGAGCCGGACCTGTTGCGCCTCAGAGTGATGCTGGTGTCCCAGTCGTCTGTCTGCGTCCTGTTCTCCCATGCCTCGTCGGCGTCGAGCCTCCGGTCGGAGTTCGACTGGAACCTCGGCTCGGAGTACTGTCTGAGCCAGGCGAACGTGGCGGGCATGGAGAGGAACCAGGTCCTGGGGGTGAAGCGTTCGGTGTACATGGTGACATTCGAGCCCAGGCGGGTGGTGGTGGCGCCCTGCCCGGAGGTGGAGCCCAGGCTGTGGAAGTCGGCCCCCGTCCTCCTGAAGTCCCCCGTTATGCGCAGCAGGTCGGCCATCTCCACGGATGCGCTGAGCCTCTGAGCGAAGTCGGATTCGCTGTACGGTCCGAGGAGCACGATGTCGTCCATCCATGCGGTAGTGGTGAGGGGCTGCGGAGTCGTGTTCCTGATGCCTGCGCTGAGCACCATTATGTCGCCCATGCTCGGGTTGCCCCTGACGGCTACTGAGCCCTGCCTGAGATAGGAGAGACCCCGTTCCTGCTCGAGCTCCCGCAGGGAGGTCAGCACAGAGAGGTCGAGCACGATCTCCTGCCATCCGGGGGCGAGCTGCGTGTCGATCTCGTAGTAGTTGAGGGTGTCCCTGCCCATCCTGAAGAAGAACTCCCCGCCGGCGTCGAGATCGCCGTGGACGGGGAAGCGGATGGTCCTGTAGCCGGTGTAGTCCTCCGACGAATAGAAGGACTGCGTGGCGATGCCCTCGTGGCCGGGATAGATGCCGGTGGCGACCAGGACTATCGACTGCTCGAGGCGGACGTCCCCGTTGTCGTCGCGGCCCGGGCTCACTCCGGGCGGCGGGTCGGCCGCGTAGTCTCCGTTGTCCTGGTTGTTTATCGTGGAGACCGTGAACTCCTCGCCGGGCTGGATCGGCACTCCGACGCTGTCCGCGGAGACCACAGCCCTGGGCTCCCACCTGTTCCCCACCACCGAGAAGTCGTAGACGTTCACCGTGTCCTGCTGCGTGAAGCCGTCCATCCAGATCCTGGCGTAGCTGATCTTCTCCCACGTGGGGTCGGACCCGGAGATGCCCGGCACGGTCACCAGGATCGAGTCAGACAGGGGGATCTCGACCAGCATCCAGCCATACTCGTTCGGACCGGAGATGATGTATTCGGGGTTGTCGAGCGGGATCTCGACCCGGAAGAAGGAGTTCGAACGGTCGAGGACGCCGTTCGTGTTGAGGTCCTCCGTGTCGAGTCTGTTGCTGTTCTGCGTGCCGTTGATCCTCCTGAAGCGCTGTTCGGGCGGGAGGCTCTGGGTGTACTCCCAGTTGTCCCTGTTCGGGTCGCTCTCCGGAGAAGGAGGGTACTCTTCATCGTCCAT
The DNA here is from genome assembly GCA_963718745.1 of Candidatus Fermentibacterota bacterium. GTDB lineage: Bacteria > Fermentibacterota > Fermentibacteria > Fermentibacterales > Fermentibacteraceae > Fermentibacter. Next base: position 2,502,668 of record OY970370.1, on the reverse strand, counting down.
CAGCCCGTCGAGACCCGTGTCCTCGTTGAGCTGGTCGTTCTTCTCGAGGAGTCCGTTGCCGTTGGTGTCCTCGGTGTCGAGTACCCCGTTCGAGCGACGTTCCAGGAGAGCGCCGTTCCTTTCGAGCCAGTAGGAGTCCTCGTCGATCCTCTCGCCGATGTCGAGATACAGCCTGGCGTCGCGGGCGGAGCCGGTGGCCCTCACGTAGAGCCTTATGTGTGTCTTGCCGGAGAAATCCAGCCCGTATGGATCGATGCACCTCTGGATGCCGCCCCAGGACCCGGTGCTTCCGTTCACGGGATCGAAGACCATCTCGAGGACCGACTGCACGCGCTGGTCGGCCTGCGCGTCGGGCACGATCGGGACTATCTGCTCCAGGAGCCAGTGATCCGTGTAGTTGTACCACCGGAGTTCACCCGGGGGGGCGATGAGGGGCGAGAAATCGCCGGGGGCGCTCGAGGGGTGCCAGGAATCCCTGATCGTGCTGAGCGGAAGAGCTGACTCCGTGCCCTCCATGTCGTCCACATATGCCTTGTTCTCGGTGTTCGCGTCGGGGAAGCTCGCCGCCACCTCGCCCGAGAGCACGAACCTGCTCTCCGCGTCGGTGCTTATCCCAGGCAGGAGGTTCACGGCATCGGTCAGGAACACCGGCCTGGTCTCGAAGCGGGCGTCCAGGTCGGTCACCAGTGTTCTCGTAGGCTCCTCGCCGACGCGGGGCCTGTCGTCCGGAGTGTCCGAGTTCTCGAACATGGCCGTGGCGCCCACCCAGGTTCCCTCGCCCAGGTCGTACACCGCCCGTGTCCCGACGAGCGTCTTCTGCTGCACCGCCATGAACGGCAGGTACTCGAACCTCACCGAGAGCACGTTGCTCGGGTCCTGCGCCAGCTCCGCCTTCTCGCCGATCAGCGTGAGCAGACCGATCTCGTAGACTATCGTGTAGTCCTGGTCCCGGATCAGCGCGGTGGGCACTCCCGATACCATGAGAGTCACCACCTCGCTCCCCGGCACGATCCCTATCCTGCCGAGCGAGAACGTCGTGGAGGCCGCCCTGTATCCGACCGCGATGAAGTACCTGCTGTCGGCCGGGTCCGGGTTCCTCTCGTCGTAGATCGCGGGGTTGGTCACTTCGAGGGTGTCGCTCATGAACGGCCTCGCGGAGGGGAATACGAGGTAGCCGTTGTCCCAGTCGACCGCATCGTCCTCGTCCGAGAGGCTGCCGTCGCCGTTGGTGTCCAGGCCGAGAAGCTGGATGAACGGGACCCCGCCCTGCGTGGAGACCGGATCCTCGCCGGGGGCGGTCAGGCAGATCGAGCACTCGAAGCTCTCCTGGACGACATTGTTCGAGCCGAGGAAGTACCTGTTGCGCAGCTCGTAGCTCCATGTCTCATAGGAGGGCAGCGGGTTGCTCTCCTTGATGAGCTTGAGGTCCAGGGCGCCCGGGGCCAGGCTGCCCAGGGTATCCCCCTGGGCCGTCACCATGTGGATCGCCAGCATGTGGTTCTCGTTGACCGGGGTGTTGAACCTGATGGCGGTGCCCGAGTCCACGAGGACGTAGTCCTGGTCAGGCCCGGGCAGGAGTTCGTTCCACCAGCCCGTACCGGACGAGTCGGGCGTGAACCAGGTGCCCTCGAGGGCGCCGGTTTCGATGTTGTTGGTTCCGTCGAGGTCGTCGCGGAAGACCGTTATGGAGGCTATGCCGGGCTGCTCCACGGTGTCCGGGAATGCAAGGTAGAAGGTATTCTCGGCCGGATAGATGTCGAGCAGGGAGTCCGACACCATGGTGGCCTGGCCTACGAACTCGGCGGTCTCGGTGGTGCTGGCCTCCTTGCTCGCGATGGTCGTGATGTCCACGGGACCGACCTGCGCCACTACCTTGGCGCCGAACAGCCCCTCGTGGGGGATGCTGTAGGAGACGAACTCGGGGCCTGAGATCGCGAGGCTTATGTCGCCCATCTCGATCGACTGGATGATCTCGTCCTCCCAGCCCTCGTAGGCCAGCCTTATCCGGTTCTCGGGCTCGAACTCCCTCTCCGAGTTGTGGTCCACATCGACATGGATCTTCTCGCCTATGGTCCCGTTGAGCTGGACCATCAGCTCCTGCTCCATGCGGAGGTCCGGGAAGAGGGAGCGGCTCTCGCCCTCCACAGCGACCGCATTCGGCCTGTAATGGGTTATTCCCGACAGCGTTATCTTCTGATGCCCCGAGATGTCGAGCTGGCCGCCCTCCCCTATCGTCCGGGCGAGTATCGGCGGCATGTCGATGGGCAGGTAGATCGTGGGGAGAAGAGAGCCCTCCTCCCTCGAGCTCAGGATGCTCGACTCACTGAAGGATTCCCGGACCAGCTCCCTGGTCGAGCCGTGCAGCAGCCTGTCCAGCAGGGGGGGGAACGCCCCGGAGTACATCCTCCCGCAGGAGGCGTCCCGGATGTAGGGGCGCCACGACAGCAACCCCCTGGAGACCGAGGGGTAGATCCTAAGCGTGAGTTCCTGGACCGTGTACAGCCTGGGGAGCGTGTCGGGGAAGACCTCGAACGGGTTCTCGGAAACGAGCGCAGGGGTCCTGATCGAGGCCCCGGCCGAAGGACCGGCGAGCACGAGCAGGACCGGACAGAAAAGCGGGAGCATGAACAGATTCTTCACGAGCAAAGATACTCCCACGCCGGCAACCGGTTCCAGAAACAGGCGCCGGGAGTGATGGAGACGTTGTTCGAGCACGTTCGAGTGCGTATCATGGAGGCACCATGAAGAAGCTGCAAGCTTACGCGCTGGCGGAGTTCGTGCCGCCGTTCCTGCTGTCGGTGGCGGTCTTCACCTTCGTGATGCTGCTGGACAAGCTGCTCGACCTGCTGGACATGATCGTCACCAAGGGCATCCCGATGAGGACGGTCATGGAGATATTCATCCTGCTGCTGCCATCCATGATTGCGGTGGTCGTCCCGATGGCGGTGCTCGCTGCGGTGCTGATGGCCTTCGGCCGGATGTCGGGAGACCTGGAGATCACCGCGATGAAGGCCTCCGGTGTGGGGATAATGACCACCATGGGACCCATGCTCGGTCTGGCGGCGCTGCTCGCGGGGCTGCTCATCTTCTTCGGCAACAGCATCCTGCCCGATGCGAACCACATGGCCAGGAACCTCCTGCTGGACATAGGCACCCTGAAGCCGTCCGCGAGGATCCTTCCCGGGATGTTCGTGGACGAGATCGAGGGCTTCACGATCTTCGTCGAGTCCAAGGACGACCTGACGGGCGAGCTGCGCGGCATCTACATCGAGCAGACCCCCTCCGACTCGCCCGCGCGGACCATCACGGCGATGCAGGGCAGGATGGAGCCCATGTCCGCCAACCGGATGCGCATCGTCCTCCGGGACGGGCAGATGCACGAGCTGACCCCGGACGGGGACTACCGCACCCTCGATTTCGAGAACTACGTGATCGAGCTCGACCGCTCGGAGGAGCTGGTCCGGCGCGAGCGTGAGAACCGGGGCGACCGCGAGATGTCCGCCTCCCTGATGCGGAGCACAGTGGACTCCCTCGCCCGTGAGATCGATGCCATGACGGACTCCATGACAGCCCTGGGCAGGGGGCCTCTTGTCTCGCTTGCGGCCGGGCTCCCCCCGTTCGAGGCCCTGGAGGACACTGCGAGGGCGGGAACGATGCAGCCGCGGGGCTGGTACAACATATCCAGGAACAGCATCCTGATGAGGGCTTCGGAGCTCCGGGTGCTCTCCGACAGGGCGGACGCCGCGCGCAGGACCATGAACAAGCTGGACGTCGAGATCCACAAGAAGTTCTCCATACCGCTGGCCTGCATAGTCTTCGTCCTGCTGGGAGTGCCCCTCGGGCTCTCGATGCGCCAGGGCAGCGCCGGCATCGCCCTCGGGGTCAGCCTCCTGTTCATCCTCGTCTACTACCTCTTCCTCCTGGGCGGGGAACAGCTCGCCGACCGGGGGATACTCCCGGGATGGCTGGCGATGTGGTCCGCCAACATCCTCATGGGAGGTCTCGGCATCTATCTGACAGTCAGGAGCATCAACGAGGGCAACCCCGTCCCCCTGCCCGACCTCAAGCCTCTCGCCCGCCGCCTCGGGCTCGCCAGGGAGGACTGATGCTCATACGGAAGCTGGACATGTACGTGGGGGCGAGGTTCGTGAAGATGATCGCGTCCACCGTGGGCGCCTTCGTCGTGATCTTCGTCTGCGTGGACGCCTTCGAGCACTTCAGCAGGTGGGTGGACAAGGACGTGGGCCTGCCGACCTTCGCCCGGTACTACTTCTACGGGCTGCCCTACATCGTCACGCTCGTCATGCCCGTCGCCATACTGCTCTCCTCGCTCTTCCTCGTGCACTCGCTCGCGCGCAGGAGCGAGCTGGTGGCCATGACATGCGCCGGGATAAGCGTCCCGAGGACCTTCCTCCCGATGATGGTGACGGGATTCGCTGCGTCGCTCCTGGTGATGGTCCTGGGCGATTCGATCGTATCGGAGGGCCAGTACAGGCAGTCGGTCGTGAAGAGGGTCGAGATAGACAGGAGGGATCCCGTCGATTTCACCAGGAGGAGCGCATTCTCCTACCACACCCTCGGCGGGCTCTTCATGGAGATAGGGTACTTCGACGGGAGCACGGGCAGCATGACGGACGTGATAATCTTCGACATGGACGACAGCTCGAGGGTCTCGACCCGCCTGGACGTCTCGCGGATGTGGTTCGAGGACGGGGTCTGGCGGGCCTCCGGATCTGTCAGGAGGGACTTCGGCCCCGGAGGAGAGATAGTCACGATGCAGGCGGACACCGTTACGCTCCAGGGCATATCGGAGACTCCGGAGGACTTCGCTGCGAGGCCCAAGGCTCCCCAGGAGATGAGCTTCTTCGAACTTAGCGACTACATCGGGCGCGTGGAGTCGGCCGGGGGAGACACGCGGGGCGACCTCGTCGAACTCTGGCTCAAGTTCTTCTTCCCGCTCTCCAACCTGATAATGGTTCTCGTAGGGGCTCCGCTGGCCACAAGGAACCCGAGGAGCGGGAAGACGGCCGGGTTCGGGCTCGCGATACTCCTGGCCTTCGTTTTCTTCTCGCTCGTGCGCTTCGGCCAGACCCTGGGGCACAAGGGGGCTCTGGAGCCGATACTCGCAGCAGGGCTGGCGGATGTTTTCTTCATCGCCGTCGGGCTGGCGCTCCTGTTCAGGCCTTCGACGAGCTGATCCGGGAACCGGGCTCCAGAGGCCTGTATCGCGAACGCATTACGTTGCTGCGTATTGACATGATAGATTTCTGCCGCCACCCGGCCCGCCCCGGTCAAAACAAACGGGCGGAGACCCGGGGTCCCCGCCCGCCTGCGATGCGCCCGGAGGCGCCTAGTTGGCTTTCCTGAAGGTCTCCATGAAGGAAGTGAGCGCCTCGACCGCGGCGACGGGGAGGGCGTTGTACATGGAAGCCCTGCAGCCACCGACGCTCCTGTGGCCCTTGAGGCCGACGAGACCCTGCTTCTTCGCCTCGGAGACGAACTTCTCCTCCAGCTCCTCCGAGGGGAGCCTGAAGGTGACGTTCATGATGGACTTCGAGTCGGACCTTACCGTGCCCCTGTAGAAGCCGGCGCCCGATTCGAGGACCGAGTAGAGCATCGCGGCCTTCTTCTCGTTGATCTTCTCCATGGCGTCCACGCCGCCGTTGTTCCTGAGCCAGGCCAGCACTAGGCCGACCACGTAGATCGGGAACACGGGGGGGGTGTTGTAGAGAGAGTTGTTCTTCATGTGGGTCTTGTAGGAGAGCATCGTGGGAAGGCCGTCCTTGGCCTTGTCGATCCAGGACTTCCTGGCGATCACCGCGGCTACCCCGGACGGTCCGATATTCTTCTGGGCGCCTGCATAGATCATCGAGAAGCGCGAGAAGTCCAGCTTGCGCGACAGGAAGTCGCTGGACATGTCGCAGATGTGCGGGACGTCGCCCGTCTCCGGGAAGACGGTCATCCTGGTGCCGAAGATCGTGTTGTTGCTCGTGGTGTGGACGTATGCGGCCCCCGGCGTCAGGTCGAACGACCTGGGGACGTAGTTGAAGTTGGCGTCCTCGCTGGAGGCGGCCACGTTGACCTTGCCGAAGAGCCTGGCCTCCTTGATGGCCCTCGTGGACCACTCGCCGGTGTTCACGTAGTCGGCGGTCTGACCCTCCCTGAGGAAGTTCTGGGGCACCATGCAGAAGTGCATGCTCGCGCCGCCGCCGAGGAACATCACGATGTAGTCGTCTCCTGAAAGACCCATCAGCTCGAGCATGTCGCGCTGTGCGCGGTCGAGTACAGCCTCGAAGTCCTTCGAGCGATGGGATATCTCCATGATGGACATGCCGAGGTTGTTGAAGTTCAAGGCACCCCTGGCGGCCTCCTCCAGCACCTCGTACGGAAGGACGGCGGGTCCGGGGTTGAAATTGTGTACCCTGTCAGGCATTACAGCCCTCCCTGTCTGTTCTTGGGACCAGGTCCCGCGCGGGGACCGCTACGGTGTTCAAGATACCCAATGCCCGTGAGCGCGGGCAAGCCCGTTCAGGCCTGCGTACCGGCCACTCCCCGGTCGCCGAGCATCTCGAGGAAGCCGTCTTCGTCCACGGTCCTGATCCGGAGCGAACGCGCCTTTTCAAGCTTGCTCCCGGCACCGGGGCCTGCCACGACCAGGGCAGTCCGGGATGAAACGCTTCCGGAAACCCTTGCCCCGTTTTCCTCCGCCAGGGCCCTGGCGTCCTCCCGGGACATGCGGAGCGCTCCGGTGAAGACTATCGTCATCCCTGCCAGGCGCCCCGAGGTTGCCGGAAGTTCCTTTTCGACCGGGGTGACCCCTGCATCGAGCACCGAATCCAGCCCCGAGCGGGTGACTGGATCCCTGAAGAACCAGTGGAGGGACCGGGCCAGGATGGGGCCTATGCCGGAGATCTCGAGCATCTCGTCCACGGAGGCCTCCCTGATGCCCTGGAGCGTGCCGAAGTGAGAAGCCAGGGCCTGGGCTACGACCCTCCCGACACCGGGAATGCCGAGCCCCGCTATCAGCCTCTCCAGAGAAGGGGTGCGCGATGCGCCGATCGCCGCGACGAGGTTCGCCGCGGACTTCGGCCCCATCCTGTCGATGCCCATGAGATCCTCCGGCGTCAGCCTGTAGAGGTCCGCGAGCTCCACGACGAGCCCCGTCCCCACAAGCCTGTCCGCGACCGCTTCTCCCAACCCGCCGATGTCCATGGCTTCCCGCCCCGCCCAGTGCAGGATGCTCTCCCTCATCCTCGCCGGACAGGAGGGGTTCATGCACCTGTGCGCGGACTCCCCCTCGGGGCGTACGACGGGGCCGGAGCAGACCGGACACCTCTCCGGGAACGAGAAGGGCTCCGCGCGCGTGCCGTCCGGGCTGCCCAGCGATCCGACCACCTCCGGAATCACCTCGCCCGCCCTGCGGACCAGAACCAGGTCTCCAGGGCGGATGTCCTTCCTCAGGAGTTCGTCCTCGTTGTGGAGGCTCGCCCTCGTGATAGTCACTCCGCCGAGCCTCGCCGGTTCCAGTTCGGCGATCGGGGTGAGCCTGCCGGTCCGGCCTACGCTCACGGAAATCGAGAGCAGTTTCGTTGCGGTCTCGAGTGCGTGGAACTTCCAGGCGACCGCCCAGCGAGGCGCATGGGAGAGGCTGCCCATCCTCCGAGCCTGGTCGAACGGATCGAGCTTCACGACAAGCCCGTCGATCTCGAACGGGAGGGAGCCGCGCTCCGATTCGAACCCCCGGACCAGGCCGGCGACCTCTCCGGCACCGCGGGCGGTCCTGCATCCGGGCGGGACCAGGAATCCCAGCCTGCCGAGTGCCGGAAGGAGGTCGGACTGGCCCGCTGCACCTTCGAGCGGAGTGGGCGACGCATATGCGAAGAAAGTGAGAGGCCTTCCGGCGGTCACACGGCTGTCGAGCTGCCTGAGGGAGCCGGAAGCGGAGTTTCTGGGGTTCGCGAAGACCTTGTCTCCTTCGCGCTCCCTCATGGCGTTCATGCGCTCGAAATCCTCCTTCAGGAACAGGACCTCGCCCCGGACCTCGAAGGATCCGGGCACGGGGTCGTCGAGCGACAACGGTATGGAGCGGACGGTCCGAAGGTTCGCGGTGACGTCCTCGCCGGTCGTTCCGTCCCCCCTGGTCGCACCCATGGCGAGGATGCCGTTCCTGTAGATGAGCGAGACGGCCACGCCGTCCAGCTTCGGTTCGACCGAATAGAGCGGAGGGGATCCGAGGTCGAGTTCACGCAGTATCCGGGCTTCGAAGGCGGCGAACTCCGCTTCTGAGAAGACGTTGTCGAGACTGAGCATGGGCGGGTCGTGCCGCACCGGATCGAACCGGGAGAGCGGAGCGGAACCCACTCTCGAAGTCGGAGAATCGGGTGTGCGGAGCTCCGGCCAGGAGGCCTCGATGTCCCTGAGCCTCTGCATGAGGGCGTCGAATTCTTCATCATCGATCTCGGTCCGGTTCTCTCCGTAGTAGAGCCGCCTGTGGTGCTCGACGAGCCTCCTCAGACCGGCAGCCTCCTCTGCGGGCGGACCGGCTGTCACCGCATATCCTCGAGGATCACTTCGAAGGCGATCCCGGTGCGCCCTGACGCCTCGGTGGACAGCAGCAGGGCAATCCCCTGGTGGACGCTCTCGTAGCCCCTCTCCGACCGGCTGACCGAGTCGAGGGGCATGTGCCAGACGTCGAATTCGATGCCGTTCCTCGACTGGATGACGATCCGCACCTTCCGCCAGCCGTCCGTCACCACTATGCCACCCGCGGTTCCCTCTCCTCGGAGGCCCGTCCGCACGGGGCTTCCGCCCCCGATGGAAACGTTGCGGTCATCCTCGGAACCCGTGAGCAGGTTGAAGCACATCTCGCATCCGACTCTCATCCCGTCGGCCTTCTCGAACTCCGTGCGGCAGGAGATCCTCGGAGTGTGGAGCGAGATGGCGAGCTCCTTCTCGACCAGGACACCGGCGGGCATCGCATAGCCGAGGCTCAGATGGACGTCGGACGCGGTGCGGACGATCTCGGGGACTGCTCCGGGCGTCACGGCGGCGATGCACGAACCGGAACAGCCGAACCAGTCCGCGCGGCTGTCCCCGCCCGGGAGGACCACCTCCCTGAAGCTGAGGCGCCTGTACGGATCGATGGATATCCTGGATGCCAGACCCTGCTCGAGCGAAGGGAGATCTCCGTGGATGGTCCCGTCGTGACCCCGGGCGGACTGTTCGTCGCTGATCCCCGAGTGATAGGCCTCCCTGCGCCTCGAGAGGACATTCCCCAGCGGAAGGGCCGGCCTGCCTTCGGGAAGGAGCGACAGTTCGCTCACCGCCAGGCCTTCTCCCGCTCTGACCTCGCACGACATGCAGGAGGTGCCTATCAGTATCTCTTCAGAGCCATCCACGTCGATATCGCCGTGATGGATCGAGGGATCGGTCCCGAGATGAATCCTGGCCTTGCGTTCCGATTCGAGGAGCTCGGTCCATACCGCGTCCCTCAGATGCGGCAGGTAGAGCCCTCCGAAGACACCGTGCCAGTAGGCACAGTTGCACTGGCTGCGCCAGAAGTGCCTGAGCGCCTCTCCGGAGCCGCTTGCCCTCACTGCCTTCTCGGCATGCAGGACCCTCTTGTGCAGGTCGTTGGCTTCGGGATAGCGTGTCAGGAAGTTCCGCCAGAACCCCGCCCTGAGATAGAGGTCCGGATCCGCACCCGTTCCGGGAGGGATCGAATCCCGGAGGCGGCCGGCCGCCGCCTGACGGTCCGGGCTGAGCGCCCACTCCCCCATCTCGGGGTAGCTCGAGGCAGGGATGTAGCAGGGTCCCGACGGTCGCAGGGTGGACACCGCCTCGCACGGGAGGACGGTCTCGAGCCAGCCGGCCGCCCCCTCGATCATCGAGAGGAATGCATCCAGCCACCCCTGTTCATGGCACCGCTGCCAGGTTCCCGGCCATACTCCGAACTTCTCTCCGTCGTCGCCGTAGAAGACATGGGAAACTCCGCTCCGCGCGAGCCGGCCCAGGATCTCCGACACGCCCGGTACATCCATGAACGGGACTGCGTACCTGAGTTCCCTGCTGCTCCCCAGGAGGATGGTGGTGTGTCCCGAATCCTCGGTCAGCACAGGCTCGCCTGCGGATGCATCATCGACTCCGGCAAGGCGCAGGTGCAGGTCGTCCACGATCACGTATCCGATGCCCGTGCCCGCGACGAAGGAGGGGATCGACGGCTCCCACACCCTCTCCGTGAGCCACAGACCGCTAGGCCGGGAGCCGCCCAGCTTCTCCAGCCTGTCGTTCATCGCCCTGATCTGCGAGCGGATGTCGGTCCTGCGGAAGATAGGGAGGATGGGCTCGTAATAGCCCCCCGAGACGAGTTCGAGCTGGCCCTCCCTGCACATCTCCGAAACACGCTCCAGATACTCGGGGTGGTGCTCCTCGAGCCAGTCCAGGAGGCAGCCGGAATGGTGGAGGGCGAGACGGACCGAAGGATGCCTGCGGAGGCAGGACAGGACGGGCTCGTAGCATTCCACGTACGCCTTCTCTATCACGTGGTCGAAATTTCCGACAGGCTGATGGTTGTGCAGGCAGAGCGAGAGTTTCAAGCGGACCTCCGGATCAGTGCTGGCGTTCGTAGACGATGTCTGCGGGAAGGTGGCGCGACGGAGAGACATCTATCGCCGAGAGGCCGCCTTCCCCGGGATCGAAGAAGGCCCAGTACCCTCCGTCCTGCGCCGGTCCGTAGATCCAGCCCTCGGAGGAACCGCCGTTCTCGTAGAAAAGGAGCATCCTCCCGAGCGGCAGAGGGAAATCCCGGCCCGGCTGGAGCTGCTCCATCGTGAAGTCGACGCGCCCGGAGGACTCGCGCCACCTGACCAGGACCTGGGGAACGCCCGGCATCGAAATCCAGTCCCAGTACAGGTCCGAGAGCGACGGATCCGAGGGCGTTCCCAGCATCGATGCGATACTGAGCAGCGCCACGCCAGGATGCCTGAGCCTTGCCAGCGCGGACTGGAGCCCCGGGTCGAATCCGGGGACGAAGCGCGAGAACATCGTCAGGACGACTGGAGCCTTGCCCATCAGGACGGGTTCGGCAAGCTCCGACCCCGGCAGTTCTGAGTCGCCTATCGAGAACTCCGTGGCGGTGCTCCCCGAGGTGGAGGACAGGTAGTAACGCATGAAGCACTCCAGAATGTTCTCCGCATCCCTGACCGATCCGTGCCTCTCCACGAACAGGAACACGGACCATGCGGAGAGAGCCGCCGAGAACTCCTCCGGAAGGTAGCTCGACATCGCAAGGAGGGAGCGTGCGGCGCGTGCCACCACCCTGGGCCCGGACGGGCGCAGGCCGTTCATCAGGGAGTCGTCCCAGAGGGAGTACCCGTCGATCAGGGAGAGCTGATCGGCGGAGATCAGCAGGCAGCCGGTTCCCGATGCAAGAACCGGACGGTCGATGCTCCCCACCATGACAACGTCCAGGCTTGCTCCATCGAATCCGAGCCTGTCCCACAGGGTCCCCGCAAGGATGTCTGCGTTCGTCGCGAGCGATCCGGACTCCGCCTCGTCGACGGGGACATGGACGAACCGGGACCTGCCCGATGCGATGCTCATGGATTCCAGTTCTCCCGACGCCCAGGACAGCGGATCGGAGATCCCGCCAGGGGGGGAGGTGAACCTGTATTCCCGGTTGGAACCTGCCGAATGATACTCGACGAGCTGGAGCGGACAGTAGAACGATCCGCCGAAGGGCACGCTCACCGAGAGGTCGTATTCCGAGGGGGTCTCCGCTCCCGGGTAGAACCACTCACCGCAGGAGAAGGAGCTGGAGAGCCTCATCTGCCCCCTGACGAAACCGCCGTCCTCCCGATAGTAATCCTCGAACTTGGACTGGTACATGCCGGCGAAGATCCCGGTCTCCGGGTCGGGCATGCAGAGGACCGAATCGGTCTCCCGGACGCACGTGCCCTCCAGGGCGACGACCATTTCCTGGGCGCTGCCGTCGATGTGAGGCATCGCCAGCCTGGTCTGGGTGATTCCCGCCGTGCCGTTGAAATCCACGGTGAAGGTGTCCACTACCTCGAAGGCCTGCTCCTGAGGGACGAGAGTCATCTCCAGAGCGTGCCTGACCGAAGGGAGCCTGCCGGAGTCGTGCTCGTCGAACCCGGCCTGCATCTCCCGGAGCGAGCGGTCGGACAGCAGCGGGGTCCTGAGTCCGGTCCATGCCTCAGGCGACGAGCGTTCGAGAAGCCTCTCGGTCTGCCCGAAGAGTCCGGCCGGCGTGAAGAACTGCCTCTGTACCGAAAGCACGACCGCTTCTCCCGCGCCGCGTGGCCAGAGCCTCTCCAGCCTGCACGTGTCCCCCCGGGTGTAGCCGACCACCGACATCACCCCGGCCGTCCGCGGAGAACCCTGCAGTACGATGGCGTCATCGACGCCCGAGGCGATTAGGTCTGCGACCCTTTCCTCCGGCGTGCAGCCATGATCCTGGATCAGGAACGCCCGGATCGAGACCGGACCCGAGGGCAGGTCCATGGAGACGGGCGAACCGGGTCCGGATGACGAATCCGGAGCCTCGACGGACTCCTCTGCCGCGGGAACCCGGATCCAGGTCAGCTTTCCGGCGGGTATGCGGACGAACAGAGCAGTTTCCTGACCTCCGGGGGACCCTGTCCCGCAGGAGAGCACCGGCGCCAGAGCCAGGAGCATCAAGGCCGCCGCCCTTTTCAAGCCCAACGAGTGCACCTCCGGTCAGATTCTTACCTGTTGGCAAGCATCCTATTCTATTCGCACCGAGATCATCCGCGCAACAGCGGGCTGTTGACTTCCACGCGAAGAGCATTAACATTGGCGCGAAAGAAAGGAGTACCGCCCGTGCCCTTCGATGCCGACACCTTCCTCCAGCTGCGTCTCCCGCCCGGAGCCGGACCCTATCTCTCCGCCGGCTTCTTCGCGGCATGTACGGTGATCGCGACGATCCTGTTCCACCTGGTGGCAAGCCGGATCTTCCTCGCCGCCAAGGACAGGGGAAGGACCGGTCCGCTGGTGTTCGGCATCCTGAGCCTCTCTCTCGGGCTTCTCGGAACCGTGTTCGGGATCACGGTCGAGACACGCAGCCTTGCGATCCTCGTCGGGCTGGGGTCAGGCTTCATGCTCTGGCTCGCGTTCGGAGAGGTCGGGCAGGAGATGGGCTGGGTTTCCCTCCTGGCCAGGTCCGCCGTTCCGATGTTCCTCCTGTGCACTGCGCTCTGGCTGGGATGCTTCCTGTTCTCGGGCGTGCCTCCAGCCGTACTGGCCGCGCTGGGCTATCCCGTCAGCATCTGGGGTCTGAACCTCACGCGGGTGAGGATAATATCGAAGTGGGGGCCGTTCTCCCTCTTTGCCACCGTGCACTGGCTGCTCACCGCATCCATCGCAGGCGCGGGGATCGTCTTCGGGATACTCCTCCGCAGCCCCGTCTCAGGCGTGATCGGCGGAGTGGTCTTCGCGATGTCGACCTGGTCGGTGCTCGAGGTGCTGTGGGAGCAGGGGACCGCGCGCAGACCCTGGAGACACGAGCCTCCGGATCAGAAGATCAGGTAGAAGAGACCAGCCCTCAGGGTCAGCGGGGAACGCTTCACGGAGGCGTAGTAGAGTTCTGACGGATATGCCTCCCTGTTCTGTCCGCCCAGCTCCTGCACCGTCCAGGAATCCGCCTCGGAGCCCGCGAAACCCACCGCAGAGACAGTGAAGCCCAACCTGTCGGAAGCGAGCATCTCCAGACCGCATTCGGCATAACCGCCGAAGGACGCGGCAGTCGCATCCGACGCCAGGGTGTCCGTTGCGACGTCCTGGATCTCGAATTCCACGGCTGCTCCTGCATTCAGGACGGCGGCGAGGCGGGGTGCGGACAGGGGCATCCTCAGGCCTGCGTGGAAATCCACACCGAAGGACGACAGGTTCTCCATCGCTCCGGCGAAGAGCGCCCCGCCGAAGTTGAAGCCCCATCTGAAGGTCGAGACGGTGATCCTTGTCCGGTTCATCACCCTGTCGGCATCGAACGGTTCCTCCGTCTCCGCGCCCTGCGCGAGTTCGACGGGCGCCATCTCCCAGCAGGCGGAAACCGATGCCGGGGCGCCGCGCTCGAGTGCCGTCACCGAACCGCCCTCGACCAGGGAGCCGGAGAGGAGCCGCGCCCTGGAGGCGCCGGCGTCGCACCGGACGATCTGGGCGATTCCGTGGCTCCTGAGGAAACGGTACTGTGAGATGTCGTCCGGGATGGAGGGTACGACGGCCACCAGGGAGATGAACATCCCCTTCGACAACCCGTCGTCGCTTCCCGCCGGCAGGTCGAACTCGGCTCCGCCGGAGGCGGTGAACCGGACCTCGGCAGGGAACAGCTCGAGCAGAGCCTTCTCGAGCACCGCGAGGGAAGCCTCCCGGGCCATGCGATCCAGATCCGGCTGCATCGGAGGCCTTGAATCGGAGGAAACCGTCTCGGAAACGGTTCCCGCAAGGGTGCCGGAGGACGTGTAGAACCGGCCGGTCGCCGTGACATCCGTCCTCCTGGATGTCACCAGGGAGTCGCCCTGGAGGTATGCCCTCTCGACAGTGTCGGGTTCAGCCATGGAGAGCGCCAGGAGGACATCGAGGGAGTATTCGGAGCAGATGCCGGCCATGTCCGCGGAGTAGCTGCCCGACATCTCGAGATTGCGGACCGAGTCCGGCAGCCAGACGGGGGTGAAGCGCCCGTGTGCGGCCACCGCAGCTTCCAGCGCCTCCACTGCGGATGCGGCGTCGTACTGTTCCGGAGAGTCGAGTATGATGATCGCGAGATTTCCGCCGTTCCCGCCGATCGTCGACTGCAATACGATGAATAGCGCGATAATGGCCGACATTGTTTCCTTTCGGGGGCTGCGGGATGTCCGCTCAGAACATCAGCTCTGCAAAGCCGTCTCTCGACAGGACCAGGGTGGTGTCCCGCATCTCGCCCCTCAGGGAATCCTTCCAACCTGGGAAGCTCTCGTCAAGGAACACCGAATCCGGCGATGCGGGTTCCCCGGAAGCCTTGAACACGAGGAAGAGGCACGCGGGCGGGATCGATGATGTCGCAAGCTGGGCTCCCGCGACGTCTCCGACAGCCTGGTCGCCTCCGGGAGCGAACGATTCGAACCCGGAACGCTCGAGGTCGGGAGCTTCGGACGCTCCAGAGGCTCCGTCGGCGTCGCATGTCCTCCCTGCCGTCATGAAGCCTGCGAAATCCGGCTCCCCGCGCTCCTCGGAGATGGACAGGCACTCGGGCACTGCCTGGCAGGCGGTCTGGACCATGTCGTCGACTGCGACTCCATACGACCCTGAGTTTCCGAGAGCACCCGACGGCAGGGCCTGCCCGGCGGCGCCGCCCCCGACCGCCGATCCGCCTCCGGTCCCGGCGGATTCCATCGCGAGGGTCGCATCGTAGAGGCCGCCCGTACCAAACCCGTCAGCGCGGTTCTCCTGTGACTGTTCTTCGAATTCGACCCCTTCCGCCGCCGGGGATACCGGGAGCCCCTGCTCGACTTCACCCGTCGAACTCGAGGCCGATGACACGGATTCGACGGGGATGGACGAGTCGGCCTGATCCAGGACCGGGGCTCCATCATCAGCGCCGCCACTGATGGATTCGGCCGTGACCACTATCGTCTCGGTCTGCCTTCCCGGGAGCAGGCCCGTTTCATGCCCGGCGACGAGCCTCATGCCGGCCAGAGTCAGGATCAGGGCGGCAGCTATCTGTATGGATGCAGGAATCCTTCGGGCGGTGCGCGGAGCGGAGGCCATGACCCGCTTCTCCATGAGCCTGAAGGCGTCCTCGGAGGGCGGAGAGAAGGATTCCCTGTAGGATTTCTCGAGCACGCCCTGCGATTCCAGGACCCGCCTGCAGTCCGGACACTTCTCGAGGTGCGCTCCGAGGAGTGCAGCCTCCCCCGGGGACAGCTCGCCGTCCATGAAGCTCATCAGGTTTTCGAACGAAGGGCAGCCGTTCATCTCGTCATCCCGTCTCATATCATCTCGGTTCCATCAGATGCTCTACGGACTTCCGGATCTCTGTCCTAGCCCTGTTCAGCCTGGACATCACGGTGCCCATGGCGATCCCGAGGGTCTCGGCTATCTCCGAATAGCTCAGCTCCTGGTCCACGCGCAGGACGAATACCGCGCGGAGCGGGGGCGAGAGCCTCTCGACGGCGCTCCGTATGGCAGAGGCGAGCTCCGATGCGGAAGCCTGGGACGGGGCGGTGTCCTCGACGCACTGTTCCCCGCCGGCTCCGTACTCCTCGTCGAACTCCACCTCGGCACGGCGCTTGCGCTTCTCCGACAGGTTGATCGAGAGGTTCGTAGCGATGCGGTAGATCCATGTGAAGAAACGGTAGCGCGTATCGAAGCCGGGCATGGCCTGCATCGCCCTGATGAACGTGTCCTGTGTCACGTCCCACGCATCCTCGTCCGTCCTGCACATGCGACGGGCGACTCTGAAGACCCTTTTCTCGTACCTCCGGACCAGCTCGCCGAATGCATCCCTGTCACCCGCCTTCGCCCTCGCGATGAGTCCTGCGTCTTCGTCGACCGGCTCCATCAACGAGAGTATTACAGCGAGGAACATGGTTTATTCCACTGTCCGCCGGGGGAACCCGCGGCGTCAGAACCTGAGATAGAGAATCGCACCGATCCCGGCCTCCCGCCCGAACTCCCCGTTCTCCTCTTCGAATGCGAACAGATGGGCATCGACATAGGCGTCGAGCATGCCGTAGAGCCATGCTGCGGAGGTGTACCAGATGAGATCGAGCCTTCTGTCGCTGTGTCTCTCGTAGGAAGCCTCGTCGGCGGGATCACCGCTTTCGTAGTAATCATCCCTCGCAGCCTCGGCACTCGCGTGTTCGGATATCAGGAAGGCGAGCAGACTGAGTTCGAGCGTACCGAGGAGGATCCCCTTCACGGGACGGTCATTGTAGAACTGCCCCCACCCCGGAAGCGCCGCAGAGCGCAGGAGCGCGCCCGAAGGCGACCTCTCACCGGCGGACCGGACGGGTGCAGCTTCGGTCCCGATAGCGAGTGAGTCCCCGGCTGGCGGATCCTGATCAGGGAGCAGGGATTCGGGCGATTCCTCCACCTGCGGCTGCTCCTCCTGCGAGGTCCGTCCGGGGGGGACGGCTGGAGGATCAGCAGCGCGGCGAGCAGCAGCGGGCCGGTCACGGGCCGGCGGCCGTCAGGACCCGATGACCCCGCGCCTGCTGGACAGGATGAACCCCGCAAGCGCCCTGGCGTCATCGCCCCAACCTGCCTCTTCGACGACCCGTGCAGCCTTGGAGGACAAGGTCCCGGGCTCCCTGAAGAGGAACCTGAACGCCCGGTCGAGATCCTGGAGTCTCTCATCCGAGAAGCCGTTGCGCTTGAGCCCGATCCGGTTCAGTGCCGACACCTTCAGGGGGTATCCGCCTGCGAGGCAGTACGGCGGCACGTCCATCGGCACACGGTACCCGCCGCCTATCATCGAGAATGCGCCGATCCTCACGAACTGGTGGATCGGCACGACCCCTCCTATCGTGGCGTGGTCGCCCACCTCCACATGGCCTGCCAGATTGACGGCATTGGCCAGGATGACCCGGGATCCGACCCTGCAGTCGTGCGCGATATGCGCATAGGCCATCACGAGGCAGTCGCTCCCGATGATCGTGCACCCGGTCGCGGTAGTGCCCTTGCTCACGTTTGCGAACTCGCGGATGACCGTGCGGTCGCCTATCTCCAGTGCGGTGTCCTCTCCTGCGAACTTGAGGTCCTGGGGATCGGTTCCTATGACGGCACAGGGGCCGATCCGGACATCCCTGCCCAGCGTGGTCCTTCCCGTCACGACAGCATGCGCACCGACGGACACGCCCGGGGAGAGGGTGACTCCGGGTCCGACAACCGCGAAGGGCTCGATGCTGCAGCCTTCCGGGACGGCGCAGTCCACCGCGGCCCTGGGATCCACGCCGCTCATCTCGGCATCAGCATGGCCATGAGATCAGCCTCGGCCACGACCTTGCCCTCCACCTTGGCCACTCCCCTCATGACGCACACCGTGCCCCTGCGCTTTATCATCTCCAGCTCGAAGAGAACCTGGTCGCCAGGGAGCACCGGTTTCCTGAACCTGACCTTGTCGACGCCCGTGAAGAAGACGAGCCATTCGTCGGGTCTCTCGACGGAGTTGAACAGCATCAGCCCCCCGACCTGTCCCATCGCCTCGATGATCAGGACTCCGGGCATGATGGGGCTTCCGGGGAAGTGCCCCTGGAAGAAGGGTTCGTTGATGGTGACGTTCTTGAGACCGACGATGCGCTTCTCGGGCTGCATCTCGAGGACCTTGTCGACCAGCAGGAAGGGATACCTGTGGGGGAGGATCCTCATGACGTCGGCGATCTCCCAGTTGCCCGGCCCCAGAGGCCTGGCCTGGTCCCGGTTGCGCTTCGTGTAGGCCTCCCGGATCTTCCTGACGAACTGGACGTTGGACGCATGGCCGGACTTGGCCGATATGACGTGGGCGTTGAGCCTCTCGCCGATGAGTGAGAGGTCGCCGATGAGATCCAGGACCTTGTGCCTTACGAACTCGTCCGGGAAGCGCAGGGGTTCGCGGTTGAGCAGCCCCTCCTCCCCGATCACGATGGCGTTGTCCAGAGTCCCGCCGCGTATGAGGTTCTTCTCCTGGAGAGCCTTCACGTCGCTGTAGAAGCAGAACGTCCTGGCCGGGGCGATCTCCTTGCGGAAGATCTCCGGCGTGATCAGGGTGGAGATGTACTGGGCGCCGAGCACGGGATGCCCGTAGTCGATCGTGAAGCTGATGCGGAGGCCTTCACCCGGGACCGCGACCAGATCGGCACCGTAGGCGGAGATGGAAACCGATTCACCGATCGTGAGGTATTTCCTGGGAGCGTCAGTCTGCTCGAGACGGCCAGCTTTGTCTATCACTTCGACGTATGTAGCCACCGAACCGTCCTCGGGTTCGGGCGGCTCGTCCGAATCGATCTCGATTATCGCGTTGTCGATGCCGAGCCCGTAGAGAGCCGCCAGGACGTGTTCCACGGTATGGACCTCGTAGTAGTTCTCACCGAGGGTCGTCCTGCGGGACTGCTCCTCTATCTGTCTCACGTTCTCGCAGCTGACGTGGATCGTAGGCCTGGATTCGACATCGGTCCTGACGAACGTCACACCGGAGTTCGGCGGTGCAGGCTTGAAGGTGATCGTCGTGACATTGCCCGTGTGCAGGCCGATGCCGCGATATGTCACCGGTCTCTCAAGAGTCACCTGGTTCTGGCTCAATTGGGGGTTTCTCCTTCTCGATTCTGGAGGCGTTCAGGTGTTCGGAGATCGAATCCACGAGATCGGTCAGCCTCGCCAGCGCAGCGTCCTGTCTGAGTGCCTTTGCATGCATTCGTGCGGGATAGCCTGAAACCACCGCGCCCGGCGGAACGTTCTTCGTAACGCCGGCCTGGCCGGCTATGGTCGCCCTCTCGCCGATCTCGAGGTGTCCGCCTAAGCCCGCCTGACCGCCCATAACGACGCCCGCACCGACCCTGGTGCTGCCTGCGATCCCGACCTGGGCAGCAAGGAGGCATCCCGGACCCAGCGTCACATTATGGGCGAGGTGGACGAGGTTGTCGAGTTTGGAGAAGGCCCCCACCACCGTGGCTCCGGTGACGGCCCTGTCTATCGTGCAGTTGGCGCCTATCTCGACATCGTGCTCGATCCGGACGACGCCGTTCTGTGGAACCTTCCTGTGACCGGCCGGGTCGGGCACGAAACCGAAGCCGTCGGCCCCGATGACAGCCCCCGGATGGATCACGACGCGATCCCCGATCGAGGTATCCGCCTCCAGCACCACGGATGAATGGATATCGCAGTCGGAGCCGACGGAAACCCCCGGGCCGAGATAGCAGCCCGCTCCGATCCGGGTACCGGCCCCTACAGACACATCACGGTCGAGAACGGTTCCGGGACCTATCCGGACTCCCTCACCGATCGACGCCGACGGATGCATCACGGCCGCCGGGTGCACGCCGTCGAATCCCGACGATCTGTCCGGAGCGAAGATGGCCAGCGCCTTGCGAAACGCCTCGTATGCCTCGGGGACGATTATGAGATTCGGGGCCGAGGACTCGAGCTCCTTCGAGCAGATCACCGCGAGCGCGCGGGTCGACCCGAGATACCTCCTGTACAGCGGATTCCCGAAGTAGCAGACCTGGTCGGGTCCGGCCTCCTCGAGCGAGGATACTCCTCTTACGGGCTCGTCCGCGCCGGGACCGACCAGGCGTCCGCCCAGGGCGGGCGCCAGATCTCCCAGTCTAGTCGGACGACCCACGCGTCGACATCCTGGTTATGACGAGGTCGGTTATGTCCAGGCTCTCCTCCGCGTAGACGACGGTGCCGCCCGAGATGTCGAGTACGAGATCATAGTCGTTCTCGGTCCCCAGCTCGCGGACGGCTTCGTTGATCTCGTCCACGATCGGCGTCACGAGTTCCTCGTTCCTGCGCTCGGCCAGACCTCCCGGTCCGAACGTGGAGGAGATGAACTGCTGGAGCTCGGACTCCTTCTGCTCGAGGAGGGCCTCGCGCTCCCTGCGGCGCTCGGGACTCATCATGAGAGTCCTCTCCAGGTCGAGCGAGATCGCATCGATGTCAGCCTGCAGCGAGTCCGCATGGGCGTTCCAGCCCTCGATCTCGGTCTCGAGGAGTTCCCTGGCATCCGCCACTCCGCCGAGGGACTCGAATATCCTGTCGGAGTCGAGCACGGCGATGGTACCCGCCGCAACCGCCGCGGGCAGGAGGAGGAACACGATGTATGCGAACCTCATGAAAGCTCCGTTCGTCGGTAGTGCCGTCCCGTGCCTCAGAAATCGGTCCCGAACTGGAAGTGGGGCTGCCAGCCCTGGTCGGGGCCGTCGAAGCCGTAGGCGTAATCGAGCCCCATTATCCCGAGCATCGGGACCTCGATCCGGAAGCCCAGCCCTGCCCCTCTGTTCAGGTGACCCACGTCTGCCAGGGCCATCGAGCTCCAGGTGTTCCCGGCATCGATGAAGGTGGCGAACTGCAGCTGCTCCAGCAGGCGGAGCCTGTACTCGGCCGAGAAGATCAGCATGAACTTCCCGCCCACGGTCTCGTACCCCTCCACCGCTCCGATGGTCCCGCTGTCGTAACCCCTCACTCCGTAGAAACCCGTTCCGCCCAGTTCGAAGAGCTCGTATGCGGGAGGGGACTCCCCGGCCAGGGAGGCCAGCAGCCCGGCCCTGGTCCTGAGCATGAACACGCACTTCCAGATCGAAGGGATGTACCAGCTGCTGTCGACGAGGTACTTCTGGTAGCCGATGTTGCCGCCGAGGACTCCCCCGGCGAATTCGGCGATTATCGAGTTCTGTGATCCCTCGCCCGGGAAGATCTGCCTGTCCCTGCTGTCCCGGACGATGCTGAACCGCGTCGAACTGGTCCACCTGGGCCAGTCGGTGTCCCTCAGGCTGTAGTAGTAGCTGGTCGAATCGTCCGTGATGTTGAAGACATTGGTCCGCTCCAGGAGGTAGCGGACCGAGGCGGAGGTGTAGTCGACCCAGGGGAGGGTGCGCCCGACCGTCACGGCTCCTCCCGTTCTGGTCCTGTCATAGTAGTCGCGGTCGGACGTTGTATGGAAGATCTCCCCCCCGAGGGTCAGCGGGGTGTCCCGGAACCACGGCTCGGTGAAGCTGAGTTCTATGTCGTTGGAGGACTTGGAGAACTGATAGTTGATGGAGACGCTCTGACCCCGGCCGAACAGGTTCTGCTCGCCGAGCTCGAGGTAACCGTTGAAGCCGTCGCTGGCGCCGTATCCCGCGCCGAAGCCTGCCTTGCCCGTCGATTTCTCGACCACATCGATTATCAGGTCGATGTCGGAGGATCCTTCTATGGCTCGGAAGTCGGGCACGACGTTCTCGAAATAGTTCAGGTAGAAGATGTTCCGGAGGCTGCGCAGCAGCGACGACCTCTGGAACAGGTCTCCGGGATAGATCCGCAGCTGCCTGCGGATGACGTTGTCCATGGTCCGGGTGTTCCCGGAGATCTCGATCCTCCTGATGTGCGCCCTCTCCCCCTCGGTGACGAGGAACGTGACCGATATCTCGCCCGAGGTGGTGTCGGCTGAAACGCTTGGCTCGACCGACGCATAGAAGTAGCCGCGGTCCTGGAACTGCTCGTAGATGGCGTCCATCGACTCTTCGAAGCGGCTGATGCGGTACTCGGTGCCCGGTTCCAGCGTGACGGCCGACTCGAGTGTGCTGTCCGGGATCGCGAGGTTGCCCTGGAAACCGATCGACCCGACCTCGTAGTACCTGCCCTCGGAAACCGTGATGACGAGCCGGAGGTGCCTGCCGTCCGCGAGGATGCTCCTGTCGACTCCGAGAACCCTTGCATCGGGATAGCCGTGATCCCTGTAGTATCTCTCGATCTTGCCCAGGTCTTCAGCCAGATCGCTCTCGCGGAGACGGCCGGATCTCCAGAAGGAGTCCTGTTTCGTCTTCATCTCGCCTCGGAGATCGCCGTCATCGAAGACTGTGTTCCCCTCGAACGCGATCTCGCCGACCCTTACGTCGGGCCCCTCGTCGACTTCGAAGACCAGCCTGCTCCTGCCACCGGCGTCGGGCTCGTCCCACCTAGCCTCCACCGTCGCGAGATGCCTGTGCTTGTCCGCGAGCAGTGCGAGGATCGTGCGCTTCGCCGTCTGCACGTCCATCAGGGATATGGTCTGTCCGGGGAAGAGGAAGAGGGAGTCCCTGACGTCATCCTCGTCCAGGCAGTCGAGACCCTCGACCGCGAAGTCGCTGAGGATGCGGTTCTCGACTACAGTCAGCAGGAGGTCGATGCCGCCCTCGGACGAGTCGGACTGGAGGTCGATCCCGGAGAAGTAGCCGAGGTTGAAGAGGTTGCGGAGACCCTGGGAGGCGGCCTCGGGCGAGTAGACATCCCCCGGCTCCAGCCCGAAGGTCCTGGCGACGAGGGAGTCGGTTACGAAAGTATTGCCTTCGACGAGAAGGCTGCGTACCGTTCCGGCCGTGACGAGAGCGGCCGCCACCAGTATGAGGAGGACCGATCTCAATTCGTCGTTCTGCCTGTTGCCGTGAGCGCCTCACGATCCATGGAGCCGCTGTTCGATCTGCAGAACATTATGCTGCTGTCCGCCCTCTCAGCCACTATGTGATCCCCCCTGGAGAACTCGCCCTGGAGGAGTGCCTCTGTGAGGGGGTCCTCCACGAGTCGCTGAATCGTCCTGCGGAGATGGCGCACGCCTGATGCCGGGTCGAAGCCCCTCTCGGCTATCAGGTCGCGGGCGGACTCGCTCAGGACCAGGTTGAGTCCGAACTCGGCGACCCTCCGGCTCACTTCTTCGAACTGGATGTCGACGATCCTGTCTATCTCGCTCCTGCCGAGCTGGTTGAAGATCACTATCTCGTCCAGCCGGTTTATGAACTCGGGGGAGAAGAACCTCCTGACCCCGTCCATCATCAGATCTCTCTGCCTGCGGTTCCTGTCCTCCTCGGACTCGGTGGAGAAACCGGGATGCCCTACGCCCTGCAGCTCCTTAGAGGCCAGGTTGCTCGTCATTATCAGGATGGTGTTGGAGAAGTCTACGTGCCTGCCGTAGCTGTCCGTCATCCGCCCGTAGTCCATGACCTGCAGGAGCATGTTGAAGAGGTCCGTATGAGCCTTCTCCACCTCGTCGAACAGGACCACCGAATAGGGCCGCCTCCGGACCTTCTCGGTCAGCTGGCCGCCGTCGTCGTAGCCGACATAGCCGGGAGGGGCGCCGACGAGCCTCGAACCGGAGAAGCGCTCCTGGAACTCGGACATGTCGATCCGTATCAGAGCGCTCGAATCTCCGAAGACCTTCTCGGCCAGGACGCGGGCCGTCTCGGTCTTGCCGACTCCGGACGGCCCCATGAAGAGGAACGCGCCCGAGGGCCTGTGCGGGTCCTTGAGCCCGACGCGCCCTCTCCTGATGGCTCTCGCGATGGCGCTCAGCGCCTCGGTCTGACCCACGATGCGCGAGGACAGGTGGATCTCGAGATCCCTCAGATGGGCCAGTTCGCTCTCGGTCATCCGGTTCACGGGGATGCCGGTCATGTCGGAGACGACTTCCGCCACGAGGTCCACAGTGACGATCCTGCGATCCTCGGAAGAGAGCCATTCGTTCCTGGCCGCGGCCAGGACGGACTGCTTCTTCTCCACCTCGAAGCGGAGCTTCATTGCCTCCTCGAAATCACACATCTCGGTCGCCCGGGTCATGTCGGACTCCATCAGGCCTATCTCGCGCTCGAGCTGATCGAGCCCCGGCGGGACCGAGCTCGCCATCAGCCGCGTCTTGGCCCCGGCCTCGTCCATGACATCTATGGCCTTGTCCGGCAGGAATCTGCCGCTTATGAACCTGTCCGCGAGCCTTGCACATGCCTCGACAGCCTCGGGGGTGAACTCGGCTCCATGGTGCTCCTCGTACTTGTTACGGAGCCCTTCCAGTATCTCCACGGTCAGCGAGACGGTGGGGGGATCCACGGGCACCGGCTGGAAGCGCCTCTCCAGCGCTCCGTCCTTCTCTATCCTCTTCCTGTACTCGTCGAGAGTGGTCGCGCCGATGGACTGGAACTCGCCTCTGGCGAGGGCGGGCTTGAGGAGGTTGGCTGCGTCTATGGCCCCCTCCGCGGCGCCCGCGCCGACTATCGAGTGTATCTCGTCGATGAACAGTATGATGTTTCCTGCTTCGGAGATCTCCTTCAGGAGAACCTTCAGCCTCTCCTCGAACTGCCCCCTGTACTTCGTGCCGGCTATCACTCCCGCCATGTCCAGGGCCATCAGTCTGCGGTCACGGAGAGGCGGCGGCACCTTGCAGGAGATTATCAGCTGGGCAAGACCCTCCACTATCGCGGTCTTCCCGACGCCGGGCTCCCCGATGAGCACCGGGTTGCATTTCTTGCGCCTGCAGAGAACCTGTATCACCCTCGAGATCTCCTTCTCGCGTCCGATGACAGGGTCGAGGGCGCCCTCGCGGGCCATCTCGGTCAGGTCGCGACAGAAGAACTCGAGCGCCGAGGTAGATTCCTCCTCGGTCTTCTCGTCCCTGGACCTTGGCAGGTTCTGCAGCTCGGTCACGGCCCTGTCCAGGAGAACGCCCCTCTCGCGGAGGAGATTGGCGGCCATGCAGCTGGATACGGCTATCAGGCCGAGCAGGATGTGCTCGGTCCCGACCGACTGGTGGTTCATCAGGCTGGACTGCCGGTTGGCCTCGTGCAGGACGAGGCGGGCCTTGGTCGTCCATCCGACTTCATGGGTCGGGATGGTGATCCCCGATGGCTTCCTGATGTAGCTCTCCAGCCGTACCCTGAGTTCTGCGGTGTTAACCCCGAGCGCATGGAGGATCGAGATCGCAGTGGAGCCCCTGACCGAGAGAAGGCCGAAGAGCATGTGCTCGGACCCGACCTTGGCCTGTCCGTACTTGCTGGCCTCGGTCCTTGCGATGTTTATCGCGGCTCGCGCGCGCTCGCTGTATTGCTCGGGCAATTGAAACCTCCGTCTGGTCGGCGCAACACGACACTATATCGCGAAACGCTCTGCAGAGTTCCTCTGATGATAACCGCGTTCCGTCAGGTGCCGCAAACCCGCCCTTCGGGAACGAGCTGCCCGGAAACCAGCCTGAGCGACCTGTCGGAACCTGCGGAGAGGGCTGCGGAGTGGGTTGCTATGATGAATGCCTGCCCGTGGTCGGCGGCGAGCCGCCTCATCAGTTCCATCAGCCTCTCTCCGTTGACCGGGTCGAGATTGCCGGTAGGCTCGTCCGCGAGGACCACGTCAGGTTTCGCGATGAGGGCTCTGGCGATGGCCGCCCTCTGCCTCTCGCCGCCGGAAATCTTTGACGGGAAGTGCTCCCTGCGCTCCTCCATCCCGACCTCGCAAAGGATCGCAATGGCTCTTTCCTGGGCCTCGGCTCTCGGCCGGCCTGCGATGAGCAGGGGGATCGCGACATTCTCCAGGACGGTGAACTCCTCCATCAGGTGATGGAACTGGAATACGAATCCGAGCCGCCTGTTCCGGAGTACGGCGCGCTTCTTCTCGTTGGAGTGCCACGCATCCACTCCCCCGATGGAGACGGTGCCGGAATCGGGAGGCTCCAGGATGCCGAGGATGTTGAGGAGCGTGCTCTTGCCCGAGCCGCTGGGACCTGTGACAGCGACTATCTCGCCGGGGGCGACTTCGAGGTCGACTCCCCTGAGTATCTCGAGGATGGAGCCGCCCTCGCCGTAGGACTTGCAGATCCCCTCGCACTTCATCGCCGGCGCGTCATTCATGTCTCACACACTCCGCTGGCGGCACGGTGAGGGCTCCCGCCGCCGGAACGAGTGACGCGGCGAGGCATGCCGCCATCGTGAAGGCGACTATCGCGAGCGAAGTGCCGGTATCCACCCTCGCCGGGAGCGTATCGATCCAGTAGATGGTGTTCTCGAGATGGATGGGGATCAGCCGGTTGGCCACCACCACCACGAGGGCGGCGAAGGCGGTACCGGCCGCACAGCCTGCGGAGCCGAGGAGGAAGCCCTGGGTCAGGGCGATCCCGATGACGGACCCGGGCGTGGCTCCCATCGCCCTTATAACTCCGAGGTCGCGCCTGTGCTCGAGCGAGATCATGGCGAGGGCGCTGGACAGGTTCAGCAGGGCGACCACCGTTATGAGGGCGAGGACGATCGTCATCGCGAACCTCTCCAGCCCGAACGCCCTGAAGAGGTTCTCGTGCCGCGCGAGGAAGGCTTCGGCCTCCATGTACCTGTCGTGCCTGGATTCGACGTACTCGGCCCTGAGCAATGCGGAGAGCGCTGCGGATGCGGCCACGGGATCCCCTCCCGGAACCAGTCCGACGCCCGCTGCGGAGTAGAATGCCTCTTCTCCGTAGAGCCCCCGGGCAGTCTCGAAGTTCACCACGGCCATTCCCGAGTTGTACTCTGCCAGTCCGAAGTCCCTCACCCCCGCGACCCTCACCGGGAGTATCGTATCCACCACTGCGCGCCCGGACGAGGTGATGTCGACCGTCTCGGTCGAGGCGATCCTGATGCTGTCGCCCGCCGCGACGCCCAGCCGGCCGGCCAGCTCGCTTCCGAGCAGCGCCTCGTTCCCCGCCGGCGGAAGACCCTCGGAGAGCAGGGAGACCCGGCGTTCCTCCAACGGGTCGACAGCTCTGAGGACGATCCCGGCGACCGATCCTCCCTCCCCGGAGGCAACCGCGGCCTTCTCGAGATAGGGGGACACGGCTCCCAGCGCTGGATCGGCAGCCGCGAGCCTCCTGACGAGGGCGATATCGACAGGGTACAGACCCCCTCCTCCGGGGGCGGTCACGACTATCGTAGGATTCGCGGCGGAGAGGAAATCCATGATCGAGCCCTGGAATCCGTTCATGAAGGCATCCAGGAGCAGCAGCGCCGAAACGCCGATCGCGATGCCCGAGACGGACAGGAAGGAAACCATCCTGACCACTCCCGAATGCGACCTGCTCCAGAGCTGCCTGGATGCGACGGGCAGGACTATCGAACGGCTCACTGGAGCCGTCTGAGCTGGGGAAAGAGTATCACATCCCTGATCGACGGGGCGTCGGTCAGAACCATCACCAGCCGGTCGACGCCCATTCCGAGGCCGCCAGCCGGGGGCATCCCGGTCTCGAGGGCCTGGAGGAACTCCTCGTCCACCTCTCCACTGCGCTCCTTCGACGCCGCCGCCTGCTCCTCGAGGATCCGCCTCTGCAGAACCGGATCGTTCTGTTCGCTGAAGGCGTTCCCCATCTCCAGGCCGGCAATGAAGGGCTCGAACCTCTCCGTGATGCCGGGGCAGCCAGGCTTGAGCTTGGCGAGGGGAGAGAGGAACTGCGGATAATCCACCACAAAAGTGGGCTGGACGATCCCGGACGTCACGAAGTGATCGAAAAGCTTGTCTATCAAAGCTTCCCGGCCGGTGGCGCCGGAGGCGATCTCCAGCCGGTCGCAGAGTCTGCGAAGGTCGGCCGGCTCCCAGGAGAAGAGGTCCTCGCCGCTGGATCGCCTGAGTTCCTCGACGAACCCGACCCTCGCGAACGGCGGGGCCAGGCTGATCGCGTGCCCGCGGAAGGAGATCTCGACGCCCTTCCCGGCTGCCTCGGCGGCCGAGCCCACCATGTCCTCGAACCGCGACATCATCGTGTTGTAGTCGGCGTATGCCTCGTAGATCTCGAGCTGGGTGAACTCGGGCGAGTGGGTCCTGTCGATCCCCTCGTTCCGGAAATCCTTCCCGAGCTCGTAGACCCTGTCCAGTCCGCCGGCCAGAAGCCGTTTCAGGTACAGCTCGGTGGCGATGCGCAGATAGAAGGTCTCCTGCAGATGGATGTACTCGGTCTTGAACGGCTCGGCTGCAGCTCCTCCGTAGAGCGCCTGGAGCACGGGAGTCTCGACCTCCAGGAAACCGTTACCGTCCAGGTATGCACGCAGAGCCGAGACAATCCTCGACCGGGCGATGGCTCTCTCTCGACTGACTGGGTTGACCAGCAGGTCGATGCTCCTGTGGCGGTACATCATCTCCGTGTCTGCGAGAGCATCGTAGACATTGCCGTCGGCATCGGTCTTCACGACCGGGAGCGGCCTCAGGCTCTTGCACAGGAGCTCCAGCGACCGGACTTCGACTGTCAGTTCGCCCATCCGTGTCCTGAACACGGGACCGGTCACCCGTACGAAGTCACCCAGATCGAGCTGGCCTGCGAGCGCCCAGGTTTCTTCGGGTAGGTTGTCCTTCCGGACGTAGACCTGCACGGTCGATCCCTGGTTCCAGATGTCCATGAAAACGGCCTTGCCGTGTTCGCGCCTGGCTCTGATGCGGCCTGCGGTGGATACCGGATCGGGCGATTCGCCGCCCTCCACGACAGCCGATACGGGTGAGACCGGCCCGGTGCGGGGCGGGTAGGGATCCAGCCCGAGCGTCTCCCTGATCACGGGAAGCTTGGCCGTGCGGGTCTCGATCTGATCGTTCTTCTCGATCATGCCTTGCTCCCCGATCCGAGGTACTCCTCTATGAAAGGCTGTATCTCACCGGAGAGGAATCCCTCGACGTCGGAGGTCTCCATTCCGGTCCTGTGGTCCTTGACCATCTGATAGGGCTGGAGTACGTAGGACCTTATCTGGTTGCCCCAGGAGACGTCCTTCATGGTACTCTCCAGCTCGTCCTTCTCGGCGCGCCTCCTGGCCTCCTCCAGATCGTAGAGCCTCGACCGGAGTATCCTCATGGCCACCTCGCGGTTCCTGTGCTGCGAGCGCTCGTCCTGGCAGGTGACGACGATCCCCGAGGGGATGTGAGTTATCCTGATGGCGGAGGATGTCTTGTTGACGTGCTGGCCTCCGGCGCCGCTGGATCTGAACGTGTCCACCCTCAGGTCGTCGTCCCTGATCTCTATGTCTATGCTCTCGTCCACTTCAGGCAGGGCGAAGACCGAGGCGAAGCTTGTGTGCCTCCTGTGGTTCTGATCGAACGGCGAGCGCCTGACGAGCCTGTGGATGCCGCTCTCGGCCATGAGGTAGCCGTAGGCGAAGGGTCCCCTGATAGAGATGACCGCTTCCCTGATGCCCGCCTCCTCGCCCGGCTGCAGGTTGAGCATCTCGATCTCGAAGCCCATCTTCTCCGCCCATCGGACATACATCCCCATGAGCATGCCCGCCCAGTCCTGGCTGTCGATGCCGCCGGCCCCGGGTCTCACCGTGAGTATCGCATCCTTGCGGTCGTCCTTCCCCGAGAGCATGCTCCGGAACACCAGCGTTTCGAACTCGGCCTCGAGAGCTTCGAGCCGCAGCGCGGTGTCCGCGGCCAGATCCTCGTCCGGCTCCTGCTCAAGGAGTTCGGCCGCGGCGTAGAGATCCGCGAGCTGCCTGTCGACCCTGCCCAGGGGGCCGGTCCATGCCTGGATGCTCTGAAGATCGGAGATAGTCGTCAGCGCGGCCTTGCGGTCATCCCAGAAGCCCGGTGCGGCCATCTTCTCCATGACTGCGGCCTCACGCAGCGTGAGGGCGGGAAGGTCAAAGACCCTCCTTGAGTTTGGAGAGCTTCTCGGCCAGGGCTGCGATCCTGTCTTCGGTCTCGGTACCCATCATCATTTCCCCTTCAGGCGTAAAACGCTCCGTTTATCGTAAAAGTGCGTGGCCGTAGCAAGTGCCGGAGCCTGTTCCGCACAGGCCTTGGAGAGTCCCGGCGAGGGCATCTGCATCCGCCATGCGAACCGGGCGGTGTCCCCCGGCGCTGGATCGAGTATTATCCGGCGTTGTGCATTCGTCGAATCATGGGGCGGACGATACCACCGGCCGCCCGCTAGGAGGGAAGGAAGATGTCTGGCTTCGAGGACAGGATCGGCGATCTCTTCGACAGGCTCGAGAAGAACAACCTCTGGCGGCAGAGACGCTGCTTGAACCTCATCCCGTCTGAAAACACCCCGAGCCCCATAGTGAAGATATGCGAGATGTGCGATCCGGCCGGGAGGTATGCCGAGCACAGGTCGATGAAGAACCGCGAGGTCTACTTCTACCAGGGCACGGACTTCATCAGGGATGTCGAGCAGGAGGCCCAGCAGGCCCTCTGCGAATACTTCGGCGCGACCGAGGTCGAACTGCGCCCGATAAGCGGACAGATGGCCAACGAGGTCGTGTTCAAGGCGGTCACCAGATTCGTGAACCGCGACTCTGCTCCGGGCGTCTTCCGGAAGCTCCGCGCAGTCATGAACAACGATCTCGGCAAGGGGGGCCACCTCTCGAGCCAGCCCATGGGGGCGCTCTTCAACTTCGTCGACATCAATCCCGCGACCAACGAGGAGAACTGCGTCAACTTCCCGGTCCGTTCCGACAACATGTACAGGATCGACACGGACCTTCTCGCAGGGCTGCTCTCGGAGCGCAGGCCCGAACTCATCGTCTTCGGCAAGAGCATGTTCCTGTACCCGGAGCCTGTCAGCCTGGTTGCAGAACTCGTGAAGGACTTCGAACCCAGGCCCGTCATCATGTACGACATGGCTCACGTGCTGGGCCTCTACGGAGCCTTCCAGGCCCCCCTGGGCGAGGGTGCCGATCTGGTGACGGGATCGACGCACAAGACCTTCTTCGGACCCCAGAGGGGTGTCATAGCCAGCCGAATGGACAAATCGAGCCCGTTGCGCAAGCTCTGGCTGGACATACGGAGCAGGGCCTTCCCGGGCAGCACCAGCAACCATCATCTGGCGACCCTGGTCGGACTCCTCGTGGCTTCGCACGAGATGAACGAGTTCAAGGACGAGTACCAGAACCAGGTGCTGAGGAACGCCAGGGCTTTCGCCAGCCACCTCGCCGCGAACGGCCTCAGGGTCGAGGGCGATCCCGCCGACGGCTACACGATGACGCATCAGGTAGTTGTCAGGGTGAGCGAGTTCGGCGACGGTGCCGAGATGGCGCGCAGGCTCGAGGAGAACGGGATAGTGGTCAACTACCAGGCCCTCCCCGACGACGAAACCTTCCTGATCTCGAGCGGCATCCGGACCGGGGTCTCGGAGATGACCAGGTTCGGGATGGACGAGGACGATTTCGGCCCGGTGGCGTCGATGATCGCAAGGTGCCTGAGGGACAACGCGGACGTCTCCGCCGAGGTGGAGGCCTATCGCAGCAGGTTCATGACCATGCGGTACACACTCCCCCTGGAGAGGTCCCTCGAGCTCGCATCACGGGCTCTCTGGTCATCGTTCCCGACCGACGACTACGCCCGGATGCTCTCAGACAACCTGGCCGGCCTGATCCGATAATCCGTATCGACGAGCCCCCGGTCCTGCGACCGGGGGCTCCCCTCTGAACGCCCGTCTTCTTTGATTCTGACCAGCATCGGCTTCGCCCAGGCAGCCCTTGTCCTGCGACAGGGATCTCCGCTCAGCCCCTCGTCCTGCGGCCGACGACGGTGAAGAGCCGCAGCCTGCGGCCCCTGTAGAGCTGGGTGTGGAACGTGGTCCTGGTCTCGCCGAAGCCCAGCACACCGAGCATCCTTGCCACTATCTCCGGATGCAGCTTCCACCAGGTGTCGGTGGGGCGCTGCGTCACAGGATCCGGTGCAAACCCCGCGACAGGCGGCCGGAGCAGCCCGGGCACCATCCGGCGGAGCCAGGAGGCGCCGAGCAGGTCGGACCTCGGCAGCATGTCGGTGACGACTGCAGTCTCCCTCGTGAGAGCCAGGCACTTCTGCATCGCCAGGAACGGATCACGGAGATGCAGGAGGATGCTGCCGAGAAGGCAGACGTCGAATTCACCGATGCTCCGGGGCAAGTCATAGACATGGCCGTGGGCGAGGACGGCCTTCGATCCGAACAGCCCGTGGCAGAGCCAGAACGAGTTGTTGATCCGCCTCATCTGGGCCCGCATCTGTTCGATCTCTGCCGAGGCGTCCCTCCCCGCGTAGGGGATCACGTCCCATTCCTGATCCTCGGACAGATCATATGCCGTGACGCTCGCACCGCGCCTCTCCATCTCGAAGGTGAG
Organism: Candidatus Fermentibacterota bacterium; assembly: GCA_963718745.1. Taxonomy (GTDB): domain Bacteria; phylum Fermentibacterota; class Fermentibacteria; order Fermentibacterales; family Fermentibacteraceae; genus Fermentibacter. Next base: position 2,470,146 of record OY970370.1, on the reverse strand, counting down.
GAAACCGCTGGCAGGGCCCGGCTCCAGCACCCTCTTGCCTGAAAGGTCGACATGTCCGAGATACTCGTCCACTCCCCCGCGGAGATCCCATGGCCCCTGCATCGTCCCGAGCCCCGGCAGTTCGATGGTGTGATAGAAGCAGCATTCGTCCGGATCAGTGACAAGCCTGGGCTCTGCGAAGCCCCCTGGGGAAGAAGCCATCTCTACCACTCCTCCGTCCGTGTTGTTCTCGAAGTGGGTTTATAGGCTCCACGCGCCGCCCCGACAATGAGGTGCCGGTGGGTCATGCAGTCTCCGCGCCCTTCCGGTCCCGGGGATTCAGCTGCGAAGCCGTACAAAGGAAGAGGCGCCGCGGGGGCGGCGCCTCTTCCAATGAAAAAGAGCGGTCTACTTCGAGTAGAACTCGACGACCATCCGCTCCTGCACTTCGAGGGTGATGTCCTCGCGGGAGGGAAGGTTCTTCATGGCGGCCTTGCGTGCCTTGGGGTCGACCTCGAGGTACGCCGGTACACCGATCCCCCGGCCCTGCGCGATGTTCTCCACTATGACCTTCAGATCCCTGCTCGACTGCTTGAGGGACACGATGTCCCCTATGCCGACCTGGAAGGAGGCGATGTCCACCTTGCGGCCGTTGACCGTTATGTGCCCGTGGGAGACGAGCTGGCGGGCGGCGGGGATGGTGCTGGCGAAGCCGGCTCTGGCTACGATGTTGTCGAGCCTGCGCTCCACGAGCTGCAGGAGGTTCACGCCCGTCTCTCCCGGGAGGCTCGAGGCCTGCTGGTAGTACGCGCTGAGCTGCTTCTCGGACAGACCGTAGTTGTAGCGTATCTTCTGCTTCTCGGAGAGCTGCATCCTGTAGACCGAAACGCGACGACGACGATGCTGGCCGCCGGCCTCGCCGGGGGGAAGCGTGCGCTTCCTGGTCGGCTTGTGGGTCAACCCCGGAAGGGCCACACCCAGTGACCTTACCTTTCTGAGCCTCGGACCTCTGTAAGTCGACACTGGAACGACCTCCGGACCGTCTCTGACGGCCATGATATTGATTGTAACCCTAGCTGCCGCAAAAGCTCGCAGAATCTAGCCCCGCGGGGCGCGTACGTCAAGAAGAGGGGCCGGTCGGCTGACCGGCCCCTGCTTCGCACCGGGTCGATTATCGGAGCAGTACGCAGGTCCGCGTCGAGGAGGCTCCGGCAGCACCCTGCAGGCGTATCATGTAGATACCGTCCGCCAGGGGCCTTCCGCCGGCATCCGCGCCATCCCACGCGATGCTGTGGGTACCCTCGGATACATCACCCGCAAAGATTGTGTCCACGATCCTTCCAGCCATGTCGAACACGTCGATCTGCACACTTCCGGCATCCGCCACGCTGTAGGAGATGGCGGTCGAGGCAGAGAACGGGTTCGGGGCAGGCGAGCCGAGGAACAGATCACCGACCGGCCCTGTCTCTCCACCTTCGATGCCGGTGGTCGGATTGGCCGAGCCGCGATAGGGGGCTCTGTTGTGGTATGTGGCCGTGATCGTGACCCAGTTCGGTGGGGGAGGGAAGCGAAGGGATCGTGAGCACTGCGACACCCGAAGCGTTGGTCAGGGCTCCGTCGAGATAGCTCGAATCCTGTACCGCTCCCACGAGCGCGCCTTCGACGGGGGATCCGCCGCTCGTCACGGTGACGCTGAAGCTGCCGGGGGCGATCGAGGAGGAGTGGGACGCGGTCATCGCAGGCAGCGGCGAAGTGGTGCAGAAGATGTCCATCTCGGGGCAGCCGAATATCATGTGCATGTTGTTGTTGGAGCTGGCCCCGCCGAAGCCGTAGAACTCCTCCACCTTGAGCTTGCCGTAGTCCACGGCGTCGCCCATGTGCCAGATGTCCTCCTCGAAGTAGCCGCGGAACGTGTACTCCGCGAGGGAGTCCGTCTGGCCGACGGGGCTGTTCGTGGTGGCGGCCATGATGCCTATCGCTCCCTTGGGGGCGGCGGTGGTGCCTTCGTTCATCCAGGCTTCCGCGAAGCAGTAGCCGTCATCGAAGGCGCCGTTCTGGCAGGCGATGGAGTTGATCCAGGGGAGCATCCGGCCGTTGGTGAGGGCCGCGACGCTGCTGTTGCTGAAGCCCGACGTGACCCAGGTGGTCATCGATCCGTGCCCGATGTAGCTGATGAGGGACCGCCCGGCATTGATGCTTGCGGAGATGTTGGCGATGCTCGGGACCGCTCCGCCCTCGTCGCAGAAGTAATCGACGGTCATCCCGGCGCCCATGAAGATCAACACATACTCCCAGCTGTGCTCGGGGTCCGAGAAGTCCGTGGAGCCTATGCTGATGGCATTCTGGAACCAGCTGGTAGCAGGCATGTAGGGATCGAACTCGTAGTTGTAGATCTTCCAGGTCTGGTACGCGAGGTCGTCGGTGTCCTCGTTGGAGAGCCTTCCGACATGGATCGAGGGGACCGAGGTGCTCGTACCGATGACTCCGTACTGGTTGTCCTGCGCCACTCCTCCGGAGAGGGGCGTGGGCACGACGTTGTGGTTGCCGCAGATGAGGATGTAAAGAGGAGGATTGGCCCAGGTGTTGAACGCATTCGTGATCCAGGTGTCGATGGCCGCGGAGGTCGTGCCTATCGCGGGGACTATCCCGTAGACGACCTCGTAGCCCTTCTCCATCTTCCAGTCGATGAGATCCTGGCACAGGGCTATGCTCTCGGTCGTTCCGATGACGAGATAGCTGCCGTCGATCGTATTCATCCCAGCCGGCTCGAAACCGAGCACCTGCTCGTAGAACGGGATGTAGGAGGGCGTGATCCCGGAGGCTGTGCGGACAAGTTCGTTCTCGCCCGGAGTCCCGGTAGGGACGAGCCTGACGGTCGCCCTGGTCGTAATGATCGTTTCGCCGGTCACCGGGTTGTACCTGACGGGATTGAACCTGACCCAGCCCACTCTGAGGTCGCGGAGTATCTGGATCGACTCCAGGGTGACCGCCTCGCCCGGGAAGAATTCGGAGCTGGCGTAGACCGCCGGGTTCTGGTGGTACGGCTGCGTCTCCCCGTTCCTGGTGGGAGAGGGCTGGTAGGCCGCGATGTCGAACGAACCGAGGACGGAGGTCTCCTCCGAGACGATCTCGAGCCTGTAGTCTCCCGTGTTGTCCAGCATCACCATGCGGCGCAGGGCAGGCATGTCGGGAGAGCCGGCCTCGGCGAGCATGCCCGCTCCCGGGATGCGCAGGAGACTGGAGTAGCCGAATCCGTCTACGACGATGTTCTCTGATGTGAGCGCCTGGAGGTTGAACTCGAGCATGATGTCGGAGCCGTCCATGCCGGTGTAGACGGCCTGTTCGACTTCGCCGGATGCGCGGTACACGGCGCCCGGATATGCAAGAGATGCCACCAGCACGAGTAATACGACGATTCGGACCACTGCGACCTCCTCTTTGACTATTCAGGACATCACTGGTAGGAAAATGCAGAATGTTTTATAGAGTTCCCGGGACAGCGGGTCAACATTTGCGAAGATGATCCTGCGGTGTTGTTTTCCGACTCCGAGCCCGGGATATTCAATCCGACTGGAGGGCGATGCCGAGAAAAGCAAGAGTGTCGATAGACGGCGGCTTCTACCTCGTCTCGGCCAGGTCCGGGAGGGGTCTCCTGCTCTTCCGGGAGGACACCGACTATGCGTCATTCTCGCGGATCGCGTCCCCGCTGCTCCCGGAAACAGGCGTCAGGCTGCTGGCATGGTGCCTGCTGCCCGCGTCCGCCCATCTCCTCCTCTGCGGCGACGGGTCCGATGTGAAGAGGTTCATGAGGCTCCTGCTGGGCAGGTACTCCCGCACGAGGGAGGATGTCAGGGGTACCGGGACGGGCCTCTATGGCGGCGAGAGATACCACAGCCGGGTCTTCACGGACCGTACCGAGCTGCCGGCGGTCATCCGCTTCCTGCATTCGCTCCCGGCCAGGGAAGGCGCCGTTCTCTTCGCCGATGCCTGGAACTGGTCCAGTCTGAGGCGACCGAAATCCTCGAGGAGGGACGAGCTGAAGGCGGACCCCTCCCTCTCCGGGCTGACGGGGGGTGCCGGACTGGAGCCCGGACAGGGCGAACCGGAACCCGACTGGCAGAGATTCCTCCTCGTTGCGCCCGCCGCATCCCCTGCTCCCGCGGAGAGACTGCTCCCGGCGGACCCGGCGGCGATCCTCGCCAGGGAGTTCAAGGTCCACCGCTCGAGGCTCGTGAACCCCAGGGGCCGTGAGCAGCAGGCTCTCAGGCATGCCGCGTTCCGTGCATGCCGCGACCGGTGGGGCATGAACTACTCGGAGATCGCCAGAACCTTCGGAGTGACTCCCGCTGCAGTGATCAACGCACTCAGACGGATCGAAGCAGTCGGCGTCCGGCATCCGGTACAGGGCGTCCGCGGAGAAGGACGGAAGGTCTCGACCAGAAGCGGAGCCGATCATCCGGTTCCCGGAAATGGCGAAAAGAGTCCTTGATCTCCGCTCCTCCTCCTGTCCGCCCTCTTCTCCCGGCACATCGAACCCACCGGCAGCACTTGCCTCGAGACACCCGGGCGAATGCGACGGAATGGCAAGGGGCGGGTTTCCCCGCCCCTCCGTTCCCGTGCTGTCGGTTTTCCGGCCGGTTCTCCGGACACCGGATGCCTGTCAGAGGATCAGCAACCCCTTGTCCATCATCTGGAGCGGATCGAAGGTGGCGAAGTCGGCCTGGTGTATGAGGACCGTTTCTATCCTCTTGGGCGCGCCTTCCCCCTCCTTCGCGTGGCATGCGATCATGTTGATTATCTCAGGAGGAAGGCCGGCCTTCCCAGCGGCTATCGAGCCGGAGACGGGGTGACGGAGGCAGGCGCCGTTGCGGCTCTTCCTTATCGCACCATCCACCCTCTCGTACTCCAGCAGCTTCCCGACATCGTGCAGCAGTCCGCCCGCGACGAGCCAGTCCATGTTGATCGCATAGGGCAGCGGCATGGCGGCCCTGATAGCTTCCGCCAGGGCGACCGCGCCCTCGGTCACTCCGCGGGTGTGCTGGATCAGGTTGATGCCGTGGCTGTCGGCCAACAGAGTGAAGGGTATCAGCTCGAGATCGGACGGCTTCCATCCGCCTCCTGTCGCGGCATCCACCCACACGTCCACCACCATCGCCCTGAGCGCCGGATCGGATATCCTCCCCAGCTGGGCGCGGAAGAGCTCCTCGACTGTATTCCTCACCTGCCGATCCTCCCCAGGGCCTCGACTACGGCGTCGCCCATCTCCGACGTGCCGGCCGCACCCTGACCGAGGACATCCGGGGAGCCGCGCAGCTTGAGCATGTCGTAGGTCTTCACCCTTCCCTCGGAGACGACGAGCTTTACGGCATCGGCTATCCTGGCCGCCCTGGCGGCGTCTCCGATGTGCTCGAGCATCATGCACGCCGAGAGGATCATCGCTATCGGGTTTACTATCGAGACGTCGTAGCCGGCATACTTGGGGGCGGAACCGTGCGTTGGTTCGAATACCGCGACCTTCTCGCCGATATTGGCGCTGCAGGCGAAGCCGAGACCGCCGATCAGGCCGGCGAACCCGTCGGAGACGATGTCGCCGAACATGTTGCCGGACACGATCACTCTGTAGTCCTCGGGATTCTTGGTCAGCCACATCATCATGGCGTCGATGTTGACATCAGAGACCCGGATACCCGGATAGTCGCTCTTCGACATGTCCTGGGCGACCTTGAGCATCATGCCCGAGGTCTCGCGTATCACGTTGGGCTTCTCGCAGACGTAGAGGGTCTCCAGGCCGCGGTTCTTCGCGTATTCGAACGCCTCGCGCACTATCCGCGAGGTGAATTTCCTTGTGAAGATGCGTGTGGAGACGGCAAGCTCCGGCCGGGGGCACCAGGAGAAGTTCGACTTGAACTTGGGGTGGGTCATCAGCGCATCGTAGACCTGGTCCGGCGGATTGGTCCACTCCACGCCGCCATAGAGGCCTTCCGTGTTCTGTCTGAAGATCATCGTGTCGATGGCGGGTTCCTCTATCGTTCCTCCGCGGCCTCTGCGGACGAAATTGAGCGGGTTCCCGATGAACGAGCGGCAGGGGCGCTTGCAGATGTCCAGCCCGAAGTGCTGCCTCATGGTCACGATGGGACTGTAGTATGTGAAGCCCTTGTCCCTGAGGGACGGGTCGAGTTCCGCATCGGCGGCGGACTTGGGCTTGGATGTTATCGCACCGAACAGGGCCGTGCCGTGCTGTTCGAGCAGTCTGACCGTCCTGTCCGGGAGCGCGTTGCCCTCGCTCTTCCAGAACTCCCAGCCGATGTCGCCGTGTACGTAATCGGCCTCGAAGCCCGACGCGTCCAGTACCTTCAGGGCTTCCTTCATCACAGGGACTCCGATGCCGTCGCCGGGCATCACAAGGATCGTGCGTCTCATCTCCTCGCCTTCCTTACGGGTGCAGACATTCCGCTGCGGTTGTTAACATAGGTTTCCGGGACGGACCGGGCACTTCAAAGCCTTTCCATGACGGCGCGGACCGCCGTTTCGAGCTGTCTGTCCAGTCCGAGCGCGAAGTCGCCCGGTAGCTCGGTCACGAAGATGTCCGGGACGACGCCGTTGTTCTCGAGGTTCTGACCGAGGAGGGTGAACCATCCGTCGGAGGGGATCCTGAAGCCCGTACCGTCGACGAGGTCTACGTCGTGTGTCCCTATCACGCCTCCGAAGGTGGGTGCGCCAACGACCGGACCGAGCCCCATCTCCTTCCACCCTGCCGGGAAGATCTCGGCATCCGAGAAGCACCTCTCGTTGATGAGCAGGACGAGGGGCTCCTGCCAGACCCCGAGGGGCTGCAGCGATTCAGTACCGTTCCTCGTCCTGGTGACCAGATAGTCGGGTCGAGCCAGCCTGCGGATGATCTCGTCGTGCGTGCTCCCGCCGCCGTTCCCGCGGACGTCGATCACCATCCCGTCGCGGGAAAGCCCCTCGGAGTAGAGGTCGGCGACGAACCTGTCCACGGAGGACTCGTTCATCGAGGGAATGTGCAGGTAGCCGATCCTGCCGCCGGAGAGGCTGTCGACCAGCCTCCTGTTCCTCTCGATCCATGCTTCGTACGCAAGGTCGGCCATCTCCCAGCCGGAGACCGGCTCGACTGTCGCGAGCGCGGTTTCGCCGCCCCTGCGGTACTCGATCAGGATCTCCTCGCCCACCGTGCCGGAAAGGGGCATGTACAGATTGTCCCGACGCCCCGTCAGGACTCCGTCGATGCTCAGTATCACGTCGCCCGGGAGGAGATCCGCAGGCTCGACGTCCGCGGGGCTCCACGGGATGATGCTGTCTATCCTGATCCCATCCCCTTCCCAGGAGGGGTCCGGGATGATCCCGATCTCGCCGGTCTCCATCGGTCCGCCCCATTCCCAGGGGCCGTAGATGCCCAGGTGGGATGCCGAGAGCTCGCCCAGCATCCTGTTCACCACGTCGTTGAAATCGGTGTTCAGCAGACAGGAGGCCGCCCTCTCGCGGTAGGTCTCCCTCATGAGGTCCCAGTCCACCCCGTGCATCTCGCTGTCATAGAAGCCGTCCCTGAGGAGCCTCCAGCATTCGTCGAACTTCTGCCTCTGGACGTCGCGGACGGACCAGGAGGTCCTCTCGCGCCAGCCCAGGAAGCTCTCCGGACCGCCGGTCACGGCTATGGTCTGGAGGGATCCCCCCAGGCCGATGTAGTAGACGTTGTTTCCCGGAGTGATGCGGATCTCCCAGGGAGCAGACCCGCTGAAAGTCAGCCGGTCGAGCTCTTCGCCGGTCCAGTCGACCACCCAGAGGTCGGAGCCTCCTTCGGGGTCGTATGCTCTGAATGCGAACCACCGCCCGTCGGGAGAGGCGCCGTAGAAATCGTAGTACCCTGTCACGGTGCAGAGGGTCTCGGTCCTGCGCATGATGCCGTCGGTCTCGACAACCACTGAAGAGACCGGGATATCGATGAGTTCCTCCCGGCGTTCCGGGCTTTCCTCGAAATCCGCCCTGGTCAGCCACAGCTGTCTTATCGAGTAGCTGCCTCCGTCGGTCCGGCTTGCATAGACGAGCCTTCGCCCGTCGGAGCTCCAGAACGGCTGGAAGTCGTCGTTGGAGTGCCTGCTGACGTTGACTGCGGTACCGCCTCCGGCGGGCACCACGAATACGTCCTCGAGGTGGCCCAGGACGGGGACGCTGAAGGCGAGCCACGACCCGTCCGGCGACCAGGCGAGGTGGATGAGGCCGGATTCGGCAGAGACGGACCAGTCGCGTCCGGAGGAGGGCTCGATCACCCGGAGGGATGCTTCGGAGTCCAGATAGGCTATCATGTCGCCCGATGGCGACCATGAGGGGTTCGATGCGGTGCTTCCAGATGTCGGCAGGACCCTCGAGGGAACGGGCCCCGTCCCTGTGAAGACGCTCTCGGACAGCACCGGTCCCGCAAGCACGAGCTCCGACCGGCCCTCCCACTCCCTGGTGAAGGCGAGCATGGTCCCGTCCGGGCTCCAGGCGGGCGAACCCTCCCTGCCCGGCGTGTCGGTCAGGCGCCTGACGTCCACTATCTCGCCATCGGACAGATCTCCGCAGAAGATCTCCCCCGTCGATGCCATCGCAATGGTTCCCGAATCGGAAAGCAGGTCGAAGCTCTCCAGGAAAGGTCCGGCGTAGCCCTGCTCCTCCACCGGGAAGGGCAGATCCGCCGCGCAGTCCAGGGGTACCTCGACGCGCACCCAGTCCGGGGCCGAAACGGTCGAGAGGCCGCCGCGGAATTCGAAGCAGACGACCGACCCGTCGCCCGAGACGGACGGGAAGGTGATGTCCGCGTCGAACCTCGTGAGCTGCCTTATGGATCCGTCGCTGGAGAGGAGGTGGAGGTTCGCGTTTCCGGAAGAGTCCTCACGGACGAAGAGCAGGCCACCGGCGGAGGAACTCCACATCGGCCACCTCTCGTCCTGCACGCTGGACAGCATCGGGGACCATGATCCGTCGCCGGACAGGAGCCAGACGTCCCTGGAGCCCGAGCCCTCGTAATGGCGCCGCCACCAGGGGGTGAAACCCCTTTCGACCGCCAGGCCGCCCGGGGTCCGGGCGAGGTTGTCTGTGACGGCCCTCACGAGGGGAACGGGGGTCCCGCCAGTGACAGGGACCGAGTAGACCCAGTTGTCCCCGCCCTCGCGGCTCGTGATGAAATAGACGCTGTCGCCCGAGGCGGACCACCCCTCCATGGCGTCGAAGCCTCCATGCCAGGTCAGCCTGCCCGCCTCACCGCCACCCGAGGGCATCACGTAGACGTCCCCGCCGCCGGTCCTGTCGCTCGTGAAAGCCAGAAGCGAGCCGTCCGGCGAATGGCAGGGCAGGCTCTCGTAAGAGGCGGAGGGGGTCAGGCACCTCATGGTCCCTCCGGAGGACGGGACTGTCCAGAGGTCGCCTCTGTAGCTGAAAACAGTTTCCAGCCCGTCCGGGGAGATGGAGGGCGTCCTGGGATCGGTTACCGCCAGTATCAGCGCGGAGAGGAGGAGGGACATCCCGCGTCCTTTCTGGATGCGATCGTCAGCATCCTGGGGGATTCATCCGGGAGGAAGGGAGAGAGATCGTAACCGCCCCATGTGTCGGTCACTGCAAGCCCCGCACGGTCGATCTCGGAGAGAAGCAGATCCTGCGGGATGAGTGCGAGTTCGAGCAGCAGGTCGGACCGGCTCCTGCCTGAATGGTATGTCATGTCGAAGAGCACCGATCCACGCTCGCGGTCCATCCTCACGGACTCCACGAGCCTGAGCCGGGTACCGCCGTCGTGGTAGTCGTACCTCTCGGCATCCGAGACCTCGGGACGAGTATGGAAGAGCGTGCAGGTCTCGAGGATCAGCCTGCCTCCAGGTTCGAGGACCCTCCCGGACTCCCTGAGGAGCGCCACCCTGTCTTCCGGATCCAGGAGGCAGTGGAGTCCGTTGTACGGGAAGGCGACCAGTCCGAAGCTGCCGTCCCTGAAGGGCATGTCCTGTCCGAGAGCTCTGACGCGGGCTGCCAGCGCCCGATCCCCGGGTTTCCATCTGGCGAGCATGCCGGCGGACGGCTCCAGGGCAGCAGTGAGGTCGCCCGCGAAAAGCGATGCCGCCAGCCTCCCGCAACCCGCGCCGATCTCGAGAGCCCTTCCCCTGATGCGCTTCCTCATCAGCTCGTAGAAACGCAGCTCGCGGGAGTCGACCGGGAAGACCGTGCCCTCCTCCGCGTCGAAGAATGGTGCGTATCCATCCCAGAGGCCGGCGTCGAAGCCGCTGCTCGTCACTAGAAGACCGACTGGCTCGCGCCGGTTCGTATGATGAAGTCGTCAGGGTCGATCTGTGAGCCGTCCCGGAGGACCTCGTAGTGAAGGTGGGGGCCGACTGCCCTCCCGGTCATCCCCATCCTGGACAGGAGATCGCCGCGCCGGACGGTCTGGCCGACGGTGACGCATACGGAGGAGCAGTGGGCGAAGCGGGTCGAGAGCCTCGGAGTGTGGCGGACGATGACTTCCAGCCCGTATCCCGAGGTCCAGCCGCAGAAGGTCACGACTCCGTCAGCGGGCGCATAGATCGGGGTGCCTGATCTCTCGGCGATGTCCACCCCCTCGTGGTAGCGCACCGCTCCAGTGAAGGGGTCGATCCTTGCGCCGAAATCACTCACGTAGTAGCCCTCGGCGGGCCAGATGGAAGGAATGCGCCGGAGCTGCTCGGTGATGGCGAGGAAATGCGACGCGAGGGAGTCATATGCCTCGAGCTCGGCCCGGGCCAGGCGCTCGGCGAGCAGGAGCCTCAGGTCGAGGTCGTCGATGTACATGAAAAGGTCGGATTCGGCAGCGGGCTCGGCCTCCTGCGGCATCAGGCCGGAGAAGTCCATGTTCAGACCGGCGCCGGCGAGCATGATCCTCTCCTCACGATCCGCGATGTCCACCAGCCTTGCGGTGAGTTCGTCCACGCGCTCGCTCAGCTGGTAGATCTCGCCCTGGAGGATGACCTCGTTCCTCCCGGCGCCCGTGAGCCTGTGCCGCATCCCGGCCTCCCTGCCCAGCAGGAAGGCTGCGGCTATCAGAGCTGAAATGGACAGTGATACCGCGAATCCGGCCAGCTGCAGCCTGAATCTCGTCAGCACCAGGGGGCGCCCCCGGCCTGACCGCCACGGTACCCAGTGAATCGTTCCCAGACGCATCTCTGCCTCGGGACTGCCGGAGATCAGCCGAGGAACAGCAGAAGCGTGTTTCCGTCGGCCGATTCGTACAGCTTGCTTATGGCTCTGTTCTTGAGCTGACGTACCCTCTCGCGGCTGATGCCCATCGTACGGCCTATCTCCGCGAGGGTGTGCCTCCGGTCGGTGCCGATGCCGAAGAAGAGGCAGATGATCGTCTTCTCGCGATGGTCCAGTATCTCGAGCATCGTGTCGACGCTCTTCTTCATCGCTTCGTGCACTACGGCCTCGTCCGGCGAGATCTGGTTGTCGCTTGCGATCATCTCCTGGAAGGTCTTGTCACTGCCTTCGTAGACGGGGCTGTCGAGCGAGAGATGAGTGCTGTGGATGGACATCATCCCCTCGACCTCCTCCCTGGAGACATCGAGCTCCCTGGCTATCTCGTCCGTGGTGGGATCGCGCCCGAGGGTATGCCCCAGCTCCCTGGTGGCCCGCCCCATCTTGTAGAGTTCGCCGACGCGGTTCAGGGGGAGCCTGACGATCCTCGACTGCTCCGCCAGGGCCTGGAGGATGGCCTGACGGATCCACCATACCGCATATGTGATGAACCTGCAGCCCTTGGTCTCGTCGAAACCCTTGGCAGCACGGATCAGACCGACGTTGCCCTCGTTTATGAGATCCTCGAGAGCAACGCCCTGGTTGGCATACTGCTTTGCTATGCTGACTACGAATCGGAGATTCGCTTCGGTGAGCAGGTTGAGGGCTGCCTGTTCGCCCGCGCGTATCCTGCGGGCGAGATCGGCCTCCTGTTCCGAAGTAAGGGTTTCCTTGCACCCTATCTCTCGAAGATAGAGCTCGAGCGACCGTCCTTCGGTTCTTCTGGTTGCCAAGAAACATCTCCCTTCCGCCTGTCGACCGCCGGATATGCCGTATAACCCCGCTGCACCCGGGGGGTTCCATCAGCTGTGACTGAACGCGGCGGGTTGCCTGCCGTCATCAGGATACAGGGCGGCAACATCCGTCAAGAGCACGCACTTGTCAAGGGCACATTCCATGTTGTTGCTCTGCATTTCAATACATCCAGGCCATCAGGTGCCGCACGATGAGTGTCAACCATTCGGGGCTGGTTGTCAAGGGGTTGACCCGGATGCTGTTCGACGACACGTTGCAGCCATGGTTTCGGAAAGGTTCGAACGTGAATCGGCGGGCTGCTTCCTCTGCGGTTCGCAGGAGGGCAGGCTGCTGAGCCTGCAGAGTTCCTGGCCCGTATTCAGGTGCGGGGTCTGCGGGCTGATCTATCTTTCAGAAAGACCGAGCGAAGCCTCCCTCTCCGAGTTCTACGGCAGGGAATACTACGATGCCGGCACCACCGGCTATGGCGGATACGAGAAGAGCTTCGAGCTCTACGGGGATGTCTTCCGCGTCCTTTTCGACAGACGTGAGAGGGATCTCCGGAAGCACGTGACGACCGGCCGCAGATTGCTCGAGGTCGGCTGCGCCCACGGCTTCCTGCTCGACCATCTGAGGAGCTGTGGCTGGGAGGTCGAGGGGGTCGAAGTGAGCCCGCTCGCGTCCGCCTACGCCAGAGATAGATTCGGTCTTTCCGTGCACGGGGGGACTGTCGAGGAAGCACGCCTTCGCGAGGGATCGTTCGACGCGGTACTACTGCTGGACGTGCTGGAGCACCTGCACAGACCCTTCGACACCCTCCGACGGATAGCCGGTCTGCTCCGGCCCGGAGGCATCCTGGTGACCCAGTGCCCATGGGAGCTCACCCACTGGGAGGAGGCGCTGCAGGCGGTCCTCAGGGGGGTGCGGACGGGCTCGATACGGCCGGACTCCATACCCGCCCACCTGTACTTCTTCAGCCCGAGGACGCTGGACGCCGCACTCGAGGGAGGGGGCTTCGACATCGTCGCGAGACAGTCGGGCAACTACGGCGAGATCCGCAGGCGGATGTCGCCGCCTTCGACCTCCTCCGGCTCCCCTCTCGAGCGTGCCTTCAGGATCGTCTACTTCCGCATGGGCCTTCAGCGCCTCCTCTACGCCTCCGCGCAGAGGGCCGGACTGGGCAACGGGCTCATACGGTACGCCTCTCCGAGGAGGGTATGATGGACTTCGTCCATCTGCCGAGCTGGGCGGACACACCCTCCTGTTTCGATCCCGGGAGAAGGCTTCCCGGAGGTCGCGGCATCGCGCAGACAGAGGCTTTCTGGCTCGCCGGGAGCGGCCTGGGATCTGCGGGGGCGGGTCTGCCCGGCCGCGGACTGCCGCAGGGATTGTCCGATCCCTTCGTCCTCGTACACGGCACGGGTCTCCGGACGTTCGAGGCGGACCTGCTCCTCGAGGAGATGGACTCGAGGGGAGCAGACGCCCTGATCGTCACCGACCCCGGAGGCTTCCACGGGGCGGCTCTGCTCTCCTCCCCGTCCGGCAGGGTGACGGGCTTCGCCGGGGAATCGTCGACGAACATGCGCGACTCCGGCATCTGGCTGCTGAGGCATTGCGCCATCGATGCCGCCGGTCCCGCGGGACCTTCTCCCGAAGGCTGCATCCGGGCCATGATGGATGCGGGAGTGGAACTCTGCTCGGAGAACCTGGCTTCATACTGCAGGACCGTCACGGCCCCCGGGGATTTTCTTCTGCTGTGCGCGGACATCCTCGGAGGTGAAGCACCCGGGGCGCCTTTCATGCATCCTCCCGGACCCTCGCCCTGGAAGGCTGGAGTGGTTGTCGATCCTGGCGCCGTGGTCGCCGGAGACGCCGCGATCACGGGATCGAGCTGGATCGCCTCGGGGGCCGTCATAGAAGACGGATGCATCCTCGACAACTGCGTCGTTCTGGAGGATGCCCTGGTCGGCAGGGGTTCCGCGATCAGGAATGCGCTGCTGCTCCCGGGTGCGCGCACAGGACCGCGCTCCGGGATGACCGACAAGTACATCAAGATAATCGGAGGATGAAATGCTCGATATGATCCGGTCGTATCTCGACGGAGTGAGCTGCCTTGTGATGAGGATACCGCCTGAGGAGATCCGGAGGGTCACGGACACCCTGCTGCAGGCCTGGAGGAACGGAAAACGGGTCTTCGTCTTCGGCAACGGCGGAGGATCCGCCACATCGGCGCATTTCGTCTGCGATCTGGCCAAGGGCACGTCGTCTCCGGACAGGAAGAGGCTGAAGGCCATCTCGCTGGCCGAGAACGTCCCCCTTCTGACGGCATGGGCCAATGATACCGACTACACGAACACCTTCGGAGAGCAGCTCCGGAACCTCGCGGAGCCTGGTGACGTCGTCATAGGTCTGTCGGGAAGCGGCAGGAGCCCGAATGTGGTGAATGCCCTGAGGCTGGCCAACGAGATGGGCGCGGTGTCAGTACTGTTCTCGGGCTACGACGGCGGCGAGGCGGCGCATGTGGCTTCCGAGTCCATAATCGTACCCTCGGACGACATGCAGCAGATAGAAGACGTGCACCTCATCCTGGCGCACATCGTCTTTCGCTGCGTGAAGGAGCAGATGGAACTGGAGAGCTGAGCGTCCGGTCAGGGACGCCAGTCGTCGAAATCGTCCCCGCCCTTTGCGAGAACGTCCTTCAGGGCCTCCCTGAAGATGTCCTCGCCCTTGTCGCTCATCTCCGGGAATCTCGACTTCCAAAGAAGCCAGGACCTGTCGATCTCCGACTTCAGGAGTCCCTGCAGGCTGCCGTCCCGGCGGGCCTTCTCCACCGTGTCCTTGTTGTAGACGACCATGTCGCTGGCAAGGACCCTGGCGAGGCGCCTTGCACGGGTTGCGGCGTCCTCCTCGGGAGGCTCCTCCCGCAGGTGCCTGTCGGAACCGGTCGACGAGATGGTGAACACCTCGGAGCAGTTCCTGCACCTGAGCTTCCTCGGACCTGCACCCAGCTTTTCATCGGGAATCTGATACCGCTTGCCGCAGCTGGGACACTCGACGATCATCTGTCACTCCTCTTCGCGAGGAAGGCGGAAAGGCGCACGACGCCCTCGCGAATATCCTCATCCGAGGCTGCAAAGGAAAGCCTGATCCTGAACTCGTCGCCGAAGGCGCTGCCAGGGATGACTGCAAGGCCGTATTCATCGAGCAGCCCGGCGCACATCTCCGCACTCCCGATGCCCAGTTCCGAAGGGTATTCCGCGAAAACATAGAAAGCTCCCTCGGGGCGGGGGAACGAGAGTCCCGGAACACCCGACAGGAGCGAACAGATCAGATCCCGCCTCGAGTGGAAGGCGGCCAGCATGGCCAGCCGCTCTGTCTCGGCGGCACCGGACATCACCGCGAGCGCGGCATACTGTGAAATCGAACAGGGATTCGAAGTGGTGTGCTCCTGTATCCTGATCGAGAGCCTGGACCAGTCCACGGGGGCCACGGTCCATCCGATCCTCCATCCGGTCATCGCGAAGGTCTTGGACACGCCGGATACTATCGCAGTCCGCTCCCTGAGTTCTGGCCTGAAGTCGAGTACGTGCGGAGAAGGGGATCCCGTATAGACCAGGTCCTCGTAGATGTCGTCCGAGATGACCCACATTCCGGTCGCGGCGAGTGCATCAGCCAGTTCGCGTGTTTCAGCCGGCGTATAGACGCAGCCGGTAGGGTTTCCGGGAGAATTCAGGATCACGCCCGTCACCCCCGCGGCCGATGCGGCCTCGACATCTGCGGCACAGATCAGGGGACGGCCGGATTCCGGGAAGACGGGGACGCCGCCTGCCAGCTTCACCATTTCCGGATAGCTCACCCAGTAGGGTTTCGGAACGAGGACGCTCTCGCCTGGATTCAGTGCAGCCATGAGAAGGTTTGCCAGGCTGTGCTTGGCGCCGCAGCTGACGACCGTCTCGGCGGGCTTGAACGCTGCCGAGCGCCGCTTCGATGTCGACGCTGCTATCGCTTCCCTCAGGTCTGGAATGCCGGCGGTCGGAGTGTACCCGGTCTTTCCCTCGCGCATCGCCTTCGAAGCAGCTTCGAGAGCAGCCGGCGGACTCGGGAAGTTCGGCTGGCCTGCAGAGAGGGAGACTATCGAACGGCCCTGCCTCGCGAGCTCTCCCGCTCTTGCTGTGAGCTGGAGCGTGGCTGACGGTTCGAGCCTGGAAACCGATCTGGAGTAGTTCATATGCCTTCCCGCCTCGAGCCGTCCCGGATCCGTCCGAGCGCCTCGGCGACGCTGGGCTGGACCAGGGTCGACAGGTCCCCTCCGTATGCGGCGATCTCCTTCACAACCGTGGAGGAGAGATACATGTTGTTCTCCGCCGGCATCAGATATACTCCGGCGATTTCCGGGGCGAGCTTCCTGTTCATGAGCTGCATCTGGAATTCATACTCAAAGTCGGAATTGGCTCGCAATCCCCTGACGAACACGAGGGAGCCGACCCGCTTCATGTAGTCCACCAGGAGCCCGTCGAACAGCTCGACATCGACTCCCGTGATCCCGGCCTCCTCCAGGGACCGCCTGGCGAGGTCCTCGCGCTCTTCCGGAGAGAAGAGCAGCCGCTTGGAGCTCCTCGCTACAACCGCGACCCTCAGCCTGTCGAAGATCTTGGATGCGTTCGAGATGACGTCGAGATGACCCCGCGTCATCGGGTCGAACGTGCCGGGATATACAACGAGTCCGCTCATTTCCACCGCCATCGGAGGGATGTCGTGCCATACCGCCTCGAGATCCATCCCTCTTTGGATTCGCGAGTCGAGGGGGTTTCGATCAATACGATCCCGCCGGGCTCGAGCAGCTCCCCCCAGTCCAGCGAAAATGCCCAGTCGTAGAGCCGGGCGGACGAGTAGGGGGGGTCGACGAAGACGAGGCCGGGCCTGTCCAGCTTCGATAGATCGATCCTCGTCATGTCCCCGCAGAGAGGCCGCGCCCGGTCCAGTCCGCCGAGGTCTTCGAGGACCTCCGAGACGTACCTGACGGCTTTCCTGTCAATGTCCACGAAGGTGCATCCGACCGCTCCCGCACTGAGGCACTCGATCCCGAATGCCCCGCTCCCGCAGCAGAGATCCCACACCCACGATCCCTCGACCATTCCCGCGATGTCCAGGGCTGCCGCGCGAATCCTGCCCGAAGAGGGCCTTATGGATAGAGGTGGGCGGAGAACACGGCCCTTCCATGTTCCCCGCCCGATTCTCAACACGCCGTTAGTAGGGCCGGATGATGTGCGGCGTTACGAATATCACCAGTTCGGTGCTGTCCGTGGTCGTCGAAGTGTAGGTGAAGAGCAGCCTGCCCAGTATTGGTATGTACCCGAGTACGGGGATCCTCCGCTCGACCTCGGACTGCTTGCTCCGCATGATGCCGCCGATCACCGCAGTAGCGCCGTCCTCGATCATCAGGGTGGTGTTGGCCTCCTGGGTGAGGATGATCGGCTGCGCATTCGCCGTGGCCTCTCCCGACAGTTCGCTGACGATCGGGTTCAGCTCGAGGGTGACGTTGTTGTCGGCGTTGATGTGCGGGGTGACCTCGAGGCTCACGCCCACCTGGTAGAGCTGGATGTAGGTGTTCCCGTCAGCGTCCCTGAGAGTCAGCGGGACCTGCTTGCCCGAGAGCACGGAGCCGGTCATGTTGTCGATTATCGCGATCCTGGGCTCGGAGAGGATGTGCGCCCTGTTGTCCTCTTCGAGGAATCCCAGGGTGGCCTCTATGTCCAGCAGGTTCATGGATGTCCCGAACGTGATCGATCCGGAAGGATCGCCGACGCCGAGTGCACCGCTGCCGCCGAGATGAGTGAGGGCATCGGTGCGTCCGAGGTTCCCGATCGACCAGTCGATTCCCAGCTCGGTTCTCGCGGAGGCGTCGATCTCGACCAGCTTGGCCTCGATCATCACCTGGGCGGTAGGGCTGTCCAGGATCGGCAGGAGTCTGCTGATCTCGTTTATCTTGATCGGTATGTCGGTGACGACCAGGGAGTTCGTCCTCGTGTCGATGGAGACCTGTCCGCGCTCTGACAGAACCGTCGAGGTGGCCTCGCGGATGTCCTCGGCGGTCGCATACCGGATCACGAAGACTTCGGTCTGGAGGTCCTGGAGGTTCTGGCGGTCCCTCCTGTTGGTCGCCATCGTGCTGATCTCCGAGTAGAAGTCAGCCCTGGCAGCCAGCCTCAGAACGTTCGTACCCTCGAGCGTCGCTACGAGGTCCTGGGTGTTCAGGATCGCCATGAGGGCGTCCCTCCAGCCGACGTTCCTCAGGCGGGCGGTTATCGTGGCCTCGTATCCCTCGGGCAGGATTATGTTGAAGCCGCTGACGTCGGAGATGGATCTCAGCACGGTCCTGATGTCCGCTTCCACGACATCGATGGTGACCCTGCGGCCGCCCGTGCCGCGCCATTCCACCGGGAAACCGTCCTCCGCGGCCGCCCAGGGTTCGCTGACGATCACACCCTGTGCAGATCCTGTGTAGGAGGAGGAATACTCATCAGCCGGAGACAGAGTACCGGGTGTCGAGAGAGCGGTTACCTCACCGCCCGCGAAGCTGCGGCTTATCCCGGAGCTTCCCGCGGTCCAAGCGGTGAACGGGGTCCCGGAGGGATTGGTCTGGAGCGTGAGCACCAGGTTGTTCCCGTCGGTTTCGGTACTGTAGTTGAGCAGCTCTCCCGTGACGTCCACAATTATCCGGACGATGCCCTCGGGTGGAGCCTTGTACTGGCTCGTCCTCAGGGCAGCCACCCCGCCCCTGCCCACGGTGAAGTCCGTCGCCGGCAGGGCGTGGATGGAGTTGCTGAGGTCGAGCACTACCCTCATCGGGTCGGTGAGCAGAAACTTCTCGTACGTTATGGGACCGTCGGCAGTCACCGTCACCTGGGTCCTGTCTCCGTTGGGTTCCACCGAGATGTCGGTGACCCTGTAGGCCGACGCGGGCAGAACCAGCGCCAGCAGGGCAGCAAACAGCATTCGCCTCATTACAGACCACCCTCTTCGTGAAGCCGCATCGTATAGATGGTGGGGATAGAAGCGGTTCCTCCGCGCTCCGGCCCATAGTCGACCGTGACTTCCTGTACGACTATCACTTCGTTCGCCGTTATCTCGGCTATCCTTGTGTTGTTCGCCAGCTCGGTGTCGACATAGAGGATGTAGGGCACTCCGCTGACATCCTCGACCATCGCCTGGTCTCCGCCGGCGGGATCGAGCGTGATCCCGACCAGCCTGAGCTCTTCGATCGCAATGTCCCCGAGAGGTCTCCTGAGATCCCTCCGCCTTGCGGGGAACTCCGTGAACGGATCAGGGCGGCTGGACACGGATTCATAGATGCGGAAAGCTCCGCTGGCTGCCGTCAGGACCGGCGAGACTCCGGCCGATCCGCCTGCCGCCGCTCCGGTCTGTCCGGCGAGCGTGCACTCGATCCGTTCCATGTCGTACCCGGAGAGCCTGGTCTCCAGGGAGCCCATCTCCGCGCAGACCATGAGGCCCATCTCGTCCACGGCCCAGACCTGTCCCTCCGCGGAACCCCTCAGCAGGCGCAGAGGCTCGATGGGAAGAGCGTCCGCAACGACCTCGGAAGGGTCGGAAGGATCGATGATCCTCTGGCCGGAAACGGCATAGTCACCGCAGAGCCTGCCTCTGAGGACCTCCTCCCACTGCCCCGGACCCGTCCGCCTGAGGACGACGCCTCCGGAAGCGGCGAAGAGATTCCCGTCCGCAGCAAGGACCGGACCTGCCGACGGGAGTGTTTCCTCCTGCCAGAGGTCCGCTGAGGGATCGTATCTCATCAGGCGGTCCCCGGCGGAGTACACCCAGTCAGGAGCCAGCCAGGAGAGAGCTTCCGAACCTGCGGCGGGAGTGACCGGCGAGCGCAGGTCCCAGCCCTCCGCGGTCGACAGGGCTATGCTTCCTTCATCCGAGAGCAGCACGGGTCCGGCGTCGCCGAGAGCGACGTCGGAGGGGTCGAATCCCTCCGGAAGCGCCGTCACGGTCGCCTCGTTCCCGTCGAAGGCTATCAGGGCCGAGTCGCTGAGCAGGATCAGAGTTCCCGAAGAGACGACCGCCTCTACAGGCGATGCGGCAACGGGACCCAGATCGTAACTGCTCCAGCGGCCGTCGGCCATCGAGCACCTGAGCACTCCGCCGCCCGGGAATGCGGCCCATATCCCGCCGTCATCGACGGCCATGACCGAGGGCGGTCCTCCCGGGATGGCGACTTCCAGCCAGCCCACGGGGGCGGGGCTGTCTGCGATCTCCGCCTGACCGTCGACGGCAACGTTCGCACCGGTCGAATCCGGTCCGGGTCCGCAGCCTGAGGAGATCACGGCCAGGAGGATGATCAGGACGAAGAATGACACGGGGAACTTCACGTCCTTCACCCCCTAGGGCTGAGTGTAGGCGGAGAAGACGAAGGAAGCCTCGATGTTGTCGAACTTCCCCTCCGCCGCCTTCAGCTGCTGGATGTTTAGATCCGTTATCGCCGTCATCATCGTTTCCTGGGTCAGCTGATCGAAGAAGACGCCCAGCCTGTGGTACCTTCCGGTCAGCCTTATCTGCCAGCTGTAGACTGCATACTGGCCCTCCAGAGCTGGAGGGAGGGGGTTGAGGTTCACTATCTGTATGCCGCTGCTGGCAGCCTTTGTGGTCAGGAGCTCGAGGACCTCGTCCTGGCTGTACTGCCTGGGCAGGAACCTGTCCAGGTTCTCCAGCTCCTGTTCGTACATCTCGATCTGCTGTGCCATGACCGCCATGTCCTCGGAGGTCTGGGCACGGAGCTGGTTGAGCTCCATCTGCTTCATCCTGAGCTGATCCTCGAGCGACGTGATGGATTCGGTCGACCCCTTCGCTATGAAGTTGAAGTACACGTAGACCAGTGCAGCGAGAAGGAGAAGCCCGAGGAAGAAGCGCAGGAGCTTTGGATCACGAAGGTCTAGTGCCACTTCGAACCTCCTCCAGGCGTTGCCGGAGCCATCACTCGCCGCCCGAACCGAAGGACTCGAGGTCGATGTCCCAGACGACGAGAGTATCGCCGGTCTCGATGACGAAGGGCTGCTGTTCGAGGTCGGCGTACACGTAGGTGAAGAGCCCCTGGTGGGCGGTCATCCCGAACAGGCCGAAGCCGGGCAGCGTGTAGCCTATGCCCTCCTCGCCCGGGGTCGGGTAGAGGGGCATCTCGATGAAGAACCTGCCGTCGGAGCCTGTGAGGTCGCTCTTGTCGAAGGTGTTCACCGAGTCACCGTGGGCGACCACGGTGACCCCCTCCGCAGGGGTGGTATGTCCGAGATCCTCGTAGATCATCCCTGTGACGTAGACACTGGTCTCGTCTGCCCCGAAGGGATCGCAACCCGACAGGACGGCGAGCGCTGCAGTCATCGATAGTACCACGATCCTGTTCATGATCCCCCCATCAGATCCCGGAGTAGTTGCCGACAAGGGGCATCAGGGAGCCCCTGTTGACACTGACTTCCAGATCGAACTGGTATCTCAGCTCCCCGCCGGTCATGCCGGTCGGATCGGTTGCGGGCGTCAAAGTGTATGTCTGGCCGTATTCGGCAAGCTGGAACAGAGGAGTCTGGCCGTCCGGCATCTGCTCGACGAGACGGCGCTGGAAGGCCACTACATCGCCCCAGGTCCTGGCGATCCCGGTCAGATGGAGGCTCTCTCCCGAGACCACCATAGCGGTCAGGTAGATGCCCTTGTCGGCCTCCTCGGCCAGCGTCGTCTGCTGCGGGTACAGGGCCCTGCACAGGTACTCCATGACATAGACCGCATAGCGCTGGTCGAGTGACAGGCTCTGGATCGCCGCGCGCCTTGCCTCGAGATCGGCCAGCAGGGTGTTGGCCTCTGTCTGCTGGCTCACCTGGGTCTCCATCTGGGCGATCTCTCCATTTATCTCGGTGATCTGGCCTTCCAGCTCGGTCTGCTGCTTCTTCAGCCCGGCATAGTGGATGCCCATCGCGATCACCCCGCCCACGATCAGCAGTATCGGCAGATAGGAGAGGATGGCAGCGGCGGGTGAGGAGGCCGCGGCCGCACTGCCGCCGGCGGCGGGAGCCTTCTTCCTCTTCGCCTCCGCCTCCTCCATGACATTCACATCGACCCTGCCGGGTTCGAACGCCCTGAGGGCAAGCCCGATGCTGACGGCTAGGAGGGCACTCATCACCGGCCTGTCCGAATCAGAGATCACCGAGGAGTCGGCAGTCACGTTGCGGAATGTCTCCAGGGCCTCCACCGGCAGTCCATGCTGCTCGCTCAGGGTCGAGGCGAGACCCGGAACGAGGGAGCAGCCGCCGCTTATGTACATCCTGTCTATCCTCGTGCTCTCGCCCGAGGCCTGGAAGGATATGAACGAACGGCGGACGCTTGTGGAGAGCTCCTCGATCACATAACCGACGGCGGATTTGACCTCGTCCTGCGAGGCTCCCTCGGGGAGCTCTCCCTTCAGGACGGATTCGGCCGTCTCGTAGTCGAGCCCCATCGATCTCTGGAGGGCTTCGATGAACCGGTTCCCACCGATCGACAGGTCGCGGTTGAAGCTGGGCAGCCCGCCCTTGACGACAACCATGTTGGTGACCTCGGCGCCGATGTTGAGGATCGTGATGCACTCGTCCGGGCCGGGTTTGTAGTTGTACTCGTACGCCCTCTGGAGGGCGAACTGCTCGAGCTCGATCGCCGCGGGCCTGACGCCCGACGACTGCAGGAGCCCGCGATGGAGATCGACGGCTTCCTTCTTCGCGGCGACCAGCAGGACCTCCATCTGCCCCGGAGCGAGTTCCGGGTTGATGATCTTGAAGTCGATGCTGACCTCGTCGATCCGGAACGGGATATGCTGCTCCGCTTCCCAGCGGATGGCCTGACGGGCGTTCTCCTCGGACATCTTCTCCATCGGGATGCGCCGGACGATGACGCTCCTGCCGGAGACGGCCGAGAAGACCAGCTTGGGTTTGATGCCTGCATTCCTGAGGGCATCCCTTATCCCGGTGTTCACCAGTTCCCTGTTGACGATCTCACCGTCGGCCACTGTACCGGGAGCCAGTTCCTGGATGGCGAACCTGGCCAGCTTCAAGGTCTTTCCAGACCTTATCAGCTCGACCACTTTCACAGAATGGCTGCCGATATCCAGGCCTACGGCCGACTTGATAGAACCGCCGAAGCCCATCTGTGCCTCCAACCGTTCAGCTTGAATCCAGACCCCGACATCGTGCCGGGGGAGGAATCACAGTGCCCTCCTGCACCTATCGAAGTTTAACAGAGATGTCCAAAGTCGTCAATACCCAAATTCATAACTCCGAAACTTCATATATCCCTTGACGGGGGCAGACCGCCCTTTATGTTTGCGTCGGAGGTCGAGATGACTGCAAGAACCAAACCCGGAATTGTTTCCAGCATAATGGATTTCGAGGAGGGTGACTCCGCCAGCGTAAGGCTGACGGTACCGGTCAGGCAGGATCAGGAGGAGGTCCTCACCCGCATAGTGAGGGCGATCTCCCAGAACAGGGACCGTCACCACAGGCGCCAGCGGATCACCAAGGCGGCCGTTATAAGGGCGTACATCGACGCCCTCAGCTCCATCCCGGTCGATCTCAGGAACATCTCCGACGAGAGCGAACTCCTCCGCAGGGTCATGGAGGCGTTCAACAGTCATTCCTTCAACCTGAAGAGCACATAGGGCCCCAGGGAGACGACCGGTTCCATCCGCAGCGCTGCGAACTCTCTCCATTCGGCGAACTCCTCGTCCGTGAGCTCCCCCGTGATATTGATGTCTGCAATGTCCATGTCCACCGCCAGGTGGGATATCCCCCGCGCACGGAGCAGCGATGCCAGCCCGTCGGAATCGGTTCCCGCCCAGAGCGGCTGCAGGATGTCCAGAGGGAACCTGCGGCTGTTGAATACGGCGTATCCGGGGTAGTAGAAGGCCCTGTTGCCCATGTTCACGAACAGGGTCGTGTCGCCCGGTTCAAGTACGCTGTCAACTTCACTGTAGAAGGACATGTAGGGCAATCTCTTCTCGAGGAAGGACGGATCGGCGGCCTCCCACGGCCTCTCGGCGGCGTACAGCCTTGCGAGCCAGGATCCGCTCCAGAAGAGGCATATCGCAATGGCGGCCCATACCGCGACGCGACCGGGACGGCCCACTGATAGAGCCCTGTCCAGTCCTGCCCCGGCCGGGATCGCGAGCATCCCGAAGGCCCCGAAGAGGTATCTCACCCTCACCGCGGCACCGCTGAAGAAGACGGTCATCAGGAGGACGGCCAGGGCGGGCAGGATCGACGTACGGTTCCTTCCCAGCAGGAGGAAGAGAAGGACCCCCATGAGGATCAGAGGGCCGGAGGCTCCGTCGTAGAGCCTGGGGTCGTCCCACCTGCCCTGTACCGACATCCGGAGCGGGAGGGCCAGCAGGTCACCCGGGGACGAGACGGAGGCCATGTAGTCTGAAGATGCCCCGAGCAGTTCCGAGGTCCGGGCGTCGAGCACCTCGGCATTGCCGAAGAGACTCCCCAGGAGGGGATGGAACGGGTTCCCCGTCTCCAGTGCGTTGGGCAGCGCCCAGGTTGCCGAGAGCAGGATCGCTGCCGCGAGGGGAACCGCGAGTTTCGGGACCTGTCTCCTGAGCTTCCATGCCAGCGCGAGCAGGACGAATGCCATGACCGGCAGACCGTTGTATTTGCATGCCCCCGCCGCCGCGGCCCACAGGGCGGTCAGCAGGGGGCTCCCATCCTTCCTGGCCAGTTCGCCTGCAGCCAGGATCGAGAATAGGAGCAGGAAGGAGTCAGAATACGCCCAGGTGGCGTTCCTCAGCGCCTCCGGGATGCTGAGCACCACAAGGGCGGACATCAGGGACGCCCTCCTCCCGGCGGGAGAGGCGGCATGCCAGGCTGCAGCGACGGCCGCCAGGAACCCTGTCAGGCTGACGACTCCTGCCGCCCTGAATCCGAATGTTCCTCCGACGAGTGCATAGAGCGACTCGACCAGGTAGGGATAGAAGAAGAAGGGGCA
This sequence comes from Candidatus Fermentibacterota bacterium, assembly GCA_963718745.1. Lineage (GTDB taxonomy): Bacteria > Fermentibacterota > Fermentibacteria > Fermentibacterales > Fermentibacteraceae > Fermentibacter. The sequence continues at coordinate 2,445,105 of OY970370.1, read as the reverse complement.
CCAGCCCGGTCTGTGGATGGATCCTGACTCCAGCCAGAGGCGCGGCAGGTACATGTGATGGTTCATCGCGTCCCGGGCGGTCTGGGGCATCGCGGCCAGAGGCAGGAGGATGACGGCTGTCACGATCAGGATCACGGGTGGCCTGAACCGGATGGGTGTCTTCTTCGAAAGGAGGATGCCCGCAGCGACAGGTACCACGAGGATGCCCCACAGGACGGGGCCGGCGAGCAGGGACGCCCATCCCGCCAGGGAGACCGCGAGATACAGGACCAGCGCACCCATCGCGACTCGCTCCGGCCAGGGCCGGTCTGTAAGGATCAGCCTTCCCGCGCATGCCAGCGCACCCGCCAGCGACGCGAACCCCGCGAGAGAGAGTGCGAACCCTTCCATGCGCCTAACAGAACGACTCCCGGACTGCATCGCAAGCGCTGCGGGCTTGCCTGTGCACCCGGGGACCGCGATCTTCAGCTCATGGAAACGGACCTGCGCGGAGGGTGAGTCATGCGTGTCCTTGTCGCCATTCCCGCCCTGAACGAGGAGAAGACGATAGGAGGGGTGGTCTCGGGAGTCCCCGGGAGCATCCGTGGAGTCTCGGCCGTCGACGTCCTCGTGATCGACGACGGTTCATCCGACTCGACGGCGCGGACGGCTCTGGCGGCGGGCGCCGCAGTATCCAGGCACACGGGCAACCGGGGTCTGGGAGCTGCATTCAGGACGGCGCTTGCATGCGCCAGGGAGAATGGCTACGACATCCTCGTGACAGTCGATGGCGACGGGCAGTTCGACCCGGCCGGGATCCCGCGCCTTATCGAACCGCTGCTGGAGGGCCGGGCGGACATGGCCACCTGCAGCCGGTTCATGCCGGGCGCCTCCCCCAGCGACGCCCCCTGGATCAGGCGGGCGGGCAACAGGTGCATCGCATCGATAGTGAACTCCCTTACCGGCGCAGGGGTGCACGACGCCACGTGCGGCTTCAGGGCGTACGGACCCCAGGCGCTGGAGAGGCTGAGCTCCTTCAGCCGGTTCACATACACTCAGGAAACGCTCATCGATCTGGCCTGGAAGGGCATGTCGATAGCCGAAGTCGCCCTGCCGGTCAGAGGCAGCAGGGAGCACGGCCGCTCGAGGATATCGGGGAACCTGGCCAGATACGCGCTGCTGTCGGCCGGGGCCATCTATTCGGCATCGCATGACCACATGCCATGGAAGTTCTACGGCCTTCCGGGCCTGTTCATGATCGCCGCGGGGCTTGCCGGCGAAGCCTTCGTGTTCCTGCGCTGGCTCTCGATCGGATTGGTCACCCCTTTCAAGGGAGTGGCCATCACTGGGCTCTTCCTCGTGGTGATAGGCCTGCTGCTGACTGTGATGGCGTCCCTGGCGGACTCCTCGTCTCACAGCAGGCATCTCGTGGAGGAGATCACGGCCGAGAAGGCCAGGGAGAGGCGGAAGCAGCACTCCCCTCCCGGCCGCGATTCGTCTAGCTGCTGAGCCCGAGGATCCTCTCGGTCTCCTTCGCGATCATCAGTTCCTCGTTTGTCGGGACCACGAGCAGCTTCACGCGGCTGCCGGGAGTGGAGACGACCTTCTCCTGCCCCCTGAACCTGTTGATCTCGATGTCGAGTTCCGCACCCAGGGCCTCCAGGCCCCTGCAGACCATCTCGCGCATCTCCCAGCCGTTCTCGCCGATTCCAGCCGTGAAGGTGATCGCGTCCACGGAGCCGAGCGTGACGGCATAGCCGCCTATGTACTTCCGGACCTTGTCCGCGAACAGGTCCAGGGCAAGCTTTGCCCTCTCGTCGCCAGCCTCGGCCGCCACCTCGACGTCCCTCATGTCGCTGGACACGCCTGAAATGCCCTGCAGTCCGCTCTTCTTGTAGACGAGATCCTTGACCTGGGCCGCCGTCATGCCGTGGCTCTCCATGAGTTCGAGCAGTATCGCCGGGTCCACGTCTCCGGACCTCGTGCCCATCATCACGCCGCACATCGTGCCGAAGCCGAGGCTCGTGTCGATGCTCCTGCCGCCCCTCACCGCAGTGATGCTGCTGCCGTTGCCCAGGTGGCAGACGATGATGTTCAGGTCGGCGAGCGGTCTGCCGAGGATGGTCGCGGTCCTCTCGGACACGTACTGGTGGCTGGTCCCGTGGAATCCGTACCTGCGGAAGCCCTTTTCCTTGTACAGGTCCCAGGTCAGCGGATAGACATATGCGACGGGAGGCATGGTCTGGTGGAACGAGGTGTCGAAGACGGCCACGTTCGGAACGCCCGGCAGCATGTCGATGGCGGCGCGGATACCGAGCAGGTTCGCCGGGTTGTGGAGGGGCGCCATGAAGCTGTTGTCCTCGATCTCGCTGATGACTTCCGGGTTTATGAGGACGGGCTGGGTGAACAGCTCGCCTCCGTGGACCACACGGTGGCCGACCGCGTCGATCTCCGAAAGGGATCCGAGCGCCCCGTCGGTTGCATGGGTCAGGCTCGACAGGACCAGGGAGAGCCCGACCTGATGGCTGGGGATGGGGAGTTCGGTCCTGATCTTCTCTTCCTGCCCGCGGCGATACTCCATCCTGCCCTCGGCCAGGCCGATGCGCTCCAGCAGCCCGCCTGCGAGTGTCTGTCCCGTGGCGCTCTCGACGAGGCGGAACTTGATCGAGGAGCTTCCGCTGTTGATGACGAGGATCTTCAATCCGGGCCTCCAGTGGGGGTTTCTTGAACAGGGATCCGTTTCTTTGGATCGGTCACTATAAGGATGAATCCGCGGCCGAGACAACACCGCCGGAGGCGGGGTCCGCCCGAAGGGAACCGGCCTCGCGGTTCCTCTCCGCCTGCAGGAGCGCCATCAGCACGGCCCAGAGCGCCGTGTAGTTGTAGTTGGTCAGCAGGGAGCCCATCATCGAGGCCACCAGAAGCAGGATCAGCGAACAGAACACGCCGAGCGCCCTGGATGCGCGCTCCAGGTCCTCCGTCCGCAGGAACAGCCTGGCTGCGGCGACCGTGGAGGTGCCGTAGAGGAGCCCGAGGGAGACCACCCCGGCCAGCCCCGAGTTGAGGAGAACCTGCCAGAAGGAGCCGTCGACGAAGGACATCGTCCATATCTCTCCGAACTCCGGCTTGAAGTAGGTGATCTCCGCGCCGGTCCCCCTTCCGAACAGCAGATCGGCAGGCCCGGCGTCGAGGATGGTGGCCCACGAGATGAGCCTCGAGAGCAGGCCGATGTCTATGGGGATGGTGCTGGAACCTCCGCTCTCTATCCTGCTCGCCATCTGCGAAGTCGAGATGATGCCCAGCGATGAGACGGCGGCTACTGCGACGATCGCTGCAACCGCGGCGAGCGTCAGGAGCCGGACGTGCCTGCCAATCCCGCCGGGAACTCCTCCCCTCCGGAAGAGACCCAGGATCCATGCCAGCGCGGCGGCGATGACCACGCCTCCCCAGAGCGCACGCGTCGAGGAGATCACCAGGCAGACGGCCATCAACACGGCTGCAGACAGCGTCAGCGCGGCCGGGGGTCTCCCGGGGCTCAGCCACGACTTGGCCAGAAGCATGAGAAGAACGACGGCGAACACGTTGGCCTGCCGCGATCCGATCCTCAACCCGCTCGAATAGAGGTACTGGACTCCCTCGCCATAGCCTGTGAGACCCTTGAAGAAGAAGAAAGCACCCGCGACCAGGGCGCTTGCCAGGAGCAGCTTCCAGAGAGGATCGATGCGGCGTTCGTCACCGAACAGCCACAGCGCCGGGAAGTAGCAAAGATAGCCCAGGTTCGTCTTGGTCAGGGAGAGGACCCCGTCGGCGGGGTAGCCCGCCGTCATCCCCCTGGCTGCGGAGACCAGGGACAGCAGCGTGAAGACGAGTATGAGCGCACCCGGGGTGCCTGCGCGAGCCATGGATGCCCTGCCGTCAGCCAGGGCCACCATGTAGAGGAATCCGCACCACAGGAGGAGCAGTTCGTCAGGATTGAACACGGGGATTCCCAGGGCGGCCTTTATCGATTCGAGCTGGCCTGCCGTCAGGAGTATCTGGACGGCCAGAGCGGCGAGGAGCGTCCTGAAGGATGACCCGGCGACCATCACGAGGATCAGCGCGGCTGCGGCCGCCGCGGCGGCCGGCAGGAAGGCGTCGAACGCCATGCCGGCGGCAAGGGCGGCACCTATCGTCACGAGCCCGGCCGATTCCAGCCTGGTTGCACGAGGCACGGCGGACCGGACAGAGGAACCCGTGATCAGCCTTCCCCGCGCGGCAGCCTCGATGCGATCAAAAGACCCAGGGACCTGCACTCCGAAAGAGCTTCGCCGTCAGGTCTGAACTGCACCGAGAGCCCCGGATGGACGAGGTCTATCTTCATCTCGCCCATCGCCCCGGAGAGCTGCCTGACCCCCTCGCCGCTCCATCCGTGGGAGCCGAAGGCCGCTCCCACCAGGTTCTGCCTCTTCAATCCCCTCAGGTAGGCCACCAGATCGGCGACAGTCGGGAAGATGTTGCCGTTTATCGTGGGCGACCCGAGGACAAGCGCTCCTGCGTCGAGGATCTCGGCGGCGACATCGCTCCTGTGGCTGCCGTGCAGGGGCAGGACAGCGGTGAGCGCTCCACCCTCGCGGAGCCCTTCGGTTATAGCCCATGCCATGGCCTCGGTGGAGCCCCACATCGTATCGAAGGCCACCACCGCCTTGCGGGAGGGCTTCTGTTCCGCCCAGCCGCGATAGAGGTCGAGGATGAACGAGGGACCGGGATCGCGGCCCTCGATCCATACCGGCCCGTGATCGGGAGCTATGACATCGATCGCCAGGCCGAGAGAGGAGACCCTCGCCAGGAGCTTCGTCACGAGCGCCGAATAGGGAAGCAGGATGTTGGCGAAGTACCTGCCGCCCTCCTCCCTGAGGAGTTCCGAAGCGACCTTGTGAGCGAAGAGTTCCGAAGTGGCCAGATGCATTCCGAAGGCATCCTGGCTGACCAGGATCTTCCGAGCGGGCAGGTAGCTGAACATGCTGTCGGGCCAGTGCAGCATCCGGGTCTCGATGAAGACGATGTCCTCCCCGCCGATGTCGAAGGCTTCGCCGTCCGCCACCGTCGTCAGGGCCGGGAGACCCTCCAGCTGCATCGAGAGGTTCTTCACGCCCATGGCGGAGGCGAGCACCCTCCGGGGGCTGACCGCCGAGCAGAGGTCCCGGAGCCCTCCGGAATGGTCCATCTCGGAATGGTTGGACACCACCGTATCGATCGAGGAGATGTCCACGACCGAGGAGATCCTCTCCAGCATCACGTCCATGAAGGGCTTCTTCACGGCGTCGAAGACCACGTTCCTGCCGGAGGGGGGTGTGTACAAAAAGCTGTTGTACGTAGTCCCGCGGTGCGTAGAGTAGCCGTGGAAGTCCCTGAGACCCCAGTCCACGGCGCCGACCCAGTAGAAGTCATCAGCTATCCGGACCGCTTCATATACGCTCTTCATCTCATACCCCCTGCGCAGCCGAGGCAGCCAGCATGACCGCGGCCGAACACACTGAAGCTATCTGCTCGAGGAAAGTCCTGTCCTCCGGAGAGAAGGCGGAGGGAGTGTCCGAATCCACGTCCAGCTCTCCCACGAGCCTGCCCTGGTGGAACACCGGGACGACGATCTCGGATCTGACCGCAGGGCTGCAGGAGAGGTAGTTGGCCTCCGCAGCGACATCGTCCACCGATATGGTCATGCCTGTCGAGGCCGCCTGCCCGCACACGCCCCGACCGAAGGGTATCCTGACGTGCTCGGTTGGTTTCCCGGAGAACGGCCCTAGCCTGAGGACCCCGTCTTCGAGAGGGTCTACCAGGTAGAATCCGACCCAGTCGAAGTGGGGAACGGCTTCCCGGAGGAGGTCGCAGACCGACTGGAGCCGTCCGGGGGACTCGTCCGGGGCGGTCGGGGCCGGGCCCGGCCTGGACCTTGCCGCATCCGCCCGCTCCGCCATGCCGTCCCACATCTCGACTGCCCTGCGCAGATGCGGGATGGTGATGGTCCCACCGACGAGGCAGGCTATGCCCATGGCCTCCATCACGCCCTCCGTCCCGACACCGAGATCCATGCACCTGCCGAGATGATACGCGACGCAGTCATCGCACCGCAGCGCCAGAGAGGCTGCAAGGGCGGCGATCTCCTTCGTCCGGGCATCGAGGGCGCCGTCGGAATAGGCCGCGGAGTCGGCGCTGATGATCCTCTTGACCGTCCTGTCGGCATGCTCGAGCAGCAGCCTGTTCTGGCGCTCCCTGGTGGCGGAGAACTCCTCGAAGTCCCTTGCAGGTGGCATAGACTCCCCAGCAAGCGGGTCCGGCCGGTCGGGCCGGACCCGTGCAGTTGCGGAAAGCTTTCTCAGCCTCTTGCGGAAAGCTCCCTGTCGATCATGAAGAGGGCACCTGCAGCATCCTTGGCCAGCCGGAGCTTCTGTACGATCGCCTCGGCGTTGGCTTCCTCCTCCACCTGCTCGTCAACGAACCACTTCAGGAAGCTTGCGGAAGCATGGTCCTTCTCGGCGATCGCAAGATCCATGAGGCCGTTGATCCTCGCCGTTATGTGCTTCTCGTGAGCCAGCGCGGCCTCGAAGGCCTCGAGGGGGCTCTTCCACACCGCTGCAGGCTTGGAGATCGCAGCGAGGGCGACTTTTCCGCCCCTCTCGATGATGTGGGAGAAGAACTTCATCGCATGGATGTTCTCCTCATGGCTCTGGACCTTCATCCACTTCGCGAACCCGGGCAGGTTCACGGATTCGAACCATGCCGACATGGACAGATACAGATAGGAGGAGAAGATCTCTTCGTTTATCTGCTTGTTGAAGTCGTCCTGTACGATCTTGGCTATCATTTCTCACCCTTCCAGAGATTGTGGATGTTGCAGTACTCCCTCGCGGATGTCTCCGCGCAGACCGGCCCGGGGAAGAACGCCGAGGGCGTCTCGCCTGGAGCGAGGAAGCGCCTGCACTTCCTCCCGTCCGCAGAGAGCTCGATCCACTCGATGAAATGGTTCTCGAGCATCGGGTGCGGGACACTCCCGACCCTGACCGAATAGCCCCCCTCGACACGCTCTATTATGGGAACGTGCTTCTCGAGAGAGGAATCTGCGGTCTGTTCCGGCATGAGCTTCATGGGCTCCCCGCAGCATACCAGCGTACCGCCCCCGTGATGCAGCATCTCGACGATGTTGCCGCACTTCTCGCACTTGAATATCCCGCCGACCATGTCAGACCTCCGATTCTCCACTGTTGAAGAAGATTCTACAAAAGACGGCGGCCGGATGAAAGCCCCGTGACATCAGCATGCCTTCGAGATGACGAGAACAGTCACGTCGTCATCCGGACCGTCGGGCTCCGATGTCTCCGAACCGGTGACCAGCCTCTCCAGGAGCCTCTCGGGAGCAGCCCCGCAATGGTCCCGGACGAGCCCGGCCATCCAGCCCCTGGCGTCCTCCTCGAACCTGCCGATCCGGTCCGTCAGTCCGTCGGTGTAGAGGACAAGGGTGTCGCCTGCCTCCATTCCGATGCAGGCCGACTCGTACGAGGCAGCCTCGGTCACACCCAGGACGAGCCCTCCGGTCGAGAGCTCCACCGCCTCCCCGGATGCTCCCCGCCTCACCAGCAGGGGTGGATCGTGCCCTGCGTTGCAGTAGCTGAAGGACCCCGCGACCCGGTCCAGGACGGCGCAGAAGAAGGTAACGAAGCGGTCGTCCGGCGAGATCCTGCAGAGGAGGTGGTTGACGGCGGCGGCAGTCCGGTCCGGTCCGTATCCCTCGCGCAGGAGGGTCACGGTCGCCGCATGGACCGCGGACATCAGTATCGCCGCACCAGCCCCCTTGCCTGCCACGTCCGCCATGAAGATGCCTATCCCCCCGCCCGGCAGCTCGGAGATGTCGTAGCAGTCACCTCCGACCTCCATCGATGGCCTGCTGTAGGCCGCGGCGCGGAAGGGAGGCATCGAAGGCAGCGAGACCTCGAGCAGACCCTCCTGGATCGACCTCGCGATCTCCATCTCCTCCTGGTACCGGGCCTTCTCGATGTTCTCGGAGAGCAGCCTGGAGTTGAGGAGGGCGACTCCGACGAGCCCGGCGAAGGAATCGAGGAGCACCGTCGACTGTTCGACGAAGGCGAAGGGGCTGCCGGAAACGGCGACGAGGCTGCCGAGGTCGACGCCGCCCGCCCTGATGGGCGCATGTATCAGCGATCTTATCCCGAGTCCTGCGGACGAGAGCCTGGACAACGGCGAACCCGGCGGGAGGCCGCTGAGTATCTTCGGCCCTCCGGCGGCTGCGGGATCCTCCTCCCTTATCCAGCCTCCGATCCCGCATCCGGGGAGCCCGGCCTCGATCAGGTCGGTCCCGCTCACCTGCACTATGCTGGAGGAGCCGGAAGCATCCAGGAGCTCAATCCAGGCGGCGTCGACGCCCCTGAGGCGGCGCACCAGCGCTGCGGCGCGCTCGCACACTAGATCGCCCCCTGCCCCGGAGAGTATGAGGTCTCCGATCTCCTGCACGGCCGACAGGTCCCTCCGCGTCCTCTCCAGCGCGCCCGAGGACGGGAGGGAGACGAGAATGGCGAGGGAGGAGGCGTCCAGCATGACCGTCCCGGTGACGAGCATCAGCAGGGCGAACCCCGCGACGGCGGACGAGGGTCCTTCACCGGGGCCGGCGGACGCTGCTACGGTCGAGAGGATCGAGACGGGCACCGAGACTCCCAGCACCGCCCATCTGCCTCTCGTCCCGAGGTGGTTGATCCATCCCGACCTGAATCCGCAGATGAAGGCCAGCAGGTAGGCCGAGACCGCCACCGGGTCGAACCCCAGTCCGTCGAGGACGCCCGGTGCGGATCCCGTCCGGTTGCTCCAGGCCGGGAAGGAGGAGAGGAGTATCCCATCCAGGAGCAGGACCGAGACGAGTATCACGCTCAGGGTCCTCGCCAGCCTGGGGCTGTCGATCATCGAGAGGGACCTCGCGAAGACGAGGAAGACAACGGATGCAGTTATCGAGAGGCCGGTGGCGGCGCTCGAAGGGATGACCTCGTCCGCGAGCGCAAGCGCGGACGCCGCACAGAGAGCTGCCGCGGAAGCGGCGAGTCGGAATCCGAGACTCCTCCCCGCCGGGCTGTTCATGATCTGGAAGTAGAGAAGCGCCGAGGCGAGGGCGACGCCCAGGCCCGCCGGATCGGGGGGAAACTCGTAGAGAGCGCCCGAGAGTGCAGAGAATGCCACCACGAGGGTGGCGGGCAGAACTCCCTGCGCCAGGCGCGTATGCATCCGCTAGCCGGAGCCCCGGGCGGCTGCGAGCTCTAGCGCGAGGGAACCGGCGGGAACCTTCCTCTCGATGCCGGACGCCATGTCCCTGACCATGGCCATCCCGGTGGCGACTTCCTCGGGGCCCGCCACCACGACGAAACGGACTCCGTTCCGGCCGGCGCTCCTGAACTGCTTGGACAGGCTTCTCCCCTCTATCTCCATGACCGTCACGAAACCTCCGGACCTGAGGGCTTCGGCCCAGCCCAGAGCCGTCGCGGTCTCCGCCTGGGAGTAGACTGCGACGAAGACCTCGGGCCTGGACCCGGCCCGGGGATCCTCCGGGAGCAGCCCGTATGTCTCGAGGAAGAGCTTCAGAGTGAGTATCCCCAGCCCGAAACCGACTCCCGACAGGGGTCTTCCTCCGAAGAGGCCGACAAGGTTGTCGTACCTGCCCCCGCCGCAGATCGCCCTGCGATTGGCGCCGCCCGTGTCGGTCAGCTCGAAGACGGTTCCGGTGTAGTAGTCGAGCCCCCGCACGATGGAAGCATCGAAGACCGCGGAGGACATCCCCGCTGCCGCGAGCAGCCGTTCGAACTCGAGCATCCTGGCGTAGCTGCCGAGCCCCCCCGCGATGTCGCGGAGCCAGGGGTCGGCGAGGGATCCCACCGACGCGAACTTCTCGAGCATCGAAGCCTTCCCGGGGTCGCCGAGGAGCCCGGAGGCATATGTCAGCCAGTCGGGTCCGGGCATCTTGCCGATCCTGTCCATGGCGGAGAGAGCCTTCTGCCTCTCCCCTTCAGCGATCCCAAGGAGGTCGAGTACACCGGAAGCGAGTTCCCTGCAGGAGTATCCGATCTGGTAGGTGCCTTCCGGCGCGCGGAGATTCCTCATGATCCTGTCGAGCACCTGGATCACTTCCAGATCGCCCATCATCCCGGTATCGCCGAGGATGTCCAGGTTGAACTGCCTGAATTCGCGCACCCTGCCGCGCTGGGGGCGCTCGTAGCGGAAGCAGATGGGGAACGACATCCATCGCACCGGACTCGGGATCTCGTCTGCCGAAGCAAGCATCCTCGCGAGGCTCGGGGTCATCTCCGGCCTGAGCACGACCCTCCTGCCTCCCCTGTCCTCGAAGAGATAGCTCTGCTCCGTCACCAGCTCGCTGCCTGACTTGGCGAGGAACAGCTCGACCGGCTCGATGGTCGGACCGTCGTACTCCTCGAAACCGTAGGATGCCGCGGCTTCGCGTATCCTGCCCGTGATATAGGATTCGACGGCCATCTCGGCCGGGTAGAGCTGCCTCATCCCGGTGAGAGGCCTTGTGCTGAGTTCCATGCTTCCTCCGGTTCGATGAGGATGTGTCTCCGCCGTCCCGCCGTGCATGATGCGGACAACCCGGCGAACAGCTATTTTAACACTGTGGTCGGTCGACTCAAAGCCCGAGCGGAGGGAATGCCATGTTTCGCTGCATTGTGATCATCCTGCTGATCGCCCTGTCGACATCCTGCCGTTCCAGCGGGGGAGCCGACGCCGCACCGGGAGCCACCCAGACCCCGGTCCCTCCCGCCGAATCGGACTTCGTCCAGGAGGAGGGGTTCGAGCTCTCGTGGGCCGTCGAGGGCGAGGAGGTCCTCGTGACGATGTCAGCCCCCACCACGGGCTGGATAGCGGTCGGGTTCCACTCCGAGGGGGCCATGAAGAACGCCCAGATTGCGATAGGCTGGGTGGAAGGCGAGACGGTTTCTCTCAGGGACGACTTCGGGACTGGATTCACGACTCACGCGTCCGACGCCTCCCTCGACGGGACCGATGATCTGACTGTCGTCTCCGGCAGCGAGGAGGGCGGGAGGACCACCATCTCCTTCAGGATGCCGCTGGCCGGCGGAGGCTCGTCCGACCGTGTCCTGGTGCCAGGAGAACCCTGCCACACCGTCATGGCCTACGGGAACGACGAGGATGACACTTTCACGGGCTACCACGCCTGGGCGGGCTCCATAGACATAGAGATATAGCCGGGAGCGGTATCCGGCATCCGGAAACGGGAAGCGGATTCCAGGGGATTGGAGCAGATGCCATGAGACCCCATGCCGTCCCGCGCATCCTGATAAGCAGGTGCATCGAGCACGACCACTGCAGATACGATGGAGCGATGATAAGCGATCCCTTCGTCAGGAAGCTCGAGGGGTTCGCGGAGATCAGCACGGTGTGCCCGGAGGTCGAGATAGGGCTCGGAGTGCCGAGGAAGCCCATCCGCCTCGTGTCGGACGGTTCGGGCGCCGCAAGGCTTGTACAACCCGCCACGGGGCGCGACCTGACCGGGGAGATGGAAGCCTTCTGCGATCAGCGGACGGGCGGGTTCTCCGACCTGGAGGGGGCCGTCCTCAAGTTCCGTTCTCCATCCTGCGGCATATCCGATGTCCGGGTCTACGCCGGCGCTGACAGCCACGCCTCGCTCCGCAAGGGTCCAGGCCTCTTCGGAGCCGCCGTGATCGACGCCATGGGAGGCAGGCCGGTCATACACGAGGGGCGTCTCAGGAACCTTGCTCTGAGAGAGCACTTCCTCACTACCGTATTCACGCTCGCACGGCTGAGGGATGTGTGTTCCGAGTGCGGCTCCGCACGATCGCTGGGCCCCGTCGTCTCGTTCCACGCCTCTGCCAAGCTGCTCCTCTCGGCCGCACACCGCGAGGAGGGCAGACGCCTCGGGCGCCTGGTGGCCGGCGGGGGCACGCCGGGGGAAGTCCTGCCCGTGTACCGTGCCGGCCTCGTGAGGGCGCTGGCCAGACCCATGCGCACGGGGCCGTGCGTCGACGCCCTGATGCACGCCTTCGGCCACTTCAAGAAGCTCCTCAAGCCATCCGAGAAGGCGCTCTTCCTCGACAGCCTGGAGGACTTCGGATCGGGGCGCACCACGATGAGCGCATGCCGGTCGATGCTGCGAGCCTGGACGGCACGATTCGAGAACGCCTACCTGGATGACCAGCTGTTCTTCGATCCCTTCCCCTCGGCGCTGTCGAGCCTGGAGGACTCCGCCGGAGGCAGGCGGGAGGATTGACGGCCGGAGGGAGGGTGAGGCTCGTTTCGGAAGGACGCTCCCCCGTCCGGGGAGGTCATGCCTTCTATTGGATGCAGCAGGCACAGCGAGCCTCCTGCAATCATGCCCTCGAATTCGCCGTGTCCCGGGCCGAAACTCACAGCCTGCCCTTCTTCGTGCTGTTCTGCCTGGACAAGGGCTATCCGGATGCCGGAAAGAGGCATTTCGGATTCATGCTCGATGGTCTGGCCGGGACGGCCCGTGACCTCGCATCGAGGGGGATCGGCCTGGTCCTCCGCATGGGGGATCCTGTCGCCCTCTTCCTCGAAACCTGCAGAGGCGCCGCGTTCGCAGTGACCGACGGCGGGCACTCCCCCGTGCAGAAGCGATGGCGGATCGATGCGGCGATAGCGAGCCCGTGCCCGTTCTTCATAGTGGAGACCGATACGCTGGTCCCTCCCTCGGACCTCTATCCGAAGCGCGCGTGGTCTGCGGCCGTGCTGAGGAGGAGGCTCGATTCCATGGCGGAGGGCTACATGGACCCGCCCGCCCCCGGAAAGGTTCTATACGAGGGCTTCTCACCCGACTTCGAAAGCCTGTCGCCTCTCGATGCCGCTTCGAGCCTCGGGCTCGACCTCACGGCCGGGTCGACAGGTCTTCCGAAGGCTGGTGCGAGGGCGGCAGGAGAGACCCTTGCCGCCTTCATCGAGGACGGTCTCGACTCCTATCCGGGAAAGGCGAACGATCCGGCCGCGGACTGCGTCTCCGGCCTGTCGCCCTATCTGCACTTCGGCCAGATATCGCCTCTGGAGGTCGCGGGCAGGATCAGGGAGGCGGGCGGACCCGGTGCGGGCGACTTTATGGAGCAGCTGCTGGTGAGGCGTGAACTCGCCGTGAACTTCTGCGAGTACACCTCCGCGCCCGACTCCTGGCAGGCAGTCCCCGGATGGGCGCGCGACACCCTCGAACAGCACTCGGAAGATCCCAGGGAGTACGTCTACACGGCGGGCGAACTGGAAGGGGCGCGCACCCACGATCCGGCCTGGAACGCCGCCCAGACCGAGCTGGTGGAGGCCGGCAGGATGCACGGCTACATGAGGATGTACTGGGGCAAGAAGATCCTCTCGTGGATGGAGTCGCCGGAGGAGGCGTTCCACACGGCGCTCGACCTGAACAACAGATATGCGCTGGACGGGAGGGATCCGAACAGTTTCGCGGGAGTCGGCTGGTGCTTCGGGCTGCACGATCGTCCCTGGCCTCCGAGACCTGTCTACGGTTCGGTCAGGTCCATGACGACGGCCAGCCTGCGGGCGAGATTCGACATCGATTCATACATCCACCGCATAGAAACCCTGAAGGGGGGGCATCCGGATGGAGAACGCAGCTGAGGCAGGCTTTCACCCGGTCTCGAAAGGTGATCTGGTCTTCGACACCTTCGATCGGATATCCCGGGAATGGATGCTCGTGACCGCAGGCGGACCGGGCGGTTGGAACACGATGACCGCAAGCTGGGGCGGGCTGGGGCACCTCTGGAACCGGGATGTCTGCTTCGTCTTCGTGAGGCCGCAGAGGCACACCAGACGTTTCATGGACGAGGCGAACCTGTTCACCGTGTCATTCTTCGGAGAGGAGCAGAGGGCTGCCCTCGAGTTCTGCGGGAGCCACAGCGGGAGAAACGTGGACAAGGCGGCCGCCACAGGTCTCCTGCCGTTCGAACCGGCTCCCGGATGCGTCTCCTTCAGGCAGGCCGAACTGGTGCTGGCCGCACGGACGATCTACTCGCAGGACATCCTCCGGGATGGATTCCTGGATGCTGCGCCGCTGGAACTGTACCCCACGGGCGACTTCCACAGGATGTACGTGGGTGAGATCACGTCGGCGCTCGCCCGGAGCGGCTCCTAGAACCCCATTCCCGCACGCAGGGTCGTGAGCCTGCGGAAGTGCTCGCGCTCGTCCGCCAGGAGTACCGCGAGATGATGCCTGTCCCCTTCCGGGACGACATCGGAGATCTCATGGTACAGGAACACGCTGTCCATCTCCCTCCGCACGGCGAAATCGACCGCCGACGCGAGGTCGGAGATCCTCGCCCGCTCGTCGGCCAGCCGCGAGGGCGAGAAGATGCTCCTGAAGGCCTGGAGCCGCGGGGGTCTGAAGGTCTCGTACCCCGGGATCGTAGTATCGGCGATACGGCTCTTGATCTCGGCCAGCCGCACCTCGTGCTCCTCCTCCTCGGTGGCCAGGAAGGTGAACATGTCCTTGAGCTCCTTATCCTCACCGTACTTCTCTGCGAGCGACCTGTAGAGTCTCGAACCGGCACGTTCCATCTCGATCGCGAGTTCGAAGAGCTGCGATGCTTCTAGCACTCCTTCCCCCCCGTTTCGATTGTGTAGGCGAGCGGCATCTGCGGAGTCCACATAACGTTGGGCGGGACGGGATAGAGGGGTCCGGACCTCGAGAGTTCGGTCAGGGCTCCGGCCATGCCCTCCAGGAGGTCGAAAGGACAGGCGAACACGAGTTCGTGGTTCTGGGTTCCTCCGAACCTCCTGTCCCCGGCGCAGGGGAAACCGATGACGGGCCTGCCCGTGCCGACCACGAAACCGATCGCCGAGCAGACGGCGGCTTCGGCGACCGTGTCGGCAGCCACCCTTTCCCCGGTCCGGTACAGGACGGAGTGGACGAACCTCATCACCTGGGCCGGATTGCAGTAGAAGACGACCGCATCCGGCGGGCGCTCGATCTCGCATCCTGCAAGGGGCGAGAGCATTATGGCGCCGTACTTCGCGCCCGAGTCCCCCAGCTTGTAGGTGTTCCGGAAGAACTCGACCCCTGCCGCCGCGTCAGCGACATACCGTCCCACGGCCGCGGTTCCGTCCGTGAATGCTGCGGGAGTCTCGACCAGCCCGGTGCACGCCGCTCCGATGGAGCAGACCATGCGGCCGGGTATGCCCGCGGCCGGTCGGCCCTGGTGCCTGGCCATGGATATGAGCTGGCAGATGTTCACTTCGAAGGGCAGGGGTTTCCGGGGCAGATCCTCTCTGTTCTCGTAGAGGTGCACCGCGACGGGTCCCGTCTCCAGCTTGAGGAGGCGTTCGAACGTCTCCGCGAGGGTTCTCCGGTCCATGGGTCTCCTCCCTGCCCCGCGCCGGGCGGCACGGGGTTCCAGGAGGTGATTCTAGCGCGGCTCGATGCCCGGGAGCAACCGGCTCAGCGGCCGTACCGGGAGGCCAGTGCGAGGATCGTCGCCAGGGTCAGGCAGATCCCGAAGGCAAGGCCGAGGAGGGTGAACGTGCCCGAGTCGAGGACCCTGGCCGCCGACTGGGTGAACTGCTGGAAGGCGTCCTCCGCCAGGAGCCCGCGGCCCGAGGAGATGGTCACGTTCCAGAGGGTGTAGAGCACTGCGGACGAGACTCCCGCGATCCCCACCAGTTTGAGCGCGAACCATCGCCTGGGCGGTCTCTCGAGGAGGTCGATGGAGGAGCCGATCCTCTCCAGGAGACCTTCGGGGACATCATAGGAGCATGACAGGCCGGCTTCGATCATCCTCTCCGACTCGAGTGCGGCGGCGCAGGCGGGACATCCCTCGACATGGCGGAGGAATGACTCGGCAAGAGCCGGATCCATCAGTCCCAGCAGGTACTCGACGGCTTCAGCAGACCTGCTGCATGAGCTCATTCTCCCTCCCTTCGAGGATTTCCCTGAGGCGCCTCCGGGCCCTCAGCAGGTAGACTCTCACGTTCTGCTCCGGGATGCCCAGCAGAGCTCCGGCCTCGGAGTGGGAAAGCTCGCCGTAGTAGACGAGCGTGAGCAGAGACCTGTCTCTCTCCGACAACCTGGCCATGGCGGACTCGAGGAGAGTGCTCCCGGTTGAGACAGGCTTGTCCTCGGCTCCGTGCTCCTCGATCGCCTCCCCTTCGAGGACCTGTTCGGAAGGCCTCCGGCGGAGGTGGTCGATGGAGGCCCTCCGTGTTATCGAGGCGAGCCAGGAGGGGAACTTCCAGCTCTCCCTGAGCAGACCCAGGTTGAGCCACGCCTTCACGAAGACCTCCTGGGCGATGTCGCGCGCCTCCTCGGGATCTCCGACAGTCCTCCTGGCGAGGGCGTGCACGAACCCTGCGTAATCCGACACCAGCTCGTCGAAGGCCTTTCTCTCGCCGGCCTTCGCGCGATCGACGACAAGCGCGATCGCACCGGGATCATTCACTTCTCCCCGCCCGTCCTGTCGACGATGCGCCAGATGACGAGGAAGGCGGCACCGATGAAGAGCGAGAAGGCCGCAGGAGCGAGCAGCGAAGTCCTGTCGAGCACTATCGCCACGAAACCCATCGCCAGGGCTGCCGCGACGAGGATGATCCCTATCTTCAGCGAGCCGGCACGACCTTTCGAGGACCTCGGATTGAGCGTCTCGACTATCTCGCGGATCTCCGCGGGGGTCCTGCCCGCCGAGGCGGCATTTGCCACGAGCTCCTGAAGTGCCATATCCTTCTTGTGCGATGCCTGTATGGCCAGCACGGCTATGGCGAGGGGACCACCGATGCTGAGGACGATGGCTACTATCGGGATCGCGAAGTCGATCAGCGAGTTCATACGGCTCTCCTTTCTGTTCTACAGCAGCAGAGACGCGGTGCCGGACAGAAGGGTTACACCATGGTGCATGCGGGAGCATACATTGGCGGGATCGTGCGGACAAACGACCGGAGGTTGTAGATGACAAGATCCTTCAAGGGATTCGGCGGGAAGCAGGGATTGTCTCCTGGAACCCTCGTGAGCAGCTCGGAGCATGCCCCCGGGCCGACCAGGATCTCCCTTCTCCGCTGGAACGAGATGGCGTTCGAGATAGACGAGAGGATGGATGAGGGGAGCCTGGTCAAGGCGGACGAGGCATGGCCGCTGAGATGGGTCAGGATAAGAGGATTCTCCGATCTGGAGGCCATCAACCGGATCGGAGAAACCTTCGGCATACACCCCCTCCAGCTGGAGGACGCGGTCAACAGCCACGACCGGCCCAAGTCGGAGAGCGAGGACCGAAGCGTGTTCGTAACGATGCAGTCCATCTACCCGGGCGCCGGGGACACGACAGTGCACAGCCATCTGGCCCTGATCCTGCAGCCTGGAACCCTCATCTCCCTCGAGGAGGGCGACACGCCCCTCTTCGATTCGGTCGTGGAGAGGATGAAGAGACAGGGCTCCAGGCTCCGCCGTTTCGGCCCCGACTACCTGTTCTACGCCCTTATGGACGCCGTGGTCGACGGGTATTTCGCGACACTCGAGCATATGGCGGACAGGATAGAGGAGCTGGAGGCGGATGTGGTCGAGGGCGACGGGAGAAACCTCCTGGAGAGGATCCACGGCCTCCGCAACGAGATGCTCCTGTTCAGGCGCTCGGTCTGGCCCATGCGTGAACTGATGGGGAACCTGATCCACACCGGGGATTCCGCCTTCAACGATTCCACCGGACCCTACATGAGAGATCTCTACGACCACTCCATACAGGTGATCGAGACTTCAGAGACGCTCCGCGAGATGCTGTCCTCCATGCTCGACACGTACCTGTCGAGCACCAGCAACCGGATGAACGAGGTGATGAAGGTCCTGACCATCATCGCGACCATCTTCATGCCGCTCACCTTCATAGCCGGCATCTACGGCATGAACTTCGAGCACATGCCCGAACTGGGCAGGGCATGGGCATATCCTGCCGTGCTCGTTGCGATGCTGGCCATCGGCGTCGGCATGGGGCTGTGGTTCCGCAGGAAGGGCTGGCTGTGAGCTTCCCTGCGGGCGGAGGAGCAGGATGCGCCGGACATGGCGCGCCAGGACGCATCCCGGGCACGGGAGGATGTGCAGGAGGAACAGTGAGTATCATCGGCCGGGTCCTCTGCCCCGCTCTGCTCCTGGCCGGGGCATCGTCGGCCAACTTCGCGAGCACGGTCGAGTTCGTCGGTTTTTCGAGCGATGCGGCATACTTCGCCTGGGAGCAGTACGGCGTGCAGGACGGCAGCGGGTTCCCCTTCAGCGAGACAGTCGTCCAGGAGACGGACGGGGGGACGGTGGCCTGGCGGTGGGAGGTGGTCCTCGAGGACGAGTCGGACGATCTCTCGACCGCGCGAGGCATCTGCCGCTCGCAGGCCCGGACCGTCCTGGAGAGCCTCTCTCCTGACGGCTGGAGCACCGGAGTCCTCTGCATCCACCATCCCCCGACCGATCTGGGCGTGGCAGGCGACTCCGTCCGGTTCCACTCGGCGGTTCTCGCTCCGGGGTACGCTCTCGGCGACTGGACCATGAGAGTCGAGCAGACGGCTGTGGAGAACTCCGAGATGGAGGCATCCTGGAATCTCGTCCCCGTGCTCCTGACGGTTGTCGCCAGGGACAACGCAGCCGGCGTCGAGCGGATCCTGATCAGGGACGAGGAGCTCGCACCGGAGCGGAGCTATTCATGCGGCTACGGCATAGAGAGCGTCTGGGCCCTGGGCGACAGCGCCTTCGCCGTGTCGATCGGCGTCGTCTCGCTGGGATTCGAGGGGACCGACCTGTCCTACATGTTCACGGGCTGGAGACGATGAAGTGACGCGGTGACAAGCCCCCGTCAGGCTCAGAAGTAACCGGAGGCCTCGATCGGGGCGGTGCCCGTCAGCTCGAAGAATAGATCCTCCAGTTCGTTCTCGCCGATCTCGCCTGTCCTGGCCTGGGCGACCAGCCGGCCCTGGTTGATTATCCCTATCCTGTCGCAGGTCCGCCTGGCGATCGAGAGGGTGTGTGTAGAGAGGACCACGGCCGAACCGGACCCGGCCGCCGCTCTGCACATCCTGTTGAAGGTGCCGGCTGATGCAGGGTCCAGACCGACGAGCGGCTCGTCGATCACGTAGAGATCGGGCTTGGGCAGGAATGCCGCGGACAGGGCCACCCGCTGAGTCATGCCGTGCGAATAGGACTCCGCCCTCATGTCCAGCCAGCCCTGCATGTCGAACAGCTTCTCGTTGAACCGTATCCTCTCCTCGGCCTCGACGTCCGGGATGCGCCTGGCTCTTGCTATGAACCTCAGGAACTCCCTCCCGGTGAGCTTGGGGTACAGCAGGGGCTGGTCGGGTACGAAGGCGGAGAGTTCGCGGGCCCTGTCGGGCTCCTCGAGGGCGTCGACACCCGAGATGAACACCGAGCCCCCGTCGGGGATGACGAGGCCGGAGACGATCTTGAGCGTGGTCGTCTTTCCGGCGCCGTTGGGACCGAGAAGCCCGAAGACCTCTCCAGCCGGGACCTCGAGCGAGAGACCATCGAGGGCGACCGTCCTGCCGTAGCTCTTCCGGACTCCTTCGACTGTCAGCCTGCTATCCATCGTGCCGCCCTCCGAGGAGCGAATCGAGGAAGCTCACGGCGGAGAAGGGCTGGAGGTCGCCGCACGACTCGCCCGTTCCGACGTACTCGATGGGGATGCAGAGCTCTCCCGCGACGGCCGCGATCGAACCGCCCCGGGCTGTTCCATCCAGCTTCGTCAACACCAGCCCCGACACCGGGAGTGCCGAGGCGAACTGCCTGGCCTGGGGAAGCGCGCTCTGCCCGATGGACGCGTCGAGAACCAGGAGAGTCGAGTGGGGTGACCCGGGCAGAGCCTTGGAGCAGACCCGATGGACCTTCCCGAGCTCGGCCATGAGGTCCAGCCTGGTCGAAAGCCTTCCCGCCGTATCTATCAGCACCTCGTCGAAGCCGCCCGCGACCCCCCGCCTGATCGAATCGTATGCCACGGAACCGGGATCGGCCCCCTGCGGTCTGACGAAGACTTCGATCCCGAGCCTGCCGCCCCAGGCGGCGATCTGTTCGCCCGCGGCGGCCCTGAAGGTGTCCGCGCATGCCATGAGGACCTTCATGCCCCGCGCTGACATCAGGGATGCAATCCTCGCGATCGTCGTCGTCTTCCCCGAGCCGTTGGTCCCGACCACGAGCGTGACGCGGGGAGGGACTTCGACCCTGGCCGCGGGAGGGGCTCCGGGGAAGTTCTCCATGAGGGCAGACCTCATTTTGGTCCTCCACTCCGGATCGCCGAACCATCCCTCCTTCGACGCGCGCTCGATCAGACGGCCGGTGATCTCCGGACCCAGGTCGCTGGACAGCAGTATCTCCTCCGCCAGGGCGACGGTCTCCGGATCGGCTCTCCTCCTCCCGAAGAGCCCCGAGAGGGCATCCCCTATCGAGAACCTCCCCGCAGGACTCCCGCCCAGGAAGCTCATTCGGTCTTCGCCTCCTCGAGGCTCACCGATGCCAGGGCGGATACCCCGTTGCCCGCCATCGTCACCCCGTACAGCCTGTCGGCGGACTCCATCGTCCTCCTGTTGTGCGTGACCACTATGAACTGGGTCTCCTTCGAGAACCCGTCCAGCATGTCGATGAAGCGGTCTACGTTCGCATCGTCCAGGGGGGCGTCCAGTTCGTCGAGAACGCAGAATGGGGCGGGCTTGACGAGATAGAGCGCGAACAGGAGAGCAACCGCCGTCATGGCCTTCTCTCCCCCGGACAGGGCCGAGATGCTCTCGAGGGTCTTCCCGCGGGGGCGGGCCAGTATCGAGACGCCACCCTCGAGGGGATCCTCGCCGGGGAGTGCCTCGAGCTGAGCCTCGCCACCCTCGAAGAACTTCTGGAAGATCATCGCGAAGTTGGAACGGACCTTCTCGAAGGTCCCGTCGAACCTCTCCGCGGCCGTCCTGTTGATCTCACCTATCGCCAGCGCGATGGATTCACGCGCCTCCTGGAGATCCGCCTTCTGGGACTCGAGGAACGTCAGGCGCTTCGAAGCCTCGCCGAACTCGTCGCGGGCGAGCATGTTCACGGGTCCCAGCTTCTCCTTCTCGCCCGAGATCCTCACTATCTCGCGGCCGAGATCCTCGTCGGACATCCCGGAGAATCTTGTCCTGTCGACGTCCTCG
Source organism: Candidatus Fermentibacterota bacterium (assembly GCA_963718745.1). Lineage (GTDB taxonomy): Bacteria > Fermentibacterota > Fermentibacteria > Fermentibacterales > Fermentibacteraceae > Fermentibacter. The sequence goes on along the minus strand of OY970370.1, from coordinate 2,423,940 downwards.
ACTCCTGCCTTCTCCTCGAGCGGCCTCAGTCTCTCCTCCAGGGATGCCGTGAGCGCCGCACACTCGACTCGCGCGGTCCTCGCCGTCTCCAGTCCGTCCCTCGACGAATCGGCCTCCTTCTGGAGGGCTGCGACCCGTTCCATCGCCGTCGATCTTGCCGAGAGGGACTCGAGCCTGGCAGCGGAAGCCGAATCGAGCTCCGTCCTCAGCAGGGCGGACGCCCCCGCAGCTTCCTGCGACGCGGCGGAGTGAACATCGGCCGCATCGGAGGATTCCCTGGCCCTTGCCCTGAGTTCGAGCGCCTCCCGGGCGTTCTGCCTGGAGAGGCTTTCGTCGCGCGATAGCTCCTCGCGGAGACCTGCGAGCTCGATGCTCGTCTTGTCGTGCTCGTGGGCGGCCCGGTCCCTCTCGACCGAGGCCTTCGTCAGCGTCTCCGAGCGTTCGAGGAGGAGGGTGTCGGCCTCGTCCGCGAGGCGGGACGACTCCTTCTCCGCCGCTTCGAGGCCTGACAGCTCCAGGGCGGGATCCGGTTCTCCGGACGTTTGGTCTCCAGTGAGCGCGGCAAGAGCCCTGGTGATACCTTCCAGCCTGGCTCCGAGCCCGCGATCCCTCTCCAGGAGCGACTTCGATTCCGCATCGCAGGATGATGCCCGTTTCTGGAGATCCAGGATCTCGGCTGCCAGCCTCCTGCCTTCCTCCAGCAGCTCCGACCTGTTCGCCTGGAGGGAGTCCCGTCTCGAGACGAGCCCGCCGGCCTCCGCACGGACCGATTCGAGGCGCCTTTCGAGAGATTTGAGGAGAGCGCGCCTCTCGAGCGGTCCGCGGTCGCTTCCGCCCGAACCGAGCCTGATGAGCCCCTCGGGCCTGAACAGGTCGCCTCCGGGAGTCACGACGGTCCAGGCGGGTCCTGTCCCGATGAGCGACATCGCGGTTGTACGGTCAGGAGCGACGGCGACCCTCGAGAAGACGGCCAGGGCCTCCATCGGCCCTTCGACGAGGAAATCTGACAGCCGGACGGTCCCGGACGGCGGTGCGTCCGTGCAGACGCCCAGATCCAGGGCATATCTCCCGTCGTCCAGACCTTCCATCGGCGGCACGGCGGATGCCCTCGCCGTCCGGAAGGCATCCAGGCAGGCTCCAGCCGCGAGTTCGTAGCCATCCCTCATCCTAATTGCCGAAGCGACTGTCCCCGAGGCTTCCTTCGATATCTCGGCCTCGAGCGCGCCGATCTGGCTGCCCGTGTCCCGCTCCCTCTCCTCGAGACCGGCCAGGGCCGCCCGGCATTCCTCGAGCGAGGCGGTCGCCTTCTCGGTGGCCGAATCCAGTCCCGAGTGCCTGGCGAAAGCCTCCTCCAGAGCTCCGGCCACGGACAGGGATTCTGACGCGAGCTCCGCTATCCTGGTGCCGAGAGCGTCACGCTCGACGACTATCCTCCCGGACTCGCCGGACATCGCCGCCCTCTCCTGGGCTATCCTCTCCCTCTCCCTGAGGACGGAGTCGATCCTCTTCCTGAGGTCTTCGAGAGCGGTCCTGGCCAGACGTGCGGCCGATCTTCCGGAGTCGCGCCCGGCCTTCGCCTCCTCGTAAAGCTCCGAAGCCCTTTTTGCGGCAGCCATGGTGGAGCCGGCGAGGGCTTCCGTCTCGGTCAGCCTTTTCGAGAGCAGCTCGATCCGCGCGGAGGAGAGGGCCGCCCTCTCGGAGAGCCCGGCTGCCCTGGTTTCGAGGTCCTCGGCCCTGGAGAGGAACTCGTCGCTCCGGGCCCTGGAGGTTTTCGCCCTTTCCAGTTCGATCAGGACGACGGATTCTGACTCCGAGAGCCTCTTCTCGAGAGCGGACACCGCGGACTGCCTGCGGTCGAGCTCGGACTGGGAGAGCTCCAGGGTGTTGCGTGCCAGGGCGAGCTTCGCGGACGCTGCCATAGAAGCGGCGGAGCAGTCCTCCTCGCGCTTCGAAAGAACCGAGAGCCCGGCTCGCGCGGCCTCGAGTTCCGCCCTGATGCCCCGGGCTACCCGGGTGGCGGCTTCCGACTCGAGCGTGTGCAGGTTGGAAAGAGCCTTTTCGTATCTTGCGAGGAGCTGGGCCTGCTTCCGGAGCAGTTCCACGTTGCGCCTGACTTCGGAGATAATGTCGTCGAGTCGCTCGAGGTCGCCCGAGGCCGCGTCCAGCTTGAGCTGCGCCCTGTGCCTCTGGACTTTGTACCGCGTGATCCCGGCCGCTTCGTCGAAGAGGAAGCGGCGCTCCTCGGTCCTGCTGGAGAGGATCGCCTTCACCATCTCGGACTCGAGTATCCAGTAGCCGTTGCTGCCCAGGCCGCAGTCCGCGAGCATGTCGGTGATGTCCATCAGCCGGCACCTGGATCCGTTGAGGAGGTATTCGCTCTCGCCGGATCTGAAAAGCCTGCGGGCGATGGACACCTCCTCGAAATCGACCGGGATGGATCTGTCGGAGTTGTCCATCGTGATGAGGACCTCCGCCATCCCCATGGGCCTTCGCGAAGTGCTTCCGGCGAAGATCACGTCCTCCATCCGCTCCGCCCGGAGAGAGCGGGGATTCTGGTTGCCCAGCACCCAGCGGAGGGCGTCGGCTATGTTGCTCTTCCCGCAGCCGTTGGGTCCGACCACGCCGGTGACTCCTCCGTGGAAGCGCAGCTCGACGGGATCGGCAAACGACTTGAAACCGCTGATCCTGATCGACTTGAGTTTCATCGCCCGGCCGTCCTGAAGGCATAGGAGGCCGTGCTTGCGGCGAGGCCCGCAACCGCGGCGAGACCGAGCGGGTCGAGCCCCAGCAGGACGGGTCGGGCCGGAATGAAGGCCTGGCGGATCATGTAGACGGACAGGATGACAGTTGAAGCCTTTCCCCAGATGTTGGCGGACGGGATGCGGGCCGACCGGCCGGAGACGAGAAGGCCGCCCGCGGCTATGAGGACGTCCCTCCCCGCGACAGCCAGGAAGAACCAGAGCGGAATCCTCCCGGACAGGGCGAGCGCGGCGCCGAACGCCGCGAAACCGATCTTGTCGGCGGCAGGATCGAGCAGCTTCCCCCACTCGGAGACGCTGTCCGACCTCCTCGCCAGGAATCCGTCGAGCCAGTCGGTCATCACGGCCGCAAGTGCCAGGATCGCCGTCGGAACGAGTCTGTCGGCGAGCAGGAATGCCGATGCGGCGAGCGAGAGCGGAATGCGCGAAAGGCTTATCAGATTGGGCGTGGTAAGGAACCTGCCGCTCAAGCTCCGGCTCCCTCGAGGAGTGCCCGGGCGTGCTCCAGGGCGGCCTTGCCTCCCCCGAGCATCCTGGCGACCTCAGCCACCCTGTCCTCTCCCTGGCGGTGCGCCACACGGGTCACTGCGAGGCCGTCCGAGACCTCCTTCACCACAGACATGTGCCTTCGGGCTCTCGCCGCGATCTGTGGCAGGTGGGTGATCACGACGAGCTGCCTCCCGACGGAGGCCCTTGCCAGGGAATCCGCCAGCAGGTGTGCGACTGTCCCCCCGACCCCGCTGTCGATCTCGTCGAAGATCATGGTCGCTCCGCCCGTCACGCTCTGGGCCAGCTTGATCGAAAGGCTCAGCCTGGAGAGTTCGCCGCCGCTCGGTACAGACTGGAGCGGACCTGCCGGCATTCCGGGGTTGGCGCTGAACACGAACTCGGGGACTTCAGCGCCGTCCGAACAGTATCTCCTGCCGTCGTATTCGATGGAACGATCGCGGGGAGGCTCCCCGAAGACGACGTCGAACGAAGCTCCCTCCATTCCGAGGAGTTTCAGCTCCGCGGCCACACCGTCCGCGAATGCGGGGCGTGCGGATGCCCTCGCCGAGCTGAGCGCAAGCGACCCCCCGGCCAGTTCCTCCGTAACGCGAAGCCTTTCCGAGACGAGCCCGCCGAGCTCCTCCTCCATGGCTCTGACCGCTCCCAGTTCCGCCCCGGTTTCGTCCACCCTCGCGAGGAGGCGTTCGATGTCGCCGCCGTAGCGCCCGAGAAGCCGGCCGTACTCGTCCAGGCGGGCATCGATCCGCGGGACGTCCCAGGCGCCGTCTTCCGGCCCGAGCTCGGATGCGCAGAGCCTTGCGGCCTCTTCCAGGGCTATCTCGGCCTCCTTCAGCAGATCGGTTATCTCCTGACGGCCTCCGGATTTCTCGAGGTCCGTCCTGCAGTCGCGGAGAGCCTTCTGCAGGCCGCCCCCGTCCGAGGACAGCAGTCCGGAGAGAGCCGAGAGTGATTCGACCAGCCGCATGCCCTTCTCCAGCGCGCGCCTGCGCTCGGTCAGCCCCAGGTACTCCTCGCGCGATGGGGCCAGCTCGCGAAGCGCCGACTCCTCGAACTCCAGGATCTCCCTCCGGGATGCCGAGGCACCCAGGGCTTGCGTTATCGCTTCGGCCCTCTGATCTATCTGCCCGATCCTCCTGTGGAGGGTCCTGACTGCTGCGGCCAGCTCGAGGCAGCCTGCGCGGGAGTCCAGGAAGGCCTGCTGGGTGCGCCTGGAGAGCAGGGCGGGTGTCGAGCGCTGCGTGTGCAGGTCGACGAGTTCGCTCATCCTGTCCCGGGCTGTCTCGAGGTCGGTCAGCTCGTCGTCCAGAAGGATCCTGCTCCTGCCCGAGGAGTAGACCTCCCTGCGGACCAGGACCTCCCGGCCGCCTTCCAGGAAGACGGCCTCGACGGTCGCGAGCCTCTCCCCCGGCCTGACTATGGAATGGTCGGCCCTCTCCCCCAGGGCGAGGAGGAGGCCGTCGACGAGGATCGACTTGCCTGCGCCGGTCTCGCCCGTCAGGACGTTGAGACCTTCGTCCAGATCCAGCGTAGTGTCGCTGATGGTGGCGATGTTCCTCAATCTGAGGCTGCAGAGCATCTCAGCCCCTGACCCCCCATCCGAACTTCCTGCCGAGCTTCTCGTAGAAACCGTTCCCCGGTCTGAATCTGATCACCGGGCAGTGGCCGCCGGAGAGCTCGATGCGGACAGCCGCACCCTGTTCGAGGACCATGACCGGTCTGCCGTCCGCGCTCACTACCGGACCGTCGCCCCTGACCCAGCTCGCCGTGACCGTCAGCACGGACTCGGGCGGGAAGACGATGGGTCTTATCGCGAGCTGGTGCGCGCAGAGCGGGACCATGAGGATCGCAGGCAGGCCGGGATCGAGGATCGGACCTCCGGCCGAGAGCGCGTACGCCGTCGAGCCGACGGGCGTGGAGACGACGACTCCGTCTCCGGCTATCCTGGCGATGGGCTCCTCCCCGGAATGGATGAGGAGGTGGAGCATGCCGCCCGACAGCGCCCTGTTGAGGCAGATGTCGTTGATCGCCCTGATCCCGGAGCCGTCGGGCATCCGTCCGGTAAGGACGGGGAGGAGGTCGACCAGGAAGTCTCCCCCGGCGAGCCTGTTCATGACCGTGTCTATCTCGTCGGGCTCGGCCGATGCGAGGTATCCGAGGTGGCCCATGTTAATGCCGAACGAGGGGATCCCGTGCTCCATGAAGAGATCCAGACCCCTGAGTATGGTCCCGTCCCCGCCGAGGACGACTCCTACCCGGTCTGCCGCAGCAGGGGGCCGGGAAGAGCCCGTCCTCCCATCCGCCGACGACTTCGACGTCGAGCCCCGCACGGTGGGCTGCCCTCTCGAACTGTTCGAGCACCTCGTCCTCCGGGGGGCGGCAGCTCTCGGTATAGAGCAGAATGGCAGAGGGCTTCATGCGAGCATCCTCCTTGCGGCTCGAGCGATGCCCGCAGGGTCGAGGCCGGCGGATGCGAGCAGCCTGCTCCTCGGCGCATGCGGCTGGAATGCGTCGGGTATCCCGACGGAGGCGACGCGGATCCCTTCAGAGGAGAGGAGCGAGGCGAGGTATTCACCGAAGCCGCCCCTGACGGACCCGTCCTCCGTCGTCAGGACCCGGCCGCACCTCCTGGCCAGGAGCTTGATCTCCTCCTCGGGAGCGGGCTTGAGCCATACGGGATCATAGACGGCGACCTCGAAGCCCTCTTCCCTGAGTGCTCCGGCGGCCAGCAGGGCTGCCCCGGCCGTCGTGCCGCAGGCGACTATCGCGAGGTCCGACCCTTCGCGCAGGAGCTGGCCGCAACCGGGCAGCACCTCGTCCGGCGGAGCAGGAAGATCTGCAGGTCCTGCGCCTCGCGGATATCTGATCACGGTCGGGTATTCCGAGAATGTGACAGCAGTCTCGAGCAGCCTGGCGAGCATCGGGCAGTCCCTGGGGCTCGCCACTCGCACGGATGGAACGGGCAGGATCAGGGATAGGTCGAAGACTCCGTGGTGGGTGGGTCCGTCCTCTCCTACGAATCCCGCGCGGTCGAGCGCGAAGACGACGGGCGCCCGCTGGAGCGCGGCATCGTGGATGAGCTGGTCCAGTGCACGCTGCATGAAAGTGCTGTAGATGGCGACGACGGGTTTCAGCCCTCCGAAGGCGAGGCCGCATGCGAAAGTAACTGCATGCTGCTCGGCGATCCCCACGTCGAAGAATCTCCCGGGGAACCTCTCGGCGAATGCAGAAAGACCGGTCCCGTCACGCATTGCGGCAGTTACTGCGACTATCCTCGGATCGGAGTCGCCGAGCCGGACCATCACGTCCGAGAAGGCCTCTGTGAATGACGTGCCGGACGCCTGTCCGGTGCCTCCCGAGATGCCGTGCCAGTGTGTCGAATCGCACTCGGCGGGTTCGTAACCCTTGCCCTTCCGGGTCACGACATGGATCAGTACGGGTCCTCTGAGCTTCGCCGCCCTCTCGATGACGGCGGTCAGCACAGCCAGGTCGTGACCGGGGATGGGTCCGATGTACCTGACTTCGAAATCGTCGAAGATGGTCTTCCCTGAGACCAGCGTCTTCTTCAGAGCGGTGCCGGCGAGATGTCCCGCCCGCCTCACCCTCTCCCGCACGTTGGGGAAGCGCCCCAGCAGGTTCCAGATCTCGTCCCTCGCCCTGTTGTATGTGGGATCGGTGATCAGCTTGGCGAGGTGTCTGGAGAGCGCCCCGACGTTGGGCGAGATGGACATCTCGTTGTCGTTCAGGATCAGGGTCATGTCGGTGTTGGACTGGCCCAGGTTGTTGAGACCCTCGAGAGCCATTCCGCCAGACATGGCTCCATCGCCCACCACGGCTACCACTCTTCCCCCGGAACCTGAGATGTCGCGGGCCAGGGCGAATCCGAGCGCGGCGCTTATCGCTGTGGAGCTGTGCCCGGTGCCGAATGCGTCGAACGGGCTCTCGTCCCTCTTCGGGAAGCCGCTGAGGCCGCCCTCGGTCCTTATCGAATCGAATCTGTCGGAACGGCCCGTCAGCAGCTTGTAGGGATAGCTCTGGTGGCCGACGTCCCATACGATCTTGTCCCGGGGGGGCTCGTACACGGAAAGGAGCGCCAGGGTCAGCTCCACCACCCCGAGGCTCGAGGCCAGGTGTCCTCCGTTGCGGCAGACGACTTCGACGAGCCGCTTCCGTATCTCCGCCGCCAGCAGGATCCTCTGGTCCATGTCCAGCGCGGCGACATCCGCAGGCCCCCGGATTCCCTCGAGCAGGCCCATCAGCTCCTCCTCCGCGGGAGGTAGGCGACGAGCAGCCTGACCATCTCCCATCTCCCGGGGAGCCCGGCGAAGCTCGAATCGAGTTCTTCCACCAGCCTCGCGGCTGTCTCGCGGCTCCGCTCGAGCCCGTTCATGGTGACGAGGTTGGCCTTCCCCCTGTCGGCGTCCTTCCGGACCGCCTTGCCCATCTCCGAAGGATCGCCGCTCACATCGAGCAGGTCGTCCGTGAGCTGGAAAAGGAGCCCGAGCCTGTCCCCCGCCGAGGAAATCCCGTCGAAAGCCTCCGGGGTGCAGCCGCCCGCGAGCGCGCCCAGCTCGAGCGACACCCTGATCATGGCTGCAGTCTTGCCGCCGATCATCCTGCCAGCCCAGCCCGGGTCCGCCTCTGCCGGGGGGTTCATGTCCATGAACTGCCCACCGACGAGGAACGAGGGTCCTGCGGCCGATGCGAGCCTCGAGGTCATGCGGCAGAGGGTCGAAGGCGGCAGAGAACTCCTGAGGAGGACCGTGAAGGCGCCGCTGAGGAGGAAATCTCCAGCCAGGACGGCCTGGGGGCTGCCGTGGATCGTGTGGAGGGTGGGCCTCCCCCTGCGGGTGTCGTCGTCGTCGAGCGCCGGCAGGTCGTCGTGGACGAGGGAGTATGTATGCACCATCTCGACCGCAGCGGCGGCATGGACGGCCCTGCAGGCATCTCCGCCGACCGCGGAGCACGCCGAGCGGACCAGGAATGGTCTTATCCGCTTGCCACCGCCCGAAAGACAGTGGGCTGCGGAGGAGGGCAGGATGGATGCCGCATGGTAGTCCTCCAGGAACGACCCGAGCACCGGGTCGATCCAGTCGGCGGCTCCCGCAAGGGATTCGAGCAGGGGCGCGAAGTCAGGCTCCGACATTCACCGCCTCCAGGGCGAGAGGCACGAGATCGTCGCCCAGCGTTATCGAGAGCCCGTTGACGCGTTCCTCCCCTTCGCAGACCGAGAGTCTCGACGGCCTGCCCGTGAGGAAGCGCTCGAGGACCTCCTCGAGCCTCACGCCGATCACGCCCGCGGTGGAGCCGCACATCCCGAGATCCGAGACGTACGCGGTGCCGCCCGGGAGCAGGCAGGCGTCGGCGGTCTGCACATGGGTGTGCGTCCCGGCGAACACCGTGACCCTGCCGTCCAGATACCTGCCGAGGGCAATCTTCTCGCTGGTCGCCTCGGCGTGGAAGTCCACGATGGTGATGTCCGCGCTGTTCTGGGCCAGGATGCGGTCTGCCGTCCTGAAGGGGCAGTCGCACTCGGGCATGAAAACCCTTCCCTGGAGGTTGATCACCAGGATGGACACCCCCGCGGCCCTGACGGTCACGCTTCCGACGCCGGGGTTCCCGGGAGGATAGTTGGCTGGTCTCAGCAGCCTGCCTTCGCAGCTGTCCAGGTACGAATGGATCTCCCGGTGTGCCCATATGTGGTTACCGGAGGTTATCACGCCTGCACCCGAGTCCAGGAGCTGGCCCGCGACCCCGGGGGTGATGCCGATCCCCCCCGAGGCATTCTCGCCGTTCACCACGACGAAATCGTGGGGGTTCTCCCTGATGTACCTGACGGCGCACCTCCTGCCCGGAGCGCCGACGACGTCTCCGAGCATGAGCAGCTTCATCAGCGGGCCGTCTCCGTGGCCCTGACCTCCCGTATCACCGTGACCTTGATCTGCCCCGGATACTCGACTTCGGATTCGACGCGTCTGGCGATCAGCCTCGCGAGGTCCGCCGAGCCGGCGTCGTCTATCGATTCGGGCTTCACGGCGATCCTGAGCTCCCTGCCGGCCTGGATGGCGTAGGACTTGCTGACCCCGTCGAAGGAGTCGGCGATCGTCTCGAGCTTCTGGAGACGCTTGACGTAGAGCTCGAGGCTCTCGCGCCTCGCTCCGGGCCTGGCGCTGCTGACGGCATCCGCCGCCTGCACGAGGACGGCATACAGGGATTCGGGTTCGATCTCCTCGTGGTGGGCGCCTATCGCGTTGCAGATCAGGGGCGGCTCTTCGTACTTGCGTGCGAGCTCCATCCCGACGAGGGCGTGCGATCCGTCCATATCCTGGTCGGTGGCCTTTCCCAGATCGTGGAAGAGGCCGACCCTCCGGGCGATCGCGGTGTCCAGCTTCAACTCGGCGGCAAGCAGGCCGCAGACATGGGCGACTTCGAGGGAGTGCTGGAACATGTTCTGGCCATAGCTGGTCCTGTACCGGAGGCGGCCCAGGTATCTGATTATCTGGGGATGGACGCCCGAGACATCGGCTTCGAGGCAGAGATCCCCGCCGAGCTTCATCATGTTCTTTTCCATCTCGGCCTCGATCTTCGCCACTACCGCCTCGATGCGCCCGGGATGGATCCTTCCGTCGGAGATCAGCTTCTCCATGGACTGGCGGGCGACCTCCCTGCGGACCGGATCGAAGCAGGACAGGACGATGGCCTCGGGAGTGTCGTCGATTATCACATCGACTCCCGTGGCTGTCTCGAAGGCTCTGATGTTCCTGCCCTCCCGGCCGATGATCCTGCCCTTCATCTCCTCGCCGGGCAGCTGGACGACCGAGACGCAGTTCTCTACGACATGATTCGCGGAGCAGCGCTGCACTGCGATTGTCAGGACCCTCGTGGCCTCGTCGTCAGCCGTTCTCTCGGCCTCTTCGAGTATCCTCCGGGTGATCCTGCCCGCTTCGAGCCTGGCCTCCTCCTCGAGATTGGACAGCAGGAGGTTCCTGGCCTCGTCCCGGGACAGGCCGGCGATCTGTTCGAGGAGCTGGTTCTGCTCCTCCATGATCTTGGTCACTCGCTGCTGCTTGGCCGAAAGCGCCTGTTCCTTCTCGGAGAGCCCGGTTTCGCGGGTCTCGAGGACGGATTCCCGCCTCTCGAGCTTCTCCCTGGTCCTGTCGACATACTCGGAGCGCCGCGAGAGATCGGATTCCTTGCGGTCGATCTCGGATCGACGCTTCTGCTGCATGTCTACCTCGAGCGCGCGCTCCTTCGCGATGATCTCGCGCCCCTCGAGGAGGGATTCCTTCTTCAGTGTCTCGGCCTCGCGCCTGGCTTCGGAGAGGATCCTCTCCGACTCGCTCATGGCGCCTCTGCGCTCCCTCGCCGCAACGGATCTGTGCAGCAGGAAGCCGAGCAGGAATGCGACCACCGCCGCGCCTGCTGCGATGAGTATCGTGGTTCCGGTCATCGCTGACTCCGTAGTGATTGCGCGGTACCTCTATATAAACGGCCGACCGGCGTCCCGATGGAAGTCCCCGACACCCCGCGCTTGGAGCAGGGCACCAATCGACCGTGGACTTCACGCGTCAGGCTCTGTCGGATAGCTCGATCTTCAGGAGTTCCTCAGCGATGAATGCTTCGGAGGGGGCAGCAAACGGGTGGGGGGTGGACGAATCGGCCAGTGCCTTCTCGATTCTGTCCGCAAGAACGGTGACGGCCGACTGCTGATCGTCGGCCGTCTCCCTGATCTGTCTATCCCTCTGGAAAAGCTCGTCAGTGATGTTCAGAGCAGCCAGTATGGCGACCTTTGCTGTCGACGGAACCGTCGTATTGTCGGTCATCTGGCGCATCTTCATGTCGAGGTAATGAGCTATTTCTCTTATGTAACCGGGATCGGCGTCCCCCCTGATGGAATACTCCCGACCGTAGATGCTCACCCTGATGGTGTCTGGCCGGACATTCACTTCATACCTCTATTGCTGCATGCTCTCCAGTTTTTCGAGCACTCCGGCTAGCCTGCTTCTCAAGTCCTCCCTCTCGCGGAGGAGCCTGGCACTGTGTATTCTCAGGATGTTATACCCTTCGTCCCTCACCGGAGTTCCGCCTTCGACGGACTCCAGCCTCTCCTCCAGCTCCCGTATCCGATCCGACAGGCCGTCTCTCTCCGTCCTCAATGAGTACAGCCTTACAATCAGCCTGTCGACGGCTTCAGTCAACCTCTCGAGCTCGTTGCCCGCCGTCATCCAGGCCTAGAGCGCCGCTTTAGCCGTCTCTGCGATCTTGGTGAATGCCGCAGGATCCTTGATGGCTATGTCGGACAAGGACTTGCGGTCCAATCCGATCCCAGCCTTGGCAAGTCCGTTGATGAGCGAGCTGTAGGTTATCCCGTTCATCCTTGCGGCGGCATTGATCCTGATGATCCAGAGCGCCCTGAAGTCACGCTTGCGATTGCGCCTGTCCCTGTACTGATACAGAAGGGCACGCTTCTCGGCTTCGGCGGCAACCGTATAGAGCTTTCGCCGTCCGCCGACATAACCCTTTGCGGCGTTGAGACGGCTCTTGTGACGCTGTTTCCTGGTTACAGCGCTCGTCACTCTCGTCATCGTCGACTCCCGTCTAGAGCGGCAGCAGCCGCTTGAGTCTGCGCATGTCGGCCGGGGAGGCCAGTCCGCCCTTGCGGAGATTTCTCTTGCGCTTCCTTGATTTCTTCGTGAAAATGTGGTTCCCGTGGGAATGCACGATCTTCACCAGGCCGGTGCCGGTACGCTTCATCCGCCGGGCCGCGCCCCTGTGGGTCTTCATCTTGGGCATCTTTTCTCCTATTTCCTCGTCGGCGCCAGAAGCAGTGTTACCTGCTTGCCCTCAAGCAACGGTTCTCTTTCCACGGTCGCCACCTCGGCGAGATCCGTCGCGAACTTCTGCAGGAGCTCGAAACCCTGGTCCTTGTAGACGAGCTGCCTTCCACGGAACACCACTGTCACCTTCACCTTGTGTCGCTCTTCAAGAAATTCCTTGGCGTGTTTCATCTTGAACTCGTAGTCATGCTGATCGGTATTGGGTCTGAGCTTGATCTCCTTGAGCCCGCCGCTCTGCTGCTTCTTCCTGGCGTCGCGCTCCTTGCGGTTGAGCTCGTAGCGGTACTTGCCGTAGTCCATGATGCGGCAGACCGGAGGTTCCGCTCCCGGTGAGATTTCGACGAGATCGAGAGTCGCCTGGGTCGCCATGTCCAGAGCCTGCATCAGATCGACTATTCCCGCATGCCTGCCTTCAGCATCGATAAGGCGGACCCTTGGGTATCGGATCTCGCCGTTCACCTTTATAGTATCTCTGATAAGGACCTTCCCCCCTCCGGTAGAGCCGGCCGCCTGCAGGCTTCTTCTATCAAACCGACGGCTTCCTCCAGCGTATGTGAACCGAGATCGCCGCGCCCGTGGGCTCTTACCGCCACCCCGCCGGAAGCCGCTTCCTTCTCACCGATCACAAGCATCAACGGAACCTTGCGGTTCTCCGCCGCGCGGATCCTGTAGCCTATTGTCTCGTTACGGCGGTCGATGGAGCATCTGAAGCCCCTGTCGCCCAGGATTTCGGCGATTTCAACCGCCCTGCCGTGCTGCTGGACCGTGATGGGTAAGATAACCACCTGGAGCGGTGCGAGCCACCCCGGGAAATTCCCCGCGAAATGCTCTATCAGATTGCCCGTGAACCTCTCGATCGAACCGAGGAGGGCCCTGTGCACCATGTAGACACGGTGCTCGGAGCCGTCCGTGCCAGTATAGGTGAGATCGAACCTCTCGGGGACGTTGAAATCGAACTGGACGGTAGGTCCCTGCCAGTACCGCCCGAGGCCGTCCCTGAGCTTGATGTCGATCTTGGGGCCGTAGAACGCGGCTTCACCGCGGACTGTACGGTATTTCTCCCCCATCCCGTCGAGAGCCTGCGCCAGTGCGGGTTCGACCTGCGCCCACATCTCGGGCTTGCCGGCATAGTGGTCCATGTTGTCCGGGTCGCACAGGGAGAGCTCTATGGCGTAGCCGAAATCGAAGATCTTCAGGAAGTAGAGAGCGAAGGACACGACCTTCCTGATCTCCTCGACGATCTGATCCGGGGTGCAGAAGATGTGTCCGTCATCGACGGTGAAGCCCCTGACCCTCATGAGGCCGTGGAGCACGCCGCTCTTCTCGTAGCGGTAGACCGTCCCCAGCTCCGCAAGGCGGTAGGGCAGGTCCCGGTAGGATCTCTTCTCGGACTTGAAGATGAGTATGTGCCCCGGGCAGTTCATCGGTTTCAGGACGTACTCGGCTTCGTCGACGGGCATGAAATACATGTTGTCCCGGTAGTAGCTGCAGTGGCCCGATGTAACCCAGAGGTCCGCGGGCGCGATATGAGGGGTTGAGACGAGGTTGTAGCCGTTCCGCCTGTGCGCGGCCTTCCACAGGTTCTCGAGCTCCTCGCGCAGGATGGTGCCGTTCGGGAGCCAGTAGATGAGTCCCGGACCGCCTTCGCACCCGGTCGTGAAGATGCCGAGTTCGGGGCCCAGCTTCCTGTGGTCCCGCTTCTTCGCCTCCTCGAGGAGCGCGAGATGGTCCGCCAGCGCCTTGGAGGAGTCGAAGACCGTTCCGTATATGCGGGTGAGCATCTCACGCTTCTCGTCGCCCCGCCAGTATGCGCCGGCCGTCGACTGGAGCTTGAAATGCCTCAGGAACGACGTGGAGGGAACGTGCGGTCCCCGGCAGAGATCCAGGAACTTCCCGCACCTGTAGAGCGTGACGGCCTCTCCCGAGGCTTCGATTTCGTCGAGGAGTTCGAGCTTGTAGCTCTGCCCGAGTTCCGACATCATCCTCCTGGCCTCGTCGATGCCTGCTTCGATCCTCTCGAAGGGGAGGTCGAGTGATGCCTGCCTCCTCATCTCGGCTTCGATGTCCGGAAGCTCGGACGAGCCGGCGAATCCCGGGATGTCCATGTCGTAGTAGAAACCATCCTCGATCGAGGGACCCACGCCGAACCGGGCATCCGGATGGAGCTCGAGCACGGCCGAGGCCATGAGGTGCGATGCGCTGTGGCGGAGAACGTCCCTGCCCTCGGGGGAGTCGAATGCGAGGATCTCGAGCGACGCTTCAGGAGGAAGAGGCTGGGAAAGGCCCGCGACGGAGCCGTTCACGCGTGCCGCTACGGCCCGGGAGGCCAGTCCCCGTGAAATGGACTTCGCGACATCGAGCCCGGTCGATCCGTCGGGGAAGTCCCTGCAGCTTCCGTCAGGAAAAAATACGCGCACACCCCACCCCTCGCGGGTAGACAACCGCTGTAAAACTGTGGTGGGCGATACTGGACTCGAACCAGTGACCCCTTGCATGTCAAGCAAGTACTCTAACCAGCTGAGCTAATCGCCCACCGCGCTCGTTCGGCAGGGATAAATAGGGCTGCACGGCGGGATCGTCAAGGAGAGCGTTCAGAATCCATCGGCTCCCGCGCGGTGCAGGGAGCCCGACGAGCCCGGGAGGATGGTTCCACCCCGGAGGATCCGGCAGAACACCCCGCGGGAGGGCATGATGCATTTCCCGACGCGCCTGAAGATGTCGCATCCATCGCCATGGCAGGTCTTGCCGATGACCATGACCTCGAGGAGCACGTCTCCGATCTCGAGCCTGTCCCCCGGCGAGACGCGGTCGAGGTCCAGCCCCCTCGTCGTGATGTTCTCGCCGAAAGCGCCCGGTGCCGCCTCGATTCCCGTCTCGGCGACGAAGGCGAGTATGGATTCAAGGTCCAGGATGCTCGCAGACTTGTTGGGGAGGTTCCTGTGGGCGTCACCGACGATTCCGAAGAGGTCGGCCTCCGCCCTCGCGACAGGCTTCTTGGCCGTACCCTTTCGTTCGGAGATGTTCACGGACACGACGTCGAAGGGGGATCCCGGCTCCATCTGGTCCCGGCTCACGTTCAGACGTTGCGCGGGGCGCTGAGGGCTTCACCGATGTAGTAGGGCCAGATCAGCAGGGCGAGGAGCCCCTTCCAGAACGCCAGCTGGAGCCAGCCGATCGTGAAGAGCCAGCCCATCGTCCAGAGGGGCGCGGCAACCGAAGCGTGGCATCTGTACGAACCGCGATCGCTCATGATCCTGCATCCTTCCCGCATGTACCCTTGTCGGAGGCGCGGAGGTGCTCCCCCAGCCTGCGATCCCATGTCATGATGTGGTCCGAGAGCCAGTTGAAGAGGAAGGTGTTCACCGATTCGGCGAAACCGTCGGTGGATCCGTCTTCGAGCAGGTCCTCCTCGAGTTTCGCCAGGGTTCCCCTGAACTCGTCGTGCCTCTGCATGTGAAGTGGCAGCTCGAGGAACGAAGCGTCCGACATCGCCTTCTCCTCGGCGGAGAAATGCATGTGCACGTACTCGGACAGGAACTCCAGAGTCGCTGTCGTCCGCGTCGTTCCCTGGCGCATCCGGACGGCATCTGAAAGGCTCCTTATCCTGTCGATCAATTCCCTGTGCTGGAGGTCGATCGTTTCGACTCCAGTGGACAGGCTCTCCGTCCAGCGGATCTCAGTCATGCGGCCCCCTTCCGTAATCTGGAGATGGAAGATAGCATCGCGGAGTCCGCGGGGTAAGGCCGCGGCGACTCACCGGTCGGTCTCCTGCGGCGCCTTCCCGCCGGAACGTTCTCCCGCGAACCACCCTACCAGGGATTCCTGCTCCGGGGTCTCGGGGCCGGAACCGGCTGCCCGGACCTTTGCGGCGGACTCTGATGCAGTGGCACCGAGCGCGATGAGGAGGCAGCAGGCGAAGGTGCCGGTGCGGCCTATTCCGGCACCGCAGTGGACCAGGAGCCTGCGGCCCTCCGTCAGCATGGAGGCAGCGAGTTCGACACCCTCCGCAAAGGACTCCCGGTCTCCCGGGACGCCGAAGTCCTCCACAGGCAGGCTCACGAACGAAAAGCCCCGGCAGCCGCTTCGCAACACCTCCGCGTAAGCGGGCGACTTCTCCTCGATCTCCGCCTTCGGAGCAAGCGATACCACCGTGTCTATACCGCGGGTCCCGATCTCCCCGAGCGCATCCGACAGAGGGCCGTACCTGCCCGGCATCGCACCGAGGAAGAGCCTTCCCTGCATACCGCTCCAGTCGACCTCCCTGAAACCCAAGACATCCTCCCTGCACGTTTCCGCCGGATCAGCCGGGATCACGCACGCCGAGCAGAAGGCTGCTCCATTCTTCTACCGCCCATGTCCCGTCCGCCCGCCTGATGCAGGTGACGGGACGGGGGCTGTCCGCACCAGAGCAGCGGACGAAGACCTTGTATCGTCCCCCGCCCTGGTCGCTGTGATCGTTCGATGTGAAACCCAGCACGAACGGCGGCTCCGGGAGAGCGTAGCCGTCAGCGGGGTTGGTGCCCTCGAAGTAGGTCCGGGGTATGAACGGCTGCTTCCTGAGCTGAGTCCGCACGAGAGCGACCTCCCGGGCCGAGGGTCCGCCCCGCCCCTCTTCGAGTGCTCCCCCGGCCAGCCCGAGCATCTCGGAACCCGACTCCTCGTCCACGGCGAAGACCTCTAGCGCAAGGACCATGAGTGCGGCCGCACCCTGCGGGGTGTCGGACACGAGCCCGGCGAGGAGCTCGAACTCCTCCACGGTCCCTGGCAATGCTCGGAACGTCACTTCGACAGGATGCACGACCCGCCTCCCCCTTCGCGGTCCTTCCGGTCCAGGCAGAGGAATGCCGAGAGCGAGACCGCCGTCGTGATCTGGCCGGCGAAGAAGCGGACCCAGGCCGCCGGGAAGATCAGGAAATGCAGCAAAAAATACACCCCTGACAGGAGGATGATGAATCCGGCGTCCCGTCCGAGAGCGATCCGGGCGGGGGCTGATCCCGACCCCGCGGCATTGCGCGCCCGGAGCAGGAGGATCCCGGCCAGGAGAACCGCGAGGAAGCCGAAGACCCAGGTCTCGGAAAGGGGTATTTCAGACAGGGCGTTCCTCATCACTCCGAGGTAGTCCCGGAGGGCGACGGATGTTGAAATCGAGGCCGGATGATCGGAGGGATGGACGAACGTGTAGTTGAACACGACCCCCCAGCCGTAGCCTCCGAGGAGCAATCCCGCTGAAGCTGCTGCCAGGATGGATGCGGCCGCGCTGGCCGCGGTCCGCAGCCTCCCGAAGATCCTGCCGTGGAAGATGTAGGCATGGATCGGCAGCACGGCCAGCAGGAGGTCCGCCCTGACGAGGGGGCATAACGGAAGGAGTACGAGCAGGATGCTCCGCCTCCTGAGCAGGAGCGCCGAGCACGAGACGAAGGCCAGGCCGGCCACGGCGTCGGGCGTCGCAAGGCGCGCCACGGTCGGCAGGCCGCATCCGAGGCAGCCGAGCGAGACGATGATCCGGTGCCTCGCACAGGAGAACCCCGGGATCAGCATCAGCAGCACGAGGAGCGAGGCCACCGCGGCGGCCGTCGAGATCATCGAGGAGGCTGCGCCGGGATCGAGTCCGCACTCCATGAGTCCGGCCAGCAGCAGGACATAGGCCGGACGGACCCTGTAGAAGGGCAGGTGCTGGCCGAGGCTGGTCGGATCCGTGGCTCTGGCCACCCGTCCCGGCGTCGAGGATGTGATTTCGATGAAGGCACGTTCCGGAACGGACTGTTCCAGGAGGCCGTAGGTCTCACCCTGCAGGAGTTCTGGATCGCACCCGCCGGCCTCGAGGGCGCAGGCGGTGTATCCGACCAGGTCCCAGTTGTACAGGGGGCTGCACAGCCCCGCCCATGCGAGGACGGCTGTCGATGCGAAAACGGACGCTGCGGCGGCTGGGCTCGCGAGCTTCACTGACCCCCGTCCCGGCTGGAGAGGCCGTCTGGAACGAAGCCGGACTATCATCGCCTCCGGTGGGGCGGTCAACCGGTGCCGATCCGAGCCTGGCCGCAGGCAGCGGGGTTCAGGGCAGGTTCAGGGCAAGAGGAAGCCTGATGACGGTCCCCTCTTATTCGAACCCCGCAGGAACCGGGGTTCAGGGCAGTGGGATGCCCGATGACGGTCCCCTCGTATTCGAACCACGCAGGCAGCGGGGTTCAGGGCAGGCCGCCGCCGACTCCTGCGCTCAGGATGAAGTCGTCCCTCCGGTCCCCGGCCACCCGCCTGTACACCCCGCCGGACAGGGTCAGGACGAGCGCGGACACGGACGCCTCCAGCCCGAGATATGTGGCATCGGTGCCCTCCCAGAGGTGCATTCCCGAGACGGAGAGCCCCCCTCCGAAGAGAGGCATGAAGTACATCGCCTGGTATCTGTTCCCGATCCCCAGCCTGACACCGTCCCTCGCAACCTCCACGGAGACTGACGTAGCAGAGTACAGGTGCGCGGACGCATCCTCCGACTCGAGCCAGTTCAGTCCGACCCGCCCTCCGAGCCTGAGCGGCCAGGAGTACGTCGTCTGAGCCGTCGGGAAGAGCATCCCTCCTCCGCCCCACGAAACCCCTGCCGCGAGCAGGGGGAACAACAGGAACACGATCAGGCATCCTCTCACGATCCCCTCCTCAACTATGTGCTCCCCTCCGCCCGCGCTCCGGCACCCGGGTCGCGGCACTTCCGATGATGCATCGAATCTCCCGGGACGGGAGAGCCGGGCAACGGTTATATAATCAGGCAGGCGTTCCATTCCGGGCGTGCAGCCCTGGCGGAGTCCGCCGGGGCGGAGGAGGGGTTTCTTGGGCATCCTCACCGTCACCGCCTTCATATCGATTTCCACCCTCCCTTCTCCCGGTCTGCCGGGACCGGAGAGCCGCGCGGACTACGCAATGACAGTCCGGCTGGATCCCGACAGTGCGCTCCTGCACTGCCGGAGCGAGATCACCTTCATGCCGGCCTTCGAGGCGGACACCCTCTGGCTGCATCTCTATGCCAACGCCTACCGCGACCCGTCCACCTCCTTCGGAGGGGACATGGCATCCTCCGGCTACTATGGGTTCGAGGGCGCAGGCGAGGACGAGTACGGCTGGATACTCCCCCGCGGCTGGACGCTCTGCGGGGACAGCGTCGAGATCGAGGTGGACGAGACCCTCGGGTGCATACCGCTCGCGAGGACGGTCCTGCCCGGAGACACGATCAGGCTCGAAGGCGATTTCCTGGTGAAGGTCCCCTCGATCTGGAGCAGGATGGGACGGGACGGGGATCACTTCGAGCTCACCCAGTGGTATCCGAAGCTGTGCGTGCTCGACGATGCCGGATGGCACCTCGGGCAGTACCGCTCCGACGGCGAGTTCTTCAGCGACTTCGGATCCTACGAAGTCACGCTGGAGCTGCCGGACAGCTTCGTCACAGCCGCCACCGGAGGTATCGACTCCGTCTGGTTCTCCCCGGACTCCCTCATCCGGACGGAGAGGTGGTTCGCGAGCGAGGTCCACGATTTCGCATGGGCCGCCGATCCGGCATTCGTCCTGGTGGAGCACAACTTCATCCCTTCCGGTGGGCTGCAGGGTCCTCCGGTGAGAATACACGTGGCGGTCCAGGAGTGGGACGAGGACGGCTGGGGCGAGGTCGGGGCCTGGGCCGACTCCACCCTCCTCTACTACGGGGAGTGGTACGGGGATTACCCATACGGCGATCTCTGGATCGTGCAGAGCGCCATGTGGGGGGGGATGGAGTACCCCCAGCTGGTGATGATCGGCCCTTCCGACTATCCGTTCTACAGGTACTTCGAGATGGTCGTGATGCACGAGATAGGACACCAGTGGTTCTACGGGATGCTGGGAAACGACGAGGTCGACGAGGCCTGGCTCGACGAGGGGGTGAACAGCTTCAGCGAGATCCGGTACTTCGAACGGAAGTACGGTCCGAGGGGGAACATGACCACCCTCCCGGGCTGGATCGCCGATTTCTCGGAGGCCGACGAAACGAGCTCGAGCTACGTCCGGATGGCCGCCTCGGGCGAGGAGGTCCCGGTTCTGAGCACTTCCACGGAAGCTTCAGGCGGCAGGTACGACTACGGCGCCCTCTACTACTCCAAGCCTGCGCTCTTCGTCCGCATGCTCCAGAACCAGGCGGGGGACGAGGCATTCGACCGGTTCATGAGGGAGTACTTCACCAGGTTCAGATTCCACCATCCCGGAACCGGAGACTTCCAGGCCGTGCTCGAGGAGACCACGGGCAGGTCCTGGCAGGAGGAGTTCGACACCTGGCTGCGCTCCACCGAATCCTCGGACATAAGGGTCGACGGAATCGAGTGGTCGGGTGACACGACGACAGTCACGGTTTCGGGCGACATCCCCATCCCGGTGATGCTGGACCTCGGCCTCTACGGCACAGGCGCCTCGACGACCGCGAGAGTCTCACTGGAACCGGGCCCGCCCGCCATGTTCCGCATCCCGGGCATATGGCGCAGGGCGGAGATAGATCCGGAAACGCGATACCTCGACCGGAGCCCATGGAACAACTCGTTCCCGGCCGCCGGCACGATCCGCCCTCTTTTCATGCCGGTCGAGCAGCCGTCGAGGTACAACACCTGGCTCGCTCCGATACCGGGGTATGCCGATGGAGTCTGGGAGGCAGGCGCATACGGGATGATGCACTCTGCCGGGATAAGGGATGGCGGCCCCCTCGAACTGGAAGGCTTCTGGCGGCAGCCCCTCGAAGGAGGCCGCCCGGGCGCCTGGAGCCTCGAACTGGAGAGACCCCTGTCGAGGTCCGTCTCTGGTTCGGCTTCGATGTCCGTGGCTCTCGGAGCCGCATATGGACGGGAGTTCGTCTCCGCGCAGGTGAGACGCGGATTCGAGGGCCGCTACCCCTCCGATCCGGTCCGGACCATCAGCTTCACTGCCGGCCTGGAGAGCGTGTCCGACAACGGCCTCCTCGACAGCACGGAGTTCGACGAGGGATTCGGGGCTGTCCTGGGCGCGGGGGCCTCCATCTGGAGCAGGGGGAGGTCGGGCATCAGACAGGTCTCGATAAGGCTTTCCGGCAGCCCGGACTGGGACGGCGATCGCTGGATCTCTGCGGAGACTGAAGGCGCAGTGAACCTTCCCGGCCTGCCCGGCAGCCCCGGCACCAGGCTGTTCGCAGGCTGCGTCCTTGCCGGCGATGCACCGCTGCAGTACTCCTACCGTCCTGGAGGAGGACTGGCGGCGGGCGGTATCCTCGGATGGCTGCTGCCTCCTGCAGGTTTCGTATCTCCGCTGGAGCACTATTTCGTCGAGGAGGGTCCTGCCCTGCCGGGGTACGGAGAGAGCGGGAAGCACGGAAGAATCGGCATTGGGCTCGGGGAGACCATCTCCCTCCAGCCCCTCCCGCTCTCGATCTTCGCGGACGCCGGGTGGATCGAGGACTCGATGGCGGATATCACCGCATCGCGGCTCGTATCGAACGCCGGGCTCAGCCTGGACGCGGCTTTCCTGAGGGTCTGGTTCCCTGCATGGGTGTCCGACCCCCCGCCCGGAGAGGAGAACTGGGAGATGCGCTGGCGGTTCGCCTTCAGTCTGTGGGGACTCGGCGCGCTCCTGATGTGAACCCGGACGGGTGGATGACCCTGCTCTAGCGGGTCCTCGCCCTGTCCATCATGGCCTCGTAGTCCTCCAGCAGCGACTGGAGATCCTCCTCGTGCTCGACTTCGTCCCCGAGGATGGTCTGTGCCATGTTGTAGGTGACCAGGTCCTTCTGGAACGTCGCCTTGACCAGCCTGTCATAGACTTCTATCGCGCACTGCTCGCCTTTGATGTTCTGCTCGAGGACCTTCTGGATGAACGGGTCCTCGGGGGCGTCGTACCCGCAGTTGGAGAGCTTCAGCCAGTCGTCGGGCCTGAGCACCGGGGTGCCGCCGAGCTGCACGATACGAAGAGAAACCATCTCGGCATGGCGCATCTCGTCGGCTGCATGCTGCAACAGCTCCGCCATCGCAGCTTCCTTCATCGGCCCCATCACGACCTTCGCGCCGACCCAGTACTGGTAGTGCGCCAGCCACTCGTCCGAGAGCGCCCTGTTGAGCGTTCCAACGAGCTCGTCGACATCGAGGCCGACGATCTGTCTTCCCTTAGTACCCATGAAGCCCTCCGTTCTTCAGAAATACACTGTTCGGCCAGGTATTGAGCCCGGCCTGGCGGAATCCGCCCTATCTCCCGGTTGCGACCGGCGCGGCACCGTCCTCCGGTAACATGGCCTTGGTTCCTTCCCCCAGCACGTAGATCTCGAGGAATGTGAGGAAATTCTGCGTATTGTCGGCGGAGAACACGTTTCTCGACCTCATGCCGTTCTCGAAGATCGAGGCACTCACGTTCTCTGTCCTGGCGAGCGTTGCGAGGACCGCCTGCGTCGTCGGGAAGCGCATCGAGACGGAGTAGGATCCGTTCGGGAGCTGGACCGGGAGCACATCCTCCGCGAGTCCGAGGGTGAACCTGGCGAAGATCTCCCCGCCGGTCTCCAGGGAAAGGACCTCCGGAGAGCCCTCCACGTCCATCCAGCTCGAGTGGCTCGTGAACACCAGCGTCAGGAAGAGTTCCTTCTCTCCGCTGGCCATGTCCTTCCAGACCTCGGGGTTCAGGTCCATCTCGCGGGACCGTTCCTCGGGGATTGCGCTGGCCCTGCCCAGTATGGAGTTGCCTATCACACGGTAGATCACGAGGGAGTCGATTGTCGAAATCACCGTTTCCAGCCTGGCGGTTCCAGGAAAGAGGGGCTGAACCGACGACCATCTACCTGGGATGACTGCTTCGGGGGGCGTGGAATCCGGCAGGACCGGAGCGGACCCTCCAGGCACGGGTGCAATGCCGCCCTGACCGGGTTGGGTCCCGGGAGGCACAGTGACGCCTGCGGAGGGCTTCTCGACGAAGACCGTGTCGGCGGGTACCTTTCCGCCACGCGTGGAATAATCGTAGATGATGACGGTGTTGGTGCATCCGGACACCGCCAGAGCTGCTGCAGCGAAGAGAAGAGACGATATCCTCTTAGTCACGGATTCCTCCCTGTTCCGTTCAGCCCGACACGGGCTACCGAAGGTATACCCGGCTCCGGAGGAGGTGTTTCAGAGCGGTTTTCTCCTGAGCAGGACCTGCAGCCCCGCGGACGGGGCGAACCCGATCCTCCTCGATCTGTTCCTGAGGCGCTCCCCTTCCTCGAGGAGGCTCCCCCGGCACGGAGCGTCCTCCGGGATCCTCCCTCCGTACTCGTCGATGATGCCCGTCACCCTGTCGAGATCCAGCCCCCGCACCGGCAGCACCTTCGCGCCGATGTCGTCCGACATGAGCTCCACCTGCAACCCGGCCTTCGAGAGGAGCTTCGATATGCCTGCGCGGGAGAGGGTCTCGAAATGGGGAACACCGTTGAGCCTGTCGATCCTGCCCCACCACGAGTGCATGAGGACGTGGGTCTTCCTCGGTCCGCTCTGTCCGTCCCTGTACATCTCGACGACGAGCATCCGCCCGTCCGGGGTCAGCAGTTCGGAAGCCCGCCGGAGGACGGTTTCCGGATCCTCGAAATGATGGAGGGAGTTGAAGATGGATACGAAATCCACCGATCCCGGCCGCACCGGCGGGTGGCAGGCATCCGCCCCGAAGAAGACGATGCGCCTCCCGCCCAGGGCGGCCGCTGCCTCGCGCACGGCGCGGACGGATCTGTCGAAACCGCAGACCAGCATGCAGTCGGGATGGTGCTCCGAGACCACGGCGGCGGACCCTCCCCTGCCGGTGGCGATATCGAGGCAGATCCCCGGTCCCAGTTCCCTGAGGCTCTTCCGGAAGCCTCGAGGCGTGGCGACAGCCCTGCTGGTCGACGACCTAGCTATGTCCGCAGCCTCCGCCGTGTTCGCCGTGGTGCATGGAACAGGCCGAAGCGGGATCTGCGGGGGCGATCCTGCCGGATACCACGCCGTCGACCGTTTCCTTCACGGTCGGGAGAGCTGACAGGTAGACCTCCACCCCGGCGGCCCTCAGCTTCGAAAGAGCTCCCGCGCCCATGCCCGCGGCGACGACGGCATCCGGCAGGCTGTCGCCGAATGCGGCTATGGGCTGGCACATCCCGTGGGAGTGACTGGCGGACGGATTCACTATGTACACGGGACTCATCGATGCAGTGTCCACCACTACGAATCCCGGAGCGGAACCGAAATGCCCGCAGATGCGGCTATCCAGACCCGCATCCCCGTCGACTGGACAAGCTATCCTCATCTCTGTTCTCCTTCGATGTAGTACACTTCGATCGATCTGCCGGACCTCCCCGCCCGCTGCCGCAGACGGGTCCGGGTCCGACCCTGCTGCAGCTCGGACATGTGCAGGAGCCGCATGAGCCGACAGCCGCCGTGCGATCCAGCAGGAGTGTCATGCCGAGGACCAGGGCGCCGGCGACCTTCCGCCTGGCGGAGTCGAGGAGCCTTCCGAACGTGGCCCTGGAGATGCCCATGGCGGAGGCTCCGGCCTCCAGGTAGAGTCCCTCCATGTCTGCGAGCCTGAGGGCTTCCAACTCGTCTGCGCCCAGTGCCGTCGATCCGGCCGGAGAGCATCCGGCAGGCTCGAAGGACACCGCTCTGGGGCAGTGGGTTACGTTTCTCCTGCACCTCGGTCTGGGCATGCGTTGTTATGAGCATATTCCCATTACACGTCAACAGGCGGCCTGTGAGCCCGGAGGTGGCTCTTGTGCATATGTATGTGCTGGAATCAGATGCTACTCTGGGGCTCCCCCCGGGCGCAACCCGCGAGGAGGTCTGCGGAGTCATCCGGGAAGGGGGGCAGGGTGGAGACGTCCTCGCCGAGATGTCGCAGCCTGGCCGCTACGACCCACGGATGCTTCCCCTCTCCCAGCCATCTCCGGTTCAGCTCGAGGGCGGTCTCCCTGTCGGGATCGGACGCAGTGAGCCTCCAGCGGTACCATGCGGCCTCGGCCGCGAACTCGAGGTCGCCTGAAGCAACTGTCTCGTCCAGCAGGAGGACGGACTCCTCGCGCTCGCCCAGCAGCGCCCGGGCCACGGCCCTGGAGTTGCGTGCCTGCTGGACGTAGTCCTCCATCATGGGGACGCTCATCGCTTCATCGACAGCCTCGAGGGCGTCACCCGGCCTGCCCGACAGAAGAAGGGCCCTGGCGTGGATCAGGAGATAGCTGCCGAGATAGTAGTCGAGGCCTTTCTCCCTGCAGAGCAGGACTGCCTCCGTCGAGTTCTCCAGCGCCTCCCCGGCGATCCCGGCACGGACGCAGTGCTCCGAGAGGTTGATCCTGGCGATGGCTTCGTGCTGGACTGCGTGCAGGTCCCCCGCCAGCGCCACCGCCCTGCGCAGGAACCCGGGAGCCTCCCGCCACCTCCAGCCCCGCGAGGTCGAACTGCCGAGGTTACCGAGTGCGAGAACCGTCAGATAGCGGTTGCCGGTCTCCCTCGCCATCTCCAGCTGCCTCCCGAAGAGGTCGACCGCCCTCTCGTCATCCCCCAGGTACTTGCAGGCAAGGGCCAGGTTGCCCAGCGAAAGAGCCTTGAGAGGAAGGTTGCCGAGCCTGTCCGCCCCTTCCATCACATCCTCGTAGTGGGAGATGGCCCTGGCGAAATCGCCCACTTCCAGGAAGAAGTTCCCCATGCTGCCACGCACCCTCAGGCACTGCTCCTCGTCTCCGGCCAGCACCGCACACTCCAGCCCCTTCTCCAGAGCGCTCTCGATCCCCTCCCGCACGCTCGACTGGAGAAGGAACCCCGCACGGACTACGAGGATCTGCGATCTGACGGAGTAATCCTCCTCCATGTCGAGGAGGGTCTCGGCCGTTCGGAGGGATTCCAGGCCATCGGCCTCCTCTCCGGTATCCAGGAGAATCCTCCCGGCGCGCTGCAGGCAGGAGGCCTCCCGGGCGCGGAGTCCGAGGCGGTCGTAAATGCACGCGGCCTCACGGAAATGGACGAGTGAATCCTCCCATGAGCCGGAGTTCCACTCGACCTCCGCCAGTTGGAAGATGGCGCCGGCTCTTCCGGCTCCATCAGGCAGCAGCGCGATCTGACGGGAGTAGAGGTCGACCGCCTGGTCGTTGAGAAAGCTCCTCGCAGCCTGTTTCGCAGCAAGGCCGAGGAACCTGACGGCCTCGTGCAGCATCCCCGCGCGTTCGAAATGGAACGCGAGATCGTCATAGTAGGCTGGATCGTCCGAGTGAACGGACTCGATCGACGACGCGGCCAGGGAGTGGAGCTCCTTCAATCTGGAGTTGAGCTGCATGGAGTAGGCGGCATCCCGGAGCAGGGCGTGCCTGAAGATGTACGCCAGGTCGTTGAGTGTCCGCCAGATCTGCTCCTCGACGCCCCGTTCGAGAGAGGAGTCTATCTCCCCCCCCTTGAGCATCCGGGAGAGGACCGCGGTCTCGAATTCCCGCCCCAGCACCGAAGCTGCATGCACCGCAGCCCGGACATCCGCGGCAAGGCTGTCGATCCTCGCTATCAGGATCGAGCTGAGACCGGACGGCAGGTCCTCGACTACGGCTGTGAGATCGAATCCGCCCGGACCCTGCCTGACCAGGCCCCTCTCCCCGAGGAATCTGCAGTACTGCTCGACGAAGAAGGGGTTCCCGCCGGTGCGCTCGTGGATGAACGAGGCAAGGGCATCCGAAGGCATCCCTCCGAGTTCGGCCTCGACGAGCCCCGCGGTGGTCGCGCCGTCCAGCCCCGCGAGGTTCACGCGTACGACCCCTCCGGCGGACGCCGGAAGGATCGGCGGGGCGTCCTCCTCCACCGGTCTCGAGGCGATGATCCAAAGCACGCGGCGGTCCGCGAGGTCTCCCCCGATGAGCCCGAGTGCTCTTTGCGAGTCGGGATCGAGGAGGTGTGCATCCTCGATGACGATTACCGCAGGATCGTCCCCGACCAGGATGTCGAAGTAACCTCTCAGCGCGGTCAGGATGTTGTCGAACCTGATCCTGGGATCGAGCTTCTCGAAGATGGACTCCGGCCACTCGAGCCCGATCAGCGATCCCAGGGCTGGAACCGCCCTCCTGAGGAATGTGGCCGCGTCCTCCTCGGATGTGGAGATCCGCGTGCGGTTCCCGGCCAGGGATCCGACTGCGCTCTCGAAAGCAGCCCTGTTCTGCTCGGAATCCGCCTGCTCTCCGGGTGGCACCAGGAGCTTCAGAATGCGCGAGAAGGGATTGAAGCTCCTCCTCTGGATGCCGTCGGGCTGGAGGTGGAAGAACCTGACATCCCTGCGTGGGGTCTCGAACTCGTACAGGAGCCTGCTCTTGCCCGTTCCCGCCTCGCCGGTCACGAAAACCACCCGGCTGGACCCGGTACCGGACAGGGCCAGGGCGTCCTCGAGCACCGCCATGTCCGAGCTCCTGCCGAGGAATGTCCCGGAGAAGGACCGCCCACCTTCGGACATCGTTCGCGGTGAGAGGAGAGAGGCCGGTACTTCGCCCCGGAACCCCTTCACGGTCATGGATCGCCTGCCCGCCTGCTGCAGCCTGCTCACCGCGGAGAAACCCGGTCCGGAGAGAACGCATCCCCACTCGGAAAGGTACATGAGCCTCGAAGCCAGGTTCACCGAGGCACCGATGGATGTGTAGGTGGAGTGTCTCGCGGAGCCGAGCAGTCCTGCGAAAACAGGCCCGCATTCGACTCCGGCCCTGACCTCCGTGCACGAAGCCGGGAAGAGGTCCTTCAGAAAGTGGTCGGCCCTGGCAGGATCGTCCTCGTGGGACACCGGGGCGCCGAACAGGACGAGCGCATTCGACCCGGAGGGCTTGGTGTCCACCCCGCTGAGGTATCCATCGTACCGCTCGGCCAGGTCGAGGACCAGCCCGATGAAACTCCTGTCCAGGCTGCCCGGATTCCCGGCCCTGCACGAGACGAACACGCTGGTGACGAACCTGAACTCGCCGGAAGAATAGAGCGTGGCCACGCGCTCAGGTACGAAGAAGTCCTCCGTGCAGCATGGGAACGGTCTGCCCGCGCCCGGGGGGATGTCTCCGGACTCGTCCCCGCTTTCGACGACGGAGATGCCGCCCGGCGGGCACTCCTCCTGGGCCCGTGCGGCTGCGGCCACCGCAGCGCCTGAGATGTAGTGGAAGAGCCTCCTGCCGCCTGCGATGACGTTCCAGCAGACTCGCCCGCCGGAGATACCTGTCTTGGCCCTGGATCCCGGACCCGAAGCGTGGATGGATCCGAGCTCCCGCGAGATCCTCGCGGCGATCTCCCGCACGAGGTCCGGGGACATGCCCGGGAACACTCCGGTGACGGAATCACCGGCGAAACCGCCGACGTATCCCCCCGATGAGACAATGGCGTCTACCGCGGGTCGCAGGAGGCTGTTGAGCAGGCCGGAGAGCTCCTCCGCTCCGGAGGTGCCCCTGTCTATGAAAGCCTCTGTGAGAGGGGTGAAACCGGGGAAGTCGATCATCATGACGGACCCCGTGGTCC
This sequence comes from Candidatus Fermentibacterota bacterium, assembly GCA_963718745.1. Classification (GTDB taxonomy): domain Bacteria; phylum Fermentibacterota; class Fermentibacteria; order Fermentibacterales; family Fermentibacteraceae; genus Fermentibacter. The sequence continues at coordinate 2,395,371 of OY970370.1, read as the reverse complement.
ACCCGGAGAGCCTGCCCCCCCGAACCTCATCGACAAGGAAACCGGGGACGGAAACTCTCATGTGCGAATCCTCGTCGTGCGGCCGTGCCGTGGAAAGGTCCCTGGAGCATATTCAACAGGAACAGGGTCAGAGGAATCTATACCCGCCAGAAGGGGTATGTACAGTTCGAAGACAGTCCGGAAACCAACCAGGGAGGGCACATGAGAGCAATCGCAACCGTGGCTTCGATCCTTCTCCTCTGCAGCGCGGCCTCCGCGCAGGAGGCCTACGTCTACCCCAGCCAGATATCCGTCACCGGGACGGGCATGGCATGGAACGAGCCCGACATGGCCACCATCACGTTCGGAGTCGATGTGACCGGTTACACTGCGACCGAAGCGGTCGACCAGGCATCGGAGTACATGGACGGCGCAAGGGAGGCTGCAGTCAGGCTCGGAGTCGATGCGGACGACATCGCAACGAGTTCGTACAGCCTCTGGACCGAGTACGAGTACGACGAGTACACCTACGAGTACACCGATGTGCTCCTGTACCACGTCTCGGATTACGCCTCGCTCAAACTCTATGACATCGAAGACGTCGGCGAGGTCCTGGCCGCCCTGGTGCGCGGCGGGGCCAACTACATCTCGGGCGTGGTCTTCTCGATCTCGGACCGCACCGCGATGTACGAGGAAGCCAGGCTGATGGCCGTCGAGGACGCCAGGAACAGGGCGGAGCAGCTCGCACAGGCCACCGGCGTCACGCTGGGCAGACCCACGATGATAAGCGAGTACTCCTACGACTACTACGACCCCTACTACGGATACGGCGGGGTGTCCGCCACGATCAGCAGCGGGGAGTACAGGGACGCCATGGCGCCCCCCACGATCACCCCCGCCTCGATGTCGATCCAGACCAGCGTTACGATCACCTACTCGATCGAGTAGTGACCGGGGACGGCCTCGGAGTCATCGCAGCAGTCCTATCAGGAATGCGTACTCCGAGGCCACGTCCTCGAGCCAGGCGAAACGTCCCGATGCACCGGCATGCCCGGCGCCCATGTCAGTCCTGAAAACTATCGGATCGTCGTCCGTCCGGAAGGCCCGGATCCTCGCCACCCATTTCGCCGGTTCCCAGTAGCAGACCTGCGAGTCGTTCCACCCTGCGGTGACGTACATCGCCGGATAGTCGGCCCGAGCTACATTGTCGTAAGGCGAGTAGGAGAGCATGTAGTCGTAGAAGACCGGATCCGCCGGATTCCCCCACTCCCCGTACTCGTTAGTGGTCAGCGGAATGCCCGGGTCGAGCATGGTGGTCACCACGTCGACGAACGGGACCTGCGCCACTACGGCTTTGAAGAGGTCCGGCCTCATGTTGGTCGCGGCACCCACAAGCAGACCTCCAGCGCTTCCCCCGGTCGCGAAGAGCCTGTCCGGCGACGTATAGCCCTCCGAAACCAGATATCCGGCGCAGGCGACGAAGTCGAGGAAGGAATTCCGCTTCTCGAGCAGCCTGCCCGACTCGTACCACTGCCTGCCCATCTCCGAGCCACCCCTGACGTGAGCTATGGCGAAGATGAACCCCCTGTCCAGCAGGCTCAGCCTCGTTGTGCTGAACCAGGGATCGGAGCTGTAACCGTAGGCGCCGTAACCCTCCAGGAGAAGGGGTCTTCCCGAAGGATCCCCCAGGTCCGCCCTCCAGACCATCGAGACGGGGACGAGAACCCCGTCGTGGGACGGTACCGAGAGGCTGGCCGATCTGTAGAGGGAACCGTCGAAGCCTCCCCCGACGGCATCCTGCTTCAGTACGGAGGAAACACCCGTGGGGAGGTCCAGGACGCATGTCCGGACGGGAGTGGTCAGAGAGCAGTAGCCGTACCGCACCTGCAGCCCTTCCGTCTCCCTGTTGTGCTCGAACCACATGGTCGACGGCTCGGATCCTCCGGCGGCGACGACCTCGGCTCCGCTCGAGCGGTCGAGGGTCCGCAGTTCGGAGAAGCCCCGGTTCCTGACCAGCATGGCGATGTACCCAGGGAAGACCTCGAGTGCTTCGACCAGTACGTCCTCCCGTGCCGGTACCACCTCCGTCCATTGTTCCGGCGCACCTGTCCAGGCCTTCACGATCCTGAAGTTCTGAGCATCCAGGTTCGTGAGGATGAACAGCGTGTCTCCGAAGGCCTCGACCTGGTACTCGAGCCCCTGCGTCCTCGGCTGGACGACCGTGAACTCCCCTGCAGGATCGTCGGCATCGAGGAACCAGACCTCTCCCGTGTCGGTGCTGGAGGTCTCCACAAGGATGAACTCGTCGGAGGAGGATTTGTACACGCCCGGCCAGAACTCCGGATCCTCCTCCACGAAGACCGCGAGGTCCTGTTCTCCGGGGGTCCCGAGCAGGTGCCTCATGATGCGGCATGTTCTCAGGGTGCTGTCCTGGAGGCCGTAGAAGACCGTGGCTCCGTCGTTGCCCCATACGATCGACCCGTCGGTTCCGCGGAGGGTGTCACCGAGAATGGCGCCGGTCTCGAGATCGACGAAGGCGACAGTATAGTCGAGCGCTCCGGTCGTATCGAAGGCGATCCCCGCAAGCGAGCCGTCCGGGCTCGGGACCGGCCATGCATCCATGTAATCGCGGCCCGTGGCGAGGATGTTGACATCGAGCACGGTCTCGTCCGCTCCCCCGCCGACCGGCCTCCTGAGATGCACCGGATACTCGCTGCCCGGATCGTACCTGCTCCAGTACAGATATCCGTTGTACGGCCACGGGGCCGTGGAGTCTGCTTCCGGGATCCGCGACCTCATCTCGGCCACCAGGCTGTCGACGAGCGGGGCCAGAGGTGCCGTGAGCGAATCGGCGTACGCGTTCTCGGCCTCCAGATAGGCGATGGTGGCCGGATCGTCCCTGTCCTTCATCCAGTAGTACTCGTCGGTGCGATCACCGGCGGGGGCCGTCACGACGCTGGGCAGCGTCCGGGCGACAGGCTCGCCGGAATGCGCCGTGCCTCCGGTGATGGACAGGGTGGCAAGTATCAGCGGTGACATTCTGCTGTACACGGCTTCAATCCTCCTGGGCACTGCTCCGCCGGACCGGAGCGCTGCGTTGCGTTCCTTCAGTAGTAGTACCAGATGCTCGAGTAGTCCGAGATGTCCTCTCCGTCCGAAGCCAGCCTGGACAGGTAGTCCAGGATCGGAACGTCCTCCCCCAGGTAGCCGTTCTGTCTCACCACGTTCTTCTCCCAGGGATGGAACTCGTAGAGGCGCGATCCATCAGGTCTGATCGAGATCAGATCCCTGTTCTGTACCGCCAGGAGATAGTTCTTGCCGAGGCCGGGGACATTGTAGACGGGCGCGTCCGTCCGGCGGCTCCCGGGGATGAGGCGTGCCTCCTCCTGCTGCTCCTGCAGTATCCTGGCTATCGGGACCCTGTAGCTCGCGGTCTCCGCCTTCCCCTTGGGCACGAAAGTATAGTAGGGATCTATCCCGCACCTCCTGAGCAGCATCCTGAGCCGGGCAGCCTCGAACCTCCTGGACACGTAGTATGTGAAAACAAGCTGGTTGTATACCGCGATGCCCCTCATGCGTACCGAATCCACGGCCTGGACGGTCTCGGGGGTTATCTCGTAGGGATGCTGTATGTGCGTGACGAGAACGACCTCCCTCCTGCCCGGCGACCTGATCGCGGACAGGGTGTCCAGCAGCCGGGGGGTGAACCTCATCGGAAGGGTGACCGGAGTCCTGGTCCCGATCCGTATCAGATCGACATGCCCGATCGCAGTGATGCCCCGCAGGATCCTCTCCAGCGGCTCGTCCTCCATGGCGAGGGGATCGCCTCCGGTCACGAGAACCTCCTTGATCGATCCGTGCTCCGCGATCCAGTCGAGCGCACGGTCCAGATCGGAGTCGGAGGCCTGCGCCCCGGGCGACATCGCCCCGTTGATCTCCCAGTTCCTCTGGCAGTAGACGCATATCTGCGGGCAGGCGTTGTACGGTTTCAGAATCACGATCGCGGGATACCGCCTCGTGACCAGTCCGACGGGCGAGGTGTCCCTCTCCCTCATGAAGTCGAGTTCCTCCCTGCTCCTCTCGTTCGAGATCGATTCCACGTAGTCCGCCGGAGGGATCACCTGGGCCCTCAGAGCCCTGTCTCTCGGACCCGCCGGACCATTCTCGAGAAGCGAAGCGTAGTAGGGAGTCACAGCGAACGGAACGGAGCGCCTGCACGCCTCCTCGACCCCAGCAGTGTCGATGCCCGGCACTGCAGCCTCTAGGCTCCCCGGGGTCAGGATCAGGTTCCGGGTCTGCCAGCGCCAGTCATCCCAGTCCCTCCCGCTCCCGCCCAGCACCCCCAGAACGTGTCTCCGCCTCTCGCTCCTGAGGGCGACGGACTCAGGAGAGAGCCCGTCGGGCCACCGGCCCATCCAGGCCTCGACCGTGGTCCAGATCCTGTCCAGCTCGTCCGATCGCCGTAGCGCAGCATCCCTGCCGGAGTAGGGGTTCGTATCGGACTGCCTGCTGATCATGTCGACCTCCACGCCGCCCTCCAGACCTCGTATGAGGTGGATGAACTCGGCGTGGAAGGCAGGTGAGGCTTCGACGGCACGGCGGTGCCTGTGGATCGAAAGGATCTGATCGAGGATCGAACGTCCCGCCAGATCCTCGGACCTGGGCATCAGCATGCTCCTGAAGGCTCTTGCGCAGTCCCTGACTATCGGGTACTTCGGACCCGCTGTGGATTCGTCCTGGAAGAGGGTCTGAATCTCGCCGATCCTGACAAGCAGCCTCTCACGCGAACGTTCGAGGGTCCTGCACCTGACGGCGGGGCCGAGGAGCCCGGCTGAGGCGTCGAGAAAGTCGTCCTCTGAGTAGATCGACTCGAGGTGGAGGTCCATGAGTCGGCCTCCCTTGTCTCCGGCTCGATCGACTGACGGGCGTGTGGAGCCCGGCCGGCCTTTCCGCCAGATGTTCGAACCGCCCCTGCGAACCTCCGGTTATCCTTCGGTCCACACGCGCAACAGGCTCCGCCGCCCGGTTCCGGGGGAATCCGGGAGGAGGCCGGGAACAAAACGATGTGCTATACTATAACAGAGTTGTGGAGGTCGAATGAACTCTTTCGCAGTAATCGTCCTGATCCTGACATCCCGCTACGGAGTCAGCACCGTGCTCGGCGGCTTCGGAGAGGAGCCCGGCCGGACCGGAGCTCCCGCCGCCTGCATGCCCGATTCATCCACGCGGTACCTCCCCTTCGGGGAGTTCTCGTCCGGAGGATCTTCCGACGGGGGTTCGGCACTGGACGCACTTCTGTCGGTCCCGCCCTGGCTGGGCGACTTCGTCGAATGGGTCCCGATCCCCGACGGCGCAAGGTTCAGGGTCCGGGTCGCCCCGAGAAGCTTCCTCCTGGGCTGCACTCTCGAAATGAGCCTCTAAAAGGGAGAGGCGCCGGTTTCCCGGCGCCTCCTCTGTCGATGCTGTCCTGCCCTGTCAGATGACTTCTATCTGAATCCTGGCAAGCGTGGAGTTGGGATCGGTCGCCTCTGTGGCGTAGCGGATCTCGTACGTTCCGGGGGCCTGGGGCGCCGTGAAGGTGAGCGTGCTGCCCTCGCTCACGTAGCGCCACTCCCAGCCGGCCCACTCTCCCTCGGGGGTCCCTGCGGGGACTACCACGACGTACTCGCCGGAAGCTCCCGTGCCTGTCCAGGCAACGTCGAAGGGTGCACCCGCCGCTACCTCGGCGGGGGCCGTCAGGACATAGTCGCCGCCTTCGACGACTATCGTGATCATGGCGAGGGTGGAATCCGGCTCGGTGGTCTCTGTAGCGAAGCGGATCTCGTAGGTGCCGGGAATGGTCGGTGCAGTGAAGGGCAGAGGGTTGCCCATGGAGACATAGCTCCACTCGGATCCGGCCCAGTCACCCTCGGGCGTGCCCACGGGGACGATGTAGATGTAGCAGTCCTGAGTGGCAGGCCCTGTCCATGATACGTCGAACAGGCTCCCGGCCATCGCCGACTGCGGAGCCGTCAGAGAGGCCGCTGCAGCCGTCACGTTGAGCGTGATCCTGGCCAGAGTGGAGTCGGGAGTGGTCTTCTCCGTGGCGTAGCGGATCTCGTACTGTCCCGGGGCATAGGGCGCGTGAAGAGTCACCGGATTGCCGTCGGCGGTGTAGACGTACTCCGCCCAGTCACCTTCCGGAGCTCCGGACGGAACGATAGTGATGTAGTCCCCTACGCTGTCCGGCCCGGTCCAGGTGACCTGGAACTCGCTCCCCCCCGACAGCTCTGCCGGAGCCTGCAGCTCCACCTTGACCCCCGGAGCCTTGCCGAGGCAGCCGGAAAGAATCGCGAGCAGCACAACGACAGGAATAGACGCCCTTTTCATAACCCCTCCGTATTGTTTCCGACCTGGATGGTCGATGTATTATACGTTGCGTCGAGCGCAGAGACAGATGGGACACCACCGGTCTACGGGCCGGGAGCATCGGACCGGACCGGACCGACCCCACGCCCGCGTGCCTGTCGCCAGGGCGTCCGCCGTCCCCGGCTCATCGCTCTGCGGGACTCTGCACGTGCGCTGCGCAGGTTCGCTGCGGTTCGTTCGAGGGGTGGTCTCCCGGCTCTGGCTTTTCTAGCCGCGGTGATCTACATTCCTTTCCTGAGCGGGCTGTTCCACGCAGGCAGGCACCATCGCGGAGGAGCGATGCCGTGTCCGGTCACCGGAACGGTGGTCATGGCGTGGTTCGAGATCTGCAGGCTGTTCACCGGGCGCAGGATGCGCTGCCAGGACAGGAACCCGGCCCGGACGAAAGGCGGTTGTTTGTGGCGGCTCAGGACAGAAAGTTCTTCAAGACCCTCACGGAGCAGGAGGAGGAGGCTGTCCTCGAAAGGTGCTCCGTCATCGAGATGTCCAAGGGGGAGATCCTCTTCAGGAAGGGCGAGCAGTCGACCTCGATGTACATCGTCTCGGACGGGGAGTTCGTGGTGACGGACGAGAAGCCTGCCCAGAAGGTATATCTATCCTCGATCCGCGCAGGAGGTCTGATCGGCGAGATGTCCTTCCTGGACGAGAGCCCCCGGTCGGCAACGGTCACTGCCAAGGAGCGCTCGGTCGTCTACCGGATGAACAAGGAGGATTTCGTGAGGACGCTCCTCGAGGCACCCGCTCTGGGCTCGAGGCTGCTCCTCGCGATAGCGATACTCCTCGTCGACCGGCTGAGGAAGGCGGACGCGGCGCTCACCTCCCTCACTCTCGCCCCATCCAGGTCGGGAGACGAGACCGGGCTCGCGAAGGCGGTGGAATCGGTCAGGGGGTCCTGACCCGCACAGACGAGGGAACCAGCCCGGCGATCCGGGGATTGATACATCAACAACCAGATTCACGGAGTTTGTCAACATTGACCCACATCACGACCATCATGCCGGTCCGCACCCCGAGGGATCTCTCGGCTTTCGTCGAGCTCCCCTCCAGCCTCTACAGGGATGATCCCCTCTGGATCCCGCAGCTTCTGTCCCACGAGAAGGCCCAGTTCGACCCTGCCAGGAATCCGGCATACGAAAGCGCCGAGGCGCAGCTCTTCACTGCGGTGCGTGACGGCAGGACCGTAGGCAGGATAGCAGCGATCATCTCGCAGGCCTACATCGCACGGTGGGGGCGGAAGTGCGGCAGGTTCGGCTGGTTCGAGTGCGAGAACGACCAGCAGACCGCCCGGCTCCTCCTCGAAGCAGCCGAATCCTGGGTCGCCTCGAGGGGAATGACTGAGATCAGCGGCCCTCTGGGCTTCACCGACAACGATCAGACAGGGATCCTGGTCGAAGGCTTCGAGGAACTGCCCACCGTGGCGGGGAGCTACAATCCTCCATGGTACCGCGATCTCATCGAGGGGCTCGGATACACCAAGGAAGTCGACTACGTCGAGTACAGAATAACGGTTCCCACGGAGCTGCCGGACAGGATGCTCCGCCTGGCCGACCAGATAGCCGCGCGGACCGGGATAAGGGTCTTCTGTGCGGATTCCCGCAGAGAACTGGCCCGCAGGTGGGGTCGACAGATCTTCGAGGTGCTCAACCTGTCGTATTCCGAGCTGTACGGGACGACTCTCCTGACCACGAGGCAGATCGACTTCTACATCTCGAACTATCTCGGCCAGGTCGACCCGGCGTTCATCAAGCTCGCAGCTGACGGAGATAGGCTTGTCGGTTTCATAATCGCCATGCCCAACCTGTCCAGGGCATTCCAGAAGGCTCGCGGGAGGCTCTTCCCCTTCGGGTTCCTGCACATCCTGAGGGCGATGAAGACAAGCGACGTGCTGGACTTCTACCTCGCCGGGATCCTCCCCGAATACCGGAACAGGGGCGTCGATGCCATGCTGACCATGGCAATGGGCAGAACGGCGCTCGAGAGGGGCATCAAGTTCGCCGAGAGCAACCACGAGCTGGAATCGAACACCCTCATCCAGTCGATGTGGAAGCTCTACGAGCGCAGGCTCCACCGCCGCTCCCGCGTCTTCACCCGCCCTTTGGGGTCAGACTACTGACCAAAATGCCACGGTAAATCCATGGTTACTATCACAATACGGCCTTAGTCGATTTACAGGTTATCCTATTGTGTAATCATGCCTGCATCCGGATCAGGCTACCCTGAGAAATGGAGCCCGTCCAGGCCGCAGGAACAGCTTCTCAACGGCCTGATCCCAACCCTCGGAATTCGATCGAATTATTGCCGTGCATAACCTGTAAACCAACTATAGTTGTATAGTATTGGTGCACTAGGTATTACACGAGCGCTTCTGTCGGTAGTCTGACCCCAATACCGAGAGCACGACCAGTGACACGCCTGCGATGAAGAGGAGGGACGGCCGCTCCCCCGCCAGGAGGACGGCGAAACCCGTCGCCAGCGCGGGCTTCAGGAAGAAGATCAGCGATGCCGCGGAGACGGGCATCACCTTGAGAGCCTCGAAGAACGCTATGTAGCCCGCGCCGCTGACGAGTATCCCCAGATGGGCGAGCCTGAGGAGGTCGGCCGTGCCGGCCGAACCGATCCCGGACGGCAGGAGGGGCCGCCCCGTCAGGAGCATGAATCCCGCGAGCGAAGCCACGCCTGCACAGAAGGAGACCAGATTGGCCGTCACGGGGCTGACACGGGTGCAGATCCTCTTGCCGAGCATCGTGTACGTGGCGAATGCCAGCGCGCCCAGCAGGGCGTAGACAGGACCTTCCCAGCCCCCGCCGGGCGAGGCGGCCGTTATCAGCACGACGCCCGCGAATCCGCCGGCGAACGAGAGGGTCTTCAGGACGGAGAACCTCTCCCATCCGGCGAGTACCGAGAACATCAGGACCATCATGGGATGGCTGCAGAACACGGTTGCCGCGGCTGCCGGCGAGGAGTGCAGCACTGCGAGCTGCAGGAGCGACATGCTGAGGAACGTGTTGAGGAAGCCCATCGTCGAGAGGTGGAGGATGCTCCTGCGGTCCAGCGAGTGCAGCTCGGACAGCCTGCCCCGCACGGCTGCGAACACCGCGAGGACTGCCGCTCCGGTGACGAACCTGAAGAGCGTCAGAGAGAATGGGTCGAAGAGTCCCATGAGGGGCTTCGACACCACCTCCATCGAACTCCACAGTACAAGCACGACGAGGAACCAGAGCACCGGACGGGTCCCCCCCTAGCGCCGGACGCAGTCCACCGAATAGGTGAAGTAGCCGTTCTCGGTCTTCCTCACCCTCGCTCCATGGACCTCGCCCTCGAAACCGGGGAACCGGTTGTGGAACTCCTGGAGGATCTCGAGGTATTCGAGGACCGGGCTTCCGGCTGGGCCGAACGCCTCTCCGGGCATCAGCAGGGGGATGCCGGGGGGATAGGGTACGACCGTGACCGCGGCTATCCTTCCCGCCAGGTGAGAGATCGAGACTTCGTCCACCTCTCCCGAGACCAGGCATCCATAAGCCTCGTCAGGCAGCATTTTCTGCTCGGTGAGTCCGTCGAAGATGCCTGTGAGAACGGTCGAAATCATCTTGTCCTTGAGGAAATCATGCATCTCGCGGACGAGATCGCTTATCGTCCTCCCGGAGTAGCTCACCGAGTACTGGTCCGTCATCGAGGGGAAGACCTGCGACAGGCTGTGGTCTTCGTCATAGGCCTTCCGGAAGTCGAACAGTTCCGCGAGCAGTGTGCCCGACTTGCCCTTGGTTATGCCCAGGGTGAACAGGACGAGGAGGCTGTAGAATCCTGTCTTCTCGACTACGATCCCCCTCTCGCGGAGGAACCTCGCCACGATCCCGGCCGGTATGCCCATCTCGGACATCCGGCCGTCCGCGCCGATACCCGGGGTCTGGATGGTCACCTTGAGGGGATCCAGCATCACGTAGTCCTCGGAGATGTCGCAGAATCCGTGCCACTTCGCGCAGGGATCGAGCTTCCAGTAGTCCGGGCTGGAAACAAGCCGCTGTCCCTCCACCTGGCTGAAGTCGACCAGTCTCCTGTCAGGCGGGCTGTCGGGGTCGGGTTCGAAGACGTTGTCCGGCTCCCAGATCTCGAACCACCAGTCCCCTTCCTCCCCTCCCCCGTGAACCTGCTGCTCGATGTGCTCCATCTTCAGTCTGAAGATCACCGCTTCCTCGAGAGCCTCCTCCACGAGCATCTTCCCCATCCCGCCCTGCATCATGCGCGTCGCCACGTCCAGGGACGCCACGATCGGGTACAGCGGCGAGGTCGAGGAATGCATCATGTAGGCCTCGTTGAACCTGTCGTGGTTGAACTCGTGGCCGCCCTCCTTGATGTGGAGCATCGACCCCTGGGACAGAGCCGCCAGCACCTTGTGGGAGGACTGGGAGGCGAAGACGGTCAGGCCGTATTCCTTGTCGCTCTGGTACATCCCGTATCTGCGGCTGTAGAGGTCGTGGAACCGGGCGTATGCGTACCAGGCCTCGTCGAACAGGACGTTGTCGCAGGTCTCGTCGAGCATCTCCTTGACCAGTTCAGTGTTGTAGCAGAGCCCGTCGTATGTCGAGTTGGTGAGGACCGCGAGCTTGATGCGCGGGTTCGTGCCGGGAGGGATGTGCGGGGAGGATCGTATCTTCTCTGCAAGCGACTCCGGAGAGAACTCGGAGATCGGCACCGGCCCGATGATGCCCAGCGCATTACGGCTGGACCTGAGATAGATGGGGATCGCTCCCGTCATGATGACCGAATGGATTATGGATTTGTGGCAGTTGCGGTCGAGGAGGACCAGGTCGCCGCGTTTGACGCACCCGTGGAAGACCATCTTGTTCGAGGTCGAGGTGCCGTTCGTGACGAAGTATGTCCGGTCGGCTCCGAAGGTCCTGGCTGCCAGTTTTTCGGACTCTCCGCTGATTCCGTTGTGCTCCAGTATCGACCCGAGATCGGGCACGGAGGCGGATATGTCGCTCCTGAACAGGTTCTCACCGTAGAACTGGTGGAAAACCTTCCCCACGGGGGATTTGAGGAATGCGACACCTCCCATGTGGCCGGGAGTGTGCCAGGAGTACCTGTAGGCCTGCACATAGCCGTAGAGCGCCTTGAGGAAGGGGGGCATGAGGTTGTCGACATACTGCCTCAGAGCCTTCTCGATGCGGCCGGCTATGAAGTCCGGCGTGTCCTCCAGGGCCCAGATGTAGCCGTCGATCCTCTTCATGACCTCGAGCGGGATGTCGCCGACGGAGAGCTTGTCGGTTATCAGGAAGAGAGGGATCTCCATGCTCTTGTCGGTGATCTTCCTGACCATCGTCGCACTGCTGTCGTATTCGGGGTTGCCCGTGCAGTCGAGCTCCCAGTCCAGGAGTATGCACCCTATCTTCGCGAGGGACCTGAGGTGGACCTCGGCGTCCGAGCTGGTCGGCGCCTCGAGCACGTTGATGTGCTCGTCCTCGAGGGCCTCGACGATAGCCCTGACCGCCCTGCTGTTCGCGGTAGAGCCCATCAGGTCGTTGTCTATGAAGAGCACCGGGAATTCGCCGTACAGGTCCATGCGAAAGCCCCCCCGCAGTTCTGCTCCCCGTCGGGGAGCCTCAGGGTACTATCGTCGTCCCGGTTTCTCCGTCCAGTGAGGAGAGGATGTTGCCGGGGCTCGTGATTATCACCCTCGAGCCGCCCTTTTCTATGAAATCCAGCGAAGCGTCGATCTTGGGCAGCATCGAGCCAGAAGCGAAGTGGCCCTCGGCCCGGAGCTTCCTCATCTCGTCCGCGGCCATCCGCCTGAGTGCCCTCTGACCTGGTTTCGAGAAGTCGGCATAGACCTCGGGAACGCCGGTGGAGATGATGAAGACCTCGGCCCCGAGACCCGAGGCGAGCAGCGCACTGGCCAGATCTTTGTCTATGACTGCGGCGACCCCCTCGAATCTCTTCCCCCTCCTGACGACCGGGATGCCCCCTCCACCGGTGCAGATGACTATCTGCCCGGAGTTGACGAGGTTCCTGACGGACGGGAGCTCGAGGATCTTCAGGGGCTTCGGAGACGGGACGACACGCCTGTAGCCGCGGCCGGCGTCCTCCTTCATCCTCCATCCCCTCTCCGTTTCGAGCTTCGAGGCTTCCGAAGCCGAATAGAAGGGGCCCACAGGCTTTGTCGGATTCTGGAATCCGGGGTCGGAGGGATCCACCTCGACCTGGGTGACCACGCTGCAGATGGGGACCTCTTCGTTCCTCTCCTCGAGGACGTCTCCGAGGACCTGCTGCAGCAGGTAGCCGACATATCCCTGGGTGGCGGCCACATTCACGTCCATGCCGTCAGGCGGGACGATGCCCGACGCCATCTCGTTCCTGATGAGCTCGAAACCCACCTGGGGGCCGTTCCCGTGGGTGAGGACGACGCTGTCGAAAACCCTCGCGAGCGAGGCTATCTGTTCGCAGAGTTCCCGGGCAAGGTCATGGGTGTCCAGGTTGCCGCGCCTTGCGGCAGGATCGATTATCGAGTTCCCGCCCACGGCGACTACGACCGTGCCTGGAATCCTCTCAGGCATTGCCTCCCCCCTTCTGACCCCGATGCGTCAGCACCAGGAGCACTGCTCCACAGGAAATGGCGATGTCCGCGACGTTGAAGGTCGGCCACCTCCGGCTGCCCAGGCCCGCGTCGATGAAATCGATAACGCGGCCGTCGCGGAGGAGCCGGTCCAGGAGGTTTCCCAGGGCGCCGCCCAGGACGAGTCCGAGGCATGCGGTCTCCACCGGCCTCTTGTCGCGCCATCTGAAGAGCGCCGCGGTGACGAACACAGCGGCCAGCATGCTCAGTATCACCAGGACCCACGGCCCCCCCCAGCTCAGGCTGAAGGCCGCACCCTCGTTGAACCTCAGGACAAGGCGCAGATAGTCTCCGAGGACTCGTACAGGGTCGACCGCGGAAAGACCGGCAAGCGCCAGCGTCTTCGTTCCCTGGTCTGCCGCCAGCACCGCCAGAGCGATCAGGAACCCCCTGCTTGCAGGATCAGGGCGCATCCGCAGACCTCCCGACGACTTCCCCGCATCTCGCGCACAGGTGCGCAGGGCTTGCCGATACCTCGGGAAGATGCCTCCAGCACCTCTCGCATCTCTCATGGGCGGAGGCGGAGACCTCGGCGGAGGACTCGTCCGAGCCCGAGTCCATCGTCTCGACGGTGGAGGCGATGAGGAAATCCGCCCAGCCCTCCCCGTTGGCCGACGCCATGAATCCCGCCGGCAGGCGCAGCTGCACATGGGCTTCGAGCGAACTCCCTATGACACCGGAGGCCCTTGCGTCCTCCAGGCTCTTCAGGGCGGTCTTCCTGATCTCCAGGAAGCCATCCCAGGAAGCGAGTTCGACTCTCTCCTCCTCAGAGAGGGGGGCGGCAGCCAGCCTCGCCATGTGGACGCTCCCGCACTCCCGCAGACCCTCCGGCAGCTCCCGCCAGCCCTCTTCGGCCGTGAACGGGATCAGGGGTGCGGCGAGCTTCAGGAACTCGACGGCCATCCATCCGAGCAGCCTCCGGGTCGAGCGGGCGGCATCCCCTTCGGGATCGTCGCAGTAGAGCCTGTCCTTCCTGGCGTCCAGGAACAAGCCGGAGAGCTCGATGGTGGCGATGTTCCTGAGCTCGCGGAAGACCCGGTGGAACTGGAACGACCGGTAAGCATCGAGGCACTCCGCCTCGGCCTGCCTGAACCGGAGGTACATGAACCGTTCCAGTCCGTTGCAGGTGTCGGCGGGGTCTCCGGGAAGCTCCACGCCCGTCAGGTTGCCGAGGAGGAATCTTATCGTGTTGCGCAGCTTGCGGTAGGCTTCGCGCGTATCATCCAGCACGGACTTCTCCGCCCTGAAGTCCGCCGTGTAGTCGACCGATGCGAACCAGAGCCTCAGGATGTCGGCTCCGTAGTTCTCGATGATCTCGAGGGGGGAGACGACGTTGCCGAGGGACTTGGACATCTTCTTGCCCTGCTTGTCCAGTATCAGGCCGTGCGTGATCACGGTCCGTGTCGGGATGCCCAGATCCAGCGCCATGCCGGTGATCAGGCTGACGCCGAACCATCCCCTGTGCTGGTCGGTGGCCTCGAGATAGACGGAGGCGGGCCTCGACAGGCCGTATTCGGGTGTCAGCACGTTGTAGTGGCTGAGCGAGCTGTCGAACCAGACGTCCAGGATGTCGTCGACCCTCTCGAAGGATGTTCCCCCGCAGGCGCCGCACACGGCGGGGCGGGATGCCAGAGAGGCTATCTCCTCCGAGGACATCTCGAACCAGGCGTCGGACCCCTTCTCCTCGATGATGCCTGCAACCGCGGAAGCGATCCCGCCGTCGAGGAAGGCCTCGCCGCAGGCGCTGCAGGTGAGGGCGGGAAGCGCGACGCCCCAGGACCTCTGCCGGGAGAGACACCAGTCGGGTCTCGCAGTCATCATGTTCTTCATCCGCTCGTATCCCCAGTCGGGATGCCAGGAGATCGAGTCGACGCTCTGGAGTACCCGCTCCTTGAGACCGAGCCTGGAGAGCCCGAGGAAGAACTGGCTGGTGGCCCTGTAGATCAGAGGCTTGTGGCATCTCCAGCAGTGCTGGTAGCTGTGCTCGATGAAGGTCGAACGGATGAGCCTTCCCGAGGCTCGGAGATCCTCCACTATGACGGCGTCTGCCGCATGGACGTGCATCGAGGCGTACCTGCCCGCCTCGGCCGTGAATACGCCTCTCCCGTCCACGGGGCTGAATGTCTCCAGCCCGTATCTCTGGCCGGCGGCGAAGTCCTCCGTGCCGTGGCCCGGAGCCGTGTGGACGCATCCGGTGCCGTCGTCCATCGTGACGTGCCCCGCCGTGATGACCTTCGAAAGGAGCCCGGGCATGACGGGGTGAACCAGTTCCAGACCCTCGAGTTCGGCCCCTTTGAAAACGGGAGAGCCCTGCGGGAGGGTCGTGCCTTCGATCGCGGCCATGAAGTCGCTGCTGCGCCTCTGCGCGACCAGGTACCTCCTGTCCCCGCCGTCGACAACGACATAGTCTTCCAGAGGGTTCAGGGCGACCGCCCTGTTCGCTGGAAGGGTCCAGGGAGTGGTGGTCCAGATCACGACCTCGGTTCCCGGTGGAACGCCTCGCGCGACCCAGGCATCCACGTCAGCCTGCTCGAACGCCACCCAGATCGAGGGGGATCTCCTGACGGAGTACTCGACCTCGGCATCAGCCAGAGCCGTGGAACATGTGCTGCACCAGCTTATCGGCCGAAGCCCCTGGTAGACGTACCCTTTCTCCACCAGCTCTCCGAAGGCCCTGACGATCCCAGCCTCGTAGCTCGTCGACATCGTCAGGTAGGGTCTCTCCCAGTCCCCGAAGACGCCGAGGCGCTTGAACTCGCCGCGCTGGATGTCCACATGCCTCGAGGCGTACTCCCTGCACCTGGCCCTGATCTCGCCCCGGCCGGGCGATTCACCGGAGAAGGTGCTGGCAACCCTGTGCTCGATGGGCATGCCGTGGCAGTCCCAGCCCGGGACGAACGGACAGTCGTATCCGAGCATGGTGTGCGACTTGACCACGAAGTCCTTGAGTATCTTGTTCAGAGCGGTCCCCAGGTGCACATTGCCGTTTGCGTAGGGGGGGCCGTCGTGGAGGATGAAGATCTCGCAGCCCTGCCTGGACTCCCGGATGCGCCCGTAGATGTCCTGCTCCTGCCACGAAGCGAGGATCTCGGGCTCCCGCGCCGGGAGGTTGGCCTTCATGGCGAAACCCGTGCTGGGCAGCCTTATGCTATCCTTGTAAAGAGACTCCTTCAATTGTCGTTCCTCCGGGAGAGCCTGTCGATGAGCTCCGTGAGAGGTGGTTCGGTCCTGTTCCATGCCCGGTGCCCGTGACACCTCACTAGAAGGGCTGCCCTCGCGCCGCCGTGACCTGCCGCAATGGCCTCCTCGACTCCCTCCGAGGCGGCGGCGGCGGCGCCTGTCGCCGAAAGCTCGGCTCTCGTCGTGAGCCGCCAGTCGGGAGACCTGAGGACGACTCCGCTCCTCCACCCGCCCTCGACCGTGACATACATGCCGGACAGCGAGGGAAAGCGCGGACCGGCCGAGTCGTCGTTGGGTCCCACAAGGGGTCCGTCTCCGAACAGGGCGATGTGATCGGTGGCCAGGAGCCAGCCCGGGACGGAAGCCATGCCGTCGGTGCCGATCACGAAAAGGTTCTCCGAATGGGCGATGGCGTCCCTGATCTCGTCCAGGCACGGTGCGAACGGGCTTCGCCTGTGCATGACGAGACTCCCGGGATCCGGCCGGCCCCAGTCCTCGGGCAGTATCAACCGCATTCCGGCCAATCCTCCAACTCTGAGGAAGAACGGGGATTATGCGCCAAGGAGACGGAGATCGCAACCGTCCGCGGGATCACCCGGCGAACCAGGCCGGCATTCTCGAGGGACCGGTTATCCTGACGAGCTTCCGTCTCGACGCCCTGCCGGATCGTATCTCCACCGAATCCGCCTTCACGCCGAACTCCCCGGACAGGAAGCGGACGAGCTCGGAATTTGCCCGGCCCTCCACGGGTTCGGCCGCCAGTTCGACCCGGTAGCAGACTCCGGCCGGGCCTTCGGCGCGACTCTTCACGGACGACGTCCGGCAGCCGGGCTTGACCGTCACCAGGATGAACAGGCTCTCCGCCGGCTCCGGGGCGGCGGGCTTCAGCCCTCCTCCTCCAGAGGTGCGGCCTCGTCGATCAGCATGATCGGAATGTCTTCCTCGACCTTGTAGACCAGCCTGCAGGCATGGCAGACGAGGACCTCGGCGGGGGAGGTCCTGTATTCCAGATCGCCCTTGCAGGCGGGACAGGCAAGTATCTCGAGCAGTCTGGCGTCGAGCATGCCCGACCTCCTCCTTCAGATTACGAACCGGCCACCAGAGATGATCGGCGTCGCCGAACCCGATGCATCGAGCCCTTCGACGCTCACCTCGTCGGATCCTATCATGAAGTCGACGTGTACCAGGGACACGTTGCAGCCTTCTGCCAGGAGTTTCGCGTTGTCGGCTTCCCTCACGCCCTCGACGCACTCCGTGTAGCCGTTCCCGAGGGCGATGTGTATGGCTGCATTCTCATCGAAGAGGATGCTGTGGAATATCCTGCCGCTCCGGTATATGGGCGAGTCGGTCCCAACCAGGGCTATCTCCCCGAGGAAGCGGGCGTTCTCGTCCGTGGACAGATACTCTGCAAGGGCGCCCTCGTTCCTCTCGGCGCCGAAGGCCGTGACCCTGCCCGCGTGGAATTCGAACCAGGCGCCCTCCACGTTCGAACCGTTCACCTGGACCGGCCGGGTGCAGCGCGCCCTGCCCTCGGTCCTCCTGAAGTCCGGCGTGCTGAAGACCTCCTCCGTCGGGATGTTGGGGAAGAATGCCCTGCCGTCACGCGCGATCCCCCTGCCGCCCGCGAAGACACGGTCGGGGGCCATCCCGACGTACAGGTCCGTCCCCGGACCCGTGAGGTGGAACCGGTCGAACCTCGCGGCGTTGAGGAAGCCCGCACGTCGTTTCAGTTCGGCGTCGTGCGCGAGCCAGGCGGCTGCGGGATCGTCGTGGTCCAGACGGAGGATGGGCGTCAGGATGCGCCAGATCTCCTCCTCCCAGTCGGGCGTCTGTGCACCGAGGACCTTCGCGGCCCATCCGGGAGTCGGCCAGAGGCAGACGTTCCAGCGGATCCTGTTGGACGATATGGCCTCCAGCCACTCGCGGCTGGCTTTGGACAGGGCCTTCCGGACGGCGCCGAGGCGCCTCGAGTCCACACCTTCGTATGCGTCCGGATCCTCGGGGCCCGTGAGGGCCACGCTGGCCCAGTTCTCGTCCACATACGTCCGGTACAGCTTTCCAACGAAAGACGGGACATAGGACAGGGTCTGCTCTCCGGCCGAGGCCACCCTTGCGAGCTCCAGCCTGCTGTCGCCGTAGACTGCGTAGACGTAGGGGCTGCCCAGTTCGTAGGCCCTCCGCGTGAGGATCTCGGCAAACCACCTGTTGGCCGGGTCGACCCTGAGCAGGAGAGGCTGGCCCTCGCTCAGGTTAACGCCGCTCTTCAGTATGACATCCGCGTATCCGACCGCTCTTGCGGTATCCATGGGACCTCCAGTCCGCCGGCCCCTAGAAGAGGCCCAGAAAGTCTACTGCCAGCGACCGGTAGGTCTCCCCGCCGGCCTCGAAGAGATCCATGAGCTGAATGGAGATCCTGACCTGGCCGAAGCTCTGCCAGTAGCCCTCGAAGTTCAGGAATCCCCCGGTCTCGTCGAAACGGACGGAATCGGCGCCGTTGGTTGCCGGATCCCAGTCCAGCGCGACACCGAATCCGGCAGGGAGGGACTTGTCTACACCCAGCCAGCATCCGGCATGATCGGAATCGTCGAACGAGACCGACGCTCCCGCATGGAATGCCAGATCGCCGGCCGGAGCCTCGAAATTCTTGGATGCAGCCAGGTAGAGCCCCCTGGACAGCCTCGTGTACGTGCCTCCGGCCCTTGCAGGCTCCCTTTCGTTGCAGTACCCGACGGCAAGTGCGGGAAAGGAGTTCGACTCGTCGATGAAGCGGAACCTCGCACTGAGGCTCAGCTGGTCGAACCACTCCGGATCCTCGAGACCCGTGATGTTCCAGCCGCCGTAGGAGACCCCGGCCATCAATCTGGGGACGATGCCCGCGCTGATCCCGAATCTCAGCCCGTTCGACGGGAAGGTCCGCATGTCGACGTAGTAGGTTCTGGGGGAGAGCATGCCGGCCGTCGGCTCGGTCACTATGCGCATGAGCTCTCCGGCTCCGGCCGGCGCCAGAGCTGCGAGGCACGCCAGAAGGAATGATCTCAAATCAACTCCTAACCCCGGGCGCAAGGCGCACGGCGTCATCGCCCAGGATTGCCCTGAGCTCCGCGAGGAGCGAATCGGACGGCTCCACCCTTATCGAGCGGGACTCCGCGTTCATCACCCGGCCCGACTCATGGTGCAGCTCGATCCTGACGGCACCGTCCCCTGGATTGTCGCGCAACCTTTCGACCACCTCCGCCAGCAGTCCGGACTGGCTCTCCGACGCGTCGAGCGAGAGGACGATCCCGGCCTTCAGGTGCCGCCTCGCCTTCTCAATGGGAAAGGCGCTCGAGACGCTGAGCCTCCGCTCCTCCCGGCGATCCGTGACCTCGCCCTCGACGAGCAGGAACATGCCCGGCTCGAAGAGGGACCGGTACTTCAGGAGTATATCACTGAACGCCATCACTTCGCACGAGCCGGATCTCCCCTCGAGCGAGACGAAGGCGATGGGACCCGAGCGGGTCGGTATCTCCTTCAGCGAAACGACAACCCCGGCGGTCCTGGCGCGACCCTGCCTCGCGGGCAGAGGGTCCCCGGGTTCGAAGTCCGTGAAGGCCCTTATCTCCTCGGTGTAGTCGTCGAGCGGGTGCCCGGTCAGATAGAAGCCGAGGAGTGACTTCTCCAGATTGAGCCTTGCCATGGAGGTCAGCTCCTCCGCGTCCGGGAGCCTGGGCTCGGAGAGTATCACGGGTGCGGAGCCTCCGAAGAGGGACATCTGGCCCGCCTCCCTCATCTGCCTGGCCCTGGCCCCGTAGTCGAGGGCAGCCTCCATCCCGGCCATGACCCGGGCGCGGGAGGGCTCCAGGCAGTCGAACGCGCCGGCCCCTGCCAGGGAGTCGCAGACGCGCCTGTTGACCATTCCCATGTCGACCCGCGCAGCGAAGTCGAAGAGGTCCCTGAAAGGCCCGCCCTCGGTCCTCGCCTTCACTATCTCGGCCGCCGGCCCCTCGCCGACGTTGCGCAGGGCCGACAGGGCGTACACGATCGCGCCCGAGGGATCCACCCGGAAGCTCTCGAAGCTTTCGTTTATGGAGGGCGGCAGCAGCCTGATCCCCAGCCTCCTGCAGTCCTCGGCGACGATGGAGAGCGGCTCGATGTTGCCTATCCAGCTGGACATGAGGGCTGCGAGGAACATGGCGGGATGATGCGCCTTCAGGTACGCCGTCTGATACGCGAGGAGGGCGTAGCTCACTGCGTGAGACTTGTTGAAGCCGTATCCCGCGAATCTCTCGATCTGGTCGAAGATGTCGACGGCGGTCTTCTTCCTGATCCCCCTCCCGACGGCTCCCTCGACGAAACGGTCCCTCTGCCTGGCCATGACGGAAGCGTTCTTCTTAGACATCGCCTTCCGGAAGACGTCCGCTTCGGACATCGTCATGCCGCCGAACCTGTTGGCGATGGCCATGACCTGCTCCTGATAGATCATCACTCCATATGTCTCCGACAGGATGTCCTCGAGCTCGGGGTGGAGGTAGCTGATCCTGAAACCGTTGCCGCTCTCCATCCCCTGCTTGTTCTGGGAGTAAGTGTCTATCATGTGCATCGATCCGGGGCGGAAGATCGCCACGGCGGCGGTGACGTCCTCGAATCGGTTGACGCCGATCTTCTTCAGGGCCTCCCTCATGCCCGACCCTTCGAGCTGGAACACGCCTGTCGTCTCCCCGCTCCGCAGCAGCGCAAGCGTGGAGGGGTCGTCGAGCGGTATCGAATCGAGCCGCAGCGGGATGCCCGATTCCTCGACCATCCGCACGGTCTTCTGCAGGACCGTGACGGTCCTGAGCCCGAGCACGTCGAGCTTCAGCAGACCCTCCCTGTCCAGGCTCTTCATCTCGTACTGGGTGGTTATCTCCTGTTTCGTCCTGTAGAGCGGGACGAAGTCGAGCAGGTCGCCCGGGGCGATGATCACTCCGGCGGCGTGGACCGACGTGTTCTTGACCAGGTTCTCGAACACCTTGCACAGGTCGATGACCTTCGCGACCGTCTCGTCGGAGGCGGAGGCCTCGGAGATCTGGGGTACGGCCTCCAGGATGTCTGCAAGAGAGGCGTTCGGGTCCGACACCTTCGAGGCCATCTTCGAGAGCCGCTCCCCCAGCTCCAGGGGCAGGCCGAGTGCTCTGACCACATCCCTGATCGCGCTCTTAGCCCTCATCCGGTTGAAGGTCACGATCTGGCTCACGTTGCTGCGCCCGTACATCGAGACGATGTGTTCGATGACCTCCTGCCGCCGCTCGACGCAGAAGTCCAGGTCGATGTCGGGCATCTCGCGCCTCGCCGGGTTCAGGAACCTGCTGAAGTTCAAACCGTGCTCGAGGGGGTTCACGTCCGTTATGCCAGTGGAGTAGGAAACCAGGCTGCCCGCGGCCGATCCCCTCCCCGGGCCCATGGCGATGTCCTGCTTGCCGGCCCAGCGCCTCAGCTCGGAAACGATGAGGAAGTAGCCTGGGAAGCCCATCTCGCTAATCACACCGAGTTCGTACTCGAGCCTCTCCCTTTCGACATCGAGGAGCTCTCGACCCAGGCGCCGGGACAGACCCCCGAAGGCGTTCTCCCGGAGCAGCGAGTCCATGGTGCAGCCCTCGGGTATCGGGAATGACGGCAGCTGGATCTCGCCCTTCTCGAACCTGAAGCTGCAGAGCCCGGCGATCGCGGCGGTGTTGGTCACGCTCTCCGGCAGCCAGTCGAAGAGCATCTCCATCTCCAGGGGGGACTTCACGTAGAACTCGGGAGTTCCGAAGCGCATCCGGCCCGGATCGTCCATCTTCCTGCCGGTCTGCATGCAGAGAAGGACCTCGTGGGCGTAGGAGTGCCCGCGTTCGAGATAGTGTGCGTCGTTTGTCGCCACGGGCAGCGCGCCGGTCGAGGCGGCCAGCCGGGCCAGCCCGGGCAGTACGGTCTTCTCTTCGGGCAGACCGTGGTCCATGAGCTCGATGAAGTACCTGTCGCGGCCTACGATGTCGTGATAGAAACCGACCGTGTCCCTCGCGGCCTTCTCGTTGCCGGCCAGGATCTGCTGCGCGACCTCCCCCTGCAGGCAGGCCGAACCGATGGCCAGCCCGCCGCAGTACTTCGAGAGTATCTCCCTGTCGATCCTCGGCTTGTAGTAGTAACCTTCGAGATAACCGATCGACGAGAGCCTGCAGAGGTTCCTGTACCCCTCGTCGTTCATAGCGAGCAGTGTCAGGTGGTTGTAGCCGGGCTTCCTCCCCCCGTCCTCCCGCGCCGCTATGGGAACAGGGGAGAGATAGGCTTCCATGCCTATCATCGGGAGCAGGTCCCTCTCGACGAGTGCATCATGGAACTCGATGGCGCCGAAGAGGCTTCCGTGATCGGTGACGGCGCAGCCCTTCATCCCGTTCCGGACGAGCAGTTCGGCGAGGTCGCCGGGACGGATCGCCCCGTCGAGGAGGCTGTACTCCGAATGCAGATGCAGGTGGTAGAAGTCGCCCGGAGAAGGCATCAGGGCCTCCTCAGGCCTCTTCCCCTCCGGCTGGAGCCTCGCCCGGGGCGCAGCTCCCGGTCCCGGCCCTCTGCGAGTCGTCCGCGGAACCGAACTGCTTCTCGAACTCCGCCTGGTCCTCCTGATCCGCCCTTCTGACGAGGTCCTCTCCGTCCTTGCGGTGCCTCACCGCGAGGTAGATGACGGTCCAGGCCGAGCTGCCCGAGGAGAGCCAGTAGGAGGCTATAAGGAGCGCGATGACCGAGCCCGAGACTGCCATGAGCACTCCCGCAGGCCCCTGTATCGCGGGAGCCTGTGTGCCGGAGATGCCCAGGACGTCGATCAGGCCGGCGAACTCCCCGACCAGGGACGGAGCGAGGTATCGGATCCCGCCCGCCAGGAGCGAGAACGGGTTCCCTCCGCCCGCGAGCGCCGTGCTGAAGGCAAGGACGCCTGCGGCGAGCGAACTGAACAGGAGGGCGACGGCCAGACCGAGTACCCGTGCGATGAATGCTGTCAGCGCATAGAGGGTGAGTCTCCAAGGCTGCGATGTGATCGACGAGAACAGCTCGAAGAGGGTTTCGAAGGTGTCCCCCCTGGTGCAGGCCACTATGGCCGGGAGCAGGCACATGCCGGCTGCGAGTGCTATCACCGCGAGCACGACCAGGAGCGATGCAGACCAGGCCGGAACTGCCAGGATCCCGAGAAGGAAGGGTCCGACGGCGGGTATGCGTCCGGCGAGCCCGATGAGGAAGCCTACCGCAACGGCGATCAGCAGGCCGGCCACGAGGGACGCGGGCGTCGCGAAAAGGGGTTTCCAGTGCCTCCTCGCGAAGTTGGAGGCATCCCTGCCCGAGAAGAAGTCGTCACCCCGTATCTGTTCGAATGTTATCCTCGAAGTCTTCATGGACGCGTAGAGAAGCATCCAGACGATGACCAGGGATCCCAGAGCCAGAAGAGCGACTGACTGCCAGGTCGTCCAGAAGATGCCCGATGGCAGAGGAAGGAGCCTGGATGTCCGCCAGAGGGATGCGAGCCCGCCCGGGTCCGCTGCGAGCCAGCCGAGATAGGTGGAGGCGGACCAGACGGCCCAGGAGAGCACGAGCGCCTTGAAGCAGATCCACAGTTTCCTGCCGCTGAGACCGAGCCGCGCGCAGGATGGAACATCCCTCACATCGAAATGTAGCTTCTTTGACATCAGACAGCCCTCCAAAGGTGCTTCCGAGCGTTCTCCCCGGGTCAATCGATGATATCACCGCCCGCTTCCGGGCGGTAGGTCAGAGTCAGCGCCCCGGCGACGCGGCCGCCGAGTCCTGTGATGGCGGCTGCTGCTTCGTCCAGGGTGCTTCCGGTCGTCACGACGTCGTCCACCAGCAGTATGGGCATGTCCACCGGAACGGGGTCCCTCCCCGACTCGAATGCCCCCTTCACGTTCGACCTCCTGGAATGCGCGTCGAGACCGATCTGGGGCGGCCTGTCGAGCCTGGACAGACAGTGCGCCAGGGGAGCGTCGAGGAGGCCTGCCAGAGGCGCCGCGATGACCTCGGCCTGGTTGTAGCCCCTTTCCCTCATGCGGGATGGGCAGAGCGGAAGCGGCACCACGGTGCAGCCCCCGGGCGAGCGGAGGTCCGATTCGAATATGAGCCTCGCTGCGAGCCTTCCCAGGTCCCGCCTCCCGTGGAACTTGAGCAGGATCACGGTATCCCTGGCGGAACCCGCATGCAGGAACGGGCTGTGGATGGGTATCCCCCCGGGATCGGCGCCTCCGGGTCGCGGTCCCCTCGAGCCTGCGTGCATTCCGATGTTGGGATAGAGCCTCGAGCCGCACCAGCCGCAGAGCCCGCCCGGAGCGCCTCCGGGCGTGCCGCCGCAGAGGGGGCAGACGCGACGCACGAGCATCGAAGCCAGCCTGGAGATCGCAAGAGATGACGCCTCCCCGATCTTCATCCGGCTTTTCGCCCGGCAGGCGCGGTCTTCCTCCCGGAATCGCGCAGGTAGAGCACCGGACCGAGGACGAAGGCTGCGGCGACCATCAGCAGGCTGATGAGCTGGTTGTCCGTGATGCCCGACCTGCCCGCGAAAGTGCTGTATCCGAGAAGGGCGTTGGTCGCATGGTCGAAGTAGCGGAACTCCTCCATCCCGAATCTGGTCGCCCCGTACAGAGCCAGGAAGACCACGAAGAGGAACCCCCTGAAGTGGGATCTCCTGTCCGCCCAGAGGAGGATCAGCATTATCAGAAGGCCTGCGGCCGAGTCGTAGAGCTGGACCGGATGGATCCTCGCCGATCCGAACACTGACCAGGGCAGCGAGCCTTCGGGGAAGACAGTACCCAGATGGCAGTCCGTAGGCGACCCGAAGCAGCAGCCGTTGAGGAAGCAGCCGATGCGTGTGATGAAGTTGCCCAGCATGAACGACGGGATCGACACATCCGCGAGGCTCATCGCGTCCCATTTTCGTATGGCGATGTAAGTGAAGGCCGTGGCCATGGCCAGCAGGACCCCGCCGAGCATGCTCAATCCATAGAGGCCCTTCCAGATCGCGATTACGTCCAGCCAGTTGTCGCTGAACTCGGCTACATGGGTGACGACGTAGAAGAGCCTGGAGCCGGCGATGGCCGCCAGCATCACCCACACGCCGAGGTCGGCTATGTCCGATGCCTTGTAGCCGAGCTTCTGCGCACGCGAGGAAGCGAGTCTGACCCCGAGCAGGAAGGAGATGGCCAGTGCGAGTCCGTAGCTGTTGATTGGCATCGAACCGATCCGGAAAAGCGTCGGAAACATGCGGGACCTCCAGTTGTCGACCCAGGAATATATGGGCGGAGGCGGGTCAGAGTTCCCTCCAGTTGCGCGCCACGTTCATCCCGAGGCCGGCGGTGAACATCGCCGTGATCATGTGGCTGCCCCCGTAGCTGATCAGAACGAGAGGGAGGCCGGTGACCGGCATTATCCCCAGTGTCATCCCGATGTTGATGAAGAGGTGGACCATGAAGTAGCACGCGCATCCCGCAGCGAGGATGGATCTGAAGGAACTCATGGAGAGCCTGGCGGCCCGGAGCAGCCTGAAGATGAACAGCGCGAAGGCCGCGAGCAGGATCAGCGAGCCGAAGAAGCCGAGCTCCTCGGCCCAGACAGAAAAGATGAAGTCAGTATGTCTCGCGGGCAGGAAGGCCAGACCCTTCTGCGCCCCCCTGAGGAATCCCTGCCCCCAGAGCCCCCCGGAGCCGATCGCGACTTCTGACTGGATCACGTTCCAGCCTGCTCCGTGTGGATCCGCGGCCGGGTTCAGGAAGGTGGTCAGCCTCGCCTGCTGGTAAGGGTGGAGCAGGCCCCAGACGACTGGGGTGAACGCCGCGATGACCGTGTTCCCTCCCAGGATGATGAGCCAGACCGGGATCGAAGCCTTCCTCCTGATGAGTATGAACACGATGACCGCGGTGAAGACCAGCCAGAACAGGAGATTCGTCGAGGACAGCGCCGCGACTATCGGGCTGACCACCAGGAAGATCCAGTCGGGGCCGTATCCCGCCCACCAGGTGAGCAGGAGGAGGATGATGACGGTGGCCGCTGCCGTCCCGAGATCGGGCTGCAGCCATGTCAGCAGGATGGCGGGAGCAGCCCCGGCGAACAGCAGGAGGACGCCGTACTTCCTGGGACGCGCCTTCAGGTCCGCGAAGGCGCGGGCGGCTGCGATGATGATGGCGATCTTGGCGAATTCGGACGGCTGGAGCCTCAGGGGACCCAGGATGAGCCACCGGCCTGCAGGACCTCCTCCCACGAACACGGTCAGGAGCAGCAGCAGGCAGATGCCCGCGAGGAAGACATATGCGAACTCCTCGATCAGGCGCAGGGCCAGGGATGATCCGAGCCAGAAGGTGAACATCCCCGCAGCCACCCAGAGGGTCTGCTTCAGGAATACCTGCTCGCCCGGGACGGCTCTGGATGCCGAGAACACCGCCAGGAGTCCGCAGATCAGAATGGCAGCCAGGGCTCCGAGCATCACCCTGTCGGTCCTCGAGGCGGTCATTCGTCTTCCCCCAGGAAGCCCGTCAGAATCCTCGAGACCACAGGGGCGGCGACAGCCCCGCCATGCCCCCCGTGCTCGATGACGACCGCTATCGCCAGTGTCCTCGGTTCGCGGATGAACCCGACCACCCATGCATGGTCTCCGGCCGAACTCTCGGCCGTGCCGCTCTTCCCGAAGAACTCCCACGGAAGCGTGCTGAGCGATCCGAGGGTTCCCGATCCGCTGTAGACAGCCTCCCTCATCCCCTCGACGACCGTCTCGACGGTCCCGGGAGAGAGGGCGAGTTCTCTCCAGGGAGCTTCCGACGCAGGAATCTCCCGGACCAGCCTCAGGCCCGGCATGTCCCCCGACGACGCGAACACCCCGGTCATGACGGCCATCTGGAGCGGAGTGACAAGGAGTTCCCCCTGCCCGATCGCGACATTCAGGAGGTTGCCCAGCCCCCAGCCCCCGGGGCCGTACAGACTGTCGAGCAGCATCCTGTCGGGCACCAGGCCTCCGCTCTCGCCCGGGAGGATCGAAAGGAGCGGGCTGCCGAGGCCGAATCCCCTCGCGTAAGCGGCAAGCCCGTCCAGGGAGCCCCTCTGGATCGTCCTGTAGAAGAAGACGTCGCATGACTGGGAGATCGCGTCGACTATGCCGAGCCGGCCGTGTACGGACCAGCAGCCGAAGTCATTGCCCCCCAGATGGTAGGAGCCATAACAGGGATCGGGGCGGAAATCCGGTGTGATGAGCCCGGACTCGAGCAGGTATGCCGCGGAGATGAGTTTGAATATGGATCCGGGCGGGTACCTGGCCGCCCAGGCCCTGCTGAACATCGGCCTCTCCGGATTCTGCGAGATCTCGGTCCAGCCGGCCGTGCTTATCCCGTCCGTCATCGACTGAGGATCGAACCCGGGGCTCGAGGCGAGGCAGAGAATCTCTCCCGTCGCATAGTCGATGACGACAGCCGCTCCCGGGGCGGTCTCCTCGTCCAGTATCGCGCATGTCAGGACCTGGAGCCTGGCGTCGATCGTCAGGACCAGGTCGTGACCGGGGACAGGAGCGACTTCTCCCTCGCCCTCGAACTCGCTGACAACCCTTCCGACTGCATCGACGACCTGCCGCCTGTAGCCCGCCCCCCCGGCCAGGAAATAGTCGAGTTCGCCCTCCAGGCCGGATATCCCGACCACTTCGCCTTCGAACGAGCCTCCTTCGTCGCTGCTTCCGACATATCCCAGGAGATGGCAGAATGCTTCCCCGTCGTGGTACCTCCTCCGCGGGACGACGTCGATCAGGAGCCCTCCGAACCTGTGCAGGTTCTCGGCGATCGGACTGACCTGCTCGACATCCATGTCGTCCATGATGACAAAGGGGCGGTAGGGGTTTGCGGATGCAGCGGTCAGCGCGGCAGAGAGACTGTCGGCCCGGATCCCGATGAGGGCGGCGATCTCGGGGGTATCCGTCGTGTCGAACTCCGAGGGCACCGCGGCCACCATGAACGAAGGGACGTTGTCGACTATGACGATGCCGTTCCTGTCACGGATTATGCCGCGCGGCGCGGGACGGTAGATGACCCTGATGTGGTTGCTGGTCGAGATGCTCCTGTAGTATTCGCCCCTGATCGACTGCAGGTAGAAGAGCCGTGCGGCTATGCCGAGGAAGAGCAGGAGGAAGATCACGTAGAACCCGGCGACGGGCCGCCCGGCAGCTCCCGCCGGAGTGCGGGCCATCCTCATGCTTCTCGGCGTGCCCTGAGGCTGGAGACTGCCGAGGCGGCAAGCATGAACAGCATGCCGGCGGCAAGCGTGAGCAGCAGCCTGGGGAGGAGCGAGGGGAACAGCGCGCCAGTGTTGCTGAAGAAAGGCCTCGAGGCCGAGAGCATGAACACGGAGTCGCAGACGAAGCCTGCAAGGGCGCCCGAAAGAACTATGGTGAGCCGGTTCTCGCCGGGAACGGCTGCCAGCATCAGGCGGCCGGCCGTCAATCCCAGCAGGAGGGCGAGCGAGGAACACCCGAGCGGCTGATGGAGCAGCAGGTCAAGCGAGGCGCCCGACCAGAAGGCGCCTTCTATCGACCAGACGTCGCCGTAGTTGATCGAGAGGTATGTGAGGATGAGGACGACGGCATTCGGAGCTGCAAAGACCCGTCCGAGGGTGACCTCGAGCAGGAGCTGGACCACGACCCCGCCCGAGACGAGGAGGAAGCCTGCCGCGCCGGGTCTATTCTCCCTCTGCACCGGCAGGACCTTCCTCCAGGAGGATGAGTACCTCTCCGAGGGTGCCGAAGTCGACTGAAGGCTCGACTGTGATCGTGAGGGCAAGGCTGGAACCGCTGCTGTCCACCCTCGAGACGGACCCCACGAGCAGCCCGTCGGGATAGACTCCTCCGAACCTGCTGGTCACGACCTCGTCGCCCGGACGGGCGGACATCGACGGATCGACATGCAGGAGGCGCAGCTCGCCGCCCTCGAACTGCAGTATGCCCATCGCCCCGGAGGGGCGGGTTGTGCAGCTGACCCTGACCTGGGGGGAGACGAGGGGAAGCACCTCGCATGTACCCTCGCCGCAGGACGTCACTACGCCGACGAGACCGTCGGGAGCCAGGCATACCGAGTTCACCAGCACCCCGTCCGCGGATCCCCTGTCTACGACCATGGCTCCGCTCACCGGCCCCTCGGTCCTGTACAGAACCCTCCCGGCCAGCGCGATGCGGGACGACACCCGGGTCATCCCGAGCAGGAGCCTGTACCGCTCCGCCTTCATCGCCTCCTCTCTCAGGGAGGCGTTCTCCAGCATGAGCTCGACTATCTGTGTACGGAGCTCGTCCGAATCGGCCCGGGGATCGTCGCCGAGGACGAGGTCTGCAAACCGTGCCCCGGCCCAGCTCCCGACGCCTCCGAGGAGGATCGGACCGAGCAACAGGAGCAGGACGGAAGCAACGAGGTACCGCCAGAACCTCCCGCTACCGGATGGCAGGCCTGATCTGCTGGACATTTCAGCGGATTATCAGTTTCCTGAAGCGGAAGCTGTCCTCGAGGATGAGTCCGGCTCCGAGAACGGTGCATGCCAACGGGTTCTCGGCAATCCTTATAGGCAGCCCGGTCTGATTGGAGAGCAGCCTGCTGATCCCTCTCAGCAGGGCGCCGCCACCTGTGAGCACTATGCCACGGTCGACTATGTCGCTCGCGAGTTCCGGCGGTGTCTTCTCCAGGCCGTGCATGACCGCTTCCACGATGGCTCCGACCGGTTCCTTGAGAGCCTCCCTGACGTCGGCCGAGTGGATCCGGTAAGTGCGCGGGATGCCGTTCATGAAATCCAGCCCGCTCACGTCCATACCCTCGTCGTCGTCCTCGTGGACCGTTCCGATGCGGAGCTTGACCATCTCGGACGTGCGCTCGCCGATGAGGAGGCTGAAGTGCTTCTTCAGGTAGTTCGTGATCGCGTCGTTCATCTCGTCGCCGCCTATGCGGATCGAATTGGTGGCGGCGATGGAGGAGAGGGAGATCACCGCTATCTCGGTCGTCCCCCCGCCAATATCCACTATCATGTTCCCTGCGGGGCTCTCGATCGGGAGACCCACCCCCACGGCCGCCGCGAGGGGTTCGGGCACCAGGTAGACATCCCTGGCCCCCGCCCTCTCGAGCGCACTTCTCACGGCCGTTATCTCCACTTCGGTGATGCCGTTCGGAACGCACACCAGCACCTTGGGTCGCATGGCGAACCGTTTGCCCTGGGCCCTCTCGAAGAAGACCCTGAGCATGGCCATGGTCGCGGTTGCATTCGTGATCACGCCGTCGTTCAGAGGCCGGAACGCCTCGAGCGTGGTCCCGGTCCGGCCCAGCATGGATTTGGCCTCGGTGCCTACGGCGATGACGTCGCCGGACGACTTTTCTATCGCGACGACGCTCGGTTCCTCGAGCACGATGCCGCGTCCCTGCACGTAGATCAGGGTGTTGGCCGTACCCAGGTCGATGGCCATTGCGGTCGAAAGGAACGAGGAAGCCCGCGGAATCAGACTGGAAATCCCCATGAACCCCTCCGTAAACAACTCAGGGAGTGTTCAATACCATAAGGATAGAGCTGCGTCAACCAGTCGCGGTGATGAGTGTCCCCGCCAGCGGATGACGAACGGTCCTTGTTAACTCCTGCAGAGTTAACCGCCCGTCCCGGCAGTGCAGACCGGCGCTGCTGCGAGTTCATACTGCTGTGGAACATTGATTTGGAGGTGTGTTAAGAAAGCGTGACCGTAATCAGTGCCGGGACGGTGTCCAGACTGGCTCGAGCGGGGCGGAAGGCTGGATCGTATCGACGGGGAACGGTACTTCGAGGTCCCAAAGGCCGGGCCAGGGTTCGGGATCCGTGTCGAAGGATCTGATCTCGAACACCGCCGTCAGCCCTTCCGTCTCGAACCGCCAGGAGGAGGGCCAGGCACGGTACTCGTCATGCATGCTCGCGGAAAGAATGGAAGCACTCCCTCCTGGCCAGGATAGCGAAGATGGGAAAACCTCTCCACGGTTCAGCTCCACCAGGACTTCCCCGTTCCCGGCATCGAACTCCCACCCGACACGGCCTCCGGAGATTGTCGCCCCCTCGGCTATCTGCCAGGCATCCATCAAGATCGGGAACCCGGTCCTGACGAGGAAGAGGAGGTTCTCGACGGACAGGCTGAAGCTGCCGAACGAGACCCCCCCCGGATGGAAGAAGGCGGCTTCTTCACGAGGCATGCTGAAGACCGCTCCGGTGGAATCCATCGACCAGCTCAGCACAGGCAGGCCGTCCGGTCCGCACAGGTCGCCCCTCGTCCTCCCGCTTCCGGTATCACCCCAGAGAGCGAACCTCCCCTCGAAGAGGAAGTCGCCTCCGTCCACCCTCGCCCTGCCCGAGAGGAGGAAGACTCCCGTCCCCTCCCACTGGGACCTGCAGCGGGATGCGAACCTGGAAGCCGCTCCCCCGTCGTCCGAATCGAGTTCACGGCACGACGAGAAAGCAAGGACAAGGGCCGCCAGGATCAGGCAAGCCCGAATTTCTTCTCCAGGGCCTGCAGCCTGCGCTGCATGTCCAATTCGGCCTGATACTTGGTCTTGCGGGAAACAAGCGCGGGATTGTCCGGAGCCCTCTGCAGGAGGGAATCGATCATCCGGACTGCCTTCTCCCTGTCCCCGGCCTTTGCGGTCTCATCGATCTTCTCGACCAGTTCGCTCAGTTTCGCCATCGATCACCCTCCGATATTGTCCGGGACGCATCTTTCCAGAAAGCCGGCCACCTGGCCGGCCAGAACGACGAATACACCCCTGGTTCCTCCCAGCCCCGCGGAATCCTCCACAGAGCCGTGGAAGTCGGTTCCTCCGGTCATGAGCAGCCGGGCGGACGCGGCCTCCTTCTCGAGGAGCGAGACCATTTCCGGCGAGTGCCTTGGATAGTACACCTCGACGCCGGCCAGCCCCCGTGATGCCAGGCTCCTTATGAGCGAGGACAGCTCGCCATGGCTCCTCTCCAGGAGGCCGGGATGGGCGAGCACGGGAAGGCCCCCCATCTGCCTGATCACTTCTATGGCGGTATTCTCCCAGAGGCGTTCGCGCTCGACATACGCCGGCCTCCCCCTGGCGAGGAAGCGGTCGAAGGCCTCCCTGGAGGACTGCACGTATCCGCGCGACAGAAGGGCCTGTGCGATGTGGGGACGGCCCACTACGTCTCCTCCTGCGAACTCCAGGACCTCCTCCTCGAACAGCGGATATCCCAGCTGGACGAGCTTTTCTATGATCTGCGGATTCCTCGCCTCCCGGGCGGACCGGACATGTGCGAGAGCCCTGCCGAGATCACCCGCAGGCTCGCAGAGGATAGCCGGTTCGACTCCGGGGAAGTAGCCCAGGAGATGGGCGGAGCCCCCGGTGGTGAGGTTGATGCTCAGCTCGACGGCCGGAACGAAAAGCAGTGACTTTCCGTGTGAGGCTTCGAAGGCATCCGGAAGACCGTCGACGGTGTCATGGTCGCTTATCGCAAGGGCTGACAGCCCGAGGTTGAGAGCAGCCTCGACGAGGCTCCGCGGGGACAGTGCCCCGTCGGACGCCGAGCTGTGCACGTGCAGGTCGACAGCAGCATTCATATCCACGTCGCCAATATCGCCCTGCGCGCAACCGGGTGCAACATCTGGACGCGGAGCGCCTTTCTTTGTTGAATCGGTACATGACCATCGGGAGTTACTCGGGATTGGCACGGGCCGGAGCCGCATTCGAGCGGCTGTCCGGCCTAGCCTTCGATCCGGGGGGCAAGCCCCCCCCGGACGGCGCGGGTATTGAACGCGACCTCAGAGCGATCCTCTGCGACGACCCGGACGGCCGTTCGATACGCAGGCTGCAGGCGGCCCGCTGGATAGCGCTCGAGAACGCACTGCACCGGATCGCACGGACCCTCTGCGATTCCGGAATCGAGGCCTGGGTCTACAAGGGATCCGACTTCGCCCTGACGCTCTATCCGGATCCGGCCCTGCGCCCGATGGCCGATCTCGATCTAATCGTCAGGAGGAGCGATCTGCTGGACGCAGCCTGCTCGCTCGAGGGCGGGGGCTGGGAGCCGTTTTCTCCGGGCAGACCGCTCCTGACATCGGGGGTCGTTTCAGGGATGCTCCTCATGAAAGACGGCATTCCCCTCGACCTGCACAGCCATCCTTCCTACTTCCCCTCGACGCTGCCCGGCCTGCTGCCCCATCCCTCCGAGACCGAGAGCAGGGCGACCGCAGCCGGCCTGTTGTCCTGCCCGGATGACTACAGGCTCCTCCTGACCCTCCTCCACATGCTCAGGCATGGTTTCGCAAGGAGCATCTGGTGGGTGGATGCTGCACTCCTGGCCTCCAGGATGGGGGATGGCGACTGGAGACGATTCACCCGCCTCGCCATGAGGACAGGTCTCGCCAGGAGGCTGGCGCCTCTGGCCGGGACACTTGGAGGGTTCCGGGGCGTCGAGGTCCCGGCGCGGGTCGTCGAGATGATGGCGACGTCAGGCACCGACCGGGGATGGTTCCTCGACGCAGCCGGAAACGGGCGCGGAAGCGGCAGCCTCGCCGCCCTGCTAACGCTCCGGGGCTGGAGGAAGGCATCTTTCCTGTCGGTCGTACTGTTCAGGCTGGCTGCGGGTACTCCACCGCGCCGCCCATCCGGAAAGGCTCGGGTGATCGAGGGATGATCCACGATCAGGCCAGGAAAGTGATGTACGTGAGAGACCCGGTCCTCGGCAGCATCAGGCTGTCGCCGCTCCAGGAGGATCTGCTGAAGACGGTCGAGGTCCAGAGGCTGAGCTTCATCCACCAGCTCGGGACGACCTTCCAGAGCTATCCCGGCGCTCACTGCATGAGGCTCTCCCATGCGCTGGGAGTCTCCTCTCTCGCGGGGAGGATCGGCAGGGCGATACTCGCGGGCATGCCCGGCGAGGAAGCCGGCATAGCCCTTCTCGAGGCGGCAGGGATGCTGCACGACATCGGCCACACTCCGTGGTCCCATACACTCGAGCCTCTGTACATCGAACTCACCGGCGGGGATCACATGGACCTGGTCGCCGGGCTGATCCGGGGCGAGAAGACCATGGGCATCCCGGGTGCGGGACGGATCCCGGAGATCCTTGCCGGCTACGGAGTCGACCCCGACGAGGTAGCCGGGCTTGTCAGATCCGACTACAGAGGCCCCAGATACATGCAGCAGATCATCTTCGGCGAGGTCGACGCGGACATGCTCGACTACCTGCAGAGGGACTTCCACTTCACGGGAGTCGCATACGGTCACATCGAGGTGGACAGGATAATCAGCACCATGGTCCGGTCGGGCGACGAACTGGTGTTCCTCCACAAGGCCCTCGACTCGGTGAGGGACTTCCTCCTGGCCCGGCTCCAGATGTACTCCAGCGTCTATCTGCACAAGAAGACGAGGATCGTGGACCAGATGCTGCTGAGGGCGGCGAGGCGCAGCATCCTGGATCTCTCGGAGACGGACCGCTTCTTCGAGCAGACCGACGACGAACTGCTGAGCTTCCTCGTATGCAGGTCGGGGGATCCGTGGGTGAGGGACATGGCCTGGAGGGTGAAGTACCGGCAGAACCTGTTCACGCAGGTCTTCAGGATCGACGCCGCCTCCCGCTCGAGCGACGAGGAGCATTTCATCGATCAGATCCGCGGGCTCGGCGGCTCCGCCAGGGAGATCGCGGCCAGCCTGGAGACGGAGATCGCCTCGAGGGCCGGCGCGCCTCCCGGAGCGGTCCTCGTCGATCTTCCGCTGGAGGCGGTCAAGGTGTCGGAGGAGAGGTTCGGGAAGACGGACATAAAGTTCATCACGTCTTCAGGGAGGCTGGCACCGCTGGCCGAGATGGATCCGCCCTTCGCAAGGTACCTGGCGGATGCGAAACCCAACCGCAACCTGCTGTCCGTCAGCTGTTCCCCGGAGTTCGGGGAACGGGTCGCGGCGACATGCGTGAGGGTGCTGGAGGAGGCTGCGATACCCCTTTTCAGGGGGCTGGAGATGGACTAGCGCTCGCCGTCCAGCTCGGGGGCGTCCGTCCTCCTGCCGCATCTCCCGCAGATGAAGGACAGGTGCTCCCAGACGGAGAGAGCCACGAGCCACTCCACACGCCCGGGTGAAGGGCGGACCATCGAACTGGCGCACGCCGGGCACTTCCACTGCAGCAGCCTGCTGGTACGCTGTCTGTTGATGGCTTTTTCGATATGCGTGCAGTACTGCCTGTTGCCGGTGAAGGCGGCTATCCCGGCCGGGGTCTCACCCTTGCTGTTCCTCGCCCAGACTATTGCGCCGGCTTCGATAAGCGCCTCCACTATCCTGTCGGAGTCAGCGGCGGCGACTGCCAGGTGCAGGGGCATGCCGCCCTCGGAGTCCTCGGCATTCACGTCGGCTCCTATCCGGAGGAGCAGCTCGACCATCCGGACGCTCCCCCCGGCGACCGCCGAATGGAGGGGCGTCACACCTCCTCCGCAGGCGGCTACGGGGGATGATCCCGCAAGGCTCAGCGCCTCTACGACACGCTCGTTTCCGTGAGATACCGCGATATGCAGAGCGGTCTCCCCGCGGGAGCCTATCGGAGTGTTCAGATCGAAACCTGCGGCAGACAGGACCCGGAGCAGCGCACCGAAATCCTCCAGGGGAAGGGGCTCGCTGTCGCAGGCCTTCTCCACCAGGGAGCCCAGAATGGATATCTCGATGCCCGGCTTCTCCTTGGAGAGGGAAATCCCGTCCGCGATGCTCAGAAGGCGCTTCCAGTCTGCGGCTGGATCGTTTAGAGCGGAGAGCAGTTTCTTGGCCGGGCTTCCGAAGAGGGCCACGATATCCTCCTAGCGGTGTGGGCGAGGTGGTATGGTAGTAAAAAAGCCTCCCGGGCGCAACATCCTCACCTGACGGGGGAAGCCAGGTCGGGGAGCGCGGACCGCGCAGCTTCATATCCCAGTATCGACAGCTCAGGGGCCTTGTGGAACTCGGTCCCGTTGTACCGGGCCAGGTCCGGTTCTATCAGGACATCGGGCCTGTCCAGCAGGAGCCTCGTCCTGGTGAGGTTCCTCTCGGCGATCATGAGCGCGGCGAGCAGGGTCACATGGATGGGAGGCCTCCTGTCCGCTCCCTGTTCACGCTCCTCTTCGTCTCCGGAGGCGACGGGCTGCGGCGCACCGCGGGTCCTGCTGTTGAGATCCACCGCTATCACGAAGTCCGCTCCGAGGGTCCTGGCCGGATTCACGGGTACTGGATCCGACAGCCCCCCGTCGGTCAGCCAGCGGCCGTGCGAGAATCTGGGAGGAAAGACAACCGGTATCGAGATGCTCGCCATCAGAGCCGAAACGAGGTCACCCGAATCCAGGACGACCGGGTCGCCGGTCGCCAGATCCGTCGCGACTGCAGCAAACGGGATGTCCAGGTCCTCGATGTCCACGTGCCCGAACCAGGCCCTCAGCAGGTTGTGGACCTTCCACGAATCTATGAGCCCGCCTCCCCTCAGGCCTGGAGAGACATAGGACAGAACTCCCAGGAGGTCGGCCTGGTGGATCTCCTTCTCGGCGGCGCCCAGCCTGCCCGATGCGAGCAGCGCTCCGACGATCGAACCGATGCTTGTTCCGCAGACGCAGTATGGCTTGATCCCCGCCTCCTCGAGGAATCTGAGCACGCCGAGGTGCGCCCACCCCCTCGAAGCACCGCTGCCCAGGGCAAGCCCCGGTTTCCCGGCCCGACGGATGGATTTTCTCACGGTCAGACTTCGGTCGACTGTTCGAGCCAGGCTACGTTTGTGACACCCTCGAGGGAACGGAGCTCCTCGAGCAGGTCGAGCAGGTCGAAGCGGGCGAGGAAGTGGAGGTGGAAGATCAGCACGAACCCGTCTGCGGAAACATCCATCTCCAGGTCCCTGGCCTTCAGACCCCGCGATTCGAGTATCGATCCCGCACTCTTCGCGATCGTGGAAGGCCTGGGACCCGCGCCGCACACAAGCCTCAGATCCCTCTGCCTGTGCCTCGGGATATGCTCCTCGAGGAGAGAGAACCCGGTCAGCACGACGAGGGAGAAGACCGTGACGGCGATCACCGGGACGATCATGCCGAAGGCGGCCGCCACGCCGGTCCCGGCTGCCACCCAGATGCAGGCGGCCGTGGTCAGCCCCCGGATCATGTCCTTCGTCCTGAGTATCGCTCCTGCGCCGATGAAGCCTATGCCCGTGACGATTCCCGCAGCGATGCGCGTGGGGTCGGATGCCAGCCCGGCAGTCCCCTGGGCTGCGCCTGCGGCAGTGCTGAAACTCATTCCTGCCAGGGTCATGAGGGCCGATCCGGTTGCAACCAGGATGTGGGTCCTCAATCCGGCGGGCCTGCCGTGTATCTGCCGCTCCAGCCCCAGGAGGGCACCGCAGAATGCGGCGAGGGCAAGCCTGAGAAGGATATCACCAGTGTTCATCGCTCTTCGACTCCCGACTGCTTCCGCCTCCGGAGCGGAGCGAGTTGACCAGCCTGGATATCTCGTTGGAAACGGCTTCGGGCGGATAGGGCTTCCTGAGGAAACCAGCCCCGGCCCTCGCACGCAGGAAACTGTTCACGTCGCCCGGAATCTCGTATCCGCTCGTGAACAGGACCGCCATCGAAGGCCATCTCTCGCTGCAGATCAGGGCGACGTCGAGCGAGGGGGTCCCGAAGGTGCCGAGATCGAGCAGGAGGGCATCGAAACCCTCGTGGTCCAGCACCGCCAGCGCCTCCTCTCCGGAGGCCGCTTCTACGGTCCTGAATCCGTAGTGCTGCAGGATTCGGGCCGTCGTCTCGCGGACGATGACCTCCTCCTCGGCGATGAGCACCGAGATGTCACCCCGCAGCGGTACTCCGGCGGAGAGTTCATCCATGCGCTGAGCGGCAGGCAGAAGCATCCTGATCGTCGTCCATCTCTGGTCGGACGAGAAGACCAGGACGCCCTTCATGACCCTTACGGCCTGCTGCACGGCCGCCATGCCTGCTCCGTACAGCTTCTCGATCTCGTACGGATCGGAATCGGCCATGGACAGGGAGCGCTGGAGTCCCAGGGGAAGGATCGTCCCGTCGGAGATGCAGATGCAGATGCAGTGGATCCCGCTCAGGTTCCTGCACTGGTTCATGAAGCGGGGGTCGGAGGAGGGATCGGGCACGTCCTCGACCCAGAGCTTGATGCGGCCCGACCCCTGGAGAGCTCCCGAGGACCTGAGAGCCATGTTGTAGATCGTCTGCCTCAGGAGGGCACGGTCGGCGATCACCCTGGGAAGGACTCCCTTGAGGTTCACCTCGAGCGAGATGGACCTCGGGAGGACGCTCCTGAGCGCCTCGGTGGTCTCCTCGAGCTCCCTCACGGGATCGAGCGGCACGGCATGGCTTTCGGTCAGGCCGGCGCTGTGGAAGAGTTCTTCCGAAATCGCAGACGCCCTCTCGGTGGCTCCCAGGATCGCCTCGTACCTCTGCCTGTCCGGGCTGCCGGGATCGTGGACCGCCTCTCCGAGGGAGGCGGCGCCTATCACGCCCGACAACAGGTTGTTCAGGTCGTGGGAGAAACCCCTGACCATGGCTGCGAGGATGGCGTAGCTGTTCACGGCCATCTCCCGTTCCATGAGCCGTTCCTTCTCCTTCTTCAGGTCCTCCATCTCTGTGATATCCGACAGGATGGTCAACCAGAGCGGACCGGCATCCTCCACGCCGAGAGGCGTGACCGAAACCCTCAGGAAGCGGGGGGCCCCGGTCGCCTGATCGGCCCGGAGAGCAGTCTGCCTGTGGTTCCAGTCGCCTGGACCGTTGCGCAGAAGCGCCCTCTCCGCGGGTCCGAAGCAGGGGAGCGTCCTGATGCTCCTGCCCATGAAGTCCTCCGGCCTTCCGTCGAGAAGGTCGGCTGCCGTTTCGTTGATCGCGGTGATGGTCGCCGAATCGTCGAGCAGGACCAGACCCACAGTCCCCCGTGTCGATTTGACGGCATCCCGCATTATCCTGCCCGTCTCCACCGGCTCGGTCGAGGGCAGCATCGGATCCGGTCTCGTACCGTTGGGCGTCGCTTCGAAGGATGCGAGTTCGTTCCGGCGGCTGAAGAAGGAGAGGTAGAGAAGGAAGACGACCGGCGTGACGAGTATGAGCGAGAGAAGGAAGAGCCCGGGGATGGATTCCCTGCGGAACCTCTCGAGAGAGAGCTGCGAGAGCGGGATCCTGGAGGAGACCGACGCCACGGCAGTACCGCCGGAGGCGGTCATCCGCTCCATGGCTGCAGATCCCAGGAACGCCCCGTCACGGTGGACGAGTACTGATTCCTGTTCAAGGGCTTCCATCGCAAGGGAGTCGACCGCGACTCCACCCGGGAAGGAGCTCATGCCCTCCGGGAGGATGTAGACCACGGCAAGCTCGAGACCGAGCCCGCATGTCGACCCGGGGTCCGGAGAAAGCACCTGGAGACCTGACGAGTCGATCAGGAGGGTATCGAGAAAGCCCGCTCTGCCGGAGATCGCCGACTTTGCCAGCGACGTCGCCCGGCAGATCAGGAACTGCTCGTTCTCCGCCACCGACTTCCTGAGGGCGGCCCCCACCTGGACGGCGGCGGCGGCAAGAATGACAGCTACTGCAGCAAGCGCGACAGTGAAGGGGAAAACCAGCCGGACGGGCTCCCTCCCCGCGAAGCTCGAGCTCTTCATCGATCCTCCCGCATGTTCCAGTGAGAATACAGAAGGCGGGGCGAGTCAGCAACCTCCATCCGGCCGAAGGGAAATTGACTTGAACGGGCGGGGATTCGATATTGAAACTATGTGACAGGCTGCAATTCCATTCAGGATCAGCAACGCGGGACACATCATGACCGAGAACGTCATCCTCGAAGAGGCAAGGATCGCCCTGAGACAGGACGGGAAGAGCTCCGGGACATCTGCGAGCTATCTCTCCCACATCCGAAGGCTCATCGATCGCTTCGGATCATCGGCGAAGGACCTCGATGTCACCGAGATCAGGGCATATGTCTCCGATCTCTCGTCCAGGGGGAGATCCAGGTCCTATTCCGCACAGGCGAGGAGCGCCCTGCGCTTCTTCTACACGAGGCTCGCGGGAAGGCCCGATCCACTA
The DNA here is from genome assembly GCA_963718745.1 of Candidatus Fermentibacterota bacterium. GTDB lineage: Bacteria > Fermentibacterota > Fermentibacteria > Fermentibacterales > Fermentibacteraceae > Fermentibacter. The sequence goes on along the minus strand of OY970370.1, from coordinate 2,355,142 downwards.
TCCGATCCCGGTCTCACCACCGATCAGGAGGTTGTGGATCGCATCTTCACTCGCGAGGAGATCGCCGCCATCCTGGAGAATACGGACAACCCTTCGTACAGGCTCGCCTTCATGCTCATGTACGCCTCCGGCCTTCGTACGGGCGAGGTCTGCGCGCTGAGGAGGCGTAACATCGATGCAGAGAGGATGCAGATACGGGTCACCGACCGCGCCGGCAGGTTCATGAGGGAGACGATCCTGCCCGGGGCGAGCCTCGCACTCCTTTACCAGTGCCTGGCGGGCAGGAGCGAGGATCAGCCCTACCTGTTCCCCGGCCGGGGAAGAACCGTCTGCATCACTCCGCGCACCCTGCAGCGTGTTTTCGACCAGTCCCTGGCTGCGGCCGGCGTAGAGAGGGATACGCGCACATCACTCGGCTGGCTGAGACACAGCTTCGCCGTCCACCTCCTGGAGGACGGCGTGGAGCGGAGGCTCGTGCAGGAGCTCATGGGGATCGGCACGTCCGCGATGATGGCACAGTATCTGAAGCTTGCCGGGAACAGGAGCAGGCTCAGGGTCCTGAGCCCCATCGACAGGTTCCCGCCGGGGGAGCGTTTCCCGGGCTGAGGAATGGTCCGGGCGGCCCTCGAGGGGTCCGCCCGGATTCCTCGCAGTATGTCCCGTCAGTCCGTCGGTATGCTCATCGCGGCGCCGACTCCGAAATACCAGATGCTCTTGTTGTAGAGAGTGCCCTCGTAGGTGCCGGCACCCTCCCCTTCGGGGCAGACGAGCCTCGCAACGGCCCCGGTCAGGTCGAGCCCCGGTGTGGCCTCCCAGCTGGCGCCCGCGCCTATGAAATGCGCGTTGAGGCTGAACTCCAGGTCGTTGTAGGTCGTGTCGCTGCCGCCGAGGTCGGAGTAGAGGTAGCCCGCGCTCAGATCGAGCCGCGGCGTCGCCATGTACTCGAACCCGACACCCGCATCCCAGCCATTCCCGTAGTTGTCGTCATATCCGTCGTCCTCGCCCTGATCGGCGTTCTCGAGGAAGTAGTAGTTCATGCTCACGCTGGCCAGGAGCCGGGATGACGACCTGTACTCGAGCCCTGTGCCGAGCACCGCGGGCAGGTCACGGCGCTGCTTGTAGCCGTCCTCGAAGGAGGCGAGCGGCGGCAATGCCGTCCAGGCGCTCGCTTCCGCCTCGGTCTCGAACTCGAGCTCGGTGGCCGTCTCATACCTCAGGGCTGCGTTGAGCGCAGGGCACAGGCTGTAATTCAGGCTGATGATGCCGCTCATGCCCGAAGCGGTCTTCTCAGCGTGCAGCTCGTGGTCGCTGGTTCCCAGGGGGTCCCCGGTGGCGCCGTCGATCACCGTGAAGTGTCCCTCTGCGTCATAGGTCCTCTTCGACGAGACGTATCTCGCGGCGAGGGCAGCGGACAGACCCCGGGCGATCTCGACCGACACCCCGGCCGTACCGGAGAAGTAGTTGGAGCTGGCCTCGATGCTTCCAGAGTCCATCAGAGCGAATACATAGGGGCTTCCGTGGATGGCCTGCTGCAGACCCGTCTCGAACAGTGGAAGAACCCTCAGCCCGTCGGCGAAATCCAGTTTCCCGCCCCCGGCGGGGACGGTGAATGCGGCAAAGCCCGCCATCCTCCCGGAACGGTATACCGCATAGATGTTGGGCAGGATGGGTGTCGGCTCTGTGGTCTCGTAGAGAGTGCTCTCGCTCAAGGGCGCACCAGGCGGGGGCACTGCCTCGACGGTGTAGTCCTTCAGGAGGGTCTGGCTGCTCACGTTGAAGTGCCATCCCTCCGGGAGGAGTACGAGTCCTGCAGGGTTGAAGCTGACCAGATCGGCACCCTCGGTGGATGCGTTCCTGCTCATGATCCTCAGGAAATCGGCGCTCCTGGACGAGATGTAGTCGATGTTCCCCGCCCCGACCACGGATGCGGTCACGGCGAGCAGGACTGCTGAGAGCAAGTGAACGATTCTCAAGACGGCTCCCTTCCTGTTTGGGGACTTCGACCTTTTCTACAGAATATCCCACTCCGGTGCAATGCCCGGATGGGCCTGCCAGAAGCGTGTCGAATGGAGGGGTATCGCGCGTTTCAGGAGGATGCGCAGTGTCTCAGATAGTCCGAAGGGGTGTTGAGGTTGACGAATGACGCGAGCGCGGGATCGACGGACCTGATCTCCCGCTCGTCCACCTCTGCGAGCCTTGCAGATCCGAAGAAGCTGGTGGTCTTGGTCCGCCCCGAGTCGAGGCATTCCGCTATCGCACCGGTCACAGCCCTGCCGTAGACGGCGCAGAGCGGCTCGAAGAAGCCGCCGACGACCGGAACCACTACATCAACGCCTCCCCCGGCCTTCGAGGCGAGCAGCTCGACCAGGGAAGGCTCCACGAAGGGCATGTCGCATGCGATCACGAAGGAGAAGGCGGTCCTGGACGCCTGCAGCCCCGACAGGATTCCGACAAGCGGGCACCTCTCGCACCTGACGTCGTCGACTGTCCTGACACCCTCCCGCATGGGCCGGAGACCCCTGCCCGCCACGATGACATCTCCGAACATGCCTCCCAGCCTGTCCAGGATCCGGTCCAGGATGGTCCCGCCGGGCAGGGGCAGGAGGTGTTTGGGAGTGCCCATCCGGCTGGACTCTCCGCCGACCAGGACGACAAGGGTCATCTCAGCGGGGGTCACAGACCTACGCGCCAGGGGCAGGAGTAGACGTTGGCCCCGGTCCCGCGGACGAATCCGCACAGGCATATACCGAGCCTCTCGGCCGCGCAGGCAGCCTGGAGCGTGGGGGCGGAGACCGCCGCGATCATGGGTATGCCGGCTCTGGCAGACTTCATGACGAAGCCTTCCGGGACTCTCGAGGACAGGCACAGTACCGTGTCCTCGAACCGGATGCCGGCCTCCATCGCACAGCCGACCGCCTTCTCGAATGCCGCGCTCCTGCTGATGTCCTCCGAGTGACCGGCCGGTGAACCATCCAGGAAGATGGAGGCGGAATGGGTGCCCCCTGTCGCTTCATGAACGGGGGCAAGCCCGGCGGACACGGCCGTCAATTCGAGTACGGTCGCGAGCGGGATGGCGAGATCCGAGGCAACCGCGACAGGATCCTGCGGGAAGGCCCTGTGGGACAGGAGGACGGATACCTCGTCTCCGTCCGTTTCGATCGAAAGCGGGTGCTCACCCGGGGCGAGCAGGCCCTCCGTCAGCAGGAACCCGAGACAGTGACGGGTTTCCTCACCCGGGCTGCAGACGGAGACAGCCGCCACCTCTCCGTCGACCCTGAAGGTCCGGGTCGTCTGCAGGACGAGGAGGTCGACCGGATGTCCGACCACGCCTGCCCTGACGGTTGTGATATGTCTGTCTGCTGCAAGAGCCAAGGTTTTCCGATCATCCTGCCGGTCATCCCGGCGTGAAAACGCTGCGGCCTGGTTTCGGAGCGGGGAAGGGCGGGGGACCCCGGCGTGCGCCGGGGTCCCCGGGTTCGAGCCGTCAGGCTCCCGCCTTGCTGCTCCTGCCCGCGAAGGGCTTGTTGTTCAAGAAGAAGGAGACCAGGAAACCGAGAGCCAGGAATGCGGCGCCTACCATGAAGGTTTTCGACGCAGCCTCCGACGGATTGTCGGGGAAGGCGTCCTTTATCCTCGCTGCCACCTGGGGGCCGACTATGCCGGCCATCGACCAGGCAGTCAGGAGGCAGCCGTAGACTACCGCCATGACCTTGTTGCCGAAGACGGTAAGGACGAACGAGGGCGCCGTCCCGAAACCGCCGCCGTAGCAGAGCAGGATGTAGCACACCAGGACGCTGAACAGGATCGGGCTGTCGACGAACATCAATGCTATGAAGACGAGGATCTGGCTGCCGAGGATCAGCCTGAAGGTCTGCGTGCGGCCGATCTTGTCGGAGAGTCCGCCCCAGAAGAAGCGTCCGATCCCGTTGAACAGGGAGCTGATCGCGATCAGGGTCGCTCCGGCGGCTGCCAGGGCGGCGGGAGCCATGCCCGGATCCTCCAGCTTGAGGAGGTCCTGCAGCAGGGGCGACTGGAAGCCGATGAACATTATCCCGGCGGTTATGTTGCAGAAGAAGATGACCCACATCAGCGCGAACCGCCTGGAGAGGACGCAGGGCTTCGGTTCGACGGGGACCGCGGAGTTCGCGGTCGTCTCGGCGACGGAGGGCTTCCATCCGGCCGGGACGAAGCCCGAGGGCGGGTTCTGCATCAGCGATGCCGCTATGAGCCCCGGGATTCCGAGCGCGGCGGCTATCACGTAGAAGACGGTCGGCCAGGCGGTGACGGGGTCTCCGCCCGCGGTCGCCGTCGTGAAGTAGTTCACGGAGAACGGGGCTATGACCTTGCTCATCAGCAGGGCGCCCAGGCCGAAGCCCATGACGACCATGCCCGTGATGAAGCCCTTCCTGTCAGGGAACCACTTGGCCGCGGTTGCAACGGGGGTGACATAGCCCAGTCCAAGGCCTATGCCGCCGATCACGCCCAGCCCTGCATAGAGGAGCGGAAGGCTCTTCGCGCCGAGGGCGAATCCGCCGAGTACCCAGCCGAGAGCGTACAGGAGCACGCCGGTCACGGCCAGCTTGCGGGGGCCGAACTTGGGCAGGAGCGTCCCGCCCACGGCGGCGGAGAGCCCCAGGAAGCAGATGGCGAGTGACAGTATCCAGGCGACCTGCTGGTTGGTCCAGCCTGCATAGGCCATCAGGGGGTTCTGGAAGTAGCTCCACGCGTAGATGGTCCCCAGGCAGATCTGGAGAACCGTCCCCATGATGGCCACGAGCCATCTGTTCACGGTCTTCTTGGGTTCAGTCACCGTTCTCACTCTCCTTGCGAGTGGTTGTCCGGGAGCTCACTTGTCGTTTCCGACTCTCGACAGGCTGCATGCCGCGACCTTGTACTCCGGGATCTTCGCCGTCGGATCGAGGGCGTCGTTGGTGAGCATGTTGGCGGCGGCCTCCGCGAAGTGGAACGGGACGAAGACCGATCCTTCGGCAACCCTTTCGGTCGCCCTCACATCGGTCTCGATCCGGCCCCTCCGCGTGGCGATCGCCACCCTGCCCCCGTCCACCAGACCCAGGCGCTCCGCGTCCTTCGGATGGATCTCCGCGTAGCCTCCGCCCACGTACTCGTTCAGGGCGTCGACCCTCCGGCTCATCGTCCCCGTGTGGTAGTGGAAGAGTATCCGGCCCGTGGAGAGGATGAAGGGATACTCGTCATCAGGCAGTTCGGCCGGAGGTATGAAGTCGACCGGGTTGAACCTGCCCAGGCCGCGGCTGAACTTCTCCCTGTGCAGGAAGACCGTGCCGGGGTGCTGGTCGTTGGGGCACGGCCACTGGAGGCCCTCCACCGCCAGCCTGGAGTGGTGGATGCCGCCGTAGATCGGGGTGAGGGCGGCAATCTCGTCCATGATCTCCGAGGCGCTGGAGTAGCACATCGGATACCCGAAGGCCGTCGAGATGTCGCAGATGATCTGCCAGTCGGTCTTCGCCTGTCCCGGAGGGGGAAGCACCTCGCGCAGCAGTATCACCCGGCGCTCGGTGTTGGTGAAGGTGCCCTCCTTCTCGGCGAACGACGCCGCCGGAAGGACCACGTCCGCCAGGGCCGCTGTCTCGGACATGAAGATGTCCATCACTACGAGGAACTCTGCGGAGCGAAGCGCCTTCTCGACGTGGGTGAGGTTGGGGTCGGAGACCATGGGGTTCTCGCCCATCACGAGCATGCCCCTGACCTTCCCGTGCTCCAGCGCATCCATCATCTCGATTATCGTCAGGCCGCCCGACGGCGACAGCTTCCTTCCCCAGGCCTTCTCGAACTTCTCCTGCGCAGCAGGATCGGCGACCTTCTGATATCCGGGATAGAAGACAGGCAGGGCGCCGACGTCGCATGCACCCTGCACGTTGTTCTGGCCTCTGAGGGGGTTCACGCCGCTCGACGGCTTGCCTATCTGACCCGTCAGCATGGCCAGGTTCGCCGTGGAGAGGACGTTGTCCGTGCCGGTGATGTGCTGGGTGATGCCCATGGAGTAGATGATCGAGGACGCTTCAGACGTCGCGTACATCCGCGCTGCCTGCCGCAGGAGGTCGGCGGGGATCCCGGAGATCTCCTCGACCCGTTCGGGCGTGAAGCGCTCCACTACCTTGCGGAATTCCTCGAAGCCCTCGGTCCTCTGGTCGATGAATGCCTGATTCTGGAGGTTCTCGGCCAGGATCACGTTCATCATGCCGTTCATCCAGGCAACGTCAGTGCCGTTCCTCTGCCTGAGCCACAGAGCCGCGTTGTCGACCAGGTCTATCCTCCTGGGATCGACGACTATCAGCTTCGCGCCATGTTCGCGCACCGCGCGCCTGATGACGGTTGCGATCACCGGATGCGTCTCGGTCGTGTTGGAGCCCGTCACGAGGATGCACTTAGCATGTTCGAGCTCGGCTATGGAGTTGGTCATGGCACCCGAGCCGAAGGCGGCTGCGAGGCCGGCGACCGTGGAGGCGTGGCACAGCCTCGCGCAGTGGTCGACGTTGTTGGTGCCGATTCCGGCGCGGATGAACTTCTGGAAGAGATAGTTCTCCTCGTTGGAGACCCTGGCCGACGCGAGGCCGGCTATGGCGTCCGGACCATGCTCGTCCCGGATCCTGCCGAACCTGGAGGTTATCTCCGCGATCGCCTCGTCCCAGGAAGCCTCGACGAGCACGCCGTCACGCCTGATCATGGGGGTCTTGAGGCGGTCGTCGCAGTTGACGAAGTCATGCCCGAAGCGACCCTTGACGCATGTCGACCCGTAGTTGGGGACCACGTCGGCCCCTTCGACCTTGACCAGCCGGCCGTCGTGCACCCACATGTCCAGCTGGCATCCGACCCCGCAATAGGCGCAGCTGGTGCGGACCTTCTTCGCATCCCAGATCCTGACGCCCGGAGAGGCCTTCTGCGACAGGGCCCCCGTCGGGCATATCTGTATGCATTCGCCGCAGCCGTCGCACTTCGAGTCGCTCCAGGTGGTTATTCCTGCAGCTATCCTCACCTCGGCGCTCCGGTTGATGGCCGAAATGATCCCCTTGCCCTGGATCTCGCCGCAGGCCCTGATGCACCTGGTGCACTGGATGCACTTGGATGGATCGTACTGGAGGACGGGAGAGGATGAGTCGACGTCCGGAAGGTCGTCGACATAAGTGAAGAACTGTCTGGAGCGGACATCCAGGCCGGTCTCGTAGGCGGCCTTCTGAAGCTCGCAGGCACCGGCAGCCTCGCAGACGAGGCAGTCGCAGTTGTGCGACGCGAGGAGCAGGTTCACTATCACCCGCCTGGCCTGCATCACCTTCTCGCTGTCAGTCCGGACCACCATGTTCGGAGTTATCGGCGTGACGCATGCCGGCTGCAGGGTCCTGCAACCTTCGACCTCGACGCAGCACAGGCGGCAGTTCCCCGCTATCTTCAGCTTCGGATGGTAGCAGAGGATGGGGATGTGGATGCCGGCCTCCCCGCATGCTCCGAGGATGGTCGAGCCCTCTCTGACCTCGAAGCCCTTTCCGTTGATCGTGATGTTGACGCTGTGCATCACGCGTCGCCTCCCTCGCAGCAGCACTCATCGCTCGAGCAGTCCTCGGGAAGGTCGATGAAGTCGCGCACGATGTCCATGAAACAGTTGGGGGAGGTCTGGCCGAAGCCGCACTTGCTGGTGCCCTTCATGACCTCCGCGAGCGACATGAACTCCCCGAGGCACTTCCTGCAGCACACTCCCCCCTCGATGAGGGTCTGGACCGCGTGGAGGAGCTGGAGGTTCCCCTCGCGGCAGGGAGTGCACTGGCCGCACGACTCGTGCACGAAGAACTCCATGAAGTTCTCCAGCACCTCGAGCATGTCGCGGGACTTGTCGAACACTATCACGCTGCCTCCGGGGGGCAGGTCGCGGAACGACAGAACCCGGTCGATCTCGGTTCCCTTGATCGTCCGGCCGCTGGCTCCTCCCACCTGGATCGCCTGGACGTCCTTCGCGCCGGCCAGGTCGAGCAGCTCGCCGATCGACGAACCCATCGCCAGCTCGTACACGCCCGGTCTCTCGACGTCCCCCGATATGCTGAAGAGCTTGGTGCCTGAGTCCCCTCCCTCGCCGAGGGCGAGGAACCAGTCCGCGCCGTTCAGGATGATGTGGGGTACGGTCACGAAGGTCTCCACGTTGTTGATTATGGTCGGGCAGCCCATGAAGCCCGTGTTCACCGGGAAGGGAGGCTTGTTCCGGGGCTCGCCCCGCCTGCCCTCCATGCTGTCGAGCAGAGCGGTCTCCTCGCCGCAGACATACGCGCCTGCGCCCATGCGCACCTCGACATCGAACGAGAACCCGCTCCCGAGGATGCCTTTCCCCAGCAGGCCGGCCTTGCGCATCCGCGCGGCCGACTCCTCGATCACCGGAACCAGGTACGGGTATTCCGCCCGGAGATAGATCAGGCCCTTGTCGGCGCCGATCGCATATCCACCGAGAGCCATGCCCTCGATGAGGCGGTCGGAGTACTTCTCGATGAGGATCCTGTCCTTGAAGGTCCCGGGCTCGCCCTCGTCGGCGTTGCAGACAACGTACTTCTGCACGCCGGAGGCGCCGCCCGCGAGAACCCACTTCACGCCGGCGGGGAAGCCGGCTCCGCCGCGCCCCTGGAGCTTCGCGTTCCTGACCTCGAACGCCACGTCGGCAGGCGTCATGCCCACGGCCTTGCGCAGAGCGCCGCCGAGCTCGGGCTGGCTTTCGGAGAGAAGGACTTCCCTCTTCATGCTCCTCCTCCCTGCGAGAGCGCACGGACTATCTCGCAGGCCCTCTCGGGAGTCAGCCTGGAGTGAGGTGTGTCGTCGACCAGCATCGCCGGGCTCTGGTCGCAGAGGCCGAGGCAGCTCGTGGTCTCGAGCGTGATCCGCCCGTCGGGCGTGGTCTGCCCTGCTCTTATGCCGAGCTCCTTCTCGACGGCCTCCAGTATGTCGGCCGAACCCTTCATGGAGCAGCTGATCGTCTCGCAGAGGCGGACGATGTGCATTCCGCGGGGCTCGAGGGAGATGAACGAATAGAATGTCGCGACCCCGAGGACATCCGCCTGGCTGGTTCCGCAGACCCTGGCGATCTCGAGTATCGCCTCCCCGGGTACGGACCCCAGTTCGCGGTTGACGTCGGAGAGCAGCATCAGCACACTGCCCCGGCCCGCTCCGTGAAGAGCCACGCCGTCCGCGACTATCTCGGCTGCCTTTCGCGCCACTACTCCCCCCCCTTGTTCACGAGTTCCCTGATCTTGCCGACCAGGACCGGGGGCGGCACGGGCTTCTCCAGGAATACGTCGACCGGGAAGAAGTCCGGGTGCTCCTCCGGCTTGTAGTCGTAGCCGGTGACCTTGCCGACGGAGGTCAGCATGATTATCGGGACTGCGCTGTTGAGCTTCCTCCTGATGTCGCGGGCGACGGCGAAGCCTTCGTCGGTGTTCTCCATCATCACGTCGAGGATGACGATGTCGGGTCCGTCGTCCCGGACCCGTGCAAGCCCCTCGGCGCCGCTCGACGCGGAAATTACCTCGAAACCGCTGGCCTCGAGGACGATAGTGTTCGCTTCGACGAAGTCCGGATCGTCGTCCACAAGCAGGACTCGCACCTTCTCGCTCATGAGGCTTCCTCTCATTTCAGGGATGAAAACGCACACGGCAGAATTGGTCAGAAAACGATCGATGTCAATCGTCTGGCCGACTCGATTTTCGATCATTATACAATTATGAGTTTCCGCTGATGATGAGGCGGAAAGGAATGAAAAAGCGGGGAGGGGAGACGGCGGATCAGTTGTGATCCGCCGTCTTCGTGGCTTCTGCTAGTCCCTGGGGTGGTAGTGGGTATGCAGGAGCTCGTGGGATTTATGTCCCAGAGGCTCCTTCAGAAACTCGGCGTACAGGAGCTGCACTTCGGGATTGTCGTGCGATTTCCGGACCGGCAGGGCGCAGTCCTCTGCATAGATCGCCTCGCAGCGCTTCTGCCTCAGCTCCGGGTTGGTCGGGATGGGCTGCCCTCCGCCGCCCAGACATCCGCCGGGGCAGGCCATTATCTCGATGAAGTGGTAGTCGGCCTCGCCTGCTGCAACCTTCTCCATCAGCCGCCTGGCGTTCACCAGTCCGTGAGCGACCGCGACCCTGACCGTCGCGCCCTTCAGGAACTCCCACCCGGGTGCCATCTGGTCGGGCAGGACCACCGCGGCCTCCTTGATGCCCTCGAAGCCTCGGACCGGCTTGATCTCGAGGTTCTGGAACGGCACCGGTTTCCCGGTGATGACCTCGTACGCCGTCCGCAGGGCTGCCTCCATGACTCCGCCCGTGGCTCCGAAGATCACTGCAGCGCCTGAGGAAGAGCCCATCCAGCGATCGAAGGACTGCTCCGGGATGTGCTCGAAGTCGATCCCGGCCTCTCTCACCATCCTGGCAAGCTCCCTCGTCGTCAGGACGTAGTCGACGTCCTTGAATCCGCTGGAAGCCATCTCCGGCCTGTCCTTCTCGAACTTCTTCGCGGTGCAGGGCATTATCGAGACCGTGACTATCTTCGAGGGATGGATCCCCTCCCTGGCCGCGAGGTAGGTCTTGGCGAGGGATCCGAACATCTGCTGAGGGCTCTTGCACGTGGACAGGTTCGGCAGCAGGCCGTGGAAATTGTGCTCTATGAACTTGATCCAGCCCGGCGAGCAGCTCGTGATCATCGGAAGGGCGACGTCCTTGCGGCCGTCGACTAGAACCTGCTTCAGCCTCGTCAGGAGCTCGTTGCCCTCTTCGATGATGGTCAGGTCGGCGGTGAAGTCGGTGTCCAGGACCCGGTCGAATCCGATCTCCTTCATGGCCGCGACCATCTGACCCGTGTTCCTGCCGGTCGGGAGACCCAGGGCCTCGGCGATGCCCACACGCACGGCGGGAGCGGTCTGCGCCACCACGAAGACGTCGGGGTCCTCGATCGCAGCCCAGACTTCCTTCAGTTCCGACTTCTCGTACAGTGCTCCGGTCGGGCAGCGGTTGATGCACTGTCCGCACATGGTGCACTCGACATCGGACAGGCCCCTGTCGCCGAAGGTCGAGATGTGGACATTCGAGGAGCGGTCCATGGGCTTGATGACTGAAACGCTCTGCAGTTCATCGCAGGTGCGGACGCAGCGCGTGCACATGATGCACCTGCTGTTGTCGCGCATCACGCTGGGGCTGGCCTCCACGATGCTGGATGGCTTGTCGGAGGTCTGGTACCGGTTGATGTCGATGCCCATGTCCTCTGCGATGGTCTGGAGTTCGCAGTTGCCGTTCCTGACGCACTCGGGGCAGTTCGTGTTATGAGCCGCGAGGAGGAGTTCCATCACGCCTCTGCGCGCCCTCCTGACCTTCGGGCTCCCGGTCCTTATGACCATGCTCGGGGAGACCGGCGTGGAACATGCCGTCTGAAGAGTCTTCCAGCCCTCGACCTCGACCAGGCAGATGCGGCAGTTGGCTGCAATGGTGAGGTCGGGATGATAGCACAGGGTCGGCACGTGGATGCCGGCGGCCCTGCAGGCCTCGAGGATGGTAACGCCCTCGCGGACGCTCATCTCTTTTCCGTTAATCGTGATCGTGACGTTCGGCATGTCAGTCGCCCCCCTTTGCGTCCGCCGGGATGAGGAACCGGTCGACGATGTCCACGAAGCAGTTGGAGGAGGTCTGGCCGAATCCGCACTTGCTGCCCTGCTTCATTGTCTCTGCCAGGGCGAGGAACGGGGCGGCGGCTGCCCTGTCCGCCAGGCTTCCGTTCTTCATCGAATGCACGGCGTCGAGCAGCCTTCGGTTGCCCTCGCGGCAGGGGGTGCACTGCCCGCAGGACTCGTGCACGAAGAACTCCATGAAGTTCTCCAGCACTTCCAGCATGCTGCGGGATCTGTCGAAGACTATGACGCTTCCACCGGGGGGAAGGTCCCTGAAAGAGAGCACCCTGTCCCTCTCGGATCCCTTGATGGTTTTCCCGCTCGCGCCGCCGACCTGCACGGCCTGAACGTCTTTGGCACCGGCCAGGTCGAGCAGCTCGCCGATCGTGGAACCCATCGCCAGTTCATAGACGCCCGGCCTCTCGACGTCGCCCGAGACGCTGAACAGCTTCGTGCCGGAGTCGCCGCCCTCTCCCAGGGAGACAAACCAGTCGGCTCCGTTGAGGATGATGTGCGGCACGGCGATGAAGGTCTCGACGTTGTTTATTATCGTCGGACAACCCCTGAAACCGCTGTTCACGGGATATGGGGGCTTGTTGCGCGGCTCGCCGCGACGGCCCTCCATGCTCTCGAGCAGTGCGGTCTCCTCGCCGCAGACGTAGGCGCCTGCGCCGAAGCGGATCTCGACCTCGAAGGAGAACCGACCGCCCAGGATGCCTTCACCCAGCAGCCCCGCAGCCTTCAATGCCGCTTCGGCCTTCTCGATCCTCGGGACCAGGTACGGATACTCGGCTCTCAGATAAATGAAACCGCGGTTCGCACCGATGGCGTATCCGGCGATGGCCATGCCCTCGAGCAGGCGCTCGGCATGATCCTCGATCAGGACCCTGTCCTTGAAGGTCCCGGGTTCGCCCTCGTCGGCGTTGCAGACTACGTACTTCTGCGCGCCGGAGGCGCCGCCCGCGAGAACCCACTTCACTCCGGCGGGGAACCCGGCTCCGCCGCGCCCCTGGAGCTTCGCGTTCCTGACCTCGAAAGCTACGTCCGCAGGGGTCATGCCGACTGCCTTGCGGAGAGCGCTTCCGGCTTCGGGCTGATCGCCCGCGAGGAGCACGTCCTTCTTCATCGCGCATCCTCCCGTCCGAGCGAGCGAAGTATCGCGCAGGCCCCCTCGGGTGTGAGCCCGGTGTGAGGCGTGTCGTCGACGAGCATGGCCGGGCTCCTGTCGCAGAGGCCGAGGCAGCTCGTCGTCTCGAGCGTTATGCGCCCATCGGGGCTGGTCTGTCCCGCGCTTATGCCCAGCTCCTTCTCGACGGCTTCGAGAATGCCGGCTGACCCCTTCATGGCGCAGCTTATCGTGTTGCAGAGGCGGACGATGTGGCGTCCCCTGGACGCGAGCGAGATGAACGAGTAGAAGGTCGCCACGCTCTGGACCTCGGCGGTGCTCACCCCGGTCGCCTTCGCTATTGCCTGGATCGCTTCGGCCGAAACGCAGCCGGCTGCCCGGTTGACGTCGGTGAGGATCCGGAGGACGCTCTCCTGGCCCCGGCCGTACTTCGCGGCAAACTCGTAGACCGGCTCGGTGATCGGACGATCCGTCACAGTTCCCCTCCCTTACCGACGAGCTCCCTTATCTTCCCGACGAGCACGGGCGGCGGTACCGGCTTCTCGAGGAAGACGTCGACGGGGAAGAAATCCGGATTCTCGTCCGGTCTGAAGTCATAACCCGTCACCTTGCCGACGGATGTCAGCATGATGATCGGGACAGCGCTCCGGAGCCGCCTCCTGATTTCGCGGGCTACTGCGAAGCCCTCATCCGTGTTCTCCATCATCACGTCGAGCACTATTGCGTCAGGCGAATCGACTTCGGCCCTGCGCAGGCCCTCGGCGCCGCTGGAAGCGGAGATGACTTCGAATCCGCTGGCTTCGAGAACGATGGTGTTCGCCTCGACGAAATCCGGGTCATCGTCGATGAGAAGGACCCTGACTCTGCCGTTCATTCCTGGATTTCCTCCATTGTTTCATAAAGAAACAGCTTGACGGGAGCGACACGATGCCTTGGAAGGACGTCTTTGTTATCGGGGAAGATATCGTTCGGCAGAGGATTTGTCGAGATCATGGAACAACGCTGGAAACACTGTCTGCAGCGTTGTCACTGAATAATCAACAGAAGGCTGCCGCCCTGTGAAGATTGTCACAGGACGGCAGCCCTGAGTGCGTCAGTACCTGTAGTGGTCCGGCTTGTATGGCCCGTCGGGGTCCACGCCGATGTAGGAGGCCTGCTCTTCGGTGAGCCTCGTGAGCTTCACGCCGAGCTGGCCGAGATGGAGCCTGGCGACCTCCTCGTCCAGCTCCTTCGGGAGCCTGTAGACCCCGACCGCCGGTCGGTCGCGCAGGAGGGCCAGGAGAGCCATGCACTGGTTCGTGAAGGAGCTCGACATCACGAAGCTGGGGTGCCCGGTGGCACAACCCAGGTTCACCAGCCTGCCCTCGGCGAGGAGATAGATGCAGTGACCGTCCGGGAAGACGTACCTGTCGACCTGTGGCTTGATCGTCTGCTTGACGATGCCCGGCAACGCCTCGAGGGTGTCCACCTGGATCTCGTTGTCGAAGTGGCCGATGTTGCAGACGATCGACTGGTCCTTCATGCCGGCCATGTGGCTCGCGGTGATGACGTCCCTGTTGCCCGTGGCCGTCACATAGATGTTCGCTTCGGGCAGGGCCTCCTCGACGGTCGTGACCTCGTAGCCCTCCATTGCCGCCTGGAGAGCGCATATGGGGTCGATCTCGGTCACCAGGACACGGGCGCCGAAGGCTTTCATGCTCTGGCAGCACCCCTTGCCGACTTCGCCGAAGCCGCACACCAGGACAGTCTTGCCTGCCACCATGACGTCGGTCGCGCGCTTGATCCCGTCAGGGAGAGACTCACGGCAGCCGTATGTGTTGTCGAACTTGCTCTTGGTGACGGAATCGTTGACGTTGTACGCAGGGAAGAGCAGCAGGCCTGCGGCTTCCCTCTGATACAGCCTGTGGACTCCTGTCGTGGTCTCCTCGGAGACGCCTATGATGCCTTCCGCCACCGTGTGCCAGAAGCCGGGCTGTCCCTTCAGACCCTCGAGCAGGTTGTCGAAGAGAGCGACCTCGTCCTTCGAGCCGGCGGGCGCGGACGGGAGAGTACCGGTGGCGGCGAAGTCCGTCTCCATCTCCCATCCCGAGTGGATCATGAGGGTCGCGTCGCCGCCGTCGTCGACGATCAGACGCGGACCCCCGCCTCCGGGGAAGGCCAGCGCCTGCCGGGTGCACCACCAGTACTCCGCGGCAGTCTCGCCCTTCCAGGCGAAGACGGGTATGCCTCTCGCGGCCACGGCGGCCGCGGCATCGTCCTGCGTCGAGAAGATGTTGCAGCTGGCCCATCTCACCTCGGCGCCCAGCTCCACAAGCGTCTCGATGAGCACGGCGGTCTCCACCGTCATATGCAGGGAGCCGCTCACCCTCAATCCCGCCAGGGGTTTCGCAACCCCGTACTTGGCCCTCAGGGCCATGAGGCCCGGCATCTCGTGCTCGGCCATCTCGATCCTGCGGCGCCCCAGGGGGGCGAGGCCGATGTCTGCGACCCTGCAGTCAGCTTCGCTCATCTCTTGTTCTCCTTTGTGAAAAGCATCAACAGTACTCGGTTCGAGGCATCGCGCCGGCATCCGGCGGCGGCAAGCCCGCTGCGCAGCGCCCAGCCCTCTATCTCGGCCGGTTCGAATCCCGGCCACAGGTCGCCCTGTGCCATCCGGAACGGTTCGTCCGCATGATGGACCAGGTCGGCAACCAGGAGTCTTCCGCCCGGCTCGAGCACCCTGTCGACCTCCGGGAAGACTTCCGCGGGGTCGGCGAGATGATGGAGGACCATGTGCGCAAGAGCAGCATCCACGGACGAGTCGGCCACGGGGAGGTGCTCGAGCGCCCCGAGCCTGAAGTCGGCGCCGGAGTCACCCACGGCTCTGGTAGCGACGTCGAGCATCTCAGGGGAGGAGTCCACCGCTATGACATCCCTGAAACGCTCTGCGAGAACCCGGATCATCGCGCCCGTTCCGCACCCGAGTTCCAGGACAGTGCCGCCTCCGCCCAGCATCCCGGTCAGGGATTCCATGTAGGAGCCGGGGTCGGGCAGACCGGCGGCGACTTCCTCCCACTCCTCCGCCACCCTCGAGAAGAAGCTCCGGGCAAGCATCTTCCTGTGGTCGTAACAGCGCGACAACGCGGTCATGTCCCTGGAGAAACCGTCCATCCGCCCGCGAGACTCCTCGAGCAGGCATGAAATCGCTTCCACCAGAGCATCGCTGGTTGCGATGCTGTACCATGCCCTTCCCGCGACGCCGCGGCGGATCAGGATGCCTGCCTCGTGAAGGGCCTTGAGGTGTCTGCTCGCGTTCGGCTGGGTGAGGCCGAGGACCGAGGAGATCTCGTTCACGGTGAGAGGGCCACGCTTCAGGATCATCACTATCCTGAGCCTGTTCCTGTCGGCCAGCGCGCGGAAGATCTTCTCCATGGAGAGTATGATATGCTTATATGATCATATTGTAAAGTGGGTGGTCGGCTTCCTGTCCGGTCTGCCTGCCGTCAGTCCTCTGCCTGAGACGGGACAGGGTGTTTGTCCCCCGCCGGGTTTCGCAGCATCTTTCGAGGATGATGGACCTGAAGACCCTGTCGGAGGCAGTGGGGACCGAGGTGGCGCTGCGCCCCTCCCTGGAGCCCTGCGACCTGTACAAGCTATTGTATCAGATCGTGATGGGCGCCGACCACATGCTGCTCTGCGCGCCTTCCGGAAGAGCCGCCGCCACCCTCCGGGCGGAATGGGATTCGGATTCCGGGGGAGGCGGCACGATCGAGCCTCCGTTCCAGGTGCTGGACCCGGAGACTGGGATCGTCAGGCTGCACCTCCGAACGCTGAGGCTCGCAGGCGCGGAACTCGAATCGGTGCTGGAAGCCGTTCTGGGGCAGCCATGGAAGCACGGCAGGTCCGAGGATGCTGCCGCCCTCTGGAGGAGGCTCCCGCGCCTCGCGGATATCCTCCCTGCCCGGATCGGAGTCGATGATCTCGAGGCGTACCGCCTCCCCGAAGGGGCTCCGCACCACAGCGCCGGTTACGGACCGGCCTCATACAGGGTTCTCAACGGATGGAGCCGTCTGAGCCTGATCCGCTTCGGCAGGCCTCAGAGCACCTCCGCGACCGCAGACAGGTAGAACCTGGCCGGACCTCCGTCCAGGGGGACGCCCACGGCGGCATCTATCGAGAAGCTGCCCGCGGAGCCCCTGAGACCGCCGCCCGCTCCGGCCGGTGTGGAGATACCGGATTCCTCCTCTACGACGCCTGCGTCGCAGAACATGTACAGCCTGGTCGTCGTCTCTCCGAGCGAGACCTCCGGCCGAAGGATCGCGAATCTCACCGCCCTGAAGGAGTTCTCCGCCCATCCCCGGAGAGTCTCCTGTCCTCCGAGGCGTGTCAGCCGCGAATAGATCCGCTCCCCCTCCAGTATCCCCCCCGCGTCGAGCTCCCCTCCGAAACCGAACGGTCCGCTGAAGGCGTCCACCCTTGCCTCGAGCACCGCCATGGCGAGCACGCCCGAGGAATCGGGGCCGTGCGAGGTTCCCACGCGCCCCTCGAGGACGAGTTCGATACCCTCCCATCCCATCTGTGTCGGGCGGCCTGGGTTGAACGTGATCCCGGCAAGTCCGTAGCTGTAGGTCCTGTCGGCGGAAGGTTCGAATCCCCACCATCTGCCGGCGCCGGTGAGGATCGAGATGTCCGGATCGACTTCCCAGATCGCTGCGATCTCCGCCTCCCTGTTCAGCAGGCCGCTGTCGGGGACCTCCTGCATGGCCGACAGCTCGAGCGACAGAGGCCTGCCGGCGATCCAGGGCTCGAGATAGCGGGCGGCGGCGTCAGTTCCACCCCATCCGGAGCGCTCGATCGAGATCTGGAGCTCCCTGCCGGTCCCCAGCAGGTTCGTGACGTCCAGCACGCCCTCTCCCTCGAGATCGTCGCTCCCCCCAGATCCGGACGCGCCCAGCGAGGCGGAGAAGCTCCCCATCGGACCCTCTACGACCGGCTGCACGACCACCAGGTTGCCGCCCTCGCCCAGCATCAGCTCGCTCGGTCCGACCCAGGACAGGTAGGGCAGCCTCTGCAGCCTTTCCCTCCAGGCCTCGACGGCCACCGGATCGTAGGGTCCGCCCTGCGTTCCCCTGAAGAGCCGCAGGAGCGTTCCGGGATTCGTGCCTTCGAGACCTTCGAACCTGAACCCCTCGAGCGAGGCGTGCCTGCCCGGGACGACAGAGGCGACGAGGCTGTCACCGGTCGCCATGAAGCAGCCCATGGACGCGTAGGGATACCCCCGGTGCAGATACCACCGCAGGACTTCCTCCTGGAAGGCGGCGACCGTCGAATCCGAGACGGTTTCCACGATCTCGAGCAGCTCGGGCGGAGGGAACGGCGGGCTCCCGGTGAAGGACGCCCCCGGGATCGCCGATGCGATCACCGCGACAGTCCGGAGGGAGAAGAGCACGGTCAGAAGCTCACCGACCCCTCGAGTCCGGCTCGTCGCACCCATTCGGAGCCGGCGGGCCTCCTGCCGTAGAAGGTGAGGCTGATCGTCAGCTCATCCGAGACGTATCGCCCGATCCGCGCCTGGATCGAGTAGGTCATGCCGGTGCCGGAACCGTCGAAGAACCACAGGGGGAGATCCATCTCCCCGGGAATGTAGCCGGCCGAGAAGGATCCGGACGAACTCCAGCCGGACCTGCTCCATGCGAGGTGGGGTCCGGCCTCGTACATGGTGGCCTCGAGCGAGGCATACTCCTCCGTCCGCCTCTCGAATCCGCCCAGCAGGCCGGCTTCGAAACCGCCTCCGAGGGCGAAGGTGGGATCGATCTCCGCCCTGAGACCCAGCCTCCTCCTCGGGGAGTAGAGACTTTCGTCGATCCTCCAGATGCCTGCCATCCATGCGAGGTTCTCGAGCCCCTCCGGGACCGCCCTGCCGGAGAACTCGAGCCTCTGCTCCCTCTCCTCCCTCCGGCCGGCCCCGCTGTACACGGTCCTCTCCTCTGAGAGCAGGCCTCGCAGCCGGAGCAGCCGGACCGTACCGGAACCGCGCCAGGAAGGGGAGAGATCGGTCGAATAGCCTCCCGATCCCCTCCCGAAAGCCCCCAGGAGCAGGAATGTCTCGAGCCTGCCCCCCGCATCGCGGGAGATAAGGTCGACCGTGCCCTCGAGCGAGACGCCGAGGGCGCCTCCCAGCAGGAATTCTGTCTCGAGCGAGGCTTCCTCGGTCGCGTCCCCACCCGTGCCAGGCGTGTAGTAGACATCCCAGTCGCCGTCCGGATCGGGGTAGTACTGCCCGCTTTCCTCGTCGTAGCTGTACTCCCCCTCTCCCTCGCCCACGAACCTGTAGTGTATCTCCATGTCTCCCGAGAGCGTGCCTGTCCCTCCGTATGCCGAATGGATCCAGCCGCCCCGGGCGGAGTAGGAGAAGTCCGCCTTCACCGCGTCGGCCTGCGTGGATCCTCCGCCGGTCCATGAACTCGTCGAGTGCTCGAGGGATCCGTCGAATCTCCATCCGGGGCCGGCGGTGCCGGACGAGAGCCTGCCCCTCAGAGTTCTGAAAGGGAGCTCGATCGAGCCGCTCCTGTAGTCCCGCTCAGCCTCCAGGCGCAGCCCCGTCTCCCATCCCATCGCATCGAGCCCCGCTTCGGCAAAGCCGGTCGCAAGCCTTCCCGACAGGCTGTCGGGCCAGTCCTCGTCTCTGAGACTGAACCCTCCACCGGGGCGGAAGGCTCCCGAGACTGCGTGGAGACCCAGCCCGGTCTCGATGTAGTTCCCTTCCGCAAGGATGTTCGTGCCGTTCCTGACGGCACCCTCCAGCCAGGCTTCCGCGCCCGTGTTCCCGAAAGAAGGCATGGTCCGCAGAGAGCCTCTGCCGATGCCGCCCCCCCCTTCCGCCAGGAGGACGCCGCCGTCCGCGTTCACGAACCCGGCCCGGGCTCCAAGCTCGACAATCTCGTCCAGCCCCTCGTAGCCGGGCGGCAGGGTCCATGCAGAGAGCGTGCTGTCACCCAGCCAGACCCCTGCTGGACGGAAGCCGTCGCTTGCGCCAAGCAGAGAGAGAGACAAGCCGAAGTCCTCCCCCGGGAACAGGATGAACCTGGATCTGGCCGCCACGCCCTCGCGGGTGGTCGCATCCGGATTGAAGGTATTGCCCGTGCGCTTCGACACGGATGCCTCGAGCTCCATCACCGCATCGCCCGACGCGCCCGAGAGGGCGATCCCGCCCACCTGGAGCGAGGACGGTATCTCCAGGTACTGCCTCGGCAGGTGGGTTCCGAGGCTCTCCCCCGCCCACGCGAACCCCCCGGCTGCTGAGTCGTAGAGATAGTCGCCATATGCGTCGGGCGGCCTGGAGAAGACCACCTT
Source organism: Candidatus Fermentibacterota bacterium (assembly GCA_963718745.1). Classification (GTDB taxonomy): domain Bacteria; phylum Fermentibacterota; class Fermentibacteria; order Fermentibacterales; family Fermentibacteraceae; genus Fermentibacter. The sequence continues at coordinate 2,335,034 of OY970370.1, read as the reverse complement.
CCAGTCCCCCATGCCCGGACCCTCGTACGTGTAGCGCCCCAGGCTGTCCCTGGAGTAGGAGCCCTCGCCGGGTCCGACGAGGGTTGCCCCGTCGATCCACGCGCTGGAAGGCTCCTCGCCGGCCTGCCGGAGCAGTTCGATCGCCTCCTCCGAGAGGGCGAAGCCCAGAGGTGCGCCTCTGTCGTCGGACTCCGAGAACCCGGCGGTGGATATCTCGATCCCGCCTCCGGACCAGGCGGCGGCAGCAGTCCGGAGCTCACGTCTGTATCCGTCCCCTCTGGAGAAGAAGGTAATCTCGACGCGCTGATCCCTCCGGATCAGCCTGGATTCCGAGAATGTGATGCTCCCCGCTATGCAGTCGATCGTGTAGTCAGAGGCCTCGCCGCGCGAGAGCCTGTCTCCGTCGAGCCAGACCCTCTCGCTCCCGGGGACCACCTCCCGCCCGGAGGAGAACGGGTATGGTCCGCTAACGCCTTCGAGCGTCGTGAACACGGCCCTCCTGTGGCTCTGTCCCGAGACGCCGGCCCCGCCTCCGGCCGAGAGACCGGCGGAATCGCCCGCGGCACCCCGGAAGCCGCTCACCTCACGTCTCCACGAGAGAGGCCCCGTGTCCGTGTCCCCGCGTGACCAGTCCATGTCCCCCAGATGCGCGGACCATCTTCGCCCGAGAATGCCGAGGCGGACCCTGTCGAGTTCGGACACCGCCTCCGAGCCTCCCGGCGGCAGGTTCTCGTCCGACAGCTCGCCCTCTATCTCGATATCTCGCGCGAGCGTGCCGGAGACCGACAGGCTGGTACTCTGGTCGAGACCGCCGCCGTGCCCCACCGAGAACCCCAGCCTCTTGACTCCGGAGATGACCAGTCCCGGCTGATAGTAGTACTCCTCCCGCCCCGACGGTCCGGATGGAGCCACGGGTTCGCGCCCGAGCAGCGTGATGTCCAGCGAAGCCCGGGAGGGGGCCGTCAGCGGGAGCGTGTCGTAGTGCAGGATGACCGTGTCTCCAGGGGAGGGCGGCGGGGTCACCAGGATGCCGGTCCTGCTGCCCCGTGCGCCGGGTGCCGCCGCGATCGAGTCCCCTCCGAACTCCGCCCAGCATGATCCCGGCTCCGCCCATATGCTGTCCGGGAGTTCGAAGAACCCGGTGCCGTCGCTTGTGCGAATCTCGGACAGCCCTGCGGCACAGAGCACGAGGAACAGGTTCACAAGAGCATGACCGCCTCGCCGGAACCGCTTCTCCAGAGGAGCACCCTGCCCCCGGCATCTCCCTCGAGCCTGTCGAAATCGCCAGGTCCGGACCACCTCGCGGAACCCGTTTCCGGATCCCTGAGCGAATCCCCGTCCAGGACGAGGACCGACGCCCCTGCGAGGCATGCAGGCTGGCCGGAGATGCGTGTCGAGGTTCCGGGCTCGACGAGGAAGGACCCGGCGGGCGAACTGAGCACCGCCCTCCGTCCGGCCATGGACATGTCAGCCGGCCTGAACCCTTCCGCCGGGGCTATCCTCTGGATGGACGACTGGATCGAGTAGACGGCCTCGTCGTCGGGAGAGAAGCACCAGACCTCCGCACCGTCAGACGCGATGCAGGCGGTTCCGGGAGGAGCCTCCATCGAGCCTGCAGGTTCGGCCCTGTCGGTGAACCTGTAGACGATCCCGGTGGAGGCGTCGCAGACGAGGAAGGAGCCGTCCGTGCGCACGGCGATCGAAACCGGGAGCAGGACGGGGTCGAGGTTCCAGGATACGGACTCCCCGCCCCCGGAAGGCATCACCACGAGCTCGGGCTCGCCGAGCCTCAGGCAGTAGATCGTCCCGTCCGGACCGAACGACAGGTCCACGGCGTCGACCGGGATCTCGAGCGTGACGGGTGCGGCGGCCGCTGCCAGGAGGAGGAGGAGGGGGAGGATCTCAGCGGACAACCGCGAACCTCCCGCAGATCTCCGCACCCCCCTGCACGAACCTGTACGCGTACACGCCCGTCGAGAGGAGGGAGGCCCCGGGATATGCGAGCACGGTCTCCCCGGGCTGGACCGGACCGAATTCGACTGTCTCGACGAATCGCCCCGACATGTCGAACACGTGGAGGGAGGCTGCGGATCCGTCGGATTCCAGGCTCAGGTAGAGAGTCCCCGTACAGGGCTGCGGGAACACGCCGAGGTCTCCCGGGGACATGCCCAGCTCGCCCGCGGAGGCCTGGAGTTCCAGGCCGAAGAAGGAGCTGCATAGAAGGAGGACCTCGCCATCGGCCGGCAGGGGTACCGCGATGTCCCTGGCCTGACCGGTCGCAAGCCTCACGGGGGCCGATCCGGGACCGGGCCTGAACCAGGCCGAGAACTCGCCCATCCCCCTCGCGGAAGCCCTGAAGCTGCCCTGGAAACCGGAGCAGTCGAGGTCGTATGCGTCCAGGGTGAGGGCAGGCAGCTCGTGCTCGGGATCCTCGAAGGGCAGAGACGCAACCTCGCCCTGCCAGTCGAGCCCCCTGCGCGAACCGGGGGAATACCCGTCGTAGCTGGAGACCCGGAACGAGTCCCAGCCCCACAGGCCGTCTCCGACCGAGGGATCGTCGATCCAGCAGGCCAGCACCCAGTCCTCGAGGATGGAAGCCATGTCGACCTGCGTCCCCGTGGCTTCCTCCACCGCCTCCTCGACTCCGGGAAGCCCACTGGCCGAAGCCCTCAGGGATCCGTGGATGAAGTCGTCCCCGCCGTAGTTCTCGTGGAGGTAGGAGAAGAACAGGTAGCCGGCTCCGTACCCTGCTACGTAATCGATGTCGTCGGCGAATTCGGTCCACCCCACGGGAGTGACGCCGCCGATCTCGAGGAAGGTGGAGACCTGCGAGGCGGGGTAGCCGCAGACGAAGGTGCCTGTCTGGGCCTGGTTCTCGATAACCCACAGGTCCTCGCCGCTGAAGGGTTCGAGCCCCCACTGGATGAGGTGCACGATCTCGTGTGAGGCGGTATAGAGGGCGTCCTCGGCGTTGCCGGGGTAGCAGTCGATGTAAAGCATCTCCACTTCGTTGGAGTGGCCGCCGTAGTAGAGGTAGGCTTCGTCCTCCGTGAACTGGTTGTAGGGGCTGAAGAACCCGGCGAAGAAGGCACCGCCCGGCTCGTATCCGTCCCTTATGTCGAGCACGAGGAAGTAGGTCCTCGGGTCGCCGTCTATCTCGTCAGGGACGGGACCGAGCACCGTGGTCGCAAGCTCCATGATGCCTTCGTCCGGCGAGGCGGGAGTGCTGTCCTCGAGGGCGGAGGCGAGCGCCTCCACGTCCTGCGGGAGAAAATACTCCCCCCAGGATGCGTCCTCGACGAAGATGTACGTCTCCTCCCCCGCAAACCTGCATGTGGCGGGAACCAGATAGAAGGTGAATCCGGCCCCACCGCCCGAGTAGTCCTGAGCCCAGAACACGACTGTCTCCCCGACTTCGGGGCCGTCCGCCGAGAGCGCGAGGGGTCCCGTGGGAGCGGAGGAGGCGTCATGCCTCCGGTCGATCTCCATCACGGCGGGGTCTTCGAACGTGCCGTCCATCCAGAGCCTGTCAGGGGCGGCGAGCATCAGCAGGGTAAGGAGCGTCTGGACCATCAGAACCTCGCTCCTATCGTCAGCCTGACCGACGCGAAGTCTGTGGGGTCCGGCCTGCTGAAGGAGCTGTAGAGAACCTGCTCCTCTCCGTCCAGGAGAGCCGCGTCGATCGCGCTGACCGCACGGTTGACGACGGCGAAGGCACCGGCATAGAGAGCCATGCGGTACCATTCCCGGCTCTCCCTGAGGGCGTCTGCGAAACGGGCACGCTCCTCGTCGGAGGTCCAGTCCCAGGTCTCGCCGTTCCAGGAGTTGAGGTCGAAGTACTGCTGCTGAGCCGCGGGGTCGTCGGGGAAATAGTACCGCGCGAGCCTCCTTATGTAGTCATTGAACTCGGCCGTGGACCCGAAGTCGGCCACGTCGTCGAGCATCGAGCCGTCGAGGTCCGACGCGTCCATCCCGGCTTCGGAGAGCGCAAGCCTCTCGTAGTCGTCCGTGGAGAAGGAACCCTCGAGGATCGACAACCCGATTCCGGCCCAGGTGATGGCCTCCACGCCGAGATAGATGTTCCCTCTGGTCCCGTATCCGAGGTAGTGCTGTCCCCATCCCGGCATGACCGCGGACCTGAGGACGGCTCCCCTGTCTGCCGAAGCGTAGGACAGAGCCGTGCAAAGCATGATGAAGGCGACCGTCTTTCTCATATCGACTCCCGGTGTGCGGATGCGCGCACGGCACGGCCGGAGGCCCGCGGGCGATCCGGAACCGGTGCGGGCGGCCGCCGCACCGGGGTCAATCCGATCCCGTCACGGCAGCGTGGAAGATCTCCTCCGCGCCGTCCGCGCTGAGACAGACGAAATACAGACCAGGCGACAGGTCCGAAGTATCCCACTCTACCTCGCAGGCGAGCCCCGCGCTGCATTCCCCGTCGAAGGACGACACCAGTTCGCCTGCTATGTTGAATACGCTAATCGAATAGTTGCTGTCGGTGCCGGTCTCGAACCTTATCCTCCCCGAATCCCCCCGGACCGGGTTCGGATAGACGAAGAACGTTCCCGAACCGATCCCGCCGCTCCCGGAGGATGCCGCGGGCAGCAGCGGGGAGGGCCAGCTGTGAACCCCGCTGAAATCGAGGCCGGGGAACCATCCGCCTGCGGTCGTCACGTCGTCCCACAGGCCGATCCATCCTGACTTGTCGCACGCGGCAAGCTCGTATTCCCCGTCCTGGTCAAGGTCCAGGAAGACGGGGATGCCCACCGGCCCGTCGCCCGTGGAGAGCGGGAATCCGGGAAGGACGTTTCCGAGAGAGCCCCGCAGGAAAATCCGGCCGTCCCTCGTGAAATGGGCCGCGAAGCCTGATCCTCCGCAACCGGAGGAGTTGTCGGAGCGCGCCCCGGAAGGGTCGCCGTCCAGTATCTCGGGCCAGTCCGGGAGGAGGAACCCGGACGCCTCGTATATCTCGGCCCCGGATGCGGTCTCGATCGCTATGTCTATGAAGCCGTCCGAATCCGGATCGCAGAGCCAGGGATCCCCCATGGGCTCGGAGCGTACCTCCACAGGGAATCCGGCCTCGGCGGCGCCGTCGGGAGAGAAGCAGGAGAGCATCCGTCCGCAGAGTACGGTAAGCTCCACTTCTCCGTCCCTGTCGATGTCTGCGAGAAGGGGCGGAGATACCGGGGCTCCACCGGGAGCCTCCACGGACCAGCCGTCCAGGGGTTCACCTCCGAGATTCCAGATGTGTATCCGCCCACCCGCGGTCGACAGGGCCAGGATCGCCTCCGGGGAGGCTTCGTCGAATGCTGCAAAGCCTGTCGGGGCTTCTGCGATCTCGGACTGCCCGACGGGCCATCCCGGTTTCTCGTCTCCACCCAGATCGAACAGGTGGACCTCGTTGCGATCCGTCGCCACCGCTACCGCGTCCGCGTCGGGGAGCAGGGCGCAGCATAGAGGCGTCCCGTCGACCTGGACGGGCCACCCCGGCATCTCGTCGCCTGACGGATCCAGAAGGTGGACCTCACCGTCGTCTCCAGTCCAGACGAGGTTGTCTGCTCCGCCTTCGAGGGGGGCCGCCGCAGGGGGGCAGGTGACGCCCAGCGCGATGGCCGTCACCGGTTCGCCGGGTACCGAGGGGTCGACCTTCCAGAGCAGCCCGGTCGTGGACAGGAGGAGCAGCAGGGGGCCATCCTCGGAATCCCAGACTATCGGACCCGCGGCGACCGGTCCCGTCTGCACCGGCCAGCCCGGAGCCATGGAAACGGGCTCCACCGAGACCGACATCCCGGGACCCGGCTGGGAACCGGTCGAGACCGACACCCCGGTCGTACCTCCCCAGCTGGTCTCGCTCGAGGGTACCGTCGAAGGGCCGAAGGTATCGGAATAGCCTCCGCTGAAGAAAGGATCGTACTCGCTGCCCATGATCCCGTAGACGTCTGGAAGTGAATAGTCGAAGTCCTGTATGCCGTCGGCCTCCTCGAGATCCACGCCCTTGTGGGCCGGATCAGTGTTGACCGTGTTGGATTCGATGCTCCCGGTGAGCACGCCGGCATCGACGTGCCATACAAGGATGCCCGAGCCGGGCAGTGCGTAGTCCCTCTCGTGCTCCCCCCTGAGGCCGTCTCCGTCGGGATCCCGCAGGCGGTTCTCCACGAGGAGGTATTCGCTTCCGGAAAGAGCCACCTCGAGAACGTCCCCGCCGGCTTCGACATCCCATGTACCGCCGGAGGAGGCATCCACGGTGTCTGTCCAGCCGAGCCTCACCCTGCACCAGGCCCCGGGCCCCGTCGGCCAGAAGCCGGCGGACATCCACTGGCCGTAGCCCATTATGTCCCAGCCGCCGACGCCCACCCCGCCGCCTATCGTGTCATAGAGGTCGGGCAGGCCGAGCTGGTGCATGAATTCGTGGACGATGGTCCCGATCACGCCGAGCCCGTAGCCGTCCTGCGACTCCTGCTCGGGGACCATGATGCCTTCGCGGATGTAGACGCCGTCGTTCGTGGAGATGCCGGGATAGCCGCTTCCGCCCTCCGGCAGGTAGTAGGCGAGGTCGGCCAGCGTCAGGAAGACGGAATGCATGTCATCGGGGCTGTCGCCCAGGATGTCGGCCTCCTGGCCGGCTCCGGCATGCATCACCATCACGGACTGGAACCGGGAGAAGTCGACCTCTCCGTCGGCCCCCTCGACTGCGTCGCGGAGGAGCAGGCAGGAGCCCCGCGCCCATGCGGAATCCGCCCCGTACCAGGACATCTGGTGCGGCATGTGGAACGCGCCATCCTCCGGGAAGACCTCGAACTCGAGCTCGAAGGCGCCCGCCGAGACGTCGTACAGCCACGAGGAGAGCTCGGTGCAGAGTTCCGCGGTGTACTCCGCGTCATGAGGCGGCTGGACCCCGTCGTCGAACCTTCCGTCACCCGTGGTCGTCGGCGTGAAATCCTCGACGAAATCGACCCGGAGAACGCAGAGGCTCAACTCCTCGCGATCTGACAGCGGGGTGGCGGGGGTGCCGTCCCAGATGGCGATGCCGTCGGACGGCCCCTCGTGGAGCCAGGGCACGCCCGTTCCCGGAGAAATGGGAGGCGCGGCCGCCGCGACTGCGAAGGCGGCCGGCACCATCGAGACGAACCGCTTCAGTCCTGTCAGAACTGCACCACCAGGGAGAATTTCTTGTTGTACTTGCCGGAACCCTGGAGGCTCACGTCCACAGGCACGAAGGCCATGTCGAACTGGAGGCCGCTGTACCGGAGACCCGCCCCGAAAGTCGCGCCGCTTATCGTCGACTGGCCCTCGGTGTCATGCGTGTAGCCCGCGCGGAGCCCGAGCAGGTCGTAATACCAGTACTCCGCTCCGACGCCCCATTTGTTCTCGTCGAACTCCTCCGAGAGGCCGTCCTCGACCTGGACCAGCAGCTTGCTGTAGTCGGCCGCGACCCTGAGCTGCGTCAGCTGCGTGTCGAAGGGCTCGAAGGCCACCCCGACCCTCAGGGTCCTGGGGAGGGGATTGTTCTCGGAGCTGCCTCCGTAGCTGACGTTCGGACCTACGTTGGTGAGGCTCGCCCCCAGGGAGGCTCCACCGAGGACGCCGAGGCCGATTTCGTCGACCGGGATCTGATACAGGACGCCCAGGTCCGCCGCGAAGGAGGTCCCCTTCCCCTCGTCGCTGTAGTAGAGATGGTCGTATATGAACTTCGCGCCGAGACCCACCGAGGTCCCGGGGGCCACTTCGGTGCCGAAGGCGACGGTGGCTGCTACGCCGTAGGAGTAGAAGGTCCCGATGGGATCCTCGACGCCCTGCTCGGTCTCGAGCATCTCGCCCATCGACATGAACGTGATGTTGCCGCCGATTCCGCCCCAGCCCGGGATGTTCCTGGCGTATCCCAGGTACTCGAAATACATGTCGTCGGCGAGCTGCGGAAGCCAGTTGGAATGCTGGAGGGTGATCTCGTTGACATCCGGGGTGATTCCCGAGAGCCCCGCTGGATTCCAGTAGCTTGCGGTCGCGTCGTCGGATATGGCGGTGAAGGACTCGCCCATGCCGTTGGCGCGCGCGCCCGGGGTGATCGTGAGCCAGATGACGCTTGCGGTCGAAGCTCCGGCAGTCATCAACGCACCTGCAAGAAAGACAGTGGAAACAGTTCGAATCATCATTCCTCCCATTGACTACCTGACCAGCGCCAGAACGCCGCACGCCTCCGAGTCGCCTGCGGATATCCTGAAGATGTAGGATCCGCTGGCGACCGGATCCCCATCTCTGTCTTCGCAGTCCCACCAGTATTGATTATAGCCGGGCAGACACTGCAGGTTCCTCGCGGACGCAAGCCGTCTGCCGGAGATGGCGTAGATATCTATGTCCACGGGATCGGAACCGCTCTGGCTCCAGTTTATCGACACTCCATCAGTGGCGGGGCAGGGATAGGCGAAAACATCCCAGAAGCTGACCCCGCCTCCCTCTACCACCTGGAACCCTGATTCGACGCTGCTCCGGTTCAGAAGGCAGTCGCTCGCCCCGAGCTCGAGCGTGTGCGCACCTCCGGAGAGGGATCCGAGCTCGACAAGGAGGCCTCCCTCGGTAGCGCTCCCGGGGTCGTAGCTGAAGCTGTCCGACACATCCGAAGGGGACCCGTCGACATACAGGACGAGCTGCCTTCCCGGATTGCCGAGCAGGTTGATCCCGGATGGATCGGAAAGCCGCGCCTCCACCCGTATGTCACCGGAGACGGTCGGCATGGGGACGTTCCGGAAACCTTCCAGCCAGAGCTCTATTTCCGGTCCCGTGGAGTCGGATGGAGAGGGATCGCCCGGAACCACCGGGAGGGGATAGGAGGCGTCGGCGGAGCACATGCCGGAGGAGAGGAGGAGTGCGGATACCCTTCCGTACGAGCCGGTATCGGCGTCGACCGGCACGAACATCTCCAGGGAGAAGCCCGGGTCCGCCCCGGTGGAACCCGAGTAGAGACGGGCTCCCATGTCCAGATAGTCTATCGGGAGGAACTGCCTGAAGGTGTAGTATGTCTGCTGCCTGCAGGATTCGAAGGCCTCGACCAGCACGGTGCCCGGCCCGGGGGCATCCCCGGAGCATCCCGCCCCCTCGCCCGTCGCCAGTGTGTCCGCATCGAGCCGGTTCAGGAGCCCGGGAAGGGCCAGATGGGTCGAACCGTCGCCGAACATCGCGTACACGCGGTGATTGGTGCTCGTGTAGCCTGCGGCCAGCTTGGCCGCCAGGAGGCAGGAGGAAAGGGACGCGTCCGTGCCGGAAACAAGCGCTTCCGTGAAGGCCGAGAGCAGTATCTCGTTGAGGGGACCGGATGTGTCGAAGGTCGCACCGACTGCCGTTATCGCACCCCCGAGCGGCGCAGTGGTCACTGCCTGGGCCAGGCAGTCCCTGGCCGGGTCCTGGAACTGCCCCACCCTGCAGGAGCCGAAGAATGCCACCGGGAGACGCATCGAGTTCTGCAGGAGACCCATGTCCTCCATGTACAGGAGACCTTCGTCCGCCAGCTGGTCGTACCCGCCGTGCCCCAGGTAGTAGACCAGGAGGGCGCCGTCGGACCAGAGATCCAGGAAGTCTGCCCTGGCATCCGGTTTCTTGAACAGGTCGTCGAATCCGTAGAAGATCAGGTAGTGCTTGACCGGCCTCAGCATGCGCGGGAGGTCCGCAGCCAGGATCCGCTCCATGCTTTCAGTATGGTACGTCTCGTCGTAGGCGGACTTGCTCGACCTCTCGTCGTCAGCCGCGCCTATCACCCGGGTGAGCCAGGAACCGGCGAAGGCTCCGGAGCGGTATGCAGCGGATCTGGCGGCGATCAGCGCGAAGCCGGTCCTTTCCCGGGTGGCGATCCTCGAGACCGCGAACTGGGGGATCTCGGCGTCCCGGGTCACGGCATAGAGGTCGTCCTGGAAGAGGTCTCCCGGACCGTGGATGGGATCGATCATGCTCGCCCCGGGGCTCAGGCGGTTCCGCGGATCGTAATGGCCGACGCCGCAGAGGATGACGTCCACGGGGACAGGATCCCAGTTGTCCAGCACGAAGTCGAGGAATGCGCAGATTGCGTACGGGTCCCTCACTCCGCCGTTGAACTCGTCATAGATGTCCTGGAGGCAGACGGTCGTGTTCAGGGCGGCAGGGTCCAGCAGAGCCTCGACGTCCTCCTCCCAGCCAGCCGGGTGGATGTAGAGCCGGTCCGCGCCTCCGGGCAGGCCGGCAAGCCCCCCGGGTTCAGCGTATTCGATCGAGGGCGGGGCCATGAAGCCCCCGGGAGGCACGATCCACAGCTGCCGTGCCTGCCATCCGGCAGGCGGCTCCACCTCGAAGGAGGTGCCGCTCCAGCCTCCCAGCAGGGCTGACTCGGTGTCGTCCCCGGTGCAGAAGATGCGTGCGCCTGCAAGGCCGTCGTCCCAGTCGAACCTGAAGCGGCCTGCGGGGAGCCACTCGAGCGGGACCTGGGTCTGGCCCTCCTGAGTCGTCGGGTGGAGTTCGGGGAAGACCTCGAACCAGTCCATGAAGACATCGTCGGAGGAGGAGGGGTTGTGGGTGATCCCGAGACCGAGGACGTTGTCTCCGTCCTGCAGGCTTCCCGTGGGTACCTCGAGGACGAATTCACCCGCGGAGGACCAGCTCGTGTCCGCGGCCGCGGTCCCGTTGACAGTGGCGGTAACCCTGTGGGTTCCGTAATCGGAGGACTTGAGATAGATCCTGAGGGTTCCGTACCCTGTCGTGCTGCCGGGAACTCCGAATGCGTGATAGAACCACTGTGTCCCGGAACCGAGGGCGGAGTCCCAAACCCACTCGCCCGGGACGAAATCGGGCTTCCGGGTCAGATCCTCCTCGAAATGCAGCCTGGCGAGGAATCGGGCCGGAGCTGGAGCAGCGCCTGAAGGTCCTGCGTCGAGCAGGGGCATGCGGCTGCCCGGCTCGCCGCCCCAGGTGAGCCAGTAGATGTTCTGTCCCGAGAACTGGTGCATGAAATGGCCCGGGAGGCTGTCTCCGCCGGGGTTCCACCAGGACAGTCCTCGCGCGAAGAAGAAAATGCTGTCGGCTTCGTCGAAGATGCCGTCGCCCCCGTCGCCGACCAGCATCGGGACCGGTCTGGGGGAATAGATGCTGTCCCAGGGGGAGGCGCCCATCATGCGACCTCTGCCCGTGAAGAGTGCGAGCGTGCTGCTCGGGAAGCCGCAGGCACCGGGGAGCCTGGAGCCGGGAACGGCGTATATGCCCGCGGTGTCTATGCCTATCCGCGCCCAGGGGAGGCCCGCGAACGGGCTGTCCAGCCTCATGCCGCCTGATTCGCGGCGCCAGGCGAGGTCCGTTCCCGCAATCAGGCGGAGCAGTCCCCCCTCGGCGCCGTCGACATGCTCCGGGGAACGGGACGGACCGTGCGAGAGCCTCAGGTGGAGAGCCCGGGCAGACACGAGACCGCCGTCCGTCGAGATGACCGGGTGGAGCCTTATCCGGGCGAGGGAGAAGCCCCGGAAGGTCGTGACCCCGTCGAGAGTGCCCCACTCGACCGGGAGGGATGAGCGTTCGACTTCCACGAAGGCATCCGGATCGCTCAACGGCAGAGCCCTCGAGACGGTGGCGGCGCCGGCGGGGAACACGCCGGACGCTTCCACCGAAAGCAGCGGCGGAGGTCCCCATGGGACCGGCAGGTAGAGGTTGAGGCAGGGCAGCAGGATGTCGCCCTCCGCACCGGAGAATCCGCACCCGTCGGCGGAGAAGCCGAGGGTGTCGCCGCGGGAGCCGGTCAGGGGATCGAGGGCGGGAACCTCCCATGTGCCCGAGTACCCCGTGCCCGAGTGCTGGAAGGACTGCGCCAGGATTGCCAGGAGCGCTGCAAGGGCGGGCACGAGCCTGACCTCAGAGCTCGGAGAGTTCCAGGATGGGACCGTCCCCCGGCTCTTCGCCCCTCAGCAGCTTGCTCTCGGGGACCGAATCCGCCTTTATCCTGGACTCCTCCATCTCTATGACCCTTCCCTGCGAGTCGAGGAAGGAGGACATCTGCGACAGTATCGCGATCCTCCTGTCCTGGAGCTCCCTGACCGTCTCCGAGAGGACCTGGACCCTCTCGCGCGCCTCGCTCACCAGGTTGGCCGCCTTGACCTCGGCGTCCATCACTATGAGCTCGGCTTCCTTCTCGGCATCCTCGCGAGCTCTGGCCGCGCTGTGCTGCTGGGCTACCAGCACCTCGCGAACGGCACCCTCCATCCGGTCGAAGTCCGTGGCTCTCGCCCTCAGGGCGATGAGCTCCTTCTCGGAGTTCTCGACCGCAGTCGTGAGCTCCGCCCACGCATCGGCGACCATCTCCAGGAAGGCTTCGACCTCGGAGGTGTCGTAACCCCGCAGAACCTTGCCGAAGCGCTGTCTTCTTATGTCGAGAGGTGTCAAACGCACTATGCAGCCTCCCCTTCCCCGCGGAACGAGCCACGGAGGCCATATGCAGCCGCACTGCCTTGAGTGAAGATAAAGAAGGGCTTCACTGCGTCAATCCGGAGCGCTCTCCGAATAGGGCGCGCCCCAGGCGGATCATCGTTGCACCTTCCAGCACCGCCTCGTACCAGTCGTCGCTCATGCCCATGCTCAACTCCGGGAGCGCAAGCCCGGTGGAGCGGCGGACCCTCTCCCCGGTCTCCCTCAGCAGGGCGAATGCCCGCCTGCTGGCATCGCGCCCCCGGCCCAGGGGGCCGACGGTGAGGAATCCGCATGGCGGGTTCCCCAGCCCGGAAGCCCTTTCGACGAGCCGGCAGAGCAGATCGCTCTCCGGCGGGAAACCATGCTTGGCCTCCCCCGGGGTCGTGTTCACCTCGAGGAGGATCGAGGGGAAACCCTTCCCGCGGCTCCGATCGGCCACGGCCTCCAGGATGACCTCACGATCGATCGAATCTATCCAGTGGAAGTCCCTGCACGCCTGCCTGACCTCTCCCCTGTGCAGCGGGCCGATCAGGTGGAACTCGGCCGCATCCCTGCCCAGAAGGGCGATCTTCCTCCCGGCTTCGCTGACCCTGTTCTCGCCTATCGACGCGATCCCCGCGGCCAGCGCGGCCGAAACGTCCTCGACCGGGCGGGTCTTCGTCACGGCCATGATCTCGACGGTGGCCGACCTGCGGGCCTCCGACAGAGCGCAGCCTATCCCCCCGCGTATTGCATCCAGCGCCGCTGCGATTCGCACGGCCTTCTCCGTTCCGGGACGATCATCCAGAGTCATGCCTCCATTATACGCCCGGGGACGCCTGCCGGGCCTTCACGCATGCTGCCAGAAATCCCTGTCCAGGGCGCGGTACTGGACCGCCTCGGCTATGTGCGGGACCCGGATGTCGACGGACCTGTCCAGATCGGCAACGGTGCGCGCCAGCTTGAGGATCCTGTCGTACGCCCTCGCCGAGAACCCGAACCTGTCCACCGCCTCGCGCAGGAAGCGGGCGGACCCCTCGTCCAGGGGGCAGTGTCTCCTCACCTGGGCCGGCGTCATCCGCGCGTTGCAGAAGACGGTCCTGCTACGGTCGAAGCGGCCGATCTGCATGTTCCTCGCCTCCCTGACCCGCCCTGCGACTGTCTCGGAGGAATCTCCGCAGGGGGAGGCTCCGGACAGGTCCCTGTAGCTGACCGGCGCAACCTCGATGTGGATGTCTATCCTGTCCAGGAGGGGGCCGGAGATCTTCCGCAGGTATGACTGGATCTGCGGTCCGGTGCAGGTGCAGGCCTTCCCCGGATCGGTGAGGAAGCCGCACGGACATGGGTTCATCGCGGCGACCAGCATGAACCTCGCCGGGAAGGTGAGCGAGTCCGACGCGCGGGAAATCGTGACCGATCCGTCCTCCATCGGCTGGCGGAGGACCTCGAGGACGCTCCGGCGGAATTCGGGCAGCTCGTCGAGGAAGAGGACTCCGTTGTGCGCCAGACTCGCCTCCCCGGGCCGGGGGTGGGTTCCTCCTCCGATAAGTCCCGCGTCCGAGACCGTATGGTGCGGTGAGCGGAAGGGCCTCTCACGGACGAGGTGGGTGTCCGCTCCGAGGATTCCTGCAACGCTGTGGATCCTCGTGGTCTCGAGAGCCTCCTCCGCCTGGAGCGGGGGGAGGATGCCGGGAAACCGTCTGGCGAGCATGGTCTTGCCTGCGCCGGGGGGACCGATGAGGAGCACGTTATGGCCTCCGGCAGCCGCCACCTCCAGGGCGCGCTTCGCCTGTTCCTGCCCCCTGACGTCGCACATGTCCAGCTCCCCGCAGGGCTTGCCCGAGAGCAGCTCCCCGACATCGGAGGCGCATCGCTCGAGCACTGTCTCACCGCGCAGGAACGAGACGACCTCCGAGAGACTCCGGGCGGCGAGGACATCCTGCCCGCCGACAAGGGCGGCCTCCGGCGCGGAGCCGGCAGCGACTATGAGGCCTCCGTGCTCGATGCTCCGGGCGCCGTAGGCCATAGACAGCATGCCCCTGACCGGGCGCAGTTCTCCGTCGAGCGAGAGCTCACCGACATAGACGAACCTTCCGGCCGCCCCCGCAGGGACGAGGCCCGCCGCGGCCAGGACGCCCACGGCGATGGCGAGGTCGTACCCGGAGCCCTCCTTCTTCCTGTCGGCCGGGGCGAGATTGATCGTGGTCCGCTTGCCGGGCAGGCTCTCGAGGATGTTCCCGATGGCGGCGACCACCCTCTCGCGGGATTCCCGGACGGAGGCGTCGGGAAGGCCCACCAGCGAGAAGGTGGGCAGCCCCCTTGTCATGTCGACCTCGACTTCGACGGGAAAGGCGTCGATTCCACAAAGCCCGAGACTCATGGTGCGGGAGAGCATCCCTCCACCTCCCTTTCCTCCAGTGTATCCCAGTCCGGGTTCCCGTGCAAGAGCACGGGTTGCCCATCCTCCTGGCTTGGGATATCTTCGCGCCAGTGCGGGGAGCGATTCCCCGTCTTTCCCGGAAGGAAGATGGAGCATGGAGACCCTCATGGTGGCAGAGAACCGCATGAAGGTTTGAGGCCGGGCCCGGAGCCCGGTCGGGCTCCATCAGGGTATGCCGGTCATCTGAACCCCTGCTGTTCGCAGATCTGTTCCGGTGCCGGCCCCAGGGCCCTCCTCGAGCGTCCCGACCCTCGCGGCCGGGAGCAAAAGGGAGGAGTGACACAAGTGAAGAGAACCAGCGCAGTCCTCGCAGACGTACAGGGCGTGTACAGCGGTCCGGAGGGCGACCTGTGGAAGCTGATCATGGGCGAGCAGATCCATGTGGGCGGCTTTGCACAATCGAAGATCCTGGCCGACCTCGCCTGCGTGCGGAAGGACGAGAAGGTGCTCGATCTCTGCTCGGCCCTCGGCGCCGGACTCAGGTTCCTGGCCAGGTTCTACGGCGCGAGAGGATACGGGCTGGACGCGACGCCGGCTATCGTCTCACGGGCCGTGGCCGCAACTTCGGCGGACGGCCTGTCGGATGCGATCGAATACAGGCAGGGCGACGTGAGCAGCATCCCATGGCCGGACGGATTCTTCGACCTCGTCTGGGGCGAGGACGCCTGGTGCTACGTCGAGAACAGGGATTCGATGATCGCCGAATCCGCCAGGGTGCTGAAGAAGGGCGGAAGGATCGCCTTCAGCGACTGGGTGGAGGGTCCCGCCGGGTGGAGCGAGGACACAGCCCAGCGGATCTGCGGCTTCATGAAGTTCCCGTGCGTCGAGACCAGGGAGTCTTACGAGGCTCTGCTGCGGAAGAACGGATTCTCCATCGTGATGTCCGAGGACTGCACCGGGCACTTTGCACGCAGTATCGATCTATACGTCAGGATGCTCACGGAGCAGCTCACCTTCGATGCCTTGAGGATAATAGGATGGGACACGGACATGTTCGCGGCCATGGGCGGCGAGATGGCGTTCATGTCGGAGCAGGCGCACTCGGGGGCTTTCGGCAGGTGCAGGATGCTCGCGGTGAAGGAATGAAAGCCTGCGGCGCCGGTTGCAGCGAAAGGCCTGCATGATCCGGGAGGACCAGGCGAAGGCCATGCTGGAGCGGAGGATAGAAGACGAGATCCGGGCGGTCTCGGACTTCCGCGCGTCGGGGGGGAGGGTCCTCGGGACTCTCTGCCACGCATTCCCGATGGCCCTCGGCGCAGGCCTGGGGATGCGTCCCGTCAGGGTTCTCCATGGAGCCACGAGCGCGAACGAGGAGGCCGGCGAGCGGTTCATGAGGCCGGACTCATGCCCTCTTGTGAAGGCTTTCGCAGGAGCAGCGTCCTCCGGCGCCGGGCTCCACGGACAGGTCGACGCATGGGTGGCGATGTACACCTGCGACCAGACCCGCAGGCTCTTCCAGGAGCTCGGCGGCATCACCGGAGTCGACGCCTTCCACATCCAGCTCCCCTCCACCCGCACGCCGGAAGCGGAAGGCTACTTCGCGGAGCAGGCGGAGAGACTCTGCTGCGATCTCGCGGCCCGCGGACACTCGAAGGGCTACTCCCCGGAAGCGGCGATGGCATACGAGAAGGCGAGACGGAGCGCTGCCTCCGTCCTGCGGAAGATTGCGGCAGGGGGCGTCCTGCCCCCCACCGCCCTGCACGCCGCCTTCAGCCTCCTCGGAGTCGCCCTTCCGGAGGGACTCTCTGATTTCCTCGGATCTGCGGCTTCTGCCGCCGACTCGTGGGCAGGCAGGCCGAGGATCGCCGTGGCCGGCGGTCCGATGGCGCCCGAGGACGACTCGGTTCCGGTGCTGCTGGAGGCGGCCGGCGTGGCCATGGTTCCTCTGGGCTGCTCGGGTCTCCAGGCGACCCTTCCAGACGGGGATGTGACGGATGGCTCGCCGGGGGGGCTCGCACGGGAGTACTTCCGCGCATCCCGATGCGCGCGCTGCCGCCCGAACGACGCCGTCTTCGACTACCTGTACGGAATGATCGAGGAGACCGGCTGCAGGGGGCTGATACTCAAGACGCTCAAGTTCTGCGACCTGTGGTACACTGAGAGGGAGAGGATCAGGGCGAGGATGCCGGTGCCGGTGCTGGTGCTCGATACGAGCTTCGCGCCGGGAGGCCGGGAGAGGCTCGATACGCGCATAGAAGCCTTCCTGGAGAGTCTGCCTTGACCCCCCCGGGGCTCTCCGGGAGGATCACCTCCGCCGACTGGGAGACCAGGATCAGGGACATCCCGGACGAGTACAGGGACAGGTGCAGATTTCTGCGGAAGCTCATCCCCGGGGGCGTCGAGTATCTCTTCAGCCCGTACGAGTATTCCTGCAGGGGCGACACCCTCCTCCGGAGGCTCCGGTTCGACGACTCCCGGGCCGCTCTCAGGCTCTGGGCGTTCCTGTTCAGCGAGAAGGACAGGCTGTTCCTGGCGAAGGAGAACGGGGTACGCATCATCGCGGCGATGAAGGACCTCGGACAGGTGCCCGTGATCACCTACGCCTGGCCGGACACCCTGACCTTCTATGCGGACGAGCTGTGGTGGGCGCCCTGTTTCTCCGAAGAGCCCCATCTGCTCGAGGAGGCGGCGAGGCTGGGCGCCGGCGAGGATCTCTGCTACGTCCGCGCCGCACTCGGCGCGATGGTCACCCTGGACTACTTCCCCAGGCCCGATCTCTGCATCGCGGGAGTCGGGGCATGTTGTGACGATTTTTCCGCCGTCATGCAGCTGATCGAGGGCCTGGGCATAAAGGTCCACTGGTGGGAGATGGCCGGACGCTTCGACGAGCGCTCATGGTCCCCGGGAGAGGAGTTCAGGACCACTCCGCACGGAGGGATGCCGTACCAGGCTTCGGCGGTCCGCTTCGTAGAGGGGCAGCTCCGGGGCGTCGCCCGTGCGATGGAGGAGACGACCGGGTACAGAGCATCGACAGCCGACCTGGAAGGCTCGCGGAGGATGTTCAACGGCCTGAGGAGCAGGATAGCCGAGCTCCGCAGGCTGGTCTACTCCGCCAGGCGACCGCCTCTGCCGGGTCTGGAGATGCTGCTTGCAGAGTTCATAGGCATCCATACCTGCTCCGAACCTGACGAGAGCGCCGCCGTGCTCGACGACCTGCTCGAGACCGTCAGGAGCAGGCTTGCGTCGGATACCTCGCCTTTCGGGGAGGATCCGTTGAGGGTCTACTGGGTGACTCCTCCGACAGACGCCTCGCTGATAACGCAGCTCGAGGACCTGGGCGCATGCGTCACCGGCTCTGAATACATGATCTCGCATTCCTACCTGCCGCTGTCGGAGGACAGGGACGTGTTCGAGGCCATCGCCGAGAACTGCATGGACGACCTGATGCTGGGCTCGCCCCGCGCCAGGGCGCGAAGGATAGCCGCCGAGGCCCGCAGGTTCGGCGCGGAGGGGGTCGTGGTGTCCAGCATCTTCGGAGCAAGCCACTGCCCGCATGAAGAAAAGGTGATCGTCGAGGTTCTTGAGAAGGAGGCGGGCATCCCCGTGCTGGCCTTCGATGTGCCCTATTCCCCGGGACGGCTCAACGAGCAGGTGGCCGGGAGGATGGAGAGTTTCGTGGAGGTTCTCAGGTCCAGGAGGACTCCGTCGGTCTCGATGTGCGGCTCCGGAGAAGTCTCGGGTTCATCGTCATGTGAGGATCCGTTCGAGTACTTCGCCGACTCGATGTCGGTGGAGGTCGATGCCGTGAGGGCCCTCAAGAGGCAGGGCAGGGGCGTGGTCGGTATCTACTGCGAATACACGCCCAGAGAGGTGATAATGGCCGCCGGGGCGAGCCCGGTCTGCCTCTGCGGCACGAGCAGGCGCACGATCGCATCGGCGGAGACCGTCCTTCCATCCAATCTGTGCCCGCTTATCAAGTCGTCCTTCGGGTACATACTCACGAACAGGTGCCCGTTCTTCTCCGTCTGCGACGCGGTTGTGGCGGAGACGACGTGCGACGGCAAGAAGAAGATGTACGAGCTGATAGCGGACAGGAAACCCCAGCACATACTCGAACTCACACAGAAGTACGGCGAGGAGGAAGCCTTCCGGCACTGGGTCCTCGAAGTCAGGAAGCTCGCCGGATTCCTCGAGAAGCTGTACGGAGTAGAGATCACGGACGAGAAGCTGCGGGGGGCGATACGCGCCATGAATCGCGAGCGGAGGCTGCTCAACGCTGTTTTCGAACTGGGTGAGGCGGATCCGCCCGTCATCACCGGCGTGGAGATGGCTCTCGTCCGGTACAGGCTCTCCGGTTTCGAGCGGCACCTGGAGATGCTTTCGAGATTCGTCGAGAAGGTCAGGGCCAGGGCCCGGGACGGGTTCCGGGCTGCGCCGGAAGGCGCGCCGAGGGTCATGGTCACGGGCTGCCCCACAGGCAGGGACACGCTCAAGGTCATAGAGATAATCGAGCAGTGCGGGGGTCTGGTGGTGGTACAGGAGGCATGCTCCGGGATCAAGCCCACCGAGAAGCTCACCCCGGAAGAGGGCGACCCGTTCGAAGCGGTGGCCAGGAAGCACTTCGACATCCCCTGCTCGTGCATGACTCCCAACAGGGGGAGGCTGGACCTCCTGGACAGGCTCGCGGCCAGGTTCAAGCCGCAGGCCGTGGTGGACCTGGTCTGGCACGCCTGCCACACCTACAACGTCGAGTCCTGGCTGGTCGAGCGCCACGTGCGTGACTCGCTGGGGCTCCCATACATGAAGGTCGAGACCGACTACTCGGACTCGGACCGAGAGAGGCTGGCCGTGAGGATCCAGACGCTCCTGGAGATGACATGAGGCTCTCGTGCGGCGTCGACATCGGCGCGAGATCCATAGAGGTCGTACTCTTCGACGGTGCGCAGATAGTCGAGACGGCCATCGCGGACACCGGCTCCCGCCCCGCCGACACCGCGGCCGAGATCTTCGCAAGGCTGCTTGATTCCGCGGAGGTGGACCGGGAGGATGTCGCGAGGGTCCTCGCCACCGGCTACGGCAGGAACTACTTCAAGCTGGCGGACAAGGTCGCGTCCGAGATCCTGTGCCATGCCAGGGGAGTCTCCTTCCTCTTCCCTTCCGCGCGGACGGTCATCGACATAGGCGGACAGGACTCGAAGCTCATCGAGATGGACGGGAACGGGCGGACGACTGATTTCGTCATGAACGACCGCTGCGCGGCGGGTACCGGCCGCTTCATCGAGCTGACGGGTCAGATAGTCGCAGTGCCTCTGGACAGGATGGGGGCAGCCGTAAGGGACCACAGGGCGTCCGTCGAGATCTCCTCGATGTGCGCGGTCTTCGCGGAGAGCGAGATAGTCGGTCTGCTCCAGTCGGGCGTTGCGATCCCCTCGATACTCAACGGAGTCTTCAGAGCGGTGGCCAGGAGGACCATCTCGATGGCTGGCAGGTCGAAGCTGCTGCCGCAGGTCGTGTTCACGGGCGGGGTGGCCAAGAACGAGGGGGTCGTGAATGCGCTGCGGGAGGAGATGGGAGCGGAGATACTGGTCCCGGACGAGCCCCGCATCACCGGCGCACTGGGCGCCGCCATCATCGCCTTTGCACAGACCTGAGGTCAGACGGTGAAGAGGGTGTGCGAGACGAATGCGTTCTCGTAGTAGTCGATCTCGAAGGAGCCGGGTGCCCCTCTGACGATCGCCACATCGAAGCGGAAGTCGCCCGGGAAAGGGTTTCCGCAGAGATACACGGCTGCGGTTCCGGCTATCTTCGACTGCTTCCTGCGATCGATCTTCTCCGGAGCCATGGTAGCACTCCCCGAGGAGGCCAGCTTGACCTCCACGAAGGTCATCACGCCCTCCCTCACTGCGATGATGTCTATCTCCCCGGGACCGAGCCTCAGATTCCGCTCGACCATGCTCCAGCCTCTTTCCGCCAGCCAGGCTGCCACAGCGGACTCCGCCTCGACCGCTGACGGGATCATTGAGCACCCCCGAAGAGGTCGAGCATGCGCGAGACCGGACCGAAGGACATCCTGTGGATCGGACAGGGGCCGATCCTGCGCAGCGCCTCGAGGTGGAACGGGGTTCCATACCCGGAGTTGCAGGCGAAGCCGTACCCGGGCCATTCCAGGTCGGCGGCAGCCATGATCCGGTCCCTGAAGACCTTGGCCAATATGCTGGCTGCGGCTATGGAGAGGCTCCGCGAGTCGCCCCGGACGAAGAAGCGGGCGGGGAACGGCAGCCCCCTGATCTCGAGGCCGTCGACGAGATAGACATCCGCAGCGACCGGGCATCCGGCTACTGCGCGCTCGAAGGACAGGGCGACAGATCGTGACATCCCGAGTGAGTCGATCTCCGCAGGTTCCACGAGCCCCATCCCGAAACTCACACAGCTTTCGAGGATCCTGTCGTAGAGCCTCTCCCTCAGCGCGGGAGCCACCGCCTTGCTGTCGAACACGCCAGGGATGTCCTCGCCGCCCGGGAGGATCACGCAGGATGCGACGAGGGGGCCCGCGAGCGGCCCCCTGCCGACCTCGTCGATCCCGCCCGGCCGGCCACCCGGACCGGCGGCTGTGGAATCGAAATCGAGCAGACTCGAACGATCGGGCCTAGTAGACCCGCTTCTCCTTGATTCTGGCGGCACGGCCCCGCTTCTTTCTGAGGAAGAAAAGCTTGGCACGCCTGACCTTGCCCTTGCGGACAACCTCGACCGCAGTCACCCTGGGCGAGCAGAGCGGGAAAATCCTCTCCACTCCGACACCGTTGGATATCTTGCGGACGATGAAGGACGCGCCGGCCCCCCCGCCCCTGCGGGAAATCACGACGCCCTCGAAAATCTGAATCCTGGACTTGTCGCCTTCGACAACCTGGTAGTGTACCTTTACGTTGTCACCGGGTCCGAAGTCGCCAACGCCCTCGGCAGGCTGGTGACTCTCCACCAGCCTAAGCAGCTCATCCATCTTCCCGCTCCTTCGTCCTGGCGGCCTGCCTGACCGCACCCAGGAATCGTTTCCTGACATCCTCTACGCTAAGTCCATCCAGGAGACCGGGTCTCCTGGCCCTCGTTCTCTCAAGAGCCGATTCGAATCTCCAGTTCTCGACCTGCGCATGGTCACCCGACACCACCACCTCCGGCACCCCGAACCCTTCGAAAACCGCGGGCCTGGTGTATCGCGGATAATCGAGGAGACCTGTCGCAAAGCTGTCCGAACCAGCCGATTCGAGCCTGCCGAGCACCCCCGGTATCCAGCGGAGCACGGCTTCTATCATGACCATGGCGGGCAGTTCGCCTCCCGAGACCACGTAGTCGCCGATGCTTATCTCGTCGGTGACCGCCTGCTCGACGAATCTCGCGTCCACTCCGCCGTATCTCCCGCAGAAGACGATCAGTTTCTCCTCCCGGGCGAGCTCTACCGCGAGGTCGTTGTCCAGGAGGACGCCGTCCGGGGCCATCAGCACCACTCTCGCACCTTCACGCCATGGTACCGACCGCAGCGTGCCGAAGAGAGGCTCCGGCCTGAGGAGCATCCCCGCTCCTCCGCCGAACTGGTAGTCGTCCACCGAACCCCTGGCATCGATGCCGTGGAGCCTGATGTCGAGCGTTTCCGCTTCGACTGTTCCCGATGCCGTCGCCCTGCCGACGACTCCGGTCCGGAAGAACGGTTCGAAAAGCTCCGGAAACAGGGTCGCCACGGCGAGCTTCAATCGACACCCTCCGCGAGGCCTTTCGGAAGCCTCAGCTTCACCAGGCCGTTCTCCCAGTCGATGCTCCCTGTCGTCGTCACCAGCAGGAGGGGCAGATCGAACCTGCGTCCCTCGTATCCCACGGACAGGAGGGGGTTGGAGGTGAACGGTTCGAAATCCTCCACCACTCCGGACCCGTCCTGCCACTCGACCTTCATGCCGAGGAACAGGCTCAGGGGTCGGAAGTCCTCGATCCGGAGCAACCCGCTCCTCTCGGCCGAGAACGCCTCGCCCCTGAAGCACTCGACCGACGAGATGTCCGCAAACCCCTCGAAAGCCGCCGTAACCGTGTCCACGGCGCGTACGGACGATCGCGCAACCGTCACCGCCCTGTCGCCCACGAAGGCCTCGAGGCCCCTGGGCAGGGCAACCGCCCTCCCCGACAGGAAGAGTCTTATCTCGACATCGCCCGCCAGACCGCGCGGCCGAATCACATACCCGGCCGTCACGGTCACGGACACATCAGTCCATTATCTCCAGGGTCGCCTTCTGACCCTTGCGGGCGGCGATCGACCTGATGATCGTGCGCATGGCCTTGGCAATCCTGCCCTCGCGGCCGATGACCCTTCCCAGATCGCTCTCCGAGACCCTGAGCTCGTAGACCATCATGTCCTCTGTGGTCTTCTCGTCTACCCGAACCGAATCGGGATCCTCGACGAGGGTCTTCGCGATCATCTCGATGAGCTCCTTCATGGACACCCTCCAGTCGTGGTTTACGGCGTCAGCTAGGTCCGGGTGGAAGTCCCGGGATCCGGAGCGGTCCTCTTGTCACCCCTGACGAAGACCACCTCCGGCGAAACCTCTTCCCCTGCGCGATACCTGGACCATCTCTCCCACGTTCCCGTCTTGCGAAGAAGGCTCCTGACCGTTTCGCTGACCTGGGCTCCGCGCTTCATCCAGTCGAACACCTTCTCCTCGTCGACCTTTATCTCGTGCGGCCTGCGAAGAGGATCGTAGTAGCCGAGAATCTCGAGGAAGCTGCCGTCCTGAGCCTTCCTGGCGTCGGCGGCGACTATCCTGAAGAAGGAGAGTTTGCTGGTTCCCATCTTCCTTAGCCGGATCCTGACCAAGTTGCACCTCCATGATCACCGTCGACTTGAAGATACCGAGGCTCCGCCCGGTCACCCGCGGAGGAGGGAGGTCAGTCGAGAGGACCTCCCGAACCTCTTCATCATTTCCTTCATGGCCCTGTACTCGTCCAGCAGCCTGTTCACGTCGCGGACCGGGACCCCGCTGCCTCCCGCTATCCGCCTGCGGCGGCTGCCGTCGATCTTCTCGGGCCTGCGGCGCTCCCAGGGCGTCATCGCCCTTATGATCGCCTCCTTGCGGCCCAGTTCCCGCGGGTCGACATTCATCTCCCGCGGTACCATCCCGCCGGGGAGCATCGCCAGGATGTCCCTCAGCGAGCCCATCTTCTTCAGTCGCCCGAACTCCTCCAGGAGGTCGTCCAGGGTGAACTCGCCCTTTCGGAGCTTTCGCTCGAGCTTCTCGGCATCGACGATGCCGGAGGCTTCCGCCGCCTTCTCCACGAGCCCTACGACGTCGCCCATGCCAAGGATCCGTCCCGCCATCCTGGCCGGGTCGAATGCCTCCAGATCGTCCAGGCCCTCTCCGGTCCCCAGGAACAGGACGGGTCTTCCGGTCACGGAGGTGAAGGACAGCGCCGCTCCGCCGCGCGAGTCCCCGTCCATCTTGGACAGGACCGCTCCTGTGAGCACGGCGCGCCTGTCGAACTCGAGCGCCACGTTGACCGCGTCCTGGCCGGTCATCCCGTCGAGCACCAGCAGAGTCTCGCGCGGTTCGACGGCGCCGCGGATCCGCTCGAGCTCGGTCATCAGTTCGTCGTCGACATGCAGCCTTCCCGACGAGTCGACTATGAGGAGATCGTACATCTCCCTGTCGGCCAGCGCGAGCGCCGCTCCAGCCACCCCGGCCGGATCATCCGAGGCGCGGTCCTGGTAGAACCCGACACCGGCCTTCCGGGCGAGGATCTCCAGCTGGTCGATCGCGGCGGGTCTCCGCAGGTCGCAGGCTGCCAGGAGCGGGCGCATCCCGCGCCTCCGAGCCGCCCAGACCGCGAGCTTGGCCGCCGTCGTTGTCTTGCCCGAGCCCTGGAGCCCTGCAAGCAGCCACACTACCGGCCTGCGTCCGCCGGTGTCCGGTCCCGTACGCTCGTGGGTCAGCAGTCTGACCATCTCTTCGTGGACGATCCCGACTATCTGCTGACCCGGGGTGAGGCTCCTCAGGACTCTCTCCCCGACGGCCTCGGAGCCGACCCGGTCCACGAAATCCCTTGCCACCCGGATGTTGACGTCCGCCTCCAGCAACGCTCTTCGAATCTCGCGCATCGCATCGGAGACGTCTGAGGCTGATACGACTCCCCTGCCCTTGAGGCGGTTCAGTACGGATTCGAGCCTCTCGGACAGCCTGTCGAACAAACCCTCACCTCCGCCGGTTTCCGGCCGGCAAGAAAGTTGATTATACGAAAGCCTGAATACATCTTCAAGTGCTAGTAGTCGACCTGGGTAGATCCGTGTCCGGAGGGGCACTCGATAGTGATCCCGTCAGGTTCGAAGGCGACGGAATAGGGCAGCAGGCTGGTCGGGCATGCGATCAGGCTGTCCGGCACCCCCGCAGGGATCACGTCGGGAGGAAGGGAGTCCGCGACGAGATACGGGAACTGGACGGAGATGGCGTAAGCCAGATCATCCATCCTGAACTCGCATTTCCTCTGTTCGAACAGGAGCCTCAGCTCCTCGATCCTGCCCTCGTCCAGGGTCTGGGTCTGGGTGCCGCAGGAGGCGGTTATCGCGCAAATGCACGAGAGGACAATGGTTGTCGTCTTCATCTGAGGGCCTCCACCGCTGCCGCCCGGTCCGGGTTCCGGGCTATGAAGGATCCTGCCACGAGCATCCCGGCACCCGCGCTTCGGAGCACGCCTGCGTTTCCCGAATCAACGCCGCCGTCCACCGATACGATCACGCCGGTGCGTCCCAGCCGGTCGAGAGACTGCCTCAGAGCCGTGATCTTCGGGCGGACGTGCTCCAGATGCTTCTGCCCGCCGTAACCCGGGTTCACGGTCATGACCAGGACGAGATCGACGACCGGGAGCACCCACTCCACGGCTTCCGCGGGCGTCGCCGGATTGAGGGCGACTCCGCAGAGACAACCGGCCTCGCGAATGACCGAGAGCATCCTGTCCAGATGGAGGCAGGCCTCGGCATGGACGGTCACATAGGCGCATCCGGCCCTTGCGAACGCCGCCACCTGATCCCCGGGTCTGTCGATCATGAGATGCGCATCGACAGGTATCCGCACCGCCCTGCAGACCGCACCCGCGGCGGCAGGGCCGAAGGTGAGCTCGGGAACGAAGACGCCGTCCATTATGTCGAGATGTATCATGTCCGCACCCGCGGCCTCCAGGGATGCCGCCTCCTCGGCGAGCCGTCCGTGGTCACAGGAGAGGAGCGACGCGGAGACGAGGTTCTTCACCACTCGCCCCAGCCCTGCGGCGGAGCATCCCCCGCGTCTCCGGGAATGCCTGCGGACGGGATGGAGATCCTCACTCTCACCGTGTCTCCGGGCGAGTAGGCGGTGCCCGGGGCCGGGGTCTGCGAAGCGATGACGCTGTCCGCGGGATCGCCTCCTGCGGGCTCGTATCCTTCCGTGAGGAGGAGGATCTCGTGGAACGCGGCGATGCTCTCCGCCTCGGCCACCACCATCCCGGTGAACAGAGGCACGCCCTCCCACCCGGTCGAGACCAGGAGCCTGACGGGGACATAGACGGGGAGGCTGTCGTCGTAAGGCGGCGAGACCGAGATCACCCGTCCCTCAGGCACGGAGATGTGCGGAGCCCTGCTCCTGCCCGAGGTGTAGAGCTGCCAGTCGGCTATGATCTCCTCGGCCTCGGCTGCAGGGAGTCCGACGAGCTGACCGGGATGATAGGGCCTGAAAAGCGGCCCGATGTTCCAGAAGACGTTCACCGGGGAACCACGGGGAACCTGGGTTCCAGGTGCGGGATCCTGCCTTATCACCTGTCCGGCGGACTCGATCGGCCCGTACTCCGACCACTCGCCGGCGAGCACCAGGTTGGCCGTCTCGATCTCGCGTCTGGCGTCCTGGCGCGAAAATCCCACGACCTGCGGCACGATCACGGGCTGGGCCGAGGAGCCCAGCGCGGTGACGAAACGGGGGGTCCTGAAGGCGACCGGGGTGATTAGGGCTCCCGCGATGAAGGCCATCGCCGCCCCCGTGCAAAGCAGGACGAGGAATCTTCCCCTGTCTTTCAAGTGACCCTCTCCCAACAGGCTGCGAAGTGGCCGTCCACATGGTGCTCGGGTGGGAATATGCACAGCATGCCGTCCCTGACAAGAACCCCGGGCGCCGGGAAATCCCCGCGCCTGAACCCGGGATGCGACTCCTCGAAACGGGAGACCTGACCGATGGACTCCTCGGGTTCGAGGCTGCATACGGAGTACACCAGCCACCCGCCGGGTGCAACGCATTCCGCAGAGGCGTCGAGCAGCCTCTGCTGGGTGGAGACGCATTCGGACAGCAGCCCGTTGCTCCATCCCCACCTCGCGTCGTTCCGTCTCCTGTAGACGCCGGTTCCCGTGCATGGAGCATCCACTACCACCTTGCCGGCCGAGCGGGCCGGGATCGAGGCGCAGTCGGCCACGATGGGGAAGCAGGACTCCCATCCGAGCCTCGCAGAGTTCTCGACCCACTGTGCCATCCTGTCCTTCGAATCGTCTATCGACAGGATGACGGCCTTCCCGTCCGCAAGGTGCGCGGTCTTCCCGCCCGGGGCCGCACAGACGTCCAGCACGCGGCTTCCAGGGAGCTTCGCCGCGCCGTGACCGACAAGGGCCGCCCCCTCGTCCTGGATGTAGATCCCCTCGAGACCGCCGGGGTCTATCCTCCCCGCCCTCCTGATGTACCGGTAGGCATCGAGATAGAAGCCCCGCTCGCCGTCTCCCGGCGCGCCGAAGCAGAATGCGCCCAGGTCGGGTGTCGAATTGTTCCATCGCATCAGGTCGCGGGCGGCATCCTCGCCATAGCGCGAAGCCCACCGCTCCCAGAGTTCCCTGGGATGGGAAAGTGCTATCCACGGCTCCGGCCGGGGTGGCTCTCCGGCTGCCGCGAGCTTCCGGAGGACGGCGTTGACGAACGGCCTGGCCCGCGGATGAACTGCGCCGACCGTCGCGGATACGGCAGCATGCGGCGGCGTGTCGAGCAGGAGTATCTGCACGGCGCCGATTCGAAGAGCGGAGATCACCGATCCGTCGAGGGAGCTGAGCGGGCGGGAGGAGAGAGGGGCGAGGGCGGCATCCAGCCTCAGCCTCCAGGTCACGGCCTCCCTCTCCAGTAGCAGGGCGAAGTCACGGTCTCTGGAGGACAGCGAACCGCCGCCGCCTGAACCGCACAGGAGCCCTATCGCAGCCCGTCTCGCCGCCGAACCAGGCGCTCCGTCAGGCGCCTTGTACGTTCTCAACCTTCTCCAGCTGGGGGAATGTCTGTCTGAGGGTCTTCTCGACGCTGAACTGGAGGGTGAGAGCCGCGAAGGCGCACCCGGAGCAGGACCCCTTGAGCCTTACTCTGACTACGTTCCCCTCCATGCCTGAAAACTCGATGTCTCCCCCGTCGTTCTGCAGGAGCGGACGGATCTTCTCGATCTCCGCCCTCACGTTCGCCTCGTTGAACTCGAGCTGTTCTGCCATTGCCGCTCCTTGATTGAATGTTTCCTGTAGCAGGGGAATATGAACCCGGCGGGGCGTGCGGGGCCAGCGCCTATCTCAGCATCGCAGACAGCGCTTCTCGCGAGGGTGTGAAGCCGGGGTTGTATTCGAGTGCTGCACGCCACCATCCCTCCGCCTCCTCGAAGCTCCCCCGCCTCGCGGCCAGCAGACCCAGGTTGTGCATCGCCTCGACCCGGTTCATGCTCAGATCCGACCTCAGTGAGGATCTGTCGAGCGACTGCAGGAACAGCACCTCGGCTCCCTCTGCATCGCCCTCTGCCTCGTGAGCGAGGGCATCCTGGAAGGGCATGTTCACTCCAGCCCTCTCCACCAGGCCCGTCGATGCGAACGAGGCTCCCGCAGCGAGGACGGCCCCCGCGAGGAGGAGGGGGATCCCCGGCCTCCTCCGGGAAAGCCTCCCGGCTGCCAGGATCAGCATGAACGGGACTGCCGGAAGCCTGAAGCGGGCCGTGACGAAGAACGGGAGGATACTCGCGAGGAGGAGTACCGACCACCAGAAGAGGACCCGGTCCCCGTCGGATGGTCTGCCGGCGAACACCATGGCAGGCAGCAGGAGGAGCAGCAGCGAGAACGGGATGCAGGCCGGAGGAGGGAGAAGCAGCAGCCGGAGTACGGTCGAGTGCCCCCTCATGTAGTAGAGGTCGTAGTTGCCGGGGATCTCGACAGGCGAGAACAGCAGCAGGAGCTTCCGGGCCGTCAGTGACGCCCATCGCACGGGATCTCCCAGGACCGCGGCGACCGCCCTGCGGGTCCAGAACCTCGATACCCCCGATTCGCTCTCTCCAGAAGGCGCGCCGAGAACGCTGGCCGACCAGACGTTGTCCGCCCGGACGGTCCGACCGTCGGTCGGGATCGGGGCGAAGGCCGTCATGCCGTCAGCTTCCGGCCCGTTCCCCAGATAGAGGTTGATGCCCCCCTGCGAGGAGATCACTACTCCCGGATCGCCCGCGATTGTGTTCACTACCCAGACCGCGAGTATCGGGGCGAGAGCCGGGAGGAGCCGGGGAAACCGCCTGGGGCCGTTCCTGAAGAACAGGACGGGGAGAAGCACCAGCGCGCCCGGACGGGCTATGGCGGCGAAGCCCAGGATGAGAGCGGATGAGGAGCAGCGCCCCTTCTCCATCAGCAGCATCGCCGCGATGAGGAGTGTCATGTAGAGCGGCTCGATCAGGAGGGTGGAGGAGTAGAACACCGCCGGAGCCCAGAGAGCCCACGCGAGCGAAGCCGCAAGTGCAGCCTGCCTCGGGCAGAACTTCAGGGCGAGCCTGTGGAGCATCACGCAGCCGGCGACGGAGACTGCCAGCGAGAGAAGCGCCCCGGCCGCTGCCGAGACCCCGGAGACGGAGTACAGGGCTCCGAGCAGCCAGGGGTAGAGCGGAGCCCTGAAATAGGGCGAGAATGCCATGATGTCGCCCGAGGAGACCATTCCCGCCCAGAGGTGGTGCCAGGCGCCGTCTACGGGGGGATGAGCGAAGAGCGGGCTCTGGGAGTATTCGAGGAAAAGGGCCAGGCGGACGGCGATGGCCGTGACGAGGACGATCAGCGAATCGGCCGTGACTCCGGGGGTCTTCTTCATCCACTCGTCCGGGAGTTCTTCAGCAGACTGGTACTCGAGAAGCCGTCGAGCAGGGGGACTATCTCGACACTGCCCCCCTTCGAGAGGACGAATCCAGCCCCGACCACGTTTTCCACCGAGTAGTCGCCCCCCTTCACCAACACGTCCGGGCAGACCTCCGAGATGAGCCTAGCCGGCGTGTCCTCGTCGAAGGGTATGACCAGCCCGACCGGTGCGAGCGCGCTCAGGAGGGCTGCACGGCCCGGGAGCGGCACCACGGGTCTGCCGGGTCCCTTGAGGGCGGTGACGGACCTGTCGGTGTTCAGGCCGACAACAAGGAAATCGCCCATGGCCCGGGCTTTCTCGAGGAGCATGAGGTGCCCCGGATGGAGGAGGTCGAAGCATCCGTTCGTGAACACGATCCGGAGGCCCGCCTTCCTTATCCTCCTGCACCGCGCGATGGCGGAATCATGTGTCGTGGAGCCGTCAGGCACCCGCATAATACTCCCTGCACTCCTCCCTGATGTCTCCCGGGGTCACGGCGTGGACTCCGGGGCGGGCGCAGACGGCGGCAGCCGCGTGGTTGGAGATGGTCGCCGCCGTCTCCAGGTCGACGCCGGACGCGAGGCAGAGGCTCATAACGGATATGACCGCGTCACCGGCCCCGGATACGTCGAATATCCTCCGCGCGAATGTGGGTTTGTGGAAACCTCCCCCGCCGCGCAGTGCCGTGACCGACCCCTCCTCCCCGAGTGTCACCATGACCGCCCCCGCCCCGAGCCTCTCCACCAGCTCGGCGGCGGCCGCCATGGCGGACGCGGTGTCGGGTATCTCGCGGCCGAGTATCCTCGCCGTCTCCGGGCGGTTGGGCTTGAAGAGGGAGCATCCCTCGTAGAAGTAGAAGTTCCTGAACTTCGGGTCCACGGCCACGGGTATCCCCGCCGCCCCGGCGGCACGGGTCACGTCGCGGATGAGCGCCTCATCCATGACTCCCTTGTCGTAGTCCTGGAATACCACTGCATCGAAGCTCCCGATCGAGTCCATGATGAAGCTCCTGAGAAGTACGGATGCCGGAGCCTCGACCGGGTCGCAGACCTCCCGGTCGACCCGCAGGATCTGGTGGCTCCTGCACATGATCCTCGTCTTGGTAGTCGTGGGTCTTTCGCGGTCGGTCACGACGCCCTCGCACGACAAGCCCGAGCCGGAGAGGAGGCTCCTCAGGACTGCGCCGTCGGCATCGTCACCCACCACGCCGACGAGCATGGCGGTTCCGCCCAGCGAGCGGATGTTCATCGCCACGTTCGCGGCGCCTCCCGGCATCGTCCTCTCTCCGTCCGAGGAGATGGACACCACGGGCACGGGGGCTTCGGGCGAGATTCTGTCCACACGGCCGTCCAGATAGCGGTCCAGCATCAGGTCGCCGACTACCAGAAGCCTCATGCCGGGGAAGCCATCCAGTACCGGATCCGGATCGAGAAAAGGAGTCAATCACGCCTCCATCAGCATGGCCGCGGGCTTGACCGCCCGTACGCCCAGGGTGCATAGGTCGATCTGATGCAGTCCAGGAGGTGAAGATGATCAAAACACCGCCGCGAATCAACGTCAGACCCGAGGATGCGGACGGGGTCTACAGCAACATCGCGCTGGTCAGTTTCTCCAGAGCAGAGTTCGTCCTCGATTTCGCAAGGCAGATGCCCGGAGTGCCCGCAGCCAGCCTCAAGGCCCGGGTGATCCTCTCTCCGCACAGGGTCAAGGCTCTGATAGCGGCCCTGGAGGGTCAGGTGAAGGTCTACGAGTCCAAATTCGGCAAGCTCGAGGACAGCGACCCCCAGGGATCCATCGGATTCCAGAACCCATCGGGACAGCCGACCGAAGAGGTCTGATGTCGACAAGCCCGGGCAGATTCACAGTGAACGTGCTGCCCATCGCGTTCGCGGTCGTTCTCTGGCTGGTGGCCCTCCAGACAAGGGCTTTCAGCGTCGCCCATTCGGTCGCGGTGATCCCCCCGGTCCTGCCTGACAGCCTGGTGATATGCAATTCCGGTGAGATCGACAGCGTCACCGTGGTTTTCACCGGCCGCGGTGCCGGCGCCCTCTGGGATCAGTTGAACGGCGCTCCTGCGACAATTCAGCTTGCGAAGTCCACAGGACGGATCGGCGACCTGCCTGCGCCGGTCCCGCTCGAGTTCGACCCTGCGGGGATCCAGTGGCGTGGACGGATGTGGAGCGAGCTGGAGGTCTCCTCGGTCGAACCCGGCCGGATAACTGCGATATTCGACAGCACCGGCTCCAGAAGGGTTCCGGTCAGCATCCCCACCATCGGGCAGACCCCTTCGAGATACCTGTGGATGTCTGTGACTCCATCGACCGTCGTCATCAGCGGTCCCTCGTCCCTGGTGGCATCGGTGGACAGCGTGAGCACGGCCGTCCTGACGGCGGGGCAGCCGGGTACGCCGGTGACGGTCGAAACCGGATCCCCCCTTCTCGCATCGGAACCCGCGGAGGTGGAGGCCCGCCTGGCGAGGCCGGTTCCGGTCGTTTCACTTTCGGACCTCTAGAGACAAACTTGACAGGCGGAAAGAATCGCCCATAGATTCCTCGAAACCTTTGGACGTTGCCAAGTCCGCTCCGTGGAGGGATATCTGATATGAAAGGCAAGCTGCTGGTCAGGGTACTTATCGTCCTGCTTGCTGCACTGCTCATTTACAGGATTTACGACAGGGTCCAGTCCCACAGGATCCCGAGGGACCTCTGCCGGGTACACCTCCAGACGCTCGCCGACGCATCGGTCAACTACATGTACAGCAACGAGGGCTCCATAGCCCCCGACCTCCCCTCCCTGCTCGAATCCTCCGGCCTTCCCGACAGCCTGGGGGTCTGCCCCAGCGTATGGGCGCAGGGCTTCCCTGAATCCCTGTACTTCTATGATCCCAAACTTGCTCTCGGTTCACAGTTCGCCATCTCCTGCAACAATATCGAGAGACATGGCGGCGTGGTCGGCGGCCTGGTCGAGAAGGAATACCCCGATTCCCTCTTCTCCGAAGCCGACTGGTCGCCCACCTTCAGGAGGATCGCCTTCGCCGAATACGCGGAGCTGCGGCGCTACGACGCCTCCCGCGCCAATCTGGTCCGCGTCTGCGAGGAGCAGGCCTCCTACCTCGGCAACCGGTACCCGTGGGTGCTCCTTCCTGCGGAGCTCTCCGTGCTCAACGTCAGCACGGCCGAACTGGTCGACCCTCTGGGCGGAGACTACGTTTTCGAGACGATCCCCGACACCACCTACGTCTTCTATCAGAACCCCGACAGAAGAGGCAGGGCGAGGGGTGATTCAGTCCTAGTCGAGACATTCACATTCGTCGGATACACGACTGCGGACCCCGAAGTCTCCAGAGTAGAGGTTTTCTTCCGCAGGCCTCTGCGCTTCCCGAGCCGCGCTGATGGAGCCCTCTCCTCGGATACCGACCGGCTGATCGTGATAAGGCGCTGGGATGTCTCCGAGCTCGGTACCCAGAGAGTGGACGAGCGTGAGGTCGATCTGATCGATCTCTCCCACTGGGATTTCCTGCAGCAGTTCCGTGCCCAGCAGATACAGAATCCATAGCAGCTCATAATTTCGCCGAAGGTTTGCGGGGCCGCCTGGTGCGGCCTCGCGTGCAGCTTGGAGGACGATGAGAAACTTCTATCAGATCGAGGAGCAGGCGGCAGCCAGCGAGAACCAGTACCTGCTGTCACTGGCTGCATCCAAGAGGGTACGGCACCTGAAGGCCGGCGCACCGCCCCTCATCGAGGGCTCGAAGCCGGACAAGCCGGTGGAGACCGCACTGGAGGAGCTCGCCAGGGGATTCATCGTCTACGACCTTCCGGTTCCCGCTGACAGAGAACACGAGAAGCACGACTAGTTCGGAGGAGAGAAATCGTATGAGGGCACTTTCGGTTCTGTCCGCTCTTCTTATCGCCGCCATGACCGGGTGCGGGACCCCCGGCGTCAGTTCCGACGCTTCGGACTCCACCGTAGTTCTGGCGACAGTCGGCGATGTCCAGATAACCATGGAAACCCTGAAGCGCGAGCTCGATCTCATCCCTCCCTATCAGCGCGCCAGCTTCGAGACCCCCGAGGGTCAGCGCATCCTCCTCGATCATCTGGTCGAGCGTGAGCTGCTCCTCCAGGCGGCTGAAGAGGCCGGGCTGGAGAGCGATTCCTTCGTGGTCGCCCAGGTCGATCTCGCCATGCAGCAGGTCGAGATCACCCGCCAGCGCGCTCTGATCCAGGCCTACTACGAGAACGAGGTCGTCAACAGCGTGACGGTTCCCGACTCGGAGATAGTCGCCTACTACAACGAGCATACCGGCGACATCTATTTCAGGAGCGCCCAGGTGCGCGCCTCGATGATCCTGGCGGATGACCCCGCAGTCATCGATGCGGCCATGGCGGAACTGGCCTCGGGCCAGCCGTTCGACAGCGTAGCAGTGCGTACGAGCGAGCATTCCCCGACCGCCGGCATCGGCGGGGACCTCGGATGGATCACCGTGGATTCACCGATGCCCTATCTGGGTGCCCAGCCCGAGATCGTCACCGCGCTATTCTCGACCCCGGCGGGCGAAACAGCCGGACCCTTCGATACCGAACTCGGAACCGTCCTGTTCAAGGTGACGGAGAAGGTCGAGGAGGGTGCCGCTCCCCTGGAGGAGGTCCGCGAGTCCATAGCGAACATGCTCAAGCCCGCCATGGTCAACACCTACTTCCGCGACGAGCTCCTCCCGGGGCTTCGCGAGCGGTATTCCGTGACCGTGAACGAGGATGCCTTCCTCCCCGGACCCGACGTGCCGGCCGACTCCCTGATGCTCCTCGCACAGAGCATGATGGAATCAAGCCCCGAGAGGGCCATAACGTACTTCAACCTCTTCCTGGAGCGTTTCCCTGCAGACTCGACAGCATATCAGGCGGCGTTCCTGATCGGCTTCACCTACAGCGAATATCTCAGGGACTACGACAACGCGCGCACCGCCTTCACCAGCATGATCGAGCAGTTCCCCAACTCGGAGCTGACCGACGACGCCCAGTGGATGGTGGAGAACATGGAAACTCCCATAGACAGCATCATCCCGGTGGAGGGACAGCCCGGGCAGGGCGACTGATCCTTCCCGCCGTCAGCATGGGGGCCCGCCAGGCGGGCCCCTTTTCGTTGCGCCAGAGGTCGTGCAGGGGTCATATTCTCTGAAATCCATCAATCCCCTCCGGAGGTCTGGAGATGTCCCGCAGCAAAGCCCTCGTCGTTCTCCTGCCGGTCCTCGTTCTCACCGTGCTGCTCTCATCGTGCAGGACGGTCGATTCGGGCGATGGATCCGCCCAGGCGGCCAGGGCGGAGGCATGCCTCGAGTCCGGTGAATGGGACAGGGCTGCGGAGCTCTTCACCGAAGCGATACTTGCCGCTCCCGGAGATCCGTCCGTTCCGGACTGGCGTCTGGGCAGGGCCGAAGCCTGGCTCGGAGCCGGCCAGCCCGAGATGGCCATCGCAACCGCCGACAGCCTGGCTGCCGAGTCCCACGGTTCGACCAGGGCCAGGGCTCTGCTGCTCGTGGCTTCGTCCCTCGCGGACCTCGGACGGTGGACGCGGGCCGCTGATGCGCTCGGAGCTCTCGATCCGGAGGACCTCCCGGGCGGCGGAGCCGAGAAATCATCCAGCCTCGCGCTCGAAGTGCTCCCGAACCTGGCCGCCGACCACCTGGCCTCCATCCGGGAGGACAACTGGCTCGAACCCTTCGTCCTCCTCGAGCTGGCAGGGAGGTATGCCGCCGCCGGGGAGACGACACGGGCCGCGATGACGACCTCCGAGCTCGACCGGCTCTATCCCGGATTCAGGGAACGGTATGGATCCGGAGGCACGATCGAATGGCCTGAGGGGGGGTATGTGGCCCTCGTGCTCCCCATGACAGGGGAAGGCGCAGCCTATGCCTCTCAGATCGAAGCAGGCGTCAGGCTCAGGTTCGAGAGGGCTGCCGACCTCATGCCGTCGGTCCCGGAGCTGGTCGTCAGGGACACCGGCGGAGCAGTTCTGGAATCCATCGCCCGTGAGCTCGGCGGTGACGAGGCGTGTCTGGCGGTCATCGGTCCCCTGACAAGCTCCGAGACGGAGAGTTTCGGCATCATCGCCCAGGATTTCGGGCTTCCTGTGCTTTCACCCTCCGCGACCTCCTCCTCCATCGACCAGCTCGGGGAATACGTCCACAGGCTCGTTCCGGCAGGGGCCGACGAGGCCGTCTCGATCGCCGAGTACGCGGTCAGAGAGGCCGGGTGCGAGCGGCTGGCGATTCTCCACAGCTACACGGGCTCCTCGGTCGCTCAGGCCGAGCAGTTCGCATCAACTGTCGAGAGCATGGGAGCACAGATAGTCAGTACCGAGGCATTCTCCACCGACGACACGGACTTCAGATCCCAGATCTTTTCGATAAAGGCGAACCGCCCGGACGGGATCTTCATCCCCGTGACGGCATACGAGGCCGTGCAGATAGCCCCGCAGCTACGCTTCTACTCCCTGGACGCGGACATCTTCGGCACCTCCGGCCTCGACAACGAGGTCGTCCTGAGGCTCGGAGGCGAATACATGGATGGTGCGGTCTTCACGTGCTCCTTCGGAGCGGGCTCCATGTATCCTCCCACATCCAGCTTCGTCTTCCACTACTCGAGGAAGTACGGCACCGATCCATCGATCCTCTCGGCGCAGGGATACGACGCGGCCACCGTCGTACTGGACGCCTCCGCAGCCGGAGCGGACAGCCGCGACGAGTTCGAGAGGGCTTTCTCCACGGTCGGGAGGATCGAAGGGGCGAGCGGCATTCTGACCATCGGAGCGAGGACCGTCTCCAGGGTATCCCTCCCGCTGGTGAAGGTGAGCGACGGAGAGATCATCAGTGTCGAGTGACCTCGCCTGGGGCGCCGATATAGGCGGGACGACGACGATCGTCGGCTGCGTCGACCGTGATTCGGTCTTCCATGCCGAGGCCGAACTGAGGACCCTGCCATCGGAGGGACCCGGCAGGCTCCTCGACGAGCTGGCTCATACCATCCTCCGCCTGGATCCCGAACCGGCAGCGATCGGCGTCGGGATCGCCGGCCTCATCGACCGCGCCGGGGGCACCCTCGTCTTCTCCCCCAACCTGGGGGGATGGGACGGGCTGGAGGTGGCAACCTCGCTCCGCGCCCTCACCGGAGCATCCGTGGTGGTCGACAACGACTGCAACGCATTCGCATTCGGAGCAGTCGAGTCGGGGCTGATGCCCCGGACCGGCCTACAGGTCTTCATCACCATCGGCACCGGGATCGGCGGCACGATCGTAGTCGACGGCTCGATACTCTATGGAACCGGTTTCGCAGGCGAGTTCGGCCACATGGCGGTGGAGGCATCGGGAATGCCCTGTCCCTGCGGTTCGACCGGCTGCTGGGAACGGTACGCCGGAAGGGCCGCTCTCATCCGATACTACCTCGACGGAGCTCCGGCGGGCTCGAGCGGGGAACCCGACCCCAGGGAGATCGCCGCCCTTGCCGGGAAGGGTGACGGGAGAGCCCTCGCAGCCTTCGACACTTTCGGGACCTGGATCGGCAGGGGTCTCGCGAGCCTCGCGAACTGCCTCAGCCCGGCAGGCTTCTTCGTGGCAGGGGGCCTCACCAATGCGCTGCCCTTCTTCGCGGCTACCGCTGAAGCAGAGTACGGACGCAGGTGCCGGCATCCCTGGCACCTGTCAGTCATCCCCGGAACGACCGAGGCCGGAGCCAGGGGAGCCGCGCTGATGGCCCGGAAATCAGTCCGTTGAGCCCTTTCCCCCTCGTCTTCTCGATACTCCTGGCAGACAGCACGGCCGACTCCACCGCGGTTCTCGAGGCGATCGCATACGCGGCCGACTCCATCTCCTTCCGGCCCGGCCCGGGGGACCTGGTGCTGGTGGGGAACTCGCGCGTCGACTACAGGGACATGTACCTGGAGGCCGACACGGTCCGCTACACGCCCGCACTCGACCTGATCGAGGCTTCCGGGGAACCGGAGCTCTTCGACAGGGGAGAGTCCATCCGGGGCTCGAGGATGTTCTACGACATGACGGCGCGCAGGGGGATGATAGAGGAGGCGGATTCCCGCTACGAGTTCGGCTACTACAGCGGGACCTCGATCACGCAGGTGGGCAGGAGGGAGTTCAACATAGTCGACGCCCGGTTCACGACCTGTGAGGCGGATACGGCGGACTACTACTTCCGGGCGCCCCTGATGAAGGTCTTCCAGGACGACAGGGCGATCGCCCGCCCGATCTACCTCTACATCCACGACACCCCCGTGTTCTACTTCCCCTACATGGTCTTCCCGATCCGGACAGGGCGCCAGTCCGGCTTCACCATCCCCAGATTCGGACAGACTTCCAGGGACGGGCGCTTCCTGAGGGGAGTCGGCTACTATTTCGCTCTGTCCGACTACGTCGATCTCCTCCTGCAGGGTGACATTCTCGACAAGTCCCGCTTCGCGGTCTCCGCCCGGGAGCGCCACAGGCTGCGCTACGTCCACGAGGGCGGCGTCGAGACCGAATGGAGGCGCGAGTTCGAGACGCATCTGGAGAGATGGAGGCTGTTCGGTACTCACCTGCACGACTTCGCGGACGGGACGTCGGTCCGGCTCAGGGGCGAGTTCATGAGCGACAGATCGTACCTGCACGACACCCAGCCCGAACCCGAGGACAGGATGACAAGCGAGATCAGATCCTGGCTCAGCGCGGCGCGGAACATCGGCATCGCCTCGGTCCAGCTCACCCTCGACAGGACGGCCTACCTCAGGACTGATCCCGACAGCATCCCGGACGAGACCGAGTCCGTACAGAACCTGCCCGATCTGAGGGTGCTCATAACATCCACCCCCCTGTTCCACACCCCGTCCGACCCCTCCAGGAGAAAGCCCTGGCATTCCGTCTACTGGAATCTGTCCTCGCACTACGTCTCGCTGGACACCCAGAGGGAGGTGTCCCGCACGACCCACTCGGGTTTCAGGACGGTTTCCGAGCTCACCGCCTCTGACAGGTTCTGGGGCTTCCTGTCGGTCTCGCCCAGGATCGGCGGGACCTTCGCGGTCTACGACAGGGACAGGATGGGGACTTCCTATCCCTGGTGGGTCTCTGGAAGAGCCAGCGTCAGCCTGTCCACGGACATCTACGGGACGTTCCAGGAGGGAGGCCTGGGGTTCTCGGCCTTCAGGCACACGATCAGCCCGAGGGCCGTGATAGGCTGGTCCCCGGACATGTTCCTCACAGGCGGAGGGGAAGGGACTTCGCTCGAGCCCGTGGAGGACGCGTCATCGCTCTTCTACACCTTCTCCGACTTCGCGCTTCCCGCAAGCGGGGGCACCCTGCTCCTCGGGCTCTACCAGAACCTGGAAGCGAAGCGGGTTTCCACAGGAGGGATCGACAGGACCGAGCTGGCATCCCTGGATGTCTCCACGGTCTATGACATGGACCCGGACAGCACAGACAGGGCATTCTCCCCCCTGGCGGCATCCCTGGAGCTCACCCCCGTGACCTTCGCGAGCTTCCGGGCGGACGCGACCTGGGACCTGTATGAGCGGAAGCTCGAGAATCTCGGGTTCACCACGTCCCTCCAGGTAGCGGGAAACGACATGACCCTGGTCCCTGACTCGGTTTCGTTCACCGGCCTCCCGTGGAGGCTCACGCTGTCACATCACTTCCGCGAAGGGATGGACGGCTCGGAGGATCTCAGCCGGCTGCGGGCATCGTCGTCGCTCGAACTCACCCCGTCCTGGTCGATCGACTACACGACCTACTATGACCTGACGGACGCGTCCTTCATCAGCCAGAGCTACACTCTGAGGCGCGACCTGCACTGCTGGGAGGCTCTGTTCGTGAGGCACATCTCCGACACCGACAGCGGGTTCTACTTCAGGATAAACATCATCGATCTGCCGGACATCAAGATCGAGCAACACGTGAGCAATTTCTAGGAAGGAGCCGGAATGGACTGCGAAAGACTCGATGTTCTTAAGGGTGCCATGCTCCTGGAGATGCGGGGCAGGATCCTGTACGAGAAGGCTGCACAGGCAGCGTCCGATCCTGCCGTCAGAGACCTTTTCCAGTCACTTGCCGAGGAGGAGGGCCGGCATCAGGAGTGGCTCGAGCAGATGTTCGTAGCCCGTTCCACGGAGGGCGACACCACGGGGTTTGCCGTCCCGGACTCCGCAAGGGCGCATGCGGTGCTCTCCCCTGAGATCATCGGGTCCATCTCCGCGGCGGGCTTCGAGTCGGCAGTCATCTCGGCCGCGATAGGTCTCGAGGAGAAGGCCATCGACTTCTATGACAGGGGCGCGGCGGATTCTCCCGACCGGGACTGCGGCAGGGCTTTCACCGTGCTGGCGGACTGGGAGAGGACGCATCTCGAGCTCCTGGTAGGGCTCGACCGTCAGATCCGTGATCAGGCCTGGTTCGACTCGGGCTTCTGGCCGTCGATCTGACAAAAGTGGCTTGTCCATCAGTACGCTGTTTTATAGTTCTCTTTGCAGCAATATTGTCTTATTGTGTGCGGGGATACCGCTCAAATGGGCTTCCTTGTATGAGATGCCCGCTTGACACGGGGCTTTCGCTGTTCTACACTCGGGTAATGGTCGTGGAAAGGGGGTGACTTCATGACCAAGAAGGATCTGGTAGCGCACGTCGCGGGGAAGACCGGCCTGACCAAGAAGCAGGCTGGAGGTGCTGTGGACGCCTTCCTCGGCGGAATCATGGAGACTCTGAAGGGTGACGACGCCAAGATCAGCCTTGTCGGGTTCGGGACCTTCTCGAACAAGCTCAGGGCCCAGAGGGTTGGTGTCGATCCCAAGACTCACGCCAAGAAGACCTATCCGGCGAAGAGAGTTCCTCACTTCAAAGCCGGCAAGACCCTGAAGGAGCTCATCGAGAAGGGCCCCAAGAAGGGCAAGAAGCGCTAGTACCGGTTGCATCGGGGGGGCGGTCTTCCGCCCCCCCATCTCTCTCCCGCCGCACTTCCACCCTCACCCTCATCGGGGATATGCCGGTCGAAGCATCCGTCGTGATCACGACATTCAACAGTTCGGGCACCATCGCCCGCTGTCTTTCGTCTCTCGTGAACCTGGACTGCTCGGAGGCCCCCCGCCGCATAGTCGTTTTCGACAACGCATCGACTGACGGCACACCGGAGATCTCGAGCAGGTTCGGGTGCGTCAGGACCGTCAGATCGGAACGCAACCTGGGTCTGGCGCGGGCCAACAACGCAGCAGCCTCCCTGTGCGGACCCGGCCCCGTCCTGTTCCTCAACCCCGACGTCGTGGTCCTGCCGGGCTCCCTGTCGCGCCTCGGGCAGTTCTGCTCCGGTTCTGACCGGGTCGGTATCGCCGGCCCCGCTCTGACCTCGAGCGGCGGAACACCACAGTCGTCGGCGCGGAGCTTCCCGGATCCCGCCGCCATCGCTGCGAGGCGGACCCCCTTCGGATCGACCAGGGCAGGGCGTGCCGCGGCACTCAGGCACTTGACCGCCCGCAGGTCGGAAGACGGAGGGGCCTTCCGCGTGGACTGGCTGACGGGGGCTGCGATGTGGATCACGTCAGAGGGCCGGGAGAGCTTCGGCCTGATGTCCGAAAAGTACTTCCTCTACTTCGAGGACGTCGAGCTGTGCTGGCGTGCATGGGAGAAGGGCTTCGAGGTCTGGCTCGTCCCGGATGCCCGGATGGAGCACGTCCCGCGGCGACAGAGCGCGGGGAGGCCGGGCAGGGCGCTGTGGCTCCACCTCAGGAGCATGGCTAGATTTTACCAGGACCATCCAGGAGCGTTGATCGGAAGATGTCCAGGAGCACGCTGAAGAACAGGCTCGAGTGGATAAGCGCCCTTCTGATGGCGATGGGCGACCTGTCCGTAGTCATCGGTGTCTTCATGCTGGGCTTCTGGCTCAGGCACGCCGTCCTCGCGGATCTCATCTCCAGGACTCTGGACAAACCCAACGACTTCAGGCTCTCCGCGCTGCACTACCTCGCCTCCGGAGCCGTGATGGGGGTCGTCACGGTTATAGTCCTCCAGGCCTTCGGCACCTACAGGAGGAACTGGGGGCTCGCCCAGATCGAGGAGCTGGCGGGCATCATGAAGTCTTCCTTCACCGCCGTCGTCATCACGTTCGCGCTCAGTTTCGCCGTGAAGGAACTCAACTTCTCGAGGTTCGTACTGCTGTTCTCCTTCCCGGCGGCCTCGCTCTGCCTCGCGGTCTGGCACAACCTCTTCAGGGAGGTCGCGCGCAGGACCGCGCTGAAGGCCGGGCTTGCCAGGAGAACGGCGATCTACGGATGCGGCAGCCTCGCGCTCGAGCTTTCCAAGCACCTCGAGGGCAGAGGGGCCTACCCTTCGACTCTCTGCGGTTTCATAAGACCCAGGGGGGCTTCCTGCGACTCCGCGGTCGAGGCGGCCTCGCCCGGGAACCTGGAGGCATTCCTCCACGAACTGGCGGTGGACACGCTCATAATCGCAGACACCTCGCTCTCCCGCGAC
Organism: Candidatus Fermentibacterota bacterium; assembly: GCA_963718745.1. Taxonomy (GTDB): domain Bacteria; phylum Fermentibacterota; class Fermentibacteria; order Fermentibacterales; family Fermentibacteraceae; genus Fermentibacter. Next base: position 2,292,642 of record OY970370.1, on the reverse strand, counting down.
GAGACGGCCGAAGTCATCTACATCTGCGAGCATACCGGCCTCTCCTACATGCTCGTGCCGGACGTGTTCACCCTGGTGAGCCTCACGACGAGATTCACGAGCCTTGGCGGAACGACGCTGATCGAGTCGGTCAGTCCGCCCCTCGAGGGCTTCAGGAGCACCTGCAAGAGACTCATCGACATCCTGATCTCGGCAGCAGCCCTTCCGTTCCTTCTGATCCCCGGGCTGCTCCTCTCCCTGCTGATCCTGACGGACGACGGCCGCCCCGTGTTCTACGTTCAGACCAGGCTCGGCAGGAACAACAGGCCGTTCAGGATGATCAAGTTCCGCTCCATGCGCGAGGGGGCGGAAGGCATGAAGAGCGGCCTCCTCTCCAGGAACGAGGCCTCCGGACCCATATTCAAGATGAAGTGCGACCCCAGGGTCACCCGGGCCGGACGCTTCCTCAGGCGCTGGAGCCTGGACGAGCTGCCCCAGATACTGAACGTGCTCAGGGGGGACATGAGCCTGATAGGGCCGAGGCCTCCCCTGCCCGAAGAGGTCGAAGCATATACTGAGCGTCAACTCAAGAGGCTACAGACGATCCCGGGGATAACGGGAATCTGGCAGATATCGGGCCGCAGCCAGCTCGGTTTCGAAGAGATGGTGAAGCTCGATCTCTACTATGTCGACAACTGGTCGGTATGGCTGGACATGTCGATTCTGCTTCTGACGATTCCGGCTGCGCTCTCCAGGAGAGGCGCCTACTAGGCGGGGAGGAGTTCCGGGCAGCATGTCCGTACTCGACCATCCAAAGCTCAGATACCTGCGGGACAACGTCATCGGAACGGATTCGGCCATAACGACGCCCTTCGGGTCCAGGCGCAGGATCTATTTCGACTACATCGCGTCGGGTCTGCCGTTCCGCCCCATCGAGGACCTGATAGCGCGGGAGGTACTCCCGCACATGTCCAACACGCACACCTCGGGCAGCGACTCGGGGAAGCGGATGACCTCCTACGTCGACCGTGCGCGCGACGTCGTCGCGGACGCTCTCGGCGCCAGCGATGGAGATGTGATCCTCTTCACGGGTTCGGGATCGACGGGTGCGATCAACCACCTTATCCACGCCATGGGGCTCCGCGTCCACGACGGCCTGATGGAGGCATGCGGCTGCAGGACGAGAGTCCCGGTCGAGTTCAGGCCGGTGATCTTCAGATCGAGGATGGAGCACCATTCGAACGACATCTCCTGGCGCGAGACCCTCGGTGAGGCGAGGTTCGTCGGATTCGACGCGGAAGGCAGGATCGACTGGAGGGACCTCGAACGGCAGCTCGCCCTGCCCGAGGTGGCCGCGCGCCCTCTGAAGATAGGGACGTTCTCCGCCGCATCGAACGTCACAGGCATAGCGAACGATGTCGACGCTCTGGCCGAGGTGATGCACGAAGCCCGCGGATACGCGTTCTTCGACTACGCCGCCTCGGCGCCGTACCTGCCCGTCCGCCTGCATCCGGAGGGCGGCGAGGGACGGAGGAAGGACGCAGTCTTCATCTCCACCCACAAGTTCATCGGCGGTCCCCAGACCCCTGGCATCCTCGCCGCGAACCGCTGCCTGTTCAGCGGTTCCGTGCCCGTGGATCCCGGAGGGGGCACCGTCCTGTACACCAGCCCCTGGGACCACAGGTATCTGTCGGACATCGAGCACCGGGAGGAGGGCGGCACTCCGCCCATCATACAGATCATACGCGCGGGCCTCGTCTTCCAGCTGAAGGAGTACATCGGCACTGACCTGATCGAAGATGCCGAGAGGGAGCTGCGGGCGCGCTTCGAAGCCGGGATCGCCGGCAATCCCCGCATAAGGCTCCTCGGGAATCCGGGCTCCCGTGCCCTTGGAACCTATTCGATGCTGCTGGACGACTGCCTCCTGGACCACAGCCTCGCGGTGCGCCTCCTCAACGATCTGTACGGCCTGCAGGTGCGTTCGGGCTGCATGTGCGCGGGCACCTACGGTCATGATCTCCTCGGCATAGACGAAGGGCTCTCCTGCACGATAAGGAAGGCGCTAGACCAGGGCGACCTCTGGCAGAAGCCCGGTTTCGTACGTATCTCCCTGTCCCCCTGCACCGATCCGGAGGACGTGGATGTCCTGACTGGCGCACTGAACGCCCTCGTGGATTCATGGCGCGACTACGAGGGGATGTACGAGAGGATGCCCTGCGGCGAGTACGGATGGGCTGGAGGCGGGGACTATGTGGATACCCCCCGGCCCCTCCTGATCGATTTTCCAGATTGCGGCACCCCGGCTCGCTCCGGGGTCCGCAGCGAACCCGAATAGGGGGACCGGGATGGAGCACAGAGTGATCACGGCTTCGTGGAAGAGCCGGGGCTCTCTCGAGAAGGTGATCCGGGACCTCGAACCGGACGGCTGGAGCGTGGCGACACTGGGCGAGGTCTTCACAGGCAGCATCCTCGTGCTTATCCGTAGCGGAGGGGTCTGGAACCATGAGGTGATCCAGCTGTACTGGAAGATGAAGGACAACGTCGCCCAGCTGGTGAAGGAGAAGGAGAAGGAGGGCTGGACGGTCGCGGCGATAGGCGACTGCCTGGGCGGCGCCGTGATGATCGTCAAGAAGCAGGTCGGCTAGGCGGCCTCCCGCAGCCCTTGAGTATGCTCCGCAGTATGGCCAGGCTCGCGGCATACACGGGCACGATCCCGGTGTCCCCCAGCGGGACCGACAGCAGGTCTCCGGACAGCGGAGCGTCCGAGGCGTAGTACACCACTCCGAGACGCACGGCCGGGTCGACTCTCTTCCTCACTATCGCGTGCCTCACGGCCTTGGCGTATGGAATCCCCTCCATCTCGACTCCCAGTGCCTTCCAGTTGTCCCTGAAGTACTTCAGCACTCCCTCGTTCTGGAGGAATGTCCCGGAGACGGTCAGCATCGGACCCCCGGAGTGGACCGAATGCCCGCCCGAGCCGTCGAAATCCTCGGGCGCCAGGCAGTTGTCGATCTCGTAGACATCGCTCGAGCCCTGCTTCACGAAGTATGAAGGCAGCATCAAGTCGCCCCTGCCTCCCACCAGGGTCCCGGCCTTGCCCATCACGTAGATCCCGCCGACCCTCCCGCCCATCGACTCGAGCATCTCGTTGAAGAGGAAGAAGCCCTCCTCGCCGAAGGCATAGTCCATGTTCACTATCACTCCGCCCGGCTGCTCCACCGCAGGCAGCCTGGGATCGGTCAGGGCGGGATCGATCGCATCGAGGTCGACGAGCTGGCAGAAGGGCATGTCCGGCGGGACAGGGATGGAGTGAATCCCTCCGGCCATTTCCTCGGCCTCCTTCATCGAGGCCGCTCCGGACCGGTCCATGGCGTCCCTCGCGCCTGCGTAATCGGTGGGACCGCTCATCCCCAGCTCTGCCCAGTGCCGCCGCAGGTAGGGGGAAAGGCAGTTGATAATGCTGTGCCTGTTGCTGGATACCATGAAGACGTTCCGGCCGGCCAGCCCCCTCTCCTCCATCGCGGCGACGAGCGAAGCGGTCCAGAGCTTCGCCTTCCGGCTGTACATCCCCACCAGGCCGAACCTGTCCGAGAAGACAACCTTGAGATCGCGCGGGCCGGTGGATGCGATCGCCTTCACAACCTCCACCAGACGCCCGGAGAGGGACGCGTCCAGCGCCTTGACCGCCCCGTAGCCGCACCTGAACTCCACCGACAACTCATGCAGCAGGGACAGGTGGTCGGAGCCCTGCGGCCCGCCCTCCGCCGGCTGGTACTCCTCGATGGTCCGCCAGATCGACAGGTGGGCGGGGTCCTCTTCGAGCTTCGCCCTGTAGGCCGCGTACCTCGCCCTCATCTTGTCCGCCTCGATCTGGAAGCAGGTCAGGGCGGAGATGAAGTCGACGAGATCGCTCATCCCTCCGCGGAATGCCGTGACGAACGAGTCGGGGCCGGTCCTGTACGTGGGCCTGCGCCTGGCCCTGGTCTCCACCGGGGCGAAGTCCCCGGCCTCGTCTCCGCCTATCTCCCTGACCACCGTAATCTGCCTGACCGACCAGATGCCGTCCGGCAGCCTCATGAGAACATAGAGCAGGGCGTCGGCGTCGAGCCTTTCCGGATCGTCCACGAGTTCGTAGAGGGCCGGCTTCGAGATCGTCATGAACTTCCGCAGGCTAGACCCGGACTCGCCGCCGGGGCGGTAGTAGCCGCGCAGGATGATGCCCTTCGCCAGGGTCTCGAACTCTTCTATCGCGAGCCTTGATTCGAGGCTCATGTTGCACCTCCAGGTCAGTTCTCAATATGCTCATTGCAGGGCAGGGGGTGGCAGCCCGCGGACGGTGGCCCTGCCGCGGGAACCGGTTCGACGGATTATTCATTCTCGCATGAGATGCAAACGAAAGGAGCGGCCCATGGCCCTGAAGAAGATATCCGGGAAAGAGCTCCCAGTCGTCACTTCGGTATCGGACCGTTTCGTGCTTGTCGATTTCAGCGCGACGTGGTGCGGTCCCTGCAGGATGCTCCATCCGGTCCTCGAGCAGATCGCCGGAGAATTGACCGGCTGGGACTTCTACGAGATGGACATCGACCAGAACCAGTCCGAGGCCGCGACCTACGGCGTCAGGGGCGTCCCGACCATGATAGTGTTCAAGGCGGGGCAGGAGGTCGACAGGCTCGTCGGCTTCAGGGACAAGCCGTCCCTGATCGCGCAGCTCCAGACCATAGCACAGGCATAGCGGCGGGCCGGTCCATCCCATGAGCCTCGATCTGAAGGCGGGCCTGGTGCCGTCCCCCGGAGGGGCGCCCGGGCGGAACTTCGATGTGATCGTCGCGGGGGGCGGGCCTGCGGGCCTCGCCGCCGCCATGTACCTCTCCCGGTACGGACTGGGCAATGCGGTCCTCGAGGGCTGGCAGCCCGGAGGTCAGGCGGCGCTCACTGACAAGATCGAGAACTATCCAGGCATAGCATCGACGACCGGCGGCGCCCTGGTGGAGGCGATGCGCTCCCAGGCGGTGTCGTCCGGTTCGGTGTTCCTGTCCGAGCAGGCATCGTCCGCCTCCGCGGAGGGCGGAGCCCTTCGAGTGCAGGCGGATGGCGGGGCGATGGAGGCCAAGGTCCTGATAATCGCCACCGGCGCTGCCCCGGCCAAGCTGGGCATACCGGGCGAGGACAGGTTCTACGGACGCGGGGTGAGCTACTGCGCCACCTGCGACGCCCCGTTCTTCCGCGGGAAACACGTGATGGTCGTCGGCGGGGGGGACAGCGCCGTCAAGGAAGCTCTCCATCTGACATCCTTCGCCGCGCGGGTCACCCTGGTGCACAGGCGGGACGCCCTCCGGGCGGAGCCCGCCCTGGCCACGAAGCTGCTCGGTTCCGGAGCGGTGGAAGTGCGCTGGAACAGCCGCCTGCTGGACATCCGTGGCGGCACCGGCGTCGAGAGCGCCCTGCTGGACACGCCGAATGGCACCGAGGAGATGGCGGTCGACGGGATATTCATGTACGTCGGGCGCAGACCGGCCACCGAACCGTTCAGGGAATTGATAAGGCTCAACGACGACGGCACGGTCTGGACCACAGACATAGTCCGAACCTCCAGGAAGGACGTATTCGCCGCCGGGGACGTCACATCGAACCCCCTCCGGCAGGTGGTCACAGCCGCTGCGGACGGCGCCAGGGCTGCATCCGCGGCCTGGCACCACATCGAACTCGGCGGTTAGCCCGGGGAGGGTCCTCATGGGTCTTTTGTCAGCGGCCGATGCCGAACAGGTCAGGAAGCTCTTCGAAGGCATCGCGAAGGATGTGAGCATCAGGCTCTACACGCAGCGGCTCAACTGCGACGGATGCCTCGACACGGAGAGGATCGTCACCGAACTCGCCTCCCTGTCGGGCAGGATCAGGCTCGAGAAGCTCAATTTCCTGACCGACACCGCGCAGAAGGAATCGGACGCGATAGTTGCCGTACCGGCGATCCTCGTCTCGGACGGCACCCACAACCGTGCGCGGCTCTACGGCACGCCCTCCGGGTACGAGTTCACGACCCTCCTCACCTCGATAGTCGACGCAGGCAGCGGGAAGCCGGAGATCGAGCAGGCCACCTCCGACTTCCTCGCCGGCCTGGACAGGGATCTCCTTCTGAAGGTCTTCGTGACGCCCACGTGCCCGCACTGCCCCAGGGCTGCGGTCACCGCGCTCAGGCTGGCGGCGGCCAGCCCCAGGGTCAGGGCGGAGATCATCGAGGCGAACGAATTCCCGGAGATGTCGGCCAGATATTCGGTCCAGGGCGTTCCGAGGACGGTCATAAACGACAGGCTTCACCTCGAGGGTTCGCTGCCGGAGGCCGTGTTCGTGAAGGCGCTCGCGGCCGCGCTGCCTTCGATCGACTCCATCGAAGTGTCGCGCGACCTCCTGACCTTCCTGGAACCGGACGCCGAATGACAGGCTTCACGTCAGCCATGCTCCTCGCCCTGCTAGGCACCCTCGAGTTCCCCATGACCTCGGACGGGAAGCTCGGCGTGTTCAAGTTCTTCGATTCGGACATCGCACACTTCGTCTTCGGCGAGATAGCGGCGACAATCACCCCGGTCACGGCCGGGCGGTTCGCCGCGCGGCTGGGACTGGAGATGGACACCTACATGGGCGAGAGCTGGAACAACCCGGACATGAAGTTCAACATCTACGGCGGGCACTGGAACATCCGGTTCGAGTTCGCCTGGGACACGGGCTGGGGCGAGGCCAGGCTCTACACCGACCACGAGTGCTTCCACAACATAGACATGCCCGACACCCTCTCGGAGTACATGAACAACGTGAAGGCGGGGGTCGTCCTGTTCGAGGACGAGTTCCAGCCGCAGGCGGGTCTCGGTTTCCTTCCAACGGGAGGGACTCCCTCCGGCTGGGCTTCGATAGGGCTGTACCGCCCTCGCGGAGACGGCTTCCAGAAGGGTCACGACTTCGACTGGTCGCTGCAGGGAGAGGCCGACATGCCCGTGGCCGCCTGGCGCTCCTGGGCGGGAGGCCTGCGCTACAGGCCCGAGTTCTTCTTCCATGAGGACGGCGGATCGTCCTCCAGACAAAGGATCGAGGCCTACACCCGCTACATGCCCGGCGGGGGCGACACGGCGGTGGAGTTCCACCTCACCCACTACCCCGTGGACACTCAGCCCCTGAGGCAGCTCGAGGGCGAGACGTACGCCGGCCTCCGCTTCCTCTGGTAGCCCCCCTCCGGACCGGTTTTTCAACTGGTCCTAATCTGCTTGAGACGAGATCAGGATCGGTTTTACTATTGATCCCAACTCACTCTCAGCCCCCCCCGGACCCTCCATCGGCCATATTCGTCAGCGAATCGTCGCGAACCTGACCGAGACTGTTGCCCCCTCGAACTCGAGCCGGCAGAAGTAGACACCGGACGGAAGGATCGAGCAGTCTAGCGGAAAGGAGTGCTCCACTGCGGGCAGATCCCCTTCGGACAGAACCGCGACAAGATGCCCCGACAGATCCATTATGCGGAGGCTCGCAAATCCAGGCCGTGGAAGCCGGAATCCTACCACCGATATCGTCCGGACAGGATTGGGGCTCACGGTGAGCACCGGCAGATCGTCCTGAGGAGGATCGATCCAACCCGTCGGATCATCGAAACCAACCAGGACGAGATCGAAACCGCCTTCGCCGAATGACCTGGTGTTGCCTCCGACCACGATGCTCCCATCACCGGGACACTCCACCAGACTGCAGCCGGCGTCCACATCCTCCCCACCCCAGGATCGCTGCCACTGGATCGTTCCGGCACTGTCCACCCCGAGGAGCCAGAGGTCACCCTGAGGACTCTGAACTGAGCCGTTTCTTCCCGTGATCAGGAAATCGCCATCGGCAGCCGCTTCGACGTACTCAGCACTTTCGGCCGACTCCTCCGAACCGAGGAATGATTCCCGGACCACTCCGCCTTCCGGGTCGAACCATGCCATCCAGAGGTCAGGAATGCCCGACCCTGACGGAGACCCGCTCCCGACGGCGAGGAATCCCCCATCCTGCGTCTGGCATACGCACCTGAACTGATCGAAGCCTTCCCCGCCCAGGGTTGTCTCCCATTCAGGATCCCCGGATGAGTCTGTTTTCAGAATCCATCCGTCCATCGTGCCGGACCCACCCGAGACACTTTTCCCTGCAACGACGAATCCCCCGTCCGCGGCTTGCCGGACGGAGAAAGCGCAGTCGTTCCCCGTACTGCCATATGTGCGCTCCCAGATGATGTTCCCGGCGCTGTCGAGCATCATCACCAGAGCATCCATCTCTGGATAGACACCACGTGCACCGGCTGCGACATACGTTCCATCATCTGCAGGGCTCATGTCGTACACGAAGTCCTCGACCGGAGATCCGATGACCTTGGTCCACAACGTAGTACCGCTGGCATCCAGTGCGATCAGAAAAGCATCGCTGCTTTCGGTAAGACTAGGGTAAGTCGTCCCGGCGATGAGGAAGCTCGAATCGGTGAGCTGGCATATCGAGGCGCCATAGTCCTCGAAACCTAGTTCAGGGATCGACTCCCACAACAGCCCGCCGAATGGATCGGTTCTCACCACGAGAAGATCGCCGTACTCCGCAGGGGACCATGTAGTGCCGACAAGGATGAAACCCTCGTCGAGGCATCTGATCATCCCGCCGAAATCCTCGTCGTCAGGGCCACCATATGTGGAGTACCATCCAGTGCTGCGGTCAGGCATTCCTGCAGCACACACTGCAACTGTCAGGAGACAGCCTGGAATCGACAAGATCATTATCTGATCCCTCGGCGCCTGACCACACTGCTCCGTCCGAGTTTTTGTTCAAGAAGAATCAGAACAATCTACCAACCAAAATCGCTTACGCAGTAATAAACACCATAGCTTAGGTAGAAATCATCTGGAAAGTAGATATAGGAATGGCTCTGTGGCACTGGTACTGAAGACCCATGAAGCATCAGCCAACAATCAACACGCCAGTATTCGTTTGCTTCGATAAAGTAGTTGCTCCACCAAGGCTCTTGTTCAGGAATGGAGTACGTACCCGGAGAAGATAGGTGCAGCGAGTCTCTAATTACTGTACCATCGTTTGATGATACCTGGACTACTGCAAAGTCTGCATTGTCCCAGTCAACTTCTCCGATAAAGTAGCATCGGTTGGCATCATCAGCCAAACACATATGCATGACGGTAAGGACAGCAATGAGTGCAATTCTCATATGGGTCTCCTTTACTGAGATTCCTCAAATGGTTTAATAGAATCAAAGAGAGCAGAATGAATGTCAAGTAAGTTTCGAATGTGAGTGCAGCTGAGAGTGTGGATCGGTTTCTAATGATCCCAAATCACAGCGTTCCGTGAGCGCCGGGCGAGTTAGGATCAATAGTTAAAACCGATCCTCCTCCCTTTCAGCTTCAGGGAGCGGTATGTTCCCATACGGGATGACAATCCCGAAAGGAAGGTGCTGCAATGCGATCCGCTGCATTCGCGCTGGCCTTTGCCGTCTCCTGCGCCATCGCGGCCGACGGTGTGCGTCTCGATCATCCGCTCTTCATACCGGGTTCCGATGATCAGCTCTCCTATGACGACGGCTCCGCCAACTGGCTGGCCTGGGGCGGGCTCTACAGGGGCGTATGGTTCAACCTGGCCGACTTCGGTCTGTCCGGCGGCTGGTTGGCCGGCAGCACCGAATATTGGTTCTACCATCACAGCTCCTATCCCTGGGATGTCGCGTCCTTCTACGGCGAGATGTACAACGGGAACTCCACCGGACCCACCACACAGCTCGACCAGACGTCCGTCACAGCTGTGCACTACTCTGCAGTCTATGCCAGCTACGCAACACCGGTCCTGACCGAGGAGAACTTCTGGATTCTGATAAACACCGAGATGTCCGGCGGCGGATGGCCTTCGATCCTGGGCGACCCGACCTACACCACCGATCACAGCTTCTTCAGCGACGACTTCATCGTCTGGGAGCCCTGGGGCCTGGGCGACTACTTCATCCGGACCAATGGACCATTGCCCGGCCTGGCAGCAGAGACCTGGGGATCGATAAAGACCCTCTACTCGAACTGATCTACATCTTCGGACCGGAGGATCGGTTTTAACATTTGGTCCTAATTCCCTGGCTCACCCCTGGGTTCATTGAGATCAGGACCAAATGTCGAACCGATCAAGCTCCACTACTTCCTGTCGCGCACCTGCTTCTTCCCCTTCATGTTCTCCTCCAGCTCCTCGAGCTCGTCCGCCTCGCTCTGCATGGTGCCCGGGCTTCTCCAGACGATTTCGCCCTCCGGGGATACCCTGCGCATGTCGCAGAAGTCGCAGGCAACGTAACAGTGTCCGTCGGGCGCCACTGCAAGGCTGTTCACGCTTTCTCCGAGGAAACTGTTCCTCCTTCCGGAGCAAGGCCCCGCTATCATCTCGAAGGGTCCACCTGGAAGGATGCGCGCGAGATGAGGATAGGTCGTGTCACGGAACTGCTTCGAATGCACGAAGAGGATGAAGACCCTGCCCTCACGGTCGGCCCCGAATCCGCACAGGTCATCGATGATCCCTTCGGTCTGCAGCGCGGTGCTGGCCAGGAGCTTCCCGTCACGGTCGAACACGGCGAGGTGGTCCGCCGTTTCTGAGAGCACATAGAGGCGCCCGTCCCAGCCTGTTCTGAGCAGCGCGCCTGAGGGGAGACTCGTCGGCCTGTCCCCGAGCGAGTCGAACCCGGGTTCGCTGGCGCTTTCGGGAACCGCCCTCCTGAAGATGCTCCTGAACAACCCGCCGCTCACGGGTTCGTTGCCTTCAGGCCAGAGCGGCAGACGAACCCCGTGCCTGTCGAACCGCCGCAGTCCGTGTCCGTCCCTGTGGTGCAGGAGCGAGCCGTCCATGGCGCACGCTATCTCGCAGTAGTCCAGATACATCGCGGATTCGTCCTCGTCGTCCGGTGCGGAGTCCACGGTGCATACCGGGTCTCCCGTCTCCATGTCGATGAACCGTAGGAACCTCTCGCTATCGTCGAAGATGCACAGCGTTCCATCGCCGGGTGACAGGAGCAGCTCGGAGGATCCATCGAACTCTACGCCGTCCTGCAGCCATCGGATGAGGCTGTTTTCGTCGGCTCTGAGGATGCGGCAGGGGTGGCCGGCCTCGCCGACCTCCCCGGCATGGTACGCTCCTATAAGCTCGCCGTCTGGCGCCGAGGCGATGCCGCAGAAGGTATCTGTCTCCCCGGGAAGTATGCCGGCGGACTGACCTAAGTAGAGGACCGCAAACCATCTCTTCTTCTCGGCAACCGGGTTCAGCCGCACCCAGATCTCGTCCGGAACCGTCACTTGGTTGCTGCAGTATTTGCATTCCACGGACCTGCGCGCCGGATCCAGCGGCAGAGAGCCTCCGCAATGGTAGCAGTGGAACGGGATGCCCTCGCTCCCCTCCAGGCGAGAGGCCCTGTCACCAGTCCCCTCCTCCTCCACGAGAAGCTTCACCAGAGGATGGATCTGCTCGAACCAGGCGGGCGGCACGCGCATTCCGGTGACTTCGCCGCAGCTGGGGCACACCAGACGTGTGACCCCCTCCTCTATCCCTGTTCGGAGGGCTTCCTCCGGAAATTCCTTCCTGCAACCAGGATTGCCGCAACTCGGCATCTGGTGGCCGCAGAGTTCCTGCACCGTGACGCCTATCGAGCAGCCGATCGATGTCTCGTTGCGCCCCTCGCCGTGCGGCAGAAGCAGGCACTCGGCTATCTCGCCGGCCATGACGCTCTGCCAGAACCCGACGGGCAGTTCGATGACCCGGCGGCACCCGTCGCACAGGACGCTCTCCGATACACGGTTGAGAGCGATGGGTTTCTCGCAGTGCGGGCAGTTCAGGGACAGCTCGAAGCAAACGCCGTCGTAAGCCATGCATCCCCCCCGATCCTGGCTTTTCAGTTCGATATCCACCAGCGGCCGTCGACGAGATCCATGTCCACGCCGATTTCCGTTCCGACGATCGAGGCCCCGGCGTACTCACCCTGAGCCATGACGACGACCTCGTAATCATCGGGGAGCTCGAAGCTCTCCTCCTGCATCGCAGCGAGGAAGCCCTCCTGCTGTTCCGGAAGGACCCACCGGGCGGCAACCGTGAAATCCCCTGCATCTACGGCGTCGAAGAAGGCTTCTGCCACGTCGAAGGGATCCGAAGTGTCGACCACTGGTCCGGTCTCCCGGGCTGAAGTCCCGCCAGCATCTGTCGATGGAGAATCGCCTGCAGCCCCCCCGTCCTCCCTGCAACCTGCGACCAGTGACAACAAGAGCGCTGACATGATCATCCTCGTCATCTCATCCCTCCCGGGAAAGCGGCCCGGCGATACAGCGCCCCAGGAGCGCGGGAAGACAGCATCGCTCCAGATCGGTTTTAACATTTGGTCCTAATCTTGGCAAACCCCAGGGCTGTCCAGTGAATCAGGACCAAATGTTAAAACCGATCCTACTCTAAAGAGGCCGGGCCGGGTGCGACACCCGGCCCGGCTTTCGATTCCCAAGGATTGAGAGCTGCCTACTCGGACAGGGTCTTCACTCCCGCCCAGGTGGTGTTCTCGAGGCTCGCCTCGGTGTCGTAGTAGGTCCTGAAGGCATAGTCATAGCCCGGGTAGGGCGTGAATCCGCCGTTTGCGTAGACGCAGCCGGACGGATAAGGGTTGCTCGTGTCGCCTGTTACGCCAAGGGTCATGTTCCCGGTGAAGACGAGGTAGTAGGTGGTTGCGGGAGTTACCTCGACGGCGTCCCAGTAGACGTCGACCCACTGGCCGGCGGTACCGGTGGCGCTGGCTTCGGCAAGCAAGGCTCCGCCTGCGTTGGGCAGCCCGTCCCAGACCGCGATGTTGACGTTGTCCGTCGAGCCGACGCCGGAATACAGGAGGATGCCCGCGCCGGAGATGTTGCCGTTGGTCTGTATGAACGACTGGGCGAGATCCGTCTGGGCGAATGCGGCCATGTAGACCGGTCCGCTGGGCTGGTTCTGGTCGATCTCGTCGGCATAAGGCAGTACTACGGGCAGTGCGGCCTGATCCACAACCGGCTTCAGGAGCGGCTGGTCGGCAGGGATCTGCTCGATGTCCGTGGCCGTCGCGGGCAGATAGGCATGCGCATCGGTGGTGGATGCCTCAAGGGCGGCGGTGGCGAGGATCGCGGCTGCAAGGAAGTGGAGAACTCTCTTCGATTTCACTTCAACCTCCGTTGTGAAACAGACCCCGAGAACCCATCGGCCTGGCGGAACGAGGTGAACACCTTCGTTCCGCGAGAGCCCGAGTGCGGTTTCAGATATACCGGCGGCTTCTCCGGAGTGTCAAACAAGGCCTGACCCGCGCACCGTCAGCATGATGCCTCCATAGTGCCACATTCTCCCGGGAGTGGCATATTCCCGGCAGGGATACCATCCCGAAAGGAAGGTGCTGCTATGCGATCCGCTGCATTCGCGCTGGCCTTCGCCGTCTCCTGCGCCATCGCGGCCGACGGTGTGCATCTCGATCATCCGCTCTTCATACCGGGTTCCGATGACACTTTCCAATATGACGACGGTTCCGCCACCTGGCTGACCTGGGGCGGGCTCTACAGAGGGGTATGGTTCAACCTGGCCGACTTCGGCTGGTCCGGAACCTGGGAAGCCGACAACACCCAGTACTGGTTCTATCATCACAGCTCCTATCCCTGGGACACCGCCTCCTTCTACGGCGAGATGTACAATGGCGACGCCTCCACGCCCACCACTCAGCTCGTCCAGACGTCCGTCACGGCGACCCACTATGCGGCTGTCTATGCCAACTACGCATCTCCTGTCGAAGCCGAGGAAAACTTCTGGGTAATGATCAACACCGAGATGTCCGCCGGCGGCTGGCCTTCGGTCCTGGGCGACGGGACCTACACCATCGACCACAGCTTCTTCAGCGACGACTTCATCGTATGGGAGCCGTGGGGCATGGGCGACTACTTCATCCGAGTCGACCCGTGGATGGGTGACCTCGCTCCGGAGACCTGGGGATCGATAAAGGCCCTCTATCCGGACTGATCAGCATCTTCGGACCGGAGGATCGGTTTTAACTATTGATCCCAACTCGGGCCGTTTGTGATTCGCCGGGAAGTTAGGATCAATAGTTAAAACCGATCCCGACTTCCCGGTCTGCCTGAACCCAGGGAGCAGCCATGCCCGAATGCCGTTCGTGCGGAGCCGACAACAGCGATGAGTTCAATTTCTGCAACTACTGCGGAAGCGTTCTTCCGAAGCCGGTCGAGCCTCCCCCGTCGAGACAGGTCTACAGGACCGCATACGAGCAGGATCAACAGGCTCAGACCCCCGGTTCGACCGGTCAGACGCACATCAAGAACTGGCTGGTCGAGTCCATCCTAGTCACCGTCCTGTGCTGTCTTCCGCTAGGTATCGGCGGCATCCTGAACGCGATCAAGGTCGACAGGCTGGCGGCCGAAGGGGACATCCACGGAGCCAGGAGCGCCTCCACGAACGCAATGTGGTTCGTCATAGGCGGTGCGATAATCGGGCTCGTCACGACAGCCTTCTATCTCGCCGTCCAGACCATGGACACGGACTTCCGATAGCAGAAGCCATGACTCCTCCCCGAATCGACACCCGCTCCAGACTGTGGGCGTTTCTCGTCCTCCTGCCCCTGGCTTCGCTGATGTATCTCATGGGCAGGGCTGAACCGGGTTCCTACGGCTGGATTCCCGGGTGCCCGTCCCACAGCCTGACAGGATTGTACTGCCCCGGATGCGGTTCACTGAGAGCGCTCCACTGCCTGTTGACGGGCGACATCGGCGAGGCATTCCGCTCCAACGCGCTGCTCGCGCCCGCTCTGCTGCTTGTTCTAGTCAGTCTGTTCCAGGATCTCGTCACTCCAGGCAGAGGCCCGCTGTCGACCGGGAGCAGGGTCTCCAGAGTTGCCGGAACAGGATTCCTGATCGCGGTCGTGCTCTATACGGTCTTCAGAAACCTCCCTTTCTCATTCGCCCTCTGGCTCCGGCCAGCCTGAAAGTTTCCGCACCGGAAGAGCTTGACACGCCTGAAGCCGCCGAAGATCGTCACGACAGGCTCCTGATTCGACGGAGGATCGATGGGTCTGGCCTCATCAGATGGCAAATCCCCACCCGCCAACGGTTTTCCGGACGCAGGCGAGGCGCACGCCGATGCCGGAGCGGTGCGCGATGAGATCTGCAGGGCTTTCGCCGGCGTGACTCTCGGTAGCGGCGTGGGTCTGAGAGAGGCCCAGGTCCTGGACAGCTACGGTGATGAAGCAGAACGCGCTGCGCGCCGCCGGGAGGACGAGAAGGAAGACTGGCGGATGATCCGCCCGGCCGACCTCAACAGGTGCAACAGCAGCCTGAGCTTCTTCGACGCCCTGGGCATGAGGTTCCACCTGCCGGCCTTCCTCGTCGCCGACCTCGATGGAGTTTACGAGTTCGGCATGGCCTTCCACCTGACCCACCTCGACGCTCACGGCATCGGGCAGTTCTCGCTCCTGTCCCGTGAGCAGAGGGCGGCGGTCCGAAGATACCTTCGGTTCATCTCCACTCTGGACGGCTACGCCTTCGAGCGGCCCGCGATCCTCAGTGCCATCGTAGATTACTGGATCTGAAGGTTCCGGATCGGTTTTAACATTTGGTCCTGAACCCTGGTTCGCCCCGGGGTCCACCCAGATTAGGACCAAATGTTAAAACCGATCCTCTGCGCCGATCCCCCCCGGGTTGGTGATGCACGCGCGGAAGTGTATTGTTCGGCAAATGGATCGACCCCTTCAATTCTCTCCCGACCTGTGCGGGTAATGGGACTGGAACCGAAACCCTGGAAGGAACGTGGATGGACGATCTGATCTACCTCGACAACTCCGCGACCTCGTTTCCGAAGCCGCAGGTTGTGTACGACTTCATGAAGGAGTTCTACCAGACCCACGGGGTCAGTCCAGGGCGTTCCGGCTTCGACAAGGCGCTGGAGGCCGAGAACATCGTCCACGGCACCCGCAAGCTTCTCACCAACCTCGTAAACGGCACCGACCCCAACCGTCTCACGTTCTGCTACAACGCCACCGACGCCCTCAACAGGATCATCATGGGCATGCTGTCGAAGGGTGACCACGTCATCTCCACCAATCTCGAGCACAACTCCGTCCTGCGCCCCCTGAACCACCTGGAGCGCGACGGCGGCGTGGAGGTCACCTGGATCCCGTTCGACTCCAGGGGCTACGTAGATCCAGACGACATCGAGAAGGCCTTCCGGAAGAACACAAGGCTCGTCATCGTGAACCACTCCTCCAACATCATCGGCACCGTGCAGCCCGTGGGCGAGATAGGCCGCCGCTGCCGCAGGGCCGGGATCTTCTTCGCGGTCGACGCCAGCCAGAGCGCGGGCGCCGTTCCCATCGACGTCCAGGCGATGTGCATCGACCTGCTGGCCTTCACGGGCCACAAGTGCCTGATGGGCCCTACCGGTATCGGGGGCGCGTACGTCGGAGAGGACGTTCCGGTGCGCTGTACGATCTTCGGCGGCACCGGAGTTCGCTCCGCCCACCCCTTCCATCTCGACGAGTTCCCCTACAGGATGGAGGCCGGCACCCTGAACACGGTGGGCATCTCGGGCCTCAACGCCGGCGTGAAGTGGGTGCTCGAGCAGGGCATGGACAAGGTGCACGACCACGAGATCGCCCTCTGGGACAGGCTTCGCAAAGGCGTCCAGGAGATCGACGGCGTCACCACGTACTGCGCGGACGACACGGAGAACCAGAACCCCGTTCTGAGCCTGAACGTCCGGGGCTTCGAGGCGGGCGACGTCGGAACGATGCTCGACGTCGACCACGGCATCGCGGTACGCACCGGCCTGCAGTGCGCACCCAAGGTGCACGAACAGCTGGGAACAGACAAGATCCACGGCACGGTCCGTTTCAGCATGGGTCCGTTCAACACCGAAGATGAGATAGACAAGGCGATCGGCGCGGTGCGCGAGATAGCATCGCTCAGGAAATAGCCACACCACCGGAGAGTAGCATGGAAAGCATCAGGATAGGCAGCGTGGAACTGAACGTGGACGGCGACGGGTTTCTGCAGGACCCGCAGGTCTGGAGCGAGGCCGTGGCGGTGGAGTTCGCGAAGCTCGACGGCACCGGTGAACTCACGCCCAAGCACTGGGAAGTCATAAACTACATCAGGGGCTTCTGGAAGGAGTCGGACATGGCGCCGACCGTCAGGGGCCTGTGCAAGCAGAGCGGCCTGAAGCTCCAGGAGCTCTACGGCCTGTTCCCCAAGGGCCCCGCCAGGGGCGCCTGCAGGATCGCCGGGCTGCCCAAGCCCGACGGCTGCGTCTAGCCTTTTCCGGAAATAGCGGGGCGCGGGGCGTTCAGCGCCCTGCGCCCATGATCCTTTCGGTGAGCGCATCCCGCGGGATGGTCGAGATCGAGGCCACCTGCGCCGGATCGAACCCCATGCACACTGCGAGCAGCTGGTTGCAGTCGAACACCGGCACCGGCGCATAGTCCGGGTCCTTCTTCGCGAGCTCGGCCTGCATGCGGTCGAGGTGCTCCAGGCAGGTGATGCAGGACACCACGATCATGTCCGCGCCGGCCTCGTCCCGCATGGCCCTGAGCTTCTTGAACGCGAACTCCGAGGCGCCCGCGAAGCTGCCCTTCACGAAGCCTCCGGCGCCGCCGCAGCACTGAAGCTCGCGGCTGTAGGTGCGCACCTCGGCTCCCATGGCCTCCACCAGTCCGCGCAGCATCCCGGGACGTCCCGCAGGCGCGTCGAAGCCCACCACCTCGCTCGGGAAGAGCGTGTGGCAGGGATACTGCACCACGGCTGACATGCCTTCGAGGGTGTGTTCGATCGACGCCCGGATCCTCTCCGGCCCTATGTCGTTGTAGAGGACGTCGATCATGTGCCGCACCACGACCGTGCCGCGGAAGGTCCTGCCCGCCTTCGCAAGCAGCTTGCCGACGGCCTCCCTCTTCTCCGCGTCCTCCAGGAGTTTTTTCCTGGCCAGCCTGAGGGAGCTGTAGCACGAGCCGCATTCGGTGAGGATCTCTACGCCCTTCTCCTCGGCTATCGAGAAGTTCCACGCACTCACGGCCAGGGCGGCCGTCTCGTCGGCCGACGGGAAGGTGCCGAATGCGGGGCAGCAGGCGCTGCCCTCGAGGTCAACAAGCTCGGCGCCGAGCTGTGGCATCGAAAGCCTGATGGCGCGCTCCACATCCGGCCTCACGGCCGGCACGTTGCATCCGAGGAAGAGCCCGTATCTCATATCGTCAGCCCTTGAACATGTATTCGTTGTTCTTCACCAGATCGGTCTCCCGGAGCATCTCGCGGAACTTCTCGAGCATCTCGGGGAACTTCGCGATCGTGGGCGGCACTTCGTCGAGGCCCACCGCGCGACGCTTCTCCCGAACCCTGTCCAGCGGCTGGGTGTGCCCCGTCTCGAACACCTCCGCCAGTGCGGCCGGGATGAAGGACTCGTCGTTGCGGGCCTGCCACCTCCGCACCGCCAGGCAGACCTCGAAGGGATGAACCCCCATCGGACACATCTCCTCGCAGGCCGAGCAGGTCACGCAGAGCCATGGCGTCTCGTCCTCGAGCAGGCTGTCCTCGAGGCCCAGCAGGACCTTCCGCACCAGGTCGCGTATGAACAGGGGCGGCGAGCCCTCGGCGGCCGGGCATCCCGCCACGCAGGTACTGCAGTTGAAGCAGTGCCGGATGTCCCCGCAGCTTTCCATCACCTCGCGCCAGAGCTCCGCATTCACGTTCGTGAGGTCGATCATCAGTACTCCCGCGGCAGTTCGCCCAGGCGCGCCAGGCTGAACACAGGGCCGTCGGTGCACACGTAGGAGCCGCCTATGTTGCACCGGCCGCACTTCCCTATCCCGCACTTCATCTTCATCTCGAGCGACAGGTAGATACGTTCGGGCGCGAGCCCCAGCCCCGCCAGCACGGGGAGCGTGTAGCGGATCATCGCCGGAGGGCCGCATACGAGGGCGGAGGTTTGGTCGGGGTCGATCCCAAGGTCCTTCACGGCGGCAGGAACCGTCCCGGTCCTGCCGGTCCAGCCTTCGTCGGCCCTGTCCACCGTGACTACCAGGCTCATGTCCGGGCGCTTCGCCCAGTCGCCCAGGTCGTCCCTGTAGAGCAGCAGCCCCGGGTTCCGTGCTCCGTACACCACCGTGATGCCGCCGTAGCCGCCCCTGTTCCCCGGATGCAGGACGAACGAGGTGAATGCACGCAGGGTCGAAAAGCCGAACCCACCACCTATGACCAGGATGTCCCTGCCCGAAAGCTCCCCCAGCGGATAACCGTTGCCGAGGGGTCCCCGGAGGCCGACCGGATCGCCGGGCTCGAGGTAGTGCAGCTCGGTCGTCACCTGGCCCACGCGCGCTATCGTGAAATCCAGAACATCCGACTCGACGGGCGACGAAGCGATACCGAACGGGGCCTCGCCCACTCCCAGGAGAGACAGTTCGGCAAACTGCCCCGGCGTGAAGCCGAAGGCTTCGCCTGCCCCGCCTGCGAAGGAGAGCGAGAGCGTGCGGATGCTTCCGTCCTCCGTCTCCACGGTGTTCCTCTCGACCTTCATCGGGATCGGGGCGTATGGGTTACTCAACTCCCGCCCCCTTCGTGGAATGCCCTCATCAGGAGCCTGATGTCGAGGTTCACCGGGCAGTCGGCCACGCAGCGGCCGCAGCCCACGCACCCCGGCGTGCCGTAGTTCTCGACGCAGTAGCTGAACTTGTGCATCATGCGCTGCCTGAACCTCTCCACGCCCGAGGGCCTGGGGTTGAAGCCCGATGCCTGGGAGGTGAAGGAGGGGAACTGGCAGGAGTCCCAGATGCGGCTGCGGGATCGCACCCCACCGTCCTCCCCGTCCACGATGTCGAAGCAGTGGCAGGCAGGGCACAGGAAGCTGCAGGCGCCGCAGCCCAGGCACTTTTCCGTGAGGGTCCTCCATCTGGGGTCGTCGAAGCTGCGGTCGAGGTTCTTCTTCAACAAGGCAAGATCCACCTGGGGCTCTATCGCGGGTCTGCAGGCGCCGGTCCACGCCTCAGCCGGGTTTTCATCGACAGGTTCGACCGGAAGCCCGAAGTCTTCCGCAAGAGCTCTCCCCTCGCCACTCACCGCTCGCACGACCCACCCCTCCCGCGACGGCTCCAGGAGGATGTCCGAGCCCTCGGGCGACAGCGGGCCTCCGCCCGTGGTCTCGCAGAAGCAGGTGGGCCGCGGCTCGGCGCAGCCGAGGGAGATCACGGTCATGGCCTCGCGAAGGGCCGTGTAGTAGGGATCGGCGATCCTCCTGCCGAACACCCTGTCGAGGAAGACGAGCGCCCGTGCGTCGCAGGGCCGCGCTCCGAAGAGCACGATCGGACGGGGAACACCGGTGTGTTCAGCGGCGTCCTGCCCTTCCCCCGAGGAGGACAGCAGGGTCTGCATCTGCGGCATCACGACGCGCTTGGGCGGCACCTTGCTGTTGGAGAAGTCGAGCAGCGCCTCGGAACCGGAGGAAATCCTGTCGAAAACAACGTTGCCGCCCCTCAGGACCGGGGCGTAGACGGCGTGGTCCGCACTCAGCCCGTCCAGGAACCTCGCGATGCCTTTCCTGTCGATAGTCTTCATGTGCATTCCCGCCCGGGTTCCGGCTCCAGCATGAAATCCTGCGCGTCTTCGGGGTCGAAGGTCGAGAGGGGCTGCGGAGTTCCCTCGTCGAGACCAGCCCGGCAGCCGTATAGCCGCGCGATGTCGGCGGCCATCCTGCGGTTAAGGAGCCCCAGGTCCACCCCCGTCGGGCATGCCCTGGCGCAAGCCCCGCACTCGACGCATCTGCCCGCCAGGTGTATCACCCGCATGAGGTGGAACGACAGCACGTCGCCAGGATCGGTCCCCCTGCCCACCCATTGCGGCAGCGACGAATCAGCAAAGCACTCCGCGCAGTAGCAGAGGGGGCATGCGTTCCTGCAGGCGTGGCAGCGGATGCACTTCTCCATCTCGGCCGTCACGCGCGCCCAGCGCTCGGTGGCCGGGAGCGAGGCGAAAGAGTCCACGTCATCGTATCCGCAGTCCCGCTCCGCTACCGGGTCGCCGATCAGGATGTCGGAAATGACCGGGTTCCTCTGCGTACACACCCCGCAGCTCCCGCAGAGGACGTCATCTCTGCCCACTGTGATGCGCGAGGAGCCGCACGAGACCACGAGCGAACCGCCGGAATCCTCTACGCCTGTCACAGCGGCGCCCCCGCACAGCGCCTCGATCCTGTCGGGATCGGCCATCCCGGCGCAGGGTACACCTATGATGAAAACGTCCTCACGCCTTATCTGCTTCTCCTTGACCAGCTCCACGATCGACCGGGTATCGCAGGCCTTCGCCACGATGCCCAACCTGCGGCCTGCGCGGGGCAGATACTTCGCGAGATTGTTCGAGCAGAATGCGTTCCAGGTCAGGCGCCCGGTGTCCGCCGGATCGGTGACGAAGCAGGGTGTGGCGCGCATCGGCAGGGAGCCTTCCTCGAAGCCGATCACGGCATCGACCCTGCCTGCGGAGAGCAGCGTCGAAGCCTCCTCCCGGATCCTGCACACGAGGTCGTCAGCCACGGGGCTTCCCGCCCATCCGCCGCGCGGGCCCGAGTGTACGCACCTTCTCCGTGACAGTGTCGATCACCGATGCGAACCTCCCGCCCTCGGAGGCGGACACCCAGGTGAAATGCAGCCTGCCCTCCTCGATCCCGATGTGGGAGAGGAGCCCGGAGAGCAGGGCGAACTTACGGCGGGCATTGTAGTTGCCGCTTATGTAGTGGCAGTCTCCGGGGTGGCAGCCGCTCACCAGCACGCCGTCCGCTCCCTTCAGGAACGCCGACAGGATGAAGAAGGGATTGATCCTGCCCGCGCATGGCACGCGGATCACCCGCACCGACGCGGGGTACTGCATCCGCCCCACCCCGGCCGAGTCGGCGCCGGCATAGCTGCACCAGTTGCACAGGAACGCCACGATCCTGGGCTCCCAGCCCTTCTCCACAGCCTCACCCATGCTCACTGCCCCCGCAGGAGGCTGCTGCCGATCATCGCGTGTATCTCCCGGTCGGTGAAGCCCTTCACGTCGGCCGCGCCGCACCGGCACGACGACGCGCACAGGCCGCAGCCCTTGCACAGCGCCTCATTGACGACCGCCTTGCGCTCCTTCTCGTCGATCTCTATCGCCTTGAACGGGCACAGCGCCGCGCAGGTCCCGCAGCCGCTGCACCTCGAATCGTCGATCACGCTGACCGCGCCCCCGGCCTCGATCGAGTCGCGGCACAGCACCAGGGCGGCCCGCGATGCGGCCGCCTTCGCCTGGACTATGCTCTCACCTATCGTCTTGGGGCTGTGGGCCAGGCCGCACACGAACACGCCGTCCGTCGGGAAGTCGACGGGGCGCAGCTTGATGTGCGCCTCCATGAAGAAGCCGTCCTCGTTCAGCGGCACCTTGAAGAGCCCGGCGAGCCTCTTCGTATCCGGGGAGGGGACTATGGCCGTGGCCAGGCCCAGCACGTCTGCGTCTATCGAGAACTCCTCGCCGAGAATCAGATCGGTCGTGACGACCCTCAGGCGATTCGCACCGTCGACTTCCACGGCCTCCACTGCCGGAGGGTTCTCCGGATCGTACTGCAGGAACCGCACCCCGCGCTCTCTGGCCTCTGTGTAGTAGCGTTCGCGCGTGCCGTACGTCCTTATGTCGCGGTATAGGATGTAGACGTTCACCGCGGGGTTCGCCTCGACCAGCGACAGCGCGAGCTTGACCGACTTGCTGCAGCACGTCCTGCTGCACCACGGCCTCTCCTCGTCGCGCGACCCCACGCACTGGATCAGGACGACGTTCCTGGCGCCCCGTACAAGCGGGCTGCCGGAGGCAACCTCGCCCTCCAGATCCAGGAGGCTGAACACCGCGGGGTGAGAGCCGTACAGGTAGCCCGAAGGCTCGTACGCCTCGCCGCCCGAGGCAATCACCGCGGCCCCGTGCGCGATCTCGACCGTTCCACCGGCCTCTTCGACCGTGGTCGTGAAGTTGCCCACGAACCCGCTCACATCGGTGATGCGCGCGCCGGTATGCACGGTGATGAGCGGGTTCCCCGAAACGCCCGCAATCAGGCGCGCAAGGAAGGCCTGCACATCGGCCCCGTCGAGAGTCGAGCGGATCCTGCTGGCGTTGCCCCCCAGTTCAGTGCCGCTCTCCACCAGATGCACCCCGAAGCCCTGGTCCGCGAGCGAAGAGGCGCACACCATCCCGGCCACGCCGCCGCCCACCACGAGGGCGGTGCGGTTCACATCGAGATTCTTCTGCGGAAGCGGCTCGAGCAGCCTTGCCTTGGCAACGGACATCCGCACCAGGTCCTTCGCCTTACGGGTGGCCTCCTCCGGCTCGCCCTGGTGCACCCATGCGCACTGGTCGCGGATGTTGGCCATCTCGAACAGGTGCCGGTTGAGCCCGGCCTCCCGGAGCGTCTCCTGGAAGAGCGGCTCGTGCGTCCTCGGCGTGCAGGCCGCCACCACCACGCGGTTGAGCCTGTTCTCGACTATGATGTCCCGCATCCGCCGCTGGCTGTCCTGCGAGCAGGTGAAGAGCGCGTCCTCGGCCAGCACCACGTTGGGCAGCCCCTTCGCGTACTCCTTCACCGCCGCGACGTCCACGGTGCTCGAAATGTTGATCCCGCAGTGGCAGACGAACACCCCGATGCGGGGCCGTTCGCCGCGGAGTTTCTTCTCCTCGGGATATGTCTTCTTCGTAGTCAGGGTATGCCGGGCGCATGCGAGCAGGGCCGAAGCCTCGGATGCCGCCGCACTCGCGCCCATCACCGTCTCGGGTATGTCCCTGGGGCCGGAGAACGCCCCGGCGGCGAAAACACCCGGCACCGAGGTGCGAACGGGCGAGAACGGTTCCGTGTCGCAGAAGCCGCAGGCATCGAGCCGCAGGCCGAGGCGTCCGGCCAGCTCGCGCGTGGCCTCCGACTGCACCATCCCCACGGACAGCACCACGAGGTCGAAAACCTCCTCGCGGATTCTGCCGCCCTCGGGGAACCGCAGGATCAGGCTCCCGTCCGCCTGCTGGTAGATGCGGTGTATCTCGGACCGCACGAACCGAACGCCATGCTCGGCCTTCGCGCGCTCGTAGTACCTCTCGAATCCCTTGCCGTGGGTCCTCACGTCTATGTGGAAGATGGTGGTGTCCAGGTCCCCGCAGGCGTGCTCCCGTGCGACCACCGCCTCCTTGATCGCGTACGTGCAGCAGACCGAGGAGCAGTAGTTGTTGTCCACCCTGTGGGTATCCCGCGAGCCCACGCACTGTATCCAGGCTATCCGCCGGGGCTCGGAACCATCGGACGGGCGCACCAGTTTTCCCCTGAAAGGCCCCGACGCGCTGAGGATCCTCTCGAACTCGATGCTCGTGATCACGTTCGGGAAGGTGCCGTAGCCGTAGTTGGCGATCCGTCTGGCATCGAACGGCTCGAACCCCGGGCAGGCTATCACGGCCCCCACGGCAAGCTCCAGGGTACGGGGCTTCTCGTCGAGGTCGATCGCCCCGGCCTTGCACTTCCTCGCACAAAGCCCGCAGCGCTTGCACACGGCGGCGTCGATCTGGTAGGCCGGCGGATATGCCTGCTCGTAGAGGCGGTAGATGGCCTTCCGCTCGCTCATCCCGCGGTTGAAGGCGTCGGGCACCTTCACCGGACACACCTTCGCGCAGTCGCCGCATCCCGTGCACTTCTCCACAGAGACGTACCGGGGCTGCTGCGCCACGATGGCAGTGAATGCCCCGGGGGTGCCGGAAAGGGAAAGAAGCTCGGCATTTGTGAGGATCTCGACGTCGAGGTTCCGCCCGCACTCCACGAGCTTGGGCGACAGGATGCACATGGAGCAGTCGTTCGTGGGGAAGGTCTTGTCCAGGCCGGCCATCACGCCGCCTATCGCGCCCTGCTTCTCGACGAGGTAGACCCTGAAGCCCGACCCGGCCAGGTCCAGCGCGGCCTGTATGCCGCCCACCCCGCCGCCCAGGACGAGCACCGCGCCTGTGGTCTCAGCAGATGTCATCGGCGCCGGTCTCTCCTCGGTGCGAAGGTGGTATCAGCCAATCGGTGTCTGGCGCCCGGGAAGATAGCGATTTTCGCCCGGTTTGGCCCTATCGATGACCCGGGAGACGGGGGCTGTTCGACACGAGCAAGAGGGGCCTGGCAGCAACGTTCACATGTCGGGTTTAGCCCTGCTGCAATGCCGGGTTTCCGTCAATCTGGACTTCGACAGCAGTCAACTAGGATTTGTCGTGATAGGTCATCATGTGCACAACCGAGCAGGGTGATGGCCTGACGGAATCATCCATGCGACAGGTTTCGGCGCTGGTTGTCCGCTCAGTGCCGGACCGGGGTTCCGGCTTCCGCTCCTACTCCAGCACGGTCAGGCGCTGCGAGGCTTCGGAGCCACCGGAACGGGCCACCACGAAGTAGATGCCGGGAACGGCCGGGCCGAGCCGGACCTCGTGCCAGCCCGCTCCGTACTCGTCGGAGGAGAGTGACCCGACCTCCCGTCCCGCGAGGTCGTAGACGCATATGTCCACTGTTCCTGCCTGCGGCAGGCCGATGCACACCGAGACCTCCCCGTGCGACGGGTTGCAGGGCAGAGCCAGGTCGAGAGCTTGAGGGGGCTCCTCCCCCCCGGCGCCCACGGGGTTCCAGGTGAAAGTCACATCGTCGAGAACCGGCGACACCCACGGGTCGTCGGTGTCGAAGTGCACCCTGTACTGGAGATAGTTCGCGTTGTCAGCCAGCAGGCCTGATAGCGGACCCGGAGCATAGATCTCGTCCGACCATCCCCCCATCTGCGATGGGTTGTCCGAAGCCCTGACCTGGAACCACATGGTAGTGCCTGGCGGCACGTCGGCCGTCCAGTCCATGGCGGTCCAGTCCGGCTCGACTTCGAGGCACAGGATGCTGGAGATGACCATGGACCAGCCCGAGTCGACGGGGTCGTGCTTCCACCAGCGGAACTGACCCAGTACACCCGACAGGTAGTCGAGGCCACCGGACCCGTCCAGGTCGGCGAGTGCGGAGGAGACGCCCGGATCATCGCCGAGTCTCCTCATGGTCCAGGAGTCGCCCGCTCCCGTGTTCTCGTACAGCAGGCAGGGTCCGGTTTCCGATCCGGTGAGCGCATCGGGGTCTCCGTCGCCATCGATGTCGGCCGTACAGCAGGAGTTGACCAGCATCGCCATGGTGTCCGTGATGCAGTGGAAGGTCCAGGGGTAGCTCGAGGTGTTCTCCCACCAACCGAAGGTGCAGTCATCGCCGGCAAAGACGTCGAGGTCACCGTCCCCGTCGACGTCCGCAAGGGCACAGTACAGATCGCCGAAATCCTCCGCGACCGTGTGCCTGCTCCAAACCCCGCCGGTGCCGGCATTCTCGTAGAAGAACAGGCTGCGGTACATGTCCGTACGCATGATGTCGATGTCGCCGTCGCCGTCGATGTCTCCCAGGTCCATCGCGCGCGAGTTGCAGCTTGTTTCGATCTCTATCACCGTCCAGAGGGAACCGGAGACCCAGTTCTTGTACCATACCGGGCCGGTGATGCCGTCCCCGACTGCCACGATATCCGGCAGGCCGTCTCCGTCGATGTCCGCTGACTCGATAACCGTCACGGCCCCGAGCGAGGCGTCCACGACGTGCTTCGACCACGACCCCCCCTGACCATCGGAGTTCTCGTACCAGACGACATCGCCGTACTGGTTGAAACTCGCGATGATGTCTTCATGCCCATCCTGGTCGACATCGACTGGGGAGGCGCTCGTGATCCAGGAGAAGGCGGGATAGGAGTCGACCTCGTGCTGAGTCCAGACTGTTCCTGAACCATCGACGTTCTCCAGCCAGAGCACCTTCGTCGGATCGGAGCAGAGGATGTCCTGATCTCCGTCCCCGTCCAGGTCCGAGGCGCTCAGGGAGAAGACGTACTGGCAGTCGATGTTGAAGGCATATCCGGGGAAGACAGGTTCGATCGAGATGCTGCCCGGGCAGGCGTACCACTCTACCGTGGAATCGATGTTGAAATCGGAGCCCCATGCGTAGACCGGTCCCGGTGTTCCGGGCCCTCCGGTCCAGTCGGTCTGATTCGCCAGATCTCCGGACACAGGCAGTGCAAGCGCCAGCAGCGCGGCGACGATCCTCGACATGACAGCCCCTCCCCCCGGGAATGCAATTCCCATCCGGATATTTGATAGCATCATGCAGGCAGGGGGTCAATCCGGTCTCAACTGTCGTGTTCTGCATGCCATGTCGATGATTCGTCGACATGGGGTGCAGATTTTGACACCTAGTGCTGGTCCGGCTCCGGAGGGAAAAGGAATCGAAAGTGTGTTTCAGGCGTCCGGTTGTGAACCGGAGTCTGCCGCCCAGCGGGCGAGGATGTCGGGAAACAGCCTGATGCGAAGCAGGTTCCTGGGGGAGATAACGAATGGACTCACATCCTCCTCGAGGGTTGCGATGTCCACCTGGCTGACCCGCTTCCCGACAGCAGCCGCGGCATCCTGCGGTGATGCAAGCCCGCACTTCTCCTCGAGATACCGCATATCCGGCGAGGCGATGCCGAAGAGGTAGGCTGCGTCGTACAGGTCTCTCCCCATGAGCCTCTTCCGTTCGAGGATCGCCTTCAGCTTGTGCGAGAGGAGCAGATTCGCGGGAAGGACAGGAACGCCGCAGATCACGTCCAGCCTGTTCAGAACCGCCACTTCCGCGGGACAGGCGTACTCCTGTGGTGCTGCGTCGAGCTTCAGCCTCAGAATCTCGTCCTTGTGCGGAGTGAGCCTCCAGGCCTGCAGTATCTCCCCGAATCGGAGCGTTGCAGTCGAAGCGTTCCGTGGCGTCTTCACCGAGCAGTCGCACGCCACCCCCTCCAACATGAACTCCCGGGCAACGGCGGAGGCCAGATCGGCGAACTGATCTTCACTCAGCCCCCTGTTGTCGAAATCCAGGTCCTCCGAGAAGCGGTCCGAGCCATGGAACAGATGGATGGAGGTCCCGCCCATGAAGACGAGTCCCGTCGCTTCCAGCCTGCCGAACAGGAAACCCAGCGCCTTCAACTGGAGATACTCGCGGAGGATAGCCCTCCTGAACGGTGGCTCGATGCCCGGAAACGCCCTGTAGACGATCTCAGGCTCGAGCATCGTTCATCACCTCCAGCAGTGAATCCAGTCTGACCCGGAGACTCGACTTTCCGAACCTGCGGCAGTAGGAGTCGAGACGCCTGATCGACATCCTCGAGAACGCTTCCGGGTCCAGGCGGAGCTCCCGAAGCTCCTCCTTACGGTCAAAGGAGGGGTTCAGATACAGGAAATCCAGCAGGGCCTTCTCCGCTCGTGCGATCAGGTAGGAGTGCTTCGTCCCCCTGACTGGCAGATACCCGAAGTAGAGGTCCGGCCTGAGCGACCGAACGAGAAAGTACCCGACGGGCGACATGATACGGCGTGTCTTTCGGGTCGAGACCGACGTCACGGACCGGACCGTCTCGGGGATCAGACCGTAAACGGACAGAGCGGATTCCAGCGAGACATAGGAGGGTCGGTACAGGGAATTGGCGACTGCGTATAGGTCTGTTTCGTCTTCGAGTGCGCCCGGAAAGACATAGTGCCCTGATGCCACCTTCACGATCCTGCCTGCTGACTTCCACCTCGCCAGGCTCTGCTGGGCGAAGCCCGGATCGAAAAGCCTGACGGTCCCCAGCCCGAAGGTGGGAAACGGGCTCATAGCGATTCTCGCTTCATGCAGGGTCATGTTCACGTTTCTATTAAACAACACTATCGTTGTTATTTGGAACTATTGATTTCATAGCCCGATGAAGTCAAGCTGCTCGCAGATGCCTCCTCAGATGTGACCTTCCCCGAGAGCGTGCAGGATACCCGTGGCGAGCCTACTCGATGACCACGAACCTCTCCGAAGCCTCGGCTTCCCCCGCGGTCAGCCTGACGAAGTAGACTCCGGGAGCAAGTTCGCCGAGGCTCTCGGTATGCCATCCAGCTTCGCAGTCAGAGGGTTCGACCGAAGCAACCACCCTGCCGGCCAGGTCGAAGACCGTCAGGGACACCGCTCCGGAGGCGGGGAGCCCGAACTCGATCGAGGGCGATCCCGGGGAGGGATTGCATCCGATCCTCAGCTCGACAGCCTCAGGCGCCTCTCCGCCCTCCACTCCCAGGGAGTTCCAGGTGAACGTGACCTCCTCGAGGACGGGATCCACGTTCGAGGCGCTCCGCGACAGGATCGCCCTGTACTGGAGGAAGCTGTCGTAGTCCTCCAGGATGCCGCCGAGGGAGCAGGGAGCCGTCAGGGTGTCCGACCAACCACCCATCTGGGTGTAGTCGTCGGATGCCCGGACCTGGAAGGTCACCGCCGTTCCGATCGGGGTGTCCGCGATCCATGAGATGCCCAGCCAGTCCGGATCGTTCACGAAGATGATGCTTGAGACCAGCTCACCGGAGGGCTGGTATTCGTCTGCGTTCCACATCATCGATTCATAGTACTCACCGCTGACGAACATCTCCGGGACGCCGTCCGAATCGACATCCGCACCCGCTGCACCAAACGGGTTGAGGATGTCGTCCGTGAGTTCGTTCTTCCCCCAGGCCGTCCCCGAGCCATCGAGGTTGCTCCACCACAGCACCTCGTCGTCTATGTTGTTAGGTTCGAGGACATCCAGATCACCATCTCCATCATAATCGCCTACGGCTATCAAATAGGTCCAGGCGCCAAAAATGTCCGTATTGATCTGGTGCCGGGTCCAGGACAGCCCGGCTCCGCCCTCGTTCGACCACCAGGAAAGGTGGTCGGCCGACAATCCGGGGGAAAGGGACCCTCTGGAGCAGCACACGATATCCAGGTCGCCGTCGTTGTCCATGTCACCGGCAGCCATGTTGTATGCATCGTCGAAATCCGTGTCGATCCAGTGCATCTCCCAGGTCGCTCCACCCGAGTGGTTCTCCCACCATGCGATCGCATCCTTGTTGGGGGCGGCGGCGATGACATCGGCTGACCCGTCCCCGTCGACATCAGCACAGATCACGGCATACCCCTCGGGGAAGGCCGGATCGATGATGTGTCTGACCCATTCCGACGCCGGTCCTGTGTTCTCCAGCCACACGATTTCGTCGTCTGCCGGATCGTACCCCGCCAGGTCGGCGTCTCCATCTCCGTCGAAATCGGCTGTGTCGATGTAGCGGAAGAAGCTTACCGAGTCTTCGATCAGATGGGGTATCCAGCTGTCGCCGCCGGACGAGTTCTCGAACCAGTACAGGTCCCATCCGCTGACAGCTATATCGATGTCGCCGTCCGAGTCGAAATCCGCGCAGGTGATCCCCCTGGCATTATCGAAGAAGCCCGAGACGGAACGGACCGTCCAGACTGTCCCCTCCCCGTTTGCGTTCTCCCACCAGGAGGCAGTCTCTTCCTGGTTGTCGACCACCGCCATGTCCAGATCACCGTCGCCGTCCAGATCAGCCGGGCACAATGCGCAGGCAGCATCTCCGATGATGCACTGAGCCGTGTGCAAGAGCGAAATCTGGGTGTATGGATACAGCCAGTCGATCGCTACTTCCGAGAAGAAATCATACTCCCAGATCGTGACCGGACCCTCGATGCCCGGCCCGCCGGACCAGCCGGTCTGCGTGGCGGAATCTGCGACTGAAATCGAGGCGAGAACGAGAAGGAGAAGCGCAGCAATGATTCTCATGACGACCCCCCGATCGTGAGAAATCCGGCTTCAATGTAAGAGTAGCGGATTCCGGATCCGGAGTCAACCCGGTTCAAGCTGCATCCGGTCTATGAGTTATGAAGCCGGAAAGGGCTGGGAGCGCGTCTTAGAGCAGCCCGAACAGCCATTCATACTCATACGGGAACTGCATGAAACGCCGTCGGGCATCGCCCGGCTGCAAGCGGAAACGACAGGCAGGAAGGGCATCCCTTTCCGGATTCCGGAGTTCGTGCGGGAAAGTCGGGTACTTGCTGTAAAATGCAAATAGCTCACTTTGCAAGGTGCAGCGGCGCTTGGAGATTGAAACTTGCAGAAGTCTGCAAGTGCGTTTTATTGATACTTGAACGGTAAGCTCAAGTGTTTTTCGGAGGAAAGACCCCTCCCCCCCTCCTCCTCGGGCAGGAATGCATCTCTGGTAGAGTCCGAGATTGTGCATCGTCATGCACGACAGGCTGTGCAGTCCCCGACGAGGCTTCCCGGGGGTTGGATGCGATGGCCGTGCGCCCCCTCCATGGAGCGCACGGCCATCGACTAGCGGCAGCCTAGATCCGGATGCCCTTCAAAAGGACCGGGGGGACGGATACCATTCCCTTGCGCTCGGGAGCGCCCAGCGCCTCGATCCTCGAGAACATCTCCAGGGGCTTCCAGTTCCACCTGAAGTCCTTGACGGGCTTCATGGTCCCGCCCTCGCAGAGGAAGACGCCGTCGCGGGTCATGCCAGTGAGTTCGAGCGACTTCTGGTCGACGAACCGGATGTACCAGAAACGCCTTATCCTCAGACAGCGGCCGGTCATGCCTGCGAGATCGGCTGCGCTTCCCCCGGCACCGTCCATGTAGAAGCAGTTGGGGCTGACCACGGCCTTCCTGCCTG
This sequence comes from Candidatus Fermentibacterota bacterium, assembly GCA_963718745.1. Lineage (GTDB taxonomy): Bacteria > Fermentibacterota > Fermentibacteria > Fermentibacterales > Fermentibacteraceae > Fermentibacter. Next base: position 2,261,044 of record OY970370.1, on the reverse strand, counting down.
TCTTCTTCGCCCAGAAGCGGTCGCAGAACATTGTCTTCAGCACGCCATGGTCGATCCACACCTGGTCGTCGCACGCCAGGCCGTCGTCGTCGAAGGGCCTCCCGGGGATGATCCCGCCCAGGACACTCGAGACCGTGACCCTGTCCGAGGTGACCTTCCCGCCCTCACGCCCTGCGAAAACGGTTATCCCCTCGTCCGAGGTCCTGGCGTCGAGGGACATGAGGATGAACGGCATGAGGTCCGCCACGGCCTGGGGCTCCAGCACCAGATCGATCTCCCCGGGCTCCGAGTCCGCCGGGTCCCGCGCCGCCAGGGCTTCCGCGACCACCCCGTCCACGGTCTCGCGAACAGGGATGTCGCGCCAGGCCTGTGAGGTGACGGATCTGTAGCTCGATCCGGAACCGGCGTGGACCGTCATCTGCAGGGAAGCCTGGGTTGCCTCGTGGAAACAGAGATTCCCCGAGCTCGTGACCAGGGCCATCCTCTCCGTGTCCATGCGCGAGAGACCCGCCGCCTCCGCGCCCGCATCGGAGGCCGCCTTCACCGCATCGGAAGCGGCAGCGATCCTGGGGGCGGGTTCCACCCGGGATGTCTCCTCGTCCCAGGCGTCGATCGCGTGGTAGATCTGGCCTGCATCGGCCGGTGGCTGGTACTCGGGATCCGGGGCAGATGTCTCGAGCAGCTTCTCCGCCGTCCGCACGACATCGGGTATCGCATCGACGTCGATCCTGTGCGTCCTGTACTCGGCCTTCCTTTCACCGTCGCCCACCACGAGCCTGAGCTCGCGCCTGAATGTGTCCATGTTCTGTGTGATGGTATTCCGGCCGAAGCGGACCGAGGCGGACCTGTCCTCGTCCAGCTCCGCGACCGCGTGCTCCGCCGACACCCCTTCGAGCACCCTCTGGACGAAATCCAGCATCTCCTCGCGCGTCACCTCACACCTCCCCCGACCGTCACTCCGCGGAAACGGGCCGGACTAGCGCCGTGCGTCATCCGGGCGCCCTGCATCGGCTCTCCCTTGCCGCACGTGAGCAGGCCCATGGGCTGGAAGAATCTCTCGTCGGCGATGCCGTCGCAGGAACCCCAGAATTCCGTGGTCCTGGAACCGTATAGAACCTTCTTGAGAGGCTTCCCGAGCTTCCCGTCACGGATCTCGCGGAAGAAGTCCCCTCCGAACTGGAAGTTGACCCTGTTCTGGTCGATGCTGAACGAACCCCTCCCCTGGATGAAGATGCCGTTCCTGACGCCTGCGATCAGCTCCTCGGGGGTGACGGGCGCCTTCGACGGCTCGAGGAAGAAGTTGGGCTGCCTGTTGATCGGGAAGTACCCGAAGTCCTGCGCTCGGCAGCATCCCCTGCTCGCGCTCCTGCCGACCAGGAGCGCGGTCTCGCGCACGGTGCCGAACTCCTGGAAGATGCCGTCCTTCACGGTGTGCCATCTCTGGCACGGCGTGCCGTCGTCATCCCAGCCCCAGGAGGCGAGACCTATTGGCATGGTGTTGTCCGCTATGAAATTGACGATGTCGGAGCCATACCTGCGGGAGCCCTGGTCGGAGAGCTCGAGGAAGGTGCGCCCCGCCATGTTGGCCTCCCAGCCGAGGGCCCTGTCGCTCTCGGTGGGGTGCCCGACGGACTCGTGCATCGTCAGGCTGAGGTTCAGGCCGTCCAGGACAAGATCCATGACCCCCGAAGGACCCTCGTCGGCCTTCACCTTCTCGAGGGCCTCCTCCCTTATCCGGTCGGCGGAACCGGTGAGGTCGTTCTCCCTTATCCACTCCCACCCGGCCGCCCTGGCGCCGGTCTGGAGCGACCTGCTCTGGGCGTCCCCGGCGTGCACCGCGTAGGCGGTCAGATAAGGCTGCGTGTGGATGATCCGGGAGTCCACCAGGGTGCCTTCGGTGCTTGCGAAGACACGGTCCACCCGCTCCGAGTAGATCTGCGCATAGGTCGTGCTTATGGCCGGATCCGAGTTCATCCGTTCGGCGCAGTCCTCGAGCAGTGCGATCTTGTCCTTCTTGTCTATCAGGAACGGGTCCTCGAGGCAGGGGGAAGCGTAGGAGCCCCTCTGAGGCTCCTGGCCCGAGAGCCTCACGGCCGCCCCGGTGCGCCCTGCGCCGCTCCTCGCGATCCTCACCGCACGCTCGACCGCGGTCCTGACCGAAGCCTCCCCGAGACCCGTGGATGAGGCGAAGCCCCAGCAGCCGCCCACGAGGGCCCTTGCACCCACGCCCTCGCTCGAGACGTTGACCGCCTCCTCCAGGCGCCTGTTCCGGAAAGTGATGCGCTCCAGCGATCTGTCCTCGACACGAACATCTCCGTAATCGACCCCGGAGGCGGCCAATTCAGCCATGGCGAGCTCGGCCAGCTTCTTCATCCCGACAAGACGCTCCTTTCGATCCGCGGGGAGATCCCGGTCGAGACCGGACCGGTTCAGTCCCCGCGGCCCGCACCCACTATCGAAACGATTTTCAGATCGAAGCCCTTCCTCCGCGAGAGGACCCGGGAGACGATCACGCCCGAGAGGATCCCCAGCGCGAGTCCCGCGACGGCATGGACCGCCGTCCTGCCCGGCTCTGCACCGGGCGGCAGCAGTGCGAGCGAAAGCGCGAGCACCACGACGGGCAGGACGAACAGGGCTCCGGCAAGCGCGAGGGACGCGTGGGGAGCGAGTTCGACCTCGACCCTGTCGCCGCGCACCGCCCCTGCGGGGTTCGCCACCCATTCCTCGCGCGAGCCTCCGCCCGAAGAGCAGAAGATCCCGCACCCTCCCTTGCCGCTGCACGTGGCACAGCCGTCGGCGCCCATCAGAGACACCAGCGCCATGCCCTCCTTCGTATCCTTCACGATCCCGTTCTGTCTCATCTGGCATCCTCCATCACATGGAGTATCGTACTCCCGGCCCGGGTGAACCAGCCCGGCACAACCCGGGAGCGTTGCCCATGCCTCTCCTGCTCGCCCTTTTGTCACTCCTGGCCGGCTTCGACGAGGAGCTGTCCATGAGGCGCTTCGAAGGCGCCATGCAACTCGCCGGCAACGATTCGCTCAGAGCGGAGGTCTGCCACGCGGCGGGCTGGGACGCGACAGCCGTCCACCTGATGACCCGGTTCCACTATTCCTCGGGTTCTACGGGCTCGCTCCTCGGGCTGCTCGCGTTCATGGCGGAGGACCCGGCCGGAGCCACGCCTCCGGTCCCGGGCGGCATCATCCTGGCAGAGCTGAGGGATGCCCCGCCGCCTGCGACCGCCTCCGAGGCTTCCGCCATCTACGACCTCGCGGTCATGCTGGGCGCGGAGGCTCTCGCCGAGAGCACCGCCTTCCATCTCTGCGAAACGTGGCCAGGCTCGCCCGAGGTCGCTGAACTGATGACCGGCATCTTCTGGGATGCCCAGGGGTCTGTGTGGACCGACGATTCGGCCCGGGCGGAAGTCCTCGGGCGCTTCATCGACGAATGGGGCTGGTTTGACGCGACGTGGCGCTCGCGTGCATGGCAGTATCGAGTATCCGCCCTCATGGGAACGGCCGATTCGATCCTGTGGCGCGAGGAGATCGCGCTCTGGGCACGGTCCTGCCCGGGAGACCCGCTGCCGCTGCTCACGGGAGCTGCGCTCGCGATAGACCGCGACTCCTCCTGGGAGGAGGCCGCCGCCTACGCCGGTTCTGCTCTGGACCTCTCCAGAACCGGCTGGCGCTTGGGCGGCCTGCTGCCGGACGAAGCCACCCTCACCGCTCCAGCGCTTTCGGCGGACCTTGCGTTCAGGGCCGCGTGGGCTGCGATGGAGCTCGGCCGGCCTGCGGAGGCGGAGGGCCTGATCGGACCGTTCCTCGAGAACCCCTGCTATTTCGGCCCGGACGACCATCACACCCTTGCCGCCGTCTGGTGGCTCGAGGGAAGGCTGAGAAGGCTCCGGAACGCCCCGGACGCAGGTGCGGCATTCCTGCGCTCGTTCGAGCTGGGTGACACCGTGAACCGCTGGGCGGAGCTGTCGCGAGGCGAACTCGAGGCGTCATGGGGGCCGGGCTGGCTTGATTCTGCAAGGGTTCTGCGAGGCTACGGCGGACCCGTGTTCGAGGACGTAACACGCATGCTGTCCGATTCAGGAGCCGTTCCCGCCGGCCGCATCGCCTGGGCGGACATGGACGGCGACGGCTGGGAGGATCTCAGTGCGGGCGGGAGGCTATACCGGAACATTCGAGGGACTGGGTTCGAGGACGTGACCTCCGCCGCCGGGCTGGACGCGCTCCCGGGCTCCGAGTGGGTGGCCGGCGACCTGGACCGCGACGGAGATGCCGACCTGGCCTGTTCGGGCTCCTCACCGCGGGTCTTCATCAATGATTCCGGGACCTTCCGGGACCGGGGCTCGGACATGGGCGTGATCCCGTACCGCTCGCCCGTGGAGGGGACGGGCCTCGCGGACTGGAACGCGGACGGATGGCTGGACGTCTACTTCGCCTGCTACGAGGAGCCCGGCTCGCTCGGGGAGGGATCGCCCGACAGGTTCCTCCTGGGCGGTCCGGAGGGCTTCTCGGAAGCCGGAGGGACACTGGGGATGATTCCGTTCCGGGACATCGCACTCTGCGGCAGGGGTGTGAGCCCCTGCGACTACGACAGGGACGGCGACGTGGACATCTTCGTCTCGAACTACCGCCTCCAGGAGAACTTCCTGTGGGAGAACCGCGAAGGTGTCGCGGCTCCGTCCGCGCTCGAGGCGGGGGTCGCCGGACACGACAAGGACGGCTGGTGGGGTCATACAATCGGGAGCGCCTGGGCCGACTTCGACAACGACGGCGACTGGGACCTCTTCAGCGCCAACCTGGCCCATCCCAGGTACATCGACCTGTCGGACAGGAGCGAGCTCCTCGTGTGCGAAGAAGGCGTCTTCCACGACGAACGCGCGGCCAGGGGCATCGGATACGAGGAGACCCACTCCGTCCCCGTCTGGGGCGACTGGGACAACGACGGTCTCCTGGACCTCTACATCACATCCATCTACGAGGACCGGAGGAGCTTTCTCCATCTCCAGCAGCCAGACGGCTCGTTCCTGGACGCGACGGCGCTCTCGGGCACGAGGGTCTTCAACGGGTGGGGGGCGGCGGCGGCCGACTTCGACAGGGACGGACACCTGGATCTCGCGGTGGGCTCGTCTGACGGAATGCGGCTCTTCAGAAACGCCACGGAGGACGGTCACTGGCTCCTGGTCTCGGTCGACGCCCCGGAGGGCGTTAACCCGTCCGGTCTGGGGTGCATCGTCGAAGTTGTCCAGGACGGCGTCGCAAGGATCAGGCAGGTGTCCGGCGGGAGCGGAACAACCTGCCAGGATGGCGCGATCCTGCATTTCGGGCTTCCCGGGGATTCTCCCGTTGTCTGGAGGCTGTTCGTCCCGGGCTCGCCGGAACCCTTGGCCGAGGGACTGCTCGAGTCGGTCGACAGGGCTGTGTCAGTACCCTGATAGAAGGGCCGATGCGGTCACCCCGCGCTCGTCGACGGTCAGTGGCGCCCCGGGAGTGTCGTCCGGCCAGGGCGTGAGCAGGCCGGTGCCGATATCGAGCACATGAATGCTCTCGAACTCGCCTTCGACCGCGATGTACACCTTCCCGTGCGAGGCGTCGAATACCATCGAGGCTCTGGTGGAGACATCGAGGTCCTGGTTCTCGGTGGCCTCCAGCACGGCCATCCCCGCCTCCGGACCCATCCGCCCGAGGCCGTCCTTGAGCGCATAGAGCGCACACCTGTATCTGTCCGCGCCGCATCCCTCGATCAGGGAGGGATCCCGCCCCGCCCAGGCGCCGGAGTGGAAGTTGGTCATCACCATGAACGGCCTGTCGCCGCGCTCGAGGATGTCGTTGCCCTCCTCGCCCACCTCGATGATCATCGCGCGCCCTGAGGCGTCCGCCGTGATCACGTGGACCGGCGGATCGTCGTACTGCGCATAGGTGTCGTTGAGCACCATCTCCGCCACGTCGTCCATGTCGGCTCCCCTGTAGATGAGCGCATAGAACGGCCAGAAGATGACGATCGGTGATCCGTCCATGTCGGGACCGGTCCAAGGGGCGTCCGTCACCTGCATTGTCGAGAACCTGCCGTCCTGCGTCATCCCCACGGTCGAGACGGTGTCTCCGTTCGCCAGGAAGGCCATGGTGAAGACCCGGACATCCTCCATGTCGGTCTCCACCCTGAACAGGATCTCCTGGTCGACGTACCAGTCGAAATTCATGCCGTACCACGCCCCGCCCGAGGCGTAGTCGACGAAGCTGGTGCAGGCATGCGCCCCGCCGCAAAGAAAAAGCCCAGCCATCGCCACGGCCTGCAGGCTCGGAGCAATCCGGATCCTCATCCTTCCACCCTCCGTCAACCGTGTTCCCTGGATCAGCCCTGCCAGCCGGCGAGCCTCGCAAGCATCCACCATACGGCGCGGCCCTTCTGCTCGCAGCTCTCGAAAGTCGTGTGGGCGGCCTCGTCTCCCTCGAACTGCGGATGCTCGACCGGGAAGGAGTGCCCTTCCCATGTGGCGAGGGCCTGCTCCCAGAGCTGGTCCGAAGGATCGAACCACCAGCTGTCCAGGTCTTCGAAGTCGAAGAGGATTCCGTCGTTCTCCGCGCAGAAACTCCTTATCTGCTGGTTCCGGAGGCTCCTGTTGTAGCCCTCGGACCCCTCCGCCTGTGCGTTGCCGGTCATGTAGACGAACACGACGCCGGGATACTCCGACTCGAGCTGGGCCATGGCGCCCAGGTACTCCTCGACCTCCTCCTGTGAGAAGTAGTCGCACTGGGTGCACCAGGACCACATGGACACGTTGATCGACGGGTTGCCGTCCAGCACGTCGCGGGTGAGGTCGAGCGCCGACTCGCCCTGCCAGTAGAGGTCCGGGGTGATGTAGGACTCGATCTCCTGTCCGTCGAAGATGCAGAAGGCGCCCGCGACCACCGGGAGCTCGCAGTACCCTATCTCGACATCCAGCGATGGGTTTTCCTCCTCGAGGAGCTCGAGGCCGGTCGTGAGCTGGCCCCCGTGGGAGGTATGGGCGTAGTGCAGACGCAGCCCCGCCTGGACCGAATCGATCCACCCCGCGGGTATCTCCGAGAGGTCCGTGCACAGGTGGTCGATCACGAAGCCCTCGCCGGGCTCCGGGTCGGGACCGGGACCGGTCGGATCGGATCCTCCGCAGGAGGAGAGAGCGAGGATGGTGCAGGAGAACGGAATGATCCCCGTCCATCGGGCATGATTGATCTTCAATGCGACCACCTTTCCACCGGTTCCCGCCCTGCCGGGACCCGGAGCGAAGAATCGCCGCGCCACCCCCGGCGCGGCTTCTACCCGGGGTGCGACCGCCCCCGGGTCTCATAGAGCGCGATGTACTTCCAATACGTGTAGATGGCCGAGCTGGCGCATGCCGCGAGGCCGGGCAGCCCGTCAAGGAAGCCGAGCTGCAGGAAGACCCCCCTGAAGAGCCTCCACTGCGGCCGCAGCAGGATGTCGAGTGCGGAGGCACGCCGTCCCGCCGCGCTCTCCTGGGATGCCCAGAGCGTGGCGTAGCGGGTCATCTTCTCCATGTGCTCGGGTATGGAGGCATAGGGCCAGTGCTCGATCCACGAGCCATCCAGGACGGGAACGGCTCCTTCCGTCTTCAGATGCTCGTGGACGACCTCCGAGCCGAATCTCGCACAGCCCCTCCTGAACAGGCGGACCGGCGCATCATCCCTCCAGGGGCCGTGCCTGAGAACCCTCCCGAGGTAACTCGTCCTCCTCCTAATCCTGAAGGCGTCCGATCCCCCCGAAGCCACCGCCCTGTCCAGGGCTTCGCGGAAGCCCGGTCCGGGCCTCTCGTCCGCATCCAGCACGAGTATCCAGTCCCCGGTTGTCATGTCGCACGCGAACTGCTTCTGCAGGGAGAACGACTCGAATGCGTTGTGGAAGACTCTTGCGCCCGCCCGCCCGGCGATCCCGGCCGTGGAGTCCGTGCTGCCGGAATCGACAACGACTATTTCATCCGCGAAACCGAGGGCGGCAAGGCATCCGGGAAGGTCTTTTTCCTCGTCGAGAGCTATAATTGCGACGGAAAATCCCACTGTGTCCTCCGATCCTGCCCGGACAATACCCGTGCCGGGACCGGGCCGCAACGATCTACAGGGAGCTCCCATGGGCGGGACGACGAAAATCTCCGGGTTCACTTTCGCGCGCGACGCAGTGAGGCTGGACTACCCCCTGAGGGAGTCCATCCTCTCCGCTCTCCCCATAGTCGACGAATACATCGTGAACATAGGCGACTGCACGGACGACACCGTCGAGCAGGTGGAATCCATCGGCGATCCCAGGGTCAGGATCATACGCTCCACCTGGGATCCCTCCAGATATGTCCACGGCGCCACGAACGCCGACCAGACGAACATCGCGCTGGACCAGTGCGCCTCCCCCTGGTGTCTGTACCTCCAGGCCGACGAGGTCCTCCATGAGCAGGACTACGGAAGGATCCTCGACGCCGTGGCGAAGTACGGTCCGCGCGAGGACGTGGAGGGTCTCCTCTTCCACTACAACCATTTCTGGGGCGACTACGGCAGGGTGCAGAGGGCCCACAACTGGTACAGCCGGGAGATCCGGATCGTTCGCAACATCCCCGGGATCAGGAGCTGGAAGAGCGCACAGAGTTTCCGCAGGGACGGCATGAAACTGAGAGCCGCGGATACGGGAGCCTTCGTCTACCACTACGGATGGGTGCGGCATCCGGAGGTCATGAGGAGGAAGACGATCGCCCTCGACAGCCTCCACCACGGAAGAGACTGGGTGGACAGGCGGCACCCGGAACCTGCGAAGCCATGGGACTACGGCCCCCTGGACAGGGTCCCGCACTTCACCGGCACCCACCCGGCCGTGATGGCTGATCGGATAAGGACGAAGAACTGGAGGGCGGAGGACTTCGCAGACCCCGATTCACCTCCGGACCACAGGCATCTCAGACCCGCCACGAGGCTGCTGAGCGCCCTGGAGCGGCTGCTCGGGAGGAAGCTGGGCGAGTACCGGAACTACATCCCGGTAAGGTGAGCGGATCCGCATGATCACGATGACCTTCTCATCCTCTGACGAAACATCGGCACCGCGGTGAGGGCGTCCGTACACATCGCCGCTTCCGCCGCGGCTGGAGCGCTGACCGCGCTGACGCTGGACAGGGGTTTCGGCCTGGCGCTGTTCCTCGCAGGCAGCCTGATCGACATAGACCACGTGGAGCTCTACCTTACTTCCGGGCTGCCGGCGAAGCCTTCGGTCCTGTTGAGAGGGCTCCTGCACAACGAGGAGGATCTGGGCAACAGGTACGGCTTCAGGCGAAGGATCCCCAGGGCCTGGACCTTCCCCGTGCTCCACGACATCGAGCTCGTACTGGCGAGCGCAGGCCTGGGGCTCTGGGTCCATGACGGAGTCCTTCTCGGAATCGCGGCGGGCTTACTGCTGCACATGGTGATGGACCTGAACAATTATCCTGAGAGTCCGCGCTTCTTCTCCCTGACCTGGAGGTGGCTCGCCCGCAGGAGGCTGATGACCGCCTGGAAGACAAGGGAGCCGCAGCGCGGCCTGTAAACGACGGGAGTCGAGATGCCTGTCCCATTCCTCGATCTCAAGCAGCAGTACGCGGCCATAGGAGCCGAGATCACGGCCGCGGTCACGGAAGTTTTCGAAAGCACTGGCTACATCCTTGGTCCGAAGGTCAGGGCTTTCGAGGAGGATTTTGCCGCCTTCTGCGGGGTCCGCCACTGCATAGGGGTATCCAGCGGCACGGACGCGGTCCATGCGATGCTGGCCGCCTCGGGCGTCCCCAGGGGCAGCGGAGTCATCCTTCCGCCCAACACCTTCACCGCGACGGCCGAAGGCGTCGTGCTGGCGGGGCTCGTACCCGTCTTCGTAGACGTGGCGAGGGGTTCCTGGAACCTCTGCCCCGGTGCGACCGAGGCCTTCCTGTCGGAGAATTCGGGTAGTGGACGTCCTGTCGACCCGAAGAGCGGTGCCGTCATCTCCGCGATCCTGCCCGTAGACCTGTACGGCAGGCCTGCAGAACTCGCAGAATTCGAGCGCATCGCCGGGCAGTACGGTCTGGTTCTCTTCGAGGATGCCTGCCAGGCGCACGGCGCCTCCCGCCACGGGAGGATGGCCGGCTCGTTCGGCATGGCCGCCGCCTTCAGCTTCTACCCGGGCAAGAATCTCGGCGCGTGGGGCGAAGGCGGAGCGGTGACCACCGATTCTGACGAGCTGGCGGCCCGCCTCAGGTCCTTCAGGGATCACGGATCGAGTGAGAAGTACTTCTACGAGCAGATAGGCCACAACTACAGGATGGAGGCCATCCAGGGCGCAGTGCTGGGCGTGAAGCTCCAGTACCTGCCGGACTGGAACCGCAGGCGGGCGGACGCCGCCTCGAGGTACTCGGATCTCCTGTCCGGCACCCGGCTCGAACTCCCCTCGCCGGAGGACGGCGTAGTAAACTCATTCCACCTGTACGCGGTGCATACGGAGAAGAGGAAGGAGCTCGGCGCCTTCCTGTCGACGAAGGGGATAGGCTGGGGGATGCACTACCCGTATCCGCTGCATCTCCAGAGGGCATACGCCTGTCTGGGGTACTCCGCCGGCGACTTCCCGGAGGCCGAGTACAACAGTGCATGCAACCTGACACTCCCGATGTTCCCCGAGATCACGGGTGAACAGCAGGAGGAGGTCGCACGTGCGATCGGGGAGTTCATGGCCTGACCGGGCGTGCCTCCGGTGCATGGTGCGGATCAAGGTTAGAAGCGGCGCGGGGCGTCCGCGGGTTCGTCCCGCCGCTTGCGGAGCGGAGCCTAGAGCAGCCCGGCCTTCTCCTGTACGAGCCATTCGCCGTCGGGCTGGACATCCGTGAAGAAGACCACCAGATCGGCGTCGAAGCGGTTCTCGACGAAACAGATCACTTTGTCTGCTTCCCCGCGGATGTCCGCATAGAACCAGACAGTGCTCTTGTCGGCCTCCCATGCATCGGCGGTCACATAGCAGACCAGATCTGCATCCGTGCGAACGTCTGTCACGAAGACCCTCAGGTCGGCTTCTGCGGCGATGTCTGTCCTGAAAAGCCTGGGCATCTCCACGATCCTTCCGTTTCTACAGGGCTCCGCGTGCGGCGGAACCCCTGACACTCATCCCTCGTACAGCCCCGGATCCCTCCCGGGTCCCGCGAAACCGCCCGACGCACCGTCATCCTCGTCCCCCAGGCCGGTTTCCTCGAGTTCGCGCTCGATCTGGTCGGGGTCCTCACCCGATTCCAGCCTGGTTATCGCCTCGTCCAGCTCCGGCCCCAGATCCTCGCCCATGTCGTCAGCCATGTGCCGGATGGCCCTGGCCATGGAACGCGGATCGCTCTCGTCCAGGCCTCCGAGATCCGGGGAACCGTCCATGTCTCCCGCGGAAGACGATGCCCTGCGGGTAGTCGAGAACGAGCTCATGACCCGCTCGAGCCCCGGATCGCCGCACTTCGGGCAGGCCGGGACGCCGCCGTCCCCGGGCGTCCGGATGTAGAACTGGAAGATCAGGTTGCACTTGCCGCACAGGTATTCGTAGATGGGCACTCGGAAACACCTCCCGCCACGTCGAGGTTGTTGACGAAAACCGCGCTTCCCTGCGCAAGACCCGTCAGGTCCGAGATGACGCCGCACTTCACCACGAACGAATGGAAGAGCCTTCCGTCCCCGCACCCGCAGAGCCCTTCGAGGTTGCCCTGCCCCTTCGCCAGGACGACGTCCGCAAGCTCCAGTGCCCCGGCAAGTTCCGGACCCGCCTCCCGGAGGGTCACGGTTGGAGCATCCATGCCTGTGTGCAGGATCGTCGCGAGGGAATCGATGCCGGCATCCTCCGCATCCTCGCGCGTGGCGTCGTTCAGGACCGGCTCCGGCCGGACCGCGTAATACGTCCTGACCCCCGGAGGGAGGAGCTCCAGCACCAGCCTGTCCAGAACGGTCTCCCCCGCGTTGTCCCCCAGGATCACCAGCGTGCCTTCCGTACCGAGCATCCCGATGAAGGAGTCCCGCTGGTCCACGGCAAGAGCCGCTGAGAGCATCGAGGGGATGATCGCGGGATCGGGGAGTGGTCTGTCCTGCGCCACGTCGATCAGGTTCCCCCAGGTCGCCATCCCCAGGGCATCCCTCAGAGGCGTTCCGGAGGCGGAAGCGGCCCTCCGCAGCCCGGGGAGCATTCCAGCGAGGGACCTGGTGAACGCCTTCTTGACGTCCTGGAAGATGTCCGCGCCGTGGAGCCTCGCGCGCAGGTCCCTGTAGGCACCGGCCCCTGCCAGGGGAGGCGGCTCGCCGGCGAGGACGAGTCTGCCGATCTCCACCATGTAGTTCTCCAGGAGGGGGTCCGCATCATCGCGGGACATCCCGCCCGAACGCATGAAGGAGCCGAGGCCCCTCCGGAAACAGTCGATGCATCTTGCGTCGGCCTTCCAGCTACCCACCCGCCGACTCCAGGAAGAGCCTGTGGATGCGGTCGTCACAGGTCAGTTCGGGATGGAAGGAGGAGAGCCAGACATTGCCGTCCCGGGCGAAAACGACACCCTCGGGCACGCCTGCGAGCACTTCGACATCCGGCGAGAGGGGCAGAAGCAGCGGGGCCCTGATGAACGTGCCCGGGAACGGCTTCTCGAGGCCCGCCACCGCCAGGTCCTGCTGGAACGAATGGACCTGCCTCCCGAAGGCGTTTCGCACTGCGGCCACCCTGGCGAGGCCGAGGGACGGCTGCGTCACGGTGTGCTCCTTCTCCGTGACCTCGGAGCAGAGGAGTATGGCGCCGGCGCAGGTCCCCCAGACCGGAAGGCCGGCCCGGGCTAGATCGCAGATCACCGCGGTCAGCTGCCATGTGTCCAGGAGCCTGATCAGCGTGGTGGATTCGCCTCCGGGCAGGATCAGTGCGGAGATCCCGTCGAGATCGCGCGGGAGTCTTACCTCCCTGACTGCGGTCCCGATTCCGCGGAGCATCTCCACATGCTCCCGGACCCCGCCCTGGAGCGCCAGGACGCCTGTCGGACCCATCTCACCAGCCCCTGCGGGCCATCCGATCGGCCTCCGGCATGTCCGTGACGTTGATGCCGGGCATGGCCTCTCCGAGACCCGCCGAGACTTCGGCGATTATCCCGGGGTTGTCGTACTGGCTGACAGCCTTGACTATGGCCTTCGCCCTGCGCTCCGGGTCCGAGCTCTTGAAAATCCCGCTGCCCACGAAGACGCCGTCCATGCCGAGCTGCATCATGAGGGCCGCATCGGCCGGCGTGGCGATGCCGCCGGCCGCGAAGTTGACGACAGGCAGGCGCCCGTGCTCGTTGACGTAGATCACGAGGTCCACCGGCGCGCCGTTCACCTTGGCCGTGCTCATCAGTTCCTCGCGTCCGAGCGTCCTGATCCTCCGGATCTCGGAGTTCACGGATCTTGCGTGGCGGACGGCTTCGACGATGTTCCCGGTTCCCGCTTCACCCTTGGTCCTTATCATCGCGGCGCCCTCGCCGATCCTCCGCAGGGCCTCGCCGATGTCGGTGGCACCGCATACGAACGGCACCGTGAAGGCCCACTTGTCTATGTGGTTCTTCTCGTCCGCCGGGGTGAGCACCTCGGATTCGTCGATGAAGTCGATCTCGAGGGCCTGCAGAACCTGAGCCTCCACGAAGTGGCCGATCCGGCACTTGGCCATCACGGGGATCGTGACCGTCTCCTGGATGCGCCTGATCACGTCCGGATCGGACATGCGGGCCACTCCGCCCGCCGCCCTGATGTCGGCCGGCACCCTCTCGAGGGCCATCACGGCTACCGCGCCGGCCTCCTGCGCTATCGCGGCATGCTCCGGCGTTACGACATCCATGATGACGCCGCCCTTGAGCATCTCGGCGTGCCCCAGCCTCACCCTGTAGGTTGCTTCGTCTCTGTTCATCTCCATCCCTCTTCCGCGAGCAGATCGAATAGTGACAGGCCGGAACGGAGCCAGGCGTCATCGGCCTCGAACAGGCCGGATTCCGCCCTGGAGCATGCAGCCGAGTCGGGCGCCGGTAGAGCGCCTGTGACGCGCCTTGCCTCCGCGAAAGCCTCGAGGTAGGTCTTGCAGGCACAAAGATAACGCTTGAGAGCCGATCGTAAATCGCCGTCCCTCGTACGCCCGAGGAGCGGGAGGGCATCCCTCAGCGCGGCCCCGGCCCTGGTCCCGGCCAGGTCGAGAAGCCATTCCCTCACGGGGGTGTCCGGTCGCGCCGGGATTTCGGGAAAGGCCTCCAGATAGCTGTCGAACAGCCCGGACATCCACGAGTCGAGCTGCAGCAGGTCCCCGGGGACCCGTCCGGAGGGACCCTGGACCAGTGACAGAGTAATCAGGAGGATACCCATGCAGGGATAGTGATCGAGCGGAAGGCGTCAGTCAAGGCTTTTCAGGCGGGCCGGCAGGTGTTATTTCATCCACGAATATGAAACACCTCACTTTCTGCCTGCTTCCGGCCTTCCTCGCGCTGCTTCCGGCGCTGTCGCCACACGCCTCTGCGGACATGGCGGGCGACCTCAGGATCATCGGCGTGCCTGCGGAATCGGTCGATCTCCTGGATACGGCGCTTGTGATAACCATCGACGGCTCTCTCGCGGAGGGCGACACGCTGCTGAAGCGCTACGGCGGAGTGGTCTTCACCGTGCTGGACAGCGTGCTGGCGGGATGGCCCGTGGTCGGCATATGCGTCGACATACCCGGCAGCAGGCTCCGTCTAACGGCGGAGGAGACCGCATCCGTCCTGGGGATGATGGCAGAGGGATGGGCGGACGACCGCCTGGCCGAATGGATCCTCGACCACACCAGGGTGTTCCACTTCGTCGAACCCTGATCCGGTCCCGGCTCAGGCCATCAGCGCCTCGTAAAACGATACACCGCCGATGTCGGAGATGATGCCGGAGAAGACCCCGGACGCGATCAGTCCGTCGACTCCGGCGATCTCTCCATCGAACCGCCTGTCCCTGCCGTCCGCGGAGCAGACGCCCCGCACCGCTTCGAAGGCAGCGTCCGTCCCCCTGCCCCTACCTGCGCGGTCGAGCATCGAGTAGGCCCTGCAGGCGCAGTACAGCTCCGTGGCGACGATGTAACGGACGTTCCGGACGACCTCGAGGGCCTTCCTCGCGGCAGTCGCTCCCATGGAAACGTGATCCTCCTGCGCACCGCTGACCGGGATGCTGTCCACGCTCGCGGGGTGGCACAGGATCTTGTTCTCGGAAGCCAGAGCCGCCGACGTGTACTGGGCTATCATCAGGCCGGAGTCGAGCCCGGGCCTTGCGGCCAGGAATGCAGGCAGACCGCTGAGATCGGGGTTGAGCAGCCTCTCGGTCCTGCGCTCGGAGATCGAACCGTACTCGGATGCGGCTATGCACAGATGGTCCGCCGCAAGCGCAACGGGCTGTCCGTGGAAGTTGCCGCAGCTCTGGAACGAGCCGTCTTCGAGCATCAGGGGGTTGTCGGTGACCGACGAGAGTTCGATCCTGACCGCCCCGGCGGAATAGGCTGCCGCGTCGCGAGAGGCACCGTGGACCTGGGGAGTGCAGCGGATCGAATAGGCATCCTGTACGCGGGGGCAGTCCCTGTGGGATCTCACGATGGCGCTTCCCTCGAGGGCGGCCCTCAGGTTGGCGGCGGAGGCAGCCGCGCCGGGATGCGGCCTGAGTGCGACCAGGCCGGGATCGTATGCGGAGGTGGTCGCCAGAAGGACTTCGGCGGTCATGGCCGCTGCGATGTCCGCCGCATCGGCAAGCCGTGCGAACTCGATCAGGGCGCACGCGGCGAATGCTGTCAGGACCGGCGTCCCGTTGATCAGAGCAAGCCCCTCCTTGGCTCCGAGCACGACCGGTTCGATCCCGGCCGAGCGCAGCGCCTCCGAACCGGAGACGATCCCATCGGAGGCCATGCATTCCCCTTCTCCGATGAGGGGGAGACACATGTGCGCAAGGGGGGCGAGGTCGCCGGAGGCGCCGAGCGACCCCCTGGAGGGGATGGCCGGGATGATGCCGCAGTTGTAGACCGACAGGAGGCAGTCGAGCGTGCGCGGAGCAATCCCGGATCTGCCTCGTGCCAGGGAGGCTATCCTGAGGAGCATCGCGACACGGACGACCCCGGGCTCGAGCAGCGGGCCGGTCCCGCATGCGTGGCTCAGGAGGAGGTTCCTCTGCAGATCCGAGAGTGAGTCTCCCTCTATCACCGTCGAGGCGAGTCTGCCGAATCCGGTGTTGACCCCGTAGGTGGGACGACCGAGTGTGAGGGTCCTCTCGATCTCGCCGCGGGACCTGGCGACAGCCTCCCGGGCTTCGGCCCCCAGTACGGCCCGCCTGCCGTCCAGGGCGTCGAGGACCTCCGTGAACCCCATACCCGAACACCCGATCACGATTTCGGACATGTCGACCTTCCCGGTTTTGTTTCAGTATGTGCGGGAATATGGGCTGTTCCGGCCGGATTTGCGACACCGGCGGCATTGCCTGCGCTTCCGGCCCTGAGCATATAACTACTTGGAGTGCATCTTGCACCCGGGTCAGAGGGGGGTGCGCCATGAGATTCACGGTACTCTGCCTTTTCCTGCTCGGCATTTCCAGCGCCCAGAGCGCGGCCGACATGGAAGCCATCCAGGATTCGCTCAGCGTGATCGGTGAGAACGCCGTACTCGTCTATGAGGAACTGTTCGCGGACTCGTTCATCACCGGCACGGTCACGGTCACCTTCACGATCTCGAGGGACGGTTTCGTCAGCGGAGTGACTTCGGAATGCGACGAATCTCTCGAACCCGTTGCCCGGATGATCAGGGACGCAGTCTCCGCGCTCAGGTTCGGCCCTCTTTCGCAGCGTGAGACTCCCATGGAGGTCAGCGTCCCGTACGATTTCTTCCCGGCCGCCCTGTAGCGCTGCTTCGACGGTTCCGTGTGTTCCCCGCCGCATGCAGCGGCCACCGGATTACAGGTCCGTGACAAAGTGAGGCCCGGGTCTCCCCGGGCCTCACCCATCGTCCGCCTGGCGGAACTCGGAATCTAGTACATGTCCCCCATGCCGCCGCCGCCGCCGGGGGCGGGAGCCTTCTCGGGCTCGGGGATCTCGGTGATCACGCACTCGGTCGTGATCAGGAGTCCGGCGATGCTCGCAGCGTTCTGGAGGGCCGTGCGGGTGACCATCGTCGGATCGACGATCCCTGCCTCGAACATATCGACGTACTCGTTGGTCTGGACGTTCATGCCCTGGCTGCCGCCGAGGGAGCGTACCTTCTCGACGACGATGGCGCCCTCGAGACCGGCATTGACAACGAGCTGGCGAAGGGGCTCGTTCAGACAGCGGCGGACTATCTCCGCTCCCGTCTTCTCGTCGCCCGTGAGGGTCATCCTGTCCAGAGCGCCCTCGCACCTGAGCAGTGCGACTCCGCCCCCGGGGACGATGCCTTCCTCGACAGCTGCCCTCGTGGCATGCAGGGCGTCCTCGACGCGGGCCTTCTTCTCCTTCATCTCGGTCTCGGTGGCTGCTCCCACGTTAACGCGGGCAACGCCGCCGGCGAGCTTGGCCAGCCTCTCCTGGAGCTTCTCGCGGTCGTAGTCGGAAGTAGTGTCCTCGATCTGCCTGCGGATCTGGTTGACGCGGCCCTTGATGGCATCTGTCTGGCCGGCGCCTTCGACTATCGTGGTGTTGTCCTTGTCTATGCTGATCCGCTTGGCCTGGCCGAGATCCTGGAGTGAGAGGTTCTCGAGCTTTATGCCGAGGTCCTCGGTGATCGCACGGCCGCCGGTGAGGACTGCGATGTCCTCGAGCATGGCCTTGCGGCGGTCGCCGTAGCCGGGGGCCTTCACGGCGGCTACGTGGAGCATGCCGCGGACCTTGTTGACCACGAGTGTTGCCAGGGCCTCGCCCTCGACGTCCTCGGCGATGATGAGGAGCGGCTTGCCGAGCTGGGCGATCTTCTCGAGGATCGGCAGGATGTCCTTGATGCTGGAGATCTTCTTCTCGTGGATGAGGATGTAGACGTCCTCGAGAACGCACTCCATGGCCTCTGCGTCGGTGACGAAGTAGGGGCTGAGATAGCCGCGGTCGAACTGCATGCCCTCTACGACGTCGAGCGTGGTGACCATCGACTTGGCTTCCTCGACGGAGATGGTGCCGTCCTTGCCGACCTTCTCCATGGCATCGGCGATGATGTTGCCGATCTCCTCGTCGTTGTTGGCGGAGATGGAGGCAACCTGGCGGATCTCCTCGCGGCCGCGGACTTCCTTGGAAAGGGTCTTGAGCTCGGCGATGACCGTCTCGACGGCCTTGTCGACACCCCTCTTGAGAGCCATGGGGTTCGCGCCGGCCGTGACGTTCTTGAGACCCTCGCGGTAGATGCACTCGGCCAGGAGGGTCGCCGTGGTCGTGCCGTCACCGGCGTTGTCACTGGTCTTGCTGGCTACCTCGCGGATGAGCTGTGCGCCGATGTTCTCGAACTTGTCGGGGAGCTCGATCTCCTTGGCGACGGTGACGCCGTCCTTCGTTATCGAGGGGGATCCCCACTTCTTCTCGAGGACGACATTGCGGCCCTTCGGGCCGAGGGTGACCTTCACCGCGCGAGAGAGCTTCTCGACGCCGGCGAGGATGGCCTGTCTGGCTTCCTGATCGTACTTGAGCTGCTTGGCTGCCATGTTTCAGTCCTCCTATGCTTCTACGACGGCGAGGATGTCGTCCTCGCGGACGATCACGTACTCTTCGCCATCGATCTTCACTTCAGTACCAGAGTACTTGCCTATGAGAACATGGTCGCCGGCCTTCACTACGGGGGTCAGGAAAGCATCGCCGCCCTCGTTCCGCCTGCCTGCTCCTACCGCGATGACCGTTCCCTCGAGGGGCTTCTCCTTGGCCGTATCGGGGAGGACGATGCCGCCCTTCAATACTTCCTGGGGTTCCTCGCGCTTCACAAGAACCCTGTCGAACATGGGTCGCACCTTGGTGCTCGACATGCTTCTCAGCTCCTTTCTAAAGAGATTTGCATCGAATCAGGGACTTCGCACCGAAATGAAGCATACGGCATGCCAGAGTTCCCGGATCTGCAGGATCAGTTTCCCATGCGTTGCACCACATGCTCTTGCCGCATCGGCCCGCTTTTGTTCGAAGAGCCGGAACCTGCAGCCGGAATGCGCCGTGGTCAGTTTGACGCAATGACGGAACCCCCGCCCGGCCCCGGGTCGGCGCTCCAGGACAGGAAGCCGGTCTGACCCGGCCGGGGGGATCCTCCCGCATCATGCCCGACCGCCCCTGCGGGCTCTCTTCGAAAGGAAGCGGCCCGGCGGGGCCGGGCCGCACTCGAGCATGATACCGGGAGGATCAGCTCCCGGAAGGCGGTACGCAGCTGAACGGCACGCTGATATCGATCGGCTCGGCGAAGAGCCCCGGACCGAATGAAAGCCCGTTGACTGCTTCCAGGGCGGCATCGGCTACCGGCTTGAGCACGGGATCGCATGTGATGCCGACATCGGACAGCGATCCGCCCGGATCGACGGTCAGCGACAGTTCGATGATGCCTGCGGCCTCGGGCTCGGACAGGAGCAGAATGCCGTACTCCGCGATGATGACATCCCGGATCTCCGTGAGGGCGGGCCTTATCTCCTGCAGTCCTATCGGCGCCTGCTGCGCGCTCACGACCGCCGCCAGGACCATGGCTGTCACGAGATGTCTCATCCTGCTCCCCTTTCGGCTTTATTCCGGCGGAACCAGGTTGAATGGCACGGAGATGTCGAGATTCGACGTCTGCCCGTCAGCCGCTCCGAAGTTCAGCCCCGCCACGGCCGCCTGGATCGTGGGCTGGAGCGAGGAGAGCTCGCCGGGAGCGGTAACGCTCACGCCCGAAACCGCACCGGACGGAGTAATCGAGAAGTTGATGTAGATCACGCCGCCAGCGGTGGGATTGGACCTGAGCAGGCTCTCGTAGGCCGTCTGCACCCTCATCTTTATGACGTTTATGCGCCCGCGGATGTCGGTCATGTTCCTCTGTCCGAGATCGAGCGCTTCGCCCGATCCCGTGGCCGAGAACGTGACCTGGGCCGCTCTGTGCACCGCTTCGATGTCGCTCTGCGACACTGTTTCGGCAGTCTGGACCACCCCGCCGCCGGCGGGCACGAGCCCGGTCAGGCCGCCAGATCCGCCGCCCCCCGCACCTGCGATGAGGGCTTCCCCGGACTGGCCGGATGCCAGCCCCAGGCCGGAAGACGCCGCTGACTGGAGGTCGCCTATGAATCCCGAGCCGCCGCCCGCGCCCTGCGTGCCATAGGCGGCGAATCCGATGTTCTGGAGGACGCTCTGCCCTGCGGCTGCACCTGCCGCGACTCCAGCAGGTCCGTCGTTGTCCCCGCCGGGCGCCCCGCCTCCGGGACCGCCCACGGTTCCGACCTGTTCTCCGATGTCGGACTCGGAGATGATCTCCTCGCCTATGCCCTCGACGGCAGTCTGCTGCGGGTTGGCGAGGCTCGCCACCCTGGCTGTGGGAGCACGCCGCAGGACATCCTGCTTGCTCTCCATGTTGACGACTATCAGCCGGTCGAACACGGCGCCGCCCACGAGGGCGACGAACAGGATCACGCCCATCGCTATCTGAAGCCGGTTCTTCTCAGCTCCCTGGCCTTTGAGGGCGACCGGATCGTGCGGACGGGTCGCGAACTCCTCCCAGGAGTACTTCGAAGGGACGTATGGCTTCTTCTCGATTACAGCGGGTTTGGATGCGGGCTTGGGCACCGTCTCCCTGGGGGGTTCGGCGAATCCGAAGAAAACGTCCGTACCGGCGATGCTTATGACGCCGGAGACGTTCTTGTCCATCACCCAGATCCACGGATCTCCCGGCTTCTCCTGCTTCATGAGATTGCGCTCGATGAGAGTGGCGAAGGGGATTATGCTCCCGCGGACCTCTACCCCGCCCTTGATCTGGGGGATCAGCCTGAGGACGTACTTGTTGCCCTGGGGCTCCATCAGGGTGTGAATCCTGGGAAGGCCGGCATTACGGACCGGAACGGTGTTGTAGTCGGCTTCCCCGACGGTCATTATCCCGGCGTTGGGGTAGACGTCCTTCCGCGGGACCCCGTGAGCCTCCACCGAGATCTTGAGGACCCTGGGGTCCTCCTTCTCGACCGGGACGGGCTCGGCGGCCTGCTTCTCGGGCTTCGGTGCCGGCTTCTCGGGCTCCTTTCGCTCTGGCGGAGCTATGAACCCGAAATGCACCGCATAGGGGCCTATGGTGACCTGACCCTGGTCCCCGTGCTTGATGTTGAGGAGATAATAGCCCTGGTCATCCCGCGGGAAGATCCCGAGGTCCTTGAGATCCGCGAAGTCCAGCCTGGTCCCGTCGGCCGACGTGATCAGGGAGTGCATCCCCTCGGACAGCCTGAGGACCCAGGTGTCCCTGTCGGGACCGGGCATGATGAACACGAAGCTCTCCGGGATGCCGGGGTGCTCGATCGCGATGTTGTTGTTGAATCCGGAACCGAGCCTGATCTGGACCCTCTCGGGGATGAGCTTGTTTACGACCTTGCCGTCGCGGAGGACCGCGATCGCCAGGATCTTCTTCTCGGGAGCCGAACCGTCACTCATCTCCAGTTCCGCCTCCCTCCAGCTTGATTACTTCCAGGTTCTGAGTCGCGAACCCCGCTTCCGAACAGCTGGACATGACCCGCTGGAGGAGGATGGCCGGGACCGCGACGTCGCCCTGGATGTTGATGTCTGTGTCCTCCTCGGCAAGTGTACCCCGCAGCCGCCGGCTGTATTCCATGTGGTCCTCGAGCCTCGTCACGAGCGTCGGGATGGAGTTGCCCGTCGACAGGAGATTCGCGTCCACGCCGACGATCGGATCTCCGTCGACCACGATGACGCTGTTCGTGACCTGGATCTCGAGCCGGAGGTTTATCGGGGTCTGCGTCGAGGACTTGGGCAGCGTCAGTGCGTCGCTGAGGGTGACTATCTGCCCGTCGGCGCTGAAGGACTGGAGCAGGAACACGACAAGGATCGTGAACATGTCGATCATCGACGTGAGCTGGACTTCCACCTTCTTCTTGCCTCTGACGTTCGCCTTGGTCTTGTTGTAGCCGATGAGGAGAGGGAGGTGGCGCTTGGTCGGAGTGCTCATGCCCTGATCACCTCCCCATCGCGGCGTCGGTCGCCTGTTCCACCGAGGCGGTGGGGGCGACCTGGAGGCCGGGCTGGTCGAAGCCTGCTGCGGCGCAGGCGTCGATGGCCGCCACGATGTTGTCGTACCTGGTCTCCTCGACCGTGAGTATGGTCACCTTGTGGAACTGGATCTGGGGGTAGGCTTCGGAGACCAGGCGATGGACCTCCGTCGCCTTCGTCCGGAGGGAATCGAAGTCGTAGGTGAGGACCTCCACCCCGTCGATGACCTGCGTAAACGAGTAGCATACATGAGCCGTTCCGGCGACCGTGCCTATGAACATCTCCTCTTCGGTCATGATGATCTTGGGCTGCAGCCTGTCCTCCTCTGACCTGGCCAGGTTCGCCACCGCGCCGGCCCCGGCGGCGCCTATCCCCTCGGTCTGCGCCATCTGGATGATGGTCACCTGGAGGAAGGACGCGCTGAGCAGGAGGAACGGGATGATGCAGCAGAAGAGGTTCATGACAGGCAACAGGTCCAGCGACTCCGAGTGGTGGACTCGTCTGCTCCTGCCGCTAGCCGCCTTTGCCATCAGCCTTCCTTCCGGGCCTGTGCGAGCATGTTGATGACCATCACGGAGTACCGGTCTATGTCGTCGACTATTCCGTCAGCCTTCGAGGTGAGGAAGGAATGCATGATAAGCTGGGGAATAGCGACGATCAGGCCGAAAGCCGTGGTGTTCATGGCCATGGCGATACCGCTCGCGAGGATCCGGCCCTTGGCCTCGGGATCTGCCGCGGACACGGCGGCGAAGGCCTGGATAAGACCGAAGATCGTTCCCAGCAGCCCCACCATCGTGGACACGTTGGCGAGCATCGCCAGATATCCGGTTCGCGCGCTCACCCTGGGGAGCTCGGCGAGGGCCATCTCGTCCACGGCGTTCTGTATGTCGCGCTCGGTCCCCCTGTAGTTGCGGAGAGCCGCCTCGATGATACGGGCGAGAGGGGCGTCCTCCTCGGCCGCGGCGGCGATGGCCCCTTCGATGCTGCCCTTGCGGATCAGGTCGGCTATGCGGGCCATGAAGTCCTCGGGCCTTATGTTGGCCTTGAAGAACAGGAAGATGAACCTCTCGACGAAGATGGCCATGCCCGCGGCGAGGAACAGCAGGATCGGCCACATCGCGAAGCCGCCTTCGCGGAAGAACTTGGCTACCTCGGAGAACAGGCCGGGAGAACCGGCTTCCACCGTTTCATCCGCCGCCGTCGTGTCCGCGGTTGCTGCAGTGGTATCGATCAAAGCCGTGTCGACCGGTGCGGTGGTCGCGGTATCGACCAGGGCCGAGTCCGGCGCCGCGGTCGAGTCAGCGGTCGCGCTGTCGGGAACGGTCGCGGTCTGCTGAGCGAGAACCGTGCCGCTCGAGAGGCAGAGCACTGCCAGCAGGACAGTCGGAAGTGAACGAAGCATCAACGATCTCCTCTCTGAGCTGTCTGATCTATATGCCGACGAGATCCAGAACCAGATTACCCGCCAGACCCAGCCCGGCTATCACGCCGAATACCAGGCCCTCCTCATCGTCACCCTGGGAATACTGCAGCGCCGAGAAGCCCCCGAAGGCTGCCACCGTGCCGTACCTGAGGTACCAGGGGAGGTTCGCGATCCTCTGGCTCGCCCCGAAGGTCGGCTCGTCGGCGAAGGCGCCCGGATAGATGGGCCTTATCACGTCATCGATGAAGCTCCTGTCGAGGAGCACGTTGCTCAGGCTCGGAGTGCTCTTCAGGATTAGGAACATCGCCTGGGGCGTCCTGAGCTCGCCCTTGATCGTGATCTCCTCGAGGATGAGCCTTCCCTCCTCCATCCTTGCCTCCTGCGCCCCTGCAGGCGAGGCGGACGCGAGGAGGAGCCCCAGAAGAACGAGGGACAAGCCCCTTTTCAGGGCATTTGGAGACATCTTCCGGCAACCTCCAGGCGGACCTGCGGCATGCACCGGGACGGCCGCGGAAAGGTCCGTGTCCACTACTGCATTCCAAGCAGGGAAACTGTGGACGATCCGGTGCTTCGTCCAGTGCCGGAGAGCGGCTGCGCTCCCGCATCGGGCGAACCCGTGGAGTCGGGAGAAATCGTGGAGTCTGGCTGAGCCTCGGGCGCCGGGAGTGCTTCATACCCCGGCAGCCCCCCGAGCGCGGAGACGGTTCCGGGCGCAAGGAGCTCCAGGTGCTCCGCCGCCCTCCCGACCCACTCGTTGTCGATCCCTGTGTTGATGGCCTTCTCCACGGCGGTCCTGTATACCTGGAGAGCCTTCTGGACGTAGCTTTCCATCACGGGCAGGAGCTGGTCGTAGAAGGCCTGCATACCGGCCTCGTCGAGTCCCGCCGGGGGCTGCATGTAGCCGATCTCGTTCGCGTAGTCCTCGTAGAGCTCGCCTGCACGCACGCAGGAGGCCATGAACCACACGTCCGTGAAGTAGTTGAGCGCCTTGGCATACCACGATTCGGTCGCCTGCATCAGCTGTGTCTTGCTCGATGCCGTCTCCACGGTCGTGGTCATCGCGTCGTATTCGACGTACGCCATCTCGCCGAGGTAGAAGGCGGACATGGCGGGATAGTAGGCGTCGCCCTCCCTGTACTGGTCGTAGACCTGTATCGAGCTCGAGAACATCTGGCGGGCGGTGGCGTAGTTGCCGGAGTCGTACATGTACATGCCGTACTTGCCGTAGACGAGCGTCATCACGTCGGGTCCGGAGGTGCCCGCAAGGATTATGTCGTCGTACACCTGGACGGCGAGGTCCATCCTCCCTGCATCCTCGTAGGAGATTGCTGCGCTGTAGAGCGCGCTCTCCATGTCAGGAGCCCCGGGATAGGTCTGAGCCGCGCGCCTGTAGATGTCGGCGGCCTCGATGAGCATGCCGGCCTCCCTGGCGAGGAAGGCGGATCTCAGAAGCCCCTGCGGGGCAAGCTCGCTCTGCGGGTACTGCCTGGAGATCTCGTCGAACACCCTGATGGCATCCTGGATGGCTCCAGCACGCGCATAGGTCTCCCCCGCGTCGTACATCGCGGTCGGCGCGACGGCGGACTCCGGGTGCTCCCGGGCGGATTCCTCGAACCTGCGGGCAGCCTGGACCAGGCTCTCCACATCCTCGGACTCGGCGAGGGAGGCGGCGTCCTTGTAGGCGGCCGTGGCAGCCAGCAGATCGACGTCCTCGCCGAGGTCCTCCCCGGTCCTGGAGGCCGTTTCCGAGGCGCGCCCGTACCACTCCTCGGCTTCGGAGTACATCTGCTCGGCTTCGTAGGCGGCCGCTATGAAGCGCGCCGAACGAGCGACGAACTCCGAATTGGGATAGCTGTTGTAGAGGGACAGATACACGGATCTGGCCTGGGCGTAGTCCCTGGCATTGTAGCTGTTCGCGGCGGCGGCGAAGAGGAACTGGTCGACATGCTCGCCACCCGGGAAGCTGGACATGTAGTAGGTGGTCGCCTCGATCTGCTTCTGTCTCGTGAGGACGCTGTCGATGCCGGTCTGATCCGTGTAGGCCGAGAAGAAGGAACCGCAGGCGTTGATGGCGGCATCCTCGCGCCTCTGCAGGGAGGAGCTGTCCTGGGCAAGCGCCAGATACGTGTCTCCGGCTTCCACGAAACGGCCCAGCGCATAGTACGAATCCCCGAGCAGGAACCTGAAATCGTAGCTCTGCCTGCTCTCGGGATAGCTGGCGAGGTAGGCCTCTATCCTCTCGGCCAGGGCTCCGTAGTTCTGCTGCTTGAGGACCGGATCGACCGATGAGGAGACCGCCTGACCATGATAGTAGGCGATGGCCTGCTCGAGGGAGCTGGACCTGAGCGAATCCACGGCGGCTATCGCAAGGGTGTCCGCAAGTCCGGTCGCCCATGTCCCGCCGGGGCTGTAGTTCTCCACCAGATCCTCCCTCGCGCTGGTCGCCAGGGCCTGGTTGCCCAGTCCGTCATAGCAGGCGGCGATGCCGGCCTGGAAGTAGGGAGCCTCACGGTAACCGGGGAACCTCTGCAGGAGGGCCTGATAGCAGTCGATGGCCTCGTTCCAGTAGCCCTGCCCCCTGTACTGGTCGCCCATGAAGGCGAGCACGGTGAAAGCTACGGAATCGCGTCCGAAATAGTCCAGGAACCCTGTAGCCAGCGAGACGGAAGGCCTTTCGGTCTGCTCCATGAAGTCGTGCGCCATGTACTCCATGGCCTCGTCGACCATGGCTCCGCCTCTCCGCGTGATCCCCAGGGAGTCCATTAGCTGGCTGTCCTGTATCAGATATGCGAACACGGCGGCGGACCTGAGATACTGGTTCCTCAGGTAGTGATTCCACCCGAGCTTGTATATCCCGAGCTGGAACAGGTCGGGGTCCGCCCCCGGATAGTCGAGCAGCTTGAGATAGTAGACCTGCGCGCTGTCGAAGTCGAAGGAGTCGAAATAGAAGTCCCCCGCCCTGACGCAGGTTTCGGGGGCGAGAGTGCTGCCGGGATGGTCCGCCAGCAGCCGCCTGTAGCTCGCGACGGCGCCCCTGGGATCACCCATCTTGTCCAGGCAGTAGCCCATCGAATAGAGGGCGACATCCTCCACCTCGCTGCCCGGGTACATCGTCAGCACGCGCTCGTACAGGTCGACGGAGCGGGAGTAGTCCTCCAGGATGTAGCCGACCGAGGGGTCGGACGCGGCGATCCTGTCGAGATAGGCCGCGTTGTCCAGGTCGTACTCGAGCTGGGCGAGACGCACCAGGACGTCCGCCGAGAACCGGCTCTCGGGGAAGTTCGTGATGTACTCCTCGAAGAGCGAGGCGCAATGGGCTGCCGCGGCGTCGATGCGCGCCTGCAGCGCAGATGTCTCCCTCAGTCGCTGGGCTATGAGTGCGGTCGCTGACAGGGAGTCTCCGGAGGCGTAGGCCTGCTGGATCTGACCCTGGTAGTAGGAGCCGAGATAGGACAGCGAGTCCCTCTTCAACTCCCTTTCCATGTAATAGGCGATTGCAATCCCGTACTGAGTTTCCTGGACCCAGTCATGCTCCTGGGTCATCCCTTCGTCGAACTTCGATGCAAGGTCGAGGAGGGACAGCCTGATGCGCTGCACCTCTCCCTCCAGCGCCTGCAGCTCCCGGCGCTCCGCCTCCGTGCCGGAGGTCTCGGCAACACGGGAAATCTCTTCGACCGACAGGGCGAGGGCGTCAGTAGAAGCCCTGCTGTCGGATATGAGTCTGTTGAGCTCCCTGCTCATCGCACGCGGGTCCATCTCGCCCGCGGGGAACGCCTGGGAGGCCTCCATGGTGCTGATGTTTATGAACATGCTGCGGAGGGCGGCCTCCTCCTCCTCGATCATTGCGACCACGTCGAAGGCCCCGTTGGCATAGGCCTCCTCCTTGAGCTCCGCCAGCCCGGCCCGGAGCCGCTCGAGGCGCTCGCGCTCGCTCTGGTACTGGCCGCCCGACGAAGCGGACTCCCCGAGGATGTCGGAGGTGTCGGCCTGCCTGTGCGTATTGAGAAGCTGCTCGTAGCGGGCGATCGCGATGTCCAGATCCTCCGCTCCCAGGGCGCAGTTGGCCATGGCCAGCTCGAACTCGGACCTGAGCTCGCTCGCGGGCACCTCCCCCAGCACGCGCTGTGCGAGATTGTAGGCCTCCTGGTATTCCTGCTCCCGCATGAAGACCCAGACCTTGCCCAGCATGCCCACGTCGTAGTAGGGGCTGTAGGGGGACACCCTGTCGTACATCTCGTGGGCGCCCTGCAGGTTGCCCTCCTCGACGTAGATCTGGGCAAGGGCGATTACGGCCCTGTCGGCAAGTGCCGCTTCGGACCTTCGCGATCTGGAGTGGCTGAGGATTTCCTCGAGCTCGGTCCTGGCCTCGGAGAGACTGCCCTGCTCGACGAACGCGACGGCGGTAAGGTACTGGGCCAGGGCTGCGTATTCGCTCTGCGGGTTGATCTGCGAGAGCAGTGCCCTGGACTCGTCGAACCCGCCCTGGTTGTGGTTGGACAGAGCCGCGGCGATGACCGCGAGATCCATGTGCTGGAAACCCGGCGACCGGGCGCGAAGGGAGTCGAAGTACATGAGGGCCGCATCGAATTCCTGGAGTTCGAAATTGATGAGCTCGAGCCTGAAGAGCGACTCGGTGTGGTATTCGCTGCCTGCGAAGTTCTCGACGACCGAGAGGAAGGCGTCGCGGGCCCAGACTATCGAGCCAGCTAGGTAGAGCTCCTCTCCGAGTCTGAAAGCACTCTCGGCGGTGCTCATTATGGCGGCCTGGCGCCTGAGGTCCACGAGCTCGGATTCGATTCGCCCGAGCCGGGATTCCTCCCTGCCGATCTGCTCCTCGAGCGACACGATTTCGGCCCTTGCCCTCTGGAGCAGGACTTCCAGGTCCTCCTCGACGGTGGGCTGTGCGAAAGCCGCGCCGGTTGCCAGGATAATGATCGGGATCAGCAGTCTTGTAGTCATCCCGCCGCCCGGCTTCAGTCGCCTTCTTCGATGAGTTCGCGAAGCCTCTGCAGTTCGGACTCGGCAGCCCTGCGCCTGTCCTCGAGTTCCTGGAGCCTCTGCCTGGCCCTGTCGATGCGCATCTGCTCACGCTCCAGCTCGAGCCGCTGGGCCCCCAGCAGGGGCCCTATCCTCGCTTCGAGGGACAGGCTGAGCTTGGAGTTCTGCATCACGTCCATCCTGTCCACGTTCTCCGGGGGCAGCATGCTCATCTCGAACTCGGCCCACGTTACGTTCAGGGTGAACAGGTTGCTGACGCGATAGGCGGCTCCGATGTTGAAATCCCGCCCGTCCTCCTCGACCGCGATCGAGAAGTTGTCGGACGCCCTGAATACGACCGAACCGAAGAAGCCGCTGGCCAGATCGCTCCCGAGGCCCGCGGCACCGTTTTCGATGACTCCCACGAAACGCCCCGTGCCTATGCCCAGGCTCACGGTGGCGGGCAGGCCGATGAGAGGGTCGAGGTCCTTGGACAGGACTCCGTATGCGGACATGTTCTGCGAGTGGTTGTAGCCGTAGAGTTCGCCGTCCAGCCCCTCGAAGCAGTCTATGTCCTTCTCGCCGGAGATGTTCTCGAGCCCTATCGCAAATGCGGGGACGCTTATGCCTTCGCTTAGCACCCCTATCTTCACACTGCCCGATATCCCGCCGTCCGCGAGCCACGAGACTCCGACCTGGCCGTACCTGAAGAGACCCACGTCGACGTGTCCGGTGATCTTGAATTCACTGTCGGAGGAGCCGACCGAATCGCTGACTGAATAGGCCGATCCGGCGATCCCGGCCTCGATCTCGGTATGGCTCAGGATGTAGGCGTCGGGAGAATCGAGCACGCCCGAGCGGCTGAACGGAAGGGATCCGCCCGAGGCCACGGCTGCGGTCAGGACGGCTGTTATTGCGAGCTTCATCATTGCAGAGGCCTCCGGTAACTCCCGGTAATGGTTGTGTCCGTCTTCGGCACGATTAGTATTGTCCTCTCCGCATCGGAGGTCAACGACACCGCAAGACCGGGCGTCGTTGACTCGATCATCACGGATTCGCTAACTTCCACCGGGTGTAGCCCCTTCTCCTGGAGGTCGCATTTGCTCCTGTTGACGATGCAGGTGTTCATCTCTGCATTGAACCCCGCACCCCTGTGGCAGGTTCCAGCAGGTGCCCCCCCGAAGGATTCCCCTCTTCTGGCCGATGCCGGGGGGACCATGAACGTCTTCATACCCCTGGGCGACAGGGGTCTCGGCGGATGGGACGGCTCCGGCACTCCTCTTCCGGGCTTCCCGGTCTCCCGTTCGGCCGGGGTCAGCTTCCGCCCGGCGTCGTTCCGCTCCTCCGTCCACGGGACTTCGGTGCTGTGCTACGTGGACGACGGTGGTTCGCTCCACATGGTCGGCTTCACGGGGAACGAGATCGCGGGCTGGCCTGTGGATCTGGGATCCAGCCCCGTGACGGGAGTCTCCGCCCTCGATCTGGACTCCGACGGAGAGCGTGAGATCGCTGTGGGGACCACCGACGGCGGCATACACCTGGTCGATGAGGACGGATTCCCACTGCCGGGCTGGCCCGTCTCGCCGGGAGGCAGGCTCGAGTGGCAGCCCACACAGGTCACGCTGGGAAGCGGGGAGGGTGCCGGGATGATCTGCGCCCTTTCGAGCGCCTCTCTCGCAGTGTTCGACATCACAGGCACCCTCATGACGGGCTGGCCTGTGAACACGGGATTTTCCGTCACATCGGCACCCGTCTCGGCCGACCTGGACGCCGACGGATTCTCGGACATCATCCTCTCCACGGGTGACAGGCGCGTGCACGCGCTCAATCTGAGGGGCTCGAGGCTCCAGGGATGGCCCTACATCCTCGATTCGAGGCCCGTAAGGGGAACCCTTGCCGTCGGGATCGTCGATTGTGCGTCCGGGAGGCTGCAGGTTTCCCTGGCCACGGAGAACTCCCTGGTCTACCTCATAGATTACGACGCCTCCCTGGCAGGGACATGGCGGTGGCCCGTGCCCGCGGACGGGAAGCCGACGTGCCCTCTGATGCTCTCCACCTGGGATCAGAACACGGTTCTCGCATGCACCGACAACGGCTCGGTCCTCTCCTGGGATTCCGACGGAGGCCTGCTCCAGGAGCGCTGCTTCGTCCACCCGGAGGGCGTCCTCTTCGCACCCGCCGCAGGAGATGTCGATGGGAACGGGATAACCGACCTCGTTGTAGTCGGCGTGAGCGGCATCATCTCCGCGTACCCGCTCGGGTCGGGGAGATCCGGCCCGTGGCCGATGATCTTCGCAGACGAATCGAATTCGGGCAGCTACGGGCTCGGAGCCCTGCCCACGCTCAACATATCCCAGCTGACGGGCGAGCTCTCCGGCGACGTCAGCGTATCGTTCTGCTCGAGCGGCGGGCTCCTGACGGGTCTCGAGGTCGCGTACTCCACCGATGCAGGGTTCTCCTGGACGATCACGCGGAACTACTCCGAAACATCCGGAGGGCTCGTCTGGAGGAGCCGGGACGACCTGGGGAGCGCGGACGAGCCTGATGTCCGCCTGCGGATAACGCCAAGGTGCGCCTCCGGGCCCGGTATAGCCGGGGTCTCGTCCATATTCAGGGTGGACAACAACACCCCCCCGAGGCTCTATCTCACCCCCCCCGAACGGCTCGGAGGAGGCCTCTACAGGATAAACTATGCGGTAGAGGACGACGAGAGCGACGTCATAAGCATCCAGGGGCAGTTCTCCACGGACGGCGGGCTGACCTGGCTCCCGGCCCGTCTCACCGGCAGCACCCTCGAGATCGACCCGTGGCTGTATGGGGAGCCTGTCGAGTGGAACTCTTCCGAGGCTTCGGCGGAGGACGGGGATCCCGTTGAAATCGCCTTCAGACTCAGGGCCAGGGATGTCGACGAAGGAGAATGGTCGGTCATAGAGGGCTTCGGCACCGACAGCTCCAGCGCGCATTCAGGCCAGATCCTCGCCCCTGACTTCGAGGTGACCGGCCGGGTGAGGCTCGGCGTAAGGCTTCCGGGGATCGAGGACATCCTGGGTCAGGTCTCGTACGAGTTCTCACTCGACGACGGGGTCACCTGGCGAAGAGCGACAGTCGCTGCGCCAGGGGAGTTCGATCCCCGTTTCTACGACAGCGAGATAGTCTGGGAGTCCCTGATCGACGCCCCCTTCGTCGATAGCGGAGCTGCGAGGTTCAGGGCCTTGCCGGACGGCGAGGGGACCCTGCCGGTTCCTTCCTCGGCATTCCATGTAGACAACAACGAGGCGCCCGGTGTCGAGATCGAGTCCCCCGGACCCAGGAGCGTCCACAGGGGAACGGTCTCCGTGGTCCTGAGGCTCGCCGACGCCGAGAGAGATCCGCTGATCCTGGGAGTCCAGTACAGACCGCTCGGAACCGAACCGTGGCTCGCTGCAACCGGTGTGATGGACAACGGACCGGCAGGTCCGGACAGCTATCAGACGACTCTGGAGTGGAACTCTTCAGCCGACCTCCCCGGCGCGGAGGAGGTCGAGATCGAGTTCAGGGCCTTCGCGGCAGACGAGGACACCACCTTCTCCAGGATCGTCTCGCCGGTCGCCCTCATCAACACGGAGCTGCCCTCCGTGATCCAGGCATCCGCGACACTGGATCCGGAGAACGGCAGGGTGACGATCCAGTACGAGCTGTCCCACCCGGGGAACGGCGCCATCGACATGAAGACCTCCCTGAGCCTGGACGGAGGCCTGACCTGGAGGCCGGCGACGGTCGACGGCACGATGTCCGTCGGTGCGACCTCGGGCTACTCTGGAATCCTGGGCTGGTTCAGCAGGGTGGACGTGGACGAGGTTCCGGCCAGGGTCATGCTCCGCCTGACACCGTTCACCTCCGGCAGGGCCGGTGTGCCCTGGATCATCGAGCTGCAGATAGACCGCTAGTCCAGGAAGTCCGACTTTCCGCAGGCCATGGCGAGTGTCAGGGGGGCCCTCCGCCTGGCCAGTGCAAGCATCTCCCCGGCCTTTGCGCGGATATCCCACTGGGCGTGGGCGTCCTCCCTCAGCCTCGAGAAGTGGATCATCTCCCTCGCGTTCATCGAGACCAGCACGGCACGCCTGTGCGCGTTGAGGAGGATGGCCGGCCTGAGAGCATCAGGGAGCGTCGCCGAGCACCTCTCGGAAATCGATCCCGCCTTCGCCAGCAGTTTCCTCGCCCGTGCTCCGGAGAAGGTCGGAGGGATCTCGAGCCCCGAGCCGGCATAGGGTGCGGAGGCTGAGATGGTGGCCATCCGGTGCCTCTTGAGCTGGGCGAAGGCCGTGGAGGAGACCGACAGCTCGAAAATGAACCGGGCGGTCTCCCAGATCCTGGGCATGGCGTCGTGCGAACCCAGACCCGCGCAACTTTCCGAGAAGAGACTCTCCCTCTCCGCGGGAGCAAGCTCCCTCCAGAGGATCGCGGCCTTAGTGTGCGGAAGGCCCTCCCTCACTGCGAGGAGGCACACCCCGACCCTCCTGTCCGAGTCGCCCGCCAGCAAGGTGACACCCCGGGCGGGGACCAGCCTCGGAGTCAGGGAGCACCCGGCCGCGAAGGAATCAACGGGAACGGGGTCGGTGTGCCTGAAGAGGGACGGGGCGACCGGGACCACGGCTCCGGCCATCTCCCCGGCCAGCTTCCTCAACTCCAGGACCGGCCAGGCTGCGAGACGGCGCATCATGTGCTCCAGCTCCCTGGCATTGGCCGTCATGCCCATCTGGCAGGATGCGCAGAGGGGGAGAACGTAGCGGGCGTCCTCCTTAGCGGACTCCCCGGGAACCCCTTCCGCGAGGAGAACGTCGATGAGCTCCCCGTAGATGCCGAACAGCTCGCGGCAGGAGTCGTCGAAAGCGTTCCCCGCCAGTGCGGAGAGCTCGCCCGGGGTCACCCAGTCGCTGTCCAGCCTGATGTAGCGCTGGGATTTCTCCGTGAAGCTGGCCAGCCTGAATGACTGGAGGGCCTCGGCGGCAAACCGCGAGATCCCCGCAATGTCCAGGTTGAATACGGCATGCTCCGCGACCGAAGAGTGCCCGAAGCCGAACACGATCTTACTGTTCGACCTGCGGGCTCCTGCGACTTCCCTGGCCGCCTCCTCCCTGAGCTCCCAGACAGGGCGCGGGTCGCGGCTGATGCGGGCATAGGCCGCGGAAATGGTCTCCGGCGTATCGGATCCGAACTGCCTGTCCGTGTTGAAACCGGCCAGGATGACTTTCATGCCCTTGCCCTCCGTGCCGTTCCGATTGCGAACGGATGGTCCCAGGGAAGCCTGTCGAAAAGCAGCCGGCCGAGCTCCTCCGCCGGCGAAGATGATCCGAGAGCCCTGCGCCAGATCCAGAGAAGCCTCGTCACATCGTTCAGATGAGGCAGGATGTCGAAGCCGCCGCAAGTCGAGACGAGTCTCTCGCGGAAATCCTCCAGCTGTTCGAGCATCCTCGCGGCCTCCGCCGGGAAGCCGGATCCGTTCTCCAGAGCGTCGCAAAGGCTTTCCAGCAGGTTCCGGACCCCCTCGCCGCATCCCCATGGAGTGTCGTGGAAAACCCCCAGGATCGCCAGCCCCCCCTCCAGGCCCGAAAGCCATGCCGGTGCCGCCGCGGGGCCTCCGAGCCCGACCGACAGCCTCCATGCGGAATGGAGCGCGGGTATTATCCTGGAGGACGGATTGAGCAGGTAGCCGCAACCTTCCACGGTCCTCCCGGAGGGATCGCCGAGGAATATCCTGCGCAGCGAGTAGTCGTCTGCGAGCAGGTTGTCCCATATCACGAGAGAGCCCTTGCCGGAGCGTCCGGACACCGATCCACCGAGTTCCATCTTCCGCGGGATCACCGCGGGACCGGTCCAGAGCATCGCCCATTCAGACGGCAGGAGCCTGTCGAACTCGGCCAGGTACCCGGCGCCTCCGGCATGATGCTCCTGTTCGTCGCAGTAGACGGAGGGGCATGTCACGACCGGGATCCCCAGCCCGTCGACGGCGGCGGAGAGGAAGGAGATCTGCCTCCCTGCGAGAGCCGAGGAGGGCGGTTCGGGGATGTCGTCGAAAAGCACTGCGAAAGCGGAGGCACCTTCACCCCTGGCTTCGAGCGCCCTCTCGCGGAGTATCGCGGCCTCGCCGTCCTCGAACCTCCAGGGGCTGACGCCCGAGATCCAAGAGACACCGTACTCCTCGGCGCAGCGGATGGACTCCTGAAGCACTCCGCGGACGGCGGGCGGCCTTCTGGAGCGCCAGCTGATGCGGTGCCACGGGTCGTCCTTCGGTGCATGGAGCCATGCGGAGGTCCCGGGCAGACCCGAGACGGCCTCCAGCATCGCACGCCTGCCCGCAAGGTCGTAGGGGGCTCCGTAAAACCCTTCCACCACCCCTCTTACCGACTTGAATTCCATCACTTTTCGTTGACGCCCCCGCCCGTGTTGACTAGCTTCGCGAATCGTTTCCCTGAGCCCCGATGGGAGGGTCAGATGTCCCGCAGGATTGTGGAGTGCGTTCCCAACATTTCAGAGGGAAGAAACAGAGATGTCATAGACGCGGTTGTCAAGGCCGCATCGTCCGTTGCAGGCGCCAGGGTTCTCGACGTCGATCCGGGAGCGGCCACGAACCGCACCGTCATCACCGTTGCGGGAGAGCCGGAGGCTGTCCTGGAATCTGCTTTCAGGATAATCGAGAAGGCCGCCGCCCTGATCGACATGAGGGTGCACACCGGTGCCCACCCGCGCCAGGGCGCCACGGATGTCTGCCCCTTCGTGCCCGTATCCGGCATCTCCATGGATGAGTGCGTGGATCTCGCAAGGCGCCTCGGAGAGAGGGTGGGGACGGAGCTCGGGATCCCCGTCTATCTATACGAGAAGGCTGCCTCCAGGCCATCGCGCGAGAAGCTGCCGGACATCAGGGAGGGCGAGTACGAGGCTCTTCCGGACAAGCTCGGGAAGCCCGAATGGGAGCCGGACTCCGGACCGGGAGAGTGGACTCCGGAAACGGCCCGGACGGGCGTAACCGTCATCGGCGCCAGGAACTTCCTGATAGCGTACAACGTGAACCTGAACACGACCGACGACGCCGTGGCCAAGGAGGTCGCCCTTACCATCCGCGACTCCGGGAGGACGCTGAGGGACTCGAACTGGAAGTTCGTGAGGGACTCGAACGGCGAGAAGATACAGGCTCCGGGCCTCCTGCAGGCCTGCAAGGCCACGGGCTGGTTCATCGCCGAGTACAACTGCGCGCAGGTCACCATGAACCTCACCGACATCGGAGTCACGCCTCTCCATGTCGCGTTCGAGACGACCCGGCGTGAAGTCGAGAAGCTCGGCTACAGGGTCACCGGCTCCGAGATAGTCGGGCTCGTGCCACTCTCGTCGATGCTCGAGGCCGGTCGCTACTATGTGGAGATGCAGAACGAGGGCATGCGCGGCATCGGGAGGATGGCAGTCTCACCCGGGCTCCCGGAGCGCAGGCTCGTCGAGACCGCCATCAGGTCGATGGGGCTGAGGGATGTCGCCCCCTTCGAACCCTCCTCGAAGATAATCGAGTACCTCGTGGCGGAAGAGCCGGTCCTGTCCGGGATGACATGCAGGAGCTTCGCCGACGAGCTCTCGTCGGATTCGCCTGCTCCCGGAGGAGGGTCCGTCGCCGCGCTGATAGCCTCCCTCGGCGCCGCCCTGTCGGCCATGGTGGCCAATCTCACGGTCAGGAGCCGCGATTTCGCCGGTTCCTGGGACGACATGAACAGGCTCGCGCCGCGTGCCCAGGAGCTGAAGGACGAACTCCTCTCGGCCATAGACGAGGATACGGCGGCGTTCAACGTGATGATGGACGCGATGCGGAAGGGCGAGGGCGTGCAGGACGCGATCCTGGGCGCCGCCGCAGTACCCCTGTCGGTGCTCCGGAAGTGCCCCGAAATCGCCCGGCTCGCGGCCGAGGTCGCAGCAAAGGGCCTTTCTGCTTCGATATCCGATGCCGGGGTCGCCGCCTCCTGCGCGAGGGCTGCGTCCGAGGGGGCGTATCTAAACGTAGTCATCAACATCTCGGGGCTCGAGGACGCTGTGAAGGCGGGAGCCATCTTCGACGAGGCCCGGGCGATACTGGAGGAGACCTGCACGATATCTTCGGGCGTTTTCGAATCGGTCCGCGGAAGCCTCGAGTCGAAGTGCCGGGGAAGGGAGCCGGGAAGGTGAGTGTGGGCCGCACGCTCTTCCAGCCGGAAGAACTCCCCTCCGGAGTGCTGGATGAGCTGACCCGCCTCTGCAGGCTGGTCAGGGGCGACATCATCCGGATGACCACGGTCGCCGGCAGCGGCCATCCCGGCGGTTCCATGTCCTCCACCGAGATATTCGCCCTGCTCTGGAGCCAGGCCGCGGTCGATCCGGAAGACCCCTGGAGGAAGGGCCGGGACAGGATAATAGTCAGCCACGGGCACACCTCTCCCGGCGTCTACTCTGTGCTCGGAAGGCTCGGCTTCTTCGAGGTCGAAGACGCGGTGAGGACCTTCCGCCTGGCCGGCAGCCCGTTCGAAGGGCACATCGAGCGCTCCGTCCCGGGTGTCGAACTGACGACCGGCAACCTCGGGCAGGGGCTCTCCGGGGCATGCGGCCTTGCGCTGGCCGACAGGCTGGCCGGCCGCAGGAACAGGGTCTATGTCGTGATGGGCGACGGTGAGCAGCAGAAGGGTCAGATCGTGGAGGCCCGCCGTTTCGCCCGGGCGGAGGGGCTGTCGTCGATAACGGTGGTCGTGGACCTGAACGGCCTGCAGATATCTGGCAGGACGTCCGATGTCATGCCGGTTGATCTCGCCGCCGAGTACGCCTCGGACGGGTGGGAGGTCGTGCATGCGGACGGGCATGACCTCGCAGCGCTGTACCGCGTCCTCCGGCCTTCGGCCGGCTCGAACGGACCCAGGGTCGTCCTGGCACGGACCGTCATGGGCAGGGGTGTCTCCTTCATGGAGAACGACGCGCAGTTCCACGGCAGGGCGCTCTCGACCGCCGAGGCCTCCCGTGCTCTTGCGGAACTCGGCATCGAGGACGACCTGGCGGAGATCGCGGAATCCAGGCGCAGCCGCGGCGCAAAGTGCTTCTCCTTCCCCGTCCCGTGCTCGGGCGCCATCCTCGACCACGCCGGGAACCCTCAGAACTACCCCCCGGACCACTCCGGCGACAATCGCAGCGCCTTCGGCCGCGCCCTGCTGGACCTGGCGTCGATCAACGGGGACAGGCTGCCCCTTGTTTTCGACTGCGACCTGGCCGGATCGGTCAAGACCGACTCCTTCGCAAAAGCCTACCCTGATCACTTCGTCCAGTCGGGAATTATGGAGCACCATACGGCCACTGCTGCAGGAGCCGCCTCGCTGGCCGACAAGGTCGTGTTCTGGGCGGACTTCGGGGTCTTCGCTGTGGACGAGACCTTCAACCAGCACAGGCTCAACGACATCAACATGACGAACCTCAAGGTCGTCGCGACCCACTGCGGACTGGACGTGGGACCCGACGGCAAGACTCATCACTGCATCAAGTACCTCGCCCTGATGGGGAACCTCCGCAACTGCTCCGTCATCGTCCCGGCCGATCCGAACCAGACCGACAGGGCGGTCCGCTACGCGGCAACGCACCCCGGGAATTTCTTCATCGCGATGGGGAGGTCCAAAACCCCCGTCGTCACGGCTGCGGACGGACGGCCCTTCTACGGAGAGGGCTACAGATTCGTCTACGGGAGGCACGATACGCTGAGGGACGGGACGGACGTGGCGGTCGCGGCGATGGGAGCGATGTGCCCCCGCGCTCTGGAGGCCGCGGAGATCCTCGATGGACGCGGCATCTCGACGGCGGTCTTCGGCGTGAGCTGCCCGATGTGCCTGTCCCCGTCACTCCTGAAGAGTCTGGCTGCCTTCCGCCTGATCGCCTCGTACGAGGACCACGACGCCGAGACGGGGCTCGGGAGCCGTCTCGCAACGGCGATGTCCCGGAGCGGAGGAGCCCCTCCCCTTCTCAGGCTCGGTGTGGACGGATACGGCCTGTCAGGCGATCCCGGGGACCTCTACATGCACCAGAGGCTGCTTCCGGAGCAGATAGCCGACAGGATACAGGCTGCGATGGGATCCCTCAGGAATTCCTGACGAACTCCACGAGCATGCTCCTGTAGTCGGACGTGCCCGAGATCAGCTTCCAGTACCCTGCGAAGAACTTGTCCTTCTCCCTCAGCCCGCGCATCGCGCGGTCCCTGAGCGCGGGATGGAAGACCAGGTGCCTGGCCAGACGGGACTGCCGGACCACGCGTAGGCATCCCCGACCGGCAACGTCCACCAGCCGCCTCCTGTCCCATCCCCCGAGCATGGCTCCTGCTGCGAGCAGTCCGCTCTCGACGGCATGGCTCAGCCCCTCGCCCGTGAGCTGGTCGACCAGCCCGGCGGCGTCGCCGGCGAGTATCACGCGCCCCGAGCCGAGATTGCCGTCGGGAGGTCCCACGGGTATCGGTGCGGCCTCGGGGATGCGGGGAACCGGATGCTCCAGACCGAGGCGGTCGACGAGGCCGTCCAGGCATGCCAGCAGCTCCGGGGCGGACCGGCCGCCGCCGAGGCAGCCGATCCCGACGCATGCATCGCTCCTCCTCGGAAAGACCCAGGCATATCCGTAGGGCACGAGACCGAAATGTATCTGGATGTGGCCCGGGAATCCCCGTGTCATCGGGATGAAGTACTCCATGCCCATCCCCCGGGGATGCCTCCGCCGCCGGGTCCGGAAGGACATCCCGACCGGCCCCGCGGCTCCGTCCGCTGCGATTGTCATCCGGGCTTCGAAGACCCTCCCGCTGCGAGTTCTCACTCCAGCACCGGAGCGGCACGCACTCTCGACCGGATCCCCGGCCAGGAGCTCGGCGCCCGCCGAGACGGCCTTCTGGAGGAGCAGGCCGTCCAGGTCCCCCCGGTCGATCATCGTCACCGTTCCGGACGGCGACCTGTAGAGGCGCAGCTGCTCGAACCCGTGGCAGCAGGCCATCGAATCCTGCTCCCGGAGGGAGAGGGACAGAATATCGTCCGTCGAGAGCATCCCGGATCCCGTCAGCATCTCTTTCGCACGGGCGCTCAGGGCACCCCCGCAGACCTTCCTCCGGGAGGGATGCCCTTCCAGGACCAGGCATCTCGCACCCCCGGCGGCGAGCTTCCAGGCGGCGCAGGCGCCTGCAGGGCCTCCACCGCAGATCAGGGCATCGAATCTATCCACAGGCCCCCTCCCCGTCCTGAAAGGACAGGACCGGTCTCCGTCGTGATCCTCCGGACGCTATATTAGGCATACACGAGCCCACGAGGAAAGGTGCGTATGAAAGTCGCCCTGGTGTACCCGCGCTTCCAGTGGATCGAGTACAACGGCCTTGCCGAGCCCGTCGGCCAGCTCATCCTCGCTTCTGTCCTGCGCGGCGCGGGGCACGAAGTCCGGTACGTCGACTACTCCTTCTGCGGGGAGATATCCGAGCTCGACCACATGATCCGTGACGCGGACGTGGTCGGGGTGGCGGTCTCCGCCGCGGCGAAGCTCGGCAGGGCTGCGATGGTCTCCAGGCACATCCGCTCCGTGAACCCCGGAGCGCTGCTGATCGAAGGAGGCGCCTACCCGAGCATCTTCCCGGAGAACACACTGAGGGAGACGGGAGCGGACATCGTCGTGGAGGGTGAGGCCGAGGAGGCCCTGCTCGAGGTTGTCGACACCTTCTCCTCGGGGGGCGATCCGAAATCCCTCCGCAACGTCTCCTACCTCTCGCCCGAAGGCGCTTTCGTGCAGAACCCCCGCAGGCCGGTGATCCACGACCTGGACTCCATACCCTTCCCTGCGAGGGACCTCGTAGACTACGATGCCTATTTCGCGCACGGCCTCGCCGAGTACGGGATGGTCACGACGAGGGGCTGCCCCTTCCGCTGCACCTACTGCAAGCCGAGCACGGACCTGATCTTCGGCGGCGGCATCAGGCTCCGGGGCGCGCGGAACGTGGTGGACGAGATAATCGAACTCTCGCGACTGAGGAACCAGAAGCATCTCCGCATCTTCTTCAAGGATGACACGATCACGATGCATCCGACGTCGTGGTTCGAGCAGTTCAGGGACGGGCTCAGGGAGGCGGGGATCACCCTCAAGTGGCACTGCAACAGCCGCGTGGACACGGTCACGAGGGACAAGGTCCGCGTGATGTCGGAGAGCGGATGCCACTGCATCAGTTTCGGGATCGAGAGCGGAAGCCCGAAGATCCTGGCCTTCTATGACAAGGGAACGACCCCCGAGCAGGCGGTCCTGGCCTTCCGGTGGTGCCACGAGTTCCGCGTGGAGGCGACCGCGAACCTCATGATCGGCTTCCCCATGGAGACCGACGAGGACATCGAGCTCACCTACAGGCTCCTGAAGAGGCTGAAGCCCGACGACGTGATAGTCTACTTCTCGACGGCAATACCCGGCCGGTACATCCACACCTGGGCGATGGAGAACGGGTACCTCGCGAACGACACCAATCCCGAGCTGCTGGATCCTGCGCGCAACAGGGCGAACGAGATAATGAACATGAGGCTTCCCTACATGACCATCGACGGGGTGGTCGGCTGGAAGCACAAGATCGAGCGTTACCGGAACTGGCGG
This sequence comes from Candidatus Fermentibacterota bacterium, assembly GCA_963718745.1. Lineage (GTDB taxonomy): Bacteria > Fermentibacterota > Fermentibacteria > Fermentibacterales > Fermentibacteraceae > Fermentibacter. The sequence continues at coordinate 2,219,871 of OY970370.1, read as the reverse complement.
AAGATCACGAGCTTCCGGAACATCCAGAACTGGGCGCAGGACCTGGTGTCGAACCCCGGCCTGGCCGTGCACAAGGCAGCCATGGTCGTGAGAGGGCTCGCAAGCGGACGGGCAACCCAGGACTGACGGATAGGGCTCCCGGGAACACCGGGGCCTGGTACGGGAGGTGAAATGCAGGAGGGAATCCCTTCCAGGAACGGGAGGCTGACTCCGGGGATGCCTCTCTGGCTGAGGGTGTCCACTGCTGCATCGCTGGCGGTCGCCGCGACGTCCCTGATCCTCGCGTTACTCTTCTCAGACAGGGCGGACAGGGCCGAGACAGCAATAGAGACATCATTCACAGTTGCAGGGTGGAGGAACGAGAACGCGATCGAGAACGCCGTCGCCGCAGACGGGGAGATCGGCCGTTCACGCGGCTTCGCCGGGGTGGCCGCCGCATCGGGCGGTTTCTTCCTTGCCGCAGCGATCGTGCTGATGATCATGGCCGCCCGCGACAGGAGCAGGAAGACCGAGGTTCTGAGCCGCATGGCTTCCGAGTGGAAGGAGGAGAAAACGGCCGAGATCCGCGGATTCATCTCGCTCCATGTCGGAACTCTTGCTCAGAAGCGTATCGAACTCATGTCATCGAATGCCTATGGCGTCGTGGACGAATCCGCCTGGCACCAGGAACTGGTCTACTTCATCAACAGGGTGTTGAGGCAGCATTGCAGGGTCGATGCCGAATCCTTCACTTTCATCGAGCTCAAGTCGATGGTCGAGAAGCAGATCTCGTCGATCGGGTGAGGTCTGCCCGCGGACCCTCCCGGACCGGCTCCGGATCCTTCCGGATCAGTTATCAGAACGCCTCGAACCAGGTCATCTTCACGAAGAACCCCGGCAAGGCCTTGCTCCACGCGCCCTCGCCGCCGCGCTCCGAGAGCAGCTCGCCCAGCAGGTAGAGCATGCTGCCCGGTCTGTACTCGAGGCTGTACAGGGCGTTGAAGGTGACTTCCTCGCCGGGCTGTGAGCCGGTCATGTCGAAGTCGGTCTCGAAGCGGGAATACTGCGAGAACACCCGCATGCTGGCGTCCGGACCGAACATCCAGTTCAGCCTCGCCACGAGATCCCGCCATTCCGTGTTCCGGGAATCCCAGGCCTCGGCCTCCCAGTTGTAGCAGCGTGAGTTGAAAGTCCGGAAAGTGCCTGCCTCGAGGTCTATCGATGCGGAGGTTCCGGGTCTCAGGGTGAGATCCACCTCGTAGGACTCGAACGTGCCCTCCTGGAAGTGCTCACCACCCTCGACTTCCGCGCCGATGCGCACCGGGGCGTACCAGCTCGTACCGGCCCCGAAGCTCCCGCTCCAGGCCTGCGGATACCATGTGCCCTCCGGCCCCTCCCAGCGGTCGAAACCCGACCCGCTCCAGGAGATCCCGGGGTTGATCGAGCCTCCGTCGCGGAAGGGCATCTCGACCCAGGCGTTCACGCCCCTGCCGCTCACCGTCCCGTCGAGGTCGGCCGAGTAGTTCGCGAAGATCCCGGCCATCCCGGAACGGAAAGGCCCTCCGAAGTCGATGTTCTGCATCAGGTGGCTGTAGGCGTCCCACATTCCCGTCGATGTCGAGAATCCGGCGGCGTTGGCATCGAAGTCGTCCTCGACGTACTCCGCATCGAACTCCCAGAATGTGTCCTCGCCCTGGATCGCGGCTCCCGCTGTATAGGCGGATCCGCAGACATTCCCGGGATTCCACGTCCTCGCGACGGCTCCGGTGAGAACGGCGTTGTCGCCCACTCTGAGCCACCCGTCGACCGCCCCGGATCTCGCCGTGGAAGACTCCAGGCTGTCCTGCGAGGGCACGTCCACGGATGTTGCCGAGAAGCCGATATAGCTCAGCGGACCGAATCCCTGCTTCACCCTGAGAATGCTGAAGTTCGTCATCGGGGAGGTGATCGTGCCCTCCTCGGTGACCTGGTCAGTCAGAGCATCCAGGAACCCGAACGACAGCCCCTGCGCGAGAATGCCGGAGACCTTGGCGCCCCCTAGGATCGGGATGACCCCCCCGTACGGGGTGACGGTGCCTATCCGCCTGGAGTAGAAGAGGTTGAACGGCATGTCGAAGACATCCCCCGCCTCGAGGAAGAAGGGGCGCCTCTCGTCCAGGAACAGCTCGAAGTGGGACAGGTTCATCCGGTCCTCGTCGGCCTCAACCTGCCCGAAGTCGGGGTTGACCGTGAGGTCGGCCACGATGTTGCTGGTGATCCCGATCTTCAGGTCGGCGCCGGCGTCGAAGTCGTCCTCCCAGCTTCCATCCAGATCGCTGCGCCTGACGGCCCTCCCTGCGATGTAGGGGCGGGCCTCCACGCCCACCGATGCATGGAGCCCCTCCAGTCCGGTCAACGAAGCGAAGTTGTCGACATCCATCTGGTCGGTGGTTTCTGAAAGGACGAGCCACCCATTCTGGGTGCCCCTTGTGATTATCCTCTGTACGTTGAAGGTCCAGTCCTGCGACTCCACCGTCGGGAAGCGGAGCTGGGACATCGGGATGGCGAGTTCGCACGCCCATCCGGAATCGTTCCTCGAGGTGGCGCTGGACCAGACGGCATCCCAGCTGTAGTCCCAGCCCCCCTGGGAGTTGATCCTTGAGTCCATCCGGCTGTTCGCCAGGTTGACCTCGAAGCTGAAGGCCTGCCTGCCGTCACCCCATGTGTCAAGCAGGAGAGCGATCCACTCCCCCGGGTTGTAGTCGTCACGCGGGCAGAGCGCGTCGTTCATGCCGACGGGGTCGGAGTCGAAAAGGCGGAAGCCCACATAGAGATTGTCGTCGTCGTATAGGAAGAGGATCACGGTCCGGTCGGTCATGGGTTCGCCCCTGACCGGAGCATACTGGGTCATGACCGTGTCCATGACGGATGCCGCGTCCCATTCGGCACCCAGGATGCCGTCTATCACAGGCGGTTCGGCGGTCCTGGAGGCGGGTATCGAGAGAGCCGGAACTGCCCCGGCAAGGGTCAGGAAAAGAACTGCCGTGATCATGGTCCGCTCCCGTCACGGATAGAGTCGCGCCAGACATCCACGGTATCATACAGTCTACAGACGCAGCTGCGCTTCCATCCGTAACAGCCATCCGGACACCGGACCGGACCAGAGCCTTAGGATCGGTTTTAACATTTGGTCCTAACTCTGGGCATCCGTTCTGGTGATAGTGATAACTAGGACCAAATGTTAAAACCGATCCTCAGGTTTGACGGGGGCGGCGGAACAAGCCCGTCGCCCCGTCTCTGCGCGTGGGAGTTCGCTAGAAGCTGTCGGCGCAGTCGGTCATCTTCACCTTCTCGACCACCATGTAGGAGGGGGCGCTCACCGCGACGGGAGCGCGCCGCCCATAAGTGTTCGAGAGGTTTACCGATACTGCCTCCGGAGAGATCGTGGCGACATTCGCGAAGATGTTCCGGAAGGAGTCCGTGAGCCTCGTCGAGAAGATCGGTGCCGTGACGACACCGCCCGAGGCCGTCGTTGCACAGAACCTGGAACTGCCCGTGACTATCCCCTTGCTCATGTTCGGCAGATTCATGTAGTGGAGGGCGGGGATGACGAGGACCCTCCCCAGCCCGGAAACAGCGGCCATCGGATCCCGAGGCCCGTCTCCGGTGGCGATCGAGAGGCTTGTCGAATCCAGCGAGTGACCGGTCTGCGCACGTCCGTACCTGGCGGCCGTCCCGAGATCGTACATCAGCCCGGCAAGCCTTCCGCGGTCGATGACCGGGTAGGGTCTGCGCCGCATTCCGGCCATGTCGAAACCGAACCTGTAGGTAAGATCATTCGTCGGATCGTCGACGACGGAGATCTTCTCGGAGAAGAGCATGTCACCAGGCTTCATGCCTGTTGTCCAGCCCATCTCCTCCTCGTACAGCCTGCCCGAAGCTCCGGTCCAGAGGGCGTAAAGCATCAGTTCGGCCACGGCGGCCGGCCCGAGGAGAAGGGTGTAGTCGCCAGGCTCGTTCTTCACTCCGCCCCTGCTCTCGTAGACGGGGAGCAGTGAACCGAAAGCCGAGATGGTGGCCCCGGCGGTTACGCCGCCCGCCCTCCAGCCGGTCTGTTCGTGCTGGAGCTCCCATTTCTTCGCAGGGTGCTTGAGGACGACCGTGAATGCCTGGTCCGTCCCTATGTGGTAAGCCTCCCTGGAGCCGGCGGTCGAGATGAGATAGATCTCCGTCTCGCCGCTGGACCAGGAGCCGGAGAAGTTGTAGCCCTTCCCGAGCGTTCCGATTATCTCGGCGTAGACTCCTGCCTTCACGGATGGGTCCATCGCGGTCAGGGACGGATCGTGCTGGGCGCTCTCGTCGACGTTCTCCTCGACGCACTCGAGGATCGGATCGTAGTCCTTGGGTACGGCAACCCGGGCCTTCTGCGCTGCAATCGAGACGGCCTCGCCCACGAAGTCGGCACCGGTGACATGCCCGAGGCTGGTGTGGGTTCCCTCGCGTCTACCGACCAGCACTCTCACATCCAGCCTGGTGAGCGACTCGCTTGTGTTCAGAGAGACGCTGTTGTTGCCGATCCTCATCAGGTGGCTCTTCTCGCGATGGAGGACCAGCGTCGCGCCCAGTCCGGCGGCCGCAGCGCGATCGCGCGCCTCGAGGAGGAGTTCCCTGGTTTTGCTCTCCAGCATCTCTAGCTCCTCTCTCCGGTGATGACGTCGTCGAACCGTACGACCGGGACGCCGTGTCCGATCTGCATCACCTGGTTGGGCTCGCCCTTGCCGCAGTTGTCGACCTGGCAGACGACCCATGTGGTCTCGTCCCCCACAGCGCTCAGCGAGTTGTAGAACTCGAGCGTGTGCCCCTGGTACGTGGGATTCCGTAGGATTCTCGTCCTCCTGCCGTCCTTGACCTCCCATGCGATCTCGCATCCGAAGTGGAAATGCTCGCGGTTGGACCCGATCGACCAGGAAGTCGGGTTGTCGAGGACGATCCCGTCGGCGGTCGATGCGACGATATCCTCGAGGGACCCGTCGGTGCCCGGCAGGATGTTCACGTTGGTCATCCTGTCGATGGGGGCCCTGTAGAACGCCGTCGCCCTCGCAGCTCCACCGCTCTCGGGGAAGACCTGCCGTCCGGCCCTGTCGTTGGCCTCGTTCACCATCGCGCGCGAAGAGAGGACACTGACGAGGAGCCCCTTGTCGATGAGCAGGTAGTCCTTCTCAGGGGTGCCGTCGTCGTCGTAGCCGAACGAGCCCGGGGAGTTCACGATGCCTCCGAACGAGCTGACGGACAGCTTCTCGCTTCCGTACCTGAGCTTCCCTATCGAGTCGAGCGTGACGAAGGAGCCTCCGGCGAAGGAGAGCTCGTACCCCAGGATCCTGTCCAGCTCCAGGGGATGCCCGATGGTCTCGTGGACCTGGAGGTGTCCCTGGCCGGGCAGGAGGATGACGGAGCGTCTCCCGTACTCGAGACAGTCCGCCGAAAGCAGGGAGGACAGCTCCGACTTGATCCGGTCCGTGTGCGCCCCGAACAGCTCCGGACAGCACAGCATCTCCCAGCCTCTCGACCCCCGTCCTGACGTGAACAGGGTCATGGAGCGCCTCTGCATCTGCCCGTCCACATCCAGAGCCATCACGGTCATTTCCGCGAACACGTTCGAGGTGCGTTTCGTGATCTCGGATCCGTCGCTGTTCATGAACAGCACATGCCTGCGCGTGAAGCCCGCGGAGATGATCCTGCGAGCTATCCAGTCCTCCTTCAGCTCGGAGTCGATCCGCACGAGGAAGTCGAGCTTGTCCTCGAGGGGCATTCCGAAAGGATCGGTCTCGACCGGAGAGACATAGGTCCCCCTGACCGCGTCGGCCTTCCCCATCCTGAGGGGCACGTTCACCAGCCGGGAGGCGGTCCTGGCGTTCGCGAGGGCCTGATCGAAGCAGGCATCGAGCATCGCGGGATCGCTGGAGGCCGAGAAGCCCCATGCGCCTCCCCAGAGGACCCGCACGCCCGTTCCGCTCTGGAAGGTCGTGTCGTTTCCCTCGAGATTGCCGTCGTAGAGAACCAGGTTCTCCGACCTGTCGTCCTCGAAGAAGCGGGCATCCGAGTATTCGGCGCCTTCCGTTCTCATCCTGGCGATGTTGCCGGCCAGGCCGGCCTTCATCCTCTCAAGCAGCTCCATAGCCGCTCCCTTCCTGATAACCCTTCCGGAACCCCGGAGACCCGAGGGGGGTCTGCGGGCGCCCGGTCAGCCGACCATTGCTGCAAGTATTCTTTCGGGAGGTCTTCAGTCCCCTTCCGGCGGCAGGACCGCCTCCATGATGTCGGCAGTGAATGCTGATGGTTCCGTAGGCGCCGATCCGGCCAGCACGAGCCCCATCTGATGGACCAGCCTGACGCACCGCGAGAGCCGACCGTCGGATCGGGCAGTCTCGAACAGGTTCCGCATGTACCCGGTGATCCTGTGATCGGGGTTGATCTCGAGAACCCCCGGAAGATCGGCGACCTCGTGCCTCATGGCCTTCATGAAGCTCCTGTAGGCCCCGCCAGGGTCGTTCCTGTCGGGGACGACTATGCAGGGGCTCTCCGCGAGCCTGGTCGAGATACGGACATCCCGCACCTTCGCACCCAGTATCCCACGCATGTACTCGAGCAGTCCGGAGAGTTCGGCAGACGCCTCGTCGCGTCTCTTCCTGCCGGACTCCGTCAGTTCGCTCTCTAGCTCCTCGCGGTCGAGGGGGATCAGCTTCCTCCCTATCGCGCCGCTGAGGGCCGGCACGATGAGCTCGTCGACGGGGCTGTCGAAGAGGATGACCTCGGAACCCGATCTCCTCACGGTCTCGAGATGCGGGGAGGCGGCCATGGTCTTCCTGTCCGAACCCGTGACATAGAAGAGAGGCGCGTCCTCCGGCCTGCCGGATGCGAACTCCGAAAGAAGGACCGGCTTCTCTGCATCAGCCGTCGTCCAGGCGAGTACAAGCCGGGCGATCTCGTCGCGGCTGTCCCTCTCGGATAGCAGCCCTTCCTTCAGCATGTCTCCGAATTCGCCGAAGAAGCGTGCATACCCCTCCGCGTCCGAGGATGCGAGCCCCGAGAGCCAGTCGATTATCCGCCTGAGCAGGGCCTTCCCCATCGTTCGAAGGACCGGGCTCTGCTGGAGCGTCTCCCTCGAGATGTTCAGGGGGAGGTCGGGCGATTCCACGACACCGCGCACGAACCTGAGCCAGTTCGGCAGCAGGTCGTGGCAGCCCTCCACTATTCGAACCCTTCTCGAATAGAGATCGATGCCCGGACGCCATTCGGGCATGAGCGCCTCGAAGGGTCTTCTCGAAGGGAGGAAGAGCAGGGCATGGAACTCGACGGCGCCTTCCCCGTGATAGACCAGGCGGGAGAACGGGGGCTCGGTGTCTCCGCTCAGGTGTCTGTAGAAGTGCTCGTAGCCGCCTTCCCTGACGTCCTTCTCAGGAGTCAGCCAGAGAGGGGTCATGGAGTTCAGCGCAGCGACCTCTCCGGATCCCTCCGAAGGCTGGAGCACGACGGGATAGGGGATGTAGTCCGAATAGGCCTCGACCATGGTCGCCAGGCGATCGCGGTCGAGGTATTCCTCCATGCCGGCGCGGAGGTGCAGGACGACCTCCGTACCCCTCCGGGCGTAGTCGGCCGGCTCGGCCGTATAGGAATCCCTCCCGTCGGACTCCCATCTGGCTCCGGAACCGCCTGATCCGGCCCTGCAGGAAAGGACTTCGACCCTGTCTGCGACCATGAAGGCGGAGTAGAACCCCACCCCGAACCGTCCTATCAGTTCCGGGGCGTTCTCCTTCTCGAGGGATTCTATGAAGCGGCTCGTCCCGGATCCCGCTATCGTCCCGAGGTTTCGCGAGAGCTCGTCCAGTGTCATCCCGACGCCGTTGTCGCGCACCGTCAGGGTGCGCCCCGCCGAATCGGGGATCAGCGTGATCGTGAGTGCGGCGTCGCCTTCCAGGATCCCGGGATCGGTCAGGGATTCGAACCGCAGTCGGTCCAGGGCGTCGGAGGCGTTCGAGATGAGCTCCCTGAGGAAAACGTCCGGATGGGAATAGAGGCTGTTTACGACGATATCGAGAAGGCGGCGGGTCTCCGTCCTGAACTTCTGGCTTCCTGCTGTGGACACTTTGCTTCCTCCGTCAGATCCTTCCCTCGATGAACGGTACTTCGAACACCTTCTCATGGCAGACCGGTCCGTGTCCGAAGAATCCGTCCTCACCGAAGAGCTCTCCGTGGTCGGATGTTATCGTGACCCAGGTTCCCCGCGGCATCATCTCCCGCAGTTTCCGGAACACCCCGTCGACATGCCTTACGGCATCCACCTGTCTGACCCGGAGCCTCTCCATGGTCTCCGAATCGAAGAAACCGTCCGGATCGGGCTCCACAAGGCGGCCGTCGACGACATGGTCGTCCAGGTGCTTGAAGATTCCGTGGACCCCGCTGATCCTCGGCCACAGGTCCTCCGGCTCGCCGGGGAGCGCATAGGGATAGTGCGTCTCGCCCACGTTCAGCATGTAGAAGGAGGGTCTGCCGGGAGGGAAGTGTATAAGGTCCAGCATCGCGGCCATGTCGTTGTGCTTCTTCATGAGGATGAACCTGTCGAAACCCCTGTTGATGGGGGTGAAGCTGTTCAGGACGGGAAGCGAGACGAGGGCCGAGGTGGAGTACCCGAGCGTGTCGTGCAGGAACGGCGGCAGGTAGAGGCCGGGCACGAGGTTCCCGAAGGAGAGCCCGTCTCCCCCGAGCCTGTCCCTGTAGGCGAAGAAATCCCTCCTGTAGTAGTCCGACGCGAACATGCCCCTGGGATTCGTGTGCGGCATCAGCCCCATCAGGAGATTGTAATGGGAGGGGGCAGTCCAGGAGGCGTAGCTGTATCTCTTCTCGAGCGTTCCGAGGCTCATCATCGCGGCAGGCTGCGCTTCTGCGAAGGTGTCCCACCTGCAGCTGTCCAGGACTATCAGGACGAAGCTGCTGTGCGGTTCGGAGGCTCCGGACCCGCCCGGGGAGACTCCTGCCGTCATGATGTCCCGGCCTCGAGCGAAACCCGTATGAAGGCTCTCGCTTCAGCCGACCAGGCCGTGGCGAGCTCGGACATCGAGCGGGAGAGCTCAGCAAAACCGATGGCCTGCATGGGGATATCGAGCTCGATCCGGCGCTGTGCCAGCACCTCTCCGGTCCCGGCGTCGAAGAGGACCAGATCCGTGTCTATGACCGCGTGCCACGAGCCCCCCGACTGTCTCGCCCCGAACTCCCTGACGCTCCCCTCGAGGATGACTCCGTCGCCTTCCATCACGCTCCGCCGGAGGACCACCAGGTAGGAGCCCTCGCTCATGAGATCCCTGGTGATCAGGTCGGAGAGGGCCACTGAAGGCGAGGAGGCCCACCTGTGGGTGGAGGCGCGGGTGACGATGCCGGAGCTGTCGACGAGAACCATGCCGGTCCTGTCGTATTCGGACGAACAGGAGAAATCCCTCACCCGGATCGCGCAGTCCAGTGCCGGGGAACGCTCCGGAGCCGGGCAGTCGAGCTGGTACACGGTCTGTTCGGAGGATCCCCCCGCAAGCCTTATCGTGATGCAGGAGCAGGCTGGGAGAATCGCCGCGACTGCAAGGAACCTTGTCATCGAGGCCACGTGTCTCCTCCAGGGTCGGAGAGAAGGAGGTCTGCTGGGTTGTCCCTCAGCCGTTCGAGGAGCAGCCTGAGCTGGGATGTCATCAGGTTGCTCTCGGAAACAACCTCGTCCAGTCCGTCGATGAGCGGCGTGACTGCCGCCATGAGGGCGGTCAGCTCGGCCGCCATCAGATGTACGTCGGCAGTCAGGGCGGGCAGGTCCGCGCCCGTGTCGACCACGACATCGTCCAGATCCCTGCCGAGTTGGGTGTAGACCACCGCGAGGGTGTCGATCCGGGCAGCGGCTCTGTTCAGGGTTGCGACGAGTATGTCCAGGCTGTCGCTGTCGAGCAGGGAGTTGAGGTTCGCCATGAGTTCTATGGCCTGGTCGGACATCTGCTTGGCGTCTATCTCGGACATGATCTCGACGAGCCTCTCCAGGGCGAGTTCCAGAGTCTCCATCGAGGATTTGACCACCGGGATCGTCCTGTATCTGGGCTCGAACGGGAGGATCGTCACCACCTCGTCCTCGGGCAGCACCCGCCTGAGGTTGACGACCCTGAGCCCGGTGATGCCTATCAGGTCCAGACGGGCGGCGAGGTCGCCCCTGATGCCGAAACTCTCGTCTATCTCCATCACTACCTCGATGAGGCGCCCGTCGGGTGCGACGTTGATGCTGGTCACCTCTCCGACCGGCACTCCGTTGTAGCGGACCGTGCTCCCGTCCTCGAGGCCCTGGACGGACTCCGAGAAGTAGCAGGCATATGTCAGGCTCTTCTCGCTCCGGAACCAGCCCGCAAGCCAGATCATCGCAACGACGAAAAGGATGCTCCCTAGTGAGAAGAACAGCCCCAGCCTGAACTTGCTGGCCTCAAGAGACATCTTCCTGCTCCCCGTCGGCGCCCAGGGGGCGTCGTCCGAAAAAGGCCTCCACCCTGGGGTCTCCCCTGGAATCCCGCAGCTCGGCTGCGGTTCCCTCGGCGATTATCCCCAGCACGGAGGAATCTAGCATAACAACCCGGTCCGAGATGGCAAATATGCTCGGGAGTTCATGCGTGACGATCACCATGGTGGTTCCCGATATCCTGTTTATCCTCAGTATGAGTTCGTCCAGGCCGGCGGAAGTCACAGGGTCGAGACCGGCAGACGGTTCGTCGAAGAAGAGCACTTCGGGGTCCAGGGACATGGCCCGCGCGAGCCCGGCCCTTTTCTGCATCCCTCCGGAAACCTCCAGCGGGTGAGCGTCCGCGAACTTCTCCAGCCCCACCATCCTCAGGTTCTCCCGGGCCACCGACTCCCTGAAGGCCGGCTCGAGACCGGTGAACTCGTCGAGCGGGAGCATGACGTTCTCCAGGAGCGAAAGGCTGCCCAGCAGGGCGCCCGACTGGAAGAGCACTCCCCATCTCATCCGGGCCCTTTCGAGGATGCTCCTCCCGCTCCAGATGTCTTCGCCTTCGAAGCGCACCTCGCCTGACCAGGGCTTCACCAGCCCCAGGAGGTGGTTCATGAGCGTGCTCTTACCGCATCCGCTCCGTCCGACTATCACCAGTATCTCGCCTCGGAGGACGCGCATCGACACGTCATCCAGCACCTTGTACTCGTCATACCCGCCCGAGAGCCCGACGGTCTCGAGAAGTACGTCCCCGCGGCTCATACCGACACCGACGGCCTGATGAATATGAAGACCAGGGAGATGAACGCGTCCGCCACGATCACGAGGAAGATGCTCGCAACCACGGCCGAGGTCGTGGCGCGGCCCACCTCGGCGGCTCCGCCCCTGACCCTCATGCCCATGTAGCATCCGACGTTCGCGATTATCACTGCATAGATCACGCTCTTGAGCATCCCCCAGTAGATGTCCATGGGTATCATGACCGCATCGAGCCGCGACATGTAGACATGCGCCGGCATATCCAGGTACCAGCCTCCTATCAGGAGCCCGCCGAGCAGCCCGAAGAAATCCGCGAGGAGTACGAGGAACGGCATCACGACCATGAGGGCGAGCATCTTCGGAGTCACCAGGTAGCTCCAGACGTCCATGCCCATCACGGTCAGTGCGTCGATCTCCTGCCGGACCTTCATCGTCCCCAGTTCGGCCGCGAATGCCGAACCCGAGCGTCCCGCAACCATGACCGCGGCCAGGAGTGGGCCGATCTCCCATGTGATGCTGTACGCGACGGCATCGGGCATGAATGCTTCAGCCGCGAAGGTCTTGAGCTGGTAGCCCGCCTGGAAGCCGAGGACGACGCCGAGGAGCCAGCAGAGGGCTGCGATTATGGGGACCGCCTCGACCCCTGACTGCTCCATGTAGTAGAGGGTCTGCTTCCATCTGAGGAGCTTCGGATTCGACCTGACCTGTCCGAACGCCTTGAACGTGGCTCCTGCGAAGACCGAGAGGCCGCGCACCGTGTCCAGCATCGCGGCGACCTTCTCGCCGATTTCGATCACCCGGTACCTGAAGCCGCCCGGGGCTCGTCTCCTCCTGTAGCCCGCCGAGGTGGCCTGCATGCCTGCGATGCGCTCCGCAACAGTTTCGTTCGCACCGGAGAAGGATACATCGACGCCGCGCCTGCCCGCCCTGGCAACGGACTGGAGCAGGCTGGCGAGAGCTACGGTTTCGAGGCCCCTGCAGGCTGACAAATCGAGAACAACAGGTCCGGAACCCGGCTCGGCCGAATCGACAACCGAGCAGGCCGCAACCGCGCTTTCAGTGTCCAGCAGGCCGTCTACGCGAAACGTTGTCATCTCGTCCTCTGGCGGACAGGCTGTCCGCCGGAAGGGTTCAGAGCAAAATCATACTCCAAACGGTGTTTTCTCGCCATGAGACAGTTGCGGATGCAAGGCTGCGTGGATATCTTGTGATACCTCGTGGGAAGGAGGTTAGTTATGGGAACGATCGTTTTCCTGGTACTCAGACTCGCTCTCGGCTACAACACCTATGGAGACGCCCAGGTGCTTGCGCTCCTGGTCTCGCTCGACTCGATCGCGATCACTCTCCTGCTGAAGCTGGGCCGCAAGAGCTGACGTTCCTGGAATAGCTGTGCCTCCAGAGGCGTATAACGGCCGAGGAGGTGCAGAGATGAGAGCAATAGCCCACCATGATGACAGCCGGGCGGACCTGGGAGTGCTGGTCGCCCTGGCGATCCTTGTCGCTGCTTTCGAACTGATGCCCGGGGCGAGCTGGGACTCGCTGGCCGTGCCCACGGGGACTGCAGAGATGGAAGGTATCGACGCGGTGGTCGAATACGCCATCCCTGATGTGGAACCGCCCGAGGATGTCGAGATCGACATCAACTCCGTACTCGATGCCGAGGTACCCGACGTCTTCGACCAGGTCATGGTGCTGTCGGACGACACGACCGGGTTGGACGTAGTCGAGACGATCGAGACGAACTTCATCGATGCGACGGAGCATCCCGATCCCGACTTCATACCGGCACCCGGCACCTTCGTGCCCCACTCGCTGCCGCCGCGGTGCACTTTCAGGCCCAGTGCCGAGTATCCCGAGATGGCGCGTCAGGCCGGCGTCGAGGGAAGGGTCACCCTGCAGGTCTTCGTACCCGTCAGCGGCATCCCCGCCGAGGTCGTGATCATGCAGTCGTCCGGGCTCGAGAGCATGGACTCCTCGGCGGTCGCCTCCGCAAGGATGACTCGCTGGGCTCCCGCCGAGCGGGATGACGGGGTCCGGGTCGGAGTCTGGACGGCGCTGATCTACGAGTTCGAGCTCGAGTAGCCGGGAAAGGACAGGGAGGAGCCGGGGGATGCGTCCCCCGGCTCCTCCCGTTCAGATCAGGTTCGTTAACGCAGGCCGCCCGCCTGCCCCGGACCCTGCTCCTCCAGGCATGCCCTGTGCACACGGGCTCTCTCGTAGTCGCCGATACTCTCGGCAAGTGATGCGGCTGCCAGGTGGGAGTCCCTCCATGTGACGCTCCCCTCCGGAGCGACTATCGCAGCCCTCTCGTAAAACGTTAACGCGAGCATCGGGTCTCCGGAGTTGTACGCCCTCACCGCCAGTGACTGGAGATAGATGCCCTCCGGGATCACGGGTGCAGGACGGATGAATCCCGGTGCAAGAAGGGTGAGGCCGGCCAGAATCATCAGCAGGCGCCCGGCCGCATGCCCCCTCTCCGCCGTCACGGCGGTCAGGCCCGAGGCGGCTATGGCGGCCATCACCGGGAGCGCCGGCATGACGAATCTCTCGCAGTGGAAGAAGAGGACGCTGGTTCCGATCGCGGCCGCCACAGGGACGACAGCCGCGGTCCGGTTCCTCCCGTATCTGAGGAATGGGATCAGGCATGCCGCGAAGAAACCGATCAGGACCCACCTGGGCAGGGCGAAGAGCTTGAGGGCTGGATTGAACCTGTCCAGTCTCGAGAGGTCGTAGTAGACGTCGAACGGGACCAGCCCGAAGAAACCGCCGAGTTTACGCAGCGTGAGCTCGACCTCCTGCTCCGGGTGGTCGAGGATCAGCCTGAACCCCATTTCGGTCCAGTATGAGTCGGCTCCGGCGAAGTCCCGAACTCCCCCCCTGTCGAACGCGAGCCTCATCGCTACCTGGCCTATGTCCTCGGTAGCGCTCTCCACGAGCCCGACCGAGGGGGCGGGCGGGCCGTACCCGGACGCGTCGTCGCTGTGGCCGAGGACCAGATTGAAGCCTCCGCAGCTCGGGAAGGGGGTGAACCCGGCGAAGTGTTCCTTCTGATACAGTGCCATCGGAAGCAGGACCAGCAGCATGGCGGCGATGGCTCCGGCCGCCGTCGCGATCCGGATGACGATCCCCGACCGGGATCGCAGGAGATGGGTTGTGACGAGCGGTATCACGACAGCCGCCAGCGGCGCCCTTATCCCTGCAAGGACTCCGCAGCCGGCGCCCGCGAGTATCAGTAGTACAGAGCTCGTTCTTCCCGATACCGTCAGCAGGAGCACAAGGATTGTTGTTAACGCGGCGATCGTGGCCGGGAGCACCGTCAGTTCGAGGAAGATGGGCGGTGCGTAGACGGCCCAGAGAAGGGCTGCCAGAATCGACTGGAGCGGTCCCGAGCCCAGTCGGCGGGCGAGAAGGACTATCAGTACGGGTATGGATGCTCCAGCCAGGGCCTGCACGACGAGCAGGGGCAGCCTCCCGGCACCGAGCGCATAGAACGGTAGTATGAGATACGTATATATCGGACTGGCATAGAGATAGGGTGCGTCCTGAGCAACCCCGGAAAGCAGTTCCAGGGCGCTCGTCTCGAACCTGTATGCGCCCAGCACTGGCTGGTAGTAGATGTTCGACAGCGGACCGGACAGGTAGAGGACGAAGTGGACGAGCCTGGTCGTGAAACCAGCGAAGGCTGCCGCGAGCAGTGCCGCCTTCCAGCCCGGAGTCCGGAGTTTCACTGAACGCCCCCTTGTGTTAACGCGCAATCGAGTCGCTGAATCGACGAGGAAGCCAGCCTGCTCCTGTGCCTCATCGGATGAATGCACCCATATTCCGCCATGTTCAAAGGAGGAGTCCTGGGAGAACACGGACCTGTTCCAGCGGTCGGCCGCCTGCCGTTCCTGGTGATCGATGCCGACGACACCCTGTGGGAGAGTTCGCTCTTCTTCGAACGCGCGGAGGAGGACTTCGTCAGGCTCATGGAGTCAGCCGGCCTCGACGGGGAGTCAACTCGCGCCCTGGTCCACAGGCGCGACATCGAACGCCTGGATGTCACCGGCTTCGGGGTGAGGCCGTATCTGGACACGCTCGCCTCCGTGATGTCGGAGCTTCTTCCCGGGTCGTCATCCAGCCTCCGGAGAGGATTCGAGGAGATCTCTCTCTGCCTCCTCAACCATCCTGTGATCCTTTTCCCGGGTACCCGGCCTGCGCTCGACAGGATCCGTGCAGCAGGCATCAGGGCCGTGGTGTACACCATGGGACGCTCCGACCACCAGATGAGCAAGTTCGACCGCTCCGGGCTCTCACCGCTCGTGGAAGCCTGCGAGGTGGTCGAGAGGAAGACCCCGGCAGCCCTTGCGGGTCTTCTCGGAACGTACGGCGTCGAGCCATCATGCGCCCTGTGCATCGGCAACAGCCCGCGCTCCGACATCAACCCCGCGCTGGCGGCGGGAGCCGGAGCTATCCTGCTCGCCAGGGACAGGCTCTGGGCCGCGGAACGGGAGGAGATCGCCGATCCGTCCGCGGTGCGAGTCATCTCGTGCCTGTCCGAGCTCCCCGCCCTGATAGGGCTCTAGGGGAGCAGTACGAGCCGGCAGACCGACTCCGAACCACTGAAGCACGCTCTAACCAAATAGGCGCCCGCCGGCAGGGGTTCGCCTTCCGACGAACATCCGTCCCAGGAGACCGTTCCCTGAGCAGCCTGGACGGCAGCGACCCTGCGTCCCGAAAGATCGAAGACATCTATCGAGGCGGAGCCTCCCGAGACCAGGAAGGCGACGGGTCGGGCCGACGGGTTGGCCAGGAGTCTCAACTCCGTCTGCGGCTGTCCCGACGGATCCTCGGCGAATCCCAGCGGATCGCCGTCGGCAACCCAGATGTCCCAGTGCAGGTCCCCGCCCCTGGCACCGAACAATATCTCCAGGAGGTCGGGTGTCTTGTAGGACGCGGCTACCGATTCCACGGCGCCCGGGGCGGCGACGGGACCGGGTGCCGTCCAGGCCGATCCGTCGTAGAAGGAAACCCAGACCTGTCCACCCTGTTCGATCCAGCATACTGCGGGCCTGGCCCCTGCGAGCACGGCCGTGCAGGGTCTGGACGCGGAACCGCTCGAGGACAGCGTCACGGGAGCAGACCATGCGCCTCCGTCCCGTCGGCTCGCGAGGATCTCCCCGTCGCATTCCCATGCCGCCAGATATCCCTGGGCGCCGGGATCGCCCGCGATCGAAGGCTCCCTGCAGTCGGGGCCGGGAAGCGAGATGACCGTCTCCGGCCCGAACGGCCCGGAGTCGGGAGCGTCACGGAAGCAGATGGCGAGCGCTCCGGAACGCCAGGCCTGATATGCCAGTCCGAACCCCGAGGATGATGAGGCGATGGAGGGGGACCTCTCGAAATAGTCTGTCGCGGCGAGGTCGGTGGTTGTAGTCCACGCCGAGCCCGTCCACATCCTCCCGCTGATGTCCGTATCCCCCGCGTCCCACTGCTGCCAGACCACCCAGCAACGCCCCGGACGGCCGGCGACCGCCGTGCCCGTCTCGAACGCGGGCGTCTCGGTGAGCCGCGTCTCGGCGGACCACGAGGACCCGTTCCAGGTCGAGACGTAGATGTCGTAGGTCTCGATGTCGTCGTGCATGCTGTGCCAGGCCAGGAAGGCATTTCCCGAGCCGTCCGCGCCTATCGCAGGATGCCAGTCCCAGTATTCGTGCTCGCATATCTGAACAGGGCTCATCCAGGTGTCCCCCTCGGACACGGTAGCCATGATGTTGGCCCTGACCGGATCCGAGGAGCCGAAGGTCGCGATCAGCTCGCCCGATACGGGCTCGCGGCAGACCGACAGGTCCCCTTCCGAATGGAGCCCGTCCGTTATCTGCCTGAGCCGCCAGCCGTCGAGGAGAGCAGGATGGGAGCCCTGCGGCACTGCTGACGCCTGTCCGTTGCCGTGAGGCCTCAGCGTGGGGTCTCCCAGCAGGACGGCTGCATGCTCGAGTGCGAGGTTGGCCGAGAGCCAGACCCTGAACGCTTCTCCCAGGCACTGCCCGTTCCCAAGGGTCTGGTACAGTTCGTAGAAGTCGTTCGTGTAGTCTGTCTTGGCCTGGGCCACCACCGCGATGCCGTATGTATCGGCCCAGATGTAGAGGTTGGCCAGGTTGTCGATCTCGGTCCAGCGGCCGTTGGTGCAGCAGTTCAGTATGTAGAAGAAGGCGTGCGGGTCGAGAGGAACCGCCTCGTAGCTGTTGAAGGTTCCGGCACCGGCCGGCGGGGCACCCGTGTGGAAGCTGCTGCCCCAGGGACTGGAATGGGCTATCAGATGGACCCATTCGTAACCGTTCAGGAGCTCCGCTCTGAAGTCGTCCGCGGTCGTGCCCGCGGGGTCGGACTTCGTGGTCACGTCATCGTAGACCATGTCGATGTACCCTGTCAGGCCGGTGAACGCCTCCTCGTACGCGAGAGCCCTGTCCGGCAGGGACAGCGTACCGGACCTGTATGCGTGGTTCTTGGCGAAATAGTTCTCGAGGAGCTCGACCGACGATCCGAACGACAGCCACGTGGGGGTCAGCCTCCCGACCCAGATCTCCGGAGCCTGGTTGGCCCAGCTCTCATAGAGGCCGTCCATGTCGGAGTCCGTCCATGTGCCGTTCATGTCCATCAGGAACAGGTCGACGGGGTACTCGCCTCCGGAAGCCTCGACCCAGCCTGCGGGGATGTTGCCTATCAACAGGGCGCCCCTGAGCTCGCCCTGCGCGTACTCGCTCTGGAGATCGGTCCTGAGCGCGGAAGCTGAAGGATCAGTCACCGTCCAGACCTCCACCGTCCAGCCTTCCGACTCCAGGTCCGCCTCGAAGGTGGCGAGTGAGGCTGCGATCCCTCCGCTCACGGACTCGTCCACGATCAGGACCACCCGGTCGCCTCTCGACGAATCACGCTCGACGGCTACGGAACGCGTATATCCCGATCCGTCAGGGATCTGTGCGCTGCGCGGCTGCGACGGCTCCCTGCCTCTGGAGTCCAGATACTGCAGCGGCACTCCCTCCCTGCCGGCGAGACCGAGGACTGCGGCAGCGATCAGCAGCGACGCAGACGCGCTCACGACCGCTCCCTGTCGAGGGGCCCGGTGACCGCCTCGACCGCATCCAGTATCTCGCAGCTCTCGACCACCTCGACCATCCGGTTGTGGTCGGGGTAGAGAGGCCTGTCCTCTCCGAGGTGCTCGACATGCTTCCTGAGTGTCCGGCGGGCCTCCTCGACGCCTCTGCCGAGCGTGTGCCCCCGGAAGTCCAGGGCCTGGGCTGCCGCGATCATCTCGATCCCCAGGATACCGAACGCGTTACGCAGGATCTGCCCATTCTTGAGGGCGGTGTTCATGCCCATGCTGACGAAGTCCTCCTGGTCGGCGGCGGCCGGAATCGAGGCGCAGGCGGCGGGGGTCGAAAGGATGCGCTGTTCCACTGCGAGCATGCCCGCCGTGTACTGGCTGAGCATGAGCCCGCTGAAGAGGCCGGGCTTCTCGGCGAGGAAGGCCGGGAGCCCTGCCGAGAGAGCCGGGTTGAGCAGCCTGTTGAGGCGGCGCTCGGACAGCACGGAGACCATCGTGACGGCTGTCCCGACCATCTCCATCGGAAGGGAGACGGGAGTCCCCTGGAAGTTGGCTCCGGTGAGGACAGTGTCGCTCTCGGGAAGGAAGATGGGATTGTCACCCACTCCGTTCAGTTCGATCTCCACCTGCTTACGGGCATATGCGACCGCATCGTGTGCCGCACCTATCACCTGGGGAGTGCTCCTCATCGAATAGGCGTCCTGGACCTTCTGCCTGACGCGCCCCTCCATCAGGTCGCTCCCCTCGATGCATCTGCGGATGGCAGAGGCGCTCCGGACCGCGCCTGCGAATCCCCGGAGCTCGTGCACCCTCCTGTCATACGGTCTGAGGTTGGCCTGCAGCGCTTCGAGGCTCATCGCCGCGGCAATCTCCGCCTGCCTGAGCCAGCGGTCGATGTCGAAGAGGTGGATCGCGTTCATCGCGTTGAGGAAGTTGGATCCGTTGATGAGGGCCAGGCCGTCCCGCGCGTGGAGGACCAGTGGCTCCAGCCCGGCACGCCTGAGCGCATCCGCCCCGGAAAGGAGATCTCCCCCGAACCAGGCCTGCCCCTCGCCCATGGCCACAAGGGCGATCATCGACATCGGGGCCAGATCTCCACAGGCGCCCACGGAGCCCTTGCTGCAGACCCACGGTGTGACCCCGCGGTTGAGCATCTCGGAGATCAGCTGGGTGACCGCCGGCCGGACCGCGGAGTGCCCCTTGCAGTGAACATTTATGCGACCGAGCATGGCGGCGCGGACGTGCTCGGGGGGAGCTGGCTCCCCGATCCCGGCGGAATGGTTGTAGACGAGGTATTTCTGGAACTGCCGCACCTCGTCCGGGGAGAGCTTCGTCTCGGAGAACTCGCCTATGCCGGTGTTGATGCCGTACATGACCTCTCCGGCCTCTATCTTCCGTTCGACCATTCCGCGGCAGACGCTCATGCGCTCCAGGGCCCCGGGATCGATGGACACCTTCCGGCCGTTCCTCGCAACTTCTACGACATCTTCGATCCTGAGACCCGAACCGCGGACTGACAGCGTCATCGGGAGCCCCCCTCGGTGGGATTGGTTTCACTGCAGATGACGGAATGTGATCAAGTATGGCCCCGGGGGCAAGAGAAAGGCCGGCCCGGAGGCCGGCCTCCTCCTGATGTTCAGGCGTCAGCGGCCGCAGCCGCCCATTCCGCAACGGCCGGACACGGGCTGTCCCTCGACAGGAGCTGAGCAGCTTGCTCCCGCAGGAGCGCAGCCGGATCCGCAGCCGCAGGCGGCACTGTCGGATCCGCATGTGCAGGAACCGGAGCAGGTCGCGCCCTCGGTGCAGGTGCAGTCCTCGCCGCAGGTGCAGGCGTCGGAGCATGCGCAGGAATCCCCGGCGCAGGTGCAGTCGCCGGAGCAGGTCGCGCCCTCGGCGCAGGTGCAGTCCTCACCGCAGGTGCAGCTCGAGGAGCAGTCGCACGGCTCTGGCTCCCCGCCCTCGGAGAACGGGTTGATGCCTGCTGCGGCCGGAACTGCGAAACCGAGTGCCGCTATGACCATTCCCGCGGTCAGCAGCTTCTTCATCTGTATCTCCTCCCTGGAATGTCGGCCCTTCGACCGGGTCTGGAATAAAATACTCTTTTGGTAAGGATTAGTTCCCGCCCACTCCGCTGTACATTTCGAAGAGGACCAGGCGGCCGTCCAGCTGACCGTTCTTCAACGGTCTGCGCCATGCCGGTCTGAGCCCGATGCTGCCGATCATGCCGCGATCGCCGAAATATACGAACGCCCTCGAGCCTGAACATCTCTGCTTCAGGAAATCGCCGAAAGCCTTCAGCGTCGCCTCGGCCCCGCCGGCATCCCCGAGGCGGAGCCCGTAGGGGGGGTTGGTGACTATAGTCATGTCCTGGAAGCCGGGAAGGCTCTCGAAAGGGCTCCTGTCGACGCGGACGAGCCCGCCCCAGGGAAGGGCGGACAGATTGGTCCTGGCTGCACCCGCCGCGGCGGGATCGCGGTCGCTCCCGGCGATCTGCCCTTCACCGGGGCAGATCATGAGGGAGTCGCAAGCACCTCTCACCCGGTGCCACAGGTCGGGGTCGTACCCGGTCATGTTCTCGAAGCCGAACCTCTCGCGCAGGTATCCTGCAGGTGTGTGCGTGCAACGCATGAGGGCCTCGGCGAGTATGGTACCCGAACCGCACATGGGATCGCGGAGTGGAGATCCTCCGTCCCATCCGGCGATCGAGAGCATTGCCGCGGCCACGGTCTCCTGGACGGGAGCCCTGACCGTCTCGACCCTGTAGCCCCGTCTGTGGAGCGACCCTCCGGATGTGTCCAGGCTGATCGTCGCCTTGTTCCTGAGCAGGTGCAGGTCGAGCCAGACGTCGGGGGAGATCCTCTCGACATCGGGACGTCTCCCCGATCTCTCCCTGAACTCGTCGACGATGGCGTCCTTGAGGCAGAGGGATGCGTACTGGGAGTGCCTTATCGCGCTGTCGGAGACGTTGGATGTGATGGCGAATGTCTTCTCCACGCTGAACAGGGATGCCCAGTCCATGCCCCTGGCCGTCTTGTACAGGTACTTCGTACTGTGGCAGTCGAAAGTCAGGAGAGGTGCCAGTATCCTGGTGCAGAGGCGCGTGCAGTAGTTGATCCTGTAGAGTGAGGCCGTATCCGCGCAGAACCAGACTCCACGAAAGGACGCAGCCGGCTTGACGGCGCCCAGACCCGCGAGTTCGGCACGGGCCAGCTCCTCGAGGCCGTCCGCGCACTGGGCGAAATAGCGCCCCGTCTTCTCGTATGTCCAGCCCGGCTGGATGGTCTCAGCCCCCGCCGGTCCCGCGAGCCTCCCGGAGGAGGTCCCGCCTCACGCTGACATAGCGCCTGACCCCTATGGCTCCTACGAGGATGCCGGCCAGGCCGATCAGGGTGCCGAGAGCGGACCAGGAGAACTTCCCGAAGAACTGAATGAGCGTGACCCCGGCGGCTATCATCGCAAGGGAGGTCCGGACGTAGGCCAGCAGCGTGCGCTCGTTGGCGAGGACCGTGCGCCTCCAGGCGAGGTCGTCCCTGAACAGGCAGCTCTCTGCGGTCCTGTCCACTAGTATTCGATCTCTCCGCTGCGGGACGAAAGCTCGAGGGTCACGTCGCCGGTGTAGGTCGAGTACGTGCTGTAGGGCCTGACCACGAGCACCGCCTCGCCTGCATTCAGCGCGGAGGCAGTGAATGTGAGGAGGGCGTCGCTCCAGTTCGGTCCGCTGTCGTCGTCGGACAGGACGGAGCCTCCCTCGGTGCGCAGCTCCACGAATGTATCGATGTCCTCGCTCGAGGATGAGATCGTGTACTCCCTGCCCTGTTCGATATCGACGAAGAAATAGAACTCCTGGATGCGATCCGTGAAGGCAAGTTCCAGCGCGGTGTCGGGGGCGATCGTGGGTATCTCCTCCAGGAGGACTGTCCAGAGGAATCGCACCTCTCCGAACTCCCATCCGCCGAGGTTGGTTACGAGGGCAATGTAATCGCCCCCGGTGAGGACCGAGGTGATGGAGGGATCCTGTCCGAGATCGCCATCCTCGTTCCATCCTGCGTAAGTGAGTGTGTCGTTCTCGTTGCGCCGGAGCAGGGTCATCACGAGGTCGATCGGAGCCGAGGCATCGAGACGGATAAGCGAATGACCGCCTTCGACATGGATCTGGAAGGCGGCGCAGGGGTCGTATGCATCTGGATAGTAGCAGCTGTCCGGCAGGTCGGTAATGACCCTGGGCCAGATCTCCTCGACCGTGTTCTCGCCCTCGATGATCGAAGCCCTGTATATGGAGTCCTCGACCTCTGCCATGGTGATCGTCACCAAGCGTTCGTCCAGGACTGAATCCTTCACCACTGTCGATCCCCGGTCGGAGTCGCTGCAGAGCAGGACGGGGAAGACGACTCCGAAGAGGATCGGCAGGAGGATCATCAGACCGACCACGCATCCGACTATCTTGATGGCCTTCGTGGCGGGATCGGGCCCCCGGCTCGTAGACATGGTCGGAGGCGAGGATGTCGTCGAAGAGCTGGAACTGAAGACGGTCACTTCGGGGGTGTCGTCGAGAGGCTGTGGTGCGTGCTCCGCAGGTGCTCCGCAGTTGGGGCAGTTGTCCATCGAAGCCTTGATCTTGGTGCCGCAGAACTCGCATCTGCCCGGATCGTGCGCGCGGAACTCGTATCCGCAGTGGGGGCAGTTTCTAGGCTGCCCCTGCACGGGCAGAGCGCACTTGGGACACTTCCTCAACACCGCAGACCTCCTGCGTCATCGTTTTGAACCGTGGAGCCGGATGGAGAAACCTACATCACAAAGGGAGGCGGGCCAAGATGGGTGCGGCGGGGGCCGGCTGATGACAAGCCGGCCCCGCCAGGTCGATCCCGCCTCAGCGGATGACCGTGAACCTCTCGGAGAGCGTTACTCCGGTCGAAGCGGAAAGCCTCGCGAAGTAGACGCCGGTATCGGTTATCTCGATTGTGTTCACGGCCTGAGCTTCGAACGAGGCCACCTCGCGCCCCGTGATGTCGTAAACGGACAGGGTTCCAGTGACGCTCTCAGGCATGAGGACTCCGACTCCGAGCTGTCCGACGCACGGATTGGGCCAGACCGACAGGTCGAAACCGGATTCTTCTCCCGTTGCCGGATCCTCGGGCTCCTCGATTCCGGTGGCGTCGGGAAGATCCATGTAGTGGGCGTTGAGGACCTCCTTCGTGCCGCCCGTGGGCTGCACGAAGGTCACGACCCTCAGGTTCTCGAAGGTGTGCACCGCAGGGTTCAGCGTGTAGGTGTGGGAGATGCTTATCGTCTGCGGGTAAGGTCCGGTGAAGGTTATGGTCGTGCCCGTGGCGCCCATCGGCCATGCTACGGGCAGCCAGTCGAGCGTCTTGCCGTTGTAGCCGCCCCAGCTCGAACCGGAGGCGAGCTGGTTGTCCTCGACTATGGCGCACCATACCTTCGTCAGACCCGTCACCCCGAGCTCCTGCTCGGCGGTTACGCTGATGTACGCAGTGCCGCCGGTGGAGTCCCCCGCCATGCTGACGTCTATGTCCACGTAGCATGGATCGGCGAGCCTGTTGTTGATCGTGTTCGAATACGTCGCCGGACCATAGGCCGCTGCGAGCCCGTCCATCTTGACCGTTGGAGTGGCTCCGACGCCGTATACGCCTATCCGGGCGTTGTTGAAGGCATTGGCTGCGGGGCCGTTGAAGAACATGTACAGCGGAGCAACGTCACCGGAGGCGACGTATGTACCTATCGTGGAATTTACAGCCGACCAGCTGCTATAGCAGGTGCTTCAACCAGTCTGCGTGAAGTACTCGAACAGGACCGTCCTCTCGGCGGCGCCGGCTACGCCGACCGCGATGAGAAGGCAGAGCAGAAGGAACTTGCGCACAGTGTCACCTCCCGGGGTTCGTTTGAACGGTAATATGGGCTGGCAGACCGCCCAAGTAAAAGAATCGATGCGAGAAAACGACACCCGGAGTAAAGAGGAAGGGCCGGGGTGACCCCCGGCCCTTGTCAGAAACGAAGCAGATTACCTGACTACCGTGAACCTCTCGGAGATGGCCTCGCCCGTGGAGGTCTCGAGGCGGGCGATGTAGACTCCGGGGACATCGATCTCGAGGCTGGTGGCGCCCGAGGCTTCGAAACTGGTCACGGTGCGGCCCGCGAGGTCGAAGACCGTGACTGTTCCGGAGATCCCGCCGGGGAGCAGCGCGCCTATGCTGAGCTGTCCGCTGGAGGGATTGGGCCAGACCGAGAGGCCGGAGGCTTCATCGATCACGCCTCCATCGGGTCCCTCGATGCCGGTTGCGGTATCGGCGAGATCCGAGTAGGCGGCGTTGAAGACCTCATGCGTGCCGGTCGTGGGCTGCACAAGGGTGACGATGGCGAGGTTGTCGAAGTTCCACGAGGCGGAGTTGAGGACGTACGAGCCCTCGATGTTCACGGTCTGCGGATAGGGGCCCGTGAAGCTGATGACGGTACCCTGCGCGCCTGCCGGGATGGCGCGGGGTATCCATCTCATCTCCTGCCGCTGTATAGCCCCCAACCGGTCGAGGGAGCCAGTGAAGTTGTTCTCGACGATCGCGGACCAGACCTTGAGCTGTCCGGTGTAGGTGAGCTCCTGTTCGGCCGTTATGGAGTAGTAGACGGTTCCGCCGGAGGCGTCTCCGACGACGTTGGCCTCGATCGACACATAGCTGGGTACCGCGAGCCTGTTGTTGATCGTGGTCGCGTAGGTGGACGGCGTGTAGGAGGCCGCGAGCCCGTCGATCTTGACCGTGGGAGTGGCTCCCACGCCGTACAGGTTGAAGCGTGCGGTGTTGAAGGGCTGCGCATAGGGACTTCCGGGCGTGCCCGAGTAGAAGATGTACAGCGGGGCGACGTCACCGGAGTCGACAAAGGGCTGGATGGCGGTTTTAACAGCTGACCAGCTGCTATAGCATGTGCCTCAACCAGTCTGCGTGAAGTACTCGAACAGGACCGTCCTCTCGGCGGCGCCGGCTACGCCGACCGCGAGGAGAAGGCTCAGCAGAAGGAACTTGCGCACTGTGTCACCTCCCGTGTAAAAACTACAGTCGTAATATGGAATGGTGTTCCGACTTTGCAAATGCCAGCAGGGTTTCGGACCAGCCCGGAATGGACAGGGGCCGGAGATGCTCCGGCCCCTCTCTCGAGAAACTTGAAGGCTAGCGGATAACGGTGAAGCGGCTCGTCAGCAGCTCACCGGAGGAGGTCTCGAGGCGTGCGATGTACACTCCCGGAGCATCGATCTGAAGGCTTGTGGCTCCGGCTGCATCGAAGCTGGTCACCGAACGGCCGGCGAGATCGAATACGGTGATCGTCCCCGTGACACCTGCCGGGAGAAGCGCCCCGATGCTCAGCTGCCCGCTCGAAGGGTTCGGCCAGGTCGAGAGAACGGAGGATTCCCCGATCACGTCCCCGTCGGGGCCCTCTATGCCGGCCGCCGTGTCCGGGAGGTCGACGAAAGAGGCGTTGAGGACTTCGTGCGTGCCTGTGCTGGCCTGCACGTACGTCACCACGTCGAGATTCGAGAATGTGTGGGCCGCTGGATCCAGCGTGTACGGTCCGGACATGTTGATCGTCTGGGGATAGGGTCCGGTTATGTCGATGACTGCGCCCGTCGCGCCCATCGGCATCGCCCTGGGCTCCCACATCAGCTCCTGTCCGGAGTAGACACCGTAGGCGGAGCTGGCTATCTCGTTGCTCTCGACGATCGCCGACCACAGCTTGAACGGGCCGGTCACACCGGGAGCCTGCTCGACCGTGACGGTGTAGTAGGCGGTGCCGCCCGACGCGTTGCCCACGACTGTCACGTCGATGTCGACGTAACTCGGGACGGCGAGACGGGCGTTGATGTAGTTCTGCACGTTCGCCTGGCTCCATCCCAGCTGCTGGGAAACGCCGTCGATCTGGAAAGTGGGCGTGGCGCTCCAGCCGTAGAGGGCGTCGCGCGCCGTGGTGTACGCAGTTGCGCCGGGACCGTTGTAGAAGAGGATCTGGGGGGCGAGGTCGCCCGAGGAAAGGTATCCGTTCACCATCGTTTTAACAGCTGACCAGCTGCTTCCGCAGTATCCTCAAGTGATCGACGTGTATTCCTCGAACAGCACTACGCGCTCCGCGGCGAAGGAAACACCTGAAGCGACGATGAGACAGAGCAAAGCCAGGCTCCGCATGGAACACCTCCCCGGGTTGTTGACCGGATAAAGATACTCCCCTGTCGAGGTCCGGGTCAAACTCCCGGAAACCTTCGCAGGGACATCATCGGAGATCACCGAACGCCTTGCAGGATCCGCGCCCGGCAACCACTTCCTATCGACAGGCGGAATCCGGATACGTTTACTCCAGCACATTATCAGGCTATTGTCTCCTGCTGGGGTCGACCCGGTGGAAACAGCGGAAGGAAGGCAAGAAGATGGGTATGTTCGACTTCATCAAGGACGCAGGAGAGAAGCTTGCCGAGCTGGGGGACGACGTTACCCTCTCCAAGAAGATCTCCGAGAGGATAGCGACACATGGCGTGAAGGTGAAGGACCTCCAGGTCGCCGTGAAGGGCGAGCAGGTCTACCTCAAGGGTACGCCCGGCACGATCGAGGACCGCGAGAAGGCTCTGCTCATAGCCGGGAACGTCCGGGGGATCTCGAAGGTCAACGACGACTTCGTGATCAAGGGCGATACCGGGAAGACCCGCTTCTATGCGGTCGTCAGCGGAGACACCCTCTCCGGCATCTCGAAGAAGATGTACGGCGACGCGAACAAGTACATGAAGGTCTTCGAAGCGAACAAGCCGATGCTCTCCGACCCGGACAAGATCTATCCAGGACAGGTCCTGCGCATCCCCGAGTAGCGACGCCCCGGGGGGGCCGCCACCCGGCGGCCCCCCCTTTCGGGGTCAGACTACCCTCCGAAACGCCCTCATAAAAGCCTACACCGCATTTAGATCAGAGCACGGTAGATTTACAGGTTATCCGCCGGAATAATTGACCTAGACGAAACCCGCGCTAGGAGTTTCCAACAGAGGGGTTCGAGCTTGACTTCTGGCCGGCGGATGCCCTGGTCTAGAGCAGCACCATCCTAGCCTGTACAGGCCGTCCACCCGCCCTGAGGACCGCCATGTAGACACCGGCGGGTACGCCGAGCCCGGACGCCCAGGTGGCCTCGTGCTCACCCGCGGGCAGAACCTCGTCCGCAAGGGTGGCAACGATCCGTCCCGACAGGTCGTAGATCCTCAGGGACACCTCTCCGGGAGCAGGCGTCGAGAACAGGACGGCCACGCTCCCTCGCACGGCCGGATTGTCGAGGATCGACAGCACGGGGACCTGCCCGCCGGACCCGGACGGTATGCCCGTGGGCAGACCCATCGTCCCGTCGGGGTTGATGTTCTGAGCGTAGATGCCGTAGTCTTCCCTGTAGTCGCACCAGGCCAGTATGCCGCTGCCCCAGCATCCGGGAGACAGCACGAGGTCGTCCTTGCCGCCCATCGATGCAGCGGAGAGCGTGACCGGACCCCATTCCTGCCATCCGTTGTAGAGGATCCGGTGAGTTCTTACCGAAGTAATCCCGGAGCCCCGGAGGTATGCAACGTACATCCCGTCCGGATCACCCAGCAGACTCACGAAAGAGATCTGGCTCGATCCGAGAGAGACCAGCTGAGCACCGCTCTCTATCCAGAGTCTGTTTCCGGTTGAAGAGAACTTCTGCCCGTACACGCCGAACATGTTCTGGTTGTCGTTCGTCTCGACCCAGAACACGTACGTAAAACCATCTCCCGGGTTGTAGATGGCTGACGGATACATATGCAGCCTGTTGTTCGAATTCGTCGAAGCCTGCGCCCCGTTGGGCGGGAAGAACAGGTTGCCGGCCGAGTCTATATGCTGCACCCATACCTCGAAAGTGGAGAGGTCGACGCTGTCGTACCAGCTCATGACCGCTCCGCCCTCGCCGTCCGATACGATCCCGGGGACGGTCCAGGGTGACATGTGTCCCGAATCGTACACCAGGACCGACCCTTCGCTCCATCCCCATGGGCCCGAGGCATCGAGCAGGCCAGCGTACAGCACGGTCGTCTGGTAGGGATAGCTGCCCGTCGATCTCTTGTAGAGCACGATGGCGTCGTCCTGCCCTGACGGGACGACATTCGGCATCGAGAGGTCACCGGAGGGATCCACGACGGAGATGCCCCAGTCGCCCCAGAGTCTGTCGCCGTCCGGCGACAGCTTCTGGAAGGTAATAGTGTCGTCGGAGCCCGATACACCCCAGGCGAAGATGCTGTTGCCGTCGGGGGTCACCGCAACGGTCGGGGCGGCCTCGAAGCTCGTTTCGGAAGGATCGGAGAGGCACACCCCGTCGGCGCCCCAGAGGAACGTTCCTTCGCTCGATATCATGTAGGCCGACACGTCGAGCTCGTCCGGCGTGTTGCGGGTGTCAGAGAACACGATCACCGCATTGTCACCGCCATCGACGGCCATGTCGTAGTCGACCAGCCAGGACTGCTGCGAGTGGTCGCTGATCAGCAGGCCGTCTGGGTCGAACAGCTCGTTCCCGCCGGCGTCGATGCGCTGGAGATAGAGGCAGTAGCTCCCGCTCCTGGAGTCGAACCAGGAGACGAAGCACCCTCCGTCGGAGGTGGTCGCGACTTTCGGCAAGGACTGTTCACCTGACAGGTCGCACACTTCGAGGTTCTGAAGTGAGTCGGCGCTCCACTGGCCCGCTGCGGATCCGGCCATCGAAAGCGTCAGAACGGCAGCCATCGCCACCGATGATCCATTGGTCAACATTTCCGTCCCTCTCCTCACCTCCGGGGCAGGACCGTCTCCCCGACACCCCGGCAAACCCCGCTCTCACCGAGCGACCACCAAACGTAATCTAGCTGTTTGCCGCCGGAGCAACACCAATGCCGGCAGGGCCTTCCGCCCGTGTCCGACTGCGGGGGTGGCGGGGTCAGACTACCAACAGTAGTACCGATGCAACCACATGTAATCTATCAGGTTACAGGCATAGTCGAATTATCGGTTCGTTCTTCAAGAAAAGCGCCTCTTTCCGTGATAGAAACCGCAGGGAGACCCGCCTGGATCACTCGTGTCCGTGCATGTGGCGGATGTCGGGGAAGCGCGGGTGCGTATGCGTCAGAGAAGCATTTGCAGGGACGTGGCTGTATTTCAGTCCCCCTGATCCCGCACCACTGTGTCCGTGCGAATGGTGTTCGTCGCATCCGTGTGAGTGCTGGCGGAACAGCATCTCGTGAGAATGTAAACGATGATGCTTCTCCCCGAGCTGCAGCCAGACGTCGGTACTCATAAGCAGAACAAGGATGTTCAAGCCCTTTCGTGGCTTGCCACTCCAGTTCCGCGAAGCGGAACTGGTACGTAGCACAACACTTCAATTTCGCAACGCGAAATTGATGGGTAGCCCGTCAGCATGGTTCCCGAAGGGAACCTGCGAGAGGGCGTGCATTTCGGAGAAAAGGCTTGGGCGTTTTCGCAGGTCCGCAGTTGTTCTATAGCCCTTCGGGCTCGTCTGAGGATGTACACCCGGGTCCTCTCGCGATCAGCCTATCCGAGTATTCGCAACATGGCGGATCACTGTCGGACCAGGTCATTCCTGCGTCTGCAGGAATGACCGTGCTGTCGCTCAGCGCGCACCGCTGTGCGGTGCTCAAGGAGCGCTTTCGCAGGTCCGCAGGTGTTTTTAGCCCTTCGGGCTCTTCTGAGGATATACCCCCGGGTCCTCTCGCGATCCGCCTCTCCGGGTATTCGCAACATAGCGGATCACTGACGGGCCAGGTCGTTTCTGCGAACGCAGAAACGACCGTGTGCCCCAGGCGCGACTCGAACGCGCGACCTGCGGTTTAGGACCCCGCAGGGGCCGCTAGCCGCAAAGGCGGCGAAGCGAAACCGACGAGAACAGGCGAGCGGCGGTTTCCGTTCTATTTGCTCTCGCACGTTCGAGATCGGGAGTCGTTTCGTCTGAGGAGGTACGCCAAGGCCCTTTCGCGATCCGCCGATCCGGCCATTCTCAGCGTGGCGGATCACTGTCGGGCCAGGTCGTTTCTGCGAACGCAGAAACGACCGTGGTGCCCCTCGTTCTGGAAACTTGGAACTCCCTGATGCCCTATTTAGCTAAGCTAGCTGAGCTGTACGACCTTATCGGAGCGTAAGCAGAGAGAGCAGAATCTACCCTCATACACAAAACAGTCTGATCTGGTCGGTGAAGCACATCCCTGGGGCGAGTGGAACGGGAGAGGGACCTGCAGAAGCCTGATGAACTTGCCCCTTCCTGCAGATGGATGACATCATACTGACATGAAAGTCCCACTGGTGACTCCCACCGCAGTTCGCACCCTGATCGTTCTCTGTCTCATCCCCTGCGCTGTCCAGGCGTCGACAACCGGAGCCATCACAGGTGTAGTCCGGGACTCCGAGGGGGCTGCCCTCGTCGGTGCATCCGTCATGGTCGATGGAACCCCGTTCGGAGCCATGACCGATGGTTCCGGAGAGTACTACATCGCCAGACTCACCCCGGGCACCTACTCGATCACGGGCAGAATGGTCGGGATGGCCTTGATGACCATTCAGGGGGTCACAGTCGTCTCCGACCAGACTACACGGATCGATCTCGTCCTGAATCCGGAAGCTGCAGGTCAGACGGTCATCGAGGTCACCGGCCAGAGGAACCTGGTCCTCGGGGACATCCCGGCAACCATCTATGTCGTCGATCGTGACGAGATAGCGACGATGCCGGTCTCGAGCGTGCTGGATGTCATCCAGCGCCAGGCCGGGATCAGCATCCAGGGCGGCAGCCTGCACATCCGTGGCGGAAGGTCCGGCGAAGTGGCGTTTCTACTGGATGGTGTCTCGGTACGCTCTCCCGTGACGAGTTCCTTCGTATCGAGCATCCCTCTTTCGGCAATCGCTGAAGCTTCGACCACGACCGGTGGATTCGGTGCCGAGTACGGCAACGCCATGTCCGGGGTCGTGAGCATGGTAGTCCGTGAGGGAGGATCCAGCTACGAGGGTGATGTGAGCCTCGGGTCAGGATCCATGACTGCCTTCGGTTCGGAGTCCGAGGAGCGCAACTACTCCTCCTCCGCCGAGAATGACAACTATCGCAGCGACTGTCTCGAAGGCGAGGCTTCGCTGGGCGGACCCGAACCCATCACCTCCCATCTGCTTCCTTCTCTGGGCATCGAGATTCCTGGCGATATGAGATTCTTCGGAGCATGCGAATGGGTACGGAGCGGCTTCGACCTCGAGGACAGCAGAGGGAACTGGGAGAACAACTGGCAGAACCTCCTCAACGGCTGTCTGAATCTCTCGTACCGGCCTGACCCGAGAACCAGCCTGTCCAGTCTCGGCAGGTACTCCTACCGGCAGAGCGGCTGGGACGAGTGGGCCTGGTCCCGCTACGATCAACCCGCCTATGTGGAAGGCGATCCATATCTGGGGGGGAGCATCGACTATGCCCTCCCCATCCGCTTCGACGAAAACTGGGGGATCACCACGAGGGCTTCGAGGATGCTGGGCGACAACACATTCATCGAGGTTCTGGTCGACCGCAGCGAGTTCCTGCAGTGGCGCCGGATCAGAGACGCAGGAGGCGGATATGTCGGTGACGACCTGACACCTGCAGCATGGTTTGCGGAGTACTTCCCAGGCAGGGTCGCCGATTCTCTTGGATTCTACCATTACGGGATGCATCCCGATGCCTGGCTCGAGTCGCGCAGCAGCGTCCTCACCGGAAAGACCGACCTCACAAGGCAGTTCGGGAGCATGCTCGAGCTCAAGGCGGGAATCGAAGGCTGCAGTTATGACATCTATGAGTTCAGCGTCTCCGCGAGCGGACCCGGGCAGACCTTCGTCAGCAACTGGACGGCGAGACCGCGTTCCGGAGCGGTCTACCTGCAGTCTTCGATGGACTTCTCCGGAGGGATGGTCCTCAACACCGGGCTCAGGCTGGACGCCTTCGATCCGAACACGAGGATGACCGATCCGGAAACCGGTGGGTCGAGCGACGTCCCTGTGAAGATGCAGATAGGCCCGAGGTTTGGCATCACGCACCCGATCTCGGATAGAGACGTGTTCTTCGCGACGTACGGGCACTACTTCCAGATGCCTACCCTGAACCAGATGTTCTCCGGCACGAACCTGAATCTGTCGGGCGATTACTCGATAGTCGGCAACCCCGACCTGGAAGCGGTTCGAACGACGGCCTACGAAGTGGGTGTGAGACATCGCCTCAGCGACATCTCGACCTTGTCGTTCGCAGCCTTTTCGAAGCTGATCACCGGCCTCGTCCAGACGACTCCGGGATCACAGGGAGGATCCGACTTCTTCTTCGTGTACGAGAACGACGACAGCTACGCAACGGTACAGGGCGCAGAGATGAGCATCATGAGGCTGCCCGGAAGGTTCTGGTCCGGCAGCCTCTCCTACACCTACTCCGTAGCAACCGGAAGATACTCGTCAGCCACCGAGCAGTACGGCTACTCTTCGCAGGGCTATTCCGTCATCTCGGCGGAGGAGAACTACCTCGACTGGGACCAGAGGCATACAGCCAACGCACATCTCGCGCTCGAGACCGACCGTGGAGACGGGCCGGACATCAACGGATACCACCCGTTCGAAGCCTCTGCCGTTTCGGTAGATTGTTCCGTGGGGAGCGGATTCCCCTTCAGCCCGGAGACGAATGACTCCCTGCCTGCGATCAATACCGAGCGCCTGCCATGGATGACTCAGACAGATCTCAGTGTTGCCAGGAGGTTCCAGATGGCAGGACTCGAGATCGAGGCGAGGATGATAGTTGTCAATCTGTTCGACAACAGGGACATAGTGCGCATCTTCGATTCTGCTCTCTATTCGACGACTGGTGAACCCGGCGGGCTGATGTCCAATCCCGCCGCCTACTCCCCTGCCCGCCACATGTCCTTCAGACTCGGCATCAGGTGGTAGCATCATGAAGGTTCCACTCTCACTGTCGACTGCGGCTCTGATCACGCTGGCCTCAGCCGGATGCCATCATCCGGTCGAGTACGAGACAACCGCCGAAAGCGGCGTGGTGAAGATCAGGGTGGCGGACAACACCATCGCCGGGAGCGTGGGC
This sequence comes from Candidatus Fermentibacterota bacterium, assembly GCA_963718745.1. GTDB lineage: Bacteria > Fermentibacterota > Fermentibacteria > Fermentibacterales > Fermentibacteraceae > Fermentibacter. The sequence goes on along the minus strand of OY970370.1, from coordinate 2,186,452 downwards.
GGGATCGAGGACGGCAGGTCCCTCTGCTCCCTCGGCAACACCGAGTTCCTCGTGACAAGCGGGAGCGGGATACTCTACAGGTTCGACTCCGGTCAGATGCTTCTCGATACATCCTTCGCGGTCGGAGCGGGGAGTGGAGCGGGATACGGGGACATGGTCCGCCCGAAGCCCGGCTCCGTGTATCTGATAGGCGCAGCGGGGAAAATCCTCGAAGTCAGCCTTCAGTCGAACTCCGTAGTCGACCAGTTCGATGCGGGACCTCTCCCGAATGCGCTCTGTGCCTCCGCGACGGACCAGAGGTTCTATGTGGCCGACGGCAGCGACAGGAGGATCCGCGAGGTGGACTCCGAAGGCAACTTCGTGCTCAGGCAGACTCAACCGCTGGAGGACACTCCCGTTGCTCTGGCGACGGAATCATTCCTCGACTCATACCTCCTCGCCTGCTGTTCGGATGAGGAAGGAACCGTCGGCAGGATCACACTGAGCACCTTCGGTTCCGGTCCGATCTACCTGGGATCTGCTTGCTCCGCGATCACGTCGTTCCCGGCAGAATCGACCTGGGCGGTCACTCATCCCTACTGGGAGGGGGAGAACGGTTCCGTCTCGATCTGCAGCAGCTTCATGATGCCGGAGGTGACGACGGTGCAGATAGCGGGGCACCCGACGGACATCTGCAGCGTGCCCGGGACAGCGCTCGTCTATGTACTGAGCTACCTCGGCGAAGGGATGAGCAGGGTGACGGCGGTCAACTACGTCACCGGCGGGATTGTCGGCGAGACAGACATCCCCGGCTTCCCGTGGGACATCACCTCCCACGCGAACGGCGAATTCGTGCTCGCCCTCACCTCGGACATCTGACATTGCGCTGGTTCAGGCGCATGATCTCATGTTATAAATCCATGTAGCAAAAGTGCATGCGAAATGCTCGCTCGGCAGTGTGCCATGAAATTAGAAGTTGACAGTTTTCTTTTTCGTGGTATTGTACTGGCATGATAAGCAGGACTGCACTATCGGCCAGAATCCGGCTGGCTCTCGGCAGGAGCCGGGTCGTCGTCATGACAGGGCCGAGACAGAGCGGGAAGACGACTCTTGCCAGGCTTTTCGTAGAGGCCGGCTCCGCCAACTATTTCGACCTCGAGGATCCTGTCTCGCTGGCCAGGCTCGATCAACCCATGACTGCATTGTCCGACCTCACCGGGATAGTCGTCATCGACGAGATTCAGCGCCGCCCCGACCTGTTCCCGCTGCTGAGGGTCCTCGCTGACAGGGACGATTCCGCGGTCAGGTTTCTCATTCTCGGCAGCGCCTCGGGTTCTCTGCTTCGCCAGTCCTCGGAGTCCCTCGCGGGGAGAGCCGAGTTCATAGGCATCTCTCCCTTCCGTCTTCCTGAGATCGGCTCCAGGAGGGAGAACAGGCACTGGCTCCGGGGAGGATTCCCACGATCCTTCCTGGCTCTGGACGATGAATCCTCCTCGATCTGGAGGAGGGACTTCATACGGGCCTTCCTGGAACGGGACCTGCCGCAGCTCGGAGTACGGACTCCATTCCCTGCCATGTTCCGGTTCTGGAGCATGCTGGCCCACTACCACGGCCAGATCTGGCGGGCTTCCGATCCGGCAAGGGCTCTCGGCGTAAGTGAACCAACGGTCAGGAAGTATCTCGATATCCTCACGGAGTCGTTCATGATCCGGCAGCTCCAGCCCTGGCACGAAAATCTCGGGAAGCGACAGGTGAAGTCGCCGAAGACCTACTTCACGGATTCCGGCCTGCTCCACGAGATGCTCGGGATAAGGACCCGGGACGATCTCCTCAGGCATCCCCGATGCGGGGCGTCATGGGAGGGTTACGCCCTCGAGGAGGTGGTCGCCCGCCTGGAACCGGACGAAGTCTACTTCTGGGCGACGCACAACGGAGCCGAGCTGGACCTGCTCGCCTTCAAGCAGGGGCGCAGGCTGGGCTTCGAGTTCAAGCGTTCAGACGCACCCAGGATGACGCCTTCCATGCGTATAGCGATGAATGACCTGAAATTGCACTCCCTGACGGTCGTCTACCCGGGATCGAGATCATATCCGCTCGAAGACGGCGTGCGGGTTGTTCCGCTGCGGGAGATGCTCTCCACAAAAGAAGTCTAGGGCGTCGGTGGCTGTTTTCCCAGTTCCTCGAATGCGTGTTCCAGCACGGGGTCGATGCCTTCTACGAAGTCGGCCTCAGTGGCTTCCACATAGACATCCGGGGAGATGCCTGTGTCCTCGATGTAAGTCAGGTCAGGCCGCAGGATGGTGCGCGACGGGCAGGTCACATACCAGTTGTCCGGGAGCTCCCGGTAGCCAACCGGCCAGTCCGTGGCTCCGAGAGTCGTGTCGCCCATGATCGTGACCTGCGGCAGCTCGGCCATTTCGCAGATGAATACCTCGCAGGCATCGCCGTTCAGCTGCCCCCCCAGCACGATGACGGGATTGCCGAAGAACCAGGCCCTCGGGTGGAGCTCGTGTGGTTCCGGAGTAGTCAGATCATGTGTCGAGGGACCGACCCTCTCCTGCCACAGGTAGCCCACGCGGAGCTCGTCCACGAATCTCCGGACCAGGTTGTCGACAGGCGCTTCGGATCCTCCGGGATTCATCCTGACGTCGATGATCAGCCCCGGCCTGTCGAGCGCAGGTTGCAGGAGATCGTCGAAGAGGCTGATGTTGAACTCCGGGCTCCATGCGGTTATCACGAAATACGGGATTGAGTCCGGTCCAGCCAGGCAGTATCCCCAGGTGCTGTCCTGCATCCACTCGAAGCCCCATGGCTCCAGATAGGTCATCAGCACTTCCATGTCGTAGTTGTGCAGGATGTCCGGGCTGCTTGTGAGTATCTGCGAGAAGGAGGGATCAATCAGCCTGACATGGTAGTCATTCAGCGTTCCCAGCAGGGAGAGGGTGAGCGAGGTCATCCCCTCGCGGCATGTGACCGTGTCGGCAAGCGGTCCGTACTGGTCATGGACCGCTTCCCAGTCGATTCCCTTGACCTCGAAGCCGACATACTCCTCGTCGAAGAGGGTCCATACCAGCTCGAACTCCGAGACGAACTCTCCTGGTGCGGGGGTGGTCGCGGGGCTGTCGATGCATCCTGACTGCGTCAGGACAAGAGCAGAAACTACAGCCGCCAGTGCCCGGTCATGGATCATGCGATTCTGCATCCGAACCTCCCCTCGTGGAGTGGAGTATCTCGGATGAGGGATGCCCCGTCAAAGACCGTTGCTCGACAGTATACGGACAATGAAATGGCAAGTTGACGAGTATTCTACCCCTGAATATCGTGTGATGGAGAAACACAATAGAAGAGGGGAGCTATCGAGGTGTCCAGAGGATGAAGCACCTTCGCCTGGATGATTGGATCGGTTCCTGCAGGCGCTTTCTTCTCCCGCTGATCGTCCTGACTCCGGCCGTCTCTGCGATGGATGTAGGCGACACTGTAGATTTTCTCGTGCCGGACATCTCCTACTTCCCAGAGCCTCTCCAGACCCGCCAGTTCACATGCCGCGCGATTACCGGACATGCATACTGGCTCGTCCAGGACACCACATTCATCGATCTGGCCGACACCACGATGGACTTCCAGGTCATCTGGGGCGGTCTGATGACCCAGACCCGGATCGACAGCATCGCAGCCCAGTTCGAGGGCGACGGAGTCGGCATCTACGCGACTGTGACCTCCGCCTTCGGGGAGATGCCGGTCACCGGCAATCCCGATGACCGGCTCTGGATAGCCTTCGCGGACATCCCGGACGTCTATCCGAATCCCGGGGGTCCGCCCAGCAGGATCGGGAACTGGGTCTACACATGGCCTGACGACTACGACGGCGAGGACCAGACCGGGAACAACCACGACCTGTTCTATGTCAACCTCGGAGCCTACAAGAATCTGCCGGGACCGACCTGGGCCGGCATTCGTGGACAGGTGTACAGATGGTCCGTGGCAACCGGACTGGGACAGATCCTCCGTGTAGCCAACAACCCGGTCGAGGAGCCATGGGTGGTCCGGGGACTCGGCGTCTATGCGCAGTTCCTCTGTTACGGCCTCACCTCTGCCTTCAACGGTCTGGTCGGTATCGAAGCATGGCTGGACGACTTCGCGACGGCCGGAGGCATCGAGCTGGTCTCCTGGTGCTCCGGGCAGAGGGCCTCGGACTTCGGGGAGAACCTGGGAGGGGAACTCCTTTGGTTCGAGTACCTGGAGCAGAGGACCGGAGCCGGGATCATCACGTCGATAGCCCAGTCCGACGAATCGGGGATGCTGGGGATAGCCCATGCGATCGACCCTTCGATCCCGGACAGTTCAGCGATAGCTGCGACCGTCTATCCGCTTTACGAGGACTGGCTGGTCACCAACCTGATCGCCCACATCTCCGGGGAGTTCTCCGGCGGCATCTACAGGTACGAATTCCTCGACGGCACCGGCTACACCTTCACGATCATGAACAGCCCGGCGTCCTTCCTCGCCGAGTTCAACTCCTATCCATTCCCCACCTGGATAGCTCCTGTGGGCTATGGGATGAGCGCCCAGGTCTTCGCTGCCCAGTATGCCAGCTTCGGCGGGGATTACCAGGCGGGCGGGAACGACACAGTCTGGTTCGATGGGATGTACAACCAGAACAATGGATCGGGCCCGAACCTAGACGGCAACTGGATAGCCTGGCGGGTCGTCCTCTCCGACGACTCCACCCTGCAGTCGCTCGATTCGCTGCAGTTCGACGAGCTGTTCAACGGAACCGTCCAGCTCGATGGATACAGGACGCTCGTAGTCCTCACAAACAACAATCCTGGCGGCACAGCCCAGCTCAGGTACACATTCAGTCAGGACTCGGGTCCGAAGAGCCTGTACCTGGTGGCATTGCAGAACGAGATGAACCAGCAGTACCTCCAGGCATTCACAACCCTCTTCCGTGAAGACCTCCAGATCCCCTACGGATTCGACTGGGTCGGTCCCCGCCTCGAGATATCCCACCTCGACGAGACCGGTGTGCCTGACAGCACGGCGATCGTCGAGATGGAACCCCTGGCCGGGACCATCTGGACCGGCCAGGTGTTTGCCTGGGATATCGGGAACTACAGACTCTCCTGCTCGGGCTGGGACAGCCTCGGAATCACACTCGCAGATTCGCTCGAGTTTGCCGTCGGATACGGGGGGGCGGAACCCTTGATCCTCGAGGTAGGCAGCGCGAGGCTGGAGGTCCCGGCAGAAGCCGTGCCGCCAGGAGCCATGGTCAGCCTCTCCGAGGCAGGCCGGCCAGGATTGATCGCCGGTGAAGGCGGACTCCCTGCACATGGCTCAGCCGGGTTGGGCAGCGTTCTCTCCGATCCCGTCGCCATTCCTCCGATTACCGGGTTGATCTCCTTCGCCGCTTCTGACCCTGCCTCTTCCATCTTCAGGTTGGATGATGGAAACCGGCAGGAGCTCGACAGCTACTTCCAGGCCGGCAGGATGTATGCTCAAGTGGACGAAGGTGGAGTGTACTTCCTCGGAACGGGACCCGGAGTAGCCTCGCCGAGTGTTCCTCCAGAACTCATACTGCTGGGCAGCTTCCCGAATCCGTTCTCTACCCAGGCTGCGATCGCCTTCTCCATGCCCGAAGCAGGTCCGGCCTCGATATCGGTATTCGACATGGCGGGCAGACTGATTCGTAGTCTGGATGCCGAAGGTCTGACCGCAGGAGTAAACTCACTCGTCTGGGACGGCTGCGATGGATCGGGCATCCCGGTCGCTGCGGGCGTCTACTTCTGCCGGCTGGAAGCCTCCGGACGGGCCGAAGCGGTCAAGCTCCTCAGGATCGGCGGGGAGTGATGGGGACGAACCTGCGCCTGTCATCCCTCCTGGCAGTGCTTGCGATTCTGGCGTTCGGCTCGGGTTGCGGCGAGCTTCCCTCCGGCCTGCCGGAACCGGAAGGTTACGACGGTTTCCTGGCGCTCGGCTGGCAGGCGATCCAGCAGGGGCAGTACCAGGAGGCTTTCGACCGGTTCGAGCAGGCCATCGACGTGGACGTGTCGAGACCTGACGCCTACCTTGGCGCCGCAACGGCATGCCTGTACCTGGAGAACCACTGGGAGACCGCCGACGGCTACTTCCAGGCCGCGATCCAGCAGGATCTCGGCCATTCCGCGATAGTGCAGCACCTGAACGAGGTGCAGGTCCAGGACACTCTCTGGACAGTGTTCGAGTGTGTCGATCCCGACCTCCCCCAGGAATCCCTGGATGTCTGGCTGCCTCTCACCGCCGATTCCGGGGAGGTCTGGGTCGGCCAGCAGATCTGGGACTACCTGGACAGGGGCGGCTTCGATACTAGCCTCGAGTACAGATTCCTGCCCGGCCCGGGCGATCTCGTCTCCTGCCTCGACCTTTACAACGCCCAGACCGGTGCCTTCAGTTACTGCGACAGCATCTGCGATGGATACGTCAACGTGGACGTCCCGATGGAGATGATCCAGGTAGGCGGCATCGCCTACCACTCGTGGATCATGGTCGGCCAGAACATGGGATACGACTACGCCGTCCTGCAGGCTGACGGAACAGCCGGACAGATCACCAGGGATGCCCTGGCGGGCTGGACGATGCTTCAGCAGGTCAGGGGGGAAGGAGGCGATCTTCTTCAGGCTTCTGCCTGTGCCCAGGGCCTGTTGCAGATATCCCCGGACTACCAGTTCGGAGAAGGCGACTCCCTGCGCGAGGGAGTGTTCGACCTCGATGCCGCACAGGTCGTCGCAGGCGGAGCCTCGTACGCGTACCTGAGCGAGAAGTTCATCTATTCCTGGTTCATGTGCAGGCAGGCAGGATTCGGGCTCGACCTCGATCCCGGGTCAGAAACATTCCTTCTCGACCTGCTCGAACTCTTCTCAGAGATGCAGAACTGATATGACAGATCTCATCCTGCCCGTGCTGCTGGCCGCTGCGACGATCGTGGCAGCGAAGCCTGGAGTGCTGCCACCTCTTCCTGAGGCCGGAACCGATGCCAGACCCACCGCAGCCACTTCTCTGCACAACCTGTCGGAGATGTGGATGACGGTCTCGAATGTGGGCTTGTACGGCGATCCATGGGGTGGTTTCACCATGCAGTGGCCGGGAGGCGAGGGCTCCACCTACCTCTACCTGTCCTCCATCTGGGCATCCGCCTTCGGGGCGGTCTCACCAGGTGGAGTCATCGGCGCCTATGTCAGCTCATCCTACACCAGTCTGACGGACTTCGAGTTCTGGCCCACGGAGGGCTATCCCATGATGAAGCTGACTCCCGGTCCGACCGCACTGGAGGAGTCGAGCTGGGGCGAGGACGACTGGTATGCCGGGAACTACAATCCGATCGGGATAAGGACATTCCAGAGAGCGTACAGCTGGAGCACGCCGGGTTACGACCAATTCCTCGTCAACGACATCACGGTGACCCACCAGAGTGAGCACGGCAACCCGGGAATCCCTCTCGACGCCTTCTGCTTCTCAGTGATGGCGGATCTGGATGTGGCGTCTACGGATCCCAGCTCGCAGACCGACACGGAATCGACTTCGACCGGGTGATCCAGTTGCTGTTCCTGTTCAAGCAGCCGGGGAAGCAGCTCGACGAGATCGCAGACTTGGGGGATCACTGGGAACTGCGGCTGGTGAAGGAGAGGGAGATGAGAAGGCACTAGGAGGCTCCTCACTCTACTTTGGGGATTTAACTATCTACTGGAAGAAGCCCTTCTTTGCAGCCAGAGTCATCTCATCGCCTCCGACTAGCATGCTCAAATACGGGATTTTGCTGCATTGGAACAATCCATAGGTTGATGATGATATGACTGCTTTGACGGCGCCCGAAGCCTATTTCGGCCATGGATATACTTCGCACCGGTGGAACAGACTGGCTGTGTTCATCGGGGAGATTTCGGAGGCTTGCTAGAGACGGCATCCGTAGACAAGCCAGATTTACCGCCCATGCGTAATGTCTGCAACTGCTGAAAACTCTTAGATGAGCGTTTGTATCAAGGATCAGAGCTTGACACTTGAGGTCCACCTAGCCAAACTAGACAAGGGCATGCAGGAGGAAAGCTGTTGACTCCTTGTCGAAGAAGGAGATGTCAATGGAGATCGTACGCGAGCCACGGCAAGTCAAGGAATCTGATGGCGGAACTGAATGTGATTGCGATAGGTGCCAACCCTGGCAGACAGGATGCATTCCGGAGGTCTTCCACTAGGCAAGTACGGCTTCTCGATGTAAGGCAAAGCCATAGACGCGTTCTGCCTTTTACATGCCCTGCAATCAGGTCTGATTACGTCGCCCATATCTGGCACTAGAAACAGTCCACTTGAAGTTTCTTTACAGGCCAGTCATGCATACTTGGCATAGAATCTTTCTTCTTCTAGAAACCAAGCTCAACTTGCTGTGGAAGTGCTTCTCTTAATGCAAATTACATAGTCTCCTGAACAGATCGAGGATGCTTTCATGGTTAGCGTATCGGCACAATGAGGCAGCGATACCTCTTTTATGAATCGCATAAGTATCGTTCTGAGTTTCTAGATCTACTCAGGTGGTGCAGGACCAAGAAGTGAGAGCCTTCATTCCGCGAGGACCAGATTCAATAGCCTTTGTGTTTACTGCCCTTCTTTTCATTGCGGCGGATGGCTCAACTACAGAATATCTGCACCAGCCTCTGCCTATCCTAGCTGATTCACTTATCAATGGGCGTCCGCCGATCTCAGAGGTCCAGCAAACTCTCTCCGCCGTCTGGATGACCCTCACGAACATTGGCCTTTTTGGCAATCCTTGGGAAGACTGGACCATGGAGTGGCCGGGGGGCGAAGGGTCAAAGTACCTTCATCTTGGGTATATCTGGGCATCTGCATTTGGCCAAGTTGCCTCCGGCGGCGAAGATGGCGCATATGTCAGCGCTTCCTGGGTCAGTGCGAATGAATTGGAGTTCGGACCTACGGAAGGCTTCCCAATGATGAAGCTTATCCCCGGTCCGACCGCGCTCGAGGAGTCGAGTTGGGGCGAAGACGACTGGTACACCGATAACGAGAATCCCATCGGCGTGAAGACCTTCCAGAGGGCGTACAGCTGGAGTACGCCGGGCTATGACCAGTTCCTGGTCAACGATGTAACGGTGACACACCTGAGCGAGCACGGCAACCCGGGAGTTCCGCTGGATGCCTTCAGCTTCTCCATTATGACCGAACCCGTCATAGCCTCAGCCGATCCTTCTCCAACCTTCTATCTCGATGATCTAACTTTCTATGATGGCCACGAGATCTGGTGCAACGATCCGGACGCCACCTTCGACTACGAGTTCGATGATGGGACGAGGGCGAGCGAGGCTGACACCTACATCTACCAGCAGAACCCGGACGCCTCCTGGGCCGATCCCCTGGACGAGATCTACTACTTCTACAACTACCGGGGATCGGACGGCATAGTAGATGCGGACGCCAACTCCGACGGGGTCTCGGACCATTTCACGATCCTGTTCAAGGTTGCGGACGGAGATACCATTTTCGCCACCGAACCCAACACCGGGCTTCAACTATTCGCCGACGGCATGCCGCCCTCTTACTGGATGCACTCCGTCGGCGATACGACCTACGCGGTGGTCCCACGGAACCTCAGCTACTCTTGGGACTCGGATAATCCGGCCTCATCCACAGACGACTCTGGCGAGCCAACCTACTCCCCTCCATGCAACGGGTTTGCGGGGTGGCGCCTGCTCGACTTCTGGATAAGGAAGGCCGACGGCACCATCGAGCGGCCCATAGACGTCTTCGGTTGCCCTATTCCATTATCTCATTCTTGGTGGGGTTGGAATCAAACACCTGATTCAGACGGGCTGTGCTATGACTACCAATGGGGTCAGAACCAGGAGTACAGCGGAAGGCGCAGCGGGCCGGCCTACCTCGCAGACTGGATAGGCGATCCAAACGCGCCCGATGCCTTCCAGCCTGACAACCCCGGCCCGTTCCCGATCGTGCAGGACAACCCGCTGGGTATGGACTACCAACCGTGGCGCTACGACTTTCTTCTCACGATGGGGCCTGTCGATCTTGCCGACGGCGACAGCCTGCACATCGTTGGAGGCTTCGTCATCGGCAGGGGCCTTGCCGACCTGAGGCAGCAGGCGGACAACCTCCTCGACGCCTACTACCGGGACGGCGGCTGGGGTGTTCCTGATATACCGCCGGTTCCGACCTTCTTTTACGAGGCCGGCGACGGAACGGTGGACATCATCTGGAGCGACGATGCAGAAGGCTATGATCCCTTCGGCGGGTACCACCTCTACCGATCGGTCTTCAACGCGACGGACTGGCAGCTGATCGCCGACATCGACGCAGGCACGTACTCCTGGTCGGACGGGAGCGTGACGAGAGGCTTTCCATACTACTACGTCCTGTGCGCCTATGATGCCGAGACGGGAGTGGAGAGCCAGAGGACGAACTACAAGCAGACCCTGGACGGCACACCCATCCCGGTTGTCCCCGGCTGGGCTTCCGATCCAGACTGGACCGGGACCATCAGCGTCGTCCCCAATCCATACAGGGGTTCTGCCGAGTGGGAGCAGAGCCATGCCGACAAGATCGCCTTCACCCATCTGCCGCCGATATGTGACATCCGTATCTACACGCTGGGAGGCGACCATGTCGCGACTCTGCAGCACAGGAGCTTCGGCGGCGATTCCGGTGAGGAGTACTGGGACCTCGAGAACGCCGAGGGCAGGCTCGTGACTTCCGGCCTCTACTTCTTCTGTGTGCAGACCGAGAGTGAACAGGCCATCGGAAAGTTCGCGATAATCAGGTAGACCCTAGTGTGACCTCTTGGGCGCTTGGATCTAGTCGTGTTTGGTCAGAATCTTGTGCCACTCAAACGGCAGGCAAGGTAGTCTGAAGTTCATGAAAGAAGCTCTAGAGAAGCTCCTTGTGCCAATTGATGGCGCAGATTTCGAGGTTGTCGGAAAATACACAGCAGATTCGACGATGATAATTCTGGGGGAGACTCATCATTGCGTTGATACAGTCAAGACAGAGTTTGAGCTTGCGATGTATCTGAACAGCCACTGTAATACAAAGGTTCTTGCTTTAGAAACCGAGTTCAGCCATCATCTTAGATTCGAGGCGATGACCCTTGGTTACATGAACCAATTACCGAGAGACACACCGGAGTTCATAGGAGAAGTAATCCGACACAATAGCCAGCGTTGCGGGAATGACAGGCTTCAGGTCACCTCAATTGATATAGAGCATTCGCTGTGGCGAGATACCAGCTCGCTGAAGGAATACTTTAAGAGGATCGCCAGCTTCTCGAATACTCGGAATGGAAGAGACAGATTGCTTGAAGCCAGCACGATATTGCGCGGTTGTAACAGTCCTGAGAAGCTGAGATTATGCCTGGATTCCATTGAGGAGTGTTGGGGGGAGTTAAGAGGCACCTATTCGCCCGACATTGATGAGGAGATGCGCTTCGCGCTCGAGATACTTCGGACGTCGATCACATACCACTCGCACTGCGGGGCAAGGTCGGCCGACAGTGAGAAGATCAGAACACATTTCTTTCGTGAAACAGTTCAAAGGGCCTTGAGGAGTGCTGCAAACAGAGACGGAAATCTTCTGTGCTGTATGGGTGCAACTCATGCGTGTCTGAATCCAGATGAGCGCAACGGAACAGCCCTGGAGGGCTTGCTACCTGAAGGATATTTCTTTGCCAACCAGAATCTCTCCACAAAGAGCAAGACTTTCGTAATCAGGATCCTCGCTCTGGGCATGAACGACAAAGAGCTTGTGGGTAGGCAGCAAGGCGAAATCGAAGCTCAGTGCCGCCAGATGCCCTTCAGTCACGAGAGAGCCTACTTGGATCTGCACAAACTGGACGGTACTGCATGGTCAGTCAGTAACCCCCAGCTGTTTTCGCCGCAATTTGGCCCCAAATATGACGGTCTACTGCTCATTTGGAAATAGTATCTACGCTTTCCAAATAGCTGTATCAGTGTGTATTTCGACTGCAGTAGATGCCATTTTGTGTCTTTCAATTCTGATTCGTTACACAGTCCCCCCCTCTTGCGTCTTTGGATATTGACGAGCCGACCTACTGTAGGAATCTTTAATTTGGAAGGAAGCGGTGGATGGGAACTGCTGACGGGCGCCTGAAGCTCTCTTCTTACAACTGGTTGATCGAATTTGAAGACGCGATTGTCGCCTTCAATGGGCTAACGTGTGCCATTGCCAGAGTTTCTGTGGAGCACATACTGGAAGTCAAGGAGCTCTTTTCCAGGAATACTTCGGATTTGATCCATCTCGATTCTATCAGCTCCGAACTGCAAGGCCCCTTGGTTGAGTGTGGTTTTCTCATCCCTGTTGACTTCGATGAGTTGGACTATCTGCATGTAGTCAATCAAGCCATGAGGTTCTCCCCTCATCTGCGATCAGTGACCGCAGTTATAACAACATCCTGCAATTTCGCCTGCAGCTACTGCTATCAGGGTCAGCCGGTGAGCAGGGGCGAGGGATGTATGTCTGAGGAAGTCATCGATGGAATCGCGAAGAAGGCCGGGGAGTCATTATCACAGGATTTCACGCTTTGCCTGTATGGCGGCGAGCCACTTCTTTATCCCGAGTGCTGTATTAGCCTCTGTAGGAATGTAAGAACGGCGCGTTCCTCGCGCACGGGCAAGCTTGGTATATCCATCATTACCAATGGTTTCTTCCTCTCTGGAGAACTGGCTAAACAGCTGGCCGATGTTGGTGTCGAAACAGCCCAGGTTACGCTGGACGGTAGCCAATCCACGCATGATGCACGAAGACCACTGAAAGGTGGAAGTGCAACGTATGAAAGGATTCTGGACAACGTCCTACAAGCGTCTGCCGTTATAGATATCGCGTTACGTGTGAATGTCGAAGAGGGCATCGATCCGCATCTGGCAGAGCTTAGGGATAGGTTGGCAGGGAATCCAAGGATAGCTGTGTATTCTGCAGCGACCAGGTATGACCACTGCGGTCAGCCCGAAAGAAGCATCAGAAACCTCGAGTATATCGACCGGCTTGCGGATGGGCTTGAAGCAAAGCGCTTGGGCACTCTAGAGGTGAAATTCGTTGGATGCGCTGCCGTGTCACTTGGCTCCATGGTTGTCATGCCTGATGGAAGTCTCATTCGCTGCTGGAGCGAAATCGGTGCAGCAAGTTTACCTTCGGATGCATCCAGCATCCTCTCGATAGGTAGAACACCCTTGCGGGCAATCTATAAATGGATGTCGTGGGATCCCTTCGCATCAACGATGAAATGCTACCAATGCAAGATGCTGCCGAATTGCGGTGGGGGGTGCCCCGCTGACTATTTCCGCGATGGGGAGCCACGATGTCTTGTGACGGAAGAGGTTTTTCACAAGCGAATTATTGATAACTATATACGTGATAGGGAGCGAGGCGGACAGGACAAGGGCAAGCGAAGTTGAAAAGTGTGAAGGAGTGGTGCAAATGGAGATCATACGCAGGCCGCAGGATGTTGAAGATAGCGCCAGCACTGAGTGCGACTGCTACTTTCCGCACTGCCCACCCTACAACACAGGGTGCATTCCGGAGGTGTTTGGCTAGGCGCTCGAGAGCCTAGCCAACTGAGGAACATGCTCATTGTCCTGTCCGCCCCCAATTTCGTTTGATTCAGTGACTACCTTGTGTTTCTCGAGGAAGATAGATGCTCCGACTTCATCTACTGCATCTCATATTGCGGGAAGGTTGACCCGATACACGAGCTAAGAGGGCTGGTCGTCAGGTATCGCCTCTTCTCGGGCGAGTCGGCTGAGAGGAGCCAGGCTCAGGGAAGAACGCTGTAGGATGAATCAAAGTATTCTTACCTCCAGGCAGAGGTGAGCGAACAGGTTCGTCCTGAGGAATGTCTTACAGCAACCTGCGCACGGGAGTGTTCGACCTCGATGCCGCGCAGGTCATCACATGCGGAGCCTCGTACGCGTACCTGAGCGAAAAGTTCATCTATTCCTGGTTCATGTGCAGGCAGGCAGGATATGGACTAGACCTGGATCCAGAATCCCCGAACTTCCTTCTCCAACTGGTCCAGCTTATCTCACAGATGCAGGAGTGAGATGCCAATTAGCGCCATGTTATTGCTCTTGGTTTCGGCGACATCTCATGCAAGACCAGGAGCGATCCCGAGCTTCCCCTTTGGGGGCATCTTTGATGCAAGACCAACGGCAGCAATGTCTCATCACAACTTGTCGAACATGTGGATGGTCCTCTCCAACGTGGGCATCTATGGAAATCCATGGGGTGACCTGAATGACCTAGGCATGCAGTGGCCGGGAGGAGAAGGCTCCTGCTACCTGTACTTTGGCTCGATCTGGGTGTCCGCCTTCGGCGAGGTAACGCCTTCGGGACAACCAGGAGCATATGTAAGCGCTTCATCAGCATATGTACCTAACTTCGAGTTCATGCCTACAGAGGGCTATCCGCTGACAATGCTGACACCAGGTCCTACCGCGCTCGAGGAATCGAGCTGGGGTGAGGATGACTGGAGCAGCAGCAACGACGATCCCTTGGGCATTAGGACCTTTCAGAAAGCCTATAGCTGGGCGACGTCGGGGTATAACCAGTTCCTTGTCAACGATATCACAGTGACTCATCTGAGCGAGCACGGGAATCCCGGCGTGCCTCTGAATGCGCTCTGCTTCTCCATATTTGCCGAGCTCGATATTGCAACAGCCGATCCTGAGATCCAGAAGCTATTCTTCGATGATCTCGTTTTCTACGATGGCCATGAGATCTGGTGCAACGATCCGGACGCCACCTTCGACTACGAGTTCGATGACGGGACGAAGGCGAGCGAAGCTGACAATTACATCTACCAGAGCAATCCCGATGCTTCGTGGATTAACCCCGAGGACGACATTTTCTACTTCTACAACTATCCCGGCTCGGACGGCATCGTAGATGCGGACGCCAACTCCGACGGGGTCTCGGACCATTTCACGATCCTGTTCAAGGTCGTGGACGGCGACACAATCTACGCCACCGAGCCCCACACCGGGCTTCAGCTTTTCGCCGACGGCATGCCACCCTCTTACTGGATGCACACCATCGGCGATACGACCTACGCGGTGGTCCCGCGGAACCTCAGCTATATGTGGGATGGAAATTACCCCAACTCGTCAACAGATGATTCCGGCGAGCCGACCTACTCCCCTCCATGTAACGGGTTTGCGGGGTGGCGCCTGCTCGACTTCTGGATCAAGAAGGCCGACGGCACCATCGAGCGGCCTATCGATGTATTAGGCTATCCAATACCTTTCAGCCACTCCTGGTGGTGCTACGAGATGTCCCCACCCACAGACGACGAGGCTGCCTATCAGGTCCAGTGGGGAGACAACCAGGAGTACAGCGGAAGGCATAGTGGTCCGGCCTACCTTTCCGATTGGATAGGCGACCCGAGTGCCCCGGACGCTTTTCAACCGGCAAATCCGGGGCCATTTCCGATCGTTCAGGACAATCCGTTGGGCCTGGGTTACCAGCCATACGACTACTCCATCCTCCTGACGATGGGGCCTGTCGATCTTGCCGACGGCGACAGCCTGCACATCGTTGGAGGCTTCGTCATCGGCAGGGGCCTTGCCGACCTGAGGCAGCAGGCGGACAACCTCCTCGACGCCTACTACCGGGACGGCGGCTGGGGTGTTCCTGATATACCGCCGGTTCCGACCTTCTTTTACGAGGCCGGCGACGGAACGGTGGACATCATCTGGAGCGACGATGCAGAAGGCTATGATCCCTTCGGCGGGTACCACCTCTACCGATCGGTCTTCAACGCGACGGACTGGCAGCTGATCGCCGACATCGACGCAGGCACGTACTCCTGGTCGGACGGGAGCGTGACGAGAGGCTTTCCATACTACTACGTCCTGTGCGCCTATGATGCCGAGACGGGAGTGGAGAGCCAGAGGACGAACTACAAGCAGACCCTGGACGGCACACCCATCCCGGTTGTCCCCGGCTGGGCTTCCGATCCAGACTGGACCGGGACCATCAGCGTCGTCCCCAATCCATACAGGGGTTCTGCCGAGTGGGAGCAGAGCCATGCCGACAAGATCGCCTTCACCCATCTGCCGCCGATATGTGACATCCGTATCTACACGCTGGGAGGCGACCATGTCGCGACTCTGCAGCACAGGAGCTTCGGCGGCGATTCCGGTGAGGAGTACTGGGACCTCGAGAACGCCGAGGGCAGGCTCGTGACTTCCGGCCTCTACTTCTTCTGTGTGCAGACCGAGAGTGAACAGGCCATCGGAAAGTTCGCGATAATCAGGTAGAACAGGCCCGCCCGGTAGCTTGCCGTCTCTAACAGCATGACCCGACTTGGAACTACGCGAAGAGCCTGACCCGGTGAGGTTCGATGGCTGCAGAAAGCCTCGAAGGCGAACCTGGGGGTAGGAATCGGCGTTGCTTCCTGGAACACCACAACGACTTGGTTATCAACCGCATTGACCGGTTTGGATTACGGGCAGGAGTACCTGGTGCCCCAGGCGCGACTCGAACGCGCGACCTGCGGTTTAGGAAACCGACGCTCTATCCTCTGAGCTACTGGGGCACCGAAGGGAGTCGAATTATTGCCAAGGTTCGCATGAGCGTCAAATGCGGGCAGGGCGACGGGTCACAGATCGAGCACTGCCGCGAGCGAGGAGGCCATTCCGTCGGCCATCAGCATACCCTGCGCCGAGGGTCTGATCCTGAGTCCGTCCAGGCTGCAGAGGCCGTTCGAAGCCCAGTTGGAGATCATGTTCCTGATGACCTCCGGCGGCCTGCCCTCGAAGCCGGCCAGGGCGAGGTCGACCCCATCGCTCGTCCGCAGACCGAGCATGATTCGCTCGAGCAGGAGCTGATCGTGGCTGAGGACTTCCGATCCCTCCTCGGGGAGCCGCCCGGACTCGACCGCCATCAGGTACTCTTCGAGATCGGAGGCGTTCCAGCTCCTCCGGGATACGCCGTCGAAGCTGTGGGCTGACGGCCCGAATCCGATATAGGCCCTGCCGCTCCAGTATGCGGTGTTGTGCCTGCTCCTCCACTTCCTCCCGGCCGAGTAGTTCGAGACCTCGTAGTGCTGGTAGCCCGCATGCGAGAGGAACTCGTCGGCCGCCGCGTACAGTTCTGCGACCAGCTTCTCGTCGGGAGCGGGAGCGGATCCGGACTGGACCGAGTGGCCGTACGGAGTGCCTTCCTCCACGGTCAGCGCATAGCACGAGATATGCCCCGCGCCCAGATCGATTGCGCTGCGAAGGTCGGACAGCCATCCTTCGACGGTCTGGCCTGGGATCCCGAACATCAGATCGATGCCGATGCTATCGAATCCTGCTTTTCTCGCATCCCCGACCATGGACTCCGCCTGCGTGCCCCTGTGGACGCGCCCGAGGAATTCGAGCAGAGCATCGTCGAAGGACTGCACCCCGATACTCAGACGGTTGAAGCCGATCCTCCTGAGGTCCGCGAGGTCGCTCGGGCTGACCGCGGCGGGGTTTGCCTCCATGGTCATCTCGGCGTCCTCCTCGAGGCCGGAGGAGGGAGGGAGCACCGATAGGACCTCGCTCCAGTACGAGGGGTCGAGAAGGACGGGGGTGCCGCCGCCCGCGTAAAAGGTGGAGAACCGGGTGTGCTCCGGGGTCCTCATCCTCATCTCCTCGAGGAGCGCACCTGCGAAACGCATGGCGGCGTCGGACTCGAGGTCGACAACCGAGTAGAAGGCGCAGTATCTGCACTTCCGGAGGCAGAAGGGGACATGAACGTAAAGCCCGACGGAATCGACCGGGTTCATGGCGACCCCGCAAGCAGGAATGCTTGCACCGTAAAGGGTTTTCCTGACCGGAACCTCGAGGTGTCAGGGGGAAGATTTCCTGACTCGCGGAGGCTCGAGGCTGCAGGGAGAGGTGAGTTGATCATGTCCGGAAGACTGCCAGGATCGATTGGAAGAGCCCTCTGAAGTAGGCCTCCGCTGCAGGATCGACACGCTCCGTCGACCAGACGCAGTCTCCCACGCCCGTCTGAGCGAGTATCATCCGCCCGAGCGCGATCTGCCCTACGGCCGTCTTCCCGACCGCTATCTGGCCGAGGCCGAATTGGTATCCGAGAGCGCACTGGCCCACGCTCACGATCCCTGCCGCCGCCTGGCCTATCGCTACCAGGCCCAGGCACGCCTGACCCACGGCAACAGCACCCGTCGCGAGCTGTCCTATCGCGATGAAGCCGACAGCCTTCCGCCCTACGGCGATGAAACCGGCGGCCGTCTTCCTGCGGCCGGTCTCCGGGCAGACACCCTTTGTGACATTGACCAGCGGGAAGCCGAGAACCTCGGCATGGGACCTGAACTCGGCATAGGCAGAACCGCCGGGATGGACGAACCTCTGCCAGGTGCCGAAGGCGGTTTCCTCGGTCGTGTACTCGTGAAAGCCCGGACCGGCCGGCTGGAACCTGTCATTCGAAGTCGCCAGGCCTGCCTCCTCCCGGTCCGGGATGCTCGATGGAGTTATCGGACAGCAACCGCTACTGGACTACGGGCTTCTTGGTCTCCTTCTTCGCCTTCTTGTCGGCGCGCTTCTCCTTGAGGGACTTCGTGGCCTTCTTCAGGTCCTTCTTCGTCGTTTCCCTGTCCATGCTCTTTGCCATGATCCACCTCTCTCGACGCGCCCGTGTGATTACCGCCGGCGCGCACAGGACGAATTATTGTCGAAGGTGCCGCCGGATTCAAGCCCGCCGGACTACTCGTCCCTCTTCAGCACTGCAAGGAAGGCCTTCTGCGGGATCGCCACCGACCCCACCATCTTCATCTTCTTTTTTCCTTCCTTCTGCTTTTCCAGGAGCTTGCGCTTGCGCGTGATGTCGCCCCCGTAGCACTTCGCAGTGACGTCCTTGCGGAAGGCCTGGATGGTCTCCCTTGCTATGATGGTCCCGCCTATGGCTCCCTGGACCGGGACCTTGAACTGATGCTTCGGGATCTCCTTCGCCAGGTTCTCGCAGGCCCGCACCGCCCATTCCCTGGCTCGCTCCCTGTTGACCAGGATGGATAGCGCATCGACCCTCTCGTGGTTGACGAGGATGTCGAGCCTGACCATGTCGCCCTTCCTGTATCCGGACGGCTCGTAGTCGAAGGAGCCGTATCCCTGAGTGACCGACTTCAATCTGTCATAGAAGTCGTACACGACCTCCGACAGCGGCAGCTCGGTAGTTATCTCTACCCTCTGCTTCCCGACATAGAGTGACTTGTAGTTGTCCGCGCGCCTGTCCCGGAGGAGCGTGGTCACGGGACCTATATATCTGTCCGGCATGATTATGGAAGCCCTGATATAGGGCTCCTCCGCGTAGTCGATCTGGGATGGGTCGGGGAAGTGGAGGGGGTTGTCGATATCTATCCTCTGCCCGGAATTGAGGAAGACATGGTAGAGAACGGTAGGCGCCGTGAGGACCAGAGAGAGGTCGAACTCCCGCTCGAGCCTCTCCTGCACGACCTCGAGGTGGAGTAGGCCGAGGAAGCCGCATCTGAACCCGAATCCCAGACCCGCCGAGTTTACCTTCTCGAAAACGAGCGAGGCGTCGTTCAGCTTCAGCTTCTCGATCGAAATCGCGAGGTCCTCGTAATCCTCGGTAGAAACCGGGAAGATCGAGGAGAAAACGACAGGCTTCGCGTCCGCATAGCCGGAAAGGGCCTCCAGCGCAGGCTTGGCTGTGTCGGTTATCGTGTCTCCCGACCGGACGTCTCCGACGGACTTGATACCGGCGATCAGGTAGCCGACCTCTCCGGCCTCGAGGAAATCGCAGGGCTCCCGCGAGATCCTCATGTGACCGACCTCCTCGAGCCTGTAGTCTGCCTCCGCGGCCATCATCCTGATGTACGAACCCTTGCGGAGCATGCCCTCCACGATACGGAACAGCACGACGACTCCCCTGTAGGGATCGAAGTAGCTGTCGAACACCCTTGCCCTGAGCGGCTTGTCAGAATCCCCATCCGGCGGGGGGACCCTCTTCACGATAGTCTCGAGCAGCTCGGGTATCCCCTGCCCCGTCTTTGCCGATACCTGGACCGCGTCGTCGGAGTCGAGGCCCAGCTCGTGGTCTATCTCCTCCATCACTTCGGCGATGCTGGCAGAGGGCAGGTCGATCTTGTTGATAACGGGGATGATCGTGAGATCCTGCTCCATTGCCTTGAACAGGTTCGCCACTGTCTGCGCCTGCACTCCCTGCGCGGCGTCGATCACGAGGAGGGCGGCCTCGCACGATGCCAGAGCCCGCGACACCTCGTACGAGAAATCCACATGGCCGGGCGTGTCGATCAGATTGAGCACGTAGTCCAGCCCGTCTTCCGCCGTGTATTTCATGGTGACGGCGGTGCTCTTGATCGTTATCCCGCGTTCCTGCTCGATGTCCATCGAATCGAGCATCTGGTTGTGGAACTCCCTGTCGGTCACGGTATGGGTAGCCTGGAGGAGCCTGTCCGCCAGGGTTGACTTGCCGTGGTCTATGTGCGCGATGATGCAGAAATTCCTGATGCGTTCCTTCATTGTGCCTCCAGAGGAAGCCGTAATATGCTGTTTCATCGTGCCGATGTAAGCCGGGAGCGGCTTGCGGATGACCGGGAGCATGGAGTATAGCTTGCACAAGCGGCCGCTTCCCGACCCTCCCATCCTAAAGCGCACGCTATGGATGCAGGGCGACAGGGTACAGCCGGAAACAGCTGTGCCTCCCGTGTTTGGAAAGGGAACGGACGACGATCACGCAGGCGGTGAAAACCGTCCGGGGTCTCGTCCATGCCCTGACTTCGCGGGTGGAGGTGGCATTCCAGTCCAACACGTGCGAAGAGGAGGGTTCATGTCCAGGAAGCTTCTGCCGGCCGGCATTCTGCTGGCCTTTGCGCTGATGTTCTCGGCCTGCGGCGAACAGCCGGCGGTCGATCAGCCGGTCGACGCAGCCGTCGACAGCCTGTCGGCTGATTCGACGGCGACTACCGAAGCCTACCCGCCCAGGGAGAGCGTCGACCGTCTGCTCGTGGCAACGACGACCAGCCTGTACGATACGGGTCTGTGGGCATACCTCGAGCCGATGTTCGAGGAAATGTACGGCGTCGAGCTCGACATCCTGTATGCCGGCACGGGCAAGGCCCTCGAGTGGGGCACCCGCGGCGATGTCGACGTCGTTGTAGTACATGACAGGGTTCGCGAGGAGCAGTTCATCGCCGACGGGATCGGCCTCTCCAGGACTCCTTTCGCATACAACTTCTTCGTGCTAGTCGGCCCTCCCGCTGATCCGGCGGGCGTAAGGGACATGACTCCGGAAGCCGGCCTCACGGCTCTCTTCGAGAATGCAACCGTTCCCTTCATCTCCCGCGGCGACGAGTCCGGCACCCACGCCCAGGAGCAGAGGCTCTGGGTTGCTGCCGGCTACGACTACGAGGACGTCCGCACGGCCGGTGAATGGTACGTCGAGGCGGCGGCCGGCATGGGCCCCACCCTCAACATGGCCAACGAGATGGGCGGCTATGCCCTCTGCGACATCGCAACATTCCTGGCCTATCAGGGTGACGTCGATCTCGAGATCCTCATCGGTGCCGGCGATGCCATGAGAAACGTCTACGCGGTGATCCCCCTGAGCACCGCGCGCGACTCCGCCATGGCGGCCAACATGGTCACGTTCCTCACCTCCGCCGAAGTGCAGGAGCTGATTGGCTCCTACGGCGTCGAGACCTGGGGCAGGCAGCTCTTCACGCCCTGCGCCGGCCAGGACTTCTAGGCTCTTTGGGCAAGCTGGCGGAGGCCTTCGGGATAGCTCTCGAGCTCATCGTCACGGGCGATCCCGTGGTGATGGACATAACGCTCCTGACCCTGTCGGTCTCCGCCGCTGCCACCCTCATCTCCCTCGTCCTCTTCGTCCCGCTGGGCTGCGTCATCCACTTCTCCACGCTCCCGGGAAAGAGGGTACTGATCGGTGTGATCCACGCCCTCTACAGCATGCCCACCGTATTCGCGGGACTCCTCGTCTTCCTCGTCCTCTCGCGTGTCGGGCCTCTGGGTTCGCTGGGCCTCCTCTTCACCACGCGGGCGATAGTCATCGCGGAGGTCGTCCTCATCTCGCCCGTGATGCTCGGTCTCGTGATCTCGGCGCTCCAGGGCGTCTCCGGGGACGTGAACGACACGGTCCGGACGCTCGGAGCCGGGAGGGTGCAGACCGGCCTCGTGATCCTCAGGGAGGCGAGGCTGGCGATAGTGTCCGCGCTGCTGATGTCCTTCGGTCGTGCGATCTCCGAGGTCGGAGCTGCGATGATGGTCGGCGGGAACATCGCGGGGAGGACCAGGACGCTTACCACGGCGATCTCCCTCGGGATAGGCAAGGGTGAGGTGGCGGAATCGATGGCGCTCGGGATCATCCTGATCTCGCTCGCCCTTCTAGTCAGCTTCTCCGTTCACCTGTCCGGCATGAGGAAGCCGTGAATCTCGTCCTGGAGTCCATCGCCCTGCGCGCAGGGC
This sequence comes from Candidatus Fermentibacterota bacterium, assembly GCA_963718745.1. Lineage (GTDB taxonomy): Bacteria > Fermentibacterota > Fermentibacteria > Fermentibacterales > Fermentibacteraceae > Fermentibacter. The sequence goes on along the minus strand of OY970370.1, from coordinate 2,163,962 downwards.
GCCAGACGATCCTCGACGGCGTCTCCTTCGGGGTCGAGAGCGGGGAGTTCTGCGCCCTTATCGGTCCGACCGGCTGCGGAAAGACAACCTTGCTCCGGGTTGTCGACCTCCTGCTGCGACCGTCATCGGGCAGGCTGCTCCTCGACGGGGTTGATCACGCGTGTTCGCACGGCCGGGATGCCACCGCCGCCAGGCGACGGATGTCGATGGTGATGCAGAGGCCGTGCATGCTCTCCGGCTCGGTGCACAGGAATGTCGAGTTCGGGCTGAGGATGAGAGGGATCCGTGATGACGGGAAGGTGGCGGCCGGCCTGGAGGCGGTCGGGCTGGGCGGGTTCGCAGGCCGCAGGGCTCGAACGCTCTCGGGTGGCGAGATGCAGAAGGCGGCCCTTGCCCGTGCACTCGTAACCCGGCCGGAGATACTGCTGCTGGACGAGCCTCTCAGTTCCGTCGACCAGGGGGTCAGGCCGGACATGAGGTCCCTCATACGGTCACTCCACCGTGAGATGGGTATGACTGTCGTGATGGCCACCCACGATCTGACGGACGCGCTCGCCCTGGCGGACCGTGTCGCGGTCATAGCGGACGGCCGGGTCGTCCAGCACGGCACGGTCGATGAAGTCATACTCAAGCCTTCCAACCTCTTCGTAGCATCCTTCTCCGGCCTCAGGAACATCATGCGCGCCTCGTTCGAGGGAACGATCGCGAGAGTGGGGGAACTCGAGATAGTCCTGGCGGAACCTGCGACCGGAACTGGCTGTATAGCGGTGCCACCGGAAGCCGTGACCCTCTCCAGGACCCCCCCGGATTCCAGCCAGAGGAACTGCTTCCCGGGCAACGTCCTGTCAGTCGAGCCGGGGTTGCATGTCGACATCGTCAACGTCGAGGCCGTGTCGATCCCGTTCGCGGCCGCGATCACGCGGGAGTCCACCGACAGGCTAGACCTGCAGGCGGGTACGCCTGTCTGGGTCTCGTTCAAGGCCAACTCGGTCCGTATCCTCACCTGAGAATCAGGCTCCTGCAGGAAATCCCCGACAGCCCTCGCCTTCGCCCCACAAGCCGCATTTCTGCATAATCAAGCCTCTCCGAGCCCGGCGGACTAAAGCAGGGTGCAACGCCCTCCGGGCCGACAGGGTGCAGCTGGAAACGGCTGCGCCTCCCGTGTTTGGAAAGGAGATCCACTTGAACGCACTTGCTCACATCCCGAGGCCGCCCAACGAACCTGTCACGAACTATGCTCCGGGTACCGCGGAAAGGTCCGATCTGAAGAGGGCTCTCGCCGATCTCAGGTCGACCGTGATCGACATCCCTCTCTTGATCGGGGGCAGGGAGGTCCGCACCGGGAACCTCGGCAGATGCGTAGTTCCCCACGATCACGGCCATGTCCTCGCCACCTTCCACAAAGCTGGTCCGGACGAGGTGCGCATGGCGGTCGACGCCGCTGCTTCCGCCTGGAAGACCTGGTCCGTGATGCCCTGGGAGGAGAGGGTCGCCGTCTCGCTCAAGGCCGCCGAGATCATCTCGAGGCAGAAGCGGAGCCTGGTCAACGCATCGACGATGCTCTGCCAGAGCAAGACCTGCCACCAGTCCGAGATAGACTCCGTGTGCGAACTGGCGGACTTCCTGCGCATGAACACCTGGTTCATGCAGCAGATCTACCAGATCCAGCCGGAGAACTTCGCCGCCACATGGAACAGGATGGAGTACCGCGCCCTGGAGGGCTTCGTACTGGCCATCTCGCCATTCAACTTCACGGCCATCGGGGGCAATCTGTCGATGGCCCCGGCACTTGCCGGCAACACGGTCCTCTGGAAGCCGGCATCGACGGCCGTCTTCTCGAACTGGATCGTGATGCAGGCGTTCATGGAGGCGGGCCTGCCGCCCGGAGTTATCAACTTCATACCGGGTGACTCGGCCGCCATCGGAGGAACCGCACTGGGCGACCCGGCCCTCGCCGGGATCCACTTCACGGGCTCCACTGCAGCCTTCAACAGGATCTGGCAGACCGTGGCCGGGGGCATCGGCTCCTACCGGACCTATCCCCGCATAGTCGGGGAGACCGGCGGCAAGGACTTCCTTGTAGCACACGCATCGGCCGAGCCCGAGGGGCTTGCGACCTGCCTCGTCAGGGGCGCTTTCGAGTACCAGGGGCAGAAGTGCTCGGCAACTTCGAGGGCGTATGTCGCAAGGTCGATCTGGCCCGAGGTCAGGGACCGGATGATCGGGATCCTCTCCCAGGTGAAAGCCGGGCCTGTGGAGGACTTCTCGAACTTCATGGGGGCGGTGATAGACAAGGCGTCCTTCGACAACATCTCCTCGTATGTCGACTACGCCCGGAGTTCACCCTCCTGCACCATCCTGCACGGAGGGAGGTGCGACGACTCCACGGGCTACTTCGTCGAGCCAACCCTGGTCGAGACCACCGACCCTCACGACAGGCTGATGGAGGAGGAGATCTTCGGGCCGGTGCTCACGGTCTTCGTGTACGACGACCGGGGATTCGAGGATGTTCTCGAACTGTGCGACCGCACCTCGCCGTACGCACTGACCGGGGCGATCTTCGCGCGAGACAGGGAGGCCGTGAAGCTTGCGGAGACTCGCCTGAGGCACGCCGCGGGCAACTTCTACATAAACGACAAGACTACGGGCGCATCGGTGGGGCACCAGCCCTTCGGCGGAGCCAGGGCGTCGGGCACCAACGACAAGGCGGGATCCATCTACAACCTGCTGAGGTGGATCAGCGTGCGGACCCTGAAGGAGTGCTTCAACACTCCGCGGGACTTCAGATACCCGTTCATGGCGGAGGAGTGATACCGGGGCTGACGGGAAACTCCCGATGATTGCAGGGGGCTGCCGGACCGGCAGCCCCCCGGCGGCAAGGCGCCGTTCTGGCCTCATTCCCAATCATCCGGTTCACGAGGTCGAACCGGAGACGGGAGCGGAGATGCATGGGATGCCGGCGTTCACTACTCTCAGGCTGGTCAAGAGCGAGGACCTGAACCACCACCAGACCCTCTTCGCGGGGAGGGGGGCCGAATGGTTCGTGGAATCGGGTTTCATAGCCGCCTCGAGCGTGCTCGATCCCGAGACGATCGTATGCGTGAAGATCCACGGGATGCACTTCAGGAGACCTGTCAGCTCCGGAAGGACCGTGCGCTTCACGAGCAGGCTGGTCAGTGCCGGGAGAACGAGCCTGATGACGCATGTCGTCGTAGATCTGCCCCCCGGTGGAGAGCTGGTCCTCGAAGGGTTCATAAGCTTCGTCCATGTCGACGCGGAGACGAAGCCTCAGCCGCATGGGCTCGCTGTCGAAGCCTCCAACGCGTTCGAGAAGGATCTCCAGGACAGGGCTCGCGAGCTGGTGGAGCAGTCCCGCAGATCGAGGGAGGCGGCCCGGTGACGCACGGAATCGAAGTAGGAAAACATGGGTCGAACACGAGGCCGTCAGTAAGCACTACAGGTTCGACTGATCCGGTCAGTCCAAAAATGGTTCGATGGATACGACCTCGAAAGCTCCGGTGACTAAGAAGAGGTTTTCGTCCGGCCCCATGTCCATGCCGTGGACGTAGCCCTGCGACTGCGGATCCAGCAGCCCCAGATATCTTCCGGAGGAATCGAACACGACGATGCCGCCCGTGTCCGATACGTAGATCCTTCCACGGCCGTCCACAGTTATGTCGGAGGTGGCGCTGAACTGCCCGGGCTCCGTCCCCCGGGAGCCGAACATGTTCATGTAGTTTCCGTCGCTGTCGAACTGGAACACCGAGCTGGAGAAGACGCCAAGCACCAGGATGTTCCCGAGGCCGTCAGCCGCGACCAGAGGAGAGAGCTCGGGGCTCCCGGTCACTCCCTGGACCGGACCGGTCAGATGGAGTTCCACCTCGCCGTCAGGATCGAACCGGTAGAAATGATCGTCCGATGACCACATCGTGGCGAGGATTTCGCCGTCCTCCGTCACGAACACGTCCACGAAGCCCGTCAGGGACGACGGAGAGACGGCCGGTTCCCCGGTGTCCCCGTCGAATGCCAGCAGTCTTCCTCCCTCCACGACATAGAGGGTCCCGTCGGCCGACGCATCCATCCCTGAGATGTAGACATCGCTGTTGCCGTTCTCGACAATCCACTGGTCGATGAAGCCGCCTTCTCCGTCGAACACCTGTATCCGGCCCGTGGTGTAGTCCGCAACGAAGATCCGGCCGCTCCCGTCGACGGCGATGTGCCTGGGATCGGTGAAGAAGCCGTGACCGGTACCCTGGGAGCCGAACCTGAGGAGGACGTCGGGGACCTTCACGACGGCGGACATGAGGATCATCACCAGGCCAGAAACGATGACCATGCCCAGGGATGCCGCAACGATGATGCATCCGGAAACGCTTTTAGCAGTTCGGGCGGTGTCGACGAGGACCGTCGTCCGGATCGCGCCAGGCTGCTCGAGGAGCTGCTCCGGAACGAGGACCGTGCTGCTGCAGTACGGGCAGCGGACGGACTTCTCGCCCTCCCTGACGGAAAGATCACCGGCACATGACGGGCACTTGAATTCGACCGGCATTGCGGTGTCCCTTCCTGGTTGCAGTCAAGATCGCTCCCCGGATCGAAGAATGATGAAGCGCGCAGTCGGCCGCCAGTGCTGCGCCCTTGTTCCGCCAGGGGCGTTCCGGGTTGTATGTTCCGGGAAACAAACGCGGAGGGTCTGCATCATGGAGAACCAGTTGATAAAGGACTGCGAGATCGGCGAGGGGACGAAGGTCTGGAGCTTCGTGAACCTCTACGGCTGCAGGATAGGCCGCGACTGCATGATCGGATGCTTCACCGAGATCCAGAGGGGCGCGGTGATCGGCGACAGGACGAGGGTCCAGAGCCACTCGTTCGTCTGCGACATGGTGAGCATCGGGAGCGACTGCTTCATCGGGCACGGCGTGATGTTCATCAACGACGTGTACCCGCCGCAGCCCGAGAAGGACAAGTGGCTCGGTACGATCGTGGAGGACGGCGCGAGCATCGGCTCCAACGCCACGATCCTGCCGGTGAGGATCGGCAGGAACGCGATCGTCGGGGCTGGTTCCGTCGTCACGAAGGATGTGCCGGAAGGCGCCATCGTAGCAGGCAATCCTGCCAGGTTCCTGCGGTTCCGTGAAGGCTTCCACCCGAGCCAGTAAGGGACGATTTATCAGTTCCTTCGTTGACGAAAGCGGAACGCTCTCGCAGGTCCGCTTCGCGGACCGTGCTGCCGCGATCAGCGCATCCCGCTCTGCGGGATTCAAGGGCTGGTTCCGTCGTCACGAAGGATGTGCCGGAAGGCGCCATCGTAGCAGGCAATCCTGCCAGGTTCCTGCGGTTCCGTGAAGGCTTCCACCCTTGATAGTCAAACAGGACGCCTGAAACTGCAGCCGGATATGGGAAGGGGCGGGCTTCAACCCGCCCCTTCGATCTGCCTCCCGGAGCTAGACAGCCGAGAAGCTGTAGGTGACCGTTATGGTGCCTGCGCCGTCCGGCGGCGCCGGGAAACGAGCAGTCCGCAGTAGCGCGCTCGCCTCCCTGACGAGATGGGCGGAATCCACGCCGTCGCTCACCACCGTGACCTCGGAGACCCTGCCGGTCGAGTCGATCTCGAGCGAGAAGATCATGCTCCCGACAGGGAACGATCCATCCTCAGCCCTCTCGTCCTCCGCGAACTCGCAGTAGACGGCCTGGATGCCGTCGACGAAGCCCCGGAGAACCGACCTGACCTCGGAAGCCCTGAGTCCCAGATACGGTGAAGCTGTGACGAGGGTCACCGACGGCGAGGGCTGGTAGGCCGCGTAGTAGTCGCCGTCCACAGCCATGTCGCAGGACTCCGTCTCGGCGCGTCCCTGGGAGTATCCCCCCGAGCCGCCAAAGGATCTCATCACGGAAGTGGATGGCGCAGCAGCCTGGTACGAAATCGTCCCCGAGGGGTACGATCCGCCGCCGACCTCGCCGAACACGCCCTCGTAGGAGACTCCCTGGGGCATGTTCACTGGGACCTCGACGGTCACGGGCCTGCCGTCGACCGTCCGGACCTCCGCACTCACGGCCACGAACGATGTGTAGTTGCTCATTATCTGATAATCGAGCGCGACGTCGGTTATCTCCTCCACGACCTCCCGGTTGTAGCTCTCGTAGCCGTAGGGGTCGTAGAGGAGCCGGGAGAGGTCGTGGATCTTGCGCCTCGCCCACAGGGTGGCGATGACGTCGTTGCCCTCCTCCTCTGCAGGCAGGTCGACGCTGATGCTCCTGCTCCACTCCCTGTCGCCGACCATTCCGGTTACCCGCACCTGTTCCCTGCCGGGGGCAGTGTACCTGCCGGTGACGACGAGGGGCTGTCCCGCAAAGAGGTCGGGGATCGAGGCGGGGTAGACCTCGGTAACCTTCAGGTTGCCCCAGTCGATATCGATGCCGACGAGGTAGGGGTTGTTGAGCTTCTCGTAGACTGCGGACACGGCATCCTCGGGATCCTCGTTCAGACCCACATAGTAGGCTGCGCCGCGCCCCTCCTCGGCGAGTCCCTCTATCAGGTAGCGGTTGGGGCTGGAGCCTACGCCGACGCTGAAGAGCCTTGTGTTGTCGCCCAGGGTCGTCTGGAGTTCGCCCATGATCTCGGCTTCGTTGCCGATGTAGCCATCCGTCAGGAAGACCACGAAGCGCATGCGTTCGGGGTCCTCGGGGTAGCCGACGGCCGAGCGGATGCCCTCGATCATCATGGTTCCGCCCTCTCCCTGGAGGGCGTTGATGTAGGAGATTCCCTCTGCGACGTTCTCGGGGGTGTTCTCGAGCGGATGCGTCGACATCCCGCTCGCATCCTCGCTGAAACGGATTATCTGGAACGAGTCGCCTGGGTTCATCCCGCGGACGAACTGGCGTACGGTCTCCTTGGCTACTTCCATCGGCTGTCCGCTCATCGAGCCCGAGCAGTCGACTACGAAGAACATCTCCTTGGGCATTATGTCGCTTTCGGCGACGTCGACCTCGGGCTGGATGATGAGCATGAAGTGCCCGCCCAGCTCGCCGTTCGTGGTCATCAGCCCGGTCTCGATCCTGTCGGACGAGGACGTGTAGGTGAGCACGAAGTCGCGGTTGGGGATCTCGTCCTTCCTCATGAGTTCGATCCGTATCGTCCCGCCGTCGCGCTCCTCGTCGATCTCGTGGTTCAGGCAACGGATCTGCCCGACCGGGAAGCCGGTGTTCATGGTCACGGAGAGATCGATGTCGTATCCAGCCCTGGTTCCCTCGGGGACGACGTGAGGTGTTATCCTGCTCGCGTCCGGGACCAGTATCGTGTCGAAGGACCACCCGGTGCCGGACTGCCCTGCAGGAGTTCCCGGGATGAAGCGGGGGCCTACGACCATCGGGAACGACAGCTCGTATCTGCCGTCGTCGTAGCCGACCGTCGCCACATAGCTGATCTCTATCGTGATGCTGTCGCCGGGCAGGATGTTCCCGACGCTCTGGGTGAAGATGTTGGGCCGCTCCTGCTCCAGGAGGCTCGCGGTCTGGCCCGACGAGATCGCCTCTTCGTAAATGGCCCTTGCCGCGTCACGCTCGTAGATCCTTCCCAGTATCAGCCTGTCGCCGATGTACATGTTCATCCTGTCGACAGCTCCGTCGTCGGGCAGGGGGAAGACGTAGACGGCTTCGATGGGCTCGTCGAACGGGTTGCCGTACACCTGTCTGACCACGGCCCTCTGGATGTTGCCGGTCACAGAGATGTCGACCGATGTGTGCTCGAGAGGGAGATCGACTATGACGCCGTTCTCCCCCACAGCCTGGAGCCGGCTGAACTGCGGGTCGTCCTCGACAGCCCAGGCCGTCGAGAGGGCTATCATCGCCGCGAGAAGGAACTGATTCACTTCGACACCTCCGTCATGGGTTCCGTACGGAGATTCTACCAGGGTTCCGTGCATGTTATTCCGGCATGCCGCTCCAGGGAGTCGCATGCGGTACACCGGCCGCACCCGTGGCTATCGAAGGCGATCCGGCCTCCGGACGGCGGGGCGCAGGAAGCCGGAAGCTGGACGCACGCCGGAGCTCTCGTCATATACATTCGGGGTAGATATTGGCAAAACTGTAAATGGAGGAGGAGAGATGAAGCTGGTCTATGTTGCTCTTCTTGGCATCGCGGCACTTTCATTTGCAAGCGACGACGGGAACTTCGGGTTCGGGGCACCCCTGAACCCCCAGCACAACCCCGGCACCGACTTAGTCGAGATCACGGTCATCGAGAGCTGGTCCCCCGCGGTCTCCCAGATCCTGGGCCTCGACTGGTACAACGACGAGGACGGATACGTCCTCATGGCCTGCGCCACCGATGACAAGATCAACCGCTGGAACGCGAACACCGAGGCTCTGGACGGATCCATCGACCTGATGGACACCAACACGGCCTGCTTCGGCGTGGCCGCCGGGCCTGCCGGCTCCCTGTTCACGAGCAACGACTGGGCGATGACCAACCTGTACGTCTGCTCGTCAGGACCCACCTGGACCGATCTGCCGGCTAATCCTGCAGGCTCCAGCGGTCGCGGCATGGAGTTCGACGAGGAGACCGGGAACTACTGGGAGGTTGGTACCAACGGTACGACCTACACCATCTACAGGTTCATCCCGGGTGTCGGCGAAGCCTCCTATGTGATCACCGAGCCGACAAATCAGCTCAGCGGCATCGCAGTGTTCCCCTACAACGGGAACCTGGGCGTGGTTGTCACCTGCTACAACGTGCACAACTTCTACTTCTACGAGTTCGACGGCAGCAGCCTGACGTACATCGACATGGCTCCCTGCCCTACGGCCGTCAGCAGCTCCTTCGGCCTCTGCTACGCCGATTCGAGGGACACGTTCTTCTGGAGCTGGAACTCGGGTTCCCCGGGCCTGACCGAGTTCAGCATAGGCGAGCTCTCCCTCTCTCCCGCAACGTGGGGCAGCATCAAGACGATGTTCTAGAGCCTGACCGGGATGACGAAAGGGCCGCCGGGAAGCCGGCGGCCCTTTCATTTGCTGTCGGGATGGAGCTTGTGAAGAAACCGAAGGATCCTTCAGGTCACGGATCCATCGCGGGGAATCCGGAAGGACCGGAGGATTGTGGTTTGCCTGATCACTGCGGGACCACTGTTCAGCTCTTCCCGTCAGCAGGCTAGTCCAGGAGCGTCACGCGCCTGCTCAGGATGTAGTCGCCCCTCCTGGCAGAGATGATGTAGACGCCCGCAGGAGCCCTCTCCCCGCCATCAAGGAAGCCATCCCACAGGTATGTGCCCGGACCTGTGACGTCCCGTCTCCAGACGAGCCTCCCGGCCATGTCCCATGCAGAGAGCTCCGCCGCCCCCCCCTCGTACTCCACATCAAACGTGAAGGGAGCCCCGCGCGTGGCAGGATTCGGCCAGGGCGCCCCGATCGCGAGCGGGACGGGCGGAATGGGTGAATCGGGGCTCACTCCCAGGGGGCTGAGCGCCGGATCGTGGAATGCGGTCCAGGAGAGGATCGACTGGAGATTCCTGTCGTACGGGCCGTGGATGAAGGGCACGCGCTGATCCTTGGCTGCTGCGAAAGCCGAACCCAGCGTGGGCAGGTGCTCGAGGAAGACCGCCCTCGTGAGGTAGATGCACATCCACTCGCTGGCGCCGAGATCGGGCCAGTAACCCTCCCAGCCATAGCTCGTATTGAAAGTCACTGAGACGGCCCCTCCGTCGGGATTCTGCAGAAGGGCCTCGGCGCACGACTGGATGCCGCCCTGGAAGGCGCCCGGACTGCAGGCGATGCTCGTGTGGATTCCCGCCCTGGCCCCGTTGGCGAGGGACTGCGCAAGGCTGGTGTTCATCATCGTGACCGGCTCGTAGGACCACCAGATCCCGTTCCTGTTGCCGTGCCCGGCGTAGTAGTTCCATCCGGTGCCGTCCTGGAGGTACTGTATGTGGGTGTCGGATCCGTCCATGATCGAAGGCTCCTCGTATACCGACACGATGTCCCAGCCTGCGGGGAGCGCGGCAGCGAGCGTATCGCATCCCTTGCCGCCGATATAGCCGATCTCCTCGAACAGGACCGCGCCGCAGAGGAGAGCCGTAGTCCTCCAGTCGCCCTCCGGCGGATCCGATGCGTAGCCCAGCGTCTTCTCCACGAAGACCCCGGCCTGCCCGTGAGTCGAGAAGAGGGCTCGCCCGAGCAGGACGTCCATGTAGAGGTCGAGGTCGTCGTCCGGCTGGCCGTAGACGCCGTCGCCGCTGGCGTCCCAGTTCCCGTCCAGATCGCTGAAGTAGTGGTCGGAGGGTATGTAGTCCTGCATTCCCTCGCAAATCGAATAGATCATCCTCACCGGGACCAGGCTCTCGTCCCCCGCGAGAAGGACGTAGACCGCACCGTGCGAAAGCCACAGGTCTTCGATTGCGTTCCTCAGCTTCTCGGCCGGATCGCCCCCCGGGAAAGACTCGACCTCCTGGATGGTGAGGATCGAAGCGGAACCGAGCGTGTCCTCCCACCAGCTCCTCAGGGGTTCCAGATCCGACGAGAACGAACTGTCGCAGATAACGGTCCAGATTGCATCCCCGGCCCGGTCCGACCTCTCGGGAGGCCCGGAGGAGGCAACATCCTGAGGATTCTCGACGAGCAGGGCTACACGCGAAGCCGCGGAGGCGATCTGTTCGCCCGTGAGAGAAGGCGCCGCATCGGATCCGCTCCAGGTGATGCCGACATCGATGTTCGTGTAGAGTACCAGACCGCCATCTAAAGGAGTGTAATCCCAGGGTGTCACGATGCAGGAAGCAAGGGTGAATCCCCCGAGCCTGCCTGTTCTCTCCCCGGAGGTCTTCTCCGCGGGCCAGGGATCGCCTGACAGGTAGATGCGGCTGTCGGGCACCCGGAGTTGTCTGCCTGGCGAGCCGACGGGTCGGAGGGTACAGGCGGGGGTGACGGGAGAGGAGATGTCGAACCTGACCGGATCCGACAGCTCGATCGTGAAGGCGACATCCACGGCGCCCGGATCTATCACGAAGGATAGCGGTACCGACGGGAGCATGGGAGCGCCCGGATCTCCCGAGGGGTGCATCCCCCGCGTCAGGATCAGGCTGTAACCACCTTCCCTGGAGACGGATACGTCCCCTGGATCGATCTCGACCGACCAGTCCAGGCGTCCCGCCCAGGCGCATGCGGCAACCAGCAGCAGGGCAAAAATCCTCATCATCCACGCTCCTGCCGTATTCTACCTCTACTCACAGTGAATGTGTCAGAGTGCGCCGGGGTTCCGTTCCTTGACGGCGGGGACCGCAGTTGTCTACGTTGCGTCTTCTGGCTTCGTTCGTCCGGGTCGCCCGCCGAAAGGATCGGATCGTGCAGACGAGAGTGTTCAAGGTCGTGCCTCGCATACCGGAGCGCCTCTCCGCGCTGAAGAAGATAGCCTACAACCTCTGGTGGACCTGGAATCCCGACGCCGTCGACCTCTTCCGCTGGATAGACGGACGGATCTGGGAGGAGACGCAGCACAACCCCGTCCTCCTCCTTGGGAGGGCTGAACAGTCCCGCCTGGAGGAGCTTGCTTCCGACAACGTATACCTCTCCAACCTGGACGATGTCGCTGGAAGGCTCGAGGATTACCTCGGGCGCCCGACCTGGTTCGACAAGTCGATCGAGCGGAGGCCCGGCAAGCTAGACAAGCTGCTCGTGGCATTCTTCTCCATGGAGTTCGGGCTTCACGAGAGCCTCCCGATCTATTCGGGAGGGCTCGGAGTCCTGGCCGGCGATACGCTCAAGAGCGCGAGCGAACTCGGTCTGCCGCTCGTCGGGGTCTCCCTCCTCTACCGTCAGGGCTACTTCGGCCAGTATCTGAACAGTGACGGATGGCAGCAGGAGAGGTATTTCGTCAACGACTACTCGAATACGCCGGTCAACCCCGTGCTCGGACAGGACGGGAGACCGGTCGTGATCACGCTTCCGCTGGACGGCAGGGATATCACCGCCGCCGTCTGGATGGTTCGCGTCGGGCGCACCAGCCTCTACCTGCTCGACACCGACCTCCCGGCGAACAGCCCCAGGGACAGGGAGATAACCGGCCACCTCTACGGAGGGGACCGGGACATGAGGATCCGGCAGGAGATCGTTCTGGGGATCGGCGGGCTCCGGGCCCTCGAGGCGATAGGCAGGAGGCCCTCGGTATGCCATGCCAACGAAGGGCACTCCGCCTTCCTGGTCCTCGAGCGCATCAGGCAGCTCATGGGCGAGGGCCTGACACTGAACGAGGCCCGTGAACTGGCAGTCGCCGGGAACGTCTTCACCACGCATACGCCGGTTCCCGCGGGAAACGACGAGTTCTCCCCCGAGATGGTCGGGAGCTATCTGAAACCCTATCTCGACGCCCTGGGACTCACTCTCGACTCGTTCCTCGACCTGGGCAGGACCGGCAGGACGGGTGACTTCTCCATGACCATCTTCGCGCTGAAGCATTCGCGCTTCAGGAACGGCGTGAGCCGCCTCCACGGGAAGGTCTCTCGGTCGATCTGGAAGGATGTCTGGCCGGGTCTCCCGGAGGACGAGATACCCATCGACCATGTGACCAACGGAGTCCACATCGACACATGGATGTCCGACGAGATGACCCGGATACTGAACAGGTACATAGGCCCGAGGTGGCCCAGCAATCCGAGGGACGAGGCCTGCTGGAGGAACATCTCCAACATCCCCGACTCCGAACTGTGGAGGGGGCATGTAAGGCTCCGCGAGCGGCTGGTCGCCTATGTGCGGGAGAGGTGGCGCGCGCAGCAGAGCAGCATGGGCCAGCACGGCCACAGGTTCTCCGAGATCCCCGTGCTCAACCCGGATGTCCTGACCATAGGTTTTGCACGCAGGTTCGCCACGTACAAGCGCGCAACCCTCCTGTTCAGGGACCCCGAGAGGCTGGCCCGGCTCCTGAATCACCCCTCCAGGCCGGTTCAGCTCGTCTTCGCAGGCAAGGCCCACCCCCACGACGAGGGCGGCAAGGAGATGATCCGCCAGATCGCCCACATGAGCATGAAGGAGGGTCTCTACGGCAAGCTGGTCTATCTCGAGGACTACAGCATGGATATGGCCAGACACTTCGTACAGGGAGTGGACGTCTGGCTGAACGTTCCCAGGAGGCCGCTCGAAGCCAGCGGTACGAGCGGCATGAAGGCCTCCATGAACGGCGTCCTTAACTGCAGCGTTCCCGACGGCTGGTGGGACGAGGCCTATACCGAGGAAATCGGCTGGCTCGTGGGGCGCGGCGAGAGCTACGACGACCAGGAGACGCAGGACATGGTGGAGACCAAGGCTCTCTACGACAGAATCGAGAACGTGATAGCCCCGATGTTCTACGACAGGCAGAACGACGGTCTCCCCCGCAGGTGGATAACCATGATGAAGGATTCGATGAAGGCCATCTGCCCCGTCTTCAACACGAACCGGATGCTGGCCGAGTACTCCGACCGCTACTACATCCCCGCCTTCGAGGGCTGGGATGCTCTCGCGTCCGATTCCTGGGCCGGGGCGAGGGAGCTCTCTTCTTGGAAGGAGAAGGTCCGCGGAGCCTGGCCGTCGGTCCGGATCGAGAGGGTCGAGTCGCCCGACGGCGAGCACCCTCTCACGGTAGGGGACCAGGTTCCCGTGAAGGTGGTCCTCGCGGCGAGCGGGCTGGAGCCGGACGACATGTCGGTGGAGATCCACTCGGGGATGTTCATGGGCGAGGAGGGTCTGGATGCGAGCCGGTCCGACCGGATCTCGTTCCAGGGCAATGAAGACGGATTCATGATCTTCTCGGGCACCTTCGGGTGCACGAAGTCGGGGACGCAGGGATTCACCGTGAGGGTCCTGCCCAGCCACAGGCGGTTCGGGAAGATCATCGAGCCGGGTCTGGTGGCCTGGTGGGTCTAGCCTGACCGGGGGTCCGCCCCGGAGGGTCTTTCCAGGAGCTCCCTGGCAAGTTCGTCGATAGCCGTTGCCAGCGCCCTCGAAATACCCTTCCGCCTGATGATGCCCTTCGAGGAGGAGGACTTCACGACGGCCCGAAGAGCCTCCCCGTCCTCCCTGGCACCGCCCTCACGGAGGATATCGAGAGCCGTGGACGCGAGCTCCTGATCTCCGAACGGAACTCCGTCCTGGTCCCTGAAGCCCGCGATCAGCATAGCCTTGACCGCAGGCAGCGACGGGGCCTTTCGCAGCGCGGCCATGACTACCGGCCTGAGTGCCGGCCGGGCCGAGAAGGCGCCGCCCAGGTCCTGGGTCAGCTCGGGATACCTGACCAGTTCGGCTCCCATGAGTTCGATCGCTACTCCGGCCACGGAGGCCGAAGGGTCGCGGAGCATCTCCCTCGCACGAACGGCAGCGTCGATCCGGTCCGATGAGTAGTAGGCTATGAGGGCCACTTCTCGGATCCTCTCGTCCGGGTCGAAGGTAAGCCGCTTCAGCGTGTCGACAGCCTCGGACAGCTTCAGTTCGCCGAGTATCTGGATGACGTTCCGGGCGACGAACCAGTCTTCGTCCTGGAGATGCTGCGTCTCCTGGTCCCTGGGTGTCTCGTACGGCAGCTGCAGCCTCCGCAGCCTTCCGATGAGGACCGGGGAGACCCTGGGGCCTATCCTTTTAAGAACGCGGAAGGCACGGGCTCTCTGGTGCCTGTCCGGTTCGTTGAAGACCTCGATCAGCCTCGTCGTCATGTTCCTGAGGACGAGCTTGCCTGCGAGCGTTTCGCCCTGCCGCGCCACTATCTCGTTGTAGGAGAGCAGGGAGTCGACAAGCTTCTCCCCCACCTCGGGCGTGTCGATCCTCCTCAGGGCCTCGGCCAGCGCTCTTCGTCGCGCCGACACCAGTTCGGGCATGGTGAGGTCGAGGTTGCGTACCTTCTCGAGCGCCTCCGCGGTTATCTCGGCTGTCGAGAGTCGGCTCCTGGAGATAAGCGCCTCGCACGATACGCCTATCAGTATGACGGAGGTGTACAGGGTGTCCGGCGAGGTCTCCACGGGGAGCCGCCTGGAGATCATGTCCACTATCTGGACGACGGTGTTGTCCTTGTTGCGCTCGATGCCGGTCACTACGAGGTCGAGCAGCCTGTCCGTCGCCTCGAGGCGCACATCCTCGTCAGTGCTGTCCAGTTCTGACAGACGGAGCTTGATTATCTTCCGGAGCGCACTCCAGGCTATCTCCTTCTGGATGTCCCTCCGCGCCAGGATGCCCTTCTCGAGTATGCCCGGATCGAGCGCCGCGACGAAGCTGGCCAGCAGCCCGCGCTGCCTGTCCGCTCCACCGAGGGACTCCTGGAGCACCTTCTTGAAAGCCATCCCCAGCTCTTCGTCCGGGAGGTCCCTGATCGTATCTCCCCGTTCGAGCCTGTCCACGAGCTCAGTGAAGATGATGTTCTCCAGCGTCGTGTCCTCGGGGGCGGCGGCAATGCCTCCGACCACGGTGCCGTCTCGCGAGACCAGCGCATACCTGAACTGGTCCACCGAGATGGTCGTGATCTCCCGCCTCTCGAGGAGGGAGGCCAGGCCACCGTGCTCCTTGATGTAGACGGGGGATTTGTTGAAGACGCTCGCGAACCGGAGAACGTTCTCGGCGTCGGTCCCGCTCTGGAACGTGATGCTGCTGACACCCCTGTCGGCCATGTCCTTGAGGAACGATTCCACAGATCCGCCCTTGCGGCGCACCTGCAGATCGTTCACCATGAGTTCGCCGCCGATGGCGCTCAGCGTGACCATCGGTCCGGTCGAGAAGAAGTTGTTCAGGACCTCGAGGAATCCCTCGACGGAAGGTGCGATGGCCGGATGTCCCGAAGGGTACATGCCGGTGGACCTGACAATGAAGCCGAGCCTCTTCACCATGTTCTCGGCCGCCCTGGTCATTGCGAGCGGAGACAGAGTGGCGGACGAGGTCCGGTAGCTCAGCAGGTTCCTGGCCTGAGAAAGGCGCGTGGAGGAGGTGTCGTCAAGCCTGAATACCCAGGCGCCCCTCTCGCGCTGGATGAAGTCGAGCTCCTCGAGAACCTCCGTCAGGAGTCGCTGGCTGGACTGGGTGAAGGCGGCCGTCTCCAGGGCAAGCTCAGGTCCGCCCGGCTTGACGTCCGCCAGGACCTTGAGCGCAGCCGAGGAGCCGGTTGCGGCCTCGGGCTCCAGAGAGGAATCCCTGAGCTCCCTGTTGAGGAGGAAGAAGACCTCCAGGAGCAGCGAGACCTTGGCCAGTGCATATGTGGCACCGCCCCTCGGAAGGGCTTCGAGCCTCGCCCATGCCTCGGCGAGCGGAGGATCCTCCCGTATCATCGCCGTGCGCAGGGCCTGCGGATCGAGTGTTCCGGAGGAGAGCTTCGCGGAGAGAGATGCGAAATCCAGCAGGATCACGAAAAGTGCCAGCTTGTCGGCAGAGCCTACGCAATCCGAATCGAGCGAAGAGAGAATCGAGGCCGCATTCCCGGCATCCAGCGGGGCGAGCCTTGCCGCTGCCGCTCCCAGCATTGAGTTCTGGTCCTTCTGGTTCATCGCGACCCGGACCAGGCTGTCTACCGATGCCTGCAGATCCTCTGTCATCCGCCCCTCCGTTCCCCCGACCGATAAGTTAAGGCGGTGGTGAAGGCAAGACAAGTGATACTTGACAACATTTTCCCGTAGATCATCTTCACTTCAGCGCGGGAGCGGAAGGGGGCTGGTGTCCCTCCCGGACTTCAAATCCGGCGCCGGGTGCTCAAACCACCCTGGGTGGGTTCGATTCCCACACGTTCCCGCCACATCCCCCCGCGGATGTGGCGGCGTCGCATCTGGCTCCCCATCGTGAACGAGACTTGAACTTTCAAGCTCTCGGAAGCCTGCGTGCCAGCCATGCGGATCAGCAAACACATCATCAAGATACGCGACTCGGGATGGGATTCGGGGCTGGTCTGATCGGGCTGGATTGCTTCAGATCGCTTCCCTACAGCTTCACGACACGAAGCGAGGACACCCGCCCTTCGACAGCCCCATGGATGAGGTAGGTACCCGTGGGCACCTCTTCACCCGAGCCGTCATGCCCGTCCCACAGGAAGGAAGATCCCTGCCGGTCGGACAGGCTCCTGATCAGCCGTCCAGTGATATCGTAGACCATGAGCTGCCCGGGCAGGGCTTCACCCTCGCAGGTGATCGTGACAGATGTGGAGAATGGATTGCATGAGGCAGTCATCTCCAGACTGGGAACCACAGGCCCCGCCTCTCCCTCCCCCACGCCCAGCCAGTTGTGGTCGAACCAGCCGAGGCGAATCCATGCTCCATCAATGCTCGGGTCATACTCCGTCCAGTTCGCGAAGATATCTCCGGCATCGTTCGAGCACGCCCTGAAGTAGTACAGGTCCTCCGGTGTCTCATCTGTATAGTCATAAGCGATGTATGGAGCTTCGATGTAGTCACCGTTAAGGTCAAGCACGCAGAACTTCACGTACTTACCGAAGCCTTGTGGCGGAGCACCCTCTATCCATAGCGCATATAGAGATGTCCCCTCGCTGCTTGCTCTGAGGAGTGTCGGCCAGTTCGTGCTTACACCTGGCGGCTCCGTGTAGATGATCTGCCCATTTATCAGAAGGGTGCCGGTATCACGGTCGATTCTGAAGAACTTCAGATACTCACCCACACTCGAGATCTGTTCCTTGTAGAGGAGACATGCGTTTCCAGCGCTGTCAGTCGTCATGCTCCAGCGATGGCCAGCTTGAGCAGTGGGATCAGCGAACTCGAACGGTGCGATGATCATGTTGCCATTCAGATCGTACTCGAGATACCTGGGGAGCTGCGTACTCCCACCAGCGAAGCCCAGCACCAGGATGTGGACTCTATCGTGGTCGACCAGCACCAGGGAGTTCTCGGCGCTCTCCGGGATCGTATCCCTGAAGACCTCCGGGCCTCCCGGATAGAACACGGAGTAATAGATACCCCCGGGGGCGTCCCAGGTCAGGTGGATCCGCCCGAGGCTGTCGCCGGAGGCAGAGATCTCGGGCCACACGCAGCCCAGGTAGCTGAACTGCGTCGGGGGCAGAGTGAGATTGCCGTCCTGATCCGTCAGCGCATACCAGATGTGATCGTCCAATTCGCGCCAGAAGTAGGCAATCTGGTCGCCTACCATGGTCATGCTCGGATAGGCCGACCAGACGTCACGACAGACAAGCGTATCGGCCAGAACGAAGATGCCATCGACGGTAACGATGTTCCTCGCGATCCTCGAACCGGAGGACAGGATCTCGGGATCCCATCCCTGGTGCACATTCGCCCCGGCGGGAGCCACGAGATCCTTCCTCTGCACGTCATTTCCCGACGCCTGGATACTGATGACCGGGTCGTTCCAGCCCGGGGCGTGGGTGACGAGGATCATGCAGGATGCAACCATTACCGGGATCACTCGAGCACCCCTGTCCTGGCCGCGTCGTGCTGACACTGCAGCCAGGGGGCGTATCCCTCGTCGCACTCCCCCAGCTCCCATACATGCAGGAAGTTGTCGGCCGTTCCGAAGACGACTTCCACCTTCTCGTCGTTGTCGATGTCGGCAACCGCGAATCCACCGTAGTCATCAGACGGGAGGGTGTAGGGGAAGCCAAGGCTGGTCAGATCTTCCCCACCACTACTGAGAGCGCGCACAAGGCCAGATCGGTTCGCAAAAATGAAGTCGGCGTACCCCTCTGCATCGAGATTACCCAGGGCTGCAAAGGGGGGCCTTGCAACTGAGGCTTCGATCTGGCTGAACCAGTTCTTGTCGCCATTGGGTAGCCACGAGAGTGCGCGATTGGCGGATGGTGCTATAACTCGATCTGTGCCTGAGGAGGTCCACCAATCGGCGATCATGCACGAGAGCACCCATTCGCTCGTTGTGTCGCTCGAAGCGCAGTTGATCGGGGTGTTCTGCAGGCTGTCGGCATCCAGGATGTAGGCCGGATAGAAGTTCGACGCGGCCCTGCCCCGTGGGAGTGCGATTTTCGGACTCGAACCGGCAAGCGTTCCTGCCGCAGGGATCGCCCTGAAGAACTCGTCGTCGAAGGTCCTACTCGAATAGATGCTCCAGGTGGGATAACTGTAGAGGTTGATGCGGCTCTGCTTGTTCGCACCCAGGATCTCGCAGTTGCTGCAGGTGATTATCAACTCGGCAGGATACTGCCCGTCGAGGTCACAGGCACAAACCCATGAATGGATGTTGGTAGAGCCCTGCGTGACCGCTCCAGGCACGTATTCCCGGTCCAGCGCCGCAAGGCTGTCGCCCTGCACCCGGAGCACGTAGAGCGTGTCCCTCAGCACATAGGCGATCTCGTCCCGCCGGTACGGCTGCCCCTGTTCGCTTACGAGGTCGGCGAGTACCGCGGTCCTGGGATACCATCCCCACGGAAGAGACGAGCCGCATCCATGTGCTCTCGAATACAGCAGATCTCCGTCATCCCCATCCAGAATGAGGAGTACGTCGGGGGTGTAGACAACGATCTCTGGAGTTTCGTCTCCGCAAACGCTTCCCAGCGCTGGTACGCAATAACCCATGATCGAGCCGGAACTTCCGATGGAAAGCTCATACGGCCCCGCCACCCACCTGATCTCCCCCTCGGGCTCCGCGCAGACCAGCCAGTGCTGCCCTGCCTGGATGACTATCTCGAGCTCGCTATCACCGTCGACATCACCCAGAGCCGGAGGCGATGCCACCGACCCAGGCACCCGGACCGGCCAGCCTTCTTCGTTGGGGTAGCCGTCGATGATCTCGACCTCGGCAGTCGCATCGTTGTTCGCCGTCCAGCTGTCCGGGCAGCGCCCCTGGGGATCCGCCGTCACATGGAGGGTCAGGGTTGCCGGAAAGCTCACGCTCCCGGCTCTCCAGCCGAATGACAGGGTTGTCTCCTCTCCTGCGTCCAGCCCCGAACAGGTCGTTGTGAGCGTCGTGTCGTACTGCCAGCACTCGACCTCCATCGTCGCCGAAAAGCTCCCCGACTCCTCCGCCCCGGCATTGCGAACGATCGAGTACAGCCTGGTTACCTGCGAAGATGAGCCGGCTGGGACAGTCGGATATCTGCTTATCTCGATGTCCTCTGGCGAGACGATCAGGTCGCATCTGTCGCGGAACTTCACACGGTCGCCTATGTCGACCGCCGGGTCGCCAAGAAGATTTCCACCGGCCAGGTCATCTCCCCAGCCGTGGAAACCCCAGAACATCGAGGAAAGCTCCATCCTCGCGGCAGCCACAGCATCGCCGGTTCGAGTGCAGCCTCTCTCGAGCGCATCCTCAGCAGCATGCGGACAGGATGAGAGGAATCCGCCAGCCAGGGAGGCAGCCCAGCTATGCCCATAGACCCCGATGGCTCCCCCTCTTGTGTTCAGCAGGAGCGCCTCGCCGAAGCACTGCACCCCGAAGTCATAATCAGTCCCGTCAGGATCGAAGTACATCCAGGACGGGTAGCAGCGATGATATTGGAGGCTGTCGGTCCAGTTGAAAGTGCCCTGTGAGCAGCTCCCGAGGAGCACGAAGGGCCACCCATGCATCTCGTTGCCATCACAGAGAGCCCAGGCATCGTCTGTGTCGAATGTCGAGTCAGGCATTCCGCCGGCACTATCCATGGCACACTCGAAGAAATGTACCGCACCATGATTCAAAAACAACAGAACCTGAGAGCCGTCCTCCATGAAGGACCCGCAATCACAGCACCACTGCCCGCTGGACATCGTGCTGCCATCGCCGCTGGTTGAAGGGTCCCCGTCCCCACAGGCCGCGGAGTCAAGCGTGTATCCCAGCCAGGCCGACATCTCCTCGCCCCAGGCCTCAGTCGGTTCCGATACAGGATCGAAGCCATCGAGCACGCACAGATTCCTTCGCCAGGCAAGGCTGGAAGGTGGCGGCCAGGATGTCACTTCGCTCTCGAACTCAATGACGAGATCGATCACATCCCTCAGCTGACCGGGTGTCCGTGCCGGGATTCGGCCGATGATCATGTCCGGGAAGACTCCATACTGCTCCGGGGGATCTCCGAACCCGGCATACCAGCCGTCGGAGCCTTGTTCAGGCCATGTGTCGACCAGCTTCACGTTCGTCGGCAGGAACCAGGCTTCGCTTGCATACAAGGGGTCCTCGTGATCGCCGATAAGCAATAGGTAGGAAGATCGCTTCGTCTCCGCCGATCCCCAGTCCCACATGGCCTCCGTGAAGTCGCGGATGATGTCGGGGGTGATTGCTTGAACGCTGCTGAACTGGCTCAGCACGCTGTCCGTCCGCACTATCGCCACGTCGAAGCCGTTCAGATCTGCGCGATGATGTGCAAGAGTGTCCACCCACCAGCCATCCAGACCGGAGGCTACAAGGATCACGTAGTCCGGTGTCCTGGCGGGACCAGCCACGAGGTCTGCCGGGCGCATCACCACCCCCGGTACCGGTGCCCAGGGAGGAGGGTCAGGGTGGTAGCCGAGAAGCCTGTCTCCGACGAGAGCCTCGTAGCAGCCGAGGTTGCAGGTCGGCCAGTCGGCAGTTGTGTCGTAGCTGATCGCCACCTCGATGTCGCTCCACACCCGCAGGCTGTCCTCCGATGCGAGGTACTGCACCGGGTACACGTCCACGATACCCACACGCAGGTCCCTCAGGCGGAACTCTCCCACCAGCCTGGCGAGAGTGTCCGGGTACCATTCCGTGGATGAGTAGGCAGTCGAGTCTTTCCTGAAGAACTCGCCTATGTACGGCGTGCAGGTGCTGTCATCGACAAGGCTGTCGAGGGGCGCAGGGTAGACCGGCAGGCACTCGATGCCCTCCCAGCAGCTCGCCGAGTACTCCAGCGTGATGTCCGAGTCGTCGGGCAGCCACACCATCCGCCTCACGACCGGCAGCTCGGGGAAGCCCACTCTGTCAGACGGGACGGTGCCGGGAGAGCTGGAGAACCGGAAATAGTCCTGGGAGTCGACCGTGATGGTATCAGCGCGGAGCCCGCGAAGCTCGACATCGAAAGTCAATAAGCCGGCCCACGTACCGTTATGTATGACCAGCGGCTCGCTGCCCTCCGGGCAGCCTGCGTTGAACTCGAGCCAGGATGCCTGGGCCAATGCCATCGAGGTGAGAAGTACCGAAGGTAGAAGGTAACGAGGGAACATCACTCCCCTCCCTTGTTCATACCCACCACTATTGTACCGGAATCCGCCGGGAATGCAAGTGCTGCACCTGACCGGCACGGCAGCGGATCGCCCTTGAAGCGAACGACGTATGAAGGATCACGACAATGCGCGTTGAAGGCTCGCTCATCCATGCTGAAGGTTCAAGCGAGAAATGCGTGGCTCCCCGGCGGGGACTCGAAATGACTGAACAGAAACTGATATGCACCCGGGGGCGCAGGACTAGAGCTGGTCGCTGGGCTTGAGAGAGAGGAGCCGGAGCGCCTCTGCTGCGCATGCATAGCCGAAGATCCCCGGCAGCGGGCCGATGCCGGGCAGGCGCCTCCGGATGCGTCCCCTCTGCTGGAACAGTTCGCTGTCATCGGCAGGACCGGCCTCGACCGGGGGAACCTCGATCGAGAAGACGCAGCGTATCCCGCTCCTTATGCCCCGACGCCCGAGATAGGAGCGGACTTTCCTCGCGAGGGGACAGACACTGGTCCTGGAGATGTCGTCCACTCTGATGCAGGAGGGATCCTGCCTCCGCGAGGCCCCCATGCTGCTGACGACCGTGAGACCCCTCGAGACGCATGCCTCGAGCAGGGCGACCTTTGGATTGAGGGAGTCGATCGAGTCGACCAGGAGGTCCGGTCCGAAGCGAAGAAGGTCTGCTACGTTGCCGGCGTCTACGAAGACCTCCGAGGACTCGACCGAGGTGTCCGGACAGGTGGACGCGAGGTGACGTGCCAGAGCACCGGCCTTCATGCAGCCCACTTCGGCGGGTCCTGCGAACGGGCTCCTGTTCAGGGAACTCTCGGTGATGATGTCGGAGTCGACTATGAGGAGCCTTCCCACGCCGTTCCTCGCCAGGGCGGCCGCAGCGTGTGCTCCGACCCCACCCAGCCCTATCACGGCGACCGAGGCCTCCCGGATCCTCTGGAAGGCGTCCGGGCCGTAGAACTCGCAGGTGCGAGCGAACCTGGCTTCAGCCGGCACGGAAGAGCCTCATGGCGTTCGCGGCCGTGACCTCCGCCACGCGTTCGACCGTCGTGCCCCTTATCGATGCCACGGCTGCGGCCACCGCGGGGAGGTGGCAGGGCTCGACCTGCCCGGCATCGATCCCCTCCATGCCTATCGAGGGAGCATCGGTCTCAAGGAGGATCCTGTCCTCCGGGACGGAGGCGACGGCGGCCCTTGCCCTGCGGGCGCCCGGCCGCGTTGCGGCTCCTCCGAAGGCGATATGGAAGCCCGCTTCCAGGAACGGTTCCGCCGTTCCGGGTGACCGGGAGAAGGCGTGGAGAAGGCCCTTCAAACCGGGAGTGAAGGATTTGACCATGATCAGGAGGTCGTCGAACGCCTTCCTGCAGTGCAGCAGGACAGGCAGGTCCATCTCGCAGGCGAGCTCCAGCTGGCTTTCGAGAATCCTCGTCTGGACATCCCTGGCGGGGAGCTCGACAGCGTAATCGAGGCCTATCTCTCCGATGGCCCGGCAGGAATGCCTGACGAGCAGGTCACGGAGCTCGATCCTGTCCAGGCCCTCCATCGCCGCCCAGGGATGCAGGCCGAGCGCGCACATCACGCCATCCCTGCCTGAAAGACTCGCCACGCGCGGCCAGGATGCCCTGTCGAATGCGGGGACCATCAGCAATCCTACGCCCGCCACGGAGGACCGCTCCAGCACGCCCGCAAGGTGCGACCAGAGGGGTTCCTCGGCCAGGTGGCAGTGGGTGTCGAAGAGGACCAACCGGGCGCCGGGGAGCGGATCCGTCCGTCAGCCCTGCGAGGCGGATCTCTCGGCGATCCTGCCAGTGTTCTCGTAGATCCTGAAAAGCACTATGGCCGTCTCCATGCCCATCCTCAGTATCACGAGATAGAGGAGGTAGACGAAGGGGACCACCGCAAGCACCAGCCAGGGCGATACCTCGAAATCGTCCGCATATCCCAGGAATGCTCCCGCGACTGCACCGATCGCCCCCAGGGTCAGCAGGACGAAGAATACGAAATACAGAAAGCTCACGAGCTTCGGAAAGACGAACGACCTGAAGGAGAAATCGAACAGAGATCCGAAGAATCCCTTTGGATTCGCCACGAGATGCCCCCTTCCAGCCCGGGTCAGTTGATGTTGTACGCCCTCAGCACGTCGACCAGCTCATGCGAGTCCCCTCCAGCGGACTGGGGAACGAGCTCGTCGGTTACGGCAACGACCCCGACACCCGGGGCACTGTGCCGGACTACTGTGCGGACCGAAGCCGAATCGGGCATCCAGGGGGTCTCGATCTCGAGGACGTCGCTGAACGATCCAGCGGGTGTCTCGTAGTCCCCGGCGACGGTGAGGACCGTTGCGTACACATCCATGGGCCTGGTCCTGTAGAGCCAGGTGTCACCCTCCTGCAGCGGGAGCGGGATCGTCCACTGGGGGATGACGGCCGTTGTATCCCTGAAGGACTCTACGATGAAGCCGGTCTTGTGGATGTACTCGGTCGAGAAGAAGGGCTCCTGGGGGACGTCGCCCTCGGCGAAATGAAGCGTGTCGTTTCCCGACGTCGAGACGACGAAGAGCTCGAAGCCCTCGGCGTGGCTGGTCACCCTGTCGACCGAGACGATCGACACCCCGGTCAGCGTGTACTCGGACGAGTCGGCCGTCCCGAAGCCGCTCCTCACGAAGCGCCAGTTATTCCCCGCAGCCAGGGGGAAGTATTCTCCACCCACCTGCGGATCCGGAGCGGTCGGACCTCCCGCGTCGATATCGCCGCAGGAGGCCGACAGCATTATCAGGAGACCAGAGCAGATCAAGCAGAACAACCTCATCGACCATCCTCCATGGATGTGGGAAAACACTCCGACCGGATCAGTAGGTTACATGACCGGTCAGTTCCTCGACCATCTCGTAGAATGTGACCATCCCTCCGGCGACCATGTCGGTGCTCTGCCTGACGAGGCCGACGCCGGGTGCGAACCACAGGTCGGTCGTCATCTCGATTAGCAGCGAATCCCCGGACATGGTTATGTGCATGACGTCCTCGAAAGTCCCGTCGGGAACGGTCACTGTCTCATCCATCGAAACCAGTACGGCTTCGATCTCGGGCTCCGGGTACGCGATCCAGGAATCGCCCTCCGTCAGGGGGAACCTGGCGACCAGAATCGAGTCCGTCCCGAGAGAGTCCCTGAAGGACCAGACTCCGTAGCCGTCGACCCTGAACTGTGTGGTTCCTCCCAGAGGCAGGAAGACCGAATCCAGACCAACGGCATAGAGGGTGTCGTATCCGGCGGAGGTCATCTCGACTATCTCCGCACCGCCCTGTTCGACAAGGCCGGTGACGGATGCCATGCGCCGTCCGCTGATGAGGTACTCCCCTCCGAGCGTGTCGACGGAACCCAGCCTGTCGTAGCTCCAGGAGAATGCCGTCTGATGAGGGAAATAATCCTCGTCGACGATGCCCGGGCTGCCGGGATTCGATCCGCAGGAGGCGGCCAGAGCGACGATCATGACAAAGCAGAATCTATCCATAGCATCCCCCCGTTTCGAGCCACGGAGGGAAGATAGCACCAACAACCGCGGTCAGACAGGCTTACGGCGGTCAGTCGTGCTGGTCCTCGAATGCGAGCGTCCTCCGTCTGAAACCATACCCCATCACATCGTAGGCGTCGTGCAGAACCATGAATGCGTGGGGATCGACGCTCCTCACGATCTCCTCGAGGATCCTGACCTGCCTCCTGTGGACGCAGACATAGATGACCTCCTTCGGTCTGCGGGCAAAGCCGCCTTCGGCCTTGAGGAAGGTCACTCCCCGGTCGAGCTCCTCGCTGATCGCGTCCCTCAGTTCCTCCGACCTGGAGGAGATGATGAAGGCCGCTTTCACATAGGGCATCCCCTCCGCGGCCAGGTCTGTCATGCGGGAGCAGAGGAAGAGGTTGAGATATGCCCAGATGACAAGAGGTGCGTTCGCGAACGCGAAGCCGGCTGCGAGGATGATGAGCGACTCGACGATCCAGTAGCCGCTGCTCATCGACAGTCCCGTGTATCTCCTGAGGATCGCGACAGGGATGTCCGTGCCTCCGGTCGATCCGCCGAACCTGAAGATCATGCCGAGGCCGATACCGAGCCCGGTCGAGCCGGCGATGCTCGCGAGCAGAACATCAACGGGGTTGCTGCCGTCGAGGAAGAAGGCAAGCCTGGCTGGTTCTCCCGCCGAGGCTATGTCGTGGACCAGGGCGGCATAGTCCGGGAGGAAGGAGAAGTGCGACGGCATGAAGACCCAGCACATGCCGGTCGACACCATCGCGCCGACGAAGCTCTTGAGGCCGAACTGCCTCCCCACGAAGACCCATGCCAGGATGAACAGCGGGATGTTGAGGCACAACATCCAGAAACTCTCTGGAAGGGACGTGAACCTGTACAGTATCTGCGAGAGCCCGCCAACTCCGCCCGGAGAGACCCTGAAGGGAAACAGGAACCAGGAGTAGGCGGCGCCGTACAGCACCGAGCCCGCAAGCATGCCTGCATAGCCCCGTATCTCCCTGCCGGGCTGCCGCTTCAGGAACTTGCCCAAGACCCGCTCCCGCTCACTCCCATTCTATCGTGGAAGGAGGTTTCGAGGAGATGTCGTACACGACGCGGTTCACGCCAGGCACCCTGTTCACGATCTCGGACGAGATCGCGGCCATGTGGGCCGGGTCCATCCTGAACCAGTCCGCGGTCATCCCGTCCGTAGAGGTGACCGCACGGAGCGCGACGACTCTCTCGTATGTGCGGGTGTCGCCCATCACTCCTACCGTCCGTACCGGCAGGAGCACCGCGAAGGCCTGCCAGATGGAGTCATAGAGACCGCTCTTCTCCAGGTAGTCGATGAACACGAGGTCCACTTCCCTCAGGAGATCGAGGTCGGGGCCGGTTATCTCTCCCGGGATCCTCACTGCGAGACCCGGACCGGGAAAGGGGTGCCTGCCTATGATGTGGCGCGGAAGACCGAGCTCCCTGCCCAGCTCCCTGACCTCGTCCTTGAAGAGCTCGCGGAGAGGCTCTATCAGCCGGAGGCGCATCCTCTCGGGGAGGCCTCCCACGTTGTGGTGGCTCTTGATCGTGGCCGAAGGCCCCCTGAAAGATACGCTCTCGATGACATCGGGATACAGCGTGCCCTGCGCGAGGTGGGTCACGCCTCCGACATTCCCGGCAGCCTCCTCGAACACCTCGATGAAGACACGGCCGATGATCTTCCTCTTCCGTTCCGGGTCGGACTCCCCCGCGAGAGCGGATACGAAGCGTTCGGATGCGTCGACGCAGACCAGGTCCATGCCGAAGTGTCCCCGGAAGGTCTCCTCCACCGAAATGCGCTCGCCCTTCCTGAGGAGCCCCGTATCGACGAAGATCGGGGTGAAGCGCCCGGGGAGCGCCTCGTGGAGCAGGGCTGCGACCACCGAGGAATCCACGCCGCCGGAGAGTCCCAGTATCACTCTCCCGTCGGGGCCGGCTTCCTCCCTGATCCTGTCGATCGCTTCCTTCCTGTATGTCTTCATGCTCCAGTCGGGGACTAGCCCGCCTATCGAAAACAGGAAGTTCGAGAGCACCTGGGTTCCGAATTCGGTATGGACGACCTCGGGGTGGAACTGGACACAGAAGCGCCTCCGGGCGGCGTTCTCCATCGCTGCGATAGGGAGCGATCCGGTCGAGGCGGAGACGGAGTAGCCCCGGGGAAGCTTCGTCACGCGGTCTCCGTGGCTCATCCAGGCCATGAGTCCGTCACCCGTCCCCAGCATGAGGGCGGAGCCGGGAAGAGGGTGGACCCTCGCGGGGCCGTACTCCCGGCTGGAGCCTCCCTCCACCGAGCCCCCGTCGTGGATCGCCAGGAGCTGCATCCCGTAGCAGATCCCGAGAACGGGCAGCGGCGAGTCGAGCACCCCGGGGGCAGGTCTCGGGGAGCCTTCCTCATAAACGCTGCCCGGGCTTCCGGAGAGCACGATGGCCGCGGGTTGGATGGCAAGTATCTTCTCGAAGGGCGCATTGCCCGGGAGTATCTCGCAGTAGACCCCGGCTTCGCGGATCTTGCGGGCGATGAGCTGGGTGTACTGGGACCCGAAATCGAGAATGGCAACTCCCCGGGCGTGAATCATCCCCTCACCCTCCACAGGATCTCGGTATCCCGCCGGATTCCGGCGGAGTGACCGGGTAGTCCCCGTTGAAGCATGCGGTGCAGTAGTCGCAGGGCTTGTGCGCCCTGACGCAGCCGAGCATGCCATCCCTCGACAGGTATGCGAGCGAGTCCAGGTCGAGGAGGCCTGAGATCTCCTCGATGCTGTATCTGTTCGCGATCAGCTGGGAGGGCTCCGGAAAGTCTATCCCGAAGTAGCATCCGAAGCGGTGGGGCGGACAGCTTACCCTCATGTGCACTTCCCTCGCCCCTGCCTCGCGGAGCGCCTTGATCCTGGCCCTGCTCGTGGTCCCCCTGACGATGCTGTCCTCGACGACGCAGATGCGCTTCCCGCGGACGGCCTCCGGGATGGGCTGGAGCTTGCGGGTCACCATCGCGGCCCTCCGGGCCGTGGTCGGGTCGATGAAAGTCCTTCCTACATAGTGGTTCCTCGTGAACCCCATGTCGAAGTCGATCCCCAGCTCCCTGGAGTATCCTATGGCGGCGAACATCCCGCTGTCGGGGACGGGCAGTACCACGTCGCATTCGGCTGGAGCCTCCCTCGCGAGCTGGGCACCCATCCTCAGCCTGACCTCGTAAACGCTGTCGCCGAAAACGTAGCTCCCGGGCCTGGCGAAGTAGACATGCTCGAAGATGCACTGAGCGAGCTTGTTCTGATCCCCGAAGAGCCCGGGTCTGGTGCCGAATGTCCTCGATACCGGCCCGGAGCAGTCGTACGGCAGCAGCAGTATCTCCCCGGGGCTTATCTCCCGGACATACTCCGCGCAGCACAGCGGGAAGGCGATCGTCTCGCTGGCCACCGCCCAGCCGCTTCCGGAGATGCGGCCGAGGCTGAGGGGCCTGAAGCCGAGCGGATCCCTGACTGCGTAGAGACCCTCGGGCGTCATGAGCAGGAGGCAGAACGCACCCTCGAGGACTCCCAGGGCCATCTCGAGCGCCGCCCTGTGGTCGTGTGCAGTCTGCTCGAGGTTCCGCGCCATGAGATGGAGCACCACTTCGGTGTCCGAGTTGGTCTGGAAGATCGCGCCCTGGCGTTCGAGATCCGTTCTCAGCCGGGCGGCGTTGCTTATCGTGCCGTTGTGTGCGATGCCGGTCTGGACGCCGCTCATGCTCACGAGGAGAGGCTGGGCGTTCAGGACCGATCCGCTGCCGAAGGTACCGTAGCGTACATGACCCATCGCGGCCGTGATCCCCGCAGTCCTCCACCGCTCGGGAGCACCCTCCATCACCTGTGCCACGAGCCCGAGGCCCTTGTGGACCTCGAGGCCGTCAGCGGTCCTGACAAGGATTCCCGCCGCCTCCTGACCCCTGTGCTGCTGGGCGTGGAGACCCTCGGCCACGAGGGCGAGAGCCTCCTTGTCCCCGACTACTCCGCAGAGCCCGCAATGCTCGCGTATGCTCACGATCCGGACCTCCCGGCCGCCGCCCGGACGAACGCGGAAAAGAGAGGATGGGGAGCGAGGGGTCTGGACTTGAACTCGGGATGGA
This sequence comes from Candidatus Fermentibacterota bacterium, assembly GCA_963718745.1. Classification (GTDB taxonomy): domain Bacteria; phylum Fermentibacterota; class Fermentibacteria; order Fermentibacterales; family Fermentibacteraceae; genus Fermentibacter. The sequence goes on along the minus strand of OY970370.1, from coordinate 2,134,282 downwards.
ACTGGCAGGCGACGAACCAGGGGTGGTCCGGACGCTCGACCACCTCGACAAGAGTCCCGTCCGGCGAGAGGCCGGTGCATTCCAGTCCCGCCTGCTGGAGAGCCGTCCTGAATGCTGGGTTGAACTCGAAGCGGTGGCGGTGCCTTTCGGAGATCTCGAGCGAGCCGTAGGCCGCCGCTGCAGCGCTGCCCGCCGAGAGGACGCAGGGCCAGGCGCCCAGTCTCATCGTGCCGCCCTTGTCCGTGACCTTGCACTGTTCCGACATCAGGGAGATGACGGGGTAGGCGGTCGAAGGTTCGAATTCGGTGCTGTCGGCCGTTTCCATCCCCGCCAGATTCCTCGCGGTCTCGATCACGGCGCACTGCATGCCGAGACAGATCCCCAGGAAGGGGATGCGGCCCTCCCGCGCAGCGCGGACGGCTGCGATCTTGCCGTCTATGCCTCGATAGCCGAACCCTCCGGGCACCAGGATCCCATCCGCCGAAGCCAGCCTGTCGGTTCCCGAAGGACCGGTGAGCTCCTCGGCTTCGACTCCCTCGATCTCGAGCCCGAGATCGGAACCTGCCGCACCGTGCCTGAGAGCCTCGAACACGCTCTTGTAGGCGTCCCTCATCGACATGTACTTGCCGACCACCGCGATGTGCACCTTCCTGCCGGAGGGAGAGATCGCGCGGGACAGCATCAGGTTCCAATCCGCCAGGTCGAGCGACCTCGCAGGAAGCCCGAGCTTCTCCAGGACGAGTTCGTCGACCTTCTGGCGGGCCAGCTCGACAGGGACTTCATAGATCGACCCGGACACGTCGCGCTCCTCGATGACGGCGCGGCGGGGCAGGTTGCAGTAGAGGGCGAGCTTCTCGAAGTGCTCCTCCTCGAGGGGCTTCTCGGTCCGGCATATGAGTATGTCGGGAATGATGCCGATCTCTCTGAGAATGCCGGCGCTCTGCTGCGAGGGCTTGGTCTTCAGCTCTCCCGATGCCTTGAGGAACGGGATCAGGGTGAGATGGACGAACAGGGAGTTCTCGCGACCGACGTCCGCCCCGAGCTGCCTTATCGCCTCGAGGAAGGGCAGCGACTCGATGTCTCCGGCAGTCCCGCCAATCTCGACTATCGCGATGTCGGTCTCCTCGTCGAAGCCGTGCATTATCGAAGCCTTGATCTCGTCGGTGACATGGGGTATCACCTGGACGGTCCTGCCCAGATAGTCTCCGCGCCTCTCGCGAGCGAGCACGTTCGAATAGATGCGCCCGGCGGTGAAGTTGCTCGAGCGCGTACACGATATCCCGGCGAAGCGCTCGTAGTGCCCGAGATCCAGGTCCGTTTCCGCGCCGTCGTCCGTTACGTATACTTCGCCATGCTGATAGGGGGACATGGTCCCCGGATCGATGTTCAGGTACGGATCGAGCTTCTGGAGGGTCACGCGGTACCCGCGCTGCCGGAGCAGGAGTGCGATGGATGCGGCTGTTATTCCCTTGCCGAGAGAGGAAACGACTCCGCCCGTGATGAATACGATTCTTGTGCGAGGCATTGCTTACCTCCTGAGGAGCCTCAGGTAAAACCGAATATAGCGTTCCGGGGGCGCCGGGGCACAACACGCGAGCCCGCGCCTCCCGACAGGCCCGACGCGAGGAACACGATCAGACTGGAGAAGGAATCATGCTGACAGCCCTCCTGACCGCCGCCCTTCTTTCCGGAGATCCCTCCGGGACTTCCGCGATGACGGACACTCTCCTGCCGAACGCCCTCCGCGTCGTCGTGCAGGAGATCCACTACTCCCCCGTCGTGGCCGTCGCGATCGCATACGGCGTCGGTTCGCTGGATGAACGGGACGGCGCGAGGGGCATGAGCCACTTCTGCGAGCACATGATGTTCAGGGGCACGGAGACAATGCCCGGTTCCAGGTTGTGGCAGATGATCCAGAGGGATGGAGGCTGGGCCAACGCGTTCACCAGCAACGACGTAACGGTCTATTTCGAGGTGCTGCCCTCGTCGAGGCTCGTCGACGCCCTCGCCATCGAGAGCGACAGGATGCAGGGCGCCCTGTTCGACTCTTCGGATGCAGTTGCGGAACGGAACGTCATCCTCGACGAGCTGAGGATGAGCTCGATGGACGATCCGGACGGCGTCCTGTTGGACGCGCTCAACCAGGCCGCCTTCACCGCGCACCCCTACAGACACCCGGTCATCGGCTACGAGGGCGACGTCTCGGGCTTCGACAGCGAATCCGCCCGCGACTATTACCGCTCCTTCTACACACCGGACAACGCGGTCCTGGTCCTGGTCGGTGACATAGACACGGGTCGCGCCCTGGAGATGGTCGACTCCCTCTTCGGAGGAGCCTCCCCCGGAGACATGCATGCCGCCGACATCCCCGTGGAGCCCGTGCAGACAGGGCCTCGCTGCGTAGACATAACCCACCCTTCCACGATGACCCGCCTAGCCATCGGCTTCCACGTCCCGTCAGCGACATCGGGCGATGCGGCAGAGCTGGACCTGATCTCGACGCTCCTGTCCGGAGGCAGGTCCTCGTGGCTGGAGACCGCGCTCGTACAGGAAGGCATCGCATCCGAAGCCTGGGCGATGAACGGCGGCGGGATCGATCCCGGCCTCTTCTACATCGGCGCAACGCTCATGCCGGGCGTGGGCTTCGAGGAGGCCGAGTCGGTGATCTGGAGCCTGCTGGACTCCCTCTCCACCGTCCCGCTGCCTGATGTCGAACTGCAGTCCCTGGCGAACAGGGCGAGGGCCGGCGCGGTCATGGAGGAATCGAGCCCTGTCGGCCGGGTCATCAGCCTGGCTTACAGCGCAGCCGCCTACGGCGATCCCGCCTTCGGCGACCGGAGGCTGGAGGAGACGATGGCGACAACGGCTTCCGACATCACGGAGGTGGCCGCGAGGTACTTCAGGCGTGACAACTCCACGACCGCCAGACTCGAACCGACCGGATCGGGTCCGGGCATGGAGAGGGAGAGGGCGGCCCTCCCAGTAGACATCGAGGCACCCTCCGAGATCAGCTACGAAGGGCTCTCGATCCCCGCTTCCATGCTGGTCAGCACCGGCAGGTCGGTCTCCGACGGCGTCGAGATCTCGGAGCTTCCCAACGGACTGGTGCTGATGACATCGGAGGATCACACCTTTCCGCTCGTTTCGCTCGGTTTCTCGATACCCATGGGCTCCCGGATGTCTCCGGTCGAGAAGGCGGGCATCGCCGAGATGACCGCGGCCGCCATGCTCTACGGCACGGACGAACTGGACTATGCCTCCTTCCACGGCAGACTGGAGGACGAGGGCACATCCCTGGGTCTGCGCGCCATGGGCGAGTACACCTCCGGCGGCTCCACCATGCTCTCGGAGGACCTGCCCCTCGTCGTCGAATCGGCGGCTGGAATACTTATCCGACCGGCGCTCAGGGACGAGGACATCGACCAGTGCCGCGACGAGCAGCTCGCCTACGTCAGGCAGAGGAGCGAGAGCGTGTTCTCCGTCGCAAGGGAGCAGCTCTCCCGGATGCTGCTGGAAGACCCTGCCGAGGCACGCATCGTCACCGAACAGACCACCCTTGCTGTCTCGAACGACGACGTACGGAACTTCTGGCGCATCTGCAGCCGACCTTCGGGCGCGGTGATAGCAATCGCGGGTGACGTGACCCACGAGGAGGCGCTCGAACTCGTCGAGACCTGGTTCGGGGGCTGGACCTCCCCGGAGGAGGATCTTCCATCCATCGAAACCCCCACCCTCTCGCAGGCTCCCGGCGACACGGCCGTGACCAGCGTGCCGGGCCGCGTTCAGGCTGCCGTCTTCACAGGAGTCCCGGGTCCGTCGCTCGAATCCCCGATGTACCATGCCTTCTCCACAGTGAGCAGCATCCTGGGATCAGGGATAGGATCCCGCCTGGGCCATTCCGTGAGGGACGAGCAGGGTCTCGCATACAGCGTCGGAAGCTGGAACCCGGCTTCCAGGGACATCGGGTACTTCACTGCATTCCTGTCTACCAGGGCCGACTACGCCCCGCAGGCACTGTCTTCGGTGATTTTCGAGTGCGGGAGGATGGCGGTCGAGGAGGTCGCTCCGATAGAGCTCCAGCTGCAGCAGGCGATGACGGTGGGAGAGAACGCCCTCTCCGGCATGACCTACGACGGCAGGGTCTCGATCCTAGTCGCCAATGCCGCGAGGGGACTGCCTGCCGACCAGGACCGCATATCGGAGGAGCTGGTACTCGGCCTTTCGGTCGAGGACATCAGGGAGGCGGCCGCATTCTATTTCGGCTCCGGCAGGTGGTTCGTATCCGTGGCCGGAGGGCTGGACGAGGACATGGAACCTCTCGCCAACTGAAGGGACCGGTTTGGTTCAGTTTCTCTGCGCGACCATCCTTGCCTCGAACCTCTGGTGGACCTCCGGAGGTCTTCCAGAGCGCGACCCGGTGGTCCTCAGCAACGATTTTCTGGAGGCGACCGTGGTCTCCTCCGCGGAGAGCCATCCTGCGGGCTCGATAACGGTCCTGAAGGACCTCCAGACCGGCGTGGACCTGGCCGCGGACGGATGCATCGGCTCGCTTTCCTGCGGGTCCTACAGCCCAATGGACGGGCAGCTGACGGTCCTCTCGGACACCGAGGCTGTATTCTCGTCACCGGGTATGACCGATGGCCCGGGCACCCTTCCGGTCTCGATCGAGATCACCTACAGGCTCGTGGGGAGGGGTCTCGAGATCGAGATCGGAATCGAGGCGCAGTCCTCCGCCGAGCTGGAGGATCCCCTCCAGATGCCGTTCGACCTGGGCGCGTTCGACGAGGCGGCCTTCTGCAATCAGGCCGGAGATGACAGGGAGGTCATGCTGACGGGTACCCACGGGCTGCTCCGCATCTCGGGGGACCAGGTGGTCCGCCTCGAAGGCGGCACCGGACTGCCCGGAGCCTGCGTCGTTTTCCCTAACCCCGCCCTGGGCCTGCTGGCCCTCGACGACGCCCCCCCTCCCGCGGGGCCGTGCCTGTACCTGAGGCTCTTCGACACCGAGCCGCCCCGGGAGACCGCAACGGGTCCGATGCTCCACTCCCTCCTGCCCGCCGGGTTCGAGGCGCAGTTCTTCGCGAGGTTCGCACTCGAGTCCGATTTCTCGCCGGCCTACCTCTCCGCGCATCCCTCGGGTCTCGAGCGGACCGCCTCGTGGATGCTGGACGACATCCCCTTCAGGCACCCGCCCGACACGACGCTGTGGGCCTTCTCGGAATCGTCAGCAGGCGGGGAATGGGTGTCGGCATGGCTTATCGCGCTTCTCGAGAGCCATCCCGCCATGAAGATGAACTGGATAATCCTGCCTGACGCGATACTCGCGCCGAACTGCGATTCGATGTGGGCGGAGCCCGGCTTCGAGGAGAGCTGGTCGCACTGGCACTCGAACTGGAGGCTGGCGGAATTCGCCCCGTCCGACTTCCGGCAGTGGCTCCTGAACATCCAGGACGATGCCTACCCCTGGGCCGGCCAGGTCTCCCTGGGCTCGCACGGCTACCATCATACGCCCTCCCCCGACTCCGCGTGGGATCCCTTCCACGAGTTCATCACATACGAACCGGAGGAACACCTGGAGAGGTTCAGGATCATCAGGAGCGACCTTGGGGCCATCGGGCTGGACACCACCCTGGTCAGGGCCCTCAGGTATCCGGGCCACAGGACCAGCCTGAGCGGCCTGTGGGCGGCGGCCGCCTACAACTACGACTTCTACTGCAACGGGATCAGATGGTACGAGCAGATGGGCGGAGAACCCTTCATAGACCAGTACATCTCTCACTACGAGACCCCGGCCGGAGACATCTGGGGGAGCAACACGGTCTGGTGGGGCGACTACCCGCCGGCCCCCTACGAGTACGCGACAACGGTCCTCCAGAGAGGGAAGCATGCGCTCCTGGGAAGCCACCCCGACAGGATGTTCGGCTGGGGCAACCCCTCCGTGTTCGGCTCGATCGACAGCATCTGCACGGTTTTCGAGCAGTTCCCGAACTTCGGATGGCTCTTCCCCGAGGAGTACGGCCGGTTCCTGGAGGAGACCTCGGGGATCCGGTTCGATTCGATCAGGCGCAGCGGCAGCCTGATCACGGCAGGCTTCTCGGGCGGTGCCTCCCCGGGTCTGACCATGGTTGTCGAACTGCTCCCGAACGACTCGCCCATCGGTGCTTTCCTCGACGGTGCTCCGACGCCCTGGGAGCTTCGTGGCACGAGAGTCTTCGCGGTCCTTCCGGCCCTTGCCGCGGGCGATCATCTGTTCGAGTTCGTCCTGACGGACCTCGTGGACATCGATCCGCCGGAAACGGTCGGATCAGTCTCTATCCGCGCCGCCAACCCCTCTTCCGGCCGCATCCACTACATGGCAGTCGGGCTGGAAGCGGGCGGGGAGTACTCCCTCTTCGTCTTCGACTGCGCAGGCAGGCTCTCCTCCGAGACTACCATCACAAGCCCGGGGGAAAGCGCCGAAGGCTCGATCGAGATGCCCGGAGCGCCTTCCGGCGTCTACTTCCTCGTACTCGGATCCGGAGACCGGACGGTCGGTTCCGCGGGGACGGTCCTGCTCCGCTGACCGCCGCTCCGTATGTTCGGGCGGTCATGGGACGCGCAACAGAAAGGCCGGTCATCCGTGGAGATCAGGGACAACGTCCGGGTGGAGAAGCTTGCCAACGGGCTCGAGCTTGTCACCCTCCCCATGCACTACGCTCCCGTGGCCGCGGTCATGACCTGCGTGAGGGCCGGCTCCGCGCTCGAAGCGGAAGGCACCCGGGGTCTGAGCCATTTCATCGAGCACATGATGTTCAAGGGCACGAGACGGATCTCCGGGAGCCATTTCTGGGGAGTCCTGCAGAGCTATGGAGGCTGGACGAACGCATACACCTCCCGCGACATCACGAGCTATCACGAGCTGATCCCGACCCAGGGCATCGAGGCCGCTCTCGAGCTCGAGGGCGACAGGCTCGCATCGCCTGTCTTCGACGAACGGGAGGTGCGCAGGGAGAAGGCCGTGATACTCGAGGAGAGGAGGACCTCCTCGGTAGAGAGCGCCGCCGGCGCGCTGGACGAGGCACTCTTCCTCAGGGCGTATCCGTCCCATCCCTACGGGCGGCCGATCATAGGCCGCGACGAGGACATCTCGGCTTTCGACCCTGTCTCCGCCGCGGACTTCCACCGGAGGTTCTACAACCCGTGCAACATGGTCGTCGCGGTCGCCGGGAGGATCGATCCGGGATACATCAGGGAAGTAGTGGAGTCTCGCTTCGGCTGGATGGAACCAGGTCCCAGGGCGGTCTATCCGACGGATCTGTCCCCCTGGGGACCTCCCGGGAGGGAGAGCATCTCGCATCCCTCGGAACTCCCCAGGTTCTCGATCGCCTTCCCCTCCCCCGACCCGACGGATGACGACTGGCCGCTTCTCGACATGGCGGCCAACTGGCTCTCGGGCAACAGGTCGAGCCGGCTGGACGAGCTGCTCGTGCTTGGAGGGAAAGCCCTCGGCGTGTCGGCGGACGGCTTCTTCTCCGCATGCCCCGGCCTCTTCCAGGTCCGAGCCTCTCTATACCCGGGAACAGACGTCGCGGAAGTCGAAGAGACAATCGCGGGCGAACTCGGGGCACTGCGCGAAAGACCCCTGCCCGAGGCCGACTTCGAGAACCTGAAGATACAGAACGAGGTCCTCGACCTTGCCGAGCATGCAAGCCCCATGGGCGCCGTATCGACTCTCGCGCTGCCCCTGCTGGTCCATGGGAACGCGCTCATGAATGCCGACCAGAACGACCTCATTCGCGAATCGACTCCGCGGGACCTCATGGACGCATGCCGCAGGTGGCTGGACCCGTCCAGGGCCGTTGTCATCGAACTCGTCCCCTCCGGATCGAGGCCCGAGATAGTCGACTTCGGCAGGAGGAACGGCGAAGGGGATGTCACCCCGCCAGAGTCGATCGACTTCTCGGAGATCGAGATCTCCCCCGGGATGCTCCGCGTCCCCTCCGCGAGCGTCAGCGAAGGCGTAGAATCAGTTAGGCTGGACAACGGACTGCAGGTCGTCATGAAGCCCGATTCGACCTTCCCCCTCGTTTCGCTCGCCTTCTGCATCCCCATGGCCTCGGGCAGGGAGCCCTGGGACAGGGCCGGGCTGGCCTACGTGGCGTCAGAGGTGATGGCGCACGGCACCGAGGCCGAGGATTACGTCAGTTTCAACCGCAGGCTCGAGCGCATCGGGGCCTCCTTCACGCTCGACGCAGGCAGCGAGCATACGATGGGCATAATGAGCGTCCACGCGCGCGACCTATCGACCGGCACAGGCTTCGTCTCGGACCTCCTGAGGCGTCCGGCATTCAGACAGGCCGACCTCGAAAGGGTCGTCGAGGAGAAGATCACCGAGATACATCACAGGAACGAGACTCCGTTCGGCGTGGCGCTGGAGCAGCTCGCGATCGCCATGAGCAGTCCGAGGGAGGCTGCCGGGGTCCCAACGCAGGAATCGCTTGCGCGCATCGGCAGGGGTGATGCCGCGGAGTTCTACGCCGCCTGTGCCAGGCCGCGCGGTTCGATAATCGTGGCCGTCGGCCGTTTCGATAGGGATGCTCTTCTGGACAGCGTCTACAGCCATTTCGGAGACTGGGCCGAACCGGAGGCGGAGCTGCCCCCGCTCAGGTTCCCGGAGGTCCCGCCGGATGGGAAGCGGGTCTGCAGCTCGATGAACGGGCGTTCCCAGACGATGATAGTCCTCGGAACGGACGCGCCCTCGAGGGAATCGGAGCAGTACTACACGTTCAGGCTCCTTGCAAGGATCCTGGGCGACGGCATGAATTCGCGCCTCGAGAGCAGGATCCGGGAGCAGAACGGCCTGGCCTACCAGGTCGGTTGCGAGCATTTCTCGACCGCTCTGCACGGGAGGTTCATGACATATCTCGCGACCTCCGACGAACAGTCCGAAACCGCCCTGGACATGGTAGAGGAGGAGCTGGACTCGGCGGGGCGGGAATGCTTCGACGACAAGCTGGTCGATCTCTTCAAGGCCTCGTCGGTGGGCAGGCAGGCCATGAACCTGCTGGATTACGACTCGCTCGCAGCGTATCTGCTCGGGGCCGCCGCGAGGGGCCGGCCTCTCGACCAGGACCTGGAGTCGGCACGGAGGGTGCTCGACGCTTCGCCCGGGATGATAAGGCAGGCAGCCCAGGACTGGCTCGGACCGCGGGGAAGGTTCGTCTCCATGGCCGGGGGCGTCTCCTGTCAGGGAGACTGATCAGGACTCCGCTCCGCACCGGCCTCGGACTTATCGACTCTGTTCTGGATCACTATGCCCGCCAGTACGAGGACCAGCCCGCACAGGGTCTGCAGCCGCAGCGGTTCGCCGAGAACGAGCGAGATGAACCCGAGGGAGAGGAACGGAGTCAGGTAGATCAGATTCCCGACCTCGGCAGGGTTCCTTGCGAGTGAGAGGGCCCGCGACCAGACCACATAGGTGAACCCCATCTCGAACAGCCCGATCCATGCGCCGGCAAGCAGCGAACGGCCCCCGGGCACCTCCAGCCTCCCGGTGAACGCTGCGAAGGCGAAGAGGAACAGGACTCCCCAGACGAACCCCCCCAGCAGCGAGAGTGAACCGGGGGCATCCCCCCGGCCGTGCCTGTTCGAAAGCCAGAAGCCTGCCCAGATGACCGTGCTGGCGAGAGCGAGCAGCATTCCAGCCGCATCGGGGCCGGATCCGCCCCCGGGGCGCAGGAGGGCCAGAAGGATCACGCCGCAGAAGCTTACCGAGATGGCGAGGATGCTCCCAGCCGGGGGTCTGCGCTTCGAGATCGCCGAATGCATCAGTACCAGCACGACGGGCCACAGGTAGTTCACGACCATGGCCACCTGGGCGGGCAGCCTGTCGTAGGCTTCCAGCAGCACGAGGTAGTAGAGGAACGGGTTGAGGAACCCCCGTGGGAGTGCACCAAGGAGGATCCTGAAAGTGAGCCTGTTCCGGGCGGCGGCGTTCCACGCGGCAAGGAATGAAAGCGAGACCACCGAGGAGGTGAGCACGACCATGCAGGGCTCCGCGGATTCCAGGGCGAGCTTGAATGCCGTGGCGGCCGTCGACCAGAGGAAGACTGCGACGAGACCGTAGTGCGAGGCTCTCGAGAGGAGTCTCAGACAGGACCTCCGCGATGCGTCCGACATCTGCATATCCGCATGATGCTGCAACATATAGTCAATTCCAGAAGCGAAGACCACAACATATGGTGTGATCAGGCTTGACGGGGGGCGGGGCCGGGCTATTATCGAACCGGGGTCGACTGGACAGAAACACGCAATCATCACGGAGCGCCCGGCACATGGACTGGCTCGTTCGCAAGACAACAGGCGACGTCGAAAACTATCGCCGCGGGGAGATACTGCGCTCGATAGAGGGCGCGCTGGCATCTTCGGAAACCCCCGAGGACGCTTCGGACATCGCAGATCAGGTCGAAGCAGCCCTGTACATGAGCTTCTTCCGCAAGGGGACCATACCCACGGTCGAGCAGCTCCAGGATTTCATCGAGGAGACCCTCGTCCTGAGGAAGCTCACCGCGGCAGCGAGGCAGTTCATCCTGTACAGGGAGAAGCGGAGCGAGGCCAGGGACGTCGGCCGGCTGATCGGCGGGATCGACGGCCTGGTCGGCGACTACCTCGGCAGGGAGGACTGGAGGGTCAACGAGAACTCCAACATGAACTACTCCCTCCAGGGGCTGAACTTCTACCTCTCCAGTTCGATAACGGCCAGGTACTGGCTCGGCAGGATCTACACGCCGCCCATCAAGGAGGCCCACGACACCGGGGACATACACATACACGACCTCGGGATCCTCGGCCCGTACTGCGTCGGGTGGGATCTGCGCGATCTCCTGCGTTACGGGTTCAGAGGAGCCCGGGGAAAGATAGAGTCCGCCCCGCCCCGCCATCTGCGGACAGCCCTCGGCCAGATCGTCAACTTCTTCTACACCCTCCAGGGCGAGGCGGCAGGGGCGCAGGCATTCTCCAACTTCGACACCCTGCTCGCCCCCTTCATACGGGCCGACAACCTCTCGACCGGCGAGGTGAGGCAGGCACTCCAGGAGTTCCTCTTCAACGTGAACATCCCGACCCGCGTCGGATTCCAGACTCCCTTCACGAACATCACGATGGATCTCAAGGTGCCTTCGCGGCTGGCCGGGGAGGAGGTCCTGCTGGGCGGAGTGCCCACGGGATGGAGGTACGGGGATTTCCAGGAGGAGATGAACCTCTTCAACGGGGTCTTCGCGAGCCTGATGATGGAGGGCGACTCCAAGGGGCGGATATTCACATTCCCCATCCCGACATACAACCTCACCAGCGACTTCGACTGGGACGACGAGAACCTCAAGCCCGTCTGGGAGATGACCGGCAAGTACGGCATCCCCTACTTCAGCAACTTCGTCAATTCGGACATGGACCCGGAGGATGCGCGCAGCATGTGCTGCAGGCTGCGCCTGGACAACAGGGAGCTGCGAAAGAGGGGCGGGGGGCTGTTCGGCTCGAATCCGCTCACTGGTTCTATCGGCGTGGTGACGATCAACCTCCCCAGGCTGGCCTGGCTCTCCCGCAGCGGCGGCGAGCAGGAGTTCTTCAGGAGGCTGAGGCAGATCATGGAGCTCTCGAGGGACTCCCTCGAACTGAAGAGGCGGGCGGTGGAGGAGCTGACCGAGAGGGGGCTCTACCCCTACACCCGTCACTACCTGGACGAGATCCGCAGGACGAGCGGCTCCTACTGGGCCAACCATTTCTCCACGATCGGCCTCATCGGGATGAACGAAGCCTGCAGGAACATGCTGGGAGAGGGCATCCTCGCGAAGGCTTCCGCGCTGTGGGCAGAAAAGGTCCTCGGCTTCATGAGGGACACTCTCTCCGAGTTCCAGGAGCACACGGGCAATCTCTACAACCTGGAGGCCTCGCCAGCAGAGGGAGCCTCCTACAGGCTCGCCCGGAAGGATCTGGACCGCTTCCCGGGGATCTACACGATGGGTTCCTCGAGCCCCTACTACACCAACTCGGTCCATCCACCGGTCGACAACCGCACGGACATCTTCAGCCTGCTCTCCCACCAGGATCCGCTCCAGGTGATGTTCACCGGTGGAACCGTCGTACATATCTTCATCGGCGAGGCGATCACGGACTGGAGAACGGTCAGGGACCTGGCCCGGAAGATCGTGACCAGGTTCAGGCTGCCGTATTTCAGTTTCACTCCTACGTTTTCGATCTGCCCGGTTCACGGCTACGTGCCGGGCGAATGCTTCTACTGCCCGTTCCCTCATTCCGACGACGACATCGAGATGTTCGGCGAAGTGATCGACGCCGGGCTGGACCTGCCCGAGGGCAGCTACAGGAATGTCGGTCCGTCGGTCGAGGACCCTGGGCAGGGAGGGTTGTTCCTGCACATAGGAAGGATAGGCGAGGATGACTGACGAAGAGGTCGGGACCTCGAAGATCAAGGCGGTCAGGGCCGAGGTCTATTCGAGGGTCGTGGGATACTACAGGCCGGTCCAGGACTGGAACAGGGGCAAGCAGGAGGAGTTCGCGGACCGCCGGTATGTCGACATCGAGACAGACGTGAACGGAGAGGCCGGCGATTGATCCGCTCGTTCCTCGGCACCAGCCTGATCGAGTACCCGGGGAGGATCTCCTCCGTCGTCTTCTTCGGTGGATGCAACCTCTACTGCCCCTTCTGCCACAATCCGGAGCTGGTCAGGCCGGACCTGCTTGCCGACGAATACTCCCTTTGCGAGGACGAGGTGATCGGCCTGCTGTCACAGAGAGCCGGTTTCGTCGATGGCGTATGCGTGACGGGGGGTGAGCCACTCCTGACACCGGGACTGCCTGCTTTCCTGGACAGGATAAGGGCGGAGACCGGCCTCCCGGTCAAACTGGACACGAACGGCACGCTCCCGGACAGGCTTGCTGACGCCCTGGAATTCGTCGACTACGTTGCGATGGACCTGAAGGCCGCGCCTGCCAGATATCCGGAGGCCACCGGAGGAAAAGCCGTCTTCGGTGACATACTGAGATCCGCCGACATGGTCAGGTCGCTTTCGCGATACGAGTTCAGGACCACGCTGGTCCCGGGCCTCGTCACGGCCGAGGACCTACCGGAGATGCTGTCCGGCATCGGGCGGGTGAGGCGGTTCGTCCTCCAGAGGTTCAGGCCGGGCAAGACTCTCTCGGCCGAATACGCCGGGCTCGCGTCATATCCGGCCGACTACGCGGCGAGGGCCGCGGAACTGGTCTCCGGCCTGGCCGACGAGGTCCTGGTCCGCAACTAGATCATCATGCATCGCATATGTGTTCAGGAAAAATGAGGCGGGGGAGGAGCGCCGGAGGGTTTTCCAGGCTGGCTGGCCTGCCGACAGGAGGGTTCACACCCCTCCCCCATGACATGAAGCTGCGTCCCGAGTGGCTGCTGCGTGCTGTGCCACATTGCCCCGGTTCCGTAGCCAGTGCGTCGTTACCCGTAACGACTCCTGCCGGTCGTCAGTCTATAGTCCCGTGCCGGGGGCGGGTTCCAGTCCCTCCGCCACCCCATGATGTGGACAGGGCGAGAATGACCTCCAGCTGGCGCTTCTTGTCCGAGGGCCGCCGTGTGACCTCTATGCCGGTCATGTCGGGAGCCAGGCCGGTTGCGTACATGCATGCGGCAAGCGTCATCGGCGTGGGCAGGAAGGTCTGGACCTGCTTAGGAGAGAGGCCGCTCCGCCGGAGCTCGCAGGCTGCCTCCTCCATGTCATCCATCGTGCAGCCGGGAAATGCCGCCATGATGTAGGGCAGGACGTACTGCTCGGTACCCGCCGAGGCCTTCTCGAAGAGCGAGAGGAACCTCCTCCAGGAGGCCGCTCCCGGCTTGCGCATCAGCCCGAGGACCCTGTCCGAGAAGTGTTCGGGGGCAACCTTCAGATGCCCGCCCACGTGCCCCCGGGCGAGCCTCTCCACGAACCGGGGATCGAGCGCGGCGAGGTCGAGCCTCAGTCCGCTGCCGACGAGCACCCTTGCCACGCCGGGCACAGCGGCCGCAGCATCCAGCAGGTCCGCGAAGGCGGTCTGGTCCACCGGAAAATTCGGACACGCTGATGGATACAGGCACGACGACCTCCGGCACCTCTTCTCGGCTTCGGGGTCCCGGCACCTGAGGCCGTACATGTTGGCGGTCGGGCCGCCGACATCCGAGACGGTACCTCTGAACCACTCCTGGCTCGCGATCCTGCCCACCTCGGCCAGCACGGACTCCCTGCTCCGGGAGACCAGGTGCCTGCCCTGATGGAGGCCTAGCGCGCAGAAGCTGCAGCCGCCGGCACAACCCCTCACGGCGGTGACCGAGTCGCGGATCATCTCCCAGGCGGGAACAGGCTCGGAGTAGGACGGATGGGGTCTCCTCTCGAAGGGGAGCGCGTAGACCGCATCCATCTCCTCGCTCGAAAGCGGCACGGCCGGAGGGAATGCCGCCACGAGCCTGTTGTCCGATCTCTGCGTGAGTATCCGCCCGCACCATGGATTCGCCTCGGCCTCGATGCGCAGGGTCATCTCCATGAAGGCCTGCGGATCCTCGAGGATCGTCTCGTGCGAAGGCAGCCCGATGGATCCCACGGGCTCCTTGGCGCGCGACGCACCCATCCATACGGCGGTTCCGGGTATCCCCTCGAGCCCCCCGCCACGGGCCAGCCTGTCTGCTATCTCGGCTATCTGCCTCTCCCCCATGCCGTAGACCAGGATGTCGGCCCGCGTGTCCAGGAGGATGGAGCGCCTCATGCCGTCGGACCAGAAGTCGTAGTGGCTGAATCGTCTGAGGCTGGCTTCGATCCCGCCCAGAACCACGGGCACGCCTGGCATCATCCGCCTGACGATGTTCGAATAGACGATGACGGCCCTGTCGGGCCGTGCTCCGGCTCTGCCGCCGGGGCTGTAGGCGTCGTCGGACCTGATGCGGTTGAACGAGGTGTAGTGGTTGACCATGGAGTCCATGGCGCCCGATGTGATGCCGACGAAGAGCTTCGGGATCCCCAGGGCCAGGAACGATCCGGGTTCCCTCCAGTCGGGCTGGGGAAGGATCCCGACCCTGTATCCCCTGGATTCGAGGAATCGCCCGATCAGCGCGGCGCCGAAGGAAGGATGATCGACGTAGGCGTCGCCGGACACGATTATGGCGTCGCAGCGATCCCATCCCCGGGCGGCCATGCCCTCCCGGTCCACCGGCAGGAACGAACCTGCGGCCCTGTCCAGACTCTCCTCCGTTCCGCGGTCGTGCGATCCCCCGCCCGGGAACTTCCGTACGCATCGACAGTGCGCAGCTCCCGGGACCCGGTCCGATAATACATTCCGGGGGCTCGTCGTGCCGCCTCCCTGCTCCGGATTCTGTCACCCCTTGCACCCTCCTCCGGGATGTATCACACTCATGGTGTGAACACCAGTTTGCATGGAGGTGCAACGATGAACGATCAGAAGCAGACGATCTGGAGCGAGAGGGTCAAGGCGGGCGGTGCGGGTTACTTCCTCGACGTCAGGGAAACCGGGAAGGGCCGTGTCTTCCTGTCGATGGCCCAGAGCAGGAAGGCGGACGGCGGTGGCTGGAAGAGCGAGCGGATAGTCGTCTTCGAGAGCTGCCTCGAACCCTTCCGGAAGGCCTTCCTGTCTGCGCTCGAGATCATGGACCGGGAGTCGGGCGAGCGGAGGCGGGCGGTGATCGACGAGGTCCGCAAGGTCCACCCCAGGGCCTTCGAAAGATGGACCCCGGAGGACGATGCCCTGTTCGAGCGTCTCCACGGGGATGGATCCTCCGCCGGGGACATCGCCGCCGCCCTCGGAAGGACCGAACGCGCCATCCGGATGCGGATCGAAGGTCGTGACGCGGTGCTGGCCTCCGAGGGGCGCGGCCCGGCACGACCTGCCCCGGAGGGTGGGGTGGGTCCGGCCGCCACCGAAGGCGTCAGTACCCCCGGATCAGGATCTCCCGCACAACCGAGGGGTCGCCGCAAAGCCGCCAGAACGGATCCCCCCCTATGAACATCCTCCACATGTCCACGGGCAGGTCGGGGTTGTCCGCGGCCCGCTCGAGCGAAGGCCTGCCGACTTGCAGCCGTACTTCTTCGGGAATGAAGTAGTCGTAGTACATGGGGGTGAAACCAATGAGTTCGGAGTCGGTCCCAACAGATCCGGTCGCTGGTACAAGCGATCCCCCCTCCCAGACCAGATCAGTGGAAACAAGCAGAACCAGGGAGTCGCCTTCCATGCACCAGCTCCCGCGCCTCTCCCGCAGCCTGGCCTCACCGTCCATGCCGTTCTCCCTCCAGACGAAGGAGCCGTCCACGAAGAAGGCGTAGAACTCGGCATAGCCGGAGCCGACGAAGGGCATCGCATGCCAGAGCCCTTCGAGATCCGCGCCGGTCAGGTCCGCTCCGATGGAGTTACTCGTGCAGAGCGCAGCAAGGAAGAACAAAACCGTCATCTCGGGCCTCCGCCGGCACCCGGCCGTGGGTGCCGTCTGCTCTCTCCCCGGGGGAGGTGGACGGGAGCATCCTGCCATCCTATTCTGCCGATGCACGGACGAAACGACAAACGGTGATCCTGTCGCGAAGGAAGTTACGATGAAGCCGCACCTGTCCGCCCTCTGCACCCTTATCCTCTCCGCCGCTGCCTCTGCCCAGCTGCCTCCGGGCCAGCCCCTCTGCTCCTACTGGTATCCGAACGACCTGCTGACATGGGAGCCTGCCACCGACCCGGACGCGCCCTACAACACCTCGGCCGTACCGCTGGCCGGACGGATCCCGTACGGCCTGCAGGTGAACCCCCATGCGAGACCTGGAGAGGCAGAGATCTCCACCCTCTGCGCCTGGTACGGAACGAGCAGCAACCCGTCCCAGGGCAGGGAGGATTTCGACGTCTTTGCGCCGAACTACTGGATGTACATCGATATCATGGTGTTCTGGGGCGGCTCGGCCGGCGAGGGCCTGATCCTGGCTCCTGCGCCGTATGTGATAGACGCGGCGCACAGGAACGGTGTGCCCGTATATGGAACGGTCTTCTTCCCCCCGGCGGTGTACGGGGGGCAGATCCAGTGGGTATGGGATCTCGTGCAGAAGGACGGCGACTCGTTCCCTGTCGCCGACAAGCTGATCGAGGTCGCGGAGTTCTACGGCTTCGACGGGTGGTTCATCAATCAGGAGACGGCGGGGGGCAACTCGCAGCTTGCGCTGCTCGTCCGCGACTTCATGGACTATGTCCAGACGAACTCGGACATCGACGTGATGTGGTACGACGCGATGATCGAGAACGGGGCGATCTCCTGGCAGAACGCACTCAACGTCAACAACGACATGTTCTTCCACGATGGCGGGATCATCTCGGACGAGTTCTTCATCAACTTCAACTGGAACCAGACAGGCCTGGTGAACTCGGGCACCCTCGCCGAGAGCTACGGAAGGAGCAGGTACGAGCTCTTCGCCGGCGCCGACGTCGAGGCGAACGGCTACCAGTCCTCCGTCAACTGGACCGTGCTCTTCCCCGAGGGACAGCCCCACCGGGCGTCCCTCGGGTTCTACAGGCCCGAGTGGTGCTTCAACTCCTCCTCGGGTCCGGTGGACTTCTACACCCGGGAGAACCGCTTCTGGGTCGGCGCCAACCGTGATCCGTCCTACACCGACACCAGCCATCCCTGGAAGGGTCTGGCGCACTACGTCGTCGACCGGTCCGTGATCGGCTCGATGCCGTTCGTGACCAACTTCAACACGGGACAGGGCGGCATCTTCGCAGTCGACGGCGAGGTCGAGCGTACCGGCGAGTGGAGCAATCTCTCCCTGCAGGACGTCCTCCCCACTTGGAGATGGATCTCCACCTGCTCCGGCACGCCGCTTTATCCGGACCTCGTCTGGGACGACGCATACTACGGCGGAACCTGCCTGTCGGTCTCCGGGGACCTCGTTGCAGGCTCTCCCTCGGATCTCCTCCTGTTCAGCACGGACATCCAGCTCTCCTCGAGCTCGATGTGCACGATCGCCTTCAGGGCGGATGCCCCTGCAGAGCCGTCCCGGATCCAGATCGCCCTCGATCTGGACAACACATCCGGGGCTTCCTCGTTCGTCGATGTGGGCAACTCGACCCAGGCCGGATGGAACCTGAAGACGGTGAGCCTCTCCGCGTACTCCGGACGCACCCTGGAGGCTCTCGGCCTGAGGTTCGCATCTGCTTCGACGGTGGACGACTTCGATGCCAGGGTGGGCAGGCTCGGACTCCTCGACGGACCCGCCGATCCTCCTGCGCCACCCTCGGGTCTCTGGGTCGACGGCTTCTGGCAGACCGACGACGATCACGCCTCGGTCCGGCTCCGCTGGACCCACTCCTCAGGCGAGGTGTACCAGTACAACGTCTACCGCCTGAACGGGAACGGCTCCCGGACCTTCCTGTGGGCCTCCCCCGCAGATGCCTGCTTCGTGCCGGAGCTGGTAAGGGAGGCGGGCGAAACCGCTACAACACTCTTCGTAGAAGCCGTGGGTCCGGACTTCAGCTCGTCCGGAGCCGACTCGGTGCTTGTCACTGGACGATCACCGGGCTCGAGGGGATTTCTCCGTCCCCGGCACCCGTACTCGAATCCCCGGTCCCCAACCCGTTCTCCTCGCTGGCCGTCATCTGCTTCAGCATTCCTTCACCCGGACCGGTGTCGCTCTCGATCTACTCCCTGGACGGAAGGCTGGTCGACACCATCGTCGAGGACGAACTGGCGGCCGGCAGCCACAGTGTGAACTGGGCGGGGGGAGGAGTCCCGGCAGGCTTGTATTTCGTGAGGCTCGAATGCCCCTCCGGCTCGGTCGTCAGGAGCCTGGTGAGACTGTAACCCTGCGTCCCTCGGACTGTCCCGATCCGTACAGGGATGAAGGTCAACTTCGACGGGAGGCCCCGATCGTGAAGAAACCACGGAGCATCGTGACTGTGGTCCTTGGCGCTTTCCTCGCATTGTCCGGTACGGCCGGGTTCGTGATGGGCGGCGGAGGGGCAGGCCCCTTCGTCCCCGTCCTGATCGGGATCTCACTTGTCTATCTGGGATTCCGGGGCGGACGCCGCGGCAGGATCGTGTTCGGCCATTCCTGCATCGTCGCCGGCTGCTACCTCGTGGCCTGGGGCGTGCATCTCGCCCAGATCATCGGCTCCGCGCCGACCTGGCTGCAGATCCTCACTCAGCCGCTTTTCTGGGGGCTGTTCTCGATATTCGGGGGCGTCTGCGCCATCTTCCACGGCTTCTGCCACTGTGTCCAGGGTATGGAGGCGGAGCGAAGCAAAACCACCTGCTGCCGGGCGGGAGAGTAAACCGGATCTACGGAATCTCAGTGTAGCTGCCGGGGATCCCCAGCTCGAAACAGAAAGCCCTTTCCTCGCCGCTGCCGGGTTCGACGGCTGCAATGGAGAGCGTCACCCCTGAACCCTCCTGCCCGAAGACGAAGCAGGGGGTTTCCAGGGACCAGGTTCCAGCTTCAATCCCGGTGATCTCGAGCGATGACACGACCTGGCGCGATTCGGTCTCGTCCCTCTCCGCGATCCATTCTAGGAATGCAGTGCAGGTAACGCGCTCCCAGCCGCTCTCGACGATGATGACGCGGTAGATGCCATGCTCCTGGGGAGTCTCCCAGTATCCCCCGGAGACCACCGTGCGCACTTCGACCGGCACGAGCAACCGGAGGGCGGATCCTTCCGCGTCCTGCCGGCTCCCTGCCGGAAGCCCGGACAGAACCAGCGCCATGGCAAGCATCACGGACATCTTTCCTCCCGGTACGTCACCGCCGGAGCGGTGTATTCGCGTCCCCTACTCCTCGACCGCGACGGGTGGAGAGACCTCGGGGACGATTATCACGATCGAGCCGGTGCTGTCTTCGTACACCGCCTCGCTTTCTTCGAGCACCAGGGTGCCGGGGACGTCGAAACCGGATGATGCCTGGTCGCGCAGCGACTCGGGTGAGCCATCCGCATCGAGGATCGATCCGTACACGGGCAGTGCCGGCTCGTCTCCGGCCGCGCAGGTGGAGTCTTCCTCCGCGTACGGGTCGGTACCCGTCAGCTCCGCCCACTCCTCCGGGCTGTACATGTAACCGTCATCGCCCTCGGCGAAACCGTATGAATACAAGAGCAGGACAAGGGCAAGCAGGATCATTCCTCCGCAACCCATTCCGGATGCCTCCTCTGAAGCTTGATCGCAAACCGATGATGCTCTACAATGCCTGCAACGGTCTGCTTGTCAAGCACTCCTGCCGCCGCCGCATCCCTCCGCCGTCCTCCAGTCTGCATATTGGATCGGGCATGGCGGACCGGCCCCCTGGTGGTCAGCAGCCGCCGGGGTTCGGATTTCGTCGAACCTTCTTTTGCCGATATCTCGTCCTGGGAAGGTGGGGTGGGTCTTGTCGACGGCAGTTGGATTGTCCGCATCGCTTCCGTTCTTGCTCGCAGCTCTCGCGGGCGGCAGCCCGGTCGTGTTCTGCGATTCCCTGGGACGCGCGGTTCTCTACGACTATGGTGCCGGAGGCACGATTGCCGATTCCGGAAGGGGATGGAGCTACAGTTTCGAGTTTCCTCCGGCGGAGCCCGGCCTGGAGTTCCTCTGGGCCGAGGCGGTCATCGACATGGAGGAGATTCGGATTCCCTTCGAGAGCGAGGCGGTATCGTACTTCTCGGATCTCGAACCCGAGACCTGGGAGCAGTGGATCATAGAGGGCGGGATGAAGGTGCTCCCCTCTCCCGACGGGATGGCGGTCGCTCTTTGTGAATACTGGTGGTTCACGGGCGGCGCCCATGGGCTCAACAACACGATCCTCTACAGGTACGCGCTCGAGGGGGCACCTGGATCGCAGGACTGGGTCGAGATCGACTCCAGGGATCTCCTCGCCGATTCCGCCGAGCTGGTCAGGTTCTCGGAAGTCGTCATCGACAGCCTGGAATTGCGGCTGGGTCCGGAGCCCGACATGGAATGGATACTGAGGGGGGCGGGGCCTTACTGGCAGAACTACTCGATGCTGTACCCCGTGCCCGACTCGTCAGGCGCCCTTGCAGGCTTCACGGTACGCTTCGCGGAGTATGCCGTCGGTCCCTACTGCTTCGGCCAGCAGGAGGTCCATGTCCCGATCCGATTACTCAGACCGTGACGCGGGACAGGCCAACCCGCACAAACTTCATCCAGCCGGGGATCACAGCCTGTACTGCGTGACATTCTCACATGGTGCCGTTCTGCTAAGGCACCCCGGGCCTCGAAAGGATCCGAAGGCGCCGATGTAATGGGCCGCCCTGCAGACCGTCGACCGGTCACAGCATCTTGCGGAATCGGATGACGGCCGCCGAGAAGAGGGCGGAACCTATCGCGGCGAGAGCTGCAAACTGCGGCCACAGCACGTCGAATCCGACACCCTTCAGGAAGATCCCTCTCACGATGACCATCATGTGCCTCACAGGATTCGCGAGGGTGATGATCCGGAGAGACCCCGGCATGTTCTCCACGGGGAAGACGAATCCCGACAGCAGCACTGCGGGCATGATCAGGAAGAAGACGGACAGCATCGCCTGCTGCTGGGTCCGGCTGATCGTCGAGATGAGGACTCCCGCGCCCAGGGTGCTGATGATGTAGACGCAGCCGCCGGCCAGCAGGAGGAGCACGCTGCCCCTCACCGGGATCCCGAACCAGGTGGCGGCCACCGCGGTGACGACGATGATGTCGACCAGCCCAATAAGCCCGAAGGGCAGGGTCTTGCCCAGGATGAACTCCCACTTCCGGAGCGGGGTCACAAGCACCTGCTCTATCGTGCCCGTCTCCTTCTCGCGTGAGATGGCCATGCTCGAGAGCATCAGTGTGATGATCATCACGATCATCGCGATGACGCCGGGGACGAAGAAGAACCTGCTCTCCAGGCCGGGGTTGAACCATGCCGACGTCATGAGGTCGACCACTGGCGCGGCCGGCGCGATCCCGGCTGCCGCAGCCTCCAAAGCGAGGCGCCGTGAGACGTACATGTTGACGGCACGCGTCAGATAGGCCGAGACGACCCCGGATGTCACCGCCTCGGTCCCGTCCGTGATGATCTGGACCGAGGTGCTCCGCCCGATGACGAACTCCCCGAAACCGTCCGGGATCACCAGAGCCGCATCGACCTCGCCTCTGTCGACCATTTCCTCGAGGCTGCCGCCCGGCGCGGCAACGAGCTCGAACACGCCGCCCCCCTCGAGGGTCTCGACCAGAAGCCTGCTCTCCGCCGAGACATCGGTGTCGCGCACAGCGATCCTCGCGCCGGACACGTCCGTGGTGACGGCATACCCGAAGACGAGGGTCTGAAGGACGGGAACGATGAAGATCACGGTCCTCATCCGGGGGTCCCTGAACGCCTGGATGAGTTCCTTCCGGATGATCGCGCGCAGCCTGGGCGATGCCATCAGTCGAGCCTCAGCCTGAGCCTGCGGTAGGCCACTGCCATCATCACGAGTGTGAAGGCTGCCAGGGCGGCCGCGTCCCACGCCACGAGGGAGAGGCCGCCGCCCTTCAGGAACACGTCCTTGAGCCCGGAGACGAGATACCTCGAGGGCAGCAGCCTGCTTACCAGCCTGATCGGAGCCGGCATGCCTCCGATGTCGTAGACGAATCCAGAGAGCAGGAACGAGGGCAGGAAGGAGGTGACGATGGCGATCTGGCTGGCCAGGAGCTGGCTGCGGGCGACCACGCTTATCATCAGTCCCATCGCCTGCGCGCCCGTGACGAACACGACCATCATCAGGGCCAGCGCGACGAGGCTCCCCCGCAGAGGCACGCCGAAGGCGCATGTGGCCATTGCGACGGTCATCGCGGCGTCCAGCATCCCCAGCGCCACGTATGGCAGCAGCTTCCCGAGCAGGAGTTCCCCGGCCCTCAGGGGACTCGCCGCGAGCTGCTCCATCGTCCCGTTCTCCCACTCTCTCGCGATCGTGAGCGAGGTCAGCATAGCGGCCACCACCATCAGGATGACGGCCGAGAGCCCGGGGATGATCGCGTTCCTGGTCTCGCGGGACGGATTGTACCAGTTCGAGATGCGTATCTCTACCGGGGATGCCGGCGGGACCCGGCCGGAGCCCGCAGGCGCGAACATGGATACGATGCTCCTGGCATAGCCCGATGCCGCCCGCGCGGTGCGGGAGTCGCTGCCGTCCAGGATGAGCTGGACCCGCCCGGAACCGCCGGCCACGATGCTGTCGGAGAATCCTCCGGCAATCACGATGGCCGCCGCGATCTCGCGCCTGTCGATGGCTTCCGAGAGCGCGTCGTATCCCGTCAGGTACTCGGTCATCCCGAAGCCCCCGGATGCGTCGAAGGACTGCACGAGCGCCCTGCTCTCGGGCGTGCGGGCCAGGTCGAGCACTCCCAGCGGCACCTCCTCGACATCGAGGGACAGCGCCCAGCCGAACAGGACCATCAGGAGCACGGGCATCGCGAGGCCCATGCCCATGCTCCGGGGATCCCTCAGGATGTGGATCGCCTCCTTGCGCGCCACGGCGAGAACCCGTCCGGACCTCATGCTCCGTTCCTCCCGCCGCCTGAGGCCGAACCCCTCACGAGCCTCACGAAGGCGTCCTCGAGGGTCGGCTCGATCACCCTCGCGGAGCCCACCCCCGCGATCCCGGAAAGGGCGGCGGCAGTCGCGGCCGGATCATCGGAATAGGCGTGGATCGTGTCGCCGAACAGGAAGGCCTCTTCCACGCCGTGCGCCCGCGAGAGCCCGGCCAGCATCCCCGGCGCGTCGGCGCACCGGATCTCCACGACTCCGGGGCCGTGCTCCCTCTTCAGCTCCCCCGGCGTCCCGGATGCGACCAGCCTGCCTGCGTGGATCATCGCGAGCCTGCCGCAGAAGTCGGCCTCCTGCATGTAGTGAGTGGTGACGAAGACAGTCGCCTCGTCTCCCGCCAGCCTGTAGATGATGTCCCAGAACTCCCCGCGGGTCCGCGGGTCGACCCCCGAGGTCGGCTCGTCGAGAAAGAGTATCCGGGGGCCGTGCATGAGCGAGCATCCCAGTGCCAGTCTCTGACGCCTGCCGGGGTCGAGATCGGAAACGTGCGCCGTCTCCGAACCGGACAGCCCGACCCGGGCGAGCACATCTTCGATGCTCCGCGCCGCCCTCCTGCCATCCAAACCGTACACGCCCGCATAGAAGGAGGCGTTCTCCATGACCGTCAGATCCCTGTAGAGCGAGAAGCGCTGGCTCATGTAGCCGATGACGGACCTGATCTCCTCGGGCCACTTCGCCACGTCGATCCCCGCGATTGTCGCCGTCCCCGATGTCGGCTTCAGTAGACCGCACATGATCCTTATGGTTGTCGACTTCCCCGCGCCGTTCGGGCCGAGGAAGCCGAAGACCTCTCCCTGCCCGACTTCGAGCGAGATCGAATCGACCGCCGTGAACCGGCCGAACCGTTTCACGAGCCTGTCCAGAACGACGGCTTGCTCAGGCACCGGAAGCCCCGCGGCCGAGCATGCCGAGAACATCCTCGAGGGTCGGCCCGGCCGTCTCCGCCACGGTGAAGGGTATCCCGGACGCTCCGAGGATCCCGGAAAGGTCGGGGACGGCGTCCCGTTCGAGCAGCAGCCTCACCCTGTCACCCCTCGGCTCGGCCCGGCCTTCGATCCTCTGCGAGAGGAGTCCGGCGGCCTTCCAGGGTTCCGGTGTGATGACCTCGACGACCTTGAGGCCCGAGGACGCCCGCAGATCCGCGGGGGTTCCATCGGCGGCGACTCTGCCGTGATGCAGAAGGATCACCCTCCCGCACCTCTCCGCCTCGTCGAGGTAGCTCGTGGACACCACCACGGTCATCCCGCCCCGGACCAGGTCGTGGAGAATGGCCCAGAAGTCACGCCTGGAGACGGGGTCGACCCCGTTCGTGGGCTCGTCGAGGAGCAGGACCTCGGGGGTGTGGACCAGCGCGCACATGAGCGCGAGCTTCTGCTTCATGCCACCCGAGAGCCTGCCGGCCCTGCGCTTCATGAAGGGGCCCATCCCGCTGAAATCGAGCAGCCTGCCGGCTCTCTCGTGCAGCGCAGCGCGTGTGACTCCGTAGATGCCGGCGAAGAAGGAGAGGTTCTCTTCGACGGTGAGGTCGTCGTACAGGCCGAACTGCTGGCTCATGTAACCCGTGCGGTCCTTGACCTGCCATGGCGATTCGACCGTGTCGAACCCGAGGATCCTGGCCCGGCCCGACGAGGGGGTCAGCACGGTGGAGAGCATCCGGAGACAGGTCGTCTTGCCCGAGCCGTCGGGGCCTGCGATTCCATATACGGTCCCACGCTCGACGGAGAAAGTCACACCGGCCAGAGCCTCGACGCTCCCGAAACTCCGTGACAGGCTCTCGACCTCGACTGCAGGATTCACCGCTGCGGATCCTCGACAGGGATGGACACGTCGACGGGCATGCCGGCCTTCAGGATCCCGTCCGGGTTCGGGACCTCCAGGGTCACCCTGTAGACGAGGCTCACCCTCTCCTCCCTCGTTTCGACGGTGGAGGGAGTGAACTCGGCCTCGTCTGAGATCCTGGATAGGACGCCCTGGAACCGGGTGTCCGGAAACCCGTCGCAGGTGACCCAGGCCTCCTGTCCCGGCCTGATGAGAGCGAGCGACGGTTCCGTGACCCATCCGATCACCTCGACCGTGTCGAGGAGTCCGAGGGTCATCGTGGTCACGCCTGCAGCGACGTGCTCGCCGGGTTCGGCCGTGATGGACAGGACCGTCGCATCGACCGGACAGGTCATGACTGCATCGTCGAGCCGGTCCACGGCCAGCGCCAGCACGGCTTCGGAAGCCTGCACCCGCGCCAGTGCCGCCTGCAGCTCGGTATCCCGGAAGCCTTCGGCGGCAAGGGAGTAGCTCTGTCCCGCAGAAACCAGGCCTGCTTCGGCTACTGCGAGGGCGGTCCCGGCGGACTCCCACTCCTGTCTAGAAACGGCGTCCGCGTCGAAGAGGACCGCAATTCTGTCGTAGTTCTGCTGCGCCTGCTCCATAACGGCCTGAGCCTGCTCGACTCCTGCGGCGGCCCGGCCTATCTCCTGCGGTCTCGATCCTGCCTCGAGCCCGTCCAGCACGGCCTGTCCGGCGGCGAGCTCGGCAGTGCGGATCCCAACTTCGAGGGAGAGCGCGATCGTATCCAGCACTGCGAGTGTATCTCCTGCGGCAACCGAGGCGCCTTCGTCCACGCGAACCGATTCGAGCGTACCGGCGACGGAGAAGCTCATGCGGAGGCGTGTGACCTCGACCGATCCGGAGAGTTCGAGCTGCTCGTCTCTGCCTCCGCATCCCTGTATGAGGGCTCCTGACAGGCATGTCAGAAGCACCACGATCGAGAGTTTCATCTACACTCCTCCCGACGAAAGTCCGTTGATGAGCAGGTCTGAGAGCTTCTCCGCCATATCGGAAGGCTCCAGAGGACCGGAGGGCGAGCCTGACAGCGCGAGCCGGCGGCGAAAGGGAATGCCGGCGGCGAGGAACATCACGCTGCCGGCCACGAGGAACTGGGCAAGTGCGGGATCGGTTCTTCTCATCACGCCCTGTTCGGCGCCCATTTCCAGGATCCGGCGAACAAGAGAGAAGACCCCCTCGAGCCGCCGGACCGCCTCTTCGCCCACATTGGCGCCTCCCCCCGCCACCTCCCGCAGGATCATCGAAGGATAGACCGGATGGTTGAAGGCAAGCGCCACCACGCTCTCGATCGCCTTCCGGAACATCTCGCGGGAGTCCCCTCCCTCCTCGAGGATCCGTTCGAGCGATACCTTTGCCTGGGTTTGCACACTCTCGAATACTGCGTCGTAAAGAGCCTTCTTGTCCCCTACATGATAGTAGAGCATCGCCTTGTTGATACCGGCGCGTCTCGCCATGCGGTCGATGCGGGCGCCGTCGAACCCCATCTCGGCGAACTCCGACGCTGCGGCGGCGAGGATCGTCTCCCTTGATGCACGCTGCATTTCCACCCTCCGGAAATAATCTAACTGAACGGTTATATAGCAAACTGCCTGGGAAGACTCAACTGCCTTCCCGAGGGGTTTCAGTCTTCGAGGATCAGGACTCGCAAAGGCGTCGAACCGAGCGAGGGGAGGCGCAGCAGGAACACTCCAGGTCCGGAGATGCCGATTTCATCTATGGAGATCTCACCTGTGGCACCTGCGGGGCCGGGGGGTGTCGAACCGGAATAGATCAGCCTGCCGGAAACATCGAATACATCGAACAGAACCGGGCTTCCATCATGTCCGGGTATGATCGCCGCGAACCGGCCGGCCGAGGGGTTCGGAGTGATGACCGGTATTGTGGGATTCGATGGTCCTTCCGGGCTCTCGATGCCGGTCTCCGGGCAGTAGCCGTCCTGATCCGCCTTGACCAGCCAGAAATCCTCGTCGGGACCTTCAGCAATCGCCCCGCAGAGAGCGTAGCCGCCGTCGGAGGACTGTATCGTCCCGAGACCACGGTTGGTCAGGCCGGGAGTATCGTAGGTGCGTGTCCAGAGAGTGTCACCCGCCGAATCCAGCCTGAGCAGCCAGGCCTCGAAGACGCCCCTGTTCCTCATCCCGGTCACGACAAGCCCGTCGGAGCCTGCCGGAGAGGAGTTGTAGCACCAGTCGTCCTCGGCATAACCGTAGGCTTCGGCCCACTGGACCCCGAGGTCGTCGTCCAGCCTGACGATCCAGAAATCGTACGAACCAGCCCCGAAGGAGCGGCTGGTGCACGAGATGGCGTGGCCACCGGAGGGGATCTCGCAGATGCTCCAGGGGTAGTCGAACTCCGTCCCGCCGAGGACCAGTGACGACAGGCTGTCGCCTCCCCAGTCGAAGCGGATCGCCCAGAGGTCGCCTCCTCCCGCTCCGTAGGAGAGCGTCTGCCCCGCTACGACGAAGCCGTCCGAACCCGGTGCAATTCCGTATCCGCAGTCGTCGGAGGTTCCGCCGAGGACGGTCTCCCACTCGAAGACGCCCAGGGAGTCCACCGCGTGGACCCAGAGATCGAATCCGGTGCCGGCTCTGAAGCCGGTGCTGACGAACCCTCCGTCCGGCGATTCTATGCTGCTGAAGAATGTCTGTGTGCCGGTCCCGCCGTAGTTCCTGCTCCACAGAGTCTCGCCGTTGGCGTCGAGCCGGAGCAGCCAGCCGTCCAGGTCCCCAGACGGCGTCGATCCGAACCTGCCCGTGACCAGGTATCCACCGGCTGAAGCCGGGATTATCGAATAAGCCCAGTCGGGGCCGTCTCCGCCATACTTCCTCGACCAGATGCTGTCGCCGGAGGCGTCGGTGCAGATCAGCCAGGCATCCGATCCCCCCAGGGCATCGGAGTCGGTCCTGCCAACCAGCAGGAACCCCTCCTCCGGTGTTTCGACGAGATCGTAGGCGAAGTCCTGCATCGAACCGCCCCACCGGCCTGTGAATGTGGCCGCGACGACCGTCAGTATGAAGGTGAGTGATAGGCTCGGCATCTCGACTGCCTCTCGTATTGGTCCGGTGGAGGGAACGGCGTCTGTCGCCCTAATCTACATGCGCAGTGCTCACGGGACGAGGATTCTGCCTGCCGGTTCGAGCCATGGTCCGATGGCTTCTCCTGCCCTTTCGGCGTAGGCTGCATTGCGGGCATGCCTGGGAGTCCTGCCGGCGAGGGGGGGGAAGAGGCCGTAATTGACGTTGCTCGGCTGGAAGTGCTTCAAAGGGGATCCTGTGGCGTGCCTCAGAAGGCTGCCCAGGGCTGTTTCCGGAGGGGGTGGCGGGAGCTCCATCCCCTTCAGCGACGCCGCGAGGAACAGGCCCGCGAGGAGGCCGCAGGCGGCGGACTCGACATATCCCTCCACGCCGGTGATCTGCCCGGCGAACATGATCTCCGGGCTGTCCTGGAGCCTCAGTCTCGGATCAAGCAGCGCCGGACCGTTGATGAACGTGTTCCGATGCATGGACCCGTACCTCAGGAACTCGGCTCTCTCCAGGCCCGGGATCATCCTGAACACCCTCTTCTGCTCAGCGTATGTCAGCTTTGTCTGGCAGCCGACGAGGTTCCACGCGGTACCCGCTGCGTTCTCGCGCCGGAGCTGCACGACCGCGAAGGGTCTCGAGCCCGTTGCCGGATCGGTCAGCCCGACTGGCTTCAGCGGGCCGTGAGAGAGGGCGGCGTTGCCGGTCGCGGCTATCGTCTCGACGGGCATGCAGCCCGCGAAGTGCAGCTCCTTCTCGAAGGAGCGTGCGGGAACCTTCTCCGCCTCCAGCAGAGCGGTGACGAAGCGCTCATACTGCTCCGCGTCCATCGGACAGTTGAGGTAGTCGTCCCCTTCCCCCTTGTCGTAGCGGGACTGGCAGAAGAGGCGGGAGCGGTCCAGGGAGTCGTCTGAGACCACAGGGGCGATGGCGTCGTAGAAGTACAGGTGCTCAGCCCCGGTGAGCTCGGAGATGCGGCGGGACAGCGCAGGGCTCGTGAGCGGTCCGGTAGCGACTATGACCGGGCGGCCCGGCGGGATTTCGACCGACTCCGTGCGCGAAAGGTCTATCCGCTTTTCGGACTCGATCCTGGCGGTGATCTGCTCGCTGAAGAGAGTCCTGTCGACTGCAAGCGCATCACCGGCCGGGACCCTGTTCTCGAGCGCCGCCTCCAGAACGATCGATCCCAGGGCGCGCATCTCCACCTTCAGGAGCCCTACCGCGTTCTCGGGATTGGAGGATCTCAGGGAGTTGGAGCAGACGAGCTCGGCCAGACCATCCGTGACATGGGCTTCCGTCATTACGGCCGGCCGCATCTCGTGAAGTTCCACATCGAGGCCTGCCCGTGCGAGAGCCCATGCCGCCTCGCACCCCGCCAATCCAGCCCCTATGACGACTGGGGTCAGACTACTCACAGATCCGCTCTCCTATCAGCATGCTGCGACAACATTTACACAGGCAGTGCTTTTACTGGTTATCCGATGAGATTATGCGACATCGGGTGCGTCGGCCGGGGCAGAACAGTCCTGCCGGTCCGCTCTTCGATTCTATGGCAAGTCTCGATGGAGCAACAAGGCCTTCCGGTCTTAGTTCTGGCCCTGATCTCCGAGAAGTCCCCCCTGTGAGTGCCTGCCTGAAGGAATTCACCCCAGTCCGATATTCCCTCGAGGACTGGACTCCGGTTTCTGCCGAGTTCGATCGGGGATGGTCTTCCCAGAAGATGAGCCCGTGCCGATGACCAGCGGTACTCGACAGGTCGCACGACCATGCCTGCCCTGACCGGGTTGAGTTCGACATACCTGAGCGCGTTGTAGAGATGGGTCTCGTCCAATGCGCAGGAGAAGAACCTCCCCTGCCAGAGATGACCGCTGCAGCTCCAGGTCAGGTTGCTGTACAGGGCGAAGGTGGTGTTCATCCGGTGCATCACCTTTGACAGAGAATCCTCTTCTGGAGGCACCAACACGAAGTGGACATGGTTGGGCATTAGACAGAAGGCCATCACCTCCACTCCGTTCTCTTCCAGGCAGCGGTCGGCTACGGCGCAGTATTTCCTGAGGTCCATCTGAGATCTGAACACGGTCTGCCCGCGGTTCCCCCTCTGTGTGACATGGTGGGGGAGTCCGGGCACTACGAGCCTGAGATATCTTGCCATGATTTCAGTGTAGACCAGGCAGGGAGGCTGTGTCAACAGGGATCGGGATGTTTGTAAGAAAGGTGTTGGTAGGTAGTCTGACCCCATCTGCAGTTGCCGGGAGGGGAGCGCGCAGATATTTTCGGAAATCCACTGATTCTCTCAAGTCCTGCGAGAGGCGGGTTACAAGCCGATGATTCCAGAACGACCTGTATCAGCATCCCGGAAGAGGCGGATCCCCGGCGGCCCCCTTCACCAGGTCCCGGAGTACAGGAGCATCCCCGAGATGCTCGAGGCTTCGGCGGTCACTTACAAGGACAAGGACTTCCTCTTCGAGAGGACTCCCGACGGCTCCTGGGCCGCTACGACCTACGCCGCCTTCTCCAGGAAGGTCGATCTCCTGGCCAGAGCCATCCTGGACATGGGAGAGCACCCCGTAGTCGGGCTCGCCGGAGCGAACAGCGTCTCGTGGGCAGCGGTTTTCATGGCGGCGATAAGAGCAGGCGGAGTCATAGTCCCGATCGACAAGGAGCTCTCCGCGGGCGAGATACACACGATCCTCCACTACAGCGGCGCAACCCTCCTCTTCCATGACGCGGGCATGCCCCAGGACCTCCAGGCCTCCATTCCCTCGAAGCAGATCAGGGCATTCCAGATGCGCTCCACCCGGAGGACAGGGACCACCATCGAGGATCTCCTGGAGGCGGGAGAAGCCTCGACCACGGCTCTCCCCCATGTCGCGGGCGGCGACGACGTCGCGCTCATCTCCTACACCTCGGGTACGATGGGCGCAGCCAAGGGTGTCGTGCTCTCTCACAGGAACATCCTCTCCGACCTCAGGCAGATGCTCCAGGCCGTCGGCCTCGTCCATGAGGAGGTCTTCCTCTCCGTCCTCCCGATGCACCACATGTACGAATGCGTCTGCGGCTTCCTTTGCCCGCTCTGCCACGGATGCACGATCTACTTCTGCAGGGGTCTGCGCTATGTGGCAGAGGATCTCGGAGAAGCCCGCGCCACGATGATCCTTGGAGTACCTCTCCTCTGGGAGAACATGTACAGGAAGATCCGCGACGGGATCGCTGCGAAGAAGGGCGGGAGGATCAAGTTCCGGATAGGCCTCCTGGCCGCCTCCTGCGCCGAACTCCTTGGAGACAGGGATATCCGCAAGAAGGTCTTCGCCCCCATACACGAGAAGCTCGGTGGCAGGGCCCGGTTCCTCATTTCAGGCGGCGCCGGCATCGATCCGGCAGTTGTCGCGGGTTTCAGGAGCATGGGGATGGAGATGCTCCAGGGGTACGGCCTCACGGAGTGCTCGCCGATCGTTGCGGTGAACAGGGATACGGCCAACAGGACCGGATCTGTCGGGCCTCCGCTACCCGAGATCCAGGTGAGGATAGACGATCCGGACGGAAGCGGGATCGGCGAGATAGTGGTCAAGGGTCCCAATGTGATGCTCGGCTACCACAACGCTCCAGAGATAACAGCAGAGGTCCTCTCGAGGGACGGTTGGTTCCGGACGGGCGACTTCGGCTATCTCGACCGCGACGGGTTCCTCTTCGTGACAGGGCGCAAGAAGAATGTGATCGTTGCAAAGAACGGAAAGAACGTATATCCCGAGGAGCTCGAAGCCAAGCTGTGCCGGTCCGGCATCATCATGGAGTGCATGGTGTTCGGCAAGGAGTCGGAGCTGAAGGGTGAGGAGATCTGGGTGGTCGTGTTCCCGAACAGGGACAGGCTCATCGCCATGGCAGAGGAGCAGGGACAGCCCCTGACGGAGGATTTCGCAGTCGAGGTCGTCCGGCGCGAGATATCCGCGCTGAACTCGTCGCAGTCAATCTACAAGAGAATATCCAACTTCATCGTGAGGGAATCCGAATTCCCCAAGACGACAACGCGGAAGATCAAGCGCACGGCAACCCTCCGGGAAGCCGGCCTGGGGCCGGTCCAACCCCACGGGGTGTCCAGGAAGTAGCGCTGCGAGGCACTGTCGGGTGTTGACTTGCCTGAAGCAGCTTTCTATCGTCTTGCAGTCTGGTTCAGATAGTCTTGTTCTGGGTCCGGTCCTACCGCCTCTTTCGAGTGCAGCAGTCCTCCCAGCAGCAAAGAACCCTGATTCCAGAGATGCGCCGCCCCTGCGGGTACGGTTTCACGCGAGGGGCTGCGGAAACGGGTGGGCAGCCACCCGAAACCGGGGCATCGCCCTGGAAGGAGTTCAAATGAGCAATAAGCTGTTTGTGGGAGGTCTCTCCTGGTCGACGACCGACGAGTCCCTCGGCAAGGCATTCTCCGCCCACGGCGAGGTCACCGAGGCTCGCGTAGTGATGGACCGGACCACCGGTAAATCCCGTGGCTTCGGGTTCGTCACCTTCGCTACCGAGGATGGCGCCCGCGCCGCGAAGAACGCCATGGACAACGCAGCGATCGACGGACGCAACGTCCGGGTCGATTTCGCGACGGAGAAGCCGGCCAGGTAGTCTTCCTGCCGGAGTCGAGGGGCGGCCCCGGGCCGCCCCTCTTCTATTATGGCTTTCCCCCGGGTTCTTTGTGACGTACATTCCAGGGGATGTCCCCGCCCCAGACATGGAGGCCGGAGAATGGTTCCCGGAACACGCAGACGCTTCGCCGTGATGTTCACCGACATCGTCGGATTCACATCGATGATGGAAAGATCAGAGGAGGAGGCCCTCCGCGCGCTCGAGAAGCAGCGCAGCGTCCTCTCCTCGGTGATTGCGAAGAACTCCGGGACCCTCATCAAGGAGATCGGTGACGGCACCCTCAGCGTCTTCGAGTCCCCCAGCTCGGCCGTCAGGAGCGCGCGGAACATCCAGAGCAGTCTGAGGAGCGCGACCTTCCGGGTCAGGATCGGCATTCACTGGGGCGAGGTGCTCGTCGCCGACGGCGACATCCTCGGTGACACGGTCAATGTAGCCTCGCGCCTCGAGGCGCTCTCCCCGCCAGGCGGGATATGCGTCTCCGCCGAGCTCATGGAATGCTACTCCGGGAGAAGACCCGGCGCGGAATCACTCGGGATTCGCAGACTGAGGGGACTGGGCCGCCTCATCGAGATTTTCGCGCTGAGGGGCGATTCCCAGGGTCCCCTCCCGGTCGCTCTCGATGTGGATGGAGAAAGGATCGGCACAGCGCTGCACGAGGATGGCCCCCCGTCGATACTCGTGGCGACCCTCGTGAACATCGGAGCCGGAAGTGACGATTTCTACAGCTTCGGACTGACAGCCGACCTCATCACGGACCTCGCCCGTGCAGGCAGCATCAGGGTGACACCCATGACATCGATGCTCCAGCACCTGGCTGTGTCCGGCACGCCGGAGGCCGCGGCCTCGCGTGCAGGCACCAGGTTCCTCCTGAAGGGGTCTCTCCTGAGGAACGGAGAGGTCTTCAGACTTTCCGTGGAGCTCCATGACACGAAGAGGAAATGCCTGGCCTGGCTGGACAGCTGGGAAGAAACTTGGGAAGAGCTGCATTCCATCAAGGGAAAGCTCGCGGACGGCACACTCAAGGCCATGGGAGTCACCCCCAGCGCCTTCCCGGGCATCACATCCTCCATCGGTTCCACCCCGTCCACATACGAGCTCTATCTGAAGGCGCGCTATCTGTGGCGGACACGCAGCACCAGGGACGACACCGATGCAGTGAGAGGGATGCTGACCGAGATCCTCGCATCCGACCCCGGTTTCACGGGCGCACATATCCTGCTCGGGGAGACCTACAGGGACAGCGGCGAGGCGGAAGATGGCGTCAGGATCTTCGAGGAGGCCCTCGAACGCGCGCAGGCGTCTCGTGACTCCGCAGCGGAGCTCCGCTGCAGGAACGCTCTTGCGATCTCGATGTGGCGTGCATCCAGGACGAGGGAGGCGAGGGTCGCCTTCGTGGAGGTCGCCAGGAAGGCCCGGAGGATCGGGGATCGGGAGGGCGAGGCCAAGGCGCTGAACAACCTGGGTCTGATGGACTGCGAGCTTGCCAGATACCGCAGCGCCCTGCGAAACCTCGAGCGCTCGCGGATGATCTCGCTCGAACTCGGTTACAAGGAGAACGTCGCCAACGCTCTCTGCAACATCGGCCTCGTCTATCTGAAGAAGGGGCGTGACTCCGAGGCGTTGCTGCACTTCGAGGACTCCCTCGAACTCCTGATCCATCTGGAGAACCGTGCCGGACAGGCGAACCTCCTGAGGAACATGGGTATCGTCCACACGAGGTCCGGTTCCTTCGACGAAGCGCTGGAGATCGCTGGCAGGAGCCTCGAAATCTCGCGCAGCGTCGGGGACAGGGGTGGGGAGGGACGAGCCCTCATATGCGAAGGCAACTCGCTGTACGAGACCGGGAGGTACGTGGAGGCAGGGGACCGCTACAGGAAGGCGCTCGAGATCGCACATGAGTGCGGGGGGCTGGATCTCGAAGGCGTGGTGATGACGAATCTTGCACTCCTGAAACCGGTCCGTTCCGAGACAGGGGAAGTGCTCGCCATGCTCGAACGTGCCCTGGAGATATCGAGGGAGACGGGCGACGAGGAGGGCGAGACTGAGGTTCTGAGCCTGATCGGGACCCCCCTGTTCCTCCTCGGGAGAGCAGACGAAGCCATTGCCTGCCTGACTCGCGGCCTCGAGCTGTCGCAGCGGATAGGCGTCGACCGCTACAGGGCCGAGACGCGGATGGGGATCGTCAGGATACTGCTGGACGGGAAACCATCGCCGGGATCGGTTCGATCCGCCCGCGAGCAACTCCGGGCCGCCGCTCAGGAAATCCCCAGACAGGGCAGGGCGAAACCCAGGATGCTCTGGGGCCTGTGCCTGGCATACACAACTCTGGCCTCGAAAACACCCGATCGCGAAGAGAGGTCGCGGCTTGCGACCCTCGCCGCGGACACGCTGACAAAGGCCAGGCGCAGCCTCCTCAGCGCGGCGGGGAAGCTGCACAGCGAGGAGGCGAGGAAGAGCTTCCTGGAGGACATACCCGAGCACGCCGCCATGATCGCAGCCTATAGGAGCATCCGTGGCATGCAAGGCAGGGCCGGTGACATCCTGCCGGTCCTCGAGGAGTTCAGATCCCGGTCGTGAAGACTATCTCCGAGAACCCGCCGGCGTACTCGTAGCCGATCTTCCTGTAGATGCCGTTCGAGGTCGGATTCGACAAATCCGTGAACAGCGTGCAGCAGCGGTATCCGGACTCCAGAAGCCGTGTGGAGAGAGAGGAGACCAGGCTGCCTGCATGGCCATGCCTCCTGAAGGGCGGCGGGGTGTAGACCAGGTTCACCATCGAAGCGCTCTCGGTGCTGCCGCTCGCCCCAGCCATCGACACCTTCCGGCCGTCGACGACCCAGAAGTACACACCTCCGCCTGCAACAAGCCTGTCCGAACCCTCGCGGGTCACATAGGGCGGCATCTCACCGAAACAGTCGATGTAGAAACCCTGCTCCCAGGACCAGAACAGGTCGGAGTCCTCGAGTGTCGCCTGTACGAGCCTGCCAGGACCCGGTTCGAGCCTGACCTCGACAAGCCCGTAGAGGCCCAGTTCCATCCTCACGGATGTCCCGGTACCGCGCCTGTAGCACCAGACGGAGGAGAAGGCGCGCGCGAGTGCAGCGGGTCCGATCACGCCCGGTGCGTCGATCCCTTCCCCCAGAAGGGCGTCCGTGAGTGCGTGGAAATCCTCTTCGCGCCACATGGGGCCGCTGAAGAGCACGACGTTCCTGCCCGGGGTGCGGACGGCCGCGCCGGCTGTCTCCCCTCCGACCTCGGACAGGTACATGAAGGCCTCGCGATCCTCGCCGGTGCCCCGGGAGATCTTCCAGCAGATAGCGAGGGGCAGGCAGTTCTCTATTTCGCGCTCGAGCAGGGGGGTGCCCAGCGACGCCCGGAAGGCATCCGGATCCTGGAACACCCTCCAGGCGGGAGACGTCATTCCGTCCTCGATTCCAGGATCGCTCCGTCGAGTCCGATCCTGGTGAGCCTCGCCGGGAATCCGGCACCGGCGGCTTCGCGCGCGGAGAGCACGAGCCTCGGCAGCGCGGAGCAGCAGGGCACCTGCATGTAGGCGACCTCGACCGATCGTATGCTCCTCGTGCGGAAGATCTCCGTCAGCTTCTCCAGGTACGGCGCGGTGTCGTCCAGCTTCGGACACCCGACGAGCACGACCCTCCCACGCATGAAGCGCCTGTGGAAGTCTGCGAAAGCGAAAGGCGTGCAGTCGGCCGCTATCAGGAGGTCGGCGTCCTCGAGAAAGGGCGCGGAAGGAGGGATCAGCGTTATCTGGACCGGCCAGGCCGCAAGCTGTGACGGGATCAGGGATGCTGTCGTGGAATCCGCGTGGGGCTGGAGCGAGCGGGCGGAAGCGGAAGGGCAGCCGCAAGCCTGAGGGGGGGCGGCTGCAGTCCGGGTCTGGGATTTCTTCTCCAGCACCGCCTTCTCGTCGAACTCGTCGGCCTCGCGGGTCTCCACCGTCAGAGCGCCCCTCGGACAGTCACCGATGCAGGCCCCGAGGCCGTCGCAATAGGACTCCTTCACCAGCCTGGCCTTGCCGCCTTCTATCTCTATCGCGCCTTCGTGGCATGCCGATGCGCACTGCCCGCAACCGTCGCACTTGTCCCTGTCGATCCGGATTATCTTCCTCGCTGTCCTACCCATGTCGGCCTCCCCTGTAAACGTGTCCGAAGCGATACTAATCAATGGCGCCCCGGTCGACACCGATCCCGGACCGTGACATCCCTTGACCCGCTCTACTTTCAATGGCATTCATATGAAATGAAAGAGAGGGCCTGCATGAGGATGCTCTTCTCCGTGCTCGTCACTTCGCTGTTCGTGGCGATGACATCATCCGGATGCAGCAATCCAGCCGCAGACCTCAGCGACGTCACAGGGGATCCTTCGGTGTTTTCCACCTCGGAGGAGACTTCAGCAAGGGAAGTAACCAGCGATCCATGCGGCCTCTGCCGGAATCACATGCGGCTCATCGCCACGATGGAGGCGATGTTCTACGCGGCTTTCAACAGATACGGGTCGATCGAGGCACTAGTCGAGGAGGGTTTCGGCGCCAGGCTCGTCTGCCCCGGATGCAGGCTGGACTATGACCTCGAGCTCGGTTTCGAGACCTACACACTGACGTGCCCGATGCCGCAGTTTCCCTGCCACGGCAGCGTAGTAGACGGGATCTACAGCTGGCAGTAACACCCGAACACCTGGAGGAGACCTGATGAGGAGTCTGTCCCTGATCTTCGCAGCGTTGGTGCTCTTCGCCCTTCCCGCCTCTGCAGCATGGCTCTATGCGGTCCAGGACGACGTGCTCTACATCGCCAGCACCATCGATGGCTCCTGGCAGGCGCTGTCCGACTCCTGGAGCGGGACAGAGCTCCTGACATCGATGAACGGCATGCTCTACGCAATCCAGGGCGACGTTCTGTACGAAGTCAATCCGGCCGATGGCTCCTGGGTCCAGCTCAGCACCAGCTGGAATGGCGCGTTCGCACTCACTGCCGGTGGAGGCCATCTGTACGCGGCTCAGGGTTCCTCCATCTACATGATCGATCCGGCCGACGGCTCCTGGACTTCGATCCCCGGCAGCTACGCGGGAGTGCAGCACCTTGCCTGGGCCGGCAACGCGCTGATGGTAATCCAGAACGACGTCCTGTACAGGACCGATCCTTACACCGGCGACTACACCGGGCTGCCCTCGACCTACGCGGGCACGACGGCGGCGGCGGGCGCAGGAAACTTCCTCTACGTGATCCAGGGCGACGTCCTCTACCAGGTGGATGCCTTCGACGGAGAATACGCCAGCCTGGGCGGGGGATATGACGGGTCGACCGAGCTGGCGGCCTCCGGTGGCTACGTCTACTGCATATGGGAGGGCTCCCTCTGGAGGACCAGCACGACGGACGGGTCCTTCGAAAGCCTCGGCAGCTCCTGGGAGGGCACTACAGCCTTCTGCATCCTCTGACGCAACAGCATCTGTTCCAGCAGTCCAGGGCGGCTTCCTCCGATGGGAGCCGCCCCTTCGATTCATGCCTCCCATGATATGCACCGCGCCTATGCCAGTGCCTGTCCAGGCTGTGGCGGATCGTCAGAGCAGGGCTCGAAAAGCCTCGCCGTTCTATCGACCATGATTGACCATCATCCGGGGCTGCTGAATACTAAGACATTGAAATCGGAAGGGGGGCGTGATGTCGGTCCGGAATACAATGCTTGTTTCGGTTCTGGTTTCGGCTGCATCTCGTTGCGGGCTGCCGCTATCCATCGGACCCCTCGAGAGACTCGGAGCGTGATCCCGTGCTTTCGCCGGGCGATGACGCCGTCTCGATCCATGAGGTCACCTACGGCGACTGCCTGGACAACGTGGCGACTCTCTGCTTTGCACAATCGATGTATTTCGGCACGTATAGCTGCTATTCGTCTGATGCAGGCGGCCTGTACGAACTGCTCGGCGATACGCTGTCGTGCCCCTGGGTGTTCGAGCAGTACGATGTCTCGCTCCTGGGCGACAGCAGCTACTGGATACAGTGCACGGAGTACCCGGTTCATCCCGGAGGGGGACCGGGGACGGGCGGAGGACCACCGGGAAATCCTCTCCGGATCTGCAGATCCAATATGATGAGTCTGGCATCCTCGGAAGCGATGTTCTTCGGCAAGTACAACAGATTCGGGACGCTCGAAGAGCTTCTCGAAGAAGGCTTGGGTCCCTGGATTGTCTGCCCCGGATGCAGTCTCGACTATGACCTCGATCTCGGTTTCGAGACCTATACACTCACATGTCCCTTGCCGGAGGAACCCTGCCACGGGAGCATAGACGACTTCGTTACGAGCTGGTGACGGCGAAGCGATCCGTCCCGGTCCGATCAATCTCCGCCATGATCACCGTGCATCGCCCCGGTGCCTGAAGAGTCCGCAGGCCGGCTCCTTCTGCCACGCCTCCCGAACGCGATGCCTGCCGAGATGAGAAGGGCGCCCGCAGAAAGCTTCAGGATAGACGGCCTCTCCCCGATTAACAGCATCGAAGCCAGGACCGAGAGTGGAATCTTTGCGTTGTTGAATCCGGCCAGGACCCCGGCGTTCACCTTGGTCGCTCCCTGGTTCCAGACCATGAAACCGATTCCGCTCGCTACCACCCCGAGGTAGCATAGAGCTGCAATCTGGCTGACAGACAGCGACGCGATCCCTGCCGCCGCCGGTATCGCACCGGGCAGCGTCGCGAGGAAACCTCCCAGGTGCATCAGACCTATCACTTCAGACGTCCTCTTTGCAGGCGCCGACTGGTCTCTGCTGAAAATCCGGAAGGCGACCTGACCCGAAGCGAAGAAGAGATTCGAGAGCTGGACCAGGACCATGCCTCTCCAGAATCCGGTCGAAACGGGCCTTCCCCACAGGATGACCGCACCACCGGCCAGAGCGGCGATGGAAGCCCACAGGAACGCCGCCCGTCCCCTCTTCTCCATCAGGCGGTCGAAAGCTACGACCATGACGGGTGTCGTCACTGTCAGCATCGCGACCTCCCATGCCTCGAGGTATCCGAATGCATCGATGTACACTGCATACATCAGGCCGAACTGCACGGCGCCGATCAGGAGCAGTTCGACAATCGCGCGTCTGGAGAGACCCTGCAGCCTGATGAAGGGCAGGGTGACAAGCGAAGCGAGCAGGAGCCTCAGGCATGCGACCAGCAGAGGGTCGACTCCTGCAAGCGTGTTCCGTATCAGGCCGAAGGAGAACGCCCATACGATCGATACGGCCAGAAGCTCTGTGATCCCTGAGCAGCCGCAAGTGCGGGAAGCCTCAGGCGGAGCTTGTCCTGGGAGAGGCACTCCGTTGTTCGTCATGGCTCGATTCAGAGCGAGGAGCCGATCATCCTGCGGGCCGAGGAGTATCTGCGTGTGTAGCTTGCCTGTGAGAGTTCCGTGATGACCACTCCCCTGTCCTGGTAGGACGAGGAATGTATGAAACGCCCTTCTCCGATGTACATGCCAACGTGCTTCGGTGACTCGAATATGAGGAGGTCACCCGGAACGAGATCCTCGAGCGATACCTGCACACCCATCGTCTCCATGCCGGTCACGGTCCTGGGCAGGTGTATACCGTTGTCCTCGAAGACCCGGCAGATCAGTCCGCTGCAGTCGAAGCCTTCCGGCCCTGTTCCACCGTACACATACGGGGTTCCCAGGTACGAGAGGGCATCCTCCACAATGCTGTCGGCGAGGGCGGAGCACACCGAATCCGCATGCGAGGTTCCGGCTGCACCTCCGATGCCGCTATCAGGATCCAGCGTGAGAGCCGCGATCGCTGAAAACGCGATGATGAAGTGGTTCAGGATGCCTGTGATGGCGTTCCTCCGCTCTGCAGACCAGCGGTTCGGTTCCGGGTCTGCCTGACCTCGGGCAGCTCCTGCCGTGGAGACAATAAAAAAGCCCCTGGGGCATTATACCCCAGGGGCTTGATTTAGATCCGGCGACGACCTACTCTCCCAGACGGTCTCCCGACTAGTACCATCGGCGCTGGAGGGCTTAACTTCCGTGTTCGGAATGGGAACGGGTGTGGCCCCTCCGCCATGGTCACCGGAAACTCCGGCGCAGTTCTTTCACAACTATACAGGGCGGACAGTTCTTCTATTTACCTGAGTCTTAGTAATGAAGCCTCACGGCCGATTAGTACCGCTCGGCTGAACACATTACTGTGCTTACACCTGCGGCCTATCAAACTCGTAGTCTCCGAGTGGCCTTTAGGACCTTGCGGTCGGGAAGCCTAGTCTTGGGGCCGGTTTCGCACTTAGATGCTTTCAGCGCTTATCCTGGTCCGCACATAGCTACCCAGCGGTGCCCCTGGCGGGACAACTGGTACACTAGAGGTGCGTCCGTCTCGGTCCTCTCGTACTAAAGACAGATCCCCTCAAGCTTCCTACGCCCGTGGAGGATAGGGACCGAACTGTCTCACGACGTTCTAAACCCAGCTCGCGTAACGCTTTAATCGGCGAACAGCCGAACCCTTGGGACCTTGTTCAGCCCCAGGATGCGTTGAGCCGACATCGAGGTGCCAAACCGCCACGTCGATGTGAACTCTCGGTGGCGATCAGCCTGTTATCCCCGGGGTACCTTTTATCCGTTGAGCCACGGCCCTTCCACTCGGGACCGCAGGATCACTAAGCCCTACTTTCGTATCTGCTCGACCTGTCCGTCTCGCAGTCAAGCTCCCTTGTGCCTTTACACTCGACGCGCGATTACCGACCGCGCTGAGGGAACCTTTGGGCGCCTCCGTTACTTTTTGGGAGGCGACCACCCCAGTCAAACTGCCCACCAGACACTGTCCACGATCCGGATCACGGACCCGTGTTAGAGTTCCAACGAAACGAGGACGGTATTTCAACGATGACTCCACCTGAACTAGCGTCCAGGCTTCAAAGTCTCCCGCCTATTCTACACACGCCACGGCGGAACCCAATATCAAGCTGCAGTAAAGGTCCACGGGGTCTTTCTGTCCTTCCACGGGAAAACGGTATCTTCACCGCTACTGCAATTTCGCCGAGCCCCGGGTTGAGACAGTGCCCAAATCGTTACACCATTCGTGCGGGTCGGAACTTACCCGACAAGGAATTTCGCTACCTTAGGACCGTTATAGTTACGGCCGCCGTTTACTGGGGCTTCAGTTCAAAGCTTCGCTCGCACGGTTAGGCGCAAGCTGACCTCTCCCCTTAACGCTCCAGCACCGGGCAGGTGTCAGTCCCTATACGTCGTCTTACGACTTGGCAGAGACGTGTGTTTTTAGTAAACAGTCGCCCAGGCCTTTTCACTGCGGCCCAGCCCAGCTCAAGCTGTACAGCCATCACCAGACCAGGCGTCCCTTATCCCTAAGTTACGGGACCATTTTGCCTAGTTCCTTAACCCGGGTTAGCTCGAACACCTGAGGATCCTCTCCTCGCCCACCTGTGTCGGTTTACGGTACGGACATTTTATGTACTCGCTTAGAGGTTTTTCTTGGCGGCATGGACCCGGCCACTTTATGAGCCGAAGCTCTCGTCGCACCCCTCGGAGTTGGAGCAGTGGATTTGCCTGCCGCTCCCTCCTACAGGCACAAACCGGGACATCCATCACCCGGATGGCCCTACCTTCCGCGTCACCCCATCGCTCGAACGCACATAAAATGGTGCAGGAATATTAACCTGCTTCCCATCGCTTACGCCTTTCGGCCTGTGCTTAGGACCCGACTTACCCTGGGAGGATCAGCCTTGCCCAGGAAACCTTAGGCTTTCGGTGTGCAGGTTTCTCACCTGCATTATCGCTACTCATGCCGGGATGATCACTTCCGTACGCTCCAGCATTCCTTACAGAACACCTTCGATGCATACGGAACGCTCCTCTACCACTGTCGCTCAAGGCGACAGTCCGCGGCTTCGGTGATACGTTTGAGCCCCGATTATTATCGGCGCGGAATCGCTTGACTGGTGAGCTGTTACGCACTCTTTAAATGAATGGCTGCTTCTAAGCCAACATCCCAGTTGTCTGTGCGACTCCACTTCCTTAGATACACTTAACGTATGCTTTGGGACCTTAGCCGGCGGTCTGGGTTGTTTCCCTCTCGGCCGTGGAGCTTAGCCCCCGCGGCCTGACTGCCGTAGACCATGTTCCGGCA
This sequence comes from Candidatus Fermentibacterota bacterium, assembly GCA_963718745.1. GTDB lineage: Bacteria > Fermentibacterota > Fermentibacteria > Fermentibacterales > Fermentibacteraceae > Fermentibacter. The sequence continues at coordinate 2,091,099 of OY970370.1, read as the reverse complement.
TTCGGAGTTTGGTTGGGGTCAGTAAGCTTGTAGGCCCCTTAACCCATCCAGTGCTCTACCTCCGGAACACTGCATCGACGCTAGCCCTAGAGCTATTTCGAGGAGAACCAGCTATCTCCAGGTTTGTTTGGCCTTTCACCCCTATCCACAGCTCATCCCCTAACTTTTCAACGTTAGTGGGTTCGGTCCTCCGCTTGGTTTTACCCAAGTTTCAACCTGGCCATGGATAGATCACCTGGCTTCGGGTCTGCCGCACGCAACTAAATCGCCCTATTCAGACTTGGTTTCCCTTCGGCTCCGGCCTGACGGCCTTAACCTCGCTACGCACGAGCAACTCCCCGGCTCATTATACAAAAGGCACGCCGTCACAGAACAAGTCTGCTCCGACTGCTTGTAGGCACACGGTTTCAGGTACTATTTCACTCCCCGCCAGGGGTGCTTTTCACCTTTCCCTCACGGTACTAGTTCACTATCGGTCACAGGCGAGTGTTTAGTCTTAGGCGGTGGTCCGCCCAGATTCACACGGGATTCCACGTGCCCCGTGCTACTTGGGAGAGTATCCCAGATCCAGAGCATGCTTTCGCGTACGGGCCTATCACCCTCTTTGGAGCAACTTTCCAGAAGCTTCTGCTAGCATGCTTTTCGATCCGAGGTGACGCATCCTCCGGACACTTCCCTATCGCGACCCCGACGGTGCTACGCTTGCGCAGCAATCACGCACCGCTCGGTTTAGACTGTTCCCGTTTCGATCGCCTCTACTCAGGGAATCGCATTCGCTTTCTTTTCCTCCGGGTACTAAGATGTTTCAGTTCCCCGGGTTAGCCTCTCCAAACCTATGTGTTCAGTAAGGAGATACCTGGGCTTTTATTCCAGGTGGGTTTCCCCATTCGGAGATCTCCGGGTCAAAGGTTGCTTGCACCTAACCGGAGCTTATCGCAGCTTACCACGTCCTTCATCGCCTGCCTGTGCCAAGGCATCCACCGTATGCCCTTAGTAGCTTCATTACAAAATCCTCAGGTACTAGTGAAGAATCGTTCGCCCTGTATAGATGTCAAAGAACTGCGCGATTACCTCGCTCTGCTGGTGGAGATGGCCGGGCTCGAACCGGCGACCTACGGCTTGCAAAGCCGTCGCTCTGCCAACTGAGCTACATCCCCTTTTACCGGAAAACCAGCCAGACCCTGGTGGGCCTGACTAGACTCGAACTAGTGACCTCGCGCTTATCAGGCGCGCGCTCTAACCACCTGAGCTACAGGCCCGCATCAGGGCGGGAGGTCACATAGCCCCCCGGCAAAAGTATGGATCGAGAGAAGACAGATACCACTCGCGCACTGCGCTCAACCTGGAGTGCCGGACAACCTTTCGGCCATCCGGTTACACACCTTAGAAAGGAGGTGATCCAGCCACACCTTCCGGTACGGCTACCTTGTTACGACTTAGCCCCAGTCATCGGTTTCACTTTCGGCGCCTCCCCCCTTGCGGTTAGGCCAGCGACTTCGAGTGCTACCGATTCCCATGGCTTGACGGGCGGTGTGTACAAGGCCCGGGAACGTATTCACCGCGGCATTCTGATCCGCGATTACTAGCGATTCCGGCTTCATGGAGTCGAGTTGCAGACTCCAATCCGTACTGAGGTCGACTTTGGGGATTTGCTCCACCTCGCGGTATCGCAGCCCATTGTATCGACCATTGTAGCACGTGTGTAGCCCGGGATGTAAGGGCCATGATGACTTGACATCATCCCCACCTTCCTCCGGTTTATCACCGGCAGTCCCGATAGAGTCCCCGGCATGACCCGTTGGTAACTATCGGCGAGGGTTGCGCTCGTTGCGGGACTTAACCCAACATCTCACGACACGAGCTGACGACAGCCATGCAGCACCTGTGTGGACGCGCCCTACTTTCATAGAGCTGACCTCACCCGAAGGCAAGGCTCCCATGTCAAACCCCGGTAAGGTTCTTCGCGTTGCATCGAATTAAACCACATGCTCCACCGCTTGTGCGGGCCCCCGTCAATTCCTTTGAGTTTCAGCCTTGCGACCGTACTCCCCAGGCGGGGCACTTAACGCGTTAGCTACGGCACTGAAGGGGTTGAGACCTCCAATACCTAGTGCCCAAAGTTTACAGCGTGGACTACCGGGGTATCTAATCCCGTTCGCTCCCCACGCTTTCGCGCCTCAGCGTCAGTGCTGGGCCAGTGTGCCGCCTTCGCCACCGGTGTTCTTCCTGATATCTACGCATTCCACCGCTACACCAGGAATTCCGCACACCTCTCCCGCACTCAAGTCAGGCAGTTTCGAACGCAGTTCCACGGTTGAGCCGTGGGATTTCACATTCGACTTGCCAAACCGCCTACACGCCCTTTACGCCCAATGATTCCGGACAACGCTTGCTCCCCCCGTATTACCGCGGCTGCTGGCACGGAGTTGGCCGGAGCTTTCTCTGGGGGTAACGTCAGGCAATGGACATGTTGCTTCCACTGCTGTTCTTTCCCCCTAACAGAGGTTTACAACCCAAAGGGCCTTCATCCCTCACGCGGCGTCGCTCCCTCAGACTTTCGTCCATTGGGGAAGATTCTCGACTGCTGCCTCCCGAAGGAGTCTGGGCCGTATCTCAATCCCAGTGTGGCCGGACACCCTCTCAGGCCGGCTACCCATCGTCGCCTTGGTGGGCCGTTACCCCGCCAACAAGCTAATGGGCCGCGGGCCAATCTCCAGGCGGCAGGTCCCGAAGGATCCCCACCTTTGATCAATCTGCCATGAGCAGTTTGACCGTATGCGGTATTAGCTCAGGTTTCCCTGAGTTATCCCCCACCAGGAGGTATGTTACCCACGTGTTACTCACCCGTTCGCCACTCTCAGGGGACACAATTGCTTGAATCCCCTTCCCGTTCGACTTGCATGCCTTATCCACGCCGCCAGCGTTCGTCCTGAGCCAGGATCAAACTCTCCGCAAAAAGAGAAGTTCCTGTGGAATCTAGTTTTCCGGTTCCTTAAGCTTTCGCCTATGGTCCCGCACAGTGCGTTTTGCAGTACCTGTCTTCTCTGCGATTTCAAAGATCGGTCGCCAACCGGCGAGGCACCATTCTAGACAAAGCGTCCCTGGGTGTCAAGCCCCCGGAGGGGAGGCTCTCTGCGTCCCGAAGGGGTGCCCGGTTTGACCCGAGCGGGACGGTATATGCACCCCCGTGCAGGGGGTGTCAATGGCCTCTCACAAGCCTTCCTTCAGCAATGCTTTGGGCCGCCCCCTCCGATGACCGGGGGCTTCCCCGCAGACGGCGCTCAGGCTATCTTGCGCGGGACAAGGAGGCCAGGATGGAGATTGTCCCCGTTCTTCTCCGGTCCGTCATCAGCGACGGAGCCGTCTCGACTGTTTCATCCGACCCGTCGTTCGAGATCCCCCCCTTCTCCGAACTGGAGCTGAGGGACATGGCCAGGAGGATCCCCTCCAACGGCCGCTTCACGTTGCTTCAGATAGCCACCGGCACGGGCCTCGCCACCGCAGCGGCGAGGGTGCAGGCCGAGGAGTTCTTCTTCTACTTTCTCAAGGGGGAGGGAGCGGAGAGGCTCGCCCCCATTCCCGCATTCTGCCTCTCGAGAGGCGACAGGCTCCCGCTCGCGACCCCTGCTGCAGTGGCCCTTCTCGGCTACACGCCATGGGAGCTCGCAGGGGGCGATTTCCTGAAGGGTTTCACCGGATCGCCAACCGGACAGTCCAGCCTGGTCTCGGTCCTGGACCGCTGGGGACGGCGCCACGAGCTCGTCCACCTGCCGGTGAAGCAGGCTGATGGATCGGTCTGGATCACTGTCACGCCTGTGCCCGAGTCACTCGGCACGGGGTGGGAGGACATCCTCTCCGGATGGCAGTCCAGGTCCCCCGGCAACGCCCTGGTCGAACTGGATGCGACCCTGGGCGCGATCGGAGCCACGGGCGGCTCCCTTTTCGAGAGGCAGGGCGACGCCTACTCGGAGATAGCATCGAGGAATTCGCCCGTGGACGCGGGCGACTTCTCCCCGGAAGGCCTGCTGGCCTCGGCGGGACCCGAATCCTCTGACTGGATGGACTTCGGCGATGACGACTCCGGGGGTCACATGTTCATCAAGTCCTTCGGAAGGACGGGCATGTATCTCGGGGTCTTCTCCGGAGCAGCCAGCCCGATGGCGCTCGAGCACAAGGCGGCAGTCGCGCTCCCCATCCTGGCGATGCGCCTCGAGCTCGCTTCGGCTGTGCGGTCGAGGGTGGAGGCCGACAGCAGGAGGTCGGTCCTCGAATCCATAGAAAAACTCCTCCAGGAGCGGGGAATATCTTCGTGGCTGGAACTTGCCCAGGTCCTGGGCGACATCTCCGCGCAGACCGGAGCCGCCAGGATCGAAGTGGTCCATCAGTCAGCGGATCAGATCCCCGGCGCCACGGCCGCCACCGAGGCGGATGCGTCGGACATGGCGATACTCGATGTCAGGATGCGCGGTGGACGCCTGCTGAGGCTCCAGTTCGACACGGCCTCGCACGCGGACACCCAGATGGCCAGGGCCGTCGCACGGCTTCTCGAGAGGTTCTGCCACCCTGATCAGCCGTCGCCTGGCAGGGAGCCGTCCTTCTCCGACTGGCGGGCTGCGTATGTGGAGGGATTCAAGGTCCTGTGGCAGCCCGAGGGATCGGTTCTCCCCTCCTGTTTCGCATTCTACGGGCGCGAGGCGCCATGTGAAGGCTGCCCCGTGATAAGGGGCACGGCCGGAAGACAGGGGCAGACGGCCGGCCATTTCAGGGAGGGATGGATCGAGGAGATCCAGCAGACGGGAGCGGGGTATTCGATCCGGTGGACACGCTGGCTCGGCGACCCCTCGGAACCCGGCTCGGAGAAGCTGCCGGGCGGCGCGGCCGTCTACGATCAGGCGGGATGCGTCCTGTCATGGAGCAACTGGTTCGAGTCGGTATCCGGCATTCCCGCCACGGGTGCGAGGGGTCAGGGAGCGGCAAGGATCCTGGACAGGATCGTGGGCGGAAGGATCGTCAGGCAGCTCGAGCTCGCGCTTGCGGACGTGTTCCTCCCCGACAGCATCGAGGTGCTGCTCCCCGGCGGCAGGAGATGCTTCAGCAAGATGTCCCCCGGCCCCAGGAAGGGTCAGGTCTTCCATTTCCTGCTCGATGCGCGGTCCGCCGGGATAGAGGAGACGCAGATCCTGGCCGGGCCGGGCGCAGCCGGGGCCGAGGGGGAGCCTTCCTCTCTGAAAAGGGCGCTGGGAGCCGTATGTGAGATCTACGGTTGGGAGATGATCGCGGACGAGGAGGTTACGGAGGCTGAGACCGAGGTATGGCTGTCCTCCCCTGCCCTGTCGGAGTACCTGCTAGATCTCCTGAAGCAGATGGCCCCGATGATGCCCGACCGGAAGGCCACGTTGAGGACCGCGGACGTCCCCGAGGGGAGGATGCTGTCCGGGAGGCCCATCCTGCCCGGCGTCTACGGTATCGTGGCCTTCAGGACCTACCCCGTCATCCTCCCCGGGCAGAGCGCCCTGCTATCCGGGATCGAGCGGGACGTGGCGGGTCTGGGCGGATGGATGGCGAAAAGCGAGGAGAACGGCCTGGACGAGGTCATGGTTGCGTTCCCGGTCACGGGGGGCGACCTGGGCGACCGGCGGCAGGTGACGGTCTACTCGACCGACGAGTGGTTCACAGGCGAGATGGAGGCGGTCCTTGCAGGGCTTTCCGAACCCTTCTGCCTCGCAACCAATCTCCAGGATCTGTCGGAGATGCAGCTTGTGAGCCGCGCTCTCGTACTGCGGCTGAAACCCGGGGAGACGAACATCGCCGCATGCCTTGCCGCACGCGTCCCCGGCCAGTCGATGATCGTGGCCTCGGGGGTGAAACCCAGGATACCGCTCACGATGAGTTCCGTGCTCCACCTCCAGATGCCCGCATCCAGGGACGAGATCATCGCTGCCCTCAGGAGGATGATAATTGCTTAGTCTTCTTGTCTTTGCATTGTCTTCAGCCGTGCCGCTCTCTCCCGAGGAGTTCCTGCTTGCACTGGCCGACAGCTCCTCGGGGAGGACCGGAGCCGCGTTCTGGGTCGCATCTGCCTCCACGGGCATCGATGAGGCGGCACTCGACATCGACAGCATGGAGGTCCTGCTCCGGGATGTGGAGAGCATCACTGTGATACCGGGTCCTCCACACCTCCTGGAGACTGACGAGGAGCGTGGCAGCTACCTGGTGGAGTTCCCGGAGGCCGAGTGGAGCTGGCTGGACGACCGGGGTCGCGTGATGAGAGCCTTCGGGAGCACCAGGGTCGAGATGGTCGGCGGGAGTTACTACTGGGTGGAGCTGCCGGTCTTCACGGGCGGCAGGCACATCAGTTTCGAACACAGGCTTCTCGCGGGATTCATCAGCACGATGACGCTGCTGGGGCTGTCCGTGTTCGTGCTCTGGTGGGTTCGGAGGAAATACGTTGGAAGGTAGCCATCCGTCCGTCCACCCCTGGGCGGGGTGCGGACTCCAGGAACGGTCATGCCGGGTCATGCCTGGATCGATGCTTTCGAAACCGGGAGCTGACCGACAGACCGGCCCGCGTCGAGACGAGAGGAACCTGGTTCCGGCCTAGAAGCCTTCCCACTCGGAGGAGAAGTCGAGTATCTGGAAGGGTGCGTCCTGCATCGTGGTTTCGAGGGTCATGGCCCTGTCGATGAAGTCGTCCAGCTCCCTCTGGAGGAGGACGAGGCGGGCCATCAGGGCCTGATAGGCCTCGTAGTCGGAGTCGCTCGAGACCGGAAGATGATCCGACTCTGCGAACTCGCCGTTCATATCTCTCAAGACGGAGGCGAACGCCATCGCGAGTTCGCCCGCTTCCCTGAAACCCTTCATGATCTCACATTCCTGTTGCCGGAACTGCTTTTACCGAATCGCGGAACATTGCGAAAATTGCACTGCTCGTCAATGAAAAGCGTGCCGTCCGCAGGCGAGTTCCCAGCCATCCAGTCCAGGGAGAGGCCGATCGCCTTCTCGAGCTGCCAGGAGTTCTGCAGCTCGGGTTTCTCCCATCTCGGGTGCCCCGCTCCCCCGAGGGCCATGAAGAGTCCCCTCGATGAGGCATCGGCCAGCGCGGATCCCATCTCCGGAGGGCAGACGGAATCCCTGGTGCCGCTGATGAAAACGAACGGGGTCCTCCCGGTCGAAGCCCTTGCGTAGTCCGCAGGCTTGAAGTCCTCGAGACCGTACCGTGCTTCAGCCGGCAGGAGGAGCTTCAGGACTGCCGTCCTGAATGATCCGAGCTTCTGTCTCGCTGCAGTGAAGAAGTCTGTATAGCAGGCATGAGCTATCACCCCTCCGACCGGATCGGAAGAGAGCAGGCAGGCGGCCTTCACGGCGACCGCTGCCCCCATCGAGGAACCGTAGAGGATTATTCTCCCCGGCGCATAACCCTCGCGCACGGCCGTTTCCACCGCGGCTACCGCATCCAGCGCCTCCAGGGGTCCCCCCGTGGTCTTCCTGCACGGGTGCCCGTCGTGGCCTCTGACCGCGGGAAGGATGACCGAGATCCCCTGTTTCCTGAAGACATCCGCCAGAGCAAGCATCCTGGAGAGGTCTCCGTGCAGCCCGTGGATGAGTATGGCGACACGGTCGCCCGCGCGCAGGTGGTGCGCCGTGAAGCCCCACCCGTCGATCGTCCTGCAACCGAGAGGCGTCCATGGTTCTTCCGGGTCGGAGCACGTCCTCGCCGGGCTCTTCCTGAAGCGGGCCGTGTAGGCGGGCAGGCCCGCAAGCGAGTATTTCCGTTTCACATCGCTCCACAGAGCGGCGGGATCCAGCATTTTCTGACCTCTCGAAGCTTCCCTTGTTCCTACCTGTTTGATTATGGCGGATGCCGCGCCGGTCAGGAAGCCTGCGTTGTCGTGGATATCCGCTGCGCCTAGATTCGATGGAACCGGCAGCGTTGGAGAATCCTCCTTCAGACCTGGAGCAAATGTCGGACTCGATCGGATCCAGCCGGAACAGAGCGATCCTCGGCGCATGCCTGGCGCTTGTCGCGCTTGCGGCAAGGCTCTTCATGCTTTCGTCCAAGAGCCTGTGGGCGGACGAAGCCTACGCGGCCGGGCTGGTGGAACTGCCCCTCATCGAAGCGATGAGGCTCTTCTCGGCAGGCACGCCTCATCCCGGTGGAGGACTGGCCGTCATCTGGCTTTCCACAAGGCTCTTCGGAGCCGGAGAGCCCGGTCTGCGCGGGCTTGTCTCGATCATCTCGGCCTCTGCTTCGATTCCCCTCTTCTGTTTCCTCGGACGCAGGACAGGCCTCCGGGGAGCGGCATGGGCGACGGCCTGCTGGGCGTTCTGCCCCTGGAGCGTCTCGCTTGGGCAGGAGGCCTGGGTGTACGGCATGATGGCCGCTCTCACGATCTGGGCGGTCTATCTCGCCGATCTGGCATGGCGGGGTTCATGGAAGGCTCTCGCGGGGTTCACAGCGGTTTCGATCGCGGGCGTCTGGGTCCAGCTGATGTTCCTGATCTCTGTTGCTGCTTCAGTGGGCCTGTTCTTCACCATCCCGCGAACCGGCAGAGTAAGGCTTCTTCGTCCTGCACTCTCCGTGATCATCGTCATCCTGTCCGCCTGTCCGCTGCTGCTCTCTCTTCCCGCCGAGTTCGCGGAGAGATCGAGCCGCATGGCGAGAGCTGGGATCGGTGGGTTGGATTTCGGCAGGCTTGCCTCGAGATCCCCGTCCGTCCTAGTCAGGTTCCTTTCGGGAGGCCTGCTGCCCGACTCCTTCCGCGAGATGGCCGGGGTCCCCAGATACCTTGCGGTTTTCGCGGCCGGCACCGCAGTCCAGCTCTTCGCGCTGGCCTCCACCTTCCTCGGCAGGAGAGCTTCTCTGTCGAATCTCGCATGGATGGCTGCCCTGCTGCTGCTCCCTCTCCTTATCTTCCTGAGCGACGATCCCACGGCAAGACAGTTCCCTCTGGGCTGGCTCGCCACGGCAGCGACGATCGCCTTCGCCTCCGCCAGGCACCGGTGGTTCGGTCCGCTGGCCGTCTCGGTATGCCTGCTGCTGCTTGCGGGTTACTACCGCATCGGATCGTTCCCCTACCACCGGAGCGACTGGAGATCAGCAACCGCGCAGGTCGAGGCGGCTTCCCGCCCTGGTGACATGGTCGTCCTCACAGGAGCAAGATCGATGACACAGGCATGGGGTTTCTACGCAGTTTCGGGACTAGAGACGATCGATACCTCCGGAGGAAACCCGTATCTGTCCGACGCTGCATCCCCGGAACTGCTCGATCCGGTTGCGGTCGTCGACAGTCTGACATCAGCGGGTCTCAGGACATGGGTCGTCATGGATCACTGGTGGGGGCCTTCGCTGGGAGAGCTCTTCCCGGACGGGACTCTCCTTCCGCCCGTACCGGGATCGGTGATGCAGGTGATGCTGCTTGAACGGATGCCGAAGAGCCCGGACTGACTTCCTGATAGTCGCCCCCCCCGTGTGCTCCCCCTCCGAGCCACCGTCGGGGGCGTTTCTGCTGGCCGCCGCACTCACTGCCCGGGGATTCAGCGCAAACCTCCTGGACCTGTCGCTGGAGTTCTACCTCGGGATCCTCGAGGGAGCCGGGAAGGGGCAGGTCTCCAGGGCTCTGGACTATCTCCGCGGCGGCGGCGGGTCCTTCACGCCGCAGGGGCACAGGACGGCATGCGGATTCCTCCACGGGGCTCTCGCGGACGAGAGCAGGCGCACCGGATGGAAGACCACCCTCATGGATCTGGAGCCACCCTGCGGGTACCACTCGCCTTCCAGGATCCTCGATCTCTGCGAAAAGAACCTGACGCCGTTCCGGCAGCTCTTCGAGAGGTCTCTGGATCCGGTCCTCGACGACCTCCGCCCGGAGACCGTACTGGTGTCGGCTTCCTACCTGTCCCAGCTCGCCGGCTCGGTGGATGCCGTGAGACATTTGAAATCGCGGGGTTTCCGCACTGTCGCCGGGGGCTCCCTCCTGAACAGCCTCAGGGAGACCGGGGAGGGGGCGGAGCTTCTCGAGAGGGCTCTCGGACCCGTCGTGTACGGTGACGGGGGTTCACTCGCGGGGACGCTCCCGGGGGAACCCTTCCTGGGCAGGCTCGCCTGGCCGGGGGCAGCAGGCAGGAGCGACTACATCTCCCCTCTCCCCATCGTTCCGTTCGCCCTCAGCACGGGCTGCTTCTGGAACAGGTGCCTCTTCTGCCCCGACCGCACGCAGCCCTTCCGGAAGGTCGGGGCGGATGCGCTCGCCTCTCTCCTGGAGAGCACCCCAGCCGATGTCCGGCGGAAATCGATGGTGCATCTCCTGGATTCGGCGGTCCCACCAGCGTTCCTCGCCGAGGTCCTGCCGGTCCTCAGAGCCCGGCATGCGTCCTTCTACGGTTTCGCACGGCCCTCCGCCGACCTCCTGGAGGGCGGTCTCCTGGAGGATGCGGCCCGGTCGGGCTGCGCGATGCTGCAGTTCGGCGTGGAGTCCGCAGACGAATTCATCCTCTCCACATTCTGCAAGGGCACCGATCCGGAAACGGCGGAGACAGTCCTGGAGAGGACCGCGAGGCTGGGGATCAGGACCTACGCCTACTTCCTGTTCGGGCTTCCGGGAGAGGACGCGGAGTCGAGGGCGAAGACAGCGGCATTCATAGCAAGGAACCAGGGCAGCATCGACTTCGCCAACCTCTCGGTTTTCAATCTCCCCGTGAGGTGCGAGCTCGCCGATCGGGCCGCCGAGTTCGGCGTCGAAGTGGAGAACTCACACAGGGGTGGCGACAGGGTGAGGTTCTACCTGCCCTTCACCATCTCGGGCAGCTCCCCGCGGTTCGAGGTGAGACGCTTCATAGCGCAGGCCAGCACTGCCGGTTCGGGAATGCGTTCGGTCCTCACCAGGACTCCGAGATGGTTCAGAGCGGCCCACCTGGCGATGCTGGAGGTGGAGGGGAGGACACCGGTGCTCGGTCGGGAGCCCTGAAGGCGGCCGCCAGGGAACGCCCTGCTCCCGAAGAATCTCCGTGCTTCAGAGGATGTTGCTGGCCAGCTCCGCGAGCACGCTTCTCTCCCCCTTCAGCAGGTTGACCTGTCCGTAGAGGTTCTGACCCCGCATCCTGTCTACCAGGTAGGTGAGCCCGTTCGACTGGCTGTCCAGGTAGGGTGTGTCGATCTGATAGATGTCTCCGGTGAAGACCATCCTGGATCCCTCCCCAGCGCGCGTGATAATCGTCTTTACCTCGTGCGGGGTAAGGTTCTGGGCCTCGTCCACGATGAAGAACACCCTGTCCAGGCTGCGGCCCCTGATGTAGGCGAGAGGGGCGATGAAGAGCTTCTCGTGCTCCAGCATCTCGGCTATCTGCTTCTGCTCGTGCCCGTCCGACGGGAACCTGTTGCGTATCACTGCCAGGTTGTCCCAAAGAGGCTGCATGTATGGATCCAGCTTGCTCTTGACATCTCCAGGCAGATATCCGAGGTCCCTGTTGCCCAGGGGTACGACCGGCCTCGCGAGGTAGATCTGCCTGAAGTTGCGCCTCTGCTCGAGCGCTGCGGCCAGCGCGAGCAGCGTCTTCCCCGTGCCGGCCTTGCCGGTGAGCGAGACGAGCTGCAGGTCCGGCCTCATCAGTGCATCGACGGCAAACGCCTGCTCGGCATTCCTGGGGTCCACGCCGAAGACCCTCTGCTTGGAGACTCTCTCCAGCATCTTCTCTGCTGCGTTGTACCTGACAAGGGCGCTGCTGCTGCCGTTCCGCAGTATGAAGTACTGGTTCGACTGCGGTGAGACCTCGAGCCCGCTCTCGGAGAAGGGGATGCGGTACGGTTCGGCATAGAACCTGGAGATCACGGCAGGATCGACTCCCTCTGCAACGCTGCTGCCCGTGTAGAGTTCGTCGATGTTCGCAATCTTCCCGGTCTCGTAATCCTCCGCGTTTATCCCCAGGGACTTGGCCTTCATGCGGAGGTTGATGTCCTTGCTTATCAGGACTACTGAGCGCCCGGTGATGGAATGCCTGAGCTGATCGGTGAGGGCCAGTATTCTGTGATCGGCCTTGTCGTGGATGAAGGCCTGCTCGACCACAGTGGACCTGGGCTCGGCTGTCATCACGAACAGCTTGCCTCTGCCCCTGCCGAGGGGCAGCCCTTCGGTGAAGAGTCCGTCGCCCGAGAGCCTGTCGAGCTTCCTGATGAACTCCCTCGCATGGAAGTTGATCAGGTCGCTGCCCTTCTTGAATTCGTCGAGCTCCTCCAGGACTGTAATCGGAATGACTACGTCGTGCTCCTCGAAGTTGTCGATGCAGTTGAAGTCGTAGAGAAGCACGTTGGTGTCCAGCACGAAGACCTTGCCGCCCGCGCTCCTCGAATCCACACCCGATCCTGCGCCCGCCATCGATCAACACCTCCCGGACTGGAGAGAAGCCGCCGATCCGAAGCCGTCCGCAACCCGTATCTTCATACCTGTCGGAGCTCACCGCTGTCGATGACGGATTCCCCATCGCTCCCGGAGAGCACGAGTCTGCCGTCCTCCGCGATGCCCGAGACCATGCCCTCCAGGGTATCGTCTCCGCGCGCGACGAGGACCCGCCGCCCGATCATCCAGAGCCTGGTCGAAATGGAATCCATGCGGCTCAGGAGAGGATCGGCCGTTCTGTCCGGCCAGGCTTCTTCGAGGCGGTCGAGGAAGGTATCGAACAGATCCCGGGGGGCGGGCGGCACTCCGAACTCGTACCACGCCGCGGGCGCAAGACCTCTGCCGTCTGCGATCCCGGGCACCGACGCGAGGTTCATCCCGACTCCCAGGATGAACCAGGGTGTCGGGCTCGTCCCGTACTCGGGGAGTATGCCGGCGATCTTCCTGTCGTCGACGAGAACGTCGTTGGGCCATTTGATCCTGGCGTCGATGCCCGACTGCGCGAGGATACCGCAGAGGATGTCGGCGGAGAGCAGGGCAACCCTGGCCGCCATCTCCGGGGGAGGCGGAGGCTTGAGCAGGATGCTCGCATACAGTCCTCCTCGCGGGGACGCCCAGGATCTGCCCAGCCGCCCCCTGCCGGAGGTCTGCCCGTCGGCAATGACGACCAGCCTGTCGGGAAGGGATGCCAGCCCGTCTTTCAGGAAGTCGTTAGTCGAGCTCACGCTCTCGAGACTAATGATCTCCCGCTCGCGGACGGCGTCAGCCATCGCAGCGCTGGCCGGACTTCCTGCGGCATCCGAAGACCGCGTAGAGGCAGGGCAGGACTATGAGCGTGAGGATCGTGCCCATCGCGAGCCCGCCCATGACGCTCCGGGCCATGGGAGCCCAGGTCTCGCCGCTTTCTCCTATCCCCAGCGCCAAAGGTATCATCCCGAAGATCGTCGTGAGAGCCGTCATGAGGATCGGCCGCAGCCTGATGCGACCCGCCTCCGCTACGGCCTGGAGGACATCGAGGCCCTTGTCCCTGAGCTGGTTGGCGTAGTCGACGAGGACGATGCCGTTGTTCACCACGATCCCGGCCAGCATCAGGATCCCGATCATCGCAGTCACGGAGAGCGCGGTGCCGGTCACGAAGAGGGTCAGCATCACGCCGATGAAGGCCATCGGCACCGTGAAGATGATGATGAACGGCTCGAGGAAGGATTCGAACTGGCTGGCCATGACCATGTACACCAGCGCGGCTGCAGCGAAGATGGCGATGGTCAGGTACATGAAGGTCTCGCGCTGGTCCTCGACCTGCCCCGCGAGGTCGTACCTGAGACCACCGGTGTCCAGCGTATCGAGTACATGCTCCACGTCTGCCGCGACGCTGCCCAGCGCCCTGTCCTGGTTGGTGCAGGATACGCTGGCCACGCGTGCCTGGTCTATGTGCTGGATAGTCTGCGGAACCAGCCCGACCTCCATCCTTCCGAATGCCGAGAGCGGCCTTCCCGCGACAGGGGATGCGAGTATCTGCTCCACGCTCTCCCGGTAGAGGGCTGGATACCTGACGAATATGTCGTACTCGCTCCCCTCCTCCCTGTAGAACCCGGCCACCTGCCCCATGACGCCGGCCGAGACCTCGGATCCGAGGATGGAGCGGGAGACGCCCATCGCAGCCAGGGAGGCGGCGTCGGGGATGAAGGTCTGCTGGACGCGCTGGATGTCCATCGAAGTTTCCACATCTCGGACTCCGGGAATCGGCCTTATCGCGTCCGCACAGCGGGCCGTCACCTCGCGGAGCTCGTCGAGATCCTCGCTGTAGAAGCGGATCTCGATCGGTGCGCTTCCGGTCATGGGTCCGCCGTGGGAGAAGTTTGCTTCGAGGTCAGGGATGTCTGCCAGGAGAGCCCTGATGCTGTCCTCATAGGCCTGCTGGCTGATGGATCTCTGATCCCTGGGGACCAGGGTCAGGAAGAAGTTGAGGTTGTTCGAACCGCTGCTCCCGAAGGCCGCTGCGAAACCCTCGAGCTGCCCGATCTCCATGTAGATCTCCTCGTAGTCCGTGGAGTCGACGATGGAGTAGATGCCCCGCTCCAGCTGCCTTGCAGTCGAATCGGTCGCCTCGAGGACCGTACCGGGGGACCGGAGCGTGTTTACCGAAACGAAACCCTCGTCGGTCGATGGGAAGAACTCTACAGGCACGACCGCGAGCAGCCCGAGAGAGGCCACGAAGAGCCCAAGCGTGGAGAAAATCACGAGTTTCCTGTGGTGCAGGCTCCATTCGATCCGCTTCTTGTAGGCGGCCTCGAGGCGCTCCTGGAGCAGACGGATCCGCTTCTGGAGCCTGTTCTCACTACCTTCGGCCACGATGCCCCGGACCCGGGAGGTGAACATCGGGATGAACGTCATGGCAACGAAGAGCGAAACAACCAGGCTGAAGCTTATCGTCAGGGACATGTCCCGGAAGATCTGTCCGGCGAGGCCGGGCACGAAGAGCACGGGGACGAAGACCGCAACTGTCGTCAGAGTGGAGGCTGATATCGCCATCCCGACCTCGGCTGCACCGTTGATCGCGGCGGGAATGGGGGCCTCCCCGCTCTCCCTCCTCCGCACGATGACCTCGAGGACGACTATCGAGTTGTCCACCAGCATGCCCACGGCGAGGGCCAGGCCGGCGAGCGAGATGATGTTGATGTTGACTCCGGCGAAGTGCATCACCGCGAAGGTCGCGATCATCGACATCGGGATGGAGATCGCTACGGCGGAGCTGCTCTTCCAGGACCGGAGGAATACGAGCAGGACGATCATGGTCAGGACGAGGGCCTGGAGGGCGGAGGACCACAGGTTGCCTATGGAGCCCTCGATGAAGCTCGCCTGCGTGTAGACAACGTTCACGTCGAGCTGGTCCCCGTACATCTCCTCGATCATCTCGAGCTGGTCGTCGAGCTTGTTGCTCACGTTGACGGTGTTGGCGTCGGAACGGCGGAACACGACGGCCACGACCGCATCCTCCCCGTTCAGGCGGACGAAGCCCAGCTCGTCGACGACTCCGTCCTCGACTTCCGCGATCTGCTCGAGGAGTATCGGGGAGCCGTCCTGCCTGTAGCCGACCACCAGCTGCCTGACGTCATCGAGGGATTCGAAGGATCCCGCCACCCTCACGGACGAATTGAGCCCGCCGATGCTTATCTCGCCCGCAGGGCTGTCCTCCCTGACAGAGGCGATCGCTCCCGTGACCTGCCCGATCGAGAGACCGCTGTTCTCCATCACCACGGGGTTCACGGTCACGTTGATCCGCCTCTGCCTTCCACCTACGAGGCTGATCGAACCCACGCCCTCGACCCTTCTGAGAAGCGGCTCGATCTCGTCCTCGACGATCCTCCTGAGGTCGAAGCCGTCGAGCCTGGAGCTCGAGAAGGTCAGGAACATCGTCGGGGCGAGGCTTGCATCCAGCACCATCACCATGGGATCGGTGGCATCCTCGGGAAGGTACCCCTTGTACATGTCGATGTAGCGCCTGAGGTCGGTCTCCGCCTGGTCCATGTCGGTCCCCCAGGCGAACTCCGCGGTCACCACGCTCACGCTGGGGTTGGACGAGGACGAGACCCTCGTGACGTTCTTGGTCGATGCGGCCGCCTTCTCGAGGTATTCGGTGACGAGGCTCTCGACCTCCTCGGGACCTGCTCCGTTGAGCTGGCTGAAGATCATTATCTGTGGGAATACGAGCTTGGGATAAAGGTCGACCCCGAGCTGGGTCAGGCCGAAGACCCCGACGCCGATGACGAACGCGAACAGCATGAGGAATGTCACCCTGCGTCTGACGGAGAGTGCCGAGATAATCAAGATCGAAACCTCCTGTGACCCGTTTCTGGAAGGTTCAGTCGACGGGGGCGGCCGGGATGTCCTTCCTGGCGCCCATACCCGTATAGACAAGGTTTATGCACTGATGGAGGCGCTCGATCTGTGAATCGATGCCGACCTCTCCGCAGAGGGAGTACTGGAAGAGGAGGTCCGTGCAGATGCCGAAGAGGATGAAGGCTATCGAATCCTCCTGGGCGCTCTCCGGGAGCGAGCCCATTTCCCTGAGCTTCCTGGTGACCTCCTTGATCTGCATGAATGCGAGATTCTGGAAGCCGGTCCTGCCCTTCCCCTGAAGCTGGTTCTCGATCGCGATCCTGATCACGAAACTGATCATGGACCTGTCGAGGCGGCAGAATCCGTTCATGTAGATGGCCAGAAGCTTCGCGTAGGCCTCCTCGGCGGAGCGCGGGGGCGACTCTGTGAGCCTGCGCGCCTGCTCGAAGTACTCGGACATCTGGTCGCGGCAGTACGCGATGATCATCGCCTCCTTGCCGCCATAGTAGTTGTAGAGCGTACCCACGCTTATGCGCGAGGCGGCGGCAATGCTGTCCATAGTCAGTTCGTCGAAGGCGTTCCTGGCGAGGAATGCCTTTATCGAGGACATCACCTTGGCCCGTCGCCTGTTCTTCTGCTCGTCCCTGAGCATCAAACTCCACCTCACCTCTCGCAGTTGAACCCGTTCATATTTATAACCGGTTCACTTCTTCCGGACAAGCCCGCTTATCCCTGGCAGCCGATGTCTTCTCTCTCCGCTATTGCTACGTCCGAGGGCTTTCTGCATGTTGCAGACCCGGCGGGCCGCTAGCTCAGTTGGCAGAGCATCGGACTTTTAATCCGGTGGTCGGGGGTTCGATTCCCCCGCGGCCCACCACGCTCATTCCGGCTGAGCCGGAATGAGCTAAGGAAGCGTCAGCACGGTCCGCGAAGCGGACCTGCGAGAGCGCTCAAGCCTTCAATCGCACATGCACGCACACTCGCAGGTTCCCTCCGGGAACCGTGCTGTTGTGCTACGTACCAGTTTCGCCTCGCGGAACTGGAGTGGCGGACAACGAGAGGGCCCGGAGTGAACTTCCTTAAATACTGCCCGAAGGGCTACAAACACCACGGCTGAGCCGGAATGAGCTAAGGAAGCGTCAGCACGGTCATTCCCGCGCCTGCGGGAATGACCAGGCCCGACAGTGGCTCGCCATTTCAAGCATTATCTGAAAGGCGAGCCGCGAGAGGGCCCGATTGAACTTCCTCAGACGAGCCCGCAGGGCATAGGATTAACAGCGGACCTGCGAGAGCGATCCAGCCTGTAACGATAGGCACGCACACTCGAATCGGTCGTTTCTGCGCGTGCAGAAACGATCTGGCCCGTCAGTGGTCCGCCAATTTGAGAACTACCTCGAGTGGCGGACCGCGAGAGGGCCTGAGCGTCCTTCCTTGTGGAACCGTGCTGTTGTGCTACGTACCAGTTCCGCCTCGCGGAACTGGAGTGTTGTACTACTTTCTGATTCCAGCTCTACAGGAATGAGCGGTATGTCTTTCATTGACGTCGAAGCGTCACGGAAGCGATAATTGCCCGCTCCGGCGACCCCATCGTCCAATGGTTAGGACACCGGCCTTTCACGCCGGCGACACGGGTTCGAATCCCGTTGGGGTCGCGCCATCTTTGACTCTTGCCCCGAAAACAAACCGAAGATGCCGACAGGAAGCGAGTCGAGAGGTGTTCCAAATCCACTTTCGGAGGAGAAGTGTACACCTCGGGGGAAGACTGTCTGCTGAAGCAAGATTCGCTTCTCTAAATCTGCTCTATCCCAGATTCCATCAACTCGTGACAAGATTTTAAGAGCAGGATCCACCAATTCTCTAAGATTGAGAGTACGTCCGAAGATTTCATTCTTCTTGATCTGTTGTTCTGCGATCTGAGTTTTCAAATCCGCGAGCATTGCCTCGTAGAGGTCCCGGGGAAGAGTTCGTTCGTAGACGAAAACTCCATGAAGAGATGTGATCTTGGTTTCCAAGGCTTCGATTTCAGAATGAATCGCTTCGATCTCTGCCCGCAGAGTCCCCTGACGCTCCTGATGGACTTTAAACATGCAGTTCCGAAAACTGACCTGCCTCCCCGAAAACAGGTCGGGTGTATTGTTAGTGTAGACCTGACGTGAGCCGCTCCCCATTTATGGACACATCTCAGCCTTAGAGATCCCTGCGTTTTCAGGTTCATCCGACTACCGACCAGGATCTTGCTGCATACTCTTCCGGCGTTAGTTGCCCTAAGGCACTATGGGGTCTGACGGCGTTGTAGTCACTCCTCCAAGCCTCGAGCTTCCCCCGGCCATCCTCAATCGTCCAGAACAGGTGCACATTCAGGCACTCGTCGCGGAGCCTGCCGTTGAAGCTCTCGATCATCCCATTTTCCATCGGCCTGCCCGGCCTGATGAAGTCCAGACGCACTCCGTTCTCATATGCCCAGGCGTCCATTGCCCTAGATTGGAACTCCGCTCCATTATCCACTGTGATCGCCGACGGGCAGCAGCCCCTCCGAGCAGCCACGAGGTCAAGGCAATCCGCTACCTTTCGGCCCGTCATCGACACCGCAGGCTCCAGCGCCAAGCATTCCCGCGTATGGCTGTCCATCAGAGTCAGGATCCGGAAGTATCTGCCGTTCTCGAACCGATCCGTAACGAAGTCCATGCTCCAACGCTCGTTCACGGCTGCTGCAGAGACCGGGACGACTTCCCGCCCACGACTGGCGATCTTCCGTCGGTACTTCGACCGAACCGTCAGCCCCATCTCCTTGTAGAGCCTGTATACCAGCTTGTGGTTGACCAGCCAGCCCTCCCGCCTGAGCAGGATCGTCAACCGCCTGTACCCAAACCTTACCCGCGTCATCGCCAGCTCACGCAACCGCATCTTCAGCGCGGTCCGCACAGGTGCCCGGCTCCGGTAGTAATAGACCGATCGGTGTATCCCAAGGAGCTCGCAGGCCCGCCTCACACCGATGTCGTACCATTCGTTTATCTGACCAGCCAGCTCCCGCTTCCGAGCCGGCTTCAGACTTTTTTTGAGAGCACCTCCTGCAGAATGTGCTTGTCCAGCGTCAGATCAGCTACGAGCCCCTTCAACTGACGGTTCTCCTCCCGCAGCTGCCTCAGCTCACGCAACTCGCTGACGCCCATCCCCCCATACTTCTTCCTCCAGGCGTAGAACGACGGCTCGCTCACTCCCAGTTCCCGGCATACCTCCCGCACCGGCCGGCCGCTCTCCGCCTGCTTCAGCGCGTAGATGATCTGCTCCTCGCTGAACCGCTTCTTGCTCATCCCGCCTCCCTCCCTTGCAGGATGATCCCTTAAGGTCAGTGTGTCCAGTTTTCGGGGGATGGGTCAAATAGCATGATCTTGAAGGATAACTACGTTAGCAACCCCATAGCAAACAATGCTCTCGACTTCTCGATCGGCAGTTCCGGATGGTCAGAAAACCGCTTTCTCCCTGATTCTATCCACGAGTCCGATCCTGTTGACAGGAAGATTCATATGAAGTAGGGTGATTCTGCGCTCAAAGTCATTCGCAGGGAGGAGTGTTCTGATGAACCGATTCCTTCTTGTCTTGATCGTAGCTTTCCTCCTCACAGATTCACCTTCGGCCGAATCACCCGAAAGCCTTATCCCGGTCATCGGCCAGCGCCTGGCCTGGTGGGCGTGGACGCCCCGCTTGCTCTGCGAACTAGCCTGGACGCACTTCGACGGATTCGAATACGAAGCCTACATCGGCGATGCCATTGGGGAGCTGATGCTGACATCCGACTCGACCGATCTGGCAGTAGTCTATACTCCCGGTGACCTGTACGGGATCGCTGAACTAGGGATCGGAGGCCGGGCTCACTACGCCTCTCTGGGCGGTTCCAGCGCCTTCATCGAGGCGGACGACACAGGTTTTTCGATTGAGGAATACTTCTCATCGACCGAGCTGCATGATGAGTTGTCGGCAGAGTGTGACACACTCCAGGACAGTGTGGGCTCTGTTTCAGACGCCCTCTGGTGCTGGAAGCTGTGGGACGAGCCGGTAACGAGGCAGCGTGGACGGCTGGTTCAATCTGGACAGCGAGATCGGGCTGCTCAAGAACGGCTGGAACTCCTACCGCGAGGTGATAGGAATCGATCTGGCCTCTGTCGATTCTTCGTGGACCGGCATGATCCAGGAGCTCTGGCTCAGGATCGAGACGGACTACCCCACATCTGCAGAAGCCGGCAGTATCCCGGTCAGGCTCAGCTGGGTCCGCCTCGAAGAGTCGGGGGATTGAGATGAGGGGCATCCTGGGGGGTGTTGTTCTCATCATTCTTACTCAAGCAGCAGTGGCCGAGGATGGACCACCTGTGCTTCTTTGGGCGAGGGAGTGCTTCCCGTCAGAAAACACTAAGTTTTTCAGTGTCTGCAACGCTACGGGGGGAGGCTATTTGGCAGCCGGCTATTCCTTCTCATACGGAAACCCGATGCAGGGAGGAGTGTACGGATTCGATTCCGCTGGAGATCATCAATGGCAATGGTTTCCTGGATTTTACGTTTCGTGCGGCAACTGGGTCGAAGTGTTGAGTGACGAATCTGTTGTTGTGTGTGGGCCTGGAAGAGTTCAGGCTGCGAGTAGCCCTGGCGTGTTTCTAGCCAGAATTGATCAGGCTGGAAGGTCGTTATGGATTCGTTTCTATGAGGCTTTCGGCTCAGACTGCTATAGTTTCTGCCAACTCCCGGACGGCGGATATGCTTTGTGTGGAGCAATTAATAGTTACGACTCCTGGCTTCTCCGGACCGATTCACTCGGGGATACGCTCTGGACTCGGGTATGGGACAGCGGGACCTGGGAGAGGGCGCGGCGGGTGGTCTACCACGACAACGGCCTGACTGTCTTCCTGTCGGCCCAGACTCCGCATCTACTCAGATACTCGATGGACGGCGACCTCCTGTGGGAGCGGAGCTATCCGGGACTAGGGGGTGGAGAGGGCTTCCCCGGCTCGATGTGCCTGAGCAGTGGTGACGGCTACACGTTCGCCATGAGCAGCACCTGGGACAACACGATCTCCGGGACTGACTGGGAGGGAGACATCCTCTGGCAGGAGGAGATCGTTCACAATTCTGCCAATAGCGCCCTGTCCCTGGAGAGGACGATGGACGGGGGCTACATCTTCTCAGGCTACGAAGGCCACTTCAGCTGGCCGGGAGACAGCTATTCCCTGTCCCCGCCTGCCGACACGGGCCAGACATGGGACGGCTGGCTGGTGAAGCTGGATTCACTTGGCCAATCTGAGTGGCATGTGCATCGCGTCATGGGGAGCCGCGACGTCTACTTCAACCATGCCGTCCAGCTTCCCCAGGGAGGGTACATCGTCGCCGGGCAGATCTGGGACGAGGTGCACTCGGACTGGAACGGCTACCTGCTGCGGTATGCCCCGGAGACGGGGATCGAGGGTGAGGAGTCTGTTCTCGGACAGCTCATCCTGCACCCCTCTGCCAATCCCTTCAGTTCGTCGGTGACTATCACCTGCGAAGGCGATGCCCTGCCGGGGCAGCTCATGGTCTACGACCTCACTGGCAGACTGATTCGGAGCCTTTCCGACCGGCAGGGATCGTCCTTCCTGTGGGATGGGCATGACGGCTCGGGTGAAGAGGTGCCCACTGGAACCTACCTGATCCGGGGGGTTGTCGTCGGCCAGGCTTCATCGCTCATGGTGGTCAGTCTCTAGACACAGCCCCTGCTTGCCGCTCCCCTTCCCTCTTCCCTGGCCCTGGTTCTAATCACATCTGGGGAGGAAGAGATGCCGGGCGTCGGGGCACGCCGGCAGCCCCTCGAAGACCTCGGGAGACGTCTCCTGCAGCAGTTTCACGAACCGGACGCAGCCCCGGACCCAGGCCAGGATCGATTTCGATAAACGGATGGTCGGGGTCGCCATCTTGTTCCTTTCTGGTCTTTCCAGGCGATGAGACCGACTATCTGGCTCTGGTTCCCACTTCGTGATGAGGAGCCCGGATACGTGACGGTTCCTCCCCTCCGATGCATAATGAAGTCGAGGAGGGCATCATGCATGGTATCCCCCGTTCGAAGTTCGGCGCATTGCGGGCATTCTGCAGGCGCAATGGCGTGCGATCACTTTCGGTGTTCGGCTCCAGGGCACGAGGTGATGCCGCCGAGGCCAGCGACATCGATCTCCTCATCGAGTTCGAGGACGGATCCTGCATCAGCTTTCTCGACCTGATGAATATGCGCTTCGAGCTGGAGGAGATACTGGGGCTCCCAGTCGACCTCGTGGAGAAGGCCGCCATCTCTAATCCGATACGTCGGGAACGGATACTCTCCGAGAGGAAACCCCTCTATGGCTCCTGAAGAGAGGGATGCGGCCCTTCTGCTCGATCTGATGACCGCTGCTAGGGAGATCGAAGACTTCATATCCGGGGTAGACATCGAGAGGTTCCAGTCGGACAAGCTCCTCCGCTATGCCGTGGAGAGGCAACTGATAGTCATCGGCGAAGCTGCCCGCCGACTCTCAGAGAGCTTCCGGTCGTCCACTCCCGATGTGCCATGGAAAGCGATCATCGGGCTCAGGAACATCCTGGCCCATGAGTATGGGGAGATACTGGCCGAGCGAATCTGGCTGGTGACGACGAGGGATCTGGGAGAGCTTGTCAAGGCACTGACGCCGCACTTGACCAAGCACTGAGATGAACTGGATGTACGTGCTTCTTCTGCCGATACTGACCGCACTGGCGTTCGGAGCAGACAGATGCGTCCTCATCGAGGAGTTCACCTCTGACGGTTGAGGCACCGCTGCTGGCAGCGCGGTCGCTGTCGAGCAGTTCCTCGCGGATCACCAGGGCCGTGCTTCTCTCTTCGTCGTCCATGGTTGCTCAGGCAAGGACGATCCCTTCTTTCTCCTGAGCACCGAGGGCACCAAGGACAGCCCGC
Source organism: Candidatus Fermentibacterota bacterium (assembly GCA_963718745.1). Classification (GTDB taxonomy): domain Bacteria; phylum Fermentibacterota; class Fermentibacteria; order Fermentibacterales; family Fermentibacteraceae; genus Fermentibacter. The sequence goes on along the minus strand of OY970370.1, from coordinate 2,067,927 downwards.
CGTGTCGCTCTGATCCATTCTATTCTGCCAGCCCCGCGGACAGCAAGGCGCGCACAGGCCACTACGGGGTGGATTCATATCCGGTGGTGATGATCGACGGAATCTGTGACGCCTGGCCTGTCTCGACCATGCACGAGCACTACGAGGCCAGGATGCTGGAACCGTGCTATCTCTCGATCTCTGTGGCTGCCGTGGCAGGCTCGACCGAGAGCTCGGGCACTCTGGTCGTCAGTCTCGTTTCTGAAACGGGTCTGGACACGGATGCCACGCTCAACGTGATGCTCACGGAGTCGGGCGTTCCCGGTTCCGGGACATTCGAGTCACAGCCCTACAACTACGGTCTCCGCGACAACCTCTGTTCACATGACGGGCTGAGCGTCCTGTTCGGATCCTCTCCCGAATCCATCGAGATCGATGTCGACTACACAATCGATCCCACATGGGTCTGGGATCAGCTCTACATCACTGCATTCGTCCAATCGACTGCGACGGACGAGGTCCTCAATTCGTGCATGTTCAGGATGTGTAACATCCCATGCACAGAGCCGGACGCTCTCAATTAGGAGAGAATCCCAGGAGCCACCGCAGGCAGGCGTTCGATACTCCGCCACTCTGGGTCGCCAATTTTACATCAGGGGTTTCTAGCAGGTCGAAAGCGCTGAATCCATCAGCAATATCTTGAGTTCGAAATCCGCCGGTTGCATACGGTGGTGATCGCTGAGATGCGGCTAGACAGCCTCGCGCATCTCCACGCGGATGCAGGCCACAATCTCGACGAAGGATCTGTCAAGCAGATCGCAGGATGAGAACGGGCCGCTGAATCACAGCGGCCCGCCACAGTCGATGCTGCCAGCCTACCTCAGCAGCACCACCTTCGCAGTCGTACAGTCTGAACCGCTGCTAAGGCGAACCATGTACACCCCCGGATGGAGTTCCGACCCGTCGAAGGCTGCGGTGTGGTCCCCGGCTGGAAGGGTGTGGTTAAGCAGGGTGCTCACGCACCTTCCCGCCAAGTCGAAAACATCCAAGCGGACAGGACCCGGTGCAGGAAGGGAAATGGTAATAGTGGTGGTGGCCGGGAAGGGGTTGGGGGCAACGGAGCAGATACGGATGAAGTCCCCGGCCAGTCCTTCATCTTCGACCCCGGTGCTGATCTCCCGGAGGCCGAGACTGTGACCATCTCCTCCCGCAACCGCGACAAATCCGCTGTTGATTGAAGGAACAATGCACTGGCCGTAGTAGTTATCACCCCAGGCCACGATAGAGCCGTCCTCCTTCAGACCAAGGCTTTGATACACTCCACCCGCAACCGCCATGAAGTCCTCATTGGGGGGAGGAACATCGCACTGGCCATATCCGTTGTACCCCCACGCAACGATGGAGCCGTTTCCCTTAAGACCAAGGCCATGGGAGGAACCAGCCGAGATCGCAATGAACCCGATGCTAGGCGATGGAATGTTGCACTGGCCATATCCGTTGTACCCCCACGCCACGATGGAGCCGTTTTCCTTCAAACCGAGGCTGTACCAGTACCCCCCCGAAACCGCCACGAAGCTTTCATTGGGGGACGGAACATCGCACTGGCCGTATTCGTTGTTCCCCCACGCCACGATGGAGCCGTCTTCCTTCAGACCAAGGCTGTGATACCCTCCCCCCGCAACCGCCGTGAAATCCTCATTGGGAGAAGGAACATCGCACTGGTCGTATTCGTTGTTCCCCCACGCCACGATGGAGCCGTCTTCCTTCAGACCGAGGCTGTGGAAGTATCCCCCCGAAACAGCCACGAAGCCATCATTGGGGGGGGGCACAATACACTGGCCTGAAGTGTTTAACCCCCACGCCACGATGCAGCTGTCTTCCCTCAGACCGAGACTGTGATACCCTCCCGCCGCAACTGCCATAAATGGCGCGCTGTCGGGAACATCGCACTGACCGAAGCTGTTGTTGCCCCATGCCTCGATCTCACCGTTCCACTGCGCCAGGCCGGTTCCAGAAACGACGAGCAGAAGCAAAATTGAGAGCGATACCGAACCTGGGACGGTTTTCATTTCATCCCTCCTGTAGACAGATCTTCTATTAGATAAACAGTTTGTCTATTCGGATCAAGCCTCAATCGTGAGGCAGGGGCGCCCCCTTTCGAGACGCCCCTGCCCCTCTGCCTGGATGAATGGGTAGCTCGCCTCTTTCATCTCCACGCGGATGCAAGCCACGATCTCGCCGAAGGATCTGTCAAGCAGATCGCAGAATGAGAACGGGCCGCTGAAGAACAGCGGCCCGCCACAGTCGATACTGCCAGCCTACCTAATAAGCACTATCCGCGTGGAAACCTCGAATTCATCTTTCCCGGGCAGCCGGCCCCGCTCCCCTTCCCTGTCCCTACTAACCCTGGTTCTAATCACGTCTGGGTAGGAAGAGATGCCGGGCGTCGGGGCACGCCGGCAGCCCCTCGAAGACCTCGGGAGACGTCTCCTGCAGCAGTTTCACGAACTGGACGCAGCCCCGGACCCAGGCCAGGATCGATTTCGATAAACGGATGGTCGGGGTCGCCATCTTTGACTTCTGCCCCGAAAGTCGCACTACAGGAAGAGAGTTCGAAGGCCTCCGTCAGTTATCCGTAACCTGCGTTGCCAAATGACTAGTGAGCCAGGGTTCAATCGATGTCTTGCACATAGAAGTCAACCTGGTACTCGAAATCCCAATCCTCCTCCGTACTTTCCTCGAAAAGCAGTGTGTCCTGCGGTAGGAACACACCGTTCGAATCTCCGTCGACATCGGTTACTGTTACAAGGATGTTGAGAGGATCCCCCTGCCCCGTGGGGTAGGTTCTCGAGTGGAAATAGCAGCCGGTCGAATCCGTAAAGATGCTGTCTACGTTCTCGAACAAGTCGGTGTTGTCCATCTCAACCAGGGCACCCTGAACGGGCGTTGAGTCGGATCCCATTCGCACACATCCAGATACTTGAGCGTTTGCGAAGGTTCCGTTGCCGAAGCAGGAAAGGACTATGCTCAGAATTCCGGCACTCAGGACGATGGATGCGACCATGAGGATCCGGTGATGCCGTAGGCTGATCCACACTGTTCTGCCTTCCATTGAGCTTACTCCTTCAGTGAGGGTCGCGATATCGAGCGTGGAAGGAACCCGACGCATTCATCGCCTCCAGGACGGCTGCGATCCCGTCATCCGACCGGTGCGAACCGACCGGCTCTGGTTTCCCCCCCGCTACTCCTACCTCAGCACCACCAGCCTTGTCGTGCCGGAGACCCCCTCCTGCGTCCAGCGCACCAGGTAGACACCGGGGGGCATGCCGCTGACATCCAGTCCCATCTGCCCGTTCGAACCCTCGGGGATATCGGAATCGACCAGCATACGGCCCGATAAGTCGAAGACCCGGACATCGGCCGCTGCGGATGAAGGCGACATCAGGACCATCAGCACAGAGCTGCTGGCCGGATTCTGCAGGATCCGCAGCTCAGGTATAGCCGGTCTTCCTGGCTCTTCCTCGATTCCGTACGGGTCGACAAGGAACGAGACTGTGTCGGCATGTACAGTGCCTCCGAGGCAGTATGCCTCGACGATAAGCTCGTTCCATCCGATCTCGGCCGTGATAGGCGCGTCATAGCTGAACTTGAAGCCGGTGCCGAAGGCGTAGAGATTCCCGTCTATCGCAGCGATGTACATGATCCCATCGGTGACCGCGGGTGTTGACATGAACATCTCCGCTTCCACCGTATATGTCCAGACGGTCTCGCCGGTTACGCAATCCAGGGCAATCACCATGACATTCTCCCCCTCGTTGTAGACTTCGCCGAAGAATACCAGCCCGTCGGCGACGCATGGAGAGCCATGAATGTTGAAATGAGCAATCCACTCGATGGCACCCGAGAGAGCATCGATCCGAGCGAACGTAGAATCCGTATCTCCGACATACAGGTGTCCGTCGTTATAGGCGGGGGTTGCATTGGTCTCTCCCCCAATCGGCGAAGTCCACAGGATTTCACCGTTCAGGCAGTCTATGGCGAGCAGGGAGCCGAGCATCGAACAAATGTAAATGGTGCTGTCCACGACAACAGGTGATGAATCCCAGAAGCCTCCTTCGATAGGAGTAGCCCATACGATCTCCCCCGTCGAGGCATCAAGCGCATAGAGCGGGCTCGGATTCTCTCCACAATACGATGGTACGAAGACCCTTCCTTCCCAGATCGTCAAACAGGAGACAGTTAAACCATCGATCGACGTTGTCCATTCCAACTCTCCGGTGAAGGCATCGAACCTGCTGACGGCAGATGATCCGGAGCTTCTCCAACCCGCATACACCTTCCCGCCGGCTACTGCTGGAGTACTCCCGCTTCCTCCCGCGTAACATGAAGCCCAGATCTCGCTGCCGCTCAGGGCATCCAGACAATACAGCGAATCGCTGGCGACGTAGAGCAACCCATCAATAACCGTGACGGCATCATCCGTCGAACCTACGAAGTATTTCCATAGGATTTCTCCCGTGAGCGCATCAAGGGCGTAGAGCGAGTCGGTACCGCTGTTGGACGGGTAGTAGACGATCCCATCTACGATTACCGGATTAGGAAACTCGTGGATTGTTCCAGTCACCGGCGCCGTCCAGAGGACCGTCGCATCGTGCGGGGCGGCCGATTCGGAGAAGCCGTGGTGCAGGTCGTTCTGCATATAGGTGTACCAGTCGGTGTCCATTCTGGGCAGCAGGGTCCAGGCTCCGCCGTTCAGCGAATAAGCCACCGAATCAGCGAGTAGGTTCTCGTAGTCGAGGACTGCGCGGACATTCATCTCAGGCGAGCTGTACGCCCCGCCGTCCTCGGGGAAGGTGATCCCGACTCCCGGGAAGGCTGCCGTCTCCATAATCGAGATGAGCACCATCAATGAAGACATGACCCTCCTCGTCGCTTGAGCTGACGAACTTGCTTACACGAGTATCATCTGCGCCCACGGACGAGTCCAGCATACCGGCGTCGGGGTCAGACTAACTATAAAACAGTGCCTGTAACAACAAACATACCATCTTGTTACAGCCATAGGCGTTTTACGGGTTTCTTCTCGATGAAAAGTGCGCTTCGCAAGTGCTTGCTGTATCAACATTTCTTGAGACGCTGACAAGCAGGTTCTAGCGATCAGCTGCCCATATTGTTGATTTAGTCAGCATCTGATGAGTTGCCTGATCCCATCCGCCATGACCCCGTACACCAGATCAGGATCTGGCTCCGGAACGGGGTCTCCCTGTCGCCAGGACGGCAGCATCCCTGGCCAGCTTCACGAACCCGGCTATGACGATGAAGATCTCGAGTCTGCCGAGGAACATCCCCGCGGTCATGGTCCAGAGGACCGCCTTCGGAAGACCGGGCGAAGTGAGCCCGATGGACGCCCCCACGGTGCCGAGCGCGGAGGCGAATTCGAACAGGGAATCCCTGAAGTCGTACCCATGGGCCATGATGACAAGCGAACCGGCCAGGAACAGGAACAGGTAGACGAACACGAACGTCCCGATCTGTCTCAGCCTGTCATCCCTCGCATGGACCTCCCTGCCCATCTCGAGGAGGACCCTCTTCTGCACGACACGCGATGGCAGCAAGGCTTTCTTCAGATCCCAGACCGCGGTCTTCCAGAGGGCATACACCCTGAACTGCTTGATCCCGCCCGCCGTCGAGCACGTACCGCCGCCTATGAGCATCAGCACTATCAGGATGACCACCCCGAAGCCGTTCCAGCCGCCGTAGCCGACCGTGCTGAAACCGGTAGTGGTCAGGGCCGTCACCGTCTCGAAGACAGCCACTCTCGCCGCCTTGCCGAGGCCGGGATAGATGCCCAGGCATGTGACGAGGAGCAGGAGCAGGGAGCACAGAGGCATGAGAACGGCCATCAGCCTGACTTCGCCGCTCCTCCATACGCCCTTCAGGTCGGCCCTCACCAGAGCCCATGCCGTCACGAAGTTCAGGTTCCCCAGGATCATCAGCACGATCGCCACCGCTTCGATGGCGGGTGAGTCGTAGAATCCGATGTTCTCGACATGGGTGGAGAAGCCCCCCGTCGAGATGGCGGCGAAGGAGTGGATCACCGAATCGAACAGGTCCATCCCGGCGATCCGGAACGCGAGGATCCCGGCCAGCCGCGTAACCCGAATACAGTGTGATGACCAGGCGTGCCGACTGCTTCACATGAGGCACCAGAAGCTCCCTGCCCTCGGCGGCGGTTACGGAGGAACCCATGGGACCGGTCATGGCCGACAGGAGGATCACCGCAAGCCCCGCACCTCCGGCGAACTGCATGATCCCGCGCCAGAGATGGATCGTGTGACTTGCAGCCGGCAGGTCCACAACGGTAAGACCCGTGGTCGTCCAGCCGCTGACGCTCTCGAAGACGGCCTGTGTGAAATCCAGACCCGCAGCCATCATGAACGGGACGGCCGACGTGACGCAGACCACGGCCCAGCTGAGCATGACGGCCACGCTGCCCTCCGTGAGGGTCAGCGTGAGCATGACCCTGTTCCGTAGCAGCCTCCATAAAGCCAGACCCGACACGATCATGGAGATGCCCGGGATCAGGAAGGCCGGTGCGGTGGAGATTTCCCCCGGCCAGAAGGGAAGGGCGGTCAGAGGAGTCAGGAAGAGCAGGCCGGCGATGAAGCAGATGAATCCCACGGAGGCCAGGATCGCTCTGTACCGGGAGGCGAGATGAGCTCTGTCGACCATGGTCAGGTCCTGTCCGTATCTGAACCTGACAGCTTCTCCAGCGCAGGTCCGTACGAGGTCGAAGTCGCGATCACTATCACGCGGTCTCCAGGGAGCAGGAACGTCCCTCCTGACGGGATGATGGCCTCGTCACTCCTCAGTATCGCGGCAACGAGGCTTCCCTGCGGCATCTGGAGCGAGTGCAGAGGTATCCCGACGCTGGGCCAGCCGGTCTGGACTCTCAGCTCCGAGAGCTGAACCCTCCCGTCCGCCAGGGCTCCTATCCCGGTGATCTCCTCCAGATCAGCCATCTGCTGTATCAGGGATGCTATCGCGGCATTCGAGGAGAAGGACCGGATCCCGAGCTTCTCGAACACGGGCTCGTTGTCGGGGTTGTTCACGAGCGCGAGCGTGTTCCTGACCCCGAACTCCGAGGAGCAGATCTGGCAGATCGCCAGGTTGTCGCTGTCCTTCGGAGTCGCCGCCACCACTGCATCGACATCCCTGACCCCTGCGTCCTCCAGCACTTCCGGAGACGATGGGTCTCCCGTGACCACAAGGGCCCTCGTGTTCCTGGAAAGCCATCTGCACTGCTCCACATCGTCATGGACGACAACGACATGCCATCCCTTCGACATGAAGGAGCTGCAAAGAGGGCTGAGAGAGGCCGAAGCGCCTGCGAGAAGCACCTTCATGATCCCGCCTGCCTTCTCCCGGCCGACGACATGGCAAGCATCAGATCGGCCGCCGCCGTCGTCGGGCACACCGTTTCGACTCCCAGCCGCCTGAACACGTCCTCCCTCGCAGGGTCGTGCACTCTCGCCACCGCTCTGGGCACCGAGAAGAGGAACCTCGCCACCTGCGAGAAGAAGAGGTTCACATTGTCGTCGTCGGTGGCCGCGATGGCCAGGTCGGCGCGGTCGAGCTTCGTCCTGCTGAGGGTAAGCGTGTCGGCCGCGTCACCTTCGACTCTGAATCCCCCGAACTCGGGCGACAGCGTCTCGAGCGCCTCCGACCTCGAATCCAGGACCACCACTTCTTCTCCCCTGCTGCTGAGGCTCTCGGCCAGTCTCCGACCCAGGTTGCCGCAGCCGGCAATCACCACATACATGGTCTGACTCCATCTGTTTTCGACCGGTCTCCCCGGTCCGGAGGCTACTGTCTCTCGAAATTGGCCCTGGCCTGGGCGTATGTCGGATCCATGTCCAGGGCGGCCCTGTAGAACTTCATGGCTTCGATCCGTTCACCGCGCATCTCGTGGAGGAACCCCAGCAGGTTGTAGGCTTCCGGCCTGGACGCTCCAGCCGAGATGGCCTTCGAGGCGAACGATTCCGCCAGCTCGAACTCCTTCCTCGTGACGGCCCCCCTCGCGAGGCGCATCAGGCCGTCGTAGTCGGTCGCATCCTCGGGCAGATCGCTCCTGGTGAGCACCTCGCCGGCCACGGCCCGTATCTCCTCGAGGCTGAACGGCTTCTGGACGAAGTCGGCGGCGCCGAGCCTCATCGCATCCACGGCCGAATCGACCGTTCCATGGGCAGAAATGATCACGACCGGGATGGGGGGGGTGTGCTCCCTGAGCTGGCGGAGCACCTCGAGCCCCCCGACCCCGGGGAGCTTCAGATCGAGCATGACGATCGAGTACTCCCCTGATCCGGCCTTCTCCAGCCCCTCCTCGCCCGTCGCGGCGGTCTCCACATCCAGCCCCATGTCCTCCAGGGCTCTTCCGAGCGTCTTCCTTATCGACTTCTCGTCGTCTATCACAAGCGCCCTCACCTTGCCCATGCTCATCTCCCGTCAGCTCCCTCCGGAACAGGCAGCGTAAAGACGAATGTCGTCCCGTCGCCCGGTTCTGACTCTACCCAGATCGTCCCACCGGATGCCCTGACGATCTCCCTGCAGATGGCGAGACCCAGGCCGGATCCGCCCGCCTTGCCCTCGATGTCGAACCTGACGAATTTCTGGAAAATCCTCGTCTGATGATTCAGCGGTATCCCCGGGCCGTTGTCCGAAATCGAGATCTGTACGCTCCCGCCGACCCTTCTCGCCGCGATCGTGATCCTGCCTCCCTTGTCGGGGACGTAGCGGATCGCATTCGATACGATGTTCGTGAGCACCCAGGCGATCTTCCCCGGATCGGCCAGCGCCTCCAGCCCGGGTTCTCCGGTCTCGAGCACGAGTTCAACCCCCTTCTGGAGCAGCTGGCCCTCGAAGATCGCCGAGATCCGGTCGAACAGGGTCCGCAGGGGAACCGCCTCCACCTCCAGATCGATCCTGCCGGCCTCGATCCTGGAGAGGTCCAGCAGGTCCTTGATCAGAGACCTCAGCCTGTGGACTTCGTCCCGTGCGGAATCGAGAAGATCCCTCTCCCTCGGCCCCATCGCCTTCGAACAGTGCTCGGACAACAGATCGATGCTCATCCCGATGCTCGTGACGGGCGTGCGGAGCTCGTGCGCCGCAGCCATCACGAAGTCGCTCTTCAGCTTGTCCATCTCTCTCACACGCGTCACGTCACGGAGTACGACCACGCAGCCCGGCAGGGGCTTCCCGGAATGTTCGAGGGGAATCGCCGCGAAGAGAAGGTATCGCTTCTCCCCGTCGCGCTCCATCTCGAAGATCCTCTCCTCCTCGGGCATCATCGAGGGGTCCGCCCCTCCGGCCACCTTCATCGCCTCGTCCAGGAGCCTCTTGCTTCGTAGGAACTCTGACAGGTGCGGCTTCCTGGACTGTCCGACTCCCCCGCTGCCGATCAGGGAGACGGCGGCGGGATTCATGTCCTGGACCCTCAGTTCGGTGTCGACATGGAGTATCCCGTCGTCGATCCCGTTCAGGATCGCTTCGGTCTTCGACTTCTCCGAGATCAGTCGGTCGACGTGGAGGGACTCGAAACGCTCGAGCTGGGCCGCCATCGCGTTGAACTCGGTTGCGAGTGCACCCAGTTCGTCGTGACCTCCCTCCGGGACCCTGATGGAGTAGTCGCCGCTCGCCAGCCTACGCGCAGCCGGGATCGTCTGGTAGAGCGGGCGGAGGATCCTCCCGGACAGCAGGATGCTGAAGAGGATGCCCACTGCGAGGCCGAGGCTGCCGATCACGAGCGTGGATTTCGTTCCCCCCGCGGCCAGGTCCATCGCCCGCTGGCTGGCTGCGTACATGGCCTCCTGGTTCATCCAGTGGAGTTCTGCCAGCGCCGAATCGACGCCGGTCGACAGCGGGGAGACCGTCAGCCTGAAAAGGTCGCTCCTGCCGGAGTCGCCGGCGGCGGCCTGCATGTCGGCGCAGGCCTCGAGATAGGATCGGTAGCGCTCGTCGATGAGGGTGACTGCCGCGTCCTCGCCGGCGACAGTGACGTTGTCACGGGCCTTGCCCAGCCAGAAGAGGAAGTCGGCCTGGGCCTGTATGAAGGATGCGGGCATTCCCGCGGATGCGGGTTCCGAGAGGAGGGCTTCGTTCTGCCCGTCCAGGGCGTCTCGCATCATCCAGGAGGCGTCTATGCTCCTGTAGTTCTGCTTCAGGATGCTGTCGGTCGCCCTGCCGAGCGCAGAGAGCCTGATAGTCGCCCAGACCATCACCAGCGCCATCAGGGCGAACGCGACACCATAGCCGAGGAGCATCTTCCGTCTGAGATTCATCTCGTACCTCCTGCCAGGATAGGAGCAGGAAGCGTGCCAATTTCGGAAGATGTTCTATAGCATCAGTATGAGCTAGCGGATGGGGTCTGAGGATATTGCATCATGAAATGCTCGGACCCGGGGGCATTGCAGATCGAAACGCCTGGCTAGATGCCGTACGTCTTCCTGCGGCGCCACAGAGTGGTCTCGTCTATCCCCAGGATCTTCGCCGCCTCGGTGAGGGAGGCGGTGGCGGCCAGGACCCTGCGGATGTGCTCCTCCTCTATCTCCGAAATCGACATGCGGTCGCCCAGCCTGGGTTCGCGGGGCGGGCACGCGAGGCTTCCCGGAAGAGACTCTACACCGACCAGCCCGCCCGAGGACATGATCACGGATCTCTCCACTGCATTACGCAGTTCACGGAGATTGCCCGGCCAGGAGTGACCTTCGAGCGCCTTCCTGGCCTCATCAGTGAAGCCCGCAATGCGTCTGTGGTTCACGCTCCCGAAATGCCTCAGCATCCCTTCGGCGAGCGGGATGATGTCCTCCGATCTCTCCCTGAGCGCCGGCATCCGGATCTCGATGACATTGAGGCGATACAGGAGGTCCTGCCGGAACCTGCCATCCCGTATCGAGGAATCGAGATCGGCGTTCGAGGCGGAGATCAGGCGGATGTCGGCCCTGCGGGTGCGCGGATCGCCCACCCTCTCGTATTCCCTGTCCTGCAGGAAGCGGAGCAGCTTGGGCTGCATCGCGGGCGGGAGATCGCCTATTTCGTCGAGGAAGAGGGTCCCGCCCTCGGTTGCGGACAACCTGCCCGGATTGTCCGTCACCGCTCCGGTGAACGCCCCCCTGGCATGGCCGAACAGCTCGCTCTCCATGAGTTCCTGCGGGATGGACGGGCAGGAGACGGCAGTGAAGGGTCTCGACGCCCTCGGGCTCCAATGATGAATCGCCCTGGCAAGTATCGACTTGCCCGTACCGTTCTCCCCCGTGAGAAGCACGGCCGCTTCCGAAGCTGCCACCTGTGAAGCTGTCTCGAGGCACTTCATCATGACGGGGCTCGAAGTGCCGAACGAGACCTCGGGAACCCATCTCGAAAGCTCTTCCGAGAGATCCCTGATCCTGCCCTCCAGGCTGCGGACCTCCGAGGCCCTGTTGATGGCGAGTCTGACCTGGCCGGGCTCGAAGGGCTTGGAGATATAGTCGGCGGCACCCAGTTTCATGGCCTGGACGGCGGTCTCGATCGAGGCATATGCCGTGATCACTATGATCTTCATCCAGGGGGTCTCTGCGAGCAGGACGGGGATCAGGTCGAGACCGTTCTCCGAGCCCAGCCTTATGTCGATGAAGGCTGCATCGAAGGCTCTCCCGGAAGCCTCGGCAACCGCCTGCGGGACGGAGCCGACCGCAACCGCGGAGTGGCCTTCCTCCTCCAGGCAGTACGCGAGAGTCTTCCTTATCCCCGGCTCGTCATCCACGACGAGGACCAGGAGACCGGACCTCCGGGACTGTGCCTCTACCTTTGTCATGCGGGGATATTCATCTGCGGGAGGTCCCGGGGCAACTGCGGCAGGTCACGCATCCATGTATGATTCCATCCTGACGCAGGATCCGTACACTTCCTGCAGGGTCCTCCACGGGACGAGCCCGCTTCTCCGGGCTCGGGCGTCCGGAGAACCATAAGGGGGGCAGCCATGAGAGGTGGACTGATCCTGCTGGCAGGATCTCTGGTCGGTATCGGAGGAATGTGCCGGGCATCCACACCGGAAGCCTGGGTTGAATTCGAGGAAAGCGTAAGGGCAGCGAGCGAGGCTCTGATAGCCGGGCAAGCCGTCTCGATGACGGAAATCTACGTTGTTCCCTTCGGAAGCGAGTCCTACGGGATTGCACTCATCCACGGCTTCGACAGCTCGACCTCGGTGGAGATGGTCTATGTCACGGTCTACGAAAAGACGACGGGCAACATCGAGATGAGCGGTGAGATCACCCTCTCCGAGCTGGACTGGTGGAGGCATCTCACGGACGAGAACAGCCGGTTGAGGAGCGCCCTCGAAGCGATCAAAACCCGGAGACGGTGATCCGGCCGAGCCCCGATGCAACGAGCGCCCCGTGTCCTGATGACCACCGATACGCCCCGGATACATTGCAGTGATCAGTCCCGCACTCACTGGATCGTCTGCATCCCTGCCTCCTTCACCCAATCCAAACATTGCCTGCCGATCTTATGTATGAAATCTTGAAAGGAGCTGCGATGGAGAAGACGAAAGTCCTGTTCCTCTGCACGGGGAATTCCGCCCGCAGCCAGATGGCCGAAGCGCTGCTCCGGTACATCGGGGGCGACAGATTCGAAGCATACAGCGCAGGTCTCGAACCCACGGAGATCAATCCCCTTGCGATACGCGTGATGGACGAGGCCGGGATCAGTCTGGCCGGGCAGCATTCCAAGAGCCTGTTCGATTACATGGGCAGGATGCATTTCGGATATCTCGTGACGCTCTGCTCGAATGCCGAGAAGAGCTGCCCGGCCGTATTCCCCGGTGTAGGGCAGCGGCTCCACTGGGATCTGGAGGATCCCGCCGCGGCTACCGGGACGGAAGAGGAGAGACTTGACGCCTTCAGGCGTGCGAGGGATGAAATCGCCGTGAGGATACGCGCTTTCGTCAGGATGTAGGGATGAAGGAAAGACCGATAGGCCGCATCGCAGTCGTCGATGACGAGAGAGACATACTCGAGCTGGTCGATCTCCACCTCAGGCGGGCGGGGTACGAAACAGAACTTTTCGAGCGGTCGAGGCCGTTCCTGGATTCGATCGAATCGGGTCTGCCCTGCCTGCTCGTCCTCGATCTCATGCTTCCCGACATACCCGGACTGGAAGTGATGCGGATGCTCCGATCGGACGACCGCACGGCCAGGCTCCCGGTGATCGTCCTCACTGCCCTGGGCTCGGAGCAGGAGAGGATCGAGGGGCTGGACGGCGGCGCGGACGACTACCTCCCGAAGCCCTTCTCACCGGCGGAGCTGGTTGCCAGGGTGAAGGCGGTCCTGAGGCGGACCGGCGAGGGCGGAACGGGGATACTCGAGGTCGGAGGCGTGCTGAGAATCGACTTCGACCGATTCGAGGTATCGGCGCTCGGAAACCCCGTAAGCCTCACTTCCACTGAATTCAGGCTCCTGGGGATACTCGCCGGGGGCAGGGGCCGGGTCTTCACCCGCGAGAAGCTGCTCGATCTCCTGTGGGAGGGAGAGAAATTCGTGTTCGACAGGACGATAGACGTCCACATCACGAATCTGAGGGCCAAGCTGGGCGCTGCAGGCAGGCTGGTAACGAGCGTGAGGGGCGTAGGCTACAGGATGAGGACGAGTTGAGACGTTCGATACTCGTTTCCATGCTCCGCGGTTACGCATCGGTGATCGCCGTGCTGGGTCTGCTGTCGCCTCTCCTGATCTTCGGCGGGCTTTCGCCCGTCATCAGGACCCTTGCCCTGGACGATCTGACGAGGACGACCCGGGCAGTAGCGGGCGCGCTCACAGCCAGCATCGCTTCAGGCGATCTCGCGGCAGCCGACAGCCTCGCGCGGGAGCTCGGAGCGGATACCGGCGCGAGGATCACAGTTATCGCCCCGGACGGCAGGGTCCTGGTCGACACGGGTGCCGATCCGGCCTCCATGGAGAGCCACAGGACACGCACGGAGGTCATCGCCGCACTCGATTCCGGAGAGGGCACCGCTGTCAGGACAAGTGCGACGCTCGGTACGGAAATGCTCTATTCAGCAGTCGCGCTGGAGCTTGCGGACACCACGGCCGCGGTCGTCCGCGCAGGCATGCAGTTTCGCCACATAGACGCAATCGAAGGCGGGATAGCCTCGAGGATTGCCCTGCTCGCCGCCATTGCAGCCATCCTGTCAGCCATGGTAGCCTGGATATCCTCGAGAGCCCTGTCTGCTCCGATAGGAAAGCTGGCGGAAGGTCTCGGCCGCATGCAGGCGGGAGACTTCGGAGTCCGCGCCGAGCCCTCCCGCATACGCGAGCTGGACGATCTGTCGCGGGGTTTCAACAGTGCGGCGGAGAAGACAGGCGGACTCATCTCCGAGCTTTCGGAACGGACCTCCCAGTTCGAGGCGATACTGGATTCGTCCTCCGGTCCGCTGGCCGTACTCGACCGCAGCGGGAGGTTCGTCTTCGCGAACGATTCCTTCCGCGATCTGGGAGCCATGGACGATTTCGACGGGAAGGACTACCGGGAGGTCATCTCCCGCTCGGAGATGCTCTCCGTCCTTCGTGAAGCGCTGGATTCGACAGGCTCCGGCCGGGGAAGGATCGAAAGCGGCGGCAGGACGTGGGCAGCCTCCTGGACGGAGGTTGCAGGCCTGGATCAGGTGGTCATAGGCATGGCCGACGTCACTGAGTCGGAGAACCTGGCGGCGGTGAAGAGGGACTTTGCAGTGAACGTCGCCCATGAGATGAGAACCCCTCTCACGGCCATCAAGGGTTTCACGGAGACCCTCGTTGAGCACGCATCCGACGTGGACCGCAAGTATCTGGGCATCATCCTGCGGAACACCGACAGGCTGATAAGCCTCGTCAGGGATCTCCAGACACTCGCTGAAATCGAGAACCCCGAGTACGAGCCGGCCTTCGAGGAGGTCGACCTGGCTAGGCTGACGGGGCTCGTCCTGGAACTCTTCCGGCCTGCGGCAGCAGCCAAGGGTCTGGAGCTCGCGTTCGACGCCGGAAATGCCGGCCCGGTCAGGGGGGACGCCTTCAGGCTCGAGCAGGTAGTGATCAACCTGCTGGACAACGCGATCAAGTACACGGACCGGGGCTCCGTGACCGTCTCGCTGTCCGAGGAACGGAACGAGGCCGTACTCGTGATAGCGGACACGGGGCGCGGAATCCCCCAGGCGGACATCCCCAGGCTCTGCGAGCGGTTCTACGTGGTCGACAAGTCGCACTCCCGGACCATCGGAGGCACTGGCCTAGGCCTCGCCATCGTGAAGCACATCCTCCTCCTGCACGGGGGTGCTCTCGGCATCCGGAGCGAGGTCGGCAGGGGCTCCACATTCCTCGTGCGGCTTCCTCTGTACAGGGAGCCGTCGACTTCCTAACGAAATCTTAACCCGCCCCGAATAGAATCCTCACATGAGAAAAGGATACTCCCTCCGGAAGACGGAGCACTGATCGAGGACAGGCGGATGCCTGGGCCCGGATTGTGCCTGAACATGAGGGAGTGAACGAATGCATAGAGCAAAGGCCGGTATGAGCTTCCTTCTCCTGCTCGTCGGGCTGGTTTACGCCTCAGTCGCAAGGGCGGACGGTGTATACGGCGACTTCATCGTCGACTGGAACTTCATCTCCGGTCATCACCTCGACGGAGAGCTGACAGCAGACTCCACGGAGATGGACATCGACGGGTGGAACGGCTTCCAGATGCGCAGGGTCAGAATCGGCTTCAAGAGGAACCTAACGCCCGAACTCGCCATGAACTTCAGACTCGAGGCTTCCCAGCCCGACTTCCTCTCCTCCCTCGGGTACGACGGCAAGTCGTCGGCTGTTGCGACTCCCTTCGTGAAGGACGCGTACATAACCTGGACGATCGCTGACGGCATGAGCCTGCAGGGCGGCCTCCAGGGCAATCCCCTCTTCACGAATCCCGAAGCCGTCTGGGGCTACCGGTCCGTAGAGAAGACCGTCGGCGACCTCCACGGCATCGAGCCGAGCCGTGACCTGGGCATGGCCTTCACGGGCAGGTTCGACAGTTTCTACATGACGACGCTGATCGGGAACGGACAGGGAGACAAGAGCGAGACCTATCGCGGCAAGGAGCTCTTCCTGGTGGGCGGCTACATGCCCGTCCCCAACGTGTTCGTCGAAGCAGGCCTCGGCTACGAGTTCGAGGAAGAGGGCCAGACCCACACCACCCTCCAGGGGTTCCTCGGCTACAACGGCACCGCCTTCCATGGCGGGGTACAGTACAATGCCTTCACCAGGTCCTTCGACGATGACTCCGAGGATCTCGAGATCGGAGCCCTCTCCGTGTTCGCCGGCGTGCCGGTCACGCCCTCGATCGAGGTCATCGGCCGCTTCGACATGGTCGACGAGAATCCCTCGGCCGACAACATCACGCAGTTCCACATGGCGGACTACGCCTCCACCAGCACGATAATCGGAGGAGTGGCGTTCACTCCCGTCCCCAACTTCCAGATCATCCCGAACGTAGAGTACGTATCCTACGGCGACCCCGAGGACTCGTCCCTGGAGACGCCGGATCCGGACACCTTCCTGCGTGTGACGCTCTGGAACAAGTGGTAGAACGGGTCAGGCGCCGGCGGCACGAGCCGCCGGCGCCTCCCTTATATGAGAAGGAGAATCAAGTGACATCGAACAGAATGATGATCCTGTGCTGCACCGCCCTCCCGCTGATCCTCGGGATCGGATGCGGCGGAGAGAGCGACCCCGGAGCACGGACCGACCAGGGTGCGGCGCTTGCCGGCGAGATATCCGTAGTCGGCTCCACCACGGTGCAGCCCGTGGCGGAAAGGCTTGCCGAAGCCTTCGAAGCACTCAACCCCGGGGTGACGATAACTGTACAGGGTGGCGGCTCGAGCGTCGGTGTGACCTCCGCCGGACAGGGGAGCGCAGACATAGGAACGGTCTCCCGCGACATCAGCCGGAGCGAGATGGAGGAGTTCCCCTCCATCGTAGTCCATACGATTGCCAGGGACGGAATCGCGATCATCGCCAACCAGGATGTCCCGGTCAGCGACCTGACCATCGAACAGATCCGGGGGATCTTCTCCGGGACTGTATCGAACTGGAGCGAGGTCGGCGGTCCGGATGCCCCCATCTTCGTGGTCTCCAGGGAAGAGGGCTCCGGCACGAGGGGTGCATTCGAGGAACTGGTTCTCGGAGAGGACGTTCAGATGACGTCCGGCGCCATCCTCCAGCCCTCCAACGGCGCGGTCCTGACGACTGTGGCGGGGACCCCCGAATCCATCGGCTACCTCTCGTTCGGATACCTGGATTCATCCGTGAAGACCATCTCGATAGGCGGAGCCTCCCCCACTCCGGAGAACGCCGCATCAGGCGCCTACCCGGTTGTCAGACCGCTCAACATGGTCACGAATGGTGAGGCGGCAGGCCTTTCCAGCGCCTGGATCGATTTCATCTACAGTGCCGACGGACAGGCAATAGTGGTCGAGGAAGGCTACCTCACAGTCAACTGACCCTCTTCAACCATGAGAGGACAATGATGAAGATCATGAACACACCGACCTGCGTTCTTCTGATAGCGGCCTTCGCGATTGTATCAGGCACCGCAACGGCTCAGGATGTCGAGATCACGCTCGCAGGCTCGACCACGATACAGCCTATCGCCGAGCTGCTCGGGGGAGCCTGGGAGGCTCTGAACCCCGGGGTCTCCGTGACGGTATCGGGCGGCGGCTCCAGCGTCGGGGTGGCGACCATCGGTGCGGGCAACTGCGATATCGGCATGGCTTCCCGTGCGATCACGCAGGCCGAGATGGACCGCTTCCCCTCCATGGAGGTCTTCACAATCGCAACCGACGGCATCGCGATAATCACAAGCACTGAGAACCAGATCACCAACCTCAGCAGGAACCAGGTCAGGGACATCTTCACCGGCGACATCTCCAACTGGTCCGAGGTCGGAGGATCAGACGCGAACATCGTGGTGGTGTCCCGCGAGGAGGGTTCGGGGACGCGCGCCGCGTTCGAGGAGCTGGTTCTTGCCAACAGCGCTCTGATAACGGGGCTGGCCATCCTGCAGCCGTCGAACGGTGCCATCGTGACGACGGTAGGGACTACACCGGGAGCGATCGGATACGTCTCCTTCGGCTATCTGAACGAGAGCGTTTCCGCGATCTCCATAAACGGTGTCGCTCCCACGGTTTCGAACGCAATTGCAGGAAGGTACCCGATAGTCAGACCGCTCAACATGCTCACTGACGGAACCCCGTCCGCCGCCGTGCAGGCCTTCCTGGACTACATCCTTGGCGCGGAAGGCCAGGCGATAGTGGCTGACGAGGGTTACATCTCCATACTCGAGTAACTGGTAATCGGACCCGGAGGGCCGGCATGACGCACAAGAACCTCGCTGATGCGCTGATGAGGAACGTCCTCCGAGGGGCTGCGTTCGCTTCGGTGGCGATAGTTGTCCTGATCGGGCTCTTCACCCTGCGCGAAGCCATGCCGGCCATCCGGGAGATCGGCTTGAGAGCCCTGCTGACGGGAACAGAGTGGAGGCCGGGTCAGAACCTGTTCGGCCTCCTCTCGATGATCGCCGGCTCGGGGCTCGTGACACTGGGGGCTGTCGTCCTGGGCCTTCCACTGGCGCTGGGTTGCGGCATATTCCTCGCCGAGATCGCGCCGGGGTGGGTCCGGAGCATCGTGAAACCATCGATAGAGCTTCTCGCCGGGATCCCGTCCGTCATCTTCGGGCTGTTCGGGATGGTGGTGATCGTTCCCCTGGTGCGGGGCATCGATTATCCAGGCAATGCAGGATTCGGGCTCCTGGCCGCTTCGATAGTGCTGGCCGTGATGATCCTCCCGACGATCGCCAGCGTCTCGGAGATAGCGATCCGTTCGGTTCCGGACGAGTACAGGCAGGGAGCGCTGGCCCTCGGCTCCACGCGATGGGAGATGATCCGCAAGGTGATCCTCCCCTCCGCGCGTTCGGGCATCCTCTCCGCGGTCGTGCTGGGTCTGGGCAGGGCTGTCGGAGAGACCATCGCGATGATAATGGTGATAGGGAACTCGGTGATGATGCCGTCCGCCGGAGACGGACCCGCTCTCGCGATCTTCCTGAGCCGCGCCAGGACCCTCACGGGGAACATCGCGGTCGAGATCAGCTACGCGACCGGCCTGCATTCGCAGGCGCTCTTCGCCACCGGTGTAGTTCTCTTCGTACTCATCATGGCGATCAACACCACGGCACGGGTCCTCATGGCCCGCGGCACGGGAGGGCGGAGATGAGAGGAGTTCCTGCGACCGGCGGATGGAGGCTCGCCATCAGGAAGACCGCCCAGAGGTCGGCCTTCAGCCTCTTCTGGACGGCCGGCATCCTGGCGATGGCAGTCATGCTCGCAGTCGTGGGCTATGTGGTGCTGAAGGGTGCGCCCCAGCTCTCGCTCGAGTTCTTCACCACGTCGCCCCGGGGCGGTCTGTCCGGTGAGGGCGGGATAGCCTCGACGATACTCACCACATTCTACCTCGTGCTCATGACTCTGGCGGTCGCTGCGCCTCTGGGGATCGGCGCAGGCATATACATGGTCGAGTACGCCGAGGCGGGGAGGAGCCGCTGGAGCATCGCCTTCATTCGCGTCGCCCGCTTCGGCGTGGAGCTCCTTGCAGGAGTGCCTTCGATAATCTTCGGACTCTTCGGATTCGTCCTGTTCGTCTCGGCGATGCACTTCGGATTCAGCCTCCTCTCGGCCTCCCTGGCCGGGGCATGCCTCATCCTGCCTGTCGTGATCCGCACCTCGGAGGAGGCTCTCAAGGCCGTTCCGGCAGGCTACCGGGAGGCTTCGCTCTCGCTTGGCGCGACCAGGTGGGAGACGATTCGGAAGGTCGTTCTGCCCTCCGCCCTGCCCGGGCTGACGACAGGGCTCATCCTCGGAGTCGGCAGAGTGGTGAGCGAAACGGCGGTCTTCTACGTCACCCTCGGTGGCAGCTACAGGGCGCCGACATCGATCATGTCATCCGGGAGGACCATGGCTCTCCATGTGTACTATCTCGCGATGGAGACGCGCGCGTTCGAGAAGGCCATGGCAACCGGCGCAGTGCTGATCTTCCTCATCATCCTCGTCAATCTGTCGATCAACGCCGTCTCCAGGAGGCTCTCCTCCTCCATGAAGGGCTGACGCAATGCCAGGGGAACCCAGGCTCCGTACCGAGAGCTACAGCCTCTACTACGGCTCGTTCCGCGCATTGAAGGAGATCACGACGGACATCCCGGAGAACTCCATCACCGCCATCATCGGCCCGTCCGGCTGCGGGAAGAGCACCTTCCTCCGGAGCTTCAACCGCATGAACGAGCTCATCCCCGGGGTCAGGGTCACGGGAAGGGTGCTGCTCGACGGAGAGGACATCTTCCAGGAGGATGTGGTCGCGCTGAGGAAGAAGGTCGGCATGGTCTTCCAGCGGCCGAACCCATTTCCGAAGACCATCTTCGACAATGTCGCCTACGGACCGCGGATCCACGGAGCCAGGGACCGGGGAGCGCTTGCCGCCCTGGTGGAGCGGAGCCTGCGTGACGCGGCGCTGTGGGACGAGGTGAAGGACGATCTGCAGAAATCCGCTCTCGCCCTCTCGGGAGGCCAGCAGCAGCGGCTCTGCATCGCACGGGCCCTCGCCGTGGGACCCGAGGTCATACTCATGGACGAACCTGCTTCGGCCCTGGACCCGATCGCGACTCTCAAGATCGAGGAGCTGCTCCAGGTGCTCAAGCAGAAGTACACCATAGTCATAGTGACCCACAACATGCAGCAGGCGGCCAGGGTGTCCGACTTCACGGCCTTCATGTTGACAGACGAGCAGAGGGCAGGCAATCTGGTGGAGTTCGGGCCGACCAGGCAGATCTTCACCACCCCGCAGGACAGGCGGACCGAGGACTACATCTCGGGCCGGTTCGGATAGGAGACGCGACAGATGCACAGAGATGCTCTCGAAAAGGAACTCCTCGCATTGCGCGAGGCTGTCGTTTCCATGTCGGGAAGAGTCAGGAATGCAATCGGGGAATCGATAGCCGCCCTGCGGTCCAGGGATCTCGCGGCGGCGCAGAGGGTTGTCGAAGCGGACGAAGAGACCAACCTGATGCGATACGATGTCGAGGAGAGGTGTCTGACGTTGATAGCCACGCAGCAGCCGGTCGCCGGCGATCTCAGGGCCCTGTTCTCGATCCTGGAGATCGCGACCGAAGTCGAGAGAATCGGCGACTACGCGAAGGGGATCGCGAGGATCAGCATCGCGATAGGCGAGAAGCCGCTGATCAAGCCTATCGTCACGATACCGGTCCTGGCCGACAGGGTGTGCTCCATGCTCGAGGATGCGATGAAGGCGTTCGTCACGGGCTCGGGGGATCTGGCTCGCGAGGTCGCCGCCAGGGACACCGAGATCGATCTCCTCAACGACAGGATCCAGCGCGAGATCCTGACGTTCACCCTGGAGGACCCGCGCAACATCCCCGGAGCCCTGCAGCTGACCTGGGTCGCCCACAACCTCGAGAGAACCGGCGACAGGGTCGTGAACATCTGCGAGCGGGTCATCTTCACGATCACGGGAAGGCTCATGGACCTGGACTGAACGGACGTGCACTCCGACCAGCAAGGCTGCATCCGCACATCCTCCCGGTTCCGGCGGGTTTCACCGTGCTCCTGCCGGGAGTACATCCGAAGGCTCCGCGAGACTCCGCCAGTCTTGCGCGGGAGACCCGGAGGAGCGAATGTATGCGCCGGGCTCGTTCAAGAGCATGATGCACCGACGCGTAGATCAGGAAACCGGCTTCCGGGTTCTCGAACCTTCCGTTCCGGATCGGACACCGGGTTTCCAGAGGACTGGGCAATTCCGGGGAGGGATCATGGACAGGGACTTCAATGCGGAAGCGGTCAACAGGAAGCACTGGGACGATGTCGCACCCGTTCACGGAAGGGCTTACGACACCGGCCCGCTGCTGTCGGGCGGGCACCTGCTCGACCCCGTGCAGGTCGAGGAGCTGGGCGATCTCGCCGGAAAGCGGCTGCTGCACCTCCAGTGCCACATCGGGACCGATACCCTCTCCCTCGCAAGACTCGGTGCGGTCGCAACCGGGATCGACTTCTCGGGAGAATCCCTGAAGGTGGCAAGGAGATTGTCCGAAGAATCGGGCCTGCCTGCGAGGTTCATCGAAACGCCTCTCTTCGACCTGCCGGCAGTGCTCGACGAGACCTTCGACGTCGTCTACACATCCATAGGAGTGCTGTGCTGGGTCTCCGACATCGTGGAGTGGGGGCGGATCGTCTCCAGGTACCTCGAGCCGGGCGGTGTGCTGTACCTGATGGAGTCTCATCCCTTCATGCACGTGTTCGACGACGAGACGGCAGGTCTCAACGTCAGGAACAGGTATTTCTCCGACGGAAGAGCGGTCGAGTGGGAGGCGTTCCGCGACTATGCCGACCCCGGCTACACTTCGAAGCACCCTACGCTCGAGTTCCAGTGGACGCTCTCCCAGATCCACAATTCGCTCGTCGATGCCGGAATGCGCATCCAGTTCATCCATGAGTTCGACTTCCTCCAGTGGAGAGCCCTGGAGAGCATGGAGCCGCGCGGAGACGGCATGTGGAGGCTCCCCGAACCGCTGGACAGGATACCGCTGCTCTTCAGCCTCCGGGCGGTCAGGCAGTAGCCTGACCCGGGGAGAGGCCGGCACCTACGGATTCCCCGATCTACCGATGAGAGCCCTTTGCCGCTCCGGGGACGGCTGCGATAACGCCGACAGGTCGGTTGAATGGCAGCCATAGCCTTGGGGCGGTTGACTCTTGCAGTGACATTGGGTGATCCTGCCTGCTTTTACCTATATTCCCGGCTCGAATCTCACCGCGAGGATCACATCCCGGATACGCTTTCGGAGGACGAAGTGAAAAGGGAGTTCCCGCTGGGCAACCTGCGGAACATCGGCATAATGGCCCACATCGATGCGGGCAAGACCACCGTTTCTGAACGGATGCTGTTCTACACGGGGAAAACGCACCGGCTCGGGGAGGTCCACGACGGCAAGGCCATCATGGACTGGATGGACCAGGAGCAGGAGCGGGGCATCACAATCACAAGCGCCGCGACCGCCATCGTCTGGCGGGAGCACATGATCAACCTCATCGATACTCCCGGTCACGTGGACTTCACGGTCGAGGTCGAGCGCAGCCTCCGTGTGCTGGATGGCGTCATCGCGCTCTTCTGCGCGGTGGGCGGCGTCCAGCCGCAGTCCGAGACGGTCTGGAGGCAGGCGGAGAGGTATTCGGTCCCCAGGATAGCCTTCGTGAACAAGATGGACAGGATGGGCGCGGACTTCTACGGTGTGGTCCGGTCGATCCAGCAGGAGCTCGGAGCGAATGCAGTCCCCCTTGTCATCCCCATAGGTTCCGAGGACAACTTCAGAGGGCTTGTCGATCTCGTCAGGGGATGCGCGGTCTACCACGACAAGAGCGATTCAGGCATGACATGGCGGGACGAACCCGTACCGGAGGACATGCTCGAGACCTCCTCGCTCTGGCGGAACAACCTCATAGAGCGGGTTAGCGAGGTGGACGAGGATCTGTTCGCCAAGTACTTTGCCGGCGAGGAGATCGGTGCGTCGGAAATGGTCGCGGCGCTCCGGAAGGCGACGCACTCGGGTGCGATCGTCCCCGTCCTCTGCGGGAGCGCATACCACAACACCGGGGTCCAGAGGCTCCTCGATGCAGTCGTCGACTATCTGCCCGGTCCCCTGGACCTGCCTCCCGTCATCGGACGCTGCCTCGACGGCAACACAATCGAGCGTACCCCGAAGGACGATGGAAGGCTGGCGGCCCTGGCCTTCAAGGTCGTCACCGACAAGCATGTAGGCAAACTCGTGTACGTCCGGGTCTACTCGGGGACCCTGCAGGCGGGCTCCCATATCTACAACTCCTCCGAGGACTGCATGCAGCGGGTGGGCAGGATACTGCGGATGCACGCGGACAAGCGCGAGAGCATCGACGCTCTCTTCACGGGCGAGATCGGAGCCGTCACAGGTCTTTCGGAGACCAGCACGGGAGACACGATCTGCACGCGCGAAAACCCCATCGTCCTCGATGCGATCGAGTTCTCCGCGCCGGTCCTGAGCGTTGCCGTGGCCATCGACAGGGCCTCCGAGCGCGATCGCCTCTCGAACGCCCTGATGAAGCTCGCCGAGGAGGATCCCACTTTCATCGTCACCACGGATCGCGAGACCTCGGAGACGGTCATCTCCGGGATGGGCGAGCTGCATCTGGAGATCCTCGTCGAGCGCCTCCGGCGGGAGTTCGGAGTGGAGGTCACCACCTCCTCCCCCAGGGTCGCCTACAGGGAGACGATCACCGCTCCAGTCGAAATAGACGAGAGGCTTGTGAAGCAGACGGGCGGACGCGGCCAGTTCGCCCACGTCGTGATGAGGCTCGAACCGATGCCCCACGGGCACGGCTTCGAGTTCGTGAGCCGCGTCCCGGGCGGGAACATCCCCAGGGAGTACATCTCGTCGGTGGAGAAGGGGCTGGTCGATGCCATGGAGCGAGGCGTCATGGCTGACTTCCCGGTGGTGGACGTGAAGGTAGTCCTCCTGGACGGCTCGTTCCACGAGGTCGACTCGTCCGACATGGCCTTCCGCCGGTGCGCCTCCGAGGGTTTCAAGAGAGCCTTCATGAAGGGCGGCCCGCAGCTGCTGGAACCCCTTATGAACGTGATGGTGATCACGCCGGAGGAGTACTCGGGATCGGTGGCCGGTACCATCTACAACAAGCGCGGCGGCATAACCTCGATGGGCAGGCAGGGCAACGCGCAGGTGCTGAAGGCGCTCATCCCGCTGGCCGGGATGTTCGGCTACGCCACGGAGCTCAGGAACATAAGCCAGGGCCGCGCATCCTTCACGATGCACTTCGAGCATTACGAGGCCGTTCCCTCCTCCGTCTCCGACGAGATCCTGAAGGGTCTGAAGCGCAGGGATCAGGGCTAGACAGGCAGCCTTCCACAGGCAGGAAGCCCTGCGCGGAGACCGCCTTCCCTACCGGTACATCCTCTCCAGGATCTCGAGTAGCTTGGACCCGTACCGGGTGTCCGCGGCCCATGTCCCCGACAGCCCGAGGATGCCGGGCGACTTCCCGAGAGGGCTGACGTATCCGTAGCGGGGGTCGACGAGCTCCCCGACAAGAGGATCCTCCGAGCCATATGCCTTCAGATGCTGCACGTGGGCGCGTACGCCGGTGCGCACATCCGGGAAGCGGATGCCGGGCTGTTCCGGGCTGATCGCCCCGAGGCCGCAGAAGTTGTTCATGTCCTCGGTGACCAGTCCTCCGAAGCGGAGGAATCCGGTTTCGAGACACATCTGCGCGAAGGCCACATCCGCATTGACTCCCTCGACCGCCGATTCCTCGATGTACAGTTCAGCGAGCAGGGCTACCCTGGTTTCGTCGGCGCCTGGATTGTTCTCCAGGAAGAAGGATACGAGCCGGTCTCCGCTCATGAGGCCGCTCCCCATGATGAGTCCCGGCACCCCGGGTTCTCCCGGCATCTGCGCGATCATCGGCAGAATCGGAGAAGGCAGGGTTGCGACACACGCAAGGAACACGATCGGTGAAATCATCCGGCAAGCCTCCCGCCGGGACCCTCCTGATCCGGCCCCCTGGAATGTGATTCAGGCATCCGCCCCGCCTTCTCTGTGTCCCAGCAGCACGGCAGCGCCCCAGATTATCGACAGGAGCATGAGGAGAGCTCCGAGGACCACCGCGGCGCCTGCGATCCGATGGTCGTTCTCGAGGAGGCGGGTTTCCGTGAGGATGAAGTTCCAGTCATGAAATCCGTAGGGGGCGGTTGCCCCGGTGTTGCCGCCGATCAGAGGCAGGCTCATGGACCTTGCATCCGCCACGTAGGGGGCCAGGTCGACGAAATTCTCCCCGAACCACCAGAGGGCGACGGATGCCCCGAACGGGTCGCGAGTCTTCACCAGCAGGACGGTCGAGCACAGGAGGGGCATCAGGAGCTGCATCAGGCTCCCGCCGAGCGAGGTGACGAGCCTGGAGCCGGTGAAGCCGAAGAAGAAGTGACCCGCCTCGTGGAAGGGCAGGTTCACGAGATGGAGGAAGGATCCGAGGGCCATGCCGGCCTGGACCGGCGTCAGGGAGAGCCGCAGACCCCAGAGCAGCAGCAGGAGGAGGAGGACACCCCTGGCATAGAGGCCCGCAGTCCCGGGCCGGGTCTTCATCCCGAGCATATAACCGGAGATCGCGGAACCTCGGCTGATTCGACCGGATGAGGAGGAGAACGCCGCCGGCCGCGGTCCCTCCCTGTACTTCGAGAATACGAGGCCGCATCTGGCGCACTCGCTCCAGTCCGCCTCGGAGGGGTTCCCGCATTTAGGGCATTTCACGCCTTCCGCACCTCCCTGCACACTGAGAAAGCTGGACGCATGGCGGGGCTTCGTCAACCGCTCATGACCGGGAGCGTGCGCCCGTCCGGGCAGTGGCCGCCGCCCGTGCGATGCTCATATTAGTATCAGTGGACATATTCGATCTTACAGGATCCGTGCGTACAGGACAGTGCACCGAATGGAGCAGGTGGAGTGCTGGGAAGACCCGAGAGACCTCCGAAGCTCACGCGGGTTCTGCTCGTGGACGACAACGACCGCTATGCGGCAGCGATCACCGGGGACCTCGAATCGCGCGGGGCGCAGGTCGTCAGAGTGAAGTCCGCCCGCGAGGGAGTCCGCCTCCTCGTAGCCGGGAGCGACACGTTCGACGGGCTGATCACCGACATCACGATGGAGACCCAGGTTTCCGGGCTGAAGGTCCTGTCGACGGCCAGGAGGCTGCATTTCAAGGGAGTGACCGCTACCGCCTCCACAGGTCTGGATACGGGGATCGGGTACCTCCTGAACCGTTTCCTGCTCGGCACACTCTACGGCTGCGGCTATCTGATCCCAAAGAGGCTGATCAAGCGGCGGAAACAGATCGCCTGGATCAGAATAGGCCGGCGTTCCGAGAGGAGGTCGAATGCCCTCTGACAAGGCTGCCTCGAAGGATGCCACGACCGGGCTTCCGGACAAGGGATTCCTGGAGGTCCTCGATCCTTCGTTCAAGGTCCGTACCGCAGGAGAGGTCTGGTCGGTCCTCCTTGTGGATCTCTACGAACTGGAAGAGATCCGCGGGGTACACGGGCGCATCGTCGCGGACCGGATCCTCCAGCAGACGGCCTACATGCTTGCGCGCAACATAAAGCAGTCCGACGAGATCCTGCTCCTGGACGAGACCATGTTCGCGCTGGTGCTGCCCTCCACGAACAAGTCGCAGGCCGTGAACCTGGCACTCCGGCTGGCCGGCGCACTCAAGCGCGAACAGTATCCCGAAGGGCTGAAAGCCGCATTCTACCTGGGGATCGGGGAGAGCTCGGAACAGGACAGGAGCCTTGCCCACGTGGTGGAGAAAGCCCTCAAATCCCTCGATGTCTCCATGTCCATGGGTTCCGGCAGGATCGCAGTCTGCCCGGGAGGCGACGTGACAGGCGGGGGCGAGCCCTCATTCGACCACTTCGTCGACAGGATCGAGCAGCTCGCGCTCCTCAGGGACGCTCTCGACTCGTCGATATCCAACGGCCTTTCAGTGATTCTCGTCACCGGCGCAGCCGGCATCGGGAAGACGAGGCTCGCGGGAGAACTCGCTCATTACGCCGGTTTCCGCGGATGCCGCATGGCGATCACCAGCCCTGCAGAAACAACCATTTCCGACGCCCGAAGCCTGATGGGGAACATCCTTCGATCGCTCACCGCGGGGGACGCGCAGGATCCGATCATGCAACCGGGTTCCGGAGATCCGGTTTCAGGGATCGCGGCCGCCTCCTCCTCGACTCCTCTCGTCATAGTGATAGACGACCTGCACATGGCCGGCTCCCAGGATCTCGAACAGATCGCCTCGATGACCAGGCGCTACGAGGACGCCCGGATCCTCCTGGTACTCCTCGCGAGATCACCTCTGCCAGCGATCGTGTCGGAGTGGCTGGATACCCTGGAGCTGTTCGCAAAGCCCGACAGGATCGAGCTGCCTCCCCTTTCGGAGGAGAGTTCCGCTGATCTGGTCTGCCTGGCCGTCAGAGCTTCCGGTCTGAGCCTGGAGGAGCAGGAGGCGATCATAGCCGTCGGAGGCGGAAATCCTCAGAACCTCGAAGAACTCGTCAGGCACGTCCGGCTGCTCATGAACGCCGCCGATCCGGAAGGCGCAGGCAGGCCCGGGGAAAAACCCAGGGCGATGCGGATGGCGAACTATGCGGTGACAAGGTTGAACGCTCTTGGAACCGCGCTCCGCAGGCTGCTCTCCGCCGTCTCCGTCATACCGTGGAGCTTCAGCCGGGATGAGGCCGCATTCGTGTCGGACATCGATCCGGCCGCCGCTTCCGTTCTGCTCGAAGAAGCCCTGCGAGAGGGCGTGCTGGTCCGCACGAGCGCAGCCATCGGGACACCGCACTTCCTCTTCCCATGCGATGCGGTGCGTACGGCCCTCGAGCCTTCGGGACACGAGAAGAGGGCCCTGCTGACACGGTTGGGCGACTTCCACTCGACTCGTACCGAGGATGCCGCCGAGGAGAGGATGGCGGCCATCGGCTACCTCGGAGGGATCGATCCTCTGATGGCCCTCGACCACCTGCTGTTCTGCGCGGACGATGCGGCAGCCCGATCAGCGGGACGAGAGAGGGAGGAGTGGCTCGGTCTTTTCACCTCGACCGCGGCCGATTCGGCTACCTCCCCCCCGGGACTCGTGCAGAAATGCCTGGAGCTGGGCGAGCTCGCCAGGCGCCATGGCAGACGGACCGCGGCGATGGAGCATTTCCTCACGGCATCATCCATGGTCACGACTCCCGAGGAGTCCTTCCACGCCCTGATGCTGCGGGGCAACTGCCTCCTCGAGTCTGGTGACTTCATATCAGCCGAGACCTGCTTCGACCGGATGCAGGACCTCCCCTCCCCGAGCCCTGAAGTCGCGATGACGGGCAGGGTGGCCCTCGCCTCCCTCAAGCACTCGATGGGCTTCACGGCCATGGCCGTCGGCCTCCTCTCCGACGTCGAGGGCTGGCTGGAGGGAGGAATGGAGGGCCTCGGTGGTAACCATCTCCGCTCGGAGTTCCTCCGGACATACGGCAGGATCCTGGCAGTGGACGGCGACCCCGCAAGCGGGCTTGGCATGTGCCTCGAAGCAGCGGAACTTTCCGAGAGAAGCGGAGATGCGCTGGGTCAGGTACGCGCTCTCGCGGCCCTCGCGGGCATCCTCTCCCCCGGCGGTTCCTGGGAGGAGCGATACCGTATCCTGAAGCGCGCGGACAGGATCGCCAGAGCCGCGGGCGACATGGAGGGACTGGCCGGAGTCTGGGCGGAGCTGGGTTCGGTTCACATGTCGCTCAACCAGATCGAATCGGCCGAGAGTTACACCGACAAGGCCGCCCGGCTGGCGGAGAAGGTCGGCTGTCCGGCCCTCGGGGTCGACTCCGAGATAATCACCGGCCTCGCCGAGATACACAGGGGGGAGAAGGAATCCGCCCTCAGGCGCTTCAGCTCCGCCCTCGAACGGGCCCACGCGCTGGGAGACGCCAGGAGCTGCCTGATCTGCAGCATGAACGCTGCAAGAATCCTGGGCGCGATGGGCAGCCACGCGCAGGCGAGAGCACTGCTCGGCTCCCTGGGACCGGTGGGAGTCCCCTCCAGGGCGGGGAGGCGACTCCATGCGGACCTCCTCTTCTGCAGCGGAGTGGTCGAATACCAGGCCGCATCGGACTCCCCGGAGGAATCGGCGGCCGCCGCGCTGTCCCTGATAAGGGAGGCGAGGGCGCTCTTCACCCCGCATGACCTGCTCGCAGACCTCGAGGCATCCTGGTACGAAGCCCTGTGTCTGATGGATCTGGGTCTCGTCGACGAGATGGGGACCCTCGTCCGGGAATCGTGCAGGACGATCGGGAAGCTCCTCGAGGGCGTGGACAGCTCCTTCGTCAGGGAGGACTTCGGGAGGACGGACTTCATCCGGGGTCTGCTCTCCCTGACCGGAGACCGGGCCTCCGGGAGCCCTGCGGCAGGTCGTTGAAACCGCTCCAGGCCCAGCTCGACCCCCGCCTCTCACGCCTGACGGCGACCGTCGTCTCCTGCGAGCGCGTCGAAGGCGGCCTCTTCGCTGTAATCCTTTCCCAGACCCCGTTCTATCCGGAGGGTGGAGGGCAGCCGGCGGACGAAGGCTCCGTGGCGGGCATCCCCGTCAGGTCGGTCATGAGAACCGCCGATGGAGACGTCATCCATATCCTCGGGTCCGAAGTCTCCGGAACGGTCGAGGTCGCAGTGGATTTCGCGAGAAGGTTCGATCACATGCAGCAGCACACGGCACAGCACCTGCTCTCCGCCCTGGCCCTGGAGCGCTTCGGATGGCGCACCACTGCTTTCCATCTTGGTCCCGCGCGCAGCGACATCGAACTCGACGTGCCGGATCCGGACCCGGGCGCGCTCCGACTCCTGGAGGCAGCGGCCAACGATGCGGTGCGTTCCTGCCTCCGGGTGACCTGCAGGTTCGAGGAGATGGACGCCACCGACTGGGGGACGATCCGCTCGAGAAAGCTCCCTGCGGGTCTGTCGGGGTCCGTCAGGATCGTGGAGATCGATGGACTGGACAGGAATACATGCGGCGGCACGCACGTCTCCTCCACAGGCGAGCTCCAGATCGTGAAGCTGGTCGGTACCGAGCGGCTCCGAGGCGGGACCAGGGTGTTCTACGTCGCCGGTCACAGGGCGCTGGACTGGTTCTCTCACGCCCTGGAGCGCGAGAGGGATATCTCCGGGATCCTCACCTGCCCGCCCGACGAACACGTCCGGGCCGTGACGCACCTCCGGGAGTCGAATTCGGACTGCAGCAGGAACCTGCGATCCGCCAGGAAGGAACTGGCTTCGCGAATCGGGCGGGAGATGGCAGGCGGGGAGGGCATCCTCCGCCTCCACCGCCCCGACGGCGACATGGACTTCCTCAGGGAGACAGCCCGGGCGGCCACGGACGCCCGCCCCGGCTGCAGGGGGCTTCTCACCGCAGGCGTGGAGCAGATCGTCTTCCTCCTCTTCGGACCCGACGAATGGGCGAAGGAGAAGGGTCCTCTTCTGGCCGGGATCCTGGAGAGCCGGGGAGGGGGAGCCGGAGGGCTCTTCCAGGGTCGGGTCGGCCGCCCCGATCTCCTGGACGAAGCCCTCCGTGCGGTTTCTCTTCCCTAGATCCTCACCACCGGCTCGTAGAGGTCGGTGAGGAATTCGGCTTCGTCCTGCGTACTCTCGTGTCCCTTCACGTAGATCTCATAGCAGGGTGCGCAGCGCGGCCCGTACCCGTTCGAGGGGATCCACGAGCCGACCAGCCTGCCCCACGCTTCATGGAGTCCGGAGTAGGACCCGGTGTGCCTGGTGGTCGCATGCAGCCCACCGGGGATCTCCAGCGGCTTCAGGATCGATCCTGCGGCGAGCGCCGGGAACGCCTCGACCGTGACGCATGCGTCCGAGCTCAGCTCCGCCGCGGGAACCTGGTCCGGATCGTCGTTGTAGATCCCCAGCCACTGGGAGTTGCCGATGTCGATCCCGGCCTCCTTCACCGCCCTGTCGAGGCGCTCGAACGCCTCCCCTATCATCTGGTACGGCCCCACATGCCTCACGCAGAGGACCTTCATCGGCTTCGTCTCCACGGTCTTCGCATCCATGATCCCTCTCCCGTCCTTCACAGGGTTGAACACTCTCACGCCTTCGTTCCAGTTGTAATGGTACCCCGAAGATGCATGGATCAGGGGAATGCTCTTCCTGAGCCTCCTGAAGCGGGACGGAGGTTCGCCGAACGATGCAAGGAAGGCTCTCGTGAAAGCCTGGTTGGAGTCGTACCCCGCGCGCAGGGCGATCACCATGACCGGCTCGTCACCCTCGAGCAGCCTTCCTGCCGCCCTTTCCAGCCTCAGTCTCCTGATGAAGCCTGAGATGGATTCGCCCACTACCCCCCTGAAGACCCTGTGGAAGTGGTATGGCGAGAAGGAAGCCACCGCGGCGATGTCCTCCAGGGTCATGTCCCCGTCCATGCCGGACTCTATGTACCCGAGAACCGCCAGCATCCGGCCGCGGTAGTCCCTGTCGGTGCTCTCCTTCACGCATCCATCCCCCCTCCGCCCATGCACCGGGCGGAAGGAGCATACGCGTTCACGCGGAAATGTGGTTCACTATTCTTGCGGATTCCGGAGTCAGTCCGACGGCCATCCGAGGGGGGAACGGGATGGTCGTCATCCGCCACACATGCCCGACGGCGGCGCCGGGGTCAGTCCGACGACCATCCGGGGGGGAGCGGGATGGATGATTCGGAAACGCCCTTCTTGATGAGCAGATCCCTCAGGTCCTTGAGGGATTCCGCAGCCGGACTGGCGATCCTCATCTCCACCGTTACTGAGAAGGCGGCGTTGTAGTGCTCGAGCG
Source organism: Candidatus Fermentibacterota bacterium (assembly GCA_963718745.1). Taxonomy (GTDB): domain Bacteria; phylum Fermentibacterota; class Fermentibacteria; order Fermentibacterales; family Fermentibacteraceae; genus Fermentibacter. The sequence goes on along the minus strand of OY970370.1, from coordinate 2,035,422 downwards.
CGACATCGATGGAGCCTGCCTCGGCCTCCACCATTCCGAGCGAAGCGCGTGAGCTTATGCAGCCGAACGGGTATCTCGAGGATTCATATATCCGGAGCGAGTCCTCCAGATGCAGGCGGGCCCGGTTCAGATCTCCGTCCCGCAGGAAGATGCAGCCGAGGTTCTCGAGGGAGTTGGCCTCGTTGATGTGCTTGCCCGTCTCCCTGTGGATGAGGAGAGCCTGCCGGAGTATGCGCTTTGCTCCTTCGTAGTCGCCCAGCTCGATGAGGCATTTCCCGAGATTGTTCAGGGTCACTCCCTGGTCCCTGCGGTCTCCGGTGAGTTCCTGTATCTCGAGCGCGGAACGCAGTTTCTCGACGGCATCCTCGAGACGACCGGACATGCCGTCCAGGAGCCCCAGGTTCGCGAGCGTACTGGCCTCCGCAGACCTGAAGCGGCTCCCCTTCACCAGGGAGAGAGCCTTGTCGAGATAGGGGCGGGCTCCCTCGAGGTCGCCGACGCTTATCAGAGAACTCGCCAGATTGCTGAGTACCTGGGAGGTGGCATCGATCCTGCCCGCCTTCTCCAGGATGAGATAGGCCTCCTGCAGCACGGACCCGGCCTCCCGGACCCTCCCTGTACGCATCATGAGAAGGGCCTTCTCGGTTAGCAGCACGCCGCGGAGTTCTTCGTCTCCGGCCACGGACGCGGCCGCCAGACCCTCCTCGGCCAGCGCACCCGCCTCCGCGACTTTCCCCTGGAAGCTCTTGAGCCTGCACAGGATCTGCAGCGCCTTCCCTGTCCTGCCCGGCATCTCGAGCTCCCGCGAGAGACGGGTCTCCTCCTGCAGAGCTTCCTCCAGCCCTTCGAACTCGCCTATGCTGGTGAAGGAATGGCGGAGTATCCTGAGCGCCTCCAGCACGAGGGTTGTCCTCTCCTCACCCGAGGGAAGGTTCTCCAGCCACTTGAGAGCGCTCGAGGCCCACTGGGCCGCACTCCTCCCCTGCGATGCCCCGGATGCCTCCAGAGCTGCCCGAACCGCCCACCGGGCGGCTTCGTCAAGATCTCCCGCCCTGGACAGGTGCCGGGCGATCATCCCCGACTCTCCGTGACGCAGTTCGGGAGTGGATACCAGCGCTTCCGCAGCGCATCTGTGGACCAGGATCCTGTTCTGGAAGAGCAGACCGTCGTAGGCGGCCTTCATCGAGAGTTCGTCATTCGAGGTCACGGTCTCGACGCCGTCGGCAGTCTGGCTCGAGAGGATGCCGAGCTGCACCAGATCGTGCAGGTCCTCGCTGGATTCCGGCTGACCGAGCCTCGCGGCGGTCCGGCGGTAGAGGTCTGCAGGGAACTCGAAACCCAGGACGGCCGATATCTGGAGAGCCTTCCTCAGCCTGGGAGGCAGCCTGTCGATCCTGGACCTGACCGCTCCGGACAGGGAGGAAGGGATCCTGCCCTCTTCGGGAGACGTCCGAAGGAGCCAGCCGCCGCCGGTCTCCTCCATCACCCCGGTCTCGATCATGTCCAGGAGTATCTCGCGGGCGAACCTCGGATTGCACCCCGAGCGACGGATTATGAATCGCCTGAGATCCGGCGCGAGCTCCTCGGGCGAATCGTAGTCGAGCATGGATGCGAGAATCGAGCAGATCTCGCCCTCCGTCATCGTTCCCACTTCGATCCTGCGGGAGTCGGCATAGTTCTCGTGGATCGCGGGTCTCCTGCCGTCGGATTCGTCGGATCTGCGGCCTGCGCAGAGCAGCAGCAGAGGTGCAGGGGTGTCGCAATTCGCGAGGGTGAATTCGAGAGCATCCATGGATGCCTGGTCCATCCACTGGCAGTCGTCGACCACCAGCAGAACCGATCCGGCAGTCCTGGCTACCTGCAGCACGAAATCCCGCACCTCCTGGTTGATCTCCTTCTGGGAAAGCGCGGCTTCGCCGGCGCTCCCCTTCAGCAGGCCGAGGAGGGGCGGCTGTTCCGGTTCGCCCGACCGGACGGCTGCCGCGGCATGGTTGGTCAGGAGGGATGTCCAGTATGAGAAGGGCCTGGCTCCGAACGGGAATACCCTGCCCTCCAGCACGACGGTTCCCGGCAGCTCCCTCTGGACCGTGGAGATGAACTCCCGGAGCAGCCTGCTCTTGCCCGAGCCCGCCTCTCCGGTGATCATGCAGATCCTGTGCCTGGGTCCCCCCCGGGGGTTGAGCGGAGGGTCCGGGATATCGTGCAGGAACTGCAGGAAATCCACTATCTCGCCTGCGCGTCCCTTCAGGGATGGCTCGGGCAGCCTGGATGCCTTCCTGATGCGCGCCGTCTGCAGGCGGCCGGGACCGTCGATACGGTAGGTCCTGACGGGCTTCACCCGGCCCCGGATCATCATCTCGCCGAGATCCTCCCATTCGAAGAGGTCACCGCACTCCTCCCGGACGCGGGCTGTGGCCAGGGCGGTTCCGGTATCGGCCGCCTGTTCGAGCCGGGAGGCTACATTGACCTCGTCGCCGAGAGCCGTGATGTGTCCGGAGGGGTCGGGTGCGACGGTCACCGGGCCGAAGTTCAGCCCGACCCTGCCGGAGATCCTGAAGCCGTGCTTCTCCATCACGGAACTGATCTCCTCCAGTGTCTCTATGAGTCTGAGGGCGCAGCCCACGGCCCTCGCGCAGTCGTTGTCGCGGCATACGGTGGCGCCGAACAGGGCCATCATCCTGTCACCCTCGAACTTGTCGACGATCCCGCCGCTCGATTCGACTGCGGAGGACAGCGCACGCATGACCCCTGTCGATATCCTGTGGAGCTCCTCGTGGTCCAGATTCTCGGACAGCGCGGTGAAGCCCGCGAGATCGAGGAACAGTATGGCGACCTCGCGCCTTTCACCGGGAACGAGGTGGATGGTGGGCTTCGAAGCGGTATCCGGCGAGGAGAACTTCTCCAGGTCCCTGCCCAGAAGATCGATCCAGTTCTCGCTCATTCCCCCCCCGGGAGCCGTGAAGGTTGACCGGAATCCAGTCCGGATAAACTAATCCTCCGGAACGCCCGGGTCTAGCCTTCGTTTCAGGCGGCATGCCGCGCAGGCGGGGGGTCCGGAAGACAGCCCGGGGGGGTGATGAAGGCTACCAGGGCAGGAGGGAGGCAGAAGCTGCCGTCCCGCCGGAGGAACAGCCCAGGAACCTGTTGCGCGAGAGCCTACTTGGAGACCCAGCAATCTCCCATGGCGAGATTGTCTATCCCGCTGGCCATGAAGGTCCTGAGTGCGTCGGACGGGCTGCTGACGATGGGCTCGCCTCTCAGGTTGAAACTCGTGTTCACCAGGACCCGGGCACCCGTCGCCTGTCCGAACCTCCGGATGACCTCGTGGTATCTGGGATTCCACTCCCTGCGAACGGTCTGGAGCCTCCCGGTGCCCATGTGGTTCACTGCAGGAGCAAGATCGGCGTACTCCTGCCTCCAGGGATGCACGGTCAGCATGAAGCGGGCCGGATAGTTAAGCTTCGACTGGTCGAATCCCTCGAAGTAGACGGGGGCATCCTCTTCGGCGACCGCGGGGGCGAAGGGGCGGAAGGGTTCCCTGAACTTGATCTTGCGGTTGATGATGTCCTTCATCGCCGAATCACGGGGATCGGCCAGGATCGAGCGGTTCCCGAGGGCCCTCGGCCCCCATTCGAACCTGCCCTGATGGAACCCGACAACCGATCCTGCGATCATCGCATCGACGGTCCTGTCCAGCAGAGCATCCTCGCTCATCGTCTCGAAGGGGAGTCCGGATTCGCGGAGCACGCTTTGAGTTTCCGCATCTCCATACTCCTCGCCCCAGTACGCATGCTCCATCAGGAAGGCTCCGGGTCTGCCGAAAATCACCTGCCAGGCGTACAGGGCGGCTCCGAGCGCCCCGCCTGCATCGCCTGCGGCGGGTTGGATGAAGACCTCGTCGAAGCCGGCCTCCCTCTGGACTATGCCGTTGGCGACCGAGTTGAGCGCGACGCCACCAGCCATGCATAGATTCCGCGCCCCCGTGTCTTTTCGAAGCTGCCTCGCGAGGCCAAGGATGATCTCCTCGGTGACCTTCTGGATGCTGGCGGCGATGTCGGCGTACTTCTGGCTGCTCGCGACTCCCGGATCCGAGGGGCTGACCCTGCCCGGATCCGTCATCGTCGTGACGAACGGCGCCTCGGGGTTCCTCGGCTCCCCGAGGAGGTCGACCAGCTTCCTGCCGAAGCTCCTCTCCGCCGATCTGTGGTATTCGAAGTAGTCCATGTCCAGGGTGAAGCTGCCGTCTCCGTGGACCTTCACGACCCTGTCCAGTATGGCATCCCTGTATCGCGGCTCCCCGTAGGGCGCCATGCCCATGACCTTGTACTCCCCCTCGTTCACCTGAAAGCCGAGGAATGCGGTGAATGCCGAGTAGAGCAGTCCGATCGAGTGCGGGAACCTGTGCTCGCGATCGAGCCTGATCCAGCTGCCACAGCCCTGCGTCCGGGAGTTGCGGCCCACCCCGGAGGCGGTCGTAGTCCATTCCCCGACGCCGTCCAGCGTCAGCAGGGCCGTGTCCCCGTCCTCGAACGGGCTCGCGAAGAGCGCGCTCGCGGCATGAGCCAGGTGGTGGTCCACGAACATTATCTTCGACGGCTCGACGCCCAGCTCCTTCTGGATGTGGGATTTTATCCAGAGCTTCTGGTCGAACCAGTTCACCATCGCCTCCGTGAAGCTCTTCCTGGAACGAGGGAAGGTCGCGAGCGAGGTGGTCAGTATCCTCTCGAACTTGACCAGGGGCTTCTCGTAGAAGACCACACAGTCGAGATCACGAGCTTCGATGCCGGCCCTGGCGAGGCAGAAGGCGATCGACCGCGACGGGAACGACTCGTCCGTCTTTATCCTGCTGAACCGCTCCTCCTGCGCGGCGGCAACGAGCCTGCCGTCCGAGAGGAGCGCCGCGGCCGAGTCGTGATAGTAGCAGCTTATCCCGAGTATGTGCATCGGCCGCCTTTCAGAACTGCCTGAGGCATTCGTCCCCGGACCTGCTCGTCTGGGGTCGTGGCGCCCATCCGGTTTCAGGAGACCTGTTTCCCATCGGATTCCCTGACAGTCGCAGGAGGAGCCCGAACGGGGCGAATACCGAATAGTAGAAGAAGCCCAGGAGCATCCGCCCCTGGAAGCCGCCCATCCGGTGGGCGAATCCCTTCCAGGCGGCCAGGGCTTTCCGGGCAGGACCGCCGGCCGCCGCTTCCCGGCTCTCACGCCGCGCCGCCGGATACCGGTTGCCGAAAGCCCTGCCGGACAGGCTGCCCAGGAGGAAACCCGACGCCAGGGATACGGATGCGGACATGAGATGCCCGGGCTCGTATCCGGGGAGGAGGAACTGCAGACAACAGAGGATGGGCACTCCAAGGAGGTCGAAGGCGCAGGGCACGGGCAGCTTCCTCTTCGTCCAGGCTGCCGCACCGGCGGACCATCCCGCGAGCGAGAGGAGAATCGTTACGAGTGGGTGCATGATCCCCCTAGAAAAGCGTGTAGATGAACGGAGCCACGGCCGAACCCTGGGCGAATATCAGCAGCCCCGCGATCAGCACCAGCACAAGGACGAGGGGTATCATCCAGTAGAGCTTCCTGCTCCAGAGGAAGGACAGGAGCTCCCCGATCACGCCCAAGCGGGAGAGGAAACCGCCACCCGGCACATCGACCTCCTTGGAAAGACGAGGGTTAGATTTACCTCGGTCCGCCCGCTTGTCAAGCGGCCCGGGATTCCGGGCGCGATGCGTCAGCGTTCCGGGGCACTCGAGAAGGAATCCCTCAGGAGCGAGTCCGGGATTGCTCCAGCGGACAGAAGCGACTCGATCATGGTCTCCGCGACGACGGTATTCCCTTCCGCGTCGATGTGACAGAAGTCACAGAACGCGAAAGGCTCGCCGGTACATCCGTCGAGGCATCCTGAGATATCCTCGAAGCCGGGGATCGACGTCTCGAGACCCGAAGCTCTGGAGTAGGTCGCCTCCAGCAGGGAGGAGAGGGCTTCGTCCATGACCTCCTCGACCCGCTCCTCGACTCCCGGTTGCGCCCCGGCTCCCTCCCCGCTCCCGAGGTAGGGCTGCCAGAAGAAGGCGCACTCGAATCCGTACTCTGCACCGAGTGCTGTCGCCATGCGGCAGTTCTCAGCATAGACGGAGACGATCCCGGCGGAAAGACTCTCGAAATCAGTCTCGATCCCTCCTCCGGTCAGTGTCGGGAGGGAATCGACGGCGCCCCCCTTATCGATCAACTCCCTCGCCAGACCGACAAGGTTGCTCCTCCCAGCCAGAGCCTCCCAGAAGGAAATGACGCTCTCACTCCCGGCGAACCTGCCTGCGATGTCGTCCAGGTTCTGGTGGGCGCCGGGTATCCCTGTCTGCAGGGCGGCGAAGGTGTCGTTGATCCCGTCATAGAAGACGACCAGATCAGGTCTCCGGCCATCCTGGAGCTGGAGCTCGAGCTCGATGAGCTCCTGAGTGCTCACGAAGGCCTGCTGCCCGAAGTTCACGACACGGACGGGCACTGACATCGAGGAAGACAGGCGCCTCTGCATGATCGACGGGATTGTCAGGCTGTCGGGCACGCACCATCCGATCATGGTGGAGCCGCCGAACATGAACACCTCGTATGCGTCGGGATCCTCCGACGCTCCGGTGACTATCCGTCTCCGGTCCTCCCCGATGGTGAAATCGGGTGCAGTGTGAGGGAGTTCTCTCCAGACCACGTACATCGCGTAGTTTGCCCGCATCAATTCCGCAATAGGCCGATCAGGATCAGCCCTGCTCCCGGACATGCGGTGAGTTGCACCCGCCCTCAGCCTGTAGATGCCAGTCGCCGCAAGCTCGAGCACGACCGCAAGTACGAGAGTGTTCAACAGCAGGACCGCTGCCGTCCTGTATGCCCGAGCAGGGTCCCTGAAGATGGACAGGATGATGAGCAGCAACCCTGATGCGGCGAGGATGAGCTGTCCACGGCCCGCTCCCGTTCCGCTCAGACCCGTAACATCGGCGAGAACGGCCGAAGCCAGAAGAAGCAGACCCAGGCCTGCCGATATCGCTCTGCCGATCCGCCTGTACTTGTCGTCGAAGTGCATTGCATCCTTTTCTGCGCCGTGAGATGCCCTCATCGACACAACGTCCGGGTAGGACGCAGCGCCATGGTCAACAACTCGCATGATCATGCAGGATCGGCTCCCGGTCAGACAAGCACCAGGAATCCCGCGACGTGTCGTAGGCTGGGGACGCTGAGCAGGAATGCCGCCTCGTAGGGATGAGCAAAGCGCTCAGAGCCAAATATGACCCTGCCCGGTCGCCGTCCTCCTGCGCACAGGAATTGAGATGGCTTGCTTCGGCTGGAGGGGAGTACGCATCATACCAAGAGGAAGATTCTCCGGGATCGACTCGCTGGATTGGCTCCGGACCCGGACGGATGAAGCGGACTGTGCGGCGGCCGGCTTGTGCTGGAGGATTACTTCAGGGCCTGAGCCCCACACGGAAACGGAACAGGATGAACCTGGCTCTGGCAATGCTCGTCTCAGTCATGATCGCGAACGGGCAGGATGCCTCCAGGATGGAGGGCGATCCCGCGGGGATGACCCGCGCCGTCTCTGCGGGAGAGGGCTTCCTCCTCCTGACCACAGGCACGGATCGAGGGCTGGCGCTCTGGGACGGCTCCTCCATGCGCGTCATCTCCCTCTCCCCCGGCGCCGGGAGGAACGTGGTAGCAGCTGGCGGGGAGGTTTTCTTCAAGGAGTGCCCCGGCCCTTCGCAGCGCATCGTCTCTTTCGACGGAACCCGGTCGTCGGTGGTCGTGGAACGGGAGACCCTGTGCGGGCCCTTCCCCGCACCAGGGGGTTTCCTTTTCTCTGATACGGAAGGCACCCACAGGGTCGGGGCAGGCATGGCGGAGACCGGCCTGTGGGAATCCGCAGCCCTTGCACCCTCCGCATGCATCGCGGATGACGGCTCGCTCTGGTTCGTGGACGGCCAGGGAGCCCTCTCGGTCACGATCGACGGCCATGAGAGCGAACGCATCTTCGAGGGGACGGCCGGCGTCTCGATCTGTCCCGGTCTCGCCATGGCCAGGATGGTGGACGGCTCGGCAAGGCTGGTCGATCAGGCCTCGCGTACCGTCCTTATCGAGGTCGAGGATGCGAACTGGCCCGTCCTTCTCGATGACGGATCGATACTGGCGTCCAGGCCGTCCCCCCGTCCCGGGGGATTCTGGTCGTGCGTCTCGATCGACCGTTACGGGAACGAGACGCTTGTCTCGCCGGAGGCGGCCGACGCATGCAGGCCCTTCTCCATACCGGGGGGAGGCATTGTCTGGACCGACCCGGGGACCGGCGAGCTGACGGGAACAGGTCTGAATGGTGCGAGGCTCGTCTTCCCCGCCCCGGAATCCGATCCCCGCCCCGCCCGGGCGGGCGCCGGAGGCCGAGATCGACGTCCCCTGGATGCACCAGAGATGGGACTCCCCGGACTGGTTCAACGGCTCCTGGTCCTGCGGCCCGTCCTCCTGCATCATGGCGGCCCAGTACTACGACAGGCTGACACCGGACTCGATCTGGTGCTCCTCTCCCGCACCGGGCCACTGGAGCAGCTGGGGGCGCTACATCCCCGAGGAGTTCACCTTCCTGGGATACACCTACGACATCCCGGGACTCTCCCCGGGGGACGTGTGGGTCGACGGAGCACACGGGTTCATCTGCCGGGATGCCGGAGGAGCCTACTGGAACTACATGTGCCTTTTCCTGGAGCAGTCCGGCCTGGAGTCCGGATGGGCGGGAACGTCATGGAGCGCTCTCACTTCGGAGCTCCTGGAGCAGCAGCCCGTCGTCTGCTCCAGCACCATCTACTACTCCGGCGGGACATACGGGCACATCATCCTGTTCACAGGCTACTACGCCGACAGGACCGTCGTGGTCAACGACCCATACGGGGACGCCAACCTGACGGGATGGGGCCAGAGCTGGCGATACCCCTCGGGGAAGGCCTGCCTGTACGACTGGCCCGGCTACAACAACGGCCATCTGGAGATCGGAGCGGTCAACCAGCTTTTCTACGCAAGGCACGAGGTCCGGTGCGAACCGGACACTCTGGTCGACGATCTCAGTATGGGCTTCCAGAAACTCGGCCCCTGCCAGTTCTGGCACGAGGAGGCCTCCGGATGGGACGGCGGCTTCTGGTGGACCTGGGCGACGGCATCGCCGCCCGACACGTGCTTCGCCAAATGGAAGCCGGTCCTCCCATGGGCCGGGGACTACGAGGTTTCCGTGTTCATCCCGCCGCTCTATGCCGATGCGGTCGGACTCTACAGGCTCTCCACCCCCGGCGGGACCGAGACGGTTACCCTGGACCAGGGAGATTTCTCGAACGAATGGGCCGTACTCGGGACTTTCCCGCTCCAGCCCGGGGACTCCCTCTATCTTGGCGACTTCAACGGCCAGGGCGGTCAGAGGATCGCCTTCGACGCAGCGAGATTCCACCCGCTCGGCCTTTCGGCCGGACCGGGAGACGGTCACGGATGCCTGCTCCTCCTTACCGCGAACCCCTGCCACGACGGGATCGGGTTCACGCTCCCGGACGCCCTGCCCGGAGGCGCCGGGGCATCGGTCACGATCCGTGACGCCGCCGGTAGGATCGCAGATTCCTGTCCGGTCGCCGAAGGCGCTTCAGCAGGGCGCCTCGGAGAGGACCTCCCGCCCGGACTGTACTTCGTCACTCTCGTCCTGGACTCCGTGCCGGTCGAGAGCCACCGCGTGGTCCTCCTGACGCACTGATCGGATAGGGCCTGCCGAAAGGAGAGTGTCCCGCTTGAACGACGACAGAGAGAGGCCGCTGTCCACATCCGAGTTCTTCACGACAATGCTGCTGCTCGGCATCCCGGTGGTGAATCTCGTCCTGCTCATCGCCTGGGCCTTCGGAGGCTCGACCAACCTCAACAAACGCAACCTCAGCAGAGCCATGCTGATCTTCACCCTGATAGCCGTCGTGGTATGGATCGTGTCCTTCGTCCTGGGGCTGACCGTCCTCAACGGCATTCCCGGCCTGAGGGAGACGCTCATGGATTACATGGGGACGAACTGAAGCCGGGAACATCGGGGCAGGTCTGAAAAGAAGGGGCGGCAGGGCCGCCCCTTCGCTGTCTTCGGCCGGTGCAGGTCTAGAGCAGGTGGAACGTTATCGTCAGACCCGCCATGACGATCGAGACCATGCTCATGAGCTTGATGAGGATGTTGAGGCTCGGTCCCGAGGTGTCCTTGAAGGGATCCCCGACGGTGTCGCCGATCACGGCGGCATGGTGGGCGTCGGACCCTTTTCCGCCGAGGTTGCCCTCCTCGATGTACTTCTTGGCGTTGTCCCACGCACCTCCCGTGTTGGCGAGGAAGATCGCCAGCACGAAACCGGAGGAGGTCCCGCCGACGAGCAGTCCGACGACGCCGCCGACCCCGAGGAGGAGCCCCGTAAGGACGGGCACGGCTATCGCGAGCGAGGCGGGGAGGATCATCTCCCGCTGGGCGCCCCGGGTCGATATCTCCACGCAGCTTGCATAATCGGGCTCGTCCGTCCCGGCGATGATGCCGGGCTTCTCCCTGAACTGCCGCCGTACCTCCTCGACCATCCGCCCGGCCGCCCTGCCCACGGCCTGCATGGTGAGGCCGCAGAAGAGGAAGGCCATCATCGATCCTATGAAGATGCCCGACAGCACGATCGGGTTCAGTATCGTGATGTTGAAGTAGCTCATCAGGTCCGTCAGCGAGGCGGAAGCCAGAGCGATCGCGTTGCCGCCTACTTCGATGAATTCCACTCCGGCCCGTTCGAGCGCGATCCTGATCTCGTCCAGGTATGCTGCGAGGAGGGCCAGGGCGGTCAGGGCGGCGGATCCTATCGCAAAGCCCTTGCCTGTCGCGGCAGTCGTATTCCCGAGAGAGTCAAGGGCGTCGGTCCTCTCCCTGACCTCCCTGTCCAGGCCGGCCATCTGGGCGTTCCCGCCGGCGTTGTCCGCGATGGGGCCGTAAGCGTCGGTGGCCAGGGTTATCCCGAGGGTCGAGAGCATGCCTACCGCCGCGATGCCGATGCCGTAGAGACCCATCGAGAGGTTCGCGAAGTCGAATCCGGAAGCGAAGAGGAAGGACATGACCGTTCCGATGGAGACCATCAGAACCGGCACGGCTGTCGAGATGAGGCCGGTGCCGACTCCGGAGATGATCACGGTCGCGGGGCCTGTGAGGGCATGCTCGGCAATGGCCCTTGTGGGACGGTAGCCCTGCGACGTGAAGTACTCGGTGACCTTGCCGATCACGATCCCGACGATCAGGCCGGTGACAACGGAACCCCAGATCCCCCAGGCGTTGGGGAGGCCGAGCAGGTTCAGGGCAACGGCTGATGCGACAACGATGAGTATGGAGCTCGCATTCACGCCCCGGCCGAGAGCGCCGAGGAGCTGTTTCTGGCTGGCTCCCTCACGGGTCCGCACGAGCAGGATCCCGAGTACCGAAAGCACCGAGCCGATGCCGGCTATGACCATAGGGGCTATGACGCCGCTCATCTGTATCGGTCCCGTGGAGGCCGCGAATGCGGTCGCACCGAGGGCGGCCGTGGCGAGGATGGCTCCGCAGTAGGATTCGTAGAGGTCGGCCCCCATGCCAGCTACATCACCGACGTTGTCTCCGACGTTGTCCGCGATAGTTGCGGGGTTCCTGGGGTCGTCCTCGGGGATGCCGGCCTCGATCTTGCCGACCAGATCAGCGCCCACATCGGCGGCCTTGGTGAAGATGCCTCCTCCGACGCGTGCGAACAGGGCCTGCGTCGAGGCGCCCATCCCGAATGTGAGCATCGTGGTGGTGATTATCATCAGGGAGTGCGAACCCTCGGAGACAGGATAGAAGTGGTTGAGGATCAGGTACCATACGGAGATGTCGAGGAGGGCCAGTCCGACGACGACAAGACCCATCACCGCGCCGCTCCTGAAGGCCAGCCTGAGGCCGCGGTCGAGGGACTGCATCGCGGCATGGGCGGTCCTTGCGGAGGCATAGGTCGCGGTCTTCATCCCGATGAAGCCGGCAAGACCCGAAAAGAGGCCTCCGGTGATGAATGCGAACGGGACCCAATGGTTCTGGACGTCCAGGACGTAGGCCATGAATGCGAACAGGCCCGTAAGAACCAGGAAGACCAGCAGCACGACCTTGTACTGCTGCCTGAGGTAGGCCATCGCCCCCTTGCGCACCGCCAGGGCGATGGAGGCCATCCTGGGAGTACCCTCGCTCTGGCTGATCATGCTCCTGTAGAAGATGAAGGCGAAGACCAGGGCAAGAATCGACCCGATCGGCGCAAGCCAGAACCATGGGTTTGTCATGTCTTCCTCCGTCGTCGTGCGAAAGCGCAGCTGCGCGAATTCATGCGATATCCGCCGAAGATCCGGGAAACCCCTGGACCCGGACCGTCTCCCCCGGCGCCTGATGGGCTAACATTAGCTCCCGGAATCGCTGGAACAACCCGGACCGGATCAGTGCCTGACCAGCACCCAGACTCCGACCGCCAGGAAACCGATTCCGGCAATCGTGGAGAGGGTCCGCCCCTGTACGAACTTCGACAGTGCGGCCCCGGCGAGGACACCTATCGCCGATGCGAGGACCAGCGCGGCGGCGGAGCCGAGGAAGACCGAGACCCTGCCCCCTCCACCGGCTGCGTACAGCATCGTGGCGAGCTGCGTCTTGTCTCCGATCTCCGCAAGGAACACGGTCCCGAAGACCGTGAAGAAGAGCTTCCAGTCCATCCAGCCTCTTTCGCAGACGGCGCCCGGCAGGAGCCGGGCGCCGTTCTTCCGTGTTCGAAACTTATCGCAGTACTGTGAACCTGCTGGAGGCGGAGGTGCCTTCACCTACCGCCCTGAGGAAGTAGACTCCGTTCCCGAGGCCCGCAGGAAGCGTGAAGTCGAGGGTATGGCTGCCGCCGGCCAGCTCGCCTGAGTGGAGGAGGCCGACCTGCCTGCCCTGGAGGTCGTACATGAAGACGTTCACGTTGCCGGGCGTTCCGACGTAGAGGCTGAAGACGCCGAAGGAGGCGACGGGGTTGGGCAGCATGGTGGACAGGATCATGCCCGGGCCGGCGGAGCCGCCGCCCGATTCGTCACCTATGCCTACGAGCAGCGCAGCCTGTACTGCTTCCAGCGCCTGGATGCGGCCGGACCCGTACGTGTTCTCCTTGCCTGCAGCTCCGAGATCGAGCGCGGTGGTCTCGAGGATCTCGTCGATCTGGGCGGGGCTGAGGGCGGGGTTCGCGTCGAGTATGAGCGCCATCAGGCCGGCGTTGTGAGGCGTGGCCATGGACGTGCCGCTCATCGTCGTGTAGCCGGCGGGGTTGGAATAGTTGCAGCTGACGATGTCCACGCCGGGCGCCGAGACGTCCGGACGCAGCAGGCCGGCGTTGGGGGCGGTGTCGTCATAGTCGAACCAGGGGGCGATGGTCTCCCAGAGCGCCGGGCCGTGGCTCGAGAAACTCGCGATGGCGTCGTTGCTGTCTGTCGCGCCTACACTGATGCAGGCCGAGAGGCCGCCCTGGGCGATCTGGTCGGGATGGAGCCAGGGGGGAGGGCAGTCGCCGGGGGTGCGGAGGGAGGATGCCCCGGGACCCTCGTTGCCCGCAGCTATGCTGTGCGGGATGCCTGCAGCCAGGATGTTCTCCTCGGCTGTGCGCCAGAGGGCTCTCTGGGGGTTCCAGGCGGGTATGTAGCCGAGGGAGGTGCTGAGGACGTCCGCACCGTGCTCGACGGCCCACTCGAAACCGTCCATCACGTTCTCCTCGGAGCCCGTGCCGACGTCGGTCCGGACCTTCACGGCCATGATGAAGGCTCCGGGAGCGACTCCGCACGTGGTCCCGGCGATCCCGTTGCTTGCGACCGAGCCCGCACAGTGCGTCCCGTGACCGGACTCGTCCATCGGGTCGGAGTCGCCGGCTCCGATGTCCCAGCCGTAATGTAGACCGGCCGGCGTGTCATGCCACATGTGGGTCGCGAGATCGACATGGTTGTAGTTCACGCCGGTGTCGATCACGGCGACAACGATGCTGTCGCCGTCGAAGCCGAGGGTCCAGACATCCGGGGCGCCTATCTTGTCGACACCCCAGGCATTCGCTCTGGACAGCTCGCCCGGGTTTGCGGGACGAACATCTATGGGCTCGATGTAGGGGGTCATCGCGGGCCTGAGATCTACCCATGCTACGAAGTCGAGCGAGGCGATCTCCCTGATGGCTTCAGGCGTGGCGCTGCAGGTGATGAAGTTCGCGAGCCAGTTGGTGCCGAGCCCCGTCACGGACAGCTCGGGATAAGCCTTCAGGACTTCGAGGATCGGCTGCTGGGTCTCGAGAGCGACGCTCTTGAAAACCTCGACGGCGAAATTCCTGCGCGCCGCCCTGTCGAAGCCGATGGTCGCCTGTGCGATGTATTCGCAGTCGGCATCGCCAACCGGCTTGACGAAGATGTCGATCGTCTGGTCGGATCTGGTCTGGACCATCTGCTCGGCCAGCCTGGGCGTCACGATCCCGGCAGAAGCCGCTGCAGCGATGGCGAGGCAGAAAAGAAGGTACCTCACGCGAACCTCTCTCTCTTGATGGGTGGACCTGTCACAGGAACAACACATTCTGACGCCCCCGGTTCCGTGAAATCGGGGGGGGACTCCTCCAGGCCGGCCATGAAGGCGCGGCAGGCATTTTTGAGTGCGGCTTCCGGCTCGATCCCGGACTGCCTGGAAATGTTGACGACCAGGAAAAGGAGCCTGCCGATCTCGTCTCCGATCCCGCCCGGACCGACGTTACCGCAGGCGAGACGCTCCATCGAAGCGCAGGATCGCTCGCTGGATTCCCGTGGGTCGGGGAGGATGCTGCCGACATCCGAGGCACGCTGCTGGACCCTCCAGGCCATCTGCAGCGCGGGCATCGAACGGGGCAGTGATGCGAAGAATCCTTCATCGCGCTTCTCTCCTGACTTGATCCTCTCCCACTGTCTCTCCACGTCGCCGGGAGAGAGGTCCGCCCTGCTCCCGAAGACATGGGGGTGCCTCCTGACGAGCTTCTCGCGTATTCCATCCGCGACGTCGGCCAGGTCGAAGCGGCCCTCCTCCTCGGCTATGCCCGCATCCATCACGATGTGGAGCAGGAGGTCGCCCAGTTCGATCCGGAGTGCTTCCCAGTCTCCTTTTTCGGCAGCTTCGGCCACTTCGTAGGCTTCCTCGAGGAGAAAGGGGCGGAGGGATGCGACCGTCTGGCTGCGATCCCACTCGCATCCTCCAGGAGCCCGGAGCCTCCTGACAGTATCGAGAAGGAGTTCCATGCGGGCGGAGGCGTCAGCCATGGATCGATCCGAGGCCGTAATCCTCCCCGGCTTCCATGAAGAGTTCGGTAAGAGTGGGATGGGGATGGATCATCTCCCCGAGCCTGGATGCCTCCAGGCCCTGGCTGACTGCGACGAGGGCCTCCCCTATGAGGCTGCTCGCATCCCTTCCCACCATCTGCACGCCGACAAGCCTCCCGTCGGCGGCGGAGGCGATAAGCTTCACCACTCCTTCGGTCTCGCCCAGCCCCATTGCACGACCGTTCGAAACGTACTTCGCCTTCCTGACCTCGACGGGGACACCCCTCCTGTTCCACTCCTCCTCGCCGGGGCCCACCTGGGCTATCTCCGGCGAGGTGAAAACACAGGCGGGCATGAGGTCGGGATCCGGAGCGGGGCGGGCACCGGCGCTCCCGAAGATTCCCTCCACCGCGGCCAGGCCCTGGGCGCTTCCAGCGTGGGCGAGCTGCCACAGTCCAGTGACGTCCCCGGCGGCATAGATGCCCCGGACGCTCGTCCGAAGGCGGGAATCGACGTGGATACCCTTCCTGTCGAATTCAACACCGCATTCGGAAAGCCCCTGGAGGTCCAGCCTGGGTACTCTGCCCGCCGCGACGAGCAGCGCTTCCGCCTCGACGGAGGACCCGTCTGCAAGCACCACTTTCGCCTTGCCGGGCGACACCTCGGCTTCGGAGGCCGCCACCCCGGTCATGATCTTCACCCCGGCACGGGAGAGCGAATTCCTCACCACCCCGGAGATATCCCGGTCGATCCCGGGGAGGATGTCGTCCATCATCTCGAGAACGGTAACCGAGACGCCGAAGATGCCGAGGATGGATGCGAACTCGCATCCGACGACGCCGCCTCCGACGATCACGAGAGAGCCCGGGAGCTCCTTCCAGGCGAGCACCTCGGTGCTCGAGAGGGCTCCTTCGACCCTCAGGGGGCCGGGGAAGGCGGGAAGGGAGCCTGTCGCCACGAGGATGTTCGAAGTGGAGCAGGTTTCGCCGTCGACGACGACCGCGTCGGGAGCGGAGATGGACGCCCTCCCCCTGAGAATCGCCACACCGAGGCCGGCCAGCCTGGCCTCGATGCCCTTCCTCAGCCTGGTCACGACAAGGTCTCTCCTCCTGGCAGCCGAGGCGAAGTCGAGTTCGAGAGAGCCCTTCAGACCCATCCTGCCTGCGTTCCTTGCGGCATGCAGCAGGTCCGCAGTCGCAGCGAGCGTCTTGGTGGGGATGCAACCCCTGTTCAGACAGGTTCCTCCGAGGTCTTCCTCTTCTGTCAGGGCGACCTTCGCACCCATCTGCGCCGCCCTGATGGCAGGGATGTAGCCTGCAGGGCCCGAACCGATGACGACGAGATCATAACGGGTCATTCGAGGCTCCTCGGGAAGGAAAGTGACGGAGTTCGACCGCGCCGGGTATAATACTACTCTCATATAGCCCGGGGGGAGCCATGGTCCCTTTGATCGCGGCAGCAATCCTTGCCACTCTGACACAGTTCGACGAAGCACGGGTCCAGTTGCGGTGCGAGACTGCGGAGGCCTATCTGGAGCAGGGCCTGCTCGAACAGGCCGAGAGCGGATTCAGGGATGCCCTGCGGCTGGATCCCGACTGCCCGCAGGCCGTACTCGGCCTGGGGAGGATCTACAGGATGAGGCAGGCATGGGAGCAGTCCGAGATGTACCTCAGGCAGTACACGGACTCCTTCCCCGCCGATCCGCCCGGCCTCATGGAGCTTGCGGGACTCCTGATGGAGACCTGCAGGGCGGACGAGGCATCGGTTTTCGCCCGGAGGGCGGCCGAGGCGGCCTCGACGAACGGCGCTGCATGGCTCCTGGCCGGTACGTCGGCTCTGGCGTGCTCCGACACCGCACAGGCCGTCCGATCCCTCGAAAGGGCTCTCGAGCTCGGAGGACAGACGGCTCTGGAAGCCTCGGTCCTCCTGTCCGGAACCGAGATTGCCTCCGGGGGAGAGGAGCGTGCGCTCGAACTCCTCGACTGGGGGGTCGAATCGGGCCATGCGCCTTCGTGCTTCAGGCTGGGCAAGCTCTATGTAGCATGGGGCGATCTTGTACGGGGCTCTGCACTGCTCCAGCAATGCCTCTACCTCTCCCCCGAAGGCGTCTGTTCCGATTCGGCACGGATGCTGCTCGACGATCTCGCCGCCACCGGGTTCTTCTCACCGGATGCCGGACAGGTGGACAACTGAAGTCTCCCGCCGACCGCTTCGAGGAACTCCGTGACCTGGCCGGGAAGGCGGTCCGGGGGACGCAGTGCGATTTCCTCGAGATACGGATCGAGACCAGGAAATCCTTCTCCATGGAGCACTCCGGTTCCAATCCATCCGACATGTCGTCCTCGGCGGAAACCGGATTCCATGTCCGCGCGCTCTCCGGAGGCACCTGGGGAGCCGCCTCGGCCCCGGCGGACAGGGACCCGGCCGCGGTCGTCGACAAGGCTGTCGGAGCGGCTCTGACTGCCGGCGGGAGAGGCTCGGTCAGGCTTGCGAAGGCGCCCGTCCGGAACGAGATCTGGCGCCCCGCCGTGATCGAGCCCGTCGACGATGCACCGGCCTCCGACAAGGCATTCCTCTGCCGCAGATACTGCGAGCTTCTCGGGTCCGAAACCCGCGGGGCCCCGTCCAGGGTGAGCTACCGTGACTACCGGAGGACGAAGGCGGTCCTGAATTCCATCGGTGTCGACATCGTCGAGGAGGAGCACTTCTGCGGCTTCCGATTCGACGCCCTGTCCAGGACGACGGGCCTGCTGGCCTCGCGGGAGAGGGCGGGACGGGCGGGGCTGGAGTTCTTCAGGTCGAGGGAGGCCCTGGTCACGGAGGTTGCTGCCGAGGCATCGGCACTGGACTCGGCGGTCGAGCCTCCCGAACCCGGGGGAAGGTACCTGCTCGACCCCGAGATGGCCGGCGTGTTCATCCACGAGGTCTTCGGACACCTGTGCGAATCGGGCGCCCACCCGCTCGCATCCTCCCTGGGCGGCTATCTGAAGAGGGGGAGCAGGATAGCCTCCCCCTGCGTCAACATCGTCGACGATGCGACCCATTTCGAGCTGCCGGGGAGCTGCGCATTCGACGACGAAGGCGTTTCGGGGGGAAGGACGGTCCTGGTCTCCTCCGGGACGCTGGTGAGCCTGCTGCACACGCTCGAGACGGCGGGAGCCGCAGGTGAGCGCCCTACGGGGAACGCGAGGGCCAATGGATTCGGCTCCCTCCCAGTGGCCCGCATGACCTGCACCTATCTTGCGCCGGGGAGCATGTCGAAGGATTCCATGACCGCGATGCTGGACGACGGGCTCTATCTGGTCGGCTCCATCAGCGGTTCCACGGACATGGGCAGCTTCTCGCTGACATCCAGGCTGGGCTGGAGGATGGAGTCGGGAAGGACACCGGTCCTGACCGGCCCGGTAACTATAAGCGGCCGGGTCTTCGATTTCCTCAAGTCCGTCCAGTGCGTCGGTTCGGATCTCGAGCTATTCAGCGGCCCTGGAGGCTGCTCCATGGCTGGAGACGGCCTACTGCCCGTAGCTTACGGCGCCCCCCATACGCTCGTTTTCGTACCGGGGGACAGGCGATGAAGGCCCTCGCAATACTCGACGCCGCCTCCCGGGTTTCGGAAGCGGCGGAGGTCATGACGCTCTCGGCCGATGTCGGAACAGCCACCATCGCCCCGGGCGGCGGTCTGGTGCGAGCCAGCAGGGAGGAATCGAGCACCTCCGTGAGGATCGTCCGCAACGGCAGGTTGGGAATCGGTTCGGTGTCGGGCTCCGTAGGCTCCCCCGCATTGATCGATCAGGCCATCTCTCTTTCCAGAATCGGCCCGGATGCCTCTTTCCGCTTCCCGGGTCCCTGCGCATTCCAACCCGTCGATATCGCGCACCGTCAGGCTTCCTCGATCGGGCTGGAGGACCTGACCGGCCTCCTGCTCGGAGTCGAGGAGGAGCTCGCCGCCCTGTGGCCGAGGTCGGCCGCGAGGGGATCCATCTCCCGCAGGACAATCGACGTCTGCCTTGCGAACACCTCGGGTTTCGAGGGGGAGTACTCGAAGACCGTTCTCGAGATATCCCTGGTCATCACATTCGCTGGACCCGACGGACTCACGGTCAGGCACAGCCGCTTCGTCACCGGGCTTCCGGTAGGCGACCCGTCCAGGATCGTGGACGGCCTCATGCCGTGCCCCCCCGAAACGAGAAAGGTGCGTCCGCCGTCGAAACCCGTGTCAGCCGTCCTCTCACCGAGAGTGCTCGGGACTCTGCTGCAGACCATCCGCAGCCAGGCCGCGGGATGGACCCGTGAGAGGGGCTTCTCCGGCATCCAGGCCGGGCAGAGGGTCGGGTCGGATGCCTTCACTCTCCACGACAGACCCAGGCTCCCGTTCGGAGGCGCATCTGCTCCGTTCGACGCCGAAGGCGTCGCAACCAGCGACCGTTGCCTGGTGGAGAAGGGCGTCTTCAGCGAGCACGTTCATGACCTGGCGAGCGCTGCGGCATGCGGGACCTCATCGACGGGATCGGCCGGGGTGAATCCCGGCGAGATGCCGGTGCCCGTCTGCACCAACCTCGCCCTCGACACGGGATCGAGCGACCTGGCCGGACTGATGGCCGGGGCCGAGGGCGGCATCCTGGTGGCGGAACTGCTGCCCGGAGGTTCGGGCAACGTCCTCGAGGGTGTGTTCAGGATCCCGATCGCGGCTGCATTCTCCATCTCGGGAGGCCGTGCCGCGGCACCGCTCAGGGCGGGCTGCTGCCTGGAGGGAAACGCCTTCGACCTGTTCCGGAGGATTTCGGAAGTCGAGGACACTCTCTACGGGGTAGGCACCGACAGGCTACCGCACGTCATCGTCGAAGGGCTGGCACTCGGAACCATCTGACCCTCCAGCGGGTCCGGTCGCGTTCCCGTCGGCCTTTTCGGACAGGGCCGCAAGTATGGCCTTCCTTCCACCCCAGATCGAGACAGCGATGGAGAATGCCATCAACTCGGCAATGGTCATCCACAGGCGGGATGCCAGCGCGAGCAGCGGCAGCGCTCCCTGCTCCGCCGGCTCCACCACGAGCTTCATGAGCCACAGGAGGGTGACCTCGCTGACTCCGATCCCGGCCGGAGCGAAAAGGACCAGAAAACCGACGCCCACCGAAGTCGGGAAGAGGGCGAGGCCCTGCAGGAACGGGAGATGGATGCCGAAGCTGAGGGCGAGGAGCTGGAAGGCGATCCCGAGCAGCAGGTAGACGAACAGGTAGACGGGCGTCAGCCTGAGTACGCTGGAGAAGCCGGGATCCACGCAGGACAGGTCCCTGCCGGCGATCCGGCGCACGAGCCCTGTGAGCCTGCGGTGGGCACCGGGATGCGCGGTCAGCAGAAGTGCGAAGATGACCACGCCGAGAGCGGTGAGGCTGAGCGCGAGATCGATGCCGAGCTTGTCCGATATCATCGGGACGAGCGGCAGAGAGACGATGAGCGAGCACGAGACGATGAAAAGCGTTTCGAGCACCAGCGCCCGCCCGGCCGAGGCCGTGGACACTCCCGCACTCCTTGACAGCCCTACCTTGCCCACGGCGGCCCAGACCTTGCCGGGGATGTACTTGCCTATGAGAGAGACGAAGTGGATGGCATATGCCTTCCTGATCCCGAGCTTTCCGCCCGAGACGCCGCAGACCCGTTTCCAGGACCATGCAGCGGCGAGGAAATGAAGCTGCAGCACGGCCATGGAGGCCCCCAGGAGCAGAGGGTCGAAGTTGAGGAGTGCCGAAATCCCGCCCGCGGCTCTGATGTTTTCGACGGAGACCCGCACGAGATAATAGATGGATGCGCTTGTGAGGATTACGCCCAGGATCACCGGGATCGTACGCTTCACCAGGGGTTTCTGACCGTCAGCCCCGCCGGGTGGAGCACCGGAGGTCTCCCCGGGCCTAGTCAAGCACCTTCACCCTTCCGCCGCTGACCCTGGGCACTTCGCGGGCTCCGGCCCTGTCGCGCACGAATCCTATGAAGAAGGGCAGGCAGGCGGTGTCGATAATGGCTTCCAGGAACTGCTCGCAGGGTGCCCCCCCGGAGAGGAAAGCTTCGGAAAGCCTCTCCTCCAGAAGGCTCCTCCTGCGCTCCTCTGATTCGGAGGAGTCTGAGCGCCAGCGTTCCGGGTCGTGGAGTCTCATCAGGAGGCGCCTCGCCTCCCGCTCGTCGTCGTTCACGGAGCATGCGAGCAGCCATGCTTCCTTCGAACTGGCCAGCTGGAACAGCTGTCTGCCCAGGATCTGAGTGCTGATGATCCCTGTCCCGTGGAGATCGCTGATGCCCTGAAGCCTTCTTACGAGGCGGTCCACGATCTTCCTCCTGGTGATGTCATCCATGGACCGGACCGCCGTCATCCGGCAGAGACCCGCTCCAGGCTGCCATTTCCAGACTCCAGGCCGCAGGATCGATCTCCGCGAGACGCTCCCGCACCGAGTCTGTGCCGTACAGAGCGCCCGCCAGAATCGTCAGGTCCTCCGCAGTCCGCTCGGAACTCTCCACGATGCAGTTCTCATGGAGCCAGTTCTCCAGGCGGCCATCGGATCCACGCAGCCTGATCCTGAACCATTCGAGGCGGCTCCTCCTGTCGTTCTCGATGATACGGAGCAGCTCCCCTACGCCCTGCCCGGTGAGGGCGGACACTGGCACGCCTCCGGCGGGCAGCGAACCCGGTTCCACGAGGTCTGTCTTGTTCCAGACCTGTATGCGCGGAACGTCGCCCGCCCCGATGCGTTCGAGAGTGCTCCTGACCGATTCGATCTGTATGTCCCTGCAGGGATGCGAAGCATCGCCGACGAGAAGCAGCAGGTCCGCATCCCTGACCACCGAAAGCGTGCTGTAGAAACTGGCTATGAGCCCCTCGGGCAGCCTTTCGATGAAGCCTACGGTGTCGGAGAAGACGGTACCTCCCGCGCTTCGCGGACCGAGCCTCCTGGTCGTGGAGTCGAGCGTGGCGAAGAGCTTGTCCGCGCTGTACGCCTCGGCGCCGCAGATGCGGTTCAGCAGTGTGCTCTTGCCCGTGTTCGTATAGCCTGTGAGAGCGACGCGGAATGCTTCCGAGCGCTTCGAGGAGAGGCGGTCCCTCCGTCCCGCTATCTTTTCGAGCTCCTTCTCCAGCAGCCTGATCCTGGCCCTTGCCTTCCTCCTGTCGACCTCGAGCTGAGTCTCTCCGGGTCCCCGGGTCCCTATGCCGCCACCCAGCCTGGAGAAGTGATGCCACATTCCGGTCAGCCTCGGAAGGGCGTACTTCAGCTGGGCGAGCTCGACCTGGAGCTTCGATTCGGAAGTCCTGGCCTGGCGGGCAAAAATCGACATGATGAGTTCGGTCCGGTCTATGACCTTGCAGCCGGTAGCCTCCTCGAGACGGGAGACCTGGGCCGGAGTGAGATTGTGATCGAAGACGACCGAGTTGGCTCCGTACGCCTGCGCGGATTCCTTCAGCTCCTCGAGCTTCCCCTTCCCGATGAAGGTGGAGCCGTCAGGAGTGTTCCTGTTCTGGGAGATCGTGCCGACAACGCGCCCTCCGGCCGTCCGGACGAGGGAGGCGAGCTCCTCGGGCGCACCGGGGGAAGGGGTTTCACCGCCGAGACTGACCGATACGGCAAGGAATACCTCTTCCTCGTGGCGTGTCTGGTCTCCTCGAGATGTCTGCGGCGGCGAGTCCCGCATCTTCAGCGGACAGGCCTGATTCCAGCCTGGCGCTCGACCAGTTTTCTCGCAGAGTCGACGTCCAGGCGCTTGACGAGGGCGACCTCGCCGGCCAGGACTCCGACGGCTTCCGAGAGCACGCGCTTCTCGGAGGGATTGACCTTGCTGTGACCGGATCTTGCGACGATGTCACGCACGGCGGTGGCCACCAGCCTGGGGTCGCCGCTGTGTACCCTCTCGCGGAGGCTCTCGATCCTGCGCCGCCAGTCGCCCGGAAGCTCCTCGGGAGCCCCTTCGAGCTTCTCGAGGGCGGTATCGAGGGTGATCTCGTCGACTATGTGCCGGAGGCCGGTATCGTCGAGGTTCTCGACCGGGAGGAGGACCCCTGCGTTGCCCACCATCAGGTCGACCACAACGCACTCGGTGCACTCCCCCGAGATATTCTTGACCGATATGTCGCTGATCCGACCCGCACCGTGGATGGGATGCACCACCATGTCACTGACGGCAAAGCGCATCCTGTCAGCCTGAACAACACCTGTAAGAACGCCCGCGACTTCAGACGACATACTCTCAACTCCTGCCTAAGAGAACCCAGAAATCAGGGATGGGAATGCTGTCCGGAGGACCGGCCACTTCGTCGGGAACAGCCTGCAGCAACTGTCTGATGGTTCCTTCGAACCCTGGGAGAAGACCCGAATCCGTCCGGTAGAGGAACGTGGTCGTCTCGAGAAGGGATGGCAGTCCTGTCTCCTCGTTGGGGCTCCGATCGCCGTCCCTCGTGTCGACCACGGATATAAGATACTCAATTCCAGCAAGAATGACACTCCTGCCGTCTATCAATGCCTTCATCCAGGCGGCGGGACCCGTCTCGTCGAGGGTGTACTGGAGCCCCTGGTTGACTATGTCGACGAAGATCGTGTCGGCGGGGGCGGAGGGTTCCACGAGGGCGGAACCGTTGACCCCCGGATACGACAGGTCCGTTCCCAGGAGGATCGTGACATCGACGGGGAGCACGACCATGGAAGTGTCTGCGGCAGCAAGGCTCTCGGCCAGCGGCCAGGCGGGTTGCTGACGTAGGCCGAGCCCGATCTCGCTCCTGCGCAGGAGCAGTACGGATGACGCCCTGCGGGCTCCGGTGGAGGGGTAGGCATGGGGATAGTCCCTTGCGGGACCTTCCCTGAAGGCAGATGCGGATCCGCTGGTGCCCGTGCAGTTGGATATCCACAGGACCGTCTCCTGGACGGAGGCGCCCGCGACAGGCGGGGGGTCCGCTGAGAGCGTGTCCGGAGGAGTGGAGACGGAAGTGTCCGGGGTCGTGATGATCTCCTCCGGAGGCGTACCCGCATCCCGCTCTTCTCCGGGACCGGGCGCGAACAGGACGTATCCGGCGGCAAGGAGAGCGAGTACTGCGATTATGACTATGGGGAGGAGCCCCTTGCGGCGTCTTCGCTCGGATCTGGGAGCCGGTGGCGCCTCGACCGTCTGGATGCCGGGTTGCTCCGATGGTCCGACGGGCGGAGGAGCATCCGTGGAGATGTCCCTGAGACCCGCCAGCATCTCGGAGACGTTGGCAGGCCGTTTGCCCGGGTCTTCCGAGACCATCTTCTCGACCAGGGATCTCAGGCCGGGATCCATTTCGTTCCATGCCCTGATGATCGGCTCGTGCTCGTCGGATCCTGCCAGGAGACGGGTCAGGAAGGTGCCGAGGGCGAAGATGTCGCTCCTGGGATCCATGGGACGCGAATCGACCGACTCGGGAGCGGAGAAGTGCCCTGCCGGCACGCCCCGCAGCCCTGCCGTGACCGAGATGCTTCCGTCAGGCGCCGTGAAGACGCTCTCCGGACCGATGTATCCCAGCACCACGCCCTTCAGGTGGAGGTTCCTGAGGATTCCGGCTACGGAGATGACTACATCGAGCACCTTGCGTACCTGAAGACCTCCGGAGGGTATCTCCTCGAGGAGGCATCTGCCGATCGTATCCCTGAAGATGACCATCCGGTGTCCGGATTCGGTCTTCCTGTCAGCCACGGGACGCACGAGACCCTGAACCGAGGGCCAGGCAAGGAGCTGGTTCACCGAGCCCGCGGGGGCGGCCTCGGCGTAGCAGGTTCCGCCCTTCACCTCCACCCTGGCAAGGATGTAGCCGGGTTCCTCCAGGAGGATCTGGCGTATGCGCACGGCCCTGGAGAGGACTTCAGAAAGCATCTGACTCGATCGAGTAGTTCGGGGATTCCTTGGTGATCGTCACATCGTGCGCGTGGCTCTCGCGGAGCCCGGCCGAAGTGATCCTCACGAACCTCGCCTTGACGGGCAGCTCGGCGAGAGTCGCCGCGCCGACATATCCCATTCCGGCCCTAAGACCTCCGGTGAGCTGGAAGACATAGTCGCTGAGCGGTCCCTTGAACGGGACCATGCCCTCGATTCCCTCGGGAACCAGCTTGCGCTTGTCGCTGTCCTCCTGGAAATACCTGTCCGCGCTCCCGTCGCGCATCGCGCCGATGGAACCCATGCCGCGGTAGATCTTGAATTTGCGGCCCTTGTAGATGATGGCTTCCCCGGGGCTTTCCGTGGTTCCGGCGAAGAGGCTCCCGATCATCACGCATCCGGCACCGGCCGCGAGGGCCTTGACGATGTCCCCCGAATACTTGATCCCGCCGTCCGCAATCGTCCTGCATCCGCGGGCGGCAGCCGCGCGCGAGCATTGGAGGACGGCGCTCACCTGGGGGCAGCCGACGCCCGAGACGACTCTGGTCGTGCAGATGGAGCCGGGACCGACGCCGATCTTGATGCAGTCGGCTCCGGCATCCGCCAGGGCATTCACGGCATCCTCGGTCACGACGTTTCCCGCAGAGATGGCCATGGTCGGGAATTCCGAGCGAAGGGTGCGGACCATCCCCAGGACACGGGATGAGTGGCCGTGGGCAGTGTCCACGAAGAGGCAGTCCACACCGGCATCGACAAGGGCGGAGGCGCGTTCCATCCCCTCCCGGCCGACTCCTACTGCTGCTCCGACACGCAGCCTCCCCCTGGAGTCCTTGCTGGCGTCCGGATAGGCGATGGCCTTGTGAACGTCCTTCGCGGTGACGAGACCCGTGATGCGCATCTCCTCGTCGACCAGGGGCAGCTTCTCGAGCTTGTGTGCACGAAGGAGGAGAAGGGCCTCCGCGGGATCGGTACCCTGGGAAGCCGTGATCAGGCGTCCGACGGGTGTCATCAGCTCCCTGACCGGCTTGTCCATGTCTTCCTCGAACTGGTAGTCGCGGTTCGTCAGCATCCCCACCAGCCTGTCACCCTCTACGACTGGGAATCCGGAGACTCCATGCCGTTCGGCGAGGGCAACAGCGTCCCGCAGGAGCGATCCGACCGGGATCGTGACGGGATCCACCACGATGCCGCTCTCGGACCTCTTGACCCTTCTGACGTGTTCGCAATGGGATTCGATCGAGAGGTTCTTGTGGATCACGCCCATGCCGCCCTCCTGGGCGAGGGCGATCGCCATCTCGGACTCGGTAACCGTATCCATCGCCGCGCTTATGATGGGGATCCGAAGCTTGATATCGCGGGCGAGGATGGTTCCCATGTCTACTTCGGCAGGCGTGACCTCGGAGTAGCCGGGCAGGAGCAGGACGTCGTCGAACGTCAGCTGCTCAGGCCATTCGCTGTCGCATGTCTTCCAGATCATGTCCGTTCAGTCGGCCCAGTAGATTATCCGGCCGCAGATCGAACAGGTCCTGACCTGCTCGTTCCTGTCGCCGGCGTAGTTGACCGAGGTCGGGAGCATCGTGAAACACCCGCTGCAGCGATTCCGGACAACCGGGACGACGGCGTTCCCGTATCGCGCGCAGACCTGTCCGTAGAGCGCATACCATCTCTTCTTGATGGACTCGACCAGGATGTCCCTCATCTTCTCCAGCTCGACCAGGGCCTGGTCCGGAGAGAGGCCCAGCCCCTCCTCCTGTTTGCGCATGTCCGCACGGCCCAGATCCGCGATCATGGTGTCGAGGTCGTGCAGGCTGATCAGCTTCTCAAGATCCTGATGCATCGTTCCCGCCCTGGATGAGTTCGAGCCCGAGCAGTCCGGCAAGCGCTTCCGGAGATCCGGCGCCTGTCAGCTTCCCGGGGCCGTTTGTTTTCATATGGGATGCAAGATGGGCGATCAGGTCCATGTGCTCCTGGGGACCGCTGAGTTTGACGGGGGAGATGAACAGGACGACTACGGAAGCCTTCTCGTCGGGCCACGGGATGCCCGCGGCGGAGCGTCCGGTCACGATCATGAAATCGTCCATCAGGATGCTCCTGCAGTGCGGCATGGCTATCCCCGGGGTCACGAGCGTCGCCCCAGCCTGCTCCCTGGTCTGGAGCGCCTTGAGGAGCATCTCCCTTGAATGGACCCCGATCCCCGGGACTGTCGACAGGAGTTCTGACAGCGCTGACTCTCGATCGGTTGACTGGAGGTTCCATACGCAGTAGCATGATTTGTTCAAGCGAAACTCCTTTGCAGGCTGGTATGGCGAATATAGGCGCAGGGAACCGGCCTGAAAAGAAGCGGAGGCAATTACGGCGGGGCGCCACCCCGCCGGCGCGGGAGGCGGGAGGCCGGACCACGTGAATCTTCCCGACAACATTGCTTTCCTCGTAGTCAGAGACGGCGGGACGAGCAGCAACGAGGCCTTCGATCAGATCATCGGAAGGCACGAGGGACTCAGGGACGTCATAGCGCGGATGCCGGACGGCCTCTGGCCGGTCGCCGTCGACGACGAACTCCTGTCGGTCCACTGCTTCCCGTTCGAGAACGACCGGATCGTCATCGTAACGAACGCAGGCAGGACAGGCCACTCGGAGTTCCTCTCCGCCATGAGCGAAGGCGACATCTCAATCCTCCTCGATGGCAACGGTTCGATCCGCGCCACCTCCTCCTCCGCGAAATCCCCGGGCCCGCTGGACATATCGACAGAGAGCGACATCACCGGGATACTCTCGCCTGAGAGCCTCTCCACGTTCTGGTCGGCGTTGACGGAATGCAGAAACCAGGGCCGGATAAACCCGTTCGATGTCGAGGCGATCCACGGGAACGGGCGCGTTTCGCTCGTCGCTTCGCTCAGGCTCCTGCCCGGGGGGCTGTTCCTTCTCGGTCTCACGCCTCCGACGCTCGACATGTCGGGATACTGCCCGATGGACACCTCCATAGTGGAGACCCTCTTCGCAAGCATGCCCACCCCGGCCGTGATAGTAGGCCCGGACGGCATCATCAGGAGGATAAACGACGCGGCCAGGTCCCTCGTCGAGGAAAACGGGGCAGGCAGGGTCGTGGGCACCCACTTCCTCGACTGGGTGGCGGAGCCCGAAAGGGACGCGCTGGCTGCGGCTCACGAGAATCGCATCCAGCAGGGATTCTCGCCCTTCAGGGCGGTCAGGAGGCTGCGCTCTCCCGGGGGAGCCGAGTTGTCCGTCGAGACGACCACGCTGCTCATGCCCGAGGGAGAGGAGACCCTTGTCTTCATTCAGCCGGGGGGCGCGGAGTCGCCCCCGGCATCGGCCGGCGGGAATCTGGTGGCGGTTGCACGGGTGCTGGACGAGGGCAGGGAGCAGTCCGACCAGATGAGATCCGTGCTCGACCTGCTGAGAGTGGGTACCGGTGCGACAGGCGTATCCGTCATGGCCGGCGGGAGGCTGCACGCATCCGGAGAGGTTCCGCTGAACGCCGGGAACCTCGCCGACTCCCTCCCGCTCCCCGAGGGCAAACCTCCTGAATGGACCGCCGCGGAGGACGGTTCCTTCACCTTCCAGTCCTCGATACGCCTCAGGAACGGAATGGCGAGGATGTCGCTGTACGGGCTCAGGACATCGACTCCGACGGCGATGTCCAGGCTCGTCATCTCGCTCGCTCCATACCTCGCCGACCTGGCGGGAGCCCTCTCCGCACAGAAGGACATGATGAACACCGCCTCCACGATCCTCGACACATGGGACTTCATGCGGATGGGCGACTCCGGCCCGGAGAAATTCCTCGCGAGGGCGGCCGACGTCACGGGAGCCGATGCAATGATAGTCTGGGGGGCGCCCGGACCGGACGGCGCGCTCCAGCCGGTCGTCTCATGCGGCCTTTCCGTGGATCCCGAGCCTCTAAGCCTCTCGTCCGAAACGGCTCCGGGCTGGTCATACACCCACAGCGAACCGGCGTTCGTCGTCGACTCCGCCTCGGACGGGCGATTCGGAGCATCGATACCGGGATTCAGGAGCGAGGTCGCAGTGCCTCTCCTCCGCAAGCAGGGCAGGGCCACCGGCGTTCTCCTGGCCGCTTCCCGCCAGCCCGGCGCTTTTCCCAATACCATCCCCAACCTGGTCAGACTCGTGTCGGTCCCCCTGTCTCTCTGGCTGTTCCCGGAAGGCCATCCCCCCCTCGACTCGCAGTACGGCCCGCACGAGGAACAGACCGACCGGACGGACATGGAGGACGTGCTGCTGAGCCTGAGCCATCGCCTGAGGGCTCCGATGACCGCGATGAAGGGATTCTGCGACCTCCTCTCCTCCCGCAGACTGGGTGACCTGGGCAACGATCAGACGGAGGCGGTCGAATCCCTCTCCAGATCCATCCGGCAGGTCATGGAACAGGTGGAGAGGCTTCTCTCCTTCCTGAGGCTCGAAGTCCAGCCCGACAGAGTCGAGGGTTCATGGGGCAGGCCGGTCGAGATCCTCGAATCCGTGATCAAAAACCTCGAGCCGAGGATACGGGAGGGCGGGCTCACGATGGTGACGGACCTCCCCCAGTCTTCCTTCACCGCGTTCTTCGACAGGCAGAGGCTCGAGGAGGTCATCTGGAACCTGCTGGACAACGCCGTCAGATTCACGGGTCCGGACGGGACGATCACCGCCAGGATGCGGGGCGAACAATCCTCCTGGACACTCGAGATCGAGGACACGGGCAGGGGCATCCCCGCCAAGTCGCTCCCGTACGTGTTCGATCGGTTCTACAGGGGCGTCGAGGACCAGACACAGGGTCTGGGAATCGGTCTCTCGATCGTCAGGCGGTTCACGGAGAGCATGGGCGGGACCATCAACGTCTTCAGCAGAGAGGCCCGCGGAACCAGGTTCATGCTGAGGCTGCCGGTTTCCGGGAAGCAGGACTGACGGGCTTGGGTCTCACCAGGAAGGACATCTGGTTCGATCTCCCGGAGGAGCTCATCGCCCAGCACCCCGCACCCGAACGGACGGGCAGCAGGATCCTCGCTGCCGACAGGGAGGGCAGGCGGCTCTCGGGGCATCATTTCTCCGATCTCCCCGGGCTGCTCCGTGAGGGAGACCTGCTCGTCTTCAACGACACGCGCGTGACCAAGGTCCGGCTCAGGGGCTCCAGGCTGGGCACCGGGGGGCTGGCCGAGGTTCTGCTCCTCGAAAGGCTGTCGGCCGTGAGCTGGAGGGTTCTGCTGAAGCCCTCCAGGCGATGCAGGGTCGGAGCTGTGATCGAGTTCGGCGAGGGGCTCTCGGGAACCGTCAGAGAAGTCCCGGCTCCCGGCAGGGCGGTCGTCGAGTTCAGCTCCGAGGGAAGCCTCGAGCAGGCGCTGGACATGGCGGGAGAGGTTCCTCTCCCTCCTTACATCAGGAGAAACCCGGCTCCATACGACCTGGAGAGATACCAGACCGTCTATGCCGCAAGCGACGGAGCCGTAGCCGCCCCGACCGCCGGGCTGCACTTCGATGAGGCGATCCTGGCTGAGCTCGAAGCTGCCGGCATCTCGACGGCAAGGCTGACGCTCCATGTCGGTCCGGGAACCTTCGAGCCCCTGCGCCATGACGAGCTGGACAGGAACGAGCTCGAGGCGGAGAGGTTCGTGATCGGACCCGAATGTGCAGGCGCAGTCTCGAACGCGCTCAGCGAAGGCCGCAGGATCATCGCGGTCGGCACCACGAGCTCGAGGGTCCTCGAAACCGCGGGCAGGGACATCGAGCCATCCACCGGGAGCACTTCCCTTTTCATACGTCCGCCTTATGATTTCGCGGTGGTCGGCGGGTTGCTCACCAACTTCCACCTGCCGGGCAGTTCGCTCCTCTGCCTGGTATCGGCCTTCATGGGGCTCGATTTCATGCACGAGGCATACGGAAGGGCGATCGCCGAAGGCTACCGTTTCTACAGCTACGGCGACGCCATGCTGATCCTCTAGGAACCCGGAATGACTATTACCGCTCGACATCTCGCCTGGCTCGAGAAGATAGGGCTGTCCACCCGCCAGCACCTCGGGCTGGCCCTCATGGAGACTTCGCTGATCCTGGCCTGGGCGGTCCTGCTGGACTCCATCCTGAGGTTCTTCACGAGCCTGTTCCTGAACGCGCTGCCTCTCACGGTGCTGCTCTCCGCCAACATACTCGCCCTGCTCGAGAGCCCGAGGATCTCGAGAATGTCGGATCCCCTCACAGCCATGGGTCTCGCGGAGGTCGACGGACGAGGCAGGATCCCCTCCGGCTGGAGGACCCTGCTCCGTGTCCTTCTGACTCCCCTGTCCCTGCTGCTGTTCATGGCAGGCTTCATCCCGGTCTTCTTCGGGAGGAGGTCCCTGCCGGAGGCGGCAGCCGGCGTGAGGCTCGTCTACCTGGACCCGTCCCACGACCCCAGGCCCCGTGACAGGATCCTCGAGGAGAGGAAGCGCAACAGGAAGATGGTGCTCGGCTACACCCTGCTTTCGCTCCTGATGGCGGGTCTGATCCTCTTCGTCCCGCTCCCGGGCGTGAACCTGATCCCCGTCGACCGCCACGAGACGGACCTCGGTCTGTCCGCCGCGGACACCGAACTGCTGACTCTCTACCTCGAGATGAAGCAGCGCTTCCCGGACAGCATCGAGTACCACGTCAGGCTCGCCAGCCTCTACTACCGCAACGATATGGATGCCGATCTCGCGTCCGAACTGCGGGAGATAGCCAGGCTCGATCCGGACCATCCCCTGCTGCTCCTCGCCGAAGACTTCGAGGTGGACCTCTCCTCTCTCATGGAGGGAAGCGACGAGTTTCCCGCGATCGAGGAAACCGGGTTCGGACCCGGAGCACTGGATCTGCCGCAGCAGCCTGATTCGACCACGGACTCCACAGCGGTTCCCGGGACGGCAGTGATCACCGAGCCCCGTGCGGCGGACTCGACCTCGCTCCCTGCGACCGATTCGACGACAGCGGCCCCCGCGGAGCCTCCTCCTGCGGAGGGCTAGGCCGCCATGGCCTCGGGCATCCGCTTCGACCTTGTCCGTGAGAGCGGGAGAGCCAGGAGGGCGAGGCTCCACCTGGCTCACGGGACGGTCGAGACTCCTGTCTTCATGCCCGTAGGAACCCAGGGAACCGTCAAGACGGCAAGAGTGACCGATCTGTCCGGTTTCGAGATCATCCTCGCCAACACCTACCACCTCTATCTCAGACCGGGAGAGGATGTCGTCTCCTCCGCGGGAGGGCTGCACGGATTCACGGGCTATGGAGGCAACATCCTGACCGACAGCGGCGGATTCCAGCTCTTCAGCCTCTCGACCCTCCGGAAGCGGACAGAGGAAGGGTACGAGTTCCAGAGCCATATCGACGGTTCCAGGCACCTGCTGGTCCCGGAGCGGGTCATCGCTCTCCAGACTGCATTCGGAAGCGACGTGATGATGGTCCTGGACGAGTGCCTGGAGCAGCCCGCATCGAGGGAGCGCACCGAGGAATCCCTCGGTCTCACCCTGAGATGGGCGGAACGGGCCAGGAAGGTGCATCCGGGAGGCGGCAGGGCCGTGTTCGGGATCGTCCAGGGGGGTGGATTCCCGGACCTCAGGGCGCGTGCCGCCCGGGCTCTCGTGGAGATGGATTTCGACGGATATGCGATAGGCGGGGTCTCGGTCGGAGAACCCAGGCCTCTGATGGAGAATGCCGTGGAGAGCTGCGTGGACCTCCTCCCGCGGGACCGGCCCAGGTACCTGATGGGCGTCGGGAAGCCCGAGGACATAGTCGATTTCACCGCCATGGGAGTCGACATGTTCGACTGCGTGGTGCCCACCCGCAACGCGAGGGGGGGAGGGTTCTTCGTCCCCGGAGGCCACGTCAACATCCGCAACTCGCGCTTCAGGAACGATCACCGGCCTCTGCAGGAGGACTGCGACTGCTTCGCGTGCACGCATCACTCCAGGGCCTACATGAGACACCTCTTCCTGGCCAGGGAGTGGCTCGCGCCCATCCTGGCCACCCTCCACAACCTGCGATACTACCAGAGGCTGACCGCCGAGATCAGGACGGCGGTCGAAGAGGGAGTCTTCGACGGGTGGAGGAGGGACTGGCACGCACGCAGGGCTTCCTTCGATCCCGGATCGGTCTGAAGAAGGCATGGAACGCCTCGTCGTAGAAGCCCTCGGAAACGAGGTGGGAGGCGTCTCCAGACCGGAGGGCCGCCCCGTCACGTTCATCCCCGGCGCCCTTCCGGGAGAGACCGTGCTTTGCGAGCTTTCGGGCGGCAGGGGATCATGGCGGGAGGCCAGGCTCGTGGAGGTCGTGGAGCCCTCTCCCGAACGCGTCCGGCCCTTCTGCGGCCTGTATGGCGAATGCGGCGGATGCTCCCTGCAGCATCTCGCCTACGAAGCCCAGCTTCACTGGAAGAGGGAGTGGATATCGAACGCCCTGCGCAGGGGCGGGATCGTGTCCCCTCCCGTCGATCCGGTCGCGGCCTCCCCGGACGTGAGGGGGTACAGGAACCGCGTCACTTTCCTCCTCGACGGGGGCTTTCTTCATCTCCACAGGCGGAGGGGGGATCCGATCAGGGTCTCCGACTGCCCCCTCCTCCACGAAGCGGGTCGTGTGCTCGTCCGGTCGCTCGATGGCGCGGCGGGACCCGGCAGGGGCGGCCTCACGGTGAGAGCGAGCTTCCTGGACGGAAGGACCTCGCTCGAGTTCGACGGCTGCACTCCCCCGCCACTACCTCAGCCTTCCGGCACGGAGGTCTGGCAAAGGACGGTCGGACGCTGGGAGGGTCCGGAGCCGGAGTCCTCGATGAGGGAGATCATGGCGGGGATCCCCATCCGGGTGCCGGTCGGGGGTTTCTTCCAGGTCAACAGCCGGGCAGCCTCTGCTATGGTGCAGACGGTCGTCGAATCGGTCATGTCCAGGGGAGCAGGGAGGATCCTCGATCTGTACGGGGGCGCAGGCGCGTTCTCCATCCCCCTGGCAGTCCGGGGATGCAGTACGGTGTGCGTCGACTCTTCCCGGGAGACCCTCGAGGCGGCCGGGAAGACAGCACTGGAGCTCGGCATCGGAGAAGCCCTCTTCTCGCCGCAGGGATCGGATGTGGAATCCTTCCTGGCGGAACAGCCGCTCCAGGGGTCGGGCGGAGGTTTCGACGCCGTCATCGCCGATCCTCCGAGGGCCGGGATGGGTCCGGCGGCACGCCTCGCAGCAGGCCTCGGGACGAGAACGATGATAATCGTAAGCTGCAATCCCTTCACACTTGCCAGGGATCTCTCCTGCTTCCGGGATTCCTACGACGTCACACGGATAGCGCCATTCGACCTTTTCCCCCACACGGACCATGTCGAAACAGTCTGCTTCCTCTCGAGGAAGCCCGGGAAGAGAGGCTGAACCGATGACCGGGATCACTTCCCTCATTCTGCTGGCAGGGTTCCTCTCCGAAGGGTGGGTTCCGCCCGGGCATCCGCTCTCGGGGTGGATCCTGCACGGTGCAACGGCCGGAGGACCGCTGTGCCCCTCCGTGTTCCCGGGGTCGGCAGCCTCGGCATCCGGCAGCGGACTCCCCGCGGGCCTCCTCGCGAAGCTCGCGGATCTCTCCCGGCCGGGCGGGACGACCCGGATCCCCGGTCTCGGCCTCTTCGGCGCCTCCCTCCTCACGGCAGCGGAGCTCGAAGACTCCTCCGGCACCGAAACCCGTGCAGGGATGAGCCTGGATGCCGTCCTCGAACCGGCCGAGGGGTTCCACATCCGGGAGCGGCTCTCGGTGTGGGCTTCCTCCGACGAGGACATCCCCACGGGCTTCACCCCCGTCCACGAGGGCGTCGAGCAGGGGAGGCACCTCTATGTCGACTGGGGCTATGCAGCCTGGGACAGGGGCGGCTTCGAGGCGGCCTTCGGCAGGATACCGCAGGTCTGGGGGCCGGGAAGGTACACCAGCCTGCTGCTGTCGGACAACAGCCCGCCTCTGGACATGCTCCGCTTCAGATGGCAGCCGGCTCCATGGTTCGGCTTCACCGGACTCACCTCCAGCGTCGAGAGCGACAGTGCTAGCTACCTGACCGCTCACCGGCTGGACATCATCCCTTCGGACTGGCTCGCTATGGGCTTCTCCGAGGCGATCTTCTTCGTGAGCGACGGGCTGGACCTCGCCTACATGAATCCGCTCATCCCCTGGTACCCGGTACAGTGGAACGAGAGGGACGACGACAACGCGATGCTCTGCCTGGACGCGACCGTGAGGCCTCTGCGGGGGCTTGCGGCATACGGCGAGCTGCTCATAGACGACCTGCAGTACCAGACCGAGTGGGGAAGACCGAGCAGGCTCGGCTGGACTGCGGGGATCGAAGGGTACGCCGCCGCGACCGCCATAACCGCCGAGTACACCCGGATTGACCGCTTCGTCTACAGCCAGAAGCTCTCCGAGAACTTCTACCTGCACCACGGGGAGATAATCGGCTCCGGGCTCGGCCCCGACTGCGACAGGGCGACCCTCGGCATCTCGACCGCCGCTCTCTGGCCCTGTACTGTGGGACTCAGGGCCGATCACACCCGTCATGGCGAGGGGACGGTCTACGAGGGCTTCCCGGACTCCCTTCTCTCCGACGAGGGCTTTCCTTCGGGCACAGTCGAGCATTCAACCGGGGCCGTACTCGATGCATCGCTGTACGCGGGCGGCTGGCTGGAGGCGCACGCCTCTGTCGGCAGGAGGTGGTTCCGCAACCTGGCACACGAGAGCGGAGCCGAGGCCGCCGGGACGGAGGCGCGGCTCGAGCTGGTATGGAGATTCGACTTCTAGGTGTAACGCCCGCAGCGGCCGAAGCGTCGTTCCAGGTGCAACAACGTGGAGGTGGCAGGATGAGGGACTGGTTCAGGACAGGTATTCTGCTCTCGCTGGCGGGAGTGATCGGATGCGGCAGGGCTCAAGTGATACAGGTTCGGGAGATGTCCTGGCCCGCTCTGGACGGCCAGGTGCTCTCCATCTCCACCTTCAACGGCGATATCGTCATAAGGGTAGCCGAAGGGGACAGCATCAGGGCGGTGGCGACGGTCAGCACGGCCCTCGGCATGACGGATGCAGAGAGCGTAGAGGTCACCTTCACTCCCGGCCTTGCATCTTCTCTGGTTGCACGCAGACCTGACCAGCTCTCGGATGCGGGCGTCTCCTTCGAGGTTACGATTCCCGGGCGTGTCTCGATAGGGAATCTGGAGACGTCGAACGGCACCGTGGATGTCACCGGCGCAGGGGGCAGCCCCTCGATAGACACCTCCAACGGAGACGTGACCCTCTCGTCCTTCAGCGGAACCTTGATGATAGACACGTCCAACGGCGACGTGACGGTCGACGGACAATCCCTGACCGTCGGATCGATCGACACCTCGAACGGCGACATCGAAGCGACGGTCTCCTCCTTCCTTCCCGGCGCCGTGCTGGAAACCTCCAACGGCGACATAGTCGTCAGGCTGGCGCCCGGATGCAGCGCCTCGTTCCGGATGGACACCTCGAACGGAGGGATCAGCCTGACGGGCGAGGGATTCAACGGGGTCGAGGTCGACGGCGACGAGGGGACCGCCTCGTTCGGAGAGAACGGCCCTCTCGTCTCCCTCTCGAGCTCGAACGGCAGCATCACCCTGATCGCCCCGGAGTGAAGCTCCGCCCGGGCACCGGGCGCGCTAAGGCAGGAAGAGGCTCTTGACCGCCCCCCAGGTGGTCGACTCGAGATCGAGGAGAGCCTCTCCGTGGGCGCGGATGAAGTAGTCGCCGATCCCCCAGGGCTCCCAGACGACGAAGTCGTCGCTGAAGAAGCTGTGGGGTCCGGCAGTCGCGGAAGGGTCTCCGAGGATGCAGGGCCAGCCGCCCGAGGACATCTCGGTGTTTACGACGACCCAGAAGTCGGACGGGACCTGGAGGGGCGGATCGAAGTAGACATAGTCCGGACCCATGTGGGACGCTGTCGCCGATACCTGGGCCAGGAGCGTCGCAGGGCCTGACTGGTCCCCGCCGTAGACCTCCGCGTAGAAGCAGGCGGTGTCCCATGGGCAGGAGGAATGGTGAAAGAACCAGAACTCCAGCGCGGAGATCTCCCCTCCGGCCGCCCCCGGGACGAAGTCCTCGAGGTCGAACCACACACCCCTGTACAGACCGCCCCATGTGAGCCAGCTTGCGCTCCCGTCGTCGTACTGGAAGACCGCATCCGTCTGGGGATCGCATACGACGGGGACATCGAGCCTGATCGAGACCGGGAGCCCTGCCGGGGCAGCCGCCACACCGACGGCTGCCGAGGATACTGCGAGCACAATGATCATGTTCATACTTCACCTCCTGCAATCTTGAAAGCATGAGGCGTGCCACAAACTCATATGCTTATAGCACAGCAGCTTGTGCTGAGACATGATGAATCGCCCCGGACTCTGGAATGCCGTTTTCTCCCTATATCGGGAATATTTCCCCATGTTCTCGCCAATCATCCGCCATGATCCTCTTTACCGTGGAACACCATTTCGCTCTTCATGGTCACTTGTCTGCCGTACATCCATTTGCAGGCGGGGCGGCAGTTGACCTGATCCGCTGTAGCGGGGATAATATGGCATGAAGATATCCAGATGCATCGCCCGAAGGTACTTCCCCGGGGGGCGTGAGGAAGCCCTGTGGACACGGGGAATGGTCCGGTACTCACCAGAGCATTCTCGACAGCCCTCCCGGAGGAACGAGTCCGCATCTGGTTCGATTCGGTCTCCAGGTCTGCCATGGCCGGGATCGCAGTCCCGTCCGTGCTCGAACGCGAGGGCGAGGGCAGGTACAGGCTGTTCACCCCCGTC
The DNA here is from genome assembly GCA_963718745.1 of Candidatus Fermentibacterota bacterium. Lineage (GTDB taxonomy): Bacteria > Fermentibacterota > Fermentibacteria > Fermentibacterales > Fermentibacteraceae > Fermentibacter. The sequence continues at coordinate 1,997,451 of OY970370.1, read as the reverse complement.
GGAGGCCCCGAGCTGGGAGACAGGCTTGCGCCGGAACCTCCCGAACTCGCCCGGGCGCTCACAACCCTCCATGCGGGCGGCATCCTCCACCTCGACCTCTCGACCTTTCCCTTCGCCAGAGGGATCGACGGCGAACCCGTTCTCGTCTACTGGGGAGACACGGCCCTCGACCGGGTCGTCGGCCACGCGTGCCCCGAGATCTCCGCGGGCGGATTCTGCACCCGTGCGGCGGACTATCACCAGTTCGGCCTCTACATCGAGGCCTGCGCGGAGAGGACCGGCCTCGGCACGGACCTCCTGCCGCTGGCTGCGGAACTCGTCTCGGCATCCCCGCGCCGCAGACTGGTCGCGGCGGCGGCCTCCGGGTTCTTCCCCGGCGAGCCCGATCCACCGACCCTGCCCAGGATCCCCGACAAGCCGGTTGTCTTCCTCAGGTCGGGCGCGTGGGAGATGCGTGACGCCATCCTTAACGAAGCGGTCGCGGCCGCGTCCAGGAAAGGCTGGCCTGCCAGGATCCTCAGGTGCTCGCCCCTCGAGTCCGGCAGACCTCTCCCGGACAGGCCCGCGAGGGGGAGCAGGGCCGTCTCGGCATCGGACCTGCTCTCCATCCTCTTCCCCGGCATCACCGGGGTCAACCGGCTTCTCGCCGTGGATCAGGCCGACTTCGCATCCGAGGACCTGCTCCACATGCTCTCGGAGATACTGGAGATCAGGCCCCCTCATCTCCACCTGCTCGTGGGGATGGCCCATGCCGGTCGCGGGGCTCGATCAGTCGGGCGGCATCCAGGTCCTGCTCGAGGGAGACCCCGGGCTCGCCTCGGATCTCCCCTTCGAGAAGGCTGTCGGCGGTTGGACAGGACCGTCGTGGTACGGCCCCAGGCGCAGGGTTCGGCATACGGAGGACCTGCACGGGGAGCCTGCTCGACCCCGCGGAACTCTGGCTGGAGGGAGCCTTCCGCGAGACTGCCGCCTCCTGGGAGGCCGGTCTCCTGCCCGAATCGATGAGATCCATGGCTGCCGAGAGCCTCCTGAGGACCGGCAGGCCCGCAGATGCCCTGGCGGCAGCAGGCGAGGGTGATCTCCTGGTCAGGGCGGAGGCCCTGTTCAGGACGGGTCGCGCCGGGGAGGCCGAAGAAGCCCTCAGGAGTTCGCTCGATGAAGGCGACCAGGCGGCGAGGGCCCGGCTCCTCTCGGATATCCTCCTGGACCAGGGGAGGATCGCAGAAGCGGGGGACTTCCTGTCCGGCCTGGACGATCCCGACTCCATCAAGAGGAGAGCGGTGATCTCGGACCTGCGGGGGAACCCCGGGGAGGCGCTCGAGGATACTCGAACAGGCGCTCGCAAAAGCTTCGCCCGCGCATCGCTCCGGCCTGCTCTGCAGCATGAGCACCATGCAGATGAGACTCGGATTCTATCCAGGCGCTTCCATGTCCGCCGACGAAGCCGTCCGGATCGACCGCGACACGGTGGATTCCACCGGACTGGCCAGGAGCCTCCAGGAGCGCGGAAGGGTCCGGGAGGTCACCGGTCGCTGGCGTGAAGCGCTCGAGGACTACAGGCTGTCCGCGCTCCTGGCATCCGAGCTGGGGATGCGGACCGTCCGGCCGGTCGAGGTGGATCTCTTCGTACTCGAAACCAGGATGGGTCTCTGCAGGGATGCCGGCAGAACGCGGACCGTTCTGCTCGGCAGGCTCGAGGTCGAATCGAGTTCTCTGGACGCACTGACGCTCGATCTCGTCGATTCATACGCCGCTGTCCTCTCCGGCGGGGGATCCCCCGCCCTTCCGGCAGCCGAGAGGGGTGCGGCCACGGCGGCGGAGCTTGGAATGCCTCTCAGACAGGGCCTCTGCCTGCTCTACAAGGGCCAGCTGCTCATGCAGGCCGGAGAGACCGGGGATGCGATGGACGCGCTGAGACACTCGAAGGCTCTGGCAGGGCTGCTCGGAGACAGGCACCTCGCCCTCCTGGCCGGTCTGGCTCTGGCCGAGGCGGGTGAACCTTCCGAGCCGGGGAGGCTCCGCGCGCTCGCATCCGAACTCGGCCTCGCATCCGAGGAGCTCGAGGCTGCCGTGATCCTGGGGAAGGCCGGAGAGCGGTCGGAGGCCCTCCTCGGCCTTCTTGCGCTCCCCTCTCCAATGAGAGCCTGCGCGCTTGCAGCAAGGTACGTGGAGGATATCCAACCGGGTGTCCTCGCAAAGATCGTTGCCGAGAAGGACGCGATAATCGCCGCGTTGGAGCCTGATCCCGCCGGGAGCTTCGCCCGCCTGACGGCACCGCTCGAAGGGGGGACGGGTCGGAAGGGACCTTCGGATCGCGTTGATGCCGACGCCGCTCTGAGGACATTCTCGAGCTGGCTCCCGGGAGTTCCTCGCCGGAACGGGGGACCTCGCCTCACTCGCCTCGATGCTGGGGCTCGAGAGGCTGTCCGGGGCTCAGGGGGACGGAACCCTCCTGGATGCCGGCCCCCCGGCCGTCTACGCGTCGGGCCCCGGAGTGGAGGCTGCCCGGGGGGCTGGTCCGCTCATAGCCGCCGTGCTGGCTTCAGCCTCCTCCCCTGCGGGGAGGGAGGAGCATCGCGTGGACGACTTCCCGGAGATCAGGGGCGACTCCGAAGCCATCAGAGCCCTCAAGTCGGAGATGAGCAGGGTGGCCCGGCTGGATCTCCCTGTTCTCGTCACCGGCGAGACGGGTACCGGCAAGGAGCTTGTCGCAAGAGGCCTGCACAGGCTCGGATGCCCCGTGGGTCCGTTCGTCCCCGTCGATTGCGGGGCCATCCCCGAGGGTCTCCTCGAATCAGAGCTCTTCGGTGCCCGAAAGGGCGCATATACCGACCTCCGCAGCGACAGGCCGGGTCTGCTGGCGGGCGCCGACGGAGGCACGCTCTTCCTGGACGAGATCGGCAACCTCTCTCCCGGCCTCCAGATCAAGCTGCTCAGGGTCCTCGAGACCGGCAGGTACCGCCCGCTCGGATCCCTGGACGAGCTCGAGGCGAAGTTCAGGCTGATCGCCGCGACGAATGCCGACCTGGGGTCGCTGATATCGGACGGGGCATTCAGGGCTGATCTCTATTACCGCCTCTCGGTGATAGTGCTCGAGACGCCTCCTCTCAGGGACAGGCCGTCGGACATCCATGTGCTGGCGAAGATCTTCGCGGGCCAGGTGCTCGGCGGGAAGGCACCGGCGCTCGAGCGCAAGGCAGTGAGGAAGCTCATGGCTCATTCCTGGCCCGGCAACGTGAGGGAGCTCCGGAATGCGGTCCAGAGGGCTGCCGTGCGGTGCGACGGAGGCGTGCTGCGCGAGGAGGACATCATTCTGGATCCCGCGACCCTGCGTTCAGACTCGGCTGACGTGCTGGAGCCGCTGGAGAGAGCCGCCGGCAGACATGTAGTATCAGTGCTCTCCGCCTGCGGCGGCTCCGTATCGAAGGCGGCCGTAATCCTGCAGTGCGATCCGAAGACCGTGAGAAAGTACGCCGGGCTCTACGGGGACCGTCTGGACAGGAACGGGCTTCCGGGGACGAAGAAGCGCCACTGACGGTCGAGGGCCCTGCTGATCCCCACCCGCGCTGACACGCCAGCATCCTTCACGTCCCCCGCCTTCCTGGACCAGCAGCCCGGGCCCCGGACCCGAGGCCCGTGACAGATCGAGCCCGTCGTGTTCAAGGGTGATCCCCAGCGCCTGGCACAGCTTCGCGGGACCGTCCGCCAGGCCGACGCTCCGTCCACCCCTTCGGCGGACCATGATATCGATACCGGAACAGGGTTCGAGAGCCCTCACCAGGACGGCCTCGCCCACCCCCGGAGGACCCGCCGACACATTGAAGCACGAGTGCATGCCATAGATGAAGTACACATAGGCGGTCCCGCCCCTTGCGAACATCGACCTGTTCCGGGGCGTCGGACCCCGGTGCGAGTGGCTTGCGGGATCGTCCTCCGTGTAGGCCTCCGTCTCGACGATGATGCCGGATGCAGTCCCGTCAGGGCTCTCCATCGAGAGCAGGCACCCGAGCAGCGCCGGGGCCAGCTCGGGAGCCCGGAGGGAGAAGAAGTCCGGCGGAGGCGTGATCCAGCCCCCGGAGCCCGGGATGCGGCTCGCTAGGAGATCCGAGGCCATATCACGCCCTGCCATGCCGGGAGTATATCCCCGCATCGAGGAGGCGGCACCAGATTCCCGGCACCTGCACCAACGGGGGAGCGGATGAACACAATCCTCATCGCGGCTGCATCCGTGATCCCTTCTCTGGTCCTGATGTGGCTTTTCTACAAGTCGGACCTGTTCCCCGAACCACCCTCGATCCTCTGGAGGACATTCGCCCTGGGGCTCCTGGTCATCCTGCCGGCGGCGGCGGTCGAAGGTCTTCTCGGCTCTGTCACGGCTGGCCTGACCAACCCCGCTAGAGCACTCTTCGACGCCTTCATCGTGGCCGCGCTGGTCGAGGAGACGCTCAAGCTGCTCGTGCTCAGGGGCTATTCCTTCCGCAAGGTACACTTCAACGAACCCATGGACGGGATCCAGTACGGAGTCGCGTCCGCGCTCGGCTTCGCCACGCTCGAGAACATCCTCTACGTCGCGGACGGAGGTCTCGGCGTGGCCGTCATGCGGGGGCTCTTGTCGGTTCCCGGACACGCCTCCTGGGGTGCGCTGCTGGGCTTCTATGCGGGCAGGGGCGTTCTCGAAGGCCGTCCTCTCAGGGGGTCTCTCGCGGGGCTGGGTGCTGCCGTGCTCTTCCACGGCCTCTACGACTTCCCGATAATGCTCGCCTTCCAGGGCGACAAGTCCTTCTCCGGTACCGGGACGCAGGTCCTGATGTTCCTCGTGATCCTTGCCGTGAGCGCAGCCGGGTGGGTGACCGTTCTCAGGCTGGTCGCCCGCACCAGGCGGATGCAGGCGGATGGCGGGGATGGTTCGCACGCAGCGACCCGGACACTCTACAGGGGGTCCATGCCGCCCTCCCGGATCCTGCATGCGGTCCTCGCGGTGACAGGGCTGCTGCTCGCGATCGGAGGGGGGTTGATGACCGTATCGATTGCGATCGCGTTCGCGACCACCCCGGTCGATGATCCGGCCTCGACGCTCATCGGGGGCGTCATCGTCGGTCTGCTGCCCCTCGCAGCGGGAATCCTCCTCTACGGCACGGCCGCAAGGAAGCTCCGGAGGCACGGGGCGGCCCGGGCCTGAGGCGGGGACCAGGCTGCGGACAGGATCAGTATCTCAGCGTGTAGTGCAGTTCGATCGAGGGCTCCTGCTCGCCGTGCAGGGTGGACTTGGTGCTCCCAACGAGATACAGGTCCGGCTGGATGTAGTACTGGGCGCTAATCGTACCGGGCTCGGACGAGAACACGTCTCCCGAGAACGAGACGAACAGGTCCGGGAGCACGTACTTGCCAACGTTGAGGGTCAGGCTGGTCGAGTCCGACAGGAGCTCGGGAGTCAGTTCGAGCTGATCCAGACCGATACCCTCGCGCAGGCTCCTGGCCAGGATCTGTCCGATGTAGCTCTGCGCCGCCCCGCCGAGCTGCATCTGAAGAGCCCCCGAATCCATCTGCTGGAGTTCGCCGTAGGTGATCCCGACTGCGAGCAGGGACAGGATGTCCTCCTGCGTCAGGCTGCCGAGAGGCCCTTCGCCTGACAGGGTTATGACGGGGCTGGAGGGAGAGCCCTGGATGTTGACCGTAATGGTATAGGAAGCCCTGTCCACGGCCCCTCTGACCTCGGTCACGGCGGTTATCGAGAGCCTCTGTTCGGAAGGCACACCCGGAAGGAACTCGACCAGGCCGCTCGTGATGTCGAAATCCTTCTGGAGGAGATGGACCTTGCCCCTCACCGACGTGAGGGTTCCCGAGAGGGCGGGCATGTCCTGCTGCGAGAGGACCGTGAGATCCAGGATCATCTCGATGTCGGCGAGCGAGCTCCTGAACCAGAGCCCCCTGTTTCCTCTTATCGATATGCGCAGATCGACAGGAAGGGGTTCGGGTGCAGCCGCCCCCCCCGACTCGACGGAAGGGGGCATGCCGATGACTCCCTCCAGGATCTCGATCTTGCCAGTCACCAGGGGCTTGGATACCGACGGATCCCCCCCTTCCGACTGCAGGTACCCCGAGAAGAGGATGTTGGCGAAGCCCCCCACCGAAGCCCTGAAGGAGTCGAAGTCGGCCCTGAACTCGTAGCCGTCTAGATTCAGGGCGGGCAGGGAATCCTGATCGATGTCCAGTAGCAGGGAGGCCATTATCGTCCCGCGGGAGCTGTCGGCCGAGGAGAGCGTGAGCCTCGTGCGGGACAGGGCCGTGTCAGGCTGCAGGTGCATCACGACGTTGGAGAGGTACATGTCGAGGCTGGTTATGAAGAGCCTCTCGATGGAGGCCACCGCCTCCATCGTGATCCGCCTTCCGGGGGGAGCATCCCTCGAGTACTCGAGGCGGGCGGAGATGTCCGCCCCCCTGGTCCGGAGCGGGATCGGCAGCGCATAGAACACCCAGTCCCCCAGGCTGTTGAGGATGAGTTCCGCCCGCGCGATGTTACCGGGCAGGAGCGAGAATCCGTCCTCGGTCCGGAAATCCTCGACGAGCGCAGTGAATGTCGAAGGCGTCCCTTCGTCCCAGGATGAAATCCCCGTCACCACGAGATCCCGCCCCACTAGATCCAGGTCCAGGATGATGCTGTCCGCCTGGTATGCGCCGAAGGTCGGCCCCAGGATCCGCCCGTCCAGCTGCGCGCTGCTCCCGTCCTCCCCGGTGTCCATCCTCACGCTGAACTCACCCATGCCCGAAATCCCGCTCTGGAGGTGCAGAAGCCCTCCGAGCTGCGACAGGTCGAGATGCCGTCCGGACAGGTCGAAGCTGGAGATGCCGCCGTCCATGGCGCCCCGCAGCGACAGCAGGCCGTGGGGGGTCTGCACCCATGCCGTGTCTATCAGGACGGCCGAGGAATCGAAGCTGCAGGCTATGCTCCCGTCGGTGATGATCCTCTGCTTCGAGCTCCCGATGCGGAGTCCCTCGATCAGGAGGCGGTCGGGATCGCCGATCCTGTACATGGCTCCGGCATCTATCCGGATGCCGTCGGCCGAGACGGCTTCGAAACCGGAGAGGACGTATTCGCCGTCTCCGAACTCGAGAGTGGCTGCGGCCGAGAAGGTGTCCAGCGGAGTGTAGAGCGAATCTATCGCGAGGAGCAGCGATCCCCTGGGAGCGCCGGCGATCGCGGCCGTGCCCTCGATGGTGGTTCCCTCGGCGTGGAGCCCTCCCGGACCCAGGATGGTCGCAGCCTCCGCCACCCCCTCGGCCGAGAAACCGCTCCTGGTGCCGGCGAATGCCAGCGTACCCGATACTCCGAGGACCGAGACGCTCTCCGGGAGAACGACGACGGGGAGGAGCGAGGCATCCGCGACGGTGAAACCAAGGCGGCCCGAGTAGACGTAGGGGATCATGTCGGCGCCGGATGTCCCCGAAGCCTCCACTGTCGCGGAGAGACCCGGGGATGCTGCGTCCGCGGCCAGCGTCCACCTGCCGGGCACCGTGGTCGCCGAAGCCTGCAGACTGGTTACGGGGAATCCGGAAAAACTCGAGTTCCGGAGCTCCATGCGGATGGAGCCGGACGGCTGCTCCACCCCGGTCCCCTCGAACGCAGCGGTCAGGCTTCCGTTGAGTATGGCCTCGGGCGCTCCGGAGGCAAGTTCGGAGGGCTCGAAATCCTCCATGAGAACAGTGCCCGATGCCCTCCACAGGAAGTCGCTGAACCTCAGCCCGCAGTCCGTGGACAGACGGAGCCCCTCGCCCGCCAGCTGCAGGTCCACGAGCGCGATCGAATCAAGTGTGGCTATCAGCGTATCGGCCGAGAACTCGAGCGGGTGGTCATAGATGCTCGCGACGCCGTTCCTGATGACCGTGGAGATCGCCGGGGCCTGGAGCGTTCCGGTCGCTGTCCCCTCGACGTCCATTTCGACGGTGAGCGGGATTTCGGGCCTGTCCAGCTTCGCGGCTCCCGAGAAGGAGATGTCCACCGCTGCGGTCTCTCCGACGAGGCTGCCTTCGAAGTAGATGTTCCCGAAGGGTGTCGAGCCGCTGAACCCCCGGCTCGTGACGACCCTGTCCTCGATGCTCGCCTGGCCGCTCCCAGAGACCATGCCTACGTTACGGATCCAGGTGGAGACCCTCGCCGCTGTCACATGGGCTCCGTCGCCGCGCGACACGGAGCCCGTGAGCCGCATGTCGTCGAGAATCGGACCGGCCGAGTCGCTTATGGTGCCGTCGAGGAGCGTCAGCGAGTCCGCACCGGTTACTATCCCCCTGTCTATGTTGTCGAGTATCTCGATCAGCGTGCTCCGCCTGCCGTCGGCGCGGGGCTCCGGGATCGTTATGAGCAGATCGCCGACGGTCACCCTGCGGACATGCCTGAAGACCAGGTACCCGTGCAGCGCACCTTCGACTCTCGCATCCCGGACGTCGACGACCAGCCCGTGGGGGTTCGTCACATAGACCCTGTCGACGCTGGTGTTCCAGAAGACGTCAGTCCTCGCTCCGTAGACCGTCACCTGCAGGGAGTCGGAGGAGATTATCCCGCCTATGAAATTGCCCAGGGTCCCGGAGAGGAACCCGGTCATCAGGGCCAGATAGGTCGAGAGCGCCATGAGGACGAAGCCGCCCGCGAAAGCTCTCGGAGGGTAGGTACGGAAACGGGGCCGGCTCATCAGAACGGATGTCCCAGGGCGATGTAGGCCCGGCCTCGCCTCAGACCGTCCGTCCAGGTCGGAGCGAAACCGTAGTCCACCCGGAAGGGTCCGAAGGGAGTGGAGTACCTGACCCCCATCCCGATCCCCAGTCCGGTGGAATTGATCGATATCTGGTCGACGGCCTCCCACAGACCGCCCGAGTCGAGGAAGAGGGCTATCCACATGGACCCTATGATGCGGACCCTCGCCTCCACGTTCCCGAGCAGCATGACCCGCCCTCCGGTCGGATTCCCTTCGGAGTCCTCGGGGCCGACCGCGTTGAACGCATACCCCCTGATCGTGGAACCGCCCCCCAGGAAGAACCTCTCGCCGGGCGCAATCTCGACCTCGTCCCCGTACGGGAAGACGACGCCGGCCCGGGTGCGCCAGGCGATTATCGCGTCTCTGACCACCGGCTTGAAGACCCTGGCCTCGCACTCCATCCGGTAGAAGCTCCGCCCTCCGAGAATCCCTCCCGAGAGAGCGCCTTCGGTCCAGAGCAGATGCCCGGTCCTCGGATCGAGGACTGCGTCCCTCGTGTCGTGCGAGAGCCTGGCTCCCACCCGGGAGGTTGTCGTCCAGTCGAACTCCTCCACGATCCCGCCCGGACCGGTCTCGGAGTACCTGTTCCGGGAGAGGGAGTAGGAGAGTCCGAGCTCGAGATCCTCCGAGAGGAACCGCGAGAGGGTCACCTCGCCTCCGTATCCCCTCTCCTCGAGCCCGGGCAGGCTGAAGAAGAGATAGTTCAGCCTGATGCTGCCCTTCCATCTGGTGGAGGCGATGTAGGGTTCGACGTAGACAACCTCCGGCTCGACTACATCCCCGCCTCCGGTCGAGAAGTACCTGGTCCAGGTCGTTCCGGCCGTGAGCCTCTGGTTGTTGCCCATGATGTTGGGATGCTTCCAGTATGCGCTGAGTATCATCGCGGAGGGCGATGCGTAGCCTGCTCCCATGTCGAGCTGACGGTAGGGCCTCTCCGTGACCTGTATCAGCAGATCGACGCTGTCCCGGCCCTCGGACAGCCCTTCGTAGACGAACCTGACATCGCTGAAGAGGCCCAGGTCGTAGACGGCGGAGATCGACCTCCGCATCACCTCCATGTCGAGGGAGTCGCCCTCCTGGAGGATTATCTCCCTTGCGACCACGGCCTTCCGGACGGTCTCGAGACCCTCGACCGAGATCCCGCCCAGCCTGATCTGTCTTCCCTCGAAGCAGACGCACTCCACTCCCCGGGATGCCGGAAGGCTGTCAGGCGACGAGGGATCGAACGGCAGGACCCTGGTCTCGATGGAGGCGAGGACGTAGCCGTGTTGCGCATACAGTTCGAGCAGGGAAGACCTGATGCTCTCCAGCAGCGCGGGAGTGATCGTCTCGCCGCCCTCCGCGTCGATGGCGCGGAGGAGATCGCCGGAACCGAGCGCGGAGTTCCCGCTGAACACGAGGGGTCCCAGGAATCCGCGTCTGCCGGGGGATACGGTGATCCTTACGATGCCTTCGTCTTCGTACCATTCCGGCCACTGGACCTCGACGGAGGCGTCGATGTAGCCCTCGGACGTGAGGTTGGAGAGGACGGTGCCGTAGACTCCGGCCGGGGTGATCTCCATGAGGGAGGCGCCTATCTCGAGACCGGAGCCTTCCAGCAGGTCTCCGGCCGAGAGGTCGTCGGCCCCCGTGATGGAGATCGAATCCACGACCGCACCGGAGAAGGATCCCGGAGCGGAGGTGATGACGAGAAAGAGAAACCGGACGATAAGCATAAGATTCTGCGGTCCCTGTAGATGCTCTCCGGGCTTCGGGCCCGGACCGCTCGGGCGAACACTGGAATATAGGATGCATGGACAACGTGTCCCGCGCGGGAGTTTGTCTGTGGTCCGTTCTTTCGTTAGGAATCCGGACATGGCAGATATGAGAGGTGTCGCATGAACGAAATGGCAAGACATCGCGAAGGTCCCCCGGTCGTCCTCCTGGTGGGAGGCACCGATCCCAGCGGTGGAGCCGGGCTCGCCGCGGACATCAAGTCAGTCGCCGCGGCCGGCGCCCATGGTGAGATCGCCGTGACCGCGGTCACCTTCCAGAACAGCGGTGCCGTGGAGGGATGGGAACCAGTCCCGAAAGGCTCGCTGTCGAGGCAGGTGGAGGCGGTTCTGCGCGACGGACCCGTGCAGAGTGTGAAATCGGGCATGCTCGGAGGGCCGGGAATCGCCCTGGAGATGGCTGCGATCCTGGAGACCAGCCTGGCCGGCGTCCCATACGTACTGGACCCCGTCCTGGCGGCAGGATCGGGAGACGCCCTGCACGAAGGCGGCATTGTCGATGTCGTCCGCAGGAGGCTCGTACCGCTCTGTGCCCTCTGCACCCCGAACCTCGACGAAGCCGAAGCGCTGACCGGCGGGAAGGTCCGGTCCCGTGACTCCATGGAGAGGGCCGCATGCGCCATCGTCGCCATGGGAGCAGGTGCGGCCCTCGTGAAGGGCGGCCACCTCGAGGGCGAACCCGCCGACTTCCTCCTGGAAGGCGGCTCGGGACGATGGTTCGAGGGCAGGAGGACATATCCGGGAAAGCTCCACGGCACCGGCTGCACCCTGGCCTCCGGCGCCGCAGCGCGCATCGCCTGCGGACAGGGCATCGAGGAAGCCGTGGGGGGAGCACTCCATTATCTCAGACAGGCTGCAGCATCGTATTTCGAGAGGGACATGGGAGCCCTCCTCGGCCACTTCCCCGCGGCAGGCCCCAGGAGCGCAGGCCGCGACTCGACGGCATTCTATTCGGCCCCGCGGTACTGCAGCAGGTGCGGAACCCAGCTGTCCGCGCCGGCTCTCCAGGGGCATCCCTGCTGCCCGACCTGCGGGTATGTGCACTACAGGAATCCACTTCCCGCCGTTACCATCGTTGCCGAGGAGAAGCGACGGGTACTCCTCGTCAGGAGGGCTGTCGCACCGGGACTGGGAGAGTTCTGCCTCCCGGGAGGATTCCTCGAGCTGGGCGAGACTGCGGCAGAATGCGCCGAAAGAGAGCTCCGGGAGGAGACCGGGCTGTCTGCAGGCAGTATGAGGCTGCGCTGCGTCGAGACGGACGAGACCGAGTACGGGGGGATAGTACTGGCTGTCTTCGAAGCCTCGGAGATCTCGGGGGACGCCATTCCGGGGGATGATGCCTCCGAGGTCGGCTGGTTTCCCCTGGACTCCGTTCCGCCTCTCGCCTTCGCGGCCCATCGCAGGATAGTCAGCGGACTCTCGGGAAGGGAGATCCCGGAATGCCTCCTGCCATGAACTGGTTCCTCGAAATCCTACTGGACATCCTCGCGTCAGGGTTCGCGTTCTCGCCTGCCCCCGGCGGATGGACCATGGTCGAAGGCACTGGCGGCTTCATGACCGCCTCCGCTTTCGGAGAAGGATTCGTATGTCTCCGCCATGCCGGCATGGCCGTCGAGATCCTTCATCCGGACGGGCTTGTCGAAGAGCTCTCCCGGGTGGATGAAGCCGGCGTCGAATGGCTTTCGGAGCCCGAGGTGCAGGGCGCCATGGCGGGTTTCCTGCAGGGAGCCGGAGGCGGAAGCCGGTTGCTCATGGCGGATACGGCCGGCACGATGACCGAACACCGCCGTGACGAGAGCGGGACTCTCGGGAGGCCGGCCTGGAGCCCGGACGGAAGGCTCCTCTACACCCTGGACGGCAGGGTGTACATGGACGGAGAGGAGACCGCTCTCGAATGCGACGCCTTCCTCCTGACCCCCTCCCCTTCCGGGGAGTCGGTCGCCTGGTCGGGCGGTTCGAACGAACTGCTCGTGGGGCGCATCGATGACGGATCCACAGCTTCCTTCGACCTTCCCGCCGCGGTGCTCAGGCCGGTCTGGATGGACGAGGGACGCCTGCTCGTCCCAGTATCGGACGGGACCATCTGGATGCTCGACCGCCCTGATGCGTCCCTCGAACGCTTCGGCGGCACGGGCGAGATCGCATGGAACGGACGGATGGCCCTTGGTGTGGTGATCGAGTCGAGCGATGACGGACACATGATAACCGGCTCGCGCTCATTCCTGGTGGCCGCGAACGGACTGAGGGCTCCTGTCGGCGTTCCGGCCGGGACGGCCCCGGTCTCCCCGAGGTCCGCCCCATGGGGGTTCACGGCGGTCGACGCATTCACCGGGGCCGTCATGGTGCTCCGCGTCGACAGTGCCGTATGCGAGTGACCGGCAGGATCAGCCTGCCGGCAGGATGACCGTGAAGGTCGTTCCGCTCCCGGGGGACGACACGACCTCGATTCGTCCGCCGTGCTGCTTGATGATCGAGGCGGTCACCGCGAGACCGAGGCCGCTGCCCCTGGACTTCGTGGAGAAGTAGGGATCGAATACCCTCGCCAGCACCTCGGGGGGCATGCCCGGACCCGTGTCGCCGATCGATACCAGGACCTGCCTGTCCCCGTCGCGCGTCATGCCGTTCCACAGCCTGATGTCCAGCCTTCCACCGCTGCTCATGGCCTCCCTGGCGTTCACGATGAAGTTGCTGAAGGCCTGGACCATGCGTCCCTCGTCCGCGAGCACCGTCCAAAGGTTCTTCTGCGGGGTGACGGACAGCTCGATGCCGGATCCGCTCGTTACCAGCCTTGCGGTGCTCTCCAGCAGGGCGCCCAGATCGAGTCTCGTCATCTCGGCCGCTCCCGTGCCGCGCGACAGGATCTCGAGCTGCCTGAGCATCAGGAGGGCCTTGTCACAGGCCTCGAGGGCGCTGGACAGATACTCCGCAGCCTCGGGGCCGCCATGCTCCGATGCGGCGCATAGATCGATGTTCCCCGTCACGGCCGAGAGGATGTTCTTGAAATCGTGAGCGATCCCTCCCGCCATGAGGGACAGGGAGGCCTGCTTCTGGGAGTTGAACAGGTCGGCCTCCATCCGGCGCTTCTCGGTCACGTTCCTGAAGGTGCACACGACCGAGTCGTTCTCGAACGGGGCGAGCCTGCACTCGTAGACACCGGCTGCGGGTCCGGCCGGGATGGAGATCTCGATCGACTCGACCGATCTTAGCCGCAGCGCTCTCGAGATGATCTCGGCCGACCGGGCCACGTCCCCCGCCGTCAGGCCGATCGAGCCTATGCGCCTTCCTTCGAGGAAGGAACGCACGGCCTCCGAGTTCACCGAGGAACCCGGCCTGAAATCCAGGATGGTCCCGTCCCTGGAGATTATCAGCACGCTTTCGGGGATGGCAGACAGGATGGCTTCGTTCCGCATCTCGGAGTGGAGGAGCCTCTCCTCCGTCCTGGCCCTTTCGGTGACATCGATGGCGATTCCCCCGACGAGGAATGTGCCGTCCGGATCGGGGCCGATGGGGAACGTGTGGAAGAGGAGCCTCCTTACTCCCCTGGCGCCCGCGGGAACGTCCAGTTCCGATATGAGCGGCCTGCGGGTCCTGAGGGACTCCTCCTGGTCGCGGGCGAGGAGCAGGGCCTGGTCGGCGGGCCAGAGATCCTCCCAGTTCACACCCTCCCAGTCCTCCCTGGAACCCAGCAGGTCGCGCCTGAAGCCCTCGTTCGCATACACGAGCCTGCCGTCCGACTTCTGGATGAAGGAGTACCCGGGAAGGAAGCGGGCGAAGAGCTCGAAACGCAGCCTGCTGTGCCTCAGATCGACCGAAGCCCTCTCGAGCTTGTCCAGCGTGCCGTCGAGAGTGGCTGCCAGATCGGCGAGCTCGTCGTCCCCGGCGAATCCGCACCGGCGGGACATGTCCCCGCTCTCTCCGATCGCCTCGATCCTGGATGAGAGTGACTTGAGCGGCGTCATCACGACGCCCTGGAACAGGAGGATCGAGACGAGCACGAACACGATGCCGGCGAGTACGACCATGAGAGTGACCCTGTCGGCAGTCTTCCTCCCCAGGCCGTAGATCTCCCTGGGGGCCTCGATCTTCAGGACGGCGTCCAGGCCGGGGCCGGACCCGAGCGTGGCATAGATCACCACGCTGTCAGGACCGGTCCGGAGAATCAGCTCATCCGGACGATCGGGATCTATGCCGGGGGGCCCGGCCTCGGGCGCCAGCACTTCGACCGAGTATCCGGGCATGAAGTTCAACTCCCCGGTCGCAGCTCCGTCCAGCCTGTCAGCCATCAGGACTACTCCGCCCGGAGGACCGTCGCCTTCGGTCGGCATCACCTCGCAGATACCCACGAACCAGGCGGATGTACCGGCGAAGAGGATCCCGCCCCGGCAGTCACCCTCCTGGGAGGGGACGCTGAAGCCCGACTCTCCGACCTTGGCCAGCAATCCCGCCGGGAACGGAGCGGTGGAGCCTCCGGGGACTATCCCGGATGCGAACAGCAGAGAGCCAGAACTGTCGAAGACTGCAAACGCGTCCAGCCCCTCGTCGGTCCATGAGGCCGATTCGGTGAGCCTCCAGATCAGGTCTGCATTCCCTGTTTCGAGGAAGGACTTCATCCCGGACAGCGAGGCCGTCTCGAGCGAAGCCGAGGTTACGGCTCCGACCTCTTCGAGAGCCATCCTCCGGGTTTCCACGGCGATCCTCGTGAGCTGATCCTCCTCGAGATCCTCGAAGGTCCCGAGGAAGAGCACCCTGAAGGTGAGCATGGTCACGGCCGCGACGATGACGAGAGAGAAGCAGAGCAGAAGGGTCAGCCTGGCCCTTAGTGTCACTCCTCCCGGCCCCTGCCCGTGCCGTTCCTCTTCTGCCCGTCGCTGCCGGAGGAGGAGAGGAGCCTCCTGACGGTGGAACTGAGCTCCTCCATGTTGAAGGGTTTCCTAAGGGCCGCCTTGAACCCGTGGACGGAGAACTCCGACAGGACAGAGTCGGACGAGTAGCCGCTGGAGACTATGGCGCGGACATCCCCGAACCTGGCGCGGGCCCGCGCCAGCGTCTCCAGGCCGCCGATGCCCCCAGGCACGACGAGGTCAAGGACCAGCAGGTCGAACGGACGCCCGGTCCTCTCGGCCTCGGCCAGACGATAGAGCGCAGCCCCGCCGTCGGACGCGGTCTCGACGGTGTAGTCGAGCGTCTCCAGCATCTCCCTGATGGTCTCGAGGACCTGGAGGTCGTCATCCATCACGAGTATCCTGGCCCTTCCTCCCATGGCGGAGAGCGGAAGCTGCTCGGAGCTCCCCGGGATCTCGCGGACGGCTGGTATCTGGAGCCTGAACCTGCCTCCCGGACCCGGGAGAGCTTCGATCCAGCCGCCGTGCTTGACCGCTATCGAGTGGCAGAGCGACAGCCCCAGCCCGGGGGAATCCTGCTTCGTCGTGAAGTAGGGCTCGAAGACCTTGCGCAGGAGGTCTCCCCTGATCCCGGGTCCGGAGTCGTTGAACTCCATGGTCACATAATGCCCGGTCTGCAGACCTGCGACGGGTGGATCGATCGAGTTGTAGGCCTTCATCTCGAACCAGCCGAAACCGCCGATGGCTTCGATGGAGTTGGTCGCGATGCTCCTGAAGACCTGCGACATCTGGTCCTCGTCCGCGTCGATGAGCCAGATTCCAGGCCTGATGTCCACACGAAGCGATATGCCTATGCCTCTGAAGAGCGGATCGAGCGCGCCGTGTGCGAGTTTCTCGACATCGAGCGGCTTGAAGTAGGGCGAGCCGCCCGATGAGAACGTGAGGAGCTTGCGGGTCAGATCCCCCGCCTTGATGCATGCGTCGAGGGCCCTGTCCAGGCTCCTCAGGACTGCGGGAGGGGGATTCGCGAAATCCGCCATCGCGAGTTCGATGCTGCCGATGGCCGTCGAGAGCCTGTTGTTGAAGTCGTGCGCGATGCCTCCCGCCAGGAGGCCGAGGGACTCGAGCCTCTGCAGCCTCGTGGCGGCCTCCTCGGCCATCATCCTCTGGGTCACGTCGCGTGCCACGATCAGCACGCTGTCGGGGCCTGATGCGACCACCCGGGCGTCGTAGTGCCGTGCCGAGTCGGTTCCACGGATGCCGAACGAGATGCTCTCGACCGTGTTCTCGCTCAGGACGCGCGATACGACATCCCGGATCTCCTGCGCCGTCGCATCCAGGATCTCGAAGTCGTCCAGCTTCATCCCCTCCATGGCATCGGCACGGTAAGGCGGCTCGAAGCCATAGCCGGGCTTGGCGGAGATGATGGTCAAGTCGCGCTTCACGGTGATCATGAAGTCCGGGATCAGGCGGAGGAGGTTGGAGTTGTTCTGCTCGCTCTTCCTCAGCACGCCGGTGAGGGTCTCCAGCCTCTCCAGCACGGGACCGATGGCCATCCCGATGCGGGAGACCTCGTCCGTCCTCTTCTTGTCCAGGGGCTGCTCTACGGAGGCGCCGGATTCCTGGATCAGCCCGAGGAAGCCCTTGAGGCGCCGGACGACGAGGAACTGGATGAGCGCGAGGGTGATGCCGGAGAAGATCAGTCCGCCGAGGGTGATGAGCATGACGAAATGAAGGAGGATGATCTCCGCTTCTTCGTAGATGTCCCTGGGAAGCGCAGTGTTGAGGAACATCCGGCTGCCGTCCAGGGACGGGAGCATGACGGAGACCGCGAGCGAATCGCCCCTGACCCCTACCACGGTGTCCGTTTCGAGCTCCTGCGATTCCCTGCCGTCTGATATCCAGGCATGCAGCGACGAGCCCGCCTGTATCAGTGCGGATCCTCCGGCATCGTCCAGCAGGCGTACGAACGCGAGCGAGCCCGAGCGGGGGCCCGAGGCGTCGCTCGCCAGAACACTGTGGATGGAGACGATCGCCATCCGCCCGCCGAGGGACATCAGTCCGGCCGAATCCGCAGCGGCCGCGGCCAGGCCGGAGAGGACGCCTCCCTCCCTCCAGGCGGGTTCCATGCTCTCGTCGAAGAAGACCAGCAGGCCTCCGGAAGAGCCGGTCGAATTCACCGCCCTGCCGTCCTCGTCGAAGAAAATCATCTGATCGAGCGCGAGGCGTTCGAAGGTAGCCGGGACGACTTCACGACCTATGAAGAGGCTGTCGCGTCCCTGGAGGAATGCGTTGGCCTGGTCCCAGACTGCCCAGTCCTGATTGGTGTTCTCGAGCCCCGCTATCTCGGTCTGCAGGATGCCTGAGACGAATCGGAGGTCCTTCAGGGCATCGTTCGTCTCGATCTCGATGAACTCGGGGCGGAAGACCAGGTAGGAGAGTATCGAAGCCCCCCCGCCGAGCACCAGGAGGGCTCCGCCGAGGAATACGACGGTCTGCCCGCGCAGGTTCATCTTCCAGCCTCACCGCCCCTTCGGAGGGAAGACACGCGGATGCTCCCGCGCATCAGCCCCCGGACAACACCTCGATCGTCTCGTCGAGCGTTTCGCGGGTCGACGTCCCCAGCACGCGGATACCGTCGAAGCCCTTCATCAGTCCCTGCAGGACGCTTCCGGGCCCGACCTCGACGAAGGTGTCGAATCCCTGCCCCGCCAGGCGCCTCATCGAAGCGGCCCAGAGGACGGGAGATGTCACCTGGCCGATCAGTAGAGACCGGGCTTCGGCTCCGGAGCCGATGAAATCGGCCGTGACGTTCGCAACGACCGGGATGGCCGGATCCAGGAAGGTCACCGTGTCGAGCTCCCGGGCGAGGCCTTCGGCCGCTTCCTGCATGAGGGGCGAATGCCACGCGCCCGAGACCTTGAGGGGGATGACGCGCCTGATCCCCGCGTCGCGTGCGGCCTGTACCGCGGCCTCCACGGCCCCCACCGAGCCCGACAGCACGATCTGGCCCTCGGAGTTGATGTTGGCGACTCCCAGGGGTCCGTGGGCCGATGCAGCCGCAACGATTCCGTCGGCTGCGTCGCGCGAGGCGCCGATCAGCGCGACCATTGCGCCCGGGTACCTGTCTGCACACTGCTGCATGAGCACGCCCCTGATCCGCGTGAGGGCCAGGGCGGCCTCCGCGGGGATCACACCGGCCGCGACCAGGGCGGAATACTCGCCCAGGCTGTTGCCGGCTGCCCCCATTGCTTCGATTCCCTCGGCCTCGAGGACCGCCAGGGTGGCAAGACTCACGGCGGTTATGGCCGGCTGGGCGTTGTCGGTTCTCGTGATCAGGGTTTCGGGACCGTTCTCGAGCAGTTCCGACAGCCCGGGTGCGGCGGCCAGGCCGTCGAGCCCCGAAAGGATTGCGGAAGCAGCCTTCCTGTCCTTCAGGTGGGAGGCCATCCCTGCGCTCTGGGAGCCCTGTCCGGGGAACAAGAACGCCGTCTTCGACATCGGTTCTCCTTGCGTGACCGACAGGGCGGCGGCCTTCCCGGCCGATGCCGCCCGATTCCGTCAGGATGCTGATATGCAGAGAATACGCGATGGACCGCCCGCAGTAAATCCTGCAGGCCTACCTCGTCTCCCCGAGCGCCTCCCGCAGCAGTCCCGGCCTGGCCCACCCCGGATCGGCGGCGATGGCTTCCGACACCATCCTCAGAGCAGCTCCGGTCTCTCCCCTGGCCGCGAATCCCTCTGCGGCCGAAGTGAGAGCCACGGAGAGCCATCTGGCTCCCATCGGCCCCCGGCACGTCCTGAAGGCTTCCACGGCCTCCGGGAGCCTGCCGGACCAGTAGAGCATCTGACCCTCCCGCAGGGGGTCGGAACCGCCGCCGATCGAGAGGAGGAAGGCTGCGCAGGGCGCTATGGTCGCCTGCGGGTCGGCCGGTGCTCTCCTCCTGATGAACTGGCACAGGGCATGGTCGTCTGTGTTGAGAGAAACGCCCTCGGTCGCGTCCCCTATCCCGGGTCCGCTCGCGACCGGATCGAGATAGATCCTCTCATCGGGGGAGAATCCGGTTTCACGCAGGCCTTCCCCCGACGTTCCGGGGGCGAACATGGCTTCGACATCCAGATCGAGGGCCTGTGCCGATCCTATGAGCACCGCATGCCTTCCGCCCGCGAGATGCACCGCGGTAGAGGGGAAGACCGCGTTCCAGGTCGCCAGGATCATCGAGAGGTCGCGTACCGGAAGCTGGTGCAGAGGAACCCATTGCGCGGCCACGCCTCCCGGGGACAGATGTGCGAGGACGCTGCGGTAGAACTCCTCCGTGTAGAGGACCCAGCTGTCCGAGGATCCCGGATGGGTGGCGTCGCAGACGATGAGATCGAAGCTCGCGGTGGAGGCTGCCAGGAAGTTGCGTCCGTCGTCCCCGACCAGGGTGAATCTGGGATCCAGCTCCGGTCTGCGGTTCTCGGCCGCGAAGAGCGGCAGGGCCTCGACAACCGAGGGACAGATCTCCACGCAGACGAGCGACTCGACTGGATGGCTCAGCAGGGCGCCCGAGGTGATCCCACCGCCCAGGGCGATCACCAGTGCGCTCCCGGCCGAGGGGTTGTAGCCCCAGGGCAGGTGTCCGAGAAGCTGGAACGCCTCCATCGAGGCCTGGTCGACCGGGACCTCCTCTACTCCGTTGATCCGGAGGCTCCTGTAGCCATCCCATTCCCGGGAGAACACTGAGACCGTAGCGGCTCTGTCCTCGTCGAAGAACGCCAGTTCCAGGTCATCCCCCGGCGGCCTGGAGCCGGGTGCAGGCAGGAACAGCGGGACGGCCGCGGCGGGGATGACAAGGGAGAGCGAAAGCGCCGCCCTCCTGCCCGAGCGGCCGGTCAGAGCCGCCGCAGCGCCCGCGACAGCGGCCATGGCGGCCAGGACGGCCGTTCCGCGGGTGGGGCCGAATCCCGAGATCAGGACCAGCGAGGCGAAGAAGGGTCCGGCGGATGCTCCGAGGGAATTGGCCATGGAAAGCGTCCCCACGTCCCTGCTCAGCCTCTCGGTCCTTCCCGCCGCCCTCACCATCAGGGGGAACGTGGCCCCCATGCAGGCCGATGCCGGGATCATGGAAAGACATGCCATCGCAGTGCGTGCGTACCCCGGCAGGGACGGGAGGATGGCGGACAGGTCCGGCTGCGTCGATGCCGCCACGAGCGGAAGGACGCCGAGCAGACCCTCCAGGGAGACAGCGATCCCGAAGAGGGGGAGGGCGGGTCCGGGGAGTCTCCTGCCGATCCAGCTGCCGAGGCTCATCCCGGCCAGGGCGGAGGCTCCCATCGCCGAGAACGCGTAGGTGCTGTTGCCCAGTATGAAGGTGAGCTGCCTGGCCCAGACGGCTTCGAACGACAGGGCTATCATCCCGCTGAGCGCGAAGAGTGCCAGGTGAGCGACACCCGGGCCGCCCGGCCCTCCGGGCGAAGGCACGTGCCCGTGCGGGACGGGAGAGTGTCCCGCTCCGCGCGGGATGACGAATGCGGAGACTGTCATCAGGAGCACGGAGGTCGAGAGCGCCGCGCCTGCACCGAGCAGCTCGAGCAGGACGAAACCGGTCAGCAGGCCCCCGAGGGCCGATCCGAGAGTGTTCAATGCATACAGGCCCGCGATTCCGGCGACGGCCGAGCCCCGCTCGACGAGCCTCGCCATGAGCGGGACGAGTCCTCCTCCGAGGAATGCCGGCAGGAGTATCATCGCGAAGGCTACCACCGCCCTGACCAGCGCCATGGGAATGCCTGCCGAAGCCAGGCCGGGGTACATCCTCGAGGCGAGAGGCGAGAGGATGAGCGGCAGGAGGAAGGCGGGGGCGCATGCCAGCGAGAGCAGCCTGAGGGCGCGGACGGGATTCCGGGCGGAGTCGCCCAGGCGGCCGAAAACGAGCCCGCCGGCCGCAAGCCCCGCCATCACGGCGGACAGGACCACCATCGTGGAATCGGTGCTTCCCCCGGTGACCACCAGGAGCGTCCTGTTCCAGACCACCTCGGCGGACAGGAGCGCGAGCCCGGTGGAGAAGGCGAACAGACCCGCCCCCCGGACCTTCACTGGTTGTAGCCCAGGGCCTGGACCGGCTCGAGCCGGGCGGCGCGCATGGCGGGGAAGACCCCGGCGACGATCCCCACAAGGGCGCTCACGATCACGGCGACTATGACGCTCCAGGCTTCCAGCCCGGCCGGGATCGGCGTGACTGTGGACACCACGAGCGCGAGCAGGCTTCCGGCCAGGATGCCCAGCACTCCGCCGGCAAGCCCGAGGATGACGGATTCCGTGAGGAACTGGACCAGGATCTGTGAATTCCTGGCTCCCATCGCCTTCCTCAGCCCGATCTCCCGCGTCCTCTCCGTGACGCTCACGAGCATGATGTTCGCGATGCCTATCGAGCCCACGAGGAGGGCTATGGCGGAGATGGCGAGCATGGCGGCATAGATGCCTGCGGAGATGTTCGAATACGTCTCCAGCAGCTGGTCCGCGGTCACGAGCTCGAAGTCGTCGTCCTCATCCAGGGTCAGCCCCCTGATCCGCCTCATGCAGGCCTCCACGCGTTCCAGGAGCCTGTTCATGTCGGCCCCCTCCTCTATCTCGACGGCGAGCGAGAGATGATCCCCCGGGTCAGCCCAGTTGCCGAATATCGTGTAGGGTATTATCACGATGTTGTCCTGGGTCTGCCCCATCACCTCGCCGAAGCTCTCCAGCACTCCGAGGACGACGAGGCGACCACCCGCGACATCGATCACGGAACCTGTCGGATCGCTTCCACCGAACAGCCTTTCCGCGACATCCGCCCCCAGGACGCAGACGTCCCTTCTCGAGGAGACCTCGTAGGCGGTGAAGAACCTTCCGTACTCGAAGTTCTTGTGGCTCAC
Source organism: Candidatus Fermentibacterota bacterium (assembly GCA_963718745.1). Lineage (GTDB taxonomy): Bacteria > Fermentibacterota > Fermentibacteria > Fermentibacterales > Fermentibacteraceae > Fermentibacter. The sequence continues at coordinate 1,975,197 of OY970370.1, read as the reverse complement.
GAGGGGCCAGTCCTCGGACGTGCCCGTCAGCGACACGGCCATCTCCATGCCGTCGGGGGCCTTCATCAGGACGAACCAGTCCATGGTCGGGACGGCCGTGAGGACGCCTTCGAGCTCCTTCAGCTCCTCGACGTCCTCGATGCGGAAATCCTGCCTGCGGCGGAACTCCCTGTTGTTCCCCATCATGACCGCCGGCATCTTCTGTATGTAGATGGTCCCGGCCCCCAGCCCTCCGAGGGCTTCCGTAACCTGGCGGTTGAGCCCCTGGACGAGGCTGGCTACTCCCGTGACGGTCATGACGCCTATGACGATGCCGGTCGTGGTCAGGACGCTGCGCATCCTGTTCGCCCACAGCGAGTGGATCGCCGATGCCACATTCTCGAACTCGATCCTGAGCGAGGAGGCGAAGCCCGAGAGGGGGCTACTCATATCGCAGGGCCTCCACTGGATCCAGCCTGGCCGCCTTCCAGGACGGGTAGATCCCGAAGACGAGGCCGACCGCCGAGGAGAAGGATATGGCGAGTATGGCGGCGAAGGGGCTGGCGGAAGCCGGCACGGGTGTCAGCGAATCGGCGGCGGTGACTATCGCGAATCCCGCAAGCAGGCCGAGGAGTCCGCCTATCATGGAGATGACGACCGACTCGACCAGGAACTGCCTGACTATGTCGCCCCTGGTCGCACCCAGCGCCCGTCTGGTGCCGATCTCGCGGGTCCTCTCGGTCACGCTCACGAGCATGATGTTCATGATCCCGATCCCCCCGACCAGCAGAGAGATGGCGGCGATCCCGATGGTCACTATGGCCGCCCCCCCCATGACCTGGTTCATCGAATCGAGCATGGCCTCCTGGTTCGTGATGTAGAAATTGTCCGTCCCGTCCCAGGGAATGCCCCGGATCCTCCTGAGGATCTGCCGGGCCTCCTCCTGGCTCTCCTCCTGTGAGATGCCGGGAAGGGGAAGGACGGCGATCTCCACGTCTCTGTCGGGAGACGAGAAGAGGCTGACGAAGGTCGAGAAGGGCACGGAGGCGTAATCGTCCAGAGCATGCCCGAAGATGCTCCCCAGGGGGTCCGCGATCCCTATGACGGCGAATCTCTCGCCTCCGATCACCACGTTGGATCCGACGAGGGTCCGGGGAGTCCCCAGCGAGTCAGCCAGAGACGACCCGAGAACGCAGACCCTGGACCGGTTCGCGTCTTCGGCAGCCGTGAAGAACCGGCCATGGGCGATCGTAGTGCCGCCCAGGTCCAGCTCCGATGGGGCGAGACCCCTAATCCAGATGCCGTCTGCCGACCGCCCCTGCTGGGAGACGGTCCGGGTCGTGCCGGCACGCCAGGTGACCCCGCTCGCCGTGGTCATCATTTCGGCCAGCTGCTCCGCGTCCCGGTAGGTGAGGTTCGGCCAGGCCCTGGACCTGAGCCAGGACTCCATGTCGTCGAAACCGCTGCTGAAGCGGCTGATCTCGAAGACCCGGGCTCCCACCACGGTGTCGAACTGCTCTCCGACGTAGTTCTGGAGTCCTGTCACGAGACCCACCAGGGAGACGACCGAGGTCACCCCGATCATCACGCCCAGGGACGTGAGAGCGCTACGCAGACGGTTGGACCTCAATGAATTGAGGGCACTCAGGGCGGCTTCGGAGAAGATCATCGTCTCGTGTCGCTTTCCACCAGACCGTCCTTGATCCGGACGACGCGGCCGGCTTCCAGGGCGATGTCCGCGTCGTGTGTCACGAGCAGGATCGTGTTGCCCTCCGAGTGTATGCTGTGGAACATCTCCATGATGACCCGACCCGTCCTGCTGTCCAGGTTTCCGGTAGGCTCGTCGGCCAGGAGCAGGGCCGGCTTCGTCACCAGCGCCCTGGCGATCGCCACCCGTTGCCGCTCCCCTCCGGAGAGCTGGTTGGGCCTGTGGCCGGCGCGCGACTCCAGGCCGACCTTCGCGAGGACCGCCATCGCCCGGTCGTGCCTCTCGCGGGAGGGAACCCGTGCATAGACCAGCGGAAGTTCGACGTTCTGCAGAGCGGATGATCTGGGGAGCAGGTTGAAGGTCTGGAAGACGAACCCTATGAACCTGTTGCGGACTGAGGCGAGCTCTCCGTCATCCATCGATTCCACCTGGCGCCCCAGGAGGCTGAACGAACCCGACGACGGCCTGTCGAGGCAGCCCAGTATGTTGAGCAGTGTGCTCTTGCCTGACCCGGAGGCTCCCATCAGGCATGTGAACTCGCCGGGCTCGATCCTCACGTCCACACCCCGGAGGGCCTCGACGGTGACCTCTCCCATCCGGTAGGACTTCCGGATCTCCCTTGCGTCAACTACGGCGGCGTCTGTCACCCTGGTCTTCCATCCTTACCCTCTCGCCATCCTCCAGGTCGCGAAGCGCCTCGACCGGTCCGGAGACGACGCTGTCACCGACTGAGATTCCTGTTACCTCTATGTCCATCGCCCCCGAGATGCCTGTCTCGACCCGGACGATCTCGACGGTCCCGCCGGAGATCCGGAGGACCGCGTCCATGGTGTGCGTGCTGTCCGCAGGATCGGGCCTCGGCACGACGCACTGGACGGGGACGGAGACGCAGTCGCTGACGCTGCTTGTGATTATGTCCACGGATGCCGACATGCCGGACCGGAGCCTCGGGTCGGAGTTGTCCAGCTCGACCGTCACCTCGTATTCGGCGACCTCGCCGGCCATCACGGCGGTCTCGTTCATGGCGGCGAGCCCGACGCTGCGGACGCTGCCGACGAAAACGGTATCCTGCAGGGCATCGAGGGTCACCTCGGCGGGCATCCCGGAACCCACGCTGACCACTTCGCTCTCGACCATCGTCACGCGGACCAGGAACCTGGACATGTCCTCGATCTTCAACAGGACCGTCCCGGGATTGTTCATGGTCCCCACGACCGCCATCTCGCCCTCTTCGACATTGAGTGCCGTGACTACACCGTCGATCGGGGAGGCGTAGGTCGTCTTCTCCATGGTCTCCATCGCACCCGCCTGGGCGGCCCAGGCGCGGAGCAGCATCGCATGGGCGCTCTGCCTTGCCTCCAGGGCCTGCTGGATCTCCTCTTCGCTCGCCAGGCCGGCCTCTCCCAGGGCGAGCATCCTGTCGTAGTTCCTCGCCGCCTGGTCGCGGGCTATCCCCGCGGAGTAGGCGGCGGCGCCCGCATCGTTCATCGACGTCATGGCGCTGTTCTGGTCGAGGGTGAGGAGGACCTGCCCGACGGACACCGTATCGCCCTCTTCGACGTAGATGCTGTCGATGATCCCCATCTGCTCTGCGCTGATCTCGACCCTGGCCACGCCCTCGAGCCACCCGCTGCCGCTCGCCCTCTCCTCGAGGCCTCCGCTTGCGGCTACGGCCGCCATCACCTGGGTACCGCCCGCCCGGGGTCTGCTAAGAACCGGGACGAGCACGAGGACCAGGATCACACCGGCGATGATCCAGAGAGTCTTCTTCCTTCTCGATGCCACTCTACTCTCCCAGTCTGGGGCTTCTACCCAGGAGCACCCAGTAGTCAACCTCGGCGACGAGGCTTGCGGTGCGGGCCGACACGAGCCCGGCCTCAGCCTCCGACAGCGCTGCCTGGGCCTCCAGGAGGTCTGTCACGCCCAGATCGCCGAGTTCGTAGCTTAGCTGCGAAAGTTCCATCCTTCTAGTCGCGTATTCGAGGGACATCTCCGCGAGGGCGAGATTGTCGGCCGAGGCCAGCAGGGCGTCAAACGACGCCTGGACGGCGGAGGCCGTGTTGTCCTGGGCTGATCTGGCCGAAGCCTCGGCGGAGAGGAGACTCGCGCCAGCGGACTGGATCCTGCCCTCCCTGAGCCATCCGTCGAAGATCGGCACCGAGAGGCTCACCCTGACTATCCAGGTGTCGTTGAGATGCGCATCTTCGGGCTCGAATCGGTCGTCGCTCCAGTTCCACGAGGCGCTTGCACCCAGCGAGGGCCAGTACTGGCGCCTCGAAGCGCGGAGGTCCAGTTCGGCGGATTCCCTGGCCAGCAGGGCGGACCTCAGGGCGGGGTTGAGAGAAAAGTCCGAGGGCAGGTCAAGGATGGACTCTCTGGAGAGCGGCCTGAGAACTGCGGAGGTGTCCACCGTCATGGTGGTGTCTCCGCTGACGCCCGCCGCCCTCCTGAGTTCGGTGAGGGACTGGGACAGCGCCTGCTCGTTCCGCAGGAGGGCCAGCCTGTCGGATGACTCCTGCATCCTGGCCTGGAGAAGTTCCAGCTCCCGTGCCGCGCCGAGGTCGTAGAGGAGCTCCATCCTCCGGAGGAGGGTGCTGCTGCGTTCCAGGGAGGCCTCGGAGGCGCCGACCAGCTCCATGGCCTCGACTGCGCCGTAATAGGCCCTGGCGATGGACTGCTGGAGGGAGAGGAGAGTCTCCGAGTTCCGGTATCCGGCCTCCTCCCGGCCGAGGGAGGCCGAGCGCAGGGAGAGCCAGTCCGAGCCTCCGGAGCCCAGGAGCTCCTGGCTGAGCGTCAGTCCGGCCGAGTAGCTCTCGGCGTCCGTCTCGACGGATCCGTAGGGCTCGACCTGCATCGAGGACCATGAATGGCCGGCGCTCGCGTTGAATGTGAGCTGGGGGAGCAGGACCGATCTGGTTGTGGAGTACGCTGCATCGGCCTGCTCGAGCCCCGCCTCGGCCCGGACCATCTCCGGGGAGCTTCCCAGAGCCGTCGAGACCCATCCGGACAGGTCGACCGGCCTGCCGAAAGCGGCTCCGGCCAGGACGAACACGAGGGCGATCTGGTTCATCAATCCTCCAATGATGGATTCCGCGCATACGGCATGGGTGATTGCCTGTCTCCCGAAACCGTCCTGCGCGAACTGTCCGCTTCTACATGCAAAACCCCGATGTTTCCTTCATTTCTGCAATGTAACGATTCGTAACGCTCTCCAGGGTTCCCCCCGCCCTCAACTACCGAGGAAGACCGGCATGGCAAACAGGAAGAGGCTCACGAGGTAGATCCCGAAAGCCGTCGAAAGTCCGTTCCCCGCCTTCCTGTCCGTGGAGGCGGCTATTCCCAGACCCCAGAGAATGACGGAGACGAGAGCCGCCGGGTTACATCCGGACAGGAAGAGCCATGAAAAGACGAACATCCTGCCCGGCTCGGACCCGGGATCGCCCAGCAGGAGTTCCGGTCGGGAGAAGAAGGCCGAAGAGGGCATCGATGATTCCAGCGCCAGCATCCCCCCCCACACCAGTGCAAAACCCGCCTGGGACAGGACGGCCGTCCGCAGGTGCACGGCAAAGCCGTCACGGAAACCCGCTGCGCGGTAGACCGCAAAGGCGGATGCAGCGGCGAGCAGAACCATCACGCCGCGCTCGAGCATCATGGCTCCCGGCAGGGCAAGGACCTGTCCGCGGGCCGACTCCACACCGGAGACGGCAGCGCTGTCCGCATCCGCCGGAGACATCCCGTTCATGACGGCCTGCTCCCTGATGCTCTCGCCGAGTTCGCCCGAAGCGGAGTCCAGGTCGAGGAGCAGCAGAGGCGCGGTGAAGACGAGCACTGTCAGCAGACAGGAAGAAATGATGGCGGCGGGTGCGGCTCCAGGATCCGAAAGGAGCCGGTAGGCGCCGGACGGCCGTACGAACTGCGTCAATGGAGCAAGAGCCCCGGCGAGGAGGCGCCTCAAGCGCGGCCCCTGCCGGAAGCCCGCCGGTAGACGGCCTCGTATTCGGGGACCCGGGCCTTCCATGAGCAGTCGGTCCTCATCGCCGAACGCTGCCACGTCCTCCAGGTCCTCGTGTCCCTGGCGGCCGCGGCGGCCCTCCTGACCACGGCTCTCAACGTCTCGGGCTCGGCATCGTCGAAGACGAACCCGCATCCGCCGTCCTCGACATCCCGCACCGTGTCGGCGAGACCGCCGGTCCTGCGGACCACGGGGAGGGCGCCGTACCTCATCGCGATCATCTGGGACAGGCCGCACGGCTCGAACCTGCTGGGCATCAGGAAGATGTCGCATCCGGAATAGATCCTCCTCGACATATCGCCGTCGTACTCCCTCAGGAAGAAGACCCTCCCCGGGAACCTCCAGGAGGCCGAAGCCAGCGGACCCTCGATCCATGGTTCGCCGGTACCCAGGATCGCCAGTGCGAGCCTGCCCTCTGCGAGGAGCCTCTCCAGAGCGGGGAGGACCAGGTCCAGGCCCTTCTGCCAGGTCAGGCGGGAAACCACTCCGGCGAGCAGCGCGCCCTCCGGGAGAGACAGGCCGCAGCGCTCGACGAGCGCGCTCCTGCAGGCCGCGCGTTTCCTGAGGCTGTCCGCCGTGTACCAGGAGGCGATCGCAGGATCGTCCTCCGGTCCCCACAGCTCATAGTCTATCCCGTTCAGTATCCCGCAGAGGTCTCCCCGGGTCTGTCTCTCCAGCAGGAGGCCCTCCATGCCCTGACCGCCGTCGGGTGTGGTGATCTCCCGGGCGTAGGTAGGGCTCACCGTCGTTATCTGGTCGCCGAACAGTATGCCGCCCTTCATGAAGCTGAACCCGCCATGGTACTCGAGTCCGTCGAGCCCGAACAGCGGGGCTGGCAGCCCGGTCACCCGGAACTGATCCGCGGGGAATGTCCCCTGGAACGCGAGGTTGTGGATGGTGAAGACTGTGGGAGGGCCGTTCTCGAGTCTGCTGATGACCGGGATCAGCCCGGAATGCCAGTCATGGCAGTGCATCACATCGCATCCGCCCAGCCTGGAGGCGGCCTCCAGCGAGGCCCTGCAGAAGAAGGCGAACCGCGCCGCGTTGTCGGGCCAGGCTTCCGACTCCGACGGGCCGTAGAGGCCGGGCCTGTTGAAGTACTCGTTGCTCGCCACGAAGAAGACCGGGCAGTCCGTCCCCGGGATGACGCTCCTCCCGAGGCCGAACTCGATTCCGTCCGGCGTCCTCATCGGTCCGTCCAGCCACTCGAGGTCGACCCCGTCCTGGCTGTGCAGGGGGGTCAGCACCATCACTTCGTGCCCCTCGTCATGCAGGGCGCACGGCAGGGACGAGGCCACGCTGGCAAGGCCGCCGGTCATCGCGAAGGGGTGCACCTCGGCGGATACGTGAATGATCCTCATCCTGCCAACCTCCTGCGACCAAGAGCCCTCTTCGCGGCCCACGCCGCAGCAATGGCGGCGAATGCGGCCCAGACCATGATCTCGTACCGGCTCATCAGCCTTTCGAGGACCTGTAGATTGTAGCCGAGTTCGACTCCCGCGAAAGACAGCAGGAGATACCACAGCAGAGCGCTGAGACCGCCGAAGAAAGCGGCCCGGCCGGCACCGACCCCCGAATAGCCCGCTACGAGGACCAGGAGGGAGCGGATACCGGGCATGAACCTGCTCACGACGAGTATCAGCGCGGATCTCCTCGAAACGAGGCGCTCGGTCCTCTCGAGCCTGCCTGCGCCCACCTTCGCTTCCAGGAAGGCCCTCACCCTCCCGCGCCCGAGCCTGGCACCCGCGAGTATCAGTATCACCGATGCGGCAAAACATCCTGAAAAACCGCACAATGCAGGTACCACGAAAGGATCGACGGAAGCCATCGAACCGGCCGCCCATCCGGATAGGACGACGAAGAGAACGTCTCCGGGGAAGGGCGGGAAGATCGTCTCCACGAACGCCACGGCTCCCATCGCAGGGAAGACCCACGCTCCGGGCTGGTTGGCCTGGAGCCATGCCAGGACCCAGGAAATCAACGCGGCATCCTCGACAGTTCCACGGCTGCCAGCGCGCAGAGGCCCTCGCCACGGCCCAGCGCGCCGAGCGTATTGGCCGTGGTCCCCTTCACCCATACGGCGTCGACAGGCACGCAGAGGAGGTTGGACAGCCTCTCCCTGAGCACCTGGCGCAGAGGGGATATCCTCGGCCGCTCCCCGACCAGGGTGAGATCGAGCGACCTGACCGTCCACCCGGATCGGACGACCTCCTTCAGCACGCCTTCGAGGAGGATGGAGCTGTCTGCACCGGCCAGCGAGGGATCCGAAGGTGGATATAGGGTGCCTATGTCTCCGAGCCTCGCGGCCGACAGCAGGGCATCCATGACCGCGTGCAGGGCCGCGTCGCCGTCGGAGTGACCGAGGAGCCCGCCCGTCTCGGAGAGCCTGCAACCGCACAGGAACAGCGGGCGGTCCTCCACGAACGGATGGAAGTCGAGTCCGAGGCCGGACCTGGTCTCCGGAGCGCCTGCGAGAGACGACAGGAGTTCCAGATCGACCGGCGTGGTGAGCTTGATGTTGGTCTCCTCTCCTTCGACGCACCTCACTGCGAAGCCTGCGGCTTCAGCCGCCTGGGACTCGTCCGTGAAGTCGCCGGGACTCTCGAGTATCCGCTCCAGCATGCCCCTCTCGAACCCCTGCGGGGTCTGGCTCCTCCAGATCCCTGTGCGGTCGACCGTCTCAGACACGGAACCATCCGCCACCCTCTTCAGCGTGTCCGTGACCGGTACGGCCGGAATCGCAGCCCCGCTCTCCTCGCAGGCATCCATGATCCTCTCGAACAGACCGGCCGAAGCCATGGGGCGGGCCGCGTCGTGGACGAGGATGTGCGTGCAGCCCGGAAGGGCACGCAGCCCGTTCTCCACCGAATCCCTCCGCCTGGCTCCCCCCTCTGCGCAGACGACGGATGGATGGATAGGCGGGCGGGCTTCGGAGCTCTCCCGGGGGAGCACAAGGCATGTCTTCCCTATGCGGCCCAGGGACAGGGCCGTCTCCAGGCTCCATCCCAGAACCGTTCTGCCTCCGAGCGGGAGGAACTGCTTGGGGACCCCTCCGCCGAACCGTTCTCCCCTTCCGGCCGCCACGATGATGCAGCCCCAGAGGACTCCGTCAGTCGGGCTCATCTTCCCTGGTCTCCACGGATGCTGCATCCGCGGATATGTCATGCTGCTCGTCCTCCGACTGGGGAGCGATCCTCGAGAAGACCATCGTGCCTCCCGAGGCGCGGAAGGTGGTGTGTGCAACTGCATCCACGCTCTTGCCTATGAACTCCTCGCCGTCCTCGACTACGACCATCGTCCCGTCGTTCAGGTAGCCGATCGCCTGGCCCTGGTTCCTTCCCCTGCGGACCGGCTTCAGCCTGACCCTCTCGCCCGGCAGGATCACGGACCTTGCCGCTGCGCCGACCTCGTCGAGCCTGATCACCTTGTTCCCCTCGCGGGAAGCGGTATCCAGCAGGGCCGTGTCGCTGCTGATGAGAGAAGCCCTTTCCCTCTTGAGCCAGTCGAGGATCCGGAGGTTCTCCTTTTCAGGGTCCCCGAAGTCCCGGTACTCTATCCCGCCGGACTTGCCGGCTGCCTCCTCGAGGCGCTCGAGGGTCTCGAGACCCCTCCGTGCCCTTCCCCTCTGGATGATGTCCTTGGATTTGAGCTGGGTTTCGAGAGATGTCTTGACGGAAGCCGGCACCACGAACGGCCCCGTGAGGAGCCCGACGAGGACCAGGTCGGCGACCCTTCCGTCGATTATCGACGCCTGGTCGACCAGGAGCCCCTTGGAGGACGACTGGACCACGGTCTCCCTTCCCGGAGCCCCTGCAACCCTGGGGACCTTTGCGAAGGCGACCTGTGCGAACGCATAACCCAGCGCCAGCGGGATGAGGAGGAACGGATCCACTCCGCCGCTCCGGCCGAGGCTGACGTTGCCCAGCCTCAGGAGCAGCATCGCGAGCAGGCCGAGGCCGACTCCGGCAGCGGCTCCGATCAGCGTGTAGACTACGTCCAGTATGGGCAGTCTGACGAATCTGGTCTCGATGAAGATCGCCACCAGACCGACGGCCAGGCCGAGCAGGAGGCCCATGCGCCAGTCGCTGGTCGATGCGGATACTCCGACGATGCAGAGTACCAGCAGGAGAAGCAGCCTCGGACCCCATCCTTCGATTTTCACAGTCCCGTACCTCCTTCGCGGCGCCCAGGAGGGGTAAGAATGTCCTCCATGCAGCCGCACAGTGTTGAATGCCCTCTGAGGGCTCCCGTGGCCTCCCCGCAGTCGTCGATGCATCCGGCGAAGAGGTTGAATCCCAACGTCCTGGCCTCTCTGAGGCGCCTGTCGAAACTCGAGACGGGCCGCAGCTCGCCTCCCAGGCCGACTTCGGCGGAGACTGCCAGCCCCGTCGGGACCGGTCTCTCCAGCCTGCTGGAAGCGACCGCGAGGCATATGGCCAGATCGGCCCCGGGGTCGGAGAGTGTCGCTCCTCCGGCGACGTTTACATAGACATCCTGTGCTCCCAGCTCGAGTCCGCAGCGCTTCTCGAGCACCGCGAGCAGCATGGGCAGCCGCCTGGAATCGAAACCGTTCACGCTCCGCTGGGGGAAGCCGTACCTGGTCGGCGAAGTCAGCGCCTGGACCTCGACGAGGAACGGCCTGGTCCCCTCCATGACCGTGCAGACCACGCTGCCCGGGAGACCGTCGAGCCTCCTGCCCAGGAAGAAGGCGGAAGCGTCCGCGATCCCGGCGAGTCCGTGCGGCGTCATCTCGAACACGCCCAGCTCGCTGGTCGGCCCGAACCGGTTCTTGAGGGCGCGAAGGAGCCTGTGAGGCCTGTTCGAATCGCCCTCGAAGCTTATGACAGTGTCCACGAGGTGTTCGAGGACCTTGGGACCGGCAAGGGTGCCGTCCTTCGTCACATGACCGACTATGAGGCTCGTCTTCCCGAACGGCTTGGTCATCCGCAGCAGTTCGGAAGTGCAGTGCCTCACCTGCGCAACCGATCCGGGTCCGCTCGAGAGCGCTTCCGAATAGATGGTCTGGATCGAATCGACTATCAGGATGCCGGCACCGGTGGTTCCCAGAGCGGTCTCGATCTCCTCGAGCTGCGTGACCGGGAGGACGAGGACCTCTCCTTCGGAGCACCCGATCCTGCGGGCGCGGCTTGCGATCTGCCCCGGGGACTCCTCCGCGGTGGCGTACAGGACGGTCTCGCCGGCCAGAGACAGAAAGTGCGAGAGCTGGAGCATCAGCGTGCTCTTCCCGATCCCCGGCTCACCCCCGAGGAGGGCCATCGACCCCTTGAAGAGCCCGCCGCCCAGGACCCTGTCCAGTTCAGGTATCCCGGTCGGGATCCTCCCGCCGGTCTCTTCCGGGATCGACCCGACCCTGAGCGGCTCCACCGGCCTCCGGGACGTACTCTTCAGCCCCTGAGCCTCATGGGCCGGCTCTTCGACCATTGTGTTCCAGGCTCCGCAGGCAGGGCACCTGCCGTTCCAGACCGGGCTCTCGTTGCCGCACTGGGAGCAGAAGAAGGATGTCTTCCTGCGGCCCTTCACTCGCCGGCCCTCTCCAGGAATCTGCCGAGCCTCGTCTGGAACACCATCTCGATCTCTCCACGCGGGCCGTTCCTCTGCTTGCCTATGACGAGCTTCACCTCGCGGTCGTCGGAATAGCTCCTCTCGGCGAACGAGTCGTCGCTCCTCTCCTCGTGGATGAACAGCACCAGGTCGGCATCCTGCTCTATCGCTCCACTCTCCCGGAGGTCGCTGAGCCTGGGGAGCCTCGCCGGACCTTCGTGCGTGACGGCCCTCCTGCTGAGCTGCGACAGCGCGACAACCGGGACGTCGAGATCCTTCGCGAGAGCCTTGAGGTCGCCGGAGATACGGGCGATCTCCTGCTGCCTGTTCTCCTCGCCGCCGACCCCCCTCATGAGCTGCAGGTAGTCGACGAAGACGACGGACAGCCCGTACCTCTTCCTGAGGTGGCGGGCACGCGCCCTCAGCTCGAGGGAGGTCAGCCCCGGATGGTCGTTCACATACATCGGCAGCGAAGAGAGCCTCTCCCCGGCGTTCGTTATGTCGAGCCAGGCCCTGCTCGAGATCTCGCCCTTTATCAGGGCCTGGAGATCCACCCCGGAATCGGATGCGATGACCCTCTTGATGAGCTCCCGTGCGGCCATCTCGAGGCTGAAGAAGCAGACGGCTCCTCCGCCGGTCTGCCGCGCGATGTTGAACGCCATGTTCAGGGCCAGGGTGGTCTTGCCCACGGAGGGCCTCGCGGCGATGATGATCAGTTCCCCGCCATGGAGGCCGGTCGTCATAGTGTCCAGGCGGTCGAAGCCCGTGCTCAGGCCGGTGACGTGCGAGCCTGCCTGGTTGAGCTTCTCGAGCTCCTTTATGCCCACGCCGACGAGCTCGTCCATGGAGTGGAAATCCTGTTCGACGAGCTGCTCTCCGATGTCGAACACCCTCTTCTCGGCACGGTCCATGATCTCGGCAGGGATCAGGTTGCCCTCGGCGATCTCCCGTATCGTCTCCCGGCTGGCGCTTCCGAGCCGTCTGAGCATCGCCTTCTCGCGGACGATCTCCGCGTACTGCTTGACGCTCGCGAGGATAGGTATGTCTTCCGAGAGACCGGTGAGGTACTCGATCCCGCCGGAGGCCTCGAGCCACTTCTGCCTCTCCAGTTCCTCAGCAACGGTTACGAGGTCGATGTATCTGTTCCTGGAGTCCAGAGACATGCAGGCCCTGTAGATGTATGCGTGCTTCGCGTCGTGGAAGTCCTCCACCTTGAGGACGCCGAAGACCTCGACCGCTATCTCGGAATCGGTCAGTACTCCGGCCAGGACCCCCCTCTCGGCATCGATGCTCCTGGGCTGTGTCTGCTCGGTCTCAGGAGCCATGCTCACCTCCTGGGCAGTCCGTGCTGATCCATGATCACACGGAGCCTCTTCATGTCCTCCCATACCGGGCGCTTGAGCGCAGGCGTGCGCAGCAGCGCCGCGGGGTGGTACGTGACTATCACGGGGACGCCTCGGAGGGAGTGCTCCATGCCTCTCGCCTGCCCTATGGAGGTCCTGAGCCCGAGCAGCCTCGCGGCGGCGGTCGCTCCGAGTGCGAGTATCACACCCGGACGCATCGCCTCTATCTGCGCGTCCAGCACCCACGAGCATGCGTCCGTCTCGTCCTGGGACGGTACGCGGTTGCCGGGAGGCCTGCACTTGATCGCATTGGCAATATAGCAGCTGGTCCTGTCCAGTTCTATCGAGGCGAGTATCCTGTCCAGAAGCTGGCCCGCCCTGCCGACGAAAGGCCTGCCCGACTCGTCCTCGCTCGCTCCGGGTCCTTCTCCGACCACGAGCACTCCCGAACCGGGGTCGCCCTCTCCGAAGACGATGCTCTGCCTCGTCCGGGAGAGCCTGCACGAACCGCACTCACCGAGGCGCAGCCTGACTGCCTCCATGCGTTCCGCAGCGCCGGCGGTCCCCTCCGGGAGCGGGGGCTGTCCGATCTCTACGGACGCCTCCACGGGCACGGGGAGCCCTGTCCCCCATCCGGAGGGTCTCCTCCCGCCGGGCAGGTGCACCCTGTCCAGTCCGAAGCTCGAGACGGCCGACCAGAGAGGATCCACTTCATACCCCCCCGGCCATGAAACCGCCGAGAGCGGCGACTATCATCTCGGCCGTGAATCGTTTCGACCCCTCCGGCACCTCGAGTTCCGCTCCGCTCCTGTGGACCAGCACGCCCGAGTTGGCATCCGAATCCATGCCCGAACCGGGGGCGCCGCCTGAGTTGCAGAAGACGGCTTCGGCACCCTTCGAGGCCATCTTCCGGACGGCCCTGGCGACCGCCTCATCCCTCCCACCGAACTCGAGGCTGAAGGAGAGGAGCGGGCAGAGGCCCGAAATCGACGCCGAGATGTCTTCGACCTCCTCCAGCTCGAGGACCATGCCGCCGCCCCGGGGAATCTTGCCCTGCAACCTGCGGACCGGCCTGAAATCAGCCACGGCTGCCGGCATCGCGACGAGGTCCTGCGCAGGAGCCGCCGCCCGGAGGAGCCCCGCCAGCTCCGAGGAGCCGGTGAACCGCACCAGGGTGACAGCCCTCGGCGGGATTGCCCGGCAGGGACCCATGAGGAGGGTGACGGACGCCCCCGCAGCCCTGAAGGCGGCCGCGAGCTCACAGCCCATGACTCCGCTCGACCGGTTGGAGATGAACCTGACGTCGTCGATGTACTCCCGCGTAGGCCCGGTGGCGACGAGGACCCTCCGGCCCTCCCACCATCCGGCGTTCCCGGCATGGCAGGCGCCCGTGAGCGCGATCGAGGGGTAGGAGGACCCGCTGATGCGCGAGGATTCTGTCTCCACGATCGAGGCCAGCCTGCGGAAAGCCTCGTCAAGAGAGTCGTTCTCGACGATGTAGTCGAAGGACCCGATCCACCGCATCTCCGCGGAAGCCGCCATCATCCTGGCGGAGCGTCTGTCCGGGCTCTCGGTACCCCGGTCCCGCAGTCTGCCGACCAGCACCCCGAGCGACGGGGGAACGATGAAGACGAGCACCGCCCCCGGGATGAGGGAGCGGACGTTGCGGGCCCCCCTGACATCGATGTCCAGGACGACCGAACGGCCGGACGCCAGGGTGTCCTGCACCCATTCGCGGGAGGTGCCGTACCTGTGCCCGTGAACGTTCGCCCACTCCAGGAAGTAGCTTCCGGCTGCGAGCTCGTCGAAACGGTCGTCCGACACGAAGAAATAGTCCGTCCCATCCCTCTCGTCGCCTCTCGGAGGGCGGGTCGTGGTGCTGACCGAGAACTCGAAGCCGGCCTCCTCCACCAGCCTCCTGGCGAGGGTCGTCTTCCCGGCGCCCGAGGGTCCGGCGAGGACGAGGAGGATACCGGCCTCATTCGACATTGGCGACCTGCTCCCTGAGCGAAGCGAGTTCGTTCTTCATCTCGACCACGATCATGGTCCCCTCCGGGGTCTCCAGCTTCGCTCCGAGGGTGTTCACCTCGCGCTGGATCTCCTGGAGCAGGAAGCCGAGCTTCCGCCCGGCATCGGGCTCGTCCGATGCGGCAAGCGCCAGGGACGAGGCCAGATGGCACTCCAGCCTCTCCAGCTCCTCCGCCACGTCGAGCCTGTCCGCCATGAGGGCGAGCTCCTGGAGAAGCCTCTGCCCGTCGACCTGGGCATCGCCTATCAGCCTTGCCACCCTCTCCTTCAGCCTCTCGAAGCCGGCGGGGACGGATTCCTTCTGGATGCGTGCGACGCCTGCGGCGAGAGTCCTCAACCTCTCGAGCCTGACCGAGAGCAGGCCTGCGAGGGCCGTGCCTTCCGCCCTGCGCGAGGCGCTCAGATCATCCAGGCATCTCCTGACTGCCTCCATCACGATCAGGAGGTCAGGGACATCATCGGAGACAGGCGGCCTCAGCACTCCGTGCAGCCTCATCAGCGAGGCGGCGGTGAGCCCCTCCTCGATTCCCAGTTCGGAAGCCAGGAGGGCGGCGCTCCTGGAGAGAGTCCTCGCCCTCTCGAAATCCACCGGGGGGGCCTCCTCCAGGCCTCCCGGAGCCTCCAGCGACGCTCTGATATCTATCCGGCCGCGCGAGTACCGGTTCCTGACCTCCTCCCGGATGTCCTGCTCCATGGGAAGGAGCTGGTCCGGCAGGTTCAGGTGTATGTGCAGGCCTTTCTGATTGACGCTCCTCGCCTCGACCGTGAGGTTGAAGCGGCCGGCCTGGGCGCCGGCCCTGCCGAATCCCGTCATCGATTCCAGGGGTCACCTCCTGTGATGGGAGTATCGGTATATTCTACCGGATCACAGGAGGGACGGTACAGTCTGGACGGATTGTTCTATGCGGTAGTAGCCGGACGCCTCGGCGGAGTGCTCACCGGAGCCTGCTGCAGAGGCGCGGCCATCAGCACCGGGGATACGCTCCTCGTGAGTTTCGGAGACCGGCCCTTCGTCCTGGAGTTGTCCGCCGGGACCGAGTCCCAGAGGATCGGGCTCGGCGTAAGCGCCGAGGGCATCACGGGGGCGGACGAGCCCTGGGATTCGATCCTCGCCGGCTCCTCGATAACCGGTGTCTCGCAGTACGGATTCGACAGGATAATCCTGATACACCTCAGGAAGGACCGGGCATACAGGTCCTCCTCGATGACCCTCCGGTTCGAGGCCACGGGGAGGAACTCGAACATAATCCTCACCCGCGACGGCGACGGCAGGATCCTCGCATGCACGAGGAACGTGACGGGGAGGATGAGCAGCTTCCGCTCGATCGCCCCCGGAGCGGCATACGTCCCCCCGCCGTCCTCGGGGCGTCCTCCTTCGGAATGGGATCTGCCGGAGGTCAGGGACCAGCTCTCCCGCGCCTCCACGGCCCGGGTCGTCTACGGGATGCTCGAAGGGGTCGGACCCTCGACCGCCGCGGCCATCATGGCAGAAGCGCAGGCTGCGGGCACCGACCCGGGAACGGTCGCGGCATCGCTCGCCGGCCGCATGCTGGAGAAACGGTTCGAGCCCTGGAGGGGGCCATGGGGGCCGATGCCGGCCCGGCTCGGGCCCGGTGAACCCATCGAAGACCCCCTCACGGCCTTCGATGGAGTGAGGGTGGCGGATGTCGAATCGAAGGTCGGTGCGTTCCTCGCGCGGAACGCCGCAGCATCCAGGGAGGCCGCGGATCGTCTCGCGGAGGTCGGTGCCCTGCTCGACGCCCTCCCGGGCTCCGACACCCTGCGCCTCTGGGGGCAGATGCTCCTCGCCAGCGCGTCCCGCATACCCAGGGGAGCCTCCGAGGTCACTCTCGAGGACTGGGAGGGAGCCATGCGCACGATCCCGCTCCGCCCCGTGAGAACCGCGGCGGAGAACGCGGCGAGGTATTTCAGGAAGGCAGGCAACATCGATTCGGAGGCTGCCTCCCTCAGGGCCCGCATGTCGGCGCTGGAGGCCAGGCTGGACCTCCTCCGGAGAGCTGCGGAAGAGGCGGCTGCAACGGGGCAGGTGCCCGTGGAAAAACCATCGGTCAGGGCGGACTCGAAGACACCGTCAGCCCTTCCGGTGGAGCTGTCCGAGGGCTGGCTGTGCTGGGTCGGCCGTAATTCGAAGAACAACGAGGAGATAACCTTCAGGGTGGGCAGGAGGGGCGACTGGTGGCTCCACGCGAGGGGGGTGCCGGGTCCCCATGTAGTTCTCCGCGGCGAGCCGGGCAGGGGCAACCCGCCTGCCTCCGTGCTCAGGAAGGCGGCCGAGATGGCCGCCGAGGGAGCCGCCTGCACGTCATCCGTCGTGCCTGTCGACTGGACCCTGGTCCAGCACGTCAGGAGGATGAAGGGCGGACGGCCTGGAGAGGTGACCTATACCCACGAGAAGACGGTCTTCGTCTCTCCGGGCGGAGAAGGGCGCGACAGGCGGATGAGGGGAAGGGGAAGGGCGTTTGACACAAACTGAGAGACAGATGCACGGTCCCGCGTTCGGGACCGCATACCTCTTCAGGGATCTTTCCCAGGAGGAGCTCGACCGTTTCATGGAGGCCGCGCATCTGCGCTCGTTCCCGCCCGACATGACGATCATCTCCGAGGGCGCGGAGGGCGGGGACCTCTTCCTCCTCCTCGCGGGGAGCGTGAGGGTCACGAAGAGCATAGAGGACGGCGGAGAGCATGTGATCGGCCTCCTCCGCACGGGCGACTTCTTCGGCGAGATGGCCCTGATAGACAACCTCCCGAGGAGCGCGACCGTTCACGCCCACGAGGAGGTCACACTGGCATTGATCTCCCGGAAGGACATCATGAGGATATTCGAAGACAGCCCCGGCACCGCCTTCAGGGTCATGAGAGCCTTCGCCGAGGTGCTTTCCTACAGGCTCCGTGAAGCAAACGACCGCATGAGGACCCTCGCCCACCTGGAGCGCACCTTCTGATGAGCTCCCGCCGCGCCGTCCTCCTGGTGCTCGACGGCGTCGGGGCCGGTGCCCTGCCGGACGCAGCCTCCTTCGGGGACGAGGGCGCCGACACCCTGGGCAACCTGTCGAGAGCGTGCGGAGGGCTGAGGCTTCCGTTCCTCGAGGCCATGGGGCTCGGCAACCTCCATCCTGTCGAAGGCGTCGCATCCGTACCGTTCCCTCTGGCATCATGGGGGAGGCTGGCGGAGGCTTCCGCGGGTAAGGACTCCACCACCGGGCACTGGGAGATGATGGGGCTCGTCTGCTCGACGCCTTTCCCAACCTATCCATCGGGTTTCCCGAAGTGGATCATCGACCGTTTCGAGAGGGAGACAGGGCGTCCTGTGATCGGCAACCACGCGGCCTCCGGCACGGAGATAATCGAGGAGCTGTACGGCGAGCACCTGCGGAGCGGAGCCTTCATAGTCTACACTTCGGCCGACAGCGTATTCCAGATCGCCGCCCACGAGGATGTGGTGCCTCCGGAGGAGCTCTACCGGGCATGCGAGACCGCGCGCAGGATTCTCGTCCCGCCGGACGGCGTGGCCCGCGTGATAGCCCGTCCGTTCAACGGGAGCCGCGGATCCCTTGCGAGGACTCCCGGCAGGAGGGATTTCTCGCTCGAGCCTCCCGGAACCACGCTGCTGGATGCGATGGAACGAGCGGGGATCAGTCGGAGAGGGGTGGGCAAGATAGACGACCTGTTCGCCCACAGGGGGATCACCACCTCCCATGTGGCCGACAATCCGCAGGGCCTCGCCGAGCTCGCCTCCATGCTCGACTCGCCGGAGGGGGGATTCATCTTCGCCAACCTCGTGGATTTCGACACGAAGTGGGGTCACCGGAACGACATCGAGGGCTTCAGGCGCGGCCTCGAGGAGGTGGATGCCATGCTCGGAGGCGTGCTGTCCCGGCTGGCGGAGGATGACCTCTTCCTCCTGACGGCGGACCACGGCAACGATCCGACCACCCCCGGAACAGACCACACCCGCGAGTATGCGCCGATACTGGCATGGTCGCCCGGCCTTCCGGGAAGGCCCCTGGGCGACAGGGGGAGCTTCAGCGACATAGCCGCGACACTTTCGGAGTATTTCGGCGTCGATGCCGGGCTCCCGGGGGACTCCTTCCTCGCGACGATCGGACTGGTGGGGAATTGAGCGAACGCATGATCGAGCTCGCCAGGGATTCCATCCGTTTCTGCCATGCCCCCTATTCGGGGTTCAGGGTGTCCGCGGTCCTGGAGGACGGAGACGGATGCCTCCACCCGGGAGTCAATGTCGAGAACGCATCCTACGGCCTCACGATCTGCGCCGAGAGGTCCGCCTTGTCGGGAGCGGTCTCCCGTGGCGCGCGGTCCTTCAGCAGGATCCTCGTCCATTCCCCGGACGGCACGGCCCTGCCCTGCGGCGCGTGCCGCCAGGTCCTCGCCGAGTTCTGCCCGGATTCCATGCCCGTCCTCATCCTGAAGCCGGACGGGACCCTGGAGGAGACCACGCTGGGCATCCTGCTCCCGCGGGCATTCAGAATGCCGGATGCTTGACGCGGCAGGACCGTTGCCCGTATTCTCGTTTTGAATCCGTATTCATGAAAGCCGTCGCAAAGTGTTTGCGGCGGAGCGAGGTTACAGTCAGGGGAGGATCCCGATGAAGAAGATGTTCTCAGGCATGGCGGCAGCCCTGGCGGCTGTTCTCGTCCTCGCACCGGTCGCCGGCGCGGACTGGTCCGACAACTTCGATTCCTATTCCCCCGGAGGTCTGCAGGGACAGGGCGGATGGGACACCTGGGACAGCAATCCGGCAGCCAACGGCTTTGTCGTGACCAGCCCTCACCGCAGCGCACCGAACTCGCTCCAGATCACCCCCACGACCGACATCGTGCAGCAGTTCTCCGAGACCAGCGGACAGTGGGAGCTCACTGCCTGGCAGTACATCCCGACAGGGACGCAGGGTGACCAGTACTTCATCCTCCTCAACACATACACGACGGGCGGACCCTACGACTGGTCCCTCCAGATACAGTTCAACACGACGACGACCCAGTTCATGATCGCCGAACCGGGCACCTACGTAGGGACGATCCTCTACAACCAGTGGATCGAGATCAAGGTCATGTTCGACCTCACCGCCGGGACGCAGTCGATCTACTACAACGGCTCGTTCTGCGAGACGATCCCCTGGCAGCTGACCGGGGTGAACGAGTTCAACGCCATGGACCTCTTCTCCGACGGCGGCGGGAACATCTACTACGACGACATCTCCCTCGAGACGTCCGGCGCCCTGAGCCCGTCCACCTGGGGCCAGATCAAGGCCAATCTGCTCTAGAGCCCCGCTTGCATCGAACGGAGCCGGGTCCTCCCGGCTCCGTTTCTTTTCTATGATAGGCCGGTCGGATGACTTGTTTCCAGATCCTTCGCAAGGAGAACCATGATGGCTGACCGGTCCGGACACGGAAACCGTCAGGAAACATCGGCAAGGGGCCTGTGGAAGGCACTTGTTCTTGCTGCGACGGCGGTTGTTCCGCTATGCGCCGCTTCCTGCCGTGAGTACAGGAACGAAGGACCTTCTTTCCTCCTTGTGATCTACGACAGCCAGAGGGCCGACCACTGCAGCTGCTACGGCTACGATCGGGAAACGACTCCGACGATGGACAGCCTTGCGGGTGAAGGCACTCTGTTCGCCAACGCCCAGTCGCAGGCACCCTGGACTCTGCCGGCGGTGACGACTGTTCTTACAGGCCTCTACCCGCAGAGCCACGGAGCAGGACAGATCGAGTCGGATCTGTTCGGGCTCGATCCGGACCTGCCCTTCCTCCCCGTCCTCATGCAGGAAGCCGGGTATCATACATTCGGTGAATTCTGCATCCCCTGGCTCGGCCCGGAATTCGGATACGACAGAGGATGGGACGAGCTGGTGGTCTACACCGGCCGCGCCCTGGACGGGCACCTGGAGGAGACGGCGGCCCATGTTTCGCAGTGGTTGTCGACCATTCCGGGCGACGAGCGGTTCTTCGCCGTCGTACACGTGTTCGAGATGCACAATCCCTTCGATCCCTCGCCGCCCTTCGACACGATGTTCAGCGTCGACTCCCTTTCGCGCTATACCGGTATTTCGGGCTTCTCCCTGGACGGGGACAACAGGCCTTTCGACCGCGGCGAGGCTCTCTATCTCGAGACACAGTACGACGGAGAGATCCGGATGGCGGACGAAGGGATCGAAAGGCTCCTTCGCTGCGTCAGCGAAGCCGGCCGGGGATCGGAAACCGTCGTTGTCATGGTTGCGGACCATGGAGAAGAGTTCATGGAAAGGGGCGGGTACGATCACGGAAACACGCTCTTCCAGGAGATGCTGCACATCCCCCTTGTCTTCCACGGCCCGGGAGTCCCGGCAGGCGTGATCCGGTCCGAGGTGGTCGGCCAGATCGACATCACCCCCACCATCCTCGCCCTGGCCGGGGTGCCTGTTCCGGAGATGATGGCCGGCACCGACATACTGGCTCCCGAGATACCCGAAAGGGCCATGCCCTCCGGCAGCACCCGTTCGAATACGCTCTACTGCGTTCGCTACGGCGACAGAAAGCTGATTCTCGACTCCGCGGAGGGAGCCCTCCTTCTCTTCGACCTCGCCTCCGACCCGGCGGAGGTGCTTCCTCTTCCTCCCGACAGCATGCTGGCGGACAGCATAGTCAAGTATCTGGCCCTGCCGAAGCTCGGAAACAGATCCGTAGTGCTCGATGAAAATGCAGCCAGGACCCTGAGGGACCTGGGCTACATCTGAGCAACGGTGCTGACAGTCCCCCGGGGTGCTAGCCGGAAATCTTGAGCGATACCAGGAGCTTCACGGCCTCCAGGTCTTCATGCGATCCGACGGCCAGCCGGATTCCGCGGCCCTCCGCATGCTTCGGGGCGCTGTTCAGAACTTCGAGGACCGTGTCGGGAAGATCCCCCGCGATCGCTGCAGCAACGGCCTTCTCGCCGAGGACCACGCCCGCGAGGAACCGGCCGCTCTGCGGGATCAGGTAGACTATTCTCCGTTTCTGCCTGACCAGCCGAAGCGACCAGCCGAACGCCGGTCCTGCGAAGGCCCATTCCCTGTCTATCCCGCCGAGGCGCCCCTCGACGTCCCTTATCAGCTCATCCCAGAGCGCGCCGGTCCGCCCCAGCGCCCCGTCGAGATCCGCGGAACCGGGTGGCTCCGCCCTGTCCTCGAAGATGCTCAGAGCCATGCCGGCCCCCCATCCCCTGCACACGCGACACGGGGTCTGAGGATCATCCTCACCGGAGTGGACGGGGATGCTCGTTCATCAACGGGATGATCCCTGCAGTTCGAACTTGATATCGTATCGAATCTCGGGACCCTGCGAGGCTCCGTATGCGAGTCTGGCAACCTCGCCGACGGAGGGGCAGTAGATTGTCAGGACGTTGCAGTCCCACATGGAACTGAACGCCTGCACCTCCGCACATCCCGTGAACAGGCCGGCGGGGGTCTCCACAGAGGCATCCATGTCCGTGACGGTGTATCCGCCCCAGGTCTTGCCCAGCTCGAGCGGGAGGTCGAGGACCTTCACTCCCGGCCCGGCCAGCCATACCGAGTCGGCTGTCACGAGATATACGAGAGTATCGACCGTGACAGTCGTATCTTCCAGGTATGAACCGAAGAGCATCCAGTTGGAGGTGGTCCTGGTGACCGTGCAGGTGTCACCCGAGATCCCTGTCACGAGGTGCAGGACCTCACCCTGCTCCCACATGGCGGAGTCGGGCGCAACCCTTTCTGCCGAATAGGCGTAGACCCACCAGTCGTCCTGCTCCATCGGGAAGTAATCCGGTGTATCGGACGGGCCGGATGGGGAGTCGTCCCCGCAGCCTGCGACCAGGGAGCAGATCGCTACAAGAACAGTCACCGAGCGCTTGCGCATCTTGTCTCATCCTCCAGTTCTCGGGCTCCGGCAGCGCGGATCAGGCGGTCCTCCGGCCGGTGACAACAATTACCCTGCCTTCCGGGCATTGTTCCGTTAACCGTTGAACAGATCCTGCGTGATGCGCCTCTGGAGATGGGACGGGCCGCGAGGCAGGCCGGTCCGTCATGCGTCCGGAGGCGCGATGCGGTGACCGGACCAGGACCCGGTCGACACCGGAACATCGACGCCGGGGCTTGACAGGAGTGAGGGGCGGGGGTTAGCTAACGCGCCATTACAGAAAAGGGGTGAGCATGGACAAGACTGTTCTGGAGATCGAGAAGGGCGAGGACCTGATAAGGCTGGTCCTCAAGGAGTTCAAGGGCCGGCAGTACGTCGACGCCAGAGTCTTCTACATGTCGGAGACCGGTGAGTGGATGCCCACGAAGAAGGGCTTGAGCATGACCCCGGAGACGGCGGCGCAGATAGCCGGGGGTATCACGTCGGCGCTGGCGGAGCTGGAAGTCGAGGCGAAGACCGAGAAGAAGGCGAAGAAGGCCCCGGCCGACTAGCCGCACTCCGAATAGCCGCAGTTCAGGGCGCAGGCGACGCAGCCCGACTCGTACTTCAGCGGTCCGCCGCAGTTGGGGCAGGCGCCTGCGTGATTCTGCAGGTCGTCCTCGTAGACGACCGCACCAGGCACGGCCTCGGGGCCGCCCACGGCACCCTCGACGGTGTCCGTGCGCTGTCCGCTGTGCCATTCCAGGGTCTTGCCGATGGCGTCCGCGCAGGAGAGTATCCTGTCCCCGCCCTGCCAGACGACTCGGTGGCAGCTTATCCCCTTCAGCTCGCGAACCACGGCCTCCAGCGGCGTGTGCGACCTCAGAGCCAGTGAGACGAGCCGGCTTATCGCCTCGGCCTGGGATGCTGCGCAGCCGCCCGCCTTCCCCATCTGGGTGAAAATCTCCACCGGGCCGAACTCGTCCTCGTTTATGGTGACATAGAGGTTCCCGCAGCCCGTCTTGACCCTCCGGGTGATGCCCGTCGTGACCTCGGGCCTGGGTCTCGGACCCTGCCGCAGGGGTTGTACGGGGGCTTCCGGCTCGGCGGAGACGACCCGGGCGCCGGGTGCGGAACCGATGTTCAGGACCTGGGTGTCCCGGCTCTTGTCGCGGTAGACCGTGACGCCCTTGCAGCGAAGCTTGAAAGCCAGGCCGTAGACGTCCGCCACGTCCTCGACCGTGGCGGTCTCGGGAAGGTTCACGGTCTTCGAGACCGCGTTGTCGGTGTACTTCTGGAAGGCGGCCTGCATCCTGACATGGTACGAGGGCGAGACGTCGTGGGATGTCGTGAATACGCGCTGGACCTCGTCGGGCACCCCGGACACCCCCCTGCAGGAGCCCTTCTCGGTTACGGCGGAGAGGACCTCCGGGGTGTCGAAACCCCTCCTCCTGGCCACCGACTCGAAGGCCGGGACCATCTCGAGCAGTTCGTCGCCCTGGTCGAGTATGTTGCGCCTCTGGAAAGCGAGTGCGAAGGCGGGCTCGATCCCGCTGGAGCAGCCTGCGAGGATGCTGATGGAGCCTGTGGGCGCGATCGTAGTCACCGTGGCGTTGCGCATGGGCGGGACTCCCTGGCTCTCCAGGGCGCTGCCCCTGTAGTTGGGGAAGGCCCCCCTCTCCCTCGCGAGGTCCTCGCTCGACTTCCTCGCCTTCGTGTGGACGAATGACATCAGCTTCTCGGCGAACTTGAGCGCCTCCTCCGAATCGTACGGGATGCACATCTCGAACAGCGCATCCGCGAAACCCATCAGGCCGAGGCCTATCTTGCGGTTCCCCGCGACCATCTTCTCTATCTGGGGCAGAGGGTAGCGGTTCACCTCGATCACGTCGTCGAGGAACCTCACCGAGTCGCGCACAGTGCGGTCCAGCGACTCCCAGTCGAGGGTCCTGGAGCCGTCCGGAGCGGTCTGGAGATGGGCGGCCAGGTTGATCGAGCCGAGGTTGCACGCCTCGTACGGCAGGAGAGGCTGTTCTCCGCAGGGGTTCGTAGCCTCGATCCTCCCCAGCTGGGGCGTGGGGTTGGCCTCGTTCATCCTGTCGATGAAGATGATGCCAGGCTCGCCGGAGGCCCATGCCGACTCGACTATCTTCCTGAAGATCTCCGAGGCGTGCAGCGTGGACACGGGCTCGCCCGTCCTCGGGTTGTTGAGGGTGAACTCCGCCTCCCTCTCCACGCAGTCCATGAACCTGTCCGTTATCGCCACGGAGAGGTTGAAATTGTTGAGCTTCTGCATGTCGCGCTTGGCTTCGATGAACTCGAGGATGTCGGGGTGATCCACGGAGAGGACCGCCATGTTGGCGCCGCGCCTCACGCCTCCCTGCTTGATGGTCTCGGTAGCCTTGTCGAAGACCGACATGAACGAGATGGGACCGCTCGAGATGCCCCTGGTGGACAGGACTACGTCGTCCTTCGGCCTTATCCGCGTGAACGAGAAGCCCGTCCCGCCGCCGCTCTTGTGGATCAGCGCGGTGTTCTTGACCGCCTCGAAGATGCTCTCCATGTCGTCCTCTACGGGCAGGACGAAGCAGGCGGAGAGCTGTCCGAGGTCCCTGCCGGCATTCATGAGCGTCGGGGAGTTCGGCATGAACTCGAGCCTGGCCATCATGTTGTAGAACCGCGCCGACCAGCGCTCCCTGTCGGATGCGCCGAAACGGGACTCGGCGGCGGCGACGCTCGCGGCTACGCGCCAGAGCATCTCCCTCGGAGTTTCGAGGATCTCCCCGTCGGTGGACCTCTTCAGATATCGCTTGCGCAGGACCACGTCCGCATTGCGCGAAAACCGGGGTTCGACCGGTTCCTCGAAGGCAGCCGCACCCTCCTCCGCAAATCCGCCGAAAAGATCCGATTCAACAGAGGAGGATTCCCTCATCGCCATCGTCGAACTCCCCCCCCCGAGAAGGTTGCGACCCCCGCACTCACCCCCGATGCCATCGGGGCAACGTAACCGGGCAGGACTCCGGTGTCAATATCTTGTAGCCCCACCCTGGATGAAAACACAACGGGTTGTGCAAAGGGCTGTTCTCGTTCAGGTTGCCCGCTGGAGCGATTGCGTGTAGAATAGACTCACGATGACAGCCGAGCGCACTCCAGCAACCGGTGGTCCGGGAGACCGCTTCGAAGTCGAGGTACTCCAGTATCTCGACGGTCTCTACGGCTATGCGATCCATCTCACAAGGAATCCCGAGGATGCGTCGGATCTCGTCCAGGAGACATATGCAAGGGCCTTCAAGGCGCGCTCCCAGTATCGTCTGGGAACAAATGCGAGGGCCTGGCTGTTTGCAATCCTTAGAAACACTTTCCTGAACGACAGAAGGGCTGCATGCAGGTCTCCGAAGACTGTTTCGTGCGACTGGCTGGACGAACTGGCGGGCGAGGACCAGGACGGGTTCGAGTCCCCCCGCTCTCCGGATCCGCAGAAATCCTTCCTCACGGGGTTGATGAGGGAGGACATAGAGAAGGCTCTGAACCGGCTTCCGGAGGAGTTCAGGAGCGCGGTCGTGCTCTGCGACGTCGAGGAGATGTCCTACGCGGAGATCGCGCAGATACTTGCCATCCCGATAGGTACGGTGAGGTCGAGAATCCACAGGGGTCGTGCGATTCTCAGGAGGCTGCTGATCGAATGGCAGTCCTCGATGATGGAGGGGTCCGGCGGTGAGGTGCTCACAGGAGGCTAGCAGCATCCAGGACTACATCTCCGGGGAGCTTTCCGGCGAAGACCGCAGGAGGCTGGAGAACCACATGTCCGGTTGCGAGGCGTGCAGAACCTGCGTCGATGGGATGCTTTTCTTCAGATCCAGGCTGCGGGACCTGCTAAGGGTCTCCGCCCCGCAGGACCTGAAGAACCGCATCTCCGTGATCACATCCGGGGGCGAGCAGTAACCCTTGCCGGCGAGCGGGAGGTTCGTATCCGCCGCCGGTCTCCTGGGCGCACTCGCCGTTCTTCTCGTGCCCGTGCTTTTCAGGCGGCCCGCTTCCACCATATCGAACCTGGCTGACATCGACCTCCTCGCGGAGGATGTCGCATACAACGGAACCCCGGGCTCGGACGGCGTCCTGCGGGGCGATTGTTCGATCTTCCCGTACAGGATCTCGACCACCCTCCTTCCCGACTCGTCGATTCTCGCCATAGTGGAATCCCCGGTCGCGCTCGAACGGGGACGGCTCCGGGAGGAGGTTTCCGCCATCGACCTGGGTGGATGCAGATATGCGCTCCTCTACCCGGGCACAGACGGCGGAACGGCTGCCCGGGCTCTTCTGGAGAGAATGGAGCACGACTCGACATGACAGGATCACGGGCCTTCCTCACCGCATCCCTCCTCCTCGCGCTGTCCGCCTGCGAGGACGGCGGACCGCCTCCGGACGAGTCCCCAGGCCCGCTCACGCTCCCGGGCATGCTGACGGGTCCGGACGGGTCCGTCCCGGACCTGTCCGCCGACAGCCTTGCCGTCGTCTACTTCTGGATCCCGCTGAAAGGAAGCGCGGCGGCCGACTCCGGGCTCGTGGAGCTGGCATCGGTCCGGGACACTCTCATAAGCATCCTCCCGATCCAGTTCGACATAGAAGACAGGAACTATGCCCAGGCCTGCGCCAACGACCTGGGGATCTCACTCCCGGTCTACCTGGCGGATTCCGTCTTCGCTTCCACGTTCCCCGTCGATGTCCTCCCGGTCGCGATCCTCTATGCGAGGGGCGCCCCGCCGGTCGTCGAGACCGGCTACGGATGCGCCGGCAGGCTCCTGGGCAGATGACAGGATCCCGCATCTACTTCGCGGGCGACGTGCACCTGCTGCCCGAGCCCGCTCCGCATCCCGGACGGGAGGCCTTCCTCGGATTCCTGTCGGGCCTGTTGCGCGAGGAACCGGGCGAGCTCTGGATAACCGGAGACCTGTTCGACTTCTGGTTCGAGTACCGCACCGTGGCCCCCTCCGGCTACGACAGGGTGCTCTCCGCCCTCGCGGCCGTGGGGCGCGCCGGATGGAGGACGGTCTTCCTGCCGGGCAACCATGACTGGTGGGTCGGCAGCCACTTCGAGAGGTCGACCGGCTTCAGGATAGATCGATCGCCCTTCGTGGAAACAGACTGCTTCGGGACGAGGACCGCGGTCGCCCACGGCGACGGCCTGGGGGGAGGCGACTTCGGGTACCGGCTGTTCCTGCGTCCGGTGATACGTGCCCGGCTGTCCTGCATCCTGTTCGGCCTGCTCCATCCGGACCTCGGGGCGGCTCTCGCCCGTGTCGCATCGGGAACGAGCAGGAGGATACTGCGAAAGGAGATCCTGCAGATCCCGCGGGGCCTCACGGAGTGGGCGCAGCGCAGGATATCCGAAGGCTTCGGAGCGGTGGTGACGAGCCATATCCATGCGTCCTGCCTCCGGAGGCTCGAAGGAGGGGTCCATGTCTCGACTGGTGACTGGGTGACCACGTTCACATGCGTGCGTTTCGGCCCGGACGGACCAGAGATACTGGAGTTCCCGGCCCCGCCCTCTTGTTGACGCGGGAGGCCATCCTCTCGATCTTCCCAGCGATATGGAAACACCCGGCCGGATAGACATCTCCGTGGTCGTCCCCGCCAGGGACGAGGAGGCGAGCATAGGCACGCTGGTGGAGGAGACCGCCGCGGCCCTCGGCTCCCTCCGCTGGGAGATGATACTCATCGACGACGGCAGCACGGACGCCACCTGGGACAGGATCAGGGAGGCCGCCCGCCGCCATCCGGTCAGGGGTATCCGCTTCGGCAGGAACCAGGGCAAGGCCGCCGCGCTCTCCGCCGGATTCGCCGCCGCATCCGGAGAGCTGATAGCCACGATGGACGCGGACCTGCAGGACGACCCGGCCGAGCTCCCCTCGATGACCGAAGCCCTCCGCACGCAGGGTCTGGATCTCGTCAGCGGCTGGAAGCGGAACAGGCTCGATCCGATCTCGAAGACTCTGCCTTCCAGGTTCTTCAACATGGTGGTCCGCCTCTTCACCGGCCTCCGGCTGCACGACTTCAACTGCGGCCTCAAGCTCTACAGGAGCGAGGCGGCTCACAGGCTCGATCTCTATGGCGAGATGCACAGGTACACTCCTGTCCTGGTCTCCCAGCTCGGCTACAGGGTAGGCGAGAAGGCCGTGAACCACAGGCCGAGGAGGTTCGGCCACAGCAAGTACGGCCTGTCACGCTTCTTCAGGGGTTATGCCGACCTCCTGACCGTGCTCTTCCTGCACCGGTACTCCTTCCGTCCGCTGCACTTCTTCGGAGGGATCGGAACCACTCTCTTCGGGGGCGGCTTCCTGATAACCGCCTACCTGTCGATACTCTGGCTGGGCGGGGAATCCATCGGAAGGCGCCCGCTCCTCCTCCTCGGATTCTTCCTGATGATGATCGGGTTCCAGTTCGTCTCCCTCGGTCTCCTCGGAGAGATGGTGCTCAGGTTCCTCCCCGGGAAGAAGCCGTTCAACATCGTGGAAACGACGGGTCCGGGGACCGCAGGATCCGGCGTCTGATGAGGCTGGCCCTGGCCGGCCCCTTCCCGCCCTGGCGGGGAGGGATCGCACAGTTCTCGATGCGCCTCGAAAAGGCGCTTTCAGATGTCGTCGAAACTCGCCGCGTCACCTACTCCCACCTCTATCCGGGATTCCTCTTCCCGGGAACCTCCCAGATCGAGCCGGGGGGCATGCGTGACGAAAAGGCGGCCGCCTTCATCCATTCGTTCAACCCTCTGGCCTGGCCGGGCTCTTCGCGGAGGATAGCCGACCTGGAACCGACCTGCGCCGTCGCGCAGTACTGGCATCCATTCTTCGCCCCTTCGCTCCTGCTGGGCCTTCCCCGGACGGCGAGGGTCCCCCGGGCGGCCGTGTGCCACAACGTGCTGCCGCACGAGGGCTTCCCTTTTGCGAGGGCTCTCGCCCGGACCTTCCTCCGGAGCTGCAGGCTGCTCGTCGTGCACAGCAGGGCCGACGAGGACGAGGCGCATGCCGTCTCCCCCGGCTCGGCCGTACTGCGCCTGTTCCATCCCGTCTACGACCAGTACGTAGGGCCGGAGAGGGACGGCGCCTCCGCCAGGGCAGGGCTCGGGCTGGATCCCGGCCGCGGCCTGGTTCTCTTCTTCGGGCTGGTGAGGCCGTACAAGGGCCTCGAGGATCTCCTCGAAGCATTCGCCTGCATTCCGGAGGGAACCGATCTCCTCGTAGCCGGGGAGTGCTACTCGGGTCGCGACCGCCTCCTCGAGCGGATCGGTCGACCCGATCTCTCGGGGCGCGTCAGGTGGATAGACAGATTCATCCCCGATTCGGAAGTGGACTCTCTCTTCAGGGCGGCAGACGTAGTCGCCCTGCCGTACAGGAGCGCGACCCAGAGCGGAGTCGCCCAGATAGCGCTCGCTTTCCGCAAGCCGCTTGTGCTGACACGCACGGGAGGCCTCCCGGAACTCGTCGAGGAGGGCCGCACCGGTTTCCTGGCCGATCCCTGCGACCCGGCGGGTCTCGCGGCTTCCATCTTGTCGGCCCTGGAGCTCTCGAGAGATCCGTCCGTGGGGGACGCGATAGCCCTGGTCGCACGCCGCTTCAGCTGGGAGAGCTACGCTGCGTCTCTGCTGGATGCTCTCTCGTGAGGATCTTCCTGGCAGGGGCCGGGGGCTTCATCGGAGGCGCCGTGCGGGAGTCTCTCGAACTGGCCGGGCACGAGGTCGCAGCCCACGTGCGGAGCGGATCCGGGGATCTCGATGCCTCCTCCATCCCGGACGGCTTCGACGTCGCGATCAACGCCGCGGGAAGGCTGGGCGCGCCGGGCATCCCAGGAACTGTGCTTGAAGCCTCCAATACGAAGCTGCCTGTGATCATGGGCGAGGCCTGCGCCTCGCGGGGCCTGCCCCTGGTGCATCTGAGCACACCCGGCGTCGCCGGCCTCGCAGGCGGGTCGAGGGAGGACTCCCCCCTCGCGCCATGGGGTCCCTACGAGTCGTCCAAGGCCGCAGCCGAGTCCATGCTCGCGGAGATCATGCCTGCCGGCCTGCTCACGGTGTTGAGGCCGGATTTCGTCTACGGCCCGGGGGACAGGCACAAGCTCGGCCTCTTCCGGCAGGTCGGGAAGGGATGGTTCCCCCTGGTCGGCTCCGGGAGAGCGCTGATGAGACCAACATTCGTGAGCGACGCGGTCCGGGCTGTGCTGGAGAGCCTCCCCGGAGGCCTCCTGGGGCCGGGCACCTGGAACATCGGAGGGCCGGAGGTCGTCAGCGCGAGGGATCTGGCGGCGGCGGTAGCGGCGGCCCTGGGGTCGGGGGTGCTCCTCGTCCCGGTTCCGAGGTTCGTCTACGGGCTCGCACTCGCACTCGGTCCCCTCGCCCCGGGACAGGTGTCCAGGAGCCGCCTCGAACTCTTCGGCAGGGATCACTGGGTGGATGTATCGAAGGCCTCCGACGCGGGCTTCGTCTCCCGGACCGGACTCGCGGCGGGCCTGATGGAGACGGTCGGCTGGTACAGGTCCGAGGGCCTCATCCGATGAGGGCGCCCGGAGGGAGGCGGCTTCTCGGCATCCTGTCGGGTCTGCTCCTGGCGACGGCGGTCGCGCTTGCGGCCTGGCAGATCCAGCAGAGGTGGCAGTCCGTCAGCGAGTCGTTCAGGCAGGCGGCCTGGGATCCCGACCCGGCCTTGCTCGTCCTGTCGGCACTCCTGCTGTTCTGCGGTCTTGCGGCAAACCCGCTCGGGTGGATCCTCGTCTCGAGGGATCTCGGAGTGAGGACTCCGCCGTACAGGCTCGCTTCGGCCTGGTACGCAAGCCAGCTCGGACGCTACATTCCGGGCAAGATATGGCTCTTCGCAGGGAGGATAGGCTTCCTGAAGTCGGAAGGCCTCTCCCTGCCTCGAGCAGCAGCGGCCGCGGTCTGGGAGGTCCTTGCGAGCTTCGCTTCGGTCGGACTCGTCGCCCTCCCGGCGATCCTCCTCGCAGGCGGGGAGCTGCCTGCAGCCCTCAGGACCGCTGCCGCCGCCGGCTCGGCCGCCCTCCTGCTGCTCCCCCTGCTCGGGCCGGTACAGAGGTTCGCGTTCAGGCTCAAGAAGATCGACGGGTTCACCGGGGTGAGGTTCTCCACCTCGTTGAGGGCCGTTTCGGCCTACTCCGTCGCCTGGGTTCTGAGGGGGCTCTCGGTGTGGCTGTGGATCTCCGGCCTGGGACTCGAGGTGCGGAGCGTCTGGACGGCCGTGGCAGCGGCGCCCCTGTCCTGGCTGGCGGGCTATATTGTCGTCTTCGTGCCCGGCGGGATCGGCATCCGGGAGGCTGCCACCGCCGCCATGTGCGACGGAGGTTCGGGCCTCGCACCCGTCATCGCGGCCGTTTTCGGCCAGACGCTGCTCATGGCGGCCTTCGAGGTCGTCATGGCGCTGGCCACCATGAAGAATGCTGCACCGAAGGGAGAGAGTCGTGACCGGGAGGATCCCTGACCGGTACCTGGTTCCGCTCCTTGCCCTGGGCCTGGCCGTCGTCATCTACTGGCCCGTCTTCACCACTGCCAGCCTTCCGGGCGGGGAGCTGAGCGACACAGTCCACCAGGGCTACCCCTTCCTGTCCTACACGGCCGAGAGCCTCCGGGAGGGCAGGATACCGCACTGGAACCCATACGTTTACTGCGGCATCCCGTTCTATTCGTCCTTCTCCGCCCCGGTCTTCTATCCTCTGCGCGGGCTGCTGCTCCTCACAGCCGGTCCCGAAGCCATGGTCCGCTTCATCTATCCGGCACAGGTCTTCATAGCGGCCGTCTCGGCCTGGCTCCTCCTCGGAGCGATGGGCGTGTCGCGCGGGGGAAGACTTGTAGGAGCCATCGCATTTTCGGCCGGAGCATGGGCGAATACTCTCTTCTATGCGGGGCACGCGAGCAAGGTCATCTCCTGGAGCTTCCTCCCGCTTCTCCTGTATGCGTGCGAGAAGTGGTGGAGGACGCGGAGGCTCTGGTTCATCTGCCTCGGGGGCACAGCCCTGGGGATGCAGGCCCTCTCGAGCCACCCCCAGATGCTTCTCTACAGCGGCATGGCAGCCTCGATCTGGCTGGCCTGGCGCTTCTTCGAGCGCCCGGCGGTCCGTTCGGCAGTCTCCGCGGCGGCGGGAATCTGCGGTATGGCGATCCTCGGAGCAGCCCTGGGCGCCGTCCAGATGCTCCCGGGCTGGAACTTCTCGCACGTCTCCACACGAGGCGAGGACCTCCCCCTGTCACAGTCCTCGAGCTACTCGCTCCCCCCCGAGGAGACCCTGGTGATGGCGTTCCCCCACCTTTTCGGGTACAGGCACGGATTCCCCGACAGCTCGGTCGGCGGGCCGGTCTACTGGGGAAGGCTGGGCCTGCGCCTTTCGAGCGAGTTCGCCGGGGTGTCGGTCCTGCTGCTCGCACTGGCTTCGCTTTTCACGGGGAAGCCCCGTCGCGGAGCGGTCCTGGGCGCGATCGCGCTCGCGGGACTCCTGATCTCCTGGGGCGGATACACGCCGTTCTACGAGATCCTCTACAAGGTCGCACCCGTATTCAGGAAGCTCAGGGCGCCGCACATGGCTGCATTCCTCACCACTTCCGGCATCGCCCTGATGGCCGGGCCGGGGTTCGATGCGATCGCCTCAGGGGGGGCGCACGGCGGCAGGCGATGGAGGTCCTTCGCGGCCTTCGGCGCCCTCTGCCTGCTCCTGTATGCCTTCTGCAGACCGATCCTCTCCTCCGCCCAGGCCTCCTGGTGGGAGAGATCCGGGGCCTCCGCATCCGCCTATCCCGGGCTGGTCGAGAGGCGCACCGACCTGGCTTCCGGAGACTTCCTCCGGGCCGCACTGGCAGCATCCGGGACGGCGGGCGTCGCCCTCCTCCTCTCGAGGAGGAAACTCTCCCCCGGCTATGCGTCCATCGTGCTGTCGGGAATCGCCCTCGCCGAGCTCGTCCCGCTCGACCGGGACTTCCAGGTGTACCTGCCGCAATCCGGGATCGATGATCTGTATCCGGACATGCCCGGGCTGCGACAGGCCGCGGGCACCGGCAGGATCTTCCCGGGCGGCAACGAGTTCGTTCCCCTGCGTCTCGGGTCCGTCATGGGGTACCACGCGGCCAGGACCCAGGCGGCCGACGACATGATCGAGAGTGTTTCGGCGGGCGGGCTGCTCGAGGCCCGGTCGTCCGCCTTCACGGTACTGGTCGACCAGGGCGGCGTGGTGCCGTACGAGGCCCTTGCGGAGGCGGCTCTCGAGAGCGCCGATTCCACCGGCCCGGAAGTTCCCGCAGCCCTTTACCGGCCGATGCCCAGGGCCTTCCTCGCCGCGGACTGGAGAGTGGGAGACGCCTCCGGCTCGAACGATTACCAGGAGGGCCTCCCGCCGGAGGAACTGACAGTTGTTTCGGGGGATCCGGGCATTTCCCGGCCTGACGCCGCGCCCGGCACGGCGGAGATCACGACCGACGAGCCCGAACTCGTCGTGATCCGGACCGAATCAGCCGAAGCCTGCCTCCTCGTGCTCGCCGACACATGGCATCCCCGCTGGATCGTGACCATCGACGGCGCCCCCGCCGCGATGCTGCGTGCGAACGGGTGGATGCGGGCAGCGGCCGTCCCGCCGGGATCGCACTCCGTGAGATTCGAGTACGACTCCTCCGACTTCAGGACGGGGCTGCTCGTCTCGGCGGCCTGCGCCCTCCTCGTGATCTTCGCAGGCGTCGCTGAAGCGCTGCGCAGGAGAGGATCTCCCGCCCCGTGACGAAGGAGGCGCTCAGCCGCATCAGCACCCTGTTCGGATTCGCACTTCTGGTCGGAGGAGCCGCCTGGTTCGTATTCGGCCTCTGGCCGGCCTGGAAGGGCGAAGTCGGCACCCTGCTCGACGGCCTGGACCTCGCCGGACGCTGGCCCCTGCTCCTCTCGTCCGTGCTCGCCGCCCTGGCGAGCCTCTATTTCGCCCCGTCCCCCTGGGTGAGGCTGCTGGACACCGCCGGAAAGCGGATCGAGCGCACGGCAATCCGCAGGAACTGGTACCTCACGCAGATGGGGAGCTACATCCCGGGCCGTCTGTGGATGTTCCTGGGCAGGCTTGCCTTCCTCAGGTCGAAAGGGGTCGGAGCCGGCTTCTCGCTTGTCTCCATGGCTCTGGAGAACATCTTCCTGATGATGTCCGCCTGCCTGCTGGCCCTTCTGGTGATCCTCCCCACGGGCGGAGCCGGCCTGCCCCCGGAGGTGAGGCTCTACATAGCCGCTGCCTCCGCTCTCATCCTCGTCGCTCTCGCAGCGCCCCGGATGAGGAGGTTCCTGGTGGCGCGCATGGCCGGAAGATTCGGCCGGGTGCCGAGGGATCCCGTGATGCCCTCGATACCGATGGCGGACCGACTCTACGTGTTGTCGGCCGGGATGCTCTCCTGGGCGTTCAGGGGCCTGTCCCTGTTCCTCTGGTTCGACTTCGCGGGGCTCGGCGCAGCGGACAGGTTCGCGATGCTCGCCGCCTGTATAATCGTGATGCCGGTCTCCTGGCTGGTGTCGCTGGTGTGGATCTTCGTGCCTGGAGGGATAGGCGTCAGGGAATCCTTCCAGGGGCTGGTGCTCGAGCCGTTCGCCGGCAGCCTTGCTGTCGCGGTGACCGTTTCCCTCTGCCACAGGCTCGTCCTGCTTCTGGCGGAGGCGCTTTTCGCCCTGGAGGCTGCGTTGTCGGGAATCGCTGCAGGGAGGATGTCGCAGGTCGTCCAGATCCTGAAACTCCAGAGGTCGATCGCGGGAGCCTTCTGTGCGCGCCTGGGCATCTGCAGGGCCCCCCTGCCGATCAACATCACCTTCTCGGTCACGCGCCGCTGCCAGTCCAGATGCGGCACATGCATGATCTGGAAGGCGGACGGGCTGCCCGAGATCGATCTGGAGACAATCGAGAGGACCTTCAGATCGATCGGCTGGACGTACTTCTTCAACATCTCCGGCGGGGAGCCCTACCTCCGCGGGGATCTGCCGGAGATAGTGCGACTCGCCTGCAGGCACCTCCATCCCGCGGTGATCCACATCCCCACGAACGCCCTGATGCCGGAGAGGATCGAGGAGATGACCCGGGAGATGCTCTCCATCATCTCCGAGGAGTCGCCCGGAACCGTCCTCACGGTCAAGCCCTCGTTCGACGGCATCGGTCCGAGGCACGACGAGATCCGCGGCGTCCCGGGCAACTTCGAGAAGCTGCTAGACACCCTCGAACGCCTGAAGGAGCTGAGGAAGGCATTCCCTTCCCTGCACGTGGGGGTGGGGACCGTGGTCTCCCGCTTCAATGCGGGCGAGCTCGACGGGGTCATCGAGTATGCGAGAGGCCTCGGGGTGGACACGTACATCAACGAGATCGCAGAGGAGCGCGAGGAATTCTTCAATCTCGGCTCGGGCATCACGCCTGATCCTTCGGAATACGGCGCCGTGATGGACGGTTTCAGGCGCGCCACGCTCGAGAAGATGCGCGGCATGCGGCTCCTGGGCAGGATCACATCCGGGCTGAGACTGGTCTATTACGACCTCGTCGTGAGGATCCTGCGGGAGAAGAGGCAGGTGATCCCCTGCTACGGCGGCCTGCTCAACGTGCACATCAACGCCGACGGCGCCGTATGGCCGTGCGCTATCAGGGCGTACGCGGCCGAGATGGGCAGGCTGGGTCCGGAAGGCGATTTCATGGGGGCGTGGCGGTCCGGCAGGGCCCGCGAGATACGCAGATCGATCAGGCGGGGGGAATGCTGGTGCCCCCTGGCCAATCAGGCCTATTCGAACATCCTGATGCACCCGCCCTCGCTCGTCAGGGCGGCCCTGGCCGGGATCAGGGGGCCGGGGCGCGCAGGGTGCGACAGGAACGGAGGCTCCGGATGAAACTCCTGAGGATGACGACGCACGAGTTCGCACAGGCTGGACAGGAGCCTCTCCTTCTGGCCGGTCGGCACGGTGGAGGCGCATGACAAGGGTCCCCTTGGAACCGACGTCATAGCCCCCGAGAAGCTTGCAGAGGATCTGGCTCCGGAGTTCGGGGCGATCCTGCTTCCGACGCTTCCTTTCGGCCTGGTCAACTCGCTCTCCGGGTACCCCGGCGGCATGTGGATGGAGAAGGACACCTACAGGTCGCTCGTCGTGGAGCTCCTCGACTCGGCCTCCGTCTCGGGCATCGAGCAGGTCATCGTCTTCAACGGGCATGGCGGCAACTCGGAGACCCTGGCCGAAGCCCTTTCCGAAGTCTGGAAGAGGTCGGGCACGAGGACCGCGCTCGTCGACTGGTGGGTGGTGGGCGACGGCATCGCCCGGGAGATCTTCGGCTCCTCCGCGGGGCATGGAGGCTCCGACGAACTCGCGCTCGTCCAGGCCGCCATACCGGATTTCGTCCCCGAGTGGGACGGTTCCGGTTCCTGGCTGGACCGCGAGGGGGTCAAGGCATACCCGGTCCCCGCCTGCTCCATACGATACTCGGACGGCGGGGCAAGGCCCTTCTCGATCGAATCGGCCGCCCTGTACTACGAAAAGCTCAAGGACCGGGTAAGGGGAATCGTCTCCGAGCTCCTGGAAGGCTGGGCTGGAGCCTGAACGGCTCCCCTAGCGGAGGATCTCCACCCAGCCCTGCCGCACCCTCACGATCCTGCTCGGAGCGCGGGGCGGTATCGTCCCTCCGTCCAGCACCAGGTCGACGCAGTTCCTGAGCGCATCCTCCACCATTGCGAAATCGCCCGTTGCAGGCCTGCCCCTGGTGTTCGCGCTGGTGCTGACGAGCGGGCAGTCGACAGCCTGGAGGAGGGCTCTCGTGAGCGGGTCCGCGGGGATACGGAGGGCTATCGTGCAGTCGGCGGCGCACACCCAGCGGGGAGCGGAACTGCCGGCCGGAAGGACGATGCTGAAGGGTCCGGGCCAGTTCTCCCGGGCGAAGTCGTCCGCGGCGGCGTCCATCACCGCCAGGTCCCGCGCCATGCCGAGGCTTCCCGCAAGGACGATGAACGGCCTCTCCTCACCATAACCCTTGATTGCGGCCAGGCGGCCGACGGAGTCGGACCTGCCGGCCCTGCAGGCAAGCCCGTAGACCGTGTCGGAAGGGTAGAGTACTATCCCGCCTGCCCGCAGCACCCCGGCGGCGTCCTCTATATGGATGCCGGGAAAACCCTCGAGGGCGAGACGGATCGCCCTTGTTCCGGTCACAGACCCCGCTTGGCCCGCAGCCGTTCCCGGAGGCCGGAGTCCTCTAGCGCGATTATCTCGGCTGCAAGATAGCCAGCGTTGCGCGAGCCGTGGGAGCCTATCGCGACCGTGGCGACGGGCACCCCCTTCGGCATCATGACGGTTGACAGGAGCGCATCCAGGCCGTTCAGAGGACCGGCGTCCAGCGGGACGCCGATGACGGGGAGAAGGGTGCGGGAGGCGACGGCGCCGGCCAGATGCGCCGCGAGCCCCGCTCCCGCGACGAGGACCCTTATGCCCCTGCTCTCGGCTTCGGACGAGTAGCGGGCGACATCGTCCGGGTTGCGGTGCGCTGACATGACGAGAACCTCGCACTCGACGCCGAGCTCTTCGAGCACGGCCCTCGAATGGTCCATCACCTCGCGGTCGCTCTCGCTTCCCATGAGTATCCCGACTCTGGCGCTCATCTCGTCCTCCCTATGTCACGGCGCCAGAAGGCGCCCTCGAAGGATATCCTCCCGACCTCCGCGTATGCCCTTTCGAGCGCCTCGTCGAGGTCGCGGCCGGTCCCGGTCACGCCCAGCACCCTCCCGCCGGCTGTCACGAGCCTTCCATCGGCGAGGGCCGTTCCCGCGTGGAACACCTCCACCCCTTCGCGCGTTTCGATCCCGTCGACGGGCATGCCGGTACGGAAGGCGCCGGGATATCCGCTCGAAGCCATCACGACGCAGGCCGAAGCGCCGGCATCCACCGAGATGCCCGAGAAATCGGGTGAACCTTCTGCACAGGAGGCGAACACCGCCCCCGTGTCGCCCCTCACGAGGGACATCACGGCCTGGGTCTCGGGATCGCCGAAGCGGCAGTTGAACTCGAGCACGGACGGTCCCCCGGGTGTGAGCATGAGGCCTGCGAAGAGAGTGCCGCGATAGTCGACCCCCCTGCGGGACAGCTCCTCGAGAACCGGGACGATGACGCGCTCGAGAGTCCACTCCGCCAGTCCGGCATCCGCACCCGGAGCGGGGCAGACCGCGCCCATCCCGCCGGTGTTGGGGCCGGTGTCTCCGTCGAATGCTCTCTTGTGGTCACGGCTGGGAGGAAGGACGAATGCGCGGGTGCCGGAGCAGAGAGCCATAATGCTCGCCTCCCGGCCGGTCAGCCTCCTCTCGGCGACTGCACGGCCGGAACCGCCGGGGAAGAGCGCGCCCATGGCGACAGCCGCCTCGGCGTCGCTCCCGGGGAGGAAGACCCCCTTGCCGGAAGCCAGGCCGTCGGCCTTGAGCACCCAGCCGGACCAGTCCCCCCCTGTTGCCGAGAGGACATCCCCGGGGGTGGCGCACAGCCTTCCCTCGGCCGTGGGGACCCCGGCGGAGAGCATGATCTCCTTTGCGAAGAACTTGCTGCCCTCGATCGCCGCGCCGGCGGCGCACGGCCCGAAAACGCGGATGCCCGCCTCCGAGAGCGAGTCAGCCAGGCCGGCCACGAGAGGTGCTTCGGGACCGGGCACGACGAGATCCGCTCCGAGTTCCACGGCCAGCGATACGATTCCTTCGATGTCGGAAGCCTTGACGGGGTGGCATCTGCAGATACCCGCCATGCCGGGGTTCCCCGGAGCGGCGTGAAGCTCGTGGTCGCCTTCACGCGACAGGGAGAAGGCAAGCGCATGCTCCCTGCCGCCTGCGCCTGCGACGAGGATCCTCACCGCTCCTCCGTGTCCTTCACGGCGCCGTAGGCATGGCGCGCGGAGGGGAATACGCCCTCCCTGACCTCGCGGGCATACTCTGCGAAAGCACTGGAGATCGTCGAGGCGAGATCGGCGTATTTCTTGAGGAACCTGGGCTCGAAACCGGGGGTCAGCCCGAGCATGTCGTTCACTACCAGTATCTGGCCGTCCGTGAAGCGGCCTGCTCCGATGCCTATCGTAGGTATCGAGAGGGACTGCGTTATGTCCCTCGCTACGGCCTCCTCCATGCTTTCCAGGACGAGGGCGAAGCATCCGGCTGCCTCCAGGGCGAGAGCCTCCCCTGTCACGCGCGGAGCCTGGTCCCTCCCCACGGCCCTGTAGCCGCCCGAGGAGCGAATGGACTGCGGCAGGAGTCCCACGTGACCCATCACCGGGATGCCCGATTCGACGAGAGCCCTTGCACGGGAAAGGGGTCTGTCCGAGCCGCCTTCGAGCTTGACCGCATCCGCCCCGCCTTCGGCCAGGAAACGGACAGCTGAATCGATGGCCTGCCCGTCCGAAGCCTGGTAAGAGCCGAACGGCATGTCTGCGACGATGAACGTATCCGGAGCGCCCCTGCGGACGGCACGGACGTGGGGGAGCATCATGTCCACCGTGGCACCGAGAGTGGTTTCCTCTCCCATCACGGCCATCGCTATGGAGTCCCCCACCAGTATGAAGTCGACTCCGGCCTGCTGTTCCAGGAGTGCAGTCGGGTAGTCGTAGGCCGTCAGGGAGACGATCCTGCCGTTCCCGGCCTTCCTTGCCCTGAAATCCGGAACCGTCATCCCGGACATGGCCTTCACCGTGCCTTCCTGTCAGCCGGACTCCGGCCTGAGCCGGCCGGATCCGGGAAGATCCATCTGTAGACTATGAGATAGGCCGCAAGCCCGTATGCGAGCCCCGCGGCGACGTCGACGACATAGTGCTCGGCTCCGTAGACGATCTCGAAACAGAGGACGGCCACCGGCAGAGCGACCCAGGCGGCCCGCCTCCCGAACTCGTGGAGTGCGATGAGGAGGGTCAGGAAGGGGAGGCCGGCATGCAGAGAAGGCATCGCGCCTCTCGGACTAGGCTGGAAGGCGCCCGAGAGCCAGTCGCTGGTGAAGCTGCAGAGTGTCGCGTAGACCACCCTCTCGGCGTGCTGGATGTCCCCCTCCAGATCCGCCATCCACGGCGGCGTGAGGGGGAAGAGGACATATGTGATGTAGCCCGCGATCGAGATCAGCACCACGGCAACGGAAGCTCTCTTCATCGATTCCGCGCCCCTGCGCCAGAGCAGCACCGCCGGGAGGAGGAAGGGAAACGCGAAGAGCGAGGCGTGCAGAACAGCGAAGATGTAGTCGTACCAGGCGAAACCCGGCGTGGCATGCAGGGCGCGCTGGAGCCACACGGTGGGGAGCGTTCCGAAGAGGGATTGCTCGAAAGCGATGATGCCCGAGCCGTGGAAGCCTTCCGAGCGCGTGGAGACGATCTGCCGGAGGGCCTGATAGGAGAGGGTCAGCATCCCGTAGTAGAACCATCGTCTGATCCAGTCGGGAATGCGGGAACTCCGGAGCCCGATGTAGAGGAGGGCCAGGATTACCAGCTGGACGGGCCATCTCGGAACCAGGCGCACGAAGGGTACGAGCACCGCCATGGCGGAATAGATCCCGCAGATGATGAGAATTACCCGGTAGTATCGGTCAGTGACCGGATCGAGCAGTTTCCTGATCAGATTCAACTCTCATTCCCGGTGCTCCGGCCATTGTCCAATTGGTGAGTGAGGGGGGCCAAGGCGTGACGAATGACGTCCTGGTAGGGTTAGAGGACTTGAACGGCCTTCTGTCGTCGCTTCTGCTGCTTACCGTCACCCCGGGGGGTGGTTGCTGCATCGGCCAGCAGAAGGGCGCTGCCTCCATCGGTACCTAAAGCACTCGCAGGCTTCGGCCCCCCAGTGAACAAGTGTAAGAGAACCGCCGGACATTGTCAAACAATTCTGGGGGCTTCCACCTGCCGGGCCGTATGGATAGAATGTTCCGTGACAGGCGGGGTATATCCCGCAGGACCCCGGAGGTGGCCCCGGGTTCGGGAGCAGGCTCCGGAACGTGATCCGGAATTGATCCAACGCGCAGGGAGAGTCTCGATGAGAATACCGGTCGTTCCTCTAGCCGTTGCCGCCATGCTCGTCCAGGGCTCCTGCGGAGCTTCGGGGGTCACGGAGGAGACCTGCGGAGACGTCGATATCCAGCCCCTGGTGGAGGGCAACACCGATTTCGCCCTCGACCTCTTCGGCAGGCTCTGCGAGGAGAGCGGGAACGGGAACGTGATGTTCTCCCCCTACAGCATCTCCACGGCGCTCGCCATGACCTGGGCGGGCGCGGACGGCGGGACGGCCGCCCAGATGGCGGATGTGCTGGGCTTCGCTCCCGGAGCATCGGGCGTGCACGAAGGTTTCTTCCGGATCGGGATGATGCTCGACGGAGAGGAGAGGGACGCCCTTTCAGAAGGTGAACCGATCGAGCTTTCCATCTCGAATGCTCTCTGGGTCGAGACTTCCTTCCCCCTGCTGGACGGATACGTGGAGCTGGTTGCCGAGAACTACGGGGCGGAAGCCAGGAATGTCGACTTCAGAGGCGGCCCGGATGATCAGAGGCTCCTGATAAACAACTGGGTGAGCGAACGGACGAACGACAGGATAAGGGACCTCCTCGGACCGGGGACGGTGAGCAGTGACACCCGCGTCGTCCTGACCAACGCCGTCTACTTCAAGGGAACGTGGGACACCGAGTTCGATGCCGACCGGACCAGCGACGGAGTCTTCACGACCATGCCGGGAGCGCCCGTCACAGTACCCCTGATGCACCGGACAGCGGACATGCGCTACTCGGAGGGTTTCGGATGCAGAGCCCTCTCCCTCCCCTACTCCGACGGTGCGAGCAGCATGCTGCTCATACTGCCGGACGGCGACATCGCCGGGTTCGAACAGGCCCTGGACAGGGAGACCCTCTCGGGCATCGAGGCGGGCCTCCACGAAGTCGAGGTAGCCCTCGCGATGCCCAGGTTCGAGTTCACAGCCTCCTACGGCCTGGAACCCGCGCTGGCCGATCTGGGCATGACGGACGCCTTCGATCCCTCGCTCGCCGATTTCAGCGGCATGACGGGGGGCAGGGACCTGTTCGTGAGCGCAGTGATACACAAGGCCTTCGTGAAGGTGGACGAGTCCGGTACAGAGGCCGCTGCGGCCACCGGGGTGGTCATGGCGCTGACCGCCATGCCGTCCGAACAGCCGGTCCGGTTCGTGCTGGACAGACCCTTCCTGTTCCTCGTGATGGACGATCTGACCGGCACGGTGCTGTTCATGGGAAGGGTCGCGGACCCCTCGGTCTGAGGCAGGTCCCCGGGAGCGGGCAGACCCTATCCGGCCGGTGTCCGGTCGACGAGGGCGAAGTACTCGTCCCGGCACATCCGCTCTATGTCCAGCATGGCTCTGAAGGCCGCGCGGAAGTCGGTCTTCGCCTGCATGAACAGGCCGTGTCCGTGGACTATCACACCCCTCTGCCCTGCAAGGGCTCCGGGAAGGGTGTTGCACAGGCCCGAAGACCCCGTTCCCACCTCGCCCGGCACTATCGGCACGCCTGCTGCGAAGCGCTCCCTCGGGCAGCGGACATGGCAGGATCCGCGGGTTTCGCATTCCCTCTCGCCGCAGGCCATGGACATTATCACTGCGAACCTGGGATGGCCGTGGAGGATGCCGTCGGCTCCGGTCCTCTCCAGAGCCTTCACATGAGCCGTGTATTCACTCGAGGCTGTGATCCCCGTGCAGGCCGACCCGTCCAGGGGGCACGCGTCGATGGCGCCCTCCAGCTCGTCCAGCGACGATGTCGTCTGGCTTATGTGGAGCACCCCGTCCATGAGCCAGGAGACGTTGCCGAAGAACGAGTCGACGAGCCCGGCTCCGACGGTCGCCCGGCCCACCTCGGCGATCGCCGCCCTGATCTCCCGGGCGGTCCGGAACGGACCCCTCATCAGCTCCGGAGGCGGCTCCGCATCCCTTCCCACGATGGCCCGCGCACTTTCGAAGACCTCGCGCCACAGGGCGGGCGGAGAGCCGGAGCGTGCCAGCGAGAGGTAGTCGGCGAAGAACTTGACGAAACACGAGAAGCAGACCGAGCTGAAGAAGATGAAGGCCTGCTCCGGGCTGACGGCTCCCCAGGAGATCACTCCCAGCCCCGGCACGACCGCGCATTTGCGCCTTCGCAGGATCCCCGC
Organism: Candidatus Fermentibacterota bacterium; assembly: GCA_963718745.1. Classification (GTDB taxonomy): domain Bacteria; phylum Fermentibacterota; class Fermentibacteria; order Fermentibacterales; family Fermentibacteraceae; genus Fermentibacter. The sequence goes on along the minus strand of OY970370.1, from coordinate 1,931,565 downwards.
GATCTCGTCCGGATCGTATGCACCGGCGACGGGGATGTCGTGGAGGAAGGTCCGCGTCTCGCAGTCGGATGGCCGGATCGTCCCGCCCGAACCGGAGGCCAGCAGCGAGATCATCGACCAGTACGGCTCGGCCGGCCTGCAGAGGAGGAGCGAGTTGACGGCGAGTCCTCCGAAGATCCTCTCCATGTCACCACGGAGGGGGTCCTCCCTGTTCCACTCGTACCTGTCGTCCACTCCGCCGAAGAGTGCCGCCCCCGGCTCGGCCAGGCCGGCCTTCACCAGTTTGACGGCATACTTCTCGAGAAGGGCTCTCAAGCCCCTCCCTTCCCATCTGCGAGACCGAGTTCGGAAGCCTTCGATGCGAGCGGAGCTCCTTCGGAATCGAGCCCGCGTATGCGGTAGTACCTCGAGCGGGCTTCGAGGAAGCCCTCCCTGGGGATGGGGTCGATGTCCTGCCATGGTCCGGGGGACCCAGGCTCCGTGAAGAACCTCGAAGGGAGATCGTCGTCCGCCTTGGAGAACCCGCACAGACTGTTCATCATCCTGTCCCGGAAGGTGATCTTCTCGCCCGCGTCCAGCAGGTCCTGGGCGGTCGTCTCGCGCCCGGTGACGGCGGAGAGGGCCTCGGCATACTCCTCGAGCGAGGCGCCGAAGAAGCTGAACCTGCATGCCCCTATCGAATCAACAGCCGCGTTGGCATCCTCGGCTATCTTGATGATCCTCGCCTTTCCGGAGAAGGAGAGCCTGTCCGTCACTACCGGCCTCCTGAGGATCTCGTGGCTGATCGGATACGCCCTGAGATGGCAGCCCCCGCGCGTTGCCACGGCATAGGCGAGAGCCATGCCGTAGGCCCCCCGCGGGTCGTAGGCCGGCAGTTCCAGGCTCTTCACGGACATGGACGCCTCCGGCCTCCCTGCCGCCCCGGCATACCTCCTCGAACCGCTCCCGAGCCCCGGCTGCTCCCCCATGGCGATCCCGCGGAGCAGATCGAGTATCTCGCCTGGCGGGAGCCTCCTGCCGATGATTTCCGAATGGCATGCAAGCGTGGATCCGGCGCTTATGGTGTCCATCCCGCTCCGAGTGCAGAGGGAGTTGGCCTCGGTCACCACCGAGATGTCTTCGTTCTCGAGCAGGGCGCTGAAATGTGACATGGTCTCGAACTCGGGCATGTGGACGCCGTCCCTGCCGACCCTCTTGCAGAGGATCCCGCACCCTTCGCATCCAGTGCGGCGGGTGTCGTGCAGGCGGGCGAAGACGGATGCGTTCATCGAAGGGGCGGCCTCGAAGCTGGTCCTCCTGAAGTTGGCCGTGGGCATCATCCCCCGGGCGTGCATCAGGTCGTACAGAGCGCCCGTCCCCATGTTGTGCAGCCCGTAAGCCCCCATCACCACCGGGCTCGCGGCGAGCAGCCTCCGGATCTCCGCGCAGGCGGCGGACAGCCTGGCCGGGTCCGCCACGCGGACCGAACCGGTGCCTCTGACCGAGATGTACTTCAGGTTCCGCGCGGCGAAGGCCAGGCCGAGGCCGTTCCTCCCGGCGGCATGGATGCCGTCTATCATGATGCTCGAGTAGAGGACTCCGTTGCCGGCCGCCGGACCGGTGAGGGCGACCGAACCCCTGCCCTTCAGCAGATCGAAGAGCTCGACGGTGTCGCGGTCTGCAAGATCACGGGCATCCACCAGCCTCGCTACGCCGTCCTCGATCTCCAGGCCGCAGAGCCGTTCGCTCCTGCCGGTGAGCACGATCCCGGTCAGGCCGGCCCGCCTGAGCTGGATCGCGAAGCTCCCTCCCGCCGAGGAATCCCCCACGGTTCCCGTGAGCGGGGACCTGGACATGAAGCAGGCGCGCCCGGAGGCCGGCGCGGCTGTCCCGGCGAGTGGACCGGCCATCACGATGACCGGCATTTCGTCGTGATCCCAGGGAAGGGAGCAGCGAGGCCGCAGGAAGCATCCCGCGAGGCCCCGGCCTCCCAGCCAGGTATCGACAAGCGCAGGGTCGATCGCGACCCTCTCGAAGCAGCCCCGTCCCAGGTCCGCGACGAGCAGGAGGTGTCTGGCTACTCCCGCGTCAACAGCCATGCCAGGGCCAGGTTGACTGCCACCGTGAGCCAGAAAACCAGCTGGAAGGATGTCTTCCTCGTCTTGTGGCGAAGGAGCCTCTGTGCGACGAGCGCTCCCGGCCATCCCCCCAGCAGCCCGAGGATGTGCAGGGAGCTCTCGGGGACTCTTCGCCCGCCGCCTGCGGCCGACGCCTTGTCCATGCCGTAGAGGAGGAAGGTCACGGCGCTGAGGACGAGATACGCCCCCGCCAGGGCGGGGCGGATCCCGCCCGAGAAGGCCAGCCATCCGACCAGGAGGAGGAAGAGCACGGCAAGGATCAGCCAAACCGTGGGAAGGACGCTGCCCGGGCTCTTCCGCGATGCGGCGGTGGCGATCCCGGGGCCTGCGAACCGAACATCCTCTGCACGCTTCCTGTTCTGGTCGTCCGTCGAGGGTTCGTAGTCGACGATCTCACCGGCGGAAGGCCTCGCCTGCCCGGGGCGGAACGCCTTGATGTGGACGAATACCCTCTCTCCGCCGCCCTCCGGCGCTATGAAACCGAATCCCCTGTTGTCGTTCCAGTCTACTATCCTGCCTGTTTTCCGCATGATTCTCCCGGATGGGTGAAGTGTTCTTCCGACCCGCAGGGCTGCGGGCCGCAGACAACCGGTTGCCGTTTCGGTTCGATCGAGGGAACCGCGTCGTTCATCCCGTGACCAGACCGTAGAGAATGAATCCGGTTACAGTTCCGGATATCGCTCCGATCGCGACGCAGAATGCATAAACCGCCCTTCCCGCGCTGTCGGCCTGCAGGCGTGGCTCCTCGGCGGAGACGAGCCAGGGGTATCTGGAGCGAAGCCTCCGTCTCCGGATGAGGCCTGCCGGGATTGCGACCAGGGGGGCGAGCCCCATCGGAACGAAGACCGCTGCACAGACGATCCAGCCCCAGGCCGTCCCGCCGTCTCCGGGCGGGTTCATGCCCATGTCTGCGAACTGGAATCCCAGGGAGAGGAAGAGCCCCGACCAGGCGCAGGGCAGCAGGCTGAACCCTCCCATCCGCCGGGAGAGGAGGATCGAGATCCCGCCGAAGACGAAGCAGAGGATTATCGAGGCGGGAACAGCAAGGATCCAGCCAGGGGCTGGCTGCGCGATCTCGTAGGGTCCCCCGGAGGCCACGAAGCCGCCCTGGGACATGACGAACCTGCTGGCCAGGTTCAGCACCGTGATGCAGCAGGAGAGCCCCGCCGAGCAGACCGCGATGCCGGCATAGAGAGCCGGAGCCTTCATCCGGATCGGGCTTCCGCACCCGGGTGCCGCGTTGCCGGAACGGGCAGGTCCATCTCGCCTCCAGCGGTTGATTCGACAGAACTATCATAGTCCGTTTCCGCGGGACGTGCGGAGGCCGCCGCCCGTCCGCCTCACGCGGAAGCCCCGTCTGCGAAACGGGAGACCAGCTTCCTCATCCTCGCAAGCTCCCCGGAACGCTGCAGGTATGGGATCCCCGGGGCGCCGCACAGCCCTGAGGCCGTTCCGAGGCCTGTCCTGTACTCCCAGGTGCGTGCTCCGGGCCAGTTGCTGTCGAGGTAGGTGCATCTGTAGCCGCCTCCCGGGATGGGCTCCATCCGGGTGAAGACGAGCGAATGGGCATCCAGACCAGGTACCTGCAGCTTCACATAGGCGAGCCCCACCCTGGTCTCGGCGTGGATCCTGTCCATGAGGGCCTCGAGCTTCGCTGGGGCTGCCGAGGACGAACCCGAGAGCCCGTCCACCCATGCGAAGCGGAGTATCCCGTCGGAGAGCTGCCTCCTCTCCAGGACCTTCTGGATCGACTCGCCGTGCTCCTGCGAAAACTCGCGCAGGTTCTCATAACCGGGGATCTCGACGACTCTGCGCGCATCCATCACCGACGAGACTATCTCCCGGACCTCTCTCTGCCCGGGCTTCGGGGCGTCAGGCTCGAAATAGACCAGATAGAGGGCGGCCCGGGTGAATCTCGAGTGCCACCAGCAGACACCCTTCCCGAGAAGCCCCCCCGTGTTGGTGAAGGCGAGCAGGTTGGGATTGGGGCGCCCTCCCGGCGGATCGGTCGCAAGAGCTCTCAAGTAGTCTATCCTCCCGGCGCTCGCTACGAAATCCGCCCTCGACCGGGCTGCGGGGCGCCAGGACGGAACAGTGCACATCAGTACCTGCTCCCGCCCGGGTGGTCGTGCTCCATGGAGGCGGGATCGCCAAGCGGTTCGAGGTGGGTGATGACCGTCGAACCCGGGAGGGCGGTGCGGATGGCGCACTCTATCTCCTCGAGGAGGATGTGGCCGCGCTCGACCGTCCAGTCCCCCGGGACAAGGACATGGAGGGAGACGAAGCGGTGCGCTCCGGACTGACGGGTCCTGAAGTCGTGGAACTCAACGCCGCCTTCGCAGTGCAGATCCAGCACCCCCAGGACTGTTTCCTGCTCCGAGGCCGGGATCGACGTGTCCATCAGGCCGAGCACGGACCGCCTGATGATCCGGATTCCTGACAGGACGATGTTGCAGGCGACGAGGAGCGCGACTATGGGGTCGATCCTGCTCCACCCCGTCAGGGCCGTGATGGCGATCCCGGCCACGACGCCCGCGGAAGTCAGGACATCCGTCATGAGATGGGCGGCATCGGCCTCGAGGGTTATCGAATCGAACCTCCTGCCGGCGCGGCGGAGGATCCCCGAGACGAACAGATTGACCAGGGCGGCCACCGTCGAGATCGCCACTCCGATACCGACGCTGGTCAGGGGTGCCGGATTGATGAGCCTCGGGACGGCGGTCACCGCGATGCTCACGGCAGCTATCAGTATGAGAGCGCCTTCGACCCCGCTGGAGAAGTATTCGGCCTTGCCGTGGCCGAATGCGTGGTCCTCGTCGGCGGGTCGTGCTGCGATCGTGAGCATCGCGAGTGCGACCACGGCTCCGGCCAGGTTGACCAGGGACTCCAGGGCATCCGACAGGAGGCCGACCGAACCAGTGGCCAGGTATGCGCCGGTCTTGAGTGCGATCGTGGCCACGGCAGCCGCGATGGATATCCACGCGTATCGCGTCAGTGAGCGGCGGCTCGCCGGACCGGATGTCATGCGACTCCCTCCATGAGACATGCGACCCGCCTCCGCCGCCGCGAAGACGGCCGGAGAAGAGCCGGGACCATTCCGCCATTTTCAGGTCTGCGTCTCCCATTGTCAATTACTCGGGCGATCCCCGTCCATCCATATTAGGCCCTGTGGCGCGGGTCGCTCGTGCGGCCGGCGCAGGGATGCCGGGGGGGATCGAGTTTCCACCGGTGTCCCGGACCCGGTCCCGACAAAGAACATCCCGAACGATTAAGGACTGAGATGGCTGACAACATCACATCGCAGAAGGTCGATTTCGCCCAGTGGTACCAGGACGTCATCCGCGAGGCCGAGCTCGCCGACTCGTCGCCCGTCCGCGGCTGCATGGTCATCCGCCCATACGGCTACGCCATCTGGGAGAGGATCCGTGACAACCTGGACGCCCGCTTCAGAGCGACGGGGCACGAGAACGCGTACTTCCCCCTCTTCATTCCCCAGAGCTTCATCCAGAAGGAGGCGGAGCACGTGGAGGGCTTCGCCCCCGAACTCGCCATCGTCACTCACGGCGGCGGCAAGCTGCTCGAGGAGCCGCTGGTGGTGCGGCCCACCTCCGAAACGATAATCAACCACATGTTCTCCAAGTGGATAGGAAGCTACCGCGACCTGCCGATGCTCCTCAACCAGTGGGCGAACGTAGTCAGGTGGGAGATGAGGCCGAGGGCCTTCCTCCGGACGACGGAGTTCCTGTGGCAGGAGGGGCACACCGCCCATGCCACCGAGGAGGAGGCTCGCGAGGAGACAATCCGCATGCTCCGCGTCTACGAGGACTTCGCCCTCCGGGAGGCGGCGATCCCGGTCATACCCGGCATCAAGACGGACAGGGAGAAGTTCGCGGGTGCGGTCGAGAGCTACACCATCGAGGCGATGATGGGAAACGGATGGGCCCTGCAGTCGGGAACAAGCCACTACCTGGGAACCAATTTCGCGAGAGCCTTCAACACCAGGTTCCTCGACGAGAACAACGAGCAGCGTTACGTCCACCAGACAAGCTGGGGCGTCTCGACCCGGCTCGTGGGCGCGGTCATCATGGTCCACGGAGACGATGCCGGTCTCAGGCTGCCACCCGCCCTCGCACCGGTCCAGGTCGTCGTGGTCCCCATCCACAGGACCGACGAGGAGAGAGAAGCCGTCATGAAGGCGGCCGGGGAGATCCGGGCGGAGCTCGACGCGGCGGGTGTCAGGGTGAAGCTTGACGACCGCTCGACAGTCAGCCCCGGCTTCAAGTTCCACCACTGGGAGGTCAGGGGGGTTCCCCTGAGGCTCGAGCTCGGACCGAGGGACCTGCAGTCCGGTGTCGTCACCGCGAGCGCGCGCAACCGCCCCGGCAGGGACGCCAAGTTCACGATCGGCCTGGATTCGATAAGGGAGGGGATCGTCGCCAGGCTCGCAGCGATGCAGGGCGAGATGCTCGACGAGGCTCGTGCCAGGATGGATGCGATGACCTGGGAGGCGGCGACCTACGAGGAGTTCAAGGCGCGGTTCGAGGCGGAGCCGGGGTTCTGCCGGGTCTGGTGGGACGGTTCGACCCTCGAGGAGGACCGCCTCCAGCAGGAGACCAAGGCTACCGTGCGCTGCATCCCTCTCGACCAGGAAGGCGGAGAGGGCGCCTGCTTCATGACCGGGAGGACGACCAGCCGCAGGGCGATAGTCGCGAGGGCCTACTAGGTGTCTCCCAAAGCGTCCGCCAGGCCTTCGGGCACGAACTACGGCTCCCGCAGGGATCGTGGCGGGGTGAGACTGCGCGTGATCGAGGTCCTCGCCGCCGCTCTCCTCTGCGCGGCCCTGTCCTCGGCGGTGACCTGGCCGCTGGCCTCGAGCCCGGGTGTGGGGGCCCACGACGATACGGGCACCTTCTACCACACATGGCTGATGGCCTGGAACCACGAGGCCGTCACGAACCTGCAGAACCCGCTCCACCCGCCCGTTTTCGAGGGGCAGCCGGATGCGGCCGGGCGCAGCGACCTGCTCCTGACCCAGACCCTTGCCGCCATGCCGCTCCGTTTCGCGGGCTTCGGCCCCCTGGCGGCCCACAATCTGGTCCTGGTCCTCTCCCTCGCGTTCGCGGGCTTCGCCGCATTTCTCCTCGCCAGGCAGATGAAGACGGAGAAAGCCGGCGCGCTGTTCACCGCAGGGGCGTTCGTCTGCCTGCCTTTCTTCCAGAGCCACCTCGGGCAGATCCAGCTCTTCTCCGCCGGACTGGCAGTACTCGCCATCAGGCAGGCGCTCAGGATCTCGTCGGGCCGGAGCGGCGCCCCATGGCTCGGGATCCTGGTCGCCCTCCAGGGCATGGCCTCGCTCGACTATCTGCTCTTCCTGGACATGGCGCTCCTCCTGTTCCTGCCGTGGGCGCTCCGGGAAGGCGGCTCGAAGGCCCTGCTTCGAGTCATCCTCTGGACCCTTGCAGGAAACGCCGCCTGCATCCCGCTCCTCCTCGGACACTTCGGCACTGCGGCGAGCCTGCCCGCTTCCGCCATCACCTCCACCGACATCTCCGCCCTCGTCTCGCCAGCGGAGAACAGCATGCTGCTCGGGAACTTCAGGCCCGCGACGACGCCGGGAGAGGTTGCATTCTGGCCGGGTTTCGCGCTCGTCCTAGGCTCCCTGTCATGGCTCCTCAGGCGGGACAGGAAGGACAGGATGGCGGGAGGCTGGTTCCTCGCAGCCCTGTCGGTGGTCTTCCTTGCCGTGTCTCTGGGTCCGGCCATCACCGCCTTCGGGAGGCAGATCGCTCCGGGACCCTGGAGGCTCCTTGCGGGACTGCCCGGCTTCTCGTCCATCCGTCACCCCTCCGGTGCCGCCTTCCTCTTCCTCCTGCCCGCGGCGCTGGCAGCGGGAAGAGCTCTATCGAAGAAACCGGTCCTCGCGGTTGCCGGGATCCTGCTCTGCCTGGCGGAGGTCTGGCCCGGTCCCATGCCGCTGGTCGACGCCAGGCCGGAGAGGTTCCACGGGTGGCTCGCCGCGAGGCGCTTCGCCTGCGTCGCGATACTCCCGGTCGGGGACGGCCTGGACTCTCCCGCGTACGAGTGCGGCAACCTGCTCGGACAGACCATCCATTTCACGCCCATGGTGAACGGGTATGGCACGAGCCTCCCGGAGGGCTACGGCGAGACGGCGGAGATACTGAACACGTGGCCCTCGCCGGCAGCAGACAGCCTCCTGGACGAGATCGGAGTGGAATGCCTCATCTGCAGGGGCTTCATCCCGCCGGAGGCCGACCCCGTCTGGACCGGCGGAAGCGAGCCGGTATCGGCGGTCGTCCTCGGGAGGAGGACGGGAGACTGAGGCGGCATCGGGAGGATGCTGACAGGCGGAATGTTCTTGCTTATTCTCCCATTCAGGACGTATCAGCGCTTTCCAGTGGAGGTCCGAGGTGTTCCTCAATGCAGTTATCCTGATCCTGTCGTCATTGCCGCCGCCTCCCTCAGGCGCGGCCGTGACGAGTTTCGCCGGAACCTCGCGCTGCCCTCTCGAGGCTCTCCCGGCCTCCTTCTCGAACATCAGCGAGAGCCACGCCGACAGGGGTGACTCGGACGTCCTGGTGATAGTCTCCTCCTCGATGCAGGTCCCCCTGGCCGACAGGATCGACCGTTTCAGGCAGGACCTCGAGGCGGAGGGATACAACGTCACCGTGGAAGGAATGCTGGGCGGGACCGCGGCGGACCTCAGAGCACAGATCCAGTCGCATGCCGGCAGGGCCGGCGTGATCCTCGTGGGATGGCTGCCGGCCGCCTGGTACGAGATGGACGAGTGGGGCGGGCCGCACGAGGAGTTCCCTCTCGACCTCTATCTGATGGACCTCGACGGCATATGGACCGATGCCGACAGCGACGGGATGTTCGACTCCCACACGGGCGACCGGGGTGCGGAGATCTGGGTGGGCAGGATCGACGCCCATGCGATAGAGTTCGGCAGCGAAGTCACGATGATGCGGGACTTCTTCGACAAGAACCACTTCTACAGGACCGGCGCCCTTGCCGTGCCGGCCAGGGCCATGGCCTTCAACGACGACGACTGGTCGTACTACGGCGAGTGCGGCCTCTCCTCGATCTATCCGACGGTGGACGTCTACAACAGCCCTGACCAGACCACCGCGGCGTATTACAGGGACAGGCTCGCCTACGGGTACGAGTTCATCCACCTCATGTCCCACTCCTCCCCCTGGGGTCACACTTTCAAGACCACCTCGGGATACTCCGGAACGGTGATGGCGCCCGAGATAGCCGAGATCAACCCGCAGACCGTATTCATCCAGCTCTTCAGCTGCTCCAACTGCCGCTGGACGGAACCCAACTGCCTGGGCAACTGGTACCTCTTCGGCGAGGACTACTGCCAGCTTGCGATCGGATCGACCAAGACCGGTTCGATGCTCGACTTCGAGGTCTTCTACGAGCCCATCGGCGCAGGAGCGACACCCGGGGCGGCCTTCATGGACTGGATGAACGAGGTCGGCATCTACGACGAGGCGTGGCATTACGGATGCGTGCTCCTGGGCGATCCTACCGTGATGCCCATGGGCGGCGGTTCCGACGCCTCCATGCCCCCGGACGGGGGTTCTCCGGAAGGCGGGCACGGGAGGGCATGGGCGCAGATCTCCTCGAGCATCCATTCGGACTGCTACCCCACTGCAGCCGTGAACGGGGACATCATATGGGTGGCATGGATGACCGGGGCGACATCCCGGCTGGACATCGCCGCCAGGCGCTTCGACGGCACGAACTGGGGACCGGTCCTTGTCGTGGACACGGACGAGTACTGGGACGTCCAGCCGTCTCTCGCGTTCGACGGAGCGGGGCAGGCCTGGCTTGCCTGGTCCAGCTTCGAGGAGTCCAGCTACGGTTATGACATCCGGCTGGCTCACGGGACGAATTTCTCTACAGTGACGACTGTCGTGAACGGTTCGGGCTACGATGTGGACCCGAGGCTCGCCTATGCGGACGGCAGGCTCTGGATGGCATGGCAGACCTGGCGCAGGGGCGAGGGCGACATAATGGTCGAGGCTCTCGACGGCAGCTTCGCCGAGACCATCATCTCGAGTTCGGACAGCGAGGACTTCTCTCCCGCCTGCGCAGCGGACGGCTCCGGCTGGACCCATGTCGCATGGGTGCAGAGCGATCTGAACGGCGACCGGATAATGTGGACCAGGGGCAACGGTTCGGGCTTCGCGGCCCCCCAGGTGGTCTCGACCGGGAACTTCTGCCGTGCACCGGCGCTCGCAGCCGTGAACGGCCAGATGTATCTCGCCTGGCAGGAGGACGACGGAGGGTCGGACATCCGGACAAGGCGCTGGAACGGCAGCTCCTGGGAGCAGGAGGAAGCCGTCTTCTCCTCCCCTTCCGAGACGGCGTGCGTCCCTTCGGTCGGCTCCTCCCCCACGGGCGCGCCCCTCGTCGCCTGGCAGCAGGGCAGGGGATCGGCAGCGAGGCTCTGGTCATCCACGCTTACCTCGTCAGGATGGACCGCTGCAGCCCTCCTCCTGGACACCGAAGGGCCGGCATGGACTCCGTCCCTCTCTGACGGCGTCATAGCCTGGGCGGGCAACGAGACGGGCTCCAACTGGGACGTCTGGGTCTCCCTCGAGGGAGGGCTGGGGGTCGAATCGCCGGAGCAGCCGGTCGACGGGATCCCGGTGCTCCTCGCAAACCCCGTCCGGTCTCTAGCCCGGATATCGGTTCCCGCAGGCACGGAGGAAGCCTCCGTGAGAGTGTTCGACATCGCAGGCAGGCTGGCGGGCGCGGTCCGCTCCCCCGTGGCGGGCGGAGTGCTCGAGGTGTCCTGCGAAGGGCTGCCGAACGGGACATATCTGCTCTCGGTGGAGCTGGACGGACGGCATCACGCCATCAGGATGACAGTGCTCAGGTAGCTGGACAGGCGGATCGCCGCCTTGCCGCAGTGTTTCGGGGAAGGGGGGAGGATTCTCTCCCCTTCGCCGTTTCATGGGAGATTGTACTGGACCCGGGGGGTCCCTGAAAGACCCCCCGGTATCAGGTAGTCCGGTCTATTCCTCGATTATGGCGGAGGTGGAGCCTTCCACCGGAGTCCAGGGCTCGAAGCGCACGCCGTCTATGTGCGCCGCCAGGAACTCCTCCATGCGGCCGGCAAAATCGAGATTGTTCGCCTCGAGGGCAAAGCCATGGCCCTCTTCGGCATAGAGGACATACTCGACGGGCGTTCCGGCTGCGCGAAGGGCAGCGACAAGCTGATCGCTCTCCGCCCGGACCACCCGGGGGTCGTTGGCACCCTGGATGACCATCAGCGGAGTGCGGATGGCTTCAGCGTGATTGAGCGGCGACCGGTCCTGGAGCATGATGGCGTCTTCCTCCAGGCTGCCGATGCGGATGTCGAACATGGCGTCCATCGGTCTCCAGTAGGCCGGCACGCTCTCGCGGAACGTCACCAGGTTGGACGGACCGAAGAGATCCACGGCCGCAGCGTAGAGATCCGGAGTGAAGGCGACTCCGGCGAGGGTTGCGTATCCGCCGTAGGAGGCGCCGACTATTGCCAGCCTGGATGGATCGGCATAGCCCCGTTCCACGGCCCAGGCGGCTGCGTCGGTGATGTCGTCCTGCATCGCTCCGCCCCATTCCTTGTTGGCGGCGTTGAGGAACTCCCTCCCGAAGCCGCTCGAGCCGCGGAAGTTGACCTGCAGGACCGCGAAACCGCGGTTGGCCATCAGCTGAACCATCGGATCGTACCCGTAGTGGTCGCGTGCCCAGGGTCCTCCGTGGACGAACAGGACCAGGGGCAGGCCCGTGGTGTCCACCCCTGCCGGGAGCGTCAGATAAGAGGGGAGCTCGAGACCGTCACGGGCCGGGATGAGGAGGGGTCTGACTCCTGCGAGTTCGTACCCCTCCAGCGCGGGGACCGCAGAGAACAGGAACTCCGCACTCCGGGTGCTCCTGTCGTACAGATAGTAGCTCACGGGGTTGGAGGTGCTGAAGTATCCGACGATCCATGTGCTGTCCGCATGGTCGCTGGAGGAGACGAAGAAGTCCCCCTCGGCGAATGTTCTCAGGAAATCGTAGTCGGGGACGATCGACGGATCGAGGATCTCGATCCTCCTGCGGAGATGGGTGAAGGTGACCGCCCGGGGAAGGACGGTCGCCTCGTCGAAGAACACGGAGCCGGCGTCGCACAGGGGATCCGAGGCCAGCACGGTTTCCTCGCCGGTCTCGATATCCACCCTGACGAGCCTGGACGTGTTGGCGCCGAGGGTGCTGTTGAGATAGATGCCGCTCCCGTCCCTCGTCATGCGCACCGGATAGACCTGCTCCTCGGGTCCCCAGGACATGAAGGGCTGCCAGTTCCCTTCTCCGTCCCTCTCCATGAGCATCTGGCTCCCGTCCTCGTCCATAGAAAAGGCGAACCTTATCCTCAGGTCCTCGTCCGGGATCCAGCCGAGGACGAAACCGGGATTCCTCTCCAGCAGGGCGACCTCTCCGGTGGAGAGATCCGCTTCGTAGACGTCGAAGAGCATCGGATTGTCGATGTTCATCTCGATGAGCACGCGGTCGGGCGTGTCCCTGTCCGTGGCCGTGACGTATGCCTTCACGCCCTCGTACGGCGTCAGGTCGGTCACCTCGCCCGTCGAGACGTCGAGTCTGAACACATGGGTGTTCTCCTCGCCGGCCTCGTCCTGCATGTAGAGGATGTGCCGCCCGTTCTCGGCCCAGAAGTAGTCGGTCACGCCCCTTCCCTCGTCGAAAGTGATCTGGCGGGGGTCGGTTCCGTCGGCGTCCATCAGCCAGAGGTTCATGACGCTTCCGGCGGGCGCTACGTAGGCTATCATGCTCCCGTCGGGCGACAGGGAGGGCGCCACCCTCTCGGGATTCCCGAAGAGGACCTCCCGGGGGATCATCGTGGGGAGCCCGGCGCCGGCGGCCGATGCGAAAAGGAGTGCCGCTGCAAGGAAATATCTCTGGATCGTCACTTTCTCTTTCCTCCGATTATGGGATGGGGCGTCCGATGCTCCCGCGAGTATATCCGGGCCGCCCGGTTCCGGGAAGCGCTCACAGGGGGATTCAGGCTGTCGTATCCGGACACGGCAGCGTATGTTCCAGGGAGGAGGTGGCTCATGACGGGATCGATATACGACTCTGACGGCAGGATGAGGGTTCCGGAGCAGTCGAAGGCACGGAAGGCGGCGCCCGGGGAGGCCGTCGTGATCAATGCAGCGTACTGCCCTGGAGGGCACAACATGATCTCCCTGGATCACGAGGTGAGTGGCTTCCCGGGCATTCTCCTGAGGTTCCGGACCGCCGGGGGTGCCGGACTGGTCGCGCTGTCGGCGAAACTGGGCGACCCGCAGAAGGTGGTCTTCGAAGGGACCATCGAGGAAGGCGCGCTCGCAGCGCTCTCCTGCCCGGTGTGCGATGCGCCTCTCGATGTGCTCGGCCAGTGCACCTGCCAGCCGGACGCAGTCCAGGTCATGGCCTATCTCTATCCCAGGCGGGACCCCTATCAGGCCATCGCCTTCTGCAACTCCCTGACATGCGACAACTCTGCCGTGATCAGATCGGGTGAGGCGATAAAGGCCCATACCGACACGCCCTGGCAGGGTTAGGCCGCCGTGCTCGGAATTCTTCTCACACTCGCCGCACAGGGCATCTGCCCGGGTCCGGGCGACGGCCTCGTATGCTCCACGTTCTCCATCGCCGCCGTCGACACGGCCTCTGGTGAATGCGGGGTGGCCGTGGCCTCCAGGGTCCTGGCCGTGGGCTGCATCGTCCCGTGGGTCGGATGCGGGAGCGGTGCCGTCGCAACGCAGGCTCTGGTCAACATCTCGCTCGGACCCATGGGTCTCGGGCTGCTGGCGGAGGGGCGCCCGGCGGGTGAGGCGCTGGACTCCCTGCTCTCTTCCGACGAAGGCTTCCAGGACCGTCAGCTAGGCATCGTGGACGCCCGGGGCGGTTCCGCGACATTCACGGGCACCGGCACCTCGGCCTGGGCGGGCGGGATCGCGGGGCCGGGGTATTCCATCCAGGGCAACATACTGACCGGACCCGAAGTGGTCGCCGCGATGGAGACCGCCTTCCTCGAGACGGAAGGACCACTTGCATACAGGCTTTCAAGAGCCCTCGCCGCCGGTGACGACGCCGGCGGGGACAGCAGGGGGAGGCAGTCGGCGGCGCTGCTCGTGTGCAGGCCCGGAGGCGGCTATCAGGGCGTCGGCGACCGGCTCGTGGACATAAGGGTGGACGATCACGAGGACCCTGTCGGCGAGATCGAGAGGATCTACGCCAGGTGGGAGCCCGTCTTCATGATCCAGGTCTATGCGGATGCCGGTACCGAACCGGAACTCGGCTACCTCGGGGGTATGATGGACAGGGCCCTCGCCTCCGGGGATCGCGATCCGGAGACTCTCAACGCATTCGCCTGGACGCTCGCGGAAAGAGGGCTGGAACCCGGGACCGCCGTCGCACTCGCGACGGAGGCCCACATGCTGGCCCCGGACGACATGAACATCGTCGACACGCTGGCCGAAGCCCTCTATTCGGCCGGGAGGTTCTCCGAGGCGGTGTCCTGGGAGGAGGAGGCCCTCCGCCGGGATCCGGAGAACACATGGTTCGCCTTGCAGCTCGCGAAGTTCCGGGATGCCCTCGATTCGACCGGGAGGGCGCCGGTACCGATCCAGTAGACACTCGGAGCCGGTCGCACCGGAGGCCTTCGGGATCCAGGGGCGGCGGCAGTTGCAGGAGGTGCATGTCTTGAGCCCACTTCTCATAGCGGCGGCACTCGATACGGTGGTCGCTCCGTATCACGACCAGATCTATGTCCATGAATGGGGCGCGGTCGTCTACAGACAGGATGTGGTCGAGGCCCTGGGATCCGGCGGAGACCACAGTCTCCCGGACTACGGGACGATGGCCGAGGCTCCCGTGATCTACCTCTACGGCCCCGAGTTCACGGGCGACCTCACCGTGAGGTCGACCGGCCGTATCCTGAACACGTATCCCGAGCCGGACGAGTCGTTCTCCGTGGATCTCACCGTTGCCGGAGGAGGTTCCGCGGTCAGGTGGAGCGAATTCTACACCGCCTGCCCCTATACGGCGGAGCAGAGCTGGGCGCCGGCATGCGAGGAGAGTGTCGCGGGATTCGAATGGGCCGCAGGTCTGTGGCGTGATGTCGAGTCGCTCATAATCAACAGGAGCGCAGGCTCCTTCTCCGACATGTTCCTGTACTACGAGGTCAGTTTCGACCGCGATGCCTTCCCCCTCCCGCTGCCGGGGCGGTCGCAAGAGGGATCCCTGCAGGTGGCACCCATCTCGAGCGAGGTCCTCGTCATCTTCAGGCCCGACTTCGACTGGATCGGCATGGAACTGGTCGATGCCGACAGCCTGGACGGGCTGGGTGGGTCGGTGGAGATCCTGGACGAGTACACCTCGGAGTCCGCTGTCGAAGTGATCACGCAGTGGGCCGGCTCGACGCTGAAGGAGCCGGAGATAAGAGCGATGTGGAACACCTGGGAGTCATATGCGCTCTACGGAGACTGGGAGGGCACCTACCTCGTCATCTTCCCGATGCCCCAGCCCCTGGTGAGCCGCGTGAGCACGCTCGAGCTCACCAACACCCTGGGCCTCCCCGTGTCCTATCACCGGTTCTTCCTCGGGTTCAGTCCCTGGCTCTAGTACGAATACGTGAAGGAGCGCCGCCGGCCCTGCCGGCGGCGAACCCGGTGAGCCAGGCCCAGTAGAGGTTGTAACCGCCGACGGGGCCGAATACATCCAGGACCTCCCCCGCGAAGTGGAGTCCGGGATGCAGCCTGCTCTCCAGCGTGTCGGGACGGACCTCCTCGAGCGCCACTCCGCCGCCCGTGACCTCGGCTTCGTCCCATCCGCAGTCTCCCGTCACAGGCAGGGGCATGCGCGAAAGGACGCTCCGGAGCGCGAGCCTCCTCCCGCGGTCGAGTTCTGCGAACGATGATGCCCCCTCTAACCCCGCAGCCTTCATCAGGGCGGCGGCGAGCCTCGAGGGGATCTTCTTTTCCAGGACGCCGGCGATGCGCCCCTTCCCTCCGAGGAGGACTGATTCCCATTCGTCCTCGCCGAATCCCCCCCAGCTGACGGAGAGCACGGCCGGAACGCCCCTGGCGCCGGTGACCGCATGCGATGCATTCATCACGGCCGGACCGCTGAAACCCCGGTGCGTGAACAGCAGAGGGCCCGTGGAGACGAACGGGCGCCCCTCGAAGACTGATGAGATCGCGACCTGGACGACGATGCCCGCCAGACTTGAGAATCCTGTGTCGGAAGACCGGAGGGGGACCAGGGCGGGATAGACGGTCCTGACCGTGTGCCCGAGTTTCTCCGCGACCCGGAAGCCCCAGCCGCCGCTCCCCGTGCCCGGCCAGGATCTTCCTCCGGTGGCGACGACGACTCGCTTCGCGATGACTGAACAGCCGCCCTCCATGCGAAGGGTCCAGCCCCCGGCAGAGGGTTCGAGATCCAGGATCCTGCTCCTGTAGCGGATCCCGGCCCCGGACTCCCCCGCCAGGCGGACGAGCGCCCGCACCACGCCGGCGGCACCGTCAGGAAACGCGAAGATCTTGCCCGTGCCCTCCTCGGGCTCGAGACTCGTGCCGGCCTCCTCCGTGAAGAACCGGGCGGCTGCTTCCGCCGACCAGCCCCTTGTGATCCTTGCGAGGCTGTTCCGGGAGGAGGACGTGACGAAGACTTCGGGATCCGCGCGGACGGGCAGGATGTTGCATCTGCCTCCGCCCGTTATCAAAAGCTTGGCTCCCGGCCTGTCGTTCTGCTCGAGCAGGAGGGTTGCGGAACCGCTCCGGGCCGATTGGACCGCCGCCATGAGGCCTGCGGCACCGGCGCCGATTATCGCGGTATCTGTGCGGGCGGTGTCCAGCCTATTCCCCGACAACCGCCACCGGGGCGTCGTGCGCGAGGGAGTAGTGTCCTCCGGTGATCACCTGTTCGCCTTCCGCGATCCCCTCCGTCACCGCGATGAAGCCCCTCCCCGTCCCGGCGGTGGTCACGTATCTCCAGTCCGCCTTCCCGTCCAGGACGGCGAAGACCATCTCCCTGCCGTCACGGATGAGGACTGCCTCCTCGGGGACGAGAACCTGGTCCGAAAGAGTGGATGTGACGATCTCGACCCGGGCTGTCGCCCCGGGGCGCAGCCCCGGCAGAGGGGGGAGAGCCACTATGACGCTCCCCGACCTGGTCGAGGGATCGATCACGGGGGAGACCGAGCTGACAGCCCCTTCGAGGGTCGTGTCGGATAGCGAGGGAACGGTGACGTATGCCCTGGCACCCACGGCGCAGAGAGCCAGGTCGCGCTCGTCCAGGTCGATCTCCGCCTGGAGGGTGGTCAGGTCTACTACGGAGCCCAGCATCGTCCCGGCATAGACCGTCACGCCCTCGCGGACCAGCACTTCGGAGACGACTCCGTCGAAGCCCGCCGACAGAGCGGCGTTGCCGTACTGAGTCCTCGCCCTTGCGAGGTCCGCCTCCGCCTGCAGCAGGCCGGTCGTGCTGCGGAGCATCTCGCTGCGCTCCTCGGTAAGCTCTCCCTGGTAGCTGGTGCTCTCGAAGTCGAAGACCGCCTGGGCCGACCTGTAACGGCTGAGGGCGTTCTGGAGATCGGCGGCCTGAGCGCCTGCGGCTATCCTGAAGACCGTCTGGCCCCTGGCGACGGACATGCCCTCGCCCGAGGGAGCGAGCGCGACGACGCCCTGGATCTGGGAGACCATCTCCTGGAACCTTGCCGAGCTGATCCTGCCCGTGGCCTCCACGACCTGGAAGAGGGTGTCCCTGGCAACCGTGGTGGCGGTGACCGGCAGCGGAGACGGCTCCAGCGCCTCGGCTTCCTCGTCCTCCGCCTTGCCGCAGGCGCAGAGGGTGAGCAGAACCGTCGCGAGGAGCGGTACGGCGAGTCGTTTCATCAGGGGTCATCCTCTCCTTGTTGTAAGCTGTATCAGCGAAGGCAGCGCCACGAGGACCAGGAGGGTCGAGGTGGCCATGCCGGCTACAACGGTGAAAGACAGAGTGCTCCATAGGTCGTCCGAACCCGCGACGGGCCAGATCACGAGGGGCAGCAGGCCGGCGACGGTGGTGAGGCTCGTCTGCATGACGGGCCGCAGCCTCTCCCGGACGGCCATGTCCAGAGAGTCCCTCGTTGGCGTGCCCTTCTTCCTGTGCCGGAGGAAGCAGTCCACGAGGAGTATCGAGTTGTTGACCGCGATTCCTACGAGGAACACGCTCCCGACATACGCCTGCGGCGTGAACACCTTGCCGAAGGCCCAGAAGCCCGCCACGACCCCTATCATCGCCATGGGGATCACGGCCAGCACCCAGAGCGGGGCTGTCCAGGACTCGTAAAGTACGGCAGTGACGGCGAAAACCGCCAGGATGGCCAGGATGACCAGCAGGTCCAGGTCCGTACCCGTCTCCTCCTCCTGGAGCCAGTGCGGCACCCAGGTCGTGTCCTCGTAGACCCTGAAGCCGTCAGGCAGTGAGAGGTTCTCGAGCAGCGTCCGCCTGAACCGGGCGCCCATCCGCTCGGCGCCCATGAAGGTGTAGGCGACGGTCCTCGTGTACTCGCCGTCTTCGCGGTCGATGGAGCCCTGGACCGAGGCGGTGTCCAGTCCCACCAGGTCGCCGAGCCTGACCGTGCCGCCACCCGCTGTTCTGATCCTGCTCTCCATCACCTCCGACATCGCCGGATTCCGCTCGCCTTCGATCCGCAGGCCGAGATCGAGCCTCTGGTCGCCTATCTGGACCTCTCCTCCATATCCGCTGGGCAGGTTGTACCTGAATGCGGCGAGCAGCTGCACGGGATTCAGCCCGAGGTCAGCCAGCTCCTGCCTGTCGAAGTCCAGGGCGAGCTGGGAGCGGTTGGCGGTCATCCTGTTCCAGTCGATGTCCACGTCTGCTATCCTGGGGTGCCGCTGCATCAGGGACGCGATGGCCCGGGCTATGTTCTTCAGCCCTTCGTAATCGTAGCCGCGGAGCTCGATCGTCTGCATCATCCCTGCGGAAGTGGTGCTGCGCCAGTAGCCCTCGGGGCTGATCCCGCCGACGTAGATCCCCTGGACGCCGCCGATGGTCGAGGCGTGCGCCATGGCCTCCGCCTCGATCTGGAGGGCGAGGCCGCTCTGGAGCGAGATCTGGGTGCAGACCGCCCTCACCACGGCGGTCTCGCCCGTGACGAAGGTCCTGGTCGACTCGATGCCGTCCCTGCGCGCGAGGATGGTCTCGAACCCCCTGGTGGTCGAGTCGACGATGTCCTGGGGCGTCCCCGGCGGGAACTCCATCCAGACGGTTATGCTCTCGCGCTCGAACGAGAAACCCCAGTCCCTCCCCTTGTCGATCTTCGCCACGAAGACGTATGCCGCCCCCGCGATGAGCAGCAGGACGAACGAGAGCGGGAGCCACGGCCTGTGGTGGAGGCGGGTGATGAACCCGGATAGTGCGACGTCCCATCTCCTCTCACGGATCCAGCTGCCCTCGCGCCAGCGCCCCGCGAGCGACGGCACCAGGGTGAGGCAGACGAGGTACGACGAGAGCAGAGTGGCCGTCATCGTGAAGGCGAACGGCCTGTAGTAGAGCCTGAGGATGCCTTCGCTGGCGAGCAGGGGGATGAATGCGAAAAGCGTCGTCAGTATGCCTCCGAGGATCGGGAGCGCGACCTCTCTCACCCCCTGGGTGGCCGCATCGAGAGGAGCCAGGCCGAGCCTCCGGCGGAAAGCGATGGCCTCCATGACGACCACGGCGCCGTCCACGAGCAGGCCGAAGGCGACCGCGAGAGCGCTGAGAGTCAGCACGTTGACCGTATATCCTGCGAGGTAGACCGCCGTCACGGAGAGGGCGGCGGAAAAGAGGATCGAACTCAGGATGAGCATGTTCCCGCGGATGCCCGGGTTGAGAAGCAGGAGGACGAGCATGATGGCGGCGAGGCAGACCAGCGCGCGCCAGGACAGGGCTCCGAGATCCTCCCGTATCTGCTCGGTGCCGTCCTCGATCAGGTTGAACTCCACTCCTTCGGGGAGGGACTCCCTGATGTCGTCGATGCGGCTCATCACCCTGTCTGCCACGCGCACGGCATTGCTGCCGGGGACGCGGTCGACCTGGACCGTCACCTGGTCCAGTCCGTCGTATCTGAAGATCGTGTACTGGTTCTCGTCGAACAGGAGCGAGATGTCCCGGGAAACGTCCGCGAGGGTCACGAAACGGCTCCCCCTGACGGCCACTATCAGCCTCGCGAGTTCCTCGACATCCCGCGGGACGGTCGTCACCCGGATCACCGCGTCGAGCCCGGTGGAGTCGGTCACGAGACCGGCGTTGCGGTCGACGATCCCACGGTTGAGGGCCTGCATAACCTCGCCCAGCGTGAGGTTGAGTTCGCGAAGGGCCTGCGGGTCGATATCTATGACGACCTGCTCCTCGCCGAGGCCCTGTACGTCGACGGAGCCCACCTCGTCTATCCTCTCGAGCGCAGGGACTATCTCCTCCTCCGCGAGAGTCTTCAGGACCTGGGAATCGTCCCCGGCGAGCGCGAAGACGAGGAATCCCTCGCTCTCGACCTCGCGGGGGAGCACGGGCGTCACGCTGGAGGCGGTCACCTCGGGAGGCAGATCCTCGCGCAGGAAGGATATCCGCTCGGTGAGCTCCATCGAGGCGATGTCCATGTCCGTCCCCTTGCGGAAGGACACGGTCACGCTGCTCGAGCCGGACTCCGAGCGGGAGGATATCTCCTCCACGCCCTCGACCTGGCGCGCGGCCTCCTCTATGGGTCTCGTGACCTCCTCGCACACGGCCTCGGGGTCGGCCCCGGGCCATGCCGTGAATACGCTGAGCTTGGGCAGTTCGGTGTCCGGCGTTCCCTCGATCGGAATCCGCGAGAGGGACACTGCGGCCAGGACCAGCAGGGCGAGGTAGATCACCGCAGTCGCCCTGGGGCGCCCGAGGATGCCTTCTATCATCTATCCCTGCCCGAGAGTAGCTTGAAGACGGCGGGGACCACGATCAGGGTCAGTATCGTCGCAACGGTCATGCCTCCTATGACTGCTATCGCGAGGGGCTGCCTGAGCGTGCCTCCGGTCCCGAAACCCACGGCCATGGGGAGGAGGCCGAGTATCGTCGTCGCACTGGTCATGAGGACCGGCCTGAACCTGTCCCGCCCCGCCCCGACGATTGCCTCCTCGAGGCTCAGACCCTCCCGCCTGAGCTGGTTGATCCTCTCCACCAGCAGGATCCCGTCGTTGACCACGATGCCGGAGAGGATCACGACGCCGATCCCGGAGAGGGCGTTCCAGCTCTGTCCGGTGAGCGCCAGGGCCAGGACTACGCCGATGAGGCCCATCGGGACGGTGAACATTATCACGAAAGGCCCCTTGAACGATTCGAACTGCGCGGCCATCAGGACGTACACGAGGGCTGCAGCCAGGAGGGCGGCGAGCAGGAGCCCGCGGGTGGTCCTCTCCATCTCCTCGATCTCGGGTCCGGTCCTGAGGGTGACCGGCACAGGCTGTTCGAGCGTCTCCACCTCGGCGGACACCCTCGAGGAGAGCCCGGCGAGGTTGCCGGAGGACGAGCTTATGGAAAGCGAGACGGCGCGGTTGCCCTGGTAGTGCTCGACGTAGCCGGGGAGCTGCCTCCTCTCCACGTCCACCAGCCTGTCCAGGGGGACCAGTATCCCGGAGACGGCCGTGGCCCGCGAAAGGGCGTCCTCGAGGGGGATGCCTTCGCCGGAGTCGGACAGCACGAGAACGTCCACCCGCTCGTCCTGGCGATAGTAGGTCGTGGCGGCAAGCCCGCGCGCCATGCTCTCCACCCAGTCCGCAACTTCGGCGGACTGGAGCCCGAGCAGGGACATGAGCTCGGAATCGAGCCTGAGGAGGATTTCAGGCCTGCCCGGCAGGAATCCGACCTCGGCCCCCTGGACCTCCGGATAGCTCGAAACGCGCAGAGCGAGCTCCTGTGCGGCAGCAAGCCCTGCATCGAGGTTCTCGCTCTCGATGTAGACGGAGAAGCCCCCACCCCCTCCGAGGATCTCACCGAGGAGGGTCTCGTGGGGCGTGGCGTTGAGAGCGAAGATGTGGCTCCCCGCCCATGCGTCCGGCAGCGCCGCCATTGCCGACGAAGCTGCGCGCGGGCTCTCGTAGGTCGCGGTGAGGAGGGCATCCACGCCCTCCCTGGACCTGACGCCGGCTCGGCCGAAGACGCTCGTCGCTCCGGACATGACGGCAAGCTCGGACGCCCGGTCGGCAAAGACGATGAGATCGCCCACGGAGGTGCCCTCGGGGGCGGAGAAAGAGATATCGACCTGTTCGACGGGGACCGACGGCAGGAGCTGCCTGGGCAGCAGGGCGCCGGGCACGAGTGCGAGCATTGCGAGGAGAAGGGCCCCGGCCACGACCCTCGCCGGCCTCGCGAAGGCCTTGCGTGCGACACCTGCATACCACTCCCGGAGCTTCAGAGTCGGATCCACCGTGGGTACGGACGGGTACTTCGCGGCCAGGATGGGGACGACGGTCACCGCAACCAGGAGGCTCGCGACGAGGGCGTAGCTCACTGCGAGCGCCTGGTCGCGGAAGAGCTGGCTCGTGACGCCTTCGAGGTAGACGACGGGAAAGAAGACAACGAGCGTAGTCAGCGTGCTCGAGAGGATGGCCGTCCCGACCTCGGCGGTGCCCCTGACGGCAGCCTCCGACGGGCCGTCGCCCTTCTCGCGCCGCCTGTGTATGGCCTCCAGCACGACGATCGAGTTGTCCACGAGCAGGCCGGTCCCCAGGGCCAGGCCTCCGAGCGACATGATGTTGAGCGTGATCCCGCTCAGGTACAGCGCGAAGAGCGCAACGGCAAGGCTCAGGGGGATGGAGATCCCCATTATTATCGGATTGCGCCACTCCCGCAGGAAGAGGAAGAGGATCGCGAAAGCCAGGAAGGCTCCTATGAGCAGGGACTGTATGACGCCGTCGATGGAGTCGCTTATGAACCCGGCGTCGTCCTGGAGGGTTTCGAAACGCACGTCGGGATACTGGCCGCGCATCTCGTCGAGCACCTCGCCCACGGCGCGGGAGATCTCGACCGTGTTCCCGCCCGACATCTTGCGGATCCTGAGGATGATGCACCTCTCGCCATCGGAGCCCGCCCAGTCGGTGAGCGGCTTCTCCGCGAGCGACACCTCCGCTATGTCGCCCAGGATGATGGGCGTGGCGCCCCGGAATCCGACAACGGTCTCCTCGACATCCTCGAGGCTCTCGAACTGGCCCTCCAGGGACAGGAAGAACTCCTTCTGCCCCTCCCTGACGAGCCCGCCCGGAGTGCGGGCATTCGCGCCCGCCAGGGCGGCCGAGACCACCGCGGGGCTGATGCCCATCTCCTCCATCGCTCCGTCGCGCAGCCTGACGTAGACGGCGGCATCAGCCCCGCCCTCCATCTCGCAGGCAGCCACGCCGTCGACCTGTTCGATCCTGGTGGTCACGACGCGCCTCACGAAATCGGTCGTCTCGGTCCAGTCCCCCTCGCGGGAGACCAGGATCTCCATGAACGGCCGCCTGGACGGATCGTACTCGACGAGCGTCGGCCTCCCGGCCTGGTCGGGCAGGGACCAGCCCGCCACATCGAGCTTCTCGCGCACCTCGAGCCTCGCGTAGTCCATCCTGGTGCCCCACCCGAACTCGAGCGTGATCCGGCTGCGGTCGCCGTAGGACCGGGAGGTGTAGCTGCGGAGCCCCCTCACGCCGGCCAGCGACTCCTCGATGGGGTCGGTCACCAGGCGCTCGACTTCGTAGGGGCTGGAGGGGGGATATGTTGTCTCGACGGTCAGCCTCGGGTATTCGACCGAGGGAAGCAGGTCGACCGGCATCCTCATGACCGCGACGGCCCCGAGGACGAGGGCGACAATCGAGAAGACGGTCACTGCAACCGGCCGCTTGAGGGCCGCGTCGGTTATCCGCATCTGATCGACCTGCCTTCTGAGAACCCTTCCTGGAGGGTGTTAGAGCCTCTTGCCCGAGACGACCGAAAGCACGGTGAAGGCTGCCGCGATCCCGAGGACGCCTATGCCCGCCCATCCGACCCCGGGATGGGAGGTGCCGAAGCCGATCCCGGCGAGGAGCCCTCCGATGATCCCGAAGAGGATGTCGAAGTTCACTATCTTCGCCCTGCGGCCCACCGGGTACTCGGCAGCGACCACGGCGCCGGAGGAGGCGTTCACGAGCATCCTGTAGTCCCTGCCGCCGAATCCGTACACGACCTCCCACATGGGCAGATAGACGAGTTCGGTGCCCTGGACGGTGACAGTGGTGTCGCAGTCGGTGATCTTGGTGGCCATCCCCTTCGCCTTGTCGTCGTGTGCCCTCGTTATGCGAGCCTTCGCGGTCTCCTCCGCGCGTGCCTGGACGATCTGCCCGTTGACGATCTCGAGCCCCGAATCAGTTATCCCTTCGAGGGTGAACGGTTCCTTGCCCTCCAGCAGGTTGGCGTTGGGGGAGGTTTTCGAACCCATGCCGAACGAGATGAAGAACTTCCTCCAGTCCGGGAACAGGCACTTCTGCCCGGGTTCGAGGAACTTGAGACCCCAGTATTCCGCTTCGTCCTCGCGGGCGTAGACGGGCCAGGTGTAGTCCTCGGAGAACCTCCCGTCCGCCGGCTCCCAGTACTCCTCGGTCCGCTTCTGCTGGCCGGTCCCCACGGTGCGGGACTTCCGGTTCATGCCCCTCCAGCTGGTGGACGCCTGGGACTTCACTATCCAGTACGGGAGCACCCTGCCGGAAACAGAACGGAGCTCGATCTCGTTACCGAGGTTCGAAGGCTTCAGGCGCCCGGTCGAGAGCCAGTCCCGCGCGGCCTTCACCGCGTCGTTCTCGCCCACCTTCGGCCTGATTATGGAATGGGACTGGATGGTCACGATCTGGTCGAATCCCGCTAGCATCGTGGCGGAGCCGCAGTGTTCGCACGTGAGCACCGACTCGCCCTCCACGTACCCGATCGGCGCTCCGCAGTTCGAGCAGTCGAGAGTCTTGTTCTCCTTCAGGGCCGTTCCGGTCTCGGTCATGATCTCCCCTCCCGGTTCATGATGCCGATCAGGACTGGTGCGGATCCAGAATGTATTGCGTGTATTCTATACAGGGAGAGGGCGCCTTCACCAGTTTCGCCCGGAAATTGGAGCTTGAGTTCGCTCCGGACCCTCTCGCGGCCTGCCATACCGGGTGTTCTCCAGCCGGCGGGCCACTGACGGGTCTGCTTGTTCCCGCGGGCGCGGGAACAAGCGAAAGGGCCGCAGGCGAACCTGCGGCCCCTCCAGAGAACAGGGATCGGAACTAGAACTTCATTACCCAGTTCGCGATGATGTCGGTGTAGCCGTCCACGCCCTCGGCCTCGAAGCTGTAGTTGCGGGCGCCGAGCTGCAGGGTGTTGTGGGTGCCCATGTGGATGTTGGCGCAGAAGTCGATGGCGCCGTAGTTGTCCTCGGGAGCCTCGGCTTCCTCGGGAAGCTGGGTCGCGGGGCTGATCTGCTCGAAGCGGAGCATGGGGGTGATGCCCGTGATCATGTCGCCCTGGAGCCCGAACGTCGCGCCGCCGGCGATCGTCATGGCGCTGCCGTCGGTGTTCTCGATACCCTCGACGTCCTCGACGGGGGCGCCCAGCATCAGGTATTCACCGGTGAAGTGGATGTCGATGGTCTCGGTGGCGGGGTAATCGACGATTCCGTAGACGTCGATGCCGGTGGAGCTGACGGTCTCGTCCTCCTCGGCCTCGGAGTCCATGGCGTACATGCCCAGGGCCGCGCCGATGGTGACCCACTCGGCCGGCATGACGGTGCCGTGGACCGTGAACTGCTTGTTGCTGTCGGTCTCCTCGGTGTCGACTATGCCGTTGGTGTAGGCCATGTCGATCGTGAACATGTCGAAGTCGCCGAGCAGCATCAGGCCGATGTCGCGCTTGCCGTAGAGGCCGAAGAGGCTCTCATTGACAAACAGGGGCCTGTCCGGGAACAGCATGGCGGTTGTGGACTCGAGGTAGCCCCAGCCGAACATCCTCTTGAACTGGCCGCCGCGGATGGAGAAGCCGTCCGCCGGGGTCATGTTCAGGTAGGCGTCGAGGAGGTTCACGCTGTTGTCGTCGGCGTCGAGGCCGAGCTCGGCCTTGGCGGACAGCATGTCGTTGAGCTGGGGGGTCCATGCGAGGTCGCCGCAGGTCGAGAAGCCCATGTCGGGATCGGCTTCCTCTTCACCGAAGACGTCGAGCCTGAAGATGCCGTAGCCGTTGAACTTCCACATCTCGGCGCCGCCGGTGGCGAACTCGCCTGCGAATGCGACAACGGTGACCAGGGTGAGCAGAACTAGAGCGGTTCTCATCGATTTCCCCTCCATGGGATGATTGACTAGCTGTCCGGTGCATTGCAGCCCGGAGCATAAAAGAACATATAGCGAGAGGCGATAAAAGTGCAAACCCGGGGAGGAAATCATAGACCCTGACGTGATCTTCGTGGTTGCAGCAGCGGTTCTGGGCCTCTGCATCGGCAGTTTCCTCAACGTGGTCGCGTGGAGGATACCGCTCGGACAATCGGTGGTCGCCCCTCCGAGCGCATGCCCCTCCTGCGGCAGGCGTATCAGGTGGTACGAGAACATCCCCGTCCTCAGCTGGATCCTGCTCGGGGCGAAATGCGCGGGTTGCCGCACCAGGATCTCGGTACGCTACCCACTAGGCGAACTTGCCGCAGGGCTCGCCTTCGCGGCTGCGGCGCTCCATTCAGGCCCCACGTTCGAGTTCGCCCGGGAGGCGGTGTTCCTCAGCCTCCTCATTATTACGGTGCAGACCGACCTCACCCAGTGGCTGGTGCTCGACGAGGTCAGCATCGGCGGCACCGGAGCAGGGCTTCTGATGTCACTCCTGCCGGGAGGGATCGGGATCGTCCGGTCCGCGGCCGCCTCGACGGCCGCCTTCGCCGTCTTCCTCGCCATCCGTCAGGGGAGCATCCTGTTCCTCCGGAAAAGGCCCTCCTATGTCATCCCTCCCGAGGGGTTCGGAGAGGACGAGGGCTTCGACGGCGGGATGGGCTGGGGTGACGTAAAGCTGGCCGCCTGCATCGGCGCTTTCCTCGGACCGTGGCCGACGGCCGTCGCGCTGTTCACCGCCTTCGTCACGGGAGCGGTCGCGGGGCTCGGGATGATGGCAGCGGGGAGGCACGAGAAGCGCCGGCCGATCCCCTTCGGTCCCTTCCTCGCGCTCGGATCGGTCGTGGCGCTCTTCGCGGGCGAAAGGATCATAGCCGCCTACCTCTCCCTCTCCGGCCTCTGATGTCAGGATCGGTTTTAACATTTGGTCCTGATTCCATGATTTCCGGTTCAGGATCGGTTTTAACTATTGATCCCAACTCCGCGGAGTGCCTTGCCGCGGAGCTCCGGAACCCCCTGCGTCCGGCAGGCGACGGACCGCTCGGATCCTCTCCGGGACCCGGCCGTGCAAGCCGGCCGGGAGTGTCCCGGGCTGATCTGTCCGCCTGCGTGCCAGTGTGCCGGATGCAGGCACTGCAGCGATGACCGGCCGTTCTGCTGCGTTCGAATCCGCCGCAGGGGAGATCGCCGCAAAGAAGCGCAACTCCTGCAAGACCATAGTCGTGAAGAACGACAGGGTGCTGTTCACCATGAACCGGGACGATGAAGGCGAGTTCCTGATGCTTCCCGGCGGAGGCCAGAGATTCGGTGAAACACTGGCGGCGGCGGCGGCGCGGGAGACTCTGGAGGAGACGGGGGTCCGCGTGCACGTGCGGGATCTTGTCCTTGTGCGCGAGTACATAGGGGCGAACCACGAGTTCGCCGCTGGTGACGAGTTGGCTCACCAGACGGAGTTCTTCTTCAGGGCCGACCCGGCCGGGGATGATCCGGGGGATGCACAGCCGACGGAGCTGGACGCCTGGCAGACCGGTTCCGCCTGGATCGATCCGGCCCTGCTCGGATCGTTCAGGGTCTATCCGAAGGTCCTGTCTTCGATATTGCCGCAGATACTGGAAGGAACCTACAGAGGCCCGCTGAGCCTCGGCGACGTCAACTGACCCCCCGGGGGGCCGGCTCCGACGGCAGAACACCCCTCCCCGACATGATCTCCGGACCTGTGTCCACGATTGAACGCTGAATATGCACAGACGCATGCTTTACAGCATCTTGCAGCGCAATTTCAAGCATTTTGAACCTGGAACCGGATTGCTTCAGCGGGAGACCATCACCAGTTTCAGTAGTTCTGGAGCGCAGTAGAGCGCCCTCTGGCCGTCTCCCGATACGGCGATGTCCGAAGGCAGCCCCCAGCTCTCGGTCTGCGCCTCCACGTTCCCCGACATGTCCACGACCACTATTCCGTGCCCCGCACAGCCGGCGAAGAGGTATCCGGCATCCGGCGTGGCGGCGAGGCATTCAGGGATCCCCGGGAGGGGGACTGAGAAGTCGCGGAGACCGGTCGACTGGTCGAAGTGCCAGGCTTCGTAGAGCGCTGATGGAGCCGCGAACACCCCGCCCTCTGGAGAGGCGCACATATCGTTGATCGGGCTGGACATCTGCTGTTCCGAGAGCAGCCCGAATCCCGAAGGGTCGAGCACTTTCACAGAGCTGTCCGCGGCGTCGGCGACGAAGATTGCCGTCCCGTCGACGGTCAGCGCCGCGGCTGAAGGCTGTGTAACAGCCGTTTCCGTGTTGGAGATCTCGTACCAGTCCCCCACGGTCGAGACGGTGGATATCGACCCGTCGGTGCACACGACGTAGATCACCGTTCCATAGGGCTTCGTCAGCATGAATGCCGCGGGCGCCGAGAGAAGGATCGGATCGTGCGCAACGTAGGTGCCGTTGCTGACCCAGAAGAACTGCAGACCCGACGCCGCGGCCGCGTATCCGCCCTCCGAGGACGCCGTGCAGCATGAGAGCGGCGAGCCGAGATCCACCTCGGCCAGCACGTATCCCTGGTCGCGGTCGAGGAAGAAGAGGCTGCTCCCGACGCAGGCCAGCCCGTCCCCGTCGTCTTCCGTGAAGGTGCAGGCGACAGGGGAGGCCGTGCAGTCGATGTCCTGCAGGAAGAAGAAGGGAAAGTCGACAGTGAATGACGGTCCGGTCGTGCCGCAACCCGAACTCATCAGCGCCGTCAGGACCGCAGCCGTAATGAGGCAATGCTTCATGTTTCGCCCTCCAGGAGGCTTCTCATCATCCTTGCGCTGTCGACAGCCTGCGCCCCGTGGCAGTTGTTGAAGAAGAGGAACACCTTCCCCGATCTCCCCGAGAGCTCCATGAGCCCGGGGAGCCATGATCGGAGCTCCTCCCCGCTGTATCCGTAGTCATAGCGAAGAGTTCCACCCTGCCACCAGTGTCCGGCGTTCCTGCCGTGGAAGCGCACGTACCCGAACGGGGTCCCTCCCACGGGGCGGACCGGGGGAAGACCCGGAAGCGCCGGCAGGTCCACCGAGACCAGGGCTGCGCCCATCTCCCCCACCGCCTGGAGACACCCGGCTCCCGGTTCGTACCAGGAGTCGTTCCTGAATTCGACGGCCAGCGTCGCGGGGCGGCAGCGCGAGATCAGCTCGCCGACGTAGTGCACGGCCTCGTCCGTGAACCGGAAGGAATGCGGGAACTGGGCCAGGAGCCCCTCGAGCCTTCCGCCATCCCTTATCGGTTCGATCATCCTGTCGAATGCCTTCCAGGCCGATTCATCCGCATCGCGCGAGTGCGTCATCGAACCGTGGAGCTTGACCACGAACCCGAACCCCTGGCGGCGTCCTGCTGACCATCGAGGCGGAGGCCTTCGGGGACATGATGCGGTAGTAGGTGCCGTTTATCTCTACCGTATCGAACTCGCCGGCATAGTAGCCCAGCATGCCCGCCCTGGAGAGCCCCTGTGGATAGAACGCACCTCTCCAGTCGTCGAAGCTGTATCCCGACGTGCCCAGTCTGAAAAGGGGGCGCCCCGAGGCGCCCCCCGCAGGATCTCGCAGATCCGGCACGGACGAGAAGAGGTCCGGATCAGAACTGGATCTTGATGCCAGCCCAGGTGTCCGATTCGAGGGAGACGCCGGTGATGCTGTTCTGTTCGCCCGGAGTGCCGTGGGACTCGTCATGGCCGGCCCAGTTGGCGTCCGGGATGCCGCTGGCCTCGTCGATGCTGCTGTTCCAGTTGTCCGGATCCGTGCTGGAACCGGAGGGGCTGCTGCGCTCGAGGGAGGCGCCATCTCCGTCGCAGTCGGCATAGGTGTTGTCGTCGCCGTAGTCGGAGCCCCAGTCCGTAGTGTCGTCGTAGCTCAGGGAGTCGATCGTCGTCGACGAGGCGTTCAGGAGGACGACCTCGTCCGCCGTGTTGCTGAGGCCGGACCCCCAGCTGCCGGTCCAGGCGACCATCGGGATCGAGCCGCCGTAATGGCTCGTGAAGGATGCAGCATCGCGGGCGAACACCAGGTAGCCGTTCGCAGGGATGCTGGTTCCGCCGGGGACTATGCAGCCCGAGCCGGTGTCGAGGTCGGTCAGCGTCCAGCCGGAGATGTCGACCGAAGAGGACCCGTTGTTGAAGATCTCCACCCACTCGAAGTTGTTGTCGTCGCCGACCGCCGTGGAGGGGTTGAACATGATCTCGTTGACGACCACCCCGGCAGCCGCCGGGAGCGCCGCAAGCAGAACCGAAGAACAGACCAGGATAACCAGCCTCATAACCCACTTCCTTTCACGCCGGACATCCGCTCAGTGCCGGATGGCCGACAGAGCCCTGCAGCTCGTCACGGCCTTCTCGCCGTACTTCTTCCGAACCATGTCGGCCGCCCTGTTCAGCCCCGGCGCGCCTTCGTGGAAGAGCCCCAGCTGAAGGCATGAAACAGGCGACAAGTCCCCGAGGGCGATCCCCAGCAGCCTCACCGGACCCCTCACCGCCTCTGCGGCCATGTCCCGTACGAGGTCGAATATAATCTGGTCCTGGTCGGTGGGGCTCCCCAGGCCCCTTGCCCGGGAATGGTGCGAGAGATCGGGCAGCCTGTACTTCAAAGTGACGGTCCTGCCTGCGAAACCCTCGTCCCGGGCTCTCCGCCCGACCTTCTGGGCCAGCAGGGCCAGGACGGGGAGGTACTCCGAAGGCATGCCGACATCGCGGACGAACGTGTGCTCGTGGCTGATGGACTTGGGGGGCTCCACCTCGTAGAAGGGCCTTATCTCGCGGGTATCCACCCCTCTGGAAAGGAAATAGAGTCCCTCGCCCGCCACTCCGAGCATTATCCTGAGCATCGGGAGGGTGAGGCGCCTCAGGTCTCCGACCGTCCCTATCCCATAGCCTCTGAGGAGCGATGCGGTCCCGGGACCGACCCCCCAGATGCTCTCCACGCCGAAATCGATGATGTCGTCGGGCTGGAGGATTCGTATACCCCTGGGCTTGGCCTTCTTCGAAGCCATCTTTGCCAGCAGCTTGTTGGGGCCCAGGCCCACGCTCGCCCAGAGCCCCGTCCTGTCCAGTATCCTGCGCTGCAGGTCCATCGCCAGGCCGGCCGGGTCGCAGAACAGGCCGGCGGTGTCGAGGAAGGCTTCGTCTATGCTGACCGGCTCTATCCGGTGGGTCGTCTCGAGCAGGATGGCCAGGATGCGCTTCGTGTATGAGGAATACTTGTGGTGGTCGCCGTCGACGACTGCGGCCCCCGGCGCCAGGCGCAGGGCCTGCAGAAGAGGCATGCCGGACCGCACGCCGAGGGCCTTGGCCTCGTAGCTGCACGAGGAGACTACGCTGCGGAAGGAGGGGTTGCCTCCGACTATGACGGGCCTGCCGGAGAGCTCCGGCCTGCCCAGGGTCTCGACGGAGGCGAAGTAGGCATCCATGTCTATATGGAGGATCGTTCCGCCCCGCGGCAGCCCCGGCTCGCCGGACCCGCCCGCGCTCACGTCGCCCCGTACCCGTAGTCGAGGCGCCAGTTCAGGCTGCCGGTGTCCAGGTGGATCTCATAGGCGTCGCCGGCCATGGTGCTGACCATGTAGTGGAGGTTCCTGTAGGCCCCCTCGCGGCTCTCCCACGAGGACGAAACGCGGACTATCCTGTAGACGCGGTTGTTCCAGCGGAAGCGGCACGGCAGCACGACGCCGCCGCGGAACCAGCAAACCACCTCGACGTTCTCGAGTATCTCCTCGGTCACTCCCGCAGACCTCCGTTCCACGGGAATGATACAAACATGTGTTTACATGTCAATGCCCGCCGCGGAGTGCCCTCCTGAGGCGCCAGAGGTCCCGCAGCGCGCGGCGCACCCTTTTCCGGAGAGGGAACGGAGTCGCCCTGATCTCGCGCAGGTGGATCGGTATCTCCTTCACAGCCAGGCCGGCCCTCTGGGCCCTCACCACGAGCTCCGTCGGGAAGATGTCGAGCTCCATGCCGCATGCGGGCAGTATCGACCGGACGCTCGCGAGACGCATCACCTTGGGGCCGTGGGTGTCGGTCCCCCTGTAGCCCAGCATCAGCCTGAGGCAAACGGTGAGCGCCAGCGTCGCCGCCTTCCTCATGAGCGGCCGCCTGTCGTTGCGGCCCGCCAGGACCTTGGAGCCCTGGACTATGTCCACGAGTCCGGTCTCGAGCGCCTCCAGGCCCCGCTGCCAGAAGTCCCTGTCCAGGACGTCCAGGTCGTCCGTTATCACGATCATGCCGGACGCCTCGGTCAGTCCTCTGCGCATGGCGAGCCCGTAGTTGGGCTCGGGCAGCCGGATCGTCCTCAGGCCGGGGAAACGCGCCGCCAGTGCGTCCAGCATTTCCGGAGTCCTGTCCGTCGATCCGTTCTCGACAACCGTGACGAACGCCCCTTCGGGCAGATCGGAGAGCACGGGCGCGAGCTGGGCCTCCAGTATCCCCTCCTCGTTGAACACGGGGATGATCAGTTCGAGTGTCGCGCCGCGGGGGATCGCCAGCATGGGACTGCCTCCAATTCAATGCACCTCTTCCGGTTTCCTGCGGATCATGAACCTGGCTGCAAGGATGCTCAGCTCGAACAGAACGTAGAGGGGCGCTGCCAGCAGCACCTGCGTCAGGGGGTCGTTGGGCGGGAGGATCGCACCGAGCACGAGCAGGCCGACTATCACGTGCCTGCGGTATCTCCCGAGCGCGGCCGGCTCCACGATGCCGAGCCAGGAGAGGAGAAGGACCACGAGCGGCAGCTCGAAGCACAGCCCGAAGACGAGTACGAACTGGGCCAGGAACGAAATGAAGTTGGAGAGCGTCCAGTTGCCCGTGATCATCCCGCCCTCGAAGCTGCGGAACAGGAGCAGGGTCGGCTCCAGCAGCACGAAGAGGCTGAAGGCCGCACCGCCTGCGAACAGGAAGGCTCCGAGAAAGGTGCCCGTGATGAGGACCTTCCTCTCGGCCCTGTAAAGGCCGGGTGCAAGGAACCCCCAGAAGTGCCATGCGACTACGGGTGATGCGAGAAGGAGCCCGGCTGTCAGGGACAGCCTGAGGTTGGCGGTGAGAGCTTCATAGGGGGAGAGCGTCTGGAGCCCGCCCGGTGAAACGGTGAGCACGAGCGACATGATCTGCCTGCTGAACACGAAGGCCGCGACGGTGCAGGCGGCTACGACCGCAGTGACCGTCAGGAGCCTCCTGCGGAGCTCCTCCAGATGATCCCAGAACGAGCCCTCCGAGCCCTTCATCAGGCAAGCTCTTCGAGGGCTCCGGCGAGCAGTTCCTCCTCGAGCCCGGGCGGGAGGAGGGTCGGTCTGCAGTCTCCCCAGCCGAACGGGAGTATCCACCTCATGCCCTCCGGCAACGCCTTCTTGTCACGCCGCAGGAACCTGCCCAGGCCGGAAACCTTCCTCGGGAGGCTCACGGGCAGCCCCAGGCCGCACAGGCACGAAAGGATCTCCTCGGTGAACTCCGGAGGCGCCCCCAGGCCCCGCGCCATAATCGAAGACGCCAGTATGCCGAGCGCTACCGCCTCCCCGTGGTTCAGCCCGAACCCTGTCGCGCTCTCCAGGGCATGGCCGAGCGTGTGTCCGAGGTTGAGGAGTATCCTGCCCGCCTTCTCCTCCGGATCGGCCTCCACCACTCCTGCCTTGTAGGCCAGGCAGGCCTGCGCGGCCCTGCGGCTCCATTCGGTCCTCTCGCGCCCGGGGAGCGGAAGCCCCCGGGCGATCTCCCTGAGATCCGCTCCACCGCTCAGAATGGCGGTCTTGAGTATCTCGCCGCATCCGCATCGGTATTCCCGCTCCGGAAGCGTCGTCAGTATCTCGGCGCAGAGCCAGACCAGGTCCGCGGGGTAGAACGTGCCCGCCTGGTTGCGCGTTCCTGCGACATTCACCGCGGTCTTGCCGCCGAGGCATGCATCCACCTGGGCCAGCAGTGTCGTAGGCGCCAGGACCAGTCCGACTCCGCGCATCCATGTGGAGGCGGCGAAGGCCCCCAGGTCGAGCACGATCCCGCCGCCTGCCGCCAGGAGCAGGTCGTTCCGGGAGAAGCCCACCCTGTGCATTTCGGACCACACCGCCTGGAGGGTGCGGGGCGTCTTGAGCCTCTCCGAGGACTCCATCACGAACGCTCCCATGAGCCTGTCCCCTATCCCCCGCAGGACTGCCTGGGAATGGAGGCTCATCAGGCGGGCGTCCGCTACCAGGAACACCCTCCGGCTCCCGCAGTCGCGGCAGAACCCGCGGAGGTCCCTGGCGGCGACGACCCGGGTTTCCTTCCCGACTTTCCATCCGAGCCTGAGGATCTCCCTCTCCACCTACGGCCCCCAGACGAACCAGATGAACGCCGCGCCCGCAGCCGTGGCCGCAATCGTGAAGGGCAGCCCTATCTTCGCAAACCTCGCGAAGGAGACCCTGTAGCCTGTCTTCCTGAGCATCGATACGGCGACGATGTTGGCGGAGGCCCCGACCGGCGAGATGTTCCCGCCGAGACAGGCGGCCACCAGCATTCCGAACGACATGAAGCGCCAGTCCGAGAGGCCCATCCCCACTGCTATGGCTCGCACCACGGGAAGCATCGCGGTCACGAACGGCACGTTGTCCACGAAGGCGCTCACCGCCACGGAGGAGACGATGATGATCGCGAACGCCCCCAGAGCGCTGCCTCCGGAAAGCTCCGCGATGAATCGGCCTATCCCGTCGACCACCCCGTAGTTCTCCAGGGCGCCGACCATGAAGAAGATCCCGGCAAGCAGGAGGATGGTGTCGAAGTCGAAGCCTCTGATTATCCTGCCCGAGCCCCTCACGGAGACATCGTCATCCGGGTCCCTGGCCCTGAGTATCGTCGGGAGGAAGCCTCTGTGGCTGAGAGTGTGCCAGGCCAGGGCGGCGACGCCTCCGGCCGCGCAGATCAGCCCAGACAGGAGGCCGGCGGAGCCGCCCGTGCTCATGAAGCTCGCCAGAGCGAGCCCTGCGACGACTGACGCCAGGATCAGAGCCGGAACCCAGCTGGTCACTCTCGTGGAGCCCTGCCAGGAGACGGATCTCCTGCTCGTCCCGAACACGCGCCACAGGACGAACGCGGACGCGAGCGCTCCGCACTGGACGGCGAAGAAGATGCCGGGCTTGCCGTCCATGAAGAAGAAGTCGTTGAATGTCAGACCCTCCTCCGCCGCCAGGATCATGCTCGGCGGATCCCCTACGAGGGTCGCCGTGCCCTGGAGATTGCTGGAAACGGCTATCCCCACGAGGAGGGGGACCGGATCGGCCTCGAGCCTCCTCGCGAGCTCCAGCGCCACGGGGGCCAGGATCATGACGGTGGCGACGTTCTCGACGAACATCGAGACGACGCCGGAGAGCATGCAGAGGAGCAGAGAGGCTCTGCCGAGGGTCCCGGAAACCGATACCAGTTTTTCGGCCATCCAGGCTGGAGCCCTCGTCTCGATCAGGACTTCGGCTATGAGAAGGATTCCGGAGAAGATGAGCAGGATGTTCACATCCACGTTCCGTGCGAGCGAAGCAAGGTCCGGTGCCCTGCCGATGATCGCGCACACGGCTGCCGACAGGGCGGCCGCAATCCAGACGGCGAGCCCCCTGAAGCGGCTTGCCGCTGCTATGTAGATGTATGCCAGCACAAAGGCGGCGGAGAAGACCCAGGCTTCCGCCAAGCCTCAGACTCCCGGCACGAAGCTCGTCAGCGTGAGAGTGCTGTCGGGCGTGACCTTGCGGACCAGACCCACATCGGGCGCCAGCCAGAGGCTCCGGTTGACGACCACGGTCTCGGGGGCGAACCCGCCGGTCTGAACCCAGTTGATCGTCCGCTCCTCCTGTTCGAGCAGG
Source organism: Candidatus Fermentibacterota bacterium (assembly GCA_963718745.1). Lineage (GTDB taxonomy): Bacteria > Fermentibacterota > Fermentibacteria > Fermentibacterales > Fermentibacteraceae > Fermentibacter. The sequence goes on along the minus strand of OY970370.1, from coordinate 1,895,210 downwards.
TAGCACTCGTCCCACTGCCCGAAGGTCCCTATCCCGGCGACCATGGTCTCGCGGCGCCAGCTGTGGCTTATCGTGACGCCCTGGCTCGTGGCGTAGGTGGTTGCGGAATCGACCCGCGAGGCCCCGACGCAGAGAGGCCAGTCCAGATAGGTCACCCAGGCCTGGAATACCGGGACCTCGAAACCGTTGAAGATCACGGTGTGGTCCTCATAGTGGTCCAGCCTGCCGTCCTCTTCGGACCAGTACGAATAGTTTGCGCCGGTCTGCAGGCGGTAGCAGCTGCGCTCCCCCACGACGGTCTGATCGACCACGGAAGTTATCACGTAACCTCCGCCCTCGACCTCGTACTCCCACTGGCTGCCGATCGACGTAACCGGGTAGTAATCGGCGCCGAGCCTCAGGAAGAGCGGGTTGCTGCCGCATGCGGCCAGGAGCAGTACCGGGAGCAGGGGGCAGAGCCTTCTCATGAGAGGACCTTCCTGGAGACCCTGAACACGAGCGAGAAGCCGTCGCCGGTCTCCTCCTGTGCGAGTATCCCCTTGAAATCGAAGCCCACGGCACCCCGGAATCCCGCGCCGAGGCCGAATTCCCAGCGGATGCCCGCCCTCCAGGCCGGATCCCATGTTGCCGGGTCGCTTCCTCCGCCGGCTTCCAGACGGGATCTCGAGTACCCGATCGCGGCCTCCACGCCTGGGCTGAAGCTCCGTGCGCCCGGACGGAGATGATAGGAGGCGCTGATCTCGGGGGTGATGATCGAGAGCGATGCGTCGCCGTCGTAGGCGTCGCCGTACATGGTCAGGGACAGACCCGGACCTGCGCCCAGCCTGTCGCTCCACATCCAGCGTCCGAAGGCGCAGATGTCGAGGCCGGAACCGAAGTTGTCGCCCCAGCCGCCAACAGGGAACACCGGACCTACGGACATGCCGGCCGCGATGTCCGCCGGCGCAACGGCACACAAGGCCGCGAGAAGCGCGAGGGTCAGACGCACTGGAACCTCCTCACCCTAGATGCAAGGGGCTTCGAACGCCCTGTCCGGACCAGCCACAAGTAACTCCCCGGCGAATCCCGGAACCGCCTTCGCAGCTTCCAGTGCGATGGGCGGCTTGTTGTTCTCTCTGCTCAGGTGCGCGAGGATCACGAATCCGAGACCTCCATGCGACACCCTCGTCAGGAGCTCCGATGCGCTCGCGTTGGACAGATGCCCCCTGGATGAGGCGATCCTCTGCTTCAATGGCCAGGGATAGCTCCCGCTCCAGAGCATGTCCTCGTCGTGGTTGAACTCGAGAACCAACCCGGTGCAGCCGGACAGGTTGCTCGCGACCAGATGGCTCCAGCAGCCCAGGTCGGTAGCCACGCCGAGGCGCCCGCCTTCCCACTCGATTACATATCCACTGGGCTCCTCCGCGTCATGTGGCAGGAGGAAGCTGGTGACTTCGAACGGACCCGTCCGCAACGAGCCCCCCGGCGGCATCAGGCTCACGGTGGGCACGTCCGAGAGGCCCGGGGTCCTGCGCGCAGTGCCCGGGGTGCAGATGACGGGAATCCCGAGCTTCCTGGCGGTGACCCTTGCGCCCCTCACATGGTCGGAATGCTCGTGAGTCAGGAAAAGTGCTCCAGGCTGCATCGATCCAGCGCCTGCGACCTCCATCCTCCGCCTTATCTCGCGGCAGGAGAGGCCTGCGTCGAGAAGGATCGAGTACCCGTCGTGCTCCACCAGCATGCAGTTGCCGTCGGAGCCGCTGGCGAGCATGAAGAGCCTCAAAACGGAATCCTCGCCGTCATGTGGAACAGGGCGGGATCGAGGGGGTGGGATGCGCTCCCGCTACCCCCCCAGAAGCTCTTCAGGCTGCCCGCGTCACCGGGGCTGAAGGTGTTGAGACTGTAGACGCAGACGCCTCCGGCGCCGTTGTCCAGCGCGGAGCGAGCTCCGGTCAGGGCCGACTGGAGGCTCTGGTTGTAGACGGCGATACCGTAGACGACTCTCTCCGGTTCGGACGCCGTGGTCGTCACCGCCAGGTCACCGGCCCTCGATGGATCGGTCGTATAGGCCATCGGGCATGCGAAATCGACGAGGCCCCCCTCCAGCCACTCCCGCCAGGAACAGGCGTAGTCCTGCAGGGCGTAGCCCGGGTCGGCCATCACGGCGCAGGAGAGCGTCAGGAGCGGGTTCACGCTCCGCAGCGCCGCACGGACGGTCCTCACCGTCACTGTGACCTGTGAGGCCCGCCAGCTCCTCCATGACCCGTCCATGCCCGTCACTGCGGGAGGGGATCCACCCGTCGGGAAGAAGGCCAGCGGATCGATGCCGGTTTCGAGGAAGTAGCCGGCTCTCGCCGCAGGTTCGAAGCCGAAGGATGTGTTAGGGTACCTGATGTAGTCGAGGTGGATGCCGTCGATGTCGTACTCCGTGGCAAGCTCCGCGCAGATGGAGGCCAGACGCGCCCTCACCTCCGGTATGGCCGGGGAGAGCGTCGCGCCCACTATCCCCGCCGCATCGCACTCGTCGCGGGAATACTCGACGGTCGAGCGCCCGCGGATGTCCGTCATGAACCACTCCGGGTGCGCGAGCAGAACGTGGGAGGAGTCCTGCGGAGGCCGGGGCGCCGACCATGAGAGGAAGGCGTTCACCCAAGCATGGACCTCGAGCCCCCTTGGTCCGGCTCTGAGGATTATCCTCTCCAAGGGATCGTACTCCGCCATGATGTATGCTTCCGGTATGATTTCGGAGTGGTACCAGGCCTCGCCCCTGCCCATCACCTGGACGATTATCCCGTTGGCTCCGGAAGAGGCGGCGAGGTCGACGAGTCGGTCGATTTCGGCGGTTGATTCCAGCCCGTCCGCAGAGATCCAGAAGTAGCGCATCCCTGCGGGATCGCCGGCCAGGGCGAGAAGGGCGGTCAGCAGGAGGGGGCTCAACGGATGCAGCCCGGAGCGGAGGGGAACTCCTCCCGGAGGGGGCGGTCGAACAGCCCTTCTGCCGCCTCCCTGGGCGTCGACTTGCCATCGAGTACCCTCTCCACGGCATCAGAAATCGGCATCTCGACACCGGAGCGGGCGGCCAGGAGGAGGAGTGCTCCGCAAGTGTCGACTCCCTCGGCGAGGCCTTCGTCGTAGGGTCTTCCGGTCGCCAGGCATTCGCCCTTCAGCCTGTTCCTGCTGTGAGGGGAGAAGAGCGTGGCCTCGTAGTCGCCGAGGTGGGAAAGGCCATAGACGCTCCTCCAGTCGCCGCCTGTGGCCGACACGAGCCTGGCCACCTCCAGTGGCGCACGCGCCATCAGGGCACCCTTCAGGCCCTGCCAGCCCAGCCCGTCCAGCATTCCAGCCGCGATGCCGATCACGTTCTTCGAAGCCGCTCCGATCTCGCATCCAGCGAGATCCCTGGACATGTAGAGCCGGACGAGCCTGCCGCCCAGCCGCCCTGCGAGCAGGGACGAAGCGGTCTCGTCCTCCGAGGCGATTATCATGCAGGTGGGTTGTCCGGCGGCGAGGAGGGCGGGGTGACCCGGGCCTACCCAGGCGGAAATGCTCCGTGGCTCCACGCCGCTTTCGCAAACTATCCGGGACAGCCTCCTGCCGGTGCCCTTCTCCAGCCCCTTCATGCACAGGACCAGATGCACCTTCGAGATATCGCGCCCGGACAGGAGCGCACAGACGTCCGCCAGCCCGCCCGACGGGGTGGAGATGACGAGAATGTCCGTATCGACGGCCTGGTCTATATCGACGGTCAGCCGAACCTCGGGCTGAATGGCCAGGTACCTGTTGCGCCTCTCGCGGATCAGCCGTTCGAACGGCAGGGAGCCCTCCGGTTCCCAGCCGGTGACTTCGAGTCCGAGTGTGGCTCCGTACCAGAGGTGGAAGCTGCCCCACCTCCCGCACCCGAGGACGGAGAGTCTGTTCAAGCCCGGCAAATGGTTCCTCCTCGAGAGTACGGCTGCGGAATCGCGCCTTCCGTCTCCGGTCCGGAAAAGCCTCCACGGAGTTCCTGATCGAGGCTTCCTCGCACCCCGGTCGAGGTGCCGCCCGGCTCTGATTCTACCGGGATGGGCTCGCACCGGGCAACCGGGTCGACGCGGCTCCGCCTCTGTTACGGAGCAGTCCGTCGTCCCGGCACAGGATGGTCCGGCAACGGCGGCTCATCGGCGTAGAAGCCGGATCCCGGCAGGCATGCCTCCCGGGACCGATATTGTCCGAGCCGGTCAGAGGCTCTATGTTTGATTCGATGGAATGTTCCAGTTTCACAGCCCTCCATGAGAGGAGTCGCCTTGAGAACAGTACTGCTTCTTTCGGCTGTCACAGCAGCAGCGTTCGCAGGCTCGATCGCTCCTGATCTCCAGCAAGAGCTTTCGCTCGCAGGAGACGCGGACCTGATACCGGTCTTCATCGTGGTCCAGGGAGGGCTCGATGAATCCTGGGTCAGCTCCGTGACCGCAGGCATGACCCGGGCCGACAGGCAGGAGTTCGTCGTCGACGCTCTCAAGGACTATGCCGGCGTCTCGCTGGCCGGAGTCGTCGAAGAGGTCTGTTCCTGGCCGCAGAGCTCCTACGCCGGCCTCACCAGGCACTGGCTGGCCAACACGGTGTACTGCGATGCCACTCCGGCTCTCATAGAGGCACTGGCGGCACGCACGGACGTCCTCGTGGTAGAGAGCGCAGCTGATCCCGACGCCGGCCTCATAGAACCCATCGACGTCCACCCCGCCGGCAGCCCTGAAAGGGCGATCGCATGGGGCGTGAGCATGATCAACGCAGATGACGTCTGGGCAATGGGATACGACGGCACTGGCGTCATCGCCGGGGTCATCGACACAGGTACCGACTACACGCATCCCGACCTGGCCTACAACATGTGGCACGACACTCCTGCCGGGCTGCACTACGGCTGGGACTTCTTCGACAGCGACGGCGACCCCATGGATGATTACGGCCATGGGACGCACTGCTCCGGAACGATCCTCGGCGACGGCACGGCTGGAACCCAGTCCGGCGTCGCCCCCGGCGCCACCTGCATGGCGCTCCGCATCAACTACTACTACGGCGGAGAGAGCACCTGGATAGACGCCATGGAGTTCGGCACCGAGCACGGAGCAGCCGTCCTCTCCATGTCTCTCGGCAGCACTCACGGCAACACGGCCCTCCGTACGGCCGAGGCCAACCTGCTCACAGCAGGGGTCTTCCATGCAGTGGCTGCGGGCAACAACGGCCCGGGTGCCGGAACCGTCCTCTCCAGCGGGGACAGCCCGCCGCCATGGTTCCATCCCCAGCAGACGCAGCACGGCGGGCAGACTGCGGTCGTGACCTGCGGTGCGACCAACTCGGGAGACGGCGTGGCAGACTTCTCCAGCCGCGGTCCCGTGACCTGGTGGACTGACTACACTCCTTCGGCGCCCCTCATCGATCCCGACATCTCCGCGCCTGGAGTCGACATCGTCAGCACTCAGTGGGGCGGCGGCTACACCACGATGAGCGGCACCTCCATGGCCACCCCGCATGTCGCCGGCGTAGCGGCCCTGATGCTCGACGCCAACCCCAACCTCACCGTGGCCCAGATCGACGAGATAATGGAGACGACCGCTCTCGACATCGCACCCACGGGCAAGGACAATACCACCGGCTCGGGCCGCATCAACGCACTGGCAGCCGTTCAGGCCGCTCTGGCCCTCGGTGTGGAATCCGCCTCCGAAGCGGTCGGCGCGCCCGGTCTTGCGATGAGTGCAGTCAGCCCCAACCCGTCTGACGGCTTCGCATCGTTCCAGGTCTACACCGCCGGCGCAGGCCGGATGGAGATTGCGGTCTACGACCTCTCCGGCCGCAGGGTCGCAGGGATCGACAGCGGGGAGATGGCTTCCGGCACTCACTCGTACAGCTGGACGATTCCCGCGGACCTGGGCAACGGCATCTACCTGATCCGCACCTCGGTGGGCGGTTTTTCCGACATCGCGAGGATGACCATCCTCAGATAGCCTGCATCTGCCGATGAAGAAGGCGCGGCACCCCCGGGGTGCCGCGCCTCTTTCTGTCCGGTGGCTAGGGATGACCGGTGGACAGCCATCCGCCACAAGGGATTACGGACCTGTTTAAAGCTTTTTAAACCTGGAACCGATACAGGCCGGTGGTCTTCCAGCGGCGATGGGGCCACCAGTAGAGGTCGGGTCTCCGCCTTATCATCTCCTCCAGGCGTTTCGTGTACTCGCGTGTCAGCTCCAGCTCCGCCTCGTCGGCCGGTAGGTCCGTCCTGGGAAGGATGGGCTCGGTGTAGACCGCCGTCTGGTAAGGTCCCTTCTCCCTGATCATGAAGGTCGGATAGACCGGACACCCGAGCTTCACGGCGAAGGCCGCCGCTCCACGGGGAGTGGAGGCCGGCCTGCCGAAGAAGTCCACCATGAGTCCGTTCCTGCCGGCATCCTGGTCCGAGAGCCAGCCGACCGTCCCCTTCTCCCTTATCGTCCGGAAGATGGCGCGCATAGCCCCGTCCCTGCTTATGAGCCCGATGCCGTGCACGGAACGGAGCCTGTTCACGAAGTCGTCCACGAGGGCGTTGTGCTGCCTTCCGACGAGGAAGTGGGTGTCCACGCCCCCGTAGCTCTGCAGCACTCCGAGGAGCTCCCAGTTGCCGTAGTGGAATGCGATGCCTATCCCGCCCTCTTCGCCCAGACGCTTCATTATCTCCGGGTTCTCGACCCGGACGTACTTTTCCAGGTGCTTCCGGCCGAGCCTGCGCTGCCTCGCGAACTCCACCGTGAACCTTCCGAAGTTGGCGTACGAACGGGCGCCTATCCGGGCTGCTTCACGCCCGGAGATGTCCGGGAACGCCTGCCGGATGTTTGTCATCGAGACCTTCCGCCTGATCCCGAGGAACCATGCGATCCTGCCCAGCGCGGCTCCCTTCAGGAGGGCGAGGCGCAGCGGCAACAGGTCCAGCAGGAACACGGCCGTCCTCAGGAGGGCGTACTCCGCCGCGTGTCTGACGCTGTGACGCAAGGGACTCCCTTCCTGAGCACCCGGAGCGGCTCATCGCCGCCCGGGACCCCGGCTCGTCAGGGAACGGCCTGCCGCAACAGGACGAACCTCGCGGACGAGGATCGCCCGCATGCCTCGAGGACGGCAACATACACGCCCGACGGGAGGTCCGCAGGCACGCCCGAGACCGTGCACCCGCCCCGGTCCGCCGAGGGATCCGACCAGTCCCAAACCATGCGGCCCCCGGGAGAGAACAGCCCGAGCCGGATCGGGCCGGGCTCGGGGAGGGACAGGAGGAATACCGGGTTCCCGGAAGGGCTGGCCTCCACCGTTATCATTTCCAGGCTGGGCGGATCCTCCCCCTCTATCCCGGTCACCGGTGTGTAGTAGATGCGGAGCGAGTTCATGAAACCGAGCAGGTCGCCCGACGGCGAAGAAGGAAGCCCCGCGTCGAGGGTCCGGTTCGGTGTGGGAGGGTAGAAACCCTTCGTGTTGATCGTCCTCCCGTCCTCGCCCAGGTAGCGGAACTCCAGGATGAGGTTGTCCGTGCCGTTGTAGTAGAACTGGGAGTCGAAGGGGAACCCGTTCCAGCCAGGTGCGGTCCAGTCGATGGAGAGGGTGTCGTCGCGCCTTGCCGACACTGGGGTGTTGCCTCCGTAGTTGGCCTCGAACGAGGTGGTCAGGCCGTCCAGGGTGGTGTGGCAGAGGAGGATCTCGGATTCGTAGAACTCCGCCTCGCTGAACGCGTCATGGGTGGCGAAGAGCTGCACCTCCGTCAGGATGGCGGCTCCATTCATCTCTTCAGACAGTACCAGGACCTGGTACCTTCGTCCGTAGTCTGGTCAAGAGCCGCAGTAGGGTCTGTTGGTGGTCAGGGTCCCGCCTCCGCCCAGCTCGATCATGTCGAGCAGGGAACAGAGCACGGCGAGCGCGATCTGACAGTTCATGGCACCTCCCTCCCGCGATCGGAACGGTCCCGCCTGCCGGTCTCACTAATCCCGGGCGGCGCCGTCCTTCACGAATGCCTCGATCAGGTCCCTGGTCGCACGGAGTCCTCGGACGTGGGTGCGCTCCATTCCGTGTGATGCGGAGACGCCCGGGCCGATGAGGGCGACCCGGATGTCGTGTCCGGCCGCCTGGGCGGCATGGCCGTCGGAACCGTAGAAGGGGAACACGTCCAGCCTGTAGGGGATCCCGCCCGCCTCGGCCAGCTCGACGAGCCGGCAGCGCAGGCCGTAGTCGTAGGGTCCGTTCGAATCCTTCACGCAGATCGAGACGGCGGTCTCGACACCGTCGACCTTCTCGCCCACCACGCCCATGTCCGTCACGAGCATCCTCCTGACCGAGCTCGGGATGCCCGCCGATGCTCCGTGACCCACCTCCTCGAAGTTGGTGAAGAAGAGGCAGGCTCGCGCCGAGTTCATCCCCGCGGCGCCCAGGGAGAGCATCGCATCCGCCATGGCGGCGCATCCGGCCTTGTCGTCCAGGAAGCGCGACTTCACGAAACCGGTCTCCGTAACCTCGAATCTCGGATCGAAGCACACGAAGTCGCCCGTCCGGATCCCCAGCGCCTCGACATCCCTGCGGCACGTCACCTCCGCATCCAGGCGGATGTGCATGTTCTCCTGCTTCCTCTCGGTCGTCCCCGCCTCCCGGTTGACATGGGCGGCCGGGTTGTCGAGCAGCAGCGTTCCCCGGAGGAAGGTCCCCGCCGTGGTGAAGACGGTCGCGTACTCGGACTCGAAGGACGGCAGCAGGAGGCCGCCAATGCGGGAGAAGGAGAGGGCGCCGTCGCTCCTTATCCCGCTCACCATCGCGCCGAGCGTGTCCACGTGGCCAGAGACCACCAGCTCGGGATCGGAGAGGCATCCGGCGAGCAGTCCTCCCTTGTTGGTCCTCCGGCATTCGATCCCGGCTCCGCCCGCGATCCCCTCGAGGAGGGCGATCGCCCCCGCGGTGCGACCCGACGGAGAGAGCTCGGATTCAAGTTTTTCGAGAATATCGAGCAATCGTTCCATGTCAGCTCCAGCCCCGGTGATCCCCCGGTCTCGAGGATGCCGCCCGGCCGCTTCCAGATGGAAGGGCGGGGCCGAAATGATCGTAACCCTGCGTGACTGCCTCGATCTCGTACCCTTCGAAATTCACCCGCATCCCTCCCGCCTCGAGGGCTCTGCCTATCCTGTGGAAGCCGCAGTCTTCGAAGCCGGTCCCGGAGGGCGCGCTGAAGAGCAGGACGAAGTCCTCCCCGGCGGCGCAGGCCTCGAGCGGTCTGCCGGCGACAGCACCGAACACGGGCACAAGGTCAAGGTCGATCTCGCATCCCGCTCCGCTCTCGCCGCACAGGTGCGCCGCCTCGGACAGCAGCCCGTCGGAGATATCGATCGCGCAGCGCACTCCCCTCCGCCTGAGGATCCGTGCCTCTTCGAAATGCGCCCTGGGCGACATGAACGCCCTCGCCATCTCGAGATCCTGCGGAGGGACGGCACGTGCCGGCTCGAGGCCGGGACCGCCGAGACCCCCGCAGGCCTCGATCCTGGCGGCTATGTCGAGGGCTCTTCCGACCGGTCCCGTGAGCCACAGCGAGTCTCCCGGGCGCATCGCGCTCCTGCGGAGGAGGCTCTGCGGATCGCCCCCCTCTCCGATGGCTGTCAGAGTCACCGTCAGATCCCGTGATGCGATGGTCTCACCTCCGGCCAGCATGCAGCCTTCGTGAGACAGGAATCCCCTGTAGAGACCCGAGAGCCATTCCCACTCAAGGTCTCCCGGCGCGGCAAGGGATACGAGGAGATGGCCCGGCTCGGCCCCCATCGACGCGAGATCGCTCAGTGTGGCTTCCAGGAGCCGTCTGCCCATCGTCTCGGGATCGCACCACCACCGGTGGAAGTGGCGTCCCTCGAGGAAGCTGTCCACCGTGACCACGGGGCAGGAGAGCGTTCCGAGGACGGCTGCATCGTCTCCGAGGCCGGAGAGGGCGGGGAAGGTGCTCCTCAGCCTGGAAATGAATCCCAGCTCGCCGATGTCGCGCAGAGTCTCTCCCATCCGGGCGCCCCCTTCACTCCAGAACGACGCGCAGGTCCTCCATGCGGCCCGGGTCGCGGTACTCCGGGGCCGTCATGATCGCATTCCCGGATGCGTTCCTGCAGCTGCAGGTGAACTCGAAGGCCGAGGCGGCCCTGGCGGCGATCGACAGGGTCCTGCGGGCGAGAGCGGTGTTCGCCGCCATGTTGGCCACAACCATCTCTACTGTGACTTCATCCTCGCTGGTATGCCATGCGTCGTAGTCGGTGGCCATGGCCAGCGTCGCATAGCACATGTTGGCCTCCCGGGCGAGTTTGGCTTCGGGCACGGCCGTCATCCCGATAATGTCGGCGCCCATCGCGCGGTAGACCCTGCTCTCGGCCCTGGTCGAGAAGGCTGGACCCTCGATGCAGATGTAGTCGCCTGTGGGATGGACTCTGGCTCCGGCCTCCTCCGCGCTCCGGGCGAGCAGTTCCCTCATGCACGGGCAGTACGGCTCCCCGAAGGAGATGTGGCCCACTATGCCGTCCCCGAAGAAGGTGCTCCGCCTGACTCCCTTGGTCCTGTCCCAGAGCTGGCCCGGGATGACGAAGTCGCGGGGGGCGATCCTCTCCTTGAGGCTGCCCACCGCGGAGACGGAGATGATCCTTCTCACGCCCAGCGATTTGAGTGCATATATGTTGGCCGCGTAGGGGACCTCCGAAGGCAGGAGGACATGACCCGTCCCGTGCCGGGCCAGGAAGGCGAGACCCACCCCGTCCATCCGGGCGAGCACCACGGGAGATGACGGAGTGCCGAACGGGGTCGACGCCTCCACCGTCTCCTCGATCTCGATGTCATCCAGGGCGTACAGTCCGGAGCCGCCGATGATTCCGATCCTCTCCGCGATTTCCATTATCTTCCTCCGGTGGTGATGTCACGATCGACGAATATATCCTCCATTGACGAGAGGGGGCGCCTCCTGGAAACGAAGGCCGGAAGAATGGACGCGGGCGGGGCGGATCACGACGCCCTGGCGTCCTGGATGAAGGGCCTGGGGCTCCCTGCCTGGAGGGCGTCCCAGGTCTTCTCCTGGATCCATGGGAAGCTGCAGTGCGGATTCGAATCGATGTCCGACCTCCCCTCGACCCTCAGGACGGAGCTGTCGGAACTGGCCGACATCCACTGCCCCGAAGTCATCCGCAGGGTGGATTCGGACGACGGAGCATCAAAGTTCGTGTTCGGCCTGCGCGACGGCCTGACCGTGGAGAGCGTCCTCCTGCCCGGTCCGGGGAGGCTCACCGCCTGCCTCTCGTCCCAGATCGGATGCCCGCTCGGATGCGCATTCTGCATGACCGGGAGGATGGGCTTCAGGAGGAACCTGCTGGCCGGGGAGATGACGGGCCAGCTGAACGCCCTCAGGAGGGCCGGCAAGGATCGCATCACGAATGTCGTCTTCATGGGCATGGGCGAACCCCTGCTCAACCTCGACGCCCTGCTCGCCGCTCTCTCCGTGATCTCGGACATGAGGGGCGCCGGCATCGGGACCCGCCACGTGACAGTATCCACGGTCGGCATCCCGGAAGGGATCGACAGGCTCGCCGGGCATCCCGGCCAGACCGGACTTGCCATCTCCCTCCACAGTGCGGTCCAGGCTACCAGGGAGAGGCTGCTGCCTGCGGCCAGGCAGTTCACCCTGCCTCAGATCCGGAAGGCCGCCATACGCTACGCCTCGGAGAAGAACCGCCCGGTGACAATCGAATACTGTCTGCTCGACGGCATCAACGACTCGCCGGAGGAGGCGGGGGCCCTGGGGGATTTCACGAGGGGGCTGCCGTGCAAGATCAACCTGATACCCTACAACGAGGTCGAGGGCTCGGGATTCTCGAGGCCGCCCGCCCGCCGCATCGAAGCATTCCTCCAGATCCTGGAGCAGACGGGCAGGGAGGTTACAGTCAGGAGGTCCCTGGCTTCCAGGGCGGGAGGCGCCTGCGGCCAGCTGGGGGCATCGCTCGCGGACGGCTGACCTAGGGCGCGAAGTGGAGGAGCACCCCCGCCGACAGTCCCGAGAGGTCGTCCTCGCCTGCGAGCTCCTTGCCGCAGGGCATCCATTCGGGCCGCAGCAGGACGTCCAGGCTCGTGTTCTCCCCGAGCCTCACTCTCGTTCCCAGCTCGATGCTGAGCATGCCGCCGCCGGAGGAGACACCCTCCGCCCCGTCATCCGCGGGTTCGTCCCAGGCGACGAAGCCGCCGGCTCCGAGGCCGACGAAGGGTTCGAGCCCCCTCGGGCCGGCGTAGCGGCGATAGAGCGGATAGATCCTGTAGCCTATCTGGAGGGGCACGCAGGAAACCCCCTCCCATGCGGGGGAGTCTGACGAGGCGGACCTGTAGCCGGTCCTGAGCCATATGCAGGAGCCGAGCTCCATGGGTATCTGGAGCGCGGCCTCGAACAGCGGGCCTGCGGAGAGCGAAGTCTCGAAATCAGCCCCGGTGGGCACCCACACGCCTCCGCCGAAGCCGGGTTCCAGATCTCCCCTGCCGGGGGTCGTGCCGAGCAGCGCAGCCAAGATCACAATCCCGACCATTGCGTTCCCTCCGTCAGAACTCGATGCCCCTGCGGGCCTCGACGCCGTTCTTCCAGTAGTGTTTCGTCTCCCTCATCTCGGTGACCAGGTCGGCCTCGTCCAGGAGACGGCCGTCCATGGGATATCTGCCTGTGATGACGAGTTCGGTCCCGCGGGGCCTCATCTCGAGGAGCCCCATCACCTCACCCTCGGTGAGGAGGCCGTAGGTCACGGCCGTGAGAAGCTCGTCAGCCACCACGACGTCGAAGCCCCAGGACAGCTCTCCGGCCAGGAGCGCCAGACCCTCGCGGGCGAGAGCGACGTCCTCGGACGAGGGTCCTTCGGGGCCGATGAAGCCGGGCCTCCCGAGCTGTCTGATCTCTATGAGGCCGGGAAACCTTCCGGGCAGAGCCAGCTCGGACGTCTCGCCGCCCTTCATGAACTGGTAGATCCCTACCCTGAGGCCGGCACAGGCAGCCCGCACCGCCAGCCCGAGCGCGGCAGTGGTCTTGCCCTTCCCGTTTCCGGTGTAGATCTGAACGAATCCCCGTTCCAGAGCCGCGCCTCCCTGTACAGGCCGACGCACGTCCGGTCCCGTCCAGCGCCCGCCTGAACATATGGTACGCCCCGCGGGGGCTTTCGTCAAACCCGGCCGGGAATCCGCTCAGCCGTTGCGGTACTGGAGGAGATACAGGTTGTAGTAGATGCCCTTCCGCCTCAGGAGCTCCTGGTGGTTGCCCCTCTCGACGATCGTGCCGTTGTCCAGTACGAGTATCTCGTCGGCCTTCTGGATCGTGCTGAGCCTGTGGGCGACGATTATGCTCGTCCTGCCCTCCATCAGCGTCTCGATGGCCTTCTGGATCAGCTGCTCGGTGGCGGGGTCGACGCTGCTGGTGGCCTCGTCCAGGATCAGGACCCTCGGGTCGTGGGCGAGCGCCCGTGCAAAGCAGATCAGCTGCTTCTGGCCCGTCGAGAGGGTCGCACCCCTCTCGGCCATCATCTCGGAGTAACCTCCGGGCAGACTCGTGATGAAATCGTCGGCCTGCACCATCTCGGCGGCCTTCTCCACCCCGGAAGGCGCGATGGGCGCACCGAGCCGGATGTTCTCCTCGACCGTCCTGCTGAAGATGAACGCATCCTGGAGGACTATGGCCATGTTCTGCCGGAGCGTGGATACCGGCATCCGTCTGATGTCCCTGCCGTCGATCCTGACCGATCCCGACGCGGGATCGTAGAAGCGGCAGAGCAGGCTGATTATCGATGTCTTCCCGGCGCCGGTGGGGCCCACTATGGCGACGCTCCTGCCCGGCTCGACGGTGAATGACACGTCCCTGAGAACTTCCTTGCCCTCTACGTAGGAGAAGCAGACCGAGTCGAACTCGACTCTGCCCTCGATGCCGGGCGGGGTTTCGGCATCGGTGGCGTCGGTCAGTTCGGGGGCGGTGTCCATTATCCCGAAAACCCTCTCGGCCGAGGCCATGGCGCTCTGCATGATGTTGAACTTCTCGCTCATGTCCGCTATGGGGTTGAACATCTGCCTCACGTAGCTGATGAACGCTACGAGCGCGCCTATCGTGAGGGCTCCGCCGAGGACGCTGATCCCCCCGAAGACCATCACGAGCGCGACTCCGGTGGATGCTATGATCTCGATGGCGGGGCGGAAGATGCCGAATATCACGAGCTGGTCCATGTTCGCCTTGAAGTAGCTGTTGTTGGTCTCCCGGTACTTCTCCCTGCGCGAAGACTCCCTGCGGAAGATCTGTACGACCTTGATGCCGGAGAGGTCCTCGGCCAGCCTGGAGTTGAGGGAGGAGAGAAGCCTCCTGACCTCGCGGAAGGCGCCCCGTACCCTGCGCCTGAACACGATGGACACGAACGCGAACAGCGGGGTGACGGCGAGGGCGATGAGCGCGAGCCTGGCGTTCATCATGAAGAGGATGGCCACGGTGCCGGAGAGCAGCAGGATGTCCTTGAACATGTTGACCAGCACAGCTGCGAACATCTCGTTCAGGGCCTCTACGTCGTTGGTGACGCGCGTGACCAGCCTGCCCACCGCGTTGCGGTCGAAGAAGGACAGGGAGAGTTTCTGGATATGGGCGAAGAGCGCGGTCCGGAGGTCGAACATCGACCTCTGGCCCGCAACGGTCAGGGCAAGGACGTGGCCGTAGCCTATCGCCAGTCCCAGCAGCACGATTATGCCGGCCAGCATCGCCAGCCTGCGTATACCTGCGAGATCGGCGCCCCTGAGCCTGGCAAGCGTCAGTGGAGGCAGGTTCCGTATGCCGGTTTCGGGCACCAGCCACTCTCCACCTATGACCCTTTCCTCCATGCCGCTTTCGGGAGCAGCCTCCGCCCGGGCTTCGGCGGGGAAGCGGTAGTACGTCCCCGGCGCCAGCCTGCCGCTCTCGAGAAGGGATGTCCTTGCGGCGGGATCCAGGGACTCGAGCGACGCCTTCCTCACCAGGAGGACTGTGCTGTCAAGCCTTACGAAGTCCCCTTCGGCCGGCATCAGGGCGAAGACGGAGTCGCACTGGGCGGGAGTGCCTTCGTAGACCTGGTACAGGCGGGCCAGGTATCTGTCGATCCCGATCTTCATGATGTAGGGGATCACCAGGTCGACGGCGGTCGAGACCACCATGAACAGGAAGGCCATGACCACGAGCTTCCGATGGGGCCGGACGAAGGCGAGGAGCTTCCTCACCAGCTTCGCGTCATAGGCCTTTCCCTCGATGAGGTCGGCATCCCAGTCGGAGTGACCGTGCCCGTTCATGTCAGTCCTCCCCCGCCCCGGGGGCAGGCGGGCGCCTGACCTCCTCCTCCAGCTGCTGCATCCTGAAGAGATCGGCGTAGAGGCCGCCGAGCGACAGCAGTTCGTCGTGCGTCCCTGATTCGACGAGCCTGCCTTTATCCAGGACGATTATCAGATCGGCCCTCTTGACCGTGCTGATCCTGTGGGCGATGACGATGCCGGTCCTCTGGACGAGGCTGTCGGAGAGGGTGCCGAGGATCGCCGCCTCGGTCTCCGTGTCGACGCTGGAGAGGGCGTCGTCGAGGACGAGTATCGAAGGATCGGCCGCCAGTGCCCTCGCGATGGCGACCCTCTGCTTCTGACCCCCGGACAGGGTCACCCCCCGCTCTCCGACAAGGGTGTCGTAACCCTGCGGGAAACCCTCGATCTCGCTGCTGATCTGAGCCTTCCGGGCCAGTCCGGCAATGGCGGGGCGGTCGAGACCGTCCGTCCCGAAGGCTATGTTGTCGGCTACGCTCATGGCGAAGAGGAAGGTCTCCTGGGGCACATACGCGAACAGTCTCCTGAGGCCCTCCAGGGACATGGTCCGAATGTCGGTGCCTCCGATCATGACGGTTCCCGCGGGCGGGTCGTAGAGGCGCATGATCAGCTCCACGAGCGTGGTCTTCCCCGAGCCGGTCCTCCCCACTATGCCCAGAGTCCCGCCGGCGGGGAGGTCGAAGGACACTCCCTCCAGGACGGGGGTCTCGGTGCCGGCGTAGGTGAAGGACAGGTTCCTGACCTCGATCGACGTGCCGGGGACCGTGTCGGTCTCGCCTCCGACGATGTCGGGGGGGGTGCTGAAGATCTTCTCGAGCCTGTCCATGCTCGCGGTCCCGCGCTGGAGCAGGTTGACCACCCAGCCCACCGCCATCATCGGCCAGATCAGGGTGCCGAGATAGCTGGAGAAGGCCACGAACTCGCCGAGGGTCACGGAGCCCCTTATCACCATCGAACCGCCCTCGCCCAGCAGTATCACCATGCTGGCCATCGCCAGCGCGCCGATCATCGGGTCGAAGACGCCGCCGATCCTGCCGAGCCTGATGTTCTGGTCCGCCAGATCACCCGCCCTGGCATCGAAGTAGTCCTGCTCGGATCTCTCGTCGCCGTACGCCTTGATGACCCTGATGCCGGAAAGGCTCTCCTGGACCCTGTCTGTGAGAGAGGAGAAGGATTCCTGGACGGCCGCGAACCGCCTGTGGACGAGGGTCCCGAACCTGAACATCACCAGGGCGAGGAGTGGCAGCGGGATCAGCGTCAGGAGGGTCAGCCGGACATCCATGACCATCATTATGGACAGGCTGGCGACGGCGAGGATCAGGGAGTCGAAGGCGGCGAGAGTCGCCATGCCGCATGCCATGCGCACGGCGGACAGGTCGTTCGTGGCGTGGGCCATCAGGTCCCCCACCTTCGTCCTGTCGAAGAACTGCGGCGAGAGCCTCTGGAGGTGGTCGTAGAGGCTCTGCCTCATGTCCCTCTCGATCTTCTGGCTCGAGCCCATGATGAAGTAGCGCCAGGCGAACCGGCAGACACCCATGCAGATGGAGACCGCGACGACGGATACCCCTGCGATGACGAGCATCCGCTCGGTGGCCGCCCCGCGCGCGAGGCTGTCGACCACCCTCTGGGAGATCTTGGGGATGATCAGCTGGAGACCGTCGACGAAGACCAGGGCGACCAGGCCCTTCGCGATCGATCCCTTGTGCGCTGCGAGCAGCCCGAGGATCGTGCGCAGGCTGGATCGGCTCATTCGCGGGCGCTTTTCTTCAGATCCCATCGTTTCTTTTCCTGGGCGCCGCCTGCGCGGCACTGACATGCTGCCGGTCAGTCCTCGTACCTGTCTGGCGAGTCGGGGCCGGTGGTGATGGAGGTATCGGTCACCTGGAGCTTCCTGATGTCCGGATCCATGGACCACCCGACATCCGTGAACCGCCCCGTCACGGTGACGGGGACACCGGGCATCTCACGGAGGGCGGAGGCCTCCTCGCCCACCAGCGCGACGACTTCGCCGGTGGCGTCGACCTGCAGGATGATCGTCTCGGATCTGGAGCCCGGCGCCAGCACCTCCACGGTGCCCGACAGGGTGACCATGCCGCCTTCCGCCGCGGTCGAACCCGTGGACGGAGTCGCACAGGACGCCGCGAACAGCAGCACGGCCGCAGATATTGCGGTCCTCATCACTACTCCTCCATGAGCGAAGGCGGGGAGGACAGAACGGGGGCGCATACCCCCGGATCGCCCACCAGGCCCCAGGAGATCGGGCCCAGCCATCTCGCGAGGACCTCTCCGAGCATCACGGGGTCCATGTCGCGGGCAATATCGCTGTAGAGCCAGAGGTCGCGCCAGTCGCCGGTCTCTATCCGGTACATCCCCAGCATGTAGGCCTGGTTGTACGGGGAGGACAGAGACATCAGCCTGCCGGTCCTCGCCACCTCGAGGCTGCCCGACAGGTCGCTCTCGGAGAAACCGCCCGCCGAACCCTCGAGCACGATCGCCACCATCAGGGAGCAGGCCTCGGCGGCTTCAGGAGTGCTGGCGTAGAGGTAGGCCCAGTTCCGCATCGAGGAGCCGGCACCGGCGAACGGAGCATAGGTGAGGCCCCGTTCCGTGCGCAGCACCTGCCAGAAACGGTCGCTGACGGCGTCCATCGCGGCAGTGAAGAAGGGATAATCAGGATCCGAGGGGGACGGTGCCTGGAACTTGCCGACGATGTAGGCCGTGGACGTGGATTCCGGCCGGAAGACAACCGTGTCACGGGTGATGGTGAACGGCGGGGGCTGGGGAAGATCCCCTCCTCCCGGCGCGATGCGCCCGAAGGTGACCTCCAGAATGGCTCTCAGATCGTCCGAACCCGTGGGTCCGACATGGACCACGAGCATGTTCCCGGCGAGGATCCTTGAATGAAGGTGGGCCTCGACGTCGCCTGCCGAGAACCCGCCCATGGTCTCGACGGTCCCGGACGGATCGAACCTGTAGGGATGGCCCTCGAAGAGGCCCTCGTTGGCCACGCGCCACACCCTCTCGTCGGGATCGCTCTCTTCGACGAGGAGCGCCTGGAGCAGCCCGTCCCTGGTGCGTTCGAAGGCTCCGGGCTCCAGTTCGGGATCGATCAGGCAGTCGGACATCGCATCCAGCAGGACGGACAGGTCCTCCTCCAGGCACATGAGCCGGAGCGCGCTGAAGTCGTACCCGTACACGCCCTCTATCCTGGCCTGGGTGAGGTCCATGAGTGATCGCCAGGACTCTCCGGGATATCTCGCCGAACCCATCAGGCAGGCCTCGAAGGCAAGGTTCTCGACTCCGGAGGTGCTCGCGTCGAGAGCCCTCGACCCGCCCTCCAGGAACACGGCTACCCCCTCGTTTGTGGAGGGCATCTGTCTCGTGATGACCCTCATGCCGTTCGAGAGAGTGAACTCCTCGACATCGGACGGCACCGAGGCGAGGACCGTGGATGCAGCCAGGAGCAGCATGGTGAGAATCTTCATTCCGGACTCCCCTCTCCGTCGGGAGAGACGACGAACGTGACGGAGGGCCTGCCGGACACGTACTCGTCGAGGAAGGCCGCCAGGTCATCGACGGTGACGGAGGCAAGGCTGTCGGGATAGGTGTCGTAGTATTCCAGCCCTCCGCCGACCACCCACCAGAATGCCAGTGACTCCACGGCTACGTCGTAGGATGTCTCCTCCGAGAGGAGCCTGTGCCTCCGGAGGCTCTCGGTGGCCGCGTGCAGGTCATAGCCTTCGTAATAGGAGGGGGAACAGAGCTGCTCGATCTCCAGCTCCAGGGCCGCGACGGCCTCGGCATCCCTGCCGGGTCTGGGAGTGCCCGAGAAGGAGATCACGGGGGCGTACCTCTGGGTGTAGTACCCGGCCGAGATGTCCATGAAAGGCCCGTTCGTGACGAGGTCACGGTAGAACTCCCCGGTCATCATCTCCAGGCACGTCCCCCACACGTCGGCGGCGTACGTCGCCCCGGGATCGAATGCGAGGGAGGGGCCTTCGAAGTCTATCGAGACATGCTCGATGCCGGGGATCGAACTGATGACGACCGTCGTGTCCCGTGAGATCTCGACGAGCATGGGAAGCAGGTCGTAGTCGCTCCTCCCGCCATATTCCCAGGCGGACATCCAGCTCTCCGCCAGGGCGAAAGCGCTGTCCCCGTCGACGCTGCCCGCTATGATGAGCGCGCAGTTGTCGGGGGTGTAGTAGGTGGACCTGAAGGCGTCCATCACGCTCCTGTCGGCGCTCTCGATGACCTCCGGCAGCCCGATTCCGTTCGCCCTCCAGGGTGCCGACGGGTGGAGCACCGCCTCTCTGGCCTTCCAGTAATCCCAGTAGGGGCTGGTGGTGTTCCTCTGGTACTCGTTCAGTATGACGCTGCGCTCCACGGCCATCTCCGACTCGTCGAAGAGCGGGGTGGCGATCGCGTAGTACATGAACTCGAGCCCCTCCTCGAACCTCTCGGACGGGAGGGTGATGTAGTACCGGACGATCTCGTCGGAGGTAGTGCCGTTCCGGACTATCCCGAGCTCGCCCAGGCGGGCGTTGTACGCGGTCTGGTCGGGGAGCTGCATGTTGCCCTTGAAGAACATGTGCTCGTAGAAGTGGGCCAGTCCGCAGTCGGCCTCCGTCTGGCAGGTGGAGCCCGTCTTCACGGCGATGCAGATCGTCACGACCGGCGCCGAGTCGTCCTCGGAGACGATCACGGTCAGTCCGTTGCCGAGCGTCTGGAGCTCGTACCCGGCGGCATGTGCGGTCGACAGCAGGAGCAGGCCGGTCACAAGGAAAGCTTTCATCCCGTCCCCGTTCCAGTCAGGCGTATCCCGGACATCTTTGTTGACTTCGAACCTCGAATATCGTCTTTCCGGCGCTTTCCGGTCAATTTGGACGGGCGTGGAGACCGGGGGCGGCAGGATATATGTTCCTCCCAGATCGGGGGTCGCCGTGGAAATCAGGACCGGGTACGCTGCGGACTGGGTCGGAGGGCTGCGATCGGGCGGCTTCTCGATCGGGGTCGAGGACGGGGCGATATCCTCTATCAGGCAGTCACCCCCGGACGGACCTTTCTCAAGGTGCATAGCGATCCCCGGGCTCGTCCAGCCGCACGTGCACCTCTGCCAGACCCTCTTCAGGGGCATGGCCGAGGGCAGATCCCTGCTGGAATGGCTCTCGGACAGGATATGGCCGCTCGAGGCGGCCCACTCCCAGGACACGCTGGCCACGTCCGTACTGCTTTCACTGAGGGAGCTGATCTCCTCCGGGTGCACGTCCCTCCTGGACATGGGCAGCGTCGAGGGGTCGTCCGTCACCGTGGACATCCTCCGCCGCTCCGGGATCAAGGCTCATGCCGCGAACGCGCTGATGGACATCGGACCGGACGGCATCTCGCGCGATCTGGGCTGGCTCTCGGGCGAGACGGGCAGGATCGCCGGGATGTGCGGCGGGCTGGTCCGCCATGCCCTCGCCCCGAGGTTCGCCCTGTCCTGTTCGGATGATCTGTGGAAGTGGGTTTCCGAATTCCCCGGCAGCCCGATCAGGACCACCCACTGCGCCGAGAGCCCCGACGAGACCAGGCAGGCAGCCATCACGAGCGCCGGGGGCAACGTCCGCTTCCTCCACGGAAGGAACTTCCTCGGCCCGGAGACCATACTCGCCCACTGCGTGCACCTTTCCGCCGGCGAGGCCTCCCTGCTTGCGGACTCGGGCACCTCCGTCGCCCACTGCCCGTGGACCAACCTGAGGCTGGGGAGCGGGATCGCAGACACGGCCAGGCTCATCGCGTCTGGAGTCAGGGTGTTCCCCGCGAGTGACGGAGCGGCATGCAACAACAGGCTCGACCTTCCCTCGGACATGAGGCTAGGCATGTCCCTCATGTCCATCAAGCGTTCTCCCTCCGCCGTCTCCGGGCGCATGTGGCTCAGGGCTGCGACCGAATGCGCGGGGCGCCTGCTCCGCACCGGACACGGTAGGCTCCACCCGGGGTTCGATGCGGACATCGTCCTGCTGGAACCGGGGGAACAGGAGCTCGAGGAAATCGAGTCCGTGGAGGATCCCATCAGGTACATCCTGGAACTGGACTGGCCGTCCAGGGTCAGGCTCGTGATCGTGCGCGGTTCCGTCCTCTATGCGGACGGGGAGTTCCCCACGCTCCCGCCACTTCCGATCAGCATCGCCGACGCCCGCAGGGAAGTCCTCTCCAGGGCCCGGGTCAGTGACTGAGGGGACCTGCGTCGAGGTAGCGGTTCCGAGGCCGGTCTGGAAGACCTTCGCCTACCTCCTGCCCTCCGGGATGGCCGGAGGCACCCTGGAGGGCTGCCGGGTCGAGGTGCCCTTCGGGAGGGAGAGGCTGGAGGGCTGGATCTGGAAGAGGGTGCGCCCTCCGCAGGGCATCCCGCTGAAGAACGTCGAATCCAGGCTGGACAGCGTTCCGGCCGTGCCACGGGCCGTCCTGGAGCTCGTGCGCTGGGCTGCGGACTACTATGCCGCCCCGCCCGGACTGATGATGGCTGCAGCCTTCCCGCCCGGGGGAGGTGCATCCATGAGGAGGATGGTCCGCGCGACCCGCGGAAACCCGGCGGGCTTGCCGCTCCCGGGCGTCCCGGACGGGCCGTCCGCGGTCCCGGCGGGCGATCTCGTCCAGGGTTTTCCCTCCTGGTCGGCCCTCATGTCCGGGCTGTCCCGGCTCGAGATGGACGGTCTGGTCGAGACCTGGCTCGAGCCTGCCCCGGGCAGGATCAGGAGGAGCAGCCGCATGGTCTCGCCCGCGGTCCCTCCCGGGGAGCTGGCCCGCCTGGCCGGTAAGCTCTGCCGGAAGGCTCCCGCCCAGGCGGCGATACTGGAAAAGCTCTCGAGGAGCGGCGAACCTGTCGCAGCCGGTGCGCTGCTGAGAGAGACCGGAGCCTCCCGCACATCCCTGGACGCGGTCATCCGGTCCGGAGCTGCAACGGAGGTCGAGGAGCCGGTGGAGGGTCTCATCGAGAGATGCCGCGCTCTCGCGGGCGCAGCGGTGGGGGATCCGGAGCCCGAACAGGTCGCGGCTCTGGCCGCCCTGTCGGCCTCCCCCCGCGGGGTGTTCCTGCTGCACGGCGTGACCGGCAGCGGCAAGACAGAGATCTATCTCAGGGCGATCAGGGAAGTTGTCGACAGGGGCCTCCAGGCCATGGTCCTCGTCCCGGAAATCTCCCTCACCCCCCAGCTGATGGCCCGCTTCGAGACCCGCTTCCCCGGCAGGGTCGCCGTGATGCACAGCGCGATGTCGGGGTCCGACAGGCTGCGTTCGTGGAGCGACCTCTCGAGGGGGCTCAAGAGCATCGCGATAGGTCCGAGGAGCGCCGTGTTCGCACCCCTGGCGCGGACGGGCATCATCATAGTCGACGAGGAGCACGATCCGAGCTACAAGCAGCAGGAACAGCCCAGGTACAACGCCAGGGACCTCGCCGTGATCCGCGGATCCCTGGAGGGCGTCCCCGTCATCCTCGGCTCGGCGACCCCGTCGCTCGAGAGCTGGGGAAACGCCTCCTCCGGCAAGTACGGGCTCCTCACGCTCTCCAGGAGGGCCGGCGGCCGGCCCATGCCGTTGGTCAGGGCTGCCGCCGCACCGGACGGCGGCCGTGCGGAAGGGGCCGTCCCGCATGAGATCCTCTCGGAACTCGCCGCAACGAAGAAGAGAGGCGAGCAGGCGATACTCCTCATCAACAGGAGGGGCTTCTCCCCGGTCCGGATCTGCTCTGTGTGCGGGCGCGGGGAGACCTGCCCCGAATGCGGGATCAGTCCGACCTTCCACTCGAGGGGGGCGATCCTCCGGTGCCATCACTGCGGCTGGTGGATGAACGCGCCTTCCATCTGCCCGGGATGCGGGAGCGGACGGTTCCTGACAGAGGGCCCCGGCGTGCAGAAGGTCGAGGCTTTCCTCGCCTCCGCCCTCCCGGATCTCCGGGTCATGCGCCTGGACCGGGACACCGTCTCCACTCCGGGTGCCAACTGGAGCATCCTGAGGAGATTCGCCGAGGGCGACGCGGACGTGCTGCTCGGAACCCAGATGGTCGCCAAGGGCCACGATTTCCCGGGTGTCACACTGGTCGGCATCCTGGCTGCCGACCTCGCCTTGTCCTTCCCTGATTTCAGGGCTTCCGAGCGGGCCTTCCAGCTCGTGATGCAGGCTTCGGGGCGCGCCGGCAGAGGGGATTCGCCCGGAAGGGTCGTCGTCCAGACGATGAGGCCGGACTCGTTCTCCGCCGCTCTCGCGCAGGACTACCAGGCCTTCCTTGCGGACGAGCTGCCGGCGAGGAAGCTGCTCGGCTACCCCCCGTACGGCCATGTAGTGCGATTCCTGTGGAGCGGGCCGGACGCCAGGAAGGTCGCGGAGTCGGCGAGGGCAACCATGTCCGGCGTGGCGCTCCGGCCAGGAGTGAAGGTGTTCCAGCCAGCTCCGGCCATCCTCGGTAGGCTCCGGGGCAGGTGGCGCTACAGCTCGATCGCCCGGTCACCCGGCCGCGCCGAGCTCAGGAAGCTCATAACGTCGGTGCTCGAAGGATTCGAGAAGGCGGCATCATCAGGGGTGCAGCTGGACGTGGACGTGGACCCGGTGGATCTGCTCTAGCCCTGGTCGAAGAGGTCCCCTCCGCCGAGGGAGGTCCTCACCCGCTCCGCCAGGTCGATGAAGAGCGCGGCTCCGCGCTCGTCCGAGAGAGAGGCGGAGAGGTTCTCGAGCGAGGACAGCGCCTCCTCCAGCTTCTCGCCTTCCGTCATCCCCCGTCTCGAGGGGCAGTCCGAGATCATCGCAAGATCGGCCGCACGACCGAGCTCGAGGCCGGCGGCAGCGGCTCTGTCGACAGCCGGGCCGTCCGCGCCGGCGAGGACTGCGCCTGCTTCGGAGGCGAACCTGGCAAGGCTGCCGGCGTGGAGCCTCCAGACCCCTTCGCGCTCACCGGGCTCGGTCCTGCCCCTTTCCCTGAGAGCGAGTTCGGACGAGAACCCGGGCAGAACACCGGCGCAGAGCAGGGAGGCGGCCATCCCGGCCAGACGGACGGACTTGAGTCCGCATCTCGAGGTCATGTATCCGATCGCGGCCGGGAACAATGCGTCCCCGGCAAGGATTGCCGAGGCTTCGCCGAACTCCGACCACAGGGCTTCGTTCTGGAGGCCGAGGGAGAACCCTGGCAGCGTCAGGTGGCAGGCGACAGCAGAATCTATCAGGTGCGCCGCCACCGCTCCGGGCAGGCCCTCGGAAGGATCCGCACCGGCCCAGGCCGCTGCAGCACATGAGGAAAGGCAGATATCCATCCTGACCGCCGCGGATTCCCTGGCCCGGTCCAGTATCAGCCTGAACTCCGCCGGAGCTCCGGAGGCGGCCTCGTCCAGCGCCCTGCCCGCCTCTTCCTCGAGGAGGACCTCGAGGCGGTCCAGAGTGCCGGGACTCATGCGGTGCTTCCAGTCAGGGAAAGGAGTTCCTCCCTCAGGACCTCCTCGCTGTGGGGTCCGTCCAGCAGGCCGTCGTGGGCTATCCTGAAGTCCCCGGTCTCCTCGCTGACTATCACTGCGACAGCGTCCGAGCGCTCGGCCAGGCCAAGGGCCGCCCTGTGCCTGGATCCCAGCTTCAGCTTGAACCTGGTGTACTCGGCAAGCGGGAGGAACGTCGAGGCCCTGACGAGCCTGTCGTTGCGCACGACGAGCGCCCCGTCGTGGAGGGGGCCGGGAGGCTGGAGCATGGATGCGACTATCTCTGGCACGACCCTGAGATTGTCCAGTTCGAGCCCCTCCCTGTAGTAGTTGTCGAGGACGTCGTTCCTCTCGATCACGATCAGGGCTCCGAGCTTGCGCCTCCTGAGTATGACGCAGGCGCTCACGATGGCTTCGATCGTGTCCTTGCCTGTCAGGGAGGGCCTGCTCCTGAGCTTCGAGGAGAGCCGCCTCCCCTGCTCGAGGAGGATGTTCCTTATGTCCTCGTGGAAGATCACGACGGAAGTGATGAAGAGAACTCCGCTGAGGCTCTCCAGGAGGTAGCCGACTGTATAGAACTGCAGTTCGCGGAGGACTATCCCGCTGACCAGGACGCCCAGGAAGACGAGAACGATGGACATCGCCGGGGTCCGCCAGATCGAGCGGATGACGGCTCTGGCCACGATTGCCACTATCGTGATGTCGGCGAGCTGGGCGAGCCAGAAACCGCTCAGGACGGGATGGCCAAGGGGTTCGAACATCACCCGGGCGTACCTCCGTGGACGGCTAGCGCCACTCTGACGGCCTGGACTGTTCCGGGCACATCATGCACTCTCAGGATATCCGCGTCACGGGCGGCCAGTGCGGAGAGGGCTCCGGTGGCGGGATCCCTCGATGCGGCATCCTCTATTCCAGTCACCGCACCCAGGAAGCTCTTGCGGGAGTGGCCCAGGACGAGCGGCACACCGAGGCAGCGGAATTCGCCCAGCCTCCTGATAAGTGTCAGGTTGTCCCCGATCCGCTTCCCGAACCCGATTCCCGGGTCGGCGAGGAGATGCGACTCCGGGATGCCGGCTGCCTTCGCCGCCGCCAGCCTCTCCTCCAGGAAGCCGAGCACCTCCCCCACGACGTCGTCGTAGGTCGGGGCGATCTGCATGTCCCTGGGCGTGCCCTTCATGTGCATGAGGATCACCGGTGTCCCGGTCTCAACGGCGAGGGCGGCCATGCCGGGATCGGACAGGGCGGTGATGTCGTTGATCATGTCAGCACCTTCGTCCAGGGCTCTCCTCGCGGTCCCGGGATCCGAGGTGTCCACGGAGATCGGAAGAGCGGGGTCCAGCCTCCTGATCTCGCGTATTACCGGGATCAGGCGTTCCTGCTGCACCCCCGGCGGGACGGGCCGGGCTCCCGGACGTGTGGATTCCGCTCCCGCATCGATCATGCCGGCCCCCTGGGAATGCATCTGGACGGCCTTCGCCGCCGCCGCCGCAGGGTCGGCATAGAGCCCGCCGTCGGAGAAGGAGTCGGGAGTGATGTTCAGGATGCCCATCACCACGGGTCCGTTCGAGAAGGAGACGGTGCTGGAGCGGAGGACGAGATCCGCCGGCGTGGCCGGCGGTCCGAGGAGGGCCAGTATCCCATCCCAGAGGGCGGGCAGGCCGAAGGGCTGCCCGGCCAGCGAAGAGGCTGCGAGCCGGAGCTGGCGGGGCGTGCCGAAGACGATCGCCATGCTGCCGTCGACCGATGCGTCGATGCAGCCGCGCGCCACTACCGCGTCGGCTCCTGCGGACAGGAGGCATTGCTTGAGGATGTTCGCCGCGGGGGTGCGGAGGGGACCGATCTTGAACGCTGAAACGCCTGATCTGGCCCGAGCCCTGTCCCAGCATCCGGGATCGGCTCCGACCAGATCGAACTCCGACCTCCAGTCGAGGGAGGTTTCCAGGCGGAGTCGCCTGATCATTTCCCGCTCGTCGATCTGCCGATCAGTGCCAGGGCTTCCGTCCTGGTCGTGAGCCTCTTCAGGTAGCCCCGCATGGCGGAGGTGACGATCCTCGAGTCCCTCTTGCGGACTCCCCGGATCGCGAGACACATGTGTTCGGCCTCCATGACGACCATGACGCCCCTCGCTCCGATCTCCTGCATGAGCCGGTCGGCGATCTCGGTCGTGAGGCGCTCCTGGGTCGTCAGCCTCGCCGCCATCGTCTCGACTGTCTCTACAATCGCGCTGAGGCCGGCAATGCGGTCGTCTGCCGGCAGGTAGACCACGTCGCATCTGCCGACGTAGGGGAGCAGATGGTGCTCGCACATGGACGAGAAGCTGATGTCCTTGACTATGACGAGTTCGTTGTGGCCTTCGGCATGGAAGGTCCTGATGGATCTGGTGGAATCCGGCTCCATCCCCCGGCAGAGCTCCGCGAACGACCTTGCTGTGCGGCAAGGGGTGTCGACGAGACCCTCCCTGCCGAGGTCTTCGCCTATGCCCTCGAGGATCAGGCGGACGCCGTCCTCAATCTTCCGCAGGTCCATCCGGGTTCTCCTCTCCGGGGGCGGGAGCGTCCACCGCTCCTTCCTCCCGGGCCTCTCCCCCGCCTTCCACCTCGCGGACCAGGGAGTCGATCTCCTCGCTGGACATCGTCTCCTGCTCGAGGAGGACGTCGGTCATCCTGAGCGCGAGCGGCTGGTGGGCCTTGAGTATCCTGTCGGCCGAGACGTAGGCCTCGTCCACGAAACTCTTCAGTTCGTCGTCTATCACCTGGGCGGTATGCTCGCTGTAATTCCTTATCCTGCCCATGTCACGCCCGAGGAATATCGGCTCGCCCATCTCGCCCAGGGTCACCGGTCCCAGACGGTCGCTCATGCCCCACTCGCAGACCATCCGCCTCGCGAGCGCGGTGGCCTTCTCGAGGTCGTTCCCGGCCCCTGTGCTGAGCGTGTCCAGGAAGATGCTCTCGGCGGCCCTGCCGCCGAGCAGCCGGGCCAGTACGCCCCGGCAGTATTCGAGGGAATAGTTGTGCCTGTCGTCCAGCGGGAGGAAGCTGGTGACGCCCAGTGCGCGGCCGCGGGGGACGATCGTTACCTTGTGGACCGGGTCCATCCCCGGGGTGAAGAGGCTGACCAGGGCATGCCCCGTCTCGTGGATGGCCGTGAGCTTCTTCTCGTCCGGGCTGATGACCATGCTGCGACGCTCGATGCCCATCACGATCCGGTCGATGGCGTACTCGAAATCCTCCTGCTCGATGCGCTTGGCGTTGCGCCTGGCCGCACGGAGGGCGGCCTCGTTCGCCAGGCTCTCGAGATCGGCGCCGCTGAAGCCCGGTGTCGCCCGTGCCGTCTTCTCTATCGTCACGTTCGGGTCGAGGGGCATCTTCCTTGTGTGGACGCGGAGGATCGCTTCGCGGCCCTTCACGTCGGGCATGGAAACCATGACGTTCCTGTCGAAGCGCCCCGGCCTGAGGAGGGCCGGATCGAGGACGTCGGGCCTGTTCGTAGCGGCCATGACTATCACGCCCTCGTTGGACTCGAAGCCGTCCATCTCGACAAGGAGAGCGTTGAGCGTCTGCTCCCGCTCGTCGTGACCGCCTCCGAGGCCTGCGCCTCTGTGCCTGCCGACCGCGTCAATCTCGTCGATGAAGATAATGCAGGGAGCCTTCGCCTTGCCCTGCGCGAACAGGTCACGCACCCGGCTGGCGCCTACGCCGACGAACATCTCCACGAAGTCGGACCCGCTCATCGAGTAGAACGGGACCTCGGCCTCGCCGGCGACCGCCTTCGCCAGAAGGGTCTTGCCCGTTCCGGGAGGACCCACGAGGAGCACGCCGCGGGGCACCTTGCCGCCGAGCCGCTGGAACTTCTTGGGGGACTTGAGGAATTCGATGACCTCGCGCAGCTCCTCCTTGGCCTCGTCCACGCCCGCCACATCAGCAAAAGTGGTCTTGGGGCGATCGGAGCTGAAGAGCCTCGCCCTGCTGCGGCCGAAGGAGAATGCCTTGCCGCCGCCGCCGGCGTTCCTCATGAAGTACACCCAGAATCCGACCAGGAGCAGGATGGGGGCGATGCTCAGCATTATCTGGAGGAAGTCCATGCTCGGAGGACGGGCTTCTATGGGGACTCCATGAGCCTGCAGCGAGTCGATGACCGCGCGGTCCTCCAGGGGTACGAAGCTCGTGAACTTCTCGTACTGGACGCCTTCGACGGTCATGGGCTCGAAGAAGTCGCCCGAGAGGGAGCCTCCGGTCTCGATGACGACCCTCTCCACGCGACCGGAGGAGACGAGGTCGAGGAAGCTCGTATAGGGCAGGTCGATCGATCCTGATCCGCTGGAGAAGACCGAGAAGACCGTATAGACCAGCAGAACTATCAGTATCCACAGCGTGAGCGTCCGGAAGGAGCATCCGAACTGCACCGGCGGGAGGCCGGGCTTCTCGGGCGGTTTCTGGTCAGTCATCGAATCACTCCGCTGGAAGGGCTACAATGTCCGGCAGGTTCCGGCAGAGGCCTTCCGGGCCGTCCAACCCGTATCCGTAGACGAATCTGTCCGGGATGACAAATCCTACCCAGTCCAGATCGACGCGGACCCTCCTCCGGCACTGCTTGTCCAGCAGTACTGCGGTTCTCAGAGATGCGACCCCGCGTGACCGGATCAATTTTTGAATATACGCCAGAGTGAGCCCTGTGTCGACAATATCCTCCACTATAAGGACATGGCGCCCATGGAGGGGGGTCGCCGTGTCCAGGGTCAGCCTTATCTCCCCGGATGTCTCCGTCGAGCCGCCGTAGCTCGAGGCGCCCAGGAACTCGACCTGCAGGTCGATGCCCATCCTTCGCACCAGATCGGCAGCGAAGACGAAGGCTCCCTTCAAAAGGGGCATCACGACAGGCTTCTCCCCGGCATAGGTCGCGGAGATCTCCGCGGCCATCGATTCGATCCGGCTCTCGAGCGCGCTCCTGGGGATGAGGATCTCGGGCGTGCGTGACTTCATCCGTAACGGCCTCCCTCCCGGCGTCCGAACGAGAGCGTCGCTTCGCCGGCGGAGAGTACGACGCCCCCCGGCAGCAGCCTCTCCCCCGAACCTCCGGCCAGTATCCAGGAATCGGTCTTGTCCAGTTCGACTCCGCCCGATCTCGGTCTCCCGCATTCCTCCCACAGGATGGACAGCCGCAGGGCCTTCTCGAACCGTGAGTAGGCATTTCTGTCGAGAACCTCGCCGTCATCGGTCCTGATCAGACCCATGGCGGACGAGGTGAGTCCCTCGGCCACCCTTCGCCAGGACCCGAGGTTGGCCGAAGATGCCGCAATCCTGCGCGAGACTCCGGGGAACCCGGCCTCGAGCGGCTCGAGGATGTCGTGCCGGATCCTGTTCCTGGCGTAGTCCCTGCCGGAGTTCGTCTCGTCCTCCGTCCAGGCCTGGCCCCGGGTGATGAGATACTCCCTCGTCTCCGAGGCCGTGAGGTCGAGGAGCGGGCGCCTGACGGGTCCGATGCCGAAGTAGTCCATCCCGCCGAGGCCCCTGAGGCCGGAGCCCTCCGTAAGGCGCATGAGGAGAGTCTCCGCCCTGTCCGAAGCCGTATGGCCGACCGCTACGAGCCCGCCCTCCGCCTCCGCCGCCTCTTCATAGATCGCCTGGCGTGCGCTGCTGAACTCTGCTTCCGGGGAGTCCTTCCCGGTCCTCGCCGGCAGCCTCCTCAGGATCAAGGGCAGGTCGAAGCCGCGGGCCAGCTCCTCGACGAAGGCGGCGTCGGCCCGGCTGGTCCTCCTGAAGGAATGGTCGACGTGCAGGACGGTGAGCTTCCAGGACATGTGGCGGCGGAAGCGCAGGAGCATCATGAGAAGGCAGACCGAGTCGGCCCCGCCTGAAACCGCGGCGACAACCCGGGACCCCGACGGGAGGAGCCCCTCCCGCTTCACGGTTCCAGAAAACCTGAGTTCCAGCGCCGATTTCATGATCGGGAATATAGAAGAACAGGGCTCATATGCATGAAACGCACCTGTTACAGCATGCGGTACAACGCATATGCCCTCCCGGAGCACCCTGCGTGCCCGGGGTTTCCGTCACATGATGCGGATGCCTCATGAAAAAAGGGGGGCGCGATGCGCCCCCCGAGATGGTGGTAGCGGCGAAGGGAGTTGAACCCCTGACCCGAGGATTATGATTCCTCTGCTCTACCAGCTGAGCTACGCCGCCACGGGGCGTGAAGCTAGCTAGTTGCGCCCGCTGGTGTCAAGATCGTCCGGCCGGCTGCCCGGACTCGTCGCCGGGGATCCGCCTGCAGATGTCCGCAAGGTCGCTCAGGACCTTGTCGACCCCGTCCCCCGGCAGAGGACCGCCCCTGTCGTGCACGCGAAGCAGGACGGAGTGGAGGCCGGACCAGTCTATGAGGCTGGCGGTGACCCTGTACTCCTTCACTGCGTCCAGCAGGACCTGGAAGGTGTGGGCCCGCTCCGGGAGAACGCAGCAGAAGAGCGAGGCGACGGGCACCCCCTCGTTGACAACGGTCACGGAGGCCGGTGGGATGAACTCCTTCCCCGCCCTGAGCGCGTCCGACATCGTCTCGAAGGCGAGCCTTATGTGGAGTGCGAGCTCTTCGACCGGAGCGCTGGCCCTGAGGAAGTCCTCCAGGCAGTAGTAGAAGTCCGTCACGGCGCTGTCCGGGATGTCAGGGAGGAGGTCCCTTATCTCCCGGAGCTGTTTGACGTCGTTGAGCCTCATGCCCATGTCGAAGTCACGGAACAGGCCTATGGTCTCCTCCATGCTCTTCTTGATCGCGTCATAGGCGTCCTCGATCTCGGGATAGGCGTCCCTCTGTACGGTCACGTCCAGGAGATCGACCCACTTCTGCCCGTAGTTCGAGGGGGACTTGAACGAGACGACCGCCATCCCCTCGAGCCGGTCGATGGATCCTACCAGGGCGAGGATCTTCCCGTCGTGCTCCTCGATCCCGTCCGCCGAAACGACCAGGAGGATCTTCAGCTCGGCCACGAAGGTCGACGTAGTCTCGAGGGCGATGTAGACCTGGCTCAGGCGGGTGGTCTCGCATTCCTTGAGAAGCAGCGGGATGAGAGCCCTGGCGTAGTGCTCGCGCCCGCCGTACCTGCGTATCTTCTTGAGCCTCTCCAGTTCGTTCCTCACGAGGAGCCTCTGGAGGGTCTCGCTCATCTTCCGAAGCTCTTCGCGGCTGGCAGCCAGCCCGGACGGACCCGACATCTCGATCCGGATCGAGATGATGCCGTCACCCGTGGTGTATCGCCTCTGGTGCCTGATCGTCGCCCCGGGCCAGGCGAAGCTGAGGGCCGTGAGGCTGTCCTGGAAGGAGATGTCCCTCTCGTATCCGGCTATGTTGATCCCGGTGAGATGCTCCCGCGTCGTCCTGATGTTGCGGATCTTGAACAACGCCCTGCCCCTCCTGGCCCTCACGCCCTGGACCAGTTCGAGGTTCGTGATCACCATGTGGGCCAGATCCTCGGGCTTCCTCTCGCGCAGATACTCGTCGGACCTCGAGGAGATGAAGAGGATCAGTTCGCCGTTCGGTCCGCCCAGCGCCTCCGGTACCGGCCGGTCCTTGAAATGAGCCTTGACCTGCGCCTTGACCTTCTCATAGATCTCGAGCCTCTCGGACGCGCGTGCCATGAGGGAGAGCGTGTCGGATCTGCCCTCGGCCAGCTTCTCGAGGAAGCCCTGCATCATGAGCGAGTCCTCGCCGAACCTGCTCCGCCGGGCCTTGTCGCCGTCCCTGATGCCTGCAAATACGAAACCCCTGCGCACATCGCCGTCCGTGACGGCGAACGCCTCGACGAAATCCAGGTTCCATCCGCGGTACTGCATGGCGCTGAGGCAGATCGTCGCCAGTCCAGGCCAGTCGGCTGCCGTGACGGCGAGGATCGCGAAGTCGTCCTCATCGGTTTCGACAGTCACCGTGGGGAGGTTGCCGGCGGCCCTGCTCTCCTCGATCAGCCGTGCGTAGATCCGGGCGCGGGTTGTTTCCGGTATGCAGCTTCCGGGACAGACCCCGTCCAGGAGTTCCTTCATGTCGCATACCGATCCCTTGCCCGGTGTCGTCACAGGATTCCTCCAGGAAGAAAGCTCTTGCGTCGGTGCTCCGCGGAGGATTATACCTTCGATCCCCGGTGGGCGAATAGCTCAGTTGGTTAGAGCGCCTGCCTTACACGCAGGAAGTCGGGGGTTCGAGTCCCTCTTCGCCCACCACGGTCGTTTCTGCAAAGGCAGAAACGACCAGGCCCGACAGTGATCAGCCATACTGCGAATACACGGACTGGCTGATCGCGAAAGGGCCCGGAGCGTACTTTCTCACGGGAACCGTGCTCTGTAATGATATGCACGCACTTCCGCAGGTTCCCTGCGGGAACCGTGCTGTCGTGCTACCTGCTCATTCCGGCTACGCCGGAATGAGTGGCCCGGAGCGTACTTTCTCACGGGAACCGTGCTCTGTAATGACATGCACGCACTTTCGCATCGGTCGTTTCTGCAAAGGCAGAAACGACCAGGCCCGTCAGTGATCAGCCATACTGCGACTACACGGACTGGCTGATCGCGAAAGGGCCCGTGCGTCATTCCTTTTGGAACCATGCTGTCGTGCTACGTACCAGTTCCGCCTCGCGGAACTGGAGTGGCGGACAGCGAGAGGGCCTGATTGTATTTCCCTCCAGGAACCGTGCTGCGTACCGCAGAAACCTGCATACAACTAAGTGCGTTACATACCAGCGAGTTGCCCGCCTATCTGAACAATCTGAAACCTGGAATGGACTCAGCGGACGATGCGGAAGCCGGCGTGGCGGGCGCGGTCGCCCGCGTCGATGCTCGAGTAGGTCCCCAGCCTGAGTTCGTCGGCGGGCGAGAGCCACGATCCGCCGAAGAGCGTGCTGCGCCCTTCCACCGGCCGGGTGAGCTCGGCTGCATTCCCGGCCAGGTCGGCAAGAGCCGCGGATGAGAGAGGGAAGGATCCGACCGGGGCGGTGAACAGGAACCCGTCCTGGTTCCTGAGGTCCCAGTCGTCGGAGGCGAGGTAGTTGGCGGGGAACTCCGCTTCGGAGGGGTCCAGGGACCCCCAGGGGAACTGCCCGGCTATCGGCCGTTCGAGGCCCCTCGATGCGGCATACTCCAGCTCGGCGAGTGTGGGCAGGCGCCCCCCGAAGACGTCGGCCGCGCTGTCCGCCTCGATTGCGGATACGTTTACGACCGGATGGTCCTGAAAGTTCGTCATGTAGCCGCCCATCGCGGGGAAACCGGGATCCGGCGGGAGATCCAGGTGTGCGCGTCCGGCGAGCGAGGCGTAAAACCTGTTCGTGACCTCGGTCCGCATTATCTCGAAGGGCTGGATCATCACGGTGTCCCCGGCGGTGGTCACGAACTCGCCACCCTCGAGCTGCACGAACATGGTGTCGGCCTCCGTGGGGGCATCGAAGTGTGCGCCCCCGCGGACCCCTCCCCCGCATCCGCAGGCTGTGACGACTGCGAGTGCGGCAATCTCCGGGAACCGTGTCGTCATGCTATTTCAGGATGATCGCGAGCGGCAGGACGGCACAGTAGCCCAGGACGAGCATGATCGGCGCAACCGTGATGTGCCCGGCCCTGAGCAGGAACCATCCGCCGACTATGATCGCGAGCCCTGCGGCGAAGAGGATGTAGTTGCGCGGCTTGAACGGTGACTGTTCCGCATCGCCTGCCGGGTCCGCCTTCGCGGCTCTGGTCTCGTCGGTCTTTGCCATTTGCTTCCTTCCTAGTGCTTTTCAGCGGCGGCTGCATCGGGCGGCGTCAGCAGGATCTGGCTCTCCTCGCCGGTGGGCGGGTCGATCCAGCCATTCCGCCAGGCCGCCAGCATCGCATCTCCTACAACATAAAAGGAACCTGCCACGACGAGGAGATCGGGGGTCAGCCCCCTTCCCTCGCCTACCGCAGCCTCCACGGGATCGGCAACCCTGGCGTCGAAACCGAGCCGGATCAACTCCGTGCGAAGCCTCCCGGCGGGAAGCAGCCTGTCGGAGAGCGGCGTCGTGGCCACCACGGGATCGAGCCTTCCCCTGAGCATCGCGGCCATGCGCCGCCAGGGCTTGTCCGCAAGGAAGCCGACCACTCCGGCGGATCTCCGGCCCAGTCCTTCGAGATGCACGCACAGCCTGTCGATCGACTGTGGATTGTGGGAGACGTCGAAGAGTATGTCGGGCTTCCCACGCCTCAGATCGAGCCTCCCGGGCCACTTCAGCGTCCGGCAGGCCTCCTCGAAGGCGGCGTCGATCTCCGTCCGGGGTTTGTCGAAGACCGAGCGGGCCGCCGCCAGCGCCAGGGCTGCGTTGCGGAGCTGGTGCTCCCCAGGGAGCGGGGCTCTATCTGCGGCTGCGGGAACCACCCTGTCGAGAGAGCGCGCAGAAATGGCGTCTCGAACAGCCTCCTCGACTCTCCCATGCTGCCTGTGGCATACGAGCACCGAGCCTCTGCGGGCGATGGCGAGCTTCTCCCTGGCGATCAGAGACCGTGTCGCCCCGAGGATCCTCTTGTGCTCGATGTCCACTCCGGTGAATACGGTGCATTCTCCCGCGAAGGTCCTGGTAGCATCCAGCCGTCCCCCGAGGCCGGCCTCCACGATGGCCCAGGCGACTCCCTCGCGCGCGAAATGCCATGCAGCCAGAGCAGTGGTGATCTCGAAGAAGGTCGCCTGGTGCTTCTCGAACAGGTCCCTGGAAGATGTTATGAACTCGGTCACGGCGGCGGGGGGTATCCACTCCGAGTCGACCGCCACCCTCTCGCGAAAATCGAGGAGGTGCGGCGAGGTGTTCCTGCCTGTCCTGAACCCCAGCAGGCGGGAGGTCTCTGCGAGCATGGCGGTGGTGCTGCCCTTGCCGTTCGTACCGACGACATGGATGGTCCGGAACGCTTCCTGGGGGGAGCCCATATCCGCCAGGAGGGCCTTCATGCGTTCCAGGCCGTACTTCATCCCCAGCCTCCTGCGGCCGAAGAGATACTCCAGAGCCTCAGCGTACCGCATGCCTGCCCACATCCTCCAGGAGTCCGGACATGAAGGGTTCCAGCCCGGATCTGAGGTTCTCCTGGGCTTCCAGCACCTCCCGGTGAGTGACCTCGTGGCCCGGACCGCACTCGTTCGTGATGAATGCGAGGCCGAGAACATCGCACCCCCGGGCGGAGAGCGCCAGGGCTTCGGGGGCCGTGGACATCGAAACCGCCCCCACCCCCATCCTCGAGAGCAGCTCCAGCTCGGCCGCCGTCTCGTATGCAGGCCCCGATACGCAGGCGAACAGGCCCTCCGATACGCGAGCCCCGGTCAGGCGAGCCCTTTCAGCGGCTATGGACCGAAGCCGTGCGCTGTAGACCGGGTCCGCCGCCCGGGTCCTCACGGAGGGAACGCATCCGGAAAGGTTGAGGTGGTCCCTGAAGACCATGGCGTCGCCGGTCGAAAGCCGCCTGGACACTGCTCCGGCCGAGCTCGTGAGGATCCAGGTCGAGATACCCATGTCGGAGAGCGCGGTGGGGAGAAGAGCCGTCTCGTCGCCGTCGAATCCCTGGTAGTGGTGCCTCCGCCCCAGTATGAACAGGAACCTTCCGCAGCTGCTGGTCACGATGCGGCCCGGATGGCCCGGGAGATCCTCCCCGCCAAGGCCGGGCAGCTCCCCCCAGGGGATGGATTCGCCCTCGCCTTTGATCCCGGCTATCCAGGAGAGGCCCGAGCCGAGGACCACGCCGACCGCGGGAACGCAGCCCAGCCTCCTGTTCAGTGCTCGAACCAGGCCGTCCCTGCCGCGCCCGTCCTGCTTCAACCTCCGGAAGAGCCTCAGCCCGTGGCTCCTCTCGCCGTAGTATCCGGCGAGATGCTCGAAGGGAAGGTATCCCCTGGCCGAATAGAGGCTCAGAGCGGCCCTGTTGGTAGCCCGGACCTCGAGGAAGCACATCGCACTGCCCATCGAGGTTCCCCAGTCCTCGGCGGTCGAGAGGAGCAGCCCGCCCACGCCCATCCTCCTGCAGGAGCGGACCACGCAGAGATTGGCTATGTGCAGGACTCCGGGAGCCGGGAGGGCAGCGCAGGCGTAACCGATCACCCTGCCCCGGTTGACCGCGACCCATGTCCTGATACCCGACCAGGGCTGGAGGCACTCCTCGAAGACCTTCTCCGGCCAGGGATCCGGGAATGTGGCTCTCTCTATCCTGGCGAGAGCCTCCTCGTGTCCGGGCACTCCCCGGTGCAGCTCAGGGTACAATAGAGGAGGCCTTCTGGCGGAAGCTCCTGAGGTACAGGGGTCTGATCAGCCTGTCCGGACCGCCTTCGGAGTGCATGTCCCGCGCAAGCCGTGCGATGACCGAGGCCCGGGGGCCTTCCGAGAGGTCCGGACCCGTGCGCGGCACGAGCATGGAGGCACCCGGACCCGCACAGAGGGTACCCGGGTTCGCCGAGAGCCACTCCAGCGCCGCCGGGCACTCGTAGACCCCGGCAGGGAGGATCTCGGGAGAAGAGAAGGAGGACGAGGCGTAGGCGGAGGCGAACACCTCGCCCTCCCTCGCCCTGATCACGGCGATGACAGGACCGTCTGCACCTGTAGCGGATGCGATGGCGCGCAGCGCGGGCACGCCCCTGACCCGGACCCCCCATCCGGACGAGAGCCCCATGGCCGTAGCCGCACCTATCCGCAGACCAGTATAGGAACCCGGGCCGAGGCAGACTCCGATCCCGGCCAGGCTCCTGCCGTCGGTTCCGATGCGGTCGAGGAGCTCCTGCAGAGCCGGCAGGAGAGACTCGGAGGTGGAGAGGCTGGCGGGGAGTTCCAGCTGCAGCTCCTCCCCGTCGCCGGTCACGGCCGCGACGGAGCCGGGCCTCGAGGAGGTCTCAATCCCGAGCCAGACCGAAGCGTTCAATGGTCACCTCCCTTGCCGCCGGGTCGGACGTGAAATCCAGCCTGACGAGGAACCCGGCGGAAGCGGTCCCTGGCGGCAGCCTGTCGGCCCACTCGATTACCGACACCGCGTCCGAAGCCAGAATGTCCAGTATGCCGAAGGCCTCGAGCTCCTCCCGCGAGCCTCCCAGGCGGTACAGGTCCACGTGGTGGACGGTGATCCCGGGGAGCGCGTACTCGGCGTCGACTATGAAGCTGGGCGAAGGGATGTCGCCCTCCACCCCCATGGCGCGCAGGAAGGCCCTGGCGAAGACGGACTTCCCGGCACCGAGCTCTCCGGAGAGCAGTATCGCATCCCCGGGGCGGACGACCCCGGCCGTTTCACGGGCCAGTCGTTCAAGACCGCAGACATCGAGCAGCACTGCTCTAGAAACCCTTCTTGGGCGAGAGCACCGTACACGGCACCACCATCTCCTCGATCGAGATGCCGCCGTGCTGGAAGGTGTCCTCGAACTTGTAGATGTCCTCCCGGGCCATGCCGGGATGGATCAGCAGGTAGTCAGACCGGGCGAAGATATAGGTCTTGTTGGGACTGTCGTCGGGAAGCCCCCAGACGGCGGGTTCCCTGACGGCGAGGGAGTGCTTCGGATCAGCGTTGAGCGAATGCCCGAGCCTGTACCTGATGCTGCTGGACATGCCCCTCGCACCCTTCACCGGGGTCTGCCTCCGGCAGAGGACCGAGCCGTGATCGCTCGTGACGATCACCGTTGCCCCTCTTGCGGACAGGGTCTTGAACAGCTCCTTGAGATAGGAGGATTCGAACCAGGTGGAGGTGAGCTTCCTGAAGCTGGCCACATCCGGGGCCAGGTCCCTGAGGAGATCGAGCTCCGATCTGCCGTGGGTCAGGTGGTCGAGGTAGTTGATTATTATCGAGAGGAAACCTCCCTCCAGATACTGCGACAGCGACCTCTTGAGCTGCTCCCCGTCCCTCTGGTTCGAGATCTTCACGAAGGAGACGCTTTCCGGCCTGGCGAACCCGCCCAGCCTCCGCAGCGCGTCCTTCAGGAAGGCGTGTTCGTACTTGTTGAGGCCGGACACACCGTACTCCTCGATCCAGTCCGACCTGTAGAACCTCCAGATGTCGCGCGGGAGGAGTCCTGCGAACAGGGAGTTCCTGCTGTATGGGGTCGCCGAGGGGAGGCAGGTGCACATGAACCTGGTGTCCAGATGGAAGAACTGCTCCAGAGTCGGGGTCATGGTGAGCCACTGGTCGTATCTCATGCAGTCCATGACGATGAGAACCGTCTCGCGGGAGGCCGCCATCGCGGGTACGACCACCCGCTCGAGGAAGTTGTGGGGCATAAGAGGTGTGTTGCGACCCTGCACCCAGTCGGGGAAGTTGCGCTCGATGAAGCGGGAGAAGTCCATGGCGAGGTCTTCGAAGCGGACCCTCTGGATGCTCTTCAGCTCCTCGCTCAACTGCCCTCCGAGGCTGACATCACGGACCGCCCATGCCCTGTAGACAGCGGTCCAGTCGTCCCATGTCATGTCGGAGCCACGCATCTCGAGAATCCTGGAGGTCTCCCCCCAGACGATCTCAGCCGCCTGCTTCGCACGCAGCTCCCTGGAATAGAGGAGCCTCTTGATGACGAGCTGGATCTGGCTCGGATTGACGGGCTTGGTCAGATAGTCGTCCGCCTCCCCGCCGAGAGCCTTGTCCATCAGCTCCTCCTCCTCGCTCTGGGTCACCATGACCACGGGGAGGCCATGGTAGTCCGCCCTTATCCTGGAAACCGCCTCGAGACCGTCCATGCCGACCATCATCTGGTCCATGAGCACGAGGTCCACCCTCTCGGTTTTCAGCATTTCGAGAGCGGAGAGTGCGTTCATCGACGTGAGAACGCGGTACCCGAGCTTCTCGAGGAACTTCACATGGCTCTGGAGATGGTCTATCTCGTCGTCAACCCACAGTATCGTGGTGCGTCCCTGCATGTCCGCCCTCCTCTACCGCGGGCAGGAGGATGCTGAAGCTGGTCCCCTTCCCGGGGCTGCTCGCGACCAGCCTCAGGCTGCCTCCGTGGTACTCCTCGATTATCCGCTTCGAAAGGGTCAGACCCAGACCCCACCCGCCCCGCCTCGTCGTGAAGCCGGGCTGGAATATCCTGTTGTGGTCACGGTGCGGAATGCCGCAGCCGTTGTCGGAGATCCTTATCTCAACCATCCCGCCTCGATCGGGCAGGTCGACCGTGCTCAGCGCGATGAAGCCCGCAGGCGAGTCCCTGAGGGCGGACAGCGCGTTCTTGACGAGATTCTCGAGCACCCATCCGAACAGCACCTGGTTGAGCATCACCATCTGTTTCGCATCCAGGGCCGTATCGAAGGAGACACCTTCGAATACGAGCCCGGGGCGGTCCCTGAAATAGGAAACGGTCGACAGGACAGCTTCGTTGATGTCTGCAGGAGAGAGCCTCGGTTTCTTGCCCATCTCCCCGTATCGCTGGACGATCTGGTTCAGGCGGCCGAGATCGGCGTTCATGGAGGTTACCGACTCCTGGATCTCCGGGTCTCCGTGCGCCTCGTTCCGCTGCCTCAGGATCTCGACCCACCCCATCAGCGACGAGATCGGAGTGCTCAGCTGGTGTGCCGTCTCCTTGGCGAAGGCGACCCACGACATCTCCCTCTCCCTGCGGAGCTCGGTACGGACGCCGAGCAGCATCACCGCGGCCAGCAGGACGAGCATCCCCAGCTCGATGAACGGGACGATCCGGAGTTCGCTCGTCAGGTTGCCCACGCCGTAGTGCAGCCATCCGATGCTGTCGCCTTCGATGGTCACCAGGGGTATGGGCGGGTTGAAACCGTCCAGCTTCACGATCAGACTGCGCCACGCGACCATGTTCTCCACCGGGATCGAGTCCGGGAGGGGTTCTCCGTTCACCACCTGGGGCACCATGTCCATGTCGGAGAGCACGGTGGTGTAGTTGAGCCTGCCCACCAGATCCCGGAACAGCGTCCGCGTGAGGGAGAGGATCATGTCCCTCTCCTCCTCGGTCCACCTGTCCACGACATGCCAGATGGTCACCGCGCCGCACGTCTTGCAGTAGGTGCGGTACCTGTCGGAGGCTGTGGAACCGTTCACGGAGGAGCCGCAGCCAGAGCAGATAGAGATCCTCCTCTGCTCGAGGATCATGGACAGGGGGACCTGGGTGCCTGCCCAGAATCTCGCGATGGTCTCGTTGGACGCCCTGTTGGTCTCCTCCAGCCGGCCCACGAGGCCGTGGCTGTAGATGAGGAAGACCCACGCCAGGGCACCGAGTACGAGGATGATGAGAAGGCGGTAGCTTTCGAGCCTCATCTGCGGCCGGTCCCTTCTGTGCGGGCGGGGTCGCTGATGCAGATGACCGGGGTCAGGCAGCCCGCGTCATCCATTTCGATGATCGACCCACCGGAACGCAAGGCGAATTCATGCGGATCCTCCACGGGCACGAACCCGAGCCTGCGTACGAGTTCCGGATCGAGCCCGGAATGGAGCGCGAGCACCGCCCTCCGCCTTATCCTCGAAAGCCTTGCTGCAGCGTGCATGCCGAGCCTGTACGACGCCCTCGTCACCGGTCCGGTCGAAGGGTTCATGGATTCGATCATCAGCTGCTCCATGTGGTCGGCGCCGAGACCCCCGGGACATCCGCTGGAAAGGATCACGGTCCCTCCGTCCATCACGGCCGCCTCGAAATTGTAGACCGCCTTCATGGACTGATAGAGGTTAGTCTCGAGGCCGCTCCCTGGTTTCAGGACAAGGCAGCCGGCCCGACCCTCCAGCTCGACGCAGAGGTTTCGTCTCGCGGATTCCACGCATGCACGGAACGTCTCCGACAACCCGCCCACGCGCATGTACAAACCCTCGCGACCCCGGACGACGGAACCGGCCATTACGACGCGGACGGCAGCCTCGACCATGGCGGCCGCCTCCTCCATGTCCTCGTGGACCGGATTGCCCTCGAGGATCGCAGGCGAGGAACCCTGTGCGCAGGCCAGGAAATGATTGTCCTCTATCGACGTATATGCGGCACATCCGGGCAGGATGGCTTTCCTTCCGCCGGTGAAGCCCGCGAAGTAGTGCGGTTCCACGGAGCCCGCCACCAGGAGGGCGTCGGAGGAGAGCAACCATGGGTGAACCAGGACCCCGGTACCGAAGGAGGTCCGCCCGAGGCTTATCCTGTCGCCTCCTCCGCGGGAGTTGCAGGTCCAGGGCGCTCCGCGGAAAAGACCTCCGAGCAGGGCGTCCTTCTCGGTTGACGACACATCCCTGTGAGCCCCCGTGGCGACAAGGACCGATGCTCTTCCCAGGAGGGCCGCCTCGACCGGCTCGAGCAGCGCCCGGGTCACGGCAGGGCGGGTGATGTCGTTCACGATGACCGTCACGCTTCCGCGCAGGGTCTCCAGGCTTTCCGGAGACGCCTCCCAGGCGGCCAGGGCCGCACCCTCCGGAAACACTGGTCTGATGAGCATATCCAACTCCGACATAGGCTTGATTATAGCAGACGGTGGCGGCCGGACTAGTGATATGGACAGCAGAGCGCGCCTCCGCTAGCTTCCACGCTGACCTGGAGGATTTGATGAAACACGCCTCAGTACGTTTCCCTGCGCTTGCGGCAGCCATCGCGATGATGATCCTCCTCCCGGCGGATGCGTTCGCCAGAGCCGGGGGCGGCCAGAGCTACGGCGGCGGCGGAGGAGGCGGCGGGGGTGGAGGAATCGGGGGCGGCGACGGGATCGGATACCTCGTCTTCTGGCTCATCCAGCTCGCCTTCAGACAGCCGCTCATCGGGGTACCGCTGCTCGTGGTCGGCGTGATCGTCGTCTCCAAGGCGGGCAGGACTGCAAGGACCGGCAACCAGTACAGGACGATCGAGAAGGCCGGTCGCGCAGCTGCCGTCAGGAAACAGGACGATCTGGTACAGCGGATCGAAGCCCTGAAAAAACGTGATCCTTCGTTCGATCCCTCCCTGTTCCTTCAGAAGGTCGGCAGGGGTTTCCTCGAAGTGCAGTCCGCCTGGTCGAACCAGGAGCTCTCCAGGGTGGGTCGCTTCGTCTCGGACGGGATCAGGGAGCGCTTCTCGATGCAGATGGACCTCATGAGGGGGGAGGGCTACAGGAACGTCATCGAGGACGCCTCCGTGGTTTCCTCCGCGATAGTGGCTATCGAGTCGGATGCGGTCTTCGATACGATACACGTCGAGATAGACGCCCGGGGCCGTGACCGGGACCTGGATACGTCCACGGGACGCGTCATCAGGGAGAACGGTTCGGAGCCCTTCACGGAGTACTGGAGCTTCCTCAGGAAGCCCGGTGCGGTCACACTGGCGAACGGCGGGCTCATAGAGGGAGTCTGCCCGAACTGTGGAGCGGCACTGGAGTTGAGCGACGCGGGAGCCTGCGAGAACTGCGACTCCGTAGTGACGAGCGGGGAGTACGACTGGGTCCTGGCCGAGATAACCCAGTCGATCGAGTGGGGGACGGCATCCGACCCCTCGGTGATCCCCGGATACACGGCGATGATCGGGCGCGACCCCGCCTTCAAC
Organism: Candidatus Fermentibacterota bacterium; assembly: GCA_963718745.1. Classification (GTDB taxonomy): domain Bacteria; phylum Fermentibacterota; class Fermentibacteria; order Fermentibacterales; family Fermentibacteraceae; genus Fermentibacter. The sequence continues at coordinate 1,852,041 of OY970370.1, read as the reverse complement.
CTGCAGCACATCGAGGACAGGGCATCCGTCATCTTCTGGCGGATGATGAGGGCTCATTTCGAGGGCGGGTCCGACCCGCTCCGGAAGGTCGCCCTGCCGGCCTTCATCCCGACCTTCGAGGAGAGCCTCAGGTTCTCGTCGGAGGATGGATGGTGGCTCTATTTCAAGGACGCGGCGGTAGGCGCGGTCGAGATCCAGAGGATCGAGCCCGCGGCGGAGGGCAGCGGTGAGCAGGACCACATCGAGGTCCTCATCCGCTGGTCGGGCCGGAATGCTCGAAGGAATCCCGACGGCAGGATCAGGAACGCCGGAGACAGGACCATCCGGCCTGTCGTCTACCATCTGGTCAGGAACAGCGGGGTGGCGACCCAGAAGGTGCGATCCTTCCTGTCCTCGCACTGCCAGGCCTGCGGCGCACCGTACACCGGCGGCGAATCCGGCAACTGCGACTACTGCGGCAGGATCCTCAACGACGGAGGGCAGGACTGGGTGCTGGCATCGACGGGCAGGTTCGAGGCCTCGCGGATGAACCCACAGGCCGTGAACGCTTTCGCCCGGGCCTCCCTCGTACCGCCGGACCTTCTGCTGGGGGCCATGGCGGGCGTGATGTTCGCCGACGGTGTCCTGGATCCTTCCGAGGAGAAGCTCCTGGCCTCCTTCGCAGCATCCCGGGGCATCCCGGCCGGATCCGTGACCGAGATCACGGCCTCCGTCAGGGCGGGAGAGCGCACCCTGCCAACGCCGTCCACGCCTGCGGAGACGAGGGAGCTGCTCGGAGCCATGTCGCGGATGGTCCTGGCCGACGGCCGGATGTCTTCCGAGGAGGTCGAGATGCTCACGGGCTTCGGGGAGGCTTCGGGCATGACCAGGGCTGATGTGATGCAGATCATCGGGAGGCAGCGCGAGCAGCTCTTCAAGGAGGCCCGGAAGATCCTGAGCTGATCACCGGGCGGGACCCGACTCCTGCGGAAACTTTGTCCGGGTCCTCCCACCCGCTGCCGCTACTCCGGGGGCAGGGCTCTGCAGTTGTCCCTCGGCAGGTTCTCGACAGACATGAATCCGTCCGGGACCCGGCCCGACCATTCGTAGACGATCGTCCGCCCGGAGGCGCTCCGATGCACCTCGTGCAGGAACGGCGGGGGATCGACCGTCTCCCAGCCATCCCCTCCCTCCCCCGGACCACGCCTCCACCTGGTCGAGAGCCAGGGTCTCATCCCGGGCAGGTCGGAATCCACGACGACGAACCTGACCCCGTGCTCCTCCAGGCAGGGCCACAGGAGCATCTCGTAGTCGTTGGGCATGGTGAGCGTGGGCCTGCGGTAGTCCCATACGAGCAGCTCGACGTTGGGGAATGTCACGACCCAGTCCGAGGGATCGGAGTGCGACGATATCCAGGACGAAACCTCGGCTGCCTCGGCCGCGCGCGCCCTCGAGTCCGCTCCTAGCACGGTCGAGAGCGGGCGCACCAGAGGCAGGACGGCCAGGGCCGCCAGCGCGAGCCGGGACCTCCGGCCGAGCCCGGGAGACCGGATCAGGTCTTCGGCGCCGGCCATCCCCAGGCACACCACGCAGACCGTCATGAAGGCGAGGTACCTGCCGGAATGTTCGTGCAGGACCAGGCTCGCGATCATCGGGATCGACGCGAAGGCGGGCAGCAGCATCCTCCTGCGCCTCCGGGGGTCGCGGAGCGCGAATATGGAGCAGGCGGTGAACAGGATCAGGGGCGGCCAGCCGAAGACCTCTCCCCTGTGGAGGGTTCCCGTCGTCAGGGGCTCGAGCACCCGGAGGACCCCGGCCGCAACAGCGGAAGCGACCGCCGGCAGACCCTGGTGGCGCAGCATGTCCAGCGGGCCGGGAGCCGTGCTGCGAACCTCCCACGCCGCCCAGTGGTTCTCGTTCAGCAGGAACTGTCCGTTCTGGGAGTAGAGGGGGGAGCCGAAGGCATCCGCGTTCCGAAGGAACCACGGGCCGGCGAGCACGAGGAACGAAGCCGCGAACACGAGTGCGCTCCGGAGGCGCATCCTTCCGCCCCGCAACAGTATCCACAACCCGACCGACATGGCGAAGACGAGGCCCTGCGTTCTCGCGAGGAACGACGCCCCCGCGAGCAGCCCTGCGGTCACGGAGAATCTTACCGAAGGCGCCCTGTCGACACCTGCCGCGAGAACCAGGAAGAACAGGCCGGTGAAGAGCATCAGGCTGTCGGGCTGCGTGGAGAACCAGATCATCGCCGGGTCGAGAGCGAGCCAGGCAAGCCCGGCCAGGGCGGCTGCCCGCCCGAATGCCCTCCGCGCCCACCACCATGCCGCGAGCAGGGCGCCCATGCCGATCAGGAGAGCGACAGCCTGGGCTGCCCGGAAGGAGGCTCCCACCACGGCGAAGACCAGGGCGAGGATGGTCGACATCGCGGGCTGCCTGTTCCCCTCGGGCCTGAAGTCCTCCATCGAAGGGTCGTAGAGGGTCCATTTCCGCTGGGTCGAGTAACCGCGGCCGTCAAGGAGATTCCGCGCCATCTCCAGCTCCGATGCGACCCCGTCGCCTGCGGGCAGCGGATTGCGGATGGCGACGCCGGTCCTGATCGCAGCTGCAGAGATCAGGATCAGTGCTACCAGCATTGCCTCGAGCCTGGGCGATTCCATGGGGGGGAACATACACGCGGGGCCTGTCTCCCGCCCGGGCGGCACGGGTTTGCTTATAGTCCTGCGGACTGCGACGGGAGGCCTGATGAAAATCAGGATAGCGAGCTGGAACGTGAATTCCATCCGGTCGAGGATGCCCCATGTGCTCTCCTGGATCGACTCCAGGGAGCCCGACATCCTCCTCCTGCAGGAGACGAAGGTCGAGGACTCCCTCTTCCCCTCCGCCCCCTTCGAGGAGAGGGGTTTCCATGTCAGGAAGGCCGGCCAGAAGGCGCTCAACGGTGTCGCCGTCATCTCCAGGCCGGAGCCTTCGGTCCTGCAAGGCGGTCTCGCATCAGGGTTCCTGCCGGAGCAGAAGAGAGTCCTGAAGGTCTCCGCGGCGGGCATCACGCTCATGAACGTCTATGTGCCCAATGGTGGCGATCCGACCGGCATACGCTTCCCGGACAAGCTCCGGTTCCTCGAGGATCTGGAACGGGAGTGCGCGGCTCTCCCTGAAGGCGCGCCACTCCTGCTGGCGGGGGATTTCAACGTTGCCCCGGGGGATGACGACGTCGTGGATCCGGTGGCCATGGACGGCCACATCTGCTTCCATCCCGAGGAGAGATCGCGGTTCAGGGGACTTCTCGCCTCGGGCATGACGGACCTCTTCAGGCGGTTCAACCCGGAGGGGAGGATCTTCAGCTGGTGGGACTACAGGGAGGGATCCTTCCGGAGGGACGCGGGGATGCGCCTCGACCACGTCCTGGTCTCGCCGGCCCTCGAACGGAAGGCCGTCTCGTGCTTCATCGACAGGGAGCCGAGGAGCTGGGAAAAACCGTCGGACCACGCCCCCGTCGTAGCCGAGTTCGACCTGGATGCATGGGAATAGACCCGGGAGCCCGGGGTATCACCCTGGGCAGAGATACCAGGGAGGTCAGAGAAAGTGCTAGAGATAATCCTTTCCATCCTCGCCGCGACCCTCACGGCCCAGTGTTCCTCCGAGGACAGGGAGATGCCTGTCGTCGAGGTCCACGAATGGGGCGTCCTCGTCGCCTCCGGAACCGAAGCCCTCCTCGAGACGCATCCCGGCAGCCTGATGGAACCGGTGACGCAGTACCCGCCCGATGACCCGATGGTGGAGAGGGCTCCAGTAGTCTACTTCTACGGTCCCCCGTTCACGGGACGCTTCACGGTCGAGGCCGCTTCAGGAATGATCCTGTCGACCTGGCCGGTGCCTTCCGCCGGGTCGGCCATCTGGCAGATCTCGGCCGAATGGGCCGGTCTGGACATTGATCCCTCGTCGGTAACGGAGAGGGTGCACCCCGCGATCGTGGACGGATGGGACGCCACCGGCTGGAGGGTGCCCCAGAGCATGACAATCCGCACGGCCGAAGGATTCGTCGACAGGTTCGTCTACTACGAATGCACCGTGGACCCCGCCGTCCTCCCGGTGCAGCCGAGGGCCCTGGGCGTCGACGTGGCCGAGGGCTTCGAGGACATGCCCGTTGCACTCATAATCCCATCCTGCGCGGGACCCTCGATCCTGCCGCTTTCGGCAGGCGTACTGGAGAACCCGCTCGAGCTGATGAGGAACTCTGTCGTGGAGCAGGTCGACATGCTGTCCCTGCTGTACGAGTGGTCGCGTGACGTGGTGGACATCGAAGAGGTTGACGCCCTGTGGGGGAGCTGGAGGCGCTGGTTCTCGCAGGACGGGCTGCCTTCACCGGACTCCGGCGAGGCGCTCCTCGTCTACATGGTTCCCTCAGACGTCCTCGACAGCGTGAGCACGCTGGAGCTCTCGACAGAGCAGGGCTACACCGTCGAATACAGCCGCTTCATCCTCTGCGTGACCAGGATCACGCTCAGGGAGGTGTGACGGCTCCGGTCCCGCCGTCCGCAAGCAGCTTCTGCATCCCGGCGACGGAGAGACCCAGCCCCGCCGAGGCGAGGGCCTCGTCACCGCCGTAGAACGAGAGAGTCTGTCCGATGTGAGTGACGATGACGTCCCGGAGTTTCCTCGGGATGAAGGCCGGACCGGCCTTCATCCCCATCATCCTGACCAGGATGAATGGAGGCAGGCTCTCCGGACCGGCTTCCGCCCCCGGTTCGGAGTTCAGGATGCAGTACGAGACGATCGTCTCCAGCTCCTCGACGTTCCCCGGGAAGTCGTAATTGCCGAGGGCTGCGAGCAGCTCCGCCGAGAGCCGGGTGGACGGTCCGCCTCTCTTCTCCGATCCAATTCTCGAAAAGTGTTCGGCAAGCAGGGGAATGTCCGCGGGATGCTCCCTGAGCGGCGGGATCCGGATAGAGTTGACCATGAGATGGTACAGGAGATCGCGGGAGAAGCTGTCCCTGTACTCCTCGGCAGCCAGATCCGCAGTCGTCGAGACTATCAGCCTGACGTCGATGCTCCTCGTCTCGGCGGACCTCTCCCTGTAGAACTCCGCATTCTGGATGACCCTGCGGAGCCTGACCTGTACGGGCAGTGAGAGCCGTTCGATGCTGTTCAGGAACAGGATCCCGCCCGCTGCCGCCTCCAGGAAGCCGGGTCTGTCCTCCTCCCGGCCGCTGAAGTCCCTGACCCGCCCGAAGAGTTCCGCAGCGAGATCCTCCGCCGGGACGGCAGCTGCGTCGAACGCCACGAACGGGCACCCCCTGCGCCTGCTGGCCTTGTGGATGGCCCTGGCGAGGGCTTCCTTGCCCGTCCCGTGCTCCCCCTGGATGAAGACAGGGGAGTCGCCGGCGGCGATCCGCTCCGCCTGGTGGAAGAGCATCAGCATCGAGGGTTCGCACGATACGAATGGATCGAACGCGGCTCGATACGCCAGGTCCTCGCGCGACAGGTCCACTGCGAGGCCGTCCAGGGAACAGCTGAGGGCGTGGTGCTCGATCGCCCTGTCCATGGTCTCGAGCAGCTTGTCGTCGTCGGCAGGCTTGGTCAGATAGTCGAAGGCGCCGAGCTTCATCGCCTTGACGGCGAGGTCGACGTCGCTGACGCCGGTGAGGATTATGACGGGTACCTTCATGCCCTTGTCGTGGATGTGGCGGAGGATGTCCACACCGCTGAGTCCGGGCATGTCCATGTCGAGGATCACCAGGTCGGGCTGTTCCGCGTCGAGCATCCCGGGGACGGACAGGGAGTCGTTCGTGACGACGGGGTCGAACCTCTCGCTCTGGACCAGGAACACCATCAGATAGTTGGTCACTGCCGCGTCGTCGTCGACTATCAGAACCTTTGCGAGATCACCCACTCAGGACTCCTCTCCGGCGGACTGCGCCTTCTTCGGGTCGGTACCCGGCTGTCCGGCTTTCGGGGGTATCCGGACGGTGAACCTGGTGCCCTCGCCGGGAGTGGACGTGACCGAGATGGCTCCTCCGTGCTCCTCGATTATCCTGTAGGCGATGGGGAGGCCCAGGCCCGTGCCGCCCTTCGCCCTCTTGGTGGTGAAGAAGGGATCGAAGATCTGCTTCAGGGTCTTCTCGTTCATCCCCCTGCCGTCGTCCTCGACCTCGATGACGATCCGTCCGTCCTCCTGCCTCGTCCTCACCGAGATCAACCCCCTGCGGTCGTCGGGCATAGCCTGAGCGGAGTTCACGAGCAGATTTATTATCACCTGCTCGATCTTCTGAGCGTTCCCGTCGAAGGTGGGCAGCCCGGGGTCGAGTTCGAGAGAGATCTCCGCGTGCTTGTGCACCTCGTTGGCCACCAGCCTGGCCGCAGCCTGGATCAGGGTGTTCACATCCACCCTGTCGATGAGTAGCCCCTCGTCCTTCCGGGCGAAGTTGCGCAGTCCCTCGACGATCCCCTTGATCCTCTCGGATCCGTGCGCCATGTCGTCCACGAGCGTCAGTACGTTGCTGCGGAAGAAATCGTACTTCAGCCTTGCGATCTTGAGATCGGGGTGGGATGCCGCGTAGTCGTCCACGATCGGCAGCATGTCCTCCAGGGCCTGACGGATGATCTTGATGTTCCCCCGGATGAACTGGTTGGGGTTGTTTATCTCGTGCCCTATCCCGCTCACGAGCTGCCCCAGGGACGCCAGCTTGTCGGCCTGCTGGATCTGCTGCTCGTAGGTCTTCTCGAGAGTCACGTCCCTGTAGAACTCGATTATGCCCTCGACCTCCTGGTCATGGTCGAAGACCGGGATCGCATGGACCTCGAGGAACCTCTCCCCTGCCTTGATCGTGTGAACGATCGGCGCCTTGTCCCGTATGATCCGGGACAGCCTGCAGTCGCTGCAGGGCACCGACGCGCCGAAGAAGCTCGTATAGCACTTCCCCTCCGAGGCGGTGTCCTTGCGGTTTGTCATCACGATGTTGCGGTTGAGGTCTATGACTGCGACATCGTCGGGTATGGCCCGGAACATCGAGTCGAGTCGGGATGCGGACTCGCTCCAGCCACGGTTCACGCTGTCCAGATACTTGTTGATCCTCTCCAGCCTGACCTTCTGCTGCTCCAGTTCGAGGGTGCGGGCCTCGATCTCGGTCTGCATCTCGGCGAACCGCTGCGTGAACGCGGCCTCCTCCTCCTGCTTGAGGATCATCCTGTCGCGGAGATCCTTGCGCTCCAGGGCCAGGTTCAGCATCCTGCCTATCTCGCTCAGCATGCGCTGCTCCTCGGGGAGCAGCTCCAGTCCGGGATTGGCGTAGCCGACCCTTATCTCCCCCGCTATCTGCTGGTTGGAGAGCAGCTTGACCGAGATGTAGTGCTCTCCGGGCGGCATCTGTCCGTACTCCTGCCCCTGGTAGGCGGAGTAGACCATAGCCTGCCCCGGATAGATCATCCCCTTGCTCAGGTAGTCGGGCAGCCTCGTGAAGAACTCCCTCACCCCGCTCGAGATCTCTATCCACTCCGCCACGGCGTACAGGCAGGCCAGCTCCTTGATCCTCTCCTCGCGGTCATAGTCCGTCTGCCTGTTGATCCCGTCCAGCTGAGAGCCGAAGAAGATCCAGATGCCGCCCCCCGAGCTCTCCGCGTAACCTGTCTTGAGAGGGATCTCGCAACCCGGGAACTCCTTCGGGGAGTAAATGGCGAGCCTCCTCTGGCCCTCCCTGGCAAGGGCCATCCCCGATCGGAAGCTCTTGAGCGAGGGAGGGGTGAGCACCTGCGAGAGATTGCGGGACTCGTGGGCGAGTTCACCCGGCCCGCAGCTCCGGCAGAGGAGGCGGCTGGCGTGGAGGATGCTCTCGGAGGCGTCTACGGCGAGGAGGAACTCGAAGTTGCTCTCGATGAAGGAGTAGAGGTCAGATGGTCTTATCATTCCGCCCGCCTCCGGTCGAAGGTTCGGTCAACGGAACCCGGTCGAGTCCGAATCTCGCATCGAAACAGGCGATGAGCAAACTCTGCGGAAAAAGAGAGGGGGCGGGATCGCTCCCGCCCCCCCGGGGAACAGTATCAGTTCTATCTGCCGAGGATTACGAACTCGGCTCTTCTGTTCAGGGACCTGTGCTCCTCGTCGGAGTTCGGAGCGTCGGGGCGGGACTCGCCGTAGCTGACGGTCTGGAGCCTGCTCTCGCTCACGCCCTTCGAGACGAGGTAGTCGCGGACGGCTTCGGCCCTGCGATCCGCGAGGGCGTCGTTGTAGTCCTCCTCGCCGAGGTCGCAGGTGTTGCCCGTGATGGTCACGCTGACACCCGGGTTGGCTGTCAGGAAGGCTGCGATCTCGTCGAGGGCGGTTCTCGCATCGGTCCTTAGGACGGAGCTGTCGAGGTCGAAGTAGACCTTGTCGAAGTCTACCACGAGGTCGAGCTCGAAGTCATGCACGGTCGAGCTGCCGGCGGGAACGTTGACTGCAGCGGACTCGGACCCGTAGGCCGAGGCCGACGCAGTGAGGTTCCTGTTGCCGGAGGCGAGTTCGATGGAGTAGCTGCCGTCGGCAGCGGTCTGGACCTGGACGGAGCCGCTTGCGACCATGGCATCCAGAGGCTGGCCGCTCGAGGCGTCGGTGACCGTGCCTGTGACGATGCCCGACGTAGCGATCCTGGTGAGCGGGAAGTCGACCTGGTAGGTGCCGCCGGAGGCCAGGTCCATCGACTCGCTCATCGGGAGATAGCCATCGGCGGAACCCGTGAGGGTGATGTCGCCGCGGGAGGCTTCCATCGCATAGGCGCCGGACTGGGTGGTGCTGACGGGATCCACGTCATCCCTGGACGTGGTTACGGTTCCGTCGAGAGCCTCACCGGTCTCGGCGTCGTATATCCTGCCGCCGATGGAGGCAGGCGGGTTCCTGAAGGTTCCCGTATAGGAGAGGCCTACGCCGATGCCCATCTTGGGGGCGTAGCCCTGGGGGAACGGCGCGAGATCCGCTCTCTGCTCGATGGAGGGAGTGCTTCCACCCTGGAAGATCCCATGTCCGAGGTCGGACCACTCGGGGTTGAAGCTGGATACCGCGAAGGATCCGATCACGTCGATGGCCAGCCCGTCGTTGTTGAAACGGACTCCGGGGGCCAGCTGTATGATGTTGCTGTAGTCTTCACCGTCGCCGGGGTCGTAGTCGCGGTCGAGGAAATGGCGCCACTCACCCTCCAGGAAGAGCGTGGTCGTGCCGAGCGGGTACTCGATTCCGGCGCCCGCATAGAGGACTGCATCCTCGACTTCGATGTCGACATCCTCGGTTGCGGTGATCTCGTGGTCGGCGTTGTAGCGGACGTCGGTGTACTCGAAGGACTGGTTGAACATGTGGTAGCCGAGGTTGAGGTGCAGGGCCGCGGGAGCCATGTTGAAGGTGGTGAGGAGGTTGGCGCCGTAGCTGAATGCGCCCGAGTTGATCATCGGCCTGCGGAGCTCGAAGATGCCCTCGTCGTTCAGCCAGATGCCGTCCCAGCCGTCGCCGTTCACGACGTGGCTGCTGTTGCCGCCGTCATACATGGCGAACGAGGCCCAGGGCATGATGCCGAACCAGATGGAGTTCGAGGAGGGGTTGAGGTTCAGCTTGAGGGAGGCCGTAGCCTCGCTGAAGCCGTCGTCGCCCTCCCAGTCGCCGGAGATCTCGGCGCTCTCGCTGTCCCTCTTCATCTGGTTGACGAGGTAGTTGACACGGAGCCCGAGTTCGGCTGCGCGTCCGAGACCGAAACCGGTCACGATGTAGGCGGTCCCGTCGTACTCGGTGTTGGTGATCTGGGTTTCTTCTCCGCCTATTTCCGCCGTGCGCTCGTCACCCGAGATCCCGAGGTGGGTGAAGAGGCCTACGTTGTACTTGCCGGCTCCCACAGTACGCGCATCCACTATCCTGTTGAGGCCTCTGGTGCCCCACCAGGAAGGGAGGGCGGACGCCGCTCCGGCAAGGACAAGCATAACCAGCATAAGACGATACTTCATTGGTCCTCCTTCTGTGAATTGTTCCCCCGACTGCGAATCATTTCATTTCCTGCGCAGTCCGGTCAAGATCACCGTTCCGAAACTGCCCGGGGGCAGCGCGGCGATGCTCCTCCCCGGGGAGTTTACCCGATCGAGGGGGCCGATACAAGCCCCGGATGAAAGCTGGTGTTTCCAGGCGGAAAGATGGCGAATGCGCCCGCGCAGACTCCTGCCACTGACCCCCTGCGAGGATGAAAAGCACTGACAGCGGTCCGGAATCCATCGCCGGAGCGTCAGGTCAGGCGGGTCGCCCCCCAGCTCTGGGCCGCACTGTCCAGTTCGGACTCGACCCTTCCCCAGGAGATGATGAAGGGGATCCGGTGCACGGTCACGGTGGCTATGTCACCTGATACGTCGTATGAGGCTTTGACGCCCATCCCCTCGATCTCCCCTGCCTTGTCGTCCCCTTCGAATCCCACTCCGTTGGCCTCCGCCAGCCGCCTGACGTTCGTCACGAGCGTGGCAGCAGCCCCTCCGAACCTGTACCTGTAGGATCTGGCCAAGACTGTACCTCCCTGTCCGTTTCAAACAGCCCGGTCCCGGTCGAGCCCGGGCTCCAGGCTCCCCGCACTGCTGCGTCCCCTGCATGCGCTGGCAGGAGGCCCGACCGGCGCGTCCGTGAGATGTCCCCCTGCTGTAAGTATATCCGTCACGAGCCTCTCTGGTGACCGGCAGGAGCTTGCCCGGAACATGCGGGGTCTACTCCTCCGGTTCCTGCTCCGGGGGCTCGACCACGATCTCATTCGGTCGTCCGGCAGGAGGAGGCTCCCGCCTCGAACCCACGGCCGCCGCTGCTGCGGCTATCCCCGCAGAGACAGCCCCGACGAGTGCGCCGAGATCGTCTATCTGGCCGATGAGCGGGATGACGTCGGGCAGCAGGTCCGCAGGGCTGATGATGTAAACGAGAGAAACGAGCGTCACCGCACCGAGGAGCCACGCCGCGGCCCTGAGGAAGACCCTCCTGAAGGGGGAATGCGGCAGCGCGAGCATCACGATCAGCAGGGCGAAGAGCGCAGCTATAACGATGACGGTCGTCTTCGCGAACTCCCAGAATCCCTCTATGATCACGAGCACTCCTCTCGAACGGGCTTCCCGCCGGACGGCGCTGCCGCGGTCCGGGGACCGGTGCATCCCGTTCTCGGCAGGTTCAGTATAGCATCCGGGCTGTACTCCGGGGAACCCGCCGCGCGTTGGCAGGGCCGGCGGGAGGGAACCATATTCGACGACCTGTCGTGAAAGAGGTCTGCAGATGCGAGTTGCGCTTGTAGTCCCCCCGTGGGGACCCGATGACATAAGGGCCAACGATACGAGGGGAATAGCCGGCTGCTGGCCCACCCCCGGCATGCAGTACATCGCCGCAGTCCTTCGCGAGCGCGGTCACGAGGTCATCTACCTCGAGGGCTTCTTCCATTCGAGCGATGCGATGCGCAAGCGCGTGGCGGAGTTCGGCGCCCAGGCCCTGGGCGTCTACGTGATAAGCCTGCTCTGGCAGAAGGCCGCCCCCTTCATCGAGGCCGTCAGGCAGGACAACCCATCCATCTTCACCTTCATCGGAGGACACGGCGCCACCGCGATGCCCGAGAGGCTGCTCTCGGAGTGCGGTTCCCTCGACGTCGTGGTTGTCGGAGAGGGCGATATCACGGCTGGTGAGATGATCGACACGGTGGCGAAGGGCGGGAGCCTCGACGCGGTACGCGGGCTGGTCTTCAGGAAGCCCTCCGGAGAGGTGCTCCGGACCGGCGCGAGACCGCTCGTGGAAGACCTCGATTCCCTTCCGTTCCCGGCTGTCGACCTCTGCGAGATCGAGCGCTACTTCCCCAGCTTCGAGCAGGTCTCGACCGTTCCGGTGATGCAGACCCTGGCGAGCAGGGGATGCAACGGCACATGCATCTACTGCTACAAGATGTACGGACGGCGGCTCAGGCTCCGCGATCCGAGGCGGGTCGTCGACGAGATCGAGTACTATGTGAAGAGGTTCGGAGCCCGGGAGATAAAGTTCTGGGACGAGCACTTCACCTACAGCCACGCCCACACTTACGCGTTCTGCGACGAGATGAAGAGGCGCGGGCTCAATGTCCGCTGGTGGTGCTCGTGCAGGGCGGACTCCGTGGACAAGAAGATCCTCCGCGCGATGAGCGAAGCGGGCTGCTGGTGCATCAACTTCGGCGTCGAGAGCGGCGTGCAGAAGAATCTGGACACCCTGGTGAAGCGGGAGAAGGTCGAACGGATAGAGTATGCCGTCAGGCTGGCCCACAGCGTGGGCATCAAGACGCATACGACATACATCTTCGGCATCCCGGGCGAGACCTTCGCGGAAGGCCTCCAGACGATCGAGTTCGCAAAGAAGCTCGGCAGCTTCACCGTGGAGTTCTTCCCCATCACCCCCTTCCCCGGCACCCCTCTCTTCAGGGGGGTCGAACAGGGGAAGTACGGCACGATGAGCAGCCGCCTCAACGACCAGGGCATGCTCCTGGACAGACCCTGCTTCGTTCCCTTCACGATGACGGGCGACCAGATAATGGAACTCCGCCGGCTCGCCTACATCAGATACTTCTTCAGGCCGGCGTTCCTGTGGTACCGTTTCAGGAACATCACCTCCCCGTTCCAGCTAAGGGCGGTGTGGCACGGAGCCAGGAGCCTCCTCATGATGGCTTCGGAGCAGCTCGGGAAGAGCCGCCGGAAGAGGTAGCGTGCCCGCTCTGACAGTAGTGGTCCCTGTCCACAACGGCGAGGCGAGTCTCGCCAGGGTGCTTTCGGCCGTGCGGGGCGGGCTGCGGCCGGATGACGCCCTGGTCGCAGTCGATGACCGCTCGACCGACGGCTCCCGGAGAGTCCTCGAGTCGACGGGTGTCACGATCCTGGAGTCGGAGGGCCGGCCCGGAGCCGCGGGAGCCAGGAACACCGGCGCTAATTCCAGTTCCACCGGATGGATCCTCTTCCTCGACGCCGACGCGGTGCCGCCGCCCGGCTGGCGGGAGATGCTCGAGAGTCGCATGCCGGGGGCCGACGCGGTGCAGGCCGTCTACGGTCCGGAGGCACCCGGGACCGGCGCGGCGACATTCTACAAGAACTATTACTACCACTACACGTTCACACGCCGGATCAGGGGTCCGCACATCAAGGGCTGCGGGACGTTCTTCTTCGCCGTCTCCAGGGAGCGGTTCGCGAGCCTGGGCGGATTCGACGAGAACATCGCAGGGGCGACCATCGAGGACGCCGACTTCTCGGAGCGCCTCTGGGCCGCCGGCGGCAGGATAGTCATCGCACCAGAGATAGAGGTGCTCCATCTGCGCGAATACACGCTCCGCTCCCTCCTCTCCTACGAGTGGCGGATGATGAAGGCAAAGGCCCTCTACATCCTCCGCAGGAGCAAGGACAGGGGAGCACCTTCGATAAGCGTGGCCTCCTTCGGCGAGATGCTGCCCGTCCTCTCGGGTGCCGTCCTGCCCTGGGCCGCCCTGGCAGGTTTCGCGTCTTCGGCCGCGGGGGCGGGCTGGGGTCTCCCGGTCGGCCTTTCGGCTCTCCTGGCCGCCTTCCTGGTGCAGGCTCCGTTTCTCTGCCGCATGGTCCGCGCGGGCGGTTCGAGGGGATTGCGGGCCGGTCTGCTGGTCCTCCCCGACCTGATGCTGATCGCACCCGCCTCGGTCTCGGCGCTGGGCACGGCGCTGGCAGGCAGGAGATACTGATGTGAGAAGGTTCCCGCTCGCAGCCAGCCTGGTCCTGCTTCTAGCATTCGCCGTCTATGCGAACTCCGGGCACAGGCTGGGAGGTCCGGCCGACAAGGCCGTGCAACTCGTCACCCTGGCCCCGGCCGCATTGCTGCTGGCCGTATCCATGCGCGGTGACACGAGACTCTACACCCTCCTCAGGAGGCTGGTGGACCGCCTGCCGGATACGGCGTTCTTCGCAGCTGTCTGCCTGCCCGTGCTCGCATTCACGGTCTGGACGGCATACGGTCCGCTCGAAGGCATCCCCAAGGGGGGGGACGAGGCAGGATACTACATACAGAGCATGATCTACGCCCGCGGCGAAGGCTCTGCGCCGGCTCCGCAGATGGAGGTTCCCAGGGACCTGTTCCCGTTCAGGCACTTCATCTTCTGGGAAGACCGCTGGTTCGTCATGTACACTCCGATCCACTCCATGCTGATGGCGCCGTTCACCCGGGCGGGGATCAGCCCGCTGATGGGACCGGTCGAGGGTGCCCTCGCGCTGGCGGGAGCCTTCCTCCTGTTCAGGAGGCTCGCCGGGCGTACGACCGCGAGGGTCGGCCTCCTCTTCATGGCTGCCTCCCCCTTCTTCCTGTTCATGGCCCCGACGCACATGGCGCACAACACGGAGCTCGCGCTCGTGGTCTGGGCTTCGTACCTCCTGGTGCGAAGCGTCCAGGAGGCGCGGGGGGGATTGCTGCAGGCGGGGGCGGGTCTGCTGCTGGGTCTCTCGCTGTGCACGAAACCCTACACTGTCCTGCCCTGGGCGGTCACGATCACGCTCGCCCTGGTCCTCGAGATGAGATCGAGGTCAATCCCAGTCCTCCTGCGCATCGCTGCGGGAGCGCTGCCTCCGGTTCTCTTCCTCCTGGCCTCGAACGATTTCTACACGGGCGACCCGCTGACTCCGGCCTACAACCTCGCGAGGGGCGGGAGCCTGATCGGGTTCGGCCCCGACAAGGCATGGTTCCCCGAGTACGGCGATCATTCCCATACTCCGCTCCGCGGGCTCCTGAACCTTGCGCAGCAGGCCGGCACGGGCAGCACGATCCTCCTCGGATGGCCCTTCCTCTCCCTCCTCCCCCCGCTTTTCGCACTCACCCGGGGGAGGGAGGGGAGGAAGTGGTGGCTCCTCGCGGGTTCGATCCTCATGTTCGCACCGTTCATGTTCGTCCACTACTCCGCCTCGATAGACTACGGTCCCAGACATTACTACTCCGCCCTGCCCCCGTTCGCCCTCCTCTGCGCGGCGGGCCTTGCGCGGGCCGTCCGGCGGTGGGGTGAGGCTGCGGCCTATGCCGTTGCAGGCCTCTTCGCATTCTCGACCCTGTCCGTCTACATGCCCGACGGGATCGCCCTCAGGAGCGGGCCATGGCAGTCCATCGACAGGCTGCCCCGGGAGCTCGCCGAGAGTCTCGCCGTTCCTCCGGCCGTTGTGTTCATGGAGGCCAGCGAGCACTCCTACCCGAGCATCATCAGCGGCCTCCTGGCCACTGATCCCTTCCTGGACGGCGAATTCGTCTTCTGCGCACACCAGACGCCGGATGAGGACCTGGAGGCCATGCAGTCGGTCTTCCCCGGTAGGCACGCCTACCTGTTCTGGATGGAGGGCCGTGAGGCCTTCCTCGAGCCATGGTCCGCAGGGAGGGCCGCCGCGCTCGAGCCCGAACGCGACATGAGGCCATCGTGGACCCCGGTCGTCGTCTGCGAAGCGGGGCGGTGAGGCGGGATCCTCCGGTTGCCCGCGCGTGCTGCTTTGCATAGTGTTCACGGTCTGGTTCCACGAAACGGGGAAGACACGATGGATTACATGGTCTTCATGCCTGCCTTCAACACGGGCAGATTCATCGAGAAGGTCCTGCGCAACATACCTCCGGAGGCCTGGGATGCGATCGATGCCCTGCTGGTGGTCGACGACGGATCCAGCGACGGCACGGGAGACATAGCCCGCAGACTGGGCGGAGAGTTCGACAAGATCATGGTCGTGGCCCATCCCCGCAACCTGGGGTACGGAGCCGCTCAGAAGACCGCCTTCGACTGGGCGCTGGAACACGGTGCGAGCGGGGTCGTCATGCTCCATTCGGACGGGCAGTACCCGCCGGACTTCCTGCTGGCCATGCTGTCTCCGCTCCGTGAGGGCGTGGATGTCGTCGGAGGCAGCAGGACGATGTTCGGCGACATGAGGAAGGGCGGCATGTCGCAGACGCGGTACTGGGGCACCGTCATCCTCAACAGGCTGGAGAACATCGTCTTCCGGGCCGACCTCTCGAGCTACCACAGCGGCTACAAGGCATACGCCAGGAACGCCCTGGAGAAGATCCCCTACCACGGCTACTCGGACACGTTCAACTTCGATTCGGAGATGCTCGCGGGCGCCATAAGGAAGAAGCTCTCCATCCGCGAGGTGCCCATCCCCACGCTCCACGGCGAGGGTTACTCCAGCCTCAGGCCGATCCCCTACGGCATGACGGTCCTGCACACGATGTGGAAGTTCATCACCGGAAGGATCTGAGGGCGGCGAGGAATCCGGGGTGCATCGCTGCTTCTGCGGATGCGGTCAGTACCGCCTTCCGAGCGCAAAGCTCGCCGTTCCCCTGAGGATCCCGATTCCCAGCACGAGCATGTCGGCGAGGCACAGCAGGGCGAAGCCGGGCAGCACACCGGGCCCGAAATGCCTGGAAGCCTTCGTGAAGAAGTCCCTGTGGCAGGCCAGGGCAGCCGCCAGCAGCACTGCCGAGGGGACGAGTAGCACCCCGCCGGCCGGGATCGCGGCGATTGCCAGCGCCAGGGACATCGGCGTCAGGGCGATCGACAGCACGACGCGCCGGCTGTGGTGAGTCCCGGTTTCGTGCACATTGATATAGCGGGCGAGGAGGCGTTCCTTGACCTGCCTGAGGCCGCTCTTCGCCTGGGCCCTTGCCATCCGGATGCGCCTGCGGGCGAACCCGCGGAAATCGTAACAGGCCAGATGCTCTACCTGCAATGATTTGTCGAGGATGATCCTGCCCCCGGAGTCGGCTATCGCGTAACCTAGCTCCTCGTCTTCGACCGTGGGTTCGGGGATGTCCGTGTTGAAACCGCCCAGCCCCTCGAACAGGTCCTTCCTGACCGCGGCGCACCAGGTCGCGAAGATCGCCGTGCTCTCCTCCCGGACTCGTTCGAGGGCGTGGTGGTAGTAGAAGTTCTGATAGCGCGAGACCAGGTTGGAGGCGGGACAAGAAGGGGTGTAGAGGGTCTGCACTGCCGAGACCGAGGGATCTGTGAAGTGTGCCTGGACGGCCTCGACGAGACCCGGGGGAATCACGACGTCGGCATCGACGAAAAGGATGACGTCCCCGGAGGCGGATGCAACCCCTTCGTTCCTCGCCCGGGCGGGACCCATGTTGCGGGGCAGCCTGACGACCTTCGCGCCATGGCGCTCGGCTATCATGACGGTGTCGTCAGGAGAGTCGTCATCCACCACTATGGTTTCGACTGGGGGGACCGTCTGCCCTGCAAGGGAATCGAGGCATCCCGCGAGGGTGGACGAAGCCTTCCAGGCGGGTATCACTACGGATATGCCGACGGACATGAGGATCCCTTCCAGATCGGGCTGTGGTGGCGTATTATATCTCTCTGGAGAACGAACGGAACCCGATACCGGGTCCCGGGCGGATTGTTTTTGCAGCGCGGCGGAGGCGCCGCTCCAGCCACGGAGTCCCGATGAATATCCTCGGTGCCGTACCCGCGCTCCTCGACCCCGGGCAGCCGATGTTCCTCATCCTGGTGGCCACCGCGAGGTGCAACGCCAGGTGCGGCTTCTGCTTCTACAGAGCCGAGGTGCAGGGGGCCGACCCGGATGGAGAGCTGTCGCTGGACGAGCACGAGAAGATCTCGCGGGGCTGCGGGAGGATCCCGTACCTCCTGCTCTCGGGCGGCGAGCCGGTCCTCAGGGAGGACCTCTCCGACATGGTCGCATTCTACATCCGGAACGCCGGGGTGAAATACGTCAACGTCCCCTCCAACGGACTCGAACCGGAACTGTCCGAAAGGCTCTTCAGGACTCTGACCGCCCGGTTCCCCGGGGTGCATTTCAGGGGAGCTCTCAGCGTCGACTTTCCCGACGCGCGGCACGATGCGGCCAGGGCCGTGCCGGGATGCCTGGAGAGGATCCGGGAGACGGCGAAGAGATTCCGCGCACTGCGCGAGGAAGTCGACAACTTCTCGATGGACGCCGTCTCTGTCTACATGCCTGCGAACAGGGGCTCCATGGAGGAGCTCCGCTCGTGGGTGGCCGCGAACATCGATCCGGACAACCACGAAGTACATCTCCTGAGGCCTGGATGGCCCGACATCCTGGCTCCGGGCATAGATCCGGCCGAGTTCGTCCGGGAGCACGGCAGGTTCAGGGACGAGGGCAGGAAACGCGAGAAGCGGCCTCTCAGCGGATTCTTCAGAGCGCTCAACAACGAGTACATCGAAACCGTCAGGAGGATCCTCGAGGGCGGCAGGGGTCCGCTCTGTCCTGCCGGCCGCAGGATCGTGGTGCTGGACGAGAGTCGGGAGACTCAAGCTCTGTGAACCGAGGGGAACCGTCCTGGGCAGCGTGAGGGAGTCCGGATACCGCTTCGGACCGATCCTGCGTTCGAGGCGGGCGGTCGAGGCGGTGAAGGCCATCCGCGGCAGGAACCGCTGCACCTGTACATGGGAGTGCTCCACCTCGACCGCGATCGTCTTCTCGCCGGGAAGATGGCTCCCCCTCCTGGCGGGCACGGTCCGCGAGAGTCTCGGCAGGAGCAGGCGGATATGAGAGTCGCTCTTCTCAGACCCCCCGTCGTCAACCTGAGGAACAGC
Source organism: Candidatus Fermentibacterota bacterium (assembly GCA_963718745.1). Taxonomy (GTDB): domain Bacteria; phylum Fermentibacterota; class Fermentibacteria; order Fermentibacterales; family Fermentibacteraceae; genus Fermentibacter. The sequence goes on along the minus strand of OY970370.1, from coordinate 1,833,523 downwards.
CCGTTCGGCTCCACTCCGGGGATGCCCTCGAACCTCGCCTACCTGGCAGCGGTGCTGAAGAAGCACGGCCACGGTGTGACCGTGGTCGACTCATACGGTCTCGCTCCGGCCAGGTTCATGCGCTACAAGGACAAGTTCGAGGCCCGGGGCCTCACCCCCGCGGAAGCCGTCGGACTGGTACCGCCCGATGTGGAGATGATCGGGATCTCGGTGCACTGCACTCTCGAGCACGGCAACAGCATAGCGCTCGTCACGGAATCGCGCAGGCGCTTCCCCCGAGCCACCGTGGTCGTAGGCGGATATCACACCACCTTCTGCGTCGAGCCCTTCCTGGAGGCGGGTGCGGACTTCGTCCTCCAGGGGGAGGGCGAGCACCGTCTGCCGCTCCTCATAGACAGCATCGAGAAGGGCGTCAGATTCGACATGGACGGCATCTATGGCAGAGGCGAGGCGCAGCCCAGGACGCCCAGGGTCTGCCCGATAGAGGACCTGCCGTTCGGCGACTACGATTCCATCCCCCTCGAGAACTACTGGAGGCTCCACTACGCCCACGGACCGGTGGTATCGGGAAAATTCGTCAACATGTTCACCAGCCGCGGCTGCCCGCATGCCTGCGCCTTCTGCCAGACACCGAAGATGTGGGGCGGGAAGTGGATGGCGAAGAGCCCCGGCCGCATCGTGGACGAGATGGACAGCTACCACGACCGATACGGGGTCTCGGACTTCCATATACAGGACGAGAACTTCTCGCTGTCCCGGCAGAGGACGAGAGGTTTCGCGCTGGAGCTACTGCGGCGGGGAAGGCGGTACACGTACTGCTTCCCCTCGGGCATAAAGGCCGAGACCGTCGGCTACGACGAGCTACTGCTGCTGAGGAGGTCCGGATGCTGCTACTTCGCCCTCTCGCCTGAGTCGGGCTCGCAGAAGGTCCTCGGGCTGATGAACAAGAGCGTCGACCTGGAGCACGTGTACAACGTCGTGAGGTGGTGCAGCGAGCTGGGGATCAAGGTGAACTGCAACTTCGTGCTCGGTTTCCCGGGCGAGAGCCTCGCCGACAGGCGGATGACCTACGCCTACATCCGCAGGCTCGCGGCCGCCGGGCTGGACGAGGTCGTGACGTTCATGCTGACGCCCCTCCCGGAGACCGGGGTCGCAGACCTGAAACCGGACGACATCGAATACGAGGACATCAACTTCTCGCCCACGTGGAGGGACAACTACAGGCTGATCACCGCCGCCAGGATCTGGGTGTACATCCAGTTCTCGCTGGTCAAGCTCCTCCTCCACCCCGGCAAGCTCGTGGAGAACCTGTTCTCCGTCCTCACCCGGCGGTTCAGGATGAAGGGGGACATGACGGTGTACAGGTTCTTCGCGGACTTCTGGGACAGGTACGCGAGACCACTCCTCGGGGAGACGCGCCCGCGCCTCTGAAGAGGCGGGGCGCTCCCCGCCCCCGGCAGGATTTTGCGCGGCGGAGCCTGATCCCCGCCCCTGCCGCTACCAGCCCATCGACAGCCCCAGGCAGAAGTGACGGGGCGAGCCGAAGGCGTGGGAATTGTGCAGCGGGCCGGTCGGATCCATCTCATGAGATCCGCCGTACATTTCGGCCAGGTACCACTCCGGGTTGACTATCCAGGCGATGTTCCTCTCCTGGGACACGTTCACGACATCCAGCCTAAGCGTGAGATCGACGCCGCCGACGCTCTGCCTCCTCCAGACGGACGCATCCAGCCTGGTCGCATCGGGGTAGCGCCGGGAGTTGCGGAGAGCGGGAGCCCCGCTGTAATCTGACGTATCGAAGGGGAATCCGCTGGCGTAGTTCCACGTGAGCCCGGCGCCCAACCCTCCGGCGATGCCCGCCCTCTCCGGGAATTCACCCGACAGCGAGAGCTCCAGGGAGTGCCTGCGGTCCCAGCCGAGCGGGAACTCGTCCGCGCCGGAGATCCACGGAGTCGACCATTCGTACTCCTGGTCCTCCTGGAGTATCGACCACGTCCCCTCCGCCCTGCTCAGGGAGTAGCTGACGGCCCAGGCCAGCCAGTCGGAGTATCGTGCGTGCTGGGAAATCTCGACGCCCTGCACCGTGGCGGAGGCTCCGTTCACGAACTGCCTGTAGTACCCCTGGCCGGGGTCCTGCCTGGTTTCGGTGGTTATCAGGTCGTCCATCGTCCGGTGGAAGAGGGAGACGCCCATCGCGCCGCGGCCCGGGCAGACCCTGTCGAAGCCGAGGCGGATGTCCACCGAGCGCTCGGGGTCGAGATCCGGGTTGCCCACGAACTGGTTCTCTCCAACCAGGATGGAGTCCGTGTTAGGGTAGAGGAAGGCAAAGCGGGGCATGCGCGAAACGTGCGCGTACTCCAGAGAGATGCTGTGGTGTGCGTCCAGGCTCTGGACGATGGAGATCGAGGGGTCCAGCCACGTCCTCGCGGGAGCCTCCGTGCAGAGGCTGCCGCCCGGGAGCGGGCCGCCGGTGTTCGAGCCCGGAAGAGTCGGATCCGGGATTCCCGTGAAGTCGAAGCGGGGGTCGAAGTATCCCAGCCTGAGGCCTGCAGCGATTCCGAGGCCGTTCGAGAGGTCGATCCCGTCCCGGGCGAAGAGCGCCCCCTCCACGGGGTCGGCCTCCCAGTTCCTCCACGCCGTGACCGTCTGCGAATCGAGAAGCGTGACCGAGGTCTCCTCCATGTCGTGCAGGATCCATCCGGTTCCCGCCGAGACGTGAATGCCTCCCGGCTTCCAGGCTCCACGAGAGCCCCGCATCGATCGCGTCATCCACGAAGTCGTACCAGAGCAGGTCGTGCAGGCCGCTCCTGTAGAAGCCGTCCGCGTCGACCAGCAGCTCCGGAGGGGTGAAGTCCTCCCAGTCCTCCTCGGTTTCCAGGAGGTCTCCGACGAAGCCGCCGTCTTCGTCCCTGATCCTGTCGTAGATGTGCGAGCCGGTCATGGCGAGGAACAGGTCGAGCCTGCCGGCGCCACCCAGGCGGAGCATGGTGTTGAGTGAGGCCAGGGAACCGTCGTCGAAGCGGGTCGGCAGGGCATATTCGAGACCCACCCCGCCGGAGAGGGTGTCTCCGTAGCCGGGCGAAGTGGTGTCCGAGTCGATGTAGGGAGTCTCGAACCTCTTCCATGCCCAGTCGGACCAGCCCCGCTCCCTTTCGTGGAGGGCGAACGAAATCGACGCCTCGGCCGTGGAGGACGGCTTCCAGCCCAGTTTCGCGAGGCCGCTCCAGCTATCGTATGCGTTGTTGTCCCAGTTGCTGCGCCAGGAGCCGTCGTCCTCGACGGATGGTTCGGACGTGATGAAGTCGCCCGAGACGAGAATGGTCGAGAGGCCGGGCAGGACTCCCCCGGAAGCCCCTTCGACCACGGCGGAGGCCGTGTAGCAGTCCTCCAGCAGAGGCCGGGTCTCGTGCGAGGGGAGGGAGGGATGCCACAAGGGCTGCATCCCGTCGATCTCCATGGAGCCCATGCCGAATCCGACCGACCCGGAGACACCCGGCTCGTCCGCCTCCCGCGTCACGAGAGCCGTGCTCCCGGACAGGCCGGAGAAGAGCCCTGTCGGATCCGTGGCTCCGATCGATCCGGCGTCCTCGAGGGCGGCGGCGGGCACCAGCAGGAGCGGGGTGCGGGAAACGGGCGATGTGATCGGGACTCCGTCCAGCAGCGTTGCGACTTCACCCTGCTGGCCGCCCTGGTAGTGCGTTCCGTCCAGGGCATCCACCAGTCCGGGAACGGCGGTCGCGAGGGGCTCGATCGAGGCTGCAGGATCCGCAGCGATCGAGTCGGCTGCCTCTGCGCTCCCCGGATCAACCGGGGTCTGAGCTTCGCCGGATACCGAAAAGAGCATGGCAACAGCCAGAAGGAGAATCTGGATTCATTCCGCAACCCCCCGGGAAAGGGACAGGATCGATGACACCCCGCATGGATATGCACTGCCGCCTGATCGCCTGCAAGCGGGGCAGCGCCCTCCGGCCGGCCCTGGAGCAACCGAACCGTCCGGATGTGGGCGCCCCCGGTTTCGGGACAACCGGGGGCGCCGAGTCGAAGGATGATCGTATCAGCGGACCTTGAAGCGCTCCGGTCCCAGCTCGCGGATCTGTGCCTTGTAGAGCCCGATCGCCGTCATGGGAGGGCAGAGGCGGACCGGACGCCCGCGCACCTGCACGGCCGCGAGGGTCCCGGTGCCGTCCCAGAGGGGATGGCTCCCATCGTTCCAGTAGAAGCCGGCTCTGTCTCCGGTATTCGAATGCAGCGCCTCATGTACGGCGTCCCTCATGGTCCCGGCGTCGACGCACGCGCCGGGGACCCCGCATTCCTGAGCGAGCATCGCAAGTATCTCGATGCCCTGCAGCCCCGAAGGCGGTTCTACAGCCCTGCGGAAATCCCTCATGGCTCCGGTGAAGTCGAGCCTCGTCCCGTCGCTCTCCAGCCCGGTGGAGCCGGGGAGAACCACGTCGGCGGCCATCGTGGTCTCGGTCACTGCCCAGTCCATCACCGCGAGGAACTCGACGTTCCTGAACCAGACGGCCGTCCGCTCGTCCCTGAGCGGGTCCTCGCCGATGACGAGGGCCGCCCTTATCGAGCCGTCCTCGAGAGCCCGGGCGAGAGCCGCACCGTCGATGCCGGAGGGCTTCCTGCCCGGCAGGAAGGACGGCGAAGCGCCGGCCGTCTCGAGAGCGGAACCGTTCGGCATGGTCCTGGGCAGGAGGATGTCCGCCCGCCTTCCGGACGCGTTGAGGAGGACCGCAAGACCGGCGAGGGTCTCGATGTCGCCCATGGATCTGTCCCCGGCTCTGTCCGGCGTGTGGAGGATCACGATCCTCGACGCGTCGCCCAGGACGGAGACGGCTTTCCCGGCGGCACCGGGGTCGACGCCGGCCTCGCGGCAGGCGTCCTCGAACGTGAAATCCATGCCCTCCAGGAATGCCTGCCCGCCGGGCACGGAGGCCACGGCCTCCGCGGACACCGCTCCGGTTTCGACGAGCCTCCTTGTGATTCCGGCCCAGAGTATCGACGCAGTCCCGCGGACAGGGTCCAGGGCCGCGGAGGACAGGTTCCGGTCCGCGTCGTCCAGGACCGAGTTCACGACGAGCAGACCCGCACCGCGCTTCCTGACGGCCTCGAGCACGTCGACCGACAGCACGGGGTGATCGCCCTCCAGGCTCGTGTTGTTGCAGACGACCAGGTCGGCCCGGCCGAGAGCGTCGCGCCCGGCTGTCGAGGCCGTGAAACCGAGCATCCCGTCCAGGGCGGCCGGTGCGGAGGCGGAGCAGACGGCGCCGAGCGAGCCTGTGTTCGCCGTGCCCAGCCCCTCCCTCGCGATACGGCCGGCGAGATACATCTCCTCCAGGGAGGATTCGGGCGAGACGAAGACTGCTACCGATCCGGGTCCGGAGGATGCGGCAACCCGCTTCAGCCCGGCCGCTGCTTCGCGCACGGCCTCCTGCGCGGAAGCCCTGCAGGCTTCCGCCCCCCTCCTGAGGAGAGGCGCCGAAACCCGCTTCTGCGAGATGTAGAGTTCGTTGACGAAGCGCCCGTATCTGCAGAGGTAGTCGCCGGGCACGCCCGACGAGGTGATGTAGTACCGGCTCGGGCCGTGCACCATCACCCTGACGGGACACTGTATCGAGCAGACCATGCATCTCGTCGGCCGCTCGGATGTCTCGAGGCAGGCCCTGCCGGGATATGGGAGCCTGATCGTGAGCGCACCCGTCGGGCAGGCATCGACGCAGTTGCCGCAGCTTACGCAGTTGGTCTCCACCAGGGGGTCGTTCATCGCCGGGCGCATCTCGGTGCGGAAACCCCGCCCGACCAGCCCCAGGGCGGCTACCGGCAGCACCCTGGCGCACGTCCTGATGCACCTTCCGCAGAGCACGCACTTGTTGGGATCGTATAGGATGTAGGGATGCCTGTCGTCGGGCTTGTGCTTCCGGACATGGCCGGCATACCGCTCGACCACTGCGCCGTACTCCTCGGAGCGGAGCCTGAGCTCGCAGTCGTCGTACCTGAGGCAGCCGCAGGAGAGGCACTTCGCCCCCTCGTGTACGACGTCCTCCCAGTGGAATCCCGTGGCCACCTCGCAGAAGCTGCCCTCGCGCTCCTTCACCGGCTTCATGTGGACCTCGTGCCTGGGGCTCTCCGGGATGTCCCCCAGCTCCGCCGTCCCCGGCTTGGCCCACATGTCCTTGCGTACGATGAAGGGATGAGGCGGCGCACCGCCTCCGAGGAAGGCGTGGATGGACGAGGCTGCGGTCCGCCCGTCGGCGATGGCGTCGATCACAACCGTAGGTCCGTCATCCGCTGCGTCACCGCCGGCGAAGACGCCTTCCAGGTCGGTCTTCATCGTACCGGTGTCCACGCTGACCGTCCCCCAGCGGGTGGTCCCGGGGAGATCGGGCGAGCCTGCGAGTCCGTCCAGCACTGGCGACTGCCCGATGGCGGCGACGGCCATGTCGCACGGCAGGTCGAAGTCCGAACCCTCCATGGGCACCGGTCTCCTCCTGCCCGACGAATCGGGCTCGCCCAGCTTCATCCGGATGCACCGCAGCGCGGTCAGCCGGCCTTCGCGGGCCACGATCCCCACTGGCGCGGCAAGTTCCATTATCTCGACGCCCTCGTGCAGGGCGTCCTCTATCTCCATGGGGTCGGCGGGCATCTCGGCCCTGGTGCGGCGGTAGAGGAGGATCACCTTGTCGGCACCGAGCCGCCATGCCGTCCGGGCCACATCCATGGCGGTGTTCCCGCCGCCTGTGACGACCACCGTACCGGTCATCGGCGAATGGTCCGCGTACTTCTCCCTGAGGAAGTCGATTCCTCCCACGACCCCCTCGGTCGCGAACTCGCCTTCGACCTTCATCGGATTGCTCGCCCAGGCGCCGGCGGCGACGAATACGGCGTCATGCGAGCTCCTCAGGTCAGCGAAGGAGATGTCCGTGCCGACCTTCACGCCCGTCCGGATCTCCGCTCCCGCCCGGGTTATGAAATCGATCTCCCTGTCCAGGACCTCGTCGGGCAGGCGGTATTCGGGTATGCCGTAGCGGACCATGCCGCCGGCCTTGTCCATCATCTCGTAGACCACCGGCCGGTACCCGAGCCTCCCGAGGAACCACGCGGCGGAGAGGCCCGCGGGGCCTCCTCCCACGATCCCGATGCTCTTCCCGTTCAGGGGCAGCCTCTCGACCGGACCGTCGTAGACACCCGGAGCGTCGGTGACGAACCGCTTGATGGCATTTATGCCGACGGGGCTGTCCACGTCGGCCCTGCGGCAGACGACCTCGCACTTGCGGACGCAGACCCTGCCGCACACGGCAGGCAGCGGGTTGCTCTCGCGGATGAGGTCCACGGCCTTCCGTGACTCGCCCATGGCCGCGAGAGCGATGTATCCCTGGGCGTCGACCCCGGCCGGGCAGCCCAGTTTGCAGGGAGATACGCAGTCGGCGTAATGGTTGGAGAGCAGCAGCTCCAGAGCGGTCTTCCTGGACGCGAGCACCCTCTCGTTCCTTGTCTGGACCTCCATGCCCGGCGCCACCCTCGTCGCGCAGGAGGGGACGAGTCCGGGCCTGCCCTTCACCTCGACCACGCATACGAAGCAGGAGCCGTAGGGCTCCAGTTCCGGGGAGTGGCACAGGGTGGGGATGTCGTCCAGCCCCTGCTCGCGGACGACTTCCAGGATGGTCTGGCCGGGCCGGGCCTCGATCTCCGTCCCGTTGATCATGAGTCTGACGGTGTCCATTCCGGCCCTACGCTTTCTTCACGGCGCCGAAGTTGCAGCTGGAGATGCACCTGCCGCACTTCACGCACTTCTCTGTATCTATGACGTGGGTCTGCTTCCTCTCCCCCGAGATCGCCCCGACCGGGCAGTTCTTCGCGCAGAGCGTGCAGCCCGTGCACTTCTCCGGGTCGATCGAGAACTCGACAAGGGCGAGGCAGCTCCCTGCAGGGCACTTCTGCCTCTCGATATGGGCCTCGTACTCGTTCCTGAAGTAGCGGAGGGTGCTCAGGACCGGGTTGGGTGCGGTCTGCCCCAGGCCGCAGAGGCTCGCCTCCTTGATCCTCTTTGCCAGAGAATCGAGCTTCTCCAGATCCTCGATCATGCCCTCGCCCCTTGTGATCCTCTCCAGGACCTCGAGCATCCTCAGGGTCCCGATGCGGCAGAATGTGCACTTGCCGCAGGACTCGCTCTGGGTGAACTCGAGGAAGAAGCGGGCGATCTCCACCATGCACGTGGTGTCGTCCAGGACGACCATCCCGCCGGAACCCATGATGGCACCGGTCTTCGGGATGCTCTCGAAGTCGACTGGGGTGTCGCCCTGTGCGGCCGGGATGCAGCCTCCGGACGGACCTCCCATCTGGACGGCCTTGAATGCCCGGCCCTCCTTTATCCCTCCGCCGATCCTGAAGACCAGATCGTTTATGGTCATGCCCATCGGGACCTCGGCCAGCCCGCCGCGGGCTACCCTGCCCGCAAGGGCGAAGACCTTCGTGCCCCTGCTGTTCTCCGTGCCTATCGCGGCGAACGCCGCTGCGCCCCGGGAGATGATCCAGGGCACGTTGGCATAGGTCTCGACGTTGTTGTTGTTCGTGGGCTTCTGCCACAGTCCCTTCTCGGCCGGGAACGGGGGTCTTATCCTGGGCATTCCCCGCTCGCCCTCGATGGAAGCGAACAGGGCGGTCTCCTCGCCGCATACGAAGGCGCCCGCGCCCTGCTTGATCCTGACGTCGAAGTCGAGTCCGGAACCCAGGATGTCGGTTCCGAGGTATCCTTTCGCCCGGGCGTCCGCCAGCGCCTTCTCCAGCCTCCGTATCGCCAGCGGGTACTCCGCGCGGCAGTAGATGTAGCCGTGGGCGGCTCCGATCGCCCTCGCTGCGATTATCATCCCCTCCAGTACCGAGTGGGGGTCGCTCTCCAGGACGGACCTGTCCATGAAGGCCCCGGGGTCGCCCTCGTCCGCGTTGCAGACGAGATACTTCACGTCGCCCGGATTGGCGGCTGCGAAGGACCACTTCAGCCCGGTAGGGAATCCCGCCCCTCCTCTGCCCCTCAGACCGGAGTCCTTCATCTCCTGGATGATGGATGCGGGAGTCATCTCGAACAGGGCTTTCCGGAGGGCGGCATAACCGCCGGCCGCCTCGTACTCACCTATGGATTCGGGATCGATTATCCCGCAGTTGCGGAGGACTATCCGCTTCTGCGGCGCCAGGAAGTCCTTCTCGGTGCCTTCGTCCCCGGTGCCGGGCCTCCGGGAGTGGATCACCCAGTCATGGACGACCTCCCCTCCCTGGACGTGGCGCCTCCATATCTCGGCCGCCCTCTCGGGCGTGACCTCTCCGTATATGTAGCTCTCGTCGCCGTCGCGGACCTCGACGAGGGGCTCACGGTAGCACATGCCTATGCAGCCGGTGATCGAGAGCTCGCAGCCCGAGCCTTTCGCAAGCGACTCCAGGGCGTCGTACGAAGCCTGCGCCCCGGCCGACAGACCGCAGGTCCCCATTCCTACCACGATCTTCCTCAATTGTTCACCACGCATTCGGCACGGGCGGGTCCGGAGCCGCCCTCGCCCTCGGAGGCCTTCCTCCTGAAGTCCCTGAGGATCCTCCTCACGGCTGCCGGGGTGAGCCTTCCGAAGGTCTCGTCGTTGATCATCATGACGGGTGCGAGGGAGCAGCATCCGAGGCAGGCGACCGTGGTGAGCGTGAAGAGCCCGTCGGCCCCGGTCTCTCCTATCTCGATCGAGAGCTCGTCCTGGACGGCGTCGATGAGCATGCGGGAGGCGGACACGTGACAGGCCGTCCCGTCGCAGACCCTTATGACGAACCGCCCCATCGGCTGGAGCCGGAACTGGCTGTAGAAGGTTATCACACCGTAGATGCTGGCCTCCGGCGTCCCCGTGACCGAGGAGATGTACCTGATGGCCCGGCGCGGTATGTAGCCGAAGTGATCCTGAGCCGACTGGAGCAGCGGGATCAGCTCGCCCGGGGCTCCGTCATACCGCCAGAGCCTGTAGTTGAACGATTCCTGAGTCATTGATCCTCGAAGGCTCCTTTACTCGTCGACCAGCCTGATGACCCTGGCCTCCCTGACCCTGAGTACTCCGTCGATCTGACCGAGCTTCTCGACTATCTTCGGCATCCTCCCGACGGCGCCCTGCCCGGTTATCATCCCGACCAGCCTCCGCCCGCCGTCGATGACGTCGCAGAACACCACCTCGTCTATGAAGAACACCGTCGTGAAGATCTTCTGTATGGAATCCGCGTCTATGTCCACGATGATGTAGCTCATCGTGCCGGGCTGCCTCCGGGCGCTCTCTCCGGCAGGGATTTTGACCGTCTTCCTGTAGCTGTCTATGAACTCGCTCACGTCCCTGTCCAGACGGGGTCTCTCGACCGGGGACATGGACGCGACCTCGATCCCGGGGATCGCCCCGACCCTGGCGAACAGGGCCTGGATTCCAGCCGGGGAGGAGGCCTGACCCAGCAGGATGATGTCCACGTCGCCCCTGACGGCATCGCAGGACTGCACCCCTTCGAGCGACCTCAGATCGTTGAAGATCTCCATGCTCCTGTCGGGATCGGTTATCCTGATCGTAAGGTACGCGCTGACGGACTCCCTTATCGAAGGCTCCGAACCGTCGGTGGCGCCTGCGCTCCCGGTGCCTGCGCCCGGGGAGAGGGTCTCCAGGGCCGAGACGAGGTCCTGCATCTCGAAGGGTTTGTCCAGATAACCGGTGTTGGCCTCGGAGAGGGCGGTGAACTTCAGCCTGTCGTCTCCGAATCCGGTTATGACGAGGACGGGGAGGTCCGGATACTGGTTCTTTATGACCTTCAGGATCTTCATCCCGTCGATGTCGGGCATGAAGATATCGGTTACCAGATAGTCGTATCCCTCTCCGGACGACCTCGCCCGGTTCAGCTCGTGTATCGCCGAGATCCCGTCGGGGCAGGCGGTCGCGCCGTACCCCTCCTGGGTGAGGCCTACGGTAAGGTTCCGCCTTATCTCGGCCTCGTCATCGATGATCAGCACTCTGCCCTTCAATGCGAACCCCCCTCCGGTCCTACCAAGCTCTCCAGTTCGTCCCATCTTCCTGTCGATAGAAAAGCGTGCATGGCCCTGGCCGCGATCCGGCCCTGGCCCATCGCGAGTATCACGGTCGCTGCACCGAGGACGATGTCTCCGCCGGCGAAGACGCCCCTCACGGAGGTCTGCCCGGTGGCTTCGTTGACCACTATGCCGCCCCACCGCGTCGTCTCGATCTCCTTGAAGGAGGAAGGGATGAGCGGATTCGGGCTGTTCCCTATGGCGACCAGGACCTCGTCGGCCTCCTCCACGAACTCGGAGCCCTCGACGGGCACCGCTCGGCGGCGGCCGGAGGCATCGGGCTCGCCCAGCCCCATCCTCACTATGCGCATGCCGCTGACCCAGCCCTTCTCGTCCGCCAGGAGCTCGACCGGGTTCTGGAGGAGATGGAACTCGACGCCCTCCTGCATGGCGTGGTGTACCTCCTCCTTCCGTGCGGGCATCTCCGCCTCCGACCGGCGGTACACTATCAGAGAGCGGGCGGCGCCCATCCTGAGAGCCGTCCTGGCGCAGTCCATGGCGACATTGCCCCCGCCCACCGTGATAACCTTGCGGCCGCGGAAGATGGGGGTGTCGGTCCTGGGGAAGTCGTATGCCTTCATCAGATTTGCCCGCGTGAGGTATTCGTTCGCGGAGAAGACGCCGAGCAGGTTCTCGCCCGGGATGCCCTGGAACTTCGGCAGCCCGGCTCCCGTGCCGACGAAGACGGCGTCGAAGTCGCGGACCATCTCGTCCATGGGATAGGTCCTGCCGGCGATGCTGTTCATCCTGAACTCGACGCCCAGGCTCTGCAGGAACATGGCTTCGCGCTTCACGATGGCCTTGGGGAGCCTGAACTCCGGGATGCCGTACACGAGTACTCCCCCGGCCTGATGCAGGGCTTCGAAGACGGTCACGGAGTGCCCGAGGAGGATCAGGTCGCCGGCGACCGTGAGCCCCGCGGGTCCGCTTCCTATCACAGCTACCCTTCGCCCTGTCGGCGGCGCCTTCACGGGCATCTGCTGGATACCGTTCTCCCGCTCCCAGTCGGCCAGGAAGCGCTCGAGCCTGCCTATGCTCACCGACTTCTCCGGGTCGTGGTGGAACTTGCCCACGGTGCAGGCGAGCTGGCACTGCTGCTCCTGGGGGCAGACCCTGCCGCAGACCGCGGGGAGGACGTTCCTTTTCCTGATGATTGCGATCCCCTCGGCGAAATCGCGTTTCTCGACCGCGGCTATGAATCCCGGGATGTCGATGCCCACGGGGCATCCCTCGGTGCAGAAAGCCTTCTTGCACTGCAGGCAGCGCGTCGCCTCCGCGACGGCGGCATCCGGTGAGAATCCCAGCGGGACTTCGCGGAGGTTGTGGATCCTCTCCCCCGGCTCCTGTTCGGGCATCGGCTGGGATGGTACCGCAAGTCTATCCTTCGCTTCCATGCCCCTCCGATCCGACCAGCCTGCAGGCCTCGTCGAAATGCTCGACAGCGGAACGCTCGGCATCCCTGTAGGCGGACAGGCGCCTCATGAGTTCGTCGAAATCGACTTCGTGCCCGTCGAACTCGGGGCCGTCGACGCAGGCGAACTTCGTTCTTCCACCGACCGTAACCCTGCAGCCGCCGCACATGCCCGTCCCGTCGATCATTATGGGGTTCAGGCTTACGGTGGTCGGAATCCCCAGTTCCTTCGTGAGGGCGCTCGCGAACTTCATCATCACGGGAGGTCCGATGGCGAAGGCATGATCTATCCTGCCCTCCCTCTGCGCGACCATCCTGATCCCGTCCGTGGCCAGACCCTTCACCCCCCTGGAGCCGTCGTCGGTCATCACGATCAGCTCGTCGCTCACCTTCTCCATCTCTTCGGTCATTATCAGCAGGCTCTCAGTGCGCGCGCAGAGTATCGTCAGGACCCTGTTACCCGCCTCATGGAGGGCCTGGGTGATGGGGTAGAGCGGGGCCGTGCCAATGCCGCCGCCGCAGCAGATGACCGTTCCGAACCTCTCGATGTGCGTGGGCATGCCCAGGGGGCCTGCGACATCGTTGAGGCATTCCCCCGCGGCCATCAGTGCCATCTGCCTGGTGGACTTGCCGACCGACTGGACTACCAGGCTCACAGTCCCGGCCTCCGCATCGGCGTCGGCGATGGTCAGAGGGACCCTCTCCCCATCGGCGGAAACCCTTACTATCACGAACTGCCCCGGCTTCCTCCTGCGGGCGATGTCCGGGACGTAGACGCGGTACATCGTCACATCGGGTCCGATGGTTCTCCGTGAAACGATCTCGTAGAGCCTCACATGAACCTCCCGCGTCGCCCGACCCCGGTCACCGGGGTCTCAGAATGACACCCTTCCCGCTCCTGCCGTCTATCATCACGGACAGGGGCTCCCCGAGGCGGACATGCCGTACGGATGCGCTCTCCCCCTCTGCAGGGAGGGAGAGGAGCCACTGCCAGTCCATCGTTTCGGTGGATATGGAGTGAGAGACCGTGAAGTAGCCTATCCTGAGCGAAGTCATGTTCTGGAAGAAGTGGGAGCCCTGGGACGGGTCCACGTTCATTCCGGGAAGGGTGACCTCGACAATCGTCTTGACTCCGCTGATCTGGCTCCAGTTCACGGGGATCCCGAGCCAGGGGTCGGACGAGCCCCACCGCCCGGGGCCGGCCAGCAGATAGGGCCTCCCCTCGCGGGCGAGCAGGGCGTTGAAGGAGTCCACCTCCCTGGCGATCAGCTTCGTGTTCCCGGCCTGGAACGTATCGGGCTTCACGAAGACGATGTCCCTTATGTCCTCGCGGGTCCCGTTGCCCAGGACCCTGCCGCTCCGGCAGAGAGCCCCGGAGACGTCCACGCCGTCGAGATCGACCGTGACGAGCTCGTCACCCGCGACCATGGGACGGATCTGCAGCAGGGAGAACTCGGCGGGAAGAGCGCTCCTGCCGGACAGGACACATGCGAACTCGATCTCTACCGGGCAGTTCATCGCCCTGCGCCCGATCTCCAGGACGGCGTCGGTTATCCCGGCGAGCGGAAATACCTGGTTCTTCAGGACATGGGCGAAATCGACAACCCTGGCGCCCTGGCGGGCGATGCCGTCGTAGACCCTGTCATCCTCGGGGCTGTAGGTGGAGGCAAGCCACTCCAGGATGCCGTCCCGCTCGGCGTCCTCCAGGCTGAGCCTCACGAGGAACTGGTCCTCCTCCTCGTCCATGCCCGCGCCGGCCCCGCTGCTCATGTCGAGAGCCCAGAGCGACCTCTGCGAGAGGGAGAGCATGTCCCTCACCCCCGTGAACTGCGGGAGGATGCCCGGATACTTCGGCGTGAACCTCAGGGAGACGCCCCCGTCGACGATGGTCTTGCCCAGGCCCAGCGCGGCGTTCACGACTCCATCCTCGGGAATCGCACCTCCGGCCGGGTAGTAGTTGTACGAGCGCCCGACTCCGGAGAAGTGGGGGTAGTAGCGGTCCCCGTGGAGGCGCCCGACGACCGGCTGGATCAGCAGGGCCATCTTCTCCTCCTCGGGCCTGTGGTTCGTGGACTGGATGTAGGCTCTGGCCTGCCTCATATAAGTGGATGCATAGACAAGCTTTATGGCGGAGACGAAGCTGCGGAACCTGTCGTCGAAGGTCGGGGCTCCGTTCGGGAGCATCTTCGTGGCGTAGATGCCGGCAAAGGGTTGATAGAGAGCGTCCTCCAGGAGGCTCGAGGACCTGACCGCAAGCGGCGTGCGGACCTCGTGCAGGAAGTCCCGGAGATCCCCCAGGACCGTCGGGGGCAGGTCCGCCCGCTGGAATCTGCCGATTATCGACAGGTCCCTGGCCTCCGAGAGCGCGAATTCCTGAAGATCGTTCTGATCCATGAAGTCGTCGAAGACCTCCGTGGTGAGGACCAGTGTCCTGGGGATGCTCACGGATACTCCGGGGAAGGCATCGGGGCTGAGGCTGCCAGTCAGCACCCTGTCGATGAAGGCCAGCCCGCGGCCCTTCCCTCCTATCGAACCCGAACCTATCCTGCTGAACTGTGCATAGTCCTCGTAGAACGACCTGCTGTACGGCGGGACACTGCCCCGGTGGCTCTCCTTGCGCCAGTTCCTCGCCAGGGTCGAGACCCTCCCGCAGAAGTCGCCGTCCGATTCCCCTGAAGCCCTCACTGCGCCGTTCAGCCTCCTGGCAAGGTCGAGTTCGGCATGGACCATGAGCCAGCGCCTGACTGCGCCGGTTTCGAGAGCACCCGCGACGGCAGCCTTCGGAGAGCGGTCGAGCGCCAGGAAGAAGGAGTCGAGGCTTTCCACCGGATCGCTCCGGCCGGTTTCCGGATCGTCGAGTGACAGCGTGCCGAACCCGAACCTGTCCTGGAGCTCGCGCCTGATCTCCCTTATGAGTGTCGGCGACGCCTTCGAGACGAAGGAGGCTCCCAGGGCGAATGCATCGGAACCGTCGGTCTCCTCGGATGTCTGGAGCAGCACGGGCATGTGCGGGAACCGCTTCCTGATCTCGGAAATCAGCTTCAGACCGGCCCCCGGATCGCGCGTGCCTCCCGAGGGGAACGCCTGGTCCGTTATCACTCCGAGCATCACGTCGCCGTAGTCGCGCAGGTACTCGTCCGCCTGTTCGCGGCTGGTCGCGAGGAGCACCCGGGGGCGGGCGCGCTCCCGAATTGCGATCTGGGAGGGGGAGAGGGCCTTCGACGAGAGGATGCCCTCCTGGAGCGTTGCGATGAGCCTGTGGATCTCGTGCAGGTACCTCGAGTAGAAGAATACCGAGTCTTCGACCACCAGGAGGGCCGGGACGCCGAGGCCGGCGCAGTCCTCCCGGGCATTCCTCCTGTCCTCTATCAGTCTGATCATCCCCTGGAGCAGGTTCCCGTCGCCGAGCCAGACGAAAAGGGCGTCGACGGCGGAGGAGTCCTCCATCTCCATGAGGCGCGGCAGCTCGGGGGTGTTGTGGGCGAGTATCACGACGGGGATTCCGGGCGATACGAGGCGTGCCCTGCGCCCGAATGTGAACGGGTCCATGTCCCCGAGCCGCATCAGGGTGACGACCATGTCGTAGCGGTTCGCACCGAGCTCCGCGAGGGCGTTCTCCCCCCCGCTGACCTGGATGAGCCTCGGGGCGCCGCCGTTCGACCGCGCCAGCATGTCGCCCAGGCGCCCGTCCTCTTCGAGGATGAAGTAGTCGTACAGGCTGGACACGAACAGGATTCTGGAGACGGCGAACCGGGAGAGGTTCTCGTAGCTCAGGGTGGAGGGCGTGTCGAGTGTGATCCTGTCGAAAGCGTCCTGCCTCTCCAGATCGCTCAAGGAGGACCTCCCGAGTTGGACGGACGGAGGATCGGCACAGCCGGAAATAACTTCGCAGAATAAGAAACAGCCCTATTCGGGTCAAGCCCGAAAGCGGTGGAAGATTGAGCTTTCCGGTCCTTGACGAGGGTGGTCCGGCCGGATAGTCTTGCGTCTTTGGTACCGGAATGCTCCGAACCAAACCGAGAGGGGAGAGTATGCTGCCAGAACTGGAACGAGTGTACCAGACCGTTCTGAAGCGCGACCCGAATCAGCCCGAGTTCCATCAGGCCGTGATGGAGGTCCTCGAATCCCTCAGTCCCGTGCTGGAGAAGCACCCCGAGTTCAGGAAGGCGAAGATCGTCGAACGCCTCGTCGAGCCGGAGCGCGTCATCCTGTTCCGCGTCGCATGGGAGAGGGACAACGGCGAAGTCGAAGTCAACCGTGGTTTCAGGATCCAGGCGAACAGCGCCATCGGCCCCTACAAGGGCGGTCTCCGCTTCCACCCCTCGGTCAACCTCGGCATCCTCAAGTTCCTCGCCTTCGAGCAGATCTTCAAGAACTCGCTCACCGGCATCCCCATGGGTGGCGGCAAGGGCGGCTCCGACTTCGACCCCAAGGGCAAGACGGACTCTGAAGTAGAGCGCTTCTGCCGCGCCTTCATGACCGAGCTGTACCGCTACATCGGCCCCTATACCGACGTACCCGCCGGTGACATAGGCGTGGGTGGACGCGAGATCGGCTTCCTTTTCGGAACCTGGAAGAAGATCACCGGCACCTGGAACGGCGTCCTCACGGGCAAGGGCCTCCCCTACGGCGGAAGCCTGATCCGCCCCGAGGCGACCGGTTACGGAGCCGTCTATTTCGCGGCGGAGATGCTGAAGACCCGCTCCCAGACGCTCGAGGGCAAGACCTGCCTCGTGTCCGGTTCGGGCAACGTAGCACAGTACGCGGTCGAGAAGATCAACCACCTCGGCGGCAAGGCCGTGACCCTGTCCGACTCCAGCGGCTACATCTACGATGCGGCCGGCATCACCCCCGAGAAGCTCAAGTTCGTGATGGACCTGAAGAACATCCGGCGCGGCCGCATCAGCGAGTACGCCGAGAAGTTCCCGGGCGTCGAGTACAAGGAAGTGGACCCCGCGCAGGACTACAATCCTCTGTGGAACCACAAGGCCGAGTGTGCCTTCCCCTGCGCCACGCAGAACGAGATCAATGCGAAGGATGCCGCCAACCTCGTCAACAACGGCGTCTATGTGGTCTCCGAAGGCGCGAACATGCCCACGGTCCCCGAGGGTGTGGAGCTGTTCCTCCAGAAGAAGCTGCTCTACGGCCCCGGCAAGGCAGCCAACGCCGGCGGCGTCTCCACCAGCGGCCTCGAGATGGCTCAGAATGCCTGCTTCTCGTGCTGGTCGCGCGAAGAGGTCGACCGGAAACTCCAGGGCATCATGGCCGGCATCCACGCGCAGGCCTATGCCGCCTCCGAGACCTACGGCGACAAGGGCAACTACGTGCTGGGCGCGAACGCGGCCGGCTTCATGAAGGTCGCGAACGCGATGCTCTCCCAGGGCGTCCTCTAGGCGACCGCTCGTCAGCTACGGGGGCCGCGCTCCGGCGCGGCCCCTTCTTTTTGGGGTCAGACTACTGACCGATCAGCAAAGGCTGACGCCACCTAACAAATCAAGCTCAGTAACACGGAATGGGGTCAGACTACCTGCCGGGATGGCACCCGGCTGCGGTGGCGGGCGGGGAGGCCATCCCTGAAGTCAGGATCAATAGTTAAAACCGATCCTGAACGGGATCGGGAGCGGCGAGGCGGACGAGCGCCCTGGCCTTCCCCCCGACCGGGAGGATGCGGAGGAGCGCAGTGACGAGCGGCCTTCCCGAGTATGTCTCCCAGTGCTCCAGGGTCATCCCCGACCTTTCCAGCAGCGCCTCGAACGACTTCCTGCAGTATTCGCAGCAGTGCCCCGGCACATAGGAGGGCGCGTAGCGCTTCCTGTGGAGGTGCAGCCTGCGGAGGGCACGCTTCCACCTTGCATCCAGCCCGTCGATGTTCGGGAACTCGAAGAGGGCCCTGCCTCCGTCCGCGAGGAGAGCTCCGATCGCCGACATGGCCGCGGGCGGGTCCGGGATGTGCTCGAGGACATGGCGGAGGACTATGAGATCATACTTCCTGTCGAGCGCCGGCATGTGCCCGGGGAAGGTCCCGGTCCGGACCGTCGCCCCCGAGAGGGCCGAGGCCGCCGCGGCGGCCTCCGGCGATATCTCGATCCCCTCTGCAACCCAGCCGTCCGCCGCGGCCAGGAACAGCAGCCGTCCGTTGCCGCAGCCGATGTCGAGCAGGGATCCCCGCTCCCGCACCATCCTGCGGATGAACTCGAACGTACAGGTCTGGGAGGAGTTCGAGGCGCCCTCCCCCGACCTCGGGTCGGACAGGTTCCTGGAATACTTCGACTGGTCGATCCCCGCGGAGAGGTCGTAGTTCACCAGCCGGCAGGTCCGGCACCTGTAGAAACGGTAACTGTCGCCCCGACCCTGCGTGTAGAGGAGCCGGAGGTCGTTCCCGCCGCACAGACGGCACTTCATTCGAACCGACGGCGCCCGGGGTCCGGTTTCCGGGTACCGGGACAGGCCGACATGGAGGAGAGCATGCGGATGCCGGGTATCCCGGAGCCGTCACCGGTCAGGGCCGTCATCACCGGGCGATGAACCCGATGGCCTTGTCCGAGTCCCCGTCCATCACCACCGAGAACGTGGCTCCCTGCTTCTCGCGCCCCACGCGGATCACCCGGATCACGTCCTCGAGGTGCTCCGAACCGGGGACCAGCTTCTTCAGCTGGTTGTGCGACAGCTTGAAGAAGTCCTCGTTGAAAACGATGCCAGGGTCGTCCGGATACAGCGGCAGGTACTTGATGTCCGCCTCCACGAGATCCTGGAAGAAGTGCGTCCCGAACGAGAGGTCCGGCACATATCCGCTCTTCGCCCGTGCTATCTCGATGAGCATCGACGTGTTGTTGATGTCGCTGTAGCCCACGTGCACGCCCAGCTTGATGTCCCCCCTGCTGCCCCAGCGACCCGGACCCATCAGGATGAACCTCTTCGAAGGCAGCTTCTGGTTCAGCTTGCCGACGATCTTGCCGCAGTCGTAGAGGGCTTCGATGCTCGGCACCGCGTCGTACCCCGCCGGGTCGACGTACACGATGTACTCGATCCCCTTCACCATGCCGCTCGTGATGAACCTGCCGGCAGTGAACAGCACGTCCTCGTCCGCGACACCGGTGGGCAGGACCACGTCCTGCCTGCCCTTGCTGTGGCTCTGGGGCCTGCACTGGAGGAGGCAGGGGGTCTGGATGTCGCCCTCGTAGGCGAACTCGATGTCGACGGGGAATCCCAGTTCCTTCTCGAGTATCTGCAGCATGGCCCTCATCTGCGGCACGAACGGGCTCTGGGTGAGGAGCCGCTGGAAGGTGACCACGGGGGACTGCTCCTCCAGGTTGAGCATCGTGCCCACCGGCGGAGCCAGGTTCCCGTCCTCATAGAGAGAGATGATGTACGATAGGGCCGGATACTCCTTGGAATGCTCCCTGACCAGCCTGTCGAATCCGATCGTCTCGAAGCGCCTCGTCTTGAGGTTCACGAGATCGACGCTCTTCTGTGCGTACCTGATGATGTCCTCGGGCGTCAGGTTGACGCGAAGGCCCGGCTGCCCGGGGCTGATGAGGACGGGATAGTCCTCGCCGATCCTGTCCACGGCCCTCGTGCCCAGCCCGGTCACCAGCCTGATGACACCGTCGTCCCTGTTGATCCTCGGGGACCAGCGGAACTCGTTCCTGCTGAACGCCACGCCGGAGTAGGCAGGGAAGAAGTAGTCGCCCACCCTCGCACCGACGACCTCCTGGACCAGTATGGCCATCTCCTCGTGGAAATCCAGCAGCCCCCTCTCCCTCCTGTACTCGATCGGGTCGGGGGCGAAAACGCTCGCATACACTTCTACAACGGCATCCATGACCGCTTCGAGACGCTCCTTCTTCGTACCCTGGTTGGCGACGAAGAGGCTCTTGTACTTGCCCGCGAACGCCGATCCCGCGCTGTCCTCCAGCAGGCTCGAGGAGCGGACGATGAGGGGGGCTTCGCCGAAGTCGTCCAGCATCATCGACAGACCGTTCATGATGTCCGCGGGGAGGAAGGAGTTCTTGAAGATCTGGCGGAGGTACATGAACTCCTGTCTGATCTCGGAGGGGTCGCTGTACTTTATCGAGAGGAGCTCCTCGAGCGCGTTGTGGTGCACGAACTCGAGTATCCCGTCGGAGGCGACATACCAGGTCTTCGGGGTTCTGATGTTGCGCAGGACGACGTTCTCGTTCTTGGCCGTCTGCAGGACCTTGTCCGCCCTGAAGAGCCCGGCCGACTTGCCGCCGAGCTTCCCGTTGCCCGTGGCCGGGCCGATGGTATGCCTTAGCACGTGCGAGAAGTCGGATACGGTGACATGCTTCTTAACGTCGTCGATGTAGTCGAGGTCGTCCGTGAAGAACCTCCTGATCAGGGCGACCCTGATCCCCATGCGGTCCTCCGGGGCGAGGTTCCTCTGCGGTTCCGGCAGCTTGCTGAACCGCTCCAGCGCCTCGGCGATCTGCGCAAGAGGGATGTCCCTCTTCTCGGCGGCGGAGGTGAGGAAGCGCGTGTTCTCGAGCCTGAACCAGTTCATCAGCATGCTGTTTATCTCGTCGGCCGACAGTTCGGCCTCTGCGATGTTGAAGACCTCGTCGATGAAGTTCTCCAGAGCCTCATAGTCGATTCGGGGAAGCGCCTGGTTCTCTCCGAGAGTGTCTCCCAGCCCGGATCCCTCCCCCTGGCTGAGGAGGTGCTGCATGACGTCGCCTATCCGCTTCACACCGCGCTTGAAGAGATAGTTCATCATCTTGCGGCCCAGCCGGTTCACGAGAAGGGGGTTCGTCTCCCACAGCAGGTCGACTATCACCTTCCATTCCGGTTTGGGCGCCTTTACCTCGGGCGTCTTGTCGTGGGTTTCACCGGCCATAGACCCTCCAGGGCATGAGCAGGGCGGCCTGCGTCAGTATCCGAGAATCGTTACAGAATTTCCCGACCGGGAAGCTATCATCGCGCGCAGGCTGTCGGGTGAGATGGAGATGTCCGCAACCTCCCCGTACGAGGTCGAGGAGAACACCTGCTCGCCTGCGTCCGACACAATGTAAAGACTGGGTGCGGTGTCGCAGCCTCCGTAGAAGTATCGCCCGTCGGGCGTCGCTGCGCCGACCGAGGGGAACGACGGGAAGGTGAGGAGGATTATCGTCGACAGGTCCAGCGGATCCATGACCCACAGTTCGTTGGAGCCCTCGACCGAAGCCCCGAGGTTTCCCCCCGCATCGAAGAGATCGGAAGCCGCACCGGGGGTGGCGAAGAAAGCCTCTGTCGAACCTGTCACCGGATCGATCCTGTAGATGCCGGAGGCATCCGACAGATGGATGCGGTCCATCCCGGGAAGGACGCAGGCTCCGAGGGGCGACTGCACCTCGGTCTGCACCGGACCCTCGATGGACAGGTCCTGTTTCAGCCGGCTGAGCGAGCCGTCTTCGTGAACCGCCATGATGCCCGACTGGTGAGGCTCCACGAACAGGACCGCGCTCCCCGCCCAGACAGTCCGGTCGGCGAGACCCGGCTGCACGGCGAGAAGAGAATCTCCCATGGCTGCCACCGCGGTCCGCGTGCCCTCGAAGAAGGCGGCATCCGTCAGCCTCTGCGGGGTCGGACAGGCCGTCACGGATCCTCCGATGACCGCCAGGACCAGCCCGCTTTCACAGGCGCAGACCCACGAGGTCCCGTCGGAGGAGAAGGCGCAGGCTGACGGGCTGCCGAGCGAGTCGGTAAGGAAGGCGTCCTCGAAGACGGACGGGTACTCAGTGCCCGCCGCAGGCTCCATGAGGCAGGAGCACAGGATCGCCGCCGCCGCTGCGACGAGGCGTCTGAGACTCAATTCAGTCGACCCAGCCCTCTCCGGCGATGCTTTCGACAACGGCGGACTGCTCCTCTATCCCGGAGTCGAGATCAGCAAGTACCCCCGAACCGGCGCCCTCGAGTTCCGCGACTCTTCTCTCCAGCTCGAGAATCCGCAGCTGCTGAGACTCTATCACGCCTCTCAGACAACGCGGCCAGTTGGCGAAGCCTATGTTCTGCTCCTCCCACCAGGTATGCCCCACCGACTCCAGGAGCGAGGGATGGATGCTCACGTACGGTGTCGTCTCCGAGATGTCCCCGACGGTGCTCAACCCGGCCTCTTCGAGGATCCCCTCGGTCAGGGCCCGGAAACTCGCCAGAGCCCCCTCGATACTGTCCATGGCCTGGAGCCCCTGGCTCCTCTCGAAGAGGATCCCGTCGCCTGGCTCTCCCCCGCCTTCGGCGAATGCCGGCAGCGCTGCCGCGATCAGGAGAAGAAACGTACAGTTCAATCGCCTACCTCCGGTTGGTGGTCATGGTCCGGCCCGGCTGGATCGAAGAGGTCGAGCGTCAGTGCAGCCTGCCCTGCCAGGGATGCCCGCCCTGCCAGCCGGACTGGTACTCGTGCTCCACATAGCAGATCGAGAGATCGGCCTGGTACTCATAGTCGACGAAGAACACCGCGGCTTCCGCCTGATACTCGTAGTCGGCGAAGAACCAGACCGAGTCGCTGTCGTCGGCTTCATACGAATGGTCGCAGACCCAGACGCAGAGGTCCGCCTGATACTCGTGCTCCACCACATAGACGCACAGGTCGGCCTGGTACTCGTAGTCGACCGCGAACACGGATCCCGCAAGGGCGGGAACGGCGCACATCGCTATGGCTGCTGCGAGCCTGGTCATATGGAGACACCTCTTTCAGCCGGACCGCTACTCCCGCGGTCCTACATGTCCCTTCCCGCCTCGACCCGGGGGACCCCGAAGGGCATCACGTAGAAGGCCGTCGTCTCGTCGTCCAGCCCGAGCACTGCGGATGCCAGGGAGTCGTCGAAGGCCCCCACCGCAACCGTCCCCAGGCCGAGGGCTTCGCACATCAGGTACACGTTCTGGGAAGAATGACCCGCTTCGAGGGCGACGTACAGCGCCCCCCTCTCTCCATATCGGGAAGCCGTGATGCCGGGGTGCGCGCAGATGATCACGGAAGCAGGAGCGACGGCGACCCACGGCTGTCCCAGGCAGGCCTCCGCCAGCCCGGTCCTCACGTCCCCCTCGACCAGCAGCACCAGCGCTCCCTCGGACGGGGAGTACCGGTAGAGACCCTGGCCGAGCCCGTCGACCGAACCGGCCGCGAGCAGGATCTCCAGAGGATAGAGGGCGCCGGCCGACGGCACCGTCATCCTCCCGCCGGGGATGGAACCGCAGGCCGCCCAGAGAACCGAGGAGACATCGTCCAGGGACAGGCCGGCATCCGAGAAAAGGCGGACGGATTCACGCGACACGAGGAGGTCCTCGAGAAAGGCGGCATCCTGCCCGGATGAACCGGGTCTCTGCGGAAGCGGTATGGGAGAGGGATCCGGAGATCCGGCCAGCAGCGACAGGATCAGAAGCGCAGGAACAGGAGCCATGCTACTCTCCCGGGTTACAGGGCCGTCCCGCAGCACCCGCTCCGGTTCGTGCCCGGCCCTTGCGACACCGTGAATCTTGACCCTGTCCGGCCCGAACGCAAGGAGGTGCAGGCGGGACTTCCTCCGAGCCTCAGGAAGGCCTAGAATCCTGACGGCTCCGACGGAGGGATCGCTGTGGTCGAGGGAGTCGCCTGCCGGCAGGGTCTGCAGTGAAGACGGGCGTGGAGTTCGAGGATCATCTCACCGGCCTGCCCAACAGGCGGTTCCTCGACAGGAAGCTGGATTCTCTCATCGCCGGGGGTTCGGGCTTCGCCCTCCTCTTCATCGATCTGGACAATTTCAAGACCGTGAACGACACCAGGGGTCATCTCAGCGGTGACCGGGTGCTCGAGCAGTTCGCCTCGGTGCTGGGATCGACCGTGAGGGACACGGACATCGTCGGACGCTGGGGCGGGGACGAGTTCGTGGTCCTTGCGTGCGTCGACAGGAACGCCTACGCCGAGGCTCTCGCCTCCAGGCTGGCGACACGGACGGAGAGCTCCCTCGGGCGTGACTGGGGGGTCACTGCCAGCATAGGGCTGGTCTTCTTCCCTGACGAGGCCTCCTCGAAACGGGAACTCCTGTCGATGGCAGACCGGGCGATGTACACCGCCAAGAACACGGGCCGCTCCCGCTGGTGCAGGGCGGGAACCCCCTCCAGGGAGATCAGATGGGTCGACGACGCCTTCGTGGACAGGTCCCTGGAGTCCGCGCGGATCCTGCCCGTCCTCGAAGGCGGCCCCCCCTCGCGCCTCGTGATAGTCGAAGGGGAATCCGGCGTCGGGAAGACCGCCTTCGTGGAGGAGGCAGTCCGGCGGGCCGGGATGGCCGCACGCAGGGTGCGGCTCTACTGCCGGCCCGAGTTTTCGGACATCCCGTTCGCCCCCCTCATAGGGGCGGTAAGGCAGGCGTCGGCCTCCCTCGGGATCCCACCGATGCCTGCGCAGTGGGCCAGGGTACTCGGCACCATACTTCCCGATGTCTTCCCGGGACACGAGGCGATCGGAGGCTCCCTGGAGAGGGTGGCGCTCCTGGAAGCCCTCACCGCTCTGATGGTCAGATGGAGCCCGCTGCTCGTGACGGTGGAGGATGCCCACTGGATCGACCCGGGTACCGCCGGCTTCCTCCTGTACCTCCTGCACTTCGCTGCGGACTCAGGGATCCATGTGATATGCGCCTTCAGGACGGACGAGGAGCCCGATCATGCAAGGGAGCCCGGTCACCCGGCCGGCATCCCTGCTGTCGCGGGGGGACTCCGTCTTTCTCGACCTGCAGCCTCTGAACCTGCGCAACATCTCCGAACTGACGAGCTCGAGCCTGGGGGGCGCGGCAGTCTCCGGAGAACTCGCCTCGACCATCTACGGGATATCCGGTGGAAATCCGCTCTTCGCGCTGGAGTTCCTGAGAGCGCTGCACGATTCGCAACGCCTCGTGATGCGGGATTCCATCTGTCTCGCGGAGAGGCTGGAAATCGTTCCGTCCACGGGAAGGGTCCGCGATCTCATCGCTTCGAAGCTGTCGAAGCTCGCTCCGCAGGAACGGCATGTCCTCTCGGCCGCGGCAGCTGCCGGAGGAGCCTTCGACGCCGCGCTCCTCGAGAGGGCGGTCTCCCTTCCGGAAGGCGACGTGATAACTGCGCTCGACAGGGGGGTCCGCATGGGGATCCTGGCGCAGGACGCCTCCGATCCTCTCCTGTTCACGTTCCGCAACCAGGCCTACAGGGACGAGACGGCCCGTTCCTCACCCGGAGATCTGTCGCTGCGAGTAAACCTCGCACTCGCATCCGGATACGAGGCGGAAGGGAACCACAGGCAGGCTGCGCTGTGCCTGCAGAATGCCCGGGAAACCGCCCGGGCCGCCGATTCCTGGATGGCAGCAGGCTTCGACGCCCTGGGAAAGAAACTGGTGGAGGAGGCGGCCGCATGCTTCGAGCGGGCGGCCTCCCTGCTGGAGAAGCTGCCGGACGATTCCGGGAGGACCGGAAGGCTCTACACCTGCCGTGAACGGCTCCATCACGCCCTCCTCCAGTCCGGGGACATCGAGCGCTCGAGGGAGGCATGCCTTTCCGCGGCCGCCCTCGCGGCCTCTCTCGGCAGGCAGCAGGAGGAGGTGTCCCTGCTGTCCAAGGCAGGTGACATACAGCGATTGCTCGGGCGGACGGAGGATGCTCTCGAGACTCAGCTCTCACTGGAAAAGAGAGCGCAGGGAGAGGACCTCTTCAGGATCCGGCTGAGAGGCCTGGATGCAGCCTCGCGCATAGACCGGACCGATGTCGCCGACCGGCTGAAGAAGGACGCCACCTCGCTCTGGAAATCTCTCAGAGTCGATCGCCGCGATCTCGATGCGGTCTACTACCACAAGCTCGTGCTACACTACATCTGCGACATGGATCTAGATCGCGCATACAGGGCGATCCGCAGGGCGCTCGCCTCCCCCTTCCCCGAGGACATGGGCTGGTATCTGTACAACGATCTGGGGGAGATCCTCATGCTCACGGCGAAGCCCGCCTCGGCCGCGCGCGCCTTCGACTCCGCCGGCAGGGCGGCTCTGGCCCTCCCTACGCTCTGGGGCCTGGCCTGGTCCAGGATAAATCTTGCTTCGGCCCTGTTCGGCAGGATGCGGTTCGAGAGCGCCCTGGCACTGCTGGACGAGGCGCACGGGATGATCGACCGCACGACCGACGAGCCGTCGAGGACGAGCATGACACTCCTCCGCGGCAGGATACTGCTGGAGAGGGGGGAGAACGGAAGAGCGTCCGAACTCATCGAGGAGAGCTTCAGGCACCCGGGCCGGATCTCGGGGGACTACTTCAGGTCGCTCGTGCATTCTGCTTCGGGAAGACCCGGGGAGGCTCTGAAGTGCGCCGAGGCCGCCTGGAGGGTGGCCTCGGTGCCGGGCCGGCGGCTTCAGCTGGACAGCGGCGTCCTCCTGAGCGCCCAGGACTGCCTTGTCCAGCTTCACCGGGCAAGGCTGGAAGCGGGCGTTCCGGGCGCGCTCGAGGACCTGGCCGCGCTGGTCCCGAGCCTTCGTTACAGCACGCGGACCAGGGCCGCAACCTTCCTTGCCGCGGGCCTGCATGAGCTGGGCAGGACAGCGGAGGCGGACACCCTTCTCTCCGAGGCATCAACCGACAAGTCGGTCCGCCAGGAGACGCTCGTTCTCTACAAGCTGCTCTCCACCTGGGGAAAATGGAATCCCGCCGCCCGGGCAAGGGCCGGGAGGCTCGCCCGCCTCGCGGGCTCCTGATCTGCGCTCCTCCGCGGTCCGGTTCCGGAAAACCCGTCGCCCCGGCAAGTGCGGGCAGGCAGGGATCAGTAGAGGAGCATTATCCTGTCCGGCCTGTTCCTGTCGACCTTCACGGACAGCACGGCTCCGGGGCGGAATTCGAAGAGTCGGCTGAGAGGGATCGTCTCCTTGTGAGTGACGACCCGCTCGGGGTTGTAGCCGTCGTTGATCCTGAGCGAGAGCTTCATCACGGGCATGTCGTTTATCGTGGTCCCCGTCTCGGCCATCGACAGCACGGTCGCGGTGCCGGAGAGCCCGTTCGTCGCGAGCTCGAGCTTCCTGCGGTTGATTATCGCGAAGACGGCCAGGATGACAGCATTGCTGACGAGGAACAAGCCTCCCATGGCGAACAGGAAGATGTCCAGGGGGTAGCCGTCCTCGGTGAGAGCATCGGGGCTCACGAGGAAGCCCGCGACTATCAGCCCGATGCCGGGGAGCGCCATGACCACTGCGAACCCCTTGTTCAGGGTCCAGAGCAGCGGGCCCCTTCCGCCTCCGGTCGACTCGGCCATTTCCACTCCCTTCGACTCAGCTCCGCTTCTCCGCATCGAGAACCTCTCTCGCGGAAGGAACAATCGCCAGGAACTCGGAGATGGTAGTACACGCGGGATACTCGCCGCACCGCCCGCAGTTGGGGACGGATCTCCCCTGCCCGCAGATCCTGATCGCACACTCCGAGCAGTGGGGTATGTGAACGCCTTCGGAAGTTGCGCAGCCATCGCAGTCTATGTGCTCCGGACGGATGTCGGAGCCGTACATGCCAGACCACTCCGCAGCCGTTTTCCTCCGCAGATCGTCGTCGTTGTCCCTCCGCGCGATGAAGGCCGGGCAATCAGTGCAGATCAGTCCGCAATGAGCCGTCATCCTGTCCATTCCAACCTCCGTTCGACCAGGATCGGTCCTCTCACGGCAGGGGATGTCCCGCCACGAGAGATCTTCGCTTCCACTTACCCGATGCGTAGTAGAGGCCGGTGAATACGCATCCGGCCGTCCATCCCGCAGGGACCGACCACCAGATGCCTTCCGGACCCATGAGGGACGAGAACCAGTACGCGCATGGAACCCTCACGAGCCACAGCGCAAGGATCGTCGAGTACATCGGGATCATCGCCTCGCCCGCACCCCTGAACACGCCGTTCAGGAGGAAGAGTATCCCGAAGAGCGTATAGAACATGCCTACGATCAGCAGATATGTCTCCCCCTCGTATATCACGGCGGGATCCTGGCTGAAGATCGACACCAGGTTCCGGCTGAACAGAATGACTGCCAGTCCGGTCAGGCCCGAGATGACCAGGCTGATCGTGAGGCCGGCCCGGAGGCCGTTCCTGACCCTGTCGATCCTCCCGGCCCCGATGTTCTGGCCCGTGAAGGTGGTCACGGCCTGGCTGAGGTTCATCGCAGGCATCATCGCGAAGGAGTCGAGCCTGCTCGCCGCCGAGAACCCTGCCACGACGTCCGTCCCGAAGCTGTTCACGATCCTCATCAGCAGCATGTGGCCGGATGCGACGAGGGTCTGCTGGAGCCCCGACGGCAGACCGATCTTCATGCTCAGCCTGAAGATGTCCCTGTCGAACGACAAGCCCCGCAGGGAGAAGCGCACGAAGGCGTTCCTCCTGTCCAGGTAGAGAAGCGCCGCGACGAAGGAGGATGTCTGTGCGATCACGGTCGCCCACGCGACGCCGGCCACGCCCCAGTGGAACACGGCTACGAAGACCAGGTCCAGGACGATGTTGAGCAGAGTCGAGAAGATCAGGATGTAGAGAGGCGTCCTGGAATCACCCAGGCCGCGGAGGATTGCAGAGACGGTGTTGAAGCCGAAGGGGCCCAGCATCCCCGCGAAGAGGATCCTCAGGTAGGCGGCGGCTTCCGGGTAGACATCCCCGGGGATGTCCATCAGCCTGAGGATCGAGGGGGTGGCGAGCACGCCCACGGCCGAGAGTGCGAGACCGGTCCAGAAGATCGCGATGTAGGTCGTGTCCACCACATGCCTGATGCGGTCGTGCAGGCCGGCGCCGAAGTACTGCGAGATCAGGACCGTCGCGCCCATGGTCAGGCCTATCATCAGGGAGACCATGAGCATCAGGATGGGGAAGGCGGCGCCCACGGCCGCCAGCGCGGTCTTGCCGACCAGGTTTCCTACTACGATGCTGTCCACCATGTTGTAGAGCTGTTGGAACACGTTCCCCAGCAGCATGGGGATCGAGAACATGATGAGCGCCCTGGCCTCGCCTCCACTCGTGAGATCCTTCAAATCGCTCTCTTTCCGGTCATGACACGATCCCGCCCGGGTCCGGGCGGGCAGTCCGGCTGAGCCGGGGTGAAGGTACGCCGGCAGGGGCGCCCGATCGCCGGAGTCGCCATGCCGCAGGTCTGGAATGAACAAGAGGGGCGCCGGCAGGCGCCCCTCGCTTCGATGTACGGTCCGGAGCTACTCGTCGCCCTTGCCCGCACAGCAGGAGCAGCCTGACTTCTTCGCCAGAGTCCTGCCGATGAACATGAGTATCAGGCCGCCGCCGAGGATAGCTCCCGCTCCGACGAAGGTGTCGGGCAGGTTGATCCCGGCGTAGCTGAATGCGAGAGTATCCGAGAATGCGCCCACGAGGCTTGCGATTCCGGCAATGATCCCGGCCCAGCCGACCCATTTGAGTATCTGAGCGACAAACTCCACGCGCGACCCCCTTCTATTTGGAAAACCCAGGAACTATAACCGTTCGAAGCGCGGCCCGACAAAGCCCGGGGTGCATGCGCGGAGGGGGGCGCGGCGCCCCCCTCTCCCTCTTCTCATCGACTGCAGCGCCCGGCACGGGTCTTCAGACGCGCCCGGGCGGAGTGCTAGAACCTGTTTCCCAGAACGGGCAGGAGTTTGTTGCGGAGTACCGTGCAGGCCTCCTCGGACGTGCAGACGGCGAGGATGGTATCATCCCCGGCAACCGTCCCGACGACGTCCTGGAACCCGTACTGGTCGAATGCATGTGCGACTCCGGACGCGGCGCCGTTCGTGGTACGTATCAGCATGAGGTTGCCGGCCATCTTGATCTCTTCCACGCTGTCCCTGAATGCTATCTCGAGGCGCCTGCGGACGTCGGCCGTGTTGGTCTCGGAGATGACCTGGTAGCGGTGCACGCCCGGACGGACCGACACCCTGGCGGCACCGAGCTCCAGGAGATCCCGCGAGACGGTGGCCTGGGTGACCTTGTAGCCCATCTCCTTGAGGTGGTTGGTGATCTCTATCTGGTCACCGACCTCCTTCTCCCCGAGCAGCCTGCGGAGCGCATCGAGCCTGTCGGCCTTTGACCTTCTCATGGTGTCCTCCTTGGTTGGGTTATATCGCATTGAACAAAAAGCATTAGAGCAAGTTCCGGCCGCACGGGGAGCCTGCCGGGAGTCCAGCCGTTGTATCGGACGTGGATCGAATGCATTCCTCCAGGAATGATCCGCCGTGCGGAAGGCCACGCGGTGCCGGGGGAACGACTGTCTGGAAGAGGGCTCGCAACCATCGGTCAGGCTCCGCTCTCCCCGATGCGATTCACTACATGATACAACGCGGGACGAAATATCGTGGAACCGGTGACATACCCGGAACTTACTCCGGGGTGTTTCATCACAAGGAACCCACGGAATAAATACTGTTTTTAATGCGGAAGGTCCATAGGAAAATTTGTCCATGCAAATTCTGTCGAGCGTGACGCATTCTCTGGCGAGCCGGCAGAGTCAGTCCGTGCGCCGCTGCAGGGCCTGCGCGGAGTTCGATTTCGGACGGGCCGGGGGTACTGCGGCCGCTAGAGGTTCAACTGCCTCCTGATCACCAGACCCATGCGCATTTCGTCATCGGTTGTCCCGGCGGACATCCCCCTCGCACCGAGCGCCCAGCTGTTGCCGAAGATCATCCCGAACTGGTGCCCCCATGTCTTGAGCCTCAGGCCGAAGCACCAGGCATCCATGGAATCGGCTTCGAATCCATCCCCGCCGTCCCTTGCCGGCCAGTATTCGCCCTGCAGGCTGACCGTCTCCGACAGGAGGCCGTCTCCGCCCAGGCCGAGGGAGAGCCTCTCCTCCCTGGTGTCGTAGCCCACGTTCACGGTTGCGGAAAGGATGTCTCCGAACCGCACCGTCTCCACCGAGGCGAGTCCGAAGAAGCCGCTTTCCCTGTCGTCGGCCGTGACCTCGACCGTATACCAGTGTCCCGAGAGGTGGAAGGAGGCTGGAATCGAGGCTGTTTCCGCGTTGTAGCCCGCCCCCAGCATGTACTCGCCCCCCATGCGGGTATGCGAGGCGTCGAACTCGAGCCCGGGAGTCACGAAGCTCCTGATCCCGATGGAAATGTTCGCGCCGAGGTCCGCTCCGAGGAAGTCGTCTATCGCGTCGTCGAAGGCTTCTCCTAGGAACCTGTGCTGGATCTGGAACTCCGTTTTCCCGGGTTCCATGCCGTAGGGGCTCACGAGGTTGGGCATCCCCTCCTCGTAGCCGATCACTGCGGTCGAGGCTAGGATCAGCAGCAGTGCAGCCATGTCACTCCCCCCCTACTGGAGCTGGATGGTCGTCTGCGTGATGAATTCGTGCTGGATCGAGAAATCGTCTACCCCGTCGGGGCCTCTCGCAAGGATGACCGTGTAGCTGCCGCCCCTCTCGAGCGCCTTGTCGAAACCGTCACCCGAGTCCATCGGGATCGTGAAATTCAGAGTGGTCGCCCCGCCGGCCTCCGCGCACTGGTAGGCGAGTATGTCGTGCGAGCCTCCGAGGAGGGTGTCCGCGCGGTGGGAGGTGGGAGCGTTGCCCCAGTCGTCCCTTATCAGGGTCAGCATCTCCGTACGGCAGCCGATGATGATGTTGGCATCCTGCATCTGGAAGGACGGGTCGAATCCCACCGCCACCCAGCCCGTCGTCGGGGCGGTGACCTCGACTTCCAGCGTGCTGTCGTTGGCGAGCCAGCCAAGCGTGAACCCGTCGACCGTGGTCTCCTCCCATACGGGATCTGAAGGACCCGTCGAGTCGCTCCCGCAGCCTGCGAGGACAGTCAGGATCAGAACAGCGGCCAGAGAGGCAAGGGTCTTCTTCATGTTCACGTCCGCCTTTCCTGGTTATGCAACATTTCTTCTTCTGGAATATACGTCGCCAGGCCTGGTAGATGCTTCTGTAAGGTTTCCAACGGAGGTGTCGATATGTTCCTCTTCCTGATGACTCTGGCGGCAGTGGCTGCACCGAGGTACTCCCAGCCGACCTACGGGGAGGTCGTGGAGAGGGTCGCCGGGATGACCTGGGACCCGCAGGTGTGCGAGTATGCTTCGAACTACGGCCTCGATGTCGTGAACGTGACCTGGGAGGATACCGGCAGGTACTACGGTTCCTGCTGGGGACCCAACATCAGCGACCTGACGATCCAGGTCCACCACGAGGACCCGTCGACCGGCGGTACCTCGCTGACATGCATGCCCGTCATCAGGTACCCCAACTTCTACGACCTCTCGGCGGACCTGGACCCCGACCAGTTCTTCATGCTAGTGGGGAACGAGCGCGGGGACGAACTCGAGCCTGTCTCGCTGACCGACTACGTGGACGGCTTCAGGGGCTACCTGCACGACCCCTCCTCCTGGAGGGGCAGCAGGTCGAGCCTCCTGGCCGACAGGGACAGCGTCGTCCTCGTCAGCGCGCAGGCGGTCTTCCTCCCGATAGAGGAGAACGGCACGGCGACCTTCAACCCGGTGCTCTTCAACTACCAGTCCTACGAGGAGAACCCCGCGGTGCTCGCGATACTCTGCACCAGGGAGGGAACCAGCGCCACGATAATCGACAACACGAGGGACCCGGTCCCCGGGACCTACTCCTGGGGGCAGAGGCTGTTCTTCAATGACGACGGCCAGAGGGCCTGCCTCACCGGAGAGAGGATCTCCGACTTCTCCGGAGACGGCTCGGATGAACTGACCGTGAGCGCCTCGGGCGAGGAGGGCCTCAACATGGTGCTCCTCATACAGATACCGCTGAGGCAGAGGGATCCCGCACCGACATGGTTCGACGACGTCCAGGCCTGCGAGGTAGCATCCGCTGATGCCTGCGGCGCCTCGATGAACCGTTCGGACGTCGAAGCCGCGGTAGTGGGCCATGGCGAACTCGAGGGGCCGTTCACGGAGATCGACGGCCTGAGGATCCAGAGGGATCCCGCCTTCCCCATCCGCGTCACGGTGCAGTTCTACAAGGCTACATCCAACGGGGTCGTCACCGAGAGCGACCTCAGGGAGATCCGGGACCAGATCGCCAGGGTCTACGAGGACGCTTCATACATCGGCTCGCTCGTTCTTCCCGAGCAGGGGAGCTACAGGCCCACCGACTGGGACCGCGACGATTCACCCCGCCGGCTGACCAGGTACTGGGAGGAGACGCGCAGGCAGCTCCTTCTCCACATAGGCCGGCCCGACCTCATCGACGGCAACAGCTGGGAGGACGACTAGACCTCCCTCCCGCGCCCGGGTCCCGGGCTCGGGGAGAAGCATCCCGAAGAGGAGCCGGCGTCTGGAAACGGGCGCCGGCTCCGCCGTCCCCGCCGGGCGCTCCGCCCCCCGACGGGTTTGCCTCATGCCGGACGCCGTACGCCTTCATATGATCCCCGGATGAAGGAGAAGCTGCCAGTCTTCCACAACCTGCCGTCCGGCGGAGGAGCCGGGGCGCTGGCATCCATGATGCCCTTCCTCCGCGAGCGGTTCGATGTCCGGGTGCACTGCCCGGAGGGCTCCGCGGACGTCTGCGGTCCGGATCCCGAAGGCCTGCGGGAATGGCCGTTCCCCGAAGGCCTGCGGATACGCGGCTCGAGGCGGCTCCTCGGTCCCATGCCATTCATCCGAAGGCTCGACGCTCTGGACTCGCTCTGTCTCCGCATCGCGGCGGAGATCGACTCCCTCGGCGCCCCGTGCGCACTCGTCCATAACTCGATGTACGTGGCAGCCCCCCCGCTCCTTCGCCATCTCCGCACTCCGTCCCTCTACTACTGCTACGAGTTCCCCAGGCACATCCATGACCCGGACATCATCAGGAGGACCCGGAACGGGCTTCTGGAGATGCTCCTGCTCCCCCTCTCGAGGCGTGAGGCATCGATGGATGAATGCGCCGTGAGGGCTGCTTCGCGCGTCGTGACGCTGTCCTCCTACATGGCTTCCAGGCTGCGCGGCATCTACGGCGTGGATGCCGGCGTGGTGAGGCCCGGGGTGGATTCGTCCTTCCTGCACCCCGGGAGCAACCCCCGGGACGGCGGCTACGCCCTCTCGGTCGGCGCCCTCTGGCCCTACAAGGGTCACAGCCTGTTCCTGGCGGCCTCGGCGCGCGCCGGTCTGCGCGAGGCTGTCATAGTCGCGGACAGGGAATACCCGGGCTTCAGGAGGACGCTGGAGGGGGAGGCCGCCGGACTGGGCATGCGCCTCCTCATCCTGCAGGGGATAGACCGCAGGGAGGTCCGCTCGATCTACAGGTCCGCCGCGGTCGTGGTCTGCTGCCAGAGGGCGGAGCCCTACGGCCTTGTGCCGCTCGAGGCGATGGCCTGCGGCAGACCGGTCGTCGCGGTCAGGGAGGGCGGCTTCGTGGAGAACATCGAGGACGGCGTCACGGGCCTCCTCGTCGAGCGGGACCTCGAGGCCGTTGCATCGGCGGTGGCGAGGGTCGTGGGCGACAAGGCCCTCTCCGGGTCACTCGGATCCGCGGGAAGGGATTTCGTGACGTCCCGGAGGAGTCCGGGCTCGGCCGCATCGGCTCTTATCGGGGAACTGCTGCTTGCTGGGAATCCTGCGGGACCCCGCGGGGCTTCCGGATCCACGGGCCCGACCTGCCCCTGATCCCGTCGAGATAGGCTCTCCAGAGGACGGGAACCAGCCCCGAGGCTCCCCGCATCGGGTAGAGAACCGTCTTCGCGAGCACCACGGCCGTAGCATAGGCATGGAAGACGGCCCGCCGGGCGGGGCCGAGGATGTCCCGCGCGAGCAGGAACCTGTTCCTGAACGGGTAGTAGACGGCCACCGGCGAACCCGGCCCGCCGCTGCAGGCGGCAACGTCGTGGAGCACCTCGGCGGCGGGGACCAGGAAGACCCTGCCCCCGGCACTCCGCAGGCGCAGACAGAACTCGACGTCCTCCCAGTACATGAAGAAGTCGGGGCGGAATCCCCCCATCGACCGGAAGGTCTCCGTCCTGACCATCATCGCGCAGCCGGTCGCGAAGTCCGATTCGACGGGCTCGGCGGGAAGATCGGCCCTGCGGGTGCCGTACCTCTGGTCCAGCAGCATCCTGGAGCGGTCGAGCAGGCCTCCCGCGCTCCAGACGGTGGCGGGATCGGACAGGTAGAAGACCGGCGAGGAGGCGACGGCCGCCTCCGGATGACCCTCGAGGAAATCTGCGAGGAGCCTGACGGTCGAAGGCGCGACGACGGCGTCGGTGTTCAGGAGGAGGGAGTACTCCGCCTCGCCCTCTTCGAGCATCGAGAGCGCGATGTTGTTCCCTTCGGCGAAGCCCGTGTTCCTGTCGAGCGACCTGAACCGGAGTCCCGTGCGTTCACGTTCATCCAGCCATGCGGGGGTGGGCGTCCGGCTGCAGTTGTCCACCATCACGGGGATGATGTCGACTCCCTCGGAAGCCGCCAGCGAGTCCAGGCAGCGCCTCGAGAGATCCCACTGATCGTAGTTCACCAGCAGCACGGCGATCTTCAAGAGTACCCGTCCTTCCTTCGTAATATCTCACCGGCACCTCCCCTGTCCATAAGCTCCGGGCGTGCGCCGGAGTAGCCGAGTGTTTATCTTTCACCGACATTTCTCAGGAGAAAGGCACCGGTCTTGAAGAAGGTCCTGATAACTGGCGGAGCCGGTTTCATAGGCTCCCATCTCGCCGATCTGCTGCTCTCGAAAGGCTACGGTGTCAGGGCTCTGGACAGCCTGGACCCCCAGGTCCACGGACCCGACGCTTCCAGACCGGCGTACCTGGCCGGCGAGGTCGAGCTGGTACGGGGCGACGTGCGCGATCCCTCGGCGGTCGCCTCCGCCCTCGAAGGGTGCTCGCTCCTCGTCCATTTCGCAGCAGCCGTGGGCGTCGGCCAGTCCATGTACGAGATCTCCCGGTACACCTCGGTGAACTCCCTGGGTGCCGCGGTCGTGCTCGAGGCCGTCTCCAGGAAGCGCGACATCGAGGGGATGATCGTCGCGAGCTCGATGTCGATCTACGGCGAGGGTCTCTACATTTGCCCCTCATGCGGATGCTGCGAGCCCGGCCTGAGGCCCCGCGAGAGGATGGCGGCCGGTCTGTGGGAGCCTCTCTGCCCTTCCTGCGGCACTGAATGCAGCCCCGTTCCGACGCCCGAGAGCAAGACCCTGAGGCCGACCTCGGTGTATGCCGTCAACAAGCGTGATCACGAGGAGCTCTTCCTCTCCGTGGGCGATGCCTACGGGATACCGGCAACAGCCCTCCGCTTCTTCAACGTCTACGGCGACAGGCAGGCGCTGTCCAACCCGTACACCGGAGTCGCCGCCATATTCGCGTCCCGGCTGCTCAACGGCAACAGACCCATCGTCTTCGAGGACGGGATGCAGAGCAGGGACTTCATCCATGTCGGAGACGTGGCCGCCGCCTGCCTGAGAGCCCTCGAAAAGGCGCCGGGGGGAACCTTCAACATCGGGACGGGCCGCGCCACGCCGGTGGTGGAGATCGCACGCATTCTCGACAGGATACTGGGGACCGGTCTGGACCCCGAGGTCACGGGCGAGTTCCGGGCCGGGGACATCAGGCACTGCTTCGCCGATGTGTCGGCGGCCGGGAGGGTCCTCGGATTCGAAGCCTCCGTCGCGATCGAGGACGGGATGGAGAACCTGGCGGGCTGGCTCGAGACCCAGTGCGCGACGGACCTGTCGGACAAGGCGGCAGGCGAGCTCAGGATGAGGGGCCTCGCGCGCAGATGAAGATGAAGATCCTGCTGGACGGAAGAGGTCTCCAGCCCGGGATGGACGGGATCGGAAGGTTCATCACCGCCGTATCCGGGAGACTCTGCGATCTCCGTCCCGACTGGGACCTGACGCTCCTCGTCTCCCCCGGATCATCGCGCCATGTCGCCACCCGCGGGAATCTCGAGATCGTGGAGTCCCCGGTCCCCAGGTTCAGGCCCGGAGAGAGGCGGAAGCTCGCGAAGGCGGCTCTCGCCGCACGGCCGGATGCATGCCTGTGCTTCTCGATGGCGGGACCGGTATGGGAGGGCGAGCCCCTGCGCTGCCCGACCTCCTTCGTGGTACACGATACGATGGTCCTGGAGCTCGAGGGTTATTTCAGCGCCAATCCCTTTTCCGACATGCTCATGCGTACCTGGTTCAGGAGGCTCGTCCGCAGGTCCGCGAAGGGCGCCGCAGCCATCGCAGTGCCGACAAGGCGGGTGGAGGCCGACCTGTGCCGTCTCCTCCCCGCCGCACGCGGGAAGACTCTGGTAGTCTACGAGGGGCAGGACATGTTCGCCCCGGGGAGAACGGAGGGTCCCGGGCGCGGAGGGTTCCTCCTGTACGTCGGCAACGCGCGGATATACAAGAATCTGGAGCGGATCCTGAAGGCCTATGCCATGGCTGCGGAATCCTCCGACGTACCCGACCTGGTGATGGTGGTGAGGCGGGACAGGGCCTTCGCCGGATTCGAGAGGATGCTCGAGCGCTCGGGCGTCGCAGGCAGGATCCGGCTCTGCTCCGACCTGCCCGACGAGCGGATGAGGGAGCTCTACTCGACCTGCACCGCATTCGTATCCCCGTCCGTCTGGGAGGGCTTCGGCCTGCCGGTGCTGGAGGCCATGGCGGCGGGATGCCCGGTCATAGCGAGCCGGGGAACCGCGCTGGAGGAGGTGGCCGGAGACGGGGCGCTCCTGGTCGATCCACTGGATACCCCGGCCATTTCCAGGGCCATCGTCGAGATCTGCTCGAACCTTCGGGCGAGGGAGGAACTCTCCGCAAGGGCCGTCTCCCGCGCCGCCCTGTTCGGATGGGACTCCACCGCAGTCAGGATGGCCGAAATGCTCGAAAGAACGGTGAAGGATTGAAGACCGCTGTAATCAACTCCCCCTTCCTCGGCGGAAGATTCTCCAGGACGTCCAGGTCGCCTGCGATCCTCAAGAGCGGGACCCTCTACTGGCCCTTCTGGCTGGCTCACGGTACCGGAGCACTGGAGCAGGCCGGACACGAGGTCCTGTTCCTCGACTGCCCGGCCCGGGGCATAGGCGAGGCGGATATGCTTTCGATGGTCGGAGAGGCCTCGCCTGGTCTGATTGCGGTCGACACGTCCACCGCAGCCATCTACAGCGATCTCAGGCTGGCTTCGACCCTGGCCGGGAGGAACCCGGGAGCGCGCGTCTTCCTCCTGGGAACTCACGCGAGCGCACTCCCCGAGGAGTGCCTCAGGATGGCCCCCTCTCTGGATGGTGTGATCATCGGAGAGTACGACCGGACCCTCGTGGACCTGGCGCAGGCGATCGAGGGCGGCGACCCGCTGGATTCGGTTGCAGGGCTCTGCCTCAACAGGGACATGGATTTTTACCGCACGGCGGACAGGGAGCCCATAAGGGATCTGGATTCGCTGCCCTTCCTCGCGGACGTCTACAGGCGGCACCTCCGGCCGGAGGACTACTTCTTCGCCGCCGCCAGGTATCCGAGCGTGATGACCATCACAAGCAGGGGCTGCCCCTACAGGTGCTCCTTCTGCCTCTGGCCCCAGGTGCTGCACAGGGGCCTGTACAGGACCAGGACCCCCGGGCATGTCGCAGAGGAGTTCATGCTCTTCGCGGAGTACTTCCCGCAGGTCCAGGAGATAGTGGTAGAGGACGACACCTTCTCCGCGGACAACAGGAGGGTCGAGGAAGTCTCGGATGCGCTGATCGCCGCTGGCAACCGCCTTCCCTGGACGGCCAACACCAGGGCTACCCTCACTCTCGATGCCATGCGGAAGATGAACGCCGCTGGCTGCAGGCTCATAATAGTAGGATACGAGTCCGGCTCGCAGGAGATTTTGGACAGGGTCACCAAGGGGACGACCATCGAACAGAACCTGGAGTTCGCCGAACGCGCCAGGAAGGCCGGCCTCCTGGTGCATGGCTGCTTCATGGCCGGGAACCCTGGAGAGACGCGCGAATCCCTGCAGGCCACGCTGGACATGGCCATCCGCCTCAAGCCCGACACGGCCCAGTTCTTCCCGATCATGGCCTATCCCGGGACCAGGCTCTACCAGGAGTACGACCGTGACGGGCTGATAAGGACACACAACTTCAGGGAGTGGGTTACCCCGGAGGGGCTGCACGACTGCGTCGTGAACCTTCCCGGGCTGCCCGCGGGAGAACTCGTGAACTGGTGCGACGAGGCCCGCCGGAAGTTCTATCTCCGGCCGTCCTACCTCCTCTACAAGGGGATGCAGTGTCTGAGGCACCCCTCGACAGAGGGCAGGAGGACGATGAAGGCCTTCGGGACCTTCCGCAGGCATCTCTTCAAGAACTCTCACAGGAACGGCTGATGGCTGTCATCCTGCTGTTCTGGGCATTCGCGGGGCTCCTGGCCCTCCATTACCTGCTCTATCCGTTCGCCCTCGCCATCCTGTCCCGCTTCCCGGGCAGGAGGCCGCAGGTCGTGGAGGCTGCCCCGCCCGCAGTCAGCGTGCTCATTTCAGCCAGGAACGAGGAGAGGAACATCGGGCCGAGGATAGAGAACCTCCTTTCCCAGGACTATCCGGGGAGGATCGAGATCCTCGTGGGATCGGACGCATCGTCCGACGGCACCGACCGCATCGTCGAGAGTTACGCGGGAGTCCGCCTCTGCAGGGCCGGGACGCGCGCAGGCAAGCCGAGGATGCTCCAGGCCCTGAGGAAGCTCGCTACGGGTCCCATACTCGTGTTCACGGACGCCGATACGGTGTTCGCGCCCGGGACCATCCGGAGACTCGTCGAACCCTTCTCCGATCCGAGGGTCGGCTGCGTCGACGGGGTGAGGCTGAACAGCCTCGACGGGAGCACCTGCGAGAGCACCTACATGAAGTACGAGCGCCTCGTGAAGAGGATGTGCAGCCGGCTCGGCATCGTGCTGGGCGGGACCGGAGCGGTCTTCGCCCTCCGGACAGAGGCCTTCGCACCCCTGGCCGGGGACCGCGCGGACGATTTCGAGCTGGCGGTCATGGCCCGTGTCCTGGGCTACCGCTGCGTCTGCGCCTCCGGAGCGGTGGCCATGGAACCGTCCCCCGACGACCGCGCCCAGTACAGACGGATGGTGAGGATAGTGAGCTGGATGTCGGGAAGCGGCCTGAGACTCATCTGGAAGTCGCTCGCCTCCGGCAGGCCCGGCCTTGCATTCCAGCTCGTCATCCACAAGGTCCTGAGGTGGCTCTCGGGCTACTTCCTCGTCGGTGCGACGGTCTGTGCCGGCCTGTTGTCAGGGGATCCGGGCTTCGCGTCCGTCTTCTGGACCCTCACGGCCTTCCATGCCCTCGCTCTCGCCGGTCTCCTCCTCCGGGACAGGCTTCCCGGACCGCTGCGGTTTCCCTTCTATTTCTGGCTCATGAACGCTGCATCGATGGTCGGGGTCTTCCGGATGGCGGCGGGCCGGCCGGTCGAGACGTGGGACAGGTCTGCCGGGGTGCGGTCCGAAGCCGGAGGAGGCGTGCGTTGAGGAGGTTCCTGGTCCTTGCCGGAATGGGCTTCGATGCGCTGGCGGTCGGGGCGGCCCT
Source organism: Candidatus Fermentibacterota bacterium (assembly GCA_963718745.1). Taxonomy (GTDB): domain Bacteria; phylum Fermentibacterota; class Fermentibacteria; order Fermentibacterales; family Fermentibacteraceae; genus Fermentibacter. The sequence goes on along the minus strand of OY970370.1, from coordinate 1,792,610 downwards.
CGTCGCAGCCAGCTGGCTCAAGTTCGACTCGGGATTCTTCCCGGGCAGCGAGGGGCCGGGACTGAGCGCAATCATAGCCGGCATCATCGTTTCGGTCGCCTACTGGCTGGCCGTTTTCGCAGTCGCCGGCTGCTACGGCATGCACTGGGACAGGAGCTGGAACGACGAGATGAGGCTCGTCGCCAGACCGGTCACCGCGGGGATGGTACTCCTCGCGGCACTCACCCTGGCTGTTGCCCCCGGCCTGACGGTGGGGCGCTGGATAATGCTCTTCTACTACCTGTTCATGCTCGCTGCGGTATTCTTTTCGCGCAGCACGGCCAGGATCATCGAGAAGCGCTTCTCCGAGCGCGGCAGGATCTTCCGCGGGACCGTGATAGTCGGGACGGGCGCGGCTGCGGCCAAGCTGGCGAAGGATCTCGCGGACAGGCCCGCCCTCGGGTACCGGATTCTGGGGTTCGTACGGTCCGGGTGCGACGAGGGCGAGACCCTGGTCCCGGAGGACGCGATCCTCGGAAGCGCGGACGGACTCCCCGGGATAATCGAGCGGGAGGGTGTATCGGAGCTGATAATCACGCTCGCCTCGAACTTCCATGACGACATCCTGTCGCTGCTCCTCCCGGCAACCGGCTCGGGCGTCCGGTTGAAGATCGTCCCGGACCTCTTCGACGTCATCGCGGGCCATGTGCACAACACGCAGATACACGGCGAGCAGCTCATGGAGGTGATGCCGGAGCGCCTCCCGTTCTGGCAGAAGCTTGTGAAGACAGCCTCCGACTATGTGCTCAGCTCGCTCGTCCTGCTCATCGGGCTCCCGGTGCTGCTGGCCATCGCGATCGCGATCAAGATCGACAGCCGGGGCGGGATCATCTACTGGCAGGAGAGGGTCGGGAAGGGCGGCAGGCCCTTCCGCATCTACAAGTTCAGAAGCATGGTCACCGACGCGGAGAAGAACACCGGACCGGTCTGGGCGGGCAAGAACGACCCGAGGATCACGAAGGTCGGAGCGATACTCAGGAACACCCATCTCGACGAGATACCGCAGTTCTTCAACGTCCTGCGGGGCGAGATGTCCATAGTCGGTCCGAGGCCGGAACGACCCAAGATCGTCGAGGAGCTGAAGAAGGTCTACCCCTTCTTCGACAAGAGGCACACGCTCAAGCCCGGGATCACGGGCTGGGCCCAGGTCAAGCTCGAATACGTCGACGCCGTCGAGAACATCGCGGACCGTCTCAGGTACGACTTCTTCTACATAGAGAACCAGTCCCTGTTCCTGGATTTCGAGATAATGCTCCGCACGATGATCGTGATGATCACCGGAAAGGGCGCCCACTAGCACGGAGGATACCGATGCCCGTTCCTCTCCTCGACATATCCCGTCAGCACGCCCCCATCCTCGGTGAGCTCAAGGCAGTGCTCGAAGACGCCCTTTCAGGATCCAGGTTCATCAAGGGCCCCGTGCTGGACCGGTTCGAACAGGAACTGGCCTCCTACTGCGACACGAGGAGGGCCGTAGGATGCGCATCCGGAACCGACGCGCTCATCCTGTCCCTCCAGGCCGTCGGCCTCCAGCCCGGCGAGGAGGTGGTGACCACCCCGTTCACCTTCTTCGCCACGGCGGGGGCGATTGTCAGGGCAGGAGGCTGGCCGAGGTTCGTGGACATCCTCCCGGATACGTTCAACCTCAGCCCTTCAGCACTGAAGAGGTGGCTCGAGGAGTCGTGCGCCGTCACGGACAGGGGTCCGGTGAACAGGTCCACCGGCTGCAGGGTCCGCGCGCTCATCGCCGTGGACCTCTTCGGCCAGGTGGCCGACATGGACTCCATCGAACGGATCTGCTCCGACTGGGGCGTGGCGCTCATCGAGGACGCCTGTCAGTCCATCGGGGCGATGTGGAAGGACAGGAGGGCCGGAACATTCGGCAGTGCCGGCTGCTTCAGCTTCTTCCCCTCGAAGAACCTGGGAGCGCTGGGGGACGCAGGCGCCGTCACGACGGGAGACTGCGCGCTCGCCGACAGGCTGGTCAGCCTGCGCGAACACGGAGGCCAGGGCTACATCCACAGGGAGGTCGGGACCAACAGCAGGATGGATGCCATCCAGGCCGGGTTCCTCTCCGTGAAGCTCCGCTGCCTCGACGGCTGGCACGAGGGGCGCAGGCGCAACGCGGAGTTCTACGCAGGGGCGCTCGCCGGCATCGACGAGGTCGTCACGCCCGTCATCGATCCCAGAGCCTGGTCGATCTACAACCAGTACACGATCCGGGCCGTCGACAGGGACGGGCTGATGGCCCACCTCAGGTCGAAGGGGATCGGATGCGCGGTCTACTACCCGCTCCCGCTGCACCTGCAGGAGTGCTTCGCCGGTCTCGGATACGGCCCGGGGGCTTTCCCCGAGGCGGAGCGTGCGTCCCGCGAGGTCCTCTCGCTGCCGGTCTTCGGCGAACTCACCGAGGCCGAGTTGAACGAGGTCGCCACCTCTGTCAGGGACTTCTACAGGGGCGGGGCGGGGGTCTGAATTGACAGTTCTGGCGGCGCTCCTGGCCGTCCTGGCCTCCCTCGACTCGTTCGCGGACGACCTGGGGGAGGGCTACGTGGAGATGGTGTCCGGGGCTCCCGCCGGGATCGGCGTGCTGGCAAGTGCGACCGCGCTCGTGCTCGAGCCGGGGATCGAGATGAGGGGGTTCATGGGCGAAGGCCCGGCGGATGCGGCTGCGGAGGTCTGCGACAGGGCGTTCGGCTTCGGGTCCCTTGCCCTGTCGACCGCAGTCTGGGCGGCCGGGGGCCTGTCCGGGGACCAGACTCTCGAACGCGACGGTCTGCTCTGCACGGAGGCGCTGGTCCTGAGCCTGGGCGTGACAGGGCTCCTGAAGGTCGCGACCGGCAGGGAGCGGCCGGATCTGAGCGACAGGCTGAGCTTCCCCTCATTCCACTCCGCATCCTCTGCGGCCGTCGCTGCCGTCGCATGGCGGGAGCACGGGCCGGGGGCCGGCATCCCGCTCGCCGCAGTCTCGGCTTTCACAGCACTGTCCCGGGTCCACAGGGGCGATCATCATCTCTCGGATGTGGTCGCAGGGCTCGCGGCAGGAGCCGCCGCCGGTCTGGCCATCACCAGCCGGGACGGGGACGGGGAGGATTCCGCGGTTTTCGGGCTGGAGTTCTCGGGCGACGGCCTGATGCCGGTTGTCAGATGAGGAGCAACTCATGAGGGACAGGATACGCAGCTTCTCCTACGCCTTCAGGGGGATCCGCACTCTCGTCGCCGGCCAGGCGAACGCGAGGATCCACCTGGCGGCAACGCTGGCCGTCACGATCCTGGGCATACTGGTCCGGCTTTCGAGGGGTGAATGGATTGCCGTCATATTCGCTGTTTCGACGGTCTGGAGCGCCGAGGCCATGAACACCGCGATCGAGCATCTCGCGGACCGGACGGCGCCTGAGAGACATCCCCTCGTGGAGGCTGCAAAGGATGTCGCGGCCGCCGGAGTCCTCCTGGCATCCCTGGGAGCCCTGGCTGCCGGTCTCGTGATCTTCCTGCCGAAACTGACATGATCCCGCCCCGCCGGGAGGGGATATGAAACGGAGATTCCATGCTTGACAGGGAACTGCTCAGACACGACCCGGAGAGGGTCAGACGGGCGTGCGGGTCCAAGAACGAACCCTGCCGCATAGACGAGTGGATCGGCGCGGACGAGGCCAGGCGGGCCGTAGTGCACGAGCTGGATCAGGTCCGGAAGCGGAGGAACGAACTGTCGCAGCAGGTCTCGGCCCTGAAGCGCGGGGGTGGAGACGCATCCGCCCTCATGGACGAGGCTCGCGCGACAGGTGAGCTCATCCCCGGGCTGGAGAACCGGGAGAAGGCTCTGGGCATCGAGATGGACGACCTCGAGCTCTCCTTCCCCAACCTGCCGGACGGGGACGTGCCTGAAGGCAGGGATGCGTCGGCCAACGTCGTGATCAGAGAATGGGGGGAGAAGCCCTCGTTCGGTTTCGAGCCGAGACCGCACTGGGAACTCATGGAGGGAGTGCTCGACTTCGAGGCTTCCGGAAGGATAGCGGGGTCTAACTTCATCCTGCTGCGTGGCTGGGCGGCACGCCTGCAGCGCGAGCTGATATCGTGGATGCTCGACAGGCACTCCGCATCGGGGATGGAGGAGATCTGGCCGCCGTTCCTCGCAAACGCCGACAGCATGACCGCCACCGGACAGCTTCCCAAGCTCGGGGCCGACATGTACCGGCTGGACGCGGACGGGCTCTATCTGATCCCCACGGGCGAGGTGCCCGTGACGAACCTCTACCGGGGCGAAACCCTGGAGGAACGGCAGCTCCCCGTCAGGATGTGCTGCTACACGCCGTGCTTCAGGCGCGAAGCCGGGAGCTACGGACGCGATACGCGCGGCCTGAACAGGGTCCACCAGTTCGAGAAGGTCGAGATGGTGAGGATCGAGCATCCCGACCGCTCCGAGGCAGCCCACGCGGAGATGCTCGAACATGCCGAGAGCCTCCTGAGGACCCTCTCGGTGCCTTACAGGGTAGTGCTGCTCTCCACAGGCGACCTGAGCTTCTCGGCGGCGAAGTGCTTCGACATCGAGATCTGGTCCGGAGGCCAGCAGAGATGGCTCGAGGTCTCGTCGATCTCCAACTTCAGGGACTTCCAGGCGCGGCGGGGCAACATGAGATTCAAGCCGGCCGGCGGAGGCAGGACCCGGCTGGTCCACACCCTCAACGGCTCCGGACTGGCTCTGCCAAGGCTCATCGCCGCGCTGGTGGAGAACCGGCAGCGGGAGGGCGGATGCGCAGGCCTGCTTTCGGAAGTGCTCGAAGTGCTGTGGAACGATCCCGCAAGGACTGCCGGACCCGGTGCGTGACCCTGCCCGGCCTCTTCGTGAGGAGGGCGGGTCCCGGTCTCAGGAGCGGACGGGATAGGCGACCGGGCTGCGGTCCCTGAAGGAGAAGGCGCGCGTGAAGCCCTCCGCTGCAAGGAGCGCCCCGCCCTGCGCCAGGCCGTAGAACACGTGCGGATCCCCGTGAGTGTCAGAACCCAGGGTGACCATGCTCCCGCCGCACTCGCGGTACAACCCGAGGACGCTCCTCGTGGGATATGTGACTCCCTCCGGCCTCCTGAGCCCGGCCGTGTTCACCTCGAGCGCCATTCCCCTTTCAATCATCACCCCGAAGAGCCTCCGCAGGAGGTCCGGCCACAACAGGGCCTCGTCGGGTCCGGGGCCTCCACCGGCCCGCGAAAGCCCCCTGCGCCATACTCCGAAATGCGCCAGGATGTCGATGGGGCACTCCTCCGCGATGCGTATCGACTGCAGGATGTACTCCTCCACCAGGTCGTCCGGGTTCGTCCCGGCAAAACCCCCTGCGTCCAGGACGAGCCTGTCGCCGATCCAGTGGAGGGCTCCGGTGACGAAGTCGTAGCTCCTGCCTTCCAGTGCGGCCATGGCCCGGTCCATGAAGAGGTGGGGCTCCCCGATCTCCACGCCCTTGAGGAGCACAGGCCCGCGGCCCGCGCTCAGGGCTTCCTCGAAGGAGCGGTCGTAGGCCCCGGGCGAGAAGGCTCCCGTGCAGAAGTCCGCCGGGTGGAAGTCCAGGTGGGCCACGAAACCGATCCCCGCGAGACCTGACTCCCCCGCCCTCGCTGCAAGTTCGGACGCCTTCAGGGAGGCATCCGGCGAGTCCGTGGTATGGACGTGCATGTCTATTATCGAACCCGTTCCACCGGCCATTGCTGTCCTTCCCCTTCCGGCTTCGGCATAATAGGGCCATCACACAACCCGGAAGGCAGGAGCAATATGAGCAAACTCGTCTTTGCTGCGCTGATGGCGGCTGCGGCAGCCTCGGCACAGGGCATCCCCCTGATCTCCGAGGTCTGCGTCACCCCGACCGAGGGAGAGTTCGTGGAGATATACAACCCCACGGGCGCCTCGATCTCCCTGGACAATGTCTACCTCTGCGACCTGTACGGGACCTCGGCCACGCTCGCGTACTTCTACCCGCAGATCGTCATCGGACCGCTCACGAGCTCGTCGAATGACTTCCTGGTCCGCTTCCCTGCAGGCTCCACGCTCCCGGCGGGCGGTGTGATAACGGTCGCCGTTTCTGGATCCGCCTTCCAGACCCTCTACGGCGAGGCTCCGGACTACGAGCTGCTCAACACGGGTGTCGGAACCCAGATGACGACGCCCCCGAACGGGTACATCCATACGGCAGCGGGCCTCACCAACGGCGACGAGGTCGTCGTCCTCTTCTTCTGGGACGGCAACTCCGACCGTACCTACGATCTGGACTACGCGCTCTGGGGCGATGACACCACCCGCAGGGTCGAGAAGACCGGGATCAGCCTCGACGGTCCGGACGGCGACACGGCCCCCTCTGCCTACATGACGGATGTCGTTTCGGCGTCGCAGGATCCGATCAGCCTCGCAGCCCACGCGGGAGGCATGTCGTACCAGAGAATCGATTTCACCGAGGGCACCGAGGTGCTCACGGGTGGAAACGGCCTGACCGGACACGACGAGACCAGCGAGAACATGTCGGACACCTGGCTCGTCGCGACCGTCACACCGGGCACGATCTACACCTCCCTCTCCAGGACCACCTGGGGGCAGATCAAGAGCCTGTGGTAGGATTCCGGGATCTCCCGCAGGGTACTTTCTCCTTCCGGTCGCAGCTCGGCGCCTGGGAGTTCACGATGGGTCCATCCGGCCTGACGGGCGCCTGCTTCGTCCGGACGACGCAGGCGCCTCCACTTCCCGCCGGGACTCTGCGCGATGAGCTGGAGGCCTATTTCGGACCGGGTCCGCGGAGTTTCTCGACGCCTGTCGACCCGGGGGGCATCGGCGGCTTCAGAGGCGAGGTCCTGAGGGCGCTTCCGAGGATACCGCCCGGACATGTCATCAGCTACGGAGCCCTGGCGGCGAGCCTCGGCAGACCGGGCGCGGCAAGGGCGGCCGGGGCGGCTTGCAGGTCCAATCCGGTCGGTCTGGTAGTCCCGTGCCACAGGGTTGTAGCGGCGGACGGGCCGGGGGGTTACTCGGGAGCGGATCCGGAGTGGGTCGCGCTCAAACTGAAGCTGCTCGAACTGGAGGGTGTTGCACCCGAAGGGGGCCGTTTCCGACCGCCTGCGCTGCTTTCGGAGCTTCCGAGGGATTCCGGCTAGCGGACAGGACGGATTGTTACGGCGCCTAGTACCCCAGGCCCAGACCCGCGACTATCATGTTCCGGTCCAGGTCCAGGGGGACCGAGAACTCGAAGCAGATCAGCTCGGGCACCAGGAATCCGAACTGTTCCTCGTCGTCGCCCTTGATAGTGTAGATGCAGCCTGCCTTCAGAGCGTGGTAGAAGGTGTTCTCGATATAATCCCAGTCTCTTTCGCCGTACTCGTCATCGTGGATGTTGGCCAGGTCGGGCCCGTATCCGCCTTCCCATCCGCCGTAGACCTCGAGATCCCTTCCCAGGAGCATGCCGCCTGCAATGGAAGCCCTGGGGCTGACCACCTGCGGGGGCATCACGTAGTTGATCCCGGCCAGGATGGACAGCGCCTTGTCCGACTCCGGGTCGAGAAGGCCGTATTTGAGAAAGGGACCGATGCCGTATCCCACCACGGCCAGTCCGAGGTCGATGTCCGGAGTGGCTCCCACGGAGAACGTGAAGCCCGGATAGGGATCGATGTAGTCCTCTCCGGTCTGCTCAGCCTCGAGCCTCTCCTCGCTGCTGAAGAAGGCCGGCATCATCAGGCTGCCCCTGATCGATGCGTGGCCGTCGCCGAGGGTCCTTGCGCCCTGCATGGCTCCATAGTAGCAACCGCTCGACATCAACAACACGAACAGGGGGACTGCCCGGGCTTTCATCCTACCTCCCTCGGAATGGTCGGAATGTACAACCTGCCGGCCCCGCGGTCTACCCGGGGAGCCGGTCGTCGACCGCCCGCCCGCGTGTGGAGTATTGTCCCACCGGACAGTCCGAAGGGAGCGCGATGGGATCGCTGGCCTGCCTGATGGTGCTGATGGCCGTCCCGGTGAGGATCGCCGTCCTCGGAGACAGGACCCTCGCGGGGGATGACCCGGGGATCTTCGCTTCATGCGTGCAGCGGGCGGTCGGGTCCGGAGCGGACGTGCTGGTGTGCGTCGGTGATCTGGTCGAGGGGTATTCGGAGGACCCCCGGGAAGTCTCCGCCCAGTGGGAGGAGGTTCTCCTGGCCCTCGCCCCCGTATTCGCCGCCTTCCCGGTCTTTCTCACGCCGGGGAACCACGACATCTGGAGCGCGGAATCGGGGCAGGCCTGGTCCGATGCCGCGGGAGCCCCTCCGTACGGGTTCGAGGAGATCGAGGGCGTCACTTTCGTCTCCTGGGACACCTCGATGCGGGAGACCCTGTCGGCGGAGGCCCTCGACGATCTGCGCGCCCTGCTCTCGCTGGTCGATCCGGAGGCTTCCTCGGTGCTGGTTACCCACAGGCCCTTCTGGTGCATGGATGCAACCGCTCCGGGAGAGCTCGCCGCGATGCGGGAGATTATCTCGGAGGCGGACGTCGAGGCCGTCGTCGCCGGCCACATCCACGTCTTCTGCTCCGAGAGGGTCGGGGGCGTACTCTACGTCTCGGCAGGTCCATCCGGGGGAATGACCCTGCCTCTCGGCATCTCGGGCGGGACTCTTCCCCAGGTGGGTCTGCTTACCATAGACGGGGACTCGGTCCTGTACGTCTCGCTGCTCGAGCACGGGGTCCTCGTGGAAGGAACCGAAACCGGCCTGGAGAGGGGACTGCTGGAACTGATGAGGACGGGGGGTTCCGGAGCGGCTGTCGAAGGAAGGGCACACCTCGCTCCCTGACCGGACCGCTTCGTCCCCGGCATGCCCATATTCGGCAGACCCCCGGAGTTCCGGGCAACAGGCGGATTCTGGTTCGCAGAATCCGCGCGAAAGGCGGACAACGATGGCCGGAAAGGCTCTGGTCGTTCTCTCCGGATGCGGCAACAGGGACGGATCCGAGATACACGAGTCCGTGTGCGCCGTGCTCGCGCTCGTGCAGTCCGGTTTCCAGACCATTTTCGCAGCGCCCGACATCGAGCAGTCGACCACGCTGAGCCACCTCACGGGGAAACCGGCCGAGCCCAGGCGGGTGCTGGAGGAGGCGGCCAGGATAGCCCGGGGACGGATCCGGCCCCTGGCCTCCGTGACCCCTTCGGATTACGATCTGGTCGTGCTTCCCGGAGGCATGGGCGCCGTACTTTCGCTCTGCGGCTATGCCCGGCGGACCGGAGCGGCATTCGAGGTCGAACCGTCCACCAGGGCGCTCGTGCTCTCGGCGCGGGAGGCGGGCCGGCCGATAGGGGCCATGTGCATAGCCCCCATGATACTCGCGGCCTGCCTCCGGGGAGTCACGATCACCCTGGGGTCGGAGTGCGAAGCGGCAGAGTACGCACGCTCGCTTGGTGCGCTCACGGTGGACTGCCCGGCCTCGGATGCAGTCACCGATCCAGCCTTCCGGGTCGTGACGACGCCGGCCTACATGGTCGCCGGCAGCATCGACGAGGTCCATCTGGGCGCCGCCCGCATGGTCGAAGAGCTGGAGTCCCTCCTCTGAGGCGGCTTCCAGTCCTCGCCGCCCCTGCGCTGGCAGGATTCTTATATGCGATGCTCCTCTTCGCCCTGCCCTGGGATTATGCGATCGACGACACATACATACACCTGCAGTTCGCCCGCAACCTCTCGGACGGCAACGGTTTCCGTTTCGATTCCGGAGAACCGCCCGTCTATGCGTGCAGCAGCCCTCTCTGGGCGATGCTGCTTTCCATCGCGTACCGGGCCGGCCTCGGAGGGCCGGTGACGGCGCGCCTCCTGTCCTCGCTTTCCGCAGGCGCTGCTGCGATCCTCGCATGGGCCGCCGCGCGAAGGTTCGGCAGGGGGGCGGCAGCCTTCGCGGCTCCCGCCGTGATGCTCATCTGCATGGCCGATCCCTGGATGATCCGGTGGGGGGCTTCGGGCATGGAGGCCTCGCTTGCCGCAGCAGCCGTCACCGCATGGTTCCTCTCCGCATCCTCCGTAGGGGCTCCGCCCCTCCTTACAGGCCTCCTGGCCGGAGCGGCATTCCTTGTGCGCCCCGAGCTCGCGTTCCTGGGACCCCTCTGCCTTTCCTTCCGGCGCTTCCGCATGAGCAGGAGAGAGCTTCTGAAGGCGCTGTCCCCCTGGGTCCTCCTCGTCTCGTCGTGGACTGCCTTCGCCTGGTTCCACTTCGGCAGGATCCTGCCCACGGCCGCAGCCTCGAAGGCTTTCCGGGGAACCGTGGCGGCGTATCTCGCAGCGGAGCTCCCCCGTCTCCTCGGAGCGCTGGCGGTGACGTTCGCCCTGCTCGCAACCGCCGCGGCCTTCCGAAGGATCAGGCGGGGCAGGGAGGAGAGCATCCCGGGCACAGGAGCCCTGCTCGCTCCCGCGATGCTCATGGCGCTGCTCCTGGCCGGAGGCGCTCCCATGACCACGCGCTACCTGGTCCCGGTCATCCCGTTGATGGTCACGGCACTGGCGGGCATGACCCTGGGGCGGCCCGGAGCCCCCCGCGGAAGGGCAGCGGCTCTTGCCACGGCCGTGCTGGCCGTTCAGATCTCCTTCGGCGCCGCGCTTGTCTGGCCGCACATGGCGCAGGTCGCCCGGAACATGGAAGTCTACCGCGCCGTCTCCTCCGGGCTGGACTCCCTGACCCCGCCCGGTTCGCTCGTGGCAGTCCAGGAGATCGGTGTCTTCGGATACGAGAGCGAAGTCCGGCTGCTCGACCTGGGCGGGCTCGTCACTCCTTCCGCGGCTACGGGATACCCGGGCCTCGACATCGATGCTGCGGCATCCGTCCGTTTCCTCAGGGAGAGCGGCGCGACCCATCTGCTCGACCCCCACGGAGCCGTGGAGAGGCTCCCGGGATCGTCCACAAGGCTGGGAGTTGCATTCGTCCCGCTCGGATCCTGGGTATTCCCGGGGGGTACGTCCCTCTCAGGCGGACAGACCTACACGCGCGTGCTCTACCGGCTGGACTGGTGACTGCATGGGGTCGGGCCCCGCTGTATCGGTGATCGTCCCGAACTACGAGGGGAGGGAGCTCCTCGCGAGGTGCCTCCCTTCGATCCTCTCGCAGGAACCGGCGCCGGCGGAGGTCATCGTCGTGGACAACGGCTCCACGGACGGTTCCCAGCTCATGGTCTCCCGCGACTTCCCGTCGGTGACGCTGGTCTCCCTCGACAGCAACCTGGGCTTCGCGAAAGCCAACAACATCGGCTCCTCTAGAGCATCTTCGCCCTTCCTCGCCCTCGTGAACAACGACTGCGTCGCGAAGCCCGGATGGCTGGCGGCGCTGACCGGAGCGATGCAGGCGTCCGGCGGACGTGCGGGCGCGGTGACGAGCTCCATGCGCAACGTACGGGACTGCGACCTGATGGATTCGGCGGGCGGCGAGGTCGACCTGCTGGGATTCGCGAGGGACAGGGGAGCCGGGAGGAGCGCCGGGGAGTACGGCTCTCCGTGCGAGGTCCCCTTCCCCTGTGCAGGTGCCTGCCTGATCAGGAGGGAGGCTCTGGAGGACGGTCGGACGATCTTCTGGGAGCGCCTGGTGTTCTACATGGAGGATGTCGATCTGGGCTTCCGCATGTGCGCAGGCGGCTGGAAGGTTCTGTACGAACCCGATGCCGTCATCCTGCACGAGCATTCCGCAACCGGTGCGAGGGATCCTCTGGGCAAGGAGATCAAGTGCGTCCGGAACAGGCTCCTGGTCCTGAGGAGGCACATGCCGGCCGGGCTGCTCGCGAGGATGCTCCCTCTGATCCTGTCCTACCAGGCGGCCTGGATCCTCTCCAGTGCGGCCTCCCTGCGCACACGGCAGGTCCGCGCCCTGCTGGCCGGGACCTGGACGGGCCTGACATGGCCGGTCGAAAGACATCCCCACCCGTGCGGCCACGTACTCCTGACGCGGTTCGGCCTTCCGCCCGGAGGCGCTCTTCCGAGGCGTGCGGCCCTGCGGGCCGCCGGAAGTCTGCTCGAGTCCTACCGGGACGAGCGGAGCAGGTGACGGACGACCCTGCGCAGAGCCTCGGCAGGGCCTCCATTCCGAACGATCATGAGCAGAAGCCCCGCATTGTAGCGGGAGGTCCCGAAGCGGGCCACGGTCGGCTTCCCGACAGGTGGCTGCATCACCGCGGAGGGTGACTCGACCCATCCGAGATAGGGCTCGAAGGCGGCTCGAAGCGAGCCTGGCCCCATGCTCCAGGCTTCCTGGGCAGCGGTTATGGCGGCGCGGAGGTCCGGCTCGGAGGCCAGGCGCAGAATCGCCCCGGCCAGCGCGGCGGAATCGCCCTGCGGCACGACCAGCCCGAGACCCTCCCGCGCGACGTCCTCGGAGATCTCTGCGCCGGAGGTGCAGATCACCGGGATCCCCCGTGATATCCAGTCCAGGACCCTGGTCCGCGCGCCGAGTTCGGTCTCCAGGCCCGGGAGGTCGGCATAGACCGCCGCCGAGGCTCCCGAATAGACTTCCTCGAGCTCACTCTCTCCCAGCCAGCCGGCCATCCTGAAGCGGCCCGGGGACGAGCCGGCAAGGGCGGAGAACTCGGCCCATCCCCTGCCGGAATGCGGCGAGGAGCCCCCCGTGGCTGTGAACCCGATCCGCGGATCGGCGTCCATCGCCCGGCGGAGCGCTTCGAAGAGCGTCCCGTGGTCGAACCACGTGTTGAAGGTGCCCGTGGATATGACAGAGAAGCCGCATGGCTCCGGAACCCGCGCCCCGGCAGGGGCGGGGGGGCGCAGGATGACGCAGTGAGGCACCGCGTACACGGGCGGGGCGGCCTGGGAGTCGGCATCGAACCTCCCGAGCAGCAGGAGCTCCCCCAGCACCGCGAGCCTCTGCCTCCTGGAAGGGGTGGAGAACGCATCCCCCCGCCGGAGCAGGGAGTTCTCGAGGCTCATCGTCCTGAAAGAATGCATCCTCCTGGTGAGATGGTTGTCGGAAGCCTTGAAAACCTCAGAGACATGAGCACCGTTGATGTCTATCCAGAGCGGGAGCCGGCACCCGGCCGCGACCACCGCCTCCGCCGGGTAGGGGCTTATCGCGGTGACAGAGTCGAAGCGTCCGCCGCGCATCAGGCGGGCGAGTCCCGCCCCGCTTCCGCCCGGGCTTCCGGGCGTGCAGATCTCCACCTCGTGGCCGGCGCTCTCGAGGGCTGCGAGGAAGCGGGCGGTGCGGGCGGCGCAGGCCCCCTCCGCCGCCGGGCCGCCGCTTCCGTACGTTCCTGCCAGAAGTATCCGTGCCACCCCGGTCAGGCTCCCAGCACCGAGCGGAACGCTCCGAGAGTGGTATCCGCGCAGCGTTTCCATGAGTATTCCTCGAAGATCCTGCGCCGTTCCCCGACCTGGGAAGGTGTCACTCCCGAATCGAGGCAGAGCTCGATCGCACCTGCTATCGAGGACGGATCGAGGGGGTCGAAAAGGGTGCACGTCGAATGGAAGATCTCCCTGATGGAGGCACGGTCGGATGCCGCGACGGGCAGGCCCCTCGCGAAGGCTTCCGGCATCGTGAAGCCGAAGCCCTCGTAGAGAGCCGCATGAACGAGCATCGATGCCCCGGAGTAAAGCTCCGACAACCTCGCCTCGGAGGTGTAGCCCTCGAACCTGACGCGCCCGCCGATACCGAAGCGGGCGGGCGAATCCATTATCTCCCGCGCACGGAACCCCTCGTGGCCGGCGATGACGATTTCGGGGCAGCCGCCCCGGCGGCCGGAGAGGAGCCCGCAGGCCTCGAAGACCCGCTCCAGGTTCTTCCGGGGCTCGACGATGCCCACCATGAGGATGTATCCGTCGCGCAAAGCCGCTGGAGAGTCCGGCGGTCGGGGCGCATGGTCCACCCCCGGGGGGGTGTGGAACACCCTTCCCGCCGCGCGCGGAAAAAGCCCCAGCAGATCGTCCATGGTGGTGACCGAGTTCACCAGGAGGCAGTCCGCGCCATCCACGGCCTCCTCGATCCTGCGCCTCCAGGCCGAGGTGTCGCCCGGAGCCTTCAGCTCCGGATACAGGAATGGTCCGAGGTCGTGGATCATCGTCGAACGCCTGGTCCGGCTTCGCACGGGAGGCAGCGTGCTGCCGAACGAATGGACGATGTCGACACCGTCCAGGCAGGAGAAGATGACCGGGGCGATCCGGGACGAGATGCGTCTGGGCCGGTGCATGATGCGCACCCTGCCCTTTCCCGGGTCCAGCCTCCGCCAGGCTTCCAGCCTGTCGGAGTCGATCCAGATGCCGGGAACGGCCCCGGAGAGTGCGATGCTCCTGAAGAGCTCGATGCCGTAGCGCCCGATGCCCGTGGGCATGGCGGGGTCGAAGTCCACATGGAAGGCGAGCCTCAGCGGAGCCACCTCACGGTCATCCGACGAGGGACTTGATGAGGACGGCCGCGGGCAGAGCCGGCAGCAGGTTCGCGACCTGCATCTTCCGGATCCCCAGGATCTCTATGCCAAGGCCGATAAGGATCACACCCCCGGCAGCGGACATCTCCTCCACGTGCCCCGGGGGGATGGAGCCTCCGGCCATCGATGCGGCCAGTGTCAGCCCTCCCTGGTAAAGCACGAGCGGCACTATCGACAGGACCACGCCGAAACCCAGGGCGGAAGCCAGCAGGATTGCGGCGAACCCGTCCATCACAGCCTTGGTGAGCAGAAGGTCGGACGACCCCCCCAGTCCCTCCTCGAGGGAGCCTACAATCGTCATGGATCCCATGCAGAAGAGAAGAAAGGCCGATGTCATGCCCTCGGCGAAGGTCGCGGAGGAGAGCCCCGCCTTCCTCCTGATCCAGTCGCCGAAAGCCCTCAGCCGGTCCTCCAGGCGGAGAGCCTCGCCGGCGAGCGAACCTATGATGCAGGAAGATGCCAGGACGAGGAAATCGGATGTCCTGAGCGCCATCGATATCCCGATGACGAGGGTGAACAGCCCTATCCCGCGGAAGGCTGCGGGAGAGAGCTTCTTCGGGATCCTCGACCCCGCCAGGCAGCCCAGCGCGCCACCCACTGCCACCGTCGCCGCGTTCACCGCGGTTCCCAGGAGGAGCATCAGCCGCCGTATCTCCCGACCGGAGCGATGTAGACGGTCGTCTCGGATTCTCCGTCGAGGCCCAGGAGCAGATCCGCCTCCTCCTGGACATAGGCGCCGATGGCACAAGTCCCCAGACCCAGGTGCTCGCAGGCGAGGTAGAGGTTCTGGCAGGCGTGCCCTGCGTCCAGCGCTACCAGCTTCGCGGATGCGGGGCCATACCTCCAGCTGGTCCGGGAGATCACGGCGGACCAGAAGATCACAAGCTGGGCGTCGCCCACGAACGACTGGCCGTGGCAGGCCTTCACCAGACTGCCGGTTCCGGGATGAGGAGCCTTCAGCCAGAGTTTGTGATCCAGGGGCAGATAGGCGTAGAGACCCGGCTCGAGGCCGGCTGCGTGTCGGATGAAGGCGTAGGTGTTCAGGGGGTGTCTCGCGCCTCCGGAGGGAGCCGTGCGGAAGCTCGCTCCGTTCGGCAGGCTCTTCAGCGTTCCCTGAACCGCCCACAGGAGAAATGACAGCTCGTCCAGCGTGAGGTCGCCCTCGGCGAAACTCCGCCTGCTCCTCCTGCTCGCCAGGAGCTCTCCAAGCGCGGGACCCGCCTTCGACCGGTCCGCAGGGGGGAGTTCGACGATGACCGCGGAGGCGGGAGGATCGGGCTGTGCGCCGGGCGCGGGCAGACCCTTCATCTGGTTGCTTACGAAGTCCTCCAGCTCGTTCCAGCGGCTCCGGAGAAGCCTCCCGGGTTCGTCCGTGATTTCAGTCATGCTTCTCCATTCCCTCTGCCGGGCGTACCGTTCCGCGTCTGTAGCCGCGGACGGCCATCCGGTGCTGCATGTCCGTTTCTTCCGTCTGTCCGGTGGATTGTCCGAATAAACCCGGACTGTGTCAAGCTCGGAGAGATGAAGCCATCCGAGGAGCAGCCCGTTCTACACAGGATGAAGTCATGATGTTGACGGAGTGTCATGTTCCCGTCGCCGGGAGGAGTGTCAGCGCGCGGCCGCCCCGAGGATGTCCAGGGCCTCCCTGGTCCTCTCCCTGACGCAGTCGGAGAAGGCGTTCTCCATCTCCAGATCCCGGGCCACGATACCGTCCCAGAGATGCTTGAGGCACAACCCCGGGCAGACCATCCAGGCCCGCAGGTCTCCGGAGGTGACGGATCGGGATGCCTCCCTGCGGGATGCACCGGATATCAGGCCCGCATCAGTCCATCTGTCGAGTTCGTCCGAAGGGTCGGGCATGCCTCCCGCAAGACCCGTCTCCCTCCATACGGCCCGCCATCTCCTGATGTACTCGATGACCGGAAGGTCGGTTTCCAGAGGCACCCGCCGGGCCGGTCCGGCAAGGATGGGTTCGGGTATGAAGATCCAGTCCCCGTAGACCTGGGATACGGCCTTCTCCCTGATGCCTGCATAGAGAGCGCGGACCTGGTCCGGAGTCCTGCCGGCATGGACGGTCAGGACTATCGATCTCGTCCCTTCGATGTCCATGTCGGGGTAGAGCCATATCCTGTCGATCGGAGAACCCTGGGATCCCTCCCGTCGCGGGAGGATGTCGTCCGGAGGAGGGTCCGTGAGACCCAGTCCGCGGAGGATGTCCAGGCATCTGCGTCCGGTCGGAGGGTCTCCGGGATGCAGGTCGACAGCGGCTTCACCGGGAGTGGCTTCCATCTTCGGGAGTCGACGCCCTGGCCTTCCATGGCAAGAATTGTGCAACGGGGCGTTCTCTGGCGCCCGCTGCAGAAACAGCATACCGCGTGCCAGCGGGAGCGGCACCCGTGGCCGGAAGAGGCGGATCTTCGCCTGACGACCCCGTCGATACCGCTGTTCTTGGAGGGAAATGACAGCTGCGGCACTCGCGATCTTCGCACTGACCTACATGCTGATAGCAGCCCGGGAGCTCCGCTTCGTACCCATCGGCAGGCCTGCCGGCGCCCTGCTCGGTGCTGCGCTGATGGTGATCTTCGGAGTGCTGACCCCGGAGCAGTCGTTCCTCGCGGTGGACGGATCCACGATCCTGCTCCTCTTCAGCATGATGCTCCTCTCGGCCTTTCTCGAGGATGCAGGGATCTTCGACCGCCTCGCCCGCTCCACCCCCGGTGCCGGGGTCTCACCCGGCATGCTGCTCGTGCTCACGAGCGTCTCGTCGGCTGTGCTCTCGGCGTTCCTCGTCAACGACGCAGTCTGTGTCTTCCTGACTCCCGTCGTCATCTCGACGACCCGCAGGGCGCGCCTTTCCCCGGGGCCCTATCTCATCGCGCTGGCGACGGGGGCCAACATAGGAAGCGCAGCTACTCTGGTGGGCAATCCCCAGAACATGATAATCGGCTCGATGAGCGGATACGGTTTCGCGGACTTCATGTGGAGGAGCCTCCCGGCCGTCGCGGCGGCTCTTGCAGTCAACATCCTCCTCCTGTTCGTCTACTTCGGCAGGCGCCTGTCCGGAGGGTCTCCCTCAGCCTCCTCCGCCACTTCCGCACCCTCAGCCGTGGTTTGCGGCGACAGAAGACCCTTGGAGCTGCTGGTTCTCGCCGGCATGGCGGCGGGGTTCTTCGCCGGGTTCCACACGGCCTACACCGCGCTTGCCGGAGTGCTGATCCTCATGATCTCGCGCAGGAGGAACCCGGCCGGGATCTTCGCGAGGGTGGACTGGACCCTGCTGGTGTTCTTCGCCTCGCTCTTCATCGTCGTAGCCGGGCTGGAGAGGACCGGCCTCGTGGAGGAGGCATGGCTCTCCGCGGCACCCCTGCTCGGTTTCGGCGAAGCCGGCGGTCTCGCGCTGTTCACCGTCTTCACGACTCTCGGCTCGAACCTGGTTTCGAACGTCCCCATGGCGCTCCTGGCAGGTCCGCATCTCGAATCGCTGGGCGATCCCGCCACAGGCTGGGTCCTCCTGGGCTTCGTGACTACGATAGCGGGCAACCTCACGCTGATGGGCTCCGTGGCCAACATCATAGTCGCCGAACGTGCAAGGGATTCCTACCACCTGGGCTATTTCGAGTACCTGAAGTTCGGCGCCGTCTCGACGATCCTCTCGCTCCTCGCGGGCGTCCCCCTGATCATGATGACCTCGGGCTGAGGCCCGCCTGCCCCGGGAGGAGTCCGGTCGGGCGAAGGCTTCCGGGGGCGGCTCATAAAGGCAGAGGCCCGGAGGCTTGCGCCCCCGGGCCTCGCTTCACCAGGCAGACCGGGTCTAGACCAGTCCGCGGAGCTGGGCCGCCCTGGCGACCCGCTCGATCGCGATCATGTAGGCCGCGTCGCGCATGTAGACGCCGTGCTTCTCGGCCATGTCGGCGACCGCATGGAATGCGTTGGTCATCTTGGTGTCGAGCTTGGAGAGGACCTCGTCCTTCTCCCAGTAGTAGTTCATGTTGTTCTGGACCTGCTCGAAGTAGGAGCAGGTGACTCCGCCCGCGTTGCAGAGGAAGTCGGGGATCATGAAGATGCCGCGCTGCTTGATCACTTCGTCGGCATCGGGTGTCGTGGGGCCGTTCGCGCCCTCGGCGATGATCTTGACCCGGGGATGCATCTTCTTGGCGGACTCGCCGTTGACCTGGTTCTCGAGGGCCGCGGGGACGAGGATGTCGGCTTCGGTCTCTATCCAGGCGTCGCCCGGGAGCTTCTCGTAGCCGGCCTCGATGGCCTTCTCGGCGTTGACGGTGCCGAACTTGTCCGTGATGCCCTGGAGGAACTTCAGGTCGATGCCGTCCATCTTGCGATATGTATAGGAGACCTGGTCCTTCTGATCCCAGCAGGAGACGCAGAGAACCTTCCCGCCGTAGCGGATGAAGAGGTCTGCGGCGTACTGGGCGACGTTCCCGAAGCCCTGGATGGCCATAGTGGTGGTCTTGAGGTCGATGCCCTTGCGCTTGAGGGCCTCGCGGACGGTATAGACAACGCCGTAGCCGGTCGCCTCGGTGCGGCCGAGGGAACCGCCGACGCCCAGGGGCTTGCCGGTGATGAACCCGGGATACTTCCCGCCTGTGAGGGTCTCGAACTCGTCGAGCATCCAGATCATGTGCTGGCCGCTGGTCATTACGTCAGGAGCAGGGACGTCCTGGACGGGTCCGACGTTCTTCCAGACCTGGCGGACCCAGCCGCGGCAGATCCGCTCCTGCTCGAGCTGGGACAGCTCGTGGGGATCGCAGATCACGCCGCCCTTGCCGCCACCCAGGGGGATGTCGACGACCGAACACTTCCAGGTCATCCATGTCGCGAGCGCCTTGACCGTATCCGCGGTCTCGTGGGGATGGAAGCGGATGCCGCCCTTGCAGGGTCCGCGCACGTCGCTGTGCTGGACCCTGAAACCGCGGAAGATCCTAATGCTTCCGTCATCCATGCGAACGGGGATCGTGAAATGATACTCGCGCTGAGGCCAGCGCAGGAACTCGCGGACACCCGGCTCGAGTCCGAGCATTTCGGCCACGCGGTCGAACTGCGACTGAGCCATGGCGAACGGGTTGAACCCCTTCTCCACTTTGACCTCCTGAACAGATCGGTTACGGGAAAGATAAGACTAGGCGCCGTACCGGTTTCGGTACAGTCATCCTTCGATCTCAAAACCAATATACGCCTGAGGGATGGAGCGGGGCAAGCCTCACATGGCGCATGAGGAACGGAAATAGGCCGTGTTTGCAGTGGCCCTGGACCGCAGTTCGGCCCTCTTCCGAGCCAGGGGCTCCCAGCGTTCCCCGGCCGTCCTCCATGCCGTCTCGACCAGCTCCGATGCCGCTTCACCCCAGCCCCGGGCGGAGGCATCCGCCACCAGGTCGGACAGGCCGGCCTCGGCCATGAACCGGGAGCCTTTGGACGAGTAGGGGACGGCTACGGGAAGAGCCCCGGTGACTACGGAGAGGATAGCGCCGTGAAGGGGTGCGGTGACGACGACCCTGCATCCCGACAGCGCCTCGAGGAATGCGCCGAGCGAGGCGGTGCCGTGGATCGACGCGGATTCCCGGTGCCTCATCCTGTTCAGGACATCCCGGCAGATCACGTCGTCAGAGTTGGACAGGGAGCCCGTGTGGAAGGGCAGCAGGAGGACCCTGCCGCCATTGCGCTCCAGATGCCGGTCAAGGAGGGCGGCCCACTCGCCGGCCGTCGCCGGGTCGGGGCTTTCGCGCTCCAGTCCCAGCCTTCTCCTGGTCTCCAGAGGGAGCAGGCTCCCGCGCCTGTTGGTGGTGTCACGCGGAGCGGCACCCAGAACCGGGGATCGATGCCGGCCGGGGTGAAGGTCCGTCGCCGGGTCTCCGCAGAGACAGAAGGCCGAGTCCGCCGCCAGCATGACCCGGGAACTCCTGAATCCCAGATTGCGGAGGAGCGTCCAGGATGGTTCGTCCCTGACGCTTATCCCGCGTGCAGTGCGGAGGCACCGGGCGACCTCGCCGGGGGTCCAGGGCCTCAGCTCTCCGGCCTGTCCCAGGCCCACGAGCCAGGCGAAGGAGGGTTTCCGGAGCGCCGCGGCGAGCCTGAACGGCAGGAGATTGAACTGGGAGTAGAGCAGCGAGGAGGAGTCCTGCACGAGTTCCCCTCCGCCCACTATCACGGCATCCGACCAGAGCACCCCGCGGAGCATCGCGAAAAGCCTGCCGCGCCTTGTAGAGAATCCGGCGGCGCCCCATTCAGAAGCAGTCCGGGCGGGATCGCCCGACATGGCTCCGAGGTCGAAGTCGGTTCCGAGCTCCTTCATCTGTGAAGCGAAGACCGCGAGGTCCCCTATGTTGGAGCCCGTGCTCTCGAGCTGCCCCCAGCTCGAGGTGAACACCCTGGGCCGCCTCAAGGAACCCTCAGCTCTCCCTGTAGAAACTGCGGAGGATCTCGGCCATGCGCTTGAGTGCGGCCTCCACCCTCCCGTTCACCGTATCGGGCTGGAACACCCCGTCCGCACCCTCCGAGACGCCTGCGGGCATGCCGGTGAGGAGTTCGATCCCCTCGTCGATCCTGGACACGGGGTAGACGTGGAAGAGGCCGCTCTCGACCGCTTCCACGACATCATCGTCCAGCTGCAGGCTCTCGACGTTCGTCGACGGGATGAGGACGCCCTGGGTTCCGGTCAGTCCCCTCCGGCGGCAGACGTTGAAGAAACCCTCGATCTTGTAGTTGACTCCGCCGATCGGCTGCACCTCTCCGTACTGGTTCACGGAACCCGTCACGGCGAGATCCTGGCGGACCGGGATCCCGGAGAGGGCGCTGAGCAGGGCGTAGAGCTCGGCGCAGGACGCGCTGTCCCCCTCGACCCCGCCGTAGCTCTGTTCGATGCAGATGCTCGCCGAGAGCGACAGGGGGAAGTCACGGGCGTACCGGCCCCTCATGAATCCCGTGATAATCAGGATTCCCTTCGTATGGAGGGCGCCGGAGAGATCGGCCTCCCTCTCGATGTTGATGAGGCCCTCCCTCCCGGAGGAGGCCCGGGCGGTGACCCTCATGGGCAGCCCGTACGTGTAATCCACGCCGCTCAGGACCACCAGTCCGTTGACCTGCCCGATGCGGCTTCCAGCAGTGTCGATCATCATCTCGCCGCGATCGATGCTCTCGAGGGCGTACTCCTGCCCCATCGACAGCCTGGCGCGCTTCTCCAGGATGGCCTTCCTCACGTGCACGGCCTCGACTACGCACGACGAGTCCTGCTTCGCCCAGTAGGCGGCCTGCCTCGCATAGTCGGCTATCCTGCTGAACTGAGTCGAGATCCTGTCCCGCCTCTCGGCCATCCTCACGGCCTGCTCCGCCAGGGCGGCGATGGCCGACCTGGACAGGGGGAGGAGCTTCTCGTTCCCGGCGATGAATGCGAGCACTCCGGCGAAGTCCCTCAGGTTCTGCGGGTTGAGATCCATCTCGTCGTCGAAGTCGGCCCTGATCCTGAACAGGAGGCCGAACTCGGGCTCGCTCATGCCGAGAGCGGTGTACAGGTAGTCCGAGCCGAGCAGGATTACCTTCACGTCGATCTCTATGGGTTCCGGCTGGAGGTCGATGGGGAAGAGGTTCAGAGGGTCGTGAGGGCGGATGACGACCGTCCTGTTGCGAAGCGTCTGCATCAGCGAAGGCCACAGCCCCGGCTGCCGGAGGATGTCCATGGCGTCCATGATTATGTATCCGCCGTTCGCCCGGAGCAGGGCTCCGGGGCGGATCAGCGAGAAGTCGCTGTAGGGCTTGTTGTCGACCGTCAGGCGGTCGATGCTCCCGAAGAGGCTCACCTGGTCGGGGAACTGTTCGATGACGACGGGTCTTCCCCTGCGGCCGTTGTTGTCCACCAGCATGTTTGCACTGAAGAGGTAGTACGGGTCCTCGTCGTCCGGAGGGTTGAGGAACTGATCGAGGTTCTCGAATATCGTATCCGAAAGCGAGTCCGCATACTCCTTCACCTTCGGGTCCCCGGTCTCCTTCAGCCTGTCCAGGATGCCGTCCACGGTGGGTCTCAGCATCCTCCGGACCAGTTCCTTGTCCTCGCGCGCGGCCTCGCTCTCGGCCTTCTGGTTCCTCCTCAGCACGTCGATGAGCTTGCTGAACAGCTTGTCGTGATCCGCGACGAAGCGGTCGCGCTCCTCCGATGTCAGCTTCCCTGCCTTGATGAGTTCGTCGAGCTTGTCGAAGCCCGCCGGCTCGCCGTCCACCACGGGAAGTGCATCGGGGCGGAACTGGTCCGGTCCCGTCGCGATGCTGACGATGGAGAAACCCTTCTCTGCGGCCTCTCTGCCGAGCGCTTCCACGTGCTCCTGCTGCCTCGCGCGCAGATCGGACTGTATCTTCTTCCTCTCCATGGTCATGCGCTCGCCCGACATCACGGCCGGTATGTTGCTCTTCAGGAGTTCGACGCACTGGCTCAGGTTCTCCACGAAGCCTTCGCCCTCGTCGGCCGGCAGGACTATCGCGGTAGGGCGCTGCGGATCGTCGAAGTTGTGGACGTAAAGAATGTCCTTGAGGTCGCCCGTGGTGAGGTCGAGAGACTCGAGTATCCTCTCGATGGTAGACTCGCGCCCGGTCCCGGAGACCCCGGTCACGAACATGTTGTAGCCGAGAGACTGGATCTCGAGCCCGAGCCTCACGGCCTTAACCGCGCGCTCCTGCCCGACTATCCTGTTGCTCGTGGATGCGTGGTCGGTCCGGTCGAACCCTGCCGCATCCTGCGGGCAGCGCCATCGGAGCCTTTCGGGAGCAAGGGGCTCAGGCTTCACATCATCCTCCCGTTCAGTCCCGCCTTCCCGGCGGCAAAAACACGTCTTCCGTTTTCATACAACCATCGCGCATGGCGTCAATGGTCCTGCGGAGACGGAGGATGCCCGCAGCCTCCCGTCGCGCCCCGGGATCACCCGCATGACCAGCGTGGCGCCGTCCCTTCTCGCTATGAGCCTGGCGAGGCTGTAGAGGGGGGAGGGAAGGAAGACGTCGGCGTATCCGAGATCGTCTTCGAGCATCAGGAACCCGGCGCCCGCAGAGAGGCTCCTCCGCGAAGCCGCCCTTCCCCAGACCCTCGACGGGCTGGTGGGAGCCGTATCCAGACCTGCCGTTCCCGCGGGGCGCTCCACGAGGCGCAGCGGGCTTGCGGAGAGTGCTGCGCCGAACAACCTCAGCTCCTGCGAGACGCGCTCGCTCTCGCAGTGTTCCGGTATTTCGGGAAGGCCGGTGTCGGCGCGGGTGAAGAGGCCCCCGGGGCGCGAGTTCATGCTCCAGAGGGCGCCCGGCCTCGAAAGCCCGATCTCCTCGAAGCATCCCGCAAGAGCCATGGCCTTCGCCACCTGCCGGCCGACCCCCGCGGCCGGGACCTCGGACGGCGCCCCGTAGGGCCTCCCCCGGATCAGCGAGGCGAACTCGGCCGGACCCATGCCCTTCAGGCTGGAAAAGCCCAGCATGACGCCACCCCCGGCCGGCCGGGCCAGCCAGTCGCCGGTGTTGATCCCGGGAGCGACGATCCGGAGACCCATGCGCCGGGCCTCCTCGACGTAGGTCCGCAGATCGTAGAACCCGCCCCCTCCGGCCAGGACGGAGGCCATGAACTCCGCGGGGGCGGTGGCCTTGATGGAGGCGGAGACGCACGCCACGGCGGCGTAGGAGTAGGCGTGGGCACGGCAGAAGCCGTAGCCGGCGAACCGCGAGAGGAACGAAAAAATCCGCTGCGCCCTCCCGTGTTCGACACCGAAGTCCTCTATCTCGCCGACCCCCAGCCTTCCCTTCTTGAGGCGTCGCCTCACCAGGTCGGCCTCCCCCTCGCCGATCCCGATCAGCCTCGCTGCACACTCCGAGACGTCCTCCTCGTAGAGAAGCTCGCCCAGGTTGCCGCCGAGGATGTCTCTCAGCTCGTCGAAAGCCCACTCGACGCGGGACTCCCCCCTCAGGGCGGCAAAGAAGCGGTCCCTGGTGCCGTTGCCCGATGCGCCGGGCCTGACCAGCGCAAGGGCGCGCGCCACATCGTCCAGGCTCGAGACCTTCATGCCGGACAGCAGCCCGCGCATCGCGGGGGACTCGACGTGGGTGACTCCTATCGTCCTGCCTCCCGCCATCAGTGCGAGAGCTCCGGAGAGGTCTCCGGACTGCCCGGGGACCGCCGGTAATCCACCCCCGATCCTGCGCTGTGCACCCAGCCACCGGCACGCGAGGGAGATCGCGGAGAGGCCGCGCTGCCCCAGCAGGTCCATCTTCAGGAGCCCCGCCCTCTCGACGCCGTCCATGTCGAACTGGGTGACGGCCTGCCCTGAGGTTCCGGGCGAGAGCGGGACGACCTCCGGGACGGGCACCGGGGCGATCACCAGGCCGCAGGGATGGGGCGCCAGATGGGATGGAAGGCCCTCGAGCATGGCCGCGTCATCGAGCAGGCGTCTCCCGGTCTCCCTTTTCCAGACTGCGGCATCCGGATCGTCCAGGAGCACGGACATGGAGTCGATGTCCGAAGGGCCCAGCCCGGCTGCATCGGCGGCCGCACGGAATGCGGAGTTGCGCCTGTGGCGGACTATCTCTCCCACGCAGGCCGCCCGCCCGCCCCACCTGTCCAGTACGAAGGAGACGACCCGTCTCCCTCTCCAGGCTGTCGATGTCCAGGTCTATGTCGGGCGGATCGGGCCTCAGGGTGTTGAAGAAGCGGCTGAAGGAGAGGCCGCATCGGATCGGACAGACCCCCGAGATCCCGAGGAGGTAGCTCACCATGCTGCCGGCGGCGGAACCGCGCGCGGTTGCCGTGATCCCCTCCCGGGAGCAGAACGCGGCCACCTCCCGGAAGGCCAGGAAGTAGCCGGCGAGTCCTGCAGAGATGATCGACTCCAGCTCGGTTTCGAGGCGTCTCGCGGCAGCGGCGCCCCTTCCGTAGATCCTCAGGAAGGCTTCGTGCGCCGTCGCGCTCAGTTCCGCGGCGCTGCCGCCGTCGTCCCCGGCCATCAGCAGCCTTTCGGCTGGGCGGAAGAGGCCGAGCATGCCCGCGAGCTCGAGGGCTCCCGAGCGCGATGCGGGAACGTCCCGGAAGGCCTCGTCGATCTGCCCGGGTCCGGGCATCAGGGCGCGCGGTGAAGCGAAGGCCCTCCCGGGGAGGGAGGCCTCGGCGCTTCCGACAGAGGCGGCCCTGACGAGCCTGTGTGCCCGGATCGACTCCTTCCGCGTGAAGACGACCGGCCAGCATGACGCAGTACTCACGCCCACGGCTGCGAAGGCCGCCTCGGCCTCCGCGGGGGGTGCTCCGAACCCCGGCGGGAGGACCGCGCCCATGATCCTGCCCTCGAAACCCGCCTGCTGCATGGCGAAGGCATCGCCCGGCCCGAACACGAGGACGGCAAGACGGCCCGTACCCCCGCAGAAGGCATCCTCGGGGACGGCGCCGAAGCTCAGGGCTGTGATCACGCGGGAGAGCCCGGACCAGCCTCCTTCGAGGGCCAGGAGGATGACCCGGGTGTTGTCGAAGGACAACCTTGCCCCGGATCCGGCACGGATGCCCCCGGCGGCGGCCTGGAACACGGACTGGCCGTGGAGCCCGCCGGAATCGGCCAGGACCATGCCTGCAGCATCCCGGGGAAGGGCCGCGGCGAGGGCTTCGGGCTCCTCGACGCCATATCCGAAGGAAAAGCAGCTCCTTGCCACAACGAGTGCGCTCATGACCCGATGTATACAAATGTTTGCATTTCAGAACCAGTAGTACTTTGGTTCCAGGTTTAAAAGCTTGAAAAGCGCTCAAATTTCGTTGTGTTGCATGGAAATGATCCGAAATACGGTTCCTGGCGAACCGATATCTGCCTATGATGAAGTCAATAAGCTAGATACGGATGCTTTTCAAGCTTTTTAAACCTGGAACTAGCCGGCGGAGCGCTGTATGGAGGCGACGGACTCGCGGGTGCGGTCGAGGGAGGCCGCGGTCATGGAAGCGGCGGGCTTGAGATACATCTCCATCCTGAAGAACGGGACCTTGCCCATGTCTTCAAGAAGCTTGGCTCCCTCCCCCGTTGCAGTGAACCCGCAGTTGAGGTAGCACGAGATGGCCCTTGTGTTGGACTTCCTCACATGGAGCCTGACCGTATCGAAACCGAGCACCTTCCGGGCCATGGGCACCGCCAGGGCGATCGCCCTCCGGCCAATGCCCCTGCCGAGGGAGTCGACCCTGCCTATCACGATCCCCATGACTCCGATGGACTTGTTCGTCCGCTTGATGTCGAACCAGATGCCTCCGACCGCGGAGCCGTCGACCTCGATCACGTACCAGGCATAATCCAGGCCCCAGCCCTCGAAACCCGTGTTGTCGAACCCGACCGGGCTCAGCCGTTCCATGAAACGGTCCGAGTCGATCTCCGCCCGCCAGCGGTCCAGGCTGGGAAGGTCTCCGGCAGTGAATCTCCTGAGCGCAACTCGCATATATTTCTTCCGTGTGATAAAGAAAGACCCGGACGGCCGGGTAACAGCGTTTAAAAATAGGCAATCCGCGCTCTCCGGGCAAGGTCTGGCCCGGCTGCGCGCTTCCGGGTAGCTTTACGGCCGGCGGCAGGAGGGTCGAAGACGACCCGGGGGAGCGAATGAGGACTTCCGACAGAGGGCACTGGGAGCGTTTCTGGAACCGCGGGCGGGAGACTCGCGAGATCTATGACAACGCCGGACGGATAACCGGGGAGATATCCCGGTCTATGGACGTGGCGGGGAAGGCCTGCCTGGAGGTTGGCGCAGCAACGGCGCGCGACACGGCGGAACTCGCACGGATGGGTGCGTTCGCGGTAGCGCTCGACTACTCCCCCTCCGCCCTCCGGCTCGCGGCCGGGGTCTGCGCCGGGACGGGCGCCGTCCTCGTCTGCGGGGACGCATTAGCCCTCCCGTTCAGGGACGGATCCTTCTCACTCGTATTCCACCAGGGCGTGCTCGAGCACTTCAGGGAACCCGGCGGCCTGCTCCGCGAGAACGCCCGTGTAATCTCGGAAGACGGGCTGGTGCTGGTGGACGTGCCCCAGACGATCCATCCCTACACGATCGTGAAGAAGCTGCTGATACTCGCGGGCGCTTGGTTCGCGGGGTGGGAGACCCAGTTCACCCGGGGCTCGCTCGAGGCACTGCTCCGGAGGTGCGGCCTCGAACCGGGGCGGGCCTACGGCAGGTTCATGAGCCCCTCCCTCACTTACAGAATGCTCCGCGAAGCTCTCTTCCGGGCCGGCCTGAGGCTTCCCCTGGATCCGGTGCTCATTGGCCCCGTCCATCGTCTCAGGGGGAGGATCAGGACGGCGGTCGAGGCCGGTCCGCTCGGACCGACTCTGGGATATGTGATCGGCGTCTTCGCCGGGAAGTCTCTAGAGCCACGGACCGATGCCGCTCCGGATCCCGTATGCCGGAAACCGGACTCCGCCTCGTCATGAAGATCCTGGTCCTGAACTGGCGGGATCCGCGCAACCCGGAGGCCGGTGGCGCGGAGGTCCATCTCCACGAGATCATGAAGCGTGCCGCGGCAGGCGGGATCGAGATCGTGCAGGTGTCCCAGGCATGCCCGGGGCTGCCTCGCGAGGAGTTCCTGGACGGCATCCGCGTGATCCGGAGGGGCGGCAGGTTCACGTTCAACCTCGGCCTCGCGTCCTGGTGCCGCCGCAACCTCGATCTCCGCAGCTTCGACCTGGTCGTGGAGGACCTCTGCAAGCTGCCCTTCTTCGCCCCCGCCTGGTCCCCCGTCCCCGTGCTCGTCCTGGTGCCCCACCTGTTCGGCACTACCGCCTTCAGGGAGGTCGCCCTCCCGCTGGCCCTCTACGTGAACGCCCTGGAGAGGTTCATCCCTCACGTCTACCGCGGCTGCTCTTTCGTGGCCATCTCCGACAGCACGAGACAGGATCTTGTCAGGAGGGGCATCCCTGCTGAAAGGATCCTCGTCAGCCCCTGCGGCATCGACCTCGACACCTACGGTCCCGATCCCTCCGTCGCGCGCGATCCGCGCTCCATCCTCTACGTCGGCAGGATAAAGCGCTACAAGGGGGTGCAGTTCCTCATCGAAGCGCTGTCCATCCTGAGAGGCCGCGGAGTCGACGCGGTCCTGCGCGTGGTCGGAGCGGGCGACTACCTGCCGGATCTGGAACGCGCCGCCCGGTCCCTCTCCATGGAGGAGCACGTGACATTCACGGGTTTCGTCCCCCTGGAGCAGAAGCTCCGCGAGCTCCGCACGGCGGCCGTGGCGGCCCTTCCCTCCGAGAAGGAGGGCTGGGGTCTGACCGTCATAGAGGCAAATGCCTGCGGCACTCCCGTCGTGGCGAGCGACAGCGACGGCCTGAGGGACTCGGTGAGGAACGGCGAGACCGGACTCCTGGTACCCCACGGCGACCCGGAGGCGCTGGCGGATGCCCTCCAGTCGATCCTGACGGACGGCAAGCTCCGCGAAAGGCTCTCGAAAGCGGGGATCGAATGGGCCGGGGGCTTCACCTGGGACTCGACGGCCGCGGACGTGATCGCCGCGATGCGGGATTCCGCCGCCGGGGGGCTTCAGCGGTAGAGGCGCCTCCAGAGGGAGTCGGGGAGACCGGCGGCCCGGATCGATGCAGCCGCCCTGTCCATGTCGTACTCGACCCTCACGTGCCGGTAGGTCCGCGCTTCGGTGTCCACCAGCAGATAGGCCGCCCTGGGATCGGCGTCCCTGGGCTGGCCGGTGCTCCCGGCAGCAATGACGCATGTCTCCGGAAGAACGCCCCCGGCGTCCTCGACAGCCGCGCCCGTCCGGTCCCACATCCTCGGGAGATGGGTGTGTCCGGTCAGCATGACCATCCCCGGGAACCTGCTGCAGCATTCCCGGGCAAGCGAGGCGTGGAGGACGTATGTGAACGATCCAGGATCGGGCGGGAAGGAGTGGCACAGGAGGAACCCGTCCATCACCGCGGTGAGGGGAAGCTCTGCGAGCAGGTCGAGAGCGCTCCTCCCGAGGATGCGCGAGGTCCATCCAGCAGCGGTCGCTCCGTCGCGGTTGAAGGCTGAGAGCGGCTCCAGACCGGCTGCGCCTCTGTCGTGGTTCCCCGCGACCATGATCCGGCACGAGCTGCGTACGATCTCCACGCACTGTGCCGGATCGCCCCCGTAACCCACGATGTCCCCGAGGCATGCGGTCTCGTCGGCCCCTGCCCCGTCGGGATGGGCCAGCACCGCCTCCAATGCCGGCAGGTTGGAGTGCACGTCCGAGAGAACCCGGAGAAGCAGGGTCCTACCCGCCGTCCCCGGCCCTGCAGGCCTTGTCCAGCACGCCGTTCACGAATGCCGCCGCATCGTCGTCGATGAACTCGCGGGCGAGGTCGATCGCTTCGTCGATGGCCACCGGTGCGGGGATGTCCGCGTGCAGGACCTCGGCAAGCGCCTGTTCGAGTATCAGTTTCGCTAGCAGGTGCAGCCTTCCGAGGCTCCAGTTCTCGAGTACGCTCTCGAGCTTCGAGTCGATTTCGGGCCTGTTCCTGTCTACCGCGGTCGCCAGCTCCCGTATCCAGAGGCGCTCGGATTCGTCGAAGCGCGTCGAGACTCCGAGTCTGTCGAGGTTCTCGAAGAGGCTGTCGCCGTTGGCGTCCGAGGCGTACCGCGCCTGCAGGAGAAACTTCCTGGCCCTGTTCCTGACGCCCAAGTCTACTGCTCCCCGGCGGGGGTTCCCTCGTCCTCTTCCCCCTCACCGTCCAGATAGCGGTAGAGCCCGGCCATCTCCAGCGCGGTCATCGCCGCGTCGAAACCCCGGTTCCCCGACTTGGCGCCTGCGCGGTCGACAGCCTGCTCCACGCTGTCCGCCGTGATCACGCCGTAGATGACAGGAATATCCGCCTCGACGGCAAGGGCTGCGATGCCCTTCGCATTCTCCGCGGCCACGTACTCGAAATGGGGAGTGTCGCCGCGGATCACCGCACCCAGGCAGATGACGGCGTCGAAGTCGCCGGCTATCACGACGCGCGCGGCGATCGCAGGGATCTCCCATGCGCCGGGGGTCCTGAAGATGTCTATGTCGTCGGGATTCACACCATGCCGCTCCAGGCAGTCGAGCGCGCCCTCGACGAGCCTCTCGGTTATGAAGCCGTTGAAACGGCTGACCACGAGTGCTACCCTGAGGCCGTTCCCGTCCAGATTTCCTTCATGTATCCAGGCCATCGCCCACCCCCTCGAGCAAGTGTCCGAGCTTTTCCTTCTTCGTCCTGAGATATCTCTCGTTCTCGATACCCGGTTCGATCTCCAGCCGGACGCGCTCCACGACTTCGAGACCGTATCCGCTCAACCCGACTATCTTCCTCGGGTTGTTGGTGAGCAGCCTTATGGTGGAGAGCCCGAGGTCCGCCAGGATCTGCGCGCCGATGCCGTAATCCCTCAGGTCGTCGGCGAAGCCGAGGCTCTCGTTGGCTTCTACGGTGTCCAGGCCGTGGTCCTGGAGGTTGTAGGCGTGGATCTTGTTGACTATGCCTATCCCCCTGCCCTCCTGGGACATGTAGAGCAGCACCCCGAGCCCCTCCTTCTCGATCCGGCGCATCGCCACATGCAGCTGGGAGCCGCAGTCGCAGCGCCTGGAACCGAAGACGTCGCCGGTGAGGCACTGGGAGTGGACCCGGACCAGCACATTTGCGGCGCAGGCGACATCCCCCTTCACCAGCGCGACGTGGAGCTCGCGGTCCACCATGCTCTCGAAGATCACGAGCCTGAAGGACCCCCATTCGGTCGGGAGGTCCGATTCCGCGAGCCTCCGGACGAGCTTCTCGGTACTGCGCCTGTGTCTGACGAGCTCCTCGACAGTGGTGAGCAGGAGGCCGTGCCTGGCTGCGAACTCCCTGAGCTGCGGCAGCCTGGCCATCGTACCGTCGTCGTTCATCACCTCGCACAGGACTCCCGCGGGTTTCAGCCCGGCGAGCCGCGAGAGGTCGACCGCGGCCTCGGTGTGGCCGGTGCGCCTGAGCACGCCTCCCTCCCTCGCGCAGAGGGGGAAGATGTGACCCGGCCTCGCCAGGTCCGCAGGTCTCGAGCCATCGTCGATCGCTACTTCTATAGTCCTCGCCCTGTCGGCGGCCGAGATGCCCGTCGTAACGCCCCTGGCGGCGTCGATGCTCACCATGAACGCCGTGCTGTGGAGAGCGGTGTTCCTCGCGACCATCTCACCTATCTCGAGTCTGTCCAGGCCGTCCCTGGTCATCGCGAGGCAGATCAGCCCCCTGGCCTCCCTGGCCATGAAATTGATCTCCCGGGCGGTGCACTTCTCGGCTGCGATCACCAGATCGCCCTCGTTCTCGCGGTTCTCGTCGTCGACCACGACGATCATCTCGCCGCGGCCGACCGCCTCCAGGGCCTGCTCAGCTGTTGCCGTGCCGTTCAAGGTACTCCCTCAGGAGCGTCCCGCGCTCCCTCTCCGGGCCGGTGGGCTCGGGCGATTCGGGTCGGACGCCGCGCGGGGCGCGGTCGCCCAGAAGATACTTGCCGATGATGTCGAATTCGATGTTCACGAGGGTACCCGCCCTCCACGAGGAGGCGTTCGTCGAACCCAGAGTGAGGGGTACGAGCGCGACCGTGAACGAGCCGGTACCGACCGAGGCCGCGGTGAGGCTGATGCCGTCGACGGCAACCGAACCCTTCTCCACAAGAAGCGGTCCGTATTCCTCGGGAAAGGTCACCGAGGCGACTGCCCCCCCTCCGAGCCTTTCGAAGCCCTCGATGCGCCCGGTGCAGTCCACGTGTCCGGTGACAATGTGCCCGTGGAGCAGGTCCCCCGCCCCGAGTGGAAGCTCGATGTTCACGACAGTCCCGCCGGAGTACCCCCCGGCGATCGTCCTGTCGAGGGTCTCCCGGGAGAGGTCGAAGAGGCAGTCCTCGCCATCGATCCGGGTTACCGTGAGGCAGGAGCCGTCTACGGAGACGCTCCATCCCCTCCCGGGGCGGAATCCCGGTGCCCGTATCCTGAGCACCGCGCCCGTGGAGACGACGGCGGCAGTCCTAGCTATCAGACCAGTGAACAATCCTGCCCTCCAGTAGAGTGTCCTCGCCCAGCGTCTCGCGGGACGCATCTATGACTCGATACGCGCCGTCCATCGATGCTATGCCCAGGCCGTCCAGCGCGGGAATGCCGTCCGCACCCAGTATGAGGGGGGCAGTGAAGAAGCTCAGCCTGTCGACCAGGCCTCCTGCCGCGAGGGAGGAGGCAAGCGCGGACCCGCCCTCGCACATGACCTCACCGATGCCCATCGATGCGCATTTCTCGAGGAGAGCACGGAGGTCCAGGCCGCCGGGTCCTGCCGGTACTGGCAGGATTTCCGCCGAGGGGGGGATCGGGCCGCACCCTGAGCCCTCTGCGACGGCGACGAAGGTCCGGGCGGTTCCATCGAAGACCTTCAGACCGGCGGGGAGCGGTCTCCGACCTGTGACAATAATCCTGCAGAATCCCTGCCGGGGTCCTTCGGGAGGAAGGAGGGAAGGGTCGTCGGCGAGAGCGGTGCCTGAACCCACCATGACAGCGTCGGCCTCGGACCTCATCACGCCGGCCCTGGCCCTCGCCGGTTCCGACGTGATCCATCTGCTCGACCCGTCGGCCGCTGCGATGCGTCCGTCCAGGGAGGCGGCCAGCTTCAGCCTCAGGAAGCTCCTGCCCGTTCGCTTGTAGTGGAGATATGCCCGGTTCACATCCGCGGCCCCGGCCGCCATCAGACCGGTCTCGACCTCCACCCCGCCCCTGCGGAGAGCCTCGAAGCCTCCGCCGTCGACCCTGGGATCCGGGTCGCCCATCGCAGCCACGACCCGGGAGATGCCCGCCTCCAGTATCCTCGCGACGCAGGGGCTGGTCCGGCCGTGATGACAGCACGGCTCCAGAGTCACGACCAGGGTCGCGCCCCTCGCGAGGCCGCCCGCCTGCTCGAGGGCTTCCGTCTCGGCATGAGGCCCCCCGCAGCACCTGTGCCAGCCCCGGCCGGCCGTCACGCCGCCCGAGAGGACCACCGCACCGACCATCGGGTTCGGGAACGTCAGCCCCCTGCCTCTCTGCGCGAGCTGGAGCGCCTCGGCCATGGCCGCGGCGACCGCGGAACCGGAGGGTGCGGGGGAATCCTTCAAATCACGGCTCCGGCAGGAGCTCGACCACACCGAGTCTGCCCATCACTGCGGTGATGACATACTGGGACTCCAGGCTGCCCTCCGCCAGGATGATATGGGTTGCGTCCGCGACAGGCTGCCCGAACGTGGGATCCATGGGGACCCAGCGGCCCACCCAGACCAGCGGCCAGGCGTGGTATCCGAAGGATCCGTCGAGATAGACGATGCCAGCGCAGGTCCTGGCCGGAAGGCCCGCCGCCCTGGCCAGGGCAACGAAAAGGACGGTGTGCTCGTTGCAGTCACCCCTGCCGCTCTGCATGACCTCCACCGCGGACGGCAGCGAGACCGTGGGGCTGTTGTCCACGAATGCGTCGACGAAGCTGCAGATGGCCATGGCCGCCTGCCAGGAATCCCGGGCGCCGGCCGTGAGGCTGTCGGCCACCCCTGTGATCAGAGTGTCGTCGACCTGGATCATCGGCTCGGGGGCGAGCCATGCCGCGAGCCCGGCGGGTACGGCTGGAGGGAAGTCGGCTATCGAGTCGGGAAGTGCGCACGAGACCGTCACCACGTTGCCCTCGGCCGTCTGCACTGGCGGATAGACCAGCGTGAACTCCGTCCAGTCGATGTCCCCCTCCAGGCTGAAGACGCGGACACCCGTCCGCCTGGGATCGCTCACCGGAGTGGAGGATACCGCGAAAACCTCATACAGGTCGCGGTTGCTGGAGACGTCCCCGCCCTGTCCGGGGGGAACCCTCGACAGCTCCATGCCAAGGCCCTCGTCGAGCTCCCTGACGATCTGGCCGTCGTAGACCCAGACCCTTGTCGTCGTGCCCAGGTAGCGGACCTCCAGAACTGCCGCCGGGACGGTGTCCCCCAGCAGCACGGCGTCCTCGGTGGCGACGCAGGTCACTTCGGCGGTGCTTATCGTCCCGGTGGCCGGGTCGAAGGAGGGGAAGGAGAACTCGTCGCCCTCGGTCCAGCCCATCCGGGCGACGGCCAGGTCGGTGACCGCGGGCAGGTAGTCCCCCTCGAAGGTCGCCGTCATCTCGGTCTCGCGCCCGGCGGACGAGATGGTCGTAACGAGTGTGTTGCCCTGCCTCACCGTGCGGGAACTTATCACGGCGGAGCCGTCGGAGAGGCTGAAGTCGAGACTGGCGAGGTTGAGGGAGGTGTCGGCCCGTGCCTCGAGCGTCATCACTACATGGCGGGTGGTACCCATGAGACACAGGTCCCACACCGTCTCCTCCAGCAGGACGAGGGAGTCGGGGCCGTTCTCGGAGAGCTCTATCTGGAAGTAGCCGATCTCCTCCCCCTGCAGGGACACCGCGAACCTCTGGACCCCGGTGCCGCCCGCGGTGAATGGCTGCGGAGAACCGCAGGAGCACAGCAGGACGAGCGGGAGCAGGGAGACGGCTGACCGGATCATCGGGAACCTCCATTGCGTATGAACGATTCGAGGGCGTCCGCTATCCTCTCCCCTGCACGGCCGTCCCAGAAGGGGATGACGGGCGGAACCGCAGGTCTTCGCGCCATGCGGTCGGTGACTGCAGCGGGGAGCTCCGAGGGGTCTGGGCAGAGGACGTTGGTGCCCATGTCGACCGTGATGGGCCGTTCGGTGTTGGGACGCACGGTCACGCAGGGGACGCCGAGCACGGAGGTCTCCTCCTGGATGCCGCCCGAATCCGTGATCACGACGTCGGCCGAACTCTCGAGCGAAGTGAACTCGAGGTATCCCATCGGGGGGCACATCTCCACGTTGGCGGGGACTCCCAGCCCCCAGCCATCCAGATTCCTGCGCGTCCTCGGGTGGACCGGGAAGAGGAAGCGCAGCCCGGAAAGCCTCCCGAGGGCTTCGAGGATCGATGCGAGCCTCCCCGGCTCGTCGACGTTGGACGGTCTGTGGAGAGTCACCAGCCCGAATCCGCCACCGGCGGGGGCCGGATGCTTCTCGCGCGCCAGGGGGAGCAGCCTCCGGAGGGTGTCTATCATCGGGTTGCCCGTCATGACGATGCCTTCGGCGGGGCGGCCTTCCGACAGAAGGTTCCTCCTGGCCTCGGGGCTGGTGATGAGCATGAGATCGGAGATCTGGTCCGTGAGGAGCCTGTTTATCTCCTCGGGCATCGTCCGGTCACCGCTCCGCAGGCCGGCCTCGACATGGCACACGGGGATCCCGTGCCTGACGGCGACGAGCGCGCATGCAAGCGTCGAGTTCACGTCTCCGACCACGGTCACGACCTCGGGCATCGGATCCGGCAGGGACTCCTCGTATCGCTGCATCACCATCGCCGTCTGCACCGTTATCGAAGCGGACCCGACCTCCAGGTTGACATCCGGCCTCGGCAAACCGAGGTCGTCGAAGAAGGACTGCGACATCGCGTGGTCGTAATGCTGTCCGGTGTGCACGAGCCGCACCCGCGTCGAGCCGCTCAAGGCTCTCATGACGGGGTCGACCTTCATGAAGTTCGGCCTGGCTCCGCAGACGAGGTCGATCATGTGCTCTCCGGGCTTTTACCGGGGTCGTCGAGCCTGGATATCCTCCGCAGATGACGGCCCCCTTCGAACTCCTCCGAGAGGAATGTCTCGAGGATCTCCCATGCCAGGAACTCGGCCGTCAGCCCGGCGCCGAGCACCAGGATGTTGGCGTCGTTGTGCCTGCGGGCGAAGCGTGCCATGAGGGGATAGAGGCAAAGGGCCGCCCGGATGCCCGGCCTGCGGTTGGCCGCCATGCTCATGCCGAGGCCGGTATTGCAGATGAGAAGCCCCGCGTCCGCTCTTCCGGAGAGGACGGCATCGGCCGCCAGGCCCGCGTAGTCGGGGTAGTCTACCGAGCCGGGTCCGGAGGGGCCGAGATCGAGGACCTCGTGCCCGGCCGAAAGGAGCCTCTCCTGGAGGGCGAGCCTCAGTTTCAGGCCGGCATGGTCGGAGGCCGCCGCGATCCTCATGCCCTCAGGCCTTTCCCTTGCCGAGACACGAGGCGACGACGCCGGAGAGGACTATCGAGCAGAGCTTGGACTCCGCGGAATCCGCCCTCGAGGTGAGCACTACCGGGCACTTCGCGCCCATGACCACGGCTCCCAGCTCGGCGTTCGCGAGGAAGATCAGCGACTTGTAGAGGACGTTCCCGGATTCTATGTCGGGGAGGAGGAGCACGTCGGCGTCACCGGCGACCGGGCTCTGCGACTTCTTTATCCTGACGGACTCCATCGAGACGGAAAGGTCGAGCGAGAGCGGACCGTCGAATATCACGTCGCCGAGGAGACCCTGTGCGCCCATCTCCTTCAGGCGGGCGGCCTCCATCGTGCGGGGCATCTTCTCGTAGGGCTCCTCCTTGGCGCAGACCATCGTGCACTTGGGCCTGGAGATGCCCAGCGAGTTCGCCACGGTCACGGCGTTCCGCAGGAGCACGACCTTGTCGTCGAAGCTCGGAGCGATGACCATCGCCGCGTCTGTGATTATCAGCAGCTTGTGATAGGTGGGTACCTCGAACACGCCGACGTGGCTCAGGAGGCCCTCGCCCCTGATCCCGTGCTCCCTGTCCACGATCGCGTGGAGGAACTTGCTGGTTGCCACGAGACCCTTCATGAGGACGTCCGCCCTGCCCTCGCGGATCAGCTCGACACCCTTCAGGGCCGAGGAGGGATCGTCCGGCGCCTCGACGATCTCGATGCCGTTCAGATCGAAGCCCGCCTGCTCGGCGCAGGCACGGATCTCTCCGGTCGGACCGACGAGGATGGCATCCACCATGTCGGATCGGACCGCCTCGCCCACCGCGATGAGCGTCTCGACCTCGTCCGCCCGGACAACGGCCACGCGGCGCGAAGGGAGCTCCCTGGCAAGGTTCTTGAGTTCGTCGAGCGAACGAATGGGATTCATCTCTTCCCCCCGGTGTGTTGGGATACGGGTTCAGGCGGCGGCATCCCGCCGCATCTCGAAAGCCGTAAAATATAGAAACGCGGTCACTGATACTGCAATGTGGAGTTGACACCGGAGGGGGCCCTGTGGAGATTCAGGCGGGCGATCCGCCCCCACACTCGTTCAGGCATGCCTCCGGAGGATGGAAACAGGTCTCGGTCCGGGGGGCGTGCGGAAGATCCCGAAGGAAGGTGCACTATGAGGCGAATCCCGTCTCCGATGGTCAGGCCGACCATCGCCAAACACATGCTGGCCGACGGCTTCGAGATAGTCCTCGACCTGCGCAAGAGCCACGGCAGCTGGGTTCACGACTCCGAGGGAAATCGCGATTATCTCGATCTTTTCAGCTTCTTCGGCTCCCTTCCTCTCGGCATGAACCACCCGAAGCTCATGGATCCCGCCTTCATGCAGTTCCTGGCCGAGGTCGCCGTCAACAAGCCTTCCAACTCGGACTTCTATACGGAGGAGATGGCCGTCTTCGTCGACACCTTCGCCGAGACAGTCATCCCCGAGAGCCATCCGTACCTCTTCTTCGTCGACGGAGGGGCCCTGGGCGTTGAGAACGCCCTCAAGGCGGCCTTCGACTGGAAGGTGCGCAAGAACCTGGCGGCCGGCCGGGGCGAGATCGGCAGCAGGGTCATCCACTTCAGGCACGCCTTCCATGGCCGCACCGGATACACCCTCTCGCTGACCAACACCGCGGATCCCCGCAAGTACATGTATTTCCCGAGGTTCGACTGGCCCAGGATATCCAGCCCGGCAGCGATCTTCCCGCTCGCGGAGCATCTCGACCAGGTGGTCGCCTCAGAGAAGGAAGCACTCGCCGAGATCGATGCCGCGATCGGAGCCTACGGGCACGACATCGCCTGCCTCCTGGTGGAGCCGATCCAGGCCGAGGGCGGCGACCGCCACCTCAGGCCCGAATTCCTCGCGGAGATCCGCAGGAGAGCGGATGCCCACGACTTCATGCTCATCTTCGACGAAGTGCAGAGCGGCATGGGCCTCACCGGCGAGTGGTGGGCCTGGCAGAGCATCGGCATTGCGCCCGACATGTTCGCGTTCGGCAAGAAGAGCCAGATCTGCGGCATGGCTTGCAGCCGCAGGATCGACGAGGTCCCCAACAACGTCTTCCACGAGTCCAGCAGGCTCAATTCCACCTGGGGCGGCAACCTGACCGACATGGTCCGTTCCACCCGCTATCTCGAGATAATGAAGGAGGAGGACATCCTCCGGAACGTGAGGGAGCGCGGCGAGCAGCTCATGAAGGGCCTCTTCGATCTCGGAGAGCGTTTCCCGCACGTCACCAACATCCGCGGCCGCGGGCTCATGTGCGCAGTGGACATGCCGGACGGTCAGACCCGGGACCGGGTCATATCGAAGATCTACGAAAACGGAGCGATAATCCTCCCCTGCGGCTGCAACAGCATCCGGTTCAGGCCGCCCCTGAACATCAGCGCATCGGAGATGGAACTGGCTCTGGACATAATCGGGAGATCGCTGTAGCAGCCGGGTTCGGACTGCTCCCGCGATAGCCCCCTCGGCAGCCCGCCCCGGCGCAGGCTCCGGAGAGGTCTATGAATCCTGTCGGAAACCATCCTTCCCCTTCGCCTGTCGGGGCTGCGGAGATATCCGCGGCCCCCGAGGGTTCCAGGGTCGTTGTCCACGGCGCCGTCCAGCGCATCAGGAGGCTCTCCTGGGGCGCATTCGTAGTCCTCCGGCGGCATGACGGGCTGATCCAGTGCATCGTGCAGGCCGGAACGGGCGACGACGTGCTGCAGCTCCTCCGGGAGGAGAGCTGCGTCGAGATAGAGGGCACGGTGCACCGCGCGACTATGAAGGACCCCTCCATCAGACCGAGGGACACCGAAGTGCACGCAGAGACTGTGAGGATCCTGTCCGAGCCCTCCGGACCCCTTCCGGTCGATCTCACCAAGAAGGTCCTGGATCTGCACATCGACACCAATCTCGATCACAGGCCGGTGAGCCTCAGGCACCCGGTGGAGCGCGCCAGGATAGGCATCGCCTCCGTCCTGGAATCGGGCTTCCGCGACTTCCTGACGAGTCAGGGCTTCACCTCCATCCGTTCCCCCAAGATCTGCTCCGCCGGAGCTGAGGGCGGGGCCAACATCTTCAAGGTGCAGTACTTCGACAGGACCGCGTTCCTCGCCCAGTCCCCGCAGTTCTACAAGCAGATGGCCGTCGCCTTCTTCGAGAGGGTGTTCGAGGTGGGGCCCGTCTTCAGGGCGGAGCCTCATCAGACCTCGCGGCACATAAACGAGTACACCTCGCTGGACTTCGAGATGGGCTACATCGAGGACTTCAGGGACGTGATGGTGATGGAGACGGGCCTTCTCCGGTACATGATCGGGAGGGTCTCCCGGGAGTGCGCGTACGAGCTCGAGCTGCTTGGAGCTACCCTGCCCGCCGTCCCCGACGAGTTCCCCTGCGTGACACTCGCCGAGGCCCACGCGATAGCCGGCGCGGCATCGGGGCGCGATTACTCGGCAGAGCCCGACCTCGAGCCGGAGGAGGAGCGCCTCGTCTGCGAACACTCAGCCCGGGAGTGGGGGAGCGAATTCGTCTTCGTAACGCACTATCCGACATCCAAGAGGCCGTTCTACACGATGGACGACCCCTCTGCACCCGGCCTCACCCTGAGCTTCGACCTCCTGTTCCGGGGGCTCGAGATAACGACCGGCGGTCAGAGGATCCACGGATACCAGATGCAGGTGGAGAAGATGAAGTCCTTCGGGCTGGACCCGGCGGACTTCGACAGCTACCTCTCCGCCCACAGGACCGGGCTCCCGCCTCACGGCGGCCTCGCGATCGGCCTGGAGAGGCTGACCGCAAGGCTTCTCGACATAGACAACATCCGCCTCACGACCATGTTCCCGAGGGACGCCAGGCGACTCCTCCCTTGAGCCCGGTCACGATCCCCTCGATCAGGGCCGGGGAGAAGATTGCGGAGAGCCGCAGCAGGTTCCAGGCCTGCGGCGGCCCCTGCAGATCGGGAGCCGGCGCATCCCTGCTCGTGGCGGAACTCACTGCCGGCTTCAGGCTGGACAAGGCCACCCAGCTCTCCTGGGCCGCCCGTTTCAGGTCGCAGGGCGGAGCCGTCCTGGAGGCCCGCGAGGACGGAGGCGAGAGCGGGGCTTCGAGGTGCATCCTCGAGGTCATGCAGGCCATGGACGCTGTGGACTGCCTCGTGCTCGTGGCGCGGTGGTACGGCGGCAGGCACCTCGGAGGGATGCGCTTCAGGATCTACCGGAACCTCACGGCGCGGCTCCTCCAGGAAGGTGGATGAGCGGGGACCGGCAGGGTCTCCTGTCGATCTCCGCAGCAATCAGCCCGGAAGCCGGTCCTCCTCCGCCTGTCCGCCCGTGTCCCCCTCCCCGCCGTCCGTGTCGCCGGGCGGTCCGGGTTCGAGGCTCTCGCCCACACCGCAGGAGGGGCAGGTCAGTATCGTGAATTCCCTGTCGGTCATCAGCACGCACCCGCAGATGGGACAGGGCACGGGCGGATCGGTCTCCCTCATGCCGGGATCAGGCTCCGCCTGCGTGGGCCTCCGCACGGTTCCCGGAGGGTTCCGGTCGGGGGAGAGCCGTTCGACGACGTCCGCATTCCTCACGAGCCGGTTCGGAGTGCCCACGAATCTGGACATGCCTTCCTCGATGCTCTTCCGGAGGGATCGAGCGGAGGCGAGAGCCTCCTCGTGCCATTCCTCGCCCGGGACGAGGTCCGAGAAGATCTTGTGCAGATCGGTGGAGAGCTTGCCGCATTCCGGCTGGAGGTGCGTCCTGCACCATTCCCGGAAGGCGAGGAGGGCGTCCCTGGTACCCTCGAACAGGGCCTCCTCCTTCTCGATGAGGAAACCCTCCTCGAGGCGCGACAGCCTCCTGCGGAGCTGCTCTATTCCGGCCAGGGACGAGAGGTTGTTTCGCTTCACCGTTGCCGTTCTTGCCGAAGGGCCTCTGCGGTCGTAGAATCCACAGGTCTTGTCCACAAGGGGGAAACATGAAGGATACCTTCAGGATTCTCGCCATCAACCCGGGTTCCACATCCACAAAGATATCCGTTTTCGAGAACGAGAGAGAGATTTGCTCGATCAAGCTCTCCCACTCCGTCGAGGATCTGTCCCCATATCAGAAGATCGTGGACCAGTACGAGTTCCGCCGGGAGACCATCGTCTCGGAGCTCGAGAAGGCCGGTTTCCCGGTCACTTCCTTCGATGCGGTGGTAGGGCGCGGAGGCGTCCTGTACCCGGTCGAGGGGGGAACCTACTCGGTGAACGCGATCATGCTGGAGCACGTGCTCCATGGCGTGCAGGGGGAACATCCTTCCAACCTCGGCGCTCTCATCGCCGATTCGTTCTCGAAGGAGGCGGACTGTCCCGCATTCATCGTCGACCCCGTGGTTGTGGACGAGATGAATCCTGTCGCGAGGTACAGCGGACTCCCGCAGCTCCCCCGCCGCTCCATCCTCCATGCCCTCAACCAGAGAGCGGTCGCCCGCCAGGCCTGTCTGGACGCCGGAATCGATTATACCGAGGCCCGGCTCATAGTCGTCCACCTGGGCGGCGGGATCTCGGTAGGCGCCCACATGGACGGCAGGATAGTCGACGTCAACAACGCACTGAACGGCGACGGACCATTCTCGCCGGAACGCTCCGGAGGGCTCCCGGTCGGCGACCTGATCGCCCTCTGCTTCAGCGGACGCTACACCCTGGACCAGCTGAAGAAGCTCAACAAGGGTTCGGGCGGCCTGGTGGCCTATCTCGGGACCAACGACGTCAGGGAGGTCAACAGGAGGATGAAGGAGGGGGACGCCGAGGCCGGAAGGGTCTTCGAGGCCATGGCCTACCAGGTGTCCAAGGAGATCGCCTCCCTGTCCGCGGTGCTCGAGGGCAGGATCGACATGATCGTGCTGACGGGCGGGATCGCCTACGACGCGGATTTCACGGATCAGGTGACCAGGAGGATCGGTTTCCTGGCCCCGGTCAGGATATACCCGGGCGAGATGGAGATGCAGGCATTGGCGCTGGGTGGACTCCGCGTCCTGCGGGGCGGGGAGCAGCCCAGGGTCTACAGCCCCGATAATAGCTGACGGATGGAGGCGGCAACGCATGTCAGGCCGGTTTGACGAGCGGAAGAAGCAATGGGAGGAGCAGACGGTAGCTCCGGTTCTCAGGAAGTCCCCGGAGCAGCGGGC
Source organism: Candidatus Fermentibacterota bacterium (assembly GCA_963718745.1). Lineage (GTDB taxonomy): Bacteria > Fermentibacterota > Fermentibacteria > Fermentibacterales > Fermentibacteraceae > Fermentibacter. The sequence goes on along the minus strand of OY970370.1, from coordinate 1,749,999 downwards.
TGCATTCGAGACGGGTTCGGGCATCCCGGTGGACAGGGTCTACGTCCCCGGAGAAGACTGCCCCGGTTTCGACGAAAAGCTCGGTTTCCCGGGCGAATACCCGTTCACCCGGGGCGTCCAGCCGACGATGTACCGGGGCCGTTACTGGACCATGCGCCAGTACGCAGGCTTCGGCACCGCCGAGGAATCCAACGGACGGTACCGCTACCTGCTCTCGCAGGGGCAGACGGGTCTTTCCGTGGCCTTCGACCTCCCGACCCAGATCGGCCTCGATTCGGACGACCCCCTCAGCTCCGGGGAGGTCGGCAAGGTAGGCGTTGCGATAGACAGCCTCGCGGACATGGAGATCCTCTTCGACGGCATCCCCATGGACACCGTCTCCACCTCCATGACGATCAACGCTCCGGCCGCCGTGCTGCTCGCGATGTACATCTGCGTCGGCGAGAAGCAGGGCGTGGGAGCCGACAGGCTGCGGGGGACCATCCAGAACGACATCCTCAAGGAGTACATGGCCCGCGGCACGTACATCTTCCCCCCGCCCAGTCCATGCGCCTCATCACCGACATCTTCGCGTACTGCGGGCGCAGCGTGCCGAAGTGGAACACGATAAGCATCTCCGGCTACCACATCCGCGAGGCGGGCAGCACCGCACCGCAGGAGGTGGGATTCACCCTCGCCGACGGCATAGCCTATGTGGATGCGGCCATCAAGGCGGGCCTGGACGTCGACGAGTTCGCCCCGAGGTTGAGCTTCTTCTTCAACGCCCACAACGATCTCCTCGAGGAGGTCGCCAAGTTCCGCGCAGCCCGCAGGCTCTGGGCCAGGATAATGAAGGACCGGTTCGGCGCCAGGAAGCCCGAGAGCATGATGCTGCGTTTCCACACCCAGACCGGGGGCTCCACGCTGACCGCGCAGCAGCCGGACAACAACATCATCCGCGTCACGCTGCAGACGCTCGCAGCCGTGCTCGGAGGAACCCAGAGCCTGCATACGAACAGCCGCGACGAGGCGCTCGCCCTTCCCTCGGAGCAGTCCGTGCGGATCGCGCTCCGGACGCAGCAGGTCGTCGCCTGCGAGAGCGGAGTGACCAGCACGGTCGATCCCCTCGCGGGGAGCTGGTTCGTGGAGAGCCTGACGGATGCCGTCGAGGCCCGGGCGATGGAGTACATCGAAAGGATAGACGCCCTCGGAGGAATGGTCCGGGCCATCGAGGAGGGCTACCCCCAGCGCCAGATCCAGGACGCCGCCTACACCTACCAGAAGCAGGTCGAGTCGGGCGACAGGGTCGTCGTCGGCGTGAACAGCTTCCGGGTGGAGGAGCCCCCTCCCTCGGGCCTCCTGAGGGTGGATCCCGCGATCGAGGTCACCCAGAAGGCAAAGCTCGCGGCCATGAAGGCCGGCAGGGACGAAACCGCGGTTTCCTCTGCTCTGGAGGCCTTGGAGGCAGCGGCGTCCTGCGAGGACAACCTCATGCCTCCCATCATCGCATGCGTGCGCCTGTACGCCACTCTCGGCGAGGTCTGCGGCGTTCTCAGGAAAGTCTTCGGGGAGTACAGGCCCGCCGTGATCCTCTAGCGGGAACCGCAAACATGATCCGTGGAGGACGACCATGATCAGGCGGATCGTACCTGCAGTCCTGTTCGCATGCGCATCCGGATGCGCTCCGGTGGAAACGGATCCCTCATGGCTCTTCATCGTTGCCGGAGATACGGTGACGGTGGAAGATGCTGCCGCGCACTGGGATTCCCTGGCGCCCGGCGAGCTCCGGGTGTTCGACGGCAGCGAGGACCTCAAGGGCGACTACGTGCGTGCCTATTCGCGGATGTTCCTGATCAGGAGCGAGCTGCACAGCCAGGGATACCTGGACCGCCCCGGTTTCGTGGTCCAGAGGGAGGCGCTCGCAAGGATCAGGATGATGAACGCCCTGCAGGACTCCATCTACGCGGGAGCGCACAGAGCTGTGACCGGTGCGGACATCGGAGTCTTTCCTGGAGGATCTGGACAGGAGCGTCATCGTCACCCTTTCCGGACCCGAAGGGGAGAGAGTCGTCGGACCCGTACCCCTGCCCGAGCTCCCTCGGGAGGCGGTCGAAGCCATCCGCGGAATGGACATCGGCTCCACGACCACCCTCACTGACGGCAGGACCATGCGTCTGGACTCGCTGCTCCGGACCGATCCCGCCCTGGTCGAGAACATCCTCACCGACAGTTCGCAGGCCGAGTCCTACGCACGGACGAGCCTGGCGAGGCTGGGCGCCTCGGCCGAGATGGACTTGCTCCTCAAGACCCTCTGGGATCGCGAGGGCGCGGACTTCAGGCTCCCGGCGATCTCGAGGCTGTCCGCCTGCTACGGGAGCGGCGTCGAAATCGTCCCCGAAGACACTGTTTTCACATGCGCCACCGGAACCTGGACGGCCTCCAGGATGCGCGACGAGATCGACTATGAGAGCACGATGAGGCTCGTGGAGCCTGCGGACAGCAACTGGACCGCGGGCTTCTGCAAGACCCTGGTTGCGAGGAACTGCATGGCAGGCGAATACGTCCGGAGATTCCCCTCCGAATCCGACATCCTGCTCGCCGCGGCCTCTGGCGAAGTGCTGCAGAGCGCCGCCGAGAGCCTCTACCGCACCAGCGTCGTCGACGGCATCGTGATCACTCCCGCCCAGATCGACTCGGCCTGGGCGGTATCCCCTCCTTTGATCGAGGAGAAGCGGATCGTCCAGGCATTCGTCATCCCGGCCGACCGGACGGAGGAGTTCGAGGCTGCTGTAAGGCCTGGAGGACCGGGCATCCCCCCGGGTACGTTCGAGAGCCTCTATCCTGGAGATCCGGCAACCGGGGGCGGATCCCCCCCGCTTGCCCTGTCGCAGTTTCCGGCCGGGCTCGGAGACAGCGTCTTCGCCCTCTCGGACACGGTCACCTGGGTGGGCCCCGTCCCCCTCGGCGCCGAACCCGGCTCCCCCCTGGCGGCCATGAGGCTCCTCCGGATCCTCCCGGCACGCACGGCGGAAAGGGATGAAGCGGAGTACGACCTGACGGTATCGATCCGCTCCGCCATGCTCGAGAGCCGGCTGGAGGCCTGGCTCGAAGAGCTCGCTATCAGGGCGGGCCTCCAGATAAACGGGGCCCTTCTCGAGATCCTTCCCGACGACCCCGGAGCCTGGAGCGACCTCTGACCCCCCGGGTCCCCGCAAACCGGCCACGGCACAGGGAGGTCCCCTCCGCCCGGTCGCGCGAAGGCACGGGGATGGTGTTCCTCCTTGCGGCGGCGACCGTTCTGGCGGTGATCCCCGGCATCTACGACTCCACCTACAACACCCGCCTCGCGATCTTCCCCCTGGTGGGAGCCTTGGCAATGCTGGCGGGAAACGGCCGGTTCACCCTGCGATTCGCGCTGGCGGCGGCCGTCCCGGCCGCACTCCAGTTCACCGGACTCCTCCCTCGCGGCCAGGTGAGCGGGGCGATCCCCCAGATCGTGATATGGTGCTCCTTCTGGATGATGCTCTGCGGTGCCTCCGGGATGCTCTCCCGATGGGGGCGACGCCGCGTGTTCGACGGGCTGGCCGCTGCCGCCGCGCTGATGGCGCTCCTGTCCCTGCTGATGCCGGACGACCTTCCCTCGGGCAACCCGAACCGCCAGGGCATGCTGCTTGCGCTCTCATTCACTGCGCTGTCCACCGGCATCTCCCGTCCGGGCAGGATCCTCGCCGCCGTCACAGGCGCGCTCGTCGCCGCCGGCCTCCTCCACAGCGGCTTCTACACGGCCATGGGCGCCACAGTCGGAGCGGGGCTCTGGTTCCTGGTGGCGAGGAGGCGCAGGCTTGCGCATCCTGGTTTCCCACTTGCCGCGATGATCGCCGTGCAGGCGGCGATCCTCGTCGCCCCTCCGATCGCCGCCCGGATACATCCGTCTCTGGAACTCAGATCCCTCATGTGGCGGTCAGGCTTCGACCTCCTGGAGGAGTCCGGGCCTATGGGGACGGGAACGGCTCGCTCGAGGCTTTCGCTCTTCTCCGAGGGCGGGGAGCGGATGCAGGTCCTGGCGGGACCGGACAGCAGGGTCGACTTCCTTCACTCGGAGATCCTTGCCCTGCCGGTGGAACAGGGAGTCTTCGGGGCGATCGCGATCATGGCGCTCCTGTACCTTGTCGCCGCAAGGCGCTTTACCCCCGCACGAGGCGCTATCCTTCTCTGCTGCTGGCCCATTCTCGCGATGGACCTTCCCCTGGCGACCCCCCTCGGGGCTCTTCCGGCAGCGTTCGGACTGGCATGGGCCCTGGGACCGGGGCGCGGAAGGATGCTCGCCGTTCCTCGCCGGGTGATGATCCCGGCGATCGTATCTGCGCTGATCTGGGCTTCCCTGGTCGTTGCGGGCAACAGATCCCTCGAGAGAGGCCTCGTCATGGGGACCGCCGGCAGGAACGCCGATTCGGCGGAGGAGCTCGGGAGGGCTTCTGCTCTCATCCCGTGGGAGGAACGTGCGCTCTTCTACAGGGCGGTCGCCCTGGCTCGCGACGGCAGGCCGGAGGAGGCGCTCGAGGCGATCGACGGGTTCCTGAGCGGATACCCCGGCTACTGGCGGGCATGGGCCATGAAGGGCGACCTGCAGAGAGCACTCGGTGCAGGGGCGCCTGCAGCGGATTCATACCTCCGGGCGGTCCTGGAGGCCCCGGCAGGAACGGACTATCTCGGCCTGACAGCCTTCAACGCTGCTGCGGAAGCCCCCGGCGACAGTGCCGAGGCGTCGATTCTGGCTCATGCCCTTGTCACGGCGGGCTCCCAGGTCCCGCAGGATGATCCGGCGATCTTCGTGGAGTTCGCCCGCAGATCCGCCCGGACCGCGGCCCTGGTTCCCGAACGCGACTCGGAGGTTTTCTCCGCCCTGCTGAAGACGGCGTTGTTCAAGCTGCTGGAAGCCGCTGCGATCCCGGGGGTCGACATGGAGGATCTTTCCGTGGTGCTCGAATCCATCCGCCCGCTGGCATCACTAGTCCAGACCAGGGACCCGGAGCGATTCGCCGTGATAGACAGCCTGATCGATTCGATCGAGGCCGCCGTAATACTTGACACAGGTCGGTGAATAGACAAGTGTTTTTGGGAATATCTCTAGTGCAAGGAGGGGTGAAGTGAGAACTGTTTCTGTCCTTCTCATGCTGGCGACCGCGGCGTTCGCCTTCCAGGACGCCTCCCCGTGGGCGTCCGCACCGGCCTTGAACCCGTCCAGGGCGGAGCTGACGATCCTCGACAGCTTCGACATCGAAGCCCTCACGGGCGGGACCGTCTACAACGTCGGTCTCGGCTACGACGGTGGAGACAACCTCTGGATCACCGAAGGTGCGATGCAGGGCGGCGCGACGATCAACCTGATCCGCGTGGTCTCTGTGGCGACACCGCACACGCTCGTCACGACCTACTACCAGAACGGCACCTCGGGCTGGGGTCTAAGGGATCTCTGCAACGACGGCACCTACATCTTCGGCAGCGACGACACGGTCGTCGACTACTACGATCCGGCCACCGGCGTGAAGATGGGGTCCTACAACTGCAGCGCAGTCAACCCCAACCGCGCCCAGGGCTGGGACGGCACGTACTTCTACACCGGCAGCTTCTCCACGAACGTCTACCAGGTCACCTGGAACGGCGTTTCGGGCAGCACGGCGACCTACACGACCTGGTCGACCGCCATTGCCAACGCCGGCATCTACGGAGCTGCCTACGACGCTGACTGGCCCTGCCTCTGGGTGTCCACCGCCAGCGCCGACGGCGTACTCTACCAGCTCGACATGACCGGTGCGCTCATAACCCAGTACAACCTGCTCTCCGAGGTCGGCACCGCGGGCGGCTGCGAGATGGCTCCCTACGGCGGCGAGAACCAGCTCTGGGTTCTTGCCCAGGCCGATCCCGACGTGGCCTACTGCTTCGACGTCAGGACTCTCGCGCTTCAGCCCGAGACCTGGGGTTCGATCAAGACCCTGTTCTAGGATTTCTGCGGACAGCGGGGGAGGCGTCGGAAACGGCGCCTCCCGTTCGATATCCGGGTGGAGTGGAGAGGAACGATGAGAACAAGACTGGCCTTGCTTGCGCTGACGCTTGTTTCGATACAGGGCTGCCGAAGGGCTGTCTCGGGGGATGACTGGCTGTTCCGGGTCCAGGAAGAGACCGTGACAGTCGAGGACGCGGGGCTATACTGGGAGAGCCTCGATCCCGAAGTGCGGCTTGGCTTCATGTCAGGCACCAACCCTGTGGGGGACTTCATACTGGCGTACACGAGACGGATCCTCGTGGAGCACGAGATGGACAGGCTGGACATACTGGCCCTTCCCTCCATCGGATACAGGGCGGAAGCCTGGAACAGGCTGCAGGCTTCCCGGTCGGTGGATGCCGCGATCAGGGAGGCAGCGCTGCAGGGGGTCTCCGACGAGGAGATCGAGTTCTACCTCGATCACCTGGGCTTCACCGTATGGTACTCGACCGCGTATCCGGGCACAGGGGTCACCACCGCTTCCCCGGCGGCGGTCCTCTCCGAGATGCCGCCCGCGATCGGCGGAATCCTCGCACAGCTTTCGCCCGGACAGTCCGCGGAGTGTCCCGACGGCCGGATCCTTACGCTCGACTCCATTCTCGGTACCGATCCCGCCCTGGTGGCGGCCATGCTCGAGGACAGCGCCTCCACGATATCCTTCGGCAGGAACAGGATCGCACAGCAGCGCGCAGCGGCCACCCTCGACAGCATGAGAACGGCATCGCTCGCCGAGGCTGCACCCGTGTTCGACGAACAGGCCATCTCGGCCTTTGCGGAAATGGTTGCCGCAGGCGTGTATCCCGCCTCTACGGATACGATCGTCACATCCTCCGCAGGCGCCTGGACAGCCGCCCGGATGGTGGAGGAGATCCGTGTCGAGGGCATGAACGGGCCGGTGCAGCCCACCGACACGACATGGCTGAAGGCATTCTCGGAGGTTCTTATTCCCCGCCGGGCGCTCGCGGAGCGGCTCGAGGCCCTCGATCCGGAAGCATTCTCGGCACTTGCGGCGGAGACCGAGGGATACAGGATGAGGCTGGCGGCGGACACCCTCTACAGGATGTTCGTCACCGACAGCCTCGAAGTGACTGCTGCGATGCTCGATTCAGCCTATGCGGCCTCGGCACCCATGCTCGCCGAACGGAGGTCGATCCTCTGCATCGTGCTGAGGGATACTTCGGAAGTGGCGGCCTTCAGGCTGTCCACGACGGGGGACGGAGCGAGGGACTTCCTCTCGGAAGGCTCCTATGCCCCCTTCCCCCCGCTCGCGGCATCGCCGGAGGACCCGGCCCTCACCAGGCCGCTTCTCGTCGAAGAGGTGCCCGCAGGCCTCGGAGAGGCAGTCTTCTCGACAGACGACGAAACGCAGTGGTTCGGACCGGCACCGTACGCCCCGATGGAAGCCTGGATCGCGGTGCGGCTGGATTCGATCCATCCGGCTAGGCAGGCCACGCTGGAGGAGGCTGCGCAGCGGATCGAAGACGAGATAAGGGCTTCCCGCGGGCAAATCCTCTTCGAGGAGTGGATGAGGAGCGTCGAGGTGCGATACGGCCTCGACATCAACGAGGACGTCCTCGACAGGCTCCCGACCGATCCGTCGGAGTGGGCCGGGCTCTAGAGCAGGGCGAATCTCCCGCAGGCGGCGCCTTCCGGCGAGGCGGTGACGGCGGTGTACACACCGGCGGGCAGCCCGCGCAGATCGATCTCCACCGTGGTTCCGCCCGATACATCGGTCAGCTCCGCCACGATCCTCCCGGAGGCGTCCAGTATGCGGACGCCGGTCTCCGAACCTCCGGTCAGGACTATCCGTACAGAACCCGAGCAGGGGTTCTCCACGAACGACGGACCCGCGGGAGGCTGCGGCGGGGTGCCCGGGAGCCCGAGCATGGGCGAGGCGGGGACCAGCGTCGGGTCTCCCAGCAGGACCATCCCCAGGTGCCATGACATCTCAGAAGGCGTGAATCCGTTGGAGATGATGGCGCTCCACCAGTCCTCGAAGGCCTGGCCGAGGTTGCCCCCTCCGCCCAGGGTCTGGTAGAAGGGTTCGAACGTGAGCATCGAGCCGGTCTTGGTGCTGCCCACGGATGCGAGCCCGGAGGAGGTCCCGAAGACGTACATCGAACCCATGTTCCGGGGCGTGGTGAATCTGCTGTTGGAGCATGCGAAGAGGTTGTAGAACCTCGCCGGCGGATCGATCGCGTACACCTCGTTCCAGTACGTGTCCGGGCCGGGGTTCCACTGGTGCATCGTGGGGCCGGAGTGGACGAAGGGGCTGATCCACTGGTAGACCGCCGGGAGCCTGTTCTCCTCGTAGTCCGTGCCGCAGGTCTGCTCCAGGTCGTTGATCAGCTCGACGACCGGATAGAGGCGCATCATCGCATCCCTGAACTCCGCGCCCCACACGGCCCAGTCGTTGTCGACGTAGCAGAGCGCCTGGAAGGGCAGGGGATCCCCGGCCGTGCGCCAGGCGTGGTTGCGGTCCAGATAGGCCTGCAGGAGCTCGCCCTCGTTCCCGATCGTGGTCTTTGAGGTCACTATCCTCGCGCAGTAGATCTCCGGGCCCATACCCGAAGTCGTCCATGTATCGTACTTGCCGTCCTGTCCGGGAATCCCGGCGGAGGGGTACCCTATCCACAGGTCCTGCCACACCCCGTCCAGGTCCATGTAGAAATAGTCGCACGGGAATGTCTCGCTGTCCCTTGCGAACGCGTTGTCCATCATCACCCACGCGACCGGCAGGTCCCCGACCAGCACCACGCCCTCGAGGCCCTGTCCGTACATCTCCAGGAGCAGCGCGCGCAGCTCCTCCGGCGTGGAGTAGCTTACCTCCGCCACGAGGACCTCTCCGACCCAGGGGGTCATGTCGGCCACCCACTGCTCCAGGGTCCCGGCGGCCAGGCTGTCGCTGAGACCGACCTCCATGAGGATCGCGAAATCTATCGCCCTCCCCCCCTGGATCAGCGGGTCGACCGTCAGGGGGATGGTCACGGGTTCGGATGCGGCCCATTCCTCCCAGGTGCCCGGATCGGCGCCCGTGAGATCCCTCGTTATCGGTGGGAACGACGCCAGAGCTGCCAGGAGGAGTGCGACCATGCTTCCTTCCAATCCTATCCCGCGACCAGGAATCTGCCCAGGTCGAGAACCCTGACGGCAAGATCCAGCGCCGGATATGCTATCCTCGAGAAGACACCGAGGTAGAGGAGCCCGAAGACGATGAACATCCCGTAGGGCTCGAGGCTCAGATAACGGAGCAGCACTCCCCCCTTGAGGAACCGGGCCACGATGCGGCTGCCGTCGAGAGGGGGCACCGGGAACAGGTTGAAGACGGTGAGGACGACGTTGATCAGCGCGACCGAAGCGAACGCCTTCAGTACGAAGCCCGGGGCGAAGCCGGACGCCAGGTGCGCTGCCGCGGCGAAGACGGCGGCCAGGACGAAGTTGGTTCCCGGGCCCGCGATCGAGACCCACATCATGCCGGTCCTGGGGCGCCTGAAGTACCGCGGATCGACGGGGACGGGCTTCGCCCAGGCCAGGAGCACCGAGCTGCCGATCACCGTCAGCAGTATCGGCAGGATTATCGTTCCGAATATGTCGATGTGGGGCAGGGGATTGAACGTCAGCCTGCCCATCCTGTAGGCGGTCGGGTCCCCGAGCCTGTAAGCGGTGTACCCGTGCGCTATCTCGTGGCAGATCACGCTGAAGAAGACCAGTATGATGACGAGCGGGGCCGACAGATCCATTACCTTCTTCTCCCGAGCATGATCAGGCGGATCATGTTCGCGAGGGAGGCGAGCGCCGCCGCTACGTACGTCATCCCGGCCGCCCTGAGCACCTTTCTTACGCCGCCGAGCTCATCGTTCGTGAGGCTGCCCGTGGCCTGCAGATAGGAGACGGCCCGCTTGCTCGCATCGAACTCGACCGGCAGGGTCACAACGTGGAAGGCCAGCGCGCCTGCATAGATCGCGGCGCCTATGTAGATCAGGAATCCCATGCTGCTGAAGAACATCCCGGCGAATAGCAGGGGGAGCAGCAGCTGGGAACCGATGTTTGCGACGGGGACAAGGGCGTTCCGCACCTCTACCGGTCTGTACTTGAAGGCGTGCTGGACAGCGTGTCCGGCCTCGTGCGCGGCAACTCCCAGTGCTGCCACGGAGGAGCTTGCGTAGACGCCGTCCGAAAGCCTGAGGACTCCGCTGCGGGGATCGTAGTGGTCCGTGAGGCGCCCCGCCACCCTTTCGACGGCTACGTTCGTGAGGCCGTAGTTGTCGAGGATCCTGCGGGCCATCTGCTCCCCGGTCATGCCCAGGCGGGTGCCGACCTTGCTGTATTTCGTGAACGTTCTCTGGACGCCGGCGCTCGCGATGAGCCCCAGTATCATTGCCCCGATCACGAGGATGAATCCGGGGTCTATGCCTCCCTGGCCGAAATAAAGCGGCATGAGAGCCTCCCTTCTGTTCCCTATCTGACCTTGTCGCCCGGTCGGGCGGAGTGATCCGGCGCTATGACGAACACTCCCGACTCCCCGTCGGAGGCAAGGATCATGCCATTGCTCTCAACCCCCCGGATCCTGGCCGGTTCCAGATTCGCGACGACGACCACCAGCCTGCCGGTGAGGTCTTCAGGAGAGTACCACTGCCTGAGGCCGGCTACTATGCCCCGGGGTCCGGCCTCTCCGATGTCCACCGTGAGGGAGAGCAGCTTGTCCGACTTGGGCACGGGTTCCGCCGAGAGGACCCTTCCCACGCGGAGTTCGGTCTTCTGGAAATCGGCGAAGGCGATCCTGGGAGTTGCAGCCTGCGGGTCCGCGGATGCAGGAAGCCCGGCAGGGTCCGGCTCCGTCCGGGCAGGCGTCTCCGTCGGAGGCGCACCCGGGGATGCGGCGTCCTCGAAACCTTCCTCGATCTTCTCGAAAAGGATCCCGGCGGCTCCGAGCTTCGATCCCGGGGTGAGAGAGACCCTGCCGATCGAACTCCATTCGCTGCCTTCGCTGCCCAGCATCGCGCCGATCCTGGCGCATGTGAAGGGGAGGAAGGGTGAGAATGCCAGCCTCAGCCAGTCGATGAACTCCAGCGCATAGCGGATGGTCCTGGCGCAGTCCTCCCTGGAGGTCTTCGCAGTCTTCCACGGCTCGGACGCGTCGAAGAACCTGTTCCCCTCGCGTGCCAGCGCCATCGCTTCGGCGCAGGCGGCCTTCAGCTTGAAGGAGCCGATCAGGTCTCCGATGGAGTCCCGCGCACCGAGCGCGAGGTCGGTGAGGGCTTGCTCGCGCGCGCCCGGACCGGGGCATCCAGGCACCAGTCCGCCGAACTCCCTGTGTGCGAAGGTCAGGGTCCGGTTCACGAAGTTGCCCAGGACGTCGGCGAGTTCGTTGTTCCTCACCCTGAACTCGCTCCATGTGAACTCCGTGTCCCTGCCCTCGGGAGCGTTGATGGAGAGCGTGTATCTCATGGGATCGGGCGGGAACCTCTTCAGGTACTCCCCCATCCAGACGGCTGTGCCCCTGCTGGTGGACTGCTTCTGTCCGGAGATGTTGAGGAACTCGTTGGCGGGGATGTTCCAGGGGAGCACGAAGTCTCCCAGCCCTCTGAGTATCGCGGGCTCGATTATCGCATGGAAGACGATGTTGTCCTTGCCTATGAAGTGGACGAGCCTCGTGTCCGGGCTCTTCCACCACTCCTCCCACGCCCCGGGGGTGCCCCGGCTCTCGAACAGCTCCCTGGTGCTGCTCACGTACCCGAGCAGAGCCTCGAACCATACGTAGAGGACCTTGCCGGCGGCCTCCTCCAGGGGGACGGGCACGCCCCAGTCGATGTCCCTCGTGATGGCGCGCTCCTGCAGCCCCTCGTCCAGCCATCCCCTGCAGTAGTTCTGCACGTTGTCGCGCCATCCCTCGCGGGAGGGCAGCCACTCGCGGAGCCAGCCCTGGAAGGCGTCGAGCCTCAGGAACCAGTGGGTAGTGTCGCGGGGTGCGGGGGTCTCCCCGCAGATGCTGCATGCCGGGTCCTTCAGCTCCAGGGCCTCGAGCCAGCTTCCGCAGGCCTCGCACAGGTCCCCCCGGGCACCGGGCGTGCCGCACCTTGGGCAGGTCCCGTTGACGTAGCGGTCAGGCAGGTATCTCGAGCATTTCGGGCAGTAGAGCTGCTTCATCGTCCGTTCGACTATCAGGCCCTTATCCTTGAGTTCGAGGAAGACCCTGCGGGCGAAATCGAAGTGCGCGGGCCGGGAGGTCCTCGAGAAGTTGTCGAAGGAGATGCCGAAAGCCTCGAACTCCCTGCGTATGGTTTCGTGGTATTCGTCCACGACCTCGCGCGGGGTCCTGCCCTGCTTCTCGGCGGTTATCGTGATGGGAACGCCGTGCTCGTCTGTCCCGCAGACATAGATCACTTCCTCGCCGCACATCCGGAGCCACCTCACATAGGTGTCGGCGGGCAGGTACGCGCCTGCGAGATGGCCCAGATGAAGGGGGCCGTTGGCATAGGGGAGGGCGCTCGTCACCAGGTATCTCGTTGCCATCAGGATCTCCCGTGAGGGTCTTCGTTCCGGTCCTCGTCGGAGTGGTGCTCGGAGGCTTCCTCGGCGGTCTCCGGGTCGCCCGGCCTGCCGGGCTTCCCCTTGCCTCTCCTCCGGTGGAACTCACCGATCTCGAGGGTCTCCGAACCGCCGCCCTCCCATGAGAGCGTTATCGTGTCGTGGAATATGTCGCATGAATCGACGGCGGCGTTCCTGTTGTCCACGCGGTGCCTCGATCCGACCTCGGGGAACAGCTTGCCCGCCTTCCTGTAGAAGTCGGTCTCGTACGCGAGGCAGCACATGAGCCTGCTGCAGGATCCCGAAACCTTGCTCGGATTAGGCGCCAGGTTCTGTTCCCTCACCGACTTGAGCGTCACGGACGTGAACTCGCGGAGGAAGGACGCGCAGCAGAGCCGGAGGCCGCATATGCCTACCCCGTCCCTGTGCCTGGCTTCATCCCTCACTCCGATCTGCCTCATCTCGATCCGTGCCCTGAACTCGGCCGCGAGATCCCTGACGAGTGCGCGGAAATCGGTGCGCTGCTCCGCCGTGAAATAGACCCGGATCTTCCTCCGGTCCAGCTGGGATTCGCAGCCCGTGAGCTTCATCTCCAGCTTGCGCGTCCGCACCCTCTCCCGGCAGTAGTCGAGGGCCTTCTGCTCGAAGGCGAGATTCGCCCTGAGCCTCTCGAGATCGGACTGATCCGCCAGCCGGGCGAAGCTCCCCTGCGGCTCTCCGGGGATGGTGTCGCCGGTCGAATACTTGCAGACCACCCTTCCGAGATCCTCGCCGCGCTCGACGGACACGACGACCATCGCGCCGACGTCCACCGGCAGGCCGGTATTGGCGAAGAGGCCCAGCCGCCTGGCGCGGAAGGCCACCTCCAGATACTCTCCCTGCGTCACAAGGCCGGGGGTGCAGGCTTCCGCATCCCTTTCCAGGACTGTTCCCTCGTCAGCGTTCTGCATCGGGCACCTCACCTCGTCTGAGCTCGTACCATGCGCCCGAGAAGGCCGCAGTCAAGGCCGAAGCCGGAGCGACGTTGGATCTCAGGCGGGATTCGCATGCAAGAAAGATCCGCACCGCCCTGCCCAGGGAGTCGACCGACCAGCCTGTACCCCTCGGCAGGTCTTCCTCCGCGGAGAAGACGACCGGACGCCCCAGCGCGGATCTCCTCATGTCGTGGAGGAGCGAGGAGATCACCGAACAGAGGCCTGCGCTCCCGGATGTGCCCAGGGCTTTCGCCATGATCCTCGCGGCCGGGATTATCTGGGCGGGGTCCGACGCCCTCAGGAGCCCCATCCCCTGTTCGAGCACCCCCGGGAGCAGGGAGCCCTCCCTTGCGATGGAAAGGGCGGTGCCCACGCTGCCGTCGGCCGAGGCAGCGGCACGCTGCGCCTCAGGCCCGGCCACCCCGGTCCGCTCCTCGACTATCCGGGCTATCGTCGCTGCCGGCACCCTGCCGAAACGGATCAGGTGCGCACGGGAGCGGACGGTGGGGATCACGCCCGAGAGCTTCTGGGCGGTGAGTATCAGGAGCGTCGACGGAGGGGGCTCCTCCAGGGTCTTGAGAAGGGCGTTGGAAGCCTCCTGTCTCATCCTGTCGACGTCGAGGAGGATCTCGACGCGTCCCTTCCCCTCGTAGGGGCGGAGCGCCATCCGGGCCTGGATCTCCCTCACGGAGTCGATGACGATGGATGAGTTGCCGGGCACCGCGAGAGGGGTGACCCCGTCCTCCATCCTGCGCGAGAGGAGATCGGCCACCTCCTCGGGTTTCGTCGTGCCGAGGGTGGGGAAGGTGATTCGCACGTCGGGGTGCTGGAGCTTCAGGATCCTGCTGCAGTCCCTGCACCCGCCGCACCAGCCGCCTTGTGAGCGGCTGCACATGAAGGCCGCTGCGAGGGCCAGCGCGGATGAGAACCTGCCGGTCCCGCCGGGTCCTGCGAACAGGTAGGCATGCGAGAGGCGCCCGCTCGAGAGGGCCGCCTGGAGGAAGACCTCCGCCTCCTCCTGCCCTTCGACCGGATGGGGAAGACCGCCGAACAGTCCGCTCATCTCAGATATTCCTCCGGATCGACCGGCTGGCCCCCCGCCCGGATCTCGAAATAGTATCCGGCGGTGCCGTCCGGGAGCGATCCGGTGATCCCGACTTCGTCTCCCGAGGCGACCATGTCCCCCGGGTTCACCTCGACGGATCCCAGGTTGCCGTACACAGTGTAGAACCCGTCCAGATGATCCACGACCACCAGCCTGCCCATGCTCAGGAACTCTCGTGCATAGAGCACCCTTCCATCCGAGACCGCACGGACCGCGCAGGACGGCGGGGTTGTCACGCTTATCCCGTCGCAGGTCGTCTCGGTTCCGTAGACCGGATGGACCTCCAGCCCGAAATGCCTGACGATGTCCCCCTCCGCCGGCCAGGGCAGGGCGCCCGCGGAGTTCCCGATGACGCTCTCCACGTCGGGCTGACCGAGGTTGAGAGTGGACGATACCGTTGTGCTGGCCGCGCGCAGGTCGCTCACGAGGGAGGACACCCTCTGCCTTTCGGTCTCGATCGCTGCGGAGGAATCCTGCGCCCTGGCAAGCTCGCTTCCGAGCTGGAGCCGCAGGAGGGCCTGCCGACCCTCCTCGAAGACGATCCGGTCCTGGATCTCGCCCATCTCTCTCCGGAGGGCTGCAATCTCCGTCTGAGCGGTGCGCAGCGAGTCCCTGAAATGGATCAGGGAGTCCGTGGCGCCCCTGACCTCGTTCTCCTCGGAGGCCGCTCTCCTCGCCAGGAACTCGAGGTAGGCCTCGCGTCTGAGCACCCTTGCAAGGCCGCCCCGGCAGAAGAGCGCCTCGGATCCTATGAGGTTCCTGTGGGAGTAGATGTACAGAAGATAGTCCTCGAGGCCCGAGGAGAGTGCAGTGTGCAGGGACTCGCCCGCGGCGCACCGGGTGTCGATCCTCTCGATGCTGCCGAGGAGGAGGGCCTCCTCTTCCTGCAGCCTGGAGTAATATGCCCTGGCGGCGAGGAGGTTCTCGTGAATGGCCATCAGGATGTCCGACACGGCGGCATGCTGCGATTCCAGTTCGGCCGCGAGACGCCGGGTCTCCTCCAGGCGGGCGCCGAGGCTGTCCAGCCCGGGATTGCCGGATGCCAGCACGAGAGCCAGAACGATCCCGTGGAGCACTGTTCCCCCGAACCCCCGGAGGCAGTCCCTCCGGGCTCTACAGCCCCAGTTGCCTCCGGATGTCGGAGACCTTGTCGGTCCTCTCCCAGGAGAAGGAGCCGTCATCGCCGGGGATCCTTCCGAAGTGCCCGTAGGATGCGGTCTTCCTGAAGATGGGCCTCCTCAGTCCCAGGTGGTCGATGATGTCGTAGGGCTCCAGGGGGAATATAGCTCTCACGAGCTTCTCGACCGCCACGAGGTCTGCCACTCTCTCGGTTCCGAAGGTGTCCAGGCGGACGGAGACGGGTTCGGGTTTGCCGATGGCGTATGCGAGCTGGATCTCGCAGCGGTCGGCAACTCCGGCTGCGACCAGGTTCTTGGCGATGTAGCGCGCCATGTAGGCCGCGGATCTGTCGACCTTTGTCGAGTCCTTCCCGGAGAAGCATCCGCCGCCGTGACGGCCGGCTCCGCCGTAGGAGTCCACGATTATCTTCCTGCCCGTAAGGCCGGTGTCCCCGTTGGGACCGCCTATCGCGAAGCGCCCGGACGGGTTGTAGAGGAACATGTCGGCGTCCCAGGGAAGGGAGGGCTTCATGCAGTCCAGGACGGGTCCGACCACGTGTGCGATGACGTCACGGCGCATTTCGTCGTTATCCGCATCCTTGTCATGGTGCACGGACATCAGGATCTCGGAGATCTCCACCGGCAGGTTCTCCTCGTACATCACGGTCACCTGGCTCTTCGCATCGGGCTTCGCCCATGCCAGCGTCCCGTTCTTGCGTACCACGGACAATCGTTCGAGGAGGCGGTGGGCCAGCTGGAGCGGGAAGGGCATCAGGGCTTCGGTCTCGTTGCAGGCGAACCCGAACATGAGGCCCTGGTCCCCCGCACCCTTGTTCTTCACGACACCCTGGTCGATGTCGTGCGACTGGGAATGGATGAGGATCTTGTATCTGTTGGTGCTGTAGTTGAAGCCGATGTCCGGAGTGTCGTACCCGATGTCCCTGATGACTCCCTGCGCGACCGCCTCGTAGTCCACCTCGACGGCGCTCTTCACCTCTCCTGCGAGCAGGCAGAAGTCGGTCGTGACCAGGGTCTCGCATGCCACGTGGGCGTTCGGGTCACCAGCGACATGGGCGTCTAGCACGGCGTCCGAGATCTGGTCGCAGATCTTGTCGGGATGACCTTCGGAAACGGATTCGCTCGTGAACAGCTTGCGCATCATGCACCTCTGCTTTCGGAAACGAAAAACCGCCCGTGGGGGGCGGTCACAGGCGTGATCAACGGCCTTTTAGCACTTTTTTTAACGTGGTTGCAATACGCCCCAAATCACTCCACGGATTTATCTCGACGATCATAAGAAACCGGACGGCCCCGGGCCAGTTCCCCGGTTAAGATCGGTTTTAACTATTGATCCTAACTCGGGCGCTTGGACGCAGCGCTATCGAAATGAGAGTTAGGATCAATAGTTAAAACCGATCTTGAGGGCCAGCCGATCGGAAAGTCAGATGTCGGTGTACTCGGCTGCCTCCTTGATGAGCTTGTTGGTCGCCGGGTCCTCCTCGGTGCTCAAGAGGGTCATCGCTTCGGAGAGATGCTCCGAGAGATCGTACATCGATTCCGCGAACCTGTTGAGGATGGCCTGGTCGTGGAGCTTCTTGAGGCGGGCCCTGTCCTCCTCCTCCCTCCTGGCCGCCGACTCCCTGATCGTCTCGGCGTGGGCGGCGCCCTTCAGTTTGTCCAGATAGGCCTTTCCGGAGCTGTCGGGGAAGAGGTAGTAGAGGAGCTTCTCCTGCTTGGTCTCGGCTATCGGGATCTCCGTGCCGGGAAGGGTCGGGATCGTGCGGTCGAACTGCGAGGAGTCGTAGGTGCGTTCGTCGCGGAAACCACAGACCTGCTCGCGATAGTCCGCGTCGATCGGGAATGGGGTCTTCCCGTAGTATCCGGCGATCAGGTTGACGTACTGTACCGGGTTCGCCTCCTTGCCGAGCGCGACGAAGTAAGCCTTCACCCCCACGATCTGGGAGGTGGGCGTCACCAGCGGCACCCAGCCGGCCATGGATCTGACCTGCTGGACTGCCTCCAGCGCCTTGTCCATGTACTCGCTCTTCCCGTCCTTGGCGAGCTGGTTCTTGAAGTTGCTGTACATCCCGCCGGGGATCTGCGACTTCCGCACTGCATCGCTGGGAGGCGGGAAGCCGCAGGCCTCCTCGATGCGGTGCATGGTCTCCAGAGCCTGCACGATCCTGCCTTCCGACAGCTGGTCGATGGTCTTCTCCGCAAGCGGCAGGAGCACGTCGCGACCAGGCCAGACCGACCTGTGGACCTGGAGGGAGAACTTCTTCTCGCACTCCTCGATGACCCCGGCGAGCGAGGCGTGGACAGTGCCCAGCTTCTTCCCGTCCAGATCGAGCCCGGTCTCGATGCCCAGGAGTTCGGCGAAGAGGGATACGACTTCGAGGGACGGATGCGAGGATCCTCCGGCGAAAGGCAGGAAGCAGACGTCGATCGAGTCGACTCCTGCGAGGAGAGCTATGACAGCGCTCATGTGCCCGTAGCCGGGGGTGCAGTGGGTGTGGCTGACGACCGGGACCCTGAGGCGCTCCTTCAGCGCCGAGTAGTACTCCCAGGCGCTCACGGGGTCCTTGAGCCCGGCCATGTCCTTGTCGGAGACCATGTCCGCTCCGGCAGCCTCCAGCTCGAGCGCCTTCTCGACGAAGTACTCCGTCTTGTAGAGCGGTCCGGTCGTATAGCAGACGGCGCCGTCGAAGATGCCCCCGGCCTTCCTGACGCCGTCCAGCGCGGCCTTGTAGTTCGGGATGTAGTTGAGGGCGTCGAATATGCGCATGACCGTTGTTCCCGACTGCACAGCCTCGCTGTTGAAATCGCTGACTATGTCGTCCGGGTAGGGGTCGTAACCGAACAGGTTCTGACCCCTGGAGAGAGTGCGGAGCCCGCAGCCGTAGGGGCGAGCGAGATCGGACATCCTGTGCAGGCGGTCGAAGGGGTTCTCGTCCAGGAACCTCATCGCGCTGTCGAGCGTTGCTCCGCCCCAGACCTCCATCATCCTCACGCCGCAGTCGAGGATCCCGGGCATGGCGCCGAGGACCTGGGGTGTGGACATCCGGGTGGCCAGGAGCGACTGCTGTCCGTCACGGAGTGACAGGTCGATGAGCTGCACCGGTCCTCTGTCCCTCAGGGTCATCTTCGGTCCATGGCCGCCATGCGCGAACAGCTTCTTGAACATCTGAGGAAACTCCATCTAGTGAATAGTTTGCAGAGTCAGCTCCGTCGCCGGTCGCCCGATTCCCAGCCAGATATCATGCAAATCTGCCGTTCGCACTGCCAGTGCCGGGTTCTGTGACGCCGCTCGTTGCCCGCGCATCCCTCCGGGGCGATATTGGGCGCGTCATCGGCATGACAGGCTTCCCCCGCTCCTCGCGGAACCGCTGCCGGGGAGCGTCGCAGACCGGACCGGAGACACCTCCGAGGAGACAATTGAGAATCTGCCTTGTCTATCCTCCCTACGGCGCGGGGCGAAGATCGAAGTACTTCCCCTTCGGGCTCTCCTATGTCGCCGCCTCGCTCGCAGGCTGCGGCCACGACGTGACCGTCGTCGACATGGAGGGATCCGACCTGGGCATGGACGAAGCGATACCCGCCATCAAGGCTTCGAAACCCGACATGGTGGGGCTCGGCGGGATGGTCACGCGCTTCCGCTTCAGCCGCGAGCTGGGGCGGGAGATACGGAAGGAGATCCCCGGGGTCTTCCTCGTAGCCGGCAACAGCGGGGCCACGACCCTTCCCGGCACATATCTCCAGGCTTGCAGCCTGGATGCCGTGGTATCCGGCGAGGGGGAGATCACCTCCGTGGAGCTGGCCGCAGCAATCGAGGCGGGCACGGAGTGGCGCGACGTGCCCGGGCTGGCATTCCTCACCGGCGAAGGCAACCTGGCCTGTTCATCCCCGAGGGAGCCCGTCGCAAACCTCGATTCCCTCCCCTGGCCCGCCTGGGACCTCTTCCCGATCGAGAGCTACATCCACAGCTACGATCACAGGGGCAAGCTCACCCGGCACATGGAGGTCGTCGCCAGCAGGGGATGCCCCTTCGAATGCGTCTACTGCTACCGGATCTACGGCCGCCGCGTGAGGCGGAGGAGCCCGTCCTCGATAGTTGGCGAGATCGAGGAGCTCGTGAGGAGATACGACATCCGGTACACCGGCTTCCCCGACGACCTCTTCACGAGCGACAGAACCTTCGTGCTGGAGGTCTGCAAGCTGATGAGGGAGCGCCTCCCCCGGCTGCGCTGGTCCTGCCTGGGCCGGGTCAACACCGTGGATGCGGAGCTGCTCGCCGAGATGAAGCGGTCCGGATGCTACTGGATCAGCTACGGGATCGAGTCCGGGAGCGCCCGGATGCTCGAGGCCATGAACCGCAGGGTCACCCCGGGAGAGTGCCTGGAGGCTCTCAGGCTGACGAGGAGGGCCGGCATCCACGCCGAGGGCAGCTTCATGATCGGCATGTACGGGGAGACGAGGGAGACTGTCGAGGAGACGATCTCGTTCTGCAGGAAGGCGGATATCACCGCTCCGATGCTTTTCGTCACCCCCTACCCGGGTACCGCGATCTTCGCGAAGGCTTCAGCCGAGGGAAGGATCGGGGACCTGGACACCTTCCTGGAGGGCATGAACGCGGCTGACTCCCTGCTGGTGAACCTGACCGACATGACCGACGGGGAGCTTTCGGCACTGAGGAAGACCGCCCAGGCGCGGATCGGGCTCAACTATCTGCTGAGGAGGCCGTTCACCCGCATCCCTGCTCTCCTCCTGCGGCATCTCCTGTTGAAGGGACCGGTCGGGCTGCTTCGGGATGCGGCCGCGGTTCTGAGATCGATCGGAAGCAGGTGCTCGGCGGGGACTTGACCCGGAGCCCCTTCTTCGATAGAAAGCCTTTCGACCCGTACACTGGGGGTAGTGTCTGGTTACTGAGAACAGGTCGAAGGTCGCCTCCCTGGTCAGGGAGGCCAAGGAGGAGCTCCAGAGGGGCAACCGCCAGGATGCCTTCATCCTCCTCAAGAAAGCCCTCTCGATGGATCCGGGCAGCAGTGCAGTCACTGAAGCCATCATCGCGATCGAGAAGGAGCTGATCCAGGGGAAGGAGAAGGCCGCCGAGGCCGCCAGGAAAGCGCTTCCCGCAGAGGAGGCGCCCGCACCGGCGCGCCGCGATACACCTGCACAGCCGGCTCCGACAAGGCGCGAGACCCCCGCCCCCGTCCAGACCCGCAGGGAAGCCCCGGCGCAGCCGGCGCCCGCGAAACGCGAAGCCCCCGCTCCGGTCCAGACGCGCAGAGAGGCTCCAGAACAGCCTGCGCCTGTCAGGCGCGAGGCGCCAGCTCCCGTCCAGACCCGCAGGGAAGCCCCGGCACAGCCCGCGCCTGCGAAGCGCGAGACCCCCGCTCCGGTCCAGACCCGCAGGGAGGCTCCGGAACAGCCTGCGCCTGTCAAACGCGAGGCGCCCGCACCGGTCCAGACCCGCAGGGAAGCTCCAGAACAGCCTGCACCTGTAAGACGCGAGACCCCCGCTCCCGTCCAGACCCGCAGGGAGGCTCCGGAACAGCCTGCGCCCGTCAAACGCGAGGCGCCTGCACCGGTCCTCACCCGCAGGGAGGCCCCCGTGCAGCCGACGCCCGCCAGGCGCGAATCCATGGCCGTCCCGGACGCTCGCCCGGCAAGGGTTGCCGAACCTGTGAAGGCTCAGCGGGAGAACCCCGAGTCCAGCGTTCCGGAGCGGAAGAGACCCGTTGCAGGCCCGTCGGAAAACTCTACCAGGCCGCTGGTCACGCCTCCCATCCTCGAAGACGAACAGGCGCTCGTGACACCGGCGCCTCCCACCAGACCGGCAACTGGACACGTTTCGAAATCACTCGTCAGACAGGCCGTCCCTGGAGACGCACCGGCTCCAGCCCCGGTCCGGAAGGCTGCTGCCGTCCCATCGGCCGGAGAAAGGATCAGCGTGCCCGATCCTCACAACGTGAAGAACTTTTTCGAGATGGCCGAAGAGGCCCTGTCCTCGGGTGACGAGGCCGGAGCCGTAGGCTTCCTGAAGAAGGCAAAGGCGGAAGCGCCGGACGATCCCGAGGTCAGGAGCCGCATCATGAACCTGCAGCGCAGGATCAAGGCGGGAAACCTGGTCAGGATCGGACAGAGGAAACTTGCCGCCGGATCCGCGGCAGAGGCCTTCGCATCAGCGAAGGAGGCCTTCGCCCTGATGCCCCAGGCTCCGGGGCTCGAAGATCTCGTGGCAGCCCTGGAGAAGCCGGGCGGAGGCAGGGCAGGTACGGGTGGATCCGCGGCGCCGCATGCGACCGCCCAGACCAGGACCCGGCCCGCCCAGCAGACGGCCCAGCATGGCGGGAGAACCGCCGGGGGCGATACGGCCGAGGACTATGTACGCAAGGTCAGGGAGCAGATCCAGCTCAGCGCCCTGCCGGCAGCGGCCGCGATCGCAGCCGAGGGGCTGGCCGCCAACCCCGGCAACGAGCTGCTCCTGACGTTCGTGGACAAGTTCAGCAGGATGGGGCTTCTGCCCAGGTAGCCCGGAGATCGGATATCGACGCCGGGGGCCTGCCGCCCCCGGCTTTCTCTATCCGCTGAAGAATCCGGGGACGCAGGTGAGCAGGATCCCGAGAACCAGCGAGACCACCCCCGCCAGGAACACGAGCCCCGCAGGAAGGGCGTGCGGCCTTCCCCTGCCCAGCATCGTGAAGCCCCACAGGGACAGTGCGAAACCCGCGACGACGAGGATCAGGTATCTGAGGTCCAAGACCGGCTCCAGTTGCCGAGAGGGCGTCAGCCCAGCTCGAGCAGGATGAAGATTGTGTGCCCTCCGCGGAAGACGAGGAGGAGGACTCCGCCCTCCGAAGCTGACACGAGACGGTGTGCCTCGTCAACGGAGGACACCGGGGTACGGTCGATCTCCACAATGATGTCGCCCTGGGCAAGACCCGCCGAGGCGGCCGCCCCTCCGGCATCCACAGCCTCCACGAGCAGGCCGGGACCATCGTATCCAAGAGCCCTGGAGGTCCGCTGATCCAGTCCGCGGAGGGTCCATCCCACCGTCGTCGGGACTTCTTCGGTGCTTTCCGCCAGTGCGGCGCGGGATCCCCCGCCCGGGAGCTCCCCGGCTTCCGCACGGATCGTCGACCGACGCCCGGACCTGCTCACCAGCAGCGTGACCGGATCACCGGGATCAAGCGAGGCCACCTCGTTCCTGAACCACGGCACGGACTCGACGGGTTTGCCGTCCAGCTCGACGATCACATCGCCCGTCGCCACTCCCGCGAGGTCCGCAGGCCCGCCGGGGGTGACCTCCGAGACGATGATCCCGTTCTCCTCGGAGAACTCCGCCGCCAGCCCGGGGGTGATGTCCTGGATGATCACGCCCAGCCAGCCGCGGGAGACAAAGCCGGACTCGATCAGCTCGTCGGTCACAGATCTCACGAGGTCGACCGGGATGGCGAAACCGATCCCGTCATAACCGCCAGTCCTGCTGGCGATTGCGGTGTTGATCCCCACGAGCCTGCCCCCGAGGTCGACAAGCGCCCCCCCGCTGTTGCCGGGATTGATGGCTGCGTCCGTCTGTATGAAGTCCTCGTAGTCAGCCAGGCCCACGCCCGTCCTGCCGATGAAGCTGATTATGCCCTGCGTGACGGAGGAGCTGAGGGCGAAGGGCGAGCCCACCGCCAGGACTATCTGCCCGACGCGCAGGCTCTCGGCGTCGCCGAAGGGCAGGGGGGTCAGGACGGCCCCCGAAGGCTCGATCCGGACGACGGCCAGATCGGTCCTCGGGTCGGTGCCCGTCAGGGAGGCGGGGAACCTCGACCCGTCCTGCAGTATAACCTCGAGCTCGTCCGCGCCTTCGACCACGTGGTTGTTGGTCACGATGTAGCCCCGGGCGTCGATTATCACGCCGCTGCCAAGCCCTTCCCTCACGTACTCCCGCTCCTCGGGCGCGGGGAACCCGAAACCCTGCCAGGGGCCGGAGCCGAACGAGGGGGGGAGGGAGGGGAAGCCCTGGACGACGGTCTTGAAGACGCTTCGCGAGGTTATCGTGACAACCGAGGGTCCCGTCGTCGATGCGATCTCGCTGAATGTTCTGCTGAGAGCTTCGGGGTCCGCCGCCGGCATCTCGATCAGGACGGTGTCCGCCTCCGGTCCCGCGGAGTCGCCGGACGGGACCTCCTGGCTCCTGCATGCGGTCGCCGCAAGCATGACGAGTGCCGCCGTAATCATTCTGGATGCTGTCATGGGTGCTCCTCCGGGAATGCTTCAGTCGTCTGAATGCCGCTTCCGTATACCCTCGAGCGAGAGGAGCTGTTCCCAGAGCCGCCGCTCCTCGTCATTCGAAGGCGGGTTCACCAGCACATCGACATGAACGAACTGATCCCCCCGCGAACCCCCGGAGGGAACTCCGCGGGACGGGATCCTGAGCACGGTTCCCGGCTGGGTGCCGGGGGGGATCCTCAGCCTGATGCGCCCGTCCAGCGTCCTTATCATCATCCTCGTGCCGAGGACGGCGCGGGGGACGGAAACCGGTACGGTGCAGTGGATGTCGAAGCCCTCGCGGATAAGGAAACCGTCCGGGGCGACTCTCAGCCTTATCGTGGCAGTCGAGCCGTCGGACTGGCTCAGGCGGAGGACATCTCCGTCGGAGGAGCCTGCAGGGATGCTCACGGAGCGCCTCTCGCTCGACGAAATCCGGCCGGATCCGCCGCAGGAGCCGCACGCCGACGTGAAAACCCTCCCGGTGCCCCCGCATTTGGAGCAGGTGTGCATGGTGCTGAAGGCGCCACGCTTCTCGGTCCTGGAACCGGAGCCCTTGCAGGCCGGGCATGTCTTCTCGCCCGTACCGCCTGCACCGCGGCAGGTGGAGCAGGGCTTCTCCATGCGTATCACGGCATCGGCCGTCCCGCCGAGGGCTGCCGTGATGAACGGGACTTCCATCTCGCCGGAGGGCGCCTGTCTCCTGGAACCGCCGGGCCGCCCGCCGCCGAAGAGCGAGCTGAGCATGTCCTCCAGGCCGCCGAAACCGGCCCCGGAGGGTTCGAATCCGCCTCCGCCGGGCATGTCCTCACCGAAATACGCCCTCCCGCTCCGCATCTCGTCGTAGCGGGCCCGCTTCTCCCGGTCGCCCAGTATGTCGTAGGCTCCCGTGATCTCCTTGAACTTCTCCTCCGACCGGCTGTCGCCCTGGTTGGCATCGGGATGGAATCTGCGGGCGAGCTTCCGGTAGGCCTTCTTTATCTCCTCCTCGGTGGCCTTCTCTCCGACCCCGAGGACGGCGTACAGGTCCTTCTCGGCTGGCAAGGGCTCACTCCGTCCCTTCGGCCGCGGCCTTCCCCGGCCTGCCGACCTTCACCATGGCCACCCGGAGCAGCTCCTGGTCGAGCGTGTATCCCTTCCTCAGGACCTCCAGCACGACATCCTGGTCGACACCCTCCACCTCCTCGGCGAAGACCGCCTCGTGGAGCTTGGGATCGAACGGGTCCATGGATTCGAGCTTCATGGATTCGAGACCCTCGCGGCCGAGTATGGCCTCCAGCTTCGAAGCGATCTGCAGCATGCCCGTCACTGTCTCCTCGGCCGGGGTGCCGGCCCGGAGGTGGTCCCTGGCGAAGTCCAGGTCGTCCAGTATCGCCAGCAGGTCCGCGATGAGGTCCCTCTTGCCCTGCGAGCAGAGCCTGTGGAACTCCCTGGCCTGTCTCTTGCGGTAGTTGTCGAACTCCGCCTGGAGCCTGAGGATCTGGTCCTTCAGGGTCTCCATCTCTTCAGAGGGGGTTCCCGCTCCGGCAGGGTTCTCCCCGGGCCTGTCTTCCTGCTCTGCGCAGGCTTCGGAATCCGCGGGGGGTGAAGTCTCCGCCGTCTCCGCGGGAGGATCCGGATGCCTCCGCCTGTCGGAGCAGGTCTCGCGGCGGCGCATGCCCGGAGATCTCCTGGGATCGCCCCCGGCCGTCATTCATCCACCACTTCGAAGTCGGCGTCGACTGTCTTGCCGCCGTCCGCCCCCTGCTCTCCGCCCTGCCTGGCACCTTCGGACGGGCCGGGCTCGGGATTCTGCTGGTGGAGCGATGCTCCGGCGGCGCTCCAGGCCTTCTGCAGGTTCTCGACGGCCCTGTCGATCGCCTGGTCGTCCTCGGCCTGCCGCGCGGTGCGCACTTCGGCGGCGGCGGCGTCCAGGGACGCCCTGAGGGACGGGTCGAGTTTCTCGCCGTAGTCCTTCATGCCCTTCTCGACCTCGTAGAGGAGGGAGTCGGCCATGTTCCTCTTCTCGGCCTTCTGGCGCTTGTCCTCGTCGTCCTTCGAGAACTTCTCGGCCTCGGTCACCATCTTCTGGATCTCGCCCTCGGAGAGCCCGCTGGACGCCTCGATCCGGATCTTCTGCTCCTTGCCGGTGGCCTTGTCCCTTGCCGAGACATGGACTATCCCGTTGGCATCGATGTCGAATGTGACCTCGATCTGGGGCATGCCCCGGGGCGCCGGCGGGATCCCGTCGAGGATGAACCTCCCGAGAGTCCTGTTGTCGGAGGCCATCTTCCGTTCGCCCTGGAGCACATGGATCTCGACAGCCGTCTGGCCGTCGGCCGCGGTGCTGAAGATCTGGCTCTTCTTGGTTGGTATCGTCGCGTTGCGTTCGATTATGCCCGTGGAGACTCCGCCGAGGGTCTCGATTCCGAGCGTGAGAGGCGTGACGTCGAGGAGGAGTACGTCCTTGAACTCCCCGGTCAGCACACCGGCCTGGATCGCCGCGCCGACCGCGACCACCTCGTCGGGGTTCACGCCCCGGTGGGGTTCGCGTCCGAAGATCTCGGATGCGATCTTCTGGACGAGGGGCATCCGGGTCTGCCCGCCTACGAGGATGATCTCCTCGAGCTTGCCGGCATCGAGCTTCGCGTCCCGCAGGGCGTCGAGGCAGGGCTTCCTTGTCCTCTCCACGAGGTCGTTCACGAGCTGCTCGAGCCTGGCCCGCGTCAGCTTCATGGTGAGGTGCTTGGGTCCGGAGGCGTCAGCCGTGATGAACGGGAGGCTGATCTCGCTGGTCTGCGTGGTGGAGAGCTCGCACTTCGCCCTCTCGGCAGCCTCCTTGAGCCTCTGCAGAGCCATGGGGTCGCGTGAGAGATCGACTCCCTCCTGCTTCCTGAACTCCTCCACCATCCAGTCGATGATCCGGAGGTCGAAGTCGTCGCCTCCGAGATGGGTGTCGCCGTTGGTCGACTTCACCTCGAAGACGCCCTCGGCTATCTCCAGGATCGATATGTCGAAGGTCCCGCCGCCGAGGTCGAACACAGCGACCGTCTTGCTGGCGCCCTTCTTGTCCAGTCCGTAGGCGAGCGACGCGGCGGTCGGCTCGTTCACTATGCGCAGGACTTCCAGCCCGGCTATCCTGCCCGCGTCCTTCGTGGCCTGCCGCTGGCTGTCGTTGAAGTAGGCGGGGACGGTCACGACTGCCTGCGTGACCTTCTCGCCCAGGTAGTCCTCCGCGGTCTGCCGCATCTTCTGGAGGATCATCGCCGAGATCTCGGGAGGCGAGTACTTCCGGCCCTGGATCTCCACCATCGCATCGCCGTTGGGGCCCTCGACCACCTTGTAGGGGACCCTGGACTTCTCGGCGTCCACTTCGCCGAACTTCCTGCCCATGAACCGCTTTATCGAGAAGACCGTGTTGACGGGGTTGGCTATGGCCTGCCTGCGGGCCACGACTCCGACATGACGCTCCCCTGAATCCGCGAACGCGACGACGGACGGAGTCGTCCTGTAGCCCTCCGAATTCGGGATGACGACAGGCTCACCGCCCTCGAGGACCGCAACGCACGAGTTCGTGGTCCCCAGATCAATCCCTATAACCTTTCCCACGACAACCTTCCTTTCAACCTGACAACGCACTTCATCGGACGCCTCCGCGGGGGCGGGGCCTCCCGCGGCTCCGCAGAACTCCTATTCGGGCCTGATCCTCACGACCCGGCCTTTGTACGCAAGCGGGAGGACGATCTCGAGCAGCCCCCTGTCGAGTACAGCAGTGACTGAATCGGCATCGATGCCTCCGGGCAGCTCGACGCTCCTCGCGAAACCGCCCTGCATGCACTCCCTGACGAGGGTCCCCGCTTCTCCATCCGCGGGTCCGGACCTCCGCCCCAGTATCCTCAGCGTGTCCCCGGCTATCTCCAGCTCGATCTCGTCGCGCGTGAAACCGGGCACCTCGGCGATCACGTGGAAGGCCCTGTCGTCGCGGTAGACATCCACGGCGGGAGGCTCGGGGAGGACCCGGACCGCCAAACGGGACGGGCCTGCCTTCAGGGCGCGCAGGGCCGTCTGTCCGCAGTGCCCTTCCCTGCCTGTCGAACCGCATCCACAGTGTGTCACAATCCTCTCCCGTCACGAGACCGGCCATTCCTGTCCCGCCATAGTAGTCAGCAACAGGTTTGCCAGGAGTCCGCCAATACCCATGGCCTTGTTCCACATGTATTTGTGTTGCAGGACGGCTCCGCGGGTGTCCGGGCCCGGCGGGCCGAGGGCAATTGTGGCGCAGGCGGGGCGGAGTGGAACGCCGGGCCGGCGCAGAGTATATTCGCTTGTTTGTACCGTCTCCCGGGAGCATTGGAAAGGATGCGGGTGGAAGTGGACTCGATTGTCGTAAGGGGAGCGAGGGAGCACAACCTCAGGAACATCGACGTGGAGATCCCGCGGAACCGGCTCGTGGTGGTCACGGGAGTCTCCGGCTCGGGGAAGAGCTCGTTCGCCTTCGACACGCTCTATGCCGAGGGGCAGAGGAGATACATCGAGTCGCTCTCGTCCTATGCCAGGCAGTTCCTCGGCCAGCTCGAAAAGCCCCTGTTCGAGAGCATCGAGGGCCTCTCCCCCGCCATCTCCATCGAACAGAAGACGGTCAGCCACAACCCCCGCTCGACTGTCGGCACGGTGACGGAGATCGCGGACTATCTGAGGGTCCTCTACGCGCGGATAGGCGAACCCCACTGCCCTTCCTGCGGCAGGCGCGTTGGCAGGCAGAGCGCACAGCAGATCGTGGACCGGGTCTCATCCATGCCCGAGGGCAGCAGGCTGCTCATCGCGGCCCCTCTCGTCCGCGGGAGGAAGGGCGCCTACACGGAGCTCCTCGCCGATCTGAGGAAGAAGGGCTTCGTGAGAGTCCTCGTGGACGGGGAGGTCCGCTCGCTCGACGAGAGCATCAGGCTCCAGGAGAAGCGGAAGCACGACATCATGGTGGTCGTGGACCGCATCAGCGTGAAGCAGGGCATGGACACGAGGCTCACCTCGTCGATCGAGACGGCGCTCCGGGAGGGCTCGGGAGCCATGGCGGTGGTCGACGCCGAAAACGGCGAGGAAACCTTCTTCAGCGAGCAGAACGCCTGCCTCCACTGCGGCATATCCTTCGCCGACCCGACCGTCCAGCTCTTCAGCTTCAACAATCCAGCCGGCATGTGCATGGGCTGCTCGGGGCTCGGATACGAGATGAAGGTCGACCCAGACCTCGTGGTGCCGCGCCCGGCGCTCTCCATCAAGGACGGCGCGGTAGCCCCCTGGGGCGAGCCGAAGGGCTGGTCGGCCACCCTTGTCAAGGCGCTCTCCGAAGCCTACGACTTCAGCCCCGGCACCCCCTGGAAGCGCCTCTCCGACGAGCAGCAGGCCGCCGTCCTCTACGGGACCGCGGACAGGAAGATCCTCAAGTTCCAGTGGTCGGGGGAGAACAGCAAGGGTAGCTGGGAGGGGCCCTGGGAGGGCGTAATCCCCCGGCTGGAGAGGCTGTACCTCACGACCTCGAGCGAGGATTCCAGGGCCGGATACGAGAGGTTCTTCAGGAAGACCGCATGCTCCTCCTGCGGAGGCTCCCGCCTCAGACCCGAGGCGAGGGCCGTGATTGTCGACGGCAGGGGCATCCACGAGCTCAACTCGATGACGGTCAGGGAGGCGTGGGACTTCTTCGAGAAGCTCCGCCTCGGCAGTACCGACCAGCTCATAGCCGGGGAGCTCCTGAAGGAGCTGAAGGGCCGCCTGGGCTTCCTGATGGACGTCGGCCTCCACTACCTGACTCTCGACCGCGCAGCTCCGTCCCTCTCGGGAGGGGAGGCTCAGCGGATAAGGCTGGCCAGCCAGATCGGAAGCGGCCTCACGGGGGTCCTGTATGTCCTCGACGAGCCCACCATCGGCCTGCACCAGAGGGACAACCTCAGGCTGATCAGCACCCTCGAGAAGCTCCGCGATCTGGGGAACACGGTGCTCGTCGTCGAGCACGACAGGGACACCATCCTGAGGGCCGACCACGTCGTGGACTTCGGCCCCGGGGCGGGCACGGACGGCGGCCTGGTGGTCGCGGAGGGCTCGCCTGCGGCGATAATGGCGCACAAGGACTCCCTCACGGGGAAGTATCTCACGGGAAGGGAGGAGATCAGCAGGATGAGGACCCCGAGGAGCAGGTCCCGCGGGACTCTCACCCTCGACGGCGCATCCCTGCACAACCTGCGCAACGTCTCGGTATCCTTCCCGCTGGGGCGCTTCATCTGTGTAACTGGCGTCTCCGGGTCGGGGAAGAGTTCGCTCGTAACCCAGACGCTCTCCCCGGCGCTGACCCAGCTCTGCGGGGGCACGTCCGAGACCCCCGGGCCGCATCGCGGCATCAGGGGTTACGAAAACGTGGACAAGGTCATAAACATCTCCCAGGATCCGATAGGGAGGACGCCCCGGTCCAACCCGGCCACCTACACGAAGGTGTTCGACCAGATCCGGACTGTCTTCGCCGGCCTCCCTGCGGCGAAGATGAGGGGCTACTCGCCGGGCAGGTTCAGCTTCAACGTGCACGGCGGCAGGTGCGAGGACTGCCAGGGGGCCGGCGTGAAGCGGATCGAGATGCACTTCCTCGCGGACGTCTTCGTCGAGTGCGAGACCTGCAGGGGCATGCGCTTCAACAGGGAGACCCTGAGGGTGACCTTCCGCGAGCACAGCATCGCGCAGGTCCTGGACCTGACGATCAGACAGGCCATGGACCTCTTCGAGAGGATCCCGCCCGTCTACCGCGTCCTCAAGGTGATGGACGACGTGGGGCTCGGCTACATCAAGCTGGGCCAGCCCGCTCCGACCCTTTCCGGGGGCGAGGCCCAGAGGGTGAAGCTGGCGAAGGAGCTGGCGAGACCCGGATCCAGCCATACGATGTACATCCTGGACGAGCCGACCACGGGGCTGCACTTCCACGACGTCCGCAAGCTGCTGCACGTCCTGGACAGGCTCGTAGGGGCGGGGAACACCGTGGTCGTGATAGAGCACAACCTCGACGTGATCAAGAATGCCGACTGGGTAATCGATCTAGGCCCGGAGGGCGGGGACGGCGGGGGCCTGGTCATAGCCGAGGGCACGCCCGACGAGATCGCACGCATCGAGGCGTCCTACA
Source organism: Candidatus Fermentibacterota bacterium (assembly GCA_963718745.1). Lineage (GTDB taxonomy): Bacteria > Fermentibacterota > Fermentibacteria > Fermentibacterales > Fermentibacteraceae > Fermentibacter. Next base: position 1,718,861 of record OY970370.1, on the reverse strand, counting down.
CGGGCAGGTTCCTGTCGGAGCTGCTGACCGGATCCTGAGGGTACTCGAGCACGAACGACCGGAAGGGATCGGGAGCCCTCCCGAGAAGGCTCTCGAACCTGCCCAGGTCCAGGCTCAGGTCCTCGGGGGTGCCTGCGGGCCTGTAGCCTTCGGGCGGACAGCCCCCGGCGCCCAGGTGTTCGAACAGCATCGAGGCGAAGGCCGAGCGGGACAGGGAATGCCTCCCCGCCGCGAGAAGCAGCCCGGAAACCCGCTTCCCCCACGCTTCCAGTATAACGGTAGAGAACCAGCTGATCGGGGTGTGGTGGCGGAAGGCGTCCACGTGCACCGTCCGGACGCCCCCCGCGAGCAGCTCCTCGGAGAACGTGGGGCGTGCCGCCCCTGCCTGCCCGAACAGGACCGAAGTCCGGAGCACGAGCGCATCCGGGTACGCCTGCACGACCGCCCTGTCCCCCAGCAGCTTGGTCCAGCCGTAGAAGGAGCGGGGCACGCACGGCGAGGACTCCGAATAGGGGGGGATCGCTCCTCCGTAGACCAGGTCGGTCGAGACATGGACGAGGGGTATCCCCCTGCCGGCGCAGGCGGCGGCCAGGCTTCCGGGGAGGTGGACGTTGGCGGAGAATGCCCCCCGCAGGTCCCGGGCGCACGCCCCGGGGGACGACATGGCCGCAGCGTTCACGACCAGATCGGGGGCGGATTCGTCGAGGAGGCGGTCCAGCCCGCCCGCCGGGATCCTTCCTGGGGAGGCGACCCTGAAGCGGCCGGAGGCCGTGCGCCTGAAGGCGCTGCCGAGGCGGCCCGACCCCCCGAGCAGGAGCACCCCCGGCAGGGGGTCAGAGCCGGATGAAGCTGGCCCTGCCTGTGGCAAGCACTTCTCCGTTCTGCAGCACCTCTCCCGAGGCTTTCACGAGCCTTCCCCTGCTCTCCTCGACCCTGGCGCGAACCAGGGTCTGCACTCCGGTGAGGACGGGCTTCCTGAAGGCGACGGAGATCTCCACCGTCGCACAGCGGCCTCCGAGGCTCATCGACGCGTAGGCCATCGCCTCGTCCAGCAGGGTCGTCACAATCCCCCCGTGGGTCACGCCGGACCAGCCCTGCAGCTCCCGCGGAGGGTTCCACTCGAAGCTGCAGGAACCATCCGATGCGGCGGGTCTGAGCCTCATCCCGACCGGGTTGTCCTTGCCGCAGACAAAACAGAAGTCGTCGTTCAGAGCAGCATCCAAGCAGGGCCTCCGCGCGTTCGGGGCGCCCGTGATTCACTCCACGGGGCACAGGCAGATATATTAGATGTTCAAGTCGGAGGTGGAAACTGGTAACGATCCTCGGCAGAGGCACGGTCCTCATAGTCGACTCGAAGACGGACAGGGCGGCGGACATAGGGCGCACGGCGTCCTCCGCCGGATATACAGTGATCTACGAAACGAGCGCCCGGGCCTCGCTCCGGCGGATCATGGCCCGGTCGGTCAGCGTCGTGCTCGTGTCGGCGGACATTCCCGACATGCTCGTGGGGACCTTCCTGGAGTCCGTGCGCAGGGCCAGCACTTCGGCCGCGCCCCTGGTCTACGGCCGCAGCGTCAACGCCGAGGATGCAGTCGCATGGATGAAGGCCGGCGTGATCGACGTCATCCTGGACCCTGACGACGCGGGGCGGATAAGAGAGGCGATCGGCAGGGCCTTCGCCTTCTCCACCTCGGCCTCCACCGAGCGCCCGTCCCAGAGCCAGGCGTCCGCCAGGGACTTCTCCTTCATCTACCGCAGCAGGGCGATAGAGGATCTGATGACCCGCGTCCGCAGGGTCGCGCCGGTGAAGGCGACAGTGCTCATCACGGGCGAGAGCGGTACCGGCAAGGACCTCCTCTCGCGGCAGATACACGCGCTGAGCGGCAGGAGCGGCCCCTATCTGGCCCTCAACTGCGCCGCCATACCGGAAACGCTTCTCGAGAACGAGCTCTTCGGCCACGAGAGGGGTGCGTTCACCGGGGCGGAGCGCGCCGTGGAGGGCAGGTTCGAGGCAGCCAGGGGCGGCACGCTCCTCCTCGACGAGATCGGCGAGATCCCTTCCGCGACGCAGGTGAAGCTCCTGCGGGCGCTGGAGGAGGAGCAGGTCACGAGGCTGGGCGGCTCGAGGCCGATACCCACCGATGTCAGGCTTATCGCGGCCACCAACAGCGACCTGGCGGCCAGGGTGAGGGAGGGCTCGTTCCGCGAGGACCTCTTCTACAGGCTGAAGGTCGTCGAGCTCTACATCCCGCCTCTGAGGGCCAGGAGGCAGGACATCCCGCTGCTGGCCGTCTCCTTCATCCGCGAAGCGGCCGAGAAACACGGCCTCCCGGTCCCCTCCATGGATCCCGATGCGCTGTCGATGCTCGCCGGCCACTCCTGGCCGGGGAACGTCAGGCAGCTTCGCAATCTCATGGAGAGCATGGTCATAATGGCGGGTTCCACGATCACGGTGGACGACATCCCGGACGAGATACGGGGGAGCGCCGTGAAGGGGTCCGAGATGCTCCAGATAGAGCTGCCCCGCAGCCTCGAAGAGATCGAGGAAATGGTCATAGACCGCACGCTTGCGCTGGCGGACGGGAACAGGACGAGGGCCGCCGAGATGCTCGGCATAGGCCGCAGGACCCTCCAGAGGAAGCTCGGCGGGGAGTAGCCGGGCGGAGCCCCTCCCGCCCCCTGATCAGGCCTTGGGCTTCACTATCAGGAACGGCGGCATCGAGAGGGCGTCGAGGCCGGTGCCCCAGAAGCACCTCAGGGCATCCACCGGGGATTCCACGATCGGTTCGCCCTTCACGTTGAAGGAAGTGTTCAGGACCACGGGCACCCCCGTCAGGTCGCCGAACCTCTCGATGATCCTCCAGTAGGACGGGTTGATCTCCTTTGTCACGGTCTGCACACGGGCCGTGCCGTCGACATGGGTGACGGCGGGGATCTTCTGCGCCTTGCCGGGCCGCACCCTGTAGGTGGAGATCATGTAGCGGGACTTCACGCAGCCCTCGAAGTACTCCCCGGCCCTCTCCTCGAGGCAGCTCGGGGCGAAGGGCCTGAACCCCTCCCTCTGCTTCACGACGCTGTTGACGATGTCCTTCATGTCGGCCCTGCGCGGGTCCGCAAGGATCGAGCGGGCTCCCAGCGCCCTCGGGCCGAACTCCATCCTGCCCTGGAACAGGCCGACCACGTTGCCCTCGGCGACGAGTCGGGCGGTCTCGAGTTGAATGTCCGCCGGACGGGTCCAGGTCTGCTTGGACTGGACCAGCGCCGCCTCTATCTCCTTCTCGGTGTAGGAGGAGCCGAGGTACATGTCGGGCGGGGACTCCAGCTCGACGTCACGGAACATGGAGACGTGAGCCGCCACGGCGGCTCCGATGGAGGTGCCGGCGTCGTGCGGGGCGGGAAGCGGATAGATCTCCGCGAATCCGGCTTCGCGCTCTATGAGCCCGTTCATGACGCAGTTCAGGGCGACGCCGCCCGAGATCACCAGCCTGTCGCTGTCGACCGCCTTCCGGAGCTGCCTCGCGAGATCGAGGCCAACGGCCTCCAGCGCACGCTGTGCGGATGCCGCGACGTTCTCGTGGGTGCGCGTCATCTCGGCACCGGGCTCGCGGGGCGGGCCGATCAGCTTCTCGACCACGGGTGCGAACCTCGCGAAATGAACGCCCCTGTGGATGTCGAGGAGCCCGGTATCCACACAAATCCGGCCGTCGGGCAGGGCGTGTATCATCTTCCTGAAAAGGCTCTCGAATTCGGGCTCCCCGTAGGATGAGAGCCCCATGACCTTGTATTCGTCGCCGTCGGGCTCGAAGCCCAGGTGCTTCGTCACGGCGCTGTAGAAGACGCCGGGAGAGTTGGGGTAGACCGATCCGGATATCCGCCGGAGCCTCGGGCCGGAGAATTCGCCGAGCAGGCTGGTATCCCTCTCGCCCACACCGTCCATGGTCAGGACGGATGTCCTGTCGAACCCGGAGCAGTACCACGCAGCCCAGGCGTGAGCGGTGTGATGGTCAACGAACATGACAGGAGCCACGAGCGAGGGTCCGAGGTGCTCCCTGATCCGCTCGCCGACGCGGGACATCTTCCTCGCCCCCGCCATCTGGCCGAGGAGGAAGTTGCCGCCCCCCGGCGAGAGCAGGTAGTGCCTGCTGTAGGACAGGTTCTCCCTCGCGACGGCGCCGGGGATCATGTAGTAGGCGATGCAGTCTATGTCCGAAGCGGAAATCCCGGCGCGCCTGAGGCAGAACTCCACGGACCTCGCGGGATAGTCCGCGTCGTGCTTCCTCCGTGTGAAGCGCTCCTCCTCGGCGGCTGCGACCAGGCGCCCGTCGACGAGAAGGGCTGCGGCCGCATCGTGCTTGTAGCAGTTGAACCCCAGGATTACGGGCATTTCGGACCTTTCACCTGGCCCCCGGGGGACCGCCCCACAGATCCTTCAAGGCCTTCGCGCAGTAGCCGCGCGAGAACCTCGCATCCTCCAACGCCTTGCGCGGCCGTGCGAGCCCGGCGGCCGCCCGGCCCAGATTCATGGCTGACATCATGATCCGGAAGGCGGCCAGGTCGCCCGGCCTGCCGTGCTTCCGTAGGAACCGGATTTTCGCGGAAATATAGCGGAGCGTGGTATCCCGTCCATACACCGCGGCGGCGGATCCCCCCTCGATGTGGACGACCTCAGAGGACGGGACGAACCAGATCTCGAACCCCGCTTCGTGGAACCTGTACTGCAGATCGGTCTCCTCGTGGTAGAAGAAGAAGTCCGTGTCGAATCCGCCGATCGCCCTGAAGGGACCCGTCCTGATGGCCATCACCGCTCCCACGAGCCAGTCGGCTCGACGCTCCCCCGCATGGTCCGAGTACTTGGCCGTGAAGCGCCTGCGGAGCGGGAGGTGCTCCATGAGCAGGGCGGCCGGGAACGGGAAGTCCCTGAGGGAGGGCTGGAGGGTGCCGTCCGGCCAGAGGAGCCTGGGTCCCGCGAGAGCCGCTGCGGGATGCCTCCCGAGGCCTTCGAGGAGCGCCTCGAGGCTCCCCGGCAGGAAGACGGTGTCGCTGTTGGCGAGAACCACGACATCCTCGCCCAGCTCCTGCATGACCGCGTTCGCCCCGGCTGCGAAACCGAGATTGGAGGGAGACCGCACGAGGGAGAACCATGCCTCCCGCCCGAAGCGCTCCTCCACCGTCCGGTCGGAGCCGTCGGAGGAGGCGTTGTCGAACACGATTAGCCTGGCTCCGATCGCCCGGATCTGCGGCGCCAGCGACTCGACCATCTCCGGGAGGAAGTCCCTGCCGTTGAAGTTGAGCGTGACCACCGCCACCGTACTGTTCATCGAGCCATCCCTTCCCGCCTCACCGCGGGCCTGCCGCCATCAGGGAGTCGCACGCGGCACGGAACAGGGCGAAATCCTCCATGTCGGAGGCGGTGAGCGCTCTCGTGTGGGAACCGCTGAATACCAGCGGATCTATGGGATAGTCGTTCTCGTCGTTGATCTGGTAGTGGAGATGCGCGGAGTAGGATCGCCCTGTATTGCCCACCCAGCCTACGAGGGAGCCGGCCGCGGCCGTGGAGCCTTCCGAGAGTTCCGGCGCGATGCCCTGGAGGTGCAGATAGATCTCCGTGTAGCCTCCGCCTATGTCCAGTTCGAGGCAGCGGCCGTTGTACTCGCCGTTCCAGTCCATCCTGACCACGCGGCCGCCGCGGGGGGTGCGGACGGGGGTGCCCTCGGGCGCCTTGAAGTCGATCCCCCCGTGGTTGTGGTCGCCCCTGGGCTCGCCGTAGACCCCGGTGATCTCCTCGAAAGTGGCGACGGGCATCGCGTCGAGGAGCCTGACAGTCTCGGCGCCGTCCGGATACCAGTAGGACGGGTAGTTGTCCCCGGTGCGGCGGAACTGGTACAGGGTGAAGGCGCGGTTCGAGGAACCCGCCACGGGGACGTACCTGAGCGCAACGGTGCGGTTCTCCATTCCCCATCCCGCATCCCTGTAGACTGCGGTCAGGGAGTCCCCCGCGCAGATGCCCCGCCAGGGGTTCAGGTTCCACCAGAGGCACCTCGTCATGTGAGCGCCGAGGACGTCAGGGTCATGGTCGGGGCAGGCGGCCTGGAGGGAGGCGTAGAGCGAGCCCGATATCTCGATCGCGATGGTGTGGGCTCCTTCCAGGGATTCGAAGACGGGGCTTGGTTCGGGAACTCCCACGCTGTCGGCAGGGAGCGAATCGACAGCGAGGCTGTCGGCGGGAGGCTCGATGAAAGTGCTGTCCGCGACAGCGGTTATCACGGGGGCGGGGTGTTCGCCCGGCAGGGTGATGACGAAGACGGGCTCGCCCGGCGGCTTCCTGCAGGATGCTGCCATCGCGAGCAGAGCGAGCATCCAGAAGACTCTCCGGGATTTCAACGGCACTCCTGCGTCAAGTTATTGACATTCCTCGGGGTCCGGGTGATTATCACCACGGGGTTGCCTTACATGAGGGGAATATGGTCCAGAGCGGCGGCAAGGTGCACCGGGTCCTGATCGTAGACGACGAGCAGGGCGTCAGGGGTGTCCTCACGGAGATGCTCAGGGCGGGAGGATATCCCGCCGAGTCCGTCTCCGAGGGGCGCGAGGCTCTTCGCGCACTCCGGACCTCCACCTTCGACGTGATGATAACGGACGTGAGACTGCCCGACATCTCCGGCCTGGAGCTCCTCGCGGTGGTCCGTGACAAGTATCCCTGGCTCCCCGTGATCGTGATAACCGGCTATGCGACTATAGACAGCACCATCAAGGCTATGCGCCTCGGCGCCGTGGACTACATACCCAAGCCTTTCACCCGCGATTCAGTCATGGCCTCGCTCGAGCTGGCCCTCCAGTCGGGACTCGCCGCTGTAAGGAAGAACGACAGGCCCTACTGCGAGATCATCCATGGCGGCGGGAGCATGAACGGGGTCATCGACCTCATCGACAAGGTCAGCAGATCCGACGCGACGGTGCTGATAACCGGGGAGAGCGGAACAGGCAAGGAACTCGTCGCACGGGCGATCCACAGGCAGGGGGCGAGAGCGCGCCAGCCGTTCGTCACGGTGAACTCGGGGGCGCTCCCCGAAGGCCTCCTGGAAAGCGAGCTCTTCGGCCACACCCGCGGAGCCTACACCGGCGCCGTGACCTCCTCCCTCGGGCGCTTCCGGATAGCGGACGGCGGGACCCTCTTCCTGGACGAGGTCGGCAACATGAGCCCGGCCATGCAGGTGAAGCTGCTCCGGGTCATCCAGGAACAGGAGTTCTCGCCGGTAGGCAGCTCGGATCTGGTGAAGGTGGACGTGAGGCTGATCACGGCCACGAATCTCGATCTCGAGGAGGCGGTCCGCCGGGGTGGCTTCCGGGAGGACCTCTATTACAGGTTGAACGTCATCGAGGTCGCCCTCCCCCCGCTCCGGGAGCGCAGGGAGGACATCCTGCCGCTCGCCCGGCACTTCCTGGCGAGGGTCGCCGAAACAGGCAGGAAGAAGGAGCTGAAGCTGTCCCCCGGAGCAGTCGCGGTCCTGGAGGGCTACCACTGGCCCGGGAACGTCAGGGAGCTGCAGAACGCCATGGAACGCGCCTCGGTCCTGTCCGAGGGCGATACGATATCGGAGACCGACCTGCCCGTACGGATATCCGGCCCGGGTGCGGCGCGCCCCGCCGGGGTCCCGTTCACGCCCGCGGGGGGTGCGAGCCTGCCCAGGATGCTCGAGGAGATCGAGAGGCAGAACATAGTCGAAGCCCTCGAACGGTTCGGCGGGGTCCGCTCCAGGGCGGCCGAGTACCTGGGGATGAAGAGGACGACCCTCCTGGCCAGGATGAGCAGCCTCGGGATAGTCGAACCGGAGAAGCCCCCGGAGGGCTGATCCGCCGGGCACGCTCGGGTCCCCCTTCGAGGCGTTATGATCACACCATTGGATGAGACGGGGTCCGCGGCCGGTGGGTCCCACGGTTTACGGACGCAAGCGCGGGAAGTGTCACATGAGCGAGATCATCGAAGTCAGAGCCCGGCAGATACTGGACTCCAGGGGCAACCCCACGGTGGAGGCCGACGTCCTCCTGGCCGACGGCTCCTTCGGCCGGGCCGCGGTGCCCAGTGGCGCCTCGACGGGAGGGCACGAGGCCTGCGAGCTGCGTGACGGCTCGTCCGAATTCAGGGGCAAGGGCGTTCGCAGGGCTGTCGAGAACATCACCCGCGTCATCGCGCCGGCCGTCATCGGGTTCCCTGCCGACGAGCAGGCCCTCCTGGACGCCGAGTTGATCAGGCTGGACGGCACCCCCGACAAGAGCCGCCTGGGCGCCAACGCCGTCCTTGCGGTGTCCATGGCTGCTGCGAGGGCGGCCGCCGCATACCACGAGATGCCGCTGTTCAGATACCTGGGCGGGGCCTCCGCGAACCGGCTGCCGGTGCCCATGATGAACATCATCAACGGCGGGCGCCACGCCTCCAACAAGCTCGACCTCCAGGAGTTCATGATAATGCCCGCGGGCTTCGACAGCTTCTCCGACGCCCTCCGCGCCGGCGTCGAGGTCTGCCATGCGCTCAGGGACTCCGCCTCATCCAGGGGAATGTCCACGAGCGTAGGCGACGAGGGCGGCATAGCACCCGACCTCGATTCGAACGAGGATGCCCTCGACTTCATCGTGAAGGCCATCCGGAAGGCTGGATACGAGCCCGGCGGCAACGTCTGGATAGCGCTCGACCCGGCCGCGAGCGAGTTCCATCGCGACGGGGCCTACGTGATGAGCGGCTCGGGCTTCGAGTACATGACGACCACCGCGATGATAGACTACTGGGAGAAGCTGGTCGGCTCGTTCCCCATAGCCAGCATCGAGGACGGCCTCGCCGAGGACGACTGGGAGGGCTGGCACGAGATGACCCTGAGGCTCGGCGGCAGGATCCACATAGTAGGGGACGACCTCTTCGTCACCAGCACGGAGCGCCTCTCCAGGGGCATCCGCGAGGAGTCCGCCAACGCGATCCTCATCAAGCTGAACCAGATCGGGACCGTCACCGAGACCCTCGACACCATCTCGCTCGCGACCTGGAACGGGTTCCGCAGCGTGGTCAGCCACCGCAGCGGCGAGACCGAGGACTCGTTCATCGCGGATCTCGTGGTCGCCGCAGGCACCGGGCTCATCAAGACCGGCGCCCCGATAAGGACCGACAGGACGGCCAAGTACAACCAGCTCCTCCGCATCGAGGAGGCGCTGGGCGGGAAGGCCGTCTATTCGGGAAGATCGTCACTCCCCGCCGTCCTCCGGTAGGGATTGAACAGGCCGAGAAACGCTCCGGGGAGGGCGTCGAGGAGATTCTACCTCCTCCTCGTCCTCTCCGTGGCAGTTGTCCTGATCGCCTTCCTGCTCCTAAACCCGGACGGGCTGTTCTCCCTCAGCGCCCTCCAGGGCGAACTGGACGCCGCACAGGCTTCCCGGGACAGCCTGGAGCACCTGAGGGACTCGCTGAGGGTCCGCATCAGCCTGCTTCAGAGCGATTCGACAGCGATGGAGGAGGCCGTGCGCGAGATCCTCGGCTGGGGAAGGCCGGGAGAGTTCATAATCAGGTTCGACCGGATACAGGAGGCTCCGCACTGAGATGAGCACGAGCATGAGCACGAGCACTCAGATCGCCGTACTGTCGAGCGTCCACAGGCGGGGTGCGACAGTTCTCCTCCATGACGGGACCGAGGTGGATGTCCGCGTTCCGGGGCGGCTCTTCAGGGGCTGGAGCCCGGCGACGGGAGACAGGGTGTCTGTCACCCTCCCCCCGGAAGGGGGATGCATCCTCGAAGGGGTCGAGCCCAGGCGCAACACGCTGGAGAGATCCAACATGGGCGGCGGGACCCAGGTCATAGCCGCCAACATCGACATCGCCCTCGTCTTCGTGAGCCTGCGCGATCCGGAGCTCAGGCGCGGCTTCGTCGACAGATGCCTGGCCGCGGCGGCATGGCACTCCATCGAGCCCTGCGTGGCGGTGAACAAGATCGACCTCGCCAGGGACGGCGACAGCCTCCTCCTCGCGAATCTGGAAAGGGACTGCCGCAGGGCGGGCGCCACCTATGCGGGGCTGTCCTGCAGAACCGGCGCGGGGACGGAGCTCCTTCGTTCCCTCCTCGAGGGCAGGACCGTCGTGATGTCCGGGCCTTCGGGGGCCGGGAAGACGACACTGGCCGGGATCCTCGGAGGAAGGGACGACCTCAGGATCGGCGCCGTGAGCCTGAAGACGGGGAAGGGACGGCATACGACGGTAGGGGCCAGGATCGTCCCCCTCGGTGGCGGGACGATGCTCATCGACACGCCGGGGCTGCGGGTCTTCCCGATCGAGCAGATCCCGCCCGCCAGGCTGCAGGACTGCTTCAGGGAGTTCGAGGCGTTCACGGATTCGTGCAGGTTCAGGGACTGTGCGCACGTCTCGGAACCCGGGTGCGCCGTGCGGGGGGCTTCGGAAGGCGGTCTGATCTCGGTGGAGAGGTATGCGTCCTATCTGGAGCTTTTCGCCGAACTCTCCGGGGGGTGACGCCTCCTCGCGAAGGCGAAGTCCCTCCCGATCTCCGAGAACAGCTGGCTCCACTTCGACCAGGCTTCGGGCCTGTCCTCCCTCATCTGCCTCACGTTCTCCCGAGCGAAGAGGAAAGTCAGGAGCAGCGCGAGCGCCACGCCGAAGACTTCGAGCCATATCAGCAGCTTCTTGGGCTTGCTCTTCCATCCGGGGTGCGACGGAGCGTCCAGCAGCCTTATCGAGCCGCCCTCACGCCTCTCCTCCACCCTGGCCTGCTCGAGGCTGAGCCGGAGCGCGGTGGAGAGCTGCAGGGCCATCTCGTAGTCGCTCCGCAGCCTGGCGTACTCGAACTGGATCTCCGGGAAGTCGGCGAGGGAGATCGCAGGGAACAGCGAATCCATGCCCGTGGGCATCGTCCCGCTCTCCAGCTCGCGTATCACCCCCAGCAGGGCGGTCGCGCGACGCTCCATGTCGAGCGAGGCGGCCGTGCCGCCCATCCCGTAGCCGGCCGATATGGCCCGGGCCGACGCCCTGTACTCCAGATACTGCCTCTTCAGCTCGGCCAGGCTCGAGATAAGCTCTCCGAGCTGCTCGTCGGGGGCGATCATCCCTCTCTCGAGCTCGAAGGAGGCCAGGTCGGAGGACGCGCTCGCGAGCAGGCTGTCCGCCGACCCGAGGCGCATCTCGACAAGCTCCCTGGCCATGGTTGCCCTGCTCGTGGTTATCCAGGTATTGAGGCTGTCCAGCACCGCCACCACGCGTTCGGACACCTGCACGGAGTAGAACGGATCACCGGTGCTGACCTGGACCTCGATGAAGCCGGAGGGCGTGACGGAGGCCCTGTAGTTGTTCCTGAACATCCGGCGCGCCCAGTACATCCCGACCCACTGGTCCCTGTCGTACTTGTCGCGCAGGTCCATCGAGTCGATCCAGGCCGTCTGGAGGATGACCCTGTCGATAAGCGTGCGGCTGTCGAGGATCTCGACATAGACATCGGACATCGTGGTCATGAGCGGGAGGGAGAAGCCCATCCCGCCCCCGAAGTAGCCCATGAAGTCGGTCAGGCCCATCCCCCCGAAGGAGAGCGAAGGCTCGACCGGGGTCTCGGGTGGCATGATGACGGTCTTCACCGTGTACTGCCTCGGCAGGAGGTAGCTCACGACGACAGTCGGGACCATCACCGCGAGGAGCGCCTTCAGGAGGAACCAGCGGTTCCTGAGGATCACGAACAGGTACCAGGAGGGCGTCCGTTCCGGTGCGGTCATATGCTCTGCCAGGCGATGACCAGTGTGGCGACGCCGGTCAGGATGGTGAACCAGTCCTGCCACCAGACCAGGGACTTCCGGGGGACGGTGATTATCGAGCCGGCCGGGATGTCGGCCATCCCTTCGGCATCGACCTGTTCGCCGCCGGGAAGCGTGACCGTCGTGCCGGAGCTGCGCGCCTCCGGACCGAAGCCCCCGGCGCCGGCGATGTAGTAGAAGGCGTCGCGCCCCGCGACATGGGGATAGGTCCCGGGGGATGGCACGTAGCCCGTGACCGCGATCGAGAGCGGCGCGCCCGGCACCACGACCCGGTCCCCGGGCAGGACTGCGGTTTCGGACTGCGCGGGGATGATCTCCGGAGCGCCGGTTCCCGAAGGCTCACGGACGATGTAGCAGGCTTCCCTCCGCGCCCAGGGAGTGTATCCTCCGGCGCGGACCACGAGCATCGCCAGGCTCTCGCCCTCGAGGTGCTCGAGGACTGCGGAGGCGCCTTCCGCCACCCCGGTCTCGGCACTCGGCCCCGGATTGAACGGACCCCTTATCCATACGGCGCCCTCGATCGTGACCAGGCTGTCCGCGGTCTCGACGTGCACCCTCTCCCCCGGGGCGAGAAGGGGGTTGTCCCGCGGATCGCCCTCGAGGAGGAAGCCGTAGAGGTCGACGAATGCAGTGTCTCCTTCATTTCCCAGTATCTCGACACGGGACAGGGCCGCGCCCGGAACGGGGCCGCCGGCGGCCCGGAGTGCGTCCGAGAGCCTGTCCGTGCCCTTGATTGTCACGGCTCCGGGGGACGCCACTCCCCCCGTCACCGATACCATGGAGGTCCTGGCGACGGAGAGGCCGGCCGAAGGCCGGCATCCGACTATCCTCGATCTCATCCTCTGCTCGATCAGGGCGGCACCCTCGGCGAGCGAGAGCCCGCTGACGTCGACCGCCCCCACCATGGGCAGGAGCACGTGGCCGTCGATGGAGACGGCAGTGTAGAAGACCGATCCAGCGGCGCTGCCGGCGCTGAACTCGAACGGGAGCCCCCCCTCGGAGGCCACCCACAGGAGGTCCCCCGGCCCGAGGACGTACTCCTCCGGGTCCACGGCCTCCATGGCGGGGGCCGGGGTCCGTGACAGGTCGGTCAGGATCCCCTGCTGGAGGACCTGGCCGGTCAGCGCCGCCGCGATCAGTGCCGGATGCATCAGCTCCGCCCCGTCTCCAGCCGTTCCCGGCCTAGAGGAGGGTGGCTATCATGAGGGCCTTTATCGTGTGCTTCCTGTTCTCGGCTTCGTCCCATACCACGGAGTGGGAGCCCTCGATGACGTCGAACGTCACCTCGTTGCCCTTCACCGCGGGCAGGCAGTGCATGAAGATCACGTCGGGGTTCTCGGTCTGCCTCAGCATGTCGTCGTCCACGCGGTAGGGCTCGAGGAGCGCGATGCGCTCCTTCATCTTCTCCTCCTCGCCCATGGAGGCCCAGACGTCGGTGTAGATCACGTCGGCGCCGGGAATGGCCTCTGCGCGGTCGGAGGTGACTATTATCTCGCAGCCCGAGTCCTCGGCTATGGACCTCACGGTCTTCAGCAGCTCCTCCTCCGGATGCAGCCCCTCCGGGGCGAGGATGGTGCAGTTCATGCCCATGAGCGCGGACCCGATCATCAGGCTGTTGGCCATGTTGTTGCGGCCGTCGCCCGCGTACACGAACTCCAGGCCGTGCAGGTCCCCGAGCCTCTCCTCGATCGTCATGAGGTCCGCGAGCACCTGGGTCGGATGGAACATGTCGGTCAGGCCGTTGTAGACGGGGACGCCGGAGTAGTCCGCCAGCATCTCGACTGTCTCCTGGCTGAAGCCGCGGAACATTATCGCGTCGAACATCCGGCCCAGGACCCTTGCGGTGTCCTCGACGCTCTCCTTGGAACCGAGCTGTATGTCGTTGTTGGACAGGAAGACGGGGTGGCCGCCCTCCTCGCCGAAGGCGGTCTCGAATGCGCAGCGGGTGCGGGTGGAGCGCTTCTCGAAGAGCATGGCGAGCGTCATGCCCTGGAACCTCTGGTGGCGGTTGCCCGTCATCCTCTCGGCCTTCACGCTGTGGGAGACGTCGAGGAGATATCGGACCTCTTCCGGTTCGTAGTCGAGGAGTGTGAGCAGGGATCTGCCCCTGAGGTTGACGCCCATGGGAGGCTCCTTTCGATCGGTTCGCAGGCGGGTGTGCCTTGTCGACTGGCTGTTCGGAACGCGAAGATAACACAGGCCCGCGCCGTGTGGCAAAAGCGGTTCCGCAGGATGCGGAAGGGGCGGGTGGCTCTCCCACCCGCCCCTCCTGTCGGAAGCAGGGTCTAGAAGCTGTAGTACACGCCGCCCAGGACGTGGGGCGAGGCGTATGTGCCGAAGTGGCTGTAGGAGTACTCGAGGTCGTCGCCGCTGGTTTCGGTGGTGGTGGTGGCGTTGTCGTAGCGGAGGCCGAACTCGCTGAAGAAGCCGACGCTGCTCATGCCGGGGACGGCATAGTCGGCGCGCATCACCGGCAGCAGGGTGAGGTCGCTCGTGCTGACGTCCTCGCCGTTGTTCGACTTGGCGTAGACAAGCGATCCGCCGATGCTGAACACGGTGTTCGCGGGGTTGGCCACGACGTAGAAGCCCGACCCGCCGATGGCGAACGTGCTGAAGTCGGAGTCCTCGTCCTCGATCTCGGTGGTGCTCTTGCCGTAGCCGAAGAGGACCTCGATCCTGAACTCGGGGGCGAGCGCGCTACCGAGCCGGAGCAGGGCCATGTCGGCCCCCGTCATGTCGCCTCCGGCGTTGATGTAGAAAGGAACCTCGAAATCCTTGAACCCCAGGGAGAAGCCGCCAGCCGCAACGGTTGCGGACATGGCGAGGAGCATCAGCGGTACCAGTACTCTCATATCACCCTCCTGTGTGCCGGCCCCCCGGGCCGGGTTGAACCGGAATCTGGCGCCCGTGTCGGGGGCGCCGCTTCTACTTCAGGGCCTCCCAGATCATGCTGAAGGCGAGGTCGACCTTGGCCTCGCAGCAGAGCTGGTCGGCCAGGACTACAATGCCGATCCTATGTTCACCAGCCAGTGAGACAATTGCTGCGCGGACACGCCCGCCTTCCTGCCCCCTCGAACAAAAGCCGTAGATGGTCGCCGAGCCTCCCTGCAGTTCCTCGAGCCCGGTCCGGGTGAAGGGGTTGCGCACGAGGCGCCTTATCTCGGCCTCGCCGAGCCGGCTCTCGATTATGGAGAGCATGCCCATGCAGTCGGACGGGGTGGAGATGTTGGGATCGACCTCGGGTGCCCCCGGCCAGAAGAACTGTATTCCCGAGTAGGTCGTGGAGGTGAAGCCTTCCTGATCCAGCCACTCTACGATGCTCTGCGGTCTGACCCGGTTTGTCACCCTGTTGAGGGCTTCCTGGCTGCCCTCCCTTGCCATGATGATCTGGTCACCTACGGTCTCGCCCCTGGAGGACAGCGTGTCGAGGGACACTATTCCCGCCCTGTCCAGGTCTATGGCGCAGGCGGCCACGATGAGTTCGGGGCTGCCTATGTCGAAGGTGCCCCCCTCGGTCTCGACGAAGCTCTCGCCCGTCTCGAAGTCCCTTACCGCTATGCCGAAGTGCCCGCCCTCCAGCGCGATGGCCTCGCGGGCGGCCGAGCGGAGGTCGGAGATGCCGCCCGAAGGCGCGGATATCAGGGTGTCGGGATTCATGAGGATGGAGGGGATGTCGCCCTGCTTCGGGCCATGCCCCGGGATCGCGGCGAGTATCGTCATGAGAACGGGGATCGTCATCTGTCTTCCTTCTTTCTGGATGGCGCGGCTCGACCGGCGCCGGAAATGACCCGGAGGTTCACGATCCGGTCGTGAAGAGCCGGAGGCCCTGGATGGTCTGGAACTCGTAATGGAAGCTCGCACCCCGGCACCCGGAGACCGAGGGGTGCGAAGGCAGGCTGTCGACTATCAGCTTGGCGTAGTAGCCCATCTCCTCCATGTGCGCGAACAGCACTCCACTTCCGGACAGTGCAAGCGAATCCGCGTAGCCCGAGCCAGGCGCGATGCCGGGGCCTTCCGCCGGGGCCGCCAGGGGCGTGCTGTTCCCCGCCCCCAGGGGCGGCGCGTCGCCCGCGAACAGGTGCACCGGGAAACCGGTGCCGGCCTGCCTGCAGTGCAGGTCCTGGTCCGGGTCGTCGTAGGTCGTGAGGAACGCTCCGCAGGGGGTCAGCCGGACGGCTGTGAAGGAGCCCTCGGGGGAGGTGTCGTCCCACACCGTGTAGACCGAGTCGTCCAGGAAGGGCATCGTACCGGCCGTCCCGGAGAAGCCGGGCGAGGCCTCGCCGTCGCGGTATCCCTTCACGCCGTAGATGCCGGCCGAGGGCGCTTCGTGGCGGTAGTAGGCGTTCGGGGTCTCGGCTATCTCCAGCCATCCGCCCGCCGAGTCGGCGTCGAAGTAGACCCTGTAGCCCTCCGCGCCGAACAGCGGCTCCCACGTGAGATACACCCCGGTGCCGGACGTGGAGTCCGCGAGGATCGAGAGGCCGCTCACGTCCCCCAGCGGCTCGTGGGTCACGGTCACCGCGCCGTCGCTGTAGTCGGATTCTTCCGCAGATTCGTCGTGGATGACGGCCCTGATGTAGTAGTCGTCGGCCGGCCAGTCCGAGCAGTCCCAGAGCCAGCCCGAGGTCTCGGTCGCTATCGAGTCCTCGAGGAGCACCAGGCCTGTCGCCGGATCGGTATCGGTGTCGGCGTAGATGTTCACGAATGCGTCGGTGGAGTAGACGTTCTCGGCGTCCCACTCGATTATGTAGCTGTCGTCCGCAACCGCTCCGCCCGCTGGCGGGGCGGTCACGGTCACGGACAGGTCGCCCCCCGAGCCGCCGCAGCCCGAGATGCCTGCAAGCGCCGTGAATGCAAAGAGCAGTCTCCTCATCGCCTTCCTCCAGACGTACCGATCGCAGGGGCGCTCCCGGGAGGGAGGCTCATGCCGTGACGCCGCCCCTTTCGGCCGGGCGGGCTTCATGGGGAATATACAGGCGAAGGGGGCCGGGTGTTCCCTCGGACAAAGGAAGAGGGCGGGGTCGCCCCCGCCCTCCCAGGAACATCTGACTCAGTCTACCAGGAAGAGTCCGCAGTGAAGAGGCGGATACCCTCCTGAGGCTGATACTCATAGGCAAGTTCGACGCCGGTGCCGTGTTCGGTTATGCCGTCGGGGAACTCGTCGATGACGTAGATCTTGATGTAACGGCCGTTCTCGAGCATTGCAAAGATGACGTCTCCATCATCGATGTAACCGGTCAGCCAGTAGCCACCGGAAGGAGCGGCGCCGAAGCTGCCAGTAGCCTCCACCATCTCGGTGTGGTAGCCGTCGCCGTACGTGCCGGTGTCACCGGAGTAGAAGAATGCTGCCGCAGGGTCGCCCGACGGCTCGACTTCGTCGTAGGCATAGATGTCCTGGTCGAAATCGCCAGAGCTTGCAAGACCCGTAGTGGCACCATTCTCGTCGAAGAAGATGCCGGAGTGGTAGGCTGCGGGCGAGTACTGATCGTAGATCATGTAGGTGTCATTGATGATGTTGGGCATGGTGTTGACTTCGTTGGAGTAGTTCTCGGAGGAGTCGTCGCCCTCGTACGCCGTCACGACGTAGTAGCCCGCGCTGGAGGCCGTGTGGGTGGCGGTGGTGCCGGTGACGTCGTCGACTTCGGTGTAGGAGCCGCCGGCTGTGGTGCTGAAGTACACCTTGTAGCCCTCGGCGTCGGTGACCGCATCCCAGTCCAGGACGATGTCGACGCCGTCGGATGCTGTCCAGTCAACTGCAAGTCCGGTCACGGTGGGCATGGTGCCGCCGGGGCCTGCCGGGTCGTCGCCCTCGCAGGCGGTCATCAGGGCCATCGCCGTGCATGCGAGCAACAGAGTCCACTTCTTCATAGGATCTCCTTCCAGAGATGTACGGGTCGCGAAACCGTTCCCAAGATAGGAAGATGCACCAACAGTGTCAACGAAATCGATGCGGCCGCCGGAGGCGCTCATTCCTCCGGTTCGAGCGTCTCGATCGCCTTCAGTGCGGCCGTGCGAACGTCCAGGAACCAGTCCCGCGACAGTTCTTCGAGCGTCCCGACCGCACTGGAGTCACCCAGGCCGGCCAGGGTCACCGCCACCTGCCTTCTCATCCTCTCGGAGCTGTCCGCCGCGAACGGCAGTACCCTCGGCAGGGAGGCGGGGTTCCCGATGATCCCCAGGGCCTGCATGACCGAGAGGCGCACGGCCAGCGTATCGGATTCCAGCAGGGCCTCCAGCGGCAGCCTGGCCTCCTCGCCGCCCGCCTCGCCCAGCAGGTAGATCGTGTTGCGCAGCCTGCGGCCGGTGAGGCTGTCCAGGAGCGCAGTCAGCATGGGCACCGAGATCTCCGCGTTGCGGGCGACGACTTCCTGCATGGCCCGGAGCGCCAGCCCGTCCGTGGTGTTCATCTGCTCCTCTACTATGTATTCCAGAGCTTCCATGCCTCGCGAGGCCAGCTCGTCCCGGTGGGCCACCACCCGGTCGCGGTTCTCGCCGACCTCCCACTCGGCCGCCACGCTGAAGAGGGAGTCCATCTCCAGTTCCTCCGGGTTGCCGATCTCCTCCGGGGTCACGGAGTCGACCGGGGTGGCGGAGGCGAGGTCCAGGCCCGCGCCCCACGCCCCGTCGGTCCAGCGCAGCGAATCCGAACCCCTGCCGAGGAAGCGGTCGTCGTCGGCAAGGTCGATGAACACGCCGCATCCCGCCGAGCCCCTGGACCAGGAGCCGACGCCCTGTCCGTCCGAGCCGCACACGAAGAGGTCCGTGCCCGAGGCGTCGACGAAGAGGGCGGCGGAGTTGTTTATGGCGAAGCCCTGGGCTCCGTCGGACACGTAGCGGTCGTCTCCCGAGGCGTCGTAGAGGAGGCCCGTGGAGAGATCGTGCGCAGCGCCCTGCGACGGGCCGAACCTGGAGATGTACATGTCGTCCCCGGCGCCGTCCCAGAGGCAGCCCGAGGCCAGGTGTATGCCGGAGCCCTGGGCGTACTGCGCGGCGTTGTAGCAGTCCTGGCCGGCCTCGTCGAACAGCATGCCCAGGCCGTACCAGTACGCGCCGCCCTGGCCGAACACCTCCGCACGGTAGGTGTCGTTGCCGGTGCCGAAGTCGGCGAGCAGCCCGCGCCCCCCGGCGACGAGCGGCCGGAGGCCCATGCCGAAGCCCTGGGACATTGCCCTGTTGTCGTCAGGGAGGAGCGGGGCGTGCGAGTACTCGAAACCCGCCAGATAGCAGTCGGACCCGCCGCCGTCGGCCAGCGTACCGACCCCCGCCGGGCCGCCGAAGCCCTGCCCGTAGCAGGCGGTCCTGTAGGTGTCGTCTCCGGCCCGGTCGACCAGGGTGCCCGTGCCCAGGCATCCGGCCCCCTCGCCGAAGAAGTCGGTTGCATAGGTGTCGTTGCCACCGAGGTCGGCCAGGATCCCCTCGCCCATCAGGCCGGCGCCCAGGGCAACGGGCCCGCATTCGTACATGTCGTCACCCGCGAGGTCGACGAGGGCGCCGAAGCCCATGAATCCCGCACCGGCTGCGACCGGGACGTCGGACACGTACCTGTCGTTGCCTGCGAGGTCGACTATCAGCGTGGCGAAGCGTCCGTCGAGCCCGAAGGCGCCGCCGAGGTCCTCGTACACGTCGTCTCCGCCTACGTCTACGATGATCCGGAAGGCCGTGCCGGGGCCGTACCTGTTGTCACCAGGCCCGCCGACGATGTATCCCGAGGCGGGATCGAAGGCGCAGACGCTGCCCTGTACGCCGCTGAGCGAGAACACGGAGGGCTCGTGCCACTCCACGCCCTCCAGGGCCTCCGCAAGTGCGATGACGACGGAGGGATCGACGGGCGGTACGGTGGGCCACTTCTCCAGCCACATCGCCAGCGTGTCGGGGTCCCCCTCGAACTCGGGGGGAGGAGTCAGGCCGCGCGACTCGTGGAATGCACCCCATCCGCCCCAGGGTCCGGGATTGTCCGAGTCCGCCCACAGCCACGCCCCGAGCCCCGCGAGCGAGTCCAGCGCGGACGGGCTGAGAGACCGGGCCGCGGCGCGGTAGGCGCTCTCGCGCTCCGCCACGAGGGAGACGAGGTCGCCGAGCGGCGCGTCGTCGTCTTCGTCGGCAGGAGCCGCCCCGAGGAGGGCGGAGGCTGCGTCGACGTGATCCGCAAGGACGCCGGGGATGGCGAAGATGTCCTGGAGGCAGAGGATTACGGTGCTGTCGGGCAGGAGGACAGAGGGCGCCCAGTTGCGGTCGAAGTTCATCTGCCCCGGGACGATGCCGAGGGTATCCAGGGCGGCGGCCAGGGCGGAATCGACGCCCGGAGGCATCCCGGGAGACGGAGACATCCCGGCGGACGGCAGCGTACAGAGCACCAGCAGCAGAATCACGTCAACCCCCCCAGCCAGTTCCTGGTTTCAGATCCTTCAGATGCGCGTGTATCTTTCTACTGATCAATCACATCACTGTTTGTGCGGTTTCAGCCGGTTCCTGGTTTCAGATCTGCCAGCCAGTTCCTGGTTTCAGATCCTTCAGATGCACGTGTATCATTCTATCTGGCATTCATATACGTCAATTCGCATCTTCGGCGCCGTTTCCCGGTCACGGGCATCCCGCAGCCCTCCGACTGTGGCAATCTACCTTCATGGGCTCCCCGTTCCAAGGCGCCCACCGGATGCCGGATGCCCGCCCGCATGTATATTCCCCCCGCGGGTGGGGGCGGCCCGGTGCGGCCTGAGACAGAACCCCTGGAACTTGATCCGAGTAATATCGGCGGAAGGAACCCCGCTGCCTGCAGTCTTGATGCAGGTCCTCCGCCCCTGTCCGAAGGGGGAGCCGTGTCATCGATCCAGAACACACAGGAACTGAAGAAGGCCGCATCCGCAGGGCTCGCGGCGCTCCGAAGAAGCCGCCCTCTGGTGCACCACATCACCAACTCGGTGGTCACCAACTTCACCGCGAACATCACACTGTGCCTGGGGGCCGCGCCGGTCATGGCCCCGGCGATGGAGGAGTCGGCCGACATGGTGAGGGCTGCGGGAGCGCTGGTCCTGAACATCGGTACGCTCGACCCGGCCCTGGTGGGCAGCATGATCTCCGCGGGGAGGCGGGCGAACGAGTTCTCGATCCCGGTCGTCTTCGATCCGGTGGGCGCCGGCACCACCACGCTGCGCAGGGACGCATGCACCTGGATTATGAAGGAGGTCCGGATCGCGGTTGTCCGAGGGAACGCAGGCGAGATCCTGGCCCTGGGAGGGCGCCCCGGAGCTGTGCGCGGCGTGGACTCCATCCAGGCGGAGGGAGACAGGGTCCTCTTCGACGACCTCGCAAAGGAGTGGGGGGCGGTCGTTGCGGCGACGGGGCCCGTCGACTACGCAACGGACGGCGATCGGAGCTTCGAGGTCGGCAACGGCCATCCGATCCTGGGAAGGGTCACGGGCACCGGCTGCGGCGCAACCACAGCCGTCGCCTGCTTCGTCGCATCCGGCGGGGATCTCCTGGCGCGGACCGCCGGAGCGCTCTCGGTCTACGGTGCAGCCGCCGAGAAGGCGGCCCTGTCCGCGGGCGGCCCGGGCACGTTCGTGCCGCTCTTCCTCGACGCCCTCGCCTCGATCACACCGGCCGAGGCGGAGGCGATGGCGAGATGAGCGTGATCCCGAGAGAACGCCTGATCAGGCTGATGCGCGTGTATTTCGTCACCGACCCGGACCTGTTCAGGCCCGCGACGGTCGAGGAGACCTGCCGGGAGATGCTCGAGGCGGGCGTCAGGACAATCCAGCTCCGGGACAAGACGGCCTCCGGGGATGTCCTGCTGCCGGCCGCACGCAGGCTCCGGACTCTCTGCCATGACTACGGCGCGCTCTTCATAGTGAACGACGACCACGAGACAGCGCTTTCTTCAGGCGCGGACGGAGTGCACCTGGGCCAGGGAGACTCCTGCGCGAAAGCGGTCAGGGAGGCTCTGGGCCCGGACGCGGTCGTCGGAGTGTCGGTGCGCACCCCCGGAGAGGCCGTGCAGGCGGAGATGGACGGCGCTGACTACGTCGCTGCGAACGGCGTCTTCACCACGCCTACGAAGACAGATCTGGACGGACCGCTGGGACTCGAGGGCCTGCGGCTCATCCGCTCTGCGACGCCCCTCCCCCTCGTCGCCATCGGAGGCATCTCCTCGGAGAACGCGGAAGCGGTGCTTGCGGCCGGGGCGGACTGCCTCGCGGGCGTCCGCATCCGCCTCGACGGTCCTCTCCTCGAGCGCTACGCCCCGCGGAAGGATCCCGGAGAGGCGCAGCCCGGGCGATAGAAGCCCTCCGTCACAGCCCGGTCGACAGGAACGCTAGCTGGCCGCAGCTCGTGCCGTTTTCGCCCTCCTCGGGCAGCCCGACGCTAACTATCACCTCGAAGCCGGCCTCCGCGAAGGCCGCCGCCAGGTCCCGCACCCTGCCGTCCGATCCGCTCTCGAAGAGCGAGGCCAGCCCGGTTTCGCCCGCTCTCCCGGTGACGTTGAGCGGGGTGATCTTCACGATGCACGCCTCCGGATCGAATGCATCGCGCACCACCCCCGGCTCGATCGGCACCCCCGAGATGGCGGCGAAGTTGAGCGAGACCTTCCTGTCGCCCTGCCCGGCGAACCGCCCGCACAGCCGGGAGAGCCCGTCCAGGTCCAGGATCTCGTACGGGATCAGCCTCCGGCGCTCCTTCTCCGAGGTGGACTGGAGCGAGAGCTGGAGCTGGAACATCCCGCCCGGATACAGGAGATCCTTCGTCTCCCGGAGGCGCTCGAACCAGTCCGCCGAGCGGCGAGGCGCCACCGAGGCCACGCAGGGCATCAGGCCCGGCAGGCGGTGCCGCGAGGGGAGCTCGCGGATCACGTCCAGCACCGCAGGGTTAAGCGAGGGCTCCCCCATCCGCGCGAACTGGACCTTGAGCTTGGGGCATGTCCGGGCTTCGGAGCCTGCCCAGGAGTCCAGAAGGAAGTCGATCTGAGAATGGATCTCCCCGGCCGTGAGGTCGCCGTGGAAGGCGCGCCCTGCATCGCACATCAGGCACCCGACGGGGCAGCCGAACTGCGAGGAGACGACCAGAACCATCTTTTCAGCCCGCGGCAGGACGGGATCGAGCGCACCCACGCACTCGACTGCGCCCCAGGGTCCGGGGCGGAGGCGCACCAGGTGCACCCGGGCGACGACCCCGACATCGGCGGCTCTCTCTGCTATCAACTTTCCCCTCCAACAGATGCATCCGGCCCGAGCAGGCGCCTTGCCGCCAGGCAGCCGTCCGACATGGCGGCGCACAGATACCGTCCGGTCCTCCCCAGGGCATCGCCGGCGACCACGACCCGGTCGGTTCCGCCCGGCGGGGTCAGCACCGGCAGGACCGGTCTCCTGCCGGTCGCAGCCAGCAAGGCGTCGAACCACGCGGATCCGTCGACGGATGCTTCAAATCCGGCCTCCTCCGAGGTCCGTGACCTCTCGATCTCGACGAGCACTCCGCCTCGCAGGGGCCGGGCTTCTGCGACGACCGCCCCTGTGACGAGTCCCACGCCCTCCCCGAGCGCGGCGGCAACGAGCCATGGAGGAGCCTTGGGCCTTTCCGACCTGCAGATGACCACCGCGGCTACTCCAGTATGGACGAGGAGCCTCGCCTGGTCGAACGCCGCGTCCGACCCCCCGATGACCGCGACCTTCCTGTTCCCGATGACGGCGAGGACCGACGAGGCATCTGTATGGAGGCTCCCCCCGGGCACCTGCGGCAGGCCTTCGATCGAAGGCGGGACGGGCTCGGTCCCCGTGGCCACGATCGCAGCGGCCGCCTCGATCACGCCCCCCGCGGAGTCGGTCAGCAGCACCGATCCGATGCCGTGATCGACTGAAACGATCTCGCATCCGAGGACGGCGATCCCCCACTGGATGAGCTGAGAGGCGAAGAGCCCGGCGATTTCCCGGCCTGACACCGGCCCCCCGGGGAAGTTCCTGACCTCGAAGGCATGGCGGATCAGGCCGCCCGCCTCCCCGGTCCTGTCCAGGACGACCGGCGGGAACCCCAGCCGGGCGGCCTCCACAGCCGCGGAAACCCCGCAGGGGCCTGCGCCGACGATCACGAGGGGCAGTGCGGGAGTCATTCCCGGGCCAGCCTTTCCTCCAGCTCGGAAACCCCCGCCGGACGCGTCAGGGCGTGGCTCATGCAGAGCAGGGCGGCCTCGTGGAGGTCCCGCCGGACCGAAGAGCAGGCCTCCGGCACGACCATGACGTCGAAGCCCGCGTCGAAGGCTTCGCGTGCAGTCGACTCGATGCAGATGTGGGTCTGGAATCCGCAGAGCACCAGGGTCGTCACCGGGAACCCGGCGAGGTATCCACGGAGCCCGGTGCCATGGAAGGCGGAGTAGCGATCCTTGGTGAAGACCCTGTCGATCGAGCCTGCTGGGAGGCGGGGATCGAGGCCGGCCCAGGGCGTTCCCTCCAGGATGAAGCTCCGCCACCAGGACCCCATGCCGCCGGGTCCCGGCCTCGAGGCGTGCGCATGTCGCGTGGCCGCCACGGGCAGGCCCGCCCCGTGGAAGAGGCGGATCAGACCGGCGATCTCCGCTACAGCCTCGTCTGCGCCGGCGACGCACGACCTGCTGTCGGGTGAAGTGAACGCGAGCTGGCAGTCGACCGCGAGAAGAGCCGGCCGGAACCCGGCCGGACTGCATCCAGGGCTTTCAGATGACGGCAGATATGACAAGGCCACCCCTCCCCGCAGGGCCTGGGTGGCTTGCGAGCCTGAACATGACCTTGCCGCGGCAATCTGCCTTCCGGGCGGCCCCGGGTCAAGCCGTGCCGACGGCACGCGGGAGGGCCGGTTCCGGGACAGGCTTTCGCCCGTTCACGGCATCGGGATGCGGGAGGATCCGGGGCGCCCCGGGGGGTGCTCAGGCGTCCGTGAAGGGCTTCTCCCTGTCGAAGTCCGGGAGCCAGGCACCGGGGGACTCGCGCCAGTCCTGCGTGAAACCCGCGGTCAGCCCGCACTCCTCCAGGGCATCGACGGCCTTGTCGTACTCGGCTTCCCGCAGGCCCCTGGAGAGCAGCGGGAACTCCCCCGCCCTGTGGACCGGGTTGTACTGGGCCATCAGGCTGACCGGTATCAGGGGCGAGACGCCCGCGATCATCGAGAGCACCTCGCGAGTCCTGGCCAGGTCGTTGGGAAGGACGAGATGGCGGACCAGCACCCCGCTCCGGGCCGTTCCGCCGGCATCGAGCGAGAGTGGGCCCGCCTGGCGGAACATCTCGCGCAGTGCCGCCAGAGCTGCATCGGGATAGCCGGGGGTCTGCGAGAACTCGATCGCCTCGGTCTCTCCCGCGTACTTGAAGTCCGGCAGATAGATGTCGATAACGCCCTCCAGGAGCCGGAGAGCCTCGACCCCGTCGAAGCCGTTCGAATTGTAGACGAGGGGCACGTCGAAGCCTTCACGCACGGCTAGTGCCGTCGCCTCGACGATCTGCGGCAGGTACTGCACCGGGGAGACGAAGCCAACCGTGGGGCACCCGGCGCGCTGGAAGGCGATCATCTCCTCCGCCATCCGGCTCGTGGAGACCGGGAACCTCGCCTCCGGTCTGGCTGATCTGGTGATTCTGGCAGAAGGCGCAGCGCATGTTGCAGTGGGCCAGGAAGAAGTTGCCCACGCCCACTGCGCCGCCGAGAACGGGCTCCTCGCCTCCGTGGATGCACCACGAGGCGATCTCGAGATCGCCCGTGCCTCCGCAGAAACCCAGTCTCCCCAGCCGTCCTGCGGGCGAGGCACCTCCGGGGGCAGAGGGTGCAGCGCTCCATCATCGCGCGGAGCGCTGCCGCCCTTTCCATGAGCGGGCCGTACCCGAGAGCCGCTGCGAGGGCCATCCCCTCAGCTCATCTCCGTCGCCAGCACGAGGCGGTAGACCTCGTTGCAGCGGAGCAGCTCGTCGTGCGTGCCGATCGCATGGAGTATCCCGCGGTGCAGGAAGATCACGCGGTCGCTCTGCCTGACGGTCGCCTCTCGATGGGTGACCACGAATACGAGCCTCCTGCCGCCCTCGGCACGCAGGCCCTCCCAGAACTTCTGCTCCAGGTCGGCGTCCAGCGCCGCCGTGCAGTCGTCGAACAGGCAGATGCTCGGATCGCCCGCGAGCGACCTTGCGATGGCGACGCGCTGCTTCTGCCCGCCGCTGACGCCGGTGCCGCCCTGCCCAAGCTTCGTATCCAGCCCCTCGGGCAGATCGGAGGCGGGGAGGTCGGCCAGGGTCAGCGCCCTCCGGACGGACTCGTCGTCCATCTCCCTGCCCAGCTTCACGTTCTCCCCGACGCTGTCGGAGAAGAGCGAGGACTCCTGCGGTACGTATCCCATCTCCAGCGCCATGTCCGAAGGATCGATCTCGCCCAGCGGGATGTCGTTGACCAGTATCTCCCCCTCGGTGCAGGGGAGCTGCCCCGAGAGCATCTTCACGAGCGTGGACTTGCCGCTGCCCACCTCTCCCACGACGGCCACCGTCAGCGGGCCCTCGAACCGGCCCTTCAGGCCGATGACGCCGGTATCGCAGCCGGGGTAGCGGAAGCCCGCGTTCCTGAACTCCACCGAGCTGACGGGGCTGAGCTTCCGCAGACCGCTCTTCACGGGCGCCGGCGGGAAGTCCATCACCTCGCGCACCCTGTCGATCGAGGCGAAGGCCTGCTTCGACGTGACGAAGAGGTTGGGGATGTCGAGCATGGGCGCGAGCAGCATGTCCAGGTACACGTAGAAGGCGTAGAGGTCGCCTATCGTGATCTTGTCCTGGATCACGAACAGCCCGCCGAGGAAGAGCACCGTGACCTTCCCCACCTCGCCGAGGATGCTGTACAGCGACTCGATCGCCATGACGAGCTTCGTTATCGACAGGTCGATGGAGAGCCTGGTGTCCAGGAGCCCGCGGAGCCTTCCGGACTGCCCCTTCTCCGCGCGATACGCCTTGATGATGGCTATCCCGGCGAAGGTGCTGTCCAGGAGGTCGCTGGTGCGGCTGGTCGCCTTCCGGCTTTCCTCCACCCGCTTCCCGAGCTTCCGCTCCGTCCTGTAGAAGATCCACAGCATTATCGGAAGGGGCGCGAGCGCGAGCAGCGTCAGTTCGACGCTCATGAAGAACATCACGCTCAGGCAGAAGAGAAGCCTCGTAGACGACTCCACGGCCCGGAAGATGCCCGAGCAGCTGAACCAGGCGATCCGGGGGTACTCGACTATGTCGTCGGTCAGACGCGTCGAGAGGTCGCCGGGGCCGAACTTCGAGAAGAACCTGTAGTCCTTCTTCAGTATCTCGCCGAACGCGTCGTCCCTGACCTCCATGCCGATCTTGCTGTTCAGCCAGGCCCTCGCCCCGGGGTAGAACCCCGCCACCATCCGGGCGAGACCCACGCCGGCCAGCGCCAGCAGCAGCTTCACGAACATCCCCGAGTTCTCCGGGGCCAGCACTTCCTGCACGTTGTCCAGCAGGTAGCGGAACACCAGCGGGAAGGCCAGCGCGACGGTGCCCGATATGAAGGTCAGCAGGGCGAGGAGCACGGTGTGCGCCTTGTGCGTCCTGTAGTACCTGAAGATCCATTTGAAGTACTTAAACATTTACGGCCTCCGGCACGAGCTGCAGCCTGCAGAGCCCGGCATAGACGCCACCGCATTCTATCAGTTCCAGATGGGTCCCGGTCTCTACGACCTGCCCCGCCTGTATGACGTAGATCCGGTCCGCGTTCCTTACGGTCGTCAGCCGGTGAGCGACGACGAGCGCGGTCCGTCCCTCGAAAACCATGTCCATCGCCCTCTGGATGCGCTTCTCGGTGCCCGGGTCGACGGACGAGGTGGCCTCGTCCAGGACCAGGATCTCCGGCCTGTGCAGCACCGCCCGGGCGAAGTTGATGAGCTGCCTCTCGCCCATGGAGAGGTTCTGCCCGCCCTCGGAAATCTCGCCTGCGAGCCCGCCCGGGAACCTGTCCAGCAGGTCCTCGGCCTCGATCGTACGCAGAGCTTCCAGTTGCGCGCCGGGGGTCACCGTGGGGTCGAAGACGGTCAGGTTCTCCGAGAACGTGCCGGAGAACAGGCTGACATTCTGCAGCACGAGGCCGAGCCTCCTGCGCCAGGTGTCCAGCTTGAAGCGCCTTATGTCCATCCCGCCTATCGTGATGCACCCGCGGGTGGGCTCGTAGAAGCGCATCAGGAGGCTCACAATCGTGCTCTTCCCGCCGCCCGAGGCGCCCACCAGCGCGACCACGGCGCGCCTGGGTATGGAGAGCGTCACGCCCTTCAGCGCCCACTCCTCCCTGCCGTAGCTGAACCAGACGTCCTCGAAGCGGATCTCGTCCCAGTCCTCGGGGAAGTCCTCCTCTCCGAGGTCCCCGTCCGGCGTCTGGGTCTCGGTGGACAGGATCGAGTTGATCCTGTCGGCCGAGGCGAGCGCCCTCTGGACCTGGTTCAGGGTCTCCGAGAACATCACGATGGGCATGAAGAGCCTGCGCGTGTACTCGATGAAGAGCACCACGGAGCCTATCGTGATGGTGCCGGCGAGCACCCCGCCCCTGCCCGCGGTGAGGATCACCGCAACGGCGGCCACCTCGCACGAGCCCAGGAAGCTCCAGAAACCGTACTCCCAGAGGGAGGCCTTCACCTCGAGGCCCAGGAAGCGCCTGCCCTCGCGGGAGAGCTTGCCGGCCGCGACCTCGGTGGCATTGAACACCTGGAGCACGGGAACCGAGCGGACATACTCCGCCACCAGGCCGGAGATACGGGCGTACGATGCCCGCACCTGCGCCCACAGCTTCCTCATCAGCCTGAGCACCGGGATCGTCGTCAGGGCCACCGGCAGCACCAGGATCATCACGAAGCCCGTGATGCGCAGGTTGGTGGCGGCCATTATCCCTATCGTCCCGGCCATGAGCGTGAGGCTTCGCAGGATGGCCATCGATGTCTCGCTGAACAGCATCCTGACGCGCTCGCTGTCGCTCTCGACCCTGGCCATCAGCTTGCCGGACGGGAAGGAGTCGAAGAACGCCTGCGAGAGGGAGAGCATGTGCTCGAAGACCCTGCCCTTGAGGTCGCGCACGATGTAGAGGCCCAGCCTCGCGGTGACCATCACCTGGAGGTAGAACACGGACATCGTTGCGATGAACAGGACCGCGTAGAGCCCGGCGAGCGCGGCTATCTGCCCGGTTGAGCGGGCGGGTATGGCCACGTCGATGATCCGCCGGAGGATCAGGGGACCGCACAGCTCGCCTGCGACACCGAGCATCAGCAGGCCGGCGGCCGCCGCGAAGGACCACGCGTGCGAACTCGCTATCGGCTTGAGACCCCTCCACAGTACCCGCAGGGGGAACCTGCGCTGGGGATGGTCGTCGTCATCCATGAAATCGTCGAAATACATAGCAGCCTATCCCGTCGGGGCCTGAGTTGAACCTTGTTCTGGATTATGGATCCGATTCGACTCGGTGCGGCTGCCTTCAGCGGTCAGCCCGTGAGATGAAGCTGCGCTGAGGAGCCCCCGCTAGAGGTGTGTGTCGTTGTTGATCATACTGCGGCCTCCCTGGGTAAGAATCGGTGAATTTACACAATCGGGGGAGCAAGGGTCAATGGAATGCTCAGCGGATGACTGTACTTTCGGCGATCGAGGCATCGGCGGGGAGGGTCGACAGGACCGTGCCGTCCGGAGCTGCGATCCGCATGCTGCCGGTACCTGATCCGCGTGAATAGAGCGCTACCAGGGCGGCGGCTTCCGGAGGAGATGGAGCGCCGATGGGAACGGCGGATGGGCCGGGGATGTCCAGCGGTGTGAACACGGCTCCGCCCGTGAGGGTCTCCAGGGCGAGGTTGTCCTTCTCGTCCCTGCCCAGCACGAGGAACGATCCCGGTCCGAGCCGGAACATCCGGCCGTG
Source organism: Candidatus Fermentibacterota bacterium (assembly GCA_963718745.1). Taxonomy (GTDB): domain Bacteria; phylum Fermentibacterota; class Fermentibacteria; order Fermentibacterales; family Fermentibacteraceae; genus Fermentibacter. Next base: position 1,689,200 of record OY970370.1, on the reverse strand, counting down.
CAGTATCAGCCTCGAGTTGAGGGGGCTCAGGAGACCGGCGTCCCGGAGCGCACCCAGCCTCCTGCTGTAGCCCTGGTCCGTGAGCAGGCACCCCCCCGCGGGAGGCGGGAAGGTGAGCCCCCATCGTGCGGCCAGCGCCATCTGGGGCTTGCGGCCGCGGCCGCTCAGGTCCAGGAGCCTCTCCCGGTCGACGAGCCCCTCGGCCTCCGGGATGGTCGGAGCGAGCAGCTTCGCGGAGAGCGGCCTGAGGAGCCTTCCCGAGATGCCGGAGAGCTTCGCGACGCGGTTGAGCGAGGGAAAGCTCTGGGACATCGGCCGCTGGCCGAGCACCTCGCCGGTGAAGACGAAGTCGAATCCCTCCTCGCGCATGATCCCGCCGAGCCTGGCGATCATGGCCGCATGGCAGTCGATGCAGGGGTTGAGGCAGGAGCCGAACCCGCTCGGAGGGTCGGCCAGGAGCGCCATGATCTCTGCGGTGAAGTCGACCTCGCGCCAGGGCAGGCCCAGCCGGGCGGCTCCGGCCCTCCCATGGTCCGCGCTGAAGTAGGGGCTCGAAAACGTCACCAGCAGGAGCTCCACGCCCATGTCGTCCAGGAGCTTCGCCGCGATCAGCCCGTCGAGCCCGCCGGAGAATGCGCCCAGACCCCTCGCCCTGCGGCTCATCGCCGGGGCTCGATGATGCGCCACCCGCGGTCGCGCGCAAGCGCGGCAAGCTTCGGCCCCGGATTCACGGCCACGGCCGTGCCGCAGTAACCCAGCACGTGACGGTCGGCCCAGGAGTCGCCGTATGCGGTGCACGCGTCCGGTTCCAGGCCCTCACGTCCGCATGTCTCCTTCACGATCACCAGCTTGTCCTCTCCGAACGGGCGCGCGCCGTCCAGCCGGCCCGTGAGCAGGCCGTCCCTGACCTGCAGCCTGCTGCCGATCACCCGGTCCGCCCCGACCGCCCTGCCCAGGGGTTCGACGAGCCACTCCAGGGCGGCGGACAGGATTATGAGAGAGTCCCCCGCCGTGCGGAGGCCTTCGAGTTCGGCGGCGACGGCCGGCCTGATCCTGGGGACCAGCGAGCCCTGCGAGAACCCCGTTGCGAGACCTCGCACGGCCTCGGCATCGAGACCCTTCAGGTACAGCCTGTTCCAGCCCGGCCCGTGGACGATGGTATGGGGCAGGTGCAGCAGGTACCCGAGGGCGAACCGGAAGAGCCCGCCCGGGCGCAGCCTTCCCCGGCGCAGGAGGTGCAGGAAGAAGGACTTCTCCGAGGAGCCCGTTATCAGCGTGCTGTCGAGATCGACGAAGACGGTTGCCAATCGGCCTCCGGCCTATACCGTGGCTGGTGCCACCCTGACGCCGAGGCCGGAGCCCGGGCTGTTGTCGAACACCTCGACCACGTGGACTATTATCCCGGGGAACAGCCTGGGGAACTCGCCGTGGAAGTAGGAGTGGGCGAGGTTCGTGTAAGTCACGAGGTCGCGGCTGTACTCGGACGCGTCGGCGTTCTCGGGGTGGACGAGCTCCGCTATCCCTCTCACCTCGTACGAGACGCTGTCGAGGTAGACGAGCGACGTGGCCGGGTTCTCCATGAGGTTGAGGAATGTGTGGGTCTCGAAGTTCGGCGTGGCATAGAGCTCCAGCGTTATCAGCCTGGTATGGTCGAAGTTCCCGGAATCGGCGTACAGGGATGTCAGCGTGCCGAGCTTCTCGGGCATCGGAGCCTCGACCGTGTCGCGCATGTGCTGGATCAGATCCTTCACTTTGTCCCGGGTCGGGCACATCCCGATGCCCTTGAAGGCGTTGTTTATAACCAGCATGCTGTCGCGGCGCCGGGCGGAGGTCGTCGCCATGGCTGCATTGTGCGGTCCCGCAAGAGAGGGTCCTTCACCACCGCCGCCCCTCATCAGATCCCCGATGGAGGCGAGCATGTCGATACGGGCGTTGAGGTTCCAGTCTAGGAAGCCCTGGGGCAGCGGAGTCCTGGGGAATTCCAGCCATTCTCCGTCGATCCTGGCTCTCACGATGCCTTCAGCCTCGAGGCCTATGTCGACGTTGTCCTGGCGGAACAGACCGGAATCCCAGTGTTCGACGGCTCCCTGCTCCCACTCGCCGGCGGATGCCCTGCCCGCGAAGATGCCGCCCGCCACTGAACCGAGGACCGCGGCTGCGCCGGCCTTGCCGGCCTTCCTGAAGAACTGTCTCCTGTTCATCCCGGCTCCCTTCCCTGAGTGCTTCCCCGAGCGGGCCTTCTCCGCTATTTTCCAGACGCTTATCTCTAAGACGGGGGAGTTCACTTGTCCAGACTCGACGATCTTGCTGCCGCCGGGAGTTTTGAGGAGCTGGAAGGCCTCTGGCTCGACATGCTGCCCTCATCCCTGGAACCTGCGGAGGCATCGGCCCTCCTCGAGACCCTTGTCAGGTCGGGCGCCGGGGGCCTGGCCGCCGGACTGCTCGAAATCGCGGTCGATGAGATGGAGGCCGCGGACCCTTCGAGGATGGCCGCCCTCGTCGAGTCGGCTGCGCCTCACTTCGGCACGAACGAATTCCTCCGGGAGCACCTCGTGGAGCTGCTCCGGGACAGGCACATAATGCTCGGTCCGCTCGAGCGCTTCCTGTCCGATTCCGGCCTCGACCGGCCCGGCTGCGATGTCTCCAAGGCATGGGGCATCCTCTCCAGGCTCCTGCGCTTCGACGAGGGGAACTGGGTCCTGCACAGGATCTACGGTCCCGGGCTGATACGCCGCCTGAGCCGGACATCGGCCGTTCTGGATTTCGATTCCAACCACAACTTCGACATCCCGCTCGACAACCTGGTGGAGACCAGTTCGCCCATCGCGACGGGCAGCGTAGCGGTCCTGGGACGGAAGGATCCGGCCGCGTTCTCGAGGCTGTGCGCCGACCCGGGTGCCCTCCTGGAGAGGCTCCTGGAGGAGAACGGGGGCTCCGTGGACAGGCAGTCCCTCGCGCCCGTGCTCGGACGTCAGGCGCCGGAGATATGGAAGGCCCTGAGAGATGCCGCGAAGGCCTCTCCGGGCATGATGGAGGGACCGGATACCATCGAGATGCTGCACAAGGGCGGCCTCGAGGAGGCCCTCCGGGCGACCCTGCTCCAGAGGCAGCCTCTCGCCGCAAGGGTCGAACGGGCGGCGGCGCTCCTCAAGGCGACCCCGGCCGGAGAGCAGAAGGCGTCCGCGCACGCCCTGCTCCAGGACATGCCGGACCTCAGGAGCGTCGAGTCGGGCGCCAGGTACGAGCTCGCGTGGCTGCTGGCCCAGGCCTCCGGGGACGAACCGGACCCGATCCTCTCCGACCTCGTCGATCCGGTGCCCATGCGCGCCCTGCAGGCGCTCTCGGAGATCTCCGCGCCGAAGTGCCGGAAGGACTACCTGTCCCGCTGGACGAAGACCGCAGACCCTGCAGCCCTCGAGGAGATGGTGGAGCAGCTTCCCGCCGGCCAGAGGCCCATGCTCCTGGAGGCGGCGGCCCGCACGCACCCCGGATGGGCCGGTACCTACCTGCGCGGGATAGTCTTCGCAGGCACCGACCCCGATCTCCTCCTCTGGGCGTCCTCGGTCCTGCTGGACCGCGGGCTGGATTCTCCGGAGGAGACCACGGCCATCATCAGGGCCGCGCTCGATGCGATTCCCAGAGGCAGGGCCGACAGCCAGCGGAGGGCATCGAGGATGATAGTGGAGCGCGCAGGCGATGAGCTGAGGGTACTTCTGAAGAACCTAGACGCGAGAAAGCTCGCGAACCTCTCCGATATCCTGGGTGGGTGCGGGCCGGCGCACGAGGCGGGGCTCTGCCTCGAGATCCGCCGCGAGTCCTCGGGCCGGAGCGCCGACTCGGGCAGGACGTATTTCTTCTGGGAGTCCGACTACGTGTTCGACAGCCCTCTCGCCATCAGGAGGAGGGCCGACGCTCTCGAGAAACTCCGGACGGTGGAGATTCCCGCTGCCGCCGCCTCGGTCGGCGAAGCCGCCTCCCACGGCGATCTCTCGGAAAATGCAGAATACAAGGCCGCCCTCGAGAGAAGGGACCTCCTCCTGGAGAGGATGGCCCGGTGGTCGGACGAGTTCAGCAGGCTGAGGCCATACCCCATGAATGATCTCGTCACCTCGGTGAGCTCCCCCGGGACGTCCGTGAGCCTCGCGGGAGTCGCGGGAAAGGCAGTCATCGATCTGGTGGGCCCCCTCGAAGCCAGGCCCGAGGAGGGCAGGGTCAACTACCTCGCACCCCTCGGTTCGGCCCTCCTGGGAAGACACCCCGGCGAACTCATCGAGCTCCCCGGCCGGGACGGGGTGTTCACGGTGGAGTCGATCCGGATCCTGCCTGCCGGGGAGGATGCATGATCTGCTCCCACTGCGGAGCGGAGGGCGCCTTCCCGAAGGGATCCTTCGGAGCCGTCTGCGAGGGCTGCGGCAGATACCTCCACTCCTGCAGCCAGTGCAGGCTGTACGTGGTCTCGACCCGCAGGTGCATCTCGTCGACGTCGGAACAGCCGGCCGATCCGGTCCACAGGAACTTCTGCGAGGAGTTCGAGCCGCTGAATGCGAAGCGTGACGGTGGCGAAGCCGCCGGCTCGGACGACGCCAGGTCGAAGTTCCTGGGCCTCTTCGGCGGAAGGGGCTGATGCAGGGGAACCGGGCTCGGGCGGACGGATGTACCGGGATGGCACCCGCCGTCAGGTCGAAGCCCCTCTGGATCGCGATTATCGCTGGCGCAGCGCTCCTCTACATGTGGCTCTACGTGATGGTCCCGGGACATCTCCGGCTCGCAGGCGCCTGTGCGGCGGTGCTCGTTCCGATCTCAGTGATGTCTGGTTTCCGGGCGGTGGACCTCCTTTTCATAGCCCCGCTCGTGTTCGGCTTCGGAAACGCCGATTTCTCGATCGGCCCGTTCCAGCCTACGGTCGCGACGCTTTTCAGCTTTGCGGTGACGATCCTGTGGCTCCTCGAGAAGATCGTCCGGGACGAACCGTTCCGCATCCCGTGGAGGGCGGGTCTCGGCATTGCCATGGCCGCGGCTCTGCTGCAGGTCGTGAGCATGGCCGTCTCGGTGCAGGTAGTGGGCCAGCACTTCTGGAACGCGGTCCGGGAGGGCTGGAGCCTCTTCCTGTTCATGCCGCTCGCGCTCGTTGCGGTCGACCAGCTCCGCACGGAACGCATGGCGATCCGCCTGGTGCGCAGCACGGTCCTCTCGCTCCTGGTGCTCGGCGCCGTCGGAGTGGCGCAGTACCTCGGGACGACCGGCTTCAGCCGCGTGGATGTGGTGATAGGTTACGTGTTCAGGGACAGGATCGAGGCCACCTTCCCGGGGGCCAACGTCTACGCGGGATTCCTCGAGCTCACGGTCCCGGTTGCGCTGGGGCTGTTCCTGCACGAGAGGGACAGGATCTGGCGGGCGATCTCTCTGTCAGCCTTCGTGCTGGGTTTCATGGCGACGCTCTACACGTTCTCGAGGGGCGGATTCCTCATGACCGTCCTCGGTTCCGTACTGGTGCTGATAGCCAGATTCCGGAACAGACCAATCCTCCCGGCCGCCTTCGTCGCGGTCGTCATCTATGTCATGGCGAGCAACTCGGGCACCTTCGCGAGGCAGCTCAGCCTGGTCACCTCCCCTTCGGACGTCGTGAGCCAGCCGACCCTGGTCCATCGCTACATCACATACAGGAGCTTCTGGAACACCTTCCTCCAGCACCCGTGGACCGGGGTGGGATGGGGTGCGCTGGGGTTCTTCACCGGCAGGACGCAGATCTACACATTCTGGGACATCCGCCATACCATCTCCACGACCGACATCCCCTACTTCGGCGGAGGGAACAGCCTCTTCCTCAACCAGGCGGTGAAGGGCGGGATACTCTCGGTCGCATCACTCGGCCTCCTCTGCTGGGCCGTGCTGCGGGCCATCGTCGTCTCGATGCGCAGGAGCGCCCGGATGCCCGAGGCGGCGATAGTCTGCGCGCTTTCGGGTTTCGCAGGGCACCAGCTCGTGGACCATCTGCTCCGATGGCCCCAGATCAATGCTTTCTTCTGGCTGGGGATAGGCGCTATGATCTCGCTTTCCTCCACGAGGGCGGAATCCGCACCCTGTCCCGGCGACGGGGCCGGTCCGGCGAACTCCGATACTCGGGAAAAGCTGCGGGGAGAGTAGATGGGACGCGAGAAGGGGATGCGGCTCGACGGCGTTTACAGCGTCCTGAGCTTCGTCTTCGATTCGATCTCCATCGCAGTTGCGCTGGTCGTCGCCGGCATGCTCAGGCTGGGTCCGGATTCGCTCGGGAACTGCATGCCCTTCCTCGGGACCTGGGCGTTCTATTCGGTTCTCGCCCTCCTCCTCTCCGACATGGAGAGCGTCTATCACGCCAGGACATGCGTCAACAGATCCCTGCTCGCGTACAGACTCATCCGGATCGCTCTGATAGTCACGATCATCTACGTGATAGCCGTGTTCATCTTCAGGCTGCCCTCCTGCTGGTTCATCCACAGCCGTCTCGTAATCGTCATGACCTTCATCTTCTGGAGCGGGATCTCGATCCTCCTGAGATTCCTGCTTCCTGTGTTCGTCGTATTCCTCTCGAAGCTCGGGATCGTGCGCATCCCGCCTTTGAGCATCTTCGCCTGCGGAGAACAGGAGACGGTCGCCCGCGTGGGCGGCATGCTGGCCAAGTCACCGCTGTACCGGCATTTCCTCGACTTCCAGGCGTGTGACGCCCCGGGCCCCGTCGATGTCGGCGAGAAGCTGCGGCAGTACCGCTCGTGGATGCGCGAGCGGGGCTGCGACGACCTGTGCATCGCGATCGACGAAACCGATTTCGACACGATTGCGCCTTTCATCATCGAGTGCTTCAACGAGGGCGTTTCTCTCAGCTTCTACTCATCCATCTTCGAGAATCTGGGCTACTTCGACTCGTGGATAAGCTTCCTGGAGCGGCCGGCCCTAGTCTTCTTCACCCCGCCGATGTCCCGGGCGGGCGAGCGCCTGTGGAGGGTAGTGGACGTGGTCTTCTCCGCGCTGGCCCTGCTGGTGCTGCTGCCTCTCTTCGCCGTGCTCGCGGTAGTGATAAGGACCACCAGCCCCGGACCCGTCTTCTTCAGGCAGAAGAGGATAGGACTGGACGGCAGGCCGTTCGTCTTCCTCAAGTTCAGGTCGATGCGGGACACCACGTCGTCGAACGTGAAGGCCCACAGGGACTATTTCGACAAGTACGCCAGGGGCATAGCCGCGGATGCCGATGATGGCGGGAGCGGCTTCAAGATGAGGGACGACAACCGAGTGACATGGATCGGCAGGATCATGAGGCGCACTTCGATAGACGAACTGCCCCAGCTCCTGAACGTCCTGCGCGGCGACATGAGCCTCGTCGGACCCAGGCCCTGCATAGCATACGAGATGAGCTACTACCGCGAGTGGCAGAAGTTCCGCTTCTCGGTCAGGCCGGGCCTCACGGGGATCTGGCAGGTCTACGGCAGGAGCAGGCTGCCCTTCGATGCAGCCCAGTTCCTGGACCTTTGCTATGCTCTGAAGAGGACGGTGGGTCTGAACATCAGGCTTCTGCTGAAGACCATCCCGGTCGTATTCTTCGGCCGCGGAGGAGTGTAGGAGGAGCGGGTCCGGCCCGCTCCTCCCCCATCTTCGATTCTCAGTCCGCCATCTTCGCGGGGGCTCCCGGCCTGGGGGTCTTCACCACGAGCAGGCGCAGGGTCGCGTCACCCGAATTCCTCCACCAGTGGACGATCCCCTTCGGGCTGTCCACGATGGTCTCGGCCTCCACCTCGGCCGACTCGTCGCCTATCGTCACCGTTCCCCTGCCCTCCAGCACGTAGAAGAACACGTCGACGGGAGTGGTGTGGGGCTTCAGCGCCTCGCCCGGGGCGAGCACCAGGTACATCACCTGGACCGAGTCGTTCTCGTGGATCTTCCGCGCCTCGATACCGTGAGGGGTCTCGATCCGCGCGGCACTCTGAGGACTCGAGAATTTCATTACCTGCAGCTCCCGCACCCGCAGGACGGGGCGAGGATGGACTGCAGATCGGCGTCGGGATTGCTTATGGGTCTAATCGCGAACATGTCGACGAGCACCTGCAGGCTCTCGGGGGTCAGGCAGGCCGGCAGCGAGGGGCCGATCAGGATGTTCCTGATGCCGAGGTGCAGGAGGGTCAGGAGGATCGCCGTGGCCTTCTGCTCGTACCAGGAGAGCACGAGCGACAGCGGGAGCTCGTTGACGCCCACGCCGAAGGCCTGGGAGAGTGCCAGTGCGATCTGTATCGCAGAGTAGGCGTCGTTGCACTGACCGACGTCCAGCAGCCTGGGAACGCCGTCGATGTCCCCGAAATCCATCTTGTTGAAGCGGTACTTCCCGCAGGCCAGGGTGAGGATGATGCAGTCTCCCGGCACCTTCTCCGCGAACTCCGTGTAGTAGTCCCTTCCGGGCTTGGCGCCGTCGCATCCGCCCACGAGGAAGAAGTGCCTGATCCGGCCCTGCTTCACGAGATCGATCACCTTCGGTGCGGCGGTCATCACGGCATTGTGCCCGAAGCCGACCAGTATCTTCTTCTCGGGCTGGTCCTCGGTGAACCCGGGCTGCGCCAGGGCGGCCTTGATCACGGGGCCGAACTTCCTGTCGGATATGTGCCTGACCCCGGGCCATGCTACTACTCCGGAAGTGAATATCCTGTCGAAGTATCCCGGCCGAGGCTTCTGTATGCAGTTGGTGGTCATCAGGATCGCCCCGGGGAACTCGTCGAACTCCTTCTGCTGGTTCTGCCAGGCTCCACCGTAGTTGCCGGCGAGGTGGGGATACCTGTTGAGGGCGGGATACCCGTGGGCGGGCAGCATCTCGCCGTGGGTGTAGATGTCGATCCCCGCACCCTCGGTCTGCTTCAGCAGCTCCTCCAGGTCCTTGAGGTCGTGGCCGGATATCAGGATCGCGTGCCCCTTGCGGGGTGTCACACGCACGCTGGTGGGTGAGGGGTGTCCGTAGGCGGTCGTGTTCGCGCGGTCGAGGAGCTCCATGACCTTGTAGTTCAGCTCGCCGACCCTCAGGGCCGCGCCGAGGAGTTCGGGGACCTCGTGCCTCTCGCACAGCGAGGCCAGGGTTTCGTAGAACCCGCCGAAGGCTTCGTCGTCGGATACGCCGAGCACATGTGCATGGTCGGCATAGGCGGCGGCACCCTTGAGCCCCTGGGTGATGAGCTCCTCGATGCCCGTGGCGGTGTCACCCTGATGGAGCCTGCGTTCGGCTATCGAGAACGCCGCGGCGGCGGCCACGACCGCAGCCCGGTCCGCAGGGGGCGTCCAGGTCGCGGGATTCACGGGCAGATGGCTGTGGAGCTCCGAACCGTCCGTGCCTGCTGCAGCGGCGACGCGATCCCTCATGGTAACCGCGCGCCTGATGAAGCCCTCGACCCTCTCGGGATCGAAATCAACATTGGTGATGGTGGTGAAGAGGCCCTCGATCACGAAGAGGTCCACATCACGGTCGCGCCAGCCCCCGGTCTTCGCCCGGGCTTTCGACCCGAACCACCCGATGCCCTTGAGCAGCATCAGCAGGGCGTCCTGGAGGGCGGCGGTCTCGGGGTCCTTCCCGCACACACCGAACCTGTCGCAGCCCTTCCCCTGGGCCGTCTGTTCGCACTGATAACAGAACATCTCTACTCCCTTCCCCCTCCGCCGCCCGGCAGGGCGCATGCGAAGGATTCCAGCGTCGTTGCTGACAGACACTCATCCATCGTGGAGACAATCTTCCCGGTGAGTTCGGTGAAAACGCACCTTCCGGCAGGGCATACGGGGGCGCCGAGGAGGCATCCCCCGGGCGACTGCCTCGAGTCGATCGCTTCTATGATCTGCTTCAGGGATATGGAAGCGGCCGGGACCGCCATCCCGAACCCGCCCGCCGCGCCTTTCACGGATGTCAGGATGCCCATCCTGACCAGCGTCTGCAGGACCTTGCGCAGATGGGACTCGGAGACGCCCAGGGCTTCGGCGATCTCGTGCGCCCTCACCGCTGCCCCGGTCCGGGACGATGCGATAAGCGCGCACGAGTGAACGGCGAGGTTGGCTGCTTCGCTGAAACCGAATCTGTGTGACACGCTGCCCCCGCATCCCGGCTGCAAGTAATGGGAATCAAGAATCTCAATTCCTATTTTAACCAACCGGTCCGCCCCCGTCAACTTCCCATCTGGACTAGGACCTGGTGGACCCGGTCATCCAGTCGAGATAGTCCGTCGAGACGGCCGCGGCGGCCATGACGACGATCTCGGGCACTTCGTAGGGGTGGCGGCTGCGGATGAACGCTTCGAGGTCGGAGGCGAGGCGCTGGAATGTCTTCAGGCTCAACCGCCACTCGGTTTCCTCGGCGCTTTCGCCCTTCCACGTGTATATGCTCGTGATGGGACCGGAGATCTGGGCGCAGGCCGCAAGGCCGGCCCCGACGGCCGCCCTGCCCAACTCAAGACCCAGCTCCCTGTCCGGCACAGTGGTGCAGAGCTCGACCGCGACTCCCGACATGAAAGGCAGCCTCCTCTCAGATCTGCGACCTTCCGTTCATCCTCCAGAGACTCCGGAAACGGCGCTGCGCCGCTGACGCGAGGGCCAGGCCGGACAGCAGGAAGAAGGCGACGAGCATGGCCGTTCCGATGGATACGGGTCCGCCCTCGAACAGCCGTCCCACGGCAGACGCGGTATTGCTGTTCAGAAATGGCAGGAGGGATTTCAGCCCCAGCGGCAGCCCCACGGAAAGCATCAGGAGCACCACCGAGTACCACTGCTGCGCGCTCCTGGAGGATGAGGCGTTGAGGGATATGTGCAGGCCGATCGACGAGCAGGTGACCGAAAGGGAGAGCCCGAGCGCCGCCGCCGCGGCGAACCCGGCCGGACCGGCATTGGGCTTCCCGGCAGCGATCGAGTAGCCGACGTTGCAGATCATCGCCAGCAGCGAGAAGGACAGAGCCGTGACGACCGGGAAAAGGAGTTTCCCGAGCATCAGGTCCCGCGTGCCGAGGGGTGTGCAGAGCAGGGCTTCGAGGGTCTTCCTGTCGCGCTCTCCGGCTATCGCATCCACGGCCAGCGGTCCGGCCAGATAGAGCGGTATCAGGGCGAAGACGAACACCGACGAGCCGGGATCGTCGAAACGGCTCGGGACGTAGACGCCGAGCAGCAGGCAGTAGGCCGCGATCAGCCGGACGAAGCCGATCCTGCCCATCGTGCTCCTGAAGTGGAGCCAGTCCCTGAGCATGACCGCCCATGTCATCAGTCGCCCGCCGTCTCCATGAAGATGTCCGTAAGGGTCTTCACTGCCGGCCTGAACTCGATCACGCGCACGCCCTGGCGGACGAGCTCCGCAAGGGTCTCCGCCGCGGGGAGCCCCGAATCCAGCAGCACGGTTCCGTCGGCGCCGGCCTCGAGGGTCGCCCCCTTCCATCCGAGCGCACCCGATTCGGTCCGGACGTGGTAGCTGCCCTCGCGCCCGACGCTCCCGGGAGTCCCGGTGAAGACGGTCCGGCCGTGATGGATGATGGTCACCTCGGAGCAGAGGTTCCGGGCCTCCTCCAGGTTGTGGGTCGAGAGCACGACGGTGCGCGCCTTCGAGACTGCCGAGACGGCCTCCCTTATCCTGGAGGCGGCCACCGGGTCGAGAGAGGACGTGGGCTCGTCGAGGATCACTATCTCGCCCGGGATCATGAAGGTCCGCGCGAGGGCGGCCAGCCTGCGGTTGCCCGTGGACAGCGTGCGGACCGGGCGCGAGGGGCTTCCCTCCATCCCGACCGCTTCGAGAGCGAGGGCGGCTGCCCTGGCGGCATCCTTCCGGTTCATCCCCCAGATGGAGGCCCAGACCTCCAGGTTCTCGGTGACGGTGAGGCCCGGGACCAGCCCGTCATCCGCGGGGAGTATCGACAGGAGGCGTCTCACCGAACCTGCCCCGGGGTCGCGTCCGAGTACGGACAGGCGGCCGGAGACCGGCTCGAGGAGCCCTGCCACCGCTCTGATCGTCGTCGTCTTGCCGGCACCGTTCCGGCCCAGCAGCCCGTGCACGGTCTGCCTCCTGACGCGCAGGTCCAGATCCTCGAGGACCCTGTTCCGGCCGTAGTCGACGGTCAGGCCTTCCAGGAGGATCGCGTCTTCAGGCATCGGCGGCTCCCGCCATCACGCCCAGGACTCCGGCGAGGCTCCGGCAGAGGAAGTCGAAGATCTCCGCGCCCTTCACGGGCGAGATCTGCTCCGCGTCCACGCCGGCAGGACCTTCGGGATAGGCTTCGAGCCACTCGAGGGAGGTCATCGGACCGGCGGGAGACGGGGGGTACCGGTGGAATGCTTCGGGCGGTATGCAGAATCCGGGGAACAGATGCATGTACATGGAGACTTCCGCGGCGGTCGCGTGATAGCCGCTCCGCCCCTCGAAGAGACGCTCCTCGATCTCCCGTGCCCCCGGCAGGTTCCAGTAGCCCTCGTACACCAGCCGGACACCGGGATGAGAGCCTTCCAGCCTTCCCAGAGCCTCTTCTACGGGAGCCCTGTTCCCTCCGTGCCCGCTCAGGAACAGGATGGTCCTGAATCCGTGCGGGACGAGGCTCCCGACGATGTCTTCCACTACCGAGGAGAGCGTCCGCCGGGACAGGCTGACCGTGCCGGGGAAGCCCCTGTGGCATTCGGAGGAGCCGTAGGAGAGAACCGGCGCACAGACGGTCCCCGCGAGGTCTGATGCCCTCCTGCACAACTCGAGGGCCACCGCCGCGTCGCAGCATAGCGGGGCCAGAGCACCGTGCTGTTCGGTGCTTCCGAGCGGGATCGTCACCAGGGAGCGCGTCTCCAGGTATGAGCGCACCTGCGCGAAGGTCATGAGCGACAGATCCAAGAAATCCCCCGAACTTGTCTGGAGCGGCATGTCGAGTCATATCAGAGACACTGGAGGGGAATATACATGAAGTCTCGCGAGATCGAGGTCCGGGGCCGCAGGTACGCAAGGATTCCCGTGGGCACCAGGCTCGTCCTTGCGGGAGACGACCTGGTGGAGGCCATCGCCGAGGGGCTTGCCCGCGCAGGCGCGGCTCCCGGCGTGAATGACATACTGTTCGTCAGCGAGAAGGCAGTGGGAGCGAGCCAGGGCAGGTACTTCCTGCTCGATGACGGCACACTCCGGGCGCGCCCGCTTGCGAAGCTCCTCTCGCGGTTCGTGAAGCGGACTCCCTCGGGGATCGGCCTGGGCATGCCGGAGACGATGGAGTGCGCCCTCCGGGAGGTGGGCACTCCGCGGATACTCCTAGCCTCGTTTGTATCCGCCGTCACGAAGCTCTTCGGGCGCCGGGGGGATTTCTACAGGATCGCAGGGCCGCTGGCCCGCTCGATAGACGGCCCCACGAAAGGCACGATCCCGCCATTCGACAGGGCCGTGAGCCTGGCGCCGCTCGAACCGGACAGGGTCTCGGAGAGGCTGGCGGAGGCTTTCGGCTGCAGCGCCGCCGTCGTGGATGTGAACGATCTGGGAGGCAACATCCTGGGCTGCTGGCCGGCTTCGCTGGACAGAGGGATGCTGCTGGAGGCGCTGGCGGACAATCCTCTGGGCCAGGGGTGCGAAGGCACCCCGGTGGGGATCCTCAGTCCTCTTCCTTCTTGACGAGGCCGCCCAGGATGGTCGTCGAGACCGAGATCAGGATCGATGCTAGAACCGCCCACCAGAACCCGGCGATCCAGAACCCGTGGACCACGGAGCGGGCCAGGAGCAGGAAGGCGGCGCTGACGACGAACCTGAAGAGACCGAGCGTGAGCAGGTATGCCGGGCAGGTGAGCAGCCTTACCACGGGGGCGACTATGGCGTTGAGAAGGCCGACGAGGAGCGCGGTCCAGACGACCGGCAGGATGCCTTCGAACTCCATTCTCGGACCCAGCAGCAGCGAGACCAGGTACAGGCTCGCGGCGGCGATCACCCAGGAGATTATGAATCGTTTCATGTGGAGTAACATACACGGGAGGCGGGGAAGATGGTAACTGGCTTCCTGCTGCTGGTTCTGGCGACAGGCAGGGTTGGTGGCGCGGACGCCGCGGCATGGCTCGAAGAGAACTCGCCCCCCTGCGACCTCGTACCGGCCTACGCCTCCCTTCTGGAGGAGAACTGCGCCCTTGCCGTACGCGCGGTCGACTCGGTCCCGTGGGGCGGAGCGATCCCCGACTCGATCTTCCTCAGGTACGTCCTGCCGGTCAGGGTGAGCCAGGAACCCCTCACCGCATGGCGCCCGGTGCTCTACGACGAGCTGATGCCCCTCGCGATGTCCGCCGGGGGCATCGAGCGGGCGGCCGAGTTCGTCCTCTCCTGGTGCGACAGCACGGCCGAGTTCAGGCAGACCCAGAGGCGGGACCAGTCCCCGCTCGTGACGATATCATGCGGCTCCGGCAGGTGCGAGGAACTGACGATACTGCAGATGGACGCCCTGCGCGCCGTCGGCATCCCCTGCCGCCAGACCTACACGCCCTGGTGGACCGTCTGCGACAACAACCACGCCTGGACCGAGGTCTGGACTCCATCCGGCTGGGTCTCGACCGAGTCGGGAGTCTCGGTGGACTCGCTGGACCAGCCGACATGGTTCACCTCCAACGCATCGCGCGCCGCCCTCGTCGTCTCCGTGGCACAGGGCGAGGTCCCCGGAGCGCTCATCACGAGGGGGAGCGCCTCCCTCGTCAACGTCACCGGCAACTATGCCCCGACCGGGCTCCTGAGGGTGGTCGGAGACGCCCTGGCTCCCGTGTACGTCAGCATCGTCAACTGGGGAGCCCTCCGACCCGTCGTCACTCTCAGGTACCCGAGGCGCGAGGTCGAGCTGGGCCAGGGGATCTATCTGGTCTCGTGGGGATGGCCCGTAACTACCAACACTGTGACGGTCTCGGCAGGAGATACTGTCTGGGTCGACCTCTCCTCGGGAGAACCGATGCCGGCTCTCGTCACCCTGAACCTGGAGGAGCAGCCATGACTCTTCTCCTCGTCGCACTCACGCTGCTCACCCCGGCGGAACGGGACAGCCTGCTCGCGGATACGCCCGGGAACTCGGACTTCTGGGGGGAGACCATGTCATCCTACAGAGGCGAGGTCCTGGAGGCTGTCGAGTACCTGTTCGGCTCGATCCCGCGCCTGGACCGGCTCGAGATGAACTCCGAGGCTCTCATGGACCACGTGATCGGCGCCCTTGAATCCCGGGCCGACTGGTACGACTCGATCCCGACGGACGTCTTCCTGCCCGCCCTGGTCCAGTACCGGATCGACGAGGAGCCCGTGACCGCCTACCGCACCCCGCTCCAGACCCACTGGCTGCAGAGGCTGGGAGAGGCCGACACCACGTGCGCCACGGTCGCCTCGCGGATCGCCTGGGCCGTCTCGTCGATGCGATGCAGGCCGTACGACATCCTCGGGGGAGTGTCCTCCCCGCGGGACGTGCTGTCATCAGGAGGAGGAACTCCCGTCGAACTCCGCGTCCTCCTCGGCTCGAGCCTCAGATCCATGGGGATCCCGGTCCGCTCCGTCATGGGCTGGTTCCAGGGGGAGGCAGGCCGGGAGGGCGGCTGGCTCGAGTACTGGGACGGGGCTGGCTGGACGCCTGTCATGCTGCCGTCGGACAGCATCCCGGAGGGTTTCGCCGGGCTGTCCCTGGCGGTCGCGGGCGACGAGTACATAACTGCACAGCGCACGGCAACGGGATCGATAGCACTAGAACCAGTCTCCGCAGCATCCGACAGCATCCTTGTCGCCATCTCCATCCCCTGCCCGGGGAGATACATGGCTCTCGACTGGGTGGAGCTCGATCCTGCGGCACCCTGCTCCCTGGAGGTCGGACAGGGTTCGTACTGCGTCCACCTCTCGAGGCGGCTGCCGTCAGGAGGCGTCCGGTTCGTGACCTCCACTATCGATGTGGGTCCAGGAGAGACAGTCAGCGTCAGGCTTTCGGACATGGAGGCGGCATTCTGACAGCCATGATGAAGAGGGACGCTTCCGTGACCTGTCCACCCCCGGAACAGGAGGGCTGACACCGGGAGTCTGCTCCGTTTCCCCGGTCGGGATCGCTGCAAAGCCGCTCGAGGTTGTCGCAGTCGACTGAAATGTTGACAGCCGCGAGCGGGCGCCCGTATCTTCCGGCGTCGTGCAGCTGGGGAGTCGTCCAGTGGTAGGACAGCAGACTCTGGATCTGCCTACCGGGGTTCGAGTCCCTGCTCCCCAGCCATCACGGCATCAGTTTACCGTAAACAAACCCGATACATCCGAGCGGCAGGCGGTAACAACCCGTCCGGGGTCGGCCGTCCGGGCCGAGCAGCCTGCCTCGCCCAGGCGACCTGCCCGGTCAGCGGCCGCCGAACAGCTTCCCTATCGCGCCGAGGATGTCGTCCGTCGCCGAGCCGTCGTTGTCGGAATCGAGCAGTCTGCCGAGAACACCCATGGCGTCGGGGTTCGATTCCTGTACGCTCTGACGCTGCCCGCCGAGGAAGGTCGCAAGCGCATTGCTGTCGAGGCCGCTGCTCCTCTGCTGCCTCCCGAGGATGCCCATCAGGAGAGGAGCGGCAATCTGCATGAGCTGCCCGATCTGATCGCCGTTCAGGTTGGTTCCCCGTGTCAGAGCATTTGTGACGACAGGCTGCCTGCCTCCGAGGACGTGTCTGAGGATGCCGGCTCCGTTGGCGGCCTGGGGGTTCTCCAGGAAACCCTCGAGGTTGTCGAGGATCGAGCCGTCATGATCCTCGGCAAGGGCCTGATGAAGCTCGTCCGCCCCTCCGGGCCCTGCGGTGTTCTTCGCGAGCGCGGAGATCAGGATCGGTACGATCGTCGCGAGTGCGGATCCCGTGGTCCGCTCGTCCGATCCGATCCTGTTCGAGAGGCTGGACAGGCCGCCGCCCGCCAGCTGCTGCAGAAGCTGCTGTACGATAGGGTTCATGGGACCTCCTCCTTCAGCGCAATACGACCCTTGATCCATGGGCCGCAGGCGTTTGCTTCTCGATTCCCCGGGAGCTCGGCCGAACCGGGATCGAGTTCAACATCCCCAGGGGCAGGGCTGCCGTCAAGCAAGCCGCTCCGGGCTGGGACCATGCGGGTTTCTCGAACCGATGACCGGCGTGTGCACAGGACAGTTGTTCCATGAACGGGTTTTCAGGCATCCGGAGGGGGAAGTCAGACGTGCGGAGAGTGTACTCATCGCTGGAGGCCGGTCATGGGATGCCGTATACTCCTGCCGGGAGACGGGTGGCGCCCGTGTCCGGCTGACCCCCGGCCTTGTGAGGACCCGGGGCGGTCCGACAGCCTGGTACGAGCCGGTTCCTGATTATCGTCCCGGCAACCACCGGAGGTGACAGATGCCGGAGCATGCACTTTCCATAGTTGCGCTCATCGGCAGCCCGCGCCGCAGGAACACGCTTCACCTCGTGGAGGTCGTGGAGGACGAGCTCGCGAAGCTCTGCGACGTGAAGGTCGAGTACGTATTCCTGGCGGAGCGGAGGATCGAGCCATGCAGGGGCTGCATGCTGTGCCTCTCGAAGGGCTTCGGACACTGCCCGATATCGGACGACGTCGACGGCATAATGGAGTCGATCGAGGGAAGCGACGGGGTGATACTGGCCTCGCCCGTCTACATCTACCACGTCACCGCCCAGACCAAGCTGTTCCTGGACAGGCTGGCCTCGTTCTGCCACAGGCCCGCCTTCTTCCGCAAGCACGCCATGGCGGCGGTCACGACAGGGGCCGTAGGCACGCGCCCCACCCTCTCCTACATGAAGAGCATGCTGGGCGTGATGGGCTTCCGGACGGTTACAGGAGTGGCCGGCAGGGGGCAGGACAGCGAAGGCGGTTTCCCTGCGAAGCTCGAGGAGAAGGCCCGCAGGGCGGCCCGCAGGTTCCACCGGAACCTCTCCAGGGGTGACGCCATCCAGCCATCGCTCGGCAGCCTGATCCAGTTCAGGGTCCAGAGGAGCGCGTTCACGGCGGAGGAGGCTGCCAGGATCTTCCCGGCGGACTTCGAGCACTACTCGAAGCTCGCGGGGAGGCCTTATCCGGTAGATGCCAGGATAGGCCCCTGCAGGCTCGCCGCCGCATCCATCGCCGGGAAGCTGGCCGGCGTGCTGATGAGGTTCATGTGAGCCGGGGGGTGATGCCGTGAGCACGGTCTTCGAGAGAATCTCCGCGAAGGCGGAAGAGCGTGGCTGGAGATGCCAGGCGGTCCCATGGTCGAGGCTCGATTCGCTGCGTGAGGCGGTCGAGAGCCGGTTCGAGGCAGGGCTGCCTGAGGACAAGACCCTCCGGGAATACCTGCGTTTCGTGTACGAAGCTCCTCCAGACCTCTCCCCCCGGTCCATAATAATCGTAGCGCGGGAGGCCCTCCCGGTGCTCGTCTCCTTCGGATGGCGGGGCGGACGTGTGCCTGTCGTCATCCCGCCGACCTACGTCGGATTCGTGGAGAAGACCATGACCGTGACGGCGGCTCTCGGGGAATGGCTGGCGCCGGAAGGATACGGTGTCCGCAGGTACAGGCTGCCAGAGAAGACCCTGGCGGTCGGAAGCGGGCTGGCCGAATACGGCCGGAACAACATCTGCTACGTCGAAGGCCTGGGCAGCTACCTGGAACTGGCCGTCGTCGTATCCGACATGCCGTGTGACTCCGATCCGTGGCGCGAGCCCCGGGTCATGGTCCGGTGTTCGTCATGCGGCGTTTGCGAACGGAGCTGTCCGACGGGAGCCATGGCGGACGGGCGGTTCCTGCTGCACGCCGAAAAGTGCCTGACCCTGCACAACGAGACCGAGGGGGACTTCCAGGCATGGATAGATCCTTCGTGGCACAACTCGCTGATCGGCTGCATGATGTGTCAGGATGCATGCCCCGCGAACGCCTTCCTGGCAGGCCGGTACGATGACCTCGGCGCCTTCACCGAGGCCGAGACGGGCCTGCTGCTCGAAGGCACGCCGTTCGACAGCCTGCCGGCGGAGACAGCCGGAAAACTTCGCGTGATGGATTTCGCCGGGGACAATTACGGCCTGCTGGGGCGGAACCTGTCGGTGCTGCTCCGCCGGGGATCCCGCGGTGAGGCGGATGCCGGGCAACCGATCTGATCCGGTCCGCCTCCGCGGCCTCCGCCGACCCTTACGAATGTGACAGTCCGGAAGGAAGCTCTCTGGAATCCGGCAGCAGGAGAAGGAAGGTTCACGGTTGCTCGTCATCTATGTCGACGCTGACGCATGCCCGGTGAAGCAGGAGATCTACACCGTCGCGAAACGGTACGGCCTGGATGTCGTCCTGGTGTCGAACTCGTGGATGCGCGTGCCTGAATCAGGCTGGCTTTCGCTTGTCGTGGTCGACAGCGGACCGGATATCGTCGATGACTGGATCGCCGACAAGGCCGAAAAGGGCGACATCGTCATCACCGGCGACATCCCCCTCGCCTGGAGGTGCCTCGGGAAGGGAGCGCTGGTGCTGGGCAACACAGGCCGGCCCTTCACCGAGGACAACATCGGGGACGTCCTCTCCACGCGGGACCTCCTGCACGATCTCAGGGAGCAGGGGTTGATAACCGGAGGCCCGGCTCCGTTCGCGAAGACGGACCGTTCGAGGTTCCTGCAGGAGCTGGACAAGATGATAGTGCAGATCAGACGGAGGAACGGCACGGGCCTCTGACGCGGCCTGCCCCCCGGGCGGGACCGATGGCCCTCGAGCCGGGCATGCAGATCGCCGTGATCTCCTGCATGTTCCGGACATGACCCCGCAGGGGTCAGGTGACAGGCATTTCGTCACACGGCGGTGGAGGTGGGATGGACAGGCGCGAACTGTGGACCCGGATCCTGGGGATAGCCGGCCTCGTACTCATGGTTCTGGGTGCGATCGACCCGCTGGAAGGCTCCGTCGTGATAGTGGCCGGCTCGGCGATGGCAGCGGCCGGTGCATACCTGGGCCGCAGCAGGCACAGGCTGATGCTCTTCAGGGCGCTCGGCCTCATCCTGGCCGGAGTGGCCGTCATGTTCGGCCTGAGCGCCATGGGAGGAATCGGGGGGAGCACCGGGCGCTCCATGTGGTGGGCGCTCGCCATCGTCCCCTATCCCGTCGGATGGGTGCTCGGGCTGATCGGCTCCGTCAGGAGGATCCTGGAGATGCGGACCGGACCGGCCGGGTCAGGATCTACGGCATAGGGATGACGTAGATCTTCTGATAGGAGACCGGATCCATCGAGAACGCGTACAGTGCGTCCGGTCCGTACTCGACATCCCAGAAGCCGATATCCGACCCCGGGGCGTCCACCCTGGCGGTCATGAGCAGCTCCCCTTCCAGGCTCCACACGTCGAAGGTCGGGGCATCGGTCGTGCCACGCTGCACCCAGATGCGATCCGAGCCGTCGAAGCCGACCCCGACGACCTGCTCGCACATGGGGTCGGGCTCGTACTCGATTATCACCCCGCTGACGCCCATGTTCCGCAGCAGCGACTCGATGAAGGCCTTCTCGTCGGCGACAGCCTCCTCGGACTTGGCCACCTGCTCCGGGTCGCCCTCGAGAGTCGTGAGGAGCGTGCCTGAGGGATCGTAGACGTCGATGCTGTAGACCGAGCTGCTCCGCTTCGCAACGGCCACGAGCCCCGAGCCGGAGGCTCCGTAGACCCATCCCAGGTAGGACTCCCTCATCAGACCCGTCAGGTCCGTGGGATCGAAGGGCATCGTCATGTCGTGATAGCAGACGGAAGGCTCGTTCGCCTCCTCGTACCTTGCGATCCTTACGCGCATCTGGAGGGCGCCTGACTCGTCCAGGTCCACGTCGAGCTTGAGGGCGACGTAGGCATTCGAGTCCGCTCCCTCCATCAGCATCGGGGGATTGGTGGTGAACTCGGCCGAGAGGCCCTCCCACGTCCCGTCCGGGGAGTAGATGTACATGCCGCCGTTGAACGCGGCGCATACGGTCACCCGCCCGTCGCCCAGCACGGCCATCGAGAGAGGGTTGAGCATCTCGCCCGGACCCGACCCGGAACTCCCGATCTGCCTGACGAAAGCTCCCGTACCATCGTAGACCAGCACGCAGCACCGCGCCCTGTCCAGGGCGTAAAGGAGTCCGTCGGGACCGAGCTCGACGCTCATCAGCGAGCCGAAGACATAGTTGGAGTCACCCAGCTCGATGCCTATCGAATCAGAAATCGCGAGACGGGTCACGTCGTCGGCAGGAATCTCCCCGGCGGGCCCCCCGCCGCACGAGACAAGCGCTATGGCTGCAACCGCAACCGCGGAAGCGAAACAAATCCTCATCCAGACCCCCCCAATTCCCCCGGTGAAGAAGCGGCAAGACTCCCATGCATCATTCAATCGACGCAGCCGGAGGCCGTCCGGTTACACCCGGTGCGGCCCCTGCGGCGGACTGCCAGGCGGACGGGCCGGACCGGCTCCGATCACCTCCGCCACCCTGGCGAGGAAGGCGGCGGTCGAGAAGGGCTTGGAGAGGAACTCCGCATTCGTCGACAGCCCTCCGGTCCGTTCGATCTCCTCCGTCGCATAACCGGAGATGAAGAGGATCCCGAGGTCCGGTTTCCTCTCCCTCAGCTCCCGCGCGATCCGTATGCCGTTGATGCTCCCGGAGAGGATGATGTCCGTGACCAGGAGATCTATCTCCCCTGCCGCATCTGTGAAGAGCCTGAAGGCGCCGTCCGCGTCGGACGCCTCGAGCACGCGGTATCCGTTCAGCCTGAGAGCGGCCGAAGTGACCTCCCTCACTGCCTCCTCGTCCTCGACCAGGAGAATCGTGCTCGCACCGGGTCCGACCGTTTCCGTGGTCTTCCTCTCGACGGGCTCACCGGGAGGGAGATCGCTCCCGGGGAGGAAGATCCTGAAAACGGTGCCTGCCCCCGGAGCGCTCTTCAGGTCGATCCAGCCCCTGCTGTCCGTGATTATGCCCTGAACGGTGGCGAGACCGAGCCCCGTCCCCTTCCCCCTGTCCTTCGTCGTGAAGAATGGATCGAAGATCATCCCGATGATCTCCGCCTCTATCCCGGTACCGGTATCCGAAACCTCGAGGACCGCATGCTCTCCCGGCGAGGCATCCGGATGCCCGTCGCAATAGGCTTCGTCCACGCTTGCGCTGAACAGGGAGATCCCCAGCCGGCCCCCCTCCGGCATGGCATCCCTCGCGTTCACCGCCAGGTTCATTATCACCTGCTCCATGTGACCCGGGTCGACGATGACGGTGGGGACCGGATGCTCGAGGTCGAGGACGAGCTCGATGTTCTCCCCCAGGATGCGTTCGAGCATGTCGGAGATACCCCTGACGAGGGAGGCCAGAGCGACGGGACCGGGTTTGGAGACCCGCTGGTGGCTGAAGGCGAGGAGCTGCTCCGTCACCGACGCGGCTCTCAGTCCCGCAGACCTGATCTGCTCGATCCGCTGCACGAGCGACGGCGCTATCCCCCGCTCGGACAATGCGATGTCACAGTTGCCGATTATAACGGTCAGTATGTTGTTGAAATCGTGGGCGACCCCTCCCGTGAGCCTGCCCACCGCCTCCATCTTCTGCGCGCGGTAGTACTGCTCCTCGGATTTGCGCAGAGCCTGCTCCATCTCCTTGCGGGCCGTCATGTCCAGGATGGAGACGAAGACCCGCGAGAAGAGTCCCGCCTGCTCGGGAGGCACGGCGATGTGCGCTATGACGTCGAGCGTCCTCCCCTTCAGCGTGGTTATCCTCGCCTCCGAACCGTATGCGGTCCCTCCCCCGGCGAAGACCCTCAGCGCCCGCGCCAGATGGCTCCCCAGATCCTCGGAGATGCGGCGGCACAGCCTGCCCGTATCAGGTTCGTCGACGGCCTCCATCAGGTCGAGAGTGCTCCGGTTGACCGCCACGACCGAGATCCCCCCCACATGCTGCGCCTCCGCGTGCGGATCGGAACCGATGGGTTCCCTGCAGCTCGCGGTCGCCGCGTTCCCAGCGAGTTCGCCGGAACCGGCCAGGTCCAGCTCCCACAGGGAGATGGGGGAGTGCTCGAACAGGCTGCGATAGCGGGATTCGCTCGTGCGCAGGGCTCCTTCGACCAGTCTGCAGGTGTTGATCTGCTCCTCGAGACCTGTCAGGACCTGGTGGAGCTTCTCTGTCATGAGGTTGTACGCAAGGGCCAGTTCACCGATCTCGTCCCTGCGGTCGAACACCAGTTTCTGCTTCAACCCCTCGGGTTCGAGGGAGCGTACCGCACCGGCGAGGAACTCTATGGGCCGCACGATGCTCGAGGCGGTGATGCCGGCGGCGACCGGACCGAAGACCAGGGCGAACAGGACCATGAGGAAGAGGCCGGTCCGGGTCCTCTGCTGGATGTGCCGGGTCGCCTCGATATCGAGCATCACCTGCGATCTGTTTCTTTCCTGGAGGCTCCGGAGGATCTGCTCGAATCGTCTCTGGAGGGATGCCAGCTCGGTATGGCGGAGGACCTGCGCCCGCGCCCAGCCGCCCGCGACTGCTGCTTCACTGATGGCCGAGATCACCCCCGGCACGGATTCCACGCACCGCGAGAGTTCGGCGTAGGAGCTGTCGGCCTCCCCGAAACTGCGGCCCGTCTCACGGACGGAGGTTGTCAGCTCGTAGAGGCGCTGGGATACGTCCGTCCCCGCAAGCGAGGACTGCCGCGTGAGGATCATCTCGTCCACGGACGAGAGGAGCGAGAGCCATCTGATGCGGAGATCGGTGAGATACTGGATCCTGTCGGCGCCGAGGTTCATCGCGTCCAGCGCATCGTCCACCGAATGCGCGTGCAGGAGCCCGATCCCTCCCGCGAGGAACACGAGCGCCATGAGCACTGCATACCCTAGCAGCGTGCGGGAGCGGATGGACATCCCGCTTCTAGAATCGAGGGGATGGGACACTAGCGCTCTCCGGATGCGGGAACCGGTGCTCCGCGGCTCATCTGACTATCAGGGCGAGGTCGACGATTATGGAGTCCGGGACGGGATTCCCCTCGAGGTGCTCGAATGCGGTCTCGATGCCGAGCCTGCCCATCTCCGCCGGCATCTGGGCGACCGTCGCGAGCAGGTCGCCTGTCTCGACTGCGAGAATGGCCTCGTTAATCGCATCGAAACCTACGAACAGGATGGTATCGGCGGCTCCAGCGTCCCTCGCCGCCTGGATAGCTCCCAGGATCATGTCGTCGTTGTGAGCGAAAACGGCATCCATAGCGGTGCCGGACTCGAGCAGGAGGCCGAAGGCGGCGGCCGCCCGGTCACGGGAGAAGTCGGCCGTGATCCGCGCGACGACTTCGATATCAGGGTATGAGGCTATCGCTTCCGAGAATCCGCGCCCCCTGTCCGCCGCCGCCGAGGATCCCTCCGTCCCGATGATCTCGACCACCCGGCCCTGGCGATGCAGCGCCTCTGCCAGGTAGCCTCCCGCCATCCTTCCGCCCGCCACGTTGTCCGAGGCTATGTGGCACAGGATGCAGTCCCCGGGTGCGCGCCTGTCGATCGTGATTATGGGCACGCCCCGGGCGCTGGTCTGCTCGACCTCGCCGGCGATCCCGTCGCTGACAGGGTTGAGCAGGATCAGGTCCACTCCCCGGTCGACGAAGTCCCTCATCTGGGAAATCTGCAGCTCCAGGCTGTCGGCGGCGTATGCCACCTCCAGGGTCACCCCCAGCCTGTCGGCAGACTCGCGGGCGCCCTCGACGAGAGATACGAAGAAGGGGGTCTCCTCCGACATGCTGAGGGACATCCCGATCCGGTACTCCCTGGCTGCCGTGGAGTCGGCTCCGGGCTCGGTCCTGTCATTATTTCCGCATGACGAGATGGCCAGGGAGAGCACGCAAGCCGATAAGGCAGCGCCTGCCTGGAGCGAGGAGCGAAGAGTCCTGCCAGCCATTGCCGACCCCCCGTGTATGGTTCCTCGGGACAGCGGACCCAAGTCAGGAGTATGCCACTCCGTCGGATCGTCAGGGAGTTCTCCCGCCCGGTGCGGCGGCAGGGTCCGGCGGGACGCGGCGCCCTGCCGGGGAACGAACCTCTCGAACGCCGCTGACTCCGCCTCCGCCCGCCCTTATCATCAGAAAGACGATCCCGGAGGCCCCGGGCCTCCTCCTCGGAGATGCGCCCCGCGCAGGTGCGGGAGAGAGAGGTCGAGATGCTGCTCCTTCTTGCTGCGGTGATGATGAGCCTGATCCTGCCCGGCCAGCCCGCGGCGTCCGCAGGCGACGCAGGCGTGGTGCTCGATCCGGAGACCGGCTCGGTGCTTCCCTCCGGACCCGGACCGCTCCCGGGCTTCATGCCCGACTCCCCTCCACCCTCCGTTTCCGGCGAGGGGACATGGACCGGATCCGGGCCGTGGGGCGGCAACCTGAAGGGCATCGCGGCCCTCCCCTTCGATGACGGGGTCCTGGTTGCCGGATGCGGCTACTCGATGGCCCCCGATGCCGGCGGCGTGTGGAGGAGCACGAACGGCGGGATCGACTGGGTGGCTTCCGACCTCCAGGCGAAGCAGGTCAACAGTGTGAGCAACGCGGGTTCGGGTCAGCCCGGCGGCTTCTACGCCTCCACCAGGACCGGGCTCTACTTCTCCTCCGACGAAGGGCAGAGCTGGAGCCAGGTACCCGGCGGGATGTCGAGCGCCTACGTCCTCATGGCGGGAGTCCACTGGACCGATCCGGACATTCTCATCGCCGGGCTCTCCTCGAACCAGGGCATCCGGAGGTCCGCGGACGGCGGGCAGACCTGGACGACGGTCGGCCTCGGCACGGGGTACATGAAGGGCTACGGGTTCTGCATCGATCACCCCGACACGATGTTCGTCGCGATGTCCGGCCTCTCGAACTCCGTCTACAGGAGCCTGGACGCAGGGCTCACCTGGAACCCCGTGGGCCCGGCCGGCTCGGGATGGGGTCTTCTCTCCTCGCCCGGCGGCAGCTCGAACATCCTCATCGCCACCTGCGACGGCGGATACTACATGAGCACGAACTACGGCTCATCCTGGAGCCAGGTCGTGGCAGGCACCAGCTACGCCCCTGCGGTCTGGGCCGACGGGAGCCTGTACGCCCCGGTGATAGGCTCCGGAGTCTACGAGAGCAGCAATGGAGGGTCCTCCTGGACGCTGAACCAGGCGGGCATCACGGCCTCATACTGGCAGGCGGGGTGCGCCGGATCGGCGGGCTACCTGGCCGGCCACAGCGGCGGGATCTACCGGCGCGGGTCCGGCGGCACCTATGTCATATCCCAGCAGGGCATATCGAATTGCTTCATCCACGCCGTCTCCTTCCTGCAGATAGAGGGTACGCTCCTGGCAGGCGGGGAGGCGCACGGGCTGTGGCGCAGCATCGACGGCGGGGCGACCTGGTTCATGTATGCGGGCGGGCTCGCGAACTGGACGATCTACGACATCTGGCCGGAGTCCAGCGACCAGTACCAGGGGCCTGCGGTCTACGCCGCGACAGGCAGCGGCGTGTTCCGGTCGGACGACTGGGGCTGGAACTGGTACGCGGCCGGGCTCTCAGGCACCCAGGTGACCTCCGTGGCCTTCGATCCCGAAGACCCCGACCGCGCTTGGGCCGGCACGGCCACGGGCGGCGTCCGGTACACCATCGACGGAGGGGCTAACTGGTTGTCCCCGTCGGGGCTCCCCGCTGCTCTGTACCCCGTGGTCGAGCTCGCAGAGACGCCTGTGGGCGGGCTGCGCGTGCTGGTCTCCTTCCAGCAGCTCGGAACCAGCGTCTACCGCTCGGATGACGGAGGAGCGACCTACTCCGCCGGTTCGGGCATCTCCGGAAGCTACATGCCCTGCCTTTCCTACCGCTGGGACGAGGGCACCGCCTACTGCGGGACGGATGCAGGGGTCTATCGTTCACTCGACTACGGGGTGACGTGGAGCCAGTGCCCCGGCTCCAGCGGGCTCATCTGGTCGGTCCTGGGCAGCAGGAACCAGAACGTCTTCGCAGGCACCAACACGGCAGGTGTCAGGTGGAGCCCGGACGGCGGGGACTCGTGGCAGCCCCTGGACGGGGGGATCGAGTCCAGGTGCGTCTGGGACGTCGCCTACGGGTCGTCGGACACCCAGCTGTTCGCGGGTCTTCGGGGATTCGGCGTGGTGGAGCTGTCGAGCGACGCGCTGGGGCTCGAGGGAGCCGGTTCCCAATCCGGACAGTCGCTCACGGTATTCGCCGGCCCATCCCCGTGCGCGGGAGTCGTGACCTTCACGATAGAGGGCCTGGGAGAGGGCACGGCAGACGTGAGGGTTTTCGACCAGGCCGGCAGGCTGGTCCACGGCACCACGGCCTCCGCCGTATCACAGGCCGTCTGGGACTCGGAAGCCCCTTCGGGCGTCTACGTCGTCCTGGTCCGCGAAGGCGGACGGGCCGCGAGTGCGAGGTTCGTCGTCCTCAGGTGAGGAACCCGTAGTTCAGTCCGGCGCGACCGCCGCCCATGTGACCGGGAACCTGGCCGGGATGTAGATGAAGCCGTCCACCGGTGCCAGCACCTCGGCTGCCCCGCCATCGGTCGCGACCAGCCAGCCGCCGTAGGCGATCATCAGCCAGCGGGCGTCGAGTGCGTCTATGTCGGCCCGTCCTCCCGCATTGAAGTCCGCGTAGTAGTCCGCCGCGCCCCCGGGTGGGATGATCGTGAGCTCTCCCCGGTCGAAGGCGGCCGTCGCCAGGCTCGCGAGGGAGTCCGACGCCTCGGGCGGAACCGGCGCTATGATGTCTATGACCTGCATCACGGGAGTATCGAGGGAGGCGTACTGGATCGGGCCGATCCTCCCGGCGTCCTCACCGAGGTCCATCCCGATCCCGCGATCCGATTCGTTCCTAACCTGCATGTGCACGAAGAAGAAGCTGCTGCCCTCCATCTCGTACAGCACGCCGTTCTCCACCCAGACAGAGGCGTACTCGCCCGAACAGACATTCTTCCATGCCGACCCGGCACAGACCGACCCGCCTCAACCCTGTGACATGAAGACCGCAAGCAGAAGCCCTATCGTGTTCATCGCTCCCCAATCCATTTGGCGGGCCTGATACTGCCGGGGCGGCGCGCGATGTCCGCAGAGCCGCCCCGCGAGGGTTCCCCGACCAGGAATCTACTCGATGGCGAACGTGACCGTGACGCTGGCAGACACGGAATAGGTACCCGGAGTCATCGTCGGCACCGAGGAGAAATCTGCGTATGCTGCATAAGTCTCGCCGCTCGCCATGGTCTGGTCGAACTCGGTGTAGCCTCCGCCGTACTCGGATACGTAGATCGCATCTCCCAGGGTGACCCCCAGGCCTTCGGCGATGCTCTCCGCACGGCGCACGGCATCCTCCAGGGCGGCCTGCCTGGCTCCGTCGTAGAGCGAGGACTGGTCCTCGATCTGGAAGCTGACGCCGCTGATCGTGTTCACGCCGGCACCGACCAGAGTCGACAGGACTCCGCCGACGGTCGCAAGATCGCGTACGACGAGCGTCTCGTACTGGGACACGTGGTAGATCTTCTCGCCGGTGTACTGGTAGGTCACGGGATCGTAGACGTCCTCGATCCAGAGGCTGTAGCTCTGCGTGCTCATGTCATCCGCGGAGATGCCCGCGGCGAGAACGGCTGCGGCGGCGGAGTTGATCATGGAGCCGGCCTGCGAGACAGCTTCCGCTGGATCGGAGGCCGTCACGTCCACGCCGAACGAGATCAATGCGATGTCCGGTTCGGCCTTGGCCAGCCCGGATCCCGTGACCGAGATCTGCCCGGCGGCGGCCGGCTGTTCCGGATCGCCGCAGGCGCCTGCGAGCAGCGGGAGGGCGGCAATCAGGCACATCATGGTCCTGGGGCTCATCTTCGGATCCTTTCTACTTGGGGCAAGGCACACAACTGATGCCGACGAATGTTCTACAGCCGCCGGACCTGCCTATTCCGGCAGGGGGTGGATCAGAGCTCGACGCCCTTGAACTGGGCGGAATAGAGGGAGTGGTAGAACCCCCTCCGCGCGAGCAGCTCCGAGTGCCTTCCCCTCTCGACGATGCGCCCGCCGTCGATCACCAGCACCATGTCCGCATCGCGGATGGTCCTCAGTCGATGGGCGATCACGATGCTGGTCCGGCCCTTCCTCAGCCTCGACAGCGCGTCCTGGATCCGCTTCTCGGTCCTCGTGTCCACGCTGCTCGTGGCCTCGTCGAGTATCAGCACCGCCGGGTCGGCCAGAATAGCCCGCGCTATCGACAGGAGCTGGCGCTGCCCCTGGCTCAGGTTGCCCGCCCGCTCCGAGAGGTCGGTCGCATACCCCTCCGGGAGCTGCCTTATGAAGTGGTCCGCCTCGGCCATTCCCGCGGCGGTAATGCAGTCCTCGTCCGACGCCCCGGGTCGACCGAAGCGTATGTTCTCCATGACTGTGTCCGCGAACAGGAAGGTGTCCTGCAGGACAAGCCCGAGGCCTCCCCTGAGGCAGTCCAGGTCGATGTCCCTTATGTCCCGCCCGTCCATCGTTATCCTGCCCGAGCCAGTCTCGTAGAATCTGGTCAGCAGGTTGATGACGGTCGTCTTGCCCGCTCCGGTGGGACCGACCAGGGCGACGGTGCGCCCCCTCTCCGCCCGGAAGGAGACATCAGAGACCACCGGGGTGCCCGGAACGTAAGAGAACCCCACATCCTCGAACTCGACCTCGCCCTCGACCGCTCCCGACCAGCCCCCGCCCTTCACGCCGGGCTCGGACGGCGTGTCGATGACCTCGAAGATCCTCTCGGCCCCCGCGAGTGCGGCCTGGATCGAGTTGTACATGTTGGCGAGCTGGCGTAGGGGCTGGACGAAGTTCCGCCCGTAGGTGACGAACGTAGCGATCACGCCAACTGTCACGAGGTCCCGGAGGGCGAGCCAGCTCCCGAAACCGGCCATGACCACGATGAAGACGTTCCCGAGCGCGTTGGTCACCGGCATGAGCAGGAGGGCGTAGCTGTTGGCGGAGACGCCGGACCGGAACACCTCCCCGTTCACGCGGTCGAACTCCTCCGTCACGGTCCCGTTCCGCCCGAAGGCCGTGATTATCCTCTGGCCGCCTATCGCCTCCTCCATCATCCCGTTCATGCCGCCCAGGTGCTTCTGCAGATCCCTGAACCCGCGCCGGGTGTACCTCGCGACGAATCCGGTGAAGAGGACCATCACCGGGATGACGGCGAGCGCGGCGAGTGTCAGCGGGACGTCGAGCAGGAACATGGCCGTCAGTATTCCTCCGAGCGAGAGGATGCTGGCCAGGAGTGCGGTCACGTTCTGCGACACCGCCTGGTTGATGGCGTCTATGTCGTTCGTGAGCCTGCTCATCAGCTCGCCGGCCGGAGTCCTGTCGAAGAAGGCGATCGGCAGTTCCTGCAATCTGGAGAAGAGTTCCCTGCGCAGCAGCATCAGGGATTTCTGCGATATCGAGGCCATCAGCCGGTCTGCCGATGCGTGGAGCAGGCTCGAGACCAGATAGGAGGCGAGCATGATCAGTGCGATCAGCGGCAGCCCGTCGGGTCTCTGCGGGATGACGTATTTGTCGATCGCCACGCCCATCAGCCAGGGTCCGGCGAGGCCCGCCGACGTGTAGCCGATCACGAACAGCGCCACGAGGAGCAGCGAGCCCCGGAAGGGGCGCAGGTAGGCCGCAAGACGGACGAGCGCCCCGCGGGGGTTGCGCGCCTCCTCGATGCGGCCCACCATCGCCGGCCTCCTGGGCCTCATCATCGACCTCGCGTCCGGCATCCCGTACTCCCGGGGGCCTCCGCTCACGAGCCGCCGCCTTCCGAAGCAGGGTCCCCCAGCTGCGACTCGAAGATCTCCCTGTAGACCGGGCTCTCCCGGAGCAGCACGGAATGGGTTCCGGAGGCGCAGGCGCGGCCGCCGTCGAGGACCACGATCCGGTCCGCCTCGAGCACCGTGCTGATCCGCTGTGCCACCAGGATCCTCGTGCATCCGGGCAGGGCGGAGGCCAGCGCGGCGTGGATCCTGGTCTCCGTCTCGACGTCGACCGAGCTCGTGCTGTCGTCGAGTATCAGCACCCTCGGCCGCAGGAGGACGGCCCGGGCTATAGCGATCCTCTGCTTCTGTCCTCCGGAGAGGTTCACTCCGCGCTCCTCGACCCTGGTCTCCCAGCCACGCGGGAGCGCGAGGATGAAGTCCAGCGCGTCGGCCGTGATGGCTGCCTCACGGGCCTCCCCGTCCGTCGCCCCGGGCCTCCCGAACACGACGTTGTCCCTCACGGTGCCGGAGAAGAGGACCGACTCCTGGGGCACCACGGCTACGGCCCTTCGCAGGTCCGGGAGCCGGAGGTCCCGGAGGTCCGTGCCGTCGAGGAGTATCCTGCCGCCCGTGGGGTCGTAGAACCTCGGGATCAGGTTCACGATGGAGGTCTTGCCTGCGCCTGTGGCGCCGAGGAAGGCGGTGACGCGGCCGGGTTCGATCTCCAGGTCTACGCCTGTGATGACGTCCGCCCCGCTTCCGGGGTACCGGAAGGAGACTCCCTCGAACGACACGCGGCCGGGCGTGCCCGGATGCACCGGCAGGGCGCCGGGCTTCTCCGTCACGGACGATTCCGATTCCAGCACCTCGAGCAGCCTGCGGGAGGAGGCGA
Source organism: Candidatus Fermentibacterota bacterium (assembly GCA_963718745.1). Taxonomy (GTDB): domain Bacteria; phylum Fermentibacterota; class Fermentibacteria; order Fermentibacterales; family Fermentibacteraceae; genus Fermentibacter. The sequence goes on along the minus strand of OY970370.1, from coordinate 1,657,703 downwards.
GGCCGTTCGCCCAGACGCTCGCGAGGTTGGTCATCATCACGAGCGGCGTCATGGTGCTGAGGAGATAGTTGCCGAACGCCACGAGCTGCCCCGTCGTCATGCCGCCCCGGATTGTCTCCATCCCGCCGGCCCAGACGACCGCCACGATCCCGGTGTTCACGAGCATCGTCAGAAGCGGCGTCATGACGGCCATGAACTTCATCACCCTGGTGGAGTCTCCTGCGAAGGCAGTGTTGGCTTCGTCGAAACGCCCGTCCTCGAGGTCGCTCCTGACGTACGCCCTCACCAGGCGGACGCCTGCGATGTTCTCGTGCAGCACGGTGTTCAACCTGTCCAGCCGGGCCTGGACCGCGCGGTAGAGCGGCTCCATCCTGGGGACGAAGAAGACTATGACGGCGGAGGTCACGAGCAGCAGGGGGAGCATGGAGACGGCCAGGCCGGGGCTCGTCCTTATCATCAGGAAGAGGCTGCCTATCATCATCAGCGGCGCACGTGTGCCGATGCGGAGGGATATCTGCGTGAGCCTCTGCAGTGCGGCGGAGTCGCTGGTGAGACGGACCATCAGCTGGCCGGTCTTCATGCGGTCCAGCTCGGCGAACGAGAGGGACTGGATCTTCGTGAACACGGCACGCCGCATGTCCCGGGCCACGCTCTCGCCGACCCTGACCGAGAGCACGTTGTTGCCTACGGCGAACAGCGTCCCGGCGACCGAGAGGAAGAGCATCAGCAGCCCGGTGCGGATCACCTCGCCCTGGTCGCCTCCCGCTATGCCCCGGTCGATGAGCCTCTGGATGAGCCTGGGTATGGCCAGGTCCATCGCGACGAGAGCGGCCAGGAGCAGGAGCGCCGCGAGTGACCGCCTCCAGTAGGGCTTCACGAACGAAAGCGGCAGTTCGATGCTTCTCATGCTCCGTCGAAGATACAACCCTGCGGCCTCCCGGGTACCCGCATCCGAGTACGGGGGTCCCGGCAGCCGATCCCTCACGCCCGGATCCTGGATGCGGCCGGGATCTCCACGCGGGGCCGGTCACGCGGAAGGGCGCGGGAACCACCGAGGACAGGAATGGCTATCAGGTGCAGGAGAACCCGCATGGCCGGGCCGGGCTTGCGGGGTATTTCCTCGTGGCTTATATTATTGTTGTAATTGCATTTCCATTTCAAATCCACCCTCACGCGATCGATTTCGGAGCATGCATATGACGTTCGCAGGGTTCATCTACAGCAGCCTTCAGAGGCTGCAGGCTCCGATAATCCGGAGATGGTACGACCAGATGACTCGCATCGATCGCGGCGAGGACATGATCTTCATGAACTACGGCTGGGCCGGGCTCGACGAGGCCGACCGGATCGAGCTCGATCCGGGGGACGAGCCGAACCGGTACTGCATCCAGCTCTACGACCGGGTTGCCGGAGCAGTCGACCTGACCGGCAGGAAGGTACTCGAGATCGGCTGCGGCCGCGGCGGCGGAGCGAACTACGTGAAGCGCTATCTCAAGCCCGGATCCATGACCGGGATGGACTTCTCCCCCAAGGGGATAGAGTTCTGCTCGGCGAAGTATCGCACCGACGGCCTCTCCTTCGTCAGGGGGGACGCCGGGGACATGCAGTTCCCTTCGGGCGAGTTCGACGCAGTGATCAACGTCGAGTCATCCCACTGCTATCCGTCGATGAAGGCGTTCCTCGAGGGCGTGGCCAGGATACTGAAACCGGGTGGCCATTTCCTCTATACCGACTACCACTCCCCGAAGCAGCTCCCGAAGCTGCGCCTGCTGTTCGAGGAATGCGGGCTGTCCCTGGTGGAGGAGGAGGACATCAGCATCAACGTTCTGAAGGCCCTCGAGCTCGACAACGACAGGAAGAAGGAGCTCATAACCAGGGTCGTCCCACCCGTCCTGCGGCACATGTTCAACGAGTTTGCCGGAATGCAGGGCACGCACACCTTCAACGAGACGATGCGGAACGGATCGCGGATCTACTCGCGGTTCGTGCTGCAGAAGCCCCTCGAGGACCCCTCGGTCATCCTGGACTCCCGGCCCAGCCTCCAGATCGCCGGGACCTGACGGAGGCAGACCAGGAAGGAGTCCCGCAGGGGACCCCGACTTGTCGGTCGTGACAACCCGGATCTGATCGATCGGGATGATGCGGCGGGAGCCGGGTGGATCTCAGCGGTTCGCGGGATCCCTCTCCAGATCAGACCAGGCGGGCATCGCGAGCATGTAGTGGCGCACCCTCCTGGAAGCCTCGTCCCTGGAGATGCCCTTCTGCCACTGCATGAACCAGTTCGTCAGGACCTCCCTCACCTCTCCTGCCGGCTTCAGGTTCCCCGAGGCGTCCGAGCACCAGCGGCAGTAGGCATCCGAGGCGCCCCTGCTGTGCCCGCTGCTCAGTGAAGTCATGCAGGAACGGCAGAACGTCCCGGCAGCCAGGTCCTCACCGCCCGCCATCCCGGGAGGAGTCACTCCCGAGGCCACCAGATAGTCTTCGATCGACTCCTGCAGCCTTGTCCGCGCTGCATCCCCGTCCCGCCCGGCATTCGCACCGGGTGAGAGAAGCGAGAGGATGAACCCGGCGAGATCGCAGCTCCTGTCTTCCGGCGTCTCCCCCGCGGGACCTCTCCGTGCCGCGGAACCGCACGCGCTCGGACTCGATCATGCCGGCCGTCCGAGGGTCGATCACCGTTCCCGTCGAACGCACCAGCTCCACGGCATCGATGCCCAGTCCGCATGCGATCCTCGTGATCGTCCTGACCCAGGAGCCCCTGATGTAGGCCGACTGGGGCTGCGCGAGGTCCGGGACGTCGCCTTCCTTCAGGATGCGCTGGAGTGTGTGAGTGGAGATCTGCATCCTCGCGGCCAGGCTCCTCCTCGAGCGGGTCTCCCCGTCCGCCGCCGATAGCAGCTCCCATATCCTTCCGAAACTGCGCGGCAGTCTGTCCGGTCTGTTCAATCCGCACCTCCCGTTTCCAGCAACAAGATAACCCGGAGGCACGATCCGGTAAAGGCCTGACTGACAGCCTGATGTTCCTCCTGTTCCTTGTTGTTGACAACACGATACTCCTCTCGTGATGTTTCCAGCAACGACTAGAACGTTGCTGGAAACAAGGAGGGTGCCGTGAAATCTCTGCTGGTGCTGTCAGTCCTGTGCTTCGCCTGCATGGCGGATGTCGTCGAACTCACTCCGGTCCAGGACGCGTACATCTGCGACTGCCTGCCGGACGTCACGAATCCCAACGGCGGGCCGACCCACATCTACTTCGGAAGGTACGGGTCGTGCTACGACCGGACGCTCATCGAATGGGACCTGTCCCAGATCCCTCCGGGCTCCACCGTCCAGTCCGCCCAGATGATGCTCTACTGCCTCAGTTTCTACGGCACCCCGTCGGGTCAGCCCGTCTTCTATCTCATAGACGAGGCCTGGAGCGGGGATACCGTCACGTACAACACCCAGCCCGCCTACGGCACCTCGCCCTCGATAACCGGATCATGGCCCTCCGCCCAATCCTGGCACCAGACGGACGTCACGGCGTTCGTCCAGGCCTGGGTCGAGGGTTCGCACCCGAACCACGGCATCTACTGCACTTCGACGGGGACCACGGGCTCGAGCGTGCCCGGCTTCTGGTCGAGCGACTCCCCCGACGAGTCCCTGTGGCCCGTGCTCGTGGTGACCTGGTCGGGAGCGGATCTGGCGGACGGGACCTGGGCGGCCATCAAGGCCAGCGAATAGGAGAGCGGGCAGGGGGCGGCGACGGCCGCCCCCGATCCCTACCTCAACAGCAGCATCGTGCAGACGGCCTCGTCCGACGGGGTCGAGATCCTGCAGAAGTACACCCCGTTCGGAACGTACTCCCCGCCCGGTCCGCACCCGTCCCAGGAGACGGAACAAACTCCCGCAGGCAGCCATGCGTCGTCCATGAGAGGATCCACGAGCCTGCCGGCCGCATCGTAGACCATGACGTCCACGGTCGAGGGGGAAGCCAGCGTGAAATCGATTCCTGCCGCAAATGCGAAGGGGGTGGGCGATACCCCGGCATCGAGGACGGCGCAGAGCGGGTCGGGGCCTTCGATCGCCATGGGATCGTAGATCATCAGCACGTACTCCGGATGGTCGATGAACGGGTTCCTGTTGCTCTGGATGTCGTAGACGGCCTCGTTGCGGTCGAGCTCCTTGGTGCTGACCGGGTCGTCCAGGTGCCATGCGATCAGAAGACCCTCCGCCCACTCCAGGAGCTGCGCCCCGTCGGTCATCGGGCTCCCGGGCCAGCCCGCGTCCTCCCCCAGGTAACGGGTGGTCATGTAGAAATAGTTGCGGGCGAGGTCGCCCTTGAAATCCTCCCTGGGCTCGAAGACCGTCCCGGAGTAGCCCGGCCACGAGCACGGCCCCAGACGGCTGCCGTTGAGCGAGGTCCACGTCGGCGACGACACCTCGCCGTACGGGTAGTTCCCCCGGCGGTTGTTCACGTAGATGTCGGTGGGCACGATGTGGAAGAGGTCCGTCCTCATCGGGGCCTGGTCGTCGAACCAGCTGCTGGGCCATGAGTGCTCGCGGTTGTAGCCCTCGCCCTCCCCGCTCGCTGATCCCCCCTCGTCGTCACCGAAGGTGTAGAGGTAGGGAGGCGTGCCGCCCGGGAATGTCGGAGTACATGTCCCAGACATATCCGTCTGGCCTGTCGTCGGTGGTGTAGAAGGCGAGCCAGATCTCGTCGTAGCTGATCGCGTCGTGGTCGTCGATTATGCCGTGCAGGGCGGCCCTGAGGGTTTCACCGGAAAGCCCCGCGGCGGGGTCGTAGTACCCGGGCGGTATCCCTGCCGGTGACGAAACCGCCAGGAGAGGCAGGAACGCGATCGCGAGGGCGGTTGATCTCATCTCGGGCCGACCATGCCTCTCTCATGAGTTGGGGGCGTTACCACGGGCGAGTATACACCTCCCGGGCCGGAACGGGTCAGCCGACGCGCAAGGCGGGGGATCCGATCCCGGGCATCCGGTCAGGGGGCTTCCGGACCGGGGTAGATCCCGCGCAGCTCCTCGAAATACCTGCCTTCACGGTCCAGGGCGACATCGAGGATGAAGCAGCTGTCAGGATACTGGACGAGGAGGTAGCGTTCACGGAAGGCGGGGCACTCCTCGAGTTCGTGGCGCATGTCGACGTAGTCCGGATGGGGCATGAAGATGATCCCCGGCTCGTATGTCTCGAGGAGATAGCTCGCGGAGAAGCCGTTCCGGGCTATCCAGACCTCGTTCAAGCCCGTCATGTCCGCCACCGTCTTGCCCCCGTTCAGGGCGAGGATGTGCCCGACCTCCGTCGCGGCGATGACCAGATCGTCCGGCAGATCGGATACCTCCGCGAGCGAAGGCCAGTACCGGGTCCAGCACATCTCCTGCTCGTACTCCACGTCGAAGCACAGGTATCCGTCGGCGGGCGGATGCCTCAGATCGGACACCAGCGCTTCGACTGCGGGGCCTGTCGAGAAGAACAATGCGAGGGAGAAGGCGACCTTGCAGATGCGGCGGCGATCACCCGATGCAGGGGAGGGGCAGATCTGTCTGATGCGTTCCCCGAGTCTCCCGTATGCGAATCTGCCGGAACAGACCGCGACAGCAGTCAGGGGGACGATGGACGGGAAGAAGAAGCGCTGCGAGAAGGGCATCACCTGGGTCACGCAGACGAGCTCGTAGAGGATGAAGAGCGCCGTGGAGACGAGGAGACCCTTCTGGAAGGCCGGGAGGCTCCGCAGCCATCCCCCGGGATCGATTGCCCAGGCGAGTGCGATGGTCCCGAAGACTGCCGGATACGAGATCAGGAAATGGAAGAGCTGCCTGGAGGACTCGAGGCAGTACGCTGCCTGGAACGAACCGCCGTAGAAGCCGGGCGACTTCACGAAGAAGGCCAGCGGGACAGGTGAACCCAGGAGCATCCAGCAGGCCGCCATCAGGCCTGCGGCCGTGACGCAGGAGGCCGTGAGAGTCATGGCGGCCCTCCGCCTGCCGGGCCCGCGGGTGGAGAAGAGCACGAAAGCGGGAGCGACAGTCGTGAAGATCAGCAGGTCCGGTCTCACGAGAAATGCGGCGCCCCCGACGATGCCGGTCAGGAATGACCTGTCGGCGGATCCCTCACCGCTCCCGCGGAGGTTGAGCAGTACATAGGCGGCCATGTACGAGGCTGCGAATGTGGTGTCCATCCCGCTCGTGAAATGTTCACTGAAGCTCCCCGATGCGAAGGAAAGGCAGAAGAGTACGAGCAGGACCGCGGCTCTCCGCGCGGCGGCACCCGCATCCGTGGTGAGCCTTCCGGCGATGGCTACGAGCAGGCCGGTCAGTGTCAGCCCGAAGAGACAAGAGGACATGAGCAGCGGCAGGACCGTATTCGAGGGGAGGGCGGCCCTGAGGGAGGCCACGGGAACGAGGAAGGCAAGCGAGGTCAGGCCGTATGTAGCTTCGCCGCCCGGGTTGAACGCGAGCCTTCCCTCCGACGTCAGCCTGTCCGCGTACCTCGTGAAGAAATACGCGTCGTCCCATACGGATGAGGCGGTGAACTCGAGGGCAACCCTCGCAGCGATCAGAAGCAGGAAGAATCCGGCCAGCAGAGGGGGGAGCCACCTGACGGCCCTTCCCGGAGCGGGGATCAAGGCTCGATCTCCCTGTTCATCAGGGCGTCATCGCGATGCGGGGAGCGCCCGCGGACACTCCCGGACGAGCAGCGACACCGGTCCGGGCTGGACCGGCGACAGGACCGACCACGGAGGGTCACTCTGCCGGCGCGTCCGCCGTGGGATCGGCTGGATCCCGCGGGTACCTCGTCCCGAGGGATTCGAAGTCCTCCCGCCACAGCAGGAACTCGTAATCGAGCAGAACCTCGTCGTACAGCATGCCTTCGACCTGGGCGAAGCCCGGGCCGGGTGCCGGGATCCAGCAGACGGCTCCATCCGCATCCACGCCCATGGCCAGGAAGGCGAACTGCTCTCCCGCCGGGGCGAAGGTGCCATCGCTCTCGCGCCCGTCGCGTATGCCGACCCTGAAGGTATCGTACCTTGCCCCCAGGATGGAGAGCGATCCCAGGGCGTCGACGAGGTATCCGGTCAGAGGGGCCTCGATGGAATGCACTTCGCAGACGAGGATGTCCGTGACGCCGAAGTCCGTCAGCGCCGCCACCGCGAACCCGGCGGCATCCAGAGGAGTGATCGCCTCCGACATCCCTTGCACGATGTCCTCGGATGGAGCGCCGATCATCGAGTAGGGATGCAGGGGCAAACCGGATTCAGCCAGATCGCCGGCGCCCGCCGGACAGATCGCGGATACCACGCAGACCGAAGCTGCAACAAGGGCTGTCCTGACTGCCATCTTCCCTCCCTCTCACATGAACCCCTTCCGGGATCATTCCGGGAGTTCCGCGGAGAGTCAATGAATCCCCCCGGGAGAGGCGGATCGGGCTGGTGCAATGGATACGCATGCTCCCGGCGTCCGCACGTCATCCGCACAACAGACCCCTGTCTCCCGCACCCGGTCGGGATGCCCTCCTGTGCTGCACCTGGTCGGGGTCCGGTGACATGGGTCCGAAATGGCATTATAGGATTACAGTCATGCAGTCGGCTGTTCCGGGTGGTCACGCCTTCGCTGCACGGGGCGGCACACCCCGGAGGAGAGACGGAAGAGCCCGGGATGACCGGCGAGGGGCTGCGGAGACAGCATGTGAAGAAGTGGGGCAGATACGGGGACGTGATCGAACTCGGGCCTCCCGGGTGCGACTGGATCGCATCGGGCGGGAGCCCGTCCGGTGACGGTGCGGAAACCCGCTCCCGGCGGGCTCTCGAGCCGGACCATGACGGGGCCGTAAATGTTTCGATCTTCTCCCGTATCATCTGGCAACTGACCGTACTGGAAGGGGTCACAAGTGGGCGACAAGAAGGGCAAGAAGGACAAGGCCAAGGGGCAGAAGCAGAACGAGGTGAAGCAGGCCAAGGTCGACAAGCAGAAGAAGGACAAGCAGCCGACCAGGACGCCGAAGGCCTGACGCCTTTCCGGGAGCCCCGGGGAGCTGATCTCCGGAGCACCCCTCGGAATCCGGCCGTGCGGTAGATGGCGGAACGCTTCGCAGGGGGAAGCCGGGGTCGATGGAATCACGCCAGGCTTTCCCGTCATGCTGAGAGGAAAGGAGTGTCATATGGCTGACGTTCATCTTGTTCTTTCCATCCCGCTTGGAGTCATCACCGCCACCTCGCTCGGCATCGAGGGTTTCGCCCGGCACGGCAGCCCGGGTTCGGGCAAGCATTTCAGGGGGCGCAAGGTCTTCGTGGAGCTGGGCGTCAGGGACGGTCGACCGGAATTCGAGTACCTCGTCGAAGGCGGATGGCGGGACGCGGATGGCGACACGGCAAGCGCCCTTGCCGCCGCAGCAGCCGGCAAGCGCACCAAGACCGCCCTTTCCAACAACGCATTCTCCTGCACGCCGATCGAGGCCTATCGCAGGATATTCCTGGTGAAGACCGCCGGAGAGGTCATGGAGATGGAGCCCGGGGTCCGCCTGCATTCATTCAGGTCGGACAGGTGCTTCGAGGAGATGTCCCCGGCCGAGGTGGCGGCAGCCGCCGGAAGCCCCGCCCAGGCGGAGCGCCATCCCCATATCTATCTCGTCATGTCGCCGATCCAGCTCCTCCTGGTATCCAACCTCACCCCGGTAGAGTACGCCTGGTATGCGACGCACCGCCCCGGGAAGGTCTTCCGCCAGGTCATGTTCGCGGAGGTGAAGACCCTGCAGACCCAGGTCGCCGCACAGAGCCGCTTCTCGGATGCCATGCTCGAGCTGGAGACACAGCCGGACAAGAAGACGAAGACCATCGCGTCGGACGACTGCCTGAACGAGGTCCCGTTCCACACATGGGAAGGCTACGGCGACCCCGCCGGGGGCGGCCTGTACGTCGCCGACCAGGCGCACATCCTCCGCTGGTCCTTCCCGTCCGAGATCCCGGGCGCCTGGGAGAACGCGATAGGCTGACCTCCGTCAGGATCGCTTTGTTAGGATCGGTTTTAACTACTGATCCTAACTCCAGGGGCAGATATCCGATCGCCCTTCAGGCCCGGCCTGGGGTCAGGCCACTTTCAGCACCATGGTGTTGCTGTACATGCGTATGGCTGGAAATGGGGTCTGACCCCGCTCCTCGGGGAAGAGCCCGGCTGCAGCTGCGTCCGCCAGACAGGCCCTCTACTGCCCGGAGGCAGTCAGACCGCTGGTATTCTCATCCAGGCCGTGCAGGTACTCTCTGCGCGAGAAGGATCTCCAGGATCCAGTCCTTTTTGGCGATGAACGGTCTGAATCCGAACTCCCTGTTGATCTTCATGATGGCCTCGTTGTCGTCGTCGTTGCCGGACCTGATCGACTCGGCCGCCGGGATCTCGCTCCCGATCCTCGCGAGCATCTCCGCCTTCAGCCTCCTCGCCAGGCCGGCATGCCTGAACGCGGGCCGCACCCCCGTGAAGCACTGGTTGACGGTCAGGGATTTCGAAGGATGCCAGGACACCTGGGTGTATCCCATCAAAAGGCCGCTTTCCTTCGATACCGCGGCCAGCGCGAGGGATCGGTTCCCGCCTGCCGTGAACATCCTGTTCCCGTCCCGCACCATATCGGTTGTATAGCGGATGTCTCTCTTCGGGATTCCATCCTTTGCCGGATCGGCGTCATAGATCTCCTGGAAGAAGTTGCGCGCGTCCTCCAGATGGTCCTCGGGGATGCCGTCCCGCCAGGTCCTGATCTCGAATTCCGGGCAGGAACCCCTCGGCAGCTCGAGCCAGCTCTTCAGGAGCAGACCGTCAACCTCGGAAAGCAGCAGCCTGTTGGTATGGCTCTCCGACTCGACTCTGGCTCCCGTCCGCTCGAGGAACGATTCCCCCGCCGGACATCCCTCGTTCGACTGGCATTTCAGGACCGTGCGTCCCCTGGATTCCGCCGTATCCACCGCCAGGCCGAGCATCCTGCTCCCGAAGCCCATTCGCCGGATCGACGAATCGACCGATATGTGAAGAGAAGCATTCACAGAATCATACGAGGTCACTGAAAGGCTGGCGGAGCCGAGCACCCGCCGGCCGTCCGCATCCCATACAGCCCATCCGAGCGTCTCGGATGTCGAGTTGGTCGTGCGGAATATCCTGATCCAGTCGTCGAACGGGAATTCGGGTTCGTCGGGTATGACCTCGCGAATCGCCCCCATGGCGAAGGTCCAGAGGGCCCGGCAGTCGTCGTCTGAAGCGCTGGTCCGGTCGAAGGGCCGGATCTCGAGCCCGTCCGGCATCATCAGCTTCTCCTTTCACGTATCGCTGCACCCGGGTGCAAGAGGTCGGGATCAACGGGTACCGGGGTCAGGCTACTTTCAGCACTATGATGTTGATGTGCATGCGTATGACTCTGAATGGGGTCAGACCCCACTCCCCCACTCGCTGCTCGCCACTAACTCTCAGGGCCGGAGGAGTCCGATGGGGATGAAGACCTCCTGGGGGCCGGCCACGTAGGGGGCTACGCTGTAGTCCGGGAAATAGATGCTGAACCCAGCGAGCGCCCCGATGGAGTCAGGCACGGGCAGCAGCAGATCGTAGTTGCTCCACTCGGGTCCCGCCCCTCTCATTATCCAGTCCATGTCGGCGAACTCGCCCAGGGACTCCGCCAGGCTGTCCACGACCAGCTCAGAGAGCGCGACGAGTTCGGCCGAATCGGCCAGGATGTCCCTGGTGCCGATCCCGGCCCAGGGTACCGGCCCTCCCGAATAGACGTCGTGCTCGAACCGCCAGAGCCTGTTGCCTGTGTTGCCGTGCGCTCCGCCGGAGTACTCGTACCAGCCGCAGGTGGCTGCGAGCATCCCTTCGGGCACGGGCGGGAAGCCCATGAAGGCCTCGAACGTCCGGGTCATGAAGCCGGAATCGTCACCCCATTCGGCGAAGTCGGCCTCGGCATAAGAGGAGAACTCGTCCTTCATCGTCGTCATGGATTCTACGACCAGGTCTCTCAGGAATGCGATGTCCGACGGGATCTCCGGGCAGGAGAGGCTGTACTCCCAGCCCGGGCCGGAATCCTCTATCAGGAGTTCGGGCAGCATGGGAGGCCGGTCATCAGCGCCCTCGCCGGGCAGCGGGGGATAGAGGTCGTCCCTGGCCGAAGCAAGACAGACCGGGGTCATGAGGATCGATGCGACCAGGGCGGCTTTCAGGCCGGTCATCTTCCTTCGCTCTCCTTCCCGGGCACGGCCGGGGGCCATGGAGTCACAACTACCTCCTGCTCGCATGCGGCGTAGCAGGCCACCTGTCCGACGTCGAAGATCACCCTCAGGCCGCCGATGCCTCCCTGGGCATCAAGAATAGGAAGCACCGTCCTGTAGTTCGCAGGGTCGCATGACGCGCCGGTATCGATGTGCTCGACATCCCCGGCCAGCATGACCGCAAGCGACTCCGCCACCGCACTGCAGAATGCCTCCTGCGCCGCGGAGTCCCCCGCCAGCGAGAGCGGTTCGACGAAGGTCCCGGTGCGGGTGTCTAAGATGAACGACTGGAACCAGTACATCCCGTGCGCTCCCCCCGCGTACGAGAAGTCGCTCCCCAGGATGCAGATCAGGCCTTCGGGCGAAGGCTCTCTGCTGTAGAGCATCCTGTAGGTGAGTTCGGCGTCGGCCGGGGCGCGGTCCTCGGCCGGGCTCGTGGCATAGGTCCTCAACCTGTCGGCGCGGGTTCCCGCGAAGGCGGCGAGGGAGTCGGCGAGCACGGGGATGTCGAGAGCGATACGCGGCAGGCATGTGAAGATCGAGTATCCATCCCGCTGCTCCATGGTCACCATCCGCCTGGCGGATCCCTTCCGGAACAGGTCTTCAGGAGGCAGCAGCTCGGGAAGGTCGTACCAGAGGTAGCGGTCGCGCCAGTCCGTCAGGAGCCAGCCGCTCTCGTACCGCTCGCAGAACCAGATGCCCCCGCAGCCTTCGTCGAACAGCCAGGCCCTGCCCTCTTCATCCCATGCGATGCGGGCGGTATCTCCTTCCATCGAAGCACGCCCGTCGAGGAGGCTCTCTCCGGATGAGCCGGAGATGGAGATCTCCCACTCGGGTGCACCGGTGGAACCGGTTCCGGCCCGGACCTCGAGGAGGCACGAGCCGTCAGGGGAGGCCAGCCGCCCCGGCGCCGAGCCAGTGGCAAACGCTCCGCAGAACGCCGGGAATGCCGCTGCGAGCAGGACGCAGAACCAGCGAGGCAGGTGTACGGATGCAATTCTCATCATTGCTCCTGTTCGTCGACGTAACCGGGAAAGAGGCCGGCCGGCGGCTCCGGCAGCCCTGGAGCCGGGGTTTGGCCGGCGGGACCGTAGACGGTGTGCGACCAGGAGCCCGACTCGTCCGAGTAGAAGTGAACCAGACCGTCGTCGCTGTTGTAGAGCCACGCCCGCCCGTCCCGGTCCCATTTCCAGTAAACGTTCAGGTTGCCGACGAATTCCGACGAGGTGTCCACAAACACAACGGTTCCCGAGGTGTCGGCTATGGTGACCCGCCAGAAGAGATGGCCGTCGGGATCCTCCTGCCGCGGCACGGTGAGCACGAAGCTGCTGTCGGGCGAGAGCAGGGGCTGGATCTGATTGTCCGGCATCTGCGTACCTGGTGCACTCGTGGTCTCTGCACCCGGCCGTGAGGGCTGCTGCAAAGGCGAGGGCGGGAATGGCAATTGCGATCCTTTTCACAGGCACCCCCTCCGGCCTGTTGTTGCACCGTCAGGACTTACAACCATCATGAATGTGCGTCTGTCCGGACAGACTCCAACCCGGCGTAAGCCCGCCATGGAATCCCCTCCGCTACCAGTCAGTCTCGTCATCCGGCGTCCAGATCCCGTCATCGGAGAGCTCCAGCCACCCGGGGCGCGACGAGTACCTGTTCCGAACGCAGTCGAAGGTGAGCTTCTCGAACTCGATCCTTCCGTCATCGATCCATTCGGCGTCTACAGGCCCCCACGGCACGTCGAGGTCCTGGAACTCCAGCACGAGGCTGTCCGGGTCCACCCGCCAGACCTGGATGCCGTTCCAGTGAACCCGGCCACGAGGTCTTCGTAGGAGCACAGGAGGCGGGTCCCGTCGGGGCTCGGGCTCCGGGTGCGAGACAGCCTCGTCGATGTCTGCCGTCCGAGCCCGTACACCAGGAGCTGACCGCCCACTCGCAGCCGGTCTTCCGTGATCACCCAGCAGTTCTGTTCCGGCAGGAAGGAGGACAGCTCGTAGACTGCGTAGTCCTCCATGGAGTCCGGGCCGGGCTGATCGCGAACACCAGCGTGTCACCCAGTCGGTGATGATGCAGAGCGTGCAGGAGTCCGGCCTGAACGCCCTGTCGCCGTACATCGACAGAGTCGATTGTTCCGAACTCTGTGCCGCCGCGACGACCGCCATAGTGCACAACAAACCCGCCAGGAGCTTCATGCCATCCCCTTCCCGAACTTCTCCGGATTCCCCTAATCCATCGTCCAGACACCGTCTGCGGACAGCCGCAGGCTCCCGGGGCGGGTCGAGTACTCATTCAGATGCATGTCGTATGTGAGTTTCCCGAAGACTATCAGGCTGTCGCCCGCCCACCCGGCATCGACAGGCCCCCACGGCACGTCGAGGTCCTGGAACTCCAGTGCGAGGCTGTCCGGGTCCACCCGCCACACCTGGATGCCGTTGCTGAGGTAGCCGACCATTATGTCCTCGTTGGCGCAGAGCAGGCGGGTCCCGTCGGGGCTCGTCTCCGGGTGCGAGATGGCCCGGTTGATTCTGCCGTCGGTACCGTCCACCAGAAGCGTTACAGCCCATTCGTAGCAGGTCTTCGAGATCACCCAGCAGTTCTGTTCCGGCAGGAAGGAGGACAGCTCGTAGGCTGCGTAGTCCTCCATGTATTCCGGGCCGGGCTGATCGGCGAAAACCAGTGTGTCACCCAGATCGGTGATGATGCAGAGCGTGCAGGAGTCCGGCCTGAACGCCCTGTCGCCGTACAACGACAGAGTCGAGTTCTCCGACCTCTGTGCCGCCGCGACGACTGCCATAGTGCACAACAAACCCGCCAGGAGCTTCATGTGACCCTCCCCTCCCGGATAAATCCGACTCTACCGCGCGAGGCACGGGACGGAACGGCCGGAGCGTGTAAAGGGCCAGGGATGATCAACGTACTGACCTCGCAAGACGGAAGCCCAGTTCGTAGTCGCATCCGCCCGGGGCGATGACCTGGCGGCTCGCAGAGCGGCAGTACAGGTCCTCGACGTCGAAGCTGCCGCCGCGTAGGACGTGGCTGGTTCCGGATGGCTCCATCCACGGGTTTCCGTCTGCAGGAGCTCCGGTATAGTCGCTGTACCAGTAATCCTGGCACCATTCGAAGACATTGCCGGTCATGTCGTACAGACCCCAGGCATTGGCGGTCTTCTGGGCAACGGGATGGGTCTCGCCCCACGAGCTGTACACATACCAGGCGAATGAATCGATCAGGGTACAGCCCGGATCGTCCCCCCAGAAGAAGCGGGTTGTTGTCCCGGCCCTGCAGCAGTACTCCCACTCCGCCTCGCTCGGAAGGCGGTACTCGTGGGCTGGATCAAGGGCATTCATGGCTTCCACGAAATCCTGGCAGTCCTCCCAGGAGACGTAGTACATGGGGTAGTCATCTCCAGTGCCCGGAAGCCCGTAGTCGAACTCGGCCAGGTCGTGCTGATGCTGGATCGTTGTCCCCATGACCTCCTCCCACATCGCCTGGGTAACCTCCGTGGTCATCATCTCGAAGGAGTAATCGAAGGTAACGGTATGAACAGGAAGCGCAAGCGCAGCTTCATGTAACTCCGGGTCGATCTCCGAATTCCCCATCTGGAAGGAGCCCGAGGGTATGTACGCGAAGTTCATGCCGGAGATGGGGCCTGGAGTGACATCTCCCGGAGAGATGCCATCGTGGTGCTCCATGGTTGCCGCGCTACCGCTGCTGACAAGAAGGAGAAGCGCCAGCAATACTCCTGTTCTCTGTACGATCATCGCAGACCCCAATCCAATTCGTAACTGGCAGGATTTCGGATTATTTCAGATCTACTCAACGTGCTGTCCTCGCAAGACGCAGACCGAGGTTGCCGACACTGCTGCCCGGGTCGAAGTTGCTGCGACTGGCCGAGCTGCAGTGCTGGGCGCTGATGCCCCAGCTGCCGCCACGGTCGACGCGAAGGGAGCCTACCGGAGAAACCCACGCACTGCCGTCCGTGGGCGCCCCATCGTAGGTATCGTGGTACCCGTCCTCGCACCACTCCCAGACATTCCCGCTCATGTCATACAGGCCCCAGGCATTCGGAAGCTTCTGTCCGACAGGACGAGTGCCGTCCGCAGAGTTGTCGGCGTACCAGCAGTACTGCCCGATCAACAGCCCGTCAGGATCATCTCCCCAGTAGAACAGGGTGGCCGTACCCGCACGGCACGCATACTCCCACTCCGCCTCGGAGGGAAGCCGGTACTCGTACTCCGTATCGAGCGAATTGAGCTGATCTATGAACTCCTGGCAGTCGTTCCAGGAGACGAAGTAGACGGGATAGCCCGACCCCACTCCGTAATCATGAGCCGGGTTGCTCCCCATCACCTCCTCCCACAGCCCCTGCGTAACCTCCGTCGTCATCAGCTCGAAGCTCTGGACAGATACGGCGTGCACCGGCCCCTCGTCGGTATCGCGGCCCGATTCCGACGACGGTGAACCCATCGTGAAACTCCCGGAAGGAATCTGGACAAAGGTCATCCTTTCCCGGAGTCCTGCAATGATGATCAGAGAAATTCGGTCTTCTGAATCGGAGTACGTACGAATCGAATCGAAGAGCCGGACTGCGGTCGTGGTATCTGAAGCGCCGAGAAGGGCTTCGGCCTCGCGATAGATCGACTCGTTCGCCTGTTCTTCCGAGTCCCTGTATCCCCCGAGAGCCTGAAATGCATGGGTCGACTCGTGGTATCTGCCCGCTCCAAACGACCTCTCTGCCTTCGAGTACGCGTACATGTCACTCTGGAGGTACCAGATCGTACCAATCGCTGCCAGGGTGACAGCCGCGATCTTCCACCAGTGCCTGCCCCACCGGCTCACCTCGAGTACGCCCATGAAACAGCTCTTGGAAAGACTGCCTCGAATCCCGTCATTGTGCCCCTCCAACCGGCTGCTTACACCTGGATTGTCTGGAACCCGCTTTCAAACAGGTACTCATACGTCAGATCAAGCTCCTCGAGCGGCGGGACGAACACAACCGTTCCATCGCGTCCGCGTGTCAGCAGCACACGGTAGGCATTGAGCCTGAGCTGGAACGGATCCTTGACCCTCGCGGCTCTCAGATATCCCCGGGCCTTCCTGTTCGACCATCGACCATTCTCCATCATCAGGTCGGTTCCCCAGGCAAGCAGCACAGCATCAAGCTCCAGCCCCTGTGCTCCGAACTCCGTGATGGTCTCCCGCAATTGCCGGCATGACTCCGGGGATGTCCCGGGCTCCGAGTACCAGGAGCCGTAGTTAACCATCTTAGTCGACTGGAAGTCGTTCATCACACCGAAGCGGACCAGGTCCCTGTCCTTCGACGATGCCAGCAGGCCGAACCGAGCCTCTGCCTGTTCAGCATACCTCTCCCTCAGATAGGCCGTCGCGCACTCCAGATCCCGGGTGATCCGCAGGTGATAGCCCGCCTCCTCCAGCTTCGCTGCGATCGCCGAGTTCTCCTCGGATGGTCTCGCGTCGAGCAGGTTCGCCACGAACCTGTGGATGTCGCTGGCGAGGTGGAAGCGGATCTCAGTATCCAGACTCAGGCTGAGCGATTCGATGAAGGTGACGGCACTCCCCTCGAACACCCCCCGGGCCTGAGGCGGACCGTAGACGATCCAGTCGTCTGGTTTCGAGCAGCCCTCCAGGGCATGACGCCACTGGACGAGCCCGGCTTCCTCGCCAACATGGATCTCCTGCCCGCTGCCTATGAGGCCGATCACGGCGCACCACCCGGGGATACGCTCGGCGAAGTCGATGAAATGCCCGGGTTCGGACTTCCCGGCTTCGAAGCCGGGGGTGTTCCTGTGCTTCTCCTGGACCTGTTCGGCATCGAACGCCCGTTGCGCTTCGTCGAAGATCAGAACGTGCTCAGGCGGGATCAGGTCCTTCCTGCCCGAGAACCTCTTCACGTAGTCCTTCACTCCGCGGACAAAGGTCTTGCCGCCGCCCCCGGCGCCCTGCAGCTCGTACTGAAGGACCTGGACGAGGGGTCCGTTCCCGGAGAGGAAAACGGCCGGGACGCCGGTCCTGCCGTTCTCACGCGCAATGGCCAGGTCATCGAGGACGTGTGAGTGGGCTATCCGAAGTCCGACGAGAGTCTTCCCCGCTCCGGGCACCCCGGTCAGCAGGACGAGGCGCCTCTTCTTCTCCGATGCGGCCTCCTTGATGATCCTGATGATCTCGTTCACGGCGGGATCGGTCGCAGCGCGGGCTCTCCAGATCGGGCGGAGCGAACCGGTGTTGAAGAGTTCTCGTGCAGCCTGCACGAGGGTCGGTAGGGGCCGATAAGCAGACTCTGCCAGGAACATGCCTGCACTAAGCGGAGGAGCATCAGGCGCCTCTTCAAGCGAACTGATCATCTCGTCGAGCACGTCGGGGCCTGCAAGATGCACCCCGCACTGCTCGCCCAGGTATCCGCGCGCCCGCATCGGAACGCATACCGCAATGACAGGCCTGCCGGCGCACTCGCTGTGGTAGCACCTCAGGTCGCGGGCGTACGCTGCAGCCTGATCGATATCCGCCCGGGACGGAGTCGACTTGCCCTTGAGCTCGAGGACGACGACCGCACCCCTGGCGAGCAGTATCACGTCGGTACGACGCGACTCCAGGGGGAGCTCGTACTCCATGATCGCGACGTAATCGGCGGCTCTGTCCTCGAGCAGGAGAACCTCCCCGATCTCCCGCTGGAGCGGCGGGATCGAGTCGTCCCATGCCCTTAACTGGCTGATTCCGGCATCGGCGAAGATGGACTCGATGGTTCCCCGGATGACCCTTGGTGGCGTATCCCGGAAGACTGGGAATGATGATCCCCAGCCATGCCTGGCCTTCGTCAGGTCAGGATTCCCGTCTGTTTCTGAAGACATGCCCTTCCCCCGATCGACTGGACGTGCAGACCATAACGGGCTGCCATGCTGTGGAGGAAGGTTGTCCCTACTATTCGGGATCGATGAACTCGTCTGTTCGTTTGTGACGCAGAAGCGCGCAGACACGCGTAACGCGCTGCTGTCTCCCACAACCCGATGTTATCGAAGAACCACCCTTAGACGTGGAAACGCAAGGAGATCAGGATCGAGATTAGAACATCATACAGGATAAATATTTCCAGAATCGTAATCGCTTCATTCCCGCTATCCATTAACCAAATATGACCCGTTCACATGCTGCTTATGGAGACAACCGAGCTTGAACGCCAGTACCCGGCATCCATCTCTTCATTCACTTGAACAGCCATCGGGTACTATGCTGTCGAATACGCCTAGAACCTTGAACTCGTCCTCCCCATAGAGCGAGATGGGCGGGTGTGCGGGATTTGACGAATACAGGGTGATCCGTGCTGCTGCGCCAAGTTCGTCCCCGGGCTCTGCCCGTCGTTCGCTGTGATACCATTTGACCACAGCAATGGGAGAGGCTCCGGCAAATTGATCAACCGCACACAGGACGATCTTCTGATTCCTGCTGCCGCCTCTGTCCAGGTGGAATCTGCAGATGCTCCCATCTGGTATGTGCGGCTCCATGGAGTCCCCCTCGACTCTCACAAGGAAGCAGTCCCTGGAGAACGGGCCTCCCTCAAGCCTTAGCCAGGTGCGCTCCCGGTCCTCGGAGAAGACTCCAGTTGTGCGAGAGAAGTCGTGATCGGCCACGGTTCGGATGTCGAGGAGCGGAAGAGCGTTCATATATGGAATCGGCTCAGTTCGCACGAGACCGTCTGTTTCTTCTTCCCTGCCCGGTGCGAGTCGCTCCTCGAAGTACGCCTTCACGTCTTTGTCGACGAAATAGGCGTAGCATCCCCTCATACCACGGGACATGAGAACCTTGTAGATGTTCCGGACGAGCACGCTCAGTCTCTTCCCGTCATTCCTGAGGTTCTTCTTCCCAGCCGCGTCCTTGTAGGAGTCCCAGTCCACACTGAACTCGTTGGTTTCCCGGTCGAATCTCAGTTCACCCCCGACAATCACACCGACATAGTCGAACTCGAGCCCCTGGGTCGTGTGTATGCAGCCGACCTGATCCCGGCCGGAGTCGTCGATCGCCCAGGTCGTCCTCGCAGACCGGGAGTTCCAAGGCATCCTGAAGCCATGCTCCTCGATAACGACATCCTCGATCTGTCCATTCCTGTTGCCTTCCTTTTCAGACGTCCACTTCCATGCGTAGCCTGCAAGGATCCTGGCATCGAAGCCGGCGGTCTGTCTGGCTTTGATCGCATCCCTGAGCTTGTTTGGATCGTCGAAGATCCTGAACTCGAATTCCCCGGTGTCCCAGCCATCGAAGTTGGCCGTCTCACGTATATGAAGCGTGTTGTCGAGCCAGTTCAGATAGCCGTCCGCTCCCGAACACCTGAACTGAGCTTCGAGCTCGAGTTCGAACACCTTCGCACCCTCGGATCGGGCGACGGTCTTGATGGCCTTGATGGTTCCGATATCCTCGGGTCTGACGCGCTGGCTCTCGTCTATGAACATGACCGTGAATCGTGACGCTCTCAGTATGTCCTTGATCTGGTTCTCTCCACGGTACTGGTAGGCCGACTCGTCCTTCAGACGGTGTGCCTCGTCGACTACCACGACATCGTAGGCATTCTCTTCGAACGACATGAACGATGAAGACCCCTTGAACAGGTCCCTGAGGAATCTCTGAGTGTGGTCGCCGGCGAGACGAGTCACCATGACGTCCCGGAACGCTGCATTGGGAGCCACGAATACGGCGTTCCTGCCTGCGCGGAGCAGGCCGCGGATCAGATTGACGGCAACGACCGACTTGCCGGTCCCCGGACCGCCCTTGATTATTAGGACAGCCTTCTCGTCACAGCTTGCAGCGAGTTCGAGCGCTCTCTCGTACGCTATCTTCTGATCGTCGATCAGGGTGAAGACGGGATTGTCCTTGAACATCCCGCAGACATGTTCCACCAGCTTCTTACTAGGCTTTATCCTTCCGGCCTCGATGTCGTAGAGGATATCCATCCCCTTGCCGCGTCCGACATGCTGCCTGAGGAATGCCTGGAGCTTCAATGAATCGTCTGTGAAGTACAGAGGCGTGTCCTTCACGATCGAGGCGTAGGTGGCAGCCTTCAGCGGCTCGGGATTCCGCTCCCTGTAGTTGTGGAGGTATGCGCAACTGGACAGGTCGATGGACCTGGCTGCCACGTTCTCGTTGTACTCACGCAGAAGTATCTTGTAGGTCTGAGCCTGATAGGATGGGTGCGTGGTCTCCTGGATGCCCCCGTGAAGCCATGTCTTCACGATCCCATCCTTCACAGTCTGCTCGGCATCCTGCCACTGTTTCAGCTCGACCACGATGAAGTTCCGCGATGCGTTCTCCCCCTCCCCGGCGACGACGAAATCGATGCGCCGTGATGTCAGGGGGATCTTGTACTCGAGCAGAATTCCGCAATCGTCAGGTAATTCAGCCTTTCTGACAACCGACTCCATCGCCCTCAGGGAGTTTTGAAAAGCGCCAATCTCCTGTGTAGGGTGGTAGCCGATCCTTTTTGCGATCCTGTCCTCGAGGATCTGTGCTATCCGGTTACCATCCACGTCGTCGCGAAACTGTCTTGCTGTCTCCCTGTAGATGATCACGAGAGCACTTCCGAATGACGGGAGGAGTGAGCTTCACACATCCTGGGAAGCCGACTCGATACTGGACTGAAGCAATCTGCAGCAACACCCATAGCTTCAGGATCAGAGGGGTCGGTTGGATTCCACGATGTGGTTGGAGATAAAGTGGTTCCAGGAGAACTCAGGGAGGTGTGTTCAGATGACAGGAGAGCAAGATGATGGGAAAACCCCGGTCCGTTCTGCCTGGATCCGGCTTTCGATTGCTTGCACACGGTGGTCCGGTAAGTCATGGCTTCAACCATGAATCCCGCATGGTGGGATGCGCTTAGCGGCAGCAGGTTTCGCGGAGCGAACCTGTGAAAGCGATCCGATCTCCCGCCCCGGAGGCTGCCGCATGCCTTATGCCCCGCGGAACTTCTCGTTGTGCCAGTCCAGGAACTCTTTCGATGGCCTCGCGGTGGGATTATCCGGAAGCGTGACCAATGGGCGTCCATGGAGGGCGTAGTAATCCCTGCCGTTGTCGAACTCCTCGCGGATCCGGGGGCTGACTTCGATTCGGTAGTCGGGAGTAACCGTCATGTAGCCCTTGTCGAAGAGCGTGTGGAGGTCGGATCTCAGCAGCAGGCCGTTGCTGGTCCTGTGTGGTCCGCCATCAGAGTACTGCCTGATGTGGGCGGCTTCGAGGACGGGCAGGGTCTTCTCGCCGGTCATGGCGCATCTGCGGTTGTAGGCGTCGGTGACCAGCATGCGGAACGTGCCCTGGCCCAGCCTTGCCCTGGCCAGGAACTCAGAACCGTATCGCGGACCCTCCAGGGCTATCTGGTAGCTGATCCTCGAGCGGGGATGCGATCTGCTCCCGCTGCTGCACCGCGTCCCACAGGGCTGCGGCAAGTGGGTCCTCCGAGGTGTACGTCCTGCCGCTCACGATGTTCGATGCCCAGTCGGCCGGCACGGGGAACCACTCGTCCCGGGGGAGGAAGACCGGGCTGGTCAGGATCGTGCAGCCTATCCAGGGATCCCGGTCCTGCGTCTTCCTGAGCTTCTGTATAATCCTCAGCAGATGCGCCTGGTCGGGGGTCCCGTTCTTCTGTCCGAACGAGTTCCAGGCGAGTGACAACGGGAAGGAGTGATGGTAGACGAAGTACCCCCATCCTGCGATGACGTTGTTCGGGCTGTGCAGCTTGAAAAGGAAGGGTGCGCCGGGCTCGATTGCCTTGAACGTGGTCGCGCCGCCGGGGCGCCAGAAGTTGATCTCGTCCGGCTGCGGGTCCATACCCGCTAGATGCTCGAACCAGTTCTGATCGGTGAGGCCGACGTAGAGTTTCATGATCGGGGATGCCCCGAGGTGAAGGGACAGTCCTTCCCTGCGAGCCTGGATCCGGCCTTCGAATGCTGGCGCACGATGGTCCGGTAGGTCATGGCTCCATTCCGCAGGCGCCGTCGCGTCGGCTGCTGGGCACACTTGCATGAGTATCGACAGGCTTCCGGCGGGAGTCAATCGCGGATCACACATCATATCAGCGTCGTGTACATTTTGAATGACATGCTCATCGTGGTAGCATTCGATTTGCCAGAAGTGAAGGATCGGGCGAGATCCATCTCCGGCAAGCGTTTGCTGGATACCTGATGGTGAGCCAGCACTATCTCCCGTGAAATCCTGACTGGCATAACAGAATGGGTGTCCAGGTTTGACCCTCAGGACGGAAAGCCTTTAATCGTGAGGCTCTGTCACGGCTGAATCGAGAATACCTGTGCAGCTATGCTGAATAGTGACGAAAGGCAGAATGCCCTTCCGGCTGGCGGTTTCCATGAACAGGTCCATGCGGTCCCTTGGTCGTTCTTGACCGAGTGTTGCTCAGATGGGTAAGCCTACGCCTCAGATCATCGTCACTGGAACGTCAATCTGATGCTCATCCCGTTATCGAATTGATTCAGGTTGCATCCCCAGTTCAAATCGCTTGCTGGTATCTGGACACTGAACATCTGGTCATGCTGGGAGACGTCCTCATCCATGATGGCGATCCTGAGGCTGCTCGAGGAGCTGATGTTCATCTCCCTGTTCACGCCCCACGAAACATCTCCAGTCGACTCGCTGAAGGTTGACGAGGTGAAAACGACACTGCCATCCAGCGTGATGACGATGAAGATATCCGGGTTGGGCTGAAGGGTATCCCAGGACTGACCCGAGGTCTTCGTAAGTGGGATGTCATCAATACTGATCGCAGTGAGCGTGACTCTCCCCTGGAACGGCTGGGTGTCAATTCCTAGCACTGATTGGGTCGATGGTGAATGGCCGCGCTGTTCTGCGGTGGTTGTGATCTCGGAGAAGGCTTTGACAGCCATGAAGCTGAACACCGCGTTGAGTATCATGAGTGCGATGAGAACTACAGATGCCTTCTTCCCCCACTTCGAGGGAATGATCGACGCTATCAGAAGGCCAACAGCCCCACCAGTCAGAAGAGCCCAGCCGAAGCCGTATTCTAGAGTTCTAGAACCTGTCTGCCCGCTGATCACCACGTATAGAAAGACAGTCAGACCCAGGATCACGATCGAGGTTACGGCAAGTTCCTTGAACCTTCGCCTGGCAACAAGACCAACGGAGATCAGCCCCCAGAAGAGCATGTTCAATCCGAATGCCGAACCATCCGCGAATAACGTGTTGAAGCTGCCTCCTCCTGAGGCCAGGAAGGGCATGAATACCCCGAAACACACAGCGAGAGATCCGATGATGCCAAGGACGAGTTGAAGGTAGTTTGGGTGGAGGGGAGATCGAGCGGGTGGCTCATGGATTTCCGGCTTCATATCAGGTTGATTGATGCGTGACTCGACTGGAGTAGGTGTAGTCTGTTGCCGGGACTCTACCTGGCTGGACGATGGAGCAGCCCCGCCGGTCAAAACCTGTTCTTCAGACCGGGGACTCTCGTTCACGGGCAGGTTGTCCTTGATGGGTCGACCGCACCTGGGGCATACTGGAGCGAGGTCACTGACATCGTTTCCGCAGTCAGGGCACCTGATAAGAGCCATCTTCTGCTCCATTCTCGTCGAGATCAGAGAACACGATGATACATCCTCAGAGTGCGGTCAACGTTATTCTGATTCATGCCATAGCCTTGCCGATCATCCGAGAAGCACCAATCATCTGCGGGCAGCGACGGTCGCAGGAGGGATGGTCATGAAGCCCTGGGTTGGCTGCAGTGGGTTCTTCCTTCTTCTTCCGGTGTTACTTTCCGGCGGGGCTTCCGCTCTTCCCGCAGGTGCCTACCAGATCACAGGGCTGTCAGTCGACAATTTCCCTGGAACCATGCCGAACGGATCAGCCTGGGATGCGCTGGACAGAGTACCCGATCTGATGGTGGTATTCTTCGTGGGGAATGATTCGATCCTGGTGACAAGCACGATCACCTCATCAGCAGGAGCATCCTGGGCACCGATGCGATCATGCGAGTTGGGTCAGAACTCTGTCGTCCGCATGATCCTGTGGGACAAGGACCTCGCATACAACGACCTCATGGATCAGATAGAAATTACGGCGGCGAGTCTGCAACCAGGGGAGAACTATTTCAGCAGCAGCCTGGGAACCGTCTTCGGCCTTACGATCGAGAGTGCTGGAGTGAATCAGCAGCTGGAGCCTTATCAGTTATCGAGGGACTACTCGGCGAACTTCGGCGGCACAGGATCAGCCTGGACATGCAGGGTTGAGATAGCCGGAGAGTATTTCTCGTCACCCAACACATCCGTAGAGATCACTCTGCTCGCGGGGCGTCAGGAGATGTGTTCCTGGAGCGGTATTGCTGGTTCGGGTTTCCTTCAGGGCGGG
Organism: Candidatus Fermentibacterota bacterium; assembly: GCA_963718745.1. Taxonomy (GTDB): domain Bacteria; phylum Fermentibacterota; class Fermentibacteria; order Fermentibacterales; family Fermentibacteraceae; genus Fermentibacter. The sequence continues at coordinate 1,633,107 of OY970370.1, read as the reverse complement.
TCTGCTGATATCGAGTTCGGTCTGAATGACCCCGTCTACATAGTGCCGTTAAACGATTCACTGCTAGCTTTCTACGAATGCCCCGAGAACTTCGAGGGATTCCGGGGGGCGGGAATCGGATTGAGGCCCTGTCAGATAATACTTGCATACGACCCTGTCCTTCTGGCTGTCGTACCTGTGCTCACTCCCCAGAAGATCGAACAGAGGCTACTCGCAGAGCAGAACGAGCACAACAGGGCCCTGATGCATCTTGCAGGACCGTTCATCCTTCAGTATCTGACCGGGCTCGATCCAACGATGTTCTCTGCGATCTCAGAGGCTCTGTCAGGAATGCAGTAGGGATCTCGATCCCTTTCAGACAGGAGCTATAGCAGCCAGCCCCAGTTGCTCGAAAAACTCCATTCCAGAATCATCCAGATTCCTTGAAAGATCGAAGGCCAGCGCTCTGATGCGGATGTCCTGGTCTTTCAGCACCGTATCCATAGGTTTGTCGAGGCGTCGGGGGTAGACGAGCACGCCGTCTCCGCAACCAAGGGCATTCGCATAGAAGCTTATCTGATAGATGTCGGGCTCCGAAGGCCTTTCATCCCTCTTGTACTTCGTATCAAGCACGGCCATTGGTTTTCCTGTGTCGATATCTTCTATCACGATGTCGGCAAAAGACTCGAGGGTTTCGTCCTTGTCCCAAGTGAAGGTCTCCTGGACCTGGAAACCGATCCCTGGAGGGCGGTGATCCTGCAGCCAGGCCGCCACGAACTGCTCGAAAAGATCGCCCATTTTGAGCATGAATGGGCACATAAGGCGGTCACCGATGCTGTGGACGGGTCCGGTGTTCTCGAGGAAGAAACGACACAGCGCGTGCATCGGCTCGTAATCGGAGTTGAGGCGGTTGTACAGGCGGCCCAGGCAGTCCGTCGGAGGGCATCTCCAGCACCTGGGTCTTTCCAGATAGCTGACGATAGGCGCATCTCACCGTTGCCAGTGCGTTTCCCGAGCACAGGCCGCTGCGGGCTATCTTGTGCAGTGTCCAGGTGAGGATCCGGTTCTCGTCTATGTCTGCCGTATGGTCTTCGAACTCGCAGGGAAGGATCGGGTCCCATGGCCTGATGCAGTGCTTCGTGGTGTCGAGCCTTCCTCTCAGCGAGGCAAGCCGGTCCTGCTCGTTCCTGTATGTTCTGTACAAACCTCTCCGTGCGCGATCGATCACCTTCTTCGAGAGCAGAACCGCGAGGTGCTCGTAAACCTCATCCATCTGCTCCACCCGGTGAGTCCCTGCTTGAAAAGATCCACCCGGTAAGCGTACTCGAGCATCCTGAAGATGTTCATTACGGGGATACGAGGCTTGAGGATAAGATGGACTTCGTCCGACAGGGGGATGAAGCCTACATGCCCATTCGAGGTCAGCTCCCAGGATTTCCCGTCCCATGATGTCTGGATGTCGATCATCCTGGAATAGGAGTCCTTTATGGTCTGAGCCATCTGACGGGTCAGGATCCGCTTCGAGACTTCCGTCCGGGTGTACTCTTCTAGTGTGATCGACTCGGGCATCTCAGCCTAGCACGCTCGATCCGATCGCGCTCCAGCGGAACTCCGTCATCCGGTTCAGATTGTCGAAGAAGAACTCCTCCAGATACGGTTCTATCTCCATCCTCCAGACCGATTCGAGGGTATCGTTCGGGTTCTCGAGGAAGAAGAAGGAACCGCCGATCTCGTAGTTCTGATCGCCGATCGCCCGATTAAGCTTTTTCAACTGAGTGATCAGCGGTTCAACGTCGAACCCAGTGTTGCGAGCGTGCCATCTCCTGAGAGCTTCGTAATCGGGCTTCAGGTGGATGAACGCGAACCTGCGCCGAAGAGCATGATCCACGAGGGCGATCGACCGGTCCGCTGTGTTCATGGTCCCAATCAACCTGACGTTGGAAGGGATGCGGAAGGGCGAACCGTCAACGGAGAGGTTCACCTCCCTGTCGCGGTATTCAAGGAGATAGAGGAGTTCGCCGAACACCCTCGCGAGGTTCGCACGGTTGATCTCGTCTATTATCAGAACGCAGGGTCCTGATCTTCTGCGAGCCTGCTCGCAGAACTCGACGAATCTCCCCGGAACCGTCGGATAGTCCAGCCCTCCCGAAGCCATGACGGGTCTGATGCCCTGGATGAAGTCCTCGTAGGTGTAGGCGGGATGGAACTGGACCAGCTTCCAGAAACCATCCGTCGCTGAAATAAGATGCCTGGCCAGAGCCTCGGCGACGAATGTCTTCCCGGTGCCGGGAGGGCCGTAGAGAACCGCCTGCTTCTTCCGCTCGAGCGCCTTCTTCCAGCCTTCGACCGTCTCGACTGGGATCGAGAGATCGAAGCAGCACATTTCGAGATCATAAATGGGAGCTGTCGGGAATCCTGCCGAGCCCGCAGCGGGCGTTTCCGAGATTGATCAGGTCCGAGGAAGGCTCGGCTGTTTCGAGAGTCTCCTTAGGTTTGATCGACAGGATGTCACTGAACTTCTTCTCGGTAATGCTGACAAAAGTCCTTCTCCACCCTGGTTCGTCGACTGTTCGAAGAGAAGTATCGTCCCATCTGACTGACCATCTATGGCCATGCCTGACACCGGGCACGAACTCGTAGGGTCCTGTGACGGTGCCGATCCCGAGAACTTCTGTCGTCCCGCGGTTCGCGACGATCCTGTCACCGGGTTTCACTGACTTGACGAACTTCCACAGTTGCTCCTCCGTGGCATCCGACCAGCCGGATCTAGCGCTATCCACCCGCGCAGCCTTCCACCTGGCATGGAAGTCCTCCCGCGAGATCCCGGACAGATCGCCAAGCGCATCCCACCCTATCGCGATGAAGCCGCCCGTGCGGCATTCGTCCCAATGCCAGGCATTGTCTCCGGGTGACACTTTCCAGTACGCGATGCCTGGTTCGGATTGCTTGGGCAGCTTCTCGTTCATAAGCCAGTAGATGAAGTGGTCGGCCACCCGGTAATCGGCATCTTCCAGTACCTTGCCAAGAACTTCCAGAACAGAATCAATCAACGGTCGCACCATGAAATAGCGAAGCTCCGCCTTGCTGAATCCTGGAGGTACATCGGGATTGATGAGGCGAAAGAACCTGTCCACCTGACCGTTCAACTGCCAGAACCGCCTGGGGTACAGGTTGGAGAGTAGCTCGGAGTGATATGCGAGCCCGAAGTTACGGAAGGCTCCCAGAATCCTGGTGAATCCCTGCGGGGTGAGATAGCTGTCGTCCGAGCCAGCATCACGGTAAAGTCTCCGCCATTCGATCTGCAATCTTTCGAATTCGGTTGGACTCCCTTTAGTGATCAGATCGATGCTCCTGGCTGGGCTGCTCCTATAGCCATACCTGGCGTCACTGTCCTCAAGGATTTCGAGGAAGGAATCCATGCTCCATGGTTCTTCGTCGTCGACGAACGACTTTATACGCTCGGATCTTCTTTGGACTGTAGTCCGCTGTTCGTAGGGAAAACTGTCGACTCTCCCTAACTCAGTCAGGAATTCGGGGATGAAGTCTCTCCAACCCCCCTCGACCTTTGAATACTCTGGCTTGCCGGTCTCAGCCAAGATATCCTCCATTGGAAAAGGCCATCTCAATGCTGGATATAGAGTTCAACCCGTGGTGGACTCATAGTACTTCGCAACGCTGCCGCGGGCTTTCTCGACGGGGTACTTGCTCCGGTTTCCGAATGCTGGCGCATCATGGTCCGGTAGGTCATGGCTCCGTCCTTGAATCCCGCATGGCGGGATGCGCTCTAGCGGCACCGCGCCGATCCGCCGGGCACATTTGAATGAGTATCGACAGGCTCCCGGCGGGAGTCAATCGCAGCCCACACATCATCAGCGTCGTGTACAGTCGAACTGACATGTTCCTCGAGATAGCATTCGCCTTACCAGAATCGAAGAGTCGGGTGAGATCCATCTCCGGCATGCTCTTCCCTGACAGGTGCAGATTCTTAATCCATCAAGCCCATACGATTCTGATGAGAACCGGAGGCAGAGGTGTCGCAAAATGCCTGTCAGGATGGATTACGCAACCGACAAACTGACGTTCTATTCTTCAGCCTGCATCGAGTTGATATCCGACTCCAGCGACTTCAGCTCTTCCAGTATCTCTTCGAACGATGGCCGCTCACCATAGATCATGTCCTTCATGAGCTCGTAGTCCTCGCTGTGTGCCCGTGCGACTTCAGGAGATGGGATGAGCTTGAGCGAACCCGGCCTGGCGAGTTCGTATCTGGCCCACGACTGGGGATAGAACCGGCTTACGAAGTCGACGACGCTCTTCAGAAGTCCCGGATTGCTAAGCGCCTTCTGCCTGGTTGCCGACCGAGCCATTTTCATAACGTCGTAGTAGTGTCTGGAACACCGCGAGGGAACGCTTCTGTTAACTCTGTGTGCCTCTCTGTGCAGCGTGACAGCCTTCTCCCAGAATGTGCGTTCGGCGACTATGGCCACGACCTCGAAGGAAGGTGATTCGAAGAGTCGGGGAAACTCATCGGCAGCAAGCGCCTGAATCGGAAACGATCCGTTGGGGAAAGAGCTGGCAACGGGTCCGATCTCGAGCAGTACACCGCGGCGAAGCGATCTGCTGGAGAAGGATTCAGGATACTCGACATCGATATCACAGGGATTGTCGGGAGCTTGTGTCAGACTGCAGATATCACCGAGTTTCTCTCTCAGTATCGGCAGAATAGCCTGTGAAACGTATTCGCCAGCTCTGCGCCTCTGCTGTTCGAGAAAAACCTGCTGCTGCCTGCCTGATCTGGCTGTGTATGGATCCTCCGTCGTGATTGCATCCCACTTAAGTACGAGGTCGATGTCCTCGGAGAACCTGTCAATCAATCCGTAGACCTTCGACAGGGATGTGCCGCCCTTGAATAGGAGTTGCCCAGATAGAGGTCCGGTGGAGAACAGCTTCTCGAGGACGAAGCAGACCCAGAAATCCTTTTCGATTACGGCCGGCAGGATGCGTTTCCGGCTGGCCGTCTCCCGGAAGAGATCGTCGCGTTCTCTAACGGGGAGATGGGCTACTTTGTCCATGTATCTCTCCTTCGCAGATCTCGCGTATCGCCTGGTGGATCCATCCGGCGGCGGTTTTCGTGTCCTTCAGGATCCTCGTATAGAGGACCGGATCTAGCCATTTTCTTATCCGGGTTGTCACTTCCGAGGTGATATGATCCGGCCCTAGAGCCCTCAATGCCTGAACGATCAAGGCACTTTCCCTGTGCTTGAAGCCGGCCTCCTTGAGAGATGAGTGCCTGAACTCGATCGTGTTCTCGTTGATCACAAGTTCCCACGACGGGCCGTCCGACAGATAGGTGAGGCGGCCGGGAACCTGAGTCGAGAGTCCGAGGATGTTGAGTGCGGCCGACCCGGAGATCTGGATCCGCCAGCCATGCCTCCTGGCGATGGCTCTCGCGGCGAGATCGTAGTCGGGCGAAAGGGTCGTCTCCAGGAGATCACTGAACCTGGGGTAATCGTACACGCCTCTGGCGATCCTGCGAATCCTACCTTCCTGAAGCAGCCTGTAAAGCGCAACATCTATAGACTGCCGGCTCCCGAGATCGGTAAAATCGGTCTGGGTAAACACCCAACCCCTACCATTTCCATAGACTCTAGCAATTATTTTGTTCATTACTGTTTGCGTCATTCCATACCCCGCATTGTTGTAAGAAATATATGGCACTATTTCTTACTGACAAGCGTTCCGGGATCTATTAGTTCATACTTCGAGAAAGCTGTATCTGAAGCCTTTTAACCGGCGCAACCGACCTAGAGATTGCGTTTCGCGCCCGAGGAGCTCACGCCAGGGCAGAGTCTGATCCGTCCGGCGTTTCCGTCTCGGCTTCGACCTGGGGCTCGTCATTCGGCAGGGGTTGCGTAGAGCCATCCTCTATCTGGTTAGCGGACGCGTTCCCGATCTGCCCGGTCCAGTAGAGGTAGATGTAGATCGGAGCATGCAGGATGTTGAGGTATCCGTAGGTAAGGGCATGCCTGATATCCGCTCTTTCGAGGCGCTGCCAGGTGAGGAGGCAGGCGAGAAGGACCAGCACCAGCCCGGTCACGAAGTGTCCGGCTATGAAGTACAACAGGAACATCTCTCTCCTCTCCGCCGGCTCAGTTCCACTTGCCGACAACCATTCAGACGGTTGACTGAGCATGAACGCTTCCTGACGCCCGACTCTGCTCATCGTGCTGACGTGCAGCCGGTTCTATGGATCTTCGATTTCAGACCCCTGACGGGCACAGGCAGACGGTGACGGCCTGTGCCAGGAACCGTCATTCCGTGACACGAACAGGTAGGCGTGGCTGATCCGAAGGTCTTGAAGTACACTCTCGCCCGTTTCCGTTCATGTCTTGCCGGGATGGATCGCCTGCCTACTGCCACGGCTTCCTCGCGACGCTCGTGTGCTTCCTGTTGCCGCTGTTCAGCGCGGATGGCATCCAGATCTCCAAGTCGTTCTTGGCGAAGACGTCTACGAGGAAAATCCTCATCTTCTCGGGATCGATGCTGAAAACGAGCCGGAGGCCCTCCCGGGCACCCCTGTGGAGCGATGGGCAGTGAACCCTCTTGGCCTCGAGGAAAGAGGGGTTGTGGATCAGCCTGGCGATGTGGAGATCCCGGAGGGTAAGGCTCTTCTGGACCAGCCCCTCGCGGATCACCCTGCACAGGAACCTGTCGATATCCATAGCAACGCCACGATTGCGGTGCTCGAGCTTCTTCATGTTGGCCGTGAAGCCGGGGGACTCGGTAATCTCGTACCCCTCGAGAACTCGCGAAGTGTCGAAATTAGCCATTGCTACACCCCTTCCTCGGGCAGGTGGAAGCACATCGCCACACGGTCAGAGAACCACGGCATGGAGGTGCCGAGTGGCTCCTCCCTTCCATCCATGAGATTCACGAGCGACAACGGAGTCTTTCCCAGGAGCGGGGTGATGAGATCGGAGTGAACCCACTCGGGCACTGAGGCGTTTTCGATCTCGTACATCAGCCCTCCGGGCAGGTAGTCCCAGCTCAGAACGGTTATCTCGCGGGGCCTCTGATAGCCGATCAGAGCCCTGGCCCCCCTTGCGATGACTAGAGCCCAGCTGCAGGAAGTTTCGATCCTTGCTCCAGATATCATCATTCTCCTTTCAATGTATCATTACTGCAATTCTTAGCATTACTGATCCCGGTCTTTCCGGTGCTGACCCGAGTATACCAGCCCTTCCCCGGGCCGGTCAAGGCCTTAACTTGTTGTTAATTAAATCTTTAGATTAAATCTATTCGCGATAGTTGGAATCAGACAATGGAAATATAGTTTGTGCTTAAACTTTCATATTATGCGTTCTATCAATTTGAGAATTACATCGAGTGGTGTGAAAGTCATTCTTAAAGCAATTTGCTGAAGGATTGCAGAATGCTGCAGGGCAACCATCTGGCGGGTAGCCCGTTCTGTGCGATTCAGAGTGTGGTGGCTTGTTCAGGGCAGATCGTTACCCGGTCATGCCGATCTGTCGATTTGATTGAGACTCCCCCGGGCATGTCAGGGGAAAAGAAATCGGTGCGACACCCCACGTTGAGGAACCCTGCGGAGCAGGCAACGCGATAGAGTTACTTCCATCAACAACTGAGCGGTGGAGTAAACCCGGTTTCTTTCTCTTCCGCTGGCAGCCGCAGCTCTGCTCCTGATCGACTCCTGACTGGGTAGGATTCTTTCGTAGCGTTTGTGTGAGATACTTCCGAAAAGTAGACGTCTCCGACAGAAAGCCGCTGAACCGCACTTCTCGGCCTGTCGTCGGTTTCTCGCCCCGTGAGCGGTGCGGGGGTAGATTTGTAGAGGGTGTCGTGTACACCGGTCAGGCCGGAGGTTGTCAGGCTCGTGGAGGATACGATGCGATGAAACTCGCCGACGTGCTCGACATGTTAGAAGAACGTACTTCCGTGATGCTCGCGACCGTGGACGGAGACAGGCCTTCCGTGAGGCCGATGACGCTGATGAATGTGGACGGGGAGCTGTTCATGCTCACGGAGACAGGCTCGCCCAAGATCCTGCAACTGCGAGGCAACCCGCGCTGCCTCGTCTACCGCGGCCTGTCGGACGGCAAGTTCAACGGGTTCATCTCCCTGGACTGCACTGCGGAGGAGGAGGCGAGCCCCGCCGAGAGGAGCAGGCTCTACGGGAAGGCGAGCTACGCATCCACCTACTGGTCGTCGCCTGAAGACCCGAAGTTCTGCCTGCTCAGGCTCGTGCCTGCGGGCGGCAGGGTGATGATGCCCGGAGAGGATTTCGCTGCCTCGGTCGAGCAGAACGGATAGAAACAGCGGGTCGAGGGGGTACAATGGTGGAAAGACTCTCCCTGTGCTGCTTCAGATGTGATCTCTGCCTGGCCCTGAGGGAGAACGTCCAGCGGGAGGACCGCAGACAGGAGCTCTCCGACGGCTGGTTCAGTTACTTCGGCTTCAGGATTCCACCTGAGGAGATCTCCTGCGACGGCTGTACGGCGAACCCGGATGACAGGCCTCTCGATTCCGGCTGCCCCGTGCGCCCCTGCGTCGTCTCGCGCGGCCTGGCGAACTGCTCCGAATGCGGCGACTACCCCTGCGACAGGATCAGGGACCGGCTGATCACATTCGAGGAGCTGACCGCCGGGAAGCAGGTTTCGGAGAAGGACCGCGAGGACTTCATCCGGCCCTACGAGAACAGGGTGAGGATCGACTCGCTGCGCGGGACGAATCGCCCGGGCTGACGGGTCAGTCGAACACGCGGGGACGGAGGATCACCACCTCGTTGAGGAGCAGGTCACCTGACAGGCTGTCCGCATCGACCTGCTCGAAGATGATCCGGATGCTCCCCACCCACTGCTCCGTGTAGAACCGTGGCTCGATCTCCACGAGACCGGCTGCGAATCCGTCACCGTCGGTCCGGACCCACTCCGGAAGCAGCCTGATGTTGGAGTCCTTCTGATAGATGCCGCCGAAGTCGCCCGGGATGGAATCGTGCTCGCGGGTGCCGTCGAGGATCAGCATGACCTTCGCCACCCTGCCGCTGGTCTCATAGGAGGCCGGATCGATCCAGTCACCGCTGGCGAGGAGGATCCCGCCTATCGCGCAGGTGTCGAAACCGATCTCTATCCACGAGTCGAGGCCGAGCAGGGTTCCCGGGTTCCAGGAGGTTCCCAGATCGAGGTCGAAAAGGTTCTCCGGTCCGTAGCTTCCTTCTTCATCCGGAGGTTTCACGGAGGACACCCGCACCGAGGTGAAGCTCCCGGGATCGATCCTGTTCTCGCGGATGAAGCGCGCTGTGTGCCTGTTCGCGACCTCGTAGGAGACAGCGATTGGCTCGGCATCCGCTAGACATATCCCGGATCCGGCAGAGCTGTAGATCCCGTCTCCGGACCATGATCCACCCGGAGGAAGAGAGAAGTCGTCGCAGGACCCGATAACCGCGGAGATGTCGATCATCCATGTCAGGGAATCGACGAATCCGTCTCCCCCGAGCCCGGCGGGATCGAGCCTGTAGTCGAAGCTCCTGGGGCCGTAGAAGTAGAGGAGTTCATACGGCTCCTCGTAATCGATGAAGAAGGGCTCGAATCCAAAGTCGACCACCAGGGTATCCCGCGACCAGCCGCCCAGCGGAAGGGCGGCAGTGAACCAGCATGTGCTCAGGGTGCAGGAGTCCCCCTCGATCACTATCCTGCCGGTGTCTTCGAGGTGCGCATCCACCGCTAGCGCTTCGCCGTCGAGGGCGATGGAGAAGTCCAGGACCTCGGGCGGGATGACGGACTCGCCCACCTGTGTCACGAGGACCTGCCAGCAGTCGGAGACGTAGTCGACCGGGAACGAGAAGCCGACGAGCCGTTCCGGCCCGCTGTTCACGAGCACGAAGGTCGCTTCGACTGTCACGGTGTCTCCGACGATCACGAAAGAAAGAGCCTCGGATTCGAGGTCGATCTCCGCCGCCCCCTCGAACTCGACCGCTCCTCCGCCCATGATGCGGGAGCCATCGACCGGTCCACCGCTGGCCAGCCCGGCAAAGGCCGATAGAAGTGCCATCGTCAAAGCTGCTCTCACGCGAGCCCCTCCTTCGAACGCAGCCACCCCACTCGGCAGCACCCGGGTCGATCCCATGCAGGCATGATGTCACCTGTCCGGTTCAGCGGTCAAATAGATGAAACAGGCCGGAGGGCCCGACCGCAACCGTCCATGAAGCGAGTTCCCCGGTCAGATGCACATGCTCCTACGACAGCTTGACGCAACCCGATAGAGTCCACGGGATGCATCATCCAGGGCTCGACTACCGATCAATAGTTAATGTTAATCGTTAAAGAATTATTGACAATCATGCTTTGTCGTCCGATATTGCCACCTGTTGGATGACGCTGATCACTTCCAGGAAGAAGGTACGATGTCATGAACAGGGATCTTCTCTTGAACAAACTCGGGAAGGGGCTGCGCCTCCTTTCCTGGCTCGCCCTGGCGCTGCTGCTGTTCCAGGCGCTCGGAGTACTGATGTACGTCGTTACTGTCTGGCCCGGGATGAGCGGGATTCCAACTGGGATCACCCTCTTGGGAGCCTTCGCGTTAGCGGCTGCTCTGGGCAGATCCGCCCTGTGGGTGAGGATCTACCGGAACGGTGCCGGAGCCGTAGATGCCCTGGGCTCCGAAGAGGACGCCGCAGAGCCGGTGGTGCTGACCGCGATCCTGGGCAGGCTTGCACGACTGCTGGTCACGAGCTGCATCCTGGACGTCCTGCTGCTGCCGGCAATCTTCCTGATGGACGTTTTCTTCCCGTTCACGCTTTCGAGCGTACAGCTCGGGCTGATCCAGGTCGCGAGCATGCTGCTCCCCCAGGCATTCGGCCTTGCCGCGCTCATACTCGCCTACCTGGCCCACCAGTACGGCCAGCTCATCAGGGAGCGGTGCCGGATGAAGAGCGAACTCGAGCTGACGATTTAGGGGTGGGGACATGTCGATCGTCGTGAATCTCGATGTCATGCTGGCGAAACGTAAGATGAAGCTCAACGAGCTGTCGGAGGCGATGGGCATCTCGGTGCAGAACCTGTCCATCCTCAAGACAGGTAAGGCAAGGGCGATACGGTTCTCCACGCTGGATGCCCTGTGCCGGATCCTGGAGTGCTGCCCCGGCGATCTCCTCGAGCACAGGAGCGATGAGGCGTAGCGCTCTGCATCGCAGTTTCGTAATGCTCGATCAAAGGCCCCGGGCTTCCACCGGGGCCTTCTGATGGGGTCAGACTACTTGCAGAGTCATTATGTTGCAGGTCAAGCATATGTTTGAGATTGGGGTCTGACCCCAATAACCATGAGGTCTCCGGTCTCGCAGGAGAATACGTCGACATGCGTGCCGTCCTGCTCGGTTGACCGGCGTACCGCAGGCTTGCCTCAAGAGCAATCCGGCTGATCCGGGTCGCGTCAGGGCAAGCCTGCAGACCAAGGCGATGTCGGGTTCGGTCCTGAGCCGCCAGCCTGGCCGTAGCATTCCACCCAGGCCGACAGATGCCTGCCACTTCGTACATCTGCGGCCAGCCCGGGAAGCGCTCCATGATCCACAATCTGTATGCAATCGATACTATTCAATCTTGAACGGGCCTTGATGCCCCTCGGATAATGCTTTAAGGCATGCATTTATGACGTAAACTCTTCCTGTACTCCAGAGTTGACCTCTGTTGACACATGTTTGTATGTGGTCGATACTCATTTTCGGGGTCAATCAGTGTCCATGAATGGGGGTCGATCTTGCGCATTTCAAGTTTGCTCATCCCGTCAGCTTTCGTTGTGCTGTCCTTCATCCTGCCGGAGGAATCCTCCGCGCAGTCCGACTTCCCGATACAGGAATGGGCTGCCAGGTACGATGGTTACGGACATGGAATGGACCTGGCGGTAGCCCTCGTCGTCGATGATCAAGGGAATGCATTCGTGTGCGGATCCATCTGGTTTGGCGGGGTGTACTCTCACAACTACGAAACAATAAAGTACAACACAGACGGGGATAAAATCTGGGAAGCCAGTTACAGCGGTGCTGGCAGCGACTACCCAACAGACATCGCCATCGATACTGCCATGTATACCTATATGACAGGGAGGAGCGAAGGGTCTGGTATCAACATCGCTACAGTCAAATCCAGCCCGTCAGGGGGGTACATATGGGGAGAAAGGTATACAGGCGCCTCAGGATCGAATGACGCCAGAGGCAACGCGATCGCAGTTGACGGAGCCGGCAACGTATATGTGACCGGTTACACCAAGCCTTCCTACGGCGGTAGTTACGACTATGTCACCATCAAGTACAACTCATCCGGGGTCGAGCAATGGGTCGCCCTGTACAACGGCCCCGGGGACTCCATTGACCAGGCCTGCGACCTGGAGATCGACGCTGCCGGGAACGTCTATGTCACCGGATTCAGCATGAGCACAGCAAGCGAGGGAAGCGAGGACTACGCCACCATCAAGTACAACTCGTCGGGCGTGCAGCAATGGGTGGCCCGCTACGACGGCCCGGGCAACGAATCGGACTATCCCCGCGGAATAGCACTGGACAGCGATGGCAACGTCTATGTCACCGGAGACAGTCCCGACAGCGATTACTGCGACGTAGCAACCATCAAGTACAGTTCTTCAGGGACCCTGCAGTGGGTCGCGAGATATGACAGTCCAGGCGAAACCAACGACGTTGCGACCGACATCGGTGTCGGCCCCGACGGCAGCATCTACTTGACCGGGGGACAGGCTCACGACTTCCTCACGATCAAATACACCTCGTCCGGCTCGGTTTCATGGATCCAGGAATACGACTGGCCTTACGCGGGTGGGGACGACCGTGCGAATGCCTTGGCCATAGATGCTTCAGGGGACGTCTTCGTGACCGGATTCTGCCAGAACGGTTTAAACGACAAGGACTATCTCACAGTGAGGTACAGCTCCTCGGGGCTGTTCATGTGGGCAGCGATCTACAGCGGAGTCGGGGGTTACAGGGATGACGAAGCCCGTGCGATCGCCCTCGATGGCGGCGACGGGATCTACATCACGGGCGTGAGTTATGGCAATAATGGTACCGAGGAGGACTTTGCTACCGTCAAGTACAACGCGAACACGGGCATCGAGGAATACCCGGGGTCTCCCGACTTCGACCTGCTGGTCTCGCCCAACCCCGCATCCTCCAATGTATCGGTGACCGTCTCACTGCCGGAGGCGACGAACTGCACGATACGGGTCTTCGATATCCAGGGAAGGATTGTGGACACGATCCAGGACGGAGGGTTGCCCTCGGGCCTGAGCCAGCTCAGCTGGGATGCACAGAGCTTCCCCGCCGGAGTCTACTTCCTTCAGGCCGACAGCGGCAGCCTTAGGAGATCCGCGAGCATCGTGCTGGTGAGATAGCCCTGCCGCCATAGGTGAAGGAAGTCCCGGACAGGGGTGTCCGACGGGCCCGAACGGGAAAGGCCGTGTCGGACGGCTGATCAGATACGGGATAGAGACAGTCCGTAGACAGTCGCGATTTCGGGATCGGCGGTATACAGTTCACTTCCGTTCCTGACGCAGATGAACGGGGGTCTGCACTCCAGGGGGATCCCGGTATAGAGGAAACCCATGAGATCCCCTGTCTCGCAGGAGAATACGTCTACACGCGTGCCGTCCTGCCCTTCGCTCTCCCCCCTGAGCACGAATACCATGCCTCCGTCCACGCAGAGATCCCAGACCGATGGGGTCACGATCACATTCTCTCTGACGACCGGCTCCGGGTACGAAGGTGGGTCGGTGCGGTACACCATCGTCCCGTCCGGTCTGTACTTGTAGAGGGCGTAGTCCAGGATGCTTGTGTAGTAGATGTTGCCGTCTTCATCGACATCGACGGGACAGGTCTGGTGGAATACGCAGAGCCAGGGAGGCAGGCCGTCGAGATCACGGGGCACATCGCCGAACCTGCGGACGATACTCCCGTCCTGTCCAATGACAGCCATCACTCCACCGCTGTCTCCGGGCAGCGGCGAAGGGCAGTTCAAAACGATCAGGGAGTCGGTGGCTGCCAGATCGAAGATGGTCAGCTGGGGAAGGCTGATGCTCCGGAGGAACTGACCATCGCTGTCGAATACTTCAATCGTGTTCCTGCAGTCGACCAGGTAGGAGTTGCCTGATACATCGATACAGAAGTTGAAGAACGGGGCAGCAAGCTGCCCCGGGCCTTCACCCGCCTCGCCAAATGTCGAGACGAAACCCCCTTCGGAGTCGAAGACCAGGACCTGGTTCATGGTGTTGTCCAGGATCAGGAAACGCCCGGAGTCGTCCACCTGCAACCCCGCCGGAGTGAACAGGCGCCCGGGATCTTCGCCGCATATCGACATTTCAGGTGTCGCCCTGAACAGCTCCTTCGGCGCAGAACCGCCACATGCCAGACAGACCAGCAGGCTGCAGACGAGTTCAGGTTTCGCCATCTTATCCCGCCTCTGACCGACGGACTCAATGGATGAATCGACCAGGTTTCTCCGAAGATTCTATCTCGCGCTTCCGACCGCCATGGCTGAGAACCGTCAACCGAGGCAACCGGGGTCAGACTACTCACAGAGTCATTATGTTGCAGGTCAAGCATATGTTTGAGATTGGGGTCTGACCCCAATGACGCCCTGACAACAAGGCGCAGCCATGGTGAGACTCCCCGGCTGGAGTGCAATATTCGGGGATCCGGGACCATTCCCAGGAACCGCGGACTCCATAGGGGCAGAACAGGAGGGAGGAGTGATGCATCAAGACACGAAACAGCTCCCTCCCTGCAGCCCGGTGCCCTGGCGGTATTCGAGGAGAGGCAGAGGCGGGCTATTGCGGAGGACCTCCACGACCACCTCGGACAGGCGCTGGCACTGCTGCGGATGAAGCTCGTCGAGACCCAGGGCAATGCCGTGTTCTGCGGCCTCGACAACTCCTTCGAGGAGATGAAGACGCTACTTGACCAGATCATCGGCTACACTAGGAATCTCACGTTCGAGATAAGCTCGCCGGTTCTCTCCGAACTCGGTTTCGGAGCCGCACTCGAATGGCTCGGCGAGCGCTACTCCTCGAAGGACGGGCCCGTCATCGAAGTCATTGCCGCCGGGGATGCCGGGAATGCGCCGTGGGAGACGGCTTCGGTGGCTTTCAGGTGCGCAAGCGAGCTCATCACCAATGCCGTCAGGCACTCGGGAGCTTCGCGGATAGTCTTGAAAGCCGACTCCTCGGATGGGTTGCTCAGGCTGGAGGTGTTCGACGACGGCTGCGGGTTCGACCCGGCCTCCAGGCTGGGAGAGATCGAGAAAGGAGAGCAAGTTCGGCCTGTTGAGCATAATCGAGCGGGTCAGATCCCTCGGTGGCGACCTGAAGATCGATTCCCGTCCGGATGTCGGAACCGATGTCATCCTCTGGATACCGCTTCCCGGCAGGGGGACCCGATGACGACGAGCATACTCCTGGCCGACGATCACAGGATCTTCGTGCAGAGCCTCCGTGACAGGATCGAACGCGATCCCCGTCTGAAGGTCGTCGCGGAATCTGCGAACGGTGCCGATGCACTCAGGTTGTTCGTCCAGCACAAGCCAGACATCTCGATACTGGACATCACGATGCCCGAGTTGAACGGGATCGAGACAGCAAGGAGGATGCTGGCGCACGACAGATCCGCAGGGGTGATCATGCTCTCGATGCATGCGGAGGACCGGTTCGTGGCCGAGTCGCTGAAGGCCGGAGCCAGGGGATACCTGCTGAAGGAATCCGCCTTCGAGGACCTGGTCACCGCCATCGAGTCGGTCAGGAGCGGCGGCTTCTTCCTCAGCCCCGCCATCGGAAGCCATGTCCTCGAGCGGTTCCTCCGATCCATCGAACAGGACGCGGAACGTGCCGACGATCTGACGCCGAGGGAGATGGAAGTCCTCAAGCTGATCGCCGAAGGCGACCCCTCGAAAACCATCGCAAGAAAGCTGGGTCTCAGCACGAAGACCATCGAGACCCACAGGACGCAGATAATGTCGAGGCTCGGAATCCACAGCATCGCAGAACTCACCAAGTACGCGATCCGCATGGGCCTCACGACCGCAGACTGAGAATCCCGCGCATACCTCCGCGTCAAGCAGGGGGTTTCCCCACTCCCGACCCGGGGGATAGTACCGATACCCGGCAAGGTGCTTTCATCGAAGAATACCGGATCACTGATGAACGCAGGTCTTCCACGGCCTGCAGGGAGGATTCGCGTGTTCGATACCGGCAACACTGGATTCATGCTCCTGGCGACCAGCCTGGTCATGCTGATGACCCCGGGGCTTGCCTTCTTCTACGGCGGCCTGGTCGGCAGGAAGAACGTCCTCGCCATCATGATGCAGAGTTTCGTGTCGATGGGCTGGACGTCGGTCATCTGGTACATCTGCGGCTATTCCCTGTGTTTCAGCGGCGGCCAGGGCGGAGTGATCGGCAACCTGGACATGGCGTTCCTGCGCGGGATCGATCCCCTCACTCCCTTCCACGGCTCGGCAAACATCCCGTTGTGGGCGTTCTGCGCCTATCAGATGATGTTCGCCATCATCACCCCCGCTCTCATCACCGGGGCCTTCACCAACAGGGTCCGCTTCCTCCCCTACCTGATCTTCCTGACGATATGGCTGCTGTTCGTCTACTTCCCCGTGGTCCACATGATCTGGGGCGGAGGACTGCTCGCATCCTGGGGCGTACTCGACTTCGCGGGGGGGATAGCCGTCCACGCGATCGCGGGGATGGCGGCGCTGGCCTCTGTGTTCTTCGTCGGACGCAGGAAGGTGACCGATCCCGGCATGCACAGCCTCCCGCTCGTCGCTCTCGGGACCGGCCTGCTCTGGTTCGGCTGGTACGGTTTCAACGCCGGGAGCGAGCTGCAGGTGGACGCGGTGACTGCACAGGCATTCATGAACACCGACACCGCTGCTTCATTCGCTGGGATCACCTGGCTCATCATGGCGTGGATCGTGGAGAAGAAGCCCAAGTTCGTGGGGCTCCTGACGGGAGCCGTCGCGGGGCTTGCCACAATCACTCCCTGCGCCGGGTATGTCAGCATCCACTCGGCGGTGCTGATCGGGATACTGGCGGGGCTGGTCTGCTACCTTGCGATCTCGCTCAAGAAGAAGATGAACTGGGATGACGCGCTCGACGTCTGGGGAGTTCACGGGGTCGGCGGGATCCTCGGTACGCTGCTGCTGGGCGTCTTCTCCTCCCTGGCCATCAACCCCAACGGCTCGGACGGGCTGCTCCGCGGGAACGCGATGTTCTTCCTGAAAGAGGCGGTCGCAGTGATATCCGTCTCCCTCTATGCGTTCATCTTCTCGTGGCTGGTGCTGTGGCTCACGGACAAGGTCATCCCCGTGCGCACCACGCAGGCGGAGGAACTGGAAGGGCTGGATGCCACCCTTCACGGCGAGAGAGCGTACATCTAGCCGACGATCGGGCCGGGCCGGACATCTCCGGGAGGAGACGCTCCGGCCCGGGTCCCTTCTGCCAGCATACCTGGTGAATTCAGATGAGCATTCGCGGACGCTCCCGAAGAGCATCCAACCGTACACCCTCGTTGACATGGCATTGAACTGTGTCGGATGCCTGAGGAGTTTAGCGGGGCAGGCAACGAAGTCCCTGCCATGAAATAGACCCCCGGCCATTTCTGCCGGGTCCATCAATTTCGCCCCGCGGAATTGATGGGTAGCCCGTCAGCATGGTTCCCGAAGGGAACCTGCGAGAGGGCGTGCCCTGATTCACCAGAGGGAATCAAGACTGTAGCCCTTCGTGCTCGTCTACGGAAAGTCGCTCAGGTCCTCTCG
This sequence comes from Candidatus Fermentibacterota bacterium, assembly GCA_963718745.1. GTDB lineage: Bacteria > Fermentibacterota > Fermentibacteria > Fermentibacterales > Fermentibacteraceae > Fermentibacter. Next base: position 1,615,297 of record OY970370.1, on the reverse strand, counting down.
CTGTCCGCCTGAACAGGTTTCGCGGATACTGGCGGACAGCTGTCAGACCTGCTCATTTCCGATGACACGGAAATATGCTGGTTGCGGGGGTCTTCTACGAAACGCTGCACCATATGGTCGAAGAGCTTCTCAGGAAGCGCATCAGCCTACCCCGGAACGGCAGGAACAGGTTTCTCAAAGCTACAATCTGATCCCCTTGAAAGATGATCTACTCTTCCTCGACGAGCTCCAGCCGATAGACCAGAGGGTAGTCATCCGGCTCGTATGGACGGGCCAGATACTCACCTGTACCGATCTTCAGATTCCATGTGAAGCAGCTGAGCCATTGTGGGGGAGTGAAAGCAGCGGTGAACAAGTCTTCTCCGTCGATCGTCATCACGTCATAGACCGCTTCGAGGTAACCGCCCCGCCTCACCCAGACCCTGTTCAGGCTGTCCACCTGAATCTCTCTGATCGACGGGAGATACTCGTCAGGCTGCCAGTTGAAGCCATTCAAGCTCCCAGTGGCGTTCAGATGTCTCTGCCTGCCTAGCTCCATCTCATCGGAGATCTGCTCATCGCTTTTCCGGGTTGGCTCGTAGTCGCGTTCGATCGAGCCGAGAAGCAGTCCGGTCTGGTCGAATCGGGCGATCCGCCACTCCTCGGTCGAGATGTTCGCAACGAGAATCGATCCATCCGGCGCAGTCGTGAAGACCATCGCAGTGCTTTGCTGCCATCTGTAGTCCGGGTCGTACGGTGCAGATCTCCTCGCAATGGTCGTTGTGCTGTCGCCACACAACAGAAGGATATCGGTGGATACAGAATCCCAGTCGGCAGACAGGATGGAGAAATTCGCAACGAAGGACGTGTCGGACAGAGGGTAGACCTTGTATGGACCCAGTTGGTTCCCAGCAGAGAAGAGATGTTCATCGAGGAGGTTCATCCGGATGTCGTAGAAACATATCTTCTTCTCTTCCTGTCCGAAGATGAGGAATCCTCCGCCAGGCAACGTCTTCAGGAATGTAGGGGAGTTGAACTCTCCCGGACCCTGGCCCTGAATGGAGAGAGAGCTGGAGAACTCCCCGGTGGAATCGAAGAAGCTGACTCTGCAGTTCATTCCGTCGAGAACAACGATCCCGCCATCAGACGTGAAGTCAGCGGATGTAGCATCTCCGAAGACATAGCAGGAGTCACCCGACTCGATCCCGATCGAATCGACTACCTCGAGGCGATATGCTGAGGTTTCCCGGTCATCCGGAGATGATGCCGCCGCTGGAGCCCTCCCCTGACAACTGATGCAACAAAGGGCGACGCAAAAATAAACACTCCTTCTTACCGCTTTCAATCCATCCTCCTATAAGTGCTTCTATCTGAATATGAGGATATCCGTATTCGTGGCACATTCCGTTGGCAACCGGGGTCAGGCTACTTTCAGCGTCATTCTGTTGCAACACTGCACTATGACTCGAATTGGTGTCTGACCCCGACAAACTGACAAACCGACAACCTCCGAAAACAGCAATGCATCACCCGGGACTTGTCTCCTCACGATACGTACGTTATGTACGTTTCGTAATGAAGGAGGTCTCGATGAACGTATCGATCACGGAGGCAAGGGAGCGGCTGGCCGATATCGCCAACAGGGCCGACCTGATGGGCGAACGCATAGTCGTCGAGCGGAGGGGGCGCCGCCTCTGCGCCATAGTTTCCGTGGAGGACCTCGAGACCCTCGAACGGCTCGAGGATGCGATCGACGTGGAGGCTGCGCGAAGCCGTTCCTCCGAGGAGCTTATCCCCTGGAGCGCGGCGAAGCAGGCCCTGGGGCTCTAGCAGGTGCCATACCGGATCCTTGTCAGGCGTTCAGCGCTGAAGGAGCTGGAGGCTCTTGCGAAAAAAGCTCGGTTGAGGGTGGCTTCCGCCATCGAGGACCTCGCATCGGATCCGCGGCCGCCCGGCGCAGTAAAGCTCACGGGGATCGAACTCTACAGAATCCGTGCAGGTGAGATCAGAGTGGTTTACTCGATCGAGGACGACAGGCTGATCGTGATCGTCGTCCGCGTAGGCCATCGCAGGGATGTCTACAGGAACCTCTAGCTCCATGCCTTTCCCTGTCCACCGGGATGTGAGCTCCAAAAGCTGCATTGGATCCCAGGGGCGATCCTGACAAGGGCCAACGAAGTTCCTGTAGATAAAAAATAGACCCCCAGCCATTTCTGCCGGGGGTCGAACTGGTTGCGGGGGCCTTCTACGGATCCATGCACCAACTGTTCGAAAAACCACTCAGGAAGCGTATCAGACTACCCAGGAACGGCAGGCACTGATTGCCGCTAGAGCCTGACCACCCTGATCGATGAAGCCTGCCCGTCCACGGCCCCCTGGATGAGGTAGGTACCCGTGGGCACCTCGTCACCCGAGCCGTCGCACCCATCCCACAGGAAGGAAGAGTCCTGCCGGTCGTAGAGGCTGCGAATCAGTCTGCCAGTGATGTCGTAGACCATGAGCTGCCCCGGCAGAGCCTCGCCCTCGCAGGTGATCGTGATGGATGAGCTGAAGGGATTGGCGGAGGAGTGCAGCGATAACATTCCCGGGACAGGCTCTCCGCCTTCGATGCCATCCTGGATCGTCTCGTTGAGGATGACGTAGATGCCCGGAGGATACTGCGCTGAAGAGTCCTTTCTGGCGACCGCGATGTCCGGGTCCCCGTCCAAGTCGAAATCAGCTCGGGCATACTCGGTCTCGCCGAAACCCTGCACCCACCAGAGTGGTTGTGAGGTTTCGAAGGTGCCGTCTCCGATGCCGGACAAGATGATAGCTTCCTCGGTCCCCCCTCCACCCGCGAGCCCGAGATCTAGATGGCCATCAAGATCAAGGTCTTCGAAGAAGATGTCGAAGAACCGGTGCCCACCCCAGTAGTATTCGGCGGATGGGCCGCTGGCGGGAAACGTTCCATCTCCTTCGTTCAGGTAGATGAAAAGGGAATTCGATCCCACTCCCTCTCCAGCAGCAATGCCGATGTCCTGCCATCCATCTTCGTCGAAGTCTCCGCAACAGACATCTCCGTCTCCCGTTGGTCCATCGACATTGTAGTAGACTGGTTCCCCAAATGTCCCGTCACCGTTGCCAGAATAGACATTAAAGAACCCGCCCCCGAGTCCGATCAGATCAGGCTTGCCGTCTCCGTTCAGATCTCCTGAACAGATACTTCTGAGTACGCCGAACTGATATACCAACCATGAACCGGAGAACAATCCATTCCCCGATCCTAGATACACCTCGATGGAATCAACTGCAGCAAGCGCAAGATCCAGATTGTCGTCCATATTGAAGTCGTTGATGTCCATATGGTTCGGCCAAGAACCGCCGACTTGCCAAAGGAAACCTGGTACGCTGACGGGGCTGGCGAACTCCCCGTTCCCGATGCTCAGGTAGCACATCGCGGTATCACTATAAGTGTAGTTATCGTAATCCTTGATCAAGACATCGTCGAATCCATTGTTGTCGAAGTCGCCTACAGCCCACGCCCAGATCTCCTTCGTGATGACGTGATCCAGGGCCTGGAACGTTCCGTCGCTGTTCCCAAGGAAGACTTCCAGGTATCCCTCCGTATTCGACACCCAGGAACCCATCACGAAATCCGGGCATAGGTCACCGTTGAAATCCCCGGATTGAAGACGGTTCCAGATTCCCAGATCCTCCTCGTGTAGATAGGTGTAGTTCTCGGCGTGGAAGATGAAATCGGCATGGCATACTCCGGGAAGAAACAGGGTGGCGCCCGGCAGCAATACTGCCAGTATCAACTGCCGGGCGCCGACCCTCTTCGTCATCTTAGCACAACCACCTTCTGCGTGAACACGGCGTCACCCTGCTCCACCACAACCATATAGCACCCAGTCGGTAAGGCGTCACCTGTAGAAGGTAGAACAACCGGCTGGCCGGCTTCGGCCAATGCCTCAGCTGTGAGCCTTCCATCACATAAGGAGTTGGGGTCAGACTACTTTCAGAGTCATGTCGTTGTTGTACCGGTCTATGGTGCAAATCGGAGTCAGACCCGATCGGCCGGTGGCACAGGTTCCGGTGACAATCGAGAGACTGGATTGCTCAGCGGTCAACTCGGCTCGACCCCTTCACTCAGGATCGAGACGTACCTGCCGTAGGCATACACGCGGTTCCGTCTGCGGCCTGTCACCTCGGAGACGATTCCCAGCCGCGCCAGCGACTCGACAGCGCGGGCGGCGGTCGGGTACGAGACGCCGGCCTGCTGCGCAAGGTAGTCGATCCCGGCTAATGGTCGGTGCCGAAGAGCCTCGAAGATAAGCTGGACATTTGCTGCAGCACGATTAAGAGTCCTGATCTTTTCCGAGTCCTCCCGGAACAGCGCAAGTAGCCTGCCAGCGGTCTCCACAGCTCCCGTCGCGGTCCGCTCGACGCCCTCGAGATAGAAGTCGAGCCAGGCCTCCCAGTCACCTGTGGATCGGACGGTGTCGAGCAGCCTGTAATACTCGACGCGGTGCTGCTTGAAGTAGAGGCTGAGGTAGAGGAGCGGTTGGCGTAGGACTCCTTCGATGTTGAGGATAAGGGCGATCAGAAGCCTGCCAACTCTCCCGTTGCCGTCGAGGAATGGATGGATTGTCTCGAACTGCACGTGTGCCAGTGCGGACTTGACCAGTGCTCCGGCCTCGCTCGAACTGTTCATGAAGCTCTCCAGCTCGGACATACAGCGCTGGACCTCTCCAGGGGGAGGCGGAACGAAGTGCGCGTTGCCGGGACGCGTACCCCCGATCCAGTTCTGGATTCTGCGGAACTCGCCAGGCTGCCTGTCCGAGCCGCGTCCGCGTGAGAGAAGGATCGCATGGATCTCACGGAGGAGTCGGTTGCACAGGGGGAACCCCCCCGACAAACGCGCGAGCCCGTGCTCCAGAGCTGCGACATAGTTCGAGACTTCTACGACATCGTCGAATGGGGCTCCGGGAGCCTCTTCCATCTCAAAAAGCAACAGATCGGAGAGAGAGGACTGCGTCCCCTCGATCTGGCTCGAAAGCACTGCCTCCCTGCGCACATAGGCATAGAGAAAGAGATCCGGGTCGGGCAGCAGAGTCGTGATTGCATCGAGCCGGCCACATGCGAGCAGCGCCTTCTCGAGGAGCCTCTGGCGGTCGGCCGTGATCTCGATCGCGGGCACAGGGGGCAGGGGCAGGGGCACGAATGCGCGCACCGTCTCTCCAGCAGTGGAAGACTCGACAAGACGCCCCGTCGTCGAATCCCCGCAACATTCATGCCTCCAGTTATCAGAAGTGTTAATAACCAAGTCCGTTATTAACGCTTGAGGCCCTATTTGTCAATAACACTGCTCTGGAGTATCCCGGTTCCTACAGTGCCTTCTCGATCATGGCGTCATGTCAGCGACTAGGTCCCCCACGAGTGGCAGGCACCGATACTGCAACCGGCAGTTGGCAATCCGGGGCTCAGACACTATACAGAGGCATATTGTTGCAGTACAAGTATATGAACCTAACTGGGGTCTGACCCCGATAGCTCGGGGCAGTCGACGAAGTCCTGCCATAAAAGAATAGCCCCCGGTTGCGGCCTACCGGGGGCGAGACTGGTTGCGGGGGCAGGATTCGAACCTGCGACCTTTGGGTTATGAGCCCAACGAGCTACCGGACTGCTCCACCCCGCGATCGTAGCGCGGAATATAGGGTTTTTCCGCTGGCGGTCAACCTGCCCGGGGCGGTCAGGGCTCGGGGATCCTCCCCTTCTCGAGGGCATCCGCGAAGTAGTACCAGAAGAAGTACACCATGTCGCTGTCGTTGAAGCTGTCGATCAGTTCTGCGTGCATCACCGAATCGATCCGCGCTTCGAGCGAGGGGTCCGAGGAACGGGCCGACGCGAGCATCCGGGCGACTGGACCGCAGTCCCCGGGAGAGCCGATCGCGTCGAAAGCCGCCAGGACGCTGTCCGGCAGGATATGCCTGAAGGTGTCCAGCCTTCTCTGGCGCCCCTCGGCCCTGCTCTCAGGACCGCAGCCGAACGCCGTCACCGCTGCGGCGGCCAGGAGGGCCGTCGCTGCAGGGAGCCTGTGGAGAAGGGTCACAGGATGTAGCCCAGAGATATCCTGTGAACGGTGCCGAGGTCGGCGAACGGCTTGAAGCAGTAGTCGAGGGCGAAACGGTTCAGCGAGGTGCCCAGGCCGAAGGCCATGCCGTCCACGAAGCCACCGCCAGCCTCGCCCGAGGCGTCCATGTCCCTGAGGTTGCCGCCCACGCGGAGGTCCAGCATCTCCATGACGCCGTACTCGATCCCGAGAGCGGCATTCGGGTCGCCGTTCAGCGGGTAGGTCGCCTCGGCGGAGACCAGGAGGTCGGGGCTTGCCAGGATGTAGCTGCCACCCGCGGCGATCTCGGTGGGGACGGGATCGTTCTCGCGATAGAAGGCCTTCGTCTGGAGGCCTGCATTCCGGAGAACGAGCGCTGCGGTGAGGGGGCTTTCCACGTCGGGCCGCCAGGTGGCGCCCGCGTCGACGAAGAAGGCGTTGCCGCTGTACGTGTCGATGCTCGAGTAGACGAACTTGGCAGTAATGCCCGCATCTATCGTCGAAGTGAGGTTCCGGGCGTAGGTGCCGGCAAGGGCTACGCTGCTGGACGAGAACTGCTCGCCCGTGCCCAGCGGGTCCTCCATCGTGGTGCGGTCGAAGCTGCCGCCGTAGAAGTAATTGGCCGAGACGCCCATGGCGTCGTTCTCGCCGGGGTTCACCCAGCCTGCGAACCCTCCCTGCATGTCGAGGAAGTAGCCGGTGTAGTTCGTGGTGAGCGACTGCGACTCCACCGAAGCTGCGGCGGCGGGGTTCCAGTAGAGCGAGAGCGGGTCGCCCGTGACTGCGCAGAATGCGCCGCCCATGGCGGTTGCGCGGGCGCCCACGGGGATCCTGAGGAACGCGAAACCGGCGGTGTCCGCCGCGGAAGCGACGCCTGCGGCGGCGATCACCACTGACAGAGCTACGACGACAGCCTTCATCTATTGAACCCCCGTTGAATCCTGCTCCGCCGGAACATCATCTGCCATCTCCGGACGGTCAACGACCGAGATGGCATACATCACCACCACGCTGTCGCGATCGGCGTTGTTGATCATGTCCGTTGCACATACGATCATCTCACTCACTGTAGCAGTCCTGGGCGCCGTCAGTTCCAGCACGGGGAAATCGTCCGGGAACGAGTCGGCCACCGTCCATCCGTCCCCCGACACCGAGAGGGAGAGGTCGAGGACGTTCGCACCGCCGAGCGCCATGAAGAAACCGTCTCCGGCGTCCGGGTTCATGAGGACCTTCAGGGAGCAGGGCTCGAGGATCGAGACCTCCATCGGCATGATGAAGACGCCCTCGTACCCCATCGAGGCCAGCCTGTTCAGGAACCTCAGCCCCTCCTCCATGACCCCCGCGGCGGAGCAGACAGACGCCAGCACGAAGCAGAGCAGGAATGCCCTCATCAATCCTTCAGTCCCGAGCGGGAGTAGCTCGATACGATCTGCTTCTGCGCCAGCACGAACAGGACGAGCAGCGGGACGGTGCAGAAGGTCGAGGCGGCCATAAGCATCGGGAAGTTGCTGGCCTGCTCCTGGTTGAAATACGAGAGACCGACCTGGAGCACCCGCATGTTCTCGGAGTTTGTAACCACGAGGGGCCACATGAAGCTGTTCCAGCTGCCGATGATGTCGAACAGGACCACCGTGACGATCACGGACCGGGAGAGGGGCAGGGCGATCCTCCAGAGGTAGCCGAACCTGCTGCAGCCGTCCAGCGTGGCCGCCTCGTAGAGGGATTTCGGGAGGGTCCTGAAGTGCTGCCGGAGGAGGAAGACGCTGAATACGTTGGCGGTCCAGGGCACTATCAGGGCGGCGAAGGTGTCTATCCAGCCCATCCTGGCGAGTATCACGTAGGAGGGCGCGAGGTACACCGGCTGGGGGACCATCATGGTGGAGAGGAAGAGCAGGAACAGGAAGTTGCGCCCGCGGTACTCCATCGTCGCGAAGGAGTATGCGGCGAGGGCGGAGGTCACCAGCACGCCGAGCACCGTGAGGGAAGTCACGATCAGCGTGTTGATCAGATACCTGCCGAACGGCACCTCGGTCCACGCGTCGACGTAGTTCTGGAAACCGCCCTGTTCGAGCGAGGTCGCGACCATCCAGACGAAGGGCAGAAGCATCACCAGGCTCCCGGCGACCAGGAGGACGTGCTTGAGAAGCCTGCCGGCGAAGGTCCCGGAGGTCATTCGTACACCACCCGCCTGCCCGCGAGCCTCCTCTGCAGGATCGTCAGTCCGAGCAGTATGGCGAAGAGGAACACCGAGATCGCGCTGGCGTAGCCTATGTCGAACCTGTCGAACGCCTTGTGGTACAGGTAGAAGACGAGCAGGTTCGTCGTTCCCAGCGGCCCCCCGCCCGGCGGAGGAGTCATCACATAGACCAGCGCGAAGGCCTGGAACGACGTTATCGTGCTCATTATCAGCACGTAGTAGGTCGTCGGCGACAGCAGCGGCCAGGTGACATGCCTGAACACGGGCCAGCGGCCGGCGCCGTCCAGCTTCGCGGCCTCGTAGTACTCGCCCGGGATGTTCTCGAGCCCCGCCAGGAACAGCACCGTGTTGTAGCCCAGGCTCTTCCAGATGCTCACGATCATCAGGGAAACAAGCGCAAGGCTGGGACCCGCGAGCAGCCCGGGGAGATCCAGCCCGAGGGGCTCCAGCAGGAGCGAGAAGATGCCGCGGGGCTCCCGGAGCCACATCAGGGGATCCAGCCCGAGGGAGGCGAGTATGCGGTTGATCGGTCCCGCTTCAGGATTGAAGAGCCAGGTCCATACGACCGACACTGCAACGGCGCTGGTGACGACGGGGAGGAAGTAGACCGTCCTGTAGAAGCTCTTGCCGATGAGCCTGCCGCGCAGCAGGAGGGCGAGGAGCAGGGGGAACACGATGCCCAGCGGGACCACGCCGACGACGAAGAAGACAGTGTTGGCGAAACTGCCCCAGAATCGGGGATCGGAGAACATCCGGGTGTAGTTCTCGAAGGCGATGAACCCGTGAAGACCGCCGATGTCGTATTCGGTGAAGGAGGCGAGGAAGGAGCTGATGATGGGAACGATCCTGAACACGATCACTACGGCCAGGGCCGGGAGGACATAGAGATACGGCGAGAGCCAGATCCTGTTTCGGGATTTCACTTGGCCTTCCCTGCCTTGCCTTACATCGATGTCCGGATCGAGACGGACTCCCCATCGGTCTCGACGAAAATAGTCCCGGACCTGTCGGTTCGCAACAAAACGGCTCCCAGACCGCGATACTTCTCCATCACCGACATGTGCGGGTGGCCGAACGGGTTGTCCCGTCCCGCGCTGACGGCGACGATCTGGGGCCTGAGCCTCCTGAGGAAGGGCTCGAAGGCCGAGGTGTTGCTGCCGTGGTGGGGCGCGACCATGAAGTTCACAGGCGGCATTTCCGGTGTCAGGCGGACCTCGGAGGCCTCCGAGATGTCTCCGGCGAGCAGCGCCCTGAAGTGCCCGCAGGAAACCAGCATGACGGCCGAGCTCTCGTTCATGTCCGCCGCCAGGGAGTCCCCGGCGTCGACTACCGTGATCGAGGCGACCCCGAGGTCCAGGACCATGCCCTCCTCCAGGAGCCTGTAGCCTGCCCCGGAGGCCTCGACGGCGAGCAGAAGGTCCTCGTAGACGGGCGAGGTGCATGCCGTTCCGGGATCATAGACGCAGCCGACGTGGAGCCGTCGTACGACCTCGACCAGGCCTCCGATGTGGTCGTCGTGCGGATGGGTGATCACGACCGCGTCCAGGCTGTCGATGTCCAGGCTCCGCAGGCGGGTGACGACCGCGGGCACGATCGGCCCTCCCTCGTCGGGGCCGCCGTCGATCAGGACCGTTCCTCCTCCGGCGCACCGGACGAGGGTCGCGTCGCCCTCGCCTATGTCGATAGAGACGATCGTGAGGACTGGATCGGAGATGCTGTCCAACACGGGCAGCCAGTGGGTGGTGTCCACCGGGAGCTCGAGCCTGTCGTCTATCGTCATGAGCAGCCCGAGCTCCTCCAGGGTCTCCGGGCCGATGCCCGGGACCCCGAGCAGGTCCGAAAGCTCGAGGACGGGACCGCACGATTCGCGGAAGGAGACGATCGCCGCCGCCCTTTCCGGGCCGATCCCCGGGAGCGACTCCAGGTCGCGCAGAGATGCGGTGTTTATGTCCAGCGGGACCGGGTCCAGGAGCGAGGCCAGCAGCGCCGCCATTGACACCGCTGTCGGGTACATTACTTTATGAGTCCTGAAAGGAGGTTCCAACGTACATGAGGAACCTGCTGTTTTTTGCTATCATGATGACGGTCACCTCCGCATCCGCCGGTGATCTCCGCCTCGAGGACGACAGCTTCTCCACACTCGCTTACATAAGGGAAGACGGCCGCATCGAGGATTCCTCCTTCAGCACGCTGGGGTACATCCGCGACGACTCCAGGGTCGAGGACTCGTCCTTCCGCACGCTCGGCTACATCCGGGACGGCCGGATCGAGGGGGCGAGCTTCAACACCCTGTACCACCTCGAGGATGACGGAAGGCTGACTGACACGTCCTTCAGCTGCCTGATCACGATATCGAGCGACGGGACCGTCGAGGACCGCAGCTTCAGCACGCTGCTGTACACCGACGGCTCCGACGAGCAGATGCTGGTGAGGATAGCCGCCTACGTAGTCTTCTTCAGCGACATCCTGCCGGACTGACGTCGGCACCCGGCGGAGCCGGGACATCGAGCCGGGGTTCCAGCAGCCGCAGGTCACTTGACCGATACAAACATCTGTGTATGTTTCGTGCATGGAACTCACCGACAGGAACAAGAGGATCCTCGAGTTCGTCCGTTCGTTCGACGAGCGCAACGGATACCCCCCCAGCATCCGCGAGATAGCCTCCGCCGTCGGCCTCAAGAGCACTAAAAGCGTAAAAGACCATCTGGACTGGCTCGTCGCCCGCGGATACCTCCGCAGGTCTGAGCGCGCCGCCCGAGCCATCTCTGTTCGCGGTGCACCCCTCGGCGCACCCGGGGGCCGCGGGCTCCCGGTGATCGGCCAGGTGGCGGCGGGAAAGCCGATCCTCGCGCAGGAGAACATCACGGGGTGGATCGAACTGCCTGGCTACCCGGCCGAGAACCACTTCTTCCTTCGCGTGAAGGGCGACAGCATGAAGGACGACGGCATCCTGGACGGGGACCTTGTCCTAGTGCGGTCGCAGCCTTTCGTCCGTCAGGACGAGACGGCCGTAGTCCTGGTTGGTGACGAGGCCACGGTAAAGCACTTCCACCGCGTCTCGCCGGACGTCATCGAGCTTGTCCCGGCCAATCCCGCATTCCAGGTCATGACATTCTCCCCGGGAGGGGAGCCGCTGAAGGTCCTGGGAAAGGTGGTCGCCGTACTCAGGACCCTGGAGGATCCGCCGGAGCCGATGTCTACTTGATCGGTGCGGTGTAGGGCCCGCCTCCCATGAAGCCGGTCGCCTGTTCGCTGCCGTTCCCCTGGAACTGGACCGAACCCTCGAGAACCGAGCCCTCGACCCGCCCCGTGGCCCAGCAGAAGGCATAGCCCGCGGAGAGCCCGAGGGTATCCCCCTGCGATATCACACAGGCCTCTACGAACGTGGGAACCGGCTCCCCGTCGGCACGGTCGGCGGGTATCCTGAACAGCAGGCATGTCTGACCGGCCTTGGACGGGACCGAGCCGGTATAGGGCTCGGTGAAGGCATACACCGAAAAGCAGTCCTTCCCGGCGTACTGCTCCTCCATCGCGGCATAGAACATGGGGCGCAGAGTGTCGCTGGCCGCCGTGAAGAACAGCGAGTCCGGAAGCTGATGCGACGGATACGCAGGGGGCGACTCCGAGGCGGGGACGCCCGGGAAGCAGACAGGGCAGTCGTACTCGCCCTCGTAGAACGAATCTCCCCTGTCGAAGGCGAAGTACATGCCGAGATCGACTATCGAGGTGTCCAGCGGGCTCGCGGACAGGCTGACGGTACAGTTTATCAGCAGGGACTCGGGGATGAACGTCCGGACGCCCCCGAGCTGCATCTCCATGGATGCCGGGATCGCATCCTCCCCGGCGTAGAAGTCGCCATCCGGTCCGGCCGGTATCATCAGGGTCAGCGCCGGGAAGGCGTCGTTCGCGGGAAGCCCCATCTCGTCCACATCCACGTCCATCCCGTACAGGTCGATACGGACCAGGGCCGGCATCGCCACCCCCGCCCAGTAGACCGTCCGGGGCGTGTTCAGAACGGTACCCCTCGCGCCTCCGAGACCGAACTCGATCCCGTCGACAGTGATTGCGCCCCTCAGGTGGGGTTCCCTTACCTCCCCGCCCCCGCACGAGAGGCAGGCGGCGGAAAGGGCGCAAAGTGCGACACTCCCGGACAATCGGCGTCCAAACATCCTCCACACCTCCGTCATCACCCGAAGATGACAGCAGCCGCCCCGTCCTGCAAGCGTCATTCTTGACAGCGGCGCGCCCCGGGCAGAGATATCACCGGCATGGAGTCATATTGAAGCACGTCATCGTATCGGCCGCCGCTTCCGACCTGGGGAAGACGACCGTCTGCTGCGCGCTGCTCGAGAAGGTCACGGGCGCCGGCATGACCGCGCTCTGCTGCAAGCTTTCCCGGGGTGGCCACGGCGCTGCAGGGATCTTCGAAGGAGCCGGAAGGGAAGGCTCGGATACCTGGCGCTTCGACCGCGCGGGCGCAGCCCGGGTCGCCCTGGTCAGGTTCTCCGGCCTGGACGAGCTCGAATCCCTGATGCCCCGCCTGCTCGGGCACGAGGACGTCGCCGTATGGGAGAGCAACGCGCTGACGTCCTGGATGGAAGCCGACTGCCTGGTCTACATCCGGGGAGGTGAAACGGAGCCGAAGAATCCCGGGCTTGCCGCGAGGGCCGACCTGCTGCTCGACGGTCCGCTCGGTGAAGATGCAGCACGGGATGCCGCAGCCGGCATCATGGAAATACTGAGCCGCGCGGGCGGAGGGACAGCCCCGAAACGAACCGGAGCACCACGGATGAATGATCGCACAGATTCCTACCGGATAATGCTGACCCCGGAGCAGGCGCTCGAAGCCATCCTCCGGAGCCTCCCGGCGCCGTCGGAGACGACCGTGGAACTGCATCGGTCCTCCGGCATGGTCCTCGCGGAGGATATCGCGAGCGACATCGACATGCCCCCGTTCGACCGTTCGGCCATGGACGGCTACGCACTGGCCGGAGAGGCCGGAAGCTACCGGCTCGCGGACGAGGTCCCCGCAGGAACCCCCGATCCGGCCCGGCTGGAAGCGGGCGCAGCATCCCCGATCATGACCGGCGCGCAGGTCCCTCCCGGCGCGGACAGGGTGCTTATGCTCGAGAAATCCTCGGTGGATGGAGGCAGGCTTGTGCCAGCGGCCTTGCCGCAGGCGGGTGAGAACATCTGCATCAGAGGCGAGGACATGAGGCGCGGGCAGCTCGTGCTCCGGCGGGGGTCGCTGCTGGACTCGAAGGCGGCGGGAGTGGCCGCGATGGCGGGAAGACCATCCCTCCGCGTCTACAGGCGCCCATTGCTCTCGATCCTCACGACCGGGAACGAGGTGGTCGCGCCCGGGGCGCTGCCGGGTCCAGGACAGGTGCGGAACGCCAACATGCCGATGCTGCTCTCGCTTGCTTCGGCCTGCGGGTTCGAAGTGGCGCACTCCCTGCACGCGGCGGACTCCCTGCGCGAGACGACGGAGGCTGCCGAAGCCCTGCTGGCATCCTCGGATGTTCTGATAGCCGCGGGCGGGATCTCCCTCGGCGCCCATGACCATGTGGCTCCGGCGCTCGAGGCTGCCGGGACGGGATTCCTGTTCCGCGAGGTGGCGATCAAGCCGGGCAAGCCATTCTCGTTCGGCATGGCCGGGGAGAGACCGGTCTTCTGCCTCCCGGGCAACCCCGTGTCGGTCTTCTGCACCTTCCTCGAATTCGTCACTCCGGCCCTGCGCCGCATGTCGGGCCACGAGCGCTGCTCCAGGACACGCCTGCAGGGCATCTGCCGGTTCGAGCACAGGCAGCGGCCCGGCCGCACCAACCTCCTGAGGGTCATCGCGACCCGCGACCAGGGGCGATGGCTCCTGGACATGCCTGACACCAGCGGTTCGGGGGACCTGATGAGCACCGCCGGAACCAACGCGATAGCAGTCTGCGACATGGAGCTGGACGGGGTCTCCCCCGGGGGCTCCCTTCCCTTCAGCCTGAACTGGGAGTCGGCGCAGGAGGCGTCCTGGGAATGAGGGACCTCCTGGGTCGCGAAATAGACTATCTGAGGCTCTCGGTCACGGACAGGTGCAACCTGAGGTGCACGTACTGCATGCCCGGCTCCGGGGTCGAACTCGTGAGGCATGACGACCTGCTCCGCTTCGAGGAGATCGAGAGGCTGTGCGCCATCCTCATCGGCTCCTGCGGGATAGCAAAGATCCGGGTGACCGGGGGGGAGCCCCTCCTCAGGAGGAACCTCGCGGACCTCATCCGGCGCATCTCCGCGCTGTCCCCGCGCGAGCTCGTGCTCACGACCAACGGCCTCCTCCTGCCTGACACCGCGGAGGATCTGGCCGGCGCCGGGCTGCAGAGGGTCAACATCAGCCTCGACTCCCTCCGGGACGAAGTCCTTGCTGCGGTCTGCCGCGCGCCCGTCTCCGCCCGGGACATCGAGAAGGCTGTCGAGTCCGCGCACCGGGCGGGTCTCGAGCCTGTCAAGATCAACACCGTCCTCATCCCCGGCGTCAACGAGGGCGAGGTGGTCGACTTCATCATCTGGGGGGCCGACGTTGGCGCGGAGGTGCGCTTCATCGAGCTCATGCCGGGCTCCGGGACCGGACCCGGCGCACTGGAGAGGGTCCTTCGGGCGGCCTCGGTGCTGGGTCGCACGGAAGAGCTCCCCGGAGCGGCCGGGGACCTCCAGAGGACATTCGGGGTAGAGGGTACCGGGTACCGGTTCGGTGTGATAGCCCCGCTGTCCGATCCTCTGTTCTGCTCGAGATGCCGCAGGATAAGGCTTGCTTCGACCGGCGACCTGATGCCGTGCCTGGGGTCGCAGACGGGCATCCCGCTCAGAGAGGTGCTCCGCTCGGGAGCATCCGACGAAGAAATCGCCGGGATGGTCCGCGGCGCTGTGGAATCGAAGCCGGCTGGACACTCCGGCTGCGACGGGCTCAAGATGTGGAGGACTGGAGGCTGATATGGGAGAAGGGCGAAGCCTGACCCATCTGGACGAGAACGGCCGGGCGCTCATGGTGGACATCTCCGACAAGGCGCCCACGCGACGGACGGCCGAGGCAAGGGGCGTGATCCGCATGTCCGCAGAGGCCCTGGAGGCTCTCCGAACCGGCTCCGCCGCCAAGGGCGACGTTCTGGCGCTGGCGAGGGCGGCCGGGATCATGGCGGTCAAGAAGGTCCCCGGGCTCATCCCCCTGTGCCATCAGTTGAGCATAGCCGGAGCGAGGATCGAGTTCGAAACCCTGCCCGACGGCCTCCTGTGCAGATGCATGGTAGCGGGCGAGGACAGGACCGGGTTCGAGATGGAGGCGCTGACAGGCGTCTCGGTTGCTCTCCTGACAGTCTACGACATGCTCAAGGCGCTGGACAGGTCGATGGTCATGGAGGGGATACGGCTTTCGCGGAAGAGCGGGGGCAGATCCGGGGAGTACATATGGCAAGAGTAGAATACATCAGCATCCCCTCCCCCTCGGGGCAGGTTCCCATAGCTGCGACGCTGGTGGGCGTGAACGAGGCGGGAGAGCGCGAGCCCGAGCGGGTGGTGCTCTTCGAGTCCCCGCATGGACTCGCATCCTCTGAAGCCAGTCGGGGACGGAGGAATGAAGCTCATCGCAGTGAGCGACCTGGACCTCGACTGCATCAGGCAGGGGGCTCTGCTGAAGGCCGGCCGCGCCGTGCTGGCCGTCTTCCGCGACGACGCCTCGCGGGACCGCGTGAAGGCCGAGGTCATCGAAGCCGGAGAATTCGGCTGCGGTGACTCCGTAACATTCGAGCGCACAGGCGCGGGCAACGCCGGAGTGATCACGGTCAGCGACACATGCAGCGAGGGCGGCCGGGAGGACCTGAGCGGCCCGGCCCTCGTCGAAGCGCTCGAAGCCGCGGGATTCCATGCGGTCCGCTACGCCATAGAGCCGGACGACCGGGAGAGGATCTCCGGGAGGCTGCGGTCCTGGTGCGACGACTGCTCGTGCGACATCATCCTGACGACCGGCGGAACCGGCCTCTCCCCCAGGGACATCACTCCGGAGGCCACTCTGGACGTCCTGGAGAGGGTGGTCCCCGGCATCCCCGAGATGATCCGCCTGAAGTCGGCGGAAACGGTTCCGAACGCCTGGCTCTCGCGCGCGGTAGCCGGGATCCGCACCCGGACCCTCATGGTGAACCTGCCGGGAAGCCGCAGGGGCGCGGTGGAGAGCTTCTCGCACATGCTGCCCATCCTCGGGCACGCGATCGAGGTGGCCGGCGGCAAGGCGGGCCGCTGCGGAGGGTAGCGCGCGGGCGCATCGAGACGCAGGGGTCAGCCGAGGCTTTCGCCCCTCCGGAGCAGGTCTTCCAGGAGGCCGGGGACGACCGCGGGGGAATCGGCCACGATGTCCGCCTCCGCCAGCTCGGACGGGTCCCCGAATCCCCACGCGCAGCCTATCGAGGGGATGCCGTTCTCCCTCGCCGCCTCGAAGTCCAGGTACCTGTCGCCTACCATGATCGCCCGGTCGGGCTTCTCCTCCGAGAGAATACCGGACAGCGAGCCGGCCTTGCCGCCGGACTCCCCGAGCCCCTCCGCCCTGTCGATGAGGGATCTTATGCCCAGGGCGCCGAGGACCATCTCGACATAGGATCGGCCGGCGTTCGAACAGACCGCAGTCCTCCAGCCATCCGACTTCAGCTCGGTTAGCATCTCGGGCACTCCGGGGAAGGTCCTGCCCGACTCCGACACCGTCCTCTTCTGTATCCTCCCGAGCGCTGCGACGAACGCGACCCGCAGGTTCGGATCGGGCACCAGGGACGGCAGCAGCACGCTCATCGGCTGCCCGTACAGCGCCTCGATGCTCGACGGGGCGGACGGCTCCATCCCTATCTCGGCGAGGGCCTCGGCAATTGCCGGGGTGAGCGCGGCGGACGAGTCGTGCAGGGTACCGTCGAGGTCGAAAACCGCGAGTTTGCGCAACTGACAGCTCCTTTGTTCGTCGATGGGGCGGAGAGACCGGTATATAACCGCAAAAGTACGAACCGACGGAGGTGCACGCGTGCTCTGGGCTCTTTCCGATCTCCATCTTCCGGGGGGAACCGGGAAGACCATGGACAGGTTCGGCGAAGGCTGGACCGGCCATGCGGAGCGCATCGAGGCCTCCTGGCGCGGATGCGTGGGTGACGACGACATCGTCCTGGTGCCGGGCGACATCTCCTGGGCCACGCGCCCGGCCGACGCGGCGGAGGACCTCGCCTTCCTCGGCTCACTGCCGGGCACCAAGTACATCACGCGCGGCAACCACGACTACTGGTGGAAATCAAAGGCCCAGGCGGCCGCGATCCTTCCGGAAGGGGTCCACGCGCTTCTGGATTCGGCCGTCGACCTCGGCTCATTCGCGCTCTGCGCGGCAAGGGGCTGGACCCTGCCGTCCTCCGAACACTACAGCGCCGACAGGGACGACCCGATCCTCCGCAGGGAGTTCGGAAGGTTGAAGACAGCGGTCGAGAGCGCCTCCGGGATGACGGGCAAGCCTCTGGTGGCGATGATGCACTTCGCGCCCACCGAGGACGGCGGGCCTTCGGAGTTCACCCGGATCCTCTCCGATGGAGGGGTTTCGGTCTGCGTCTTCGGACATCTGCACGGAACCGTATCCCCGGGTCTCTCTGACTTCATCCTGGAAGGAGTCAGGTTCATCATGTGCTCGGCCGACCAGACCGGATTCACGCCGGTCCGGGTCCCCGCATGGGGTTCCGGCATGGAGGGGGTCCTGACTTGATCCTGCACGCGGGCAATCTGGGAATGTCCTTCGGCGAGGATGAGATATTCTCCGCATTGAACTTCTCGATAGAACGGGGCGACCGGACGGCCCTCGTAGGCGTGAACGGAGCGGGCAAGACGACGCTTTTCAGGGTGATGGGGGGCTTCCTCGAACCCACCGAAGGCACTCTGGTCGTCGCTCGCGGGACCCGGGTCGGATACCTGCCCCAGGAGATGTCCGAGTTCCCCTCCGGCCCTCTGCTCAGCAGGGTCATGTTCCACTCGGACGAGATCCGCACAGCCCTCTCCCTCCAGCACAGATTGCACGAGGACCTTTCGGGAGAGCTGGACGAGGAGGAGGAAAAGGCCGTACTGCATGAACTGGCAAGTGCTTCGGCGGTTCTCGAGTCGGCCGGGTTCTACGACCTCGAGCACAGGGCAGCACGGCTGCTCGGCGGGCTGGGCTTCAGGCAGGAGGAGATGGACAAGCCGCTCGACCAGTTCTCCGGCGGCTGGAGGATGAGGGCGGAGCTTGCAGCCCTGCTGCTTGCGGAGCCGGACCTGCTTCTCCTGGACGAGCCCACCAACCATCTGGACCTCGATGCGCGTCTCTGGCTCGAGGAGTACCTCAAGTCGTTCGGGGGGGCCGTCTGGATGATCTCGCACGATCCGGCCTTCCTCGACCGCACCGTGAAGCGCATATGCGAGATCGAGTTCGGCCGGATGACCTCGTACCGGGGCGGCTACACGCGATACGAGGAGCTCAAGCGGGAAGAGATCCGGGAGCGCGAGAAGCAGGCGGGTCTGCTGGCGGACCAGCGGGAGCGCTACGAGAGATTCATCAACAAGTTCCGCAGCAGTCCCAAGAAGCGCAACCTGGTGCAGAGCCGGATGAAGATGCTGGAGCGCATGGAGGTCATCGAGACCCACCGCAGCCCGTCCCGCATGAGGATCCGTTTCCCCGAGGTGCCGAGAGGCCCCCAGAAGGTGCTGGAGCTGAAGGGCATAGCCAAGAGCTACGAGAGGACGATCTTCACAGGCGTCGACCTGATAGTCGGGCGGGGAGACAGGATCGGTGTCGTGGGGCGCAATGGCGAGGGCAAGTCCACCCTCTCGCGCATCATGGCCGGGCTGGAGGACGCCACCGCGGGAACCGTCACGACCGGGCCGGGGGTCCTGATGGGCTACTACTCCCAGGAGGTGGAGCTCGCGCTGGACCGCGAACTGACAGTCCTGGACCAGGTTGCCGCCGTCACACCCGAACGGTCCCAGGGCGAACTCAGGAGCTATCTCGGCATGTTCCTCTTCACGGGCGACGAGGCCTTCAAGAAGACCTCGGTGCTCTCCGGAGGCGAGAAGTCCCGCGTGGCGCTGGCCCGCATCCTGATGACCCCCCTCAACCTCCTCATCCTGGACGAGCCCACAAACCATCTCGACATCTTCTCCCGCGAGGTGCTCGAGGAGGCGCTGGCGGACTACAAGGGAACGCTGATCCTGATAAGCCACGACGAGAAGCTGCTCTCCTCGACGGTCGAGACCATCTACGAGGTCGAGGGAGGAAGGGTGAGACCCTTCGCAGGTACGTTCGCGTGGTATGTGGAGAAGAAGCAGCAGCAGCTCGAGGCGGGGTTCGGCGCCGAGAGGCGCGAGGAGCCCAGGGGGCCTTCTCAGAGGGACATCGAGAAGCAGAGGAAGCGGGCGGAGGCCGAGGAGCGCAACAGGCTGTACAAGAAGAGGCTCGAGGTCGAGAAGCGGATGCAGAGGGTCGAACGCGAGCTGATCCCGCTGGAGGAGAAGAAGAAGTGCATCGAGGCCTCGCTGTGCGATCCCGATGTCCTCGCCGACGGCCGGAGGGTGGTCGAGCTGCAGAAGGAGCACGCCTGGCTGGCCGACAGGGTCCACGGGCTCCAGGCCCGGTGGAACGGGTTCGCGGAGGAGCACGAGAGGCTGACGCCCGGAAACAATGGAGGCTGAGATGGCGACTCTCGAATTCAGGGACGGGAAGTACTACCTGAAAGGGGGCGGGGCGGGATCGCAGCGCAGGATCCACACCATGATCCCCCCTCTCGTGGTCATGGTGATCGTCCTTGGGATATTCATCAGCAATCCGGGCTCCATCCCCGGGAGGGCAGGCGGAGACGAGCTCCCCGGGGGTCCGATCTTCATGATCCTGCCGTTCCTCGCGATAACGCTCTTCAGCGTCGTCTTTTCTGTCCTGCTCGCAAGGAAGCTCGGTGGAGCGACGATCGACCCCGCGGCCGGAATCGTCTCCTTCACCCGCGGCATGGCCGGCCGGGGCTCGAGGAGGGTCTCCGTACCCTTCTCCGCGATTCGCGACATGGTCCTCTCGTCGAGGGACGGCGGATGGGAGGGCAGGCCCGGCGTGAAGCACTTCGTGATACGTCTGATGACCATGGACGGGGAGGAGGACCTCCTCGTGCTCCAGGACGAGGCGGAGGCCCGAAGACTCGCGCAGGAGATCGCCGGGATCATCTCGCGTTCACTGAAGGATCTCACCTGAAGGAGGAGGATCGCATGAAGAAGCAGGCCGCTCTCAAGATCGTGAACCCCCTGCTGCTGCTCTCGTTCGTCGCCGTAGCCGGGGCCGCAATTGGCAGGCGCGCAGGACTGGTCGATACGGACCTGTTCAGAACCGTACACCCGAATGCGGGGCTCGTTTTCATCGGGCTCGCCCTGGTCCACCTCGCCCTCAACTGGAGCTGGGTGAAGGCTGCCTTCCTCGGCAAGCCGGCCGGGGGAAGAAGACCCTAGTCCAGCAGCCCCAGGACCTCCGCCAGGATGTGGACCATCGTGGTGGGGGACGGAGTGGAGACGAACCTCCCGGTGCGCATGGAGGCACGCAGAGCAGCGTTGGCCACCAGTTCGCTCTCGGGCGGGCAGAGCGCAGTAGGGCCGAGAAGCCGGGGCAGCATCCCGGCGAGTCCGGTGGCATCTACCTCGCAGTCAGCCGCGAGCCATACCCTTATCGAATCGCCCTCCGCATCGACGGCCACGGAGACAGCCCCCGGGAGCTCCGGCAGGGCGCTGCGCGCGAGCACCCTCTCGAAGACACCGGCAAATACAGCGGTCTCGTCCGCTGATGCGCCTGTGCACCTGATCGTCGTCATCGAGATGCCGGGTGCGGAAGGCATCGAGCAGGAGCGCTGGAAACCGCTGATTCCCGCGGGGGGCGCGATGGTCGATCGCGACCTGGCCGGCGGAGGTGGAGCGGCTGCTGTCTTCCAGGGCTCGAACGGCGCTCCCGCGCCGGATCCCTTGAGCCAGAGCAGGCTGGCCGGCCCTGTGACCGGCGGGCAGGATGCAGCAACGAGGGCATCTACCGCCTGGAAGACCGGGG
Organism: Candidatus Fermentibacterota bacterium; assembly: GCA_963718745.1. Lineage (GTDB taxonomy): Bacteria > Fermentibacterota > Fermentibacteria > Fermentibacterales > Fermentibacteraceae > Fermentibacter. The sequence continues at coordinate 1,593,937 of OY970370.1, read as the reverse complement.
TCCAGGTCCTCCCGAACTCGCCGTCCCAATCGTGTCCGGCATCATCCGCGAACTGCAGCTCGGCCGGAGTCATCCCGGTGGAGCACAGAACGCTCACGATCACGGATCGATCAGGTCCGACGGGTACGATCTCGGTCCCCGATCCTCTCCAGGCTCCGTCGTAGCTGGCCTGTTCCGAGGCATCCCGGGTCCACAGGAATGTGCTCGTGCTCCACGGTCCGTTGGAGATCAGGGTATCACTGCCGGAGGCGAGCCAGCGGCTTCCCCTGAGCGGGATCGTCGGAGGCTGCGACGGCTCGTCGCAGGCGTGCCAGACCACGGCCAGGGCGCTGTCGTCGTTGACGGGCTCGAGCTGGAGGAAACCTGCCCAGATCGACGTGTCGCTAATGACGGCCGAGTCGCCCAGACCGGCCATCTCCTCGAGGAACAGGTCTGCCGTGCCTGCCGGAGTGACCGCCAGGTAGGCGCACCAGGCCGTTCTCTGGATCAGGAACCCCTGGCATCCGAGGGTCCAGAAGCGCTCCCTGAAATCGTCCGAGATGCCCTGCCAGGGGCTTGCAGGGGGCTGCCCGCCCGGCAGGAACACGGCTATGACGTCGAACTGGTCTGACAGAGGCCCCAGATGATGTACCGGCACCGCGGCGGCAAGGGCCGGCAGCAGCAGGATCGCGGCCGCGAGGGCCCTCACTGGCCGCTCATTATGGAATCGATGGCCTGCACGTGGGCGTTGGCGGCTGCGGCCGTCTCCCTGGCTTCGCCTATCGCGCCTGTGAAGGGCGCCGGAACGGGCGTGGAGGTCAGGACTTCCTGGGTCTGTACAACCTGGACGGCCTCGGCCCCCGGGGTGGTTCCGGTCTCTACGGCGGCTTCCTCCGCCGGTCCCCCGCCGCACGCGCAGAGAAGGCACATTGCCGTGACGATGGCTGACGCGTGTAGGAGTCTCATTCCGCGAAACCTACCTTTCGGTCCAGGGCGCAAGGACTCTGGCGAGGACTTCAGGACCCTCGAACCAGGACAGGGCCAGGCCGTAGTTGGTGACGGGCACGCCCGCCTCGACGAGCCTCCTGACCCTGGCGGAGGCGGCCTGACGGCTAATCATACAGCCTCCGCAATGCACGGCAACGCTGTAGCGTGACAGACCGGCCGGATCAGGGAACTCCCGCCCGAATGCGTGGTCGATCTCCAGGCCTGGAACTGCAGCCTGGAGCTTTGCCGGGATCTGGACCGTGCCGATGTCCTCGGCCATCCGGTCGTGGTTGCAGGCCTCCACGATCAGCACCCGGTCGCCCGGCACGAGCCGCCCCAGCGCCTCCGTGCCCTTCGCGAAGAGCGCCAGATCCCCGCCTGCGGTCTGGTTGATCATCATTATCGAGAAGGTGGTCAGGGGGATGTCCCGGGGGACCCAGTCCTTCATCAGGTCGACCGCCTGGGAGTCGGTGAGGACGAGCTGGACTCCCTGGTCTCCACCGAGGGATCCGAGAAAGGCCTCGAACTTCCGCCTCTCGGCGGCAGCCAGCGACTCGGTGGAACTCCGCCCCAGCCTGAGGTCGGTCCGGTAGAGACCCACGGGGACCATCATCCTCAGGAGGTGCTCCATCGCCATCTCCTGGGGCCGCAGGAGCCTGCCCGACGGGGTCTCCTCGTCCATGGGGATGTGAAGGAGCACCGCTCCGCGCGGCCTGATGAAAGGCAGGAGAGGCGGGTGCGCGTCGGCAGCCGGGCGCGCCCGCTCGATAAGGCTCACTATCCCGGAGAGCGCCGACGGGTCGGCCAGGTCGGTGGTACAGGACGGAACGGCCGCCCTGTCGGGCAGCGCGGTCCGGCAGAACTCGATCGCATCACCCAGGCTCGTCCCGGCATCCTCCGCCGCCCGCTCCGATCCCCGCCTGATGTTGAAGACGACGGCGAGAGCCCTTCCGTGCCTCCGTGCGGCATTGCCGATGGTCTCCTCCACATCGAGGGTATTGGACAGGAAGGTCTGGATCGGATCGATCACGAGCAGGGCGACGTCGCATTCCTCGAGCGCGGCGAAACCCTTCCGGCGCTTCTTGTCGCCGAGCTCCCCCTTCTCGTCGAGGCCCGCGGTGTCGAGCAGCCGCGCGGGACCGAGCGAGTGGATCTCCATTACGGCGGTCTTGATATCCGCCGTCGTCCCGGGGGTCGGATCAACTATCGAGGTCTCCTGCTGGGTGAGGAGATTCATGAGCGTGCTCTTGCCGGCGTTGATCCTCCCGAATATCCCGATCACAAGCCTGTCGATCCTCGGCATCCGTCACCTCCCCCGGATCGTCCGTCCGTGCAGGTACGGACTATACTCAAAACGGATATCGCCCCGATGCAGCGGCGCAGCGGTGCCGACGCGGCTGGATCACAGCTTGACTGTCCGGCACTCCCGGCCGATAATCACCGACCATGCGGAGAGGTGGCCGAGAGGCTGAAGGCAACCGCCTGCTAAGCGGTTGATGGGCTTATCACCTATCCGAGGGTTCGAATCCCTCCCTCTCCGCCACGGTCATTCCTGCACGGGCAGGAATGACCAGGTCCGACAGTTATCCGCCATCCGTTGTTCAAGACGTCTGGCGGATAACGAGAGGACCCGGGCGATCTTCCTCAAACGAGCCCGCAGGGCTTCCATCAACTCCGCGTCCGCGGGAATGACATGGCCCGTCAGTGGCTCGCCAGATCAAGAACATTCCGGAGAGGCGAGCCGCGAAAGGGCCCGAGCGAACCTCTATAACACATGCACGCACACTCGCATCGGTCGTTCCTGCAAGCGCAGGAACGACCTGGCCCGTCAGTGGCTCGCCAGCTCACAGAGCATCAGCCGGAAGAGGCGAGCCGCGAGAGGGCTCCGAGCGACCTCTATAACGACTTGCACGCACTTTCGCAGGTTCCCTCCGGGAACCATGCTGTCGTGCTACCTACCAGTTCCGCCTCGCGGAACTGGAGTGGCGAACCGCGAGAGGGCCCGAGCGTCCTTCCTTTTTGAACCATGCTGATGTGCTACCTGCTCATTCCGGCTCAGCCGGAATGAGGGATCTGAAACCAGGAATGGGCCTTGTTCGACCTTGCAGCAGACCCGGAGTACGGTTAGTTATATGGCAGTTCGAGCGGAGAGACGCAGCCAGATCTGTTTTTCTCTCATCTCTCTGCCCATCAATATTTTACCGACCGTTTTCAAGCTATTTTAAACCAGGAACTGGTGCCATGCAGCTTGGGATGAGAGAGGCCGCGGGGATCATGGGGGTGCCGGAGAAGACCCTCCTCCGCTGGATACGCGAGGATGCCCTGCCCGCGGTCAAGGTGGGCGGGCAGTACCGCTTCAACCGCACCGAGCTTCTGGAGTGGGCCACGCGCAGGCAGATCCCCCTCGCCTCCGGGCTCTTCTCCGGGGCTGGATCGGATGACCCGGCCGGGGCGTGGGGTCTCCGGGACGCCCTCCAGGCCGGAGGAATCCGGTACGGCGTAACCGGCGGCGACCGCCACTCGGTCCTCGAAGCGACGCTAGCCCTGATGCCCGTTCCGGAAAGCGCGGACAGGAAGTACCTCCTGCAGATCCTCGAAGCCCGTGAAGCCCTCGCCTCGACGGGCATCGGGGACGGGATAGCCATCCCCCACGTGCGCAATCCGATCGTCCTGGACATACCCCGGCCGATCATCACGCTCTCCTTCCTGGAGCGCGGGATAGAGTTCGGAGCCCTCGACGGCAGGCCTGTCGACACCCTCTTCATGATGATAAGCCCGACGGTCAACTCGCATCTCGACCTCCTCTCCAGGCTGGCCTTCGCACTCAGACAGCCTCCGTTCATCGAATCGGTCTCCAGGCGCTGCCCCGAACCGGAGATCCTCGAGCAGGCCGCCCTGGTCGACGGCATGCTCCTCTCGCGGGCGCAGGACAAGCGCCGGTAGAGCCAGCGATGATCATCGGACTGCTAGTCGCGTCACTCTGCACATTCCTGGCCGGGGCTCTGGTCTCCTTCGCCATCCCCGACAGGTTCGGAGCCTCGAGGACGGCAGGTCCGATCGCGGCCGTGGCAGGCAGCCTCCCGGGCATCGCCGCCGCCATCCTCGCATTCTTCGATGGCCCGGTAGAATCCTCGGTCATCCCCTGGGACATGCCGTCGGGCGGGCTGGTCCTGGGCATGGATCCTCTGTCCGCCCTGTTCACGATCCCCATCCTGCTGGTCTCGTCCCTTGCGGCCGTCTACAGCATCGGATACCTCGGGCGCCCGGCGGGGACGGGCAGGCACCGGGCCGGTTACTGGGGATTCTTCAACCTGCTCGCCTTCGGGATGCTGCTCGTCACCGTCTCCAGGAACGCGCTCCTGTTCCTCCTCGGCTGGGAGGTCATGGCCATCGCGTCTTTCTTCCTGGTCATGCACGACGCCGTCGAGGGCGATGTCCGGAGATCCGGCTGGATCTACCTCGTAGCCACACACCTCGGCACAGCCTGCCTGCTTGCTCTGTTCGCCATCCTGGGCCGTGGCGGTTCGCTGGATTTCTCTAGGCTCGCCCTGCCGGCGGGGGGTCCCGCAGGAGTCGCGTTCGTGCTGGCCTTCGCAGGCTTCGGCACCAAGGCGGGATTCGTCCCCCTCCATGTCTGGCTCCCCGAGGCGCATCCCTCGGCCCCCTCGGGAGTGTCCGCGGTGATGAGCGGCGTGATGATCAAGACAGGGATATACGGGCTCCTCCGCTTCCTCCTGTTCCTGGGCCCCCCGCCTCCCTGGTGGGGATGGGTGCTCCTGCTGTCCGGCATGGTCTCGGCGCTGGTCGGCGTGCTCTCGGCCATCGCACAGCACGATCTCAAGCGCCTTCTCGCCTACCACAGCGTGGAGAACATCGGGATCATCGGGATGGGCCTCGGGCTAGGCTTCCTCGGGATCAGCTACGACATACCTGCAATGGCCTTCCTCGGCTTCGCGGGAGGCCTCTTCCACGTCATAAACCACGCCCTGTTCAAGAGCCTCCTGTTCATGGGGGCCGGAGCGGTGCTGAAGCAGACCGGCACCCGCGAGCTGGACCACCTCGGAGGCCTTCTCAGGACGATGCCGGTCACGGGCATCTGCTTCCTCGCGGGCAGCATAGCGATCTGCGGGCTGCCGCCCTTCAACGGATTCGCGAGCGAGCTGCTCGTCTACCTGTCCGCATTCTCCGGCATCACACAGGCGGCAGCCTCCTCGCATGCAGGTGCCACGGCCGGCCTGCTGGCCGCGGGCGGCCTGGCCCTGACGGGCGGCCTCGCCCTGGCCTGCTTCACGAAGGCCTTCGGCATAGTCTTCCTCGGGGAGCCGCGCAGCGCCTGCGCGTCGAGAGCCGGGGAAACCCCTCTTTCGATGCGGCTCCCGATGACGGTCCTCGCTTCTCTCTGCCTGCTGCTCGGCCTCTCGGGCCGCTTCATGGCGGGTTTCCTGCGCCCCGTCGTGTCCGGGCTCGTCACGGGCTTCGGCAGCGCCGCCGGACCGGCGGGGCAGCCCGGAGATGCCCTGACGGCGGCCGCACTCTTCTCGGGCGCCCTGATACTGGCATCGGCGGCGATCTACTGGGCGAGGACGGCAATCCTCAGGAGGCGCACAACTGCCGTCGCGCCCACCTGGGGCTGCGGATTCCGGTCGCCCGCCCCGTCGATGCAGTACACTGCGTCGTCATTCGCCGAGCCGATCGTCCGCCTCTTCGGAGGAATCCTCCGGAGGCGCAGGAGCTTCGTGGAACCGGACGGCCTGTTCCCGGCGGAATCCTCCTTCTCCACCGAGACGCCGGATGTCTATCAGGACGGGCTGTACAGACCCGTCTTCTCCGCCCTGGAGCGCGTCTTCTCCCGATTCAGGGTGATACAGCACGGCAGGGTGAACCTCTACATCCTCTACATCGTCGCGGCGCTCTTCGCACTGCTGGCGTGGAAGCTCTGACGGGGGCGCGGCGATGAGCACCGAGGGTCTGCTGTTCGTCTTCGCGGGGCTCCTGCTGGCCCCCCTGCTCGCAGGGGTCGTGAACAGGACCAAGGCCGTCTTCGCCGGAAGGAGGGGCGCGCCCCTCCTCCAGCAGTACCGCGACATCTCCAAGCTGCTGCGGAAGGGCGCCGTCTTCAGTTCCACATCGACATGGATCTTCAAGCTCGCCCCGTCTCTTTCGATAGCATGCGTCCTCGCCTCGCTCGTGATCCTTGCGCCCGCCGGGAACCAGCCCGGCTGGGGATTCGCGGGAGACATGATCTTCTTCGCGTACATCCTCGGTCTGTCAAGGTTCTTCACTGTCGCAGCGGCACTGGACTGCGGCTCCAGCTTCGAGGGGATGGGCGCGAGCCGGGAGGTACTCTATTCGGCCCTGGCGGAACCGGCCCTGCTGACCGGTCTCGCGGCGCTGTCGAGGATTTCGGGCTCCGCTTCCCTCCCGGGCATGTTCGCGGGCCTGGGGAGCGCAGGCTGGATCTCCGCGGAAACCGCTCCCGCGCTGGTGGCGGTGTCGTTCTTCATAATCCTGCTCGCCGAGAACTCGAGGATCCCCTTCGACGACCCCGACACCCACCTTGAACTGACGATGGTCCACGAGGTGATGGTCCTCGACAGCTCAGGCCCGGACTTCGCCCTGGTGACATACGGCGCCTCGCTCAAGCTCTGGCTCTTCGGCTCCCTGTTCGCAGGCCTGCTCCTCTCCCCCTTCGGGCTCGGGGGATATCCATACCTCGCCGCCTTCCTGGGTGTCATGCTCCTGACAGGGGTTCTCGTCGGCGTCGCCGAATCAGTGATGGCTAGGCTGAGCCTGACCAGGGCACCCCAGCTCCTCGCGGCGGCGGGCGCGCTGTCGGTACTCGCCTTCATCCTGGCATCGAGGTTCATACCGTGACGGCCTGGATGGACCTCGTGCTCGTGGGCCTCATGCTCTCCAACTTCGTGCTGCTCGGCTCGAGCAGGCTCGGGAACTGCATAAGGACCGCAGCCTGGCAGGGGATGCTGGTCGGCCTGCTGCCCGTCGTGACCGCGGAGGACGGCCTTTCGATAAGGATAGCGGTTCTCGGCCTTGCCGTTTTCGCCCTCAAGGGCTTCGTGTTCCCGAACCTGCTGAGGAAGGCCCTGAGGGAGTCCGCGACCAGCCGCGAGGTCAAGCCTTTCGTCGGGTACGTGCCGTCTCTCCTGATAGGCGTCCTGGCCCTCTCCGCCTCCTTCTGGCTGGACGGGAGGCTGGACCTGCCCCGGCAGTCATCCGCCGCCATGATGGTCCCAGTCTCGTTCACGCTCATGTCCACGGGGCTCTTCCTGCTTGTCGCAAGGCGGACCGCAGTCAACCAGGTCCTGGGCTACCTGGTCCTCGAGAACGGCATCTACGCGTTCAGCCTGGCACTCGTCAGGGACGTCCCCTTCCTCGTGGAGATCGGCGTCCTGATGGACATGTTCGTGGCCGTGTTCGTGATGGGCATAGCCATCTACAGGATCAACTCGGAGTTCGACCACATAGACTCCGACCGCCTCTCCAGGCTGAGGGGCTGACGCATGACGGCGACCCTGATGATCACCGCGATGCTGGCCCTTCCCGTGCTGCTTGCCGCGGCGAGCCTGTTCTCCGGCACGCCCCGGTCGGCGCTCCGCCTGTGCGCCCTGGGCACGGTCTTCACGTGCATCCTCATGGGCGCGGCGGCATTCGTTGTGCTGGGAGGCGGCCCGGTCACGGTACCGGGCGGCTGGCTGAGGCTGGACGCACTCTCGGCCTTCCATCTCCTGATAATGGGCGTCGTATTCACGCTCGCTGCGCTGCAGGCCCCCGGCTACTTCGAGAACGAGACTCGCCGCCGGCTCTTTCGACATCCGGTCCGCCCGCCGATTCGGGGGGCTCTGGTTCGGCTCGCTCTTCGCGATGCTCGTCGTTCTCCTGTCCAACAACCTCGGGGTGATGTGGGTCGGGATAGAGGCGACGACGCTCCTGAGCGCTTTCCTGATATGCGTTCACACCACGCCGGGCTCCCTCGAGGCCATGTGGAAGTATCTGCTGATGTGCTCCGTGGGTGTCGCCCTGGCCTTCACAGGCACCCTCCTCTTCGCGGCTTCGGCGGGTCCTACTTCGCTTCGCGGGACCGAGTCCCTTCTCTGGACGAGCCTGGCCGCATCAGCATCCGGCCTGGACGTCACCCTCCTCAAGGCGGGTTTCATCTTCATGGTCGTGGGCTACGGGACGAAAGCGGGGCTCGCGCCGATGCACAACTGGCTGCCCGACGCGCACAGCCAGGCGCCCGCCCCCGTTTCGGCCGTGTTCTCGGGCTTCCTCCTGAACGCAGCCCTGTACTGCATCTTCCGCTGCCTCCCGATAGTGGAGGCGGCGACAGGCGGCCATGGCTGGGGCAGGAGCATCCTGATCGCGGCGGGTCTCGCCTCGATACTCACAGCGGCGGCCTTCATCGTGGTGCAGAGGGATCTGAAGCGGCTGCTCGCGTACTCCAGCCTCGAGCACATCGGGATAATCGCGCTCGGCGCCGGTCTCGGTGGAGCGGGAGCCCTCGCGGCGATGTTGCACGCCCTGTCCCACTCCCTTGCCAAGAGCACCGCATTCCTGTCAGCCGGGAGGCTCATCGCGATCAGCGGGTCCAACGACATGCGCAGGATCCGCGGCACCCTCTCGTCCGCCCCGGTGTGGGGCGCGGGCCTGCTGGCTTCGCTCCTCGCCCTGACGGGGACAGCCCCGTTCGCGATCTTCCTCACCGAGTTCATGATCCTCCGCACGGCATTCGACTCGGGCGCCGTGTTCGTGGCGATCCTCTTCCTCGCCGGCGTCTCGATCGCCTTCATCGGGATCCTCCGGCACGCCATCCCGATGGCATGGATGCCGCCCGAACGGCCCGCACTGAAGGCCGTCACGACGCTACCCGACCTGCTGCTAGTCGCAGTGCCCATGATAGTCCTGCTCGTCCTCGGGATATGGATGCCGCCATTCCTCAGGGAAGCCCTGGCCTCCGCCGCGTCCGTGATCGAGGTGCTGCCGTGACACGCACAGCGCTGTTCCAGGGCGGAGGACCCGTGCCGCTCGCCGAGATCCCCCTCCTCACAAGGGCGGAGTTCAGGCAGGGCGTTCTGGATTCGGTGCAGGGCGGGGCGGCCATTTCCGCGCTCTTCGCATGCCGGCTCCAGGACAGCCTGACGATGTACGCGGTGATGTCGAAGCCTGGCACCGGCCAGATCTCGGTATTCTCCACCCGCCCCTCGGGCGGGATGGACTCGCTGGTGCCCGACTGCCCGCAGGCGCAGATGTTCGAGCGCGAGGCCGCCGAGGGGTACGGGATCGAGTTCAGGGGGCACCCGTGGTTGAAACCGGTCAGGTACCCCCCCGGCCCGCCTTCTGCGGAGACGAACAACTTCTTCAGGATAAGGGGCGCGGAGATCCACGAAGTCGCCGTCGGCCCCGTGCACGCGGGCGTGATCGAGCCCGGCCACTTCAGGTTCCTGTGCCACGGCGAGACGGTTTATCACCTCGAGATCGCCCTCGGATACCAGCACAGGGGAGTCGAGGAGGCGCTGAAGGGCAGGCCGGACTACCGGAGGCTCCGCATCGTCGAGACGATCGCGGGAGACACCTCCATCGGCCATGCGACCGCGTACTGCTCGGCATTCGAGGCTCTGTGCGGAACGGACGTCCCTGCGAGGGCGCAGGTCCTCCGGGGCGTGGCGCTCGAGCTGGAGAGGATGGCCAACCACGTAGGCGACCTGGGCGCGATGGCGGGCGACGTCGGTTTCCTCCCCACCATGTCGTACTGCGGGAGGATCAGGGGGGATGTCCTCAACATAACGGCGGGCATGTGCGGCAACAGGTTCGGCCGGGGGCTGCTCCGGCCGGGAGGCCTGGCCCGGGACATCGACGGGGAGACGGCGCGGGACCTCTCGGACAGGCTCAGGACGGCGCTCCGGGACGCAGAGGGGGCCGTGGGCCTGCTGTGGGAGACCCCTTCCGTCCTGTCGCGGTTCGAGGGCACCGGGACCGTTCCCGCCGGCCTCGCGGCGTCCATCGGCCTTTCCGGACCGGCCGCCAGGGCCAGCGGGCTCGAGAAGGACGTGCGCCGTGACTTCCCTTCGGGCATCTACCGGATGTCCCACATCCCGCTCTCGGTCTGGGATTCGGGTGACGTCTTCGCCCGCGCCCTCGTCCGGTGGATGGAGGTACAGAGATCGGCCGCATTCATCCTGGAACAGCTCGGAAGCCTCCCGGACGGCCCGGTCCATGTCGATACGGGCGCGCTGCCGCGGAACGGGATGGCGGTCTCCCTGGCGGAGGGCTGGCGCGGAGAGATCTGCCATGTCCTGATCACGGACGACCGCGGGGGTTTCAGCCGCTGCAAGGTCGTGGATCCCTCGTTCCGGAACTGGTTCGGGCTGGCCTGCGCGCTCCGCGGGCAGCAGATCTCGGACTTCCCCCTGTGCAACAAGAGCTTCAACCTGTCCTACTGCGGACATGACCTCTAGGGGGTCCCACCGATGCTGAGGATCCTCATGGCGAGAGCCCGCCAGAAGTTCAGGACGATCCGGTACCCGGACGGACCGCCTCCTGCGCTGCCTGCGCGCTTCGCGGGCCGTCCCCAGATAGAAGCCTCGAAATGCCCGGAAGGCTGCATGGCATGCATAGCGGGATGCCCCACCGGCGCCATCGGGAACGGGCCGTCGGGCGAGATCACGCTGGACACGGGCCGCTGCATCTTCTGCGGGGAGTGCGCGAGGGTCTGCCCCGCGTGCTCGATCAGATTCACGGAAGACTACCGCCTGGCAGCCAGGACCCGCGGTGACCTGGTCGTGAAGGCGGGCGGAGGCGCGGAACCGCCGCCGGTCTTTGCGGAGTCAGCCGCATCGCTCTTCGGGCGGTCGCTCAAGCTCCGGCAGGTCAGCGCGGGCGGCTGCAATGCCTGCGAGGCCGATTCCAACGTCCTGGGAACGGTGGGCTGGGATCTCGGGAGGTTCGGGATCCAGTTCGTCGCCTCGCCGCGCCATGCGGACGGACTCCTGGTCACCGGGCCGGTCACGACGAACATGAAGGATGCCCTGCTTGCGACATACGAGGCCGTCCCGGACCCGAAGATCGTCATCGCGACCGGAACCTGCGCGATTTCGGGCGGGCTCTACTCCGACAACCCGAAGACCTGTGGAGGGATCGGCTCGCTTCTGCCGGTAGACCTCTTCATCCCCGGCTGCCCTCCGCATCCCCTGACGATCCTGGACGCCCTGCTCCGGTTCCTCGGCAGGTCGGGCGCAGAACCCCGGGCCGGGCGGCAAGGCTGATCCCGGATCCCGGAGCTCACCCCGGGTTACCGGACATCCTCGAACAAACCCTTCAGGCGCCCCGGCCGTTCCGATGACCGCGGATCGTTCCGGCCCCCAGGACCCTGTCCCCGTCGTACAGCACGAGCAGCTGGCCCGGGGTTACGGCGAACACTGGCTCCTCGAACAACACCTCGACGCAGGCGCCCTCCGGATCGAGCAGGCCGACCTTCACGCGGCGAGGCGCGCCGGTGCTCCTGATGGCAGCCTCCGCCTCGAACTCCCGGGGTAGACCCCCTCGGAGATGCCAGTTCATCGGTCCGGCCTCGAGCCGGTCCGACATGAGGTCGCTCCGCGGTCCCGTGGTGACCGTGCAGTCCGAAGGATCCGTGCGGATCACGTACTGGGGTTCGGACCCGCCCCCGATGTCCAGCCCGTGGCGCTGCCCCCTCGTGAAGAGCGCCCATCCGCCGTGGGCGCCCAGAACCCTGCCGTCGACCGAGAGAACAGGACCCGGCCGGAGCCCCTCCGAACCCAGGATGGACCCTAGCCCGCCGGGGCCGGCGAAATCCTGGCTCTCCGGCCGCCCGGCAACCTGTTCGAAGCCGCGCTGCCCGGCCAATTCCCGGACACCGTCCTTGGTCAGCTCCGCCAGAGGGAACAAAGCGCGGGCAAGCTGATCCGGCGCGAGCATGGCCAGGAAGTAGGACTGGTCCTTCCTGTGGTCCCTGCCTCGGACCAGATCGACTCCTCCGTCCGATCCGATCCTCGTTCCGGCATAATGCCCGGTGGCCACGAGGTCGAACGCGATACCTGCCGCCGAAGCCCATCGGGGAAGGGCGCCGAACTTGATCGCGCCGTTGCACACGGTGCAAGGATTCGGGGTCAGGCCCGACAGGTATCCCTGCCTGAAGGGCTCGAGGACGCTCGAGATGAACTCCCCGGACAGGTCCGCCTCGTGGTGCGGGATGCCGAGTTTCCGTGCGGAGGAGGACGCGGAGGCGGCGGAGCTCCCCGACGACAGGGCGCACGAGGGCAGGCCCGGTCGCGGCTTGACGGTGAAGGTCACGCCCGTGACTTCGCAGCCTGCGTCCAGGAGGAGCATGGCGGCAACGGTCGAGTCCAGCCCGCCGCTCATCGCCAGGAGCACCTTTTCCGCCATCGTATTCACATCCCTTCCGGATGTGTATGTTTCATTGCAGGTATTGATGCAAGGGAAGTCTGGTGGAAATGATACCCGAGGGTCCGATCGATCTCTGCTTCTTCTCCGGCACGGGGAACACGGCACTCGCTGCGGGGCGCATGGCCGCGGATTTCTCGATCCGCGGGATCGAGACCAACCTCAGGGCGATAGAGGACACCGATCCTGCAACGCTCTATTCGTCCGGCTCGATAGGCATAGCCTGCCCTGCGGCGGCCTTCACCACTTATCCGCTCGTGTGGCGGTTCGTGAAGAATCTCAGGCCCGGGGGAGGGAAGGGCGTGTTCCTCCTGGTCACGATGGCCGGAGCCACCGGGGGCCTCGTGGGGCCGATGCGCGAACTCGTCACCGCAAAGGGATACCGGCCGCTCGGAGCGAAACGCATAAGGATGCCTTCCAACTTCCTTCTGACATCGCAGAACGAGAAGCGGAACGCGGCTCAGAGGGAGAAGGCCCTCCGCAGTGTCTCGGAATTCGCGTCCGCCCTTGCCGAGGGCAGGGCTGTCTGGCGGCGCATACCCGGGCTGCCCGACCTGGTCGCGAAATACATGGCGAACGACAGGCCTTTCGCGGGGATGAGAAAGGGTCTGCCCATCTCGGTGGACCAGTCCGTCTGCACCCGTTGCGGCCTCTGCGCCGCACACTGCCCCTCGAGCAACATCAGGATGACGACCCTGCCGGAGTTCGCCGACCGCTGCGAAAGCTGCATGCGCTGCCAGTCGATCTGTCCTGTCAACGCCATCCTCATCCGCGGCAGGCGGTTCGCCCAGTACAGGGGGCTGTCCGAGCCCTGGCGCACCGATATCCCGCAGCAGTAGAATCCGTCTCCTGCAGGCTGCAGGCATGCTTCAACGTGCGCGAAGGCGTCGTAACGAACACAACCGACCCGCGGGTCGCCAGAATAACGGAGCCATGCGATGAACGAGAAGACGAGCGAGAGGCCGGCTGCCGGGGCTGATGCTGGGGCATCGTCCGGAGCCCGGGACTTCATCCGCGAGATCATAGACGAGCACAACAGGACAGGGCGCTTCGGAGGGCTGGTACACACGCGCTTCCCTCCTGAACCCAACGGCTACCTCCACATCGGCCACGCCAAATCCATCTGCCTGAACTTCGGGATCGCGAAGCAGTATTCAGGTCTGTGCAACCTCCGCTTCGACGACACGAACCCCTCGAAGGAGGAGGTCGAGTACGTCGACTCGATAATGAACGACGTTCGCTGGCTGGGATTCGACTGGGAGGACAGGCTCTTCTACGCCTCGGACTACTTCGACAGGCTGTACGATTTCGCGGAGCGGCTGGTCATGAAGGGCAGCGCTTACGTCTGCGACCTCGCGGCCGACGAGATGAAGGAGTACAGGGGCACCCTGACCGAGCCTGGCAGGAACAGCCCGTGGCGCGGGCGCAGCGTCGCCGAGAACCTCGACCTGTTCCGGCGGATGCGGGCAGGAGAGTTTCCGGACGGCTCGAGGACCCTTCGTGCGAGGATCGACATGTCCTCGCCCAACCTCAACATGCGCGATCCCGTCGTCTACAGGATCCTGCGCGCCAGCCACCACCGGACCGGGGACGCATGGTGCATCTATCCGATGTACGACTACGCCCACCCGGTCTCGGACTCGCTCGAGGGGATCACGCATTCGATCTGCACGCTGGAGTTCGAGGACCACAGGCCTCTGTACGACTGGTTCCTCGACGAGCTAGGCATCCATCACTCCCGCCAGATCGAGTTCGCAAGGTTGAACCTGACGCACACGGTGATGAGCAAGCGCAAGTTCCTCCAGCTCGTGAACGAAGGTCGCGTACGTGGCTGGGACGACCCCAGGATGCCGACGCTTGCGGGGATCAGGCGCCGGGGCTACCCGCCCGCTGCCATCCGGGCCTTCGCAGAGAGGGTCGGCGTAGCGAAGCGCGACAGCGTGGTGGACATCGCGCTGCTCGAGCACTGCGTCCGGGAGGAGCTCAACCGCACGGCCCCGCGCGCCATGGCAGTCCTCAAGCCGATAAAGGTTGTCATAGAGAACTATCCTCCGGACCTGGTCGAGGAGTTCGACTTCGTCGTGAACCCCGAGGACCTCTCGGCGGGGACCCGGAAGATCTCCTTCTCCCGCGAGGTCTACATCGAGCGTGACGACTTCCGCGAGGTGCCGCCGCCGAAGTACCACCGCCTCTCCCCGGGCGTCGAGGTCAGGCTCAGGTACGCCTACCTCGTGAAGTGCACCGGCGTTACGAAGGACCCTTCAACTGGTGAACTGACCGAACTGCGCTGCACATACGACCCCGCGACCCGGGGCGGCGACGCCCCGGACGGACGCAAGGTCAAGGCGACCCTCCACTGGGTCTCCGCGAGGCATTCCATGGCGACCGAGGTCAGGCTGTACGACCACCTCTTCTCGGCCGAGTTCCCAGGGTCCACGGAGGGTGTCGACTGGAAGGAAGAGCTGAACCCCGGATCGCTCGAGATCGTCGCCGGGGCCTTGATCGAGAAGCATCTGGCCGAAGCGCCCGTCGGCTCCAGCTGGCAGTTCGAGCGCCTGGGCTACTTCTTCACGGACCCCCAGGACTCGAAGCCGGGCGCGCCGGTCTTCAACCGCACCGCCACCCTCAGGGACACCTGGGCGAAGATCGAGCGGACCGGAACCCCGGGGGTGAACGGGTGACGGAGGTCAGGACCAGGATCGCCCCCTCCCCGACCGGGGACCCGCATGTCGGAACCGCCTACCAGGCTCTGTTCGACTATGTCTGGGCGAAGCGGAACGGCGGCAGCTTCGTCCTGAGGATCGAGGACACCGACCAGGAGCGGTCCACCGGGCATTCGGAAAAGGCCATCCTGGATTCCCTCGAGTGGCTCGGCCTGAAGTGGGACGAGGGTCCCGGTGTCGGCGGACCGTATGGACCCTACAGGCAGAGCGAGCGGCTCGCGATCTACAGGGAGCACGCCGAAGCCCTTCTCTCGAAGGAAGCCGCATACCGCTGCTTCTGCACGAAGGAGCGCCTGGACTCCATGCGCGACTCCCGCCGGACGGGCGCGGGCTCCGGCTATGACAGGCACTGCAGGGACATCCCGCGCGAGGAGTCCGACAGGCGGGCCACGGCTGGCGAGCATTTCGTAATACGGATGAAGGCGCCCCTGGAGGGCGACTGCGTCTTCACGGACCTCCTGCGGGGAGAGATCAGGAAGGCCTGGTCCACGGTCGACGACCAGGTGCTGATGAAGAGCGACGGATTCCCCACATACCACCTCGCGGTCGTGGTGGACGACCATCTGATGAAGATCAGCCACATCATCCGCGGCGAGGAGTGGATCAACTCCGTCCCCAAGCACGTCCACCTCTTCAGCCTGTTCGGATGGGAGCCGCCCGTCTTCTGCCACCTGCCCCTGCTGCGGAATGCGGACAAGAGCAAGCTGTCGAAGAGGAAGAACCCCACCTCCATCACGTATTTCAGGCAGGCGGGCTTCCTCCCGGAGGCTCTCCTCAACTACCTGGGGATGATGGGCTGGGGCATGCCGGGCGGGGAGGAGAAGTTCACAGTCGAGGACATGGTGAGGGAGTTCAGGCTCGAGGACGTCACCCTGGGCGGCCCGGTGTTCGACTTTGCCAAGCTGCGGTGGTTGAATGCAAGGTACATCAGGGAGGACCTCACGCCCGACACCCTTCTTGCCCGCCTCCAGAGCTGGGGGCTCAATCAGGAATACCTCGGGAAGGTTGCACGGGTTGCCCACACCCGTCTCGAGACCCTCTCCGACTGGGGGCATCTCACCTCCTTCTTCTTCTCGGACTCCGTGCCGCTCGATGCGGAAGCATTGCTCCTGAAGGGCCGGACGCCGCAGGAGTCGCAGGAGATCCTCCAGTACTCGATCTGGGAGATCGAGCGCATGCAGGGTCTCACTGCCGAAGGCGTGGAGGAGATGTTCAAGACCATGAGCGACAGGCTGGGCATCAAGCTGCGGGATCTCACGAAACCGTTCTACATGGCCGTGAGCGGGTCGAAGGCCTCCACCCCGCTGTACGACTCGATGGCGCTGCTGGGTACCGACATGGTGCGCATGCGGCTGCGACGCGCGATCGAGGCCCTCGGCCCCGTGACCCAGGCAATGCTGTCGGACATCGGAGCAGAAGTACGCCGATCTCTTCAGAGAAGAGCCGGCGGAAGGGCAACCCGCCGAGGGGTCTTGACGTAAAAGCCCCTCGCGGGCGATAGTACCGGCCTCGCCTGCGGTCCCATCGTCTAGAGGTCTAGGACGGGTGGTTCTCAGCCATCAAACCGGGGTTCGATTCCCCGTGGGACCGCCACTTGCCTCCGGCAAGTGGCAGCAGTGACGACACCTCGAAGACATAACGGTTGAATGGTCGTTCCCTCCGGCAACAACCGTGTCGTCCCTGCGCCGTGCTCGCAGGCTCACAGTATTCGCACGAAGCTCTCACGGCAGGTCCACGGGGGACTGCGTTGCCCCGTGGGACCGCCACGGTCATTCCCGCGTCTGCGGGAATGACCTGGCCCGACAGGTCTCGAATCCCGCGAAGAGGGATGAGTTTAGCGGCAGCACGGTCCGCGAAGCGGACCTGCGAGAGCGGTAAAGCCTTCAACGACATTCACGCACACTTGCAGGTTCCCTGGTAACACAGACACGCGCACTCGCAGGTTCCCTTCGGGAACCATGCTGTTGCGCTACGTACCATTTTCGCTTCGCGGAACTGGAGTGTTCTGCTAAGTATCAGTTTCGCCTTGCGAAACTGAAGAGACGAGCCGCGAGAGGGCCTGAGCGTCCTCCCCATGGGAAGTGGCAAAGGCATCATCACCAACTGGTTACAAGCTCAGAGCCGTCGTTTCCTAAAACGACCATGACGATGCCTGGTCGTGCAAGCAGCTCGTCCTTGTCTTGAAGGATCGCATTAACGGTCCCCGGGTTCTGAAGCTCGGAATGCTGACCTTCCCCGGATTGGACTTCGATCCCTGTAACTAGACAGGCAGAGCTGCGAAACTGATGATATTGCAGACTGGAGGTGATTAGCGGGATGAGAAGTGGATATTTCCTTGTTTCAGGCGGGCCATTGATCCTTATGGCTATCGCCTGCAAAGGACCCACACCAGCAACCGATGATCCGATCACATACAGAGAACTGCGAGTTGTCGATTCCATCGGAGTTGAAATCGGAGATAGCAACCTTTTACTGGGCAAAGTCGCTGGGGCATTCTTCATACCGGACGGAAACATACTGGTTGCGGACGGGGCGTATCAGGATCTGCGTCTGTTTTCTCCGGATGGTCTCTGCATCAGCCGGGTCAAGAATCTGGGCAATGGCCCTTTGGAATACAATCACATCGGTGGGATAACGCCATTCGGCGAAGGCTTCGTCCTATACGAATACTACCTTCGACGATTTGTGTACTACCGAGCTGATTTGGCAACGGTGCGTTCCGTCACACTCCCCGGAAATTCGGTCATCGATCAGCTGAGTATCCTTCCAGACAGCTCCGCTCTCGGCTGGGCCGGGAATCTCACTGCGGATCAGAATGGCGATCTCACGCTTTCTATGGACTTGTCCCGGTGGAGCATCGACACCGGAGAGATAACCACTACCTTTAGCTCACTTCAGCAGATCAGCATCAATCCCGAGGATCTCTACGAGCTTTATGCCGGACAGCCTGCAGTAACTACAGATAGTGACGGGCACATATATGTGGCCCTCTCTGGCGTCAACAATCGTGTCCTAGTTTTAGCGCAGGACGGTACCCCCCTGGATACTCTTCAAAATCCCCGGGAACCAGGTTTCCGCGATTCTCTGGAAGTAGAGGAGGAACTCCTCTGGCGCCGGTACCGTGACAACATGGGCGGGGCCTGGCGCCCTGATCCAAGGGAGCTGGGTGTGATCGGGATCCAGGTCCAGGATTCCCTGGGAAGGGTCTGGGTGCACCACAGTTCCTATTTCCACCCTGAGTTCGACGTGTATAGGTCGGATGGCACGCTGGAGTTCACCTCCGCTGTCAGTGGCCTCCCCGGCGACGAGCTGATGATCTTCCGCATCACAGATCGCGGGATTCTTGCCTGGAATCCTTTCGCCAGCTCGTGGCCCCGGGTCTACATTTTCGAGCTGCAGTAGTGGGTTGGCTGTTCCATTAGGAAGGTCTTCAGAACTGGGGCATGGAGCTCCAGTATCCTAACCAGCTAGCTCGGTTGGTTGACGGCAGCGATCTGTAGTCGACCAGACACAACAATGGCAAGATACCGTGGTGGTCCAATCCCCTCTGGCTACTACTTCTCCATCCTGTAGAGGATCGATGGCCAATTGGAGCTGATAACACCATCCTGAGCTGCCCCTCACGAAACCTCGCTCCAGGCTGCGATCTTGATGAGCTGGGCCATCAGGGTGTTCCATCCACGAAGGACCAGGCCCGCCACTTCCCTGCGGGAAGTGGCAAAGGCATCATCACCACCAGTAGATAAGCACAGCATCGTCGTTCCCAGAGAAACGACGTGATGATGCCTTGTCGCGCTCACAACGGCTATCCATCTCGAATCGTTCGCGCGACCGGTCCACGGGGGACTGCGTTGCCCCGTGGGACCGCCACCATATAATCAGTTATACAGCAATATTTTGCGCTAATACAGACAGCCAGACGCACTACAGCACGGAATCGGGAAGCAGCTTCGGAGGCTCTCCTACCTGAGCACAACCAGCTTCGTGGAGGCCCGCTCTGTGCCACAGGAGACTACGACCACATAGCAGCCGGAGGGCATTTCCTGCAGGTCGAGCTGTGTGGAGTGTTCGCCTTCGGGCATCAGACCCAGGTCGCAATCGAGGCAGAGTCTGCCGGATTCCTCATAGACTCCGATCTCCGTCGGCCCCATGCCGGATGACCAGGTGAGACTGAACTCCCCCGTCCCAGGACTAGGCGAACAGGAGCTCAAGACCAGATTGGGGGCTGTGCTTTCCTCCTCGATGCCTTCGGGCCATGTGGTGCGAATCGCGCAGACACCTGGTCCGGCTGCTTTCATTGCGACAGCTACGAGTGGTGTCGGAGAGAGAACCGACTCGATCAGGCAAAGATCCTGTGCATCCGCGTTAGGCAAGGCGATTGAAGGCTCTGTGGAAGGTGGGGACCAAAGGTCCAGCAGGGGGCAATGGAATCTGGCCGAGGTCACCAAGGCAACCCTCCACGTTGCAGCCTCACAGAAATAGTCAACCGCCCTGATCGCGCTCGGAAAGACGTATTCAACAAAAACGTCAGTGTATTCCTCATCACAACTGAACAGGACCAGGTGGCTGCTGCTTCCGAATCCGAGGATCTCACGATCCGGGGTGGCAGGCTGGGTGATGCTCGGGAGAATCTGGAGCTGGGCGCCACCCAGATCCGGGTTGTAACTCTGCCATACTACAGTGCCCGAGACAAAGGAGTACGCCCATGTCACGGGGTAGGTTCCGAAGTGAGACATGACCATCAACGGCATGGGCGTGTCGCATACGTCCATGGATCCGAAATACATCGTGTTTTCTCGATGGATCAGGCCGCCATTCGAACCGTCCATCACGTCGGCCCATCCGCCGCTGACAGATCCCCTGTCAACCGATATACCGAACTCGGACCAGCCTGTACCGTTGATGTCACCTTCAGTCGCTCTTAGCCAGAGATCTGTGGTTGCCACGTAAGGCGTGGCCCACTGCTGCGCTCCAGTTTGACCGACAAGCGCGGCACAACTGGTCCAGTATGAGTTCTGTCGGTTAACAAGAACGTAGACGTCCGAGGGACCAGGACCATTGGCGGCCTCGATCCAACAGACCGGATACTCCTGGGGAATGCTCCACAGAATCTCACCTGTGCTTCCAGAGAAGACAGCCACCGCAGGATTCGCCGATGAACCTGCCGCAACATCATGAACTCCGTCAAGATTCACGTCTCTGATAGCTCGGAGGCAACCCGTGCCAGTGATTCCCGGAAGAGAGTCGTTGAGCCAGATGATTCCACCTGTAGCCCCGTCCAGGCACATGATGCCATGCCCGGAGGCTTCATCTGACGCGGCAAAGACATCTTCGGTGGAGTCGCCATTCACGAAGCCGGCGCACTCTACATCAACTATCCCGCCAGGGGACCAGGCAGCCCACAGGATCTCGGGTGGACTCGCGGTCGCTGCAAGTAAAAGGAGCGCCAACACCGTTCCACCTCCAGCCCATTACCGAAGCCGAGTGTATTCTATCTATGCCTAGACTAGGACATGCCAGCAAGTTCAGATGTGAGTGTCGTCAACATCGAGGGAATTGATCATCCGGAATCGAGCTGGCCTGCAATCCCATCCACATTGTTCAGGCCATTCTCCAATCCGACATGGCTATTACTTCTCCGGCCAGGAGAGGCTTATTTGCAGCAGAGCGGGTAGAGGACATTCTGAGCAGACCTTACGAAACTCTGCTCCACGCCGCAATCTTCACGAGTTGGGCCATCAGGGTGTTCCATCCACAAAGGACCAGGACCGCCACTTCCCTGCGGGAAGTGGCAAAGGCATCATCACCACCAGTAGATAAGCACAGCATCGTCGTTTCCGTGAAACGACCGTGATGATGCCTTGTCGCGCTCACAACTGCCATTCAGCTCGATTCGTTCGCGCGACCGGTCCACGGGGGGCTGCGTATCCCCGTGGGACACATCCGTCTTCTTCGGGTTGTTGAGCAGCCCCAGGATGTTGAAGCCTTTTGAGATTACGGGGTTTAGGCGAGATCGTCTACTGCATCCGTGTGGAAGTCCGCGAGGTCAGCTGGTCGGCGTCAGTCTACTCAGCGGGAGTCTCCGGATCAAGAACAACTCCCATCGGGAAAACCCACTCGCGAATCCCTGGATAAGGGCTTCCGACATCTCGGTATCTTATCTCAACACATATCCGCACTGTGTCAGAACTGGCTTCCATAGAGTAGCCTAGAACTTCATCCTCAATTTCTGTGTGGAGGTCCAGGATCAGAAGTGAGCCGCCTTCCGGGAAGAGGCTGTCCAGAACTGGAGGATATTCCTGGAACAGGGAGTCCAGCATCTCGGGGGTTTCTGCGAAGTAGAAGTCTTCCCACATTTCCTCGACAGGATAAAGGATGGGGTTTGCACCCCCGCTGTCGAGATACCCGTTGTCCATGAGCTGCTGAACGTCAGCCGGGAGGACCTTGGTGAAGATGACGGTTTCGTCCTCATAACTGCCGCATCCTGAGAGCATCAAAGTGAAGATCGTGACTAGCCCGAGAACTTCGGCGACGATCCGCATACGCCCCCCTCTCGCATACGCCAGAAGTGACGATACGGAAGAGGGTCCAGGCAGGCAAGAAGGCATGGCGGTCATGCTTCCAGAGGGCTGATTCTGTCTACTCGAAGTGCGTCCATATCCTGAGGACCTTGATGGTCTTCTCTGCTTCGAGAACCTGGTAGACAAGTCTGTGCTGGATGTTGATCCTGCGGGATATCGCGCCCTTCAGGTCACCGAGGAGCCTCTCGAAGGGAGGAGGGGCGGCGCAAGGATCCTTCGCGATCAGTTCGAGGAGAGCTTCCGTCTTTTCCCGGAGGCTGGCTGCCTGGATCTTCTTCGCGTCCTTCCGGGCCTGCGCAGTGTAGACCAGGCGCCAGGTCACCAGCCGGGCTTCTCGCTGCACTTCTCGACCGGTGTCTTCATGCCCTCGACGATGCTCTCGCGCATGCCGGGGACCGAGAGCAGGAACAGGGTTTCCTGGATCGAACGCCAGTCCTCCTCCGAGAGGAGAATGGCGTTACTCCGCTTCCCGGTTATCAGGATCGGTTCATGAGTCTCGGCCGCCTCGTCGATGAGGCGGTACAGCCGGGCTCTTGCATCAGTGGCGCTCAACGCTGACATACGCTCCCCTTTCTATCTTCTGTATCGTACGCAATGCCGTACGTAGAGTCAATGCCTACCCTTCATCGGATCGTAGAAAACGATGGATATGCTTCCCGGGCAGGACATTTACAGGTTTCCGGCAGATCGGGAGGGTCGGTGCCTCCAGAGGACTGCACCGCAGTAACCAGAGCTTGCTCGGTCATGAAAAGGATTCAAGGTGAATGACTCCTGTCTTCCGCCTAGCGAAAGAAACTGCTGCGAAACCTTCGACCAGAGCTGGGACCTGAAGTCAAAGCGATCTGGAAGTTGGGCTTGACGCAGGTCTGATGTCGTGCGAGATCAGATATGCAGTGAAAATTTAAACGGGGGTGGTCCGGATGCAGCGACTCTTCCTCCTCATAGCCCTTCTGATTACAGTTTCCGTCTGCCATGCCGACAGCGAAAGCCAGACCGACTGGGCCGGCGGCCCCGGGACTCAGGGGCCGGTAACGGCATGGGGTGGAGAATTCTACGAATGCGCCGGAGCGTCGTGGTCGTCTCCCGCCGGGCAGGTCGGGATCCTCCCTGGAGAGTACGAGAACACCATCGACGACATCTTCGAGCCCGAATACCTGGATGCTGCCGACATGGACGGCGACGGGGACCTGGACGTCGTTGCGAGCAGCTCCTCCACCGTCTGCTGGTGGGAGAACAACGACGGCACGGGCACCGACTGGACGATTCACTTTATAGCAGCTGCAACCGGCGGATACATCTGCGCGAGCGACATCGACGGCGACGGCGACACCGACTTCGTCGCAGCCCAGGACCTGGTCTCCTGGTTCGAGAACGTGGACGGCCAGGGGACTCTATGGATCGGTTGTTCGATCAGCGCCGCTCCAGAGATGCCAGTGACCCCGTGCACGGGGGACTTCGACGGGGATGGAGACATCGACATCGTCTGCGCAGACGTCTTCGGCCTGTACTGGTACTGGTGGGAGAACGTCGAGGGGGACGGCTCCGACTGGCTCGAACATGAGATCGATACGGGGCTCAGCAGTTCCTACCACGGTGTGCATCCCGGCGATCTGGACGGAGACGGAGATCTGGACATCATTGCCGCAGGTTCAGCCGAGTACGGCGTGTTCTGGCTCGAGAACACCGACGGTCTCGGGACGACCTGGACCATGGCCGCCATAGATGACGGCTACAACAGCTCGTTCTCCGTCCATGCGGCCGATTTCGACGGAGACGGGGATCTCGACGTCCTCGGTTCAGGTACTGACTCGGACGCCGTCTCGTGGTGGGAGAACCTGAGCGGCACGGGTTCGGACTGGACCAAGCACGTAGTTGCAGCCTATTCCGATTGCTGCTGGGGCCTCGGGTCCGGCGATCTCGACCGGGACGGAGACAGCGACATCCTGGTCACAACGGGGCTTGGCGGACAGTACATCTGGATCGAGAACTCCGACGGACTGGGGACGGACTGGGAGGAGCACACGGTCTGCGACATCGGGGAGTACAACACTGCCGACTGCATCATCCCGGGTGACGTGGACGGCGACGGCTGGATGGACATCCTGGGGACCAGCTTCGAGCCGGACCTGCACTTCTTCCGCTGGTGGGACATCCATGTGAACGAGGCGGTCCTGGAATCCAGCATCCTATACCTGCAGGGCGATCCGGGCTGGGGAGGTCTGACATGGACTGAAGACTCTCCCTCCCAGACCGACATTTCCTTCCAGGTGCGCGCTTCGGACGATTCCGACGAGATGGGGGCGTGGTCGGCCATTCTCGATGACCCGTGCAGTCTCGCGGGCGTGCTTCCTGAGGGAGCGAACTACTTCCAGTACAGGTCCGTGATGACGACGGACGATCCCGGCGCCAGCCCCGCTCTGCTCGACGTAACGGTCTCCTGGAACCCGCTCGGCACGGAGGGGCCGGAGATGCCCGGCGGTTTCGAGCTGATGCCCTTCGTGTCCAATCCCGTCTCCGGGCCCCTGCTCGTCACGATCGGCATTCCCGAGCCTTCCATGGTGACTCTGACCGTTCTGGACATCGCGGGCAGGGTTGCGGAATCGACGGGTTCGATCGAATACCAGCCCGGCTATTCGCAGGTTGGACTGGGCGAGCATCCCCCGGGCGTCTACTTCGTAAGGATGCAGGCCGGGGAGTTCGAGACCGCGAGACGCGTCGTGGTGGTGGAGTAGCATCGAGCGGGAGGACCTTTCCTCCTGGTACTCCAATCCGACATGGCTACCCTTCTCTCGGCCAGGAGAGGCTTCTTTGCAGCAGAGCGGGTAGAAGGCATTCTGAGCTGCCCTTACGCAACCCTGCTCCACTCCGCGTCTTGATGAGCTGGGCTATAATGATGTTCCAACCGGCAACGACCGTGTCTCCCCTTCGCCGTGCTCGCAGGCTCGTCCATGCATAGATAGCTATCACGACTTGTCCCAGGGGGGCTTTGTTCCCCCCTGGGGCATCATCAACTGATACAGCGACCCTGATTGCGGGTTGTCAGCGGATATGGACGAACCTTGCGTTGCTGATTCAAATGGTCGGGAACCACAAGATGTGATTCCACTATAGAATACCTGTAAGGTAGGGTATAGTCGTATGGTTTTCGAGAGGAGTCGGAGATGAACCGCTTCAGATGGTTGCTCGTGCTCGCACTTGTTCTGGCTCTGGCAGTCCCGGCCGGGGCACAGGGCTGCGGCGGAATGGGCGGCATGGGTATGGGCATGGACCGTGGCTCAGGGATGTCTGGTATGGGCGGTATGGGTGGCATGTGTGGCGGCATGATGGGCATGGGATCATGCAACATGATGCAGGGCTGCCCGATGATGATCATGCCCTTCCTGGGATACCTCGATCTCTCGGATGCCCAGTTGGCCGAGATCGATGATCTCATGGCCGGTTTCGAGGAGAGGATCTCCGAAGCCCGCGAAGAGGCCGGGATGGCCGATCCTGCAAGGGCATTCCTCGATCTCTTCTCCAGCAGCAGCTTCTCGGTGGCATCTCTCGAGGACTTCACAGGCCGGGCCGCCGACCTGTCCGACGAGATCAGGAACATCCACGAGGAAGCCCTGGTGAGCATACACGGGGTCCTCACGCCCGGTCAGCTGGAGCAGCTGCAGGATCTCGACCTCGATCAGATGGGTGCCGACATGCGCGGTGGCTGCGGAATGGGCGGGATGAACGGCATGGACGGCATGCGCGGTATGGGCCGCACGGGTGGCGGCTGCAGGGGGATGCGATAGCCTCAGTTGAGGATCGCTGAAGGTCCGGTTCCGGCCCTCGTCGCTGCGGCTTTCTTCGGCGGGGCCACCGCAGCGGCGAAAGCCCTTCTCGGCGATGTCACACCCTTCATGCTGGCCGGACTCCTATACCTAGGCTCCGGGCTGGGTCTCAGCTCGCTGATCATTGCCGGTCGACTGTTCGGGAGGGGTCGGAAACAATCGACCCCTCTCGCGTGGACTGATCTTCCCTGGCTCGCAGGCGCCGTACTGTCGGGCGGAATTCTCGCGCCACTGCTTCTCATGTGGGGGCTCATGCGCACCCCTGCCTCCACCACGTCGCTGCTTCTGAACCTCGAGGGTATCCTGACAGCCCTTCTGGCATGGCTGGTCTTCCGGGAGAACATCGGCCTGAAGGTTTTATCCGGGCTCCTCGCAATAATCGCGGGAGCCGTCTTCCTGTCGATCTCACCAGAGGGTGGCACTGATGCAGGTCTGCCCGGAAGGATGGCAATCGTGGCCGCCTGCCTCTGCTGGGCCGTGGACAACAACCTCACCCGCCGGATCTCGGCGGGGGATCCAGCGCTCATAGCCGGGATCAAGGGGTTGTTCGCAGGCGTGGTGAACGTCTCGATCGCTCTGACCCTCGGACAGGCCGTCCCGCGAGCGCCGATGGTCGCCATGTCCTGCCTGGTGGGATTCATAGGCTATGGCGCCAGCCTGGTGCTGTTCGTGCTGGCCCTGCGCAACATGGGTGCTGCAAGGACCGGAGCCCTGTTCTCGACGGCGCCCTTCATAGGAGCAATTGCCTCATTGCTGTTCCTAGGGGAGCAGGCAAGCCCCCTGCTGCTCCCGGCAGCGCTCCTGATGGGTCTGGGAGTCTGGCTGCAGCTGGGGGAAAAGCACCGTCACGAGCACACGCACGAGGAGATCGTCCATCAGCATTCTCACGCCCACGACGAACATCATGCCCATGAGCACGACGGCACCGAACCCGACGGAGAGATGCACAGCCATCCCCACATCCATGCTCCGCTGACTCATTTCCACCAGCACTATCCCGACATCCACCACCGGCACGACCACGACTGATACACACGTCTTCGGCAGGATGACGAGGCACGCTTGTGCAGCATCAGGCAGATACAGGATGTCTGCGATGTTCCGATCCCTTCCGGCTGCTGCTTCTGCGATCAGCTGAGTGATCAGGGCATCCGGGAGCCGGAAGCCCACTCGAGGGACAATTTCACGAACAGGACAATCAGGGTGTTCCAGGAGCGATGAGCTTCTTAGAATTCCATATCGGGAACGCAGAAAGGCTGGATCTCCGAACGGGGGCATCGATGTCGTCGAGAGCTGCAGCATTCGCATGTTCCGTCTTCATCATGGGTTCTGTGGCTTGCGGAAGCATCCGGAATGAGAGCACGGACTCCTTTGCGGAATCGACCGAATCCGAGGTCGACACATCGAATCCGGTGATGGTCGCCGAAATCTTCTATGACGCCGTAGACCGGAAAGACATGGAAGCTGCGCTGCTCTGGATCCTGCCCGAACAGCGGGCCGAGTTGAGGCAGGCGATGGAGATCGACGGGATGCCCGACCTGCCCGGCGACTACGAAGTCTATGTCGAAGTGCGGGACGATATCGCTGAAGCCTCGATCCTCGCCACGAACATCAAGATTGCGATGATTCTGATCGACGGTCGCTGGTGGGTGTGCGACTGAGACAGGCGGAGCTCCGGATACCGTCAAACGGATGATCGGGTCCGACTCCTTCTGTGGATGCCTCTCCGCCCATCAGATCGACACCATCGCCTTCAGTGCACGCTTTCAGGAATCTGGCGTGAGGGATGCCGCCCGCAGAGAAGATGGACGGAGGCTGGTAACTGCTGCAGACCTGTCCTTAAGGTGACCCCGGCCTGATACCGGACAAGTCGGACAGGGGCGGAGCCTGGAACTCCGCCCCATGATGATCTAGAAAGCCGTCAATCCCCGCCCAGCCGGACTACTCTCCGGGTGAGCCCGTCCTCCGGAATGCTCAGGCGAATGAAGTAGACTCCGTCCGGGCATCTCGCACCCGAGCCCGTCGTACCGTCCCAGACGACCGCATGACCGCCGCCGGGCAGGCTGGCGTCGATGATCGTCCGCACCAGCCTTCCGGAGACATCGTAGACGGACAGATTGCAGGGGGATTCCGACGGCAGGCCGAAGGTTATCGAGGTGAGGGACGAGAACGGAGAGGGGGTGGCCGGGTCGAGGAAGAGACACGCGCTGCCGCCTTCCTCCCAGCCCACCGGAGCCGGGTCCAGTGAAGCCGTGTACGCCCTGCAGTTATGAGCAGTGACAGTGATGGTGGCCTCCATCGGAAGATCCGTAGGGCAGTTCCGGGATGTCCAGCTGCAGGAAGCCATTGCTGTCGGTGTATCCGGCTCCGAGCAGTTCGTCGCCCTGAACCACGCCCACCATCGCGTTTTCGACGGGACCATCGCCCTCGGAGGTGACGTATACCGGCCACGGTCCGCTCCAGATGTACCCGCTGTGGTCAGATGCCAGGACGGGGATGGGGGAAGTGTCGCCATAGACGTCGACCTCGGGGCATCCGAACACCATGTGCATCATGTTGTTTGCCCAGCCGCCGCCGCCGTAGAACTCCTCGACCTTCAGCTTCCCGTAGTCGACTGCCGCTCCCATGTGATGGATATCGAGTTCGAAGTAGCCGCGCCACGTGTACTCCGCCAGTGAATCCGTCGGGCCGAAGGGGCTGCCCGTCGTCGCCCCCATGAAACCGAGCCCGCCCCTGGGGTCGACCATGTCTCCCTCGGTCATCCAGGCTTCTCCGAAGCAGTACCCGTACATGAACTCCGCGTTGCTGCAGGCTATCGAGTTCACCCAGGGGAGCATGCGGCCGTTCGAAAGGGCTGCCACGTCGGTCGAGGAGAACCCCGAGGTGCCCCAGCCTTCGCTCCACCCGTGGCCGATGTAGTCTACGATCGTCCTTCCCTCGTCGATGTTCGCCGCGATGGCCGCCTTGTCCGGAGGCGCCCCGCCGTACGCGGGGCTGTCGCAGTAGTAATCCACGGACAAACCGTGCTGCATGAAGATCTGAGCATGCTCCCAGGAGTGCAGCGGATCCAGCCCGTCGCTCGAGCCGATGACCACGGTCCTCTGCAGCCAGTTCACGCCTGCCGGCTCGTACGGGTCGGCCTCGTGGCTGCGGATCTTCCAGGCCTGGTACTGGAGGTCCTCCATGGACCCGGTGATCCTCCCGACATGTATCGATGGCACGCTGGTCCCTGTGCCGATGACGCCGTAGACGTTGTCGGATGCGAATCCCTCGTACAGCGGCACCGGCACGAGGTCTTCGCCGCCTGCGATGAGGATCCACTCGGGCGGGCACGACCAGATCGCGTAGGCAAGCTCGATCCAGTCGTCGACCTCTTCGGCTGTCGTTCCCATGTTCGGCACCTGTGCCAGTTCCACCCTGTAGCCCCGCTGTCTCTTCCAGTCGATCAGCGCCTCGATCGCTTCGAGGCTCTCCTCGGTGCCGATGAACAGGTAGCAGCCGTCGAGGAAGGGACCCGAGGGTTCGAACCCCAGGACCTCCTCGTACACCGGGAGGAAACCGGGGGTGGTGCCCGTGAAGTTTCGCGACAACTCGTTCTCCCCTGATCCCCCGAACGTCAGCCTGACAGTGGCCGAAGTCACCAGAGTGACCTCACCCGTCCGTGGGTCGTACCTCACGGGATTGAACCTGACCGTCGCAACCCTGAGGTCCCTCAGCACGTGAACGCCTTCCAGCAGTGCACACTCGGAAGGAAAAGGACCTTCCGAACCATAGATCGCCGGGTCCTGCTCGAACGGCTGAGTCTCACCGGATCTGAGGGGTGGATGCTGGAATGGCGGTATCGTGAACACACCCAGGCTCGCGGTGGTCTCCTCCATCACCTCGAGGCTCACCCCCCCGATGTCCGGGACCATGACGAGCTTCCTGAGCACCGGCAGGTCGGGGCAGCCCGCTTCGGCCAGCATTCCCCAGCCCGGCACGCGCAGGCAGGTGCCGGTGCCGAAACCGTCGACCAAAGCATCGGATCCGGTGAGGGCGGGGAGGTTGAAGCACAAGGTAACCGAGCTCGCATCCGAAGCGAGGATCTCGGCGTCCGGCATTGCTTCCTGGCTGCGGAACAGGAGCTCCGCGGAGAAGCACGGCAGCGCGCAGATGACCGGCAGCAGAAGGTATCTCATCGTTCCTCCCCTCCGGGGACTCGGGCACCGTGTGCATGGTGCCGCATTTCTCAGGATGACCATCCTGGCCGTCCACGCGCCCGAATCGGTTTCCAGCATGATTATGAAGACATCCGGGGGAGTCAGACAGGAGGAAACCAGCAACTCGGGACACAGAGTCCGTCCGACATGGTGCTCCCATCGAATACTCGCTCTTTGATCAGCGGGGAATGCGTTGCCCCGGGGGGCAGTTGGCGACAAGCAGGCTGGATTGATGGTCGGAAGACCTCGATGGATCAGGCTGGTGAGCTTCCAGCAACCGTTTCACAGATGGATGCGGGGCCCGCCGGAGCGGACCCCGCATCCCTGTACTTTTTCAGCTGACGCGTGGGGCGAGGTGCTACGGGGTCGGCCCGAGGACGCGCCTATTCAACCGAAGGCTGTGGAATTCGTTCGAACATCATGTCTACACCGGCCTCCTGGACGGTCCATCTCACGAGCCCTACGCTGTCCGCATACCAGAAGTCCCCGGTCAGGCTCAGGCCGTCGCTCGCACGTACGTGCGCACAGTCAGTAAAATCGCCGAACGGGACCGAGACCGAATCAGTAAGGCTGATGACTTCGCGGACTTGTGTGACGCCGGGCAATCCGGGGAAGCACAGTTCCCACTGGTCCCCCACGACGAGAGGCAGGACGAGCTCCACCATTCCACTGTCGGCTTCCAGATTGTAGTACAGCCGGAGCATGTCATCGGTAAGGCGTCTGTAGAAGGTCCATCCTCTGCTCCCACGGAGAGTCTCTCCACCTTTCCGGGGTGTGAAGACGGTGCTGTCCACCTCCTCGATCTCCACTACGGGGAATCCGAGCGAGTGCATCACCTCCTGCTTGTAGTCGATAATGAAAAGCCCCGAAGCATCGAGGGTGTCGCCCTCCTGGACCATGTAACCCGAAGCTTCATAGAGCCACTGCTCGGATTCATTCATCGGCATCCAGACTGGATAACCCGGATCATCCGGCCCGGACGGGGAATCCCCGCATCCCAGAGCCACGATAACCAGGGCTGACAGAGTACGGAACATCAGGCGCATTTGAAACTCCCCTCTACAGTTGCACCCTCTGCGGCCATGGACACCCATCCCCTGCGACTCCGACGGCCGGTCAGGCCATTCGTGCATCTATTTATCCTGCAACCAGCATGATGTTCCAATTCAAGATATCCGTCCTCCTGGATTCCGCTGTTCGAACCCCTCCGGCTTCCGCCTCTCCGACCGGGAGAAACCCGGGACATCTGACAGAGTGAACACGTTCAGAGGCTGGCTGTTCGAAACCTGACCGGAGCGCTCTTCACTGCCCGGATGACTAGGGGGTCCGACCGGAAGCTGCGAGGCCCCAGCGACGACCCGCCCGGCTGGATCGACAGAACGGGACAGGGCTCCCTGCCCTGCGCCATAATCTTGCGGCCGGAGAGACCGGCCTCCGCATCGGGGAAGGTGGCTGACGATGCCCACGTTCCTGTTCACCGACATCGAAGGCTCGACCGCCAGGTGGGAGAGCGCACCCGACGCCATGTCGGCCGCCCTCTGCCGCCACGACTCCATCCTGCGGGAATCGGCAGCCCTCCACGGCGGCAGGATCGTCAAGCACACGGGTGACGGCATCATCGCCGTCTTCGACAATGGCCGGGCCCTGGAATGCGCCATCCATGCCCAGGTCGCCCTGCAGGCCGGGGACTGGTCCGGGGTCGGGGGACTCAACGTCAGGATGTGCGCGTTCGCAGGGGAGGCCGAGCGAAGGGGCGACGACTACTTCGGCCCTGTCATGAACGGCGCCGCCCGCATGCTTTCGGCGGCATGGGGCGGGCAGGTCCTGGCCAACGATGAGGCAGGTCGAACCGAAGTGCTTCCCGCCGGAGCATCGCTCCTGGATGCCGGTCTGCACATTCTTCGCGACCTGATGGAGCCTCAGCAGATCCACATCCTGACCCACCCGTCACTCAGATCGGAGTTCCCCGCCCTGCGGACGGTCTCCAGCCGCCCTCAGAACCTACCGCCACAGCCGACGCCATTCGTCGGCCGCGCGAGAGAGCTGGACGAGATCTGCGCACAGCTCGAGGACCCAAGCTGCAGGCTGCTCACGATACTCGCCCCCGGCGGCACGGGTAAGAGCCGCCTGGCGCTGCAGTCTGCTGCTCGCGCCATAACTGGCTTCAGGCACGGAGCCTTCTTCGTGCGCCTCGAGGACATCCCCTCCGCTTCCATGATCCCCGCCGCTGTGGCCTCTGCAATGTCCCTCAGGTTCTCCGGAACCTCCTCCGAGGAGGACCAGCTGGCCTCGTTCCTCGCCGACAGAGAAGTGCTCGTCGTCGCCGACAACTTCGAGCATCTGTCGCAGGACTCGCCGGTCCTCTCGCGCCTGCTCTCCAGGAGCCCGGGGCTGAAGCTGCTGGTCACCTCCCGTCACAGGCTCGACATCCGCGAGGAGAGGGTTTTCGTGCTGCGCGGGATGGACCTTCCGGCGCCGGACGGATCCGACCTCGAGGGCTGCGACGCGTCGGATCTCTTCCTCGCATCGGCCCGCAGGGCGGACCCCGGCTGGGATGCCTCGCGGGCGGACAGGCCTGCAATAGCCTCCATCTGCAGAATGCTGGAGGGCAGCCCGCTGGGCATCGAGCTCGCCTCCTCCTGGGTCCGGATGGTCCCGCCGGCGGATATCGTCTCCGAGCTGGCGCGCAGCTTCGAGCTGCTCGACTCCGCTCCCCTGGACATGCCGGGAAGGCATCGGGGGCTCGAGGCCGTCTTCGAGTATTCCTGGAAACTGCTCGACGAGGAAGGCAGGCGTGCTCTATCCGGACTGTCGATCTTCGCGGGGGAGTTCGATCCTCCGGCTGCCTCGGCGGTGGCGGACTGCGGTCTTCGCAACCTTCGGAGCCTCCTCGACAGGT
The DNA here is from genome assembly GCA_963718745.1 of Candidatus Fermentibacterota bacterium. Lineage (GTDB taxonomy): Bacteria > Fermentibacterota > Fermentibacteria > Fermentibacterales > Fermentibacteraceae > Fermentibacter. The sequence goes on along the minus strand of OY970370.1, from coordinate 1,561,312 downwards.
CGCTGCTCAACTGCCCCTCCCCCGGCAGGTTCCTCATGCACCCCATCGTCCACGCATATGCCGCGGAAAAGCTGTCGAACGACCCCGGCAGGCGGGAGGAACTGTCGGAGAGGCATGCCCGCCACTTCGCCGCCTGGCTGGAGCAGGCCAGACAGGACATCAACCGGGCCGGTTCGGCGGAGGTCCTGAAGCAGATCGAGACGGCTCTGCCCAACCTCCTCCAGGCGTGGGACCGGGCCGCGAGGCTGTGGCCGCCAGCCGAGACGCGCGGCTTCCTGATCGCGCTGAGCCAGATCTTCATCGTGCGGAGCACAACAGGCCTCGCCCTGCAGGTCTTCGGCGAGAAGCTCGAGATCTTCAGGTCGAGGTGGGGACGGGATCTGCAGCCCGATAGGTCCGGGTTGCTGGCGAACGTGATGGAGAGGATGGCGACCTTCCTGCAGCTTGCCGGCCGGGCGGAGGATTCCCGGCTGCTGCTCGAAGAGGCCCTGACCCTGGCAGCGGGCTCCGGGGAGAAGGACCTCGAGCCCAGGATACTCGGCACGCTGGGAGTCATGGAGGCGCAGGGGGGCCGGCACGATGCAGCCAGGAGATTCTTCGAGAGGATGCTGGCCACGGTCGAGGAGATCGGGGATCACAGGCAGATAGCAGTCGCGCTCACCAACCTGGCCACGCTCGAGGCGATCGGCGGCAACCTGATGAAGGGCGTGGAGCACTACGGGAAGGCTCTCGACCACGCCAGGATCCAGGGAGACATCATCATGCAGATGCGGACCCTCGGCAGCATGGGCTTCATGCTCATCCACGCCGGCGAGGACGCCCGCGCGCTCGCCTGCCTGGAGGAATCCCTCGAAATCGCGAGGGAAGTGGGCGACAGGAGGGCCGAGGAGCTGTCGCTCCTGGGCATCGCCGACCTGCTGTGCCGGGAGGATCCTGAAAGGGCTGGACGGCTGGCCGGGGAATGCCTGCGGATCGCGGAGTCCATCGAGCATGCCAGCATGCAGGGTCACGCCCTGCTCGTGCTCGCCCAGGTTGCCGCCTTCACTGGACGCCGGGCGGAGGCCGGGAGTCCCTCGAAAGGGCGACGGAGATCCTCGGAGGGGAGTTCGACGAGTCGACCCGGAGCAAGGCGGACGAGATCAGGCAGATGATCGGAGATCGTCAGGAGCCTGAGTAGACCTCGCCGGGACCCTCTTCCACGACTTCGAGACGTCGACGGGCGGGCAGGCGGCGGAACGGGCGCCGCATCATCGCCCGGGCATCCTGCTCCATCACTGTGCTGCGGGCATGCCATGCCAGCGCATGACGCGAAGCGGCAGGCCGTAGAAGCCGTTCTCCTCCAGCGTACAGATCATTGGGCCGTCGAACCAGGACTGGATCACGAGGTCCTCGGAATCGAGCAGGCCCGGCACCCCGCGGTCCTCCAGAAACACCGAGACCTGGGTCCTCTGATGCAGGATGTCACCCGTGACCAGGCCGCCTTCGCCGACCGCGACCGTCCGGCCTCCGGAATCCCTGTAGACGGACAGGCCGCCCTCCGGCTCCGGCGAGTACAGACCCGAGGCGACCGGATCGAGATACCGCATGATCCCCTGCGGCCCGAGGTACTCCACATCCAGGCCGAGCCTCCGCGCCCCGTAGACGGCGAGCCCCGCGCAGTCGAAACCCAGGAGGTCGTCGGCCTGGTGGGCGCCCCGGGGCGTGCGACCGGGCATCATCACGAACGGCGTGCCGAGCGCCTCCATGAGGAAGTCCACGTACTCGTCACCGGGGCGCACCGCAACCTGCACCATCCCTGGTTCCACAAGATGGGGCGGCTCCGTCGAATGCAGGCTCTCCGGGCATGCAGCCCCGGCGGGAAGTGCCTGGATGTAGAAGGTTCCCGCACCCAGGGGGCCTGCAAGGCTTCCAGCAACCGTCTCCAGGCTGCACGCACCGGCCGACAGCAGGACTCTGGTGTATGCCAGAGTATCCGCGGCTCCGCACGGAATACTGCTTTCCAATCGGTCGTAGGATGCGGGCTCCGGCCGAATGATGTACCAGTCCGAGGTGCACTCCGACACCAGAACGATCGAGTCTCCGGAGAGGACGTGCATGCTCGTCCCGTCCACCCGCACGCCCCCCGTCAGGATCACGGCCGCGGAGCAGGCTGCCGCGGCGCCGGGCGACAGCGTCAGTCGGATTCCCAGCGTGCGAAGTCCTCCCCGTCGTAACCCGCGATTACAAGTTCAGAGATGCACAGGTCATCGCAAGCATCCCCGGGGTAGACCTCGAGGATCTCGAGGCGGATCCTGCCCACTGCCTCGCCCATGTCTCCAGTCGAGAAGAGCCTTTGCAGACCGCGTGCGAAGTTACCTTCGTCCAGCTCCGCCCACGGCGTGTCCTCCAGGTTGATCACCTCGTCGAATATCACGCCGCCGTCCCCGTAGCCATGCGGGTTGTCGGGGTCGCCCGTCAGGATCAGCCTGACGGATCGCGCTCGCGAGTTGGCGGTGTAAGCCTCCGCGCTCTTCGTGTAGCCGTTCCCGATGAGAATTGCGCCTGCGAGGCAGGGCTCCATGTCGAACTCCACCCAGGAACCCACGCCTCCGGCCGGACCCCCGGGGCACCACGCCGTAGTGAAGTCCATGTCGAGGAGGTTGCCCGGATCGTAGGTGTTGCCGTCCTGCGGGGCCAGATCCGAGGAGGAACGAATGGCTGCGACGTCCGCGGAGTCGAGCCGGTCATCCAGCAGGAACCGCGAATTCTTTGCGTTCGTGACCGAGTAGGACATCAGGAGGGGATCGGCGCTGCTCAGATCGCAGTCCGTCCAGCTCCATCCGTAAACGCCGGGGGTGATCCAGCTCCCGCCTTCGGGAAGGGAGAAGCTGTCGCCGTAGTGCTCGAGCGTGGAGACGTCCATCCTGCACGAGAAAGACTCCACGATCCCGTCACCCCAGCCGCCCGCCGGGTCCAGCCTGTATGTGAAGCTCCTCGTCCCCCAGTACGGGAACCAGCCCTTGCTGAAGGCGGCATCCATGAAGAAGGGCTTGAAGCTGTACCCGACCCTGAGCATCTGTGTCGCTCCGTCCTCGAGGGGCAGAGTGGCGACGTGCCAGAGGGAGGATCTCGTATAGACCCATTCGTCCAGCTCGATCTCGGAGGAGTCCGCCACGATGCGGCTTATCCGTAGCGGCACGCCGTCCAGCGTCATCGAGAATTCCTCGACCTCCTGGAGCGGCTCGGGCGAGTCTTCGGAGAAGTAGTTCACCTCTTCGTAGTCCGTGACGAAGTCCACGGGGAACGCGAACTCCACATCCCGGGCGGCCCCGGTGTTCTCCAGTTCGTAGACTGCCACTACATCGACGTAATCGCCTCTGATTACGAACGACAGATCCTCGGATCTCAGCTCCACACCGTCGACCGGGGCGATCTCGATGCTTCCCGCGCCGAGTACTCGCGATCCGTCGATCGGGCCGCCGTTCGCGAAAGACATCGAGAAAGGTACCAGGGCGACCAGGAAGGACAAGACGGAAGTTCTCACATCCACTCTCCCAGTCTGTGGGATACATTCGATCATCATAGTGGTCCTGATTGCATCTCCTGTCGAAAATCAGGACGGTGCGGATCCGTGTCAAATTGGGGCCGGAGCTGCAGTGGCAGTATCCCGACTTCGCTGAAACCTCCATCGAGAGCGGCGTGGTGGTCTTTCCGGTCCCCCTCTCGAAACTGGGGGAGGGGGAGCCCTGCGAGATCCTTCTTCCATACGACGACGAGACCGCCATCGGCACGTGGACGATAAGGTTCACGCCTTTGGATTGAGACAAGCAAAAGGCAACCGGACCGGGGCAGCCTTGACACTCCCGGGGTAGTTGATATACTTCCGCAGATCGGTTTGCATTACAAATTAATCTGCGGAGGGTAGGAGATGGATGCGCTTGATCTGAAGGAGATAGAGAGCAGGGCTTATGCCGTCAGGAGCGAGAGCGGGTTACTCGACGTCGTGGTCGGAGCAGGCCTGCTGGGGTACGGGCTCCTTGCCACCGTCGGAGCCTATCTCGTCCCGACATACTGCCTGCTTCTGGCCGTACTGCTCAGGAAGTTCGTCGTGACCCCCAGGGTCGGAAGGGTGAGGTTCGCGGCGGACCGCAGGGCCCGCGAGAGGACGGGCGTGCTGCTCATCGCGCTACTCGTCCTGCTGCCGATCCCCCTGGGCCTTGCTCTGTTCTTCGCGGACAAGCCTGTTGCCTGGCTGGGAGCCGTATCGAATCACGCGACCCTAGTGCTCGGCCTTTTCGTGGCGGTCAGCATGGCGGCGGTCGCATGGGCAAAGTCCGCAGGCAGGTTCTACGTCTATGCAATCATGGCCGTGCTCGACTTCGCAGGCGCGCAGTTCTTCGGCCAGCCCCACACCTGGCCCGTCATGGCCACAGGGGCGCCGATATTCGTTGTCGGCGTCCTGCTCCTGGTGAGATTCGTCCGGCGGAACCCGGTGCAGAAGGTCGAGGCTGCGTGATGGTCCCGGGAGCCGCACAGGATGAAGCGGGTCTTCCCGGGATCGACAGGCTGATACACGAACCCGCTCGCCTGACCATCATGGCGAATCTCTATGTGGTCGACAGCGCCGATTTCGTTTTCCTGCTGAACAGGACCGGCCTCACGAACGGCAACCTGTCGTCGCACATGAGCAGGCTCGCTGGCGCCGGCTACGTCGAGGAGAAGAAGGAGTTCGTGGACCGGAGGCCGCGGACCATGTACAGGCTGACCACGGCCGGCAGAGAGGCCTTCGACGGGTACAGGCGGGCCATGCTCGCCGCACTCGGGTCTTGATGAAGGCTGATCAGTGCTGCTCTGGTGAAACGACACAGGTGATCCCGGAGGAGCCTGGAAGAGGGAATACCCTCTCCTGTCATCCGGTATGTGAAAGAGCGGATTCATGCAAATCCTTCACCTGGAACCGTCGGAGAGGGGTAGACATGTCCTTCAGCATCCGAGGAAACGGGAAGCTTCTGGCTGTCTGGACAGCCGTCACAGTGGTGCTCTGTCTAGTCCTGGGCTCCGTCTCCGGGGCGCTGATAGGCGGGGTCTGGCCCGGGCGCATAGTCGGGATCACGGCCGGCGTGAGCGCCGCCCTGCTGGTAACACGGCTGTCGAGCAGGAGCAGCTGATCCGACGGGGCGAAGTTCCCGGGCTTCTCGATAGGTGACAACGGGGCCTGAGGCCGATGATAATCCGGGGATTTCGTGAAGCGATCCTCTGAAATCCGTCAGATACCGGGTCCATTCCGACCTCGGATCTATCATCGAACTCGAGCCGAAGGTGGTGTCCTTGATGCTGCTGCTTCTCGCCCTGCTGCTTCCCGCGTCGTACGACAATGCACCCGTTGAAATCCTGTCCGAGCTGCCCTGCGGAATACCCGCCACCTCGTACGGGACGTACCCGGTCCACATGGAAGGCTTCGAGGCCGGAGCCTTCGGGATCACGGGTCTCGTCGCGAGCAGGTACATCTATTCGCTGCCTGTGGTGAACGACTATGACGCATGGGGTCTGGTTGAAGGCTCCTGTGGAGACCCGGCTTCCTGCGAGCCTGTGATCGTGTCCGGAGATCCTGTGATCACCGTGTTCCAGCCCGGGGGTTATGCGGGGAACCAGGTCCTCGTTGCCTGCACAACGGCGGGAGACACGCTGTGGACATGCACCCTGGATGGAACCGACGAGTTCGACAACTGCCCTGTCGTGGCCGGCTCTGAGGCGGACGGATACCTCGTGAGCATCCGCCCCGACTGCAACAGAAACGAGACGCGCGTCCTCCGTCTCTCGCCGTCCGGGGAGGTCATCTTCTCCGTCCAGCTCAGCAACTACTATCTGCTGGACCTTCCGGAATTCGACGGCGAGACCGGACCCGGCGTCGAGTCGATGACCCTGACCCGTTCCGGTGATGTGCTCCTGTCGGGCAGCGTCTCGGAGTGGTTCACCACGCCCGGGGCGTGGTACGTCTGCATCCTGGACGGGGACACCGGGGAACCTGTCTGGAAGACGACCGGGTTCGGCCTCGGCACAGCGAATGCCTTTCAGACAGTCGAGACCGATTCCGGGCTTCTGCTTGCGGTGGGCTCGACCTCCATCCCGGTCGTCGCAGGATGCGGTCTTTCCACCTGCGAGGAGATGCTCCCCCTGCTCGTCGTGCTCGACGGCGAGGGCAACCTGCTCGGTGAGTCCGTGATCGGACTGCAGTCTTCGAACTGGCTCACGGGAATCGCCTGCGCCGATCCTTCAGCAGATGAGTATCTGGCGGCAGGAACAAGCCCCGGTTCGGAAGAGGTCTTCCTGGTCAGGATGACCATCCCGACGGATCCGTCGAGCTGGCGGTAGGGCCGGAGACCGCGGGGGCGGCCCCGCAACACACAGCCGGGGTCAGATCCCCGGCTCCGTGCAGACGAGACCCATAGCCTCCATGTCGAACTCGAGGGGCCACGACCAGGTGGCGTACCCATTGGTCGACAGGCGGTAGATGTGCGTGCGCAGCTCCGGCTCCGAAGCTCCGACGGCAGCGGGGTCGATCCCGATCTCGGCCTCCCAGCCGCCTTCCGAAACTGTCGAGACGGCCTGCCATCCTTCCGTCCACTCCTCGATGCCTTCATCGGAGTAGCAGATCGCATCGACGCCGCCGTCCGGGAAGACCTTGACCCTCCAGAAGAGGCCGTCCGCAAACAGGACCACCGCGAACGACTCGTCCTCCAGCAGACCGTCCGGGCTCAGGCCCATCCTGGACTGGAAGCAGAGCATGCCGTCCGAATCGGCTATGAGGACCTCCATTGGACCGTTCTGCGCCGGCATGCCGCCGTCTCCTGCGAACAGCGTCTCGGCCGGACCCGGGTATTCGGTCGGGAAAGCAGTACCGTCGATATCCACAACGCCCCGTGGAGCATCGATCGACCTCAGCGCAGGCCAGCACGTATCGAACTCCGCAATCTTGCCCCTGTCACCGTAGGGAATGCTCACGTGCAGCACGGGGAGGGGGAAGACAGCTCCGGACGGATTCTGGCTCAAGTGCACCGGCACCTGACCGCCGGGGGGGAGAAGCACCGAAACGCTCTCGGGATCGAAGCCCCAGCAACCGGGGTCGATCGCGATCCCGACCGTGCGCTCCACGTCCTCGATCGATTCCACCGTGAGTGAGGCGGATTCGAGCGCATCCTCGAGAGGCCTGAGCGAGAGCAGCCTTGTGGTAGCGAGATAGAGCAGGGTCTCCTCGATGACAGTGTTGAGATCGAGAGGGTGGACCGACCTGGGGTCCAGGAGGGCGAATGCCGCTTCGTCGCCGTCCAGCGTCAGCCAGCCCACCTGGGGGAAGCACCCCGCCTGGATGTCCTCCTGCCCGTAATCGCCTCCGGATGTCCCCATCGTAATGTAGTGGACCCCGTCGACCTGCTCCCACGCGTAAGTATGGATATGGCCCCCGATGACTACCTCCACGTCGGCTGCGGCGACCATGGCGCGAAGCCTCGCAGCCATCTCCGGATCCGTCTCCCACATCATCCAGAACGGCCTGTGGGTCGCGAGGATGGTTGTACCGCCGGGGCGGACGTCCTCGAGAAGGGCGGCGAGACGGTCCAGATCGTCAGCCTCCAGGATCTCGTCTCTGGACGTGTCCCAGACAATGAACTCGACACCGCTGGTCGATTCGGTCCTGTCTGGCCCTGTCCCGGTCCTCTCCAGCCAGACGGCCTCGGCCTCGTCGTAGGTGATGTCGTGATTGCCCGGGACGAATACGAACGGGAGTTCGCCCAGGGTTGAGTCGATCATGCCGAGGACATGGTCCCACTGCCCGCCGAGGGCGTCCGTGTCGTCGGTGTAGCCGTCGATGAGATCACCCACGTTCATCACCAGGTCGGGAGCCAGTATCGAGACCGCCTCGAGGGCTGATTCGAATTCCTCGTCGTCCGGACCCCCGGTCCTGTCACCCAGGACTGCAATCCTGACCGGTGAAGCCGCAATCGTCAGCAGTATCAGGAGATCGAACATCATTTCCCCTTCCGGGAGCCCCCGGCTATGTCGTGATGGGCAATCCGATCACCACTCAGAGCATGGAGGGCATCTTCCAGCATACAGATGCATACATCTCGATTACTATCCTCGACGAGTCGCTGAACTTCCTTAGGGATTACAAAGTCTATCCCCCGAATCCCTTCGATGGGATCAGAGTCTACGATTTCGAGCTGTTCTCCGCGGGCTACATGGTCTCCGGCATGGTAAGAGATGGAGACGAATGGTATATTTGGATCGGAAGGCTGAACAACGACTTCGAACTCACTCACTCCTTTGTCGGAAGCGCCGACACGGGCTCCTTCGGATTAACTGCCCCATCCTGCGATCAGATGGGTGGCTGTGTCACGGAGGCGGGGCATTTCTTCGCTGCAGGGGCGGCCTATCTCAGCAGCGGACACACCAACTACGACGTCATGTACAGACCGTTCTTCCCTGAAAACCTTTCCGACGGCTCGGAGATTACAGCCGGGATTCCTCTTCCTGCTTCCGAAGCCGGGCTGAGTGTAACCAGGGTCTCAATCTCCGGCCCGTTCGTCTTCCGCTACCGTGGAGATGACGCCGAAGCTGTCGGTGCCGAAGTAATCGACATCATGGGTCGGTGCGTGCGAACTCTCGATGGTGTGCAGACATCGACAGAAGAGGTTTACTTCGACTTCGACGGCCGCGGCAACGACGGGAACCCTCTCCCGTCAGGAGCGTATGTGGTCACGGCATCCACAGGGCAGTCGTTCGATTCGGCGACTTTCGCGATAGTCCGCTAGATTCGCTTCTCTGGGGGGACAGGGCACTATCTCTGCCCTGTTCCCTGTCTGCCGCTGCGGTCACCAACCGCCCCACGCTGACAAGTAAGATTCCTTCATGATGGCAGCCGCCATCAAGGCGCTCTTCAGAGCGATGTTCACAAACGGCTGCTGTGCGGATATTCCCAGGCAAGGGCGGCACCGGGGCACAGAAGGCTATAACCTTACCGCTCAACTCTCCCGGCCAGAAGCGTGATCCGCCATTCCGGTCATTATTGCTCGCATCCGTCCCGGAATCTATAGTCCTGGTCCCGGAAGGGACTGTCCGCCGTGGCGTGCCGGCGGACAGTTGAATCCTCCCTTCCCGCCAGGAACAGCCCGGCGATGCCGGATAGACCGGGTTCGCACGACGCAGGGGGCATGGAGATGACAAGAGCCGGAAGAGCTGGAGAACCGCACATGCGGCAGCAGCAGGAATCTCCTGCTTGCTCCCGGGCTCTCGTACGCTCTCGTCTGGGGCAGGCTCTTCCCCTACTCCCCGGTGATCGTGGGCTTCGACAGGACCGACTATCCCTGCGTTGCGGTCTACACCCAGAAGGGATTCGACTTCGGCGACACCGGCTGGATCGACTCACTCCCCCGGCGAGTGGAGGAGTTCCACGGGCTCGATTTCAGCTCCAGGCCGAGGGTCTTCCTCTTCGGCGACGATGGGACCTATTCCCGGCGCTCCCCCTCGAGAGCCAGGCTCTGCGCCTTCCCTTCAGGCTCCATCGTGGTCTCGCCATGGGCTTCCAGGGAGGACGCGGAAGGCCTGATATCGCTGGAGACCTACCTCACGCACGAGCTGTCGCACACTCTCCTCTATCAGCACATGGATCTGATCGCCGCTCTCCGGTATCCGCGATGGCTCATGGAGGGGATGGCGACACTCGGTGCAGACCAGATGGGCGCCACCTTCTATCCGGATTCGGCGGAGACCGTGAGGCTTATCGCGGCGGGCAACTGGATGCCGCCTGCAGTTTTTGGCACCGATTCCGAGGATGAGGTAGGACTGGATGTCGAGTACAGGCAGCCGTTCATCTACTGCGAATTCGCCCTCATAGTGAATAATCTCATCGAGAGGTTCGGACGCGAGAGATTCCAGGAGTACATGACCCGGCACACGTTCTGGAGCGACCCTGATGATGTTTTCGAGAGCACATACGGAATGGAACTCGAAGAATTCCTATCAACATTCAGATCGGAAACTCGTTACTGATGCTAAATCATAGCCATACATAGTGATATGACTGCATCTGAAGCATCTGAAACCAGGAACTAGCGCGGAACTAGCGCTGCAGCTCGGATAGGTTGAAGTCCACCCAGAACAGGCCGCACTCCTGGGCGGTCTGCCCGGCCAGCGCCTCTCCGATGGCGATCGGAGGTGACTCCAGGTCCTCCCACCAGGGCCGGTCGGCCTCGTATCCGTACTGGTAGAAGACCCTGTTCGGAGCGAAAGTCTCCGCCCACTCCCCCATGTCGTCCAGGTAGGCCCCCATGTCTGAGTAGCCCTGGCCGTCGTCCACGAAGATGATGCTCCCCCTGTACGAAGGGGGCATGAACGAAGCGTCCCAGTGCTTGAGGAACAGGCCGTACGCCGGATCGAAACCATGTATCAGGCTCTCCCAGGAGGCGGCCGTCGAATCGCCGACCGGAGTCCCCTCCCCGCCCTCGGTGACGTTTCCGAGCCACTCGACGTCGACACCGAACCCTATGACGCAGGGATGGTCGCCGTACTGCTGCATGACCAGGCAGATCAGCGTTTCGACATCCGCGTACCCGGGCTCGACCTGCAGGAACACCTCCACCCCGCACTGGTCGAACCAGGCCAGGTACTCCTCGTGCAGGTCCTCGTCCGAGAAGCTCACATGCGGATACACTAGGCTGTCCGGCGTCGGGAACTCCAGGTTCACCCCGCCAATCCCCTCGTCGACCGTCCCCACAACCCAGAGGGCGGACGGCGTCGAGCCCGGGAAGGCGTCGGACATGGCGAGGATGCAGTCCACCCAGCCGGCCGGGTCCGGGAAGGGATCGACCCCGTAGCTGGAGGAGCGCACGCCGGCGAAGCCGACGTTCTCCTCCGGACCGGGGCCGCCAGGGGATCCTGTTCCGCAGCCGGCTGCGAGAACGACGAAGAAGAGCGCAACGTGGAAGCGAACGCCGGTGCCTGACTGACGGGACATCCGGACCTGGCCGTGCCTTTCACCTGGATCGGAGCCTCCTGACATCCTCGACCTCCATTCCGACCGTTTACCCATGATGAACACGGAATGATGGCATAACTTCTCCCGCTAGCGTTAACAATCCCAATTCAAGCTTATTTAAACCTGGAACTGGTGACGGGGGGCGGAGGCGCGGATATTCCTCCAGGCTTCATCGGAGAGCGGCATGCGCCCGCACCGGACGGGAAGGAACGAGATGGAATCGATCCTGATGCTATTGTCTTCGTTGATCCTGGCGACCACGGGCGCGGAGGCGGGCGACGTCGCAGCGGACCTGGGGATGGAGTTCGTGACGATCCCGGCGGGCAGTTTCATGATGGGTTCGGACGCCCCTTACGCATTCGAAGACTCGCGGCCCGTGCATTCCGTCCGGATCGAGAGCTTCGAGATGATGACCACGGAGGTCACCCAGGCCGCATGGGAGGCCGTCACCGGGCGCACGATCGAGGAGCAGCGCGACCGGGCCCACCCGAGCCGGAGCCTCTACGGGTGCGGCCCCTCGTTCCCCGTCCACTACATCGACTGGGCCGACTGTCATGACTTCATCGAAACCCTGAACAGGTTGGACCCGCAGCACACCTACCGCCTCCCGAGCGAAGCGGAGTGGGAATACGCCTGCCGAGCCGGAACCTCGACGAAGTACTTCTGGGGGGACGACGGCTCCCCCGCCCTGATGGCCCTCTACTGCTGGTACGCCGGCAACTCCCGCTACGCGCTGCACCCGGCGGGGAGCCTGCAGCCGAACCCGTGGGGACTCTACGACATGCTGGGGAACGCCATCGAACTCTGCGAGGATCTCTATCATGCCGACTACTCCGGAGCCCCGGACGACGGCTCGGCCTGGATCGAGGAGGACAGCTACACCTTCAGGATAAGCAGAGGCGGGAGCTTCGACCTGGGCGCGGGAGTATGCACATCTTCCAATCGCTTCTACGAGATCCCGGAGGAGTATCAGCACTATCTGGGATTCCGCCTGGCGAGGACTGCGAACCCCTGAGCAGCCCGTCCATGCGTGACCGGAGAGGGCCGGGCGGCGGAACACTCCCGCATACGCTTGCCATCCTTTATCTTCACGAACGCACGAACAAGGGAGGGGTCATGAAGAAACTCGTTCTCGCATCGGTCTCATTCGCACTGATCCTCGCACCGGGTTGCGGCGACCCATCGTCGCCCACCGGATCGCTACCCCAGGTTACAGGCCTCGAAGTGGTGGAAAGCCTCTGTACGGGAACGCAGGTCAGCCTCAGGTGGAACTCGGTTCCCGACGTCGACGGCTACAGGCTCTACTGGTCGGAGACCACGGGCTCCTGGGACGAGCTGGTGAACGTAGTCGACACGACATACGTCGACGACGTGTCGCTCCGGAGCAACGGAGGCGCAGGCTACTACACGGTCCTTGCCTTCAACGGGGTCGACACTTCGGAGGATTACTCGGATTACGCGAACACCCACCCCGTCTTCTGCGGCAGCTTCACCATCTGGTCGAACCACGCTCCGGCGGACAGCCTAGATGCCGTCATCTTCGGCGAAACGAGCGGCACTCTCGGCAAGGCATCCGATCCCGCCTTCCTGCAGGATGCTTACTGTTTCGACGGGGGATGGGCTCAGAGCCCGGTCGGCCTCAACTCCGGAGACCTGGCTCCCTTCGGGGACGGCAGCCATGTCGACATGGCCAAGGGGAACAACCCGAGGATCGCGCCCGACTCCGGGTATGTCGACTCCATTCATCTGATCGACGGCGACAGGCTCTTCATCGAACTTTCGAGCGGGAACTTCGTCAAGATGAACGTCACCGGGATCCCGGCCGACACGATCGCACCGGACAGCATCGTCTACGGTCTGGAGTTCAACTACTGGTACCAGCCGATTCCAAGGCTGACGATCTTCAGCAACCTCTGACCTGTACGGCAGCAGCAGGGGGGCCGTGAGCGATCCCGGCCCTCTGCACATCTCTCCCCGGAGCGATCTCCCGCCACTCCGCGCATACCGCCGCACGCGTATCCGGACTAATATTCAGGGGCCTCGCCGCACAATGCTTCGAGGCTGTCCAGCAGTATCACAACTTCCCGACCCGAGAGAGGGGTGGCCATGTTCCGTATCCTGACGTTCGCGATCCTGCTCTCCGTATCCATGTTCGCCCTGCCCGGCTGTGGCGGGGAACCCGCCGACGAGCCTGCGGATACCGCGGCGGAGCCTGCGGAGACTGCCACAGAGCCTGCCGAAACCCCCGACCTCAGCGCGACGATCACTCTGCCTGCCGGCTGGGAGATCAACGATGCCATCACGCCGGCTGAAGTCGAGGCCATCATGGGACGCACGGGCTTCCAGCCCTGGGCCGAGACCCTGAGCGACCCGGCCGCCGGCAAGCCGCAGGGAAGCTTCTACGACGGACAGCTCGCCGCCTCCTGCGTAAACTTCCTGGTTTACTGCGCCGAGGGACAGAGCAACTACGACAGGGTCACGGCCTTCGTCAACGAACCTGTCGAAGCTGCGAACGAACTCTGGGATCAGGCGATAATCGGAACCATGGAGGATGCGGGCGCCACGAAGGCCGCCATCCTGATCCGCCGGGGAGACGTCTGCATCCGGATCAGGTACGACGTGGCGATCTATCCCGAGCTGGACAGGACGGCAACCCTCACAAGCCTGGCAGAGCTCCTGATCAGCAGAATCTACGCACTCTAGCCGCACGGGGGCGTTAACGAAGAGGCCGCGGGCGCGAGCCCGCGGCCTCTTTCACATACCCTGCAGCGGTCAGTTCCCCAGCAGCACGACCATCCCGGAGGCGGAGGCACCGGAGGCGTCGAGGCGCAGCATGTAGCATCCGGGAGGGAGCGGTGCGCCGTCACCGCCCAGCCCGGGAACGGTCATCTCCCCGGAAGTCCCGACAGAGGCCGGGTCGTGCGCGGACCATACCATGCGCCCCGCCAGGTCATAGAGACCCAGGGTGACGGGGGCGGGAACGGGGATGCTCCAGGTGACGCTGAAGGAACCGAAGGCGGGATTGGGGAAGGCCGGTCCCAGCTCCGGCATGACGGCAACGGGGTCTTCCGGGCTGCAGATCCCGGTCTGGTAGGTCGGGAAGAGTGACGCGGGGTCGCCCAGATAGTTGTTCTCCTGCAGAACCCAGCTCCGCAGCGTGACATAGCCGGAAGCCATGAAGGCGTCCTTGGCTGCTGCCTGCATGTCGCCGATCCTCTGCACCCCCTCGACGAACAACTGCTCCGCGAAGCGGAGCTCGAGGTGCTCGGAGGGGCCCATGTAGGGAGGCGTGCCCCATCCGTAGTTCGCATTGTACATGACCGCTATGGCGCCGCCCGAGGGCCACATCATAAGCCGCTCGGCGCTGCAGCCGTAAACGGAGAGCTGGCCGGGGTTGCAGGCCATCGAGTGGAGGATCGTCAGCCTGTCGGAGTTGGTCATGCCGGTGTAGTTCTGGTTCGTGATCATGTTGCCCGGCTCGTACAGCCAGTAGACGCCGCCGGACCCGCCGTGCCCCTGGTCGCTCACGTAGCTGACGCCCTGGTTGATGACGTCGATCTGGTCCGTGGGATGGCCGGACCAGTATTCGTACAGCTTGTGCTGCGTCCAGCCGGCCGGCATCCTGGCCGCGATCGAGTCGCAGATGAAGCTTCCCCAGTAGCCGTCGGGCTCGGTATCGGGCCACAGCCCCGCACCGCAGAGGAGGGCGCTTGTGCGCCACGGCCCCTCCGCGGATCCGGTCTCGTATGCGATCGCCTTGCCGACCATCGTCTGCACGTGGGTCTCGACGTCCGAGCTGAACCGGCCGACCGTGATGTCGGAGTAGTAGTCTATCCAGTCCGTGTTCTCGCCGTAGAGGTGGTCGCCGTCACCGTCCCACATCCTGGTGAGGTCGGAGTAGTAGAGGTCCGTGGTCTCGCCAAGGAGGAGACTGTCGCCGCCGACCTTCAGGCTGGAAATCCTCTGCGTCTCCCCCCAGTCGCCGACCATGAGCGCGTAGATCAGGCCCTGGTGCTGGAAGGCGTATTTCAGGTAGTTGCGTATCTGCTCCTGGGTGTCGTATCCGGTGTACGAGGCATAGATCGAATCGAGCGGCACGTAGGCCGCGGTCATGCCGAGCGAGTTCCTGAAGTCCACGAGGGGCTGCAGGACTTCCTCCATGGCCGCCGGGCCGATCGCGACCCAGACCGGCCAGTCGGCGTTGGATGCGCGGACGGCCGGGCTGCATGCGGGAAGATCGCCGGGGTTCCGGACGATGCCGTCGAGGATCGATGCCGCGTGAGCGATCTGACCCTCGGTCAGCACGAGGCGCTCCGCTTCCGGATCCTGTCCCCACACGACTTCGACCCGCGCTGCGGTGACCACGGTGAGGCGGCCGGAGAGAGGGTTGTACCGGAACGGCGAGAAGACCACCGTGCCGAGCCGGAAGCCGGTCCTCGAACCGGTGGAGATGGAGACGACGGGGTCCGCAGGGAAGGGATCGTCGGACAGGTACACGGACGGATTGCGCACGAACGGTCCCGGAGCGGAGCCGAACGGGGCGGTACGCACCGGCAGGATGTCGTGGAAGCCCTCGAGGGCGGTCTCTTCCAGGATCTCGAACCCTGCCCCGGTGACCGATGCACCCTGCGGGATCACGAAACAGAAGGATACCACGGGCAGGCCAGGCAGGCCGTCGTCGAAGCCGACCGCGCCGTCCGTGCAGGTGACCGCCTCGCCTCCCCCGTAAGAGGCGATCGAGTAACCCGGATCATCCAGAGAGAAGTCGAACCCGAGGGACCCGGACGCTGCCCCGGATGCGGCGCACGCAGGTATCGACAGCAGCACTGACAGGAGCATCCCGGCATGGGGCAGCAGCATCGTCTCCGTCCTTCCGTGTGCAGATTGATAGAAGTTAAAACTCCCACAACACCTCGTCGAAGTCAATACCCATTGAAGAACCAGAATGCGTTCATGGACGTGTATTCTACATTTTCATCAGTTATTGTGACAATTTTCGCGCTTGACCATAGTCGACATGCGGCATATAGATACAATGCTCATCTGCGGCACATCAACGCAAAGGAGAGAGAATGCGCACCTGGAACATCGTCGCAATCGCCTTGCTGATCAGCGGCATCTGCGCCGCGCAGGATCTGGAACCAGGAGCCCTCGTCAGAGGCGAAATCGACATCGACCAACCTGCTCTATGTACATATCAGATAAAGGTATATGAAGCCGACACAACATCCCCGTCGTTGACAACTGCTTCTGGATACATTCTTGGAAGCGTCGAATATCGGACCTATCCACTCTATGGATTGTGGTCTTACCCGCTGGTCGATGTGAAATGCACCATAAAGGACGGTCTTGGACAGACGATCTACAGCGAAACCGTCCAAAATGTCCCTTCGGTCTACTATCTGGAGGGAGGGGCAATTGTAAACTTCGACTTCACAGACGCCTGCGAGTCCTACAGCAGCTCCGCGGCAGTGGACGAACCCTCCAATGGGACCTCAGCTTTCGATACGGACACATGGGCAGGTATCAAGTCGGGCAACTGATCCAGGTATCCTGACAAAGACAAGCGGATGAGCCGGAGCGGGCCTGGCGCCCGCTCCGTCCATTCACGCAGAATATTTGTCAGTAATACACAGATGTGATCATCATGCAACAGATTTTTGCGCCAACTATTGCAATATTCCTCCAGTATTGTGATAATGGGGTCAGACTACCAACCGAACCAGCAATAGAACTCATTGGCCATCATGATGATACAGCATTAGTCGATTTACAGGTTATCCAACTGATTCAACGGTCACAGCCCTGAGGAAGGGACCGTACCGGCAAGTGTGCTCCAGAAGTCGCCGGGGGCGATATTCAACACACGGCACAACAGGCCGCTTGTTTCATTCCCTCACAGGGGGGTACGGTTTGGATCGCATACTGCTGGGCAAGGGTGACAGGCAGGTCCACCTGCTCGCGAAGTACGGCAACAGACATGGGCTAGTCGCGGGGGCGACGGGGACGGGCAAGACCGTATCCCTGCTGGTACTCGCCGAGGGCTTCTCCCGCATGGGAGTCCCCGTCTTCATGGCGGACGTGAAGGGCGACGTTGCTGGCCTCGCCATGCCGGGCTCCCCCGGCGACAGGATAAGGGAGAGGGTCGAGTCCATCGGGATCACGGACTACTCCCAGGAGGCAAGCCCCGTTCTCTTCTGGGACCTCTACGGCAGGAAGGGGCACCCGGTACGCACTACGATAAGCGAGATGGGACCAACTCTCCTGGGCAGGATCCTCGAACTGAACGACACGCAGTCGGGTGTGCTCGAGATCGCTTTCAAGCTGGCCGACGACCAGGGCCTCCTCCTGCTCGATCTGCCTGATCTCCGCGCCCTGCTCACCTTCGTAGCCGAGAACAGGAAGGTCATCTCAACCGAGTACGGACTTGTCTCACCCCAATCCGTCGCGGCGATCCAGCGGGCGCTCCTGACGCTCGACAGAGAGGGCGGCGGCGGCTTCTTCGGCGAACCGGCGCTGGAGCTTGCCGACCTGATGCGCACCGATCTGAACGGCAAGGGGGTCATCAGCATACTGGCCGCGGACCAGCTGGTCCTCAAGCCGCGCCTCTACTCGAGCTTCCTCCTGTGGCTCCTCTCGGAGCTCTACGAAAACCTCCCGGAGGTTGGCGACCAGGAGAAGCCCAGGCTCGTCTTCATGTTCGACGAGGCGCACCTCCTGTTCGCCGACGCCACGCCCTCCCTGCGTCAGAGGGTCGAACAGGTCGTCCGGATAATCCGCTCCAAGGGCGTGGGGGTCTACTTCTGCTCCCAGTTCCCGGACGACGTCCCCGACGAGATCCTGGGGCAGATGGGCAACCGCATCCAGCACGCCCTGAGGGCTTTCACCCCGCGGGACATGAAGGCTGTCAGGACAGCGGCGGAAACCTTCGTCTCGAATCCCACCCTCGACGTCGCGGAGGTCATCTCGCAGCTCGGAGTAGGCGAAGCCCTCGTATCGACCCTTCAGGAGAAGGGCGTCCCGATGCCCGTCGAAAGGACCATCATCTGCCCCCCGCGATGCAGGATGGGCTCCATCACGGACGCCGAACGGGAGGAGATACGCAGGCGGAGCCCGCTCGGGACCAGGTACGATCAGCCGGCGGACAGGGAGTCCGCCTTCGAGATCCTCACCAGGCGCACGGAGCAGTCGGCGGGCGGCAGGCAGGACGGAAAGGCCGGCGAAAAGGGCACCGAAGAGAAGTCCGAGGGAAGGGGCCGACTCGGGGAGATGCTCTGGGGCACGGGCAGGCGCCAGGGCATGGTGGAGACATTCGCCAAGCAGACTGTAAGAACGGTGGGCAGCCAGGTCGGCCGTTCGATCTTCAGGGGGCTCCTCGGGGGGATACTGGGCAGGGGCTAGATCCGGGGAGGCCGGCGGAACGAGCCGATCCAGCTCATGAGGACCGCTCCCGCCGTGGCGACGTTCAGGGATTCGACTTCGGGCGACTGCGGAACGGATATCGACCTGCGGCAGATCGCCTTCGTCCCGCGTGAGAGCCCGTGTGCCTCCGAGCCAAGCACCAGCGCGCACCGCGCCGGTATTGGAGCGGTATAGACCGGGATCCCCGAGGTCTCGGCTGCGATGGCCTCGTATCCCGCGGAGACGAGCAGCGCAGAGGCTGCGGATGCAGTGAGCCCGGACATGATGGAAACGAAGGCGTTGGTTCCCGCGGATGCCCTCGTGACCTTCGTCGTGAAGAGGTTGCACGTCCCCTCCAGCGCGAGGACCGCCCGGAAGCGGAAGGCGGCCGCGCACCTCAGGAGGGTTCCGGCGTTGCCCGGATCCGCGATCCCGTCCAGCACCAGGACCGAAGCCGGCTCCCGGCCGGTTTCGAGCGTTTCGGGATGCACGGGCAGCCTGCAGACGGCCACGACTCCCTGGGAGTGGGCCGTATCGGAAACAAGCCGGAAGATCTCGTCCGGAAGCCTGAGGAAACGGCCGTTGAAGCTTCCGCCGGGAGCAGGCGGTGGCTCGGTCGATTCACAGAGGAAAACTTCCATGACGAGGCCGCCGCGCAGGCGCAGTATGTCCGCAACGAAACGGGGGCCCTCCACGAGGAAGGCCCCGTGCTTCTCGACCCCCCGGGGCGTTCCCAGCTCGACCGCCCTGCGGACGGACCGGTTCTGGGGGGATTCGATCCTCTCCAAGATGCTCAGACCGGCGGTTCCGAAGCGAGGATCCTGTCGATGATCTCCCCGATGCCCGCCTGCGGGGAGAAACCGATGAGCCCCATCAGGCGCGAGATGTCCGGGACCCTTCGCTGCATGTCCTCGAAGTCCTTCGGATATGCCTCGTCGTAGGGGACTATGACTGTTTCCGACGAGGACCCGGTCTTCTCCCTGACTATGCGGGCGAGGTCGAGGATGGAGATCTCGTCGGTCGAGCCGATGTTCACGGCGAGACCGACGGAGGAAGGAGTGTCGAGGAGTGCGAGGATGCAACCCACGACTTCATAGACCAGGCTGAAGCACCTGGTCTGGGTCCCGTCGCCGTAGACCGTTATCGGTTCGCCGGCAAGAGCCTGCCTGATGAACCGAGGCAGGACCATCCCGTACCGCCCGGACTGCCTCGGGCCGACCGTGTTGAAGAGCCGGCCGATGGTGACGGGCAGGCCCCTGGATTTGGAGTAGGCGAGGGCGAGGAACTCGTCTATCGTCTTCGAGCAGGCGTAGCTCCACCTGCTGCGGCTGGTGGCCCCGAAGACGAGGTCGCCCTCCTCGTTGAACGGAACCGCCTCGCCCTTCCCGTAGACTTCGGAGGTGGATGCGATGAATGTCCTGCGGCCCTTCTTCGCAGCAGCCCTCAGGACGTTCTCGGTTCCCCGGACGTTCACCTCGATGGTCTCCACGGGATGGCGGATTATCGTCTCCACACCGACCGCTGCGGCAAGGTGCACCACGGTGCTGCAGAGGTCCACGGCCTCGGCTACAAGAGGCTCGTCGCACACGGAGCCGATCGTGTAGCTGAACCCGCTGTCCGAAACGCACTTCTCGAGGTTGGCGAGGTTGCCCGTGGAGAGGTCGTCGAGTACGAGGACGCTCTTCCCCCTCGAGAGTAGCGCATCGCAGAGGTGAGAGCCGATGAAGCCCGCCCCCCCGGTCACGAGGTAGTCGTATCCGCGTATCTTGAGAATGCCCACTGTCCTCCTAGTGAGGGATCATGCCCAGCAGCACGCCCGCGGCGATCGCGCTCCCGATTACGCCTGCAACGTTCGGGCCCATCGCATGCATGAGCAGGTGGTTCTTTGGGTCGTACTCCCTGCCGACGATCTCGGAGACCCGGGCAGAGTCGGGCACGGCGGAGACGCCGGCAGAGCCGATGAGAGGATTGATCTTGTCGCCTTCCTTGAGGAAGAGATTCATGATCTTGGCGAAGAGCACGCCGCCGGCGGAAGCCGTGGCGAAGCTGGCCGCTCCCAGTGCGAAGATCAGTATGGACTGCGGAGTGAGGAAAAAGCTCGCCTGGGTGCTGGTGCCCACCGAGAAGCCGAGGAGCATCACCACTATGTTGTTGAGCGCGTTCTGGGCGCTGTCGGAGAGGCGGTTGGTGACGCCGCTCTCCTTCAGCAGGTTGCCGAAGAAGAGCATGCCGAGCAGGGTGATCGCCCCGGGTGCTATGAAGGCGGTGACTATGAAGGCCACTATCGGGAAAAGGATCTTCTCCGCCCTGGAGACCTTCCGTGCGGGTTTCATCCTGATGCGCCGCTCCGCCGGTGTGGTGAGGAGCTTCATTATGGGAGGCTGGATCACCGGGACGAGGCCCATGTAGGAGTATGCGGCTATCGCGATGGCTCCGAGCAGATGCGGCGCCATCTGGCTCGCGACGAAGATCGCGGTGGGGCCGTCGGCGCCTCCGATGATCCCGATGGCGGCGGCCTCCTTCAGGTCGAACCCCAGCACCAGCGACCCCATCAGCGTGAGGAAGATCCCTATCTGTGCGGCGGCCCCCAGCAGAAGCAGCTTGGGGTTGGAGAGGAGGGCGCTGAAGTCGGTCATGGCCCCGATCCCGAGGAAGATCAGGGGAGGGAAGAGCCCGCTGGAGACTCCGAAATAGTAGAGCTTGAAGACGGACTGCTGCCCGCCGAGGACATCCTGGTAGCCTATCGGCATCAGGCTGGGATCGTAGGGGATGTTCCCCGCGATTATCCCGAAGCCTATCGGGACGAGCAGGAGAGGTTCGTAGTTCTTCCTGACGGCGAGCCAGATCATTGCCAGCCCGACCGCGATCATGATCAGGTTTCCGATTTCGATGTTCCCGAATCCAGTGACCCGGAAGATGCTCGAGAGATCGGACGCGGCCTGGGGCTGTGAACCTGCTGCGGCCGTCAGCACGCCGAGGAGGCGGCCGGCCGGAGGCATATCAACTCCCTATCTTCATCAAGAGTGCGTTTTCGAGCACGGTTTCCCCCTGTTTGACAGGGATGCTGGTTACGGTGCCGCGGAACGGCGATTCTATCTCGTTCTCCATCTTCATCGCTTCCATGATCGCGACGGTCTGGCCCTCGGCGACCGTGTCGCCCTCCTTGACGAGGAGCTTCAGGATCAGACCTGGCAGCGGAGCGAGCACGTCCCCCCTGCCCACCGAAGAGGCGACTCCCGGAGGGGAGGTCTTGTCGGGGGCTTCGGCGGCGCTCACCACATGGGGCTTGGTCTCGATGCGCGGGGTTTTCGAGGCGGCCTTGCGGGGGGCCTCGACCTCCACGTTGAAGTTCTTCCCGTTCACCACCACGTCGACACGGTCGTCGATCATCCTGCCGATGTTGACGTCGTAGTGCTTCCCGTTCACCACTACCTTGTACTCTGGCATCAGAGACTCCTGTTCCGCGGGCGTCCCCCGAGAGCCTGCCTGCCGAGGAGCACCTCGGCCCGGCCAGCGAGGCGCCACGGTCTGTAGGGCTTGTCATAGAGGCCCAGGGTGAGCCGTACGTGCTCGATCTGTTCCAGGCTGTGCAGATGCGCGTTCAGCGCGCTCACGACGGCCGCCATCTCCTCCTCGGTGGGAGCGGCGGGCTGCACGGGCTCCAGCCTGCTCTCCACGGAAGCCCTCCTGCTGTCGGACCGCTCGATGATCTTCCTGAGGAGGGGCAGGATGAGCGTCAGGACCACCAGGCCGATGAAGACGATCACCATCCCCACGACGGATACCCTGGCCCCCTGCGCAGTGGCGTGTCCACCCGTCTGCGCGACTGCAGCGATCAGGACCGCTGCCGCCGTCATAGCGGGATGTTCCCGTGCTTCTTGGAGGGCATGAAGCGCCTCTTGCCCGACAGCATCTCGAGCGCCCTGATGACCCTGAACCTGGTGGTGGAAGGCACTATCACATCATCCACGTATCCGCGCTCGGCGGCCGTGAAGGGATTGGCGAAGTGCTCCTTGTAGTCCTCGACCAGCTCCTTCTTCTTCTCGACGGGGGACTGGGCCTTCTCGAGATCCTTGCTGAAGATGATCTCCACCGCTCCCTCGGGACCCATGACCGCGATCTCGGCGCTGGGCCAGGCATAGTTCACATCCGACTTGAGGTGCTTCGAGCTCATCACGTCATAGGCGCCGCCGTAGGCCTTTCGCACGATGACGGTGACCTTCGGGACCGTGGCCTCGGCAAACGCATAGAGCAGCTTGGCGCCGTTCCGGATGATGCCGGCATACTCCTGCTTGGTTCCTGGCATGAAGCCGGGGACGTCGACGAGCGTCATCACCGGGATGTTGAAGGCGTCGCAGAAGCGTACGAACCGTGCACCCTTGATGGAGGCGTCGTTGTCCAGGACGCCGGCCAGGAAGGAAGGCTGGTTGGCGACGATGCCCACCGACTTGCCGTTCATCCTGGCGAACCCCACGATGATGTTGGGGGCGAACATCCTCTGGATCTCGAGGAACTCGCCGTCGTCGACGATCGCGGAGATGATCCGGCGCATCTCATAGGGCTTGTTGGGATTGTCCGGGATGAAGTCGTCCAGCCACTCCTCCATCCTGTCGTGGGGATCCGTTGGCGTGGCGGGGACCGGATCCTCCATGTTGTTCTGGGGGATGTAGCTGACCAGCTTCCGGACGAACAGCAGGGCCTCCTGCTCGCTCTTGCAGGTGAGGCTGGCGACGCCCGAACGGGTGGCGTGTATGTGCGCCCCGCCGAGCTGGTCCACCGTGACGTCTTCGCCCGTGACGGTCTTCACGACCTTGGGGCCGGTGACGAACATGTAGCTCGAGTTCTCCACCATGATGGTGAAGTCGGTGATCGCGGGGCTGTAGACCGCTCCGCCGGCGCAGGGGCCCATTATGACTGAAATCTGCGGGATGACCCCGGAGTAGACGACATTCCGGAGGAAGATCTCGCCGTATCCCGCGAGGCTCTCGATGCCCTCCTGGATCCTCGCTCCGCCCGAGTCGTTGAGGCCTATCACGGGGGCGCCGTTCTCGGCGGCCATCTCCATGATCTTGATGACCTTCTCGGCGAACGTCTCCGACAGGGAGCCTCCGAAAACAGTGAAGTCATGAGCGAACACATAGACCAGACGGCCGTCGATGGTGCCGTATCCGGTCACGACTCCGTCACCGGGAATGTGCTTCGAGTCGAGCCCGAACTTCGTGCACCTGTGGGTGACGAACATGTCGAACTCCTCGAAACTCCCCTCGTCGAGCAGCAGCTCGATCCTCTCGCGGGCGGTCAGCTTGCCCAGGGCGTGCTGCTTCTCGATGCGATCGAGCCCGCCGCCCTCCTGGGCCTTCTCCCGCTGCTTGAGGAGCTTCTCGACTTTTTCTGCCGATGTCATAGGCCCTCTTCCTTTTCGCTGGTTCCGTGTTCGCATATCTCCGTCAATACCCTGCCGCTGGACCTGGGGTGGATGAAGGCTATCATGCTGCCGCCTGCACCCATCCGCGGTTCGCGGTCGATCATTTCGATGCCGTTCCCGACGAGGCTCCGTACGGCTCCCGACGCATCCGTGACCGAATAGGCGATATGGTGGATGCCGGGGCCCTTCTTCTCCAGGAACTGGGCTATCGGGCTGTCGGGCGAGGTCGGCTCGAGAAGCTCTATCCTCGCTTCGCCGACCCGGAACATGGCCACCCGCACCTTCTGGGCGGGGACCTCCTCCCTGCCGAGGTCCTCGAGGCCGAGCACGTCCCTGTAGAAGGGGGCCGACGACTCGAGGCTCTCCACTGCAATGCCGATGTGGTCTATGCGCTCTATCATCCCTGCACCACGACCTTTCCCGCCAGCGAGGCCAGCCGTTCACCTATCTCGTATGGAGTGGTCTCGCCGGAAAGCACCATGTCGACGGCCTTCTCAATTCCGTAAACCCTCTCCAGGATTCCGAGCGCCGCTCTGGCGCCCTGCTCAGCCGCAACCCTGAGGAGGTTCTCCTTCACTCTTCCGCGCCTCGCCCCCTCGAAATCCCTTCCGGAGGCGAGCAGCCTGTCTATCTCGGTGAAGACCTCCTCGAGCCCTTCACCGGTGACGACCGAGCACCTGAGGACGGACGGCGTGACCGTACCCTCGGGCGCCAGCTCGAGTCCGGCCCGCACGACCGATTCCAGCTGGTCTATGCCGTTCCTGTCGGACTTGTTCAGGATGATGAGGTCACCGATCTCCATGATCCCGGCCTTCATCATCTGGACATCGTCCCCGAGCCCTGGAACCAGGACCAGCACGGTCAGGTCGGCGATCGCGGCCACCTCGACCTCTCCCTGGCCCACACCGACAGTCTCTATCAGCACGGGGTCGAATCCGCCGGCTGCCAGCACCTCGACGGCCTGCGCCGTCGTCCCGGCCAGCCCGCCGATGTGCCCCCTGCTGCCCATGCTCCGGATGAAGATGTCCGGATCGCATGCATGCCGCTGCATCCTCAGCCTGTCGCCCAGGATGGCTCCGCCCGAGAAGGGGGAGGAGGGATCCACCGCTATGACTCCGGGGCGTCTGCCCGCACCTCTCCAGTGAGCGAGGAGGACGTCGGCCAGGCTGCTCTTCCCCGCACCCGGCGGCCCGGTGATCCCCACGGATCGGGAAGCCGGGGATGGGTCGTAGAGTTCGTGCAGCAGCGCCGAAGCCTCCGGTCCGCCGTTCTCGACGACCGAAAGCGCACGGGCGAGCCCCCGGGTGTCCCTGTTCCTGACAAGTGCGGCGAGGCGCCCGGGATCAAACGCCGACAAGCAAACCTCCGGCTCCGGTCAGGCCCTGTTTCCGGTTCGGGCTGCGAACTCCTTCTCGACGAACTCTATCACTTCCGAAGCCGGGGTGCCCGGGGTGAAGATGGCCCTGAAGCCGGCCGC
This sequence comes from Candidatus Fermentibacterota bacterium, assembly GCA_963718745.1. Taxonomy (GTDB): domain Bacteria; phylum Fermentibacterota; class Fermentibacteria; order Fermentibacterales; family Fermentibacteraceae; genus Fermentibacter. Next base: position 1,535,998 of record OY970370.1, on the reverse strand, counting down.
CTCGAGACCCGGTATGTCCTCGTCCGGGATGACTCCACCGCCGAATAGGACGATGTCTGCGGCTCCGCGGTCCGCCAGGATACGGGCGACCTCCGGGAACAGGTGGTTGTGAGCCCCTGAAAGCAGGGAGAGCCCCACGAAATCAACATCCTCCTGGATCGCCGCGGCGGCGATGGCCTCGGGTGTCTGCCTGATTCCGGTATAGACGACTTCCATCCCTGCGTCACGAAGGGCCCGGGCGATGTATTTCGCGCCTCGGTCGTGCCCGTCGAGGCCGGGCTTGGCGATCAGAATCCTGATCTTCCTGTCACCCATCCGTAGCGCCTCCGGTTGCTTTGTTGGAAACAAGACGGTCCTGCGGAATCAACTAAACCCCCGACGGCAAGTCAAGACGCGGCGCTTTCCCCTGGAGTGCCAGCCTGACATATTCCCCACGTACGATCACCCACTCGTTCCGACTTTTCAGCAAAGCTGTTCTTCCGGAGGTCTTTACATGTTCGGGAACATTGCGATCTGTTCCGGAAGGGCCAGCGAGGCTCTCACAAGAAGGATCTGCGAACTGCTCGGGGTCGAGCCCGAGCCCGTCGAGTTCGTCGAGTTCTCCAACGGGAACCTGATGGTGAACTTCGTCGGAGGAACCGTCCGCGAGAAGGACGTCTTCGTGATCCAGTCCGGCGAGAGATCGACCTTCCAGGACAGGAGCAAGGCCTTCGGCAAGGTCTCCGGGGACATCATAGAGATGCTCCAGATGATCTATGCGATACGGGACAGCGCCGGGAGGATAACGGCGGTGACGCCCTACTTCCCCTACGCCCGGAGCGACAAGAAGGACAAGCCCCGCATCGCGATATCGGCCAAGATGATGTTCGACATGATGGCTGCAGTCGGGGCCGGGCGGGTGCTGACCATGACCCTTCACTGCCCCCAGAGCCAGGGATTCAGCAACATCCCGGTGGACCAGCTCCATGCCCAGGGAACATTCATGAAGAAGATCCTCGAGCTGGGCAGGGAGCGGATAGCATTCCTGGCTCCGGACTCGGGCAGCATCCTCGAGAACGACGCCATGGCGGTCTATGTGTCCCGCGCCATCAAGGAGGCCGGCGGTTCACCCGAAGTGGTGACCGGCTACGTGAAGAAGGTCCGCTTCGATGACTCGGAAAGGCCGCACGTCAGGTCCGTCGAGGGGGTAGACAACATCGAGAACCGCACCGTGATCATGTGCGACGACGAGATCCTCTCCGGGCGCAGCATAGTACTCTCGGCCGAGACGGCCAGGGACCGCGGCGCGGAGGAGGTGTTCGCGTTCGTGACACACGGCGTCCTCTCGGGGCAGGCGGTGAAGCTGATAGAGGAGAGCCCGATCACGCGGCTCTTCATCACCGATACGATCGAGTTCGATCCCGTGGCAGCAGCCGAGGTCGTCGGGGGTCCGGTCACCAAGATCGAAACGGTGTCGGTCGCCCCTGTTTTCGCCGAGGCGATCAAGCGGATACACTCCGGGCAGAGCCTGAGCAGCCTTTTCCTGTAGCTTCGACGGGGGGGCTGCAAGCCTCGATCAGAGAATGCGATGCGCGTTCGAGCCAGCGCGTGGTCGGAGCTGTTCGGCGAGTTAGGATCAATAGTTAAAACCGATCCTTCCCGCGGAAGAAGGCGGTGTCCTCCTCCGAGAGCATCTCCCAGTCCTTCCTGCCTTGCAGGTCGCAGCCGCACGCGCAGTTTACGGCATACCAGGAGAACGGGGCTCCGCACGAGGGGCAGGCCCATCTCTCCACCTGAAGACGCCTCCACTCTTCCGCGCCCTTCTCCCGGATCTCGGACAGGTTCTTCATCGTGATCATGAAATGCGTCGGGAGCCTCTTGCCGAAAGAGGCGACCCTTTCGTACTCGCCGCAGGGGAAGTCCCCGCACCCGCTGCAGAACTCGAAGCCCCGGGAGGAAGCACAGGCCCTCATGGCGCAACTCTCGCAGTTGCAGAACACATCCCCGGACCTGCAACCCTCGCAGCGGACATCCTTCGGGTCCACGCCGAAAGCCCTGGCCGCCTCCTCCACGGTGCCGTCGCGTACGGCTCTCAGCACTTCGCACGCTCCGCAGTAGAGCCCGCAGTATCCGTCGAGGGGTGCCGGTCCGCCTGCTGCGGGCATCAGTCCCCTCTCTCGAATGCGCGGGCAGGGGCGCGGTCGAGCAGACCATCATCGTCCAGCAGCCTGAGGTATTCTCCATACTGGGGTCTGGCCTCGCCGAACCGGCCCAGCGCCCAGAGGGCGTCGGCCATGTTCAGGCGTGCGACCGCCCTGCATGGATCCAGCGCTACGACATGGCGGAGCAGGGGCAGGGCTTCCGAGGTGGACCCCGCCTCGAGGAGGAAGAATCCGTAGTCGTTGGCGATTACGAGAGCTTCGTCGAAGGGCATGCGCTCGGAATAGTCTCCGGCCTGATACTCCTCCTCAGAGTAGCAATCCAGTATCCAGCTGTAATCCAGGTTGAACAGGTAATCGTTCTCGAATACCACGGTCATCACGGAGCATGCGGCCATCCCGTCGCCTTCCCGGTAGAAGCCGAGTGCGAGCTCGTGGCTCCTCGCCAGCAGAGCCGCCCCCATCTCCTCCGGCTCGAAGTAGTTCTGGGGGTAGAAGATCATGGAGAGGGTTTCGATCGCCTGGGCGATCATCCCCTGGTCGATAAGATTCCATGCGGCTGTCACAGCGTCCTGCGAGGGATCGACCGTTCCCTCCCGGAGGAGCACCAGAGCCGGAGGGTCCGCCATGAGCGTGTACTCGGCCCAGAACGAAAAGGCGCTGCCGGGCATCTGGGAGTACACCTCCACGAGCTCCTGTTCCGCGTCCCAGTTCCAGTCGGTCTTGGCCGGATTGTACATCCCGCCATACTCGAACAGCCCGAAATCCGTCGTGTCCTCACCCGCTCCCACCAGATGCAGGACGGCATCCTCCCAGTACTCTTCCTCGGGCACGATCAGGAGATCGTCGAAACCAGGCGGGAGCAGCGAGTCGGGGAGGTCCTCGATCCCCCTGAGGATTGCATGGTCGACGCACTCTCTTACATAGGCTCCAGCGTCCGGTCCGATCCCGTTCGAAGTGGATCCTGCCAGCAGGAACGTCACGAGGAGGTATGGCAGAGTCATGGTCACCCTTCCCGGAGCGAGTCGCCGAACCGGTCCCGCCTGACATGGCAGAATGACCTTCCGCCGGTCTTCAGATAGTAGTCCTGATGGTAGTCCTCGGCAGGCCAGAAGAGCCCGGCCGGGACAATCTCCGTGACAACGGCGAAACCTCTGCCGATGAGGATTCCGACAAGTCTCTCCGCTTCCTTTTTCTGTGCCTCATCCGTGTAGAAGACGGCGGACCGGTACTGGCGGCCCCTGTCGGGTCCCTGGCCGTCCCTCTGCGTCGGGTCGTGGATCTCGAAGAACAGCCGGGCGAGTTCGGTGAAGTTCGTAATCGACTGATCGAAGAGGACTTCTATCGCCTCGGCGTGGTCCGTCGCGCCAGAGCAGACCAGTTCGTATGTGGGATCGGGCTCGCCGCCACCGGTGTAGCCGACCGTAGTCCCGATGACGCCGGGATGCGCCCTGAACTGCTGCTCCATCCCCCAGAAGCAGCCTCCTGCGAAGACCGCCCTCCCGCTCGTGACCGGGGTGTCTGCCGGCGGGGATGACGACGGCTCGAATGTCATGGAAAGGGAGTTCACGCAGTGCCGGGTTTCCCTGGGGGTGAAGCCCTCGCCCCTGAACACATGGCCGAGATGGGCTCCGCATGCTGCGCAGGTTATCTCCACCCTGACCCCGTCGGGGTCCGGCCTGCGGTCGACAGCGCCGGGAATCGAGTCGTCGAAGGAAGGCCAGCCGCATCCGGAGTGGAACTTGCTGACGGAAGGGAAGAGGGCGGCACCGCACCTGCGGCAGAGATAGGTGCCCTCCTCGAAGTGATCGCAGTATCGGCCGGAGAAGGGCGGCTCGGTTCCCCCCCGGACGATCACCCGTTCCTCCTCGGGCGAGAGATTGCCGTCCATGTCCCACCTCCGTCCCAGGTCACGCTTCCGCCCGGGTCCGACCTATGCGCGGATGCACCACTCCTCGGATGAGTTCTGCACCAGGCTGATACCGGCCAGACCCAGGGCCTCTTTCAACATCTGGAGCGTCTTCTCCCTCCTGGACACCAGGACCCCGCGGCCGTCCGGGGTGGAGAAGAGCAGCAGGTCCTTGTTCATCGCATACTTGCCGTGGGTTATCTTCAGCTCGGAATACGGCATGGAGACCGGCTTGCCCTTCACCAGCAGCATCCACAGCGCCCCCTGGCTCTGGAGGAAAGCCCACCTGCCCATGTCGTGCCAGACGAACCTGCGGTCGGTCAGGCAGAATCCGGAGTACACCGGGAACTTCATCTTCGATCCCTGCAGAGTGCTGATGGTGCCGGACTTGACAACTTTCTCCCCCGGATCCGGAACGAACTTTGCCATGGTCGCCTCCCGTTGCTAGATCGCGGGCGCCGTGCGCCTCATCCTGAAGAATGACTGCATCATCCCGGCCGCCTCGTCTCCGAGGAGCCCTCCGGACACCTCCGGATAGTGGTTCAGCCCCTGCATGCCGAGAATGTCGGCCACCGATCCGAAGGCTCCGAAGCGGGGATCGGGAGCCCCGTAGACTATCCTCCCCACCCGCGCCAGCACGCACAGGCCGCCGCACATGAGACAGGGCTCGACCGTGGTCGCGAGGACGGAGCCTTCGAGGCGCCAGTCACCCGTCCCGCGGGCGGCGGCTTCTATGGCGAGGAGTTCGGCGTGCGCCTGAGGCAGGCGCGAGGCGGACGTCGTGTTGTGAGCCCGGTAGATGCGCCCGTCCGGCATTGCAAGGACCGCTCCCACCGGGACCTCGTCCTCGAGCATGGCGAAACGGGCCTCCTCGAGGGCCATCTCCATGAGCTCCCGGTCCGGGATCATCCCTTCATCCGGCCCATCCGGGCTTCGATCTCGTCCGGGGTCCTCGGGATTGTCTCCGAGAGGATGACGCAACCGTCCGCCCCCACCAGCACGTCGTCCTCGATCCTGATCCCGGTCGACTCCGCAGCGATGTAGAGCCCTGGCTCCACTGTGAAGACCATCCCGGGTGCGATCGGTGCATCCGGGACCGCTTCGTCATGAGTGTCCAGTCCGAGGTGGTGCCCCGTCCGGTGGTAGTAGACGGTGTCGATGGATGCAGGGTCGGGGATCACCCCTGCGGATGCGAGCCTCTCGGCATATGCCGCCGCGACCTCCAGGTTCCAGGCGGAATGCGTCTTGCCGGGCGTGAGAAGGCGTATCGCGTCCTTCTGTGTGTCCAGCACGATATCGACCAGCTCGCGCTGCCTGCCGGAGTATCTGCCGCTCACAGGGACCGTCCGTGTGATGTCCGAACTGTAAAGCTCCCATGCTGCTCCGAAGTCGATGAGGAGCAGTTCGCCTTCTTCGAGCACTGCATCATTGCTCGTGTAGTGCAGGCAGGTCGCTCTTCCACCGCCCGCGGCTATCACAGGGAAGGCGTCCCTTGCGCCGGCGGCGATCATGGTCTTCATTATCTCGGCCTCGACGGCATACTCCCTGATGCCGGGGCGGAGGATCGAGAGGACGGCTCCGAAAGCCTCCCCGGTGATCCGGGCGGCCTCGCGGATGAGCTCGATCTCCTTCTCGTCCTTGATCATCCTCATCGCATGTATGTGCGGGGAGAGGCGCCCGTGAGCCCTGTCGGGCCAGGCCTTCGCCAGTTTCCCGGCGAATCGCTGCCTTTCCCCCCGGGGGGTCTCCAGGCCGCTTGCCGGATAGTCTACGTAAACGCGCTCGACGCCGTTGCGCAGCATCATGCCGTCCAGGTGCCTCTTCCAGGCCTGGTCGGTCCTGACGTCCCTGATCCCCGAGGTGGTCGAGGCCTCCTCCGGCGTCAGCTTCCTGCCCCACCACTTCTCGTACAGCGGATCGAACGGATCCGTGAAGAGCGTCTCCTGGATATCACCGGAGGGGGTGCGGCACAGTACGAGCCATGTGTTCTCCTGGGTCATCCCGGTGAGATAGAAGAGGTTCCTCGACGGGACATACGGGTGCACCGCGTCGGCGCTCGAGTGCTTCACGCTCGAGGGAGGTATGACTGCGAGGCTGCGTTCCGGGAGCCTGCCCATCAGCGCGGCCCGTCTTGCTGAATAGTCCTGGGCGGATAGCATTGGGAACCTCCGTGGGTCAGGTGACGATCAGATCCGAAACTGCTCGCTTGGGAACATGATGCACGCCTTGCCCATCGCGCCAGTACTCCACTCCTCCGTCCGGTCCGACCGTCTCGAGCACGACCTCCTCTGCGGGCTCTCCCAGCGCTATCACCAGAAGGGGCTTCAGGCCTTCGGGAGCCCCCAGCAGAGAGTGCATCCGCTGAGAGTCGAAGCTCATCAGGATGCAGGCGCCGAGGCCGTGGGCAGATGCGTCGAGGGTGATGTAACCCGCCGCGATCCCGGCGTCTATCCTGGTGTACGGCTTCTCCTCCGACGGAACCAGGATGACGACGTACCCGGCGGGTCTCTCGCCCTCCACGGGTCCGGGCCAGTCCTCGAGATAGCCTGCCCATGACAGGAGCGGGAAGAGGGCTTCCCTGCGGCTGTTCTCCAGCACGATCATGTAGCGCAGCTCCTGGAGGTTCGCCGCGCACGGAGCCATCCCCGCGGCCTCGACCAGTTCGAGGATGGTTGCAGGATCCGCTCCGAGCGCCTCCCTGAAGCGCCTGACGGTCCTTGCCCTGGTGCAGAGATCGAAAAGGTCCATCCTACCCCCCGTGTTCACCGGAAGAAGCTTCCGGAACCCTGAACATGCCTTCGAGCGCCGGGAGGTGGAAGCAGACGGAAAGGGGCCGCCCAGAGGCGGCCCCTGCGGCTCCCCGTGATCGGGGAACCCGGATCAGCCCTGGATCTCGATCTTCTTGTGGATCGCCCTGTCCTCCTTGGGGAGGACGATGGAGAGGACGCCGTCCCTGCACTGGGCGTTGGCCTCCTCGGCCTTCACGTCGACCGGCAGGGCGATGGAGCGCACGAAGGAGCCATAGCGCATCTCACGGTGGTGGTAGCGCTTCTCGACCTTCTCCTCCTTCGCCTCCTTCTTCTCGCCCTTGATCGTCAGCACGCCGTTGGAGACCTGTATCTCGATCTCCTCCTTGCAGAGCCCCGGAAGCTCGAGCCTGACCTCGATCGTGTCCTTCGTCTCGATCACGTCGACGGCGGGGATCCAGTCGAAGCCGTTCGAGTTGCCCGGGAAGAAGTCCTCGAGCATCCTGTTCATGGTGTAGCTCGCCCAGTCCACGGGGGTGAGGTATCTCTCGCGTCTTCTGTCCGGCAGGTTTGCCATTTCTCTTCTCCTCCTCCTTCAGTATCCAAGCCGTCCAGTCCGGCTTTCCGCCACATGGAGTAGCAACGGCCTTGCCAGCAGAACCGACGCTGCATACTGAAGCAGGACAGCAGATTCAAACAAGCACTCCCCCGGGTTGCGTCAACCTGGCGCGGCATCAGGCCCGCCTGGCCGAGACGCTCACCCCCTCGAGGAGCACGCTCGGATACCTGGCCCAGCCCGCCGGATTGTGGATGGTGTTCTCCACCGAGACGACCCTCTGGAGGACGTCCCATACGTTCCCGGCCACCATCCCGTCACGGACCCGGCCAACGACGAGGCCGTCCCTGACCAGAAGGCCCGGGTTCATGCCCACGGAGAAGTCGCCGTTCAGGATGTTCCCGGAATGCGCGCCCAGCGCGCCCAGGATGATCACGCCCTCGTCGATGGAGGATATCATCTCTGCGAAGCTCGCATCCCCCGTGGCCAGCGACTCGACTGCCAGGTCCGCGGCAGGCAGGCCGGCGATGGCGTCGCCTCCGCGGTAGCCGTTGCCGGTCGGCTCGATGCCCAGCCGGACGGCGTAGTCCAGGTTGGTGTAGCGGTTCCTGAAGACCCCGCCCTCGATCATGGAGAGCAGATGAGTCGGCATGCCCTCGTCGTCGACTGCCGTGGCGCCCATCGCGCCTCCGGCGTGGGGGTCGTCGAAGAACGTGATCTTCTCGGAGAGGACCTTCTCGCCCAGCCTGTCCATGAGCGGAGAGGTGCCGTAGTAGAAGGACCGGGCGCTGAGGGCCGACCGCAGCCTCCAGGTGAGCGTGTTCATGGCATCGGGGTGGAAGAGGACCTTCATCCGCCCGGTGGGCGCATCAACTTCAGGGAGGCCCCGCGAGTAGAGGTCGACGAGCTCGTCGAGCCTCTCGTCCGGGATATCGCCTTTGTCCAGGAAATGGCAGAACTCTCCGATGGATGTCTCCGTGCCGGGGAAGAGGACGTCGGTTCCGATGTAGAAGCCGCCCTTCGAAGAGGATACGTCCATCGAGTTCGAGTTGATGATCCGGGTGAACGAGCGGTAGAACCCGCTCCTGCTGTCGATCTGGCCTGAAACCCTGCCGGAGAGCTTCTCGAGGGCGTGCCTGCAGGAGGCGACGGCGTCCGAATAGCTCAGGTCCTCGACCGAGCGATGAAGCGTGTCCAGCTGGACGGGCTCATGGGGTTCCGGGAACCTGTAGCCTGCGTCCACCCCGCCTTCCATGGATGCTATTGCGTTGGAGAGCAGATCCCTGCGATCGATGAGGTTCTGGGTGTAGGCGGTGCCGAGGATCCCCTGCCGGATCAGCCTGAGGGAATAGCCCGAGTTCATCGATGTCGACATCTCGGTGACGGAGCCGTTCCGCATCGACAGGGAAGTCTGGTTCGACTCCTGGTAGAAGACCTCGGCCTGGTCCGCGGCATCCATCGCCATCTGAAGGAGTTTCTCCATCACACACCCCCCACTACCATGCCCGAGATGAGCACATGCGGGCCGCCGTAGTTCGATTTGATGTTGGTCTGGCCCTTCCCGCACCCGCCGCGCTCCGACAGCTCGAAGTCGGATGCGGCCTGCCTGATGTTCCCGAGAGTGCTGAAGAGGTTGCCCATGATGTTGATGTCCCTGACCATGGGGCCGATCCTGCCGTTTTCCACGACGAAGCCGTACTGCGCTCCGAAGGTGAAGTTCTCGCCGCTGGTCTGCCCGCCCTTCGCATCGAGGAGGTAGAGCCCGTTCCCCAGGGAGGCGAACAGGTCGTCGACGCTCACGGTTCCGGGCTCGATGAATATCGTACCCATCCTCACGATGGGCTCGTACCTGTAGTCTTCCGCGACGTCGTGCCCCGTGGGGGCTTCGCCGAACGCGGCGGCCGTCGCCCTGGAATGGAGCCTGCCGGTGAGGACGCCTTCCTTGATGAGCTGCACGCGCCTTACGGCGACACCCTCGTCGTCGTACCTGTAGTAGCCGAGCTGGGAGGGCATGGTGGAATCGGCGACCATGCTGACCGCCCTGGACCCGAGGACGGATCCGATCGCCATCCTCTCGCGCATGGAGGGATTGTCCTCGATGATGTCGGCTTCGCTGAAGTGGCCGAAGGCCTCGTGCGTGAAGACGCCCGCCATGCTCGGGTTGAGGATCACGTCGTACGTGCCGCCCTTCACGGGCTCGGCATCGAGCAGCCGGCCGGCCAGGCCGGCCCTCTGGAGGAAGACTTCCTCCCTGCCCTCGAGAGACCTCCACCCGTTCGAGCCGCCGACCGCGACCCGGATGTTCTGCAGGAGATCCCCCTTCCTGGCGATCACCTCTCCAGCCACGGCCACCGTCACCAGCTCCTCGCGTATGGCCGTCCCCTCGGAGTTGACGTAGAACTTCTCGCGGCAGACCTCGTGATAGGCGACATTGGTCGTCGCTATGCCCGGCTGGGAGAGCATCAGATCGTTGTAGGCCCTCGCGGTGGAGATCTTCTGCGATATGGGGATCTTCCTCGGATCAACATCGAGCACCGCTTCCACGTCGTCCTCGATCACGGGAACGGGGGCAAGCTCTATCTTCTTGCCGCCGAACTTCATCATCGTGGATGCACCCTCGCAGGACAGCTTCAGCGCCCTGGGGACGTCCTCCTCCTTCGTGACAACCGCGGAGGAGAATCCGGTACCGCGAAGAGCCCTGACGACATAGCCGTCCGTGGCGCTTGCGTTCACCTGCTTGATCTCCCTGCCGCTGAAGGAGACGACGGTCTGGCGTCTGATCTCGTACCGGATGTCCGCGAAGTCGGCGGGCTCCTTCGAGACCATGCTCCTGAGCTTTTCACGCATGAGGCTCTCCTCCCGGTGGCTGGATCGAACCCTATCCCGAAGGGATGACAGGATAATACTGAAGTCGGTCCCCGGCCGTGCAACACGGGGAGGGATGGGAACACCCGCAAACGCCCGGCTCACTGCCGGTTGGTGCCGATCCCCATCCTCAGGGAGATGTGGTACGCAAGCGCCGCCAGGCATACAAATCCCAACCCTTCGCCCAGGAGCAGCAGGATGTCTCCGGCAGCGGGCCATCCCGCTCCGTCCGGAGAAGGCAGCGCCATCGCGGTCATGCTGAGTGTGGATGAGAAAAGGGTGCCGCCCGGATCCACGAGTGGGATCATGGAGTAACCGGTGACCGAGGCGGCGAGGATGGATGCGGCTACCGGCGTGGTCAGCAGGCCGGCGAGCGCGGCCAGCCCCGACGTCCATACGATGATTGCCAGCCCTGCAGCGACCGTAGGGAATACGCCTCCCATCGGCTCTCCGACCAGGGCGGCGGCCACGGCGGTCCAGGTCATGATCAGAAGCAGGGCAGAAAAGAACATCTGGGCGAGCAGCGCCTGCCAGAATCCCGCCGATCTGCGGACCGGCAGGAGAAGGGTCGATCTGAACCAGCCCGCTCCCCAGAAACACGAGAAGAACCTCGCGCCTGAAGCCGCGGAGATGATGCACACCGCGAAGATCGAACTGGAGAATGCGACCTGGACGCCTCCCATCCCGGTCATGTACGATGTCTGCACCGGATGGAGGAACGACACGACCCCCACCAGAACGACGGGCAGCAGGAAGTAGGGGGACAGGAAGGACTGGATGAGCTTCTCCATCGCCTCATGGAAGTGGAAACCACTCATCTCAGTCCTCGATCCATACGGTCCGGTCGGCGATCTCCTCGAGGCCGGCGGGGTTCGAGGAAATGGCCAGCACGGCACCATGCTCCCTGGCATGCGCCAGGATGCCGGAGGCGAAGCGCGACCAGCGCGCGGGCAGCCCCGTGAGAGGCTCGGAGACAACGAGCACGGAGGGCTCGAGCAGAGCGGGGAGAGAGAGTTCGAGGAACCGGGGAATCCAGGCGGGGAGTGATCCGGCACGCGCCCGCGACTCCTTCAGGAGGCCGTGCACGGAAATCCATCCGTCCAGGCGGGCCTTGTCTACGGTTGAACCGCCTGAAGACGCGGCGTGTCTTGCGACGAGCTGCCTGAAGACGGTCCGCGAGGGATCGATGCTCGACACGGCAGACAGGAAAACGGCGCCCTCGGGCGACCCGGATGCCTGAGGCGCCATCCCTCCGACCTCGACGAAGCCCTCCCGGTGTCTTCTCAGCCCGGACAGGATCTGCAGGAGTTCCTCGCCCTCTCCTCCGGGGAAGCCGGTGACCACGAGCAGCTCGCCGGTCCGGACCTCGAAGCCCAGGCTCCGGCCGGCATTTCCGATGCGAAGATCCGTCACTCTTATCATCCGGACGCTTCTGGCCTCCCTCCGGCTCGGTCGGATGTGCATAAATAGCCCATGAGGCTTTTCGCGACCACCCTTGCACTTCTGGCGGTGATCTCCGCGGGCTGCGGCACCAGGCCGACAGGCCTCCTCAGCAACGATCTCGATTCCGTCTCGGTGACGGTCGCAGTCGACGGACCGGCCAGCATCGAGGGGGTTCCCGGACGAGGCCTCGACCTTCTCGAGATAGCTCTGCTCTCGAGCACCTCTGGAGTCCGCAGGCTCGAACTCCACTGCTCCAGGGAGGATTCGGCGTCAGTCGCGGATTTCCTCATCGAGGGGGCGGCGGGCATCCCCTCGATGGTCAGGGTTTCCGACACCAACAGACTCATTGTGGACCTGGAAGGGATATCATGGTCTCCCAGGTATTCCTGGGCTTCCGAGGCCGGCGGCATACGCTTCGAGGCCAACGTGATCCTGCACAACTCGACGAGCCAGACCTTCAGAGGGGTGTCCATGAGGATAATCGACCGCGACGGCCTCTCCCTGGCTTCGACTACCGGCCGGATCGACCTCCCGCCGGGGGACATGGTCATCCCATGGTGGAGTGCTTCAGGGGTTCCCCTGGACCCGGTTCTGGCCTACTCCTGGCCCGTCCCCGCTGCCTGGAGCGCCATGGTCCCCGTGGTGACGAGCGGCATGGGGCCCGTGATCCTTCCGGACGGAGACTCCGGGTCCTGGCCCATCGTGACGGGTGATACTCTCTGGATCCCCGCGCCGGGCCTGGAGGTGACCGGGAGCTCGACCCAGACGCCGTACGGTTACGAGACGAGCACAACTGTCACGAACTCATCCGGGGAACCGGTTTCGGTCCTGCTGCGCTATCCGGAAGTCCTGCCGAGCGGGGCCTCGGCCGGGTTCGACGTCGACGGACCGATCCCCCTCGGGGATGATATCGGCTCCTCGTTCACCTTCGCGGGAACGATCCGCTACTCCGGCAGGCGCTGAGAGGATATCCGCCTTGACCCCCGGCCGGTTCTGGCGTAGACTACCGGTCCAATCATGTCGGTGCGCCCGTAGCTCAACTGGATAGAGCGTCTGGCTACGGACCAGAAGGTTCCGGGTTCAACTCCTGGCGGGCGTACCACAAAATTCCTTACAACTTGTTGCCATACAGGGATTTAGGTTCTTTGCCATTAACTGGGGCACTGGTCCAAGCTGACACGCGGATCGTCGACACCCGATGGGTCTGTCCGTCAGGTCGATTCCGAATGGAGTGTGATAGTCGCCGTAGACGTGCATGATCGTGTGCGTAGAGTCCTGGGCATCGGGAGACGCACCCAGCGGCCAGGGAAAGCAGAAGGCAGTTCCGCATAGAGCGAGAGCGATGATGGTCGTCTTCATCCTACTCACCTGCTTCGATGCGGGCGGCGAAGAACGAGAGGTCGTCAGGGATCAGGCTGCCAGACACGCTTCTCTGTGCGATTAGGAAGAACGCATTCGGAGACAGAGTCGGTCTTCCCTGGCAGATGCTGTCGATGGAGATACCCTCTTCCAGATCCACGAGGTTGGTCCAGGAACCTTCTCCCATCCAGCAGACGAGTCGACCGTCATTGGAAGAAAAGATCTCTCTTACCCCGTCATAGCCTCTCCATACGACTTCACCCGATATGCAATCCACGACCATCCCCGATGATGTGTTGCAGAAGCTCAGATACCTCGAATTGGCTGAGAAATGCTTGGTCGCTCCCAGCATGTCGGGCCATACGTGAAGCTCCTCTCCAGAAGCGGCGTCGAGAAGAACCATCGGTCTTGATCCACGGAAAGGAATCGCTATGTATCGGTCATCTGGCGAGATCAGTGGCGAACCCTGTTCAAAGTGCGGTGAGTCAGGCTGGTTCAGTTCGTAAAGGAGACTTCCTTCTCCATCGAATACAAGGATACGGTGTATTCGTTGGTCTCTGGCCACTTCACGCCGTCTGTCGTAACATGATGCAACGACCAGATTACCACTCTGACTCATCGCATACTTGGTGAACCATCCATGCAATTGGAATTCGCTGAAACTGCCGTCTTCCCCTAGAAAGCACAGGTTCATGAGTCCGGGCCCGAAGTTATTGTCCTGTATACCGCTAAGCGTGATCGATACAGATCCGTCGCGGGACATGCATGAGTTGTACCTCGGAATTGGACAGATAGCGAGAGGTCCGAGGTTGTTTCCGTATCTGTCAGATACGTAGCCCTGACCTCCCCAATTGCCGGTGGGTTGATTTGACACATCGAATGGGTCATCAACCCCGTCCCTGTTGATGCTGAAACATTCACGCCAGTAGTCCTCCCCAGGCCAGATCCAGTCGGCATCAATCCGTACAGGACTACCTTCCTCGTCGAAGAACAGGTGCAGGTCCTGGGCGATGACCGCCCTCATCCTGCAGTCCAGCCAGTAGCGGTCCTCCTCGGGGATCGAGGGGTCTGCGAGGACCTCAGCCAGCCACGGCATCGGGTAGCCGTCGACGAGTGCAGCTTCGAGCTCGGCGGGCGTCTCCGCTCGGAACAGCTCCGTCACTTCGATGTCTGCATGGGAGAGGGAGAAGAGAACTGCCAGGGCGAGAAATGCTTTCATTCATACCCTCCAGGTCCGTCTGTACAGAGATACCCCATGGCCTCCGTCGAGGCAATCACGATGCTGGACACGATCCGGAGCTAGGAAGAGTGCAAGACAGGACCCGCACTGGTTTCTTCGACTGGGAAAGATCCCGTCCTAGATCAATGAGTTGACTGGCTTCCATCACGGAGACGGTTGGATCTTCTTCTCCTCAACTCCCTCTCCGTAACCACCGGCTTTCCCGAGTAATCCCCCAGAGCGGCGATCTCCTCGAGCTGTTCCGTCGGCAGCTTCAGCAGAGCCAGCCACTGGATCAGCCGGTCGAGGGAGATCCCGTGTCGATCCGCGAGCTGCCGCCTGGTCAGTTGGTCCGTGCTCATCTCGGCCTCGAGCTCCATCGCGAAGATGACCGGATTGCGGTAACAGCGGGTCTTCTGCTGTGCTATCCTGATGTCAGGTCTCGGGATACGCAGCATGAAGGATGACCCTGAGCTGGTTCGACTGGACCAAAGGCCGGTGTACCAGCAAATCATATATATGTTGTTGCCAGACAGCCAGTAAGAATGATCTTGCCTTGGCTGAACACGCCGGCTTTCGTGCTGAGCCTTTCTCTCCGGGATTTCCCTGATGCAGGCCGGGCGGCCCGAAGGCCGCCCGGCTGTTATTGCGGGTCTTCACCCGTTCTGTCTGTTCTACTCCGCAGTTACCAGGAGCCTCCTCGTGACGGCTTCACCGCCCTGCTCATAGCGAACGAAGTAGCAGCCGGGAGTGACCTGCATGCCTGATGCCGTCCGGCCGTCCCAGTCCACTTCCTCGCCCGGGCGGGCGCTCCAGCTCCTCAGAACGCGACCCGTTACGTCATACAAACTCAAGGTTCCGATCTCTCCCGAGGAAGCATCGTCAAGCACGGGCATCTCGAGGTTCCAGCGGCCATCGATCCTCTCCATGCCGATCACTGACTCTTCATCCTCTTCCGCTGTCCAGTTACCCCAGACGAAGACCTCGGACGTGATCGGCGCAGGGCTTATCCTGACATATCTGCCCGCCGTTCCGGCAGTCGCCCTCTGCGCGCCCAGCGCCGCCCAGGCCGTCCCGTCGGCCGATACCTCGATCACCGAAGGATCGGCCATCGAGGCAGACGCCTCAGCGCGTGCCTCCATCAGATCAACCTGCCCGATGAGGCAGCTGCAGCCCAGGTCTATCACGACAGCCCGCACACCGGCACCGGGGATGTAGACGTCTTCCGTCTCTCCGTCCGTGAGGAGCTTCGCTCCGGTTGCAGTACCTGCCGTCGACATGGATCCGGTATCACTGATCCTCGCCATGCCGTGCGAGCCAGCAGATACCTCAACACTGGTGCGTACTCCGCTGGTCAGCTCCTCGGTCACATGGCAGCCGGCCGCGAGGTTAAGCCCAGGCACCGTCCTGAACCTCACCTCGTTGCTGTACTCCGACTCGTTCGTCCCGTCGGAGGCGGTAACCACATATCTGACCACCGTGCCCTGCGGGTCGGGGCACTCGTCCGTGTAGTATCCCTCACCCGCATGACTGCGGCTGAGGATCGTGTACGTACTCGGAGGAAACGCCCTGTAGATCTGGTAACTGACAACATCCGCAGGATCCTCCGGATCGGGCGAGTACGGATCATTCACCGACAGGTCCCATGTCAGGTCTGCTGTGTAGCCGTACTCGTTGTACGTCACTATCGCGTCCAGATCCGTCGGAGCCTCAGGTACCGTGTTATCCGCCTCGAAGCACCCGCTGTGCCACGAATCATGCTGGAACTGACGCCACGGCATCTCGCACGGGAACGAACCCGAGCCCATGTCGTAGCAGTACGCGGTTGCATCAGTCTGGTCGGCGATCAGAACCTCCAGGCACCCGTCTCCATCCAGATCGCCCATCGCAGGTGACCCTCTGAAATAGGTCCCATCAGCTACCGGGAATCCTGTGCAGGTCGATCCATCTGGATTCAACGCCCAAAGCTCTCCTGCCGACGTGCCTACCACAACCTCAAGGTCAAAGTCGCCATCTATGTCAGCCACCGAAGGACTTCCTACTAGTGATCCGAGATCCACCGGATATCCTGACAAGGCTTGATGAGTGTCGCCCGACCAGGCGTACACCTTGTGGTCGTTGCAGGCCACGATCACATCAAGCACGCCGTCATCGTCAAGATCGGCGAGTGCCGCCGGATGCAGTACCCAGTTGCCAACGGTCCATGTGTGTTCAAGCGCCCCGGTGTTCCCGTTAAGCACGAACACCTTCTTCCCGTCGTCCCAGTTGGTGGTGCTTCCTATTACCACCTCGTTTATCTCGTCCCCGTCGATGTCTCCCACCACCGGCGACGCCCAGAACTGGCACAGGTAGTCCGCCGACGTCCAGAGCGTGTTCCCCGAACCGTCGAGAAGTCGGACCCAGTTGGGATACCCCGTGTCAGTCTCCAGGTAAGGATAACCCTCGATGAAATCCTGCCCTGTCGCAATTGCTATCTCGTTACCCGTGTGGCTGCTCGAGATGTCACCGACAGCAGGTGTCGCCAGTATCGGCATCTCTCCGAACAGCCCCGAGTAGAGCTTCGTCCACTTCAATGTAAGGTCGTTCTCCAGGCAGATTACTGACGGCATGGCCGAGCCCTGCCCGTCATCCACCCGGCCGAGCACGACTTCCAGCAAATCGTCACCGTCTACGTCGCCCACAGCAGGTGATGCCTTGCTGAAGTGAGAGTAGTTCGAATTGAGATAGCTGGTATACGTCCCGTCCAGTTCGTATGCCCTGCATCCATAGGGATTGGTCGCAAGGATTTCGAGTGATCCGTCCTGATCCAGATCGGATAGTGAAACCGAGCTGTATGTCTTCGTCCAAGAAGGCACCCAGCCGCCATTCTGAGGCCAACCGCTGAACTGCGCCCCGGTGTCGTCCAGGCAGTTGATCCACCCATCCTTGCTCTGGATAACCACGTCCAGGTCCCCATCGCCGTCGAGATCCCCAAGACACGGAGAACCATAGACTCCACCGTGGAGCGTTGCACTCCACCCAGGCTCCGCACCAAACGCTATCCCGAAGCCATGGTAGAGATCGGAATACTCGTCATCCGACGGGAAGGCATCCGCGGGATCCTTCAAGCAGTTGCCATCAGTATCCTCTGCTTCGATACGCAGGATGATCCTCCCCGATATCCCTGTCTCGGGGACCTCGATCGTTCCTGACCAGGTATCGTAGTACGGTGCAGGGTTGTTAGTGCAACTCCAACCCGTAGTCGTGACCTCCAGATCGTCATAATCCGGAGCCTTGCCAGCCGTTATCGAATAGCTTCCCGACGCGGTGTTCATCGGCTCCGAAAACACGATCGTCGCTGCCAGCGTCTGCCCTGCCTCTACGGGCTCATCCTCCTGGACGACGAACTCGACCTCAAGACCGTCGACGACCTCCACAGCCTCCCAGTGCGCTGACCAAATCGTGCCCTTCGCAGGGCTCAGAATCTCGGCCGCATGCGCGACCGGGCTGCTGTTGTGAAGATCGACAAGCGCATAGGCCGGAGTCAGTGCGACTGGTGTCGTTCCATTGAATACCCAGGGCCTGATTGCAATCCTGTACTGCCCATCAGGAAACAGCATCTCCTCCGCCACAATCGTCGGTCCGACCTGCTCCTTATCGACGTTGGTCTGCCACCAGTTCTCCTCGATGTTCTCTATACCGTCCCAAGAATCATTATCACTGCAGTTCGTGAGGCAGCACATGCTCCCTGCAGAGGCACTACTGAAAAAGTCGAAAGCATCGAACCTGAAATAGATCTGCTTGTACCGCTCCCAGTCCGAGGAGCCTCCCAGCTCGATATCCCCGAAGTCGAAAGGATATCTGTGATACGGGATTCCGTTGATGTCCTCGACCTCAACCCAGGCGTTCGTGGATGCGTCCCATCTCTCCACCCACCACTCCAGTCGCTGCGGCATGCAGCTGAAGGGAGGAGTGCTTCCCGTTACACCTTCACCTTCCACATGCATCAAAAGAACCAGATCGACAGCTCCGCTGATTATGCTCTCGAATGAGTCAATCTCGCTCTTGCACGCAGCAGGTGTCGCCCACTCGGTTTCCCAGTCGTTAAGAGCCGAGTACTGAGGGATCACGAAGAACCCGTAGGGAATTCCAGTCCCGCTATCCCATGACCAGTCGAAGAAGGGACTGCTGCCCTCGACCGGCGCAGGGTCGAGATAGAAGAGAGGGTTTAGGTATCCTGGATGTGCGGGATTGTATGTGTAGGCGCTTCTCATGAAGTGCAGGTGATCGTCAGTCCAGGTGGCGCCACCCTGGCTGAAGGCATCGTTGTCGATGTCGCCAAGACGTGCCGTTTCAACGAAGAAGTTGTTAGTGTACATACTGTCTGGCGACCAGGGGTTGTTTTCCAAGCCCCCTCCGGTGTACAGGTAGTCCTCAATGTGCTGGAGGCACCAGCCGAAACCGGTCTGCTGCTGGTACTCGTCGCAGATCACGATCCCATAGTTGTCGTGCGCCATCGGGGCATCAGGGGTTACTCCTTCGGGATAGAACACATCTCGCACATATCCGGTACGCACGCTATAGACTGCTTCAGCAGCATCATCGACAGCCGAGGGCGTCGGATCGGTGAGGTCGATGCCGAAGTGGAAATTCGTTGAGTCGGCACATGCATTCATCCATGGCGTATGGTAGTCTCCAAAGCTGTGGAAGAGTGTATGAGTCCCTCCCTGAGGGCTCATCGGCCAAATCACGGGATCAGTGGCGAAGGCTGAAGCAGAGAAGATCAGCGCCGCTGTGGTGAGTGCATAGAACAGTTTCATTACTCCACCTCCAGGAGGCGCATGATCGCAAGCGGAGTGGACGAAGCGTCTGATCCAGAACCTCCGAAGAAGAGGGAATTGTACTTCTCCCCTAAGAGGAATTCTCCGTTCGGCGACATGAACGGCAGCCAGTCGCACGATTCCGAATAGAACAGGTTGGCATTCTGGTCCCGCAGCTCGACAGTCGAAGTGTAAATGTAAGGGGCAAATTCGATTGGGCGGAAGTTCGTCCAGAAGATGTTGCTAACCAGCCTAGCTCCGTTGCTGGCCATACAAGTGTTGCGCCCTCTCTCTAGGAAGCCTTCGGAAGTCTGTGTGTACGGCGCGCTTGTGCCGACCTTGAGAATCCGTTCTCCTGTCTCGCAGTCGAAGACCATCACGCTACCGGCACAAAGGTATCTGCTGTCCTGTGTGAAGTAGAGGTTGCTCCCGCTAACCATGTTTTCAGGAGTCCCACCCCACATATGGATCACATCTCCGGTACGAGCATCGAGCAACCAGACAGAGCCTGTCCCGAAGGGGATAGCTATATACCGGCTGTCCGGCGAGATCGCTGGCGTAGCCGAACCAGATAGCGGATCATATGGTGCGAGTTTCTCGAAAATGAGATCGCCTTCATGGTCGAAGGCATACACCATCCACTCCCATTCCTCCTGGTTTCTCTCTTCAGGCACATGTTGCGATCTTGAGCAGAATACAGCTACATTCCCGTCCTGGCTCAGAGCGTACTGGACGAACACCGGATCAATCGGCTGCTCCCGGAACGATCCGTCGGGGTACAGGAAGCAGGCACGATTGTAGCTGATTCCATCGGTATTACCAGTCCTGAAGATCCCCACCGAGGCGTCCCGCGACAGCCACACCCTGTCGCGGGTGATAGCGATGTCTCCCACTCGTTCACCGTACAAGTTCAGGATGTACCCCGGCTGCGCCTCCATCTCCAGGTATGGAACGTCAGCAGGGCGATCTTGAGTGTCGTATCGGAACGACTCGCCGAGAGGATTCACGATGAAGTGCTCGCGCCAGTAGCTCTCACCCGGATGCATATAGTCACACTCGACCTCGACACGGTTCCCGTCCCGATCGAAGAAGAGGTTGAGATCGCGGGCAATCGCCGCTCTCATCCGGCAGTCCAGCCAGTAGCGGTCCTCCTCCGGGATGGTGGAGTCTGCGAGGACCTCAGCCAGCCATGGCATCGGGTAGCCGTCGACAAGGGCAGCTTCGAGCTCGGCGGGCGTCTCCGCCCGGAACAGCTCCGTCACTTCGATGTCTGCATGGGAGAGGGAGAAGAGAACTGCCAGGGCGAGAAATGCTTTCATTCATACCCTCCAGGTCCGTCTGTACAGAGATACCCCATGGCCTCCTTCGAGGCAAACACAGATGCTGGATACGATCCGGAACTAGTAAGAGGGGAAGACAGGTAGGTAGGTAGGTAGGTAGGTAGGTAGGTAGGTAGGTAGGTAGGTAGGTAGGTAGGTAGGTAGGTAGGCGCTTTCATGGATGATGCTGTTTTCGTGCCGTCTCACGCACTCTCCTTCGAGCATGTCAGACAAGACAGGGGTATGCTCATTCACTCATGTATCCGCGTCAAGGGCCGTCATGCAAGATAGACTGCTTCGAGTCTTTGACCCAGCGCGGTCGCAGAGTCCAGATAAAATTTTACCTTGTCTACATTTACAACACCACACAGGAAGGCTAGAGAAGCGGCATGCCACTGAAGGATACGCACTCCCAATTCCGCATTTCATCCAACTGTGCTGAGATGGTGAATTTCGTATACGAAGACAGGTATAAAACAGACTTGCGCTCGTGCTGCAACAATCCGAAGGAAACGTCTTGTTTCTTCGACTGGGAGAGATGCCGTCCTACATCAAAGAGATGACTGGCTTCCGTCACGGAGTCAGTTGGTTCTCTTTCTCCGCAGCTCCCTCTCCGTCACAAGACGCCGCTCCCAGTAGTCTCCCAGCGCCACGATCTCCTTGATCTTCGTCTCGGGCAGCTTCAGCAGGGCCAGCCACTGGATCACACGATCGAGGGAGATCCCGTGTCTATCGGCCAGCTGCTGCCTCGTGAGTTGGTCCGTACTCATCTCGGCCTGGAGCTCCATCGAGAGGATGACCGGGTTGCGGTAGAGACGGGTCCTGGGCGGGGCTATCCTGATGTCAGGTCTCGGGATACGCAGTATGAAGGATGGCCCTGAGCTGGTTCGACTGGAGCAAAGGCCGGTGTACCACATTATTCCTTACAAATAGTTGCCATACAGGGATTTAGGTTCTGGTTCTCCGCCATTAAGTGGGGCACTGGTCCAAGCTGACAAGCGGATCGTCGACACCTGATGGGTCTGTCCGTCAGGTCGATTCCGAATGGAGCGTGTTAATCGCCGTAGACGGGCATGATCGTGTGCGTCGAGTCCTGGGCATCGGGAGTCGCACCCAGTGGCAGGGGATGCAGAAGGCAGTTCCGCATAGAACGAGAGCGATGATGGTCGTCTTCATCCTCTACTCACCACCTTCGAGCTGGTTCACGATCACTGGAACGCACAGGAAGTCGTTCCAGGAGTTGGGCTCTACCGCATCGTAGCACTGAGCGAAGGTGCAAGCGCCGTTAGGGGATACCTGGATGACCCCTCTAGTAGAATCCCATTCAATAGGGCGACTGTCTCCTCTGAAGATCATCGTACCGAAACGCATCGGGTGAGTTTGTAGTGAACTGAACACAAACGTTTGCCCATCATCTGCACAATAGCCAGGGCGAAGAACAGGCTCGTCAACATCAAGATCGGAGGGGGTAACAGACCATATCTCCTCACGATCAAGACAGTCGAAGACTACTGGCCTATAGAGACCTCCGATGCACAGATACTGTTCGTTGGGAGAAAACGTTAAGTCGTGCCCGACCACGTCTTCTCTGAATCGATAGAGGAGTTGACCAGTTTCCCCATCGAGGAGGAAGACCCCTCTTTCGGGTATCGAGTTCTGTCTGCACGCCACGTATCTGCCGGTAGCCGAGACAGCAGGCGCTCCACCCATGATCCCGTCCGCCATCGGGAAACGGGCTACGATGCTTCCTTCCCGATCGAGCAGGAAGACCAACCCGGTGTACGCCTCTCCGAGATCCGAATCTCGAGGGACTTCAGTCTCAACGACGATCCGGCTACCATCGTTGCTGATCGCGAAATTGGAGTACCCAGCGTAACCGATTTGCGTTTCCCTGAAGGAACCATCGGGGAAGAGAAGGCAGGCAAAACACAGGCGCGGCATTGTTACCGGGCAGCCGGGTTCGTTGTGTCGTCCGGATAGGGTAACACCGATGCTGGCATCCCTGCTCAACCTGACCCCCCGGTGTATCATCGCAAGCTCGCCGATCTCCTCTCCGAAGCGATCGACCAGAACACCGGGTTCAGAAACTACATTGGTCGGCTGATCTGATCGGTCGTACAGGGATTCGGCTCCATCTGCATTTACCATGAAGTTCTCACGCCAGTAGTCTTCGCCGGGTGCGATCCATTCAGCCTCAACGTGAACTGGATCACCATTTCTGTCGAAGAACAGGTGCATGTCCTGGGCGATGACTGCCCTCATCCTGCAGTCCAGCCAGTAGCGGTCATCCTCGGGGATTGTGGAGTCGGCGAGGACTTCAGCCAGCCACGGCATCGGGTAGCCATCGACAAGGGCGGCTTCGAGCTCCTCCAGCGTCTCGGCCCGGAACAGCTCCGCCACTTCGATTTCCGCATGGGAGAGGGAGAAGATGAGCGCGAGTGCGAGCAACGGCTTCATTCACACCCTCCAGTCATGATGCAAAGAGATAGCCCACCGCCTCGGACGAGGCAACCTCTGATCCGAAACACGATCCGGAGCTAGGAAGAGGGGAAGACAGTACCCGCACTGGTTTCTTCGACTGGGAGAGATACCGTCCTAGATCAATGAGTTGACTGGCTTCCATCACGGAGTCAGTTGGATCTTCTTCTCCGCAGCTCCCGCTCCGTCACGACCCGATGCTCCCAGTGATCCCCCAGCACCTTGATCTCCTCGAGCTGTGCCTGGGGAAGCTTGAGCAGAGCTAGCCACTGGATCACCCGGTCGAGGGAGATCCCGTGCCTGTCCGCGAGCTGCTGCCTTGTCAGATGGTCCGTGCTCATCTCGGCCTGGAGCTCCATCGCGAAGATGACCGGGTTGCGGTAGCAGCGGGTCTTCTGCTGTGCTATCCTGATGTCAGGTCTGGGGATACGCAGCATGAAGGATGACTCTGAGCTGGTTCGACTGGACCAAAGGCCGGTGTACCACTCAATCAGGTAGATCTGCAGGATCTACACCATTAACAGGGGCACTGGTCCAGTTTAGCAGCACAGTGCTCGCACTCTCAGTCTGTAGTTCTCGAAGTTCCTGAAACCATCGCCTCTTCTAGAGATAATACTTATTCTTTCGTGGAAGACCTCGTGAAGTAGCTCCGCTCGATTGGCGCAGGAACACACTGACTGTGAGGGGTGGCCGTGGATCACCAAATCCCGGGCGCTCAGGACTACCTGACAGCCTGCACCAGATGCAGCTGATCCGGTCACCCTGGAGAATGTCACCGACCTGGAGCTGTTTCCGAGGTCCCCCCGGGAGCATCGGCGGAAGACAAATGACGAGGATCCGGTGTCAGCCGGTCAGATGCCCGGGTTTGCCACCCCTCCTGCACCACATCTCAGGGTCGTGCCTGGTCGACGCTCCAGGAACAGGATGGTCTGCGGTCCGAAATCGATGCCATTGACTCAGATACTGTTTCAGGGCAGAATCACATCGATGGAGGTGCGGAATGTACCGGATTCTCGTTGTACTGATGGTTATTGCATCTGCGCCGAGTGGGGATGTTGCTGTGCAGGCGGACTGGTCTGGCGGCCCAGGGATCTCCGGACCGGTCATGCAGTTCAGAAACACCTTCTACCTCAGTTCCGGCATCGATTATGCGGAAGTGCCCGGGTTCATAGGCATCAGTCTTCAGGCCAGCACAATAGTAGTCGACGACACCTTTGCCGGAGCGACTTCCATCTTCCCGGCGGACATCGACGGTGATGGCGATATCGACCTTGTCGGCACCTCGGTGGAGACCGGCGAGGTCTCCTGGTGGGAGAGGATCGACGAGGCCGCCACGGAGTGGAACAGGCACTCCATCGATTCCCTGTTCACGGGGGCGAGCTCAGTCTGGGCCGCCGACATCGAGGGTGACGGGGACATCGACGTGCTGGGCGCCTCGAAGACACAGTTCGAGGCTTTCGACATCACCCTGTGGATGAACGGGGACGGACTCGGACAGAGCTGGTCCGCCCTTGTCATCGACGGCGGCTTCGACGGCGCGAGGTCCGTATGCACGGGCGATGTCGACGGCGATGGCGACCTTGATATCCTCGGAGCGGCCGCCTATTCCGACGAGATCGCATGGTGGGAGAACATTGACGGTTCCGCCATCGAGTGGACCAGGCACACCATAGGCGAATCCTTCGATGGTGCATGGTCCGTGAGTGCATCCGACATGGATTCGGACGGCGACCTGGACGTCATCGGAACGGCCTACTACCTGGATGCCGTCGCTTTGTGGAACAATACCGATGGAACAGGGACCGCCTGGACGATGGAGGACATCGCAACCGGTTTCGATGGCGCCTACTTCGCCAGCTCTGCCGACATCGACGGCGATGGGAGCATGGACATCCTGGGCGCAGCCGCGATCGATGGCGTGGTCGGCTGGTGGGACGGGCGGTCGGGAAGCTGGACCGGACACGAATTGGACACGGACTTCGACGGAGCTGTCTCGATAGTCCCCGGTGACTTCGACAGCGACGGCGACATGGACTTGGTCGGGGCCGCCGCCGTTGCCGACGAGGTCGTGTGGTGGGAGAACAGCGACGGGTCCTGGAGACGTCACTCGATCGTTGTTCTCGACGGTGCGATGTCCGTCTGTGCAGCGGACATGGATGGCGACGGCGAGATAGATCCCGTTTTCGCCGCAATGGGAGCGGCGGAGATTGCGTGGTGGGACAGGCGCCAGAACTCCGGTTACCTGGAGTCCAGCGTGCTGGACACCGGAGCGGCCCCGGAATGGGATGTCCTCGACTGCATCGCCGAGATCCCATCGGGCTCTTCGCTGGTGTTCCAGGTGAGGGCATCGGACGACATCCTGCAGATGGGCGAATGGTCGGAACCCTTCGAAGCTCCGCTCCGCCTCTCGCAGATTCTTGCGCCAGGGGACAGCCTGTTCCAGTATCGAGCTCTCCTCGACATATCCGCCCCCGGAGCGGAGCCCTATCTGGACGAGGTGTGGGTGACCTGGAACCAGCAGGGTATGGCGCCAGGCGAACCGGGAGGCAGCGGTGTGACCCTCCTCCCTGTAAGCCCGAATCCCGCATGCGGCGTCGCGGTCATCAGGCTCTGCCTGGAGGCGCAGGCCCAGGTCCGGCTCTGCATATTCGACATCTCCGGCAGGCGGGTGTACGACTCCATGGAGATGATCCTCGAAGCGGGCAGTCCGCAGTTCACGGTCAGCGACCTGGCTCCGGGGGTCTATGTATGCAGGGTGATGTCCGGCATAAGCTCGGCGACCGGCAGGTTCGCGGTAGTAGAGTAGAGCCGGGTCCTCCCTCCCGGCGATCGCCTCGAGCTTCGCCTCCGATAGCTTGAGCAGAGCCGGGTTGCGATCGATGCGTTCGGGGGCTTCGGGGGCCGGAAGGAGAACAGGCATGAGCCGCAGGTGTCTTCTGGCAGTCATCCTGCTGGTTGTCGCTCCGCTTGCACAGGGCGCCTATCCGACCGCGCAGATCCAGTACTCCTGGCCGCTCCGGCTGGGCGGCGAGCTGGGAGTCAACTTCTTCGACTTCTCGGGATTCGTCACCGAGGCAGGGCCTTTCGCGTCGGCTTCAGCGGGCCGGGACGGGATCGGGCTCAACGCAGGGGTCAAGGGGTCGATAATGATGATCGCACCGCTGGCGACCGCCGGGATAAGCGCCTCAGGTCTCTATCTCTGGGAGGGGTCCGACGCCTCCTACCTCGGAGCCAGAGGCATGGTGTCCGTGCGGCTGATATCCGTCTTCGGCGGTGCGTACAGGCGTTTATCTGGAGACGTGTCCGACGACTGGCTATTCAGCCTGGGCGCGGGCGTGGGGCTGCCCTGAAGCCAGCCTGCATGCGGTAAATGCATTGTTGAACAGACGGATCATCCTCCGTGCCTCGTGGTTTCCTCGAAACACCCAGGAGAACAAGTCGAAAGTCAACCGATGCTTGACCAAGACCATACGTTTGTCTATTTTACAAAATAAGCAAGGAGGCTGACCATATGACCGAACAGAACGAACTCTTCCGCAGGAGGGCATCTGTTCTTTCTGCGATGGCGAATCCGGCCAGGCTCCACATGGTGGATCTCCTGACGGACCGTGAGCTTTGTGTCGGAGATCTTTCAGCCGCTGTCGGGCAGGACATCTCCACTGTCTCGAGGCACCTCGTGGTGCTCCGGAACGCCGGGCTTGTAAGGGATCGCAAGGAGGGGAACAGGGTCTTCTACTCCCTTGCAGCACCATGCATAACCGATTTCTTCGAGTGCATCGAGCGGGTCATGAACGGTGAGGAGTGCACCAGCGCCCTCTGTCTCAGAGAGAATTCGAAGGTATGACCTCGACGACCCGGACCCTGCTGCTCCTTGCCGCAGTTCTCCTCGCGGCATGGTTCATACCCGCCGGTTCCGCCAGATTCGAGGGCGCGGTGCTCGAGGCCTTCTACATGCTCAACGAGTACGCGAGACTCCACGTTCTGCTCTGCCTCGTGCCGGCCCTATTCATCGCAGGAGCGATCGGAGTCTTCCTCAACAAGGACTCGGTCCTCAAGTACCTCGGTCCGGGGGCAAACAGGATGAAGGCCTATGGAGTCGCCTCGGTGTCCGGTACGATCCTGGCGGTCTGCTCCTGCACCGTACTGCCCATCTTCGCGGGCATCTATACGATGGGTGCCGGACTCGGCCCCGCCACGGCCTTCCTGTACAGCGGCCCCGCCATCAACATCCTGGCCATCGTGATGACGGCCAGGGTGCTCGGGCTCGAGATAGGAATCGCCAGGGCCGTCGGGGCGGTTGTCTTCAGCATAGTGATCGGCCTGCTCATGAGCCTCTTCTTCAGGAAGTCGAAGTCCGAGATCGCGAGGACGGCCATTGCGACGGGACCAGCCGAGCCTCAGCGCCCTCTGTGGAGAACCGTCCTGTACTTCGCCTCGATGGTCGGGATCCTGGTCTTCGCCAACTGGGGCAGCCCCGAGGGAGCTGCTCCCCTGTGGGCGTTCATCGCAGGCATCAAGTGGCAGATCACATCGGCCTTCGCCATCCTCCTGGCGCTCATGCTGGTGCTCGATTTCAAGGTGGGCTGGAGGAAGGTGCTGCTCGGAAGCATCCCTGTCGGGACGCTTGCGGTGATCTGGCCAGGGCACCCGGTCTATGCCTTTTCGGCCGGTATCGTCGCAGTCGGCGCCATCTCCGCCCGGGGCGGACCCCAGCTCAGGGAATGGTTCGACGCCACGGTCGGCTTCGCGCGACAGATCATCCCTCTCCTCCTGGGCGGTGTCCTGGTCGCGGGCTTCCTCCTGGGCAGGCCCGGACACGAGGCGATGATCCCCTCGGGCTGGATCGCCGGAGCGGTCGGAGGGAACTCCATCCTCGCCAATCTCTTCGCATCCTTCTCCGGCGCGCTGATGTACTTCGCTACCCTGACGGAGGTCCCCATACTCCAGGGGCTCATAGGCTCCGGCATGGGCAGCGGACCGGCCCTTGCGCTGCTCCTGGCCGGCCCGGCGCTCTCACTGCCCAGCATGCTGGTCCTGAAGAGCATCATGGGGACCAGGAAGACCGCGGTATTCGTGCTGCTCGTAATCGTTCTCGCAACTCTAACCGGGTTCGTGTTCGGCTCCTTTGCCGGCTGACCGGACCGGAGGCAGGAAGATGCTCGTCCAGGTGCTGGGGACAGGATGCCCGAAGTGCGTGAAGCTCTCGGAGCACGTGCATCAGGCCGTCGAGAGGACAGGGCTCGCGGACGTCAGGGTCGAGAAGGTCACCGACATCATGGAGATCATGAAGTTCGGCGTGATGATGACTCCGGCGCTAGTGGTGGACGGTGTCGTCAGTGTCATGGGCAGAGTCCCGGGTGTCGACGAGATCGTGGACATCCTGACGGGAAACAAACAGAAGCTCAACTGAAGCTGGAGATCACACCGATGAAGACACTTGGGAGGATTGCGATAATCGCAGCCGTAGCCGGCATAGCGGCCGCAGCGGTACTTACCCGGGACAAGGGGGGCGATCCGGTCCAGGCTCCGGATTCGACATCGACCACCTCGCTGCCGAGGGTGATAGACCTCGGTTCGCAGATGTGCATCCCGTGCCAGACCATGATGACCGAGCTCGATCGTCTCGAGGACATGACGCAGGGGAGCCTCGATATCTCCTTCATCGATGTGAACGAGAACCAGGCTGCGGCGAGCACCTACGGCATCAGGGTGATCCCGACGCAGATCTTCCTGTCCGAGACCGGAATCGAGCTGTGGAGACACGAGGGTGTCGTTTCGGCCGAGGACATGGTCGCAAAGTGGGTCGAGCTGGGATACGATGTGATCCCGGAGGAGCCCGGTGAGTGAATTCCTGACCGGTCTGGGAAGGGCCGTCGAAAGCTCCGCCCCGGCCGTCGGACTCGCCGCAGCACTTCTCTGGGGCATCCTGAGCATCATCCTCAGCCCGTGCCACCTCGCCAGCATACCCCTGCTGGTGGGGTACATATCCAGGGACCCGGGGACATCGACGAAGAAGGCCTTCCGGATCTCGGCAGCCTTCGCCGGGGGAGTCTTCCTGGCGGTTGCCTCACTTGGGGTCATAACCCTCGGTGCAGGCAGGATAGCGGGAGACATCGGCCGCACCGGCGGGATCATCCTTTCTGTACTGATGATCCTGTTCGGCCTCAATCTCATGGAGGTCTTCACCATCCCCGTCCCGGCACTCTCGATGCCGGGGAGGAGGTCCGGGCTCGCAGGAGCCGCCATATGCGGGCTCGTCTTCGGCGCAGCCGCCGGCCCCTGCACATTCGCCTTCATCGCTCCGCTCCTCGGCGTGATCCTGGCGGCGCAGGCAGCCCGGCCCGTATTCGCAGCAGGGATGATGGGGGCCTTCATCGCAGGGCACTGCGGTGTCATACTGCTCGCAGGGACCTTCTCCGGATCAGTCTGCAGGCTCCTGAACTGGAACGAGAAGTCAAAGGCTCTACTGATCCTGAGGCGTATCGCCGGGGCGCTCGTGATCCTGGCGGGCATCTATCTTCTTCGCAAGGCGGTCTGACTGTCAGGATCGGTTTTAACTACTGATCCTAACTATCTGACGGATGCCCCGGCTCATCACTCAGAGCCGTTCTCAGATGAAGTCCGATGCGCTGTCCCGCAACGGTTCAAGCGCATGAAGCACTGATCCTGAGCACCGTGACCTGGCGAAGGGCAGCGGCGAGGAAGCGAGGCCGTTTCGAGTGCATGGGAAATGCTGGCTGGATTCGTACGGGAAAAGTTAGGATCAATAGTTAAAACCGATCTTGGTTGAAAGGCGGTGTCGGGGAATGGGTGTGGAAACCTCCCGCAGGATAAGCGGCTTCGAGCGGAACCTGACGTTGTGGGTCCTGCTCTGCATAGGCGGCGGCATCCTCCTCGGCAAGCTTGCGCCGACACTGGCTTCGAGGCTCGACGGGCTCTCGATCTTCGTGAACGGCGCCCCGGTCGTATCCATACCGATAGCCATCTGTCTCTTCTTCATGATGTATCCCATCATGGTGAAGATCGACTTCGCCTCGGTCGTCCAGGCTGGAAGAAGCGGCAGACCGGTATGGCTTACGCTGTTCGTGAACTGGGCCATCAAGCCTTTCACCATGTACGCGATCGCCGCCCTGTTCCTCGGCATCCTGTTCAGGGGATTCATCGGCCCTGACGCCATCGATCTCGTCAAGATGCCCTTCGGGCTGGATCTCCCCGTCGGCGCGACTCACGGGGCCGGGACCGTAGTCATGCAGGACGGCGTGAAGATGCTCCAGGTGCCTCTCTGGAGGAGCTACTTCGCCGGCTGCATCCTGCTGGGGATCGCCCCGTGCACGGCGATGGTCCTGGTCTGGGGCTACCTGGCCCGCGGGAACGACGGGCTGACGCTTGTGATGGTAGCCATCAACTCTCTCTCCATGCTGGTCCTGTACGGCCTGCTCGGCGGGTTCCTGCTGGGTGTCGGCAGACTCCCCGTCCCGTGGCAGGCACTGGTGCTGTCGATCGCCATCTACGTCGCCCTGCCACTGGTTGCCGGATACCTTTCGCGCAGGTGGATCATCCGTTCGAAGGGCGAACAGTGGTTCCGGGATAAGTTCCTGCACACCCTCACCCCCGTCACGATAGTCGCCCTGCTGACCACCCTGGTGCTGCTCTTCAGCTTCAAGGGGGAGACCATCCTGTCCAATCCCCTGACGATCCTCTGGATCGCCATCCCGCTCTTCATCCAGACCAACCTGATCTTCTGGCTCGGATACTGGCTTGCCAGACTGCTGAGACTGCGGTACGAGGACGCCGCACCGGCGGCCATGATCGGAGCCTCGAACCACTTCGAGGTGGCCATCGCGACGGCGACGATGCTGTTCGGGCTCTCCTCCGGGGCAGCGCTTGCGACCGTGGTCGGCGTGCTCATCGAGGTGCCCGTGATGCTGATGCTCGTGAAGATCTGCCTGAAGACCCGCGGCTGGTTCCCGTCAGCCGCCTGAGCGTGACGCCCGGGGCGATCCGGGATCTCAGGGGGGTTGCGTGATACCGGATTTGTAGGCTGACTCCCCATCCCACCCGTGCCGAACGGGCATTGTTCGATGAGGATTGCTGCCCGGGTCTTTCCAGGCAGGTTCGGATGTCCCGGCTGCTACAGCAGCATCACCCTGGCGGCTGCGCTCCGCGATGACGACGAGATGCGGATTATGTAGACGCCGTGTGACAGGGGCCTGCCGCCGACATCCACTCCCGTCCACATCAAGGAGTGAGTGCCTGCGGGGAATGCCCCGAGATCGGATTCCTCCACGAGCCTTCCGGACATGTCGAAGACCTCCAGCAGGAGGCTGCCGGGCTGCTGCATCCGGAGCATCAGCGAGGCGGTGCGGCAGCAGGGATTCGGGGCAACGGAGAGAATCGCAAGATCGGTCATGCCGGGAGAGGTTTCCTCTATTCCTGTTTCGAATATGTGCAGGCCAAGGCTGTGGGTGCTGCCCGCTGCCACCGCGGTGAAATCCTGACTTGGCTGGGGAACGGTGCTCTGGCCGTACTCGTCCCAACCCCACGCCACGATGGACCCGTCAGCCTTGAGGCCCAGACTGTGGCCGATTCCAGCGTCGATAGCAGTGAAATCCTGGTTCGGGGCGGGTACTTCGCAAGCCCCGGACTGGTTGCTGCCCCAGGCAATAACGGTGCTGTCCGCCTTCAGGCCGAGGCTGTGGTTGCCTCCGGCGGCCATCGCGACGAAACCGGTGTTGGGGTCGGGGACCATGCACTGGTAGTAGTTGTTGTTACCCCAGCATACGATGGAGCCGTCCGCCTTCAGGCCCATGGAGTGATTGATCCCGGCTGCAATGGCAACGAAGTCCTGGTTGGGAGAGGGTATGTTCAGCTGTCCATGACTGTTCGATCCCCAGGCCTCAATTGTGCCGTCGGCCCTGAGCGCCATGCTGTACTGCTCACCTCCGGCCACGGCGATGAAATCACTGTTCGGGAGCGGGATGTTGCACTGGCCGCTCGAATTGAACCCCCAGGCGACGATGGAGCTGTCCGCCTTCAGTGCCAGGGTGTGGAAAGCGCCACAGGACAGTTCGACAAAACCGTTGTTCGGAAATGGTACGTCGCACTGGCCCAAGCTGTTGCTGCCCCAGGCCACCGCCGTGCCGTCATCCTTCAGGGCGACCGTGAAGGAGTATCCCGCGGAGACGTCGACAAATCCCTCGTTGGGCGGCGGAACGTCGCACTGGCCGGACCCGTTGCTCCCCCAGGCGACTATCGAGCCGTCGGTCTGCGCATGGACGGTCCCCGCCATGACAAATAACAGAACGATCTTCGGCAATACCCCGATGCCCCGTCCGTTCATGTCCCCCCTCCGGTGTTTTCCTATTGAAAATCACCCTGTGGATGAAGTATGTCAACTTGTGCCGGCAACCAGACCCCAGTGCATCGGTCGACCCTGCAGCGCTTCCATCTGCTGCTCCTCCGGTCGACTGGACCACAGGAAGACACGGTCACGTTCAAACTGCATGGATACTGCAAACGGGGTTGCGTTCTCCTACAATGGGAACCGGACGGACGGCTACAGCCTGGCGACGCGCCGTGCAATCGCCTTGCGGATCGCTTCGTAGCTGGGCGGCGGGCCCTTCTGCAGATTCCTGCCATCCACCAGGACGGCGTCGGAGATGCCCCACAGGGCTACGGCATCCCTCGAAGACGTGTCGATCTCGCAGAAGGCGACCTTGTCGCCGAACTCGGCAGCAGCACGCCGGGCGCGCTCCAGGACGAGGTTCTGCGCCATGCACCACCCGCTGGAGAACGCAGTGACGACGACCTTCCCGGGGATGGGATCAGGGCGCTTCGAAGCCTTCGGAATCCATCGAGGAGGTTCTGCGCCGTCCGTAAAGGGCTTCCAGAGCAGTACCGAGATGCCCCGGCGGTCAGCCTTCCGGTAGCCATGCTTCCGGAACCACGAGGCCTTCATCCAGAAAGGCAGGGAGACACCCCATGCGGCCATGCCGCCCGCCCCCAGACCGCGCGCGTCCTCCTCGGCGGCCGCCAGCAGGGCCTCGCCCATCCCACGCTTCCGGAAGTCGCCCCGGCCCTGTCTGTAGCCGTGCACATGGATGCAGTAGATGAAGTAGAGGCCCGATCCATGGACGTGCGAGTGCTCGATGGGTCCGTACTGGATCATCCCCCCCTCGATACCCGAGTCGTCGATGGCGAGCATGGCTCGCAGCCCGAGACGACTGCGACCGCGGTCGAGCCACTGGCGGCGCCGCGGGCCGGCTTCCCTGGCTTCCTCCGACCAGTCCTCGAGACAGAGGCAGAACAGATCCTTCCTGTCCTCGGGGAGATCGACAACCTTCATCGCTTCAGCTCTCCTCTTCACCCATTCCCATGCAGCCGGCGGTTCAGGATTCCCCGTCCGCCCGCCCACTCTCCAGGAGCCGCAGTCTGGCCGCGGTGACGTCCTCCTCCGGGGCCCGCTCGAGGAGGGTTATCTCTCCGTCCATCCGTACATCGGCCTCGTCCTCTATCTCCAGACCGCCCCTGATCACCACTTTTGCATTCCTGCCGAAGACGACGCTTGCACCCTTCCGGATGACCACAGCCGGGCCTCTGACGCTGTAGCCGTAGAGGCTGCCACAGTAGGAGCAGCGCAGCTTGCCCTCCCCCGACCGCTCCAGGTCCGGACCGCCGCACTGGCTGCAGGAAAAGGACTTCCTCCCGGCCATCAGATCCCCCCTCAGGACCGCTACCGGACGAGCACCACCCGGGCGGTCTCCTCACTGTTCCCGGCCCTGGCCCGGACGAAGTAGACGCCTTCCGGGAAGCCCGCCGCACTCCAGCCGAACGAAGACGCCCCTGCAGGGGCTTCGCCGTCGTGGAGCGTCTCCACCAGCCTTCCATCGAGGCTGTAGACCAGGATCGAGCAGTGGGAGGGTTCCGGCAACTCCAACGCTATCGTAGCATTCGAGAACGCCGGATTGGGGGAGACTTCGAGCCCGAACGGCGCCCCCTGCTCCTCTTCGATGCCGGTCGTCTGCACGTACTTGATCGTGGTGTAGTCAGCTCCGGTGCCGATGCCCGGGCTGTACCCGGTCACGTAGACGATCCCCGGTATGCCGGCGGCAAGAGCGACCGCACAATCCTCCGCATGCTCCGGACCGTCATACCTGGCAACCCACTGCACCGCGCCGGCGGGATCGTACATCAGGGTGGCGTAGTCATTGCTGGTGCCGATCCCCTGGCTCCTCCCGGTCACATAGGCATTCCCGGCGGCGTCGAGCGCTATGTCGAGCGCCTCGTCAGAACCGCTGCCGGTTCCGTCGTATCTCGCTGCCCACTGCTGCGAGCCGGCCGAGTTGTATCTGATCGTGGCGTAGTCCTGGCTCCATGAGGCGCCGTCGCTGGTCCCGGTCACACGGAGGCTGCCGGCAGCGTCGACGGCCAGGGCGAAGGCGCGATCGACGGCCTGGTCCCTCGTTCCGTCGTAGATGGCCATCCACTGAGTGTCTCCGCCGTCGTCGTAGGCGATGGACACATAGTCGAAGGTACTCTCGCTCCCTTCGAGGCAGAAGCCCTCTCCGGTCACATGCGCCCTCCCGCCGGCATCGAGGGCTATGTCATGCGCATTGTCCTCGCCGATGCCCGTGCCCATGTAACGGGCCACCCACTGCTGCTCCCCGGCCGGGCTGTAGCAGATGGTTGCATAGTCTCCGGTCGAGGGGGGCATGCCGCTGTAGCTGTACCACCTGCTCATCCCGGTCACATAGCTGTTGCCTGCGGCATCCAGCGCAATTGCAGAGGGTGTGTCGGGGTAGTTCCCGACGCAGCCGTAGCGGGTCACCCACTGCACCGAGCCCGTCGGGCTGTACATAATTGTCGCGTAGTCCGTCCCCGTGCCGGCGCCTCCCCAGCTGAACCCGGTCACGAATGCATTCCCCGCGGCGTCGACCGCTATGGCCGTGGCGCGGTCGCTGCCGTTTCCGGGGCCGTTGTACACGTTGATCCACTGCTCGACCCCGGACGAGTTGTATTTGACGGTTACGTAGTCGTCACCCATGCTTCCGCCCGCGATGTAGCCGGTCACATAGACATTGCCGGCGCCGTCGACCCCTATCGCAGCCGCGCGGTCGTCCCTGTTGCCCGTGCTGTTGAAGCGGGCGACCCACATCTGGCCGCCGACGGCGCTGTACTTGACGGTTGCGAAGTCGATACCGGTCCCGCTGCCGATGCTGTGTCCCGTCACGAGGATGTTGCCGGAGGCGTCCAGGACCATCGCGGTCGCCTCGTCCTCATTGTTAGCCGGACCGTTGTAGCGGGCGACCCAGGACTCGCTCACGCCGTCCTGCTGAGCGTCCGGCACCCCCGAGAGGATAATCGACAAGGCGGGAAGCAAAAGAAACCGAGAAGATGAAAGGATCATTTTTCCACCATCCTCCACTGATGATCTGCCTGTACCGGTCAGATAATCTCGGGGGAGTGGATGGAAGTCAACGATCGCCTCTGCGGGATTGCATCAGATGATGCGATCAGGCGGGCTCCAAAGGGAGGAAATACGCTCCGACCGGCAGCCGGGCTGCCGGTCGGAGCAGGATCCGGGAAGGTCCGGCCGCGCGCTAGATGTGCATGTGGGAGATGATCGCGTCCACGGAGGAGCCCAGTATCTCCGAGGACTCGAACGGGGCGATCCCGAACACGAGCAGCGAGTATCCGTTCCGGAAGACGCCGACCGCCCGTCCGCGGCCCCTTATGTTGCCGGTTTCGGTGAGGATGTTGAAGTTCACGGACACGACGAGACCGATCGATCTCCCGCCCCGCTCGCCGCTCTCCATCCCGCCTTCGGTCCAGATCACGTCTCCCGTGACCAGCCCCTCGAGAACATCGGGAGGAAGTTCCGACTGGAGCCTCTGGAGCAGCCAGGCCTCCATGCCCTCGGTAGGTATCTCCTCCAGCCAGTAGTGGAGGCGGTACTCGGTCCCGTCGCTGGATGGGCTGCTCGCGACTGCTCCGCTCTCCTCGTCGAGCGTGCCTTCGACAGGCGGCTGCATGGAAGGCGGGAGCCACTCGAACACGAATCCGGGGTGCTCGAGCACAAAGGGCTGCGCGGTCTCCGTGTTGTTCGACTGGGCCAGCGCGCCAGCAAGGATCAGAAGGATTGTGGTCATCTCTCCTCCGGTATTGGTGCCATCGTCTCCGGGCGATAGAATACGATCGACAGAGTCTTCGTCAATCCGAACGGGGAAAGCATGAGACTGCCTCCGGCCGCTCCTCGGATACTGGTTATAGAGGACGATCCCGCACTCGGTTCCCTGCTCTCCGAGTACCTGACCGGTCAGGGCATGGAGACGAGGCTGTCCCCCCGCGCCGAAGGGGCAGAGCAGACGGTCTCCAGGTGGAGTCCGGACCTGGTCATCCTGGACATAATGCTGCCGGACGGCAGCGGGCTGGACGTCTGCAGGTCGATAAGGAAGACCTGGCGCGGACCCGTCCTCTTCCTCACGGCGCTGGGCGACGAGACGGACGTGGTGGTCGGTCTGGAGCTCGGAGCCGACGACTACATAACCAAGCCGGTGTCCCCCAGGGTCCTGCTCGCGCGGATCAGGGCCCTCCTCCGGCGTGCTGCGGGGGACTCGGAGGCCGAGACTCTCCTGACGGGCGGCCTCAGGCTGGACATCTCCAGCCGCAGGGTCTGGCTGTCGGGAACCGAACTGACCCTGACGACGACCGAGTTCGACCTGCTCGTCCTGCTCGCGAGGAGGGCGGGAAGGGTCCAGGAGAGGGCCAGACTCGTCGAGGAACTCCGTGGCATAGACTTCGACTCCTTCGACAGATCCGTGGATGTCGTCGTATCGAGGCTGCGGCGCAAGCTGGCAGCCGTGGAGGGTGGCGCCGACCTTGTAAGGACAGTCCGGGGTCTGGGCTACATGCTCGTGCTGGAGGGAGGATCTTGAACAGGCTCTTCCTGCACATCTACCTCCCGCTTGCAGCTACGATCCTCGCTGTCCTGTGCATCGCCTTCATCCTGGCCTTCAAGTTCATCCCGGAGAGGGCCGGGGATTACTACAGGAACACCCTGACCGAGTTCAGGGAGGAGATCCTCCGGCACGAACCGCAGTCGCCCGGAGGGATCCTTGCCATCGCCGACTCGATGGACATCGACGCCAGGATAATCCCATTCCCGGGAGCGCGGAGCGGGATGCCGTTCGAACCCCCGAGACCCGGACACATCTTCATCCCGGGGCTTCCTGCCGAACTGGGGTTCCAGGTCGAGGTCCCCGTCATCCCGAGGGGCAGGCACGGGCTGGGCTGGCTCATCCCGTGGCTCTTCGTCGGGCTTCTCGTGGTAGCAGAAGGCGCAGTCCTGATGACCTCCCTGAGACCCCTGAAGAAGAGGCTCTCCCGCCTGGAGGGAGCGGCAGCGGCCATAGCCTCGGGGGATCTCGCCGCCAGGGTGCAAACCGCCCCGCAGGGAGACCTCGTGGACTCCCTGGGCAGGACCTTCAACGAGATGGCGGGGAGGATTCAGGCTCTGATCTCTTCCCATCAGGAGCTTCTCGGCATGGTTGCCCACGAGATAAGGACCCCCCTCGCCAGGATGCGGTTCGCCCTCGAACTGCTCAAGGATGCAACCAGTACGACTGATGACGGCAGGCTCGCCAGGATGGAGGAGGACCTCTCCCGGATGGACATGCTGCTGACCGAACTGCTTGCATTCAACAGGCTCTCGAGGTCGGACGGCATCACAGTCACCCCGATCGACCTGGAGGTAGTGGCGTCCGAGGTGGCCGCGGCGGAGAGCTGGAGCAGACCCGGGATCGAGCTGGGCATCGAGGGTTCGGCGATGTGCCGGGCCGATGCGGGCCTCGTTGCCCGGGCGCTTTCCAACCTGGTCAGGAATGCAGTGAAGCACGCATCCGGCAGGGTCAGGATCTCCCTGTCGCTCGAAGGCGGTCATGCGTGCGCTTCGGTGATGGACGACGGCCCCGGGTTCGATCCGGTGATCGCGGCAAAGCTGGGGCGACCCTTCGTAAGGGATCCCGCCAGCACTGGCTCGGGCCTGGGTCTTGCGATAGTCGAGAGAGTCGCGGCCCTTCACGGAGGGTGGGTCGAATACGCCCGTGCGCCCGAGGGAGGCGCCTGCGTGAGACTCTGCCTGCCGCTACGGGGCGACGGGCCGGACCGCTCCTGACGAGGTCCTGATCGAAAGGCCGGGAGCCCCTGTGGAGCTCCCGGCCTTTTCCGTACCATGTCGGAACCGGTCCCTGGGAACCGATCCCGTTGCGGCTACTGGTTCGCGCGGTCCCTGCGGCTCTTCCAGTCCACGAGGAGCATGCTGGCGACGAAGATCGAGGAGTAGGTGCCGACCACGAGACCAAGGCACATCGTCAGCGCGAAGTCCGCGATCTCGCCCACGCCGAAGATGAACAGCGACAGGACGGCCAGGAACGTCGTCAGGGCCGTTATCACCGTTCTGCTGAGGGTTTCGTTGACGCTCAGGTCCACGGTCTCCTCGAATGTCCTGCCCTTGCGAAGCCGGCGGTTCTCCCTGATCCGGTCGAACACGACTATCGTGTCGTTTATCGAGTAGCCGATGATCGTGAGGATGGCCGCGATGATCGTGAGGGAGATCTCTATCCGAGTGAAGGCCAGGAAGCCCAGCGTTATGAGAGTGTCGTGGACCAGGGCCGCGACGGCGGCGATGCCCCACTTCAGCTGGAACCTGTACCAGACGTAGAGGATGATCGCGGCCCAGGAGAGCAGGACTGCGCTTATGGCCTTGGACCGAAGCTCCGAGCCTACCCTGGGGCCGATCTGCCGGATGTAGGAGACTCCCTCCTCGTCGCTGCCCATGGGCGAGCATCCGTTCTCGACGAGGGTGGCGTTCACCTGCTCTGAATCCATCGTGGAGGTCCTGATGACGAAAGCCTCGCCTTCCCCGACGTAGTCCTCCAGCTCCTGGACCTGGACTCCCTCGAGACCCGCATCGAACAGGGCTCCACGGAGCTGTTCGACCGACATCCCGTCAGGACCGGTGACATTCGTCTCCAGCCCGCCCGTGAAGTCGATCGACATCCTGAACCCGCCGGAGACCGCGAACGCGACCACTCCGAGCATGATCAGTGCGAGGGAGGCGATGTAGGAGATCTTCCGGACGCTCACGAACCTTATGGCCGAGTTCAGGAAGAACGCGAGCCTGCCAAGGTTGATGTCGGTCCGTGACTTCTTCTGCAGGAGGAGTGCGAACATCCCGCGGCCGAACACCAGCGAGCAGAAGAGGCTCGCGAGGATACCGATCGACAGGGTTACGGCGAAGCCGCGTATCGGGCCGGTCCCGAACCTGTAGAGGATCAGGGCGGTGATGAGCGTGGTCAGGTTGGAGTCGAGGATCGTCGTGAAGGCGCGGGAGAAACCGGCATCGACGGCCGGACGGATGCTCTTGCCGGACCGGCGCTCCTCGCGTATGCGCTCGAAGATGAGGACATTCGCATCCACCGCCATGCCTATGGTCAGGACGATGCCCGCGATGCCCGGGAGGGTGAGCGTTGCTCCGAGCCCTGCCAGGCCCAGGCGCGCGAGCGGGCCGGGGAAGCAGAGGACGGCCAGGATCAGGAGCATGTTGAGGAGCAGGCCGACAGTGGCAATCACACCGCCGGTCCCGTAGTAGACCATCATGAACACCGCGACTACTGCGAATCCGATCAGGGCGGCGAGGAGTCCCCTGTCGAGCGCCTGCCGGCCCAGGCTCGGGCCGATCGTCTGCTCCTCGGCGAGGACGAGCCGCGCGGGCAGCGAACCCGCCTTGAGTACGAGCCTCAGATCGCGCGCCTCCTGGACGGAGAATCCCCCGGACAGCCTCGTGCTGGATCCGGAGATCCTCTCGCGGATGGTGGCGACGGAGTACATCGTGCCATCGAGGATGACGCTGACGCGCTCCTCGACGTTCTCGCCCGTGATGCGCTCCCAGTTCGAGGCACCCTCGGAGTCGAACTCGAGGATCAGGTAGGGGGCGTTGCTCAGGGACTGGCCGTCGCCCATCCTGACATAGACATCTGTGAGCGAAGCGCCGGTGAGGGAGTAGTATTCCCTGACAAGCCCGGTGTTCTCGTCATAGCCGCGGGTTACGTCCAGCGGCACGAGGAAGATCGACCTGTACATCCCGGAGGGGGTCTCGGCCTCGCGGCCGAGGACGATCTGCAGATTCCGGCTGACGAGGAGGGATTCGACGTCGGCCCTCGAGGAGTAGCTGACGAAGAGTTCGTAGTTCTCGCCAGAGGCGATCATCCAGTCTCCGGGGGAGATGCTCAGGGAGAGAGCGGAATACTCGTCCGCACCCTCGATCAGCCCGGTGAACATCCCGCCCGTCCCGGCGACGGGGATCTCGGGTATCGTGAGCAGCGAGTCTCCGGGGACTGGCAGCGCAAGATCCTGGTCGACAGGCACGGCCTCCGGCAGGGAGAAATCCTCTTCCGCCGGGACGGAGTCCTCGACCGGACTCGTTCCCTCGGCGGTATCCAGGACCTCCTGCATGGTTTCCACGTCCATGGACGGGGAGACGAGGGTGCTGTCGATCTCGACCGGCATTTGCGTGATCTCCGCTGCAAGCAGCCCGTCGATCTCGGCAAGGACCGGCACATCGGAGGGGATCCCCACCCTGGGGGTCGGGTAGGCGACTATCTTGAACTCGAGGAGCGCCTGCCTCTCGACGATCGAGCGGGCGCGCGCCGGGTCCCTGATGCCGGGAAGCTGCACGACCATGCGGTCGTCGCCCTGGCGGGTGATGGACGGCTCGGAGACGCCGAACTCGTCCACCCTGTTTCGGATGGTCTCGAGAGCCTGCTCGATGGCTTCGGAAGGTTCGAGGCCGCCGACCGGCTCGATTATGTAGGAGAGGTACATGCCTCCCTGGAGGTCGAGCCCCAGCTTGATGGTCCCCTTGCTCTGCTCGTAGACGTCACGGTAGCGGGCGAGAGTCTCCTCTCCCCCTTCCGCCCTCATCTCATCGAGAAGCGCCAGGAAGTGTGGGTTGTCCGTCTCGGGCTGCACGCTGGCCTCGGCCCTGTCGCGCTCCGACTCGGGCATGGAGTACCAGTTGATCGTCGGCCATATCAGCACTGCGGCGAGGATGAAGAGGGCGGCTGAACTCAGCAGCCTCCAGTCCAGGGAGGAACGCTTCATAACTCTGGCAACCTCCTGTAATGTCCCCCGCTCCAGCCCCCGTGTGCCGGACGCGTCGAGGGGCCGGAGGCCCCAGATCGGAGCGGTTACCCACTGTCTTGACGGTTATGCCGGAAGGCGATCAATAACCGCATCAGCTTGCCGCTGTCAACGATCCTTCAGCTGGAGCCGACCGGTTTCAACTCCATCCGGAGCGGTCTGCCGTCCGGATATGACGCGAAGAAGGTCAGTCCGCCGTCGGGCCTCGCCCTGGTCTCGGCATGAGCGCAGCGGGCGGATGCAAGAGCCCTGGTGAGGAACTGGTTGGCCTGGGTCATCGTGTAGAGGCCGCCGTCGAGGTCGAGGACCAGGACGGTGGTATCCGACCGCATCTGCACCCTGGGCATCCCTCCGAGCGCCACCCGGCCGCAGAGGGCCTCGATGGCCGGGGCTTCTCCGACCTCCGGCTCCCTTGGGGGCGGCGGAACGGGCGGGTCGGTGAACAGGAGCACCGCGAGCCCCGCGAGGGACAGGAGAGCCAGCAGGATCGCGGCAGTGGACCCGGTGCTCATCTCAGGCGACGCTCCCTTCCGACGGCGGTTTGGCCGGCAGTCTATTCTCTGCCTATCTTCCCCGCCGGTCAACAGCATCATGGAGGTTTCGATGCCCGCGATGATCACGATTCTGATAATGTCCGCGGGAATGGCCTCCACGCCGCCTTCGGACTTTCCGTGCACGGCCTGGACCGAGTCCGGGCTGTCCGGCTACTGGCATGTGGAATCAGCTGATTTCGTCCCTCGTGGGGAACTGCGCCTGGGGGTCGGCCTGGGCTCGGACATGCCCGGAGGCGACTTCGGAGCCGTTCCGTTGTCCCTCGCCGCGACCTGGGGCGCAGGCGAAGGTCTCGAGGCGGGGGCGCGCCTCCCCGTCTACCTCCACGACTCCGCTTACGAAGGCGGCCTGCCGGGCGACCTGTCTCTGGGAGTGAAATACCTCTATGAGACCACACGGGGCGGCACGGCGCTGGCCCTCAAGAGTTCCCTCTCCCTCCCCACCGGCGATGCTCCGCGCGACCGGGGTGCCGAACTGCGGGCGGGCTTCTGCACGAGTACGGTCTACCGGCTCGTCAGGCTCACGATGGATTTCGACTACTATGCCGAAGGCGGGCAGGATCCACTCGATGCCAGGATCCGGGACGGACTGGATATCGGGGTGGGCTGTGCGAGCTTCGTGCTTCCCGACGTACAGATCTTCCTCGCGGCGGGAGCGCGCACCGCACACGATCCGCTCCTCGCCTTCGGAGCCGTGGCGGCACCGC
Organism: Candidatus Fermentibacterota bacterium; assembly: GCA_963718745.1. Classification (GTDB taxonomy): domain Bacteria; phylum Fermentibacterota; class Fermentibacteria; order Fermentibacterales; family Fermentibacteraceae; genus Fermentibacter. Next base: position 1,493,710 of record OY970370.1, on the reverse strand, counting down.
TGGACTGGCTCCATGCCTCTGCGTCGGCCGAGGTGGAGATGGCGGACGACCCGGGTTTCGGGTTCGAAGTTTCTGCGTCGGTGCTGCCGGGCCTCATCTGACGGACCCCCGGATGGCGGCCCGTCAGGTGTAGGGCGAGATCATCCTCAGCTTCTCAATCACTCCGGACAGGACCTCGAGCGTGTAGTCGATCTCGGCTTCCGTGTTGAAGCGGCTGAGGCTGAACCGGACGGCGCTGTTGGCGAGGTTCCGGTCGATGTCCATCGCCTTCAGCACATGGCTCGGATCCTTGCTGCCGGTGCTGCAGGCCGATCCCGAGGAGACGCTTATGCCGCGCATGTCCAGCAGGGTGAGGATCGCCTCGCTCTCGACCCCGCTGAACAGTGCCGTCGTAGTGTTGGGTAGCCTCGGGGCGAGGGCTCCAGCTATGCTTGCTCCCGGGCAGGTCGCGAGCATCTCCCTCTCGAACCTGTCGCGCATCGCCGCGACGGGCCGGATGCCCGACTCCAGCTCTGCGGATGCAAGTCGGGCGGCCTCACCCAGACCCACTATGCCGGGTACGTTGTAGGTGCCCGCTCGAAGACCCTTCTCGTGGTGCCCGCCATGGATAAGGGCGGGAAAATTCAGCCCCGGCCTGATGTAGAGCGCTCCCACCCCCTTGGGCCCATGGATCTTGTGCGCTGACATGCTCAGGAGGTCTATCCCGTCCGCGGCCGCATGGAGAGGGATCTTGCCCGCGGCCTGAACGGCATCCGTGTGGAAGAGGGCTCCGCTGCCGTGTGCCAGCGACGCGCACTCTGCGATCGGCATGATCACGCCGGTCTCGTTGTTGGCCGCCATGACGGAGACAACCGCCACAGTTTCGTCCAGGGCATCGCTCAGGCTGTCCATGTCGAGTGCTCCGTCGCACGTCACGCGGAGCAGGCGAAGGCCGAAACCCTCTCTCTCGAGCTGCCTCGCGGTCTCCAGGACGGCCGGATGCTCGACGGGAGTGGTCACTATCGTCTTCCGACCCGTCAGCTCGAGGGCTCCCTCGAGCGCCCAGTTGTCGCTCTCGGTCCCTCCGCTCGTGAAGACGACGGAAGGGGTCCGGGAGGAGTCGGGCTCGGCGCCGAGAAGAGCGGCTGTATGTCCCCTCGCCTCCTCCACGGCTTCCATGACGGAGCTGCCGAAGGAGTGGAAGCTCGACGGGTTGCCGAAGAGCTCGCGCAGGAACGGGAGCATCCTGTCGAGGACCCGGGGATCCAGTGGCGTGGTGGCGTTGTTGTCGAGATAGACCCTCATCTTGACAGCTCCACCTCTATCCTGCGGCCCAGGGTTGCAGAGAGGGCTTCAGCAATCTTCTCCGCGAGACCCTCGGGCGGCTCGCCATCCGTCCTGAATACTACAGCTCCGGGTCTCGCCCTGAGGAAGGACAGACCCCGGGCTCCGGGGAACGCGCCGGGGATCGCCCCCGCCTCCTTCTCGACTTCGGCGGTCCTGGCCCTGAAGTCCTCGATGGCGTCATGGAGGGCTTCGTGGCCCATGACGGAGCAGTGGTACTTCTCTTCAGGCATGCCGCCGAGATAGTCGGCTATATCCTTGTTCTTCACCGCCAGAGCCTCTTCCAGCGTCTTGCCCGCGACCATCTCGGTCAGGGCGGACGCGGAGGCTATCGCGCCCGCACAGCCGAACGTCCGGAACTTGACTTCACTGATCCTGCCGTCATCCGAGACGGATATGTCCAGGGTCATGGCATCCCCGCACACGGGGGAGCCGACCTGGGCGTGCCCGTCGGCGTTCTCGATGGTGCCGACGTTCCTGGGATTGACGAAGTGATCCATCAGCTTGTCAGAATACTTCCACATTTTCATCCTCGCTTAGCGTGCCGTTGACGAGATCGTGAAGCGACCTTTCTCCCAGATACCTGAAGCAGCAGTTGCGGAGATGCTTCCATAGCAGGCGTGTCGCGCAGCCCTCCTGCCTGTGGCAGGGCACGCGCAGCACCTCCCTGGAGCCCGAGCATTTCGGGGAGTCCTCCGAGCAGTCGGTGACCATGAAATCGGCTTCCAGAGCTCTTATGACCTCGAGCAGGGATATCTCGGAGGGGTCTCGGGACAGGACGTAGCCACCGCCCGGACCCCGCCTCCCCCTGACGATGCCGGCCTCGCGGAGCCTGATGAAGATCTGCTCGAGATAGCGCTGGGAAACCTCTTCGGCTTCCGCAAGCTCTGCAAGAGACAGGGGGTTGGTCCACCCGCCGCGGACTATTCCGACCAGCGCCCTCAGACCGTATCTGCTCCTCGTGGAGACCAGCATATTTCTCCCCTTTATTTGTAGGAAATTATGCCCGCGCCTCCGGACCGTCAACCCCCCGGCGCCGTCGGCGCCTCCTGCCGCTCTCCCTCACGACTATGCCCAGCAGAAGGGCCAGGGCCACTCCGCCCGCGAGCACGGCTACTACGATCCTGCTCCCGGTCAGGAGGGGATTGTAAGGGACTCCGTCGCCAGCGAAGGCGAAGTCCAGGGAGGCGATGACGCCAGTGCGGTGGTAGTTGCCCCTGTTCGACAGGACCAGGGCCATGTCGCCCATTCCTTCGATCGGTATGAGCACCTCTCCGCTCCCCGTCCGGGAGTAGAAGAGGGTGTCGACATCCGGGAGCCCGGCCGACCAGCGCGCAAAGTCGTCCCGGTGCATGAGGACCAGTTCTATCCCGGCCGAGTCCGGCGACAGCGACAGGAATCCCTCGACCCGTGACTGCTCCTGCTGGGCGATGTCCACGGTGAATCCGATCCAGCGGTACTGTCCCACCGGGATGTCGAGCGTATCCCGTGCCAGCTCGAAGGATCCTCCCGGCGCGGACAGGGAAACCGCAAGCAACAGCAATAGCGGCGTTCTCACGGCATACCTCCCGTTCATATTATAGGGCACTTGCCGGTCCGGCACAGACCTCGGATGGAGCGGATTTGGTCAGAAGCACGTACTATGCGGTCGTAGAACGGCTCTACAACTCTGTGGGGAGAGCGCATCCGGATCTCCTGACGGCAGTGCTGGCGCGCGTCCGGCTCGCAGCGGACTCCCGCGGCAGGAACGGCCGGAGGAGAATCTACCTCGGCCATCTGGAGCGGATCTTCCCCGATCGCAGCCATTCATGGAGACGGACCGTCCTCGCGGAATACTGGAGGACCCACCAGAGAGCGATGCTGGGGCTCTTCCACGCCGAGGAGATGTCGGAGGCGGACCTGCAGTCGGCCGTCGAGTGGGAGGGGCGCACGGAACTCGACCAGGCCGTTTCGGAAGGCAGGGGGGTCCTCCTCCTGGCGCCGCACTTCGGGGACGAGCGAACCATGCACATCGTCATGGCAAGGTCCGGATACGACATGCACGTCCTTTCGACCGACTACGCGGGCGCCCCCGAGGCGGTGAGGCGTGCGAGGCTGTCGGTCTCGGAGAGGACGCATCACATGGCCTTCCCGTCCGACAACCCCAGGTGGATGTACAGGGCGCTGGAATCGGGCGCGATAGTCCAGACAGCGCCCACTGGTTACGGAGGAGCTCACGGCATCTGGACCCGGAGCTTCGGAGTCCCCGTGCTGGCGCCTGCGACCTTCCACAGGCTGAGGGAGGCCGCGGGGTGCGCACTCCTGCTGGCCGTGAACCACACCCTGCCTGGCTTCAGATACAGGATCTCGCTCGAACGGCTCCGGCTCCCCGGGGAAAGGGAGGCTGCGGCGCAGTCCCTGTTCGACAGGATAACCCGGCTCGGGACGGACTTCCCGGGCCAGTACAACTGGATGAATCTGGCGATCAGGCACAGGGAGACGAACACCATCGCACGGCTCGGGAGCATTCCGGCCGACGAGCACCTGCTGGAGAGGGAGGCTGTCCCGGTGGACGACGACCCCGGACTCGTCAGGGATTCCGGATCCCTGCCCCGGTCCGGGAGGGTCGCTGCAGGCGGTCCGGCCCCGTCCGCCCGAGGATAGCCCCCAGGAGTATCTCCTGCACTCCGAGGAAGAACAGCAGCACTCCGAAGAGGAACAGGACGGTCGATGCGATCTCTGTCGTCGACAGGATCTCCATCGCCTCCCTTATGCTGGAGAGCCCCCCTCTTGCCTCCGCGATCGCAGAGCTCGTCGCCCCAAGATCAATCGACAGGGAGTCGACGGAGTCGGCCACATCGGCAAGCGTTCCCGAGAGTGAGCCCATCCTCGACCTGAGACTCGAGAAGCTCGCGACGGCCGAGTCCCCGGAAGCCGCTGCGAGCCTGAGCCTGGACGCAGGTTGCTGCAGACGCCCCCCGCCCACGGGTCCGAGGAGTCCGGAGACCGCGTCGAGATCGTCCGAGAGCAGCAGGGAGAACTCGATCATCTCGACTCCGGCCTCATCCACCCTGTCCAGCGTGGTCCGGGTCTGCTGGACTACGGCGGATGTCTGCCTGACTGTGAGGCTGACTCTCCCCAGGAGAGAGGTGGTCCCCTCGAGGTCGTCGCTCAGAACTGCGATCGCCCGTTCCGCGCCTTCGATGCCCTGGGCGAGACCCGTCGCCGAGGCCGAGACCCGGCGCCCCCAGTCGCCCGAGACCCCCATCAGGAAGACGCCCGTCACCGTCGAGACGAGACCGAGCGCAATCCCTGCCAGCCCGAGCACTCTGATGATGGTAGCTCTCAGGAGGCACCTCCCCGTCCGTCCGCAAGATCAGCCCGCATCCCGACCGGACCCGGTACGGGAATGCATTTGAATATGATACCGGAGCACGGGAGGAAGGAGTTCGCTTGGACGGTATTCTCGACCTGGCAAGGAGAGCGGCGGAGGAGGCGGGCATCCTCCTGATGTCGAAGTTCGGGCGGCAGCACAGGATCGAGGGCAAGGCATGGCGCGAGTTCGTGACGGAGGCCGATCTCGAGAGTGAGGACCGCATCCGCTCGATTCTCGGGACAGGGCTGCCCGGAGTCCCGTTCATCGGCGAGGAGGGCGGGGCGGCGGCGCCGGGAGAGGGTGAACCCTGCTGGCTCGTCGATCCGCTGGACGGAACGGCGAACTATGCCCACGGTTATCCGTTCTTCTCCGTATCGATAGCATTCGTGGACGAACGAGGTCCGGCTGCAGCATGCGTGCACGACCCCGTCCGCGGGGAGACCTTCACCGCCGCCAGGGAGCAGGGTTCCTTCCTCTCGGGCCGGCGGATCTCCGTGAGCGCTGCATCATGCCTGGAAGAATCGATACTCGCGACAGGCTTCCCGTACAGGAGATCCGTGGAGGATCTCGGCTTCGACGTCGCCCCGCTCCTGTACCTCCTCGGGCGGGTGAGAGGCATCCGGAGGTCAGGGTCGGCCGCCCTGGACCTTTCCTATGTCGCGTGCGGCAGGCTCGACGGGTTCTGGGAGGAGCACCTGCGGCCCTGGGACATGGCCGCAGGGGTCCTCCTGGTGAAGGAGGCCGGCGGACTGGCGCTCGGATGGGGCGGGCGGAGGTGGACGGTAGAGTCGGGCGGCGCGCTGGCGGCGGCGCCCGGGATCATGGACGCGCTGCTCGAGGGGATGCCCCGGGTCTGATAAGGAAGGGGCCGCGCCCTGTGGCGCAGCCCCCCGGACCGGCGGATGCCGGATCTAGAACTTGACGAGCCTGAGGCTCTCCAGCGATTCGCCGTCGGCGACCCTGACGATGTAGGCGCCCGACGGGGCGTTCGAGCCGTTCCAGAAGAAAGCGCCGTCGAAAGCGGCACTCTCGATCATGCGACCGCTCATGTCGAAGATCTCGAGGGTCGCTCCGTCGCCGAAACCCGAACCCTCGATCTCGACGGTTGCCGAGAAGGGATTGGCGCTGGCGCCGAGAGTGACGGGCTCCATGCCGCCCTCCTCACCGCCGGTGCCGAGGCTGAGATCGATCCTGTAGAGCTTGTCCGTCTCGGGATTGCTCACCCACACAATGTTCTCAGACTCGAAGGCGACACCCCTGGCGGCGTTGGCGACGAGTTCGCCGGGGATCATGTTCATGAGGGTGCCCGAGGTGTTGAAGGCCTTCACAGGGCTGTCCGCTCCGTCGCATGCCGTCCAGATGAGTCCACCACTGAAGTCGCAGTCGTAGGGGGTCACGAGACCCGTGAAGCTGTTCACATATGGAGTGGAGCCGACGGTCCCCGTCCAGGTGTATGTCTCCACCGAGTAGCCGTAGCTGCTTGCACCTATCGCATAGAGCTTGCTTGCATCAGAACCCAGTCCCGTCACCGACGAGAGTTGGCTTCCTCAACAGGCTACGGTGAACTGGCCCTGATACTCCCCGGAGATGTTGTACATGTTGACATAGTCGTTGGACAGGCCGACGTAGACCGTGTTGTTCCCGAAGGCGCATCCGGTCGGGGTTTCGCCCGATACCGGAGCCACGTACCAGGAGCCGAGTACTTCACCGGTGACCGGATCGACGCTGTGGAGATAGTTGGTCACGCCGTCCACCGCCCAGAGCGATCCTCCGCCGTAGGCGAGGCCGCTTATGTTCGTGTCGGGAGCATCCAGGGTCCCGATCACGGTCTGGGCGGAGGCGACGGACAGGACCAGGAACATCACCTGAACAAACCTGTTCACGCTGCACCCCCCTTCGGACTCAATCGAACGATCATCCAAAACACATTGAAATCATCGCTCATAAACGCTGCCGCGTCCAATCCCCTGCCGAGCCGGGGGATGCCTGCCGGCCCCTCAGAACCCCAGGTTGAAACCTGCGTATACCGTGCTGATCGCTCCGGAGGCAGCCTCGTTTCCGAGCGCCCTGGCATACCTGTACTCGGCGAAGAATCCCAGGGGCAGCATGGCGGGCTGGAAGTTGGCTCCGATCACGCCGTGTACCGAGGGATGCACCTTGTCGTAGACGTCCAGGGGCGAACCCTGTCCGGTCTGCTGCTCCACGTACTGGATCAGCAGGTCGGCGTCGCTGACTATGATGTGCGCTCCGCCGCCGCCGCCGATGTATGGCTCGATGGGGATGCTGCCGACGGGCAGGTTGATCTTCAGCGTGGCCGCGAGATCGAGGTCGTGGAAGGTCGCGGTGTAGTTCTCGAGGAGATCGGCCTCCTCGGGAGCCGTCCAGCCCCATTCCTCCTCGAGGTAGCTCCTGAGGGAGTCGATGTCGCCCCCGAAGCTCACGCCCTCCTCCTGCTCGATGTAGTTGAGGAGATAGTCCTGCATCATGATGTCCGTCTCGGTGGAGGCATAGCCCGCGCTGAGCTCGACCGACACCATCTCCATGAGCGGAAGGAGGATCTGGCCTCCGAAGATCGGGCTGCTGCCTCCGTCCTCGGTCCTGGGATCGTTGCCGCTGTAGTAGCCGACCCTTCCGCCGAATCTGGGTCCGGCGAGAGCCGCTGCGACCATGATCGGGACAAGAATCAGATTTCTCAAGGCGACCTCCTTTTTGGTGTGCTGCAACATGGAGCACCCCGTGGCGCAAGTCAACGAAGCCTTGACCCCGGGGAACGGTGGAGTCAGAATGTACGTTGAATCTGTCGATGGACCGTGACCGGGTCGAACGGGTGTAGTACCCTTATGGAAAGGGGCGTCGGGATGAAGCATCTGCTTCTGGCCTTGATTCCTTTCACTCTCGTTCTAGCAGCGGGAGATTCCTACCAGTGGCAGTCGACCGGCGGAGCCATAGGCGCAGCGCCTGGCTTCAGCCTCGTCGAGTCCGATCAGGAACACATCGTCGCCGACGTGACGTTCGGAGGGTTCTGGCTCTACTCCTTCCCGGGCGGAGGAACCACCTGGGACAGGCTGGAGATGCCCGGATGCACCCCCCAGGGCGAGGTCGGCTTCCCTGAACTCCCCGCCTATCCGGTGATGTTCGCGCTGCCCTTCGGCACGCGCGCCGAGGTGACCGTCGAGAGTGTCGAATACTCCACCTTCCAGGACCTCTCCATCCTGCCGAGGCAGCCGGCCGAGATAGACATGCCCCACGCACCCTGGCCCTTCGAGAGGAACGACAGGATCTACAGCGCCCGCGGAGCGACGACTCCCGACGCGTGGGCCTCCACGGACATGGACGCCTCGTGGGCGGGCATGCACTGCGCCAGGCTGGTGGTCAACCCGTTCAGCTACGACGTCGCCTCGGGCGAGCTTCGCGCCGCTTCCAGCATGAGGATCAGGGTCGACTTCACAGGTGACGCCGAGATGATCTCTCAGACCGTCACCCCGGGCATGGAGCGCGCCATGTCCGATGCCCTCGTCAACTTCGGCACCTTCCGCTCGACCGCGCGCACGGACGGCACGAGGAGCGGAGCCGAGTACATCGTGGTATGCACGGCCGAGAACCAGGCCGCAGTGGCCCCTCTTTACGAGATGCACAACTGGCTGGGGCTCAAGGTCCAGGTCGAAGTCCTGGCGACACCTTCGAACCCCGGAGCGATCTACGGCGCGATAGCCGACAACTACGAAACGGGCATCACCCGGTTCGCCCTCATCGTGGGCTCCCACGCGGAGCTGCCCTCCTACAACTACGGCTCCCATGTGGGAGACCACTACTATGCATGCCTCACCGGCGGTGACTTCCTCCCCGAGATCGCCGTCGGCCGCCTGACGGGCACGGTGGCACAGATCGAGCACCAGGTCGACAAGATCGTCGACGGCTATCTCCAGTACTCCTTCGATGACGCGAACACGACCGGCATAACCCCGAGCGAGACGGTTCTCGCGGCCCACGAGGAGCAGTACCCGAACAAGTACACGCTCTGCTGCAACCAGATAGCATCCTACGACTACGGGCTTTGCGAGATCACATTCACGAAGGTCTACCCTCCCGAGGGCGGAACCGCACAGATGGTGTCCGACGCCATCAACAACTCCGTCGGGACGGTAGGATACCGCGGTCACGGAGACGTGACGGTGTGGTCGTGGAGCCCCGGCTGGAACGCAGCCAACATCAACGCCCTGACCAACACGTTCATGCCTCCGGTGTTCAACATCGCCTGCTACTGCGGCCGCTACCAGGAGGCGTCCGAATGCCTCGCCGAGAGCTGGCAGTTCGCGACGAACGGCTCCTCCGGCAACCTCGCGGCGAACGACCCGTCCTACACCGAGGCCAACCACACCTACATGAAGGAACTCTACAAGGCAATCTATGACACGGGCGTCTTCGCGATAGGCGAGGCCGTCTGCGCGACCACCGAGATCACGATCGCCCAGCACCCGGACCTGGGCGTAGCGAACGCCAAGATGTACTTCTGGTTCGGCGATCCGGCCATGGATATATGGACCTTCGACTCCATGGACGAATACGGCATCCTGAGCATCGGCGGCCCTGCCCAGCTCGATCCGGGCACCCAGACCGTAGCGCTGACCGTCACCTCCGAGGGCGTTCCGGTCGAGGGCGCCACGGTGGTGCTGACCGACGGCGTCATGGGTACGGCCGTCGAGCCTACCTTCTACGAGGAGGCCGTATCGAACGCCTCGGGCCAGGTCTCCTTCAACGTCACGCTCCCAGCCTCGGGAACGATCCACGCCGGAGCCTCCATGCACAACTGCAGGAGCGCCTCGATCTTCTGGACGATCGGCGTGGGCATCGGGGACGGAGATGCCGGTGACATGACCGAGCTGTGGATGGGTCTTCCCTCCCCCAACCCGGTTACAACCTCGGCCATGCTCTCCTTCTCCAACCCCGTCGCCGGCAGGGTGGACCTGGCGGTCTACGATGTCACGGGGCGTCTCGTCGAGAGCATAATCGCAACCGATCTCTCCGCGGGCGAACACTCGGTCGAGTGGCAGACCGGCACGGTCTCCAACGGCGTTTACTTCTTCAGGCTGAACACGCCGTCGGGCTCGGTCTCCCGCCAGGTCATGGTGATCCGGTAGACAGGGTTCGACTGACATAGGTCCAGGGCGGGGCCCCCGGCCCCGCCCTCCTTATTGGGGAGGCTCCGAGTGCACAGAGTCGGATTCGACTGCGAAAGGTACCTGGAGGTCCAGAAGCGGGCCATCGTCGAGAGGATAGCCGCCGTGGAGGGAAGGCTTTATCTCGAGTTCGGCGGGAAGCTCCTGTACGACTTCCATGCCGCGAGAGTCCTCCCGGGCTACGATCCCAACGTCAAACTGAGGCTTCTCAAGGAACTGAGCGAGGATGCGGAGATACTCGTCTGCATCCATGCCGGGGACATAGAGAAGAGGCGGCTCCGCGGGGATTTCGGGATCACATACGACGTGGACGCGCTGAAGCTGATCGACGAGCTCAGATCGAACGGCCTGCCCGTGAAGAGCGTGGTCGTGACCCGGTACAGGGGTCAGCCTGCGGCGGAGGCGTTCATGAAGGGCCTGTCGAGGAGGGGGGTCAACGTCTGCGCCCATCCCCCGACGATGGGGTATCCTTCGGAGATCGACCGGATAGCGAGCGAGGAGGGCTATGGACGCAACGCCTACATCCCCTGCTCGAAACCCCTGGTCATCGTGACCGGGCCCGGTCCGGGCAGCGGCAAGCTCGCCACCTGCCTCTCGCAGATCTACCACGAGCACTTGCTCGGTACCCCCGCGGGCTATGCGAAGTTCGAATCCTTCCCGGTATGGAACCTTCCCCTGGACCACCCCGTGAATGCGGCCTACGAGGCTGCTACGGCGGACATCGCGGACTTCAACATGATCGACCCGTTCCATCTCGAGGCGACAGGCACCGAGGCCGTGAACTACAACAGGGACGTCGAGGCATTCCCTCTCCTGCAGCGGGTCTTCGAGAAGATCACGGGCAGGACGATAACCTACCGGTCACCGACCGAGATGGGAGTCAACAGGATCGCAGAGGGCATACTGGACGACGGAGTCCTCAGGGAGGCGGCCGGCCAGGAGCTGATCCGGAGGTACTTCAGGTACAGGTGCGAGTACGTCACGGGTCTGGTGGAGAGCAACGCGGTAGCCAAGGCCGAGTCCCTCCTCGAGCAGTACGGGCTGTCCCCGGAGAGGCGGATCGTCGTCCTCCCCGCCAGGGAGGAGAAGGCCGGGTCGAACGGACCGAATCCCCAGGGCGCCGCGCTCGAACTTGCCGACGGAACGGTAGTCAGGGGCAAGACGTCGGCTCTGATGTCGGCCTCGGCGGCGCTCGTGCTGAACGCGTCGAAGGTCCTCTCCGGCCTGCCGCAGGAGATGCACCTCCTGTCGCCGGGCACCATCTCGTCGATCGCGAGGCTCAAGCAGACCATCCTCGGAACCGTGTCGCCGGAACTGGATCTGCAGGAGGTCCTGATAGCCCTCTCGGTCAGCGCCATGACCAGCCCTGCAGCGGATCTCGCGATGAAATCGCTATCGCGGCTGCGGAACTGTGACGCGCACATCACGTCGCTGCCCGGCGCAGGGGATGCGATGGGGCTGAGGGAGCTGGGCGTCAATGTCACGAGCGACCCCGGCTATCCCTCGGGCAACCTGTGGATCGGGCAGACGGGCTAGAAGTAGAGCCTCGCCCCGATGCCGCCGTTCAATCCCAGCTCCGTCTCCGGGACGACATCCATCACCGGGGCGAGCTGCACGAACATGTCTACAGGAGCCCCCTCGAAGGGGTAGCAGAGGCCCAGGGGGATGCGCAGCCCCAGTACGACCTCTCCGTCGTCGTCTTCGTCGTTCCCGTCGCGGAAGTAGACCTTCCCTCCGAGGCCGTACGTGAACATCAGGCCGTCGAGATCGGCTTCGGGTTCATTCATTATGCCGAAGGAGTGCAGTACGTAATCTGCCGCCAGGAAGAATCCCCCTTCGCCCTCGAACGACCATGCCGCCGCCACTTCGAGTGCCGACTTCTGGGAGAGCCAGCTCTTCAGGCAGAGGCCGGTGGGATCGCCGGCGATGATCCCGACCCCCAGACCGTCGAGCTGCGCAAAGGCGACGGAGGGCAGGACTGCCGGGAGCAGGAGCAGCGCCAGGAGCGGGAAAACAGTTCTCACATCATCCCTCCAGGGTCCGGGTGTCCTATTCCATTTCGAGTATCTCCCCCCCGGAGCAGGGGGTCAACTCCCGCACGGGGCTTGACCGGGTGCGCGTGCCGGGCGATAAACGGGCTGTCGTTTGCCGCGCTGTCGGATGCGCGGCCGTGGTGATCGATGCGTCACCCGTCCGGAAGCGACACCTGCCTGCATTCCCGCACATGCTGCGGGAGTCCCTGTTTTTCCGGGCGGCTTCGCATCTGTCAACAGTCTCTCCACAAAGAGGAGGAATGCTTTTGCGCAGTTACGAGACCGCCGTGATCCTCAGCGCCTCCCTGTCGGAGACGGAACTGGAGCAGGAAGTCTCCAAGATCGTCGATCTGATCGGGAAGGCGCATGGAGTCCACACGGGAACCCAGCAGTGGGGCAGGAGGCTGCTCACCTTCCCGCTGAAGAAGCAGACCGAGGGCGTCTACTACTTCATCCGCTGGAACGGGACCGAAGAGGTGAGCGCCGCCATCGACTGGAACCTGAAGATAGACGAGAACTGCCTCCGCCATCTGAACCTCAGGCTCGACGACAGCCGGGTGACGGCTGGAGAGGACAGGATCCAGGACGAGGCTGCGATGCCGGAAGAACCGGCCTTCACCGACGAGTTCGACTCAGAGGACGAATCCGAGCAGGACGCGGAGGAGTAGGTTCCAAGAATGAACATCAGAATGCCGAGCATCAATCGCGTCATGATCTCCGGGAACCTCGTCGACGAACCCAGGACGGACCTGCTGGAGAACGGCACGCATGTCGCCAACTTCCGCCTGGCCAGCAGCCAGTCCTTCAGGGGACGCGACGGAGAATGGCACGAGAAGACGTGTTTCGTCGACGTGGTCGCCTGGAGGAGGACTGCCGAGCTCGTGGCAGAGTATCTCCGCAAGGGCAGTCCGGTCCTCGTCGAAGGGGAGCTCCAGACGAGCTCCTGGCAGGCTCAGGACGGCTCGCCGCGGAGCAGGGTGGAGATCGTCGCCAGGCGGGTCCAGTTCCTCGAGCGTCCGGGACAGCAGCAGAAGGTCGAATCGACCGCCCGGGAGGAGAAGGCGCCCTACACGCAGGCGGAGGAACCTCCGGACAGCGATGCGGAGTATGACGACATCCCATTCTAGGCGGTGTTGATGGAGGCAGGCCGGGACGCATATCCTCCCCTGCTCAACCGGTTCTTCCTGTCAGGCAGAGTCCAGAGCAGACAGCACATCAAGGTGACCCAGAAGGGGCTGTATGTGCTCGAGTTCGAGCTGGCCATGCCCAGAAGGGACGATGCGGGCGGGGAGACGATCGAGGTCTTCGACGTGGAGATCTGGGGAGACCAGGCCCGTGACTCTGATCGAGCCCTTGTCGCCGGCACCTGTGTCTTCGCGGAGGGAACCCTCTCGAGCAGAGAGTTCGAGGTGACCGGCAGGGCGGTCCGGAGGCGGATGGTCCTGAAGGCGTCCAGGCTCGAGATACTCGGCGGCTGAGGCCGCAGATCCGTATGTCAAACCGTGGCGAAGAGAAAGGAAGGGAACTCTTGATCAAGAAGAAGCGCACGAACCTGAAGGTGATGAAGAAGAAGAAGTGCAGGTTCTGCATATCCCCCGAGCTCGTCATCTCCTACAAGAACGAGCGTCTGCTGGGCCGCTATGTCTCCGACAGGGGAAAGATCGTCCCGAGGAGGGTGTCGGGAAACTGCGCCAGGCATCAGAGGGCAGTGGCCCGCTCGGTGAAAGTGGCGCGCTTCCTTGCGATAATCCCCTACGTAAGAGAACATTTCCGGTAGGACTGGACCGCAGGGGTTGCCTGGACGGATTCCAGGGCTTCGGCTGGAGCGGGCGATGAACAAGGGCCGGATTCTGCGAAAGATCGCGCTCGGGATTGCTACGGCTCTCCCCGGGCTGCACTTCCTGGCAGGAGCGTTCGCGGCAGAGGCGGCGAGGAGGAGACCCCTCGTCGCCGGCGTGCCGGCGGTGATCGCGGCCTGCCTGCTGGCCTGGGCCTTCGGTGGTCTGGAAGGCGGTCTGCTATGTGCCGCCGTGATCTCGGGAGTTCTGCTCTCGAATGCGAAGGCACTCCCGTATGCGGATTCGGCTTTCCTCACAGCGGGGATCGCAGCTCTGGCCGGAGCGGCTTCCCTCCTCGGGCAGCCCGGCATCATGGGAATGGAGCCTGCAGCGCTGGAAACTCTCATGCCGCTATATGCCTCGGCGGGAATCCCGCCCTCGCAGGTGCGGTCCGTCATCGACACGATGCTCTACCTCTCCCCCGGCATCGGAGCGTTCCAGATAGCAGTCGGCTCGATGCTCTCGGTCCGTTTCGCAAGGATGCTGGCGGGTTCCGGCGCGCAGGGCAGGCACGACGTACGGCTCGGGCTCTTCCCGGCATGGCTGGTGATCGGCGCGCTTGCCGCCGCGATAGCCGGAGCAGGGACGAACCGGCCGTTGATGGCGGAGGCAGGCGCGAACGTGCTGGTCTTCCTCGCCGCCCCATACGGCCTCGTGGGCGGCCTGGTGATCGCAGAGTCGGTCAGGAATCGACCGCTCCTCCTCGCGTCAGGGCTCTTCCTCTTCGTCGCGGCGACCCCTCTGGTGCTGGGCGGAGTCGTGCTCACGGGGCTGCTTGATACATGGTTCGATTTCAGATCGAGGATGAGGTTGTCCGGATCGGCGGGGCCGCAGTGACGCCGCACCGCTCCGGCAGATAACGAATCCGGCCGGGAACGGCCCGATTGGAGTCACATATGAGAGTCCTCCTGACGCATAACGTGAAGGACATCGGAAAATCAGGGGATACGGCAGTCGTGTCCGACGGCTACGCGCGCAACTTCCTGTTCCCGAGGAAACTGGCCGTCCCCGCACAGGAAGGCAATCTCAAACTGGCCTCCGACGTAAAGCGGCGCGCGGCCGAGCGCGAAGCCAAGCAGGAGAGCAAGTACAAGGAGCTCGCGGCGAAGCTCGAGGGAGTCGTCTGCACGATCCAGTCCCCGGCCGATGCCTCCGGCAACCTGTACGGCAGCGTGACGGACCGCGAGATCTCGCTCGCGCTGGAAGCCGCCGGAGTGCGTGTCGACCGCCGTCAGGTCAGCCTGGACGAGCATCTGAAGAAGCTCGGCGACCACAGCGTACAGATAAGGATCTCCGGTTCCCTGTCGAAGGACATCATCGTCAGGGTGGTTCCCGGAGAGACTTGCTGACACTGTCCGTCGACACTTCCTGCGACGACAGCGCCGTAGCCCTGATGGACGGCACGCGACCTCTCGCGGAGAGGATCTACAGCCAGCAGGTCCACGCAGGGCTCGGGGGCGTGGTCCCCGAACTGGCTTCCAGGATGCATCTCGAAATCCTTCCCGGACTCGCGGCCGGCCTCCTGGAGGAAGCCGCGGTCCGTCCGGGGGATATCGAGGTGTATGCCGCCACTGCGGGCCCCGGGTTGATCGGGTCCCTCCTCGTAGGCCTCTCCTGGGCCAAGGCCGCGGCATTCTCCTCCGGAAGACGGTTCCTCGGCATCAACCATGTCGCATCCCACCTGTTCATCCATTACGATGGAACAGACGATGTCGAGTTCCCTGCGGCCGCCCTCGTCGCCTCCGGAGGACACACCTCCCTTTTCCTGCTCGGTTCGTGGGAGGACATCCGATTCCTGGGGGGAACGCGCGACGACGCCGCGGGAGAGGCCTTCGACAAGACAGCCAAGCTCCTGGGCCTGGGTTATCCGGGCGGCGCTGAACTGGACAGGCTTGCTGGTACCGGAAATCCTTACGAGACGGTCCTCCCGGCTCCCCTGGACGACCCGGATCTGCCGGAGTTCAGTTTCAGCGGCCTCAAGACCGCTGTGAGGTCGCTCTGGGAGAAGGGGATGTGCGTCGAGGACATCGCTGCGTGCTTCTGCAGGACAGTGTCGTCGATCCTCAGCTCGAAGCTGCTGGCACAGGCCAGGCTGGCTGGAGCGAAATCGATCCTCACCGCGGGCGGGGTCTCGGCGAACAGCTACCTCCGCAGCGAGCTTTCGGGGGAATGCCTGCGGAGGGGATATGCCCTCCACATGCCGGAACCGCGGTGGACGACCGACAACGCGGTGATGGTAGGAAGAGCTGCAGCAGCCGTCCTTG
Source organism: Candidatus Fermentibacterota bacterium (assembly GCA_963718745.1). Classification (GTDB taxonomy): domain Bacteria; phylum Fermentibacterota; class Fermentibacteria; order Fermentibacterales; family Fermentibacteraceae; genus Fermentibacter. Next base: position 1,477,720 of record OY970370.1, on the reverse strand, counting down.
ACCATGATCCGGGGGCTTCCACCCCTCTTTCCTGCAATGCATTCGCAAGATGGAGCGGATCGAGGCTGGAACCCCTGTGCGGCGGCTGACGGAGGTCTATCCCGCAGGCTGCCGGCAGTGGTTATGTTCCGTTCTTGCCGAGTTCGGAGGAGTGTGACATGCCCTTGCAGGGAATCCGGACAGGAGTGGACCTGGTCGACATACCGAGGTTCAGGAGCATCGCTGGGCGGAGGGGAGCAGCCTTTCTGACCAGGCTCTTCACCCCCGGAGAGCTCGCGGGGAACCCCGCGATGCAGAGTCTTGCAGCACGGTTCGCCGCCAAGGAGGCGTTCCTGAAGGCTCTCGGCACCGGGCTCTCACAGGGCGTCACATGGCATGACATCGAGGTCGTCCGGGACGATGACGGACCTCCGGGCATAAGAGTCGGCGGGCGCGCCGCCGTACTCCTCGGAGGCAGGAGCACTGCTCTCAGCATCAGCCACACCGGAGCGGCCGCGGTCGCGTTCGTGATAATCAGCGACGGCAGGACGACATGACCTGGTGGGTGACCCCGGGAGAGATGGCGGACCTCGACAAGCGGGCGGTCTCGGAGGGAACCACCGCGGATGTCCTGATGGAGACTGCCGGCAATGCCGTCGCGGAACTCGCCTCGAGGATGCTGCCGAGACCGGGGGCCTCCGTCGAAATCTACTGCGGTCCTGGAAACAACGGGGGGGACGGCTTCGTCGCGGCCAGAATGCTGAGGCGTCGCGGTTTCGCAGTAAGAGCCGTGCTGGCTTCCGATTCCGCCTCCAGCATCTCCACTCTCTGCATGAAGAACCTCGTCCGATTCCGTGAAGAGGGCGGCGAGATCCTCGGGATCAACCACATCTCCGACCTTGCCGGAGTGCCGGATCTCGGTATCGACGCCCTGCTCGGCACAGGCTTCCAGGGCGCCCTGCGGGGTCCGATCGCGGAAAGCATCCCATATCTGCGACGCTGCGTCAGCGTTCTCGCAGTCGACACCCCGACAGGCGTGAACGGAACCGATGGCGCTGTCGATCCTCTTACACCGCATGCTTCCGTCACCATCACCCTTGCCTCGCCCAAGCTGGGATGCCTCATCGCTCCGGGGTGCGCCTTCGCAGGAGCATTGTTCAACGCGGACATCGGCATAGACGTTCCGGCCAGGAGGGACAGGGAGGTATTCGACTTCGAAGCGGCGCGTGGCGCGCTCCCTGCAAGGCCTGTGAACGCTCACAAGGGGGATTTCGGAAGGCTCCTGCTCCTGGGCGGAGCGGAAACCATGCCCGGCGCCCCTCTCCTTATGGCTCTCGGGGCTCTGAGAGCCGGGGCCGGACTGGCGCGGCTGTTCGTTCCCTACCCTGCAGCCGGATCTGTTTTCGGGAGGATTCCCGAGGTCGTCTGCGGGTACTTCCTGCCGGGCGACACCACATCCCTCCCGGATCCGTCCGGAGTCGACTGCATAGCACTGGGGCCAGGCATGGGCGACTCCGCGGAAACATCCAAGATTGTCCGCCATGCCCTGTCCAACTGGCATCTCCCGATGGTGCTCGACGCCGACGCCCTGAACGTGCTTTCCTCCTCCGTGGCCGAAATGGCGGTGAAGAAGGGGCCTCTCGTGCTCACCCCCCACGCCGGGGAGCTCCAGCGGCTCGCCGGCAGGGAGGCCGGTACGAGAGAGGAGCTGTGGGACATCGCCTCCGTCCTCTCGAAGGCCACAGGCGCCGTCATCCTGCTCAAGGGTCGGCCGACCGTGCGTTTCTCCCCCGATGGAGGACGTGCACTCGTCCTCTGCGGGAACAGCGGGCTTGCCACAGGCGGTTCGGGAGACATACTTACAGGTATCGTAGCCGCCTTTGTCGGACAGGGGCTCGACCCCGCGACGGCTGCGGCCGAAGGTGCTTTCATCCATGGACTGGCTGCGGACATCATTGCCGCAGGCACGTCTGCACGGTCGATGATGCCGACCGACGTGGCCGATGCGCTCGGTTCGGCCTTCAGGCTGCTGGAGGACGGCCCTCCCGCCGGCCTCCTGAGGATGGAGGGGAGGTGGAATGGAAGGCTCTGGAATCACCCGTGAGGAAGCCGTGGCGATGCTCGAGGAACGGCTTTCCAACCTGAACCTCCGGCGTCACTGCCTTGCCACCGGTGCGATAATGCGCAGTCTGGCAGGAAGACTCGGTCGGAGCGACCAGGCTGATCTCTGGGATGTCACCGGCATCCTGCATGATCTCGATTACGAGGAAACCGCTGATGATCCCGCCAGGCACGGCATCGTGACGTGCTCCATCCTGGCCGGCCTGCTCCCGGAGGAGTCCCTGCATGCCATCCTCTCACACAACGCCGAGAACAACGGGTCTTCGAGGAACACTCTCCTCGACAGCGTCCTGACCGCCTCTGAGTGCGTCACGGGGCTTGTCACGGCTACTGCCCTGATCTATCCGGACAGGAAGATCGCAGGAGTCGAATCCGCCTCCGTGATCAAGAGGATGACCAAGACAGGTTTCGCCAGGAACGTCAGCCGGGAGGGCATCATGGAATGCACTCGCGCGGGGCTCGAACTGGCGGACTTCATGGATATCTCTCTGGAATCAATGAAATCAATGGCTGAAGACCTCGGTCTCTAGCAGCGGGAGGGCCGGTTGGTGGAAGTGAAGACGGTTACAGAAAGACTCAGCGAGCTAAAGCTCCAGGTGTCCAGCCAGTCATACGGCAGAGGTGCGAGCGGGTTCGCGACCTACAAGACCGACGAGGACGCATCGACTCCCGAGGAGAGGTTGAGGCTGGCCGCCGCCGTCGCCCGTGTCACGGGAAGGGCGAAGAGGATCTCCCTCCATTCGCCCGCGGACCTGCGGACGGATGAGGATGCAGCAAGGATAGCCGCCCTGCTGAAGGATCTCTCCCTCGAATGCGCCTCCTTCTATCCCGATGTCTATATGCCCCGCAAGAGCGGGACGATGAACCACAGGCTGATGTACGGCACCCTGTCCAACCCGATTTCCGAGCTGCGGGTGGCGAGCATCAACTTCGTTATCAGGTCCATGGAGCTGATGCGTGCCGTGGACTGCAGGCAGATGGTGCTCTGGCTCCCCGACGGGATAGACTCGCCCGGCGAGAAGAACCTGACGGACATGCTCGACAGGATACTCAACGGCCTCAGGCAGATAGGCATCAATGTCCGCAAGAGCGAGAACATGATGCTGGACTTCAGGCCGTTCGATCCGTCCTTCTGCTCGATGGCCGTCAGCGACTGGGGCACCGCCGCATGGCTGTGCCGCGAGACCGATCCCTCCTGCCGGGTGATGCTGGACACCGCCTCGATCCTGCCCGGCGCGAGCCTGGACAGCGTGATCGTGGCGATGCTGCACCAGAAGATCCTCGGCAGCGTGCGGCTCTCCGACAACAGGCTGTCCCAGGGCGTCATGCCCGCCGGTACGCTCGATCCCGCTGCTCTCTTCAGATTCTTCGTCAACCTCCTCCAGGCGGAGAAGGCCGGGCTCTGCTCCATAGGCGGCATGGTCTTCGAGCTGGGCGTCAACGCCAGGGTGGGCATACCCTCGGAGATCGTGGTCAGGGGGATCGAATCCGTCGAGCAGGCCTTCGCTGCCGCCATGCTCATCAATCCGGACGAGCTGTCCGAGATCCAGTCGAGGCCGGACCCCTACCTCGCCGAAAAGCTGCTCCAGGATGCGTTCATGACCGACGTGAGACCCGTAATAAAGGCCTGGAGGGAGCAGAACGGCTTCCCTGCGGACCCCGTCCAGGCGCTCAGGAGCGAACTCACCAGGAGCTGATCCATCCGGCGGACGGACGAAAGAGGGGAGCGCCTCCGGGCGCTCCCCTCACAGCATGTGTCCCCCTCCGCGTGGAGGCGGGTCTATCTGCCCTCCGCCAGGGTCCTCCCTCTCTCGAATGCGCGCGCGTTCACGTCGCGGGCCTTCTCGGGGATGAGATCACGCAGGGCTTCGAGCCAGCTCTCCTCTGGAAGACCGAGTCGTTTCGAAGCTGCACCCACCATTATCGTGTTGACCACACGCAGGTCCCCGAGCGCCTCCGCCTCCGAGAAGGCATCGATCATCAGATAGCCGATGCCCAGGGCGTCCAGACCGGCGGTCACATCCGGGTAGGCGGCCTGTCCGGTGCTGACGGAGGATGGTTCGATTTCGAGGTTGCAGATGAGCGCATGCCCGAGAGGCGAGAGGAAATGCGACCACCGGAGCGCCTCCAGCTTCTCCATGGAGATTAGCAGGTCGGCTGTTCCTTCCTCGATGATGGGGCTGAAGACCGTCTTCCCGAAACGGACCTGGCTGACGACGCTTCCCCCCCTCTGAGCCATGCCGTGGACTTCGCTCTTGCGCACGTCCAGTCCGGAGTGCATCGCAGCGGCGCTAATGATCTCGCTCGCCAGCAGGATCCCCTGTCCGCCGGTTCCACAGATGAGGATGTTCCTTGCTTCAGTCGGCATCGGCGGCCTCCCTCCTGTAGTCCTTGCTCAGCGCGCCCTTGGGGCAGACGTCCGCGCAGAGCCGGCACTCGGGATAGCAGAGCAGGCTGTTCACGACAGGCCTGCCGTCGTGGAAGCTGATCGCGGGACAGCCCAGCGACATGCAGCGCCTGCAGCTTATGCAGAGCGACGGATCCAGCTTAGCGACGGCTCCGGGGCGCGGCCGGACGACCATGACGCAGGGCCGCCTGGTGATGACCACGGACACCTCGGGCCGGGCCATCTCCTCCTTCAGCACCGATTCGAGACCCGGGAGGTCGTGCGGATCGACCACCCGCACGGAGCGGACCCCGCAGGCGCGGCAGACCGCTTCCAGATCGAGCTTCGCGGAGGGCTCGCCCTTCAGGTTCCTCCCGGTTCCAGGGTTCTGCTGGCCTCCGGTCATGGCCGTGATGGCGTTGTCCATCACCATCACGGTGCCGGTGCCTCCGTTGTAGACCATGTCGATGAGGCCGGTGATGCCCGAATGGACGAAGGTCGAGTCTCCGATCGCGGCCACCAGCCTGCCCGTCGCGTCGCGGCCTCCGGCCTTCTCGAGCCCGCTGAGGACTCCGATGGAGGCGCCCATGCAGACCGTCGTGTCCATCGCGTTGAGGGGGGGCATCAGCCCAAGGGTGTAGCAGCCGATGTCTCCCGTCGAACTCGACTTCATCTTCGCGAGGACCCAGAATGCCCCGCGGTGCGGACAGCCGGCGCAGAGCATCGGGGGCCTCTGCGGAACGGCGGCCGGCTCCCTTGCAGGTACGGGTTCGAGGTCCAGACCCCTGCGGACTATCCCCGGATTGAACTCGCCCTCGACCGGGAAGTATTTCTTGCCCTCCACGGGTGCGAGGAAGTGCGACCTGATCTGCTCCTCGAGGAAGGGATCCCCTTCCTCCACTATCCGGACCTCCCCGGCCATGGCGATGAACCTCTGGATGAGATCCCATGGGAGAGGCCAGGTCAGCGCGAGCTTGAGCACCGAGGCCCCCGGAAAGACCTCCCGCACGTAGCTGTACGAGACACCGCTGGTGATGATGCCGAGCCTGTTGTCCCCCTCGATTATCCTGTTGAACTGGAACGTATTCCCGAACAGGGAGAGATCGCGTGTCCTCTGCTCCACGCGCGAGTGCATCTCCCTCGCGAACGCGGGGATGGGGATCCTCTTCTTCGGATTCTTTACATAGCCCGTCACCGGGACCTCCCTGCGCGGGGCCAGGGAGACGGGGCTGCTCGAATGGCTGATCCGGGTGGTAGTGCGCAGCATGACCGGGGTGTCGAACCGCTCGGAGATGTCGAGCGCAATGCCGACCAGATCCCTGGCCTCTGCGCTGTCCGAGGGTTCGAGCATCGGGACTTTGGCAGCCCGGGCGAGATGCCTGTTGTCCTGTTCGTTCTGGGAGGAGTGCATCCCGGGGTCGTCGGCGGAGACGATGACGATGCCGCCCGTGGCGCCGATGTAGCTCAGGGTGAAGAAAGGGTCGGCTGCGACGTTGAGGCCGACGTGCTTCATCGCGGTAAGGACCCTGGCACCGCCGAAGGAGGCTCCGGCAATGGTCTCCAGCGCCACCTTCTCGTTGGGAGCCCACTGGGCATCGATTTCAGGGTAGTGTTCGCCTATCGTCTCGAGGATCTCGGTCGAAGGCGTGCCCGGGTAGGCCGATGCGAAGTGCACTCCGTGCTCCCAGGCGCCCCTGGCTATCGCTTCGTTGCCCGACAGGAGGACGCGTCCTTCCAGTCTTTGGTTGAGAGGCTTCTTCATCCGCACCCCTTCGGATCTACTGGTATGTCCTGGTTTCCTCGACACCGTCGAGAACCCTCAAAACCCCCCGCACCAGAGCCTCCAGTTCCGCCTCGCCGGGGAACGCCAGCACCGGAGCGAGGAACGACAGACCGGCCCTGATCTCGTCGACTATCCAGCCGTTGTGGGCCATGCCCCCAGTGACGACCACGCAGTCGACCTCCCCTCGGAGAGCTGCCGCCATCGCACCGCCCTCCTTGATGAACTGGTAGACCATGGCCCTGAGGACGAGGTCCGCCTCCCGGTCGCCATCCAGCGCGCGCCCCCTGGCTTCGCCTGCATGGTCGGTCCCGAGGTAGGCTATGAGCCCGCCCTCCTTCAGGAACATCTTCTGGAGCTGCTTCTTCTGGTAGGTACCGCCGAAGCAGAGATCGATGAGCCCCGTGACCGGGAGTGAGCCGGTGCGCTGCGAGCTGAACGGCCCCCCGTCGTTGGCGTTGTTGGTATCGATCATCCGGCCCTTGCGGATGGCGTTCACGCTGACGCCGCTGCCGAGGTGCAGCACTACCATGTTCAGCTCCGCAAGCGGCCTCCCGAGCTCACAGGCTGCCTTGTAGGCCACCATGCGAATGTTGAGTGCGTGGCTCAGGCTCCTGCGTGGGAGCAGGGGATGGCCGGAGAGCCTTGCTTCATCGATCATTTCATCGACGCACACCGGATCCACGATGAATGCGGGGATCCCCAGCGGACCGGCGATCACACCGGCAAGAGGCGCTCCGAGGTTGCTCGGATGGTCCGCCTGCAGGGTGGATCCCTCTTCTATGTCGTCCAGGAGCTTCCGGTTCACCTGATAGGTGCCGGCCTGCAGAGGCTTGAACGTGCCACCACGCCCCACGACGGCGGTGAGGGTCGACATGTCGAAACGTCTCTCCTCGAGAGCCTTGATGACCAGGTCCCGGCGCGGACCCGTCTGGTTCATCGTCGGGCCCAGGGCGGCTAGCTCCTCCGGGAGGTGCCTGACGGATTCCTCGAACAGGGGTTCCGCCTCCCTGTAGACTCCGAACTTGGTGGACGTTCCTCCCGGATTGAGCGCCAGGATCAGCCTTTCCATGCTCATGCCCCCGTCACGACGCCGAGCGCCAGGGAGTTGAGCTTGGTGGCGGCGGCGTCGGACCTCGAGAGCATGACGACCGGAGCGGCCGCTCCGGCGATCATCCCGCCGACTTCGGTATCAGTCATGTACATGAAGGCCTTGGCGAAGATGTTCCCGCAGGACAGGTCGGGGGTGACGAGGATGTCCGCCCTTCCCGCCACCTCACCGGTGATCTTCTTGATCGCGGCCGCCTCCGGGTCGATGGCCCCGTCCACGGCAAGCGGGCCCTGGACGAAAACGCCTTCGATCCCTTCGCGCGCAATCGCAGCGAACAGCTTCGTCTCGGGCAGGTTCTCGTCTTCGACCTCCACGGCGGCGAGGAGGGCCGCCCTGGGGGTGCTGCAACCCAGCCGCATCATCACTCCGGCGGCGTTCTGAACGATCTGGACCACCTGCTCCGCGGTCGGCCTGGGGATCATGCCCCCGTCCGTTATGGCAACCAGCCTGTCCTGCCTGGGAGCGTGCACGACGGCCACATGGCTGAGGACGCGGCCCGTCCTCAGACCGTGCTCCTTGTCCAGGACCGCCTTGAGGAAGACGGATGTCTTGAGCAGCCCCTTCATCAGGATGGTCGCCCCGCCTCCGCTTACGCACTTGACCGCCTCGAGGGCCGCCTCGGCCTCGGTTCCGGTGTCGACCACCTCGATGGAAGGATGGAGTTTCCTCCCTATCCTCTCGAGCGTTTCGTACACGAGGGCCTTCGGCGCGAAGATCACGGCCGTTGCTATGTCTTCCTCGGCCGCCACGAAAAGGGCTTCGATGGAGGCATCGTCATGACCCATCGGGACGGCCGCCCTGGCCCCCTTTCGGTCGCGCGCAGCCTGTCTGATCTCAGAGAAGTTCCGGTACAAGGCTCCTCCTCTCCCGGCGAAGGCGTTCGGGAATCGCCCGAGTCCCGCCGGAGGGTTATTATGGACACATGAGGGGAACGGGACCAGAAGCGATCAGCAGGCTGGAAGCCGGCGACGTGGGGGGGGCGGAAGCTCTCCTCTTCGATTTCGACGGCGTCCTGGCCGACAGCGAGCCCCTGTTCCGCGAATCCTGGAACGAGGCGCTCTCGGGCTGGGGGATCGAGATACCCGAGGAGGAGTACTTCCTTCGGTGGACCTCTCTCGGTGAGGGTCTGAGGGGGCATGTTTCCCGGCACGGTCACGGGGGGATAGACATCGAGGCCGCGGAACGCCTGCAGAAGCGCATCTACAGATCCTTCTGCGAACTCGGACGCGTCGAGCTCATGCCCGGGGCCCGGGATGTCCTGGATGCCCTCTCGCGAGGACCTTTCGCATCGTCACACGCGATCGCCTCCAATACGGACGGCGACCTCGTAGAGCTCATCCTGGGCAGGGCCGGGGCGTTGCGGCCGCGCATCACAGGAGGCGCCGGACTCCCCCACAAGCCTGCGCCCGATATCTTCCTCGAGGCTGCGAGATCCCTCGGAGTCAGACCCTCCGCCTCCCTCGTCTTCGAGGATGCGTGGAAGGGGCTGGAGGCTGCCTCCAGGGGAGGCTTCCCCTCCGTTCTCGTCCGGGCGGGTACGAATGCGGGCATGAAGCTGGAAGCAGATTACGAGATCGAAGGGATAGCATCCCTCCTCCCCCTCCTCGAAAGGCTCTCGCCGTGAACGTTCCTGCAGGAGCTCTGCTCATCGCCGCCGGTCTGCTCTTCTGTCTCGCGGGAGCCCGACTGGTGAGGATCTTCGCTTTCGTTGCAGGCGGAATCGCAGGGTTCGACGCCGGAATGGCCCTGATGTCGTGGGCGGGCGCAGGGGGCTTCATGTTCTGGGCCGGAGCTGCTCTCGTTTCCATCGTCGCTGCCCTGGCAGCCCTGCTTCTGCTGGGGCTGGGCATGGCCGCCGCGGGTTTCGGGGCCGGCTGGATGATATGCAGGGCTTTCGTCCCGGAACCGGCCGCATGCCTTGTTGCGGCGGCGGCGGGCGCCATCCTATGCGGCCTCTTCTCCCGAGTGGTGCTCTCGATACTCACCGCGGCCGCCGGCGCAGCATCGGCGGCGGCAGGCGCTTCGATCATTCTCCGTGGCATGTCCATCCCGTACTCCGGCTTCGTCCCTGTCCTGGCTGGTGTGATCCTGTTCGCCGCAGGAGCGGCCTTCCAGATCCGCAGGAGATGACCGGAGGCTGCCGACCGGGCGCATGGCCGGCCGATCCCCGGCGGAGGCACCGTCCGGATCGCGCTTGCGGAAGACCGCAGGCATCGTGATAATGGGCGCTGACATCCGGGAGGTGGGGATTGCAGAGGTTCATGGACTACGCGGTGGTTCTGGGCGTCGTTGCCGTATTGATGGCTCTGTTCAGGCTGTCGAGGTATCTCCTCGCGAGGATGCTCAGGGCGCGCGCCGCCGCTTCGGGCGAACCGGACTGCGATGAGACCATCAGGATCGCGTTCCGCTTCCTCCTGATCGGGCTCCTGTTCCTCCCGCTCGTCACCGCGCTCGCTGCCCGTCTGGACAGCCGCTTCCTCTCCGGGGGGGTGTACCTGCACCTCTCCCTGGTGGCGGTGTCGATAGTCCTCTTCAGCTTCGCGGAGGACCTCTTCGCAGGGATGAAGAGACGGCCGAGGACCAGGGTGATGAAGGCGGCTGATCATTTCAGGACTGCCGGTCCTTCGCTGTTGATCTTCTGGGTACTGGGATCGCTCTTCCTGAGCCCGATTTTCTATACAGCCCTGACTGTCGTCCTGGGAGGCTTCTACCTCTTCGCACTCGCCGCAAGGCCGGAGAGATCAGCCGGTTGAGCGTGCCTCCTGCCGGGAAGCCCCTGAACGTCGTTCTGATCTGCGACGACGAGCCCTTCGAGATCCCCGGCACGGTCGAGACCATAATCAGATCCCTCCCGGGATGGAGCTTCACGGTGGTATCCCTGCCGGGTCACGCATCCTTCGGCGATGCGCGAGTCAACGCACGCAGGTACCTGGGTCTGTACGGCGCACCGGGCTTCGTCCTCCGGTCCATGCAGATGGTGACTCTCAAGCTTTCGGCTGCACTGCGGGCTCCCACTCCCCGACCGCATTCCCTGAGGCAGGCCGCCTCCAGGGCTCACGCCGCATACGCGAGTATCGAGAGGATCAACTCCAGGGCCGGAAGGGCCGCTCTGACGGCGATGCACCCTGATGTCCTCGTCTCGATCGCATGCCCTCAGATCCTCTCCCGGAAGACTCTCGACATCCCGTCGATCTGCTCGCTCAACCTGCATTCCGCCCTTCTCCCCTCGAACAGGGGGATGCTCCCGACGTTCTGGTCCCTCTTCTCGGATCCGCCGAGAGCGGGGGTGACCCTGCACCTGATGGACGCATCACTGGATTCGGGCGAGATCCTCCTGCGCCGCGAGATATCCGTCACGCGCGAAGGGACCTCTCTGCACTCCCTCATCCGGAAGGCGAAGGCGATCGGCGCCGGGATGGTCGTCGAAGGGCTGACGATGGTCTCGGAGGGCGGATACTCGACGATCCCCAACCCCCCTGAAGAGGGATCGACCAACGGGTTCCCGGACGGGCGCGATGTGGCGGAATTCCGCAGGAAGGGCGGGCGGATCTGGTGAAGAGTCCGGGGTCTGGTGTCGCAAGACATCCTGTGGCGATGAGTTTCGACATGGGGTGCTGCAGAGAAGGCGGGCGGATCTGGTGAAGAATCCGGGGTCTGGTGTCGCAAGACATCGTGTGGCTATGAGTTTCGATGTGGAGGAATGGTTCCAGACAGCGGCGATCACTTCTCTCGACCATCCGGCATCGCGGACGGCCCGGCACCGTGTACCCGTGCTTGTCGATTCGCTTCTGGCCTTCCTGGGCGAGTTCGGAGCCGGAGCCACCTTCTTCATGCTGGGAACCGAGCTTGCGATGCATCCGGCCACGGCTGCAGCCATCCTGGAGGCGGGACACGAACTGGCCTGCCACGGGTGGGGTCACACCAGCCTCTCCGGAATGGACAGTGCTTCTCTGCGCGAAGACCTGGAAAGGTGTCTCACCGCCTGGGACAGGGCGAATCTTCCCCGGCCCTCGGGCTACCGCGCCCCCAGTTTCAGCGTATCGGAGGATAACTCGGGCTGGGTGGCCGATGAACTGGTGAAGGCAGGCTTCACCTACGACAGCAGCGTCTTCCCGATGACGAGGCACAGATACGGTATCCCTGGCGCTCCGCTTTCCCCCTACATGCTCCAGGGCTCCACAGGCTCGATCCTCGAGCTTCCGCTCGCCTCGGTCGAGTTCCCGGGAGCAAAGGTGCCCGTGGCGGGCGGCGCCTGGTCGAGATTCATGCCGATGTCCCTGCGTTCGATCCTTCTCGCGAAGGCCTGCAGGGCTGGCAGGATCCCCGTGCTCTACAGCCATCCGTGGGAGTACGACGAACCCTTCGACGGACAACCCGGATTTCCCGTTCTTGTGCGGATCAGGCAGGGGCACGGGAGTGGAGGGCGGATGTGGACGTGCCTGAGGCGGGTACTGGAATCCTTCGACTCGATCAAGCTCGCGGAACTGGCAGCCGGATCTGACCGTAGATAGAAGCCCGCCGGACCCGTGATACCAGATCCGGCGGTTGTCCGAAAGCCTTCAGACGACTGTCGAAACCCTTATGGGGCCTCGATGGCTTCGACCGGGCAGACCGAGGCGCACGCGCCGCAGTCGATGCACTTGCCTTCATCGATCTTGTAAGGCTTGCCCTCGCTTATCGCTTCGACCGGGCATTCGTCCTTGCATGTTCCACAGGCTATGCATTTGTCGGTGATCTTGTAGGCCACTGCCACTCCCTTCGAGTTGTCCGGCACTATAACGGCACTCTCCGAATCCCGTCAACATTCCGGGGGCTTGCGCCGACGTCCGATTTCAGTGAAAATAGCATCGAGACCGGGGGGGTGCTTTGAAGGAATACCTGGCCGAGACATGCTTCGAAAAGGGCTGGGAGAGCGTGGACCGCAACTTCAGGAAGCTCTCCAGGGCTGCGGTTGCTGACGAATCCGCCGAGGAGATCTCGATCGCCCTCGACCGGCTCTCGTCGCAGGTGGACCTCTTCGCGGACCTCTGGCTGCATTTTCACATGAGATACGAGGCTCTGGTACACGAATACAACCTGGACATGAGGTCGGTCGACCAGGATCATCAGTCCGACCAGGGAAGGGCACCGGCAGGGAGGGAGGGCTAGGGCTCCCTCGACAGGCTCTCCTCCAGCGCCTTTCTCTTCCTCTCGAAATCCATCCAGCGTTCGGCGAAGGAATCGACTGTGTCCTGCAGGGCGGCCAGCTTCTTCACCAGCTCCTGCCGGACATCGTCTCCCAGGCTGCTGCGCTCGGCAAGCTCGAGATCCCGTCTCAGCCTGGACATCCTCTCGTTGATCTCCTCCCAGGCCAGCCTGAAGAGGTATTCCGGCGGAGACGTCCGTTCCGGCTGGGCCGGACCGTCCTCCGGAGCAACCGGGCCCCCGGAGCGCTCGTCAGCCATCCAGGAGGTCCAGGATGCGCTGCAGGTCGTTCAACGAGGAGTATTCGACCACTATGCTGCCCCTTCCACCGCGATCCCTGACCCGGACCTTCGCGGAGAGCCTGCGGGTGAGCCTCTCCTGGAGGTCTGCAATCTCTGCGGGCTGGGTTCCAGGCGTCCGGCGCGGTACGGTCTTCCGTGCGGACCTCCGGACATGCTCCTCCAGCTGCCTCACGGACATCCCGCGTGAAACGGCGAGGCCAGCTGCGGTTTCGATGGTTCTCGATTCATGCAGGGACAGGAGCGCCCTGCCGTGCCCCATGCTGAGAGTCCCATCCCTGAGCATCGTCTTTACTGCATCGGGAAGCTCGAGGAGCCTTATCAGATTGGAGACTGTGGAGCGGTCCAGACCCGTCTGCCTCCCCATCTCCTCCTGCGTAAGCTCGAACATGGTCGCGAGTCTGCTGAAGGCCTCGGCCTTCTCCAGCGGACCCAGGTCCCGCCTCTGGATGTTCTCCACCAGCGCGAGCGCCAGCATCTGAGTATCCGTGGCGTCCCTTATTATGGCAGGGACCTCCGTGAGCCCGGCCATGCGTGCGGCCCGGAGGCGCCTCTCCCCTGCGATGACCTGGAATCTCATCCCCTGCCGGCGCAGGACGAGCGGCTGGAGGATCCCCTGTTCCTTGATCGAATCGGACAGGGAGCGGAGCTCCTCCTCGTCCCAGACGTGTCTCGGCTGGTGGGGGTTCGGCTCTATCCTCTCGACCTGTATCGATGCGACCTGTCCCGGAGCCGTTTCGTCCAGCACGGGCAGCAGGGCTTCCAGGCCCCTTCCGAGCGCCTTCTTCCTGATCTGGGTCATCTGGAGATCAACTCCTCCGCAAGCTGCAGATAGCTCCTGGCGCCGGGCGACTCCACATCGTAGTGCAGCACCGGCTTCCCGAAGCTCGGGGCTTCGCTGAGCCTCACGTTCCTGGGTATCCGGGTATTGAGGAGCATTTCGCTGAGGTGGTCCTCGGCGTTTGCCTCCACCTCGCGGCTGAGCTTCAGTCTCTTGTCGTACATCGTCAGCAGCACGCCCTCCATGACAATGTCAGGATTCCACAGTTGTCTGACTCTCCGGATCGTGTCGAGGAGATGGGACAGGCCTTCGAGTGCGTAATACTCGCTCTGGAGAGGGAGAAGGACGGAATCCGCGGCGACGAGGGCGTTGACCGTGAGGAGACCGAGAGAAGGAGGACAGTCGATCAGGACGAAATCGTACCTGTCGATCGCGGGGACCCTGAGCCTGTCACGGAGGAAGAACTCCCTGCCCTTCTGCATGGCGAGCTCTATCTCGAGGCCGGCCAGGTCGCGTGAACCCGGGATGGCGCGCACTCCCTCGAAACCCGAATCCACGGTAGCCCCGTCGAGATCCGACGTACCGGCGAGGAGCGAGTGGATGTTGGCATCACCCTGGATGTCCAGGCCGAGACCGCTTGTCGCGTTCGCCTGGGGATCGAGGTCGACGACGAGGACATCCCGCTCGAAAGCGGCCAGGCTGGCCGCCAGGTTGATGACGGTCGTCGTCTTGCCGACCCCGCCCTTCTGGTTCGATACCGAGATTATCCTGCTCATGGATCGACCTTTCGGGTGCCTGCGGCCGGAGACGGACGTCTGATCGGAATGCGATACTGCACAAGAAGGCCTGGCCGGTCAAGCGGAGGAACCGGCAGTTCGAGCTCCCTTTCCGCTCCGGGGGGAGCGGCTGGAGCACAGGGAGTCCTGGTTGTCAGCGTCCCGCACAAACCCAGGCCATCCATCAGCCTGACGAGCTTATCGAAGGGCATGACCGCCCTGGCCGTGTATTGCGATGCAGATTTTCGCCAGTCCTCGAGCCTGCATCTCTCGACAGAGGCGGATCGGATTCCCAGGCTCTCCAGGGCGTGCTCGAGGAAGAGCGCCCTGTTCCTCCTGGGTTCGATCAGGATGACTTCGAATCCGAGCAGCGCAAGGACGATCCCGGGGAAACCCGCGCCGGATCCTATGTCGGCGACCTGACGCCCACGGTCGAGCAGCAGGGCGAAGGCGGCGGACTCCAGCACGTGCCTCTCCCATAGCCGCGCCATCTCTCCCGGACCTGTCAGATTGACGGCCCTTCCCCTCTCCCTGACCAGATCCATGAACAGGGATGCCCCGTCGATGAAGCTTCCGGGCGCCTCGAGACCGAGAAGTCCGAGGTCCGAGGCCATCATGTCCCTTTCAGACGGCTGTTCCACGTGGAACCCTTCTCAGAATGCCGATCAGAAGGCCTTCCAGGTCCGACGGCCTCATCCCGGGCAGCTCCGCTGCTTCACGGAGATTGACGGGTCTCGAACGCTCGAGCGCCTCTCTCGCCTCCCAGCTTATCCCTTCGAGGAGCCTGAAGTCGGCCACCCCGCTGAGATCGAGAGTCGCCATTCTCTCCACGTCCTTCGCTCTCCTGGCAGCCTTGTCCACATATCCGCCATACCGTTCATCCAGTGCGACCGAGAGAACCAGGTCCGGATCGAATCCGGAAAGGCCCGGGGAAAGGCTCCCCAGCGAACCGGGATCGAATTCCGGATGCCTGCACAGCTCCGCGAGCAGCTTCCCTCCCTGCCTCTCGGTTCGTAGAACCTTCGAAATCCCGAGGGAGTCTCTCTCGAGCGATTCAAGCAGCCGGGCATCCCCCGGACGGGATATTCCCTCTTCGACCGAGGTCCGCAGCATTCTCCTCCATGCGTTGTCGGGGCGGAGGTGCATCCTGTTCCCCGCACGCGACGAGAACAAACGGTACGGCTCCGCGAGGTCGTTTCCCGAGATGTCCGCGATCATCACCCCGATATAGCTCTGTCCGGGATCAGGGACGAACCGCCCGGAACGGCCGAGCGCAAGGGCCGCAGCGTTCGCCCCCGCCACCAATCCGAAACCGGCTGCTTCCTCATAGCCCGATGTCCCGCAGATCTGGCCCGCGACAAAGACATTATCCGTTGATTCGAGCATGAGATCGCGACCGATCTGCGTTCCGGGCAGGTATCCGTACTCGACGGCGTAGCCCCAGGCTGCGACGACAGCCCTTCCGCAGCCGGGCAGCGATCTGATCATCTCGAGCTGGGTATCCCTGGGCAGGCTCGTCGAGACCCCGTTGAGGTAGACCAGCCTCGAGCCGAGCCCTGTGGGTTCGAAGAAGACCGGATGCTGGTCCCTTTCGGGGAATCGAACCGCCTTGTCCTCGAAGCTCGGGCAGTATCTCGGCCCCATGCCTCTGATTCCTCCGGAGTACAGCGGTGATTCGGCGAGACCGGCGCGAGCCGCGGCGACAGTGCCGCTCACGGTCCTGGCGGTATGGCATACTGCGCGCACCTTCGACGTCTCTACGCTCTTCCTCGAAGAGAAGCGCCAGACGTTACCCTCCTCGGGCTGTACCGAAAGCATGCTGTAATCAATCGATCCTGCTAGGATCCTGGGCGGCGTACCCGTCTTGAAGCGTTCCACGTGGAACCCTCGTGCCGAGAGATGCCCGCAGAGCCTGTTCGAAGCGATATCCCCCAGCCTGCCGCCGCTCCATCTCTCGCGCCCCCGGAACAGGACGGCCCCCAGAAATGTCCCCGGTGCGAGCACCACCGATCCGCAGCCGATCCTCGTGCCGTCCGCGAGTACGACAGTTGTCGCCCGTTCTCCGTTCCAGTCGAACTCGACCGCCTCCCCTTCGACGACTGCAACTCCGTCATCCTCCAGAGCGAGTCTGATCGATCGGGCATATGCCTCCTGGTCGCACTGGACCCTCGGACCCCAGACCGCCGGACCCTTCCTCCGGTTCAGCATCCTGAACTGTATCGCCGCCCTGTCGGCGGCCTCCCCCATCAAGCCGCCCAGCGCGTCTATCTCTCTCACCAGGGTGCCCTTTGCGACGCCTCCTATGGCGGGATTGCATGACATGTGACCGATACGGCACTTCTTCATCGTTATCATGGCGACGTCCGCACCGGCTCTTACCGCCGACAGGGCTGCCTCCGCACCGGCATGACCCCCCCCTACCACGACCACCCCGAAGCCTCTCATTTTCCAACACAGAGGCGACCGAGCGCCCTCTCGACGGCAAGCTCTATCCCCGTCCCGCGGTCCATGACCGATGCCAGAGCCTCCATCGCCTCCGCAATCTCCTCCGATGCTGCGGCCATCTCGCCCGCTCCGCACATGCTCCGGGCCGCCTCGATGTGCCGTCCTATCCCGGCAGCGCAGCAGTAAAGCATCCCGGGCGGCCTCGATGCGGCTATCCTGGCCTTCAATTCTTCGACTCCCTCGCCGGTCCTCGAGCTGAGACGAAGACCTCCGCCTCCGCACTCATCAGCCAGGCTTGCGACTTCTATCGTGATCCCCGCTCTCGCCATGATTTCGCCATCGGGTTGTTCGGAACCGCCTCTGCTCATCCAGACGACGATGTCATCCCGGCCTACCATGCCGATCGATATCTCGAGCGCCCGGCAGTCCGCATCCCACCTGCCCCCGTGACGGAATCCGGGCGTGTCGAACAGCTCCACTTCCCTTCCCGCCACAACCAGCAGAGCCGAGGCCCCGTCACGGGTCGTCCCCTCCTCGGGGGTGACGACTGCCCTTTCCCGGCCTGTGATCGTATTGAAGAGAGTGGACTTCCCCGAGTTGACCGGTCCGGCGAGGAAGACACGGACAGGACCCTCGGCACGCAAGGCGGCGGAAGCCAGACCCCTGGCCGACCCTCCCGCGGCTTCCATCCGGAATTCGATGTCTTCTTCAGCGATGTGGTGTTCTTCGGAGAACTCTATCGCGGCCTCGAGCGACTCCTGAACCGTCTCGAGCGCCTTTTCGAGCGAGGCAGCCGCATCCTCGAGCTCCCTCGAGATCACGGCGCCGGCACCCGATCTCCATATCGAGGAGAGGGCTATGACCTCGAGCGCGCTCATCCTCCCCGAGAGGAAGGCCCTCCTGGTGAACTCGCCTGGACCGGACGGTCTCGCACCCATCGCCTCCAGGCCGCCCAGGATCTCCCCCGCGATGGTCATGGAGCCGGGGCACATGATCTCGACCATCTCCTCCCCGGTGAAGCTCCTGCCGGCGGGCCAGGACAGGAGGAGCACTTCTGCGCCCCCGCGGGAGATCGATCCGGGACATGCGGACAGCGCCCTTCTCATGCCGGAGAGCCTGCCCTCGGCGAGGCCGAAGTATTCCTCCGCCATCCGTGCGCAGCCTTCTCCGCTCGTACGGATCACAGCCAGCGCGGAGACCCCGGGAGGGGTTGCCAGCGCAGCTATGATCCCGTACGCCATTACTTTGCCGGCTTGCCGGCCGGGGCGGCCGGAGCGCTCCTTCTGATGAGCTTCTGTTCAGCGATCGAAAGAACGTTGTTCACGAACCAGTAGACGGACAGGCCCGCGGGGAATCGCATGAAAAGCCATGTCATGATGACGGGCATCAGATAGGTCATGCTCTTCTGCGAGGGATCGGTCACTGTCATCTTCTGCTGGAAGAACATCGCCGCGCCCATCAGGAGCGGAAGCAGGCCGATGCCCGCCAGTCCGAGGATCCTGCCGCCGAAGGGAATCAGGATCTCCGGTCTGGAAAGGTCGGTGATCCAAAGGAAGAAGCCTGCTCCCCGAAGGCTGACCGAGTTCTCGAGCACCCTGTAGAGGGCGAAGAAGACCGGCATCTGGAGCAGCAGCGGGACGCATCCGCCGATCGGATTGACGCCGTTCTCCTTGTAGAGCTTGGAGAGTTCCTGCCTCTGCCTCATCGGGTCGTTTGCGTACTTCTTCTGGAGTTCCTGCACCAGAGGCTGCATCGTCTGCATCTTCCGCATGGATCTGCTGCTGTGGAGAGACAGCGGCATCAGCGCGAGCTTGAGGACCACGGAGAGTATGACGATCCGCAGGCCCCAGTTGGAGACGAAGCCCAGTACCCGTGATATGAACATGTAGATGAGCTGCCCGATCCATCTGATCAGCGGCCACCCGAAGTCGACCAGGCTGTCGGTCCTGGATCCGAGGGCATGCAGCCTGTCATAGTCGACCGGGCCTGCGTAGACCGAGATGCTGTCATCCGAGAGCGTGATCCCCGGCGAGAGGGAGTCATCCGTGGAGAATGCCGTCCCGTCCTGTCTCTCGTCCGCTCCGGACATCATGAGAACCGTGAAGTACCTCGTCCGGGAGGCCACCCAGAGCACACGCCCGAGCGCCATCGGCTCGTCCAGATCCTTTGTCTTCTTCGATCTGTGCTTCTCCGCGAACCATGCGGCGCTGAAGTAGTTGTTCGGAACCACATCGGTCTCCGTGACAGGGATCGCCCCCTCGGCCACGGTGAATCCTCCGGCCCCCCCGTCCGCGACATCGAATGTGTAGCTGCCGCTGCGGAAAGTGTAAGTCCTCGTCCGCCCCCCGGCAGTCTCCAGCACGATCCGCGTAGATTCGCCGACGATCACTGTATCCGGGCTCGAGCATCCGAAACCTGTGACCCCGGAGGAATCCTCCGCCTCGAACCACGGAGAGACCGCGAGGTCGACGGGTCCGCCTCCGGCATCCTGCATGTTCCGCCATCCCGGCATGACCCACGAATCGATCGATCCGCCCAGAGTGGAGATCACGGCTCTGACGAGCGTCTCTCCGTCTTCTCCCGGGATTATCACCGTTATGGCCCTCGCGGGCGGCTGCGCCTGAGCGGGTTCCTGTCCGGCAGAGTCCGCCGGGAGTACCGTCCCGTCGACCACGGGATCCTGCACGATGACCGTATCGACCACGGCAGCGGCCGTGTCCGCCGCCTGCGGGACGACCTGCGGCCGATCACCGTCGGAGCGCCTGTTCGATCCGAACATCCAGCCGGCCAGGAGGACCAGCGACATCAGTACTGCGGCAAGGAGAAGCCTCTGCTGATCACTCATCTTCCGGACCTCCAGGTACAGGATCGTGCCCGCCCGGGGAGAACGGGTTGCATCGAAGTATTCTTACAGCGGCCATCAGGCCGCCTCTGAGGAAACCGAACCTTCCGACGGCCGTCTCCGCGTATTCGCTGCAGGATGGCGTGAACCTGCAGCTCGGCGGCAGGAATGGAGAAAGGAACCTCCGGTAGAAACCGATGCACGCGAGAGCTATCGCCGCAGCGACAGATACGTGATGAACGCCGCCAGGTCCTCCTCTATGCTTATTCTCGTCGTTTCGGATAGCTTCACCGCCGGATAGACGACAATGTCCAGCCCCTCGGGCAGAACGTGGCGCTGGCGGAGCGATTCCCGCACCCGCCTCCTGAAAAGGTTCCTCTCCACGGAGCAACCCGTTTTACCCGATACGGAAAACCCCAGGCGGGTTATGCCCAGGGTGTTTCCGAGACTCACGATTTTGAGGACCGATCCCCTGAACCTGCTGCCGCTCCTGAAAACCCTTTCGAACCCTGGCTTTCCTGCGAGTCGGCCGGGAGAGGATCCCTTGCCCGCCCCGCTACGGGACGAGGAGTTTTCTGTTCCTGCGGCGTCTGGCATTCAGGACCTTGCGACCGTTCCTGGTGGCCATTCTCGCCCGGAATCCGTGTCTCCTCGCGCGCGAAAGGTTGCTGGGCTGAAATGTTCTTTTCATCTTGCCTCTCCTGTATGACCAGAGTGCCTTTTCATGACGGCTTGACTGGAGGGCCCGGCGGGACGAAATTGTCCCTGTCGTTCCCGCAGGCGAAGCGGAAAACTACTCCTCTAACGGGGTCCTGTCAAGATGGTTGCCCGGATGGAAAGTATGTTGCTGCTTGGATATCAACATCCTGCCGGCCGTCTGTCGGGTCGAACAAAGTAACCAATTGACAAACATGATGTTAGCCTCTGTGAAACCTGTGGACAACTCTGTTGACAATTCCTGTCCGGCATATCGGACAAGGCTTTAGGCAGGCGTGGAACAGACCCGGGAAGACATGATCGATCCATCCGGTTTGTGGACCAGGTGCCTGGAGGCGGCGCGGTCGGCGGTACCGCCGTCGACATTCCGTACCTGGCTGTCCGACTGCAGTTTCGAGACCATGGAGGACGACAGGTTCATCGTCCGCTTCCCGAACCAGTTCATGGCCCGCTGGACGATGACGAACTACGGCGACATCCTGCAGGGTTCTCTCCGCGAACTCAGCGGACGTCCGGGCATCAGCCTTCTGTGCGTCGGGGATCCGGCACCACCTTCGACCGCTCCCCAGGGGCCGGCTCCGACAGGACAGGGGGCGGCGCAACCGACATCCATCAGGTCGAACTATCTCCATCCCAGCTACACCTTCGACCGGTTCGTAGCGGGCCCGAGCAACGAGCTGGCCTATGCCGGAGCCAGGGCCGTCGCGATGAACCCCGGCAGCCCATCCTACAACCCGCTCTTCATCTACGGAGGCGTGGGCCTCGGGAAGACGCATCTCATCCAGGGCATAGCCCACGAGGTCCGGAGGATCCATCCGGACAAGCGTTTCGTCTATGTCTCGTCCGAGCAGTTCCTGCACCTGTTCGTCACATCCCTCGGCCGCCAGAACGTGGATGAGTTCAGGAGGATCTACCGGGATGTCGATCTTCTGCTGATGGACGACGTCCAGTCGCTCGGCGGGAAGGCCCAGACGCAGGAGGAGCTGTTCCACCGCTTCAACGACCTCTACCAGACCGGAAGGCAGATCGTATTCACATCCGACCGGCTCCCAGGCGAGATCCCCGGGCTCGAGGAGCGGCTCGTCTCGCGGTTCCAGTCGGGACTCGTAGCGGACATCCAGCCGCCCGACTATGAAACCCGCATGGCGATACTCGAACTCAAGGTCAGGGACGAGGGGGAGTTCTTCACGGCCGAAGTACTCGACTTCATTGCTTCGACGATCAGGAACAACGTCAGGCAGCTCGAGGGAGCCGTTCACCGCCTGGCGGCATCCAGCAGGATCAACGGCACTCCGATAGACCTCACTCTCGCGAAGAGGGTCCTTTCCGACGCGTTCGGCTCCTCGGCGCAGAGGCTGACTCCGGGAGTGATAACCGCCGCCGTCGCCGAGGTCTTCTCGGTCGCCCCCGCACAGCTCCGCGGCAAGCAGCGGAGGCGGGACATACTCGTCCCCAGGCAGGTCTCGATGTTCCTGATAAGGGAATTGACCGACATCTCGCTCGTGGAGATCGGCAGGTTCTTCTCGGGACGCGATCATTCCACCGTGCTCAACGCGATCGACCGCGTGAGGCAGCTCTCGGCGGAGGACGCCGCTCTGCGGAGGAAGATCCTCGATCTCAGGACGAGGCTCTCGGGTTGATCCTGTCCAGAACCCGGTCACATACCCCGTGCAGAACCAGCCTCTGTGGAAAACCCGGATCATACTATCCGGATATGGACATCTTTCTCCACATCGGAGCTCGTTGCCCCGCTAGCTCAACCCTAGCAGTTCCACAACTTCTTCGGTATAATAGTAATCATCATTTGTTGCTGTTTTCTTTGTTACTACTGGTCCCAGCCGTTCCCCGGAGGGCTGCATGATGATCAAGCTCCTCGTTTCCCAGGCAGAGCTGCTCAAGGGTCTCAACACAGTTGCCGCCGCCGTGCCCCCCAGAACCAACCTGCCCGCTCTCACCAACATCCTCGTCGAGGCAGGAAGGGACCAGCTGAACCTTGCCGCGACCGATCTGGACACCACGATAACCACGAGCGTTCCCGCGACCGTGACGACTCCCGGTGCCGTGGCGATACCCGGCCGCAAGCTCCACGAGATAGTCCGTGAACTCTCCGAGTCCGACGTCCACATAAGCGGTACCGGAAGCAGGATCAACATCAACTGCGGCGACAGCTCCTTCGTCGTCGCCGGCTCCGCCAGGGACAGCTATCCCGAGCTGCCCACGAAGGTCGATTCCGCTTCCACGTCCATACCGCTTTCCGTCCTCTCTTCGGCTATCCGGAGGACCTCCTTCGCCGTTGCGCGCGAGGACTACCGTCCCGCACTCAACGGAGAGCTCTGGAAGCTCAGCCCCGAAGGCCTCGAGATGGTCGCGACGGACGGACACAGGCTCGCCAGGATCCATCTCTCGCAGGTCACATCCCAGGCCGTCTACGAGGCGATAGTCGCCCCCAAGGCCCTGAGCCTCCTGGCGCGGATCGGCGAGGACGGGGATGTCCGGGTCAGCTTCCAGGGCAGCCAGATCTCCTTCGAGTTCGGCTCCACGACGATCTTCAGCCGCACGATCGAAGGCCCCTATCCTCCCTATGAGAAGGTCATCCCGCGCGACAACGACAAGAGCCTGGTCATCGGCAGGGAGGACCTCAACTCCGCCCTCAGGAGGATGAGGATCATCGCCAACCCTGCGACTCATCAGGTCAAGCTGTCTCTGGAGAAGGACAACATCGTAGTCCAGGCCGAGAACACAGATGCGGGCGAAGCCCGTGAGAAGCTGCAGGGGGACTACACCGGAGAGGCGATACAGGTAGGCTTCAATGCAGACTTCCTGATGGAGATCCTGAAGAACATGACCGGCGACAAGATAGTCCTCAAGCTCAAGAACAGCGCTTCCGCCGTCGTTCTCGAGAACGAATCGCCGGAACCCGGAATTGCTCATCTGTCTCTCCTGATGCCGGTAAGACTCCCCGGAGCCACAGGGTAGGCAGTCATACCGTAGATCGCGAGCGGTGCCCCCGGCACCGCGGGGTCATTGCGTATTGAGAAGCATCGCCTCGCTGATCAATGAGATTCTGTCGGACGGCTCCCTCCTGCAGCCGTCTCCGCTGGCCCTGCTGGAAAGAGCGTGGCCCGGCGCGGTAGGCGAGGAGTTGAGGGTTCTTACGAGGGTACTCGATCTCGAGGACGGCTTCCTGATAGTCGAGAGCATGCATCCCGCCGCTTTGTTCGAGGTCAGATCGCGCGAAGGTGAGTTGATGGAGAGGCTGCGGTCGGAGACGGGCGTGCCGCTGCGGGCGATCCGGATCAGACCCGCCGGAAGGAGAAGCTGATTTGTCCCAGTTGAACGGAGGACGCTACGACGCCGGCTCGATACAGGTCCTGGAAGGCCTCGAAGCCGTCAGGAAGCGCCCCAGCATGTACATCGGATCCACGAGCCAGACCGGGCTGCACCATCTGGTCTGGGAGGTTGTCGACAACAGCGTCGACGAAGCCCAGGCGGGGTTCTGCACGCACATAGACATCCGGCTGATGGAAGGCGACATAGTTGCAGTCCAGGACAACGGGCGCGGCATTCCCATCGACCCCCACCCGAAGTTCAACAGACCCGCGCTCGAGATAGTTCTCACGAAGCTGCACGCCGGAGGGAAGTTCGACAGCGAAGCCTACCGGGTATCCGGAGGGCTTCACGGCGTCGGGTTGAGCGTGGTCAACGCCCTCTCGGAATGGCTCGAGGTGGAAGTCTCCAAGAACGGGATGAAATACAGGCAGCGATACCAGAGAGGCATCCCGGTCACCGACCTCACGGCCGCGGGCACCTGCACCGAGAACGGTACGCTTGTCACATTCAAGCCCGATGCCGAGATCTTCGAGGAGACCGTCTTCAGTTTCGACATCCTCTCCAGGAGGCTCCGCGAGCTCGCCTTCCTCAACAGCGGTCTCGCGATAAGCCTCGTGGACGAGAGACCGGATGCCGGCGGGAAGAGCCACAACTTCTGCTACGAGGGCGGGATCGTCTCGTTCGTGCAGTTCCTCAACGAGAGCAGGCACACGCTCCACACGGAGCCGGTCTACATCTCCCGGGACGTCGCTCTCGAGGACGGCTCCTCGATGCTCGTGGAATGCGCCATCCAGTACAACACGGGATACCAGGAGGAGACCTTCTCCTTCGCGAACAACATCAATACGATCGACGGCGGGACTCATCTGACCGGCTTCAGGGCGGCGCTCACCCGCGTCCTGAACGACTACGCCACCTCCTACGGCATATTCAAGAAAAGCGACGATGCCTTCAGCGGTAACGACGTGAGGGAGGGCCTCACCGCCGTCATCAGCGTGAAGCTCTCCAACCCCCAGTTCGAGGGTCAGACCAAGACCCGCCTGGGGAACAGGGACGTGAAGGGTGCCGTCGAATCGATCCTCTACACCGGCCTCACGACCTTCATGGAGGAGAACCCGCCGGTAGCCCGCAAGATGGTGCAGAAATGCCAGGAGACCAGCGCCGCGAGGCTTGCCGCCAGGAATGCGCGCGAGCTTACCAGGCGGAAGAGCGCGCTCGAGACCGCAGCCCTTCCCGGGAAGCTCGCCGACTGCACATCCACCGATCCCGTCGAGTCCGAGGTCTTCATCGTCGAGGGAGATTCGGCTGGCGGCAGCGCCAAGCAGGGCAGGAACCGCTTCAACCAGGCGATACTCCCGCTGCGGGGCAAGATCCTCAACGTGGAGAAGGCGCCTCTGCACAAGATCCTCGGCAACGCCGAGATAAAGACGATAGTGACCGCCCTCGGAGCCGGAGTGGGCGACGAGGATTTCGATCTGGCGAAGCTGCGGTACGGCAGGATAATCATCATGACCGACGCGGACGTCGACGGCGCACACATCAGGACGCTCCTGCTCACCTTCTTCTACAGGTACATGCCCTCCCTGATCGAGCAGGGGCACATCTTCATCGCGCAGCCGCCCCTGTTCGGCATACACACGGGCAAGAAGTCCGCCTATGCCTACAACGAGAGGGAGAGGGACCAGATCCTGGCCGAGTCCGGAAACGACAAATCCACTGTGCAGAGGTACAAGGGTCTCGGCGAGATGAACCCTTCCCAGCTCTGGACTACGGCCATGGATCCGACCACGAGGACCATAGTGAAGATCCGCATGGAGGACGCCGTAGAAGCCAGCCACGTGTTCTCCGTGCTCATGGGCGACGAGGTCCAGCCTCGCCGGGAGTTCATCCAGAAGCACGCATCGGAGGTGAGGAACCTCGATGTCTGACAACAAGTCCCCAGAAGCGGCCCCTCCCGTCCTGCCGGCCGTTCCCGGCAGCAGGGTGATACTGGTCGATCTAGAAGACGAGATGAAGCGCTCCTACCTCGAGTACGCCATGAGCGTGATCGTATCCAGGGCGCTCCCGGACGTGAGGGATGGGCTGAAGCCGGTCCACAGGAGGATCCTCTACTCCATGTACGAGCAGAGGCTGACTCATCAGAGGGCTTTCAAGAAGTCCGCCACCGTGGTCGGCGACGTGCTGGGCAAGTACCACCCCCATGGAGACAGCGCGGTCTACGACGCCCTCGTGAGGATGGCCCAGGACTTCTCCCTGAGGCACCCGCTCATCGAGGGTCAGGGCAACTTCGGATCGGTCGACGGTGATCCTGCTGCAGCCTACAGGTACACCGAGGCCCGCATGTCCAGGATCGGCGAAGAGATGCTCCGCGACATCGACAAGGAGACCGTCGAGTTCACCCCGAACTTCGACCAGCGCCTCTCCGAACCCGTCGTCCTGCCATCCGGCGTGCCGAACCTGCTCCTTAACGGTTCATCGGGAATCGCAGTCGGGATGGCCACGAACATCCCTCCGCAGAACCTGCGCGAGCTCGTGGACGCCTGCCGGCTCCTCCTCGAAGATCCGGACACGACGATGGACGACCTCCTGAAGGTCGTGAAGGGTCCGGACTTCCCGACCGGCGGCATAATCATGGGCCGCTCCGGCATCAGGGAGGCCTACACCACCGGGCACGGCTCCATCACGGTGCGGGGACGGGCCTCGATCGAGAAGTCCGAGCGCGGCCGCGACGCGATAATCATCACGGAGATACCCTACCAGGTGAACAAGTCGTCGATGATAACCGCGATGGCCGATCTCGTGAAGCAGAAGAAGCTCCCGGAGATCTCCGACATCCGTGACGAGAGCGATCGCGAGGGCATGCGCGTCGTCGTGGAGCTCAAGCGCGAGGTCGTAGCGGAGATCGTTCTCAACCAGCTGTACAAGCACACCGATCTCGAGGTCACTTTCGGCGCCAACATGCTGGCCCTCGTGGAGAACAGGCCGCAGCGGCTCAATCTGAAGGAGATGCTGAGCCTGTTCCTCGACCACCGCCAGGATGTGATCCTGAGGCGCTGCCTTTTCGAGAAGGCGCGTGCCGAGGAGAGGGCGCACATCCTCGAGGGCCTGCTGAAGGCTCTGGACGTCATCGATCAGATCATCTCGATAATCAGGTCATCCCGGAACCAGGAGGAGGCCCGGACCTCACTCATGGCCGGATTCGAATTCTCCGAGAAGCAGGCCCAGGCGATCCTGGACATGCGTCTCCACAGGCTGACCTCTCTCGAGAGGGCCGAGCTGGACGAGGAATATCGCGGACTCGTACTGGAGATCGCGAAGCTCGACCTGATCATCGGCGACCGCAGGGAGCTCAGTGCGGTCGTGCTTTCAGAGCTCGAGGCCGCGGCGGCCGCCTACGGCGAACCGCGCCGCACCGAGATAGAATCGGCCGAGTCCTCGGACATGGAGATGGAGGATCTCCTCCCGGACGACGCAATGGTCATCATGGTGTCGCGGGCCGGCTACATAAAGCGCCTGCCGCTGGACACCTGGAAGAGCCAGAGGCGCGGCGGGAAGGGTCTGGTCGGGGCTTCGACCCGCGAAGAGGACAGCCTCGAGCAGATCTTCATAGCAACGAGCCATACGAGCATCCTGTTCTTCACCGCTCTCGGCTTCTGCCACTGGCTGAAGGTCTACCGGATCCCCGAGGAAGGCCGGCACAGCAAGGGGAAGGCCGTCGTGAACCTCCTCCAGCTCCAGGAGGGAGACAGGCCTGTCGCCACCGTGTGCGTGAGGGACTTCTCCCAGGGCGGTAACCTCTTCCTGGCCACGACCGACGGCACGCTGAAGAAGACTCCGCTTTCCGAGTACAGCCGCCCCCGTCGCAGGGGGATCAGGGCCATAAGGCTCCCCGAGGGAGCAACCCTGCTGGGAGCGGCGCTGACCCCGGGCGACGCGGAGATCCTCCTCGGCACCCGACTGGGTCAGGCGAACCACTTCTCCGAGGACGAGATCAGGCTGACGGGCCGTTTCACGAGCGGTGTCAGGGGGGTCAGGCTTTCGAAGGGAGACGAGCTCGTCTCCATGGTCGTGCTGCAGGGGGACGGCGACATCCTGACCGTGACCGGGAACGGCTACGGAAAGAGGACGCCCGTCAGCGACTATCCCATGCACCGCAGAGGCGGCAGGGGCGTCAGGAACATCAGGGGTGTGGAGAGGAACGGTCCGGTCGTCGCCGTACGGCAGGTGCGCGAGGACGACGATTTGATCCTTGTGTCTTCTCATGCTATGGTGATAAGGTTGTCCGTGGCGGACGTCAGGCGATGCGGACGGAACACCCAGGGGGTCCGACTCATGGGTCTGCCGTCCGGCGATATGATCGTAGATGCCGCAATAGTGGAACCCGAAACCGACGAGGTGCTCGAAGGGCATGATGCCGGGGACGGAACAGTCGAAGAATCCGACGGCGGCAGTCCTAGCTAAGAAACTGAAGCTGTGGCATGTGGCCAACGAGCCACGCCCATCTCCAGTTCCGGAAGTTCGGACCGAAGCGGCTCTACCTGTCGAACTGCTGGATTCTTCACACGTCGATCCAGCAATCGTCATGGAGCTCTCGAGCCTGAGAGTCTTCGACCGGCAGGGCTGGGAGCCGGTCTGTTCGGACGTATCCCTGATCGTCTCCAAACTGAGTGCCGCATCGAGGGAGAGGCTCGTCGAGAGCCTCTCCCTCATCTCGACCCCTCCTCCTGTCGAACCTCTGCTGGTGAGGAAGTGGCTGAGCGCCGTCAACGGCCTGCTGCCATCATCCTATCCCACGGCGGTCATGGAGTTCTTCCAGCTCGCCTGGATGTGGGAACAGCTCCGCTCAGTGACCGGGATGGACCTGGAGAAGGTCCTCGCGCTCTTCTTCAGGGCTCTGAGGGGTGTCGGCGAGGGGCCGAGGTCCTCTCCCATGATACACTTCCTCCTCCAGCTGGCGGGCCGCTGGCCCGAGCGTTTCTGCTTCTGGCTGGACAGGACCGCCACTGGCGGACCGGATGTGATCCAGGCGCTTAAGCTGGCCGAGAGCATGACGAAGGATGCCTCCCCCCACACCCGCGAAACACTCCTGGACTTCGGTGCGGAGATGGGCTGCAAGTTCCTGGACGACGACTCCCTGCCACTCTGGAGGGCGGTGGCGCGCCTGGGCGAGCTCCTGCTCAGACGCCTGAGAGGCATAGCGATCCCTCAGCAGTCCATGCAGCTGCTCGCGGGGGTGCTCGGGCAGATTGAGAAGAGCGGCGACCTGGACGCGATCCTGGCGGAGGTCAGAGTGCGCGTGACAGGAGTGATGTTCGGCGAGCAGGACAGGGAGATCATCGAAGAGGCTCTCGCGACGCTTCCCGAAGTTCACGGGGCGCTCGAGTCGGTGGGCGAGATCGAGATGATAGTCCAGGTCACCGCGCTGCGAGGCTCGTTCACCAACCCGCGCAGGGTCGGCGAGGCGCTCGTGAAGCTCGCCGTACTCGCCGGCGGCGGGGTGCTCGACACGTCTGTCCTCATGATGCTCATCGAGAAGTTCGAGGGTCAGGTCCAGGAGGCGCAGGTCCTCAACGCGGTGGAGTTCCTGTCCGGAGTGACGGGGAGCGTTCCGATACATCCCGTCGATACCTGGTTCAGGCTGATAAGGCTTGTCGGAAACGACGCCGAGGAGAAGGATCCTTCCCGCGCCCACAGGAATGCCATGGCGAGGGTTCTGGAGGCCCTGGTGATGCAGCAGGACCCCTCGGAGTGCCTCGAGGTAATCGAGGAAGTCCTGACGATCCCCACGCTGTCGATACACGAGATATTCCAGTCCGCCGCACTCCTGCTGCGGACCAGCCTCACCCCGGACAAGGCCGTTATCCTCCGGAAGACGGGCCAGTGCGCAAGGCTCCTCTCCCTCCTCTCCCCGGCAGACAGAGACAGGCTGCTATCGAGCATCCCGCCCCAGTGGCTCTCCGCTCTCGCCGCCGAGGAAACGGACGCCTTCCGCTCCGTCTGCGACGCAGTCGAGAAGCTGGGTTCCCAGGCCCGGATGCTCAGGTTCCTCGACCGCATCGTCACTCCCCTCCTCGAGGAGATCAGCGCACGGGGCGACGTCTTCGAGGAGTACCTCTCGGCCGCCGTTGTCGAGTACAACGGGATGCCCGCGCAGGGCCGCGTGCGGGATACCGAGCACGAACTGCTGAAGAGGCTCTTCAGGACGGGTGACGGCGCCAAGACGATCGACAATTCGATATCGGACCTCCTGAAGGTTCCGGGGCTCGAAGGAGAGAGGGCCTCCAGCCTTGTCGAGACGGTAAGGACCCTCTGCACCGCCTTCGGTCGACAGGCCGCCTGGCAGGACCCCTCCGACAACACGCTTGCCCAGTTCCTGGAGAAGGGGCTTCCCCGGATAATCACGGCGCTCGTGGACTGCCCCGAGGCACTGGACACGATAACGCCCACCAGGATGATGGACCTCGTCAGACAGCTCATGCCCTCCTACTCGGCGAGCGACGCGGACCCCCAGATAGCGAGATGGCAGACCAGGACGGGGTCGTCGTTCTTCGGGCAGGTCCTGCCCACGGCCATAGAGATACTCCCGGACGAGCCGGGCACCCTCGCTCTCTTCGTCGAGTCGATCGCCTCCCAGGCCATGAGGTCCGTCCAGGGGCTGCCTGCCGGTGCTGGGTATCTCAACGAGGTCGCGAGCCGGCTGGAACACCTGCTCATCGAGTCCTACGCCGTGAAGATCCGGATCCTGGGCGGCCGGAAGGGCGAAGTCGCCCCCGAGATACCCGAGAACTGGGCTTCCGGGGTCTACTCCGGCTGGAGCACGGTCAGGGCGTCCGAGGCCATCCTGCTCAAGGAGGCGACCCAGGTCGCGAGAGTCCTCACAGGCGACAGGAAGGTGCAGCGTGTCTTCGTCCACCAGGCGCGGAAGCTCTGGGAGGGCCTGTCCAGAGCCGGACTCCTGGCCAGGCCGCAGATGCTCCGGAACCCGCGGGAGGGCCTGGGCACCATCTCCGACCTCGCACAGGGCGAGCTGCTGGAGCTGTTCAGGCTCCATGAGCAGGGGGAAGGGCTGGTCTCACCGCACGTCGCCGATCGGGCAGAACGCGTTTTTTCCCGCCGTTCGACGGACAGATCCGGTGAAACAGCAAGCCGCACCTGGAGGATGGAGCTTTTCACCCCTCTGGGGAACTGCCTGATCGATCTCCTGCTGCTCGACGGTTCCAGGACCCCCGAGCTGGACACTCTGACGGACGGTTTCCTCGAAGTCGCGGACTTCCTGGGCAACGAGACCGGTGGCGACGAGCTGCTGCTTGCCTTCCAGAGATGCCTCTCCACAGGCTCGTACGGGGTGGGCGAATCCGGTGTCGTGCTGGCTCTCAAGGCGGCCGAGAAGCAGCTCTTCCGTCCGCTGTGGCGCCGTCGCGCCATGAGCAGGATCGAACTCGTCGTCGCAGGGCTGGGCAACAGGGAGAAGCTCGTCGACCGCCTCCTCGACAGGGTCGCCAGGGAACCCGGAGTGGTCGCCCAGGTCAGATTCCTCAGGAGGTTCGGACCCCTGTTCCTTACCATCGAGGAAGTCACTCTGGATTTCGAGGACCGGAGGCAGGAGCTCGGCATAAGGGACTGCCTCAACGGGGTCTGGCTGCTGTCCGGAAGCGGGCGGGAGCCTCTCGGCGTGGCCGAGGCCGCACGGGAGGCATTCGAGGCCGCCTCTGAGGTGTTCCGGAGCATCAGGCGCCGCAAGGGCGAGATCACGGCTGTCGAGGCGGAGGAGATCAGCGCCGAGATGAGGCGCCGCTACAGGGACAATGCCGACGTTGTCGCAACGCTTCTCCGATGGACTCTCGACCCCGCCCGGGAGGAGCTGCTCGGGGTGCTCGAGGGGCATCCCGTGCTGCTCGAGGCCGTCAGCAAGGATACGGAACTCATCCACCTGATGGACGGCCTCCACGGCAGAGAGGGTTTCATCAACGGAGTGACAGCCCTTGCGGACGACCCCGACGAACTCAAGAAGCACCTGCTCGGTCTGTCCAGGCAGTGACGGATTGAAGGAGCGGGAGGAATGAAAGCCGCGCTGGTATCGACCGGCGGTACGATAGAGATGGTCCCGGGGCCGGGCGGTTTCCATCTGGACGAGTCCGCCGCGGGAGCGGAGCAGGGGAACGTCCAGCTGCCCGAGGGAATGGTCCCGGACGGCTACCGGATAGAGCAGTTCAAGCTCTTCTCCCTGCCGAGCCCCCACATGACTCCGTCCAGGATGGCGGAGCTCTGCCGTTTTCTCGACGGCCTCCAGCGATCAGCCAGGTACGACGGGATAGTCGTCACCCACGGCACGGACACTCTGGAGGAGAGCGCATTCATGGCCGACATCAGCCTGGGGCCCGAGTGTCCGGTCGTCTTCACTGCCGCCATGAGGAGCTCGGCCGAGCTGGGGGTGGACGGTCCCAGGAACGTCAGGGGCGCCCTGCTCACGGCCACCAGTCCGGATTTTCATAACTTCGGAGTTGCCGTAGTGCTGAACGACGAGATCCACGCCGCAGGCAGGGTGACCAAGACCTACACGAGCAATGTCAGCAGCTTCGCATCACCGGGTTACGGTCCGCTCGGGTTCGTCGACGAGGATCGGGTTTTTCTGGTCAACAGGCCGTGCTGGAGCCTCCACCTCCCGCCGGGAAGGCTCGAACTGGACGAGAGGGTCGGGCTTGTAAGGGTCGCCGCGGGTCTCGGTGCGAGGGAGCTGCGCTTCTGCATGGAAAAGGGCGACAGGGCCGTTGTGCTGGAAGCCTTCGGCAGGGGGAACGTACCGCCGGACGTGGCCGACGCCGCCGGGGACGCCTGCTCATCGGGCATGATCGTGGCCGTGGTGAGCCGATGCTATGTGGGAAGGGTGCTCGGAGTCTACGGCTATCCCGGAGGCGGCTCGGACCTTGCGGCGCGCGGTGCGCTGCTCGCCGGGGACATGCACGGGCACAAGCTCAGGCTGTTCCTCATGGCCGCCCTTGGAGCCGGCCTTGGCCGGGAGGACATCCGCGGCCTCATGGAGAGGCTGTGATCATGGGACGCATCATCAGGTGGATCCGGGGAACCGGTGGAACACGCCTGGCCGCACCCCGGCCGCATCGAACCGGGACACGTCCATGAACAAGGGGCTGACCGTTTCACTGATCCCGCACGGAGGCAGGCCTTCGAGGCAGTTCGAGGTCTCGGGGCGAATGCTAGTTCTGCTGCGGCTCGGGGTCGTTTTTGCTATACTCCTCCTCCTGGGTGCTGCGTACATCGTCGTCCGGCAGGCGGCCGGGGAAGCCGGATCGGGCTCCCTCTCGTCGCGTGTAGCCTTACTCGAGGACTCTCTCGCGGCGACACGCGGCATCGAGGCCAGGCTCGATTCGATCGAAGTCCTGCTGGAGGAGATACGGCTCGTGCGCCAGAGGCTCGAAAACATTTCGGAGCTTGCCGGGCCCTGAGGATCCGGCGTTCCTAGGGAGGCTGCTATGAGCCGTGATGATTCGTCGCGTTCGTCTTCGATGAATTCGATAGTCGGCTCCGGGAGCGTGTTCAACGGAACCCTCCGGATGGACGGCGGACTGCGGGTCGACGGAACTGTCGAAGGCCAGATCGACGTGACAGGAACTCTCACGGTGGGACACGACGGGCTGATCAGGGGGGATGTGAGCGCGACCCAGGCGATAGTGGGCGGGACCGTGATAGGGACGATCCGGGCGGACAGGCAGCTCGAGCTCCAGCATGGTTCCAGGGTCGAAGGCGACATCTTCACCCGGTCCCTCATCATCGAGGACGGAGTCTTCTTCGAGGGCAACTGCCGGATGAGACCCGAGGGCGAGCACGAGTCCTGATCCTGCCGTGTGGAAAATGTGGATAAAGACCTCCTCCTGTGGAGAACAGGACAACTACTCGCAGTGCAATGCGATGCATGGTTCACATAAAGGTGTTTGGCAGGTTGTTTCCACAAGTGCCTGAAGCAGAAAGACCACTTGGTCGAAAGGCGGAACCGGTTTGACAGGCTCCCTCGACACCCTGAAGCAGGCCGAGCTGGAGGCCAGGCAAGAGATTGAAGACGCCAGGAGAAAGGCAGCCGCGACGCTGGCCGGGATACCCGGGGAGATCGCCTCTCTCGAGGAGGAACTGACCCGCCGGGCGGGCGCCGAGGCCAGGAGGAGGGAAGCCGCCGTCCGCGGCGGGATCGCTACCGAAAGGGAGACCCTCCTGCGCACTGCCGAGGACGGGATCGTCTCGCTGGGCGGGAAGGAGAGCCGCCTGGTCGACGGAGCCTTCGCCATCCTCGTCGGGCTCCTCTCCGGACGGACCGACTGAGTTGGCGCTCGCTCCCGTCTCCAGGATCCGCGTCGTCTGCCACTCGTCGGTGCGCGACAGGCTGATGGCACTTCTCGAGTCGTCCGGGGCATTCCACCCCGCATCCCGGGAAGACGCCCCCGACTGGCTGCTGCCTGCGGGGATGGACACGACCTTCCTAGCCGGCCGGATAGACGATCTCGAGGCGGTTATCGGATTCCTCCGCGAGCACTCGCCGAAACCGAGTTTCCATGAGCGATTCGGGGCCGTTCCGCGGTCCATCCCTGTCGAGAGGCTGGTCGCCCTCCTCGAGGACGGGGACCTGCTCTGGAGGGCGACAAGAGCCTGGCGCGTCGCCATGCTCATGTCCGAGCGGCAGGGCGATCTCAATGAAACGAATGAGGAAACGGCCTTCCTCTCGAAATGGGCGGATCTGCCCTTCCCCTTCGGCGTGCTCGGCAGACACGGCTCCTTTGCGGTCACGGCCGGCACATGCCCGCAGGGGGCCGTCCGGTCCCTGCTCGAACTCTCGGAGCGGGAGCCCCTCCTCGCAGTCGAGGAGATCGGGTCGCCGGGCGGCAGGGACGAAGCCTCGAAGGTGCTCGTGATCTTCCACGAGGAGGCTGGCGAGGAGCTGAGGCAGGAAGTCGCCCGGCTGGGTTTCGCTCCCGTCGACTTCGGCGATCGCCGGGGAACTCCCCGCGACCTGCTGGACCATGCCATGCTCCGGAGCAGGGCGCTCGGGAACCGTCTCGAGAAGCTCCGTTCCGAAGCCAAAGCCCTCGCCAGGGAGCTCCCCTTGTTCGAGGACCTCAGGGATGCGGCCGGTCTCCTTCTGGAGAAGACCTCCGCATCGAGCGCCGGGCTCGTCGGAGACAGGCTCTTCCTGCTCCACGGCTGGGTCAGGGAACATGACATGGAGCGTCTCCAGGCCGACATCTCCGCTCTTGGCTTCGCATTCGTCGAAAGAGTCGAGCCTCTCGAGGGGGAGGTTCCCCCCTCGGCCCTTTCCGAGGCCCCCCTGATGGATCCGTACGTCATGCTGACGGACATGTTCGGCAGTCCAGCCCCATCCGATCCGGATCCCACGCCTCTGATGGCTCCCTTCTACGCCCTCTTCCTGGGCATCTGCATCGGGGACGCCGGGTACGGTCTCGTGCTCACCCTCGTCTCCGCTCTGGGCCTCCTGTCCGCCAGGAGGAAGGGACGGAGGAACAGGCTGTTCGGGGTGCTATTCCAGGGCGGGATTGCCACCATCCTGGTCGGAGTGTTCCTCGGGGCATTCTTCGGCATCGACAGGGCGGTCCTCCCCCCCTGGATGACCGCTCCCGCCGGGCTCCTCGATTCTCTCGTCCCCGGAGGAGGGCAGTTCGGCCTCTCCAAGCAGTTCCTCTATGTCGCCATGGCGCTCGGCGTGGTCCAGCTCCTGACCGGTGTCGTCATCAACTTCCTGAAGCGATGGCGCGCAGGCGAGCGGGCGACCGCGATCCTGGAACAGGGCGGCTGGCTCCTGTCATCCCTGGGGCTCTTCCCATGGCTCTTCAACCATTATCTGCTGAACGGGGTCCTCTATGACATCGAAGGTCCTCTGGACGGGATCTTCCTCAAGAGTCTGCTCGCAGGCGCGGTGCTGATCTTCGTGATGGGCGGGCGTGAAGCGAAGGGATTCGGGAAGGTCGGTCTCGGAGCCATGGCGGCGTACGGCATCGTGAACATCCTCGCGGACGCGCTGTCCTACTCCCGGCTGTTCGCCCTCTCCCTCTCCGGAGGGATCATCGCGACCGTCGTGAACCAGATCTCAGGGATGCTCCCCGGCACCGACATCCCCGGCGTCGGGCTCCTAGTCTCGATCCCCGTCCTGGTCTTCGGGCACGCCTTCAACCTGTCCATGGGGATACTGGGCGGCTTCATACACACAGCAAGGCTCCAGTTCGTCGAGTTCTTCGGAAAGTTCTACGAGGGCACCGGTGCGCCGTTCGTGCCACTACGCTATAAACCGCAGTATATCAACATCATCCGTAAGAATCCCGAAGGGAGTAACAGGTGAACGAGTTCTTGGCATACTCCGGAGTCGCTCTGGCCGTCGCACTCGCCGGTATCGGATCCGCCATCGGCGTCGGCATGGTGGGCCAGGCGGCGGCCGGCGTCCTCAGCGTCGATCCGAAGAAGTTCGGAAAGCTCCTGCTGCTCGTGGCGCTTCCGGGGACGCAGGGAATCTATGGGTTCGTCATCGCATTCCTGCTGCTCGGCAGGATACAGGCGACCCAGGTCCTGACGCCTGCGTTCGCCTGGCAGGCTTTCCTGGCCGGCATCCCCGTCGCATTCGCAGGGCTCCTGTCCGCAATCCACCAGGCCAAGGTGGGCGTCTCGGGCGTCGCCCTCGCCTCCAAGCAGCCCGCAGACGCGACCAAGGGCCTCATTCTAGCAGTATTCGTCGAGTTCTACGCGATCCTCGGCTTCCTCGTCTCCTTCCTCATGCTTCCGTAGGCCGGCCGGGATGTCTCTGGACAACATCGCGGGCAGGATCAGGGAAGACGCGGCGGCAGAGGCTGCCTCTCTCGCCGCGGCAGCCGAGTCCGAGCGCCGGTCGGCTCTCGACGGAGCACGGAAAAGGCTCGAGGAGGAGTTCGCCAGGGCGCTCGAGAAGATTTCACGGGATTCGTCGGACCTCGAAGCAAGGCTCCGTTTCCATGCCGTACGGGAAGCCGGCCGGATGGTCGAGAACGCGCGGCGCACGCTCCTGGACCGGTCCATCTCCCTGGCAGTCGAAAGGCTCGCCGGGCTGCCCGATGACGAGTACAGGAGCCTTGTCTCGTCAATCCTCGCGAGCTGCCGGATGCAGGGGGACATCGAGGTCAGGATATCCCCCACGGACGAGAGCCGCATCACCCCCGACCTGCTCGACCGGGCTTCCAGCCCCGGCAGGTCCTTCCATCTTTCCCCGCTCCGGCACAACGGCCGAGGCGGAGTGGTGATGACCTCCGGAGGAGTCAGCCTTAACGCCACATTCTCGATGCTGGCCTCCCTGGAGCGGGAGCGTATCGTCATGGAACTCTCGCCGCTGCTCTCCGGGCACGACGGATGAGCAACCTCTACCTCTTCCCCAACGGCAGGGTCGGCGCACTGGAGAAGGACCTGCTGAACACCAGGACCTGGCAGATGCTCCTCTCCGCATCGGATGCGACCGAGGCGTCCCGGCTCCTCTCCGACACCTGGTACGGGCGCTTCCCCGGCCTGGCCCAGGGTGCCTTCGAGGCTGTCTTCGATGCCGCGCTCTCGGCAACCGAGCAGGAGCTGACCGAACTCGCGGAGGATCCGGGCCTGGTCAGGGGCATCCTGCACAGACGGGACGCGAGGAACGCGCGTTATCTCTGGAAGGCCGCCCTCTGCGGGGCGGATGGTCCGGAGCCCGCCCTGGAGAAGCCCGGCCTCATCGAGCATTCGGTCCTGTCCGGAGCCCTGTTCGAGGAAGAGGAACGCTCGCACCTTCCTCCCGTCATGGCCGCCGCAGCGGAGGAGCTGGCCTCCCTGAGGGAGCCGTCCCCCCTCGCGGTCGACGGGATCCTGGACAGGATGGCCGTGAGGCTTGAGCTTTCGGAGCTTCCCTCGATCGATCCGGACCTCGGGCGGTACCTCGAAACCCAGATCGACATGAGGAACCTGATCACCTGCCTGAGATTCGTCGTTTCCGGACGCAGGCAGGAGATATCCGCCTCCATCCTGCTGGAGGGAGGCACGATCGGTGCAGAAGGCTTCGCCGGGGCTTCCGCCGGAGGCACGCTCCCCGAACTCGTCGCAGAGATCAGGGATCTCGAAAGGCTCGTTCCGTTCGTGAGGGATGCCATCACCAGCAGATCCTTCCTCGAGCTGGAGCGCGAGTGCGAGAGGATCCTGCTGGACATTCTGGACACCTGCTCCTTCGAGCTGTTCGGACCTACCCCGCTGGCAGCCTTCCTCCTGAAGAGGGAGATGGAGATGTCCCATCTCAGGATCCTGCTATCCGCAAAGGCCGCCGGTCTGGACAAGATGCGCCTTCAGAAGCGCCTTCCGAGAGGTTAGGTGGAGATGCCCGGACAGGGGATCGCATTCATCGGGGATCCGGACTCCTCCCTGGGCTTCAGGGCTCTCGGAGTGTCGGTCGAGAATCCGGCAACCGCGGAGGAGGCCTCGAGAGCCTTCAGGAATGCCGTTTCCAGGGGTGACGCAGTGATAATGATAACCGAGGCCATGCTGGACCACCTCCGCGAGGAAGTGGAAAGGACGGCCACGAAAGCCATACCTGCCGTAGTGGTGCTTCCCGGCATCTCCGGGTCGGCCGGCCGAGGCGGGGAGACGATCAGACAACAGATAACGCGAGCCGTGGGCGTCGACCTCATGGCGGAAGAGCGATAGCCCTCAGATCCCGGAGGACTCCTGCCGATGACAAAGGGTACCATTAGGAAGGTCGCTGGCCCGCTGGTCGTTGCCGGGGGCATGACAGAGGCCAGGATGTACGATGTCGTCTACGTCTCAGACATGAGGCTGCTGGGCGAGATCATCGAGATCAAGGGCGACATGGCGTCCATCCAGGTCTACGAGGAGACCGGGGGGCTCGGACCCGGCGACCCGGTCTACAGCACCGGTGAGCCGCTGTCGCTCGAACTAGGCCCGGGGCTCCTGTCCTCGATCTATGACGGGATCCAGAGGCCGCTCGACAAGGTCCGCGAACAGTCGGGAGACTGGATCACGAGGGGAGTGAACATCCCCGGCCTGGATCACGGGAAGCTCTGGGACTTCACGCCCGTCCTCGCGGCTGGAGCTGCCGTGACCGGCGGAGACATCCTGGGGACGGTCCCGGAGACCGAGATAATCGAGCACCGTGTGATGATCCCTCCCAGGTTGTCCGGGACCCTGTCCTGGGTGGCCGCGCCCGGCTCCTACACCATCGACGACGTAGTCGCGAGGGTGAGGACCGGCTCGGGCGACGAGGTCGGCGTTCTCATGTACCAGAGATGGCCCGTGAGGCAGTCGCGCCCGGTGCGCGAGAAGATGGCCCCGTCCGAGCCCCTCATAACCGGACAGCGGGTCATCGATGCCTTCTTCCCCGTGGGCAAGGGCGGCACGGCCTGCGTTCCCGGTCCGTTCGGCAGCGGCAAGACCGTGATCCAGCACCAGCTCGCGAAGTGGGCCGACGCGGAGATAGTCGTCTACGTCGGATGCGGCGAGCGCGGCAACGAGATGACCGACGTCCTCCAGGAGTTCCCCGAGATACTGGATCCCCGCAGCGGCAAGCCTCTCATCCTGAGGACCGTGCTGGTCGCCAACACGAGCAACATGCCCGTCGCCGCCCGCGAGGCCAGTGTCTACACCGGCATCACGATCGCCGAGTACTTCCGCGACATGGGCTACTCCGTCGCCCTGATGGCGGACTCCACATCGAGGTGGGCCGAGGCCATGAGGGAGATGTCGGGCCGCCTCGAGGAGATGCCGGGCGAGGAGGGATACCCCGCCTATCTGGGCACGAGGATCGCCGAGTTCTACGAGAGGGCCGGCAAGGTGCACTGCCTCTGCTCCGGAGAACGCCAGGGCGCCCTGACGGTCGTCGGAGCGGTGAGTCCGGCCGGCGGCGACCTGTCCGACCCCGTCGTCCAGGCGACGCTCAGGGTGGTGAAGGTCTTCTGGAGCCTCCAGGCCCGACTCGCCTACATGAGGCATTTCCCCGCGATAGGCTGGCTCGAGAGCTACTCTCTGTACACGGACAACCTCAAAGACTGGTACGCCAGAGAGCTCGAGGGCGACTGGACGGGGCTCCGCGACAGGTCGATGGCTCTGCTGCAGGAGGAGTCGAACCTCCAGGAGATCGCGAGGCTCGTGGGAGCCGAGTCCCTCTCCCCGGAGGGGCAGCTCACGCTCTTCACGGCGCGTTCCATCCGCGAGGACTTCCTCCATCAGAACGCATTCCACGAGGTCGACACCTACTGCTCGATGAAGAAGCAGGTCCGACTCCTGGATCTGATAATGTCCATCCACAAGTCCCTTGCGAAGGCGATCCAGGCCGGGGCGGCACCCAGGGAGCTGTTCTCCCTGCCGTTCCGTGAGGCGGTCGCGAGGGCCAGATACATGCCCGAGGACCGGTTGGACGAGATAACCAGTGTCCTCGAGACCGCGGACTCCGAGATCGAGGCAGTCCTCGAAGAGGTCCGGCGTTCGGGGGAGGGAGCCTGATGATCCGCGAATACAGGACCACAGTCGAGATTGCCGGCCCCCTGATGTTCGTCGAGAATGTCGAAGGAGTAACCTACGAGGAACTCGCCGAGATCGAGCTGCCTGAC
Source organism: Candidatus Fermentibacterota bacterium (assembly GCA_963718745.1). Classification (GTDB taxonomy): domain Bacteria; phylum Fermentibacterota; class Fermentibacteria; order Fermentibacterales; family Fermentibacteraceae; genus Fermentibacter. Next base: position 1,437,350 of record OY970370.1, on the reverse strand, counting down.
GGCTCCATCCGCCATGGCAGGGTCCTCGAGGTGAACGGCTCGATGGCTCTCGTCCAGCTCTTCGAGGGCTCCAGCGGAGTCGGGATCTCTCAGAGCATCGTACGGTTCCTGGGGAAGAGCGTCGAGCTGGGCGTCTCGGAATCCATGCTGGGACGTGTCTTCGACGGGCAGGGCCGCCCGCGCGCACCTTTCGACACAGCCCCCCCGGTGGTGCCCGACCGGATGATCAACATCAACGGATCCCCCCTCAACCCATATGCGAGAGACTACCCCGCAGAATTCATCCAGACCGGCCTGAGCTCCATCGACGGCATCAACACGCTCGTCAGGGGGCAGAAGCTGCCCGTGTTCAGCGCGAGCGGCCTTCCGCACTCGGCCGTCGCGGCTCAGATCGCGAGGCAGGCCAGGGTGCTGGGCGAGGGGGAGAGCTTCGCAGTCGTGTTCGCAGCCCTGGGCATCACGTTCGAGGAGGCCGACTACTTCATCCGCGACTTCAAGGCGACGGGGGCCATGGACAGGGCCGTGGTCTTCCTCAACCTCGCGGACGACCCCGCCATCGAGAGGATCGCCACCCCCAGGCTCGCTCTGACGGCGGCGGAGTACCTCGCCTACGAGAAGGACATGCACATCCTGGTCATCCTGACCGACATGACCAACTACTGCGACGCGCTCCGGGAGATCTCGGCCGCGCGGAAGGAAGTCCCGGGCCGGAGAGGCTATCCCGGATACCTCTACACCGACCTCTCCACAATCTACGAAAGGGCCGGCAGGATCAAGGACCGCAAGGGCTCCATCACCCAGATCCCCATCCTGACGATGCCCGAGGACGACAAGACCCATCCCATCCCCGACCTGACCGGGTACATCACCGAAGGTCAGCTCATACTGAACAGGGAGCTCCACAAGAGGGGCGTCTATCCGCCCATGGACGTCATGGAATCCCTGTCCAGGCTGAAGGACAAGGGCATCGGCAGGGGCAAGACGCGCGAGGACCACGCCGACCTGTTCAATCAGCTGATGGCCGCCTACTCCGCGGGCAAGAACGCCAGGGAGCTCTCGGTCATCCTCGGTACGGCAGCGCTCAGCCCCGTAGACCAGGACTACCTGCGCTTCGCCGAGGAGTACGAGAAGCGGTACATAAGCCAGGGCGAGGGAGAGAACCGGACAATCATCGAAACCCTCGACCTTGGCTGGGAGCTTCTCAAGCTCCTTCCCAGGGAGGAGATGAAGAGGATCAGGCCCGAATTCCTGGACAGGTACTGGCCTGCAGGGGAAGGCGCCTGATGGCTGTCATAGTCCGCGCCACCAGGATGGAGCTGCAGCAGCTCCGCAAGCGCTCGGCCCTGGCGAGGCGGGGGCACAAGCTGCTCAAGGACAAGCTGGACGAGCTGATGAGGCAGTTCAAGATACTCATCGCCGACTACATGGGCGCGCGCCAGCGGATCGAGAGGGACCTCCGCGACGCCTATCGCGAGTTCCTGTTCGCCAGGGCCTCGATGCGCCGCGAATCCCTCTCCGATGCGCTGAGCTATCCCGGAGCCGTCGCAGTCGTCCAGAGCTCCACCAGGAAGGTCATGAACCTCACCCTGCCGGTCTTCGACGTCACCATGGAGGGGAGCATCCACAACTACGGCATGCTCGACACCACGCCCGAGCTCGACGCGTCTCTCGACATATACGCCCGCATCCTCCCGGGCATCGTCCGCCTTGCCGGCCAGGAGAAGGCTATCGGCATCCTCGCCTCGGAAATCGACAGGACGAGGCGTCGCGTGAACGCTCTGGAGTACATCCTGATCCCGGAACTGGAGGGCGCGGTCTCGATGATCAGGCTCAAGCTGGAGGAGATCGAGAGGGGAAACCTCACCCGACTGATGAAGGTCAAGAAGATGGCCGAACAGAAGAGAGAGGCTTCCCAGACCGCGGATCCCGGAGCGTAACGCTGATTTTATTGACATCGCGGCGTGGTGAGGTAAATTATCATGCAAGCCCGGGTGCTCCGGGTCGGTCTGTTCGTTCCTCTCTGGAGGGTGGAGATGGCCGAAGCAAAGGTTGCCAAGAAGGCCCCGGTGAAAGCGGTCAAGGAGCCGAAGGTAACGGCTAAGACGGCTGCCAAGAAGATCGAGAAGGCCGTGAAGACCGACAAGGTCGAAAAGGCCACGAAGATCGCCGCCAAGGTCGCGAAGAAGGCCGCAGCTCCGGCCAAGGCTCCCGCTGCCAAGGCTCCCGCTGCCAAGGCCCCCGCGGCCAAGGTCGCCGGGAAGTGCGGCGGCTGCAAGACCAAGAAGTAGATCCCCGGTTCTCTGATAAAGGGGCTCCGCACACGCGGAGCCCTTTTCGTATACGCTGCATGCCATGCCCCGGATTCGGGAGGAAACCGCGTTTCCCCGGCAGTCAGGCCGGCCGGAGCCGGTTCAGACCTTCCGGCGGACCTCGATCCGGATGTCCCCTTCGGCATCGACTCCATGGAGCGTACCTGCCAGCGCCTTCACGACCTCCTCCAGCACCCTGCGGGGATAACCCGAAAGGGGGATCTTCTTCTCCCCGATCCAGAGGCTGGTCCCCGCCCCGCAGTCGCAGGGGCGCGGGGAGCAGGCCCCTTCCCCGGAAACAACGGACGAGAGCAGGTGGACCATGACGGGCGCCGAAAGGCCGTCCAGCCGCGGCAGGCCTTCGGAATCCAAACCCCAGGTTGCCAGACACCCCTCGCCGGTCGATTCCTTGTCGAGCGCGACACGCGGCAGGTCGTGTCCCGGGAGGTCCACCAGCACGATGTCGGCTTCGATCTCGGAGAATGAGCGGAATCCCGAGGGATCGGCCCCTGGCCGGCGGTAGACGAGCCGTGCCTCGGGTGCGACCAGGGTGAGACTCGAGAAGGGATAGCTGTTGTAGGGGTCGGGATCTCCCGTGCTGTTCCAGACCCCGGCGTACGAGACAGTCATGCCCCCGGATTCCGAACAGGCGCGCGCCATGGCCATCGCGCAGGCCCGCCTGGCCTCTCCGTCACCGCCCGTCAGAGAAATGTAAACGCTGCTCCGCATCCGCCACCTCCGCGTCTGGACGACCTCCGGCGCTGGCTCAGCGTCAGGCCGTCATCTCTTCAAGAGTATCCCTATCGCCTCCTGCGCCATCAACGCCGCCGCCAGCGCTACTCTCGCCGAAAGCGTGCCGAGGGAGAGGGGGCTCTCCTGATCACCCACTATCGAGACCGATCCGTGCCGCTCGACCCTCATCGACCCGCAGTCCCCGGTGCCTGCAATGCCTGACGCCGCGACTATCGGGATCCCGGGCAGGCCGGTGATCCACTCCTCGAGCGCCATGACCTTGGTCGCGGCATCGTCCAGCGCCTCTATGATTATGTCGCAGGTCTCGTAATGCCTGCAGAACCCTCCCTGGACCAGCCTCTCGGACACGGGGACCACCACCGTCCCGGCACCGATCCTCCGGATGCCTTCTGCAAGCGCATCCACCTTCGGGAGTCCGGTCTGGTCGAGGAAATAGCTCTGGCGGTTGAGATTCGCCGCCTCGACGACATCATCATCCACCACCACCAGCCGCCCTACTCCCGCCCTTGCGAGCAGCATGGCGACGTTGGATCCTATCCCTCCCGCTCCGGCGAGCCCCGCGCAGCAGGATGCGAGCGCCACCCTGACGCCGGGCGGATTATCCCTGAAGATGTCGTCCGACTCCGATGCAGAATCCTGCATCCTGTCTCCCGGACAGGAAGAGTCAGGACAGCTGGGGTTCATTCGCTGCACTCCCCTCCCGGCTCGTTTCAGTTGATTCTCCCAACGCCGGCCATGCGTACAGTATTGCCAGAAGTCCGGGCGGAAGCTAGGTTTGACGCGCTGAAAAGACCGGGTCCGGCCTCCGGGGAGCGGCTCCGAACCACCCCGGGGAACCGGTCCGTGAAGGGCATCATCGGCCATTTTCCGGCGCAGGGTCGCCGCGATGGAGGAGGAGGTGGATCCGTGCCTTCAGTAAAGCGACTGGGCCGGGACAACGCCAGATGCATCGGCTGCGGAGCATGCATGACGGCCTGTTCCACCCTCTTCTTCAAGGTGGACGACCCCTCCAGGTCATGCATCAGCATCACCCCCGAAGGCTCGGGGCACGAGATAGTCGTCTGCGACCAGACATGCCGCCTGTGTGTCGCGGAGTGCCCGGTGAAGGCCCTGTCCGTGTCCGCGCAGGGAGTGGTAATCCTGGACAGGAAGCTCTGCGTCGGCTGTCTCGCATGCGTTGCGGTCTGTCCCATCGGCGCGATGAGGCATGTCCCCGGGCTGCCCAACCCGTTCAAGTGCATCGCCTGCGGGGCGTGCGCGCGCAAATGCCCCACCGGGGCCATCGGAATCGTAGTCGAGGAGATATCATGACGGAAAGGGCATTCGACATCGACGCCATCAGGGCGGGTCACAGGCAGACAGCCGAGTACAGGTACGAGAGGCGTCCGGTCGTCAGAGGCTACAACGACAGGACTCTCTACGTCAACGTCGGTGACGGCAGGATCGCCGAGAAGCCGGTGTCGGCCGACATGAAGGCAAAGTTCACCGGAGGGAAGGGATACGGCCTGCGGCTCCTCTGGGACGCCGTCAAACCCACTACCAGATGGAACGATCCCGAGAACGAGATAAACATCGCGATGGGTCCGATCTGCGGGAACACGAACTATCCGGGTTCCGGCAAGTCCCTCGTTGTCTCCATCTCCCCGATGACCGGCGTTCCGATCGACAGCAACGTCGGCGGGTACTTCGGCCCCTACCTCAAGTTCGCAGGCTTCGATGCGCTGGAGGTCCAGGGGAAGGCCGAACGCGACGTGATAGTGTACATAGATGGCGACGAGGGAGTGGTGAGGATCTTCGAGGCGCCGGGGGAGGCCGTCGACAGCCATGTGCTGGCCGAGCAGATGGTCGAGATGTTCGCGACGAACGAGGATGACAAGGCGCACATCTCCTCCGTCTCCGCCGGCCGCGGCGCCGAGCACGCCTTTCTGGGCTGCCTGAACTTCTCCTTCTACGACAAGCGCAGGAAGGTGGCCCGGCTCAAGCAGGCCGGCAGGGGCGGCCTGGGCACCGTTTTGAGGGACAAGAAGATAAAGGCCCTGGTCGTCAAGTTTTCCGGGCTGGATGTCTCCTCCAACAACCCCGCAGACCTCGCGAAGCTCCAGGAGACCGGACTCAAGCTGCACAGGGAGATAATCACCCTGGACGACACTCAGTGCAGGATGCGCGAGATCGGGACGGCACACCTGACCGAGATCATGGACGAGTACGACCTGCTCCCCACCCACAACTTCAAGTTCGGGAGCCATCCCGATTCCAGCCGGCTCAACTCCCACGCATTCTCCGCGATGGTCACCCACGGCCTGCCCGACGGGTGCTGGTACGGCTGCACCATGGCCTGTGCGAAGGCCGCCGACGGTTTCGAGCTGCTCACAGGTCCATACGCCGGTCACAGAGTCACGGTGGACGGCCCGGAATACGAGACAGTCGCCGGCTGCGGATCGAACATCGGGCTCTTCGATCCTCAGGCGGTCATGGAGATCAACTTCTACTGCGACACGTACGGCCTCGATACGATCTCGTTCGGGACGATGACGGCATTCATCATGGAATGCTGGGAGAAGGGCATCCTCGATTCGGAACGCACGGGCGGGCTGGTGATGGAGTGGGGCAACAGGGCCGCGGTGCTGGAGATGCTCCACCGGATAGCGCGCGGGGAGGGCTTCGGGCTCGTGGCCGGCCTGGGTGTCCGCCGCATGAAGAAGTACTTCGCCGAGCACTACGGAGCCGATCCGAAGCTGCTCCAGGACATCGGATGCGAGTGCAAGGGCCTCGAATACTCCCAGTACGTGTCCAAGGAATCGCTCGCCCAGCAGGGCGGCTACAGCATGGCGCTCAAGGGCCCCCAGCACGACGAGGCCTGGCTGATCTTCATGGACATGGTGAACAACCGGATCCCGACCTTCGAGGACAAGGCCGAGGCGCTCTATTACTTCCCGATGTTCAGGACCTGGTTCGGTCTCCAGGGCCTATGCAAGCTCCCCTGGAACGACATCGAACCTGCGGACAACGCCGGTACCGACGAGCCCGCCAAGGTCCCGGAGCACGTCGCCAACTACCTGGACATCTACAAGGCCGTCACCGGGAACGAGCTGGACCGGGAGGGCCTCATCAGGCAGTCCGCCAGGGTCTACAACTTCCAGAAGGTGCTCTGCATAAGGCTGGGTATGGGCCGGAGGCAGGACGACCGGCCGCCCTACCGGATGATGGGTCCGGTCACTGTCGAAGAGTATGAGTCCCGGGCGGACAGGTACGACAAGCAGCTCAGAGAACTCGTCGGAATCGACCCCGGAGGCATGGACACGGCCGCAAGGCTCGCCGCCCTTCGCGCCTACCGGGAGGACAGGTACGAGCAGCTCCTCGACGCGGTGTACAGGCGCAAGGGCTGGACGCAGGGAGGGAGTGCCGACCGTGGAGACCCTCCATGATCTGGGGATCGACTATCCCGAGGTCCTGGAGGTTGTCCGGCCGCTCCTCCCGTGATCACCGTCAACGGTTCTCCTCATCCCTGGCGGGAGGGCATGACCGTTCAGGACGTGCTGGACGACAGGAGGTTCACATTCCCTCTGCTCGTCGTCAGGCTGGACGGGGTCCTCGTACCGCGGGGCACCTATTCCGGAACGGATGTTGCGGATGGTGCCGATGTCGACGTGCTGCACCTGATGAGCGGCGGCTAGCCTCGACGGGTTCCGGGGGCAACGGGACGCCATCCTGCCTCGAGCCTGCCGCATGATCAGGAATATGCCCGAGTCATGGCGAATCGGGCGAAAGGCTGGTAGAAGGAATGGTAGTCCCGATTCTACTGATGACCCTTGCAGCATCCGCCGAGGGGATCGACCCCTCCCGCGGCGCATTCCTTGCGGTGGATCTGGACTCCCTCGAGGCGGTCGCACGGGGGGCATACGACACCGGTGACTGGGAGGCGGCTGCGGCCGGCTATGTCGAGCTGCTGCGGCACGATGTCTCGAACTCGAACGCCATCTACAACGCGGCCTGCTCCTTCGGTCTGATGGGAGAAGATTCGCTCGCGGCCGCCTATCTGACAGCCGCAGTCCGAGCCGGATTCGACGACCCGGCCTACGCGTCCGGTGATCCTGATTTCGACGCAGTAAGGGAGAGCGCAGTCTTCTCGTCCACGCTCGACAGCCTGATCGCTGCGGCGACAGGGCAGGATGCGGCTTCCGGAGAAACAATACATGTCGCAGCAGGGAGCATGATCCCGGTCAGGGTCATCCTGCCGGCCGACTACGATCCGGGAGCGATGCTCCCCCTGGTGGTGGGTCTGCACGGATACGGCTCGAACGCGGAGGATTTCCTCGGATTGTACGGCAGGATGGAATCTCACGAACTCATCTTTGCCATCCCCGAGACGCCCTATGCCATGTCCTCCGGCCGGGAGACAGGCTACAGCTGGTCGACATGGTCGGAATCCGACTCGACCGTGTACGAAGCCTCCCTGGATCTCTCCTCGGAGCTTGTGAGGAACGTGGTCCTCGAGCTGCAGGCGCGCTACGCCCCCTCCTCCACATGTCTTCTCGGCTTCTCGCAGGGCTGCGCTCTCGCCTACCTCGCGGGATTCGCCAGCCCGGACGTCATCGACGGGATAATCGGATTCGGCGGCTACGTCGAAGACCCTGCGCCGTTCCTGGAGGCTCCTCCTGCGGCGCGGGAGCTCCGGGTATTCGTAGCCCACGGGACCGATGACCGAATCGTCGACCTCTCGGAAAGCCGCAGGGCATACTCCCTCTTCGACTCCCTCGGGTGCGACGCAGTCATGGTCGAGTTCGACGGAGCGCATACGGTCGACGTCCGGACACTCGAGGAAGCCCTGGATTGGATGGAGGATCCGGAAGCGGGGATCCGGAGGGACTAGCCGGGGACCGGCGCCCGCCCCCTGGCGATGAACCAGACGGTGCCGACCGCGCCGAAGAACGCCGCCACGTACAGGTTCAGCTCCGGGGAGACCTGCCAGAGGAATGCGCCGCCGAAGGCTGCGAACGATACGACGGTATCCCTGACCAGGTAGTATGCGCCGAACATCCCGGCCTTCCTGCCCTCCGGGGCGAGGTCCATGATCAGGGCCTTCCTGGAGGGTTCTCCGAACTCCTTGAGCCCCCTCAGGACGAAGACAAGCGCAAGGGCCTCGAGCGACCTGGCGTGCATCAGGGCCAGCGGGAAAGCCGTGAAGAAGACGAAGGTCATCGCGACGAAGGGCTTCTTGCCAGCGCGATCCGCCAGTATGGCGACAGGGATGTAGACGAGCATGGCCGTGACCATTTCGATCGTGGTCAGCAGGCCGAACTCCAGGCCGCCGGCCGCCCGCGTGACCCTCATGCACCAGATGACGACGAAGGAGTAGGGGATCTGTTCGCAGAACCTTATCAGGATGTCGGAAGCGAGAAGGTTTCGCAGGTCCGGAGACATGGCCGGGATGAGCCTGAGGGGGTTCCCCTCCCTGACGGGTGCACCCCTGTCCGATCTGACCAGCCTCTGCTGGAGAAGGGCGGCCAGGCCGGCCATCGCGAAAGCAGCCACGAAGGCCGTTCTGATCCCCCTCGCCTCACCCATGGAGTCGATCAGGGAGCCTCCGATCACCGGACCGAGAGCCATGGGTATCCGCCTGACGAGGGAGTGGACCGATACGCCCATGGTCCTCTTCGACTTTGGAAGCACCTCCGCGACCAGAGCCATCGTCGCCGGCAGGGATATCGCAGTCCAGCTGAGGAACAGGGCCGAGGCCGCAAGGACGGCCTCCCAGGTGGGGACGGCGATGACGAGCGCGAAGCCTGCCATGGCGATGGCGTTGAAGAGGAGCAGGGACTTCTTGAGGCCGAGTTTCTCGGCCAGCCAGGCTCCTGGAAGGGAGTAGAGCGCCGAGAGGAGGTTGTCCATCCCACCGAGCAGCCCGATCGAGACGGCCCCTCCGCCGAGTATCGTGAGGTAGAGGGGAAGGAACCTCTCTGCCATGCGCTCGCCGGCACCGACGAGGACGACCATCGCGAGGAGTCCTGCGATGCTCCTCTCGATTCCGAGGAACGCAGCCAGCTTCCTGCCCTCTCTCATGCGGCCTCCGGGTTCGGACTCGATCAGTTCAAGGGAAGGGGGCGGATCCGGGACCCGCCCCCTCCATCCGGTCGTCTACCGGCGGTCAGTCGTTGCGGACGGGCCTGCGCATCGGGGGCCTGTCGCCCCTGTCCTTCTCCTGCGAGAAGTCTACGCGCACCGGTCTGCCGTCGATCATGGCGCCGTTCATGGCATCCTTGGCCTTTGCGGCTTCCTCCTCCGTAGCGAAGGTCACGAAGCCGAATCCGCGGGAACGCCCGGTCTCCTTGTCCAGGACGACCCGGGCCTCGCGAACCTGCCCGTGAGGCGCGAACGCATCGCGGAGGGTGATGTCAGTGGTCGCCCAAGCTAGACCGCCGATAAACAGTTTGTTTCCCATAAGCACCTGCCTTTCCGGGGTCAAACCCCTGTTGAACGAGGTCGTGGTGAAGGTCCAACCCTTCCGGGAATCCGGCAGGTGCTCGAAACGAGCGGCCCGGACAGCGTCGCGACATGCGCGAAGCCATCCATCCTTGCGAGTCTTGACGAGAAACCAGAACTGCGGGGTGAGAACGCGCGGCGGGCAGCAGGTCTTGAAAAGACACAGAGGATAATAGGACCAGGCTCTCTTTCCGAACCGTGAACCCATCCGGGCAAGCCCCGGAACCACATCCAGCTCGAAGCCCCCGCCTCGAGCAGAATGATTCTCATCTGTCCGTGCGCCTGCGTCAAGAGGCAATGCAGGCTCCTTCATCGGGATAGCTTCAGGCATCGCCGCCAAGAAGGCGCAGAGCTTCGTCCAGGTCGATATCTCCCGATCTGAGACGTGTGAGAATGCTTGTCGGTTCAGGCTTTTCGCGCTCCCAGGCCTGCTCCAGCGACCTGAAGACCTCCTCCATCCTGAGGCGCGCCGTGGGGTACGAGACGCCCAGGATCCTCTGCACCTCCCGGAGATTGCCCCGCGAGGACAGGAACGAATCGAAGATCCTCCGCTGTTCGCCTTCGAGGGTGCAGGCCGGGCAGGGGTCGAACTCTCCCGTGATCTCGGACCCGCAGGAAGGACAGACCAGCCTGGTCACCACGAGCAGGTCCGAGCAGGATGGACACCTCGGGGGGAGCGGCGGATTACGCATCGCTTCCTCCGCTCGTGATGATGTCGCCGCCCATCGTCCTGGCCTTGAGCTGGTGCGGCCGGTCCTCGCCGGTCCTGTACGAGGCCCTGCCGGGCATTCCGCCAGAGGATCCGCGCACGTCGCCCGTTATCCTGCCGCCCATCGTCTCGAGCTCGAGCCCGAGAGAGGCACGCGCCTCCGGATCCAGCCCGATCTCGATGTTTCCGCCCATCGTAGTCGCGGAGGAGCTGCCCGAAGCGGATCCCTTCAGGCCGAGCTTCATGTTGCCGCCCATGGTCTTCGCGTGGAACGGCCCGCTCACGTCGATCAGGCTCAGGTTTCCGCCCATCGTCTTGATCGACACGGGGAAGGGAGTCCCGGTGACGGTGATGCTGCCCCCCCGGGAACGCGCCTTCAGAGATCCGGTGCCTTCGGGGAGTACGAGGGCGAGATCGCCCTTCTTCCAGAGCAGCAGGATCTCGTCACCATCCCTGAACGCCCTGACGTCTGCCGATGGTGACACGGTCGCCCCGCCGTCACCGAGGCACTCGACCGTGAGGTCCCCCGCCGACTTCCTGCCGAGGGATACGACCTTCACCAGATCGCCCTTCTCGACCGGGAAACCACCTTCGCCGAGGTCGATCTCCACGCCGTGTCCGGAGAGACCCTCGTCGGATTCGAAATCCTCCGGCCCGTCTTCGTTGATTGCCAGCCTTACCGCGGGACCGATTCCGGATATCGTCTCCCGGATCGAGTCCATCGCTTCTGCGAGCAGGGTCTTCGGAGCCCCTGAAGGCCTCGCGTACCTCTGCCTGGAGCCATGTCCCGCGTCAGTTGCCGCTGCCTTGTCGAGCGCGGCGAGGAGTCTCTCGGCTCCGTCGACGTCTATGATGCCCTCCGAGAGCATCCTGAGGACTTCCTTCTTCTCTTCGCTCATGATTCTTCCTTTCTTGTTACCCATCCCGGCGTCCGGGATTATCATAATGATAAGGAATCTTTCTAATATGTCAAGATTCGTTTCTAAATTGAGAGGAGGTCTGATCGGCTGCAAATCCATATAGTCATCGATCAGGAGGTACGCTTGGTCGATCTTCTCCTGGCAATCGCCTGCAGCTCGGCAATCGGGCTCGTCATCAGATGGAGCGAAGGTCGGAGGCTGGACAGGAAGGCCGTCACCGCGTCCAACTACCTCACAGCCCTCCTTGCCGGCCTGTTCCTCCCCGGTACACCGGGCAGCCTGCTTACGGCCGTCCGGGCTCTCCCAGGAGAGATCCCCCGGATCTCCTTCTCCTTTCCCTCAGATTCCTGGCCGGTCATGGCGGGCGTCCCGGCCGGGATCCTCTACCTCGCGGGGCTCGTCTGGTACCAGAAAAGCGTGTCTTCTGCCGGCGTCGGACTCACGGCAGGCTTCGGCAAGCTGGGAGTCCTCGTGCCGGTCGCGGCATCCGCGCTGATCTGGTCGGAGGTGCCTTCCGGGACGAGGCTTGTCGGAATGGCGGTCGCTCTGCTCGCAATCGCAGCGGGGGCCATATCCACGCGCGGAGGCGGAAGGGTGAAACCGCCTCTCTTGATCTTCTTCGTCGCCGGAGGGCTGGCGGAGTTCTCGAACAAGCTCTTCCAGGAGTATTCGCTTGCAGGAACCGAAGGGGCCTTCCTGTCGGTCGTCTTCGGGACCGCGCTGGTCTCGTGCCTCGTGACGGCACCCCCCTCGGTGCGGAGCAGGCATTTCCGCACGTCGGTCCTGGCCGGAGCGGTGCTCGGTGTCCCGAATCTGCTGGCGTCGTTCTTCCTCGTGCGGGCTCTCGACGGGATTCCAGCCCCCGTGGTGTTCAGCGCCTTCTCCGCGGGGACGATCGCAGTGCTCGGCACCACCGGTTCCCTGGTGTTCGGCGAGAGGCGATCCCTGCTCGAGTGGTGTGCCATCGCCGCCTCGATGGTGGCTCTCCTGCTCATGAACCTGGGCTGAGGAGTGTAGACCTCTCTCGTCCGGGAATCCGCACCCATCGTTGACTCGCTGCGATCCCGCAGCGTTCAGGAAAGCCGCCTGCTCAGGCTCGATCCCTTCCCGGGTGATCTGATGATTCCCGGAGAGATGTGGGTGCAGAAGGTGTCCATATAGCCGGGAGCCCCCGCGGAGAGCGGTTCGATGGTCGGCCCCGGGGCATCCCGGACCATTGGGTCTGGTCGACCTCTGCGGTATATTCCGGCAGTTGGGGGGTTGGATCGCGCCTTTGCGCGATCTGCGGAGTTCTTTTTTTCGCATCGTGCAAGCACCTGTTGCGTCCACCGAACGGAGGAATGCCTTGAAGATCGCTCTCTGCATCCTGTCCATCCTTTGCGGGGCATCCATGGCTGTTTCAGTTACAAGCCCCGAGCAGGCCGCCGCCCTCGTCTGCGACCAGCTGCTGATGGACAGCCATGTCGGCAAGGTCGTCTACTACCTGCCCGCCCTGCTGTCCGAGGGCCAGGCGGTCGACACCTGGCACGACACCGCCGTCAGCCCGTTTGCCGGATACCTCGTCCTCGTGGACGACATGGCCCTGGCCAACTGGGAGCATCCCTGCCGCTGGGTGTTCGTATCCCTCGAAGGCGTGATTCATGTGGTCGACATGACCACCCCCCCGAACAGCCTCGAAAGGCTCACCGTCTACCGCTCCGACCTCCCGGTGAGCGACGGGGCCGGACAGAGCCTTCTTGAATGGTTTACCCCGAATCCCATGGGCGGCAACGCCCCCGAGAACAACTACGCCTGGATCATCTCGGGCGGCGCGAACCAGTCGAACAACCACGAGCGCTACTATGGCGACGTGCAGTTCCTCTACCTGACGCTGACCCAGGACTACGGCTATGAGAACGACCACATCGTGATCTGCTTCGCCGACGGTCTCAATCCCGCCATCGACCAGTCCGGCGGCGTGAACTCGAATCCCGACCTCGACCTCGACGGAGACACCGACTTCGACTACGACGCCACCACAACGGGCGTCACAAGCGGCTACAACGACATCGTCAGCCTGGTCGGCTCCGACGACCATCTCTTCATCTTCACGACCGACCACGGCGGTTCGGGCAAGTCCGGCCTGGATCTGCCGCCCGAGGCGACTCTGAACCTCTGGAACTCGACCCTGAACGACGACACGTACGACGGCTGGATCGACGCCATCCCCGCCGCTTCCATGCATGTCGCGATGGAGCAGTGCTACTCCGGCGGCTTCCTGGCCGAGACCGTCCCGACGACGGGTGGTCAGCCCAGGACGTTCGCATCCGCCGCAAACGGCAACGAGTCCTCCTGGGCCGGAGCGACGTACCCCGAGTATGACGAGTGGTGCTACTGGTGGACCGGCGCGATGCACGGCTCCGTCCCCCCCGCCGGATCCTACCCCGGCGGCGCCCTGCCCGGCGACCCCGACCTGAACAGCGACGGGTTCGTGAGCTACGGCGAGGCGGCCGACCGCGCCCTGGCCTGGGACGCATATGCGGTCAGCGGCCAGGAACATCCCCAGTACGATGACGATCCCTCGAGCTGCGGCGACATCTACTACCTCGGCGGGATGATCACGACAGGCATCGAGGACGGATCGGGCCTCACGGGCCCCGGCGTCGACCTGTCCTGCTCCTCCAACCCGTTCGTCGGTGCGGCCGCCATAAGCTTCGAGCTGGCCTCCCAGACGAACGTCACCCTCGAGGTGCTCGACCTCGCCGGAAGGCGCGTCGCCACCCTGGCGGACGGCCCCATGGCGGCGGGCAGCCACGATGTCCCCTGGCAGGCTGAAGTGCCGACGGGCGTTTACATCATCCGCTTCTCCAGCCCCGAAGCCACCGAGACCATGCGCCTTGTGAAGTTCTAGAAACCTGACCGGGCATCAGGGAGGGCGGGCCGCGAGGTCCGCCCTCCTTCATGTAACGGGGTCAGGCCGCCTGATCGGGCCGTCCTTTGCCGAACCATCCTCAACAACCCGAACTCATCGATGATGCATGACGGAGGCGGATCGAACCGCCCATCCAGGCATCCTCATCCCGTCGACCCGGCGTCACTGCACCACTGAAGCCAGTGCCCGCCGTTGTTGCCGGAACGGCAGGGGCTATATTCAATCGGAACATGTTGTCGGGCCGGAACCGGGCGAACAGCCCGCTGCCGGCCGGTGAACAGGAATGCACCCGATCCGATCCGGATCATCGAACGGAGGAAGATCTTGAAGATTGTTCTTTGTGTCGCTGCGGTTCTCTGCGGGGCGTCGACCGCGGTCACGGTGACCGGTCCGGAGCAGGCTGCCGGACTGGTCTACGATGAGCTGCTGTCTGCGGATCACGCGGGGAAGGCCGTCTACTACCTCCCGCAGGAGGTCTCCACCGGCCAGGGCATCGATTCCTGGCACGGGACGGTTGCCAGCCCCTTCGATGGATACTTGGTGCTCATCGACGACATGGCCCTGGCCAACTGGGAGCATCCCTGCCGCTGGATCTTCGTCTCTTTCGACGGTACGCTCGGGATATTCGACATGAACACCCCTCCTAACGCCCTAGAGAGGATGGCGCTCTATCGCGCCGACCTTCCCTCGGGCGTCGGCGCAGGTGACCAGAGCCTCATGGAGTGGTTCACCCCGAACCCCAGGAGCGGCAACGCACCCGAGAACAACTACGCCTGGATCATCTCCGGCGGCTACAACTCTAGCAACAACCACATCCGCTATTACGGCGACGTTCAGTTCCTCTATCTGACCCTGACCCAGGACTACGGCTACGACAACGACCACATCGTCATCTGCTTCGCCGACGGACTGAACCCCGCGGTCGACAACTCCTCGGGCCAGAACTCCAATCCCGACCTGGACGGCAACGGGACTGCCGACTTCGACTACGACGCCACCGTTGGCGGCATCTACAGCGCCTACACCCAGCTGCAGTCGCTCGCGGGAGCCGACGACCACCTCTTCATCTTCACGACCGATCACGGCGGAAGCGGCAAGAGCGGCCTCGATCTCCCGCCCGAGGCGTATCTGAACCTCTGGAACACGCAGACCTGGGCCGACGACGCATACGACACCTGGATCAACGCGTTCCCAACGCTTTCCATGAATGTTGCGATGGAACAGTGCTACTCCGGCGGGTTCCTGCTGGAGACCGTACCGACTACGGCCGGGCAGCCGCGCACTTTCGCGTCGGCCGCGAACGGTTACGAGTCCTCCTGGGCCGGGACGACCTATCCGCAGTACGATGAATGGGCCTACTGGTGGGTCGGCGCGATGCACGGTTCCGTCCCCGCGGGCGGATCCTACCCCGGTGGTGCCCTGCCCGGGAATCCCGACCTGAACAGTGACGGCTTCGTCAGCTACGGAGAGGCTGCAGACTGCGCACTGGCATGGGACGCATATGCGGTCAGCGGCCAGGAGCATCCCCAGTACGCCGAAGACCCTGCGGGAAGCGGCGACATCTACTACCTCGGCGGGATGATAACCACCGGCATCGAGGACGAGTCGAGCCTGGTCGGAGCCACCGGCAACCTGGTCTGTTCGGCGAACCCGGTCTCCGGGTCGGCCCTGTTCGGTTTCGACCTGGCCGTCGACACCGAAGTAGTGCTCTCGGTCATGGACCTAGCCGGACGCAGCGTCTCGACTATCGCCTCCGGCAGGATGGCTCCGGGCCATCACGACGTAGCGTGGCAGGCCGATGTCCCGACCGGAGTCTACATCGTCCGGCTGAGCTCGCCCGAAGCCACGGAGACCCTCCGCGTAGTCAAGTTCTGAGCTAATCCCGGAATGCGTGAGGGGCGGGCCGGAAGCCCGCCCCTCTTCCTGTCTGCCGGGATCAGATCCCGGCGAGTATCCTCTCGAGTTCGGCCTTGTAGTCTGCTACCGCGGGCATGACGCCCGTGATCCTCCCGTATTCCGTACCGTCGGGGGCGAGGATCAGCACGCAGGGGATCGAGGAGACGCCGTAGATCTCGGCCAGCCGGGAGCCCTCGGAGCCGTCCACGTCAGCCCTCGCCAGTACGAAGGAGGAGAGAGTGGAGCTCATCGAGGGATCGGGGAAGTACGAAGTCGCGAGTGTCCTGCAGGGGCCGCACCAGTCCGCGTACAGGTCGAGCAGAACGGGTCTGCCCGATGTCACGGAAGACTCGGCTGCCGCTGCGAAGTCGTCTTCGATCCAGCCCCCGGCATGACCCCCGTCAGATGCCTCGTCTCCACAGCCGCCCACGAAGGTCATCCCGGCCGCGAGACACAGAAGGATCACTCGATTACTCCTGACCAAAGCATTCTTCATCGGACACCCCTTTCAAACCGCTGAACACTCTCTTCCACCAAGGGTTCCCTGGTCCCGGGACCCGGGGGATCGTATATCAAATCATCACGATGAAAGGCTGGTGGGAGTTGAGACCTGTCACGCCGCAGCTCACCGTAGATGCGATCATAGAGCTCAGGGACGGCAGGCTGGTACTCGTCGAGAGGAAGTTCTTCCCTCGGGGCTGGGCCCTTCCCGGAGGCTTCGTCGATCCCGGGGAGAGCCTTGCGGAAGCGGTACGCAGGGAGGCGCTGGAGGAGACCTCGCTCGAGATCGAGGTGCTGAGCCTCTTCCATGTCTACTCGCGCCCCTGGAGGGATCCTCGCGGAGACACGGTCAGCGCGGTCTACCACTGCAGAGCTTCCGGGTCGCCTGTTGGAGCGGACGATGCTCTGAGCGCCTTCGCCTTCCAACCCGAGGACCTGCCCTTCGAATCGATGGCGTTCGACCATGCGAAGATCCTCAGGCAGTTCCTCCTCTGGGTCGAGAACGGGGAGCGTCCGTCAGTCGAGGAGTAGCCGACCTGAAGCCGCTCTCCTGCATCCGTGGAGACGAGAGAAGGGGCCCTTCCGGACCCCTTCCCATGAATGCCGTGACTTACCTGCGAGCCGCTACAGAACCCTGAACTCGATCCTGCGGTTCTGGGCCTTGCCCTCCGGCGTTCCGTTCGACGCCACCGGGGTGCCTTCGCCGTAGCCTATCGTCGAGAGCGAGGATGCTGCAACACCTCTGCTGACGAGGTAGGTCTTGACCGAGGCCGCCCTTCGTTCGCTGAGCGACTGGTTCAGAGATTCGCTGCCATCCGAGTCGGTGTGGCCGCAGATCTGGACCTGAACGCCCTGGTTGGCGAGGAGGAGTGCCGCGATCTCGTTCAGGACGGGATAGGATTCCGCCTTGAGCGTTGCGCTCCCGGAATCGAAGTAGATGTTCGCGAACGTGAGGACCTGGCCGCTGGTGAGGGCCTGCCCCAGGGCGAAGGACGCGGAGACCGCGCCACCCTCGGGAACTATCACGGTCTGGGTCTCGGCGATGTATCCCGCCGCCTCCGCCTTCACGACTCTGGACCCCGATGGGGCTGTCAGGGTGAAGGTGCCGTCGGCTCCTGCATTCGTCGAGGCGCCCGAGGAGGTCTCGGTTATCGTCGCCGTGATCGCAGCCCTCGTCGCCTCGTCGGTGACCACGCCCGTGACGGTGCCCGTAGGCTGGGCCGACGGCTCGAGGGAGAACTCCACCGTAGCCGTTCCGTCCCTTTCGACCGTCACCGTCGTCTGTGAAGGGGCATAGCCCTCGGCTTCGGCCGTGACAGCCACTGTTCCCGCCGGGACGCCGGTCCTGAAGGAACCTGTCTGTGCGTCGGACTGGACCGAAGGGACGGCAAGGCCCGGGAAGCCTATCGAGGCCGCGACGGGGGACCCTGTGGCGGCGTCCCTGACCGTGCCGGCCACCCACCCGGTCCGCTCCCCGGAATCGACCAGCGCGAGGTCGTACCCGAGGCAGACCATGATTCCGAAGTCACCTGGAAGGCCACCGGGTATCGGCATGGTGTTGACCGTGTCCTGGGAGGCCTCGTCGCGGTCGTACTCCGAGAAGCCGATCCGGCCCATGAGGTCGAACCAGGCCCCGGATCCCTCGGCAAGGCGCATCCCCAGATCGGCCCACATCGGCATCGAGTAACCCGGATCGGAGGAACGGCCCGGGAACATCCGGCCGGAGACGCCGACGAAGAACGTGGCGAGAGGCGTGGCTGTCTCTCCGCCCAGCGAGAAGTCCACGGACATGTCCGACTGGGTGATTTCTTCGTCTTCGACGGTGGTCTTCTGGGACCACATCGTCACCCCGGCGTTCGCATGTCCCGTCACATACTGCGTGACGGCAGTGAAGGCGCCGGTCAGGCCGTAGTTGAAACCGCCCGTTCCGATATAGGGCCTTCGAACCTGCGTCATCAGGTCCCACTCATCCCAGTATCCGTCGTAGTCGGCAGCGGTATCCGGGAAGGCCTCGCCGAAGGGGAGGCTCACGTGGAGTATCCCCGCTGCCGTCATGTCATCCCTGACGGGATACGAGTACTTGCCGGATACGACGGCCTCCGAGAAGCCCCAGGCCATGTCGGAAAGGCCGACGTAGTCGCCCCTGGGGGAGACCTGGTCGTACTCGTAACCGCTGAGCTGGGCGTTGACTATGACAGCAGCCTCGATCCTGTCCGTAATCCCGTAGCCGATCTGGATGCTCGTATCGAGATAGTGTTCGTTGTCCTCGACGGCGACGAGCGTATCCAGGGAGGGATAGAGAGGAGGCGAGAACTGCAGGGTGTCGCTCAGGCCGGCCATCTGATACATGAGCCAGACCGATGCCGAGCCGGTGCCCGGAGTAGTGACCCTGGCGTCGATCGTGGAGGGGAGCCCTCTCAGACCCAGGTAGCCAGGAATCGCCCAGGCCGGAGCCGCTGCAAAGACGCACAGGAAGGTTGCTGCCAGGAAACCGGACCGGTTGATTGACTTCATCTCTCCGCCAAGGCAAGGGCGGCCCCTTCGGGCCGCCCCGCCGAATCGTGATCTCGTCAGTTCACGGAGAGGACCGTGAACTCGATTCTCCTGTTCTGGGCCTTGTTTGCCGCGGAGGTGTTCGGGACTACCGGTGCGGACTCGCCGAAACCGATCGTCGAGAGCCTCCTGGCCGCGACACCGTGGTTGACCAGGTAGTTGTAGACGGACTGCGCCCTCTGCTCGCTGAGGGTCTGGTTGTAGGCCTCGCTGCCGTCGGAGTCCGTATGACCGGCGATCCTGACGGTTGCCTCGGCGTTGTCGAGGAGTACGGCGACAACTCCGTCGAGCACGATGTAGGACTCGGGCTTCAGCGTGGCGCTGCCGGAGTCGAAGTAGATGTTGTTGAAGCTGAGGACCTGTCCCTCGACGAGGGCCGGCCTGAGCTCGAGGTTCAGCACGGTGGTCTGGTCCGCGGGGATGACTACCGGCTGGGACTTGGGAAGGAATTCCGCCGCCTCGGCCCTGACGGTCCAGGTACCGGACGGGACTTCCATCTGATAGACGCCGTCAGCGTTGGAGGTGACGGATAGCGGAGCAGGTCCGTCGGTGATGGAGACGGTGGCCGCGAGCGGCGAGCCGTCCTCGCTGGAGGTGACGGTGCCTGTGAGGATCCCGCCCGCGGGGACGGGGATCAGGGCGAAGTCCTTAACGACGGACTGGCCTGCGTCGATGATCACGGTCGCAGAGCCGGGCAGGTAGCCGTCGGCGTTCACGGACATCGCTATGCTGCCGCCGGGTACCATCACGGTGTAGAAGCCGGTGACGGGGTCGTTGCTGATCAGGGGGACCGTCGAACCGGGGAATGTGATCTCCGCCGGTATTGCCGATCCGTCGACCGAGCTGGTGACCATGCCGGAGATCCTGCCTTCCGTGGGCGGAGTGGACTCGCGGATCAGATCGCTCGAGAAGGCCAGGGAGAAGCCGACGCCCCAGTCGTTTGCAGAACCGAAGGGCAGCGGGCTGAGATCAGCGCGCTCCTCGTCGGTGAGGGGGCCGCTCTGGTACTGGCTGTGTCCGAGGTCGCTCAGCTCGCGATGGAAGTCGGTCATGCCGAGGTCGAAGGACACGTCCATGAATGCCCCGCTGGAGGTTATGAAGCGTATGCCGGGGGTCAGGTAGGCGGTGCTGTTCTGGCCCTCCCTGTCCATGCACTCCTGCAGGGAGTACTCGACGAACAGGATGGCGAAACGGGTCGGGAACTCGATGCCGGCAGCGAGGTCCAGCACGTTGTCCTCGACGTTCAGGTGGACGTTCGTGGAGTCGGAGAACTCGACGCCGGTCGAGTCGATTTCATACCTGAAGTCGACCATGTCGAAGGTCTGCTGGTAGTGGGACCATCCGCCGTTGACATGGATCCTGATCGGACTGCCGGGCCAGACTTCCTCCATGTCGAGGGACAGGAGGCCGCCGACACCATACGACGTATGCCCTGTGGAGAGCATGGGCCTGCGGGTGTCATACATCGGCATGTCGTCGAACCAGAGTCCGCAGTAGTCTTCGGAAACCGTGGTCTTGTTGGTCGTGGGAGCGAAGCCCCACCAGTTCTGGAGACCCAGCCACAGCAGGTTGTTGCCGGGGGTGGGGGTGAACCCCATCTTCATACCCACCCGGGCGTCGCCGAGGCCGTCGTTTCCGTCCCAGCGGCCGCAGAGGAAGCCGCGCGGCTGCACGAGGTCCCTCTCGTAATAGTTGACCACGTAGGAGAGGCGGGCACCCAGCTCGATGAAGTCTGCAAGGCCGTATCCCACCACGAAGTATCCGTCTCCGTAGTGCTCCTTGTCAGCGATGTCGAGGGTGTCGTGATAGATCGGGCCGAAGCTGTGGAAGGGCATGCCGGTGATCTCGTTCGTGCTGGTCCAGTAGCGGCCCATCAGCCCGAACATTATCTCGCCCTCGCCCACCGGGCGCGCGTCCACGACCCTGTTGATACCCCTGTAGCCCATGAACGACGGAAGCGCCACCACCGTCTGGGCCAGCACCAACAGGATCACTCCAGTCAGAAACATTGATCTCTTCAATTGTCCCTCCTTTTCCGGGTATGACACACTTGCGTATATAAGAACGCAAACAGTTGGCGATGTCAATACATTAAAGCATTGGAAGGATACGAATTGCCCGTCAGGAGAATAGTTATTCGGGGGCTCGTCCAGGGGGTGGGGTTCCGGTGGTGGGCCCTGCGCTCCGCCAGGCGCCTGGAGCTCGCCGGATGGGTGAGGAACCTTCCTGATGGTGCGGTAGAGGTCGAAGCAAGCGGCTCCGGAGATGCTCTCTCCGAATTCGAGGACCTCTGCCGGGCTGGACCACCGGGTGCCGTGGTGGAATCCGTGGAATCGGCTGTCAGCGGGAGTCTTCCGGAACCTGGATTCAGAGTGATCGGGTGACATGAGGCTCAACATGCAGGAGGTTTACGTGTTGATACGCTTTATCCGTTCGGCGGGAGGCCTTCGGGTGCCCGCCCTCCTGTCGGTTCTCCTGCTCGCGCTGGGGACCGCCGGACCAGCATTCGCCTGGGACCCGCTCTACTATCAGAACCTGTCATCGGTACTGCACTCGATGGACAGCGACGGAGACGTAGCCCTGGGCTTCTTCAGCTCGAGCAGCCGCTGGGTCGCGGATTCCACCGGAGAAGTGACGGAGCAGGAGTTCGGCACGGCGCTGTCCGTGATAAGGGTTGTGGCCGTCGGAAGGTACGGGCTGACGAACAGCCATACTGTCGGCATCCTGATCCCCCTGTTCATCCAGGTCTCCGGCGAATCCGACTCCACTGGTGCGGGTGTCACCGATCCCTGGATCACCCTGGACGGTTGGATCGAGAGGGATCCGATGGTGATCGGCCGCCTGGGCATCAGGATCCCGTTGAAGGGATATCTGGAGTCGGGAGACTATTCAGAGAGCGATCCACACCTGGCATTCGACGGTGCGGTAACAGTCGAGACCCCGATCTCCGGCCAGGGGGTCCTGCTCCGCGCGACCGGCGGGCTCAGGTACAGCCTTGCCGCGTGGGACGCCGTCCCGTCCTTTCCCAGGGACTCCTGCGACACCCGTCCGCCGATCGAGTTCAGGACTACCGACTTCCTGGTCTTCAAGGCCAACCCCGAGCTGGACATCCGCCTGGGAGCCGAGTTCGCGACCAGGGGCGACGTCGACTGCGACACGGGTGACGGGTGGGAGAAGGACGAGGGTTCGGCGGTGAGCTCGTTCGATCTTCGCGCGGGCTTCGATCTCGGCGGTGAGTCTTCCTCCTTCACGGGCGACATCTACTACAGGCTGTCAGGCAAGAACGCCAACAAGGAGTGGGGGCTGGCGGTCACCGGTCTCGGCCTCGACTTCACCGACCTCTTCAGCCTCGGCGGGAGCGGCCGTTGAGGCGCTTCCTGCCGTCCATCGCGCTGATCCTGATCCCGGCGATCCTCGTGATCTCCGCGCTGCCCGGGAGCCCGGGTGCGAGGATCAGGCAGGTTTCGGAGGCGTACATGCTCTCGATCGAGGAGGGTCGCCCCGGCGATGCCCGCGCCCTCCTGACGGACAGCCTCGCAGGCCTCGTCTCGGAGGCCGCCATGGGGCATGCAGGCTTTGCGGGGCCGCCCTCTCCGGGAGGCGGCAGCATCGGCCGGCAGGAGCAGAGGGGATGGCCGTTCAGGATGTCGCTTCCGGACGGTGGGTCCAGGCTCCTGTGGCTCCGTTTCGAGGAAGGAGAATGGAGAATCTCCGGGGATTCGATGCTGGACGCCCTCATGGGTTCGGCGTCCGTGATCTGCCGTGATTTCGCCCTGTCCTCCGTTCTGCCGGCAGTGGCCGCCGGAGCCCTCGCACCGTCCTTCACATGTCCGGTCTCGGGTCTCCCGTACGAGGCCGTGGACGGCGTGCTCGCATGTCCCTCCGGGCACCTCGGCGACGGGATCGATCTCCTGGACGACGCCTGCGGAGCCAGGAGGGCGGAGGCCGCCTCGGTCGTCGCGGACTGGGTCGGAGAAGGCCACCCCCTCCCCTCGACCCTCGAGGAGATCTGGGAGCTCAGCGGAGGCGTGGCGGGTCTTCCCGGAGGATACCGATGCCCCGTGAACGGCTACTCGTTCTACACTTTGACGGATTCCGGCGTCCGGTGTCCCTATCACATGCTCGCCACGCCGGTCTACGGAGACTAGATGACGCGAGGACCCCACCCGCGCGGCGGAATGGAGAAAATGGGCCCCCTCGACAGACTGATTGCGGATCGCGAAACCTTCGTGAACTTCTGCGGGAACCTCGAGAAGTCCCCTGCTGTCGCTCTGGACACCGAATTCCACAGCGAGAGGAGATTCTGGCCCGAGCTGTTCCTCGTCCAGATCGCCGACAAGGACGGTCCCTGGGCCATCGACCCCCTCGCAGTAGGGGATCTGGCCCCCCTCGAACCGGTCCTCTCCAACCCGTCGGTCACCAAGGTCATGCATTCGGCCCGGAACGACATCGCCATCCTCTGGAGGACGCTTCCCACGGGAAGGCTGGAGAACGTCTTCGACACCCAGATAGCTGCGGCCTTCCTCGGCTACGGGGAGCAGTGCAGCCTGCACAACCTCCTGCAGGACGTCTGCGGCATCAAGTCCCGCAAGGCCTTCTGTCTCAGCGACTGGTCGAGGCGCCCCCTTGCGGAGGAGCAGCTCGAGTACGCCCTCGACGATGTCCGTTATCTCCTCGATCTCCATGCAAGGCTCGATGCGGAGCTCGCCAGGAAGAAGCGGACGGAATGGTACCGGCTCGAAGCCATGGACCTGACGCGTCCGGAGACATACGAGGCATCCCTGCCCGATCTCTTCCGCAGGGCCAGATCCTCGGGCAAGATCAAGAAATCGAACCTCCCGGTACTGTGGCGCCTCATCGGGTGGAGGGAGATGCGCGCGAGGGACCTGGACAGGCCGAGGCAGCACATCGCCTCCGATTCGATCCTCGCGAGGCTCGCCGTGATGTCTCCCACGGCCATGGATTCCCTCGAGAGGCTCCGCGGGATGCCTTCGGGGTTCGCCGGCAGGTGGGGCAAAGAGATCCTGGAAGTGGTGGGCGGTGCCCTGGCCGATCCCCCGGGCGACGTCCCGGAGATCCGGGTACAGCGCCCGGACGGTACGGCCTCGGCTCGCGCGGACATCCTGAGGATCTACATCAAGCAGAAGGCCAGCCACCTCAAGATCGCGCCGTCGCTCCTCATGCCGAGGGATCTCCTGGACCGGCTCGCCTCCACCAGACCGGGCGAGAAGCCTGCTGATTCGGCATACGGAGAAACAGAGCTGGGAGGATGGCGGAAGGAGGTCCTGGGCTCGGAGGTGCAGGACCTGCTCTCCGGGAAGCTCGCGCTCGCGCTGAATCCATCCCGCTCCGGTGGACTGAAGTTCGTGAAGAACGGCTGACGCCTGCGGGCCCGGGATCCCGGTCCCGCCGCGCCGGCCCGAAGGGAGACGAATGAGAAGGATCTTCATGGTTGCGACGGTGCTCCTGCTCGCGCTCGCGGTCACCGGCTGCGGCAGGCGGATCGGGATCGACGCAGAGTTCGAGGGGGAGATTTCGAGGACTGACGACACCATCCAGGACAGGCTCGAGGATGCCGAGGAGCTCCTCTTCGCCGAGGGCAGACCGGTCGACGGGGGCTTCCCCTGTGCTGAATTCGGTCTGGCTGCGGGGAAGAACCTCGCCATCGAAGTGACCAGCAGGGATTTCGATCCCGTGGCGGTTGTATTCGACAGCGAAGGAGCGATCATCGCGGTCTCCGACGACTGGGAGGACGACAGCGACTCCCGTCTGGTCCTGTCAGACATCCCGCGCGGTGCCAGGCTCCTGGTATTCGCGGTCGACGGTTCGAGCGGAGAGTACTCGGTCACGTCGACAGAGGCCTCCGCGTCTGATCTCGAGGAGTTCGTCGCGGCCTCCGACCTCACCTCCGGACTGCTGAAGGGTGATCTGCTCGAGGGCAAGGACGACGATCTGATCGAGGAAGCCATCGAGGACGAGCTCGATGCCTACGTCTACCTGAACGGGTATGGGAATGCGCGCATCCACGTCTTCGACGTTACCGAGGAGCAGCTCGTTTCCCTGGTCCTCGAATCGGAGGACTTCGACCCCATCCTCGTGCTGATGAGCGTGGACGACGACGAGTACGACTATGTGATCCACAACGACGACTACTCGGGCGGACTCCAGTCACGGATCGACGAGATCCTCGAGCCCGGCAGGTACGCGGCCGTCGTGGTCCCGTACTCCGATGGAACCGAGGGCTCCTACACGATAAGCTACGAGAACTACGACCTCGAAGCCCTCCAGGCCGAACCGGTCCAGGCGGAGAGCCCCGGGACCCTGTACAACGGCACCGTGACCCCCGGCGAGGGACTCGCGATATCGGTCTGGCCCGGGATCACGCTGGAGAAGCCCTACGATCTCCTCATCACCGCCGCCACGCCCTGCGCCTTCTTCGAGTTCGAAGTCCCCCGGGGCGGGACCGGCCTCTACGACGTGGATGCCTCCTCCGAGAACCTCGATACTTTCCTCTGCCTCCTGAGGATCGAGGACGGGTATGTCACGATGATCGGGAGCAACGACGACTACCAGGGGTCCGACTCGCGGCTCACCAAGATGCTCGCCCCCGGCGCCTACACGGCTCTCGTGACCAGCTACTCGGGATCCGAATCGGGAGAGGTGCAGTTCTCCTTCCAGACGGCGTTCGTCGAACCAAGACCACTAACCATCGACAGGCCGGTCGATGCCACGGTCAGCTGGAACAACCCCGAGCTGTTCTTCTCGCTCGAAGTCATGGCGGGAAGCATCTACACGGTGTCGGTCGACAGCGACGAGATCGATCCCTGGGTGGAGGCCGTGCTCCCCGACGGTACCGTTCTCAGCGATGACGACGGCGGCGGATACCCCAACGCGCGCCTGAGGATCGACCCCACGCCCGCGCAATCCGGAAGTGTCATGATCACCGTGAGGGATTACGCCAGCGGTTCCACCGGATCCCTGAGGGTAGAGGTAACCCAGGAGAGGAGATCCGAGGGCGAGGCCTTCGCTCTTTACGATTAGACGGTAAGGGACGATCGGTCACACATGCGAACCGGGGAGCGGTCATCCGCTCCCCGGTATCTTTTCATCGGACTCGACCCCTGCAGTGCGGAGAGCCTTGGAGCCGTGGCGGCTCCGCTCCGCGGGCGGGAATCCGCGCTATCTGAGCTCTAGCATGAAGACCCTGGCCCAGGTCTCGGGGTTCGAGTCGAAGGCCAGGAAGCCCCCCTCGCCTGACACTACGCTCCAGTAGTCCGTGCTTCCCGGGTATTCCACGGTCGCGGTGAAGAGGAGAGTCCCCTCCATGTCGAATACGTCGAAGACAGCCACATCGACCCAGCCGCGCCTGACCCAGAGGTTCCCCTCCTCGTCCAGCAGCAGGCCCGCAATCGAGGCTTTGACCGTTTCGGGTTCCCAGGAGATCATCTCGGGCGGCGTCCCGGAAGCGGCCATCCGCTCCTCGACGAATGCCTTCTCGTCCGCGATCTCCTCCTCGGTCTTCAGAACCGGCTCGTAGGAGCGTTCGATGGTGAGGAACAGCGTGCCGTCGGGCTCATAACCCTCTACGAGGTAGCCCTCCGAGGACATGGGCGCCCGGAACACCCTGCCGTCGGGGCCGGCGGCGAAGAAGAACATCCCGGCCATGCTGGAGGCTATGTCCATGGGGTCGAAGGGGTTCATCTCGCTGTGATAGACGATGGAAGGCTCGATCTCGACGCCCTCCCAGCGAGCCAGCGTGAATCCCATGAACATGCCCTGGTCGTTCTGCTCGAAATCGGGCTTGAGCCCGATCAGGCCTGCGGAGTCGACGGCGGTGATCTGGATCGGGACCGTCGGGAAGAAGCCCTCCATCCCGCCGGTCGAGGCACCGGTCGAATCGAAGAAGTGGACTTTCGCAGCCATCGCGTCGGCCACGGAAAGGCTTCCGTCGCTCTCCCTGAAGGCCATCGCGGACGGCAGGAGGAACTCGCCCGGACCGCTGCCCTGTCTTCCCAGGCTGCGGACGTAGTTTCCGTCGGCATCGTAGAAGAGGATCGTGCATCTCTTGAGGTCGAGCACCGCGATCTCGCCGTCAGGAGTCCAGGAGACCCCTGCTATCTGGCCGAAGACGTAGCTGCTGTCGCCCATCTCCAGTCCGATGCTGTCTACGACGGCAAGAGTCCGGGCAGGCACCCCGACAGCCCAGTCGGGAACGAGGTCGCCCTCCTCGGGCGCACCGCACCCGGCAGCGAATGCCAGGGCGGCAGCCGCGAGGACGGAAGAGCGCTTCGAAAGGATCACAGGATTCCCCCTCCGGGTCAGATGTTGAAATAGAGGAAATGCTCGAGCGGGTGCGGATTGCCCCTGAGCATCGCAGTTTCCTCCCTCTTGGCCTCGATGAACGCATCTATCAGGTCCGGCTCGAAGACCCCGGACTCCTGGAGGAACTCCCTGTCGTCCGTCAGGCTGTCCAGTGCCTCGTCCAGGCTCTCGGGCAGGACGGCAAGACCGGAAGTGTCGTAGCCGGGAGCGAACACGTTCGCATCGATGGGACCGAAGCCCATCTCCTCGGGTTTCATGTCCTTCCGTATGCCGTCGATCGCAGCCATCAGTATCGCCGCCATGCAGAGGTAGGGGTTGCCGGACCCGTCCGGTACCCTGTACTCGAAACGCATCGATTCAGGGGTGCGTGCGTAGGCCGGGACCCGGATGGCCGCGCTCCTGTTCGCGCCCGAGAAGAAGCGGTAGACGGGCGCCTCCTGGTTGGGCACGAGGCGGTGGTAGCTGTTTATGGAAGGATTGGTGAACGCGCAGAGGGCCCTTGCGTGGTGGAGTATGCCGGCTATCGCGCTCCTCGCGGTCTCGCTGAGGCTGCAGTAGCCGTCCTCGCAGAAGAAGACACGCTCCTCGCCGTTGATGAAGAACATGTGCATGTGCATGCCGTTGCCGGGCTCGCCCTTCATGGGCTTGGGCATGAATGTGGCGGCAAGATTGTGTCTGAGTGCGACGTTCCTGACTATATGCTTGGTTATCATCACATTGTCGGCCGAGCTGAGGAAGGGGGCGAAGGAGACCTCCACCTCCACCTGGCCCATCCGTCCGACCTCGTGGTGGTGATACTTCACCTGTATCCCTGCCGCGTGCATCAGCGAGACTATCTCCGCCCTGACGTCATGGAGGCTGTCCACGGGGAACATCCTGTGGTAGGCGCTCTCGGTCTGGTGGAAGAGGCCCATCGCCTCCGGGGAGCCCGAATTCCTGCCGTTCTCCATGCTTGAGAACTCGTAGCCGACCCTGCCCGGCTCGTTCCAGATCGACGCCTTGTCGAAGAGGTAGAACTCGTACTCCGGAGCCCAGAAGCTCTCGGTTGCGAAGCCGGTCTCCTTCAGGAGATCCTGGGCCTTCCTCGCCACTCCTCTCGGATCGCGCGAGAAGGGCTTGCCGTCGTCCGGGTGCAGGATGTCGGCGATCATGCAGAGGGTCGGATGCTTCGTGAACGGATCCGCGAAGACCCTTCTGGGATCAGGGACGAGAGCCAGGTCACCCGCCTCGGTCGGAGTCATCGCCGTGAGGGTCGACCCATCGAATCCGACACCCCGGGTGAACAGTTCGGGTTTGATGCTCCTCGCCGGGAGGGTCACGTGACGCCAGCATCCGAGCACATCCGAGAACCTGATGTCGACTTCTTCGAACTCACCGTCGGCGAGTTTTCTGATGAGAGTCTGGACTATGCCCATCCCTGTCAACTTTCTGGACCTCCGTGTTCTTTCGCCAGCCTGGCAAGCTCTTTCTCGAGCCTTCCGGGAAGCTCGCCCGGCGATATGGTTCCTGGAAGCCTGCGCCCGCCCCTGAAGAGCATCATGCCGGCGGGACTCCCTATGACGGCGAGGTCAGCCTCCCGGGCCTCTCCCGGACCGTTGACCTCGCAACCCATCACTGCGACCGTATATGAACCCCGGATCCTCCTCAGGACGTCCGAGAGTCCTGCTGCGATTCCCGCGACATCGATCCTCGTCCTGGCGCAGGTGGGGCAGCTGACCAGCCTGGGGTGAAGCCTTCCGAGCCCCAGGGATGCGAGGATCTCCCAGGCGACGAAGGGCTCGTCCTCGGGCGGTCCGGAGAGGGAGACGCGCACTGTGTCGCCCACTCCCTTCGAGAGGAGGATGGCGAGCGCAACGGAACTCCTCACGGCCCCCTCCATGGGCGGACCGGCCTCGGTCACGCCCAGGTGCAGGGGGTAGTCACACTCCCTGGCGGCCCTCAGGTTGGCCTCCACCGTCGTCATCGGATCGCTGGCCTTGAGCGACAGCACGGTATCCCTGAAGTCCATCTCCTCGAGCATCCGCAGATGCCTCTCGGCGGATGCCCACATCGCGTCCGAGCCCGTCCCGAACTTCTCCCGCAGATCTCCCGGGATGCTTCCCGAGTTTATCCCGATACGGATCGGGATCCGCCTGTCGGCAGCCCTGGCGGCGAGCGTGCGGACGTCTGCCGGCCTGCGGATGTTCCCCGGGTTTATCCGGAGCTTCGCGACTCCCGCGTCGATCGCCCTGAGGGCCAGGTCCGCCCTGAAATGGATGTCCGCGACTATCGGCACGCAGGATCCGGAGACGATCCTCTCGAGCGCATCCGCGGAAGCGTCGTCGGGGACCGAGACCCTCACGATCTGGGCTCCGGCACTGCTCAGCGACTCTATCTGTGCGATGGAGGCGTCGGCATCGCGGGTCGGCACGTTCGTCATGGACTGGACGGACAGGGGCGCTCCGCCGCCTACACGGACCGTCCCCACCATGACACTCCGCGACTTGCGCCTGCGAATCCTCATCGTCTGCCGGCCACCACCCACCGGGGCCTCCCCGAGAGATCCCTTCCGGTCACGACTTCCCTCCAGGCTCCGGAGCTCCGCATCAGTCCGGCGATCTCCTCCGGCTGCGGGCCCGAGGCCTCCAGCCCGAGGACCCCGCCGTGCGACAGCATGTCCGGAGCCTCGTCGATCATCCTCCTGATCACGCCCATCCCGTCGGGTCCTCCGTCAAGTGCTGCCGGAGGGTCGAACAGGCGCACCTCCGGCTCCAGAGAAGGGATCACATCAGATGCTATGTATGGGAGATTGGCTGCAATGCCGTCAAATCCACCCCTGAAAGCTCCACAGAGATCGCACCTGGCCAGCGTCATGTTCCCGGCCCCGTGCAGCGCGATGTTCCTCGCTGCAAGGCCGAGCGCGGCGGCCGAGACGTCGGTCCCCACCACGAAGCAGCCCGGATTGTCGAGCGCGATTGTTATCCCGATCACCCCCGTGCCTGTTCCGGCGTCCAGGATCCGGGCAGGTCCGGGCGGCAGAGCGGCTGTGAAGGCCTCGAGCATGGACTCCGTATCCTGCCTGGGTACGAGGGCGCCCGGACCGCACACGAACCTGCGGCCCATGAACCACGCCTCCCCTGTAAGGTGCTGGAGGGGGATCCGCGCAGCCCTGGATGCCACCAGGGCGGAGTACGCCTCCGCACGGTCGGGTGGCAGTCCGCCGGTCCCGTTCAGGTACAGCTCGTGGCGTTTCAGTCCCGTTATGTGCATCAGGAGGAGTTCGGCGTCCGTGACCGGTTCCCTGCATCCCGCTTCCCCGAGTATCCGGGAGGCGGTGTTCAGGGCGGTTCGGAGAGTCATCCCGGCATCGATCCGCCGGAGGTGCGTTCGGACAGGAGCCTGTCCTGCTCGTCCGTGGTAAGGGCGTCCACTATCTGGTCGAGATCGCCCGCCATGACCTGTTCCAGGCTGTGCAGCGTGAGGTGTATCCTGTGGTCCGTGACCCTGGACTGGGGGAAGTTGTAGGTGCGGATCTTGGCGCTCCTGTCACCCGAGCCCACCATGGAGCGCCTTGCGGAAGCCCTCTCGGACTCGGCCTCCTCCTGCTTGAGCGCGAGCAGCCTGGAAGAGAGCACCTTCATCGCCTTAGCCTTGTTCTTGTGCTGGCTCTTCTCGTCCTGGCAGGTGACGACCAGACCGGTCGGGAGATGGGTTATCCGCACCGCCGAGTCCGTCGTGTTCACGCTCTGACCGCCCGGGCCGGTGGATCTGTAGACGTCGATCTTTAGGTCGTCGGGCCTGAGGTCGACTTCGACCTCCTCGGCCTCCGGAAGCACGGCCACCGTGCAGGCGGATGTGTGTATCCTGCCCTGGGCCTCGGTCTCCGGGACGCGCTGGACCCTGTGCACTCCAGCCTCGTATTTCATGTGAGCGTATACATCGCTTCCGGTTATCGAGAAGGCGATCTCCTTGAAGCCGCCCTTCTCGGAGGGTCTGCTCCCGAGGACCTCGACCCTCCATCCGCGGCGCGAGGCGTATCCCGAGTACATCCTGAAGACATCGGCGGCGAACAGCGCTGCTTCCTCGCCGCCGGTCCCGCCGCGGATCTCGACGATGACGTTCCTGCCCTCGTTCTCGTCGCGGGGGAGGAGCATGCGCTTCATGGCGTCCTCGAGCACCGTCCTCCGGGCAGTTGCCAGGGGCAGCTCCTCCCTCGCCATCTCGGCGAGTTCGGGATCGTTTCCCGAAAGGGCCTCCTCCAGCTCTCCTACGAGGGATTCGACGGACGCGAGGGATTCCAGGGTATCCCTGATCTTGGACAGGGCCGACCGCTCGGAGGAGAGCGATCGCAGGGCCGGCGGATTGCGCTGGGTTTCCGGGAGACAGAGCAGTTCGTCTATCTCGGATATCCTCGCGAGGATGTGCGGCAGTTCGCTCATGGGGTCCCGACCAGCTTCACGGCAGGGCCGGGATCCGCTCCGACTGCAAGCCTCAGCGCTGCCACGGCCACCTCCACCTCGGCGGATCCCGCCTTCCTGGTGGTGAAGTTCTGGAGCAGCAGTCCCGGCCAGGCGGCGGCTCTGGCGAATGCGGACTTCTCGAGGTTGCGGTCGACCAGTCGGAGGACCTCGTAGGAGATCCCCATGACGAGGGGCATGAGAGGGATGTGGTAGAGGACGCGCCAGTGGGCCTGGAGCGGTCCGCCCGAAAGCAGGGCTGCGAGCGTGTCCACTATCGAATAGAAGGCCACGGCCAGTATCATCACGAGGAACAGGAAGCTCGTACCGCAGCGCTGGTGCCTCGGGCTCTCCTCTCCGGCCGAGAGTTCGAGGTCGGGGGCGCCCTTCTCCCATGCATGGATAGTCTGGTGCTCGGCCCCGTGGTACACGAAGACCCTGCGGATCGACGGGACGAGGGAGATGGCCGCCACGTACACGAAGAATCCCGCTATTCGGAACAGGCCCGCCAGGAGATTGATCCAGACGTGTTCGCCGCCGGGAACCAGGAGCATCGCGACCCTGAGGGGCAGCCAGCCGAAGAGGGCTATCGCGAGAACAAAGCCCAGCGCGGTCGAGAAGAGGGATCCGGCGCCTCCGCCCTTCCGGCCCTCGGCGGGAGGTTCGGCCATGTCCGCCGACCAGGACAGAGCGGAGAATCCAAGCCGCAGGGAGTCGACAAGGGATGCGGCCCCCCTGAGCACGGGCTTCTTCCAGACCGCGCTGCGCGAGGCGAGCATCCGCTGGGGCAGGACCATGCCCGTGATGGTTCCGTCAGGGGAACGCACGGCCACTGCGGCCCTGGTGGAGGACCTCATCATGACGCCCTCGATGACCGCCTGGCCGCCGGCCTTTTCGAGCTCGCCCGCCTGAGGCGCGGCAAGCCATGTGAGGTGGATTCTGGCCATGGATGGACTCCGTCGGCCTGCGGGACCCGGCCCCAGCAGAGGACTCCTCTACTTCTCGGCGGAGTCCTTGCGCCCGTACTTCCTGTTGTACTTGTCCACCATTCCTGCCGAGTCGATCAGCTTCTGCCGTCCGGTGTAGAACGGGTGGCAGCTCGAGCAGATGTCGAACTTGAGGTCTCCGGATGTGGACCTGGTAGTGATCACGTTACCGCAGGCGCAGGAGAAGACTGCCTTCTCGTACTTGGGATGGATATCCTTCTTCACCTCTCGACTCCTTCTAGGATGCTGACTCTCTGGATCCGGACGCGCGCCATCATTGGGACATGCTGGCCATCGCGTCAAGGAACCTCTTGTTGGACTTGTGCTGCGAGAGCTGTTTCTTGAGGAGTTCCATCGCCTCGACCGGGTTCAGGTCGACGAGGATCTTCCGCATTATCCAGACCCTGCTCAGTGTATCATCATCGAGCAGGAGCTCTTCGCGCCGGGTTCCGGATTTCGTTATGTCTATGGCGGGGAAGACTCTGCGGTCTGCCAGCCTGCGGTCCAGGACTATCTCGCTGTTGCCCGTTCCCTTGAACTCCTCGAAGATGACTTCGTCCATCCTGCTCCCCGTGTCGACCAGGGCGGTCCCGACTATCGTCAGGCTGCCGCCTTCCTCTGCCTTGCGGGCGGCTCCGAAGAACCGCTTGGGGCGCTGCAGAGCGTTCGAATCCACGCCGCCGGAAAGAATCTTGCCGGAGTGGGGGATGACCGTGTTGTTCGCCCGTGCCAGACGCGTGATCGAATCGAGGAGTATCACGACGTCGTGTCCGCTCTCGACCATCCTCTTGGCCTTCTCGAGCACGATGTCCGCGACCTGGACGTGTCTCTTCGGCGCTTCGTCGAAGGTGGAGCTTATGACCTCGCCCCGGACGACCCGCTTCATGTCGGTGACTTCCTCAGGCCGCTCGTCGATGAGGAGGACTATGAGGATGACCTCCGGGTGGTTGATGGCGATGCTGTTCGCTATCTGCTGGAGGAGGATGGTCTTGCCGGCCCTCGGAGGCGATACGATAAGGGCGCGCTGGCCCTTGCCCAGAGGGGTGAGCAGGTCCATTATCCTTCCGCTCAGCTCCTCCGAATCGTGCTCCAGTATGAAGCGCTCCTTCGGATAGTACGGAGTGAGCTCGTCGAAGTTGCGTCTCGTCCTCGCCAGGTCGGGGCTCTTGTGGTTCACGGTCTCGACCCGGAGGAGGGCCAGATACTTCTCTCCCTCCTTGGGCTGCCTGACCTGGCCGGAGATGGTGTCGCCGGTGAGCAGGCCGAATCTCTTTATCTGGGAAGGGGAGACGTAGATGTCGTTGGTGCCGGGAAGGTAGTTGGCCTCTACCGCACGGAGGAACCCATATCCCTCGGGAAGGGTCTCCAGGACACCGGTGGCGAACTCCAGGCCGTTCTTCTCCGTCTGGTCCTCGAGCATCATCTGTATCAGATCGCGCTTCCTGGATCCTGCGATACCCTTGATGCCCATGGTTTTCGCGATCGACTGCAGTTCGACAAGGGTCATGCTCTCTAGATCGGAAAGTGAATGACCGTCGAGCGGCTTTTCTACCATAGTCCCTCTATCGGTTCGGGTGATGGAAAGGTATGGGGGCGATAACGCCGGCCAGCCTCGGGGACTGCATCGTTGGAACATCCGCATCTGTCAGGCAGTTACAGAAACAGCAGACCGGAAAGTACGCTATACATTAGGACGAAGGGAACTAGCGTCAAGCCCTGCGCCCCTTTTCACGGCACGCACACGGGCGTGGATGCCCGGGGATCCGCCTGGACAGCGGACTCGTTCTCTCCCTGGGCGCTCCCAGGCTCATCACACCGGGCTGCGCAATCCTCCGGATGTCCCCGGAGCATCCTCGGAGAGCCTCCCCGTCCCCCCGCCGCCTCCGGTGTCCGGCTTCCTGCCGGAACAGCAGGGATCGAGGCCGATCCATCGGTCCGGGATCTCCCGGGTCCGGTTCCCGTCCCGGCCGGGATTCGACATACTCGCAGCTGTCGGAGGTCTGACGGATGAGCAGGAGGAGCCTTGCCCGGATATCACTCGTGGCTGCCGCCCTGGCCTCCGCGTTCGCATCGGCCCTGGTCGGCGCATCGACCGTTCCCGGTCCCGTCCCCCTCGCGGCGGCGGTCCTGTTCTCACTGGCCGCGGCTCTTGCGGTGTTCCGCGGGTTCCGGAACGGAGGGCGGACCTCCCTCCACATGTCAGTCATCACAGCAGCGCTGGTCTTCTCCGCGGTACACCTCTACGGAGGCTACGGCGGCCTTCTCACTCCGATGCTCTATCTGCTCCTGGCCTGGATGGCACACCCGTCGGTAGCGGGTCCGGCGCTCGAAACAGGAGCGATCCTCGGTCTGACCGAAGGCATTCTCATAGCCACATCGGGCGGCGTCTTCTCCCCCGGGCTCCTGGGAAGGGTGTCGGCCGGGGCCGTCCCGCTCCTCTCCCTGCCATTCTTCGCCCTGGTCCTCGAGTGGATGGTCGAGGGGGGGAGATCCAGGTCCTCCGGCAGCGCGCCCGGCTGCACTCGAAACGATGAACCGGCGGAGCCCGGAGGCAGGGGGACCCTGGAGATCCAGGCGGAACTCGTGAAGACGGTCGCCTCCTCCACGAGCATGGGAAGG
The DNA here is from genome assembly GCA_963718745.1 of Candidatus Fermentibacterota bacterium. Classification (GTDB taxonomy): domain Bacteria; phylum Fermentibacterota; class Fermentibacteria; order Fermentibacterales; family Fermentibacteraceae; genus Fermentibacter. Next base: position 1,401,955 of record OY970370.1, on the reverse strand, counting down.
GCCATCCACGCCGCGGCCTCGTGGCTCTCCGAGGCGGGGAGCGACCTCACCGTGACTGTCGGGCTGCTCTCGTCCGACTCAGGCAGTCTGGACATCTACGAGTCCCTGGGACCCCTTGCTCCGGGTCGGGTCGGGATGACTTTCGATCTCGAGGGCTCGGTCGCAGGATGGACGATCCGTTCATGCAAGTCCGTTTCGCGCAACGGACTCTCGAACGGAGGCAGACCCGTCACGACCCTCTCGCGACAGGACCCGTCCAGTTCCCTGTGCGGGAGCTGTTCCGCCGCACCGCTCTCGATGTCGGACAAGTGCATAGGAGTCATCCTCGTCGAATCGGGCGCCGAGGACGGCACCGGCTCCCGGGTCGAGTGGGCGCTGGAGGTGTCCTCCGGGCTCCTGGGGCTGGCCATCGAGAAGATCCTGCTGAGAGAACAGAGGAGGGACCTGCAGAACAGGGACGGCATAACCGGCCTGCCCAGGCTGTCGGATTTCATGGACTTCGTGAAGAGGACCTCGAGGGATGTGTACCGCTTCGGGAGGAGCGTCTCCCTCTTCGTGGTCGGCATCGACTCCATCGAGGATGTGAACTCGACGCACGGCCACAGGAGCGGAGACAGGCTCCTGTCCGCCTGCGGCGCGAGGCTTGCCGAAACCGCCGGTTCCGAGGCCTCGGTGACGCGCTTCTCGGGCGCCAAATTCGCCGTCTGCGTCCCGGGGATGGACTCTGCCGCCGCGGAGGCCTTCGCAGAGAGCCTCGTCAGGAGCTTCGACTGTTTCGCAGTGAAGTGCGAATCGGGGGAAGTGACACCGAAGATCACTGTGGGCGGTGCCGTAACGAGGAGCGAGAGGCGCGTCGATGCACTCTGCCTGGAGGCCTCGCGCTCGATGTCCAGGGCCCGCTCCATGTCCTCGAGGTTCCTCGTGTCGGTCCTCCAGGCTTCCACCGCCCAGGGCGGGACGAGGCAGTGAAAGCCGTCAGGCGCATCCTCCCCGTCCTCATAGCCATCGGGATCTGGATCCTGAGCAGCGATCCCGCGCCCAGAGTCCTCCCTCCCCTGTTCCCCGGCCAGGACAAGATACTCCATCTCCTGGAGTTCTCAGTGCTTGGATTAGCCCTATCCCTGAATAAGGATCTCACCCGCGGTTCAGTCTCGCCCTTCCTCGTTGCAGGGCTCCTGTGGGCGGGGCTCGACGAAATCCACCAGGCCTACGTCCCGGGGAGGGACTGCTCGACGGGCGACTTCCTCGCCGATTGCGCCGGGCTGGCCGCAGGTTTTGCGCTATGTGCCGCTCTCTCCCGCAGGGCTGGCCGATCGCCGAGGAAAGCCCTTATGTTCCGTGAACGGAGTTGAGGCGGCTATTGACGCCGCTTCCCCGATAGGATACGATCTTGATAGGACAGGGGTCGTTCCATCTTGTTCCAGGGGTCCATTCACAGACGATTCAGTCAGTCGAGAGGAGGTCCCGGGTATGCTTAGAACCAGGACGATCTGGTTTTGCCTGGTTGTTCTGAGCGTCGCCCTGCTTCTCTCTGCCTGCGGTCCCAGTGAGGCACAGATCCGTGCCCGGGACGAGGCGAGAAGCGCGGCGCTCGCATCCGAAGCCAGGGCAGCCAGCCTGGAAGCCGAGTATGCAGACCTGACAGTGGCTATCCCGCAGAAGGAAGCCCAGGTTCAGACACTTCAGCAGGAGCTCGCAGAGCTCCAGGCCGAGTATCAGGCACTCGGCGGCCGTTAAGGGGAGGGGGGGACAACAATGAAGCGCAACGGATTCATACTGCTCCTTGCCGCGACACTGTTCCTCGCTTCCAACGCAGTCGCAGCATCCTGGTCAGCCGAAGAGCTCTCCCAGTACACCCATGAAGAGATCGACGCCATGGGCAACGACAATCTGCCCCTGCAGATCGCCTATTGGGAGTGGGTAAAGGCCGAGGCCGACGCCAAGGTAGCCGAGTGGGAGCCCCAGGTTCTCCCTCTGCGCGCCCAGGCCCAGGATCTGGACAGCCAGATCTCCAGTCTCCAGAACCAGATCAGCCAGCTCAGGGCCGACATCGAGAGGCTCCGCAACTCCGGCGTGACTCACAACATCGTCGAGGGCGAATGCCTCTGGACCATCGCGTCGTACCACTACTACTTCAACGACGGTACCAAGTGGCCGCAGATCTACGAACGCAACCGCGAAACCATCAGCGACCCCAACCTCATCTACGCGGGTCACACACTGATCGTTCCGGTTCCCATGATCAGCAGCTATACGGTTGTCGATGGTGACTACCTCGGCAAGATCGCCGGCTACGGCGTCGTCTACGGCGACAGGGGCATGTGGCCCCAGCTGTACGAGGCGAACCGCAGCATCGTCAGCGATCCGAACCTGATCTACCCCGGCCAGGTGCTCACCGTCCCCAGGACCGGCGCGAGGCCTGGTACCACCCGTTAGAATCCTGTTAAGCAGGGAAGCTCCTCCGCCTTCGGGGGAGCTTCCTTTTTTTGAAACGAAACGGATCCGGCGGCCATGACCGAAAGCGACAGGGTCCAGAGGGAGCTTCCGTTCGAGCTGGCGGGAGACGTTCTCGGTCCGGGGGATTCCTTCCTCCGGCTCATCTGCAGCCGCCTCGGAGTGACGGCAGTCTACCGTGACGGCACTATCGTCTTCACCGGTCCCCCGGAATCCGCAGAGAAGGCCGCCAAGGTCGTCGACCGGCTGAGGGAGGACCTGGAGACCACCGGTTCGGTCCGCGACATCACCCTCTACACCGCTCTGGAGTTTCCCTCCGCATCCGACGCGGGTCTGGACCTGCCTGTACCGGGCAAGGCCGGGAGGGTGTCCCCCAGGACGCCGGGCCAGGAGGAGTACATAAGGGCCATCCGTGAGAGCGAGATCGTCTTCAGCATAGGTCCCGCCGGCACCGGCAAGACATTCCTCGCCGTCGCGGCGGCGGTCGCCTCCCTTCGGGACGGCCTCGTCGAAAGGATCGTCATCACCAGGCCGGCGGTCGAGGCCGGAGAGAATCTGGGCTTCCTCCCCGGAGATCTGCAGCAGAAGATCGACCCCTATCTCAAACCCATCTACGATGCCCTCAACGACACGCTCTCTCCGGCCCGCCTCAGGAGGAGCATGGACAACGGGGTCATAGAGGTCGCGCCGCTCGCCTACATGCGGGGACGCACCCTGAACGACGCTTTCGTCATACTGGACGAGGCGCAGAACACGACCCTCACCCAGCTCAAGATGTTCCTCACCCGCCTGGGGTACCGGTCGCGGGCCGTCATCACAGGAGACATCACCCAGATCGACCTGAGGCCCGCCTCCTCCTCGGGGCTCGTGAAGATCCGGGCCATCCTGGAGCCGGTCGAAGGCATCCGTTTCGTCTACCTGGGCGAGAGGGACGTCGTCAGGCACCCCCTGGTGCAGCGGATCATCGCCGCTTTCGCCGAGTCCGAACGGGTGGGCGGAGGGGAGGGCGACAGATGACGAACGGCAGGTTTGCCGCGCTTTCAGGACTTGCAGGCGTGGCTGTCGTTGCGGGTCTTTTCCTCTTCCTGGTGGCGCCTCCCCTCGCATCGAGGGATTTCGAGATAAGGGAAGGGGAGCTCGTCCCGGAGGGAATCAAAGCCCCCTTCTCCTTCGACGTACCCATTTCCTCTTCGGAGGTCGGGGACCTCCGCTTCGAAGTCGAGCAGGCCGTTCCTCTCTATCTGAATTATTCCGACCAGGTCTGGCCGGAGGTCAGGGAGGAGCTGGGCAGCCGCCTGACCCAGCTGTCGGTCGACAGCGTGGTCATACAGGGCACCCTTCGCGAACTCGGCATCATGTACGACAAGGGCGTCCTGGACATGCAGCGCGCGACGGACGGGTTCTCGGGCAGCCTCGCAGTCATAACCAGGAACTCCGAGGACGGCGCACCGACCCCGCTCGGGAACCTGAACATCCACGGCCTCCTGGAGGTCTCCACGACCTTTTCCTCGACACTCCGCGGCGGCGGGCTCTCGAGCGATCTCGCCGACTCCCTCTCATCCACCCTGGTCCCGAACGTCCTGCTGGATCCGGAGCGCAGGGAGATCAGCATCGAGGAGGCTCTCGAGAGCCATTCGATGGTGGACACCGTCCTGAGCGCGGGTGACGTCATCGTGCCCGAGGGCGGTGTCGTGACGGAGCAGTCCGCCAGGTACCTCGAAGCCCTCCGGTCATCCCAGGCCGAGGGCATCAACGGCAGGAGGGCAAGGTACGCCATCGGCAGGATTCTTCTCCTGGCGGGCCTCTTCGCACTCGCCACGTTCTACGTCCGGGATTCGATGCAGCCGACCTGGCTCAGCCGCAACAGGATCCTCCTCCTCTGCACGAGCTGGTCGATCTCGATAGCCGCCACAGGGCTGCTCGTCATCCTCTCGAGCCGGCTCTACCACGGATCGTACGCCTCACTGGCGACTTTCGGCGCGCTCCATACGACGGTCTTCACAAACCGCAGGCACGCGATGGTCTTCACACTGCTCTTCGCCATCCTCACCGCGGTCGGGCATCCGCACCCGTACAGCAGCCTCCTGGTCACGGCGATCTCGGGTTCCCTGGCGGCGCACACGGGCTGGGACCTCCGCAGACGGAGCACGATTCCCTACAGCATGCTGTATGCCTCTGCGGGCGGAGCCGCCGCCTTCCTCGCCTGCAGTCTCCTCGACATGGGTCTGGCGGGCGCGCCTCTCTGGGTCGGCCTCCTCGAGACGGTCCTCTCCCCCGTTGCCGGGATCGGGGCCGCCTATGCGCTTCTCCCCGCATTCGAGAAATTCGGGGTCAGCACCGTCCGTTCGATAGAGGAAGCCCGGAAGAGGGACCATCCGCTGCTCCTGGAACTCAGCAAATGGGCCATGGGAACCTGGCAGCATTCGCAGCACGTGGCCGATCTTGCCTCGGAGGCGGCCCGCGCGATCGGGGCGGATCCCGTGCTCGCGGAAGCCGGAGGGCTCTTCCACGACGTGGGGAAGGTCAAGGATCCCAAGCATTTCATAGAGAACCTCCCTCCCGATACCCCCAATCCGCATGATCTGCTGCACCCCATGGAGAGCGCCAGGAAGCTCGCGGCACATGTATCCGAGGGCGTAAGGCTGGCCAGGAAGGCAAGGGTTCCCTCCCCCGTCATCGATATCATCGCGCAGCATCACGGGACGACCGTCATGAAGGCCTTCTACGAGAAGGCCCGCAGGGACGGCGGTCAGGGCCCTGACGGCTCCCCGGTGCTGAAAGAGAGCGATTTCAGGTATCCCGGCCCGCTCCCCAGGACCAGGGAGGCGGCCATCATCATGCTGGCCGACGCAGTCGAGTCCGCCACCAAGAACGTATCCGGCGAGTCCCCCGAACTGATCGAGTCGATCGTGCGGGATGTCATCGACGACCGTGACATCGACGGGCAGCTCGACGACTGCCAGCTCACCAGGGGGAACCTGACCGTCATACTGAAGTCCTTCCTGCAGGTGCTCCAGGGAAGGTTCCACGAGAGGGTGAAGGACTATCCGCATGGATGACCTGCCTTCCGTCGAGACGCCGTGCGGAGACCCGGGTTTCGATCCCGGGGCGCTGCTCGGGCTCGTCTCGCCGCCTGTCGGGGGCGGAGTCGAGATAGTCCTTGTGGATCCCGGCTACATGAGAGTCATGAACCGGCGCTTCCGGCACATCGACCGGTACACGGACGTCCTCACCTTCGACCTGTCCGAGGGCGGACCCGAGCCCGAAGGCGTGATCTATGCCGACATGAGGCTCTCCCCGCCTATGGAGGAGCTGCTCGAACGTATCTTCCACGGATATCTGCATCTCATGGGAAGGACCCATGACACACCCGGCGATTCCGAAGCCATGGCCGCCGATGTAGCCGGGATGGTGGCCGCTGCATTGGAGAGAAGCCGTTGACCACGGTAATCATCCTCCTCGCATCGGGCTTCCTTGTCACCTCCGCCGCCAACGCCCTGCGCGCCGCCCTTCCAGGCATCCTTCCCGAGAGGAAGGACGCCGCCGAGCGCCGGACCACGGCGATATCGCATCTGAGGGTGCTCTGGCTGACCCGGTTCTGCGGACTCGTCGCCTCCGGCACGGGGATTGCACTTGCCTCGGTCGCCCTGAAGCCATACTTCCCCCCGGCCCTCTCGGCGCTCGCCCTCTCGATCCTGCTGTTCCTGCTGGCCGAGCTGGGTCCGTCCAGGCTCGGTCACACGAGGCCGGACCTGATCCGCAGGACGCTTGGCATCCCCCTGTTTCTCCTGCGGGTGGTCTTCCACCTCCCGGCGCGCATCATCCTCGGCCCGGCGTCCGGCGAGGACGGGGAGACCGGGGAGTGGGTCTTCACTCCACCGGACTTCATGTGGCTCGAGCAGAGGACGGAGAAGAGCGACCAGCACAGCTTCCTCCAGGAGAGGGAGCTGATGGAGGGGATAGCCGACTTCGCAGACAAGATAGTCCGCGAAGTGATGGTCCCCCGGATCGACATGGTGGCGATAGCCCTGAGGGACGACCTCGACTCCGTCCTGGGAGAGGTCCTCGCCGCGAGCCATTCCCGCATTCCGGTGTACCGCGAGAAGATAGACGAGATTGTCGGAGTGCTGTACGTGAAGGACCTCCTCAAGGTCCTGTCCAGCCCCCCCGAGACCTTCCGCATGGAGAAGATCCTCCGGCAGCCTTACTTCGTGCCTGAATACAAGAGGGTGGACAGCCTCTTCAGGGAGTTCCAGTCCCACCGCATCCACATGGCCGTCGTCGTCGACGAGTACGGCGGTACGGCAGGCCTGGTCACGATGGAGGACCTCGTCGAGGAGGTCTTCGGAGAGATACTCGACGAGTTCGAGGATTCCGAGGCCCCTCTCATCCAGTCGCTCGGCCTGGACATCTACCGGGTCGACGCAATGCTGCCGATAGACGACCTGAACGACCTGCTGGAGTCTTCATTCGGCTCCGACGACTTCGACACTGTCGGAGGGCTGGTCTACAGCTCGATCGGCAAGATTCCCAGACCGGGGGAGAGCGTTGTCCTCGATGGTTTCAGGTTCACGGTCGAGAGGGTCCGCGCCCAGAGAATCCTGCTGGTGAGGGTTTCGCCCGAGAGACAGCAGGAGGCGTCCCCCTGAGGTGAGGCAGACCACACCGGCCTGGGTGCTCAGGAGGGTCAGATGGAGCGAGACATCTCTCATACTGACCATGTACTCCCTCGATCAGGGCAGGATATCCGTCATGGCGAAGGGGGCCCTCAGGCCCGGGGGAAAGTATCACGGCCTGCTCGAACTCCTCTCCGGCGTCGAGGTGACCGTGATCAGGCGCGAGGGCCGCGAACTCGACACCCTGGTCGACGCATCCCTCTTCGAGCCGGGAACCCGGCTGCGGGATGATCCGGAGGCTTTCGCACACGCATGCCTGCTCTCGGAATGGGTGCTGGGCCTGTTCCTCGGAGGCGAATCGGCCGGAGCGGTCTACGGGCTCCTGGGAACCGCATTCGCCGCGCTCCCGGAAAGCCGGGCGCGCTGGGCGGTGACCTGCGCCTCGGTCGAATCGATGCTCAGGCTTGCCGGACACGGCATGGAGGTAGATTATTGCGTGCGCTGCGGGCTGCCGGCGGAGGGCTCGGAAACATGGAGCCATGTCGAGGGCGGCCTCGTATGCAGCGGATGTTCGACGCCCGGGGAGACACTCGTCTCCAGGGGTGTTCTCGAATTCATAAGGACATGCAGGAGGTCGGGTTTCGAGACCGCCTCGCGCATGAGGCTCTGGAAGGGCGGGTTCCGCGCCTGTCACGACTTCATGAGGGAATTCGCCCAGGCCCACAACCAGTCGGGTATGAAGCTCCGTTCACTCGGCGTACTGGAGGATCTTGAAAATGGCGTCGTCTGACGACCTGATGAAGAAGATGGTTTCCCTCTGCAAGCGGCTCGGTTTCGTCTTCCAGTCAGGCGAGATCTACGGCGGGCTCCAGTCCGCCTGGGACTACGGCCCGCTCGGTGTCGAACTCAAGAAGAACATCGAGTCCAGCTGGTGGGACTTCATGGTCAGGCGCCGTTCCGACGTGGTTGGCGTGGATACCGCGATCATCACCCATCCGGATGTCTGGCGGGCCTCCGGGCACGTCGAGAACTTCCACGACCCGCTCGTCGACTGCAGGCAGTGCAAGTCGCGCTTCCGCGCGGACCAGGTCGAGGGGACCCGCTGTCCCTCCTGCGGAGGGGAACTGACGGAGCCCAGGGACTTCGGCCTGATGTTCAAGACGCTGATGGGCGCGGTCGAGGGCGACGCAGCTGAGGTCTACCTGCGGCCGGAGACCTGCCAGTCGATCTTCGTGAACTTCAGGAACATAGTCACCGCCTCGCGGTCCTCCCTCCCCTTCGGGATAGCTCAGATCGGCAAGGCGTTCCGCAACGAGATAACGGCGAGGAACTTCGTATTCAGATCGCGCGAGTTCGAGCAGATGGAGATGGAGTACTTCTGCAGACCCGCCGACGCGGACCGCTTCTTCGAGTTCTGGAAGGGCGAGAGGATGTCCTGGTACCTCTCGCTCGGGATCAAACCCGGCAACCTGCGGTTCCGCGACCACCTGAAGGAGGAGCTCGCCCACTACGCCTCAGCCTGCACGGACATCGAGTACGCCTTCCCGTTCACGGTCGGAGGCTTCGGCGAGCTGGAGGGGATCGCGAACAGGACCGACTTCGACCTCAGGGCACACATCTCTGCCAGCGGCCAGGACCTCGAGTTCATCGACCAGGCGGCGGGAGAGAAGCTCGTGCCCTGGGTGGTGGAAACCTCGGGCGGTGTCGGGCGGACATTCCTGGCCGTCCTCCTGGATGCCTACCACGAGGACGTGGTCGAGGGAAGGGAGAGGGTGACGCTGAGGCTGTCACCTGCCCTGGCCCCGGTCAAGGCTGCGGTGCTGCCCCTGTCCCGGAGCCTCGAGGGCAAGGCGTCCGAGGTTGCGGCCATACTCCGGCCATGGCTCCCCACAAGCTTCGACGTCACAGGCTCCATCGGGAAGCGCTACAGGAGGATGGACGAGATTGGAACCCCCTTCTGCGTCACATACGATTTCGATTCAGAGACGGACCGGTCCGTGACCATCCGCGAACGGGACTCTCTGGAGCAGGTCCGGGTTCCGGTGGACAATCTCGTCGACCTGCTCCTGGACTGCCTCAGGAAGGGCTGGAGACCGGCCATCGAGAAGTCGGGCCTGTCAGCCTCGGGAAGGGCGGTCGAGTAGCATGGATCTGCCGAAGAGATATGTCCCGTCCGAGGCCGAGCCTCGCTGGCAGGAGCACTGGCGGGATTCCGGCATCTACAGATACGACCCGGCGTCGGGGAAGCCGCTCTTCACGATAGACACCCCTCCGCCCACCGTTTCGGGCCGGATCCACATGGGTCACGTCTTCAGCTATGTCCAGGCGGAGGTCATCGCCAGGTACCGCAGGATGCTCGGAGATGAGGTCTTCTACCCCTTCTGCTTCGACGACAACGGCCTCCCGAGCGAGCGGTTCACCGAACAGACCATGAAGGTCCGTGCTCACGAGATGCCCAGGAGCGAGTTCGTGAAGCTCTGCCTCGAGGTCACCGCGGGTGCCGAGGAGGGATTCCGGACCCTCTGGACTAGGCTCGGATTCTCCTGCGACTGGGACCAGATGTACACCACCATCGACCCCTGGGTCCGCAGGATCAGCCAGAGATCGTTCCTCGACCTGCACGCCAGGGGGAGGGTCTACAGGAAGAGCATGCCGACCCTCTGGTGCCCCGAGTGCAGGACCGCGGTCGCACAGGCGGAGACAGAGGACCGGGAACTCGAGTCGGTCTTCCACGATGTCCTGTTCGGCCTCGCCGGAGGAGGCACCATAACGATCGCGACCACCAGGCCCGAGCTGCTCCCGGCTTGTTCCGCGGTCTTCCGCAACCCCGCAGACGAGCGGTGGAGACAGCTCGAGGGGTGCACCGCGGTGGTCCCGCTGTTCGACCGTGAGGTGCCGATCCTGGCGGACGACCGCGTCTCCATCGAGAAGGGCAGCGGTCTCGTGATGTGCTGCACCTTCGGCGACACCACTGACATCTCGTGGTGGGAGGACTACTCGCTCGAACTCCGGATAGCGCTCGAGCGCAACGGCAGGATGAACGGGATCGCGGGGCCGTACGAGGGGCTCTCCGTGAAGGAGGCGCGCTCCCGCATCGTTGCCGACCTCTCGGACCGGAGCCTCCTCACCGACTCCAGGCCTCTGGTGCATTCCGTGAACGTTCACGACAGGTGCGGCACGTCCCTCGAGTATCTGGTCACCCCCCAGTGGTTCATCCGCATACTCGACCTGAAGGAGGAGCTGCTCGAGAGAGGCAGGGAGGTTCAGTGGCACCCTCCCATGTTCAGGGTCAGGTACGATCACTGGGTCGAGAACCTGAAGTGGGACTGGTGCATCAGCCGGCAGCGCTACTACGGGGTCCCGTTCCCCGTCTGGTACTGCGGAGCCTGCGGTGAGCCGGTGCTGGCCGCAGAGGCCTCCCTTCCGGTCGACCCGCTGGAGGACGTCCCTCCCGGACCCTGTCCGTCATGCGGCTCCACCGGCTTCGTCCCCGAAGGCGACGTCATGGACACCTGGGCCACCAGCTCCCTCACCCCGCAGATAAACGCCAGGTGGGGCGAGGAGGGGGACAGGTCCGGGATCATCCCGATGAGCCTCAGGCCTCAGGCGCACGACATCATCAGGACCTGGGCCTTCTACACGATCGTGAAGGCGCATCTCCACCAGGGCAGCATCCCCTGGAGGAACGTGATGATAAGCGGCCACGCCCTCAATCCGAACCGCGAGAAGATGTCCAAGAGCAAGGGCAATGTGGCGGGAGACCCGCTTGCCGCCCTGGAGAAGTTCTCCGCCGACGAGCTCCGGTACTGGACCTGCAGCAGCAGGCTGGGGACGGATGTCATGTTCAGCGAAGAGGTCCTGGGCCTCGGGCGGAAGCTCGTCACGAAACTCTGGAACGCCGTCCGGTTCGCTGCGCAGCACCTCGAGGGCTTCGATCCGGGGATCGCGGTCGAACTCCGTCCGTTCGACCGCTGGGTGCTCGCCCGTGCCTCGGTCGCGGTGCGCGAGTCCACGGCCGGCATGAATGATTTCGAGTATTCCACCTGCATGCGGGAAGCCGAGGGGTTCTTCTGGAACGCCCTGTGCGACAACTATCTGGAAATCGTGAAGGGCCGTCTGTACGGCACGGACAAGGCGGCGGCCGATGCGGCCCGCAAGGCCCTTTACGAAAGCCTCTACACTGTGCTCAGGCTGTTCGCGCCCATACTTGTGCACATCACCGAGGAGCTCTACCAGGGCATCTTCAGGGAGCACGAGGGGCACGAGAGCATCCATGTGGCTCCGTGGCCCGTACCCGGGGACGAGGATACGGCCAGTCTGATCTCCGGGGATTTCTGCCTCGAGATAGTGGAGGCTGCGAGGCGTTACAAGAGCGAACGGAACCTCAGCATGGCCGCCGGCCTCGGCACGATGACCGTCACCGGGCCGGAAGGCATCATCTCGTCGATGCGCGCGTTCGAGGGTGACCTGGTCAATGTCACGAGGGCCTCGGCCCTGGAGTGGCGTGTCGGCGGGGAGGACAGGGTCATCAGCATCGCGGAACCGTCGGAGCCTCTGGAGGAAAAGCCATGAGGCCCTCCTGGGACGAGTATTTCCTCAAGCTGGCCATGCTGGCCTCCGAGAGGGCCACATGCCCCAGGATGCACTGCGGATGCGTCATCGTGAAGGACCGTTACGTCCTGTCGACGGGCTACAACGGCTCGCTCCCCGGCTCGCCGCACTGCGAGGACGAGGGCTGCCTGGTCGTCGAGAACCACTGCGTGAGGACGAACCATGCGGAGATGAACGCGATCTGCCAGGCTGCGAGGCACGGGGTGCCGCTTGACGGAGCTTCGGCTTACGTGACGAACATGCCGTGCACGACGTGCGCGAAAGCGCTGGTTGCCGCGGGCATAAGGAGGGTGGTCGTCTTCTCCGACTTTCACGACACCCTTGCCGAGAGGTTCTTCGGCGAGTCGGGGGTGACGCTCGAACGTCAGCCGATGCCGTCCCGCGAGATCTGCTACGATCTGGGTTCGTACTCTTCGGCGCGCAGCTTCTGCGGAGGGGATGGCCGGATTGCCGGAGATGACTGACCTTTCAGCCGGGCGGGGATCCAGCGAGGATCCCGTTCCGACAAGGAGCAGGATCGCCTGGACGCATGCCTTCGTCTTCCTCGCAGGATCGTCTGTGATGGCGACCGAGATGTGCGCGTCCAGGTTCATCGCCCCGTGGTTCGGGACGTCCATGATAGTCTGGGCCGTGATCATTTCAGTCATAATGGCGGCCCTTTCCGCGGGATACTGGCTGGGGGGGCGGCTGGCGGACCGCAGACCTTCGTGGAATATCCTCTACACGATCCCTCTGGTGGCCGGGATCTTCACTTCTCTCATCCCTCTCGCCGGCAGGCTGGTTTTCGAGAGGCTCACCGCAGGCATCCTCGCGACTCCTGTGAACATCATCCTCGCATCCTTCGCCGGGATCGTCGCGGTCTTCGTCCCTCCAGTACTCCTGCTGGCCATGATCAGCCCCTTCGTGATCAGGCTGCTTTCCACCGGGAGAAACACCGGCAGGATAGCCGGATCACTCTACGCGACGTCCACCCTGGGCAGCATTGCAGGCACGGTCATCCCCGCCTTCCTTGCCATCCCCGTCGCAGGCACCAGAGCCACACTGCTCGGCTCATCGGCGCTGCTCATCCTGCTGGGAGCCGCAGGCCTCCGGCGCAAGGCGCCCGCGACCGTGCTGATCCTCGCCCTGCCGGCAGCCGTCTGGCTCCTCACGGCCGGGCCGGTCAAACCGCTGGACGGCGTGCTGCACGAGGAGGAGAGCCTCTACCAGTACCTGCAGGTCGTCGAGAAGCCGAACAGCTCGATCTGCCTCCTGGTCAACGAGGGCGGCGGGATTCAATCCATCACCAGGCCGGACGACACCCTGGATCCGAACGACACCTACTACGAGAGCTATCTGATGCTGCCCTTCATGGTCACGGACGCTGCCCACCCCGAAGTGCTGGTGGTAGGCTCTGCCGCAGGCACCATCCCGCGATGGTTCGCGCGCTATGTGCGCCCCGGCCTGCCGGGGCTCGCCACGGTCGCGGTGGACATCGACCCCCGGACGATCGAGCTGGGCTTCGACTGGTTCGGGACCCGGCGCGACGATGCGGAGTTCCACGTATCGGATGGCCGCCTGTTCGTCGAACAGACCCGGGAGATCTTCGACGTCATAATAGTCGATACCTACAGCAACCAGATCTATATCCCGTTCCACCTGACGACGCTCGAGTATTTCACGGCGATCTCGGGCAGGCTCGCCCCCGGCGGTATCGTCGCCATGAACATCAACGCCACCGCACTCGAATCACCACTGCTGCAGGGGATCGCGCGAACGCTCGGAGCAGTTTTCGAGAACGTCAGCTATATCAAGTTCCCGGGAAACTTCAACTACATGCTGATGGCCTCGCACAGCGAGATCCAGGCGCCGTCGGCCGGGATGATCCGGGAGGTATCCCCGCTGCTGGCCCCCACGGCCGAATTCTTCACATCCAGGCTGGTGGCCTTCGAGATCACTTCCGGCCCCCTGCTGACGGACGACCGTGCTCCCGTGGAGTTCATGACCGACATGATGATAGCCTCGGAGTCGGGGCTTTTCTGAACCGGTCCGAAGCCTACCCTTTTCCTACCTGCGTCCCGTTCCCGTGCCCCAGCGGGAGCGCATCGCCTTCTCCAGCGCGCCGAAGATGAGCTTGTCCGTCAACAGTCCGATCGCGACTATGACGACCATGACCGCGACGACCTGGTTCATGTCGTTCAGCTCCCTGCCGAGCACCAGCATGCTGCCCAGCCCGGGGACGGAATAGAGGAGCTCCCCGGCCATCAGCGACCGCCACGCGAAAGTCCATCCCAGCTTCATCCCGGTGATTATCGACGGCAGCGATGCCGGCAGGACGATCCTCGCATAGAGTGAGGGGCCGGTGGAACCCAGGTTCCTGGCAGCCAGGAGATAGACCCTCGGCGTGTTCCTGATGCCGTCCTCGGTCGCGAGCGAGATCGACAGGAAGGCGCCCATGATCACGACGAAGAGGATGGCCTGCTCCGAGAGCCCGAACCAGAGGATCGCGAGGGGGAGCCAGCAGATGCTCGGGAGGGCCTGCAGGCCGAGGACGACCTGGCCTATCGTATCCTTTGCCCACCTGAAGCTGCCTAGGAGAACGCCCAGGAATACCCCTCCGCCGAGGGCGATCGAGTAGCCCATGAGGAGGCGCTTCATGCTGCCCAGGATCGACGTCCAGAGGATGCCGGACCCGCCGGAGCCCGCAAGCGAGCGCAGCACGCCCGGCAGGGTGGGGAAGAGGTACGTGGGCCAGATGCCGATCCATCCGAGCACCAGCCAGAGCATGACCAGGAGGATGCCGAAGCCGATCTGGAGGCTCCTGCGCGGGAGTTCGTCGACCATCGCGTCGATGAATCTCTTCACTTGTCCCTCCTCGCTGCCGGTCTGAGGTCTGCCAGGACTCTGGCGGCGAGAGGCATTATGCCGGCGTCCTCCATGTGCCTCGGGCGCGGGAGCTCCACCCGGTGCTCGGCCACGATCCGCCCGGGCGCCCCGGACATGACCAGGATCCTGTCGGCCAGTACCGCGGCCTCTCTGACGTTGTGGGTGACGAAGAGCATGGTCTTCGAGGACTCCATCCAGAGGTCCTGCAGCTCGGTGTGCAGTGAGTCCCTCGTGAGGGCGTCCAGCGCTCCGAAGGGCTCGTCCAGCAGTAGTACTCGGGGATCCACCGCCAGCGCCCGGGCAAGGGCGGCCCTCTGCCGCATCCCGCCGGACAGCTCGTGGACCCATGACTGTCCGAAGCCCTCGAGGTGGACCATCTTCAGAAGGTCGTCCACGACAACGCCCCTGCTCCTCCGGTCGACGCCCATCGCCCTCAACCCGAACTCGATGTTGGCCCTGACTGTCATCCACGGGAAGAGAGCCGCATCCTGGAAGATCAGCACCCGGGACGGCACGGGGCCTTCGACAGGCTCGCCGTTCGCAAGCACCTCGCCGCCGGTGGGTCTGTCCAGACCCGCCAGGAGGTGGAGGACGGTCGTCTTCCCGCATCCGGACGGCCCCACGAGGCAGACGAACTCTCCGCGGCCTATCCTCATGTCCAGACCCTCCAGGGCGGAGACCGTCCTCCCCGGCCTCTGGAATATCCTCGAAACGTTCCTGAGTTCGAGTTCCAGGATCTACCTCGCAGCCGCGCCGGCGTCTTCCGCCGTGACGCGCTCCAGGATCGACAGGTCGCAGAGTCCTTCCAGGTCAGGCTCTTCCGTGAGATAGCCGATCTCCCACGCAGCCAGGGCGCTCTGCTCTATGCACTCCGGGAGAGGATCCCAGGTCGGGCTCATCCTGCCCCAGGCCATCTCGATGACCTCGTCCGCCAGAGCCTTGCCGGTCATCCTCTCTATCTCGGAGTTGACCAGGGCCATGGCCGAGTCGGGATTCTCGAGCTCCCATCCGGTTATCGCGACGTGCGCCGCGAGCCAGGCCTCGACGAGAGCCGGGTTCTCCTCGAGGATGGAGGCGGAGGCGATCACGCATGCCGTGGGGAACTCGCCGTCCTCCCACAGGTCCCTCTCGTCCAGGAGGATCGTTCCGCCGCCCTCTACCACGAGGCGGCTCGCCCACGGCTCCGGAACCCAGGCGCCGTCGATCCCGCCCTGCCTGAACAGGTCGAGTATGTCGGGGTTCTGTATCGCGACGACCTCGACGGTCCCACCCTGTTCGAGGGTGGCGAGTCCGTTGTCGAGGAGCCAGCCTCTCAATGCCACGTCCTGTGTGTTGCCGAGCTGTGGCGAAGCGATCCTCTTGCCCGGGAGGTCGGCTGCGGAGGAGATGCCCGCTCCAGGACGGACCACCAGGCAGGCACCTCCCGATGTCGCTCCGGCTACTATCCGGAGCGCTGCTCCGTCGGAACGGATGAAACCGTTCACGGCCGGGTTGGGGCCTATGTAGGCAAGATCCAGCTCCCCGGCGAAAAGGGCCTCCACGACGGACGGGCCGGCGTTGAAGACGAACGGTTCGATGACGACTCCCTCGCCCAGCGCCTCCGCGAAGTCACCCCTGGCGATGCCGATTATCGCCTGCGAATGTGTGATGTTGGGGAAGTACCCCACCCTGAGGACACCTTCGGGACGGGATCTGCCGCAGCCTCCGCCGATGATTGCTCCCAGCAGTACAAGAATCAACGCGTTTCTCTTCATGAGTTCCCCTCCGTGAGCCGCCGAACGCGCGTCACTATCACGGTCCCGTCCGTCAGCAGGACCCACCTGAGCCTGTCTTCCGGGGTGAGCCCGAGCCTGTCGACTATCTCCTTCGGGACGGTCGTGCGCCGCCTGCTCTGTCTGATCGTCAGCGCCGTCTCGGTCACGAAGTCCACCTGGTCGAGATCGATGTGCATCCTGCACCTCCGGCCGGCAAAATGGCACCAATTCATATTGGTGTCAAGCCAATCTATTCCGGACTCGTCAGGCTCGATGTGTGTTCGCAATAGCAGACTGATCAATATGTTACGAAAGCGGGTATCTCCCGGGGGCGCAGAGAGAGGATGGAGCCTGAATGGAGCAGTGCGCGAATGCTCCCGGTTCCAGGCCCGAAAGAGGTCTGACCCGCACTGGACGAGGTGCTGGGTTTACCTGAGATCCGTCTCGAACTGGAGGGTTGCGTCGACCCGGGAGGGACCCTCGGTCTCCTCCATGCCTTCTCCCAGAGAAACCACCCGGTCCTTCCGCAGATACCCGATCCGGGCGGATATCTCCGATGCACCGAGCGGGAAGCCTGCGGCTGCCTGGAGGTAGACGCCGTCACCCCACTGCTGGACCGATGCGAAATCGCCGGGGAACGAAAGTTCTCCGAAGTAGACCCTCGAGTCGTAATCGTCGGTGGAGAAGCCGGCCGCTGAAAACCGCAGGGAGACGTCCCCCTCGAGCACGAGCTTGAGCCTCGCCTCGGCGCCGGCCCCGCCCGAGTCCCCGTCCTCTCCCCCCGCGCCGGTCTTCTGGATGGCGGAGGACAGGATGACTCCACCTGCGGGTCTCCAGGACGATGAACCGACGAGTCTGTAGGAGCTCTCGTCCATGCCGGAGGACCACCTGCCGCGGGTGCCGAGGTCGAATGCGGAAGTCATCCTCTTCTCGAGCGCAAGCTCGGCTCCCGTTCGAGATTCCTCGTCGATCAGAACCGAGTTCGCGGAGAACTCCGCCGACCAGCCGCCGCCGGGCCTCCATCCGACGGCTGCTCCCGCGCCTATGTCCCCCGTCGCCCCGATCGGCAGGGCGGACCTCCTGGCGGGGAAGCCGTCCGGGAAGCTGAAGGCCCCCGCGCAGAATCTGAGATCGTCGAACTGCTCGTGGAGGCAGGCCCAGGCTGCACGGGATCCGGAACCGTCATCGCTGCCCCAGGCCGCTTCCGCGGTGAGGCCCAGGCCGCCTATCGAGCCGTCGAAATCGATGCCCGCCCGCGCCCAGTCACCCCTGCCGTCCTCCGCCAGGGCAGCGTCGAGCCCCCAGGCACCTCCCGCCAGTCTGAATCCCGCGAGGTTCTCCTCGACGGAGCCGGCAGCCTCGAGCTCCGCCTCGGACCTGTGCAGCCCATCACCCGAGGGATCCACACGGGAGTAGGAGCCGAGGATGAAGCCCGTCATCCCTGCGACGTGGAACTCCGCCCCGGCTCCGGTGAGCGGTTCGGAATCTGAACACCCCGGGCTTGCCGCCGGCTCGATCCGCGAGTTCAGACCGGGAGGCTTGGCTTCCACACCCGACGCTCCGCCCCAGCCCGACGGATGGGACAGGATGAGCCCGGATCCGAGCTCGGCGCGCATCCAACCCGCGACCGCGGTGAACGTCCGGCCGTCTGACGGCGAGTAGGAGGCACCGGCGGCGATCAGGTCGCACCAGTCCTCCCCGCGGTCCTTCTCGGCGACAAGGGTCAGGTAGAGGTCGCCCGCGGTGAGGCGCGCCCTGTGCAGGAACTCGAACCCGTCGCCGGCCCAGGCGCCTTCCATGTTCCCGCGGGACTGCGGGAAGCGCCGTCCCAGCCTTGTGAGCAGGTCGCCTCCGTCCGCTCCGGTTCCGGTCAGGACCAGGGCGAGGACGAGCACTCCCGTCAATCGACGACCAGCCTTGCCCGGATCGATTCGAGGAGCGAGGGCCCTATGCCGGGCACATCCAGGAGCTGATCGACGGACGTGAAGGGTCCGTTCTCCGATCTGTACGCTGCGATGGCCTCGGCCCTCGCCGGCCCGATTCCGGGTAGGGTCTCGAGCTCCTCGAGCCCGGCTGTGTTGATGTTGACTGTCGCATGAGGGTCCGCAGGGGTTTCCGGCTCCTCCGTCGACATGGCCGGGACGGGCACGTGACCGGCCCTGCCGATCGCTATTCCAACCGAATGAGTCTCGCCCAGGGATGGATGGAAGCCCAGACCATAGAGGAATTCCACAGGTCCGGTTCCCAGGGAGACCGAGAAGGCGAAGCGAGACGGATCGGACTGCAGTCCGAGCCCCAGGACCAGAGAACGTGACGGCGCGTATCCGATAGAGAAGGAAGGTTCGGGATCGAGGCCTTCGCTGAAGGAGATCGAGCCGGAAAGCCGGAGGCTTGCGACCGGGGCGACCCCTGCCGCCAGGGAGAAACTTCTCGGCACCACGGGATCCGGAGAGGCACCGAGCCTGCTCCTGAACAGTCCGTGGACGGAGGCGCCCGTGAGGACTCCGTCCATCGGCCTGGCGACAAGGCCGATGTCCGAGGAGAATCCCGTGCCGGAGCCGTAGCCTTCGATCGAGAGCCTGTGGGAGCTTACGGAGAGCCCGCCCGCGAGACCCGTCGCGAGCCTGCGGGAGCAGCCGGCCGACAGAGTCCACTCGGAGTAGTCCGAATCTCCCGAGGCGAGGATTCCCGAAGCGAAGCACCACTGGCGCCAGGGGAGGGCGCCGGCCAGGGAGGCCCTGTCCAGGCGCTCCAGGCCGAACGGCCTGGAGGCCGAGGCGGAGACCGACCAGCCATCCAGCAGGCCTGTGCTCGCAGGGTTTTCGAAGAGGGTTGCGGCGCATGACGGGAACAGTGACGATGATGCGCCCGCGGTCACCCAGGGCGCCTGCGGGACAGGCTCGAAAGCGGACTCCGCCACCCCTGGCAACCACGCCGCAAGAAGCAGGGCAACAGCCGGCGTTCTCACATCGACCAGTCTATTACATATGAGCGGAGCACTGCAAGTGGTGTTGACAAACTTGCCCGGAAGGACAAAACTCTGTCATCAGGTTCAGAAGGAGGTTCAGTTGGATGTCTGTCGAGACGGGTGCCTGGGGAGGGTAGAGGAAGAAGAGATCGGGGAGGACGAACTCCTGGGCGAACATGCCCTCGAGGTTCTGAAGAACCGATTCCCCGGTTCACCCGACCCTGTTGCCGAATGGAAACCCGCCAGGCCGGCCTGGCGCGAATTCCTGCCCGAACTGGACGTGCTGGAGCACGAGCTGGTCACGCTGCGCAGGCGGGGCGGCAAGGTCGTGCTCTACGGACATGACGACATGGACGGCATCACCGGGATCTACATAGGAAAGTCCATGCTGTCCAAGCTCGGTTTCAAGGTAGTGCCGATCATCCCCGACCGTTCCTTCGAAGACTATGGGCTGCTGCCCTCGCGGATGGAGGGAATCCTCGATCCGGGCGATCTCCTCCTGACCGTCGACGCCGGCTGCTCGGCCGTGGCCGGGGTGGACTGGGCCGTCGCCCGGGGTGCCCGGGTCGTCATAACCGACCATCACACGCTCAATCCTCCGCTGCCGCGTTCGCACGGCCTCATCGACCCCCAGGCCATCGGCTTCCCGGGAACGGTGCTCGCCGGATGCGGAGTCCTCTATGCCGCCCTCGCCGAACTCTTCCCCGGAATCGCCGAGGAGCCGAACCTGTTCGCCGCGCTGGCGCTCGGGACGGTGTCCGACCGCGTGCCGCTCCTGGGGGCCAACCGCTACCTGCTGGACCGCTTCAGGCTGGTCGACAGGGGCGAGTTCGGTGAAGGCCTGGGCGTGATCGTGGACGCATGGCCGAACAGGCAGGGAAGCTGGTGCGCCTGTTCGATCCGCCAGCAGATCACATCCGTCGTGGGCAAGGGGCTGAACTCCGGCATCGGGAGGCTCCTCGACATCATGGAGAGCAACGACCGGAACGCCTGCCTCGCCGCATGGCACGACATGGTCTCCTCGAGCGACTCCCGGTCGCAGCAGCTCTCGGAGGTCCTGTCGCGTGCGATCACCGACAAGGATCCCGAGGCGGACGCCTTCGGCATGGTCCTGGTGCATCTGGCCGGCGTACCCTCCGGCATGGGCGGCACGGTTGCGAGCAAGCTGTGCAGGATCTTCAGACGGGGTGCGATAGTCGTCACCAGCAGGGCCGACGGCACGCTGGTGGGTGAAGCGAGGTCGATAGGCGACTGGGACATGGCCACGTTCCTCACCGGCATGAAGGATGTCTTCAAGAGCGCCGGGGGGCACGAGAAGGCGGCCGGTTTCAGCACCGACAGGATGGGCTGGAACGACCTCCGGGGCAAGCTCGTGTCGCGCCTCGCAGCGGTCCGCTCGAGGCCGGTTCCCGAACCGCACGTCGACCTCGATCTGGCGGTGCTTCCACAGGCCCAGGACCTGGCGGTGCTTGCGCCGTTCGGACCGGATTTCCCTCCTCCCGCGGTCAAGATCGGCGGGATGCGCTATCTCCTGCAGCTGGGTCCCAACGGGCCGGGATGGTGCATCACCGAGGACAGCGGAGAGTAGAGTGACCGGCCTCCCCGGCGGATGAACTGCCTGGTCACCGGCGCGGGGGGTTTCATCGGGAGCCATCTCGTCGAGAGGCTCCTCTCCGAGCGCAGACGCGTGATCGGTCTGGACTGCTTCAGGGGCTCCTACGACCCGGCCTTCAAGAGGAACAACATTGCCGCCTCCCTGCGGGATCCCCTCTTCGACCTGGTCGAGGCCGACCTCTCCTCGGACTTCGAATCCGCCCTGAACAGCCACTTTCCTCCCGGAGGGCAGTTCCTCGTCTTCCACCTGGCCGCACAGGACGATGGCGGGTTCCCGGGAGGACCGGGTTTCGACGAGCACGTCCGGGACAACGTCGTCTCCACCCGGAGGCTGCTCGAATGGGTCTGCGGAAGGGGTTCGCTCCAGAACTTCGTCTTTGCCTCGTCCTACTCGGTCTACGGAGATTCCGGCTCGCTCCCCATGTCCGAGACAAGGAGCCTGCCCGTGCCTGCCTCCCCGCACGCCGTGACCAAGCTCGCCGCGGAGCATCTGGTGCGCCTCTACACCCGTGAGCGCGGGATGCCTTCGGCATCCCTCCGCCTCTTCACTGTGTTCGGCCCCAGGCAGAGGCCCGGCATGGCATTCCACAGGTTCATCCTGGCGGCGCTCCGTGGCCGACCGGTCGAGATGCTGGGCGACGGGAGGCAGACCAGGGATTTCACATTCGTATCTGATGCCGTCGAGGGGCTGCGAAGGGCGGAGAGCTGCACGAGCGGAGGAGTCTACAACCTGGGGACCGGCAGCGGAACCAGCCTGCTCGATGCGCTTGCGGAGATCGAGGAAGCCTGCGGGCAGGAGCGTTGCGAGGCTGTCCGGTCCGGCGCCGCAGGGCTCCGTGCGCGATGCCGTGGCGGATACGTCGCTCCTGGACCACGACCTCGGATGGACGCCCGGCGTATCCCTCCGGGAAGGGATACGCCGGGAGACCGAATGGATCAGGGCCGCCTACGGCCTCTGATCCGTCACCGATTCCTCAGACGTCGATGTCGGCGTCGTCCCTGGGCTCAACCTTGAAATCGTCGAAGGAATACCAGCACACGCCTGTGATGCTCTGGATCAGGCCGCCCACGGCAGGCTCGTAGGTGTACTCGCCCAGGTCGTCGATCCTGCAGGTTCCCGACCCGTCCGTCACCGACCACTCGCCGAACCCCAGGCTGTCGCTGACCACGGTCAGGTCCTGGATCATCACCAGGACGCCCTCCCACTCCTCGGGCACCGCGGATGTCGAGAGCGCGCCGGTCGAAAGCGTCTGGGGGGAGGGCAGCGCGTGGCCGCCCGAGTGGACCTGTGCCATGGTGATGTACGAGATCTCGGTCAGTCCGTAGTACTCCTGGACCGTTCCGGTGACGGTCACGCTGTCACCCCGTACGAAGGCCGCGATATCGCTGTCGAAGAGTATGAGTCCGCTCCACTCTGCTCCGCCGGCGTCCTGGATGACCGCGTACTCCTGCGAGGACGAGTAGAACTCGCCCCCCCCGACAGTGACTATCCCTGTGACGCTGACGACCTGGCCGAGATATGGAGAGGATGCCTGCTGCCCCTGGACCTCGTAGCAGGTGAGGACATCCCCCGGCCCGGAGCCGCCGCCGACATCCAGATCGCCGTCATCCCTCGGCTCCAGCTTCCATTCGTCGTAGCTGTACCACAGAACGCCCGCGGCGCTGAAGAGCGTGTCACCCACGACCGGCGTGTAGCCGTAGTCGCCCAGGTCGTCCACGATGCATGCGCCTGAACCGTCGTCCACATCGAACTGACCGTAGGAGCCCACGCTTTCCACCACTGCGTCGGAGACTTCTACCAGGACGGCCTCCCACTGCTCCGGGGAGCCGGATGCGGACAGGTCGAAGGTATAGACCTGGGAGGGCGCCGGCAGATCCGCTCCGGTACCGAGTATCTCTACGCCGGTTATGAAGCCGATTTCTGTCAGTTCGTAGTACTCCTGGACCGTTCCGGTGACCAGGACGCTGTCGCCGCGCGCAAGCGATCCGACGCTGTCGCCGTAGAGGACCAGGCCGCTCCAGGCTCCGCCCAGAGGATCGGTGATCACCGCGTAGGGAGAGTCCTGAGTGTAGAACTCGTCCCCACCGACGGTAACGAGACCCATGACCGTTACGATCTCGCCCTCGTAAGGCGACGAGGCCGCCCCGCCCTGGATCTCGGCGCAGGTCAGCCAGTCGCCGGAGGCTCCCGAGTCGGGGGTGACGGCCGAGACCTCGTTGCTCCAGGTCTCGAGCCCCTCGGTGTCGCGTGTGACGAGGGCGTAGTAGTAGGTCTCGTCCCAGTCCAGCCCGGTATCCGTGAAGACGGTGTCCGATGCCGTGGAGTGCGTGGCGACTATTACGGCCCCGGCCGGGCTCTCCTCGATGTCCGGCGTCGTAGACCTGAACAGCCTGTACTGCTCGAAATCGCTGTCAGGGCACTGCGTCCACGAGAGGAACACGGTGTTGGCAGACCCGGAGGCATCCGCCGAAAGCGTAGACGCGGCCGGTTCCTCGCCCGGACCCGTGGGTCCCTGTTCGTCGTCCCCGCACGCGGCCGCAAGCATCAAAGCCGCGACCGGAATGAGCAGCCTGTGGCTCGAAGGCATCTCCGGACCTCCATTGCTGTGTTTCTTCCCTCTATCGACTTTCCCTCTCATCGTCAACGAAATCCGCTCGTGCCGCGAGGCCCGCTAGAAGCTGGCCGAGAGACCGGCCAGGACCGGCCAGCCGAATTCGTCCTTCCCGACGGCGATATCGAACCTGTAGACACCCGAAGAATCGTAGATGTAGCCCGCGCCCGCAAACGGCCCGGATGCCCCGGTCTCCTCCGGCACCACGTTCCAGCCTCCGGATACCGCGATCGAGCCCGCCCGGAACTCGGCGGCCGCGGAGAGCCTGGAAAGCGTGTGGAAGCCGAGGGATGCGCCGCCCACGAACCCGAGCGCCACGGAGGGTCTGTAGGACGCTCCGAGAGAAAGCTCCACCGGCATGTTCTTCCGGATCCCGTTCCAGTCGGGGGCGCTTCCGACATTCTCGAGGACCAGGCCGATGCCAAGGTCCGGGATCGCATCGCAGAAGACGCCGGCCGAGGCGGCCAGGCCGGTCGCCCTCTCGTCATCCGCACTCTCCCAGACGGGGCCGAAGCTGGCCCCCGCCCGGAGGCCCGGCAGCACTCCCAGGGAGAGTCCTCCCGACAGGCTGCCCGAAGACCAGGAGTATTCCCCCGTGGGCATTCCCTCCTCGTCCCTCCCCTGTATCCCTCCGTGACCCAGCCAGTGCATCGAGACTCCCGCGCAGACCCCCCCTCCGGCCGAGAAGGCTGCTGCGGCGCCCGCCGTAGCGGATTCGAGGGCGGCAGTTCCACCGGAGGCTCCCATGCCGCTCTGCAGGACCGCCGGATTGCCGGAGGCAGCCCAGGGTCCTGCGATGACTGCGTCGGCGGCGGAACCGAGCCTGGCGAGGGCGGCGAAGGGATCCATGCAGAGGACGAGACCGTCCGAGGTCCCGGTGGAGGCAGCCGCGACAGCGCTCAGGAGGAGAGCCGTCAGCGCATGACCGTGAAATACTCCACCCAAGTGCCACCTCCAGACTCCAGGACGGCGGCGTAGAGCCCGGGAGACGCGAGGGACCCGCCATCCAGGGACAGATCCCACTGGACCGACTGGAGGGTGGTCTCCCACCGCGCGACGGTCTCACCCAGGATGTCGACAACCCTCAGAACCGCGCCCGGGCCTGCCTGGCTCCAGGCAAAGGTCACATGGTCGGTGCAGGGGCTGGGGTAGGCGATCAGTCCCGCAGGCGGTGCCGGCCCGCCTCCGCTGTCGGGGAAGGAGTTGAAGAACAGGCTGTCCCCGTCCGTGGAGAAGAAGAAGGTCCCTTCCAGGTCGGTCCGGAAGATCTCGATGTCCCGACCCGCCAGGCGGGCTATAACCTCCCCGTGCGGGTGGCCGTACGGATTCCCGGCTCCGACCTCTATCGCCGCCCATTCGGGGGATATCGCAGCGAGCCACTGGGTCGAGGTGGAGGTGTACGAACCGTGATGGCCGACCTTGAGGACATCCGAGGAGATGTCCCCCAGGATGCCCTGGGCGACGGCCTCGAGGATCATGTCCTCGCCTCCCTCCGTCTCCAGGTCTCCCGCGAAGAGGAAGCTGACATTCATCCAGGTCAGCCGGAGGACGATGCTCGCGTTGTTCAGATTCTCCGGGTCGAGCGGATCCGCGGGGTGGAGCACCTCGACCTGGAGCCCGGACCCCCAGTCCAGGGTATCGCCGGTGCGGGGGACGGCGTAGACTGCACCGCCAGCCTCGACTGCATCGAGGAACTCCTCGTAGATCATGGAGCCCGGGTACGGCCAGCCGGAGTCCCATACGATGTCCGCCCCGACCTCCTCGAGTACCGAGATGAGGCCGCCGATGTGATCGGAGTGGGGATGGGTCGCCACGATCCCGTCGAGATGGGTGATCCCGAGGCTGTCCAGCAGAGGGAGGACGCGGGATGATCCGCAGTCCCAGACGGGGTCCGACGCCCGGTCTCCTCCGTCGATGAGGTAGTTCCGGCCCTCGGGGGTGCGGACGAGGATGGCATCGCCCGAGTACTGCCAGTACCCGGGGTCGATGAAGAATATGGTGAGCGGATCGGGCGCCGCGAGCGGCGCCAGTGTCAGGAGGAGGAGGAGTGTCCTACTGGACAAAGGCCTTTATGAAAGCCCAGGTGTTCGAGGCGAAAGAGTTCTCGTATACGCTGTTGCGAGCTCCGGGCGTGCCCCGGTCCCCTTCGCCGTATGTCGTCAGGGAGGCGGCCCAGTTCGAGGGCATCCCGACCGTCCAGTCCGGATTCATCCTCTCGCAGGAGAATCCGATCGAGATCGGCCACCCCGCGCCGTAGGAGAAGCTCTCCATGGTCTGACCCGAGGGGTTCAGGAGTGTCAGCGAGCCGGAGGACGCTATGGCGAACCCCGAATAGACCTGATCCGGGTCGTAGCCGCCGTTGCGGCCCGTGTCGGCGCATGCGCCGAGGACCGCGTAGCCCTCGGGGGGGATCAGATATGTGCCGCAGACGATCTGCGAGCCGGCCTGGTTGCGGATCTTCCAGCCGGACAGGTTCATGTAGCCTCCGGAGCGGTTGTAGATCTCGATCCACTCGCCCTCGGCCTCGGTGGATGACTCCGTGGGAGCAGCCATGAACTCGTTGATGACCAGGAGCGAAGTGGAGAGTTCCCCCACAACGGGTTCCGTCGAACACGGGAGCACGAGAAGCAGGAACAAAATGCTCATTTCTCAGCCTTCTTCACGGACGGATGGTTCGATCCGCGACCCCGGATCAGCTTCCGTCCTGCATCGCCCGGAGCAGCTCCTCGATCTCGCGAAGCGCTTCGCGCCTCTCCTCCTCGAGCTGCCTCAGAGCCTCCTCGTCCTGGACCCGTCTCAACCTCTCGGTCGGCTCGAGCGTCGTCCTGTTGAAGAACGGCCCCAGGAGGAACTCCGCCCCTACCGTGAACTTGGTGTTCTGCATCACATCGGTCTTGTCCCTGTCGTCTCCGCGCAGGGACTGCTCGAATTCAGCAAGAGCCGCCATCACGGTCACATTCCTGTTCACGGCGTAGCTGCCGCCCAGGTTCGCATCCCTCCCGTCCCATTCCAGCTGGAGGGAGAGCATGCTCGACGGGTGGATCTCCACGGCCATGAAGAGACCCGGCAGGGGGTTGGAGAAGCCATCGGACTCCTCCTCCTGCATGAAACGACCCGTTCCCCAGCCGAGGCTCAGGCACACGGGGATGTGGGCGAGGTAGTCGAGGTTCTTGGTGACGACCAGATAGGCGGAGAGGTTCTGGCTCTCGGAGTACACGTACAGGGAGGAGTCCTCCTCGAAGAACTCGTAGTTCTTCTCGCCTATGATGTTCTCTACGCCGACGGCTATGCCGGGGCGGGTGATCGATTCCCTCAGGGCGAGCACTCGCAGCTGGCCGGAGAAGCCTCCCGCTCCGAGATAGGTTCCGCCGACCTGGATCCTGTCCAGGATGCCCGCCTCGACATATCCGGCGATCGCGAAGTCGGATTCGCTGGTTCCGTTGTCATGTTCGTAGCCGTAGGCGGTGAAACCGAGGCCTATCGCGACCTGGGAATGCTCCAGGACGCCGGCCACGGGAGAGTCGATCATCCCGTACCGTGCGAACGGAAGCGAGCCCGCGAGGGCCGTCGAACAGCAGAAGACCAAAAGCGCGATGTGTTTCATCTGACCTCCCGGTCCTCGAAAGATAACCCCCCCGGCCCGCGGGGGCAAAGGTCAGGTCCCTCCGCCGGCTTCAGGCCGGCGGCCTCCATGACCGCGCCGCCGAAACATCTCCTGTCCCGCCTGTAGGCGCCGAGCGCCGCGCTCGTCCTCGCGGACATCTCCTCGAGCGCCTCCCTGCTCCCGAGGAGCCTCGAGACATTCCCGGCGCTGCGCACCGGATCGTCGAAGTCGAGGCACGGATCCGGCCCATCCACGCGGATGCCCGCAAGCGATTCGGGGACCGCCGCAACGGGCATGGCGTAGGATACTGCGTCGAGGATCTTCATCTTGATGCCGGAGCCGAGCCTGATCGGGCACACGTAAAGGTCGCACTCGCAGTGCAGCCTGCCCAGTTCACCATCCTCGAGGAAGCCCAGGAAGTCCACCCCCTCGCTCAGGAGCCCCAGACCGGCGGCTTCGGCGCCCGATATGCCACAGATCGAGAGGCGGATCTCCGGATCGATCCGCCGGAGCGCCGGCACGAGGCTGCGGCACAGCCATCTCAGCGCGTCGAGGTTGGGGAAGTAGCGGTGGGAGCCCACGAAGAGCAGCCTCTTCCCCCCCGGCGAACCATGCCAGACGGCCGTCCTCTCCGGGATCCGCTCGTCCGTCAGCACGGTCCTGGTCCCGGGATAGGCCTTCCGATACCATTCCGCATCGGATTCGGATATGGATATCAGCGCGGTCAGCCGCTTCATCATCCTTCTCTCGTAGACGACGGTCTTCAGGTACTCTCCGAGGAAGAACACCCTGAGGGGGCTCGAGGTTCTCTGGAACCTGAACTGGTCGAGCGCGACCCTCCTCTCGACGTTGTGGGTCACGCATACGATCGGGACACGGCCCACAGCCTCGGGCGGGATCATCTCCCAGCCGGAGATGTGCTCGAAGACTATCGCATCGAGCCCCTGCCGCAGCAGGTCGCGCATGTACCCGCGCGCCGCGGTGCTCCTCCGAACCCTGCAGATCCTCGGCCTGACGGAGAAGAGGAAGTAGAAGAGAGCCCTCATGCCTGCGGAAATACTGTCGCCTGCACGGGGAAGGCTCCGTCCGAAGACGGCCGTCTCGAGGCCGAGCGTCCTGAAATGCTCCGCCTGCCCGGCGCGATCCCCGTCCTCGTCCAGGAGGACCAGGCTGGACGTGACTCCGGGGTATCCGGAGAGCTCCCTGAGATGGTTGTAGAACGAAATCTTGCCCCCCTTGTCGGGAGGCCACGGTACTTCGACGACGATGTGCGCTATCCTGAGTCCGCTCATCCGGTTCTCCGGCCTCCCGCCGGTACGGAGGGAGACGGCTCGTTGGGTGCCTCGAACCTCCAAACTAACCGGGGAGGGCCGCCTCGTCAAAGGACCGGCCACTGCAGCGTTTTTGTTTCACCCTCCGCGGATGTGTATACTCAGTCAGCGGTTCGGTCGGGGTCCCATCCGGTTCATGCTGGATTCCTGCCGCGGAGGAGGCTCTTTGGCGCAGAAGCCTGCTCGAGATGGATCATCCGGGATCTCTCCCCCCGGAGGCGGACCCGGACGGGAGAAGGCCGTCTTCCCGGACGCCGACTCCCTCTTCAGGAGCTTCTTCCAGGCATCGCCCATCGGTATAGGATTCACCAACGACAACACTCTGCTTCTCGCGAACGACGCCCTCTGCCGGATGACGGGGTACACCCTCGGGGAACTGCTGGGATCGGATGCCCGGAAGCTCCACTGCACGGAAGCCGAGTTCGACCGTGTGAGGGGGGCGTTCGCCGCGGGGATGGACAAAGGGGTCGTATCCACCCTCGAGACCGTCTGGGTACGCAGGGACGGCACCAGGATGGATGTCCTCGTAGGACTGGCGCCCCTGGATCCCGGTGACCGCTCCAGGGGCTTCACCTTCACGGCCGTCGACATCACCGAAGGCAGAAGGCTCGAACGCGAGAACAGCGAACAGCATCAGCGTCTCCTCTCCATCTTCGACGGCATCGACGAGCCCGTGTACGTCTCCGATCCCGACTCCTTCCGGATCCTCTACACCAACCAGAAGAGCAGGGATGTCTGGGGTGAACCCGGGGACCTGAAGTGCTTCGAATACCTCCAGCACAGGAGCTCTCCGTGCCCGTTCTGCACGAACGGTCTGATCTTCGGCGAGTGGCTCGGCAGATCCTACGTCTGGGAGTTCTGCAACGAGGTCAACCATCACTGGTACCGCTGCATCGACAAGGCGATCAGGTGGCCGGACGGCAGGATGGTCCGCTACGAGATGGCGGTGGACGTATCGGACAGGAAGAGGGCCGAGATCGAGAAGGAGCGGCTGACCGGTGAACTCCGCCAGGCCCGGAGGATAGAGGCCATAGGCAGGCTCGCCGGAGGAGTCGCGCACGATTTCAACAACATGCTGCAGGTCATCAACACCTACTCCGAGCTGGCCCTGTCCCGCATCGATGCCTCCGATCCGCTGCACGGGCAGATAACGGAAATAGCGAAGGCGGGCGCCCGCTCGTCATCGCTGGTCCAGCAGCTCCTCGCCTTCGCCCGGAAGCAGACGATCGAGCCCAGGATCCTCGATCTGAATGCGACGATCTCTCACATGATGTCCATGCTGGAGCGCCTGATAGGGGAGGACGTGGATCTCGCCTGGGTTCCCGGGGAGGGAGTCCTGAGGGTGTCGATGGATCCGGCACAGATCGACCAGATCCTTGTGAACCTCGTGATCAACGCCAGGTACGCCATCGAGGGGAACGGCCGGATCCTGATCGAGACATGCAACGCAGTCTTCGACGAGGAGCACTGCGCCCTGCACGAAGGCTTCCTGCCCGGCCGCTACGCCCAGCTCTCGGTGAGCGACAACGGATGCGGGATGGACGAGTCGGTCCTCGAGAACCTCTTCGAGCCCTTCTACACGACGCGGAAGCAAGGTCGCGGTACGGGTCTGGGGCTGTCGACTGTCTACGGCATCGTCAGTCAGAATTCCGGCTTCATCAACGTCTCCAGCGAACCGGGCGTTGGGTCGGTGTTCAGGATCTATCTGCCCGGCCGCATCGGTGCGGATCCCGTTCCGGAGGAGCACAGGTCCGCCCGTTCCGGAGGGGGTGCCGAGACGGTGCTCCTGGTGGAGGACGAGAAGGCGGTCCTGAGACTCGTCAGATCGCTGCTGGAGGCCCTGGGGTACAGGGTCGTCGAAGCCTCCGACCCCCTGGAGGCCGTCGGGGAGGCCGCACGGTATCCGGACGGGATCGATCTGCTGCTGACTGATGTCGTGATGCCGGGGCTGGGGGGCCGCGAACTCTGGGAGAAGCTTGTCGAGACGAGGCCCGGGCTGCGCTGTCTGTTCATGTCGGGTTACACGGCGAACGCCATCACGCACAGGGGCGTCCTGG
This sequence comes from Candidatus Fermentibacterota bacterium, assembly GCA_963718745.1. GTDB lineage: Bacteria > Fermentibacterota > Fermentibacteria > Fermentibacterales > Fermentibacteraceae > Fermentibacter. The sequence goes on along the minus strand of OY970370.1, from coordinate 1,371,469 downwards.
ACGAGGGGCTCCACTTCATACAGAAGCCGTTCTCGAAGGATGCCCTGGCGACGAAGCTGAGGGAAGTGCTCGAAGCATGACGGGAACCCCGATCGTCCCTCCGGCCGCGGCGGGACGGGGATGGAGGCGGGTTTGACGGAGGAATACACCAGGTCGGCAGCATCGAAGGATCCCAACCACAGTCTCTACGACGCCAACGATCCCCTGGTCAGGCGTCTGAACTGGATCATCCGGGCCGCGGTGAGGGTTCTCGCCGTTCTGATGGTTTTCGTGATCGTCTGGGGCATAGGCGACGTGGTCTACGGCCTCTACAGGCAGCTCGTCGCTCCGCCCTTCATGCTCCTCAGCATGAACGAGGTGCTGTCGACCTTCGGCGGCTTCCTGGCCGTGCTCATAGCCATAGAGATATTCACGAACATCACTCTGTACCTCAAGTCCGAGGTGATCCCCGTGCAGCTCGTCATCGCGACGGCTCTGATGGCGATAGCCCGGAAGGTGATCATCTTCGACTTCTCCAGCATGGCGCCCGGTTTCGTGTTCGGGACAGCGGCGGTCATCATGGCCCTGGGCATCACCTACTGGCTCCTCACACGCCGCTGCTAGAGCCCCCCGGGGCGGACCGGCAGGCGCAGGCCGGAGCCTGACGGATGATAGTCGACCGGGTGACGCGGCGTCCGGTCAGAATCCGTTCGTGCTGCTCTTCTCCGGGGGTTCTATCAGCGGCCTCTCGGAGTGGGGCTCGACCGCCTCCTCGAATGTCCAGCCGGCCGGGAGGCCGAAGCCTGCAAGGGGAAGGTTCCTGTAGACGGTCCTCCCCCTCTTCTGCGAGAACTTCGAGATCACGCAGCGTGGCGTGCCATGGAGGTCCGCCATCCTGCGCGCCTCGGAGAGGGCTTCATCCAGCTCCATGAAGAGGACGGGCCTCACGGCTCCCGGTTTCATCCCTCGATGCTCCCGATGCAGTGCCGCCGGCATCCGGATCCGGACGGCCTATGCTTCCCCCGGACAGCCGTAGGCTAGAGCTTCCTGTCGTCCACCGAGTCGAGCCAGGCGGAGACCGGTTCTACTATCGCCCTTATGGTGCCGTCTGCGAACGGGTTGTGGAGTCCGGCAGCGGACACCAGCTCCGTGAAGGAACGGCTGCCCCCGAGTCCGCACAGCCCGAGGTAGTCCTTCCATGCTGACTCCCTGTCGGTCCGGCTGCGGCCCCAGAACTCGAAGGCGCATACCTGTGCAAGGGTGTAGTCGATGTAGTAGAAGGGGACCTCGAAGATGTGGCCCTGCCTGAACCAGTAGCCGCCCCCCTCGAGGAACGCGTCGTCGTCATAATCCCGGAAGGGGAGGTACTTCCTCTCGATGCGGCGCCAGGCGGCCCGTCTCTCCGAGGGTTCCGCGGAGGGGTTCTCGTACACCCAGTGCTGGAACTCGTCGACCGCGACGCCGTACGGGATGAACAGGACCGCGCCTGCGAGGTGAGAGAACCTGTACTTGTCGACGTCCCCGCGGAAGAAGCCGTCCATCCAGGGCCACGCGAAGAACTCCATGCTCATCGAGTGTATCTCGCACGCCTCGAGGGTGGGCGAGTAGTACTCCGGCACCTCGAAGTGCCTCGAACGGTACACCTGGAACGCATGGCCGGCCTCGTGCGTCAGCACGTCCACGTCGCCGCTCGTGCCGTTGAAGTTGGAGAAGATGAAGGGAGCCCCCTCGTCGGCCATGAACGAGCAGTAGCCCCCGCCCGCCTTGCCCTTTCGCGTGATCAGGTCCATCAGGCCGCGGTCCACCATGTACTCGAAGAACTCCCTGGTCTCGGGGGACATCTCCGCGTACATCGCCCTGCCCCTGTCCAGGATCCAGTCCGGGTCGCCCTTCGGGGTCGCGTTTCCCGTGAGGAACTCGAGCCCCTCGTCATAGAACTTCAGCGAGTGCAGGCCGAGCCTGGCGGCCTGGCGGTCCCGCAGCCTCCCCGCCAGCGGCACGATCGATTCGTGTACCTGCCTGCGGTAGTTGGCCACCATCTCCGCGTCGTAGTCCGACCTTCCCAGCCTGGCATAGGCGAGCTGCACGAAGCCGGGGAAGCCCAGTTTCCGTGCCGTACGATCCCGCAGCTTCACCAGCTGGTCGTAGATGGAGTCGAACTCCGCGCCATGTGCTTCGTAGAAAGCACTGACCGCCGCCGCGGCCGCCCGGCGCACATCCCTGTCCATCGACTGGATGAAGGGTACCATCTGGGACAGGTTCCGCTCCTCGCCCTGGAACAGTATCCTGGCTCCGGCCTTCAGCTTGACGTACTCGCTGCTGAGCCTGTTCTCCGCCTGCAGGTCCTCGAGCACTCCGGGGCTGAACGTCTTCATCTGGAGCTCCGCCTTGCGGAACAGCTGCGGTCCCCATCGCCTCTCGAGTTCGGACCTGAATCTCGAATGCGTCAAGGCTGTGTAGAACTCGCTTATCAAACCTTCGTAGACGGGTCCCAGCTCGTCCAGGGCGTCGTTCTCGGCGTCGTAGAAACCGTCCTCCGTGTCGATGGTGTGCCGTATCTGCCCCAGGCTCACCATCGATTCGAACTGGTTGCGGGCCTTGTTGATCTCGGCCATGATCCCGTTCTGTTCCTCCGCGGACCCCGCAGCGGAGAAGCGGGCGACGAGTTCCTTCATCATCTTCTCGAAGCCGGCCCGGTCGGGCCGCCTGTACTCGAACTCGCTGAACTTCTTCAAAGCCATCTCCTCGCTGGGTATGCCGGTTTCACTCTGCAAAACCGGCATATAGCAAAAAACTCCAGGCCCTGTCCATTCCTGGTTTCAGATTGTTCAGATAGGCGTACAACTCGCTGATATGCAACGAACTAAGTTGTATGCTGTGTCTGCGGCATGGCAGCAGCGTTTCCGAGGAGGATCAGCCGAGGGCAGGAGCCCGTCTGTCCGTCGAGAGAGCGGCAGCTACCGCCGCCGCAAGAAGCACGCTTGCCTCGCTCAGCACCCTCGCTTCCCCGCGGAGATTGCCGAAATACAAGTACAGGACCAGGATGAAAGGCACGAGCAGAAGCAGCAATCTCAGATCACGTGGGATTCGTCGCCAGACCAGAGGTATCAGCAGCCAGATGCCGCCGAAGTGATACAGCAGGAGAACCATCGATCTGAAGCTGCCTGCAGAGCTTTTCAGACAGGCCAGGTTGTCTGCCAGGTGGTTCTCGTAGAAGACGGGGCTCCCTTCGGAAAAGAAGCGAACCAGGATCAGCCGGATCAGGATCCAGATTCCGACCGAGACAAGAGCGTGGCTCGAGAGATACAGCACTTGTGCCGGGAGTCTGCGCCTCCCCCCCCCGTGCCGACCTTGTTCGAAGTATCGGGCCAGATTCAGGAGCAGGAACGAAGGAACAAGATAGACGGCGGTCTCGCGATTCAGGGTTCCTAGCACGAGTGCGAAGTAATAGACGCCTGTGTGACTCGATGCGATGGCCCACAGCCCAGCCGAGAACAGCAGCACGGCCAGGAGGTCGTCGGGGTATGAAATGTCGCTCAGTACGATGGAGTTCGCAGCAAGACAGAGCATGAGGAGGGTAGCGGGCAGAAGCAGCCCGACCTGCTGTCGGCATACCTGCCTGACGAAACCCGCAAAGGCGAACATGCCGGCTGCACAGGCGAGGAAATCAACCAACAGCGAGGCACTCAGGATGCTTATGCCGGCTGATTGGACGAGTCGAACCAGAGTCGGGGCGAGAACCCTCGAAGCCGAGAACGGCGTACCCCTGAAGGAGGCTCTCTCAGTGATCAGATTGACATAGTGAGTGTCCTGATCCAGCCTGACGAGCACTACGAAGAGGATCGAGAACAGAAGCAGAGCCAGCATCTCGGCATTGAAGCCGCTCCGGAGGATGCCTGCCGCCTGTTTACTCTTGTCAGAGCGGGCACTCACTAATGTACATCCAGCCTTTTGATGATGAACCGCTGCTTTAGATGGTGAAGCTCACGGTTCCTGGCGCAAGGGTCGTAACTCCGGTGGCACATAGCATAACACTCCGGTTCCGCGAAGCGAAACAGCCCGGTCCATTCCTGGTTTCAGATTGTTCAGATAGGCGAACAACTCGCTGATATGTAACGATCTAAGTTGTATGCAGGTTTGTGCGGCACGACAGCACGGTTCCAGCAGGGAAACGCTCTCGCAGCACTCATTCCGGTCCGGCCGGAATGAGAAGGTAGCACATCAGCACGGTTCCCGCAGGGAACCTGCGAAAGTGCGTGCATGCATGATGTGGAAGTTCACTCCGGGTCCTCTCGCGATCCGCCACTCCAGTTCCGCGAGGCGGAACTGGTAGGTAGCACGAAAGCACGGTTCCTGAAGGGAGTACGCCCGGGCCTTCTCGCGGTTCGCCCCTCTGAAAATGCGTGGTATGGCGAATCACTGTCAGGCCTGGTCGTTCCTGCGCTTGCAGGAACGACCGATGCGAGTGTGCGAGCCTATCGCTACAGGCTGGATCGCTCTCGCAGCACTCATTCCGGCCCGGCCGGAATGAGCAGGTAGCACGACAGCACGGTTCCTTTTAAGGAAGGACGCTCAGGCCCTCTCGCGATCAGCCAATCCGTGTGTTCGCAGTATGGCTGATCACTGCCGGGCCTGGTCGTTTCTGCCCTTGCAGAAACGACCGATGCGAAAGTGCGTGCATGTATGATGAGGATGTTCACTCCGGGTCCTTTCGCGGCTCGCCACTCCAGTTCCGCGAGGCGGAACTGGTACGTAGCACAACAGCACGGTTCCCGAAGGGAACCTGCGAGTGTGCGTGCCCATAAAACAGGCTGGAGCGCTCTCGCAGGTCCGCTTCGCGGACCGTGCTGCCGCTTCCTTAGCTCATTCCGGCTAAGCCGGAATGAGCGTGGCGGAGGAGGTGGGATTCGAACCCACGGACCCCACTAGGGAGTCAACGGTTTTCGAGACCGCCCCGATCGACCTCTCCGGCACCCCTCCGCACGGCCCCGAATATCTCGTTTCGATGCCCATCCCGCAAACCCCGCCCAGGCTCGCGCGCGGTCAAAAGGACGCGGAGTCCGTGAACGGCGTCGGGAGAACCCCATCCGTCTCCTCCGTTGCCCCGGCTCCCCTCTCGGGGTATCTTCGCCGTTGCGCTGTTCTACGCGGAACCGTCACTCCCGGTGGGGAGTTTGACTGATTGTTCAGTTCGACATCCGGCTTGCAGGGAGGAACAATGGGCAAGGGCGGCATCACGACGGCTATACTGCTGGCAGGGGCTTGCGCCTGCCTGAGCGCGGAAGACGGGACCGGACCGGCTCCGCTCTTCTCGACGACCCTGCAGGTCGATACCGGCTATACGCCATACTCCGGGATCGCCTGGAACAGGGGCGAATTCCCTGTATTCGTACTCCATTGGACTCCGTCTGAAGAGGCCGATCACTACGTTGTCCGTGTCTCCGACTCCCCCATAACCGACTCCAACTGGGAGTCCGCGGTTCCGGTCGATACGGTCGCAGGCAGCCAGGACTCCTGCTGGGTCTCCCTCGATCCCGTCGTCTTCCGGAACACGTGCATCGGATGCGGCATCTGCACCACCGTCTGTCCGCAGAACGCGATAGCGCTCGTGGACGGTAGAGCAATAATCGATCCCGACTCCTGCACATCCTGCGGCCAGTGCGTCCTCAACTGCCCCGTCAGCGCCATAACCGACGCCAAGTACGACACATGGTACTATTTCGCGATGAGGGCATACTCCGACACTGATGCCCCATCCGAGAACGTTGTCTGCTCGGATGCCTCGTACAGGATAAGGTATTTCAACGACCTGTCCCGCTGCGAGCACTGCAATGACGGGAAAACCTCCACCTGCTACGCGATAATCAATACCCCCCCGTGCCCCGTGGACGCGATCTACTGGGACGAGGACTTCTACATCTTCATAGACACCCTGAAGTGCATCAGCTGCGGCATCTGCTTCGAGCACTGCCGCACGGACGGCCTGCACTCGATAAGCAACTTCGTCGAATCATCCGCCCCTTGAGAGGGGGATTCGAAGCAGAAGGACAGGCATAGCGGGACCCGCGGACGCAGCCCCGGGGTACGAATCCCGGAACGCGGGCTCGATCCGGCACCCGGATCATGAGAGGAGTATCAGATCGTGAGGCTCATCCCCGTCATAGCACTTTCGCTCGCAACCATCGCCGCCGGCATGGGTTTCTCGAGTGATTCCGGCAAGCCCGTCCTCTCCTGGGATGACTGCGGGATCGCCTGGGACCGCCTCGAGATAAGGGCGTCCTCGGTCCCGTTCGAGGCGGAAGCAGCCTCCCGCGGCGCAGTGATAGCCAGGATCGAGGCCGACAGCCTCACAGGGGAGTTCCCCTCGTCGGTCGAACTCGCAGGAAGCTTTGCGGTCGAACCCGATGTCTGCATCGGCTGCGGCATCTGCGTGCAGACCTGCCCGGTCGATGCCATAACGCTCCAGGACGGCAAGGCCTGGATCGATCCGGAGGCCTGCATAGCATGCGGTCTATGCGCTTCGGCCTGTCCCGTCGATGCAATCCTCGCGCCCTCGGCATCGTCCCATTTCGCACTTTTCGGCCTGGAGACGGACGGGTCGGCGACTCTCCTGGAGTCGATCTAGATGTCTGTCCGCAGGCTCCTCCTGCCGTTCATCCTGCTGGTCCTGGCCGCGATCGCCCTGGCCGGGGTGAAGTACAGGGTCGACCGTGTCCGCTGCACCGGCTGCGGCGACTGCGACAGGATCTGCCCCGTGGATGCCGTGGAGATCCGGGACGGATACTCCTGCATCGATCCCGACGCCTGCATAGGCTGCGGGATGTGTCTGGGGGTGTGCAGCCATGAAGCCATACGCTAGCCTGCTGGGCTTGCTGCTGCTCCTCCTCGCCGCGGGCTGCAGCGGCCCCGCCGACAACACGCAGCTCGTAATCGACCAGGACCTCTGCATCGGATGCGGCGAGTGCGAAGAGGTATGCCCCTACGGTGCGGTCGAGGTGATCGACGGAGAGGCGGTCATCGACCCGTCGCTCTGCCACTTCTGCATGAGATGTGTGGAAGAGTGTCCGAAGGGGGCGATCTACTGACATGAAAACGCTGTTTATCGCCTTCATCGTCTTCGCATCCGCCTCCTCCGCGACCCTCGACCAGTTCGTATCGGTCAACGTCGAGTCCGACAGCCTGGGCTTCGATCCCGGCCGCAGGCAGATCCTGTGGAACGGCGCGATCGACGGAGATAACTACGGGATCCGCGTCACAGAGAGATACCTGGATGCCGACAGCGGAGGCCTCGTGCCGCGCCGCTTCATAGGCAGGAACGACCTGCTCCTGGATGGAGACGTCCGGTTCGGTGTCCTCTCGGTCGAACCGGGCTTCAGATGGAACACGGCGACCGGCGACGGCCTCGATTTCGTCCTCCCCGGACAGGAGGGCACGGTCCTCGACCGGTCCTATCTCAGACCCGAGCTCGGTCTCGGCGTCACGCTCCCCCACGGATTCGGGGCCTTCGTCGAGGGCAGCCTCGTCGAGCGCAGCCTTGAGTATGCGGATGGAACGGCGCTGGGCTGGTCGGGGCAGGGGGCCGAGGGCTTCATCCAGTGGGATGCCCCCGGACCTCTCTGGGTGAGGGCCGGCGGTGCGTTCCGCAAGCACTCTGCAACCGACATCGATTTCGAGACGGACTGGTCCAGGATCGGCGGAGCCGTCGGGGTGAGCCCCGTGACTCTGCCGGCGAGGATCCAGATCATAGGGCAGGCCGAGTTCGGTTCCTTCGGCGGCGAGGACTTCCTGGGGGGAGGTCTGGGAGAACGGCTCACCTGCAGGATCCGCGCCGTGAGGTCGTTCCAGCCAGGGATAGCGCTCAATCTGACGGCGCTCTCGGCGCTCGACCACCGGGACGGGGAGTGGTTCCGCGGGCCATCCTCGGGGGGCGCGAGACTCGTCCTCACGAAGGGAAGACTTGGGGAGATCCCCAGCCAGCTGGTCCTCGGCGGCCAGGTCACGTCCTCATCCATAGCGACATCCAGATTCGAGGCATCCGCCAGGATCCATGTGTTCGAAGGGCTGTCCACCCTCGTGTCGACAGTCCTGCGCAGCGGTCCGACAACCGTCGCCGGCGCGGGTTCGAGCCGCGGGAGGGTAACGCTGGGCGCGGGGCTCGAGTACAGGTTCTCGTCTCTGGCCGTGGTTTGGATGAAGCTCCAGCAGGAGAGGACCGAGCTCGTCTCGGTCGAGGACTGGACGAGGCTCGAGGCCGGCATCCAGTTCTGGCCGCCCGCGATAACTTTCTGACACGCAGTTTCCGGGGCTCTGCGCCAGGGCGCAGAGCCCCATAGGATGAAATGTCCATAGAACCGCTCATCCGCGGGGCCGCCCTCGGCCTTGCAACGGGAACCGCCTGCCTCGTCTCGTGCGGCCCCGTCTACGGCGCCTACCTCCTGTCCGAGAAGAGATCCGGCTTCGAGTCGGTCCGGGTGCTGCTCGAACTGAACCTGGGCAGGTTCCTCGCCTACGCCGCCTTCGGCGCCCTGTTCGGCCTGCTCGGGGGTTCGATCCCGCTTTCGATAAGGGGCCCCCTGGCCGCCGCGGGATACGTCCTCTTCTCCATTTATCTGATACTGTCCGTTGTCAGGGTGAGGAGGACCTGTGGCGGATGCTCGACCTCCCGGATGACCCGGATCACCAGGAGCCCCCTCCTCCTCGGAGTCCTTACCGGCCTCTCGGTCTGCCCGTCCTTCCTGATCGCGGTGACGGGCGCCTTCGAATCGAGCGGTCCGCTGAACGGAGCTCTCCTGTTCACGGGTTTCTTCGCCGGGACCACCGTCTACATGCTGCCTTTCGCCCTGCTCGGGCTCTTCACGAGAAAGGGCTGGTTCACGGCGGCAGCCAGGGTGCTGGCTGTAGTCGTAGCCGTCTACTTCCTCTTCGTCGGCGTGAGGATGGGTGTCAGGTTGTTCTCGATGACCGAAGACGTGGTGGTGGAGACCTCCCCGGAAGCGGACGGATCGGGCGGAGTCTACTCCCTGCTCGACGAGGACACGCTCTACGTGATCGGATTCTCCTTCGATCCCACGGATCACGGGATGGAACTCTCTTCCTATTTCGACTCGCTCCCGGGACCGGTCCCGGTCTTCGTACCGGCGGACTCCCTGGACTTGCAGTCGATCGCTTCGCGAGTCCCCGCCCTTTCTTCGGTAATAGTCCCGTGGTGGGTCGATGCTCGCAGCGGAGAGGCGCTCGGGACATGGCGCCTCGATTTCGCGGAACTTGTTGCTCTGCAAAGATACAGGGCCTTCGCGGTCCAGTACGAACCCTGGTGCGACGACAGGGCGGAGACGGTCCACGCCTTCCTCGAGAGATACAGTTTCAGGGTGGATCCGGATTCCGGCTTCACCTTCCTCATGCAGAACTCGCTCGAATGCGCCCCGGAGGACTGTTCCACCTGCCCGGCCGCGGAGTTCGAGCAGCCCTGACATCATTCGGGGCCTCCCTCCGGGAGGACCCGGTCATCAACGGAGGATCCTATGCCGGATGAATTCAGTGCCGGTTACGGCGGGCCGAAGGTCAAGTCGGACTGCCTGGTTCACTATGCTCCCGGTGAAGGCGCCCTCGAAGTCGAGGTGAGGGGTGAGACCGGACACGCCCCCCTCGAGGAGGCCGTGCGGCTTGCAGGAGCCAGACTCGGGGTCGGTGGGCGCGTCCTGGTCGAGGACTCGGGAGCCATGCCTTTCGTGGCGGCCGCACGGTTCGAGGCTGCAGTGAGATCCGCCCTCGGCACCGGTCTGCCGCCTCTGCCTCCCGCTGCCGGGTACCGATCCTCCGCCAGGGTCCGTCCCCGCAGGTCGAGGCTCTATCTGCCCGGCAACCGGCCGGAGTTCCTGGCGAAGGCGATATCCTCGGGCGCGGACGGCGTGATCCTGGATCTGGAGGACAGCGTATCCCCGGACCGCAAGTTCGAGGCCCGGATACTGGTGGCTCATGCTCTCGCTTCGATGGACTTCGGTTCGATGGAAGTCATGGTCCGCATCAACCAGGGCGCGGAGGGCGACGAGGACCTGCAGTGGGTGATCCCGCAGGCGGTTCAGCACGTTCTGATCCCCAAGGTCGAAACGGCCTCCCGCGTAGTCGAGGTCAGGGACCTCTCCCAGCGGATCTCGGAGCTCTGCAGCAGGCCCGGCCTGCCCTGGTTCATGCCGATAATCGAGAGCCCTCTGGGCATACTTTCCGCTCTGGAGATCGCCCGGGCCGTGCCGGAGATGGCTGCCCTGACCCTCGGACTGCAGGACCTGACGGCCGAGCTCGGGGTCAGGCCGACACCGGGAGGAAGGGAGAGCTTCTTCTCCCGGAGCATGGTCGTTCTTGCGGCGAGAGCCGCCGGACTCCAGCCCATCGATACCGTCTATGCGGACGTGAAGAACGAGGAGGGCCTCAGGGAATCGATCCACGAGGCGAAGGAGCTGGGTTTCATCGGCAAGGGCTGCATCCATCCCGCCCAGGTCGCCCCCATCAACGAGGGTTTTCTCCCGGACGTCGAGACGCTGGAGCAGGCGAAGAAGATCCTCATCGCAATGGAGAAGGCTGTTCGAGAGGGGCTGGGTGCCGTCGCACTCGGCAGCAAGATGATCGATCCCGCGGTTGCGCGTCAGGCCGAGTCGGTGATCGCCGATGCGGTGGAATTCGGTCTGATCCCCCCCGACTGGAGGGAATCCGCGGAGTAGTCTCAGCAGCTGGTCAGGAAAGCGAGGGGGCGGTCGCCGCCCCCTCCGTCTATTCCGTGCCTACCTCGCAGCTCCCCTGTCCGCCATCCTTGTCGTCAGGCTCGCAGGAGCCGCTGTTCCTGCCGGCGATCCTGCAGATCCGCGTCCAGAGCCCGGCCCGGCATGCGAGACCGAGTACGAAGCCGTAGAAACACAGGTATCTGCAGAACAGCCTTCCCCAGAATATCGAGACCACAACGATCACGAGCCCCAGGACGAGGTTGCCTGCGAGGAAGAGGGAGAACACCGCGTGGAAGGGATCCACGCTGCAGAAGAGCGCAGGCCATGAAACGTCGAGCACTCCTCTCCATGCGAGCACGAGTGCGGCTGCGAAGAGGAGGAAGACGACCGCCCTGGCCGTGAGCAGGAACCTGTCCAGCCTCCTGCCGGGCTGGGGGAGCCTGAGGATGTCGAGCTTCCAGAGGATCTCCTGCAGGGCGCCCATGGGGCAGACCCAGCCGCAGTAGACCCTTCCCAGGAAAAGTGCGTGAACGATGGGAACCACGAGGATGAGGATTCCGACTGCTCCGAGGAAGGCAAGACCGGAGGCGCCGAACGCATACTGGAAGGTTCCCAGCGGGCAGAAGCACCCCTGGACGAGGAATCCCAGCACGAGGAGGCTTGCGGCGAGGACGACGAGCCTTGCCGCCCGGGCCCTCCTGCGGATCCTCCTCCCGCCCCTCATCCGTCTGGACAGCACGGTCGCGATCCCGAGCAGGATAGTCATCGTTCCGAGGACTATCCCGGCTCGCCGGATGCCCGCCGACGGATTGGCGCATGTGTCGTCTGTCCAACGTCCGAACCAGTGGGGGCAGAGCTGCCTCTCGTACGGGCAGGCCGCGGCGGGCGGCAGGCCGCGCGGGCAGCCGTCCGATTCGACCGGCAAGGGTGCGGCTGTGGAATCGCTTCCAGCGACGGCGACCTCCCCTGTCCTCGGTCCGGGGTTGTCGCAGAACCCATCTCCGGAGTCATCTCTGAACAGGGCGCAGGAAGGTGCATCAGCTGGACATGCCTGCTCCGGCGTGTATCCCAGCGGGCACGATATCACGACGCAGGTGCTGTCGCTCCCCGTGGAGTCAGCCGGCACCGATGCGGAATCGGCCGGCATAGTGTCGACGGGTTCCTCGACCGGGTCCTGGATCGGTTCAACCGTTTCGGGAAGGGTGTCGGGGGGAGGGGAGACGGTGACCGTGTCCTCTGGAACGATTTCCGGGATCACGGCCGCTGTATCAGGGTCTACCGGATCCTCTATCACGGGCTGTGGACCCGGGTTGTCGCAGAGACCATCTCCATCGGCATCGCTGAAGAGCGCGCAGGACGGTGCCGATGTTGGACAAGCGTTCTCCGGAGGGTACCCGAACGGGCAGTCGGCCGCTGTAGCGATGGTGACCAGCAGCAGTGCCGCCGTTGTTCCCCTCATCAGTCCTCTCCAGTGCTTCGGGCCGGCAACAGAAAGAGGGAGGGCATCCGGGGGCCCTCCCTCGAACGATGTCTAGATCGTCATCGACTTTATCGAGCCGAACGTCGAACTCTCCAGATCCAGCGTGCCGCTGAGTATCAGATGCGGCACGATGACATCCAGGTCTCCCGTCGGCGTCCCGTACGTCTGCGAGACGACGGAGCGGCCCAGAACGGCATCCCAGTGGTAGATGTAGATGGAGTTTGATCCGGTCGACCATTCGATCTCGACGAGCAGGTTGTTGGTCCCGTTGTAGAAGAACGGGGTGTCGAGAGTCGAGGTGAACCAGGTCTCCGGGGCGACGCCCGTTATGACGAGCGGATCCCTGCTGTAGACAAGGGTCCTGGTCCCGGGGATGAAGTTGTTGTTGAAGTTCGTTCCGAGGACGTCGAGGGAGCTGTAGCCCATGTAGATCTTGAAGTCCTGGAGATTCGTGTTGTTCTCACCGAAGCCGGTGACCCTCTTCCACTTCAGTGCGCTGATCGTCATGGCGTTCCCTATCTCGCTGTCCAGCACTACCACCTGGTAGTGCAGTCCGCTGGGGAATCAACCACCGCAGAACGGGATGCTGCTCGGCAGTTCGTCGGTTCCGATCTCGATATCGGACGCGGTGGCGACTGAGACGAGTATCGCCAGAGCAAAAGCCAGATTCTTCATTGTCCCCCCTTTCAATCTACGGAACAATAGTCGCTGTATTCCGTTCCGTTCCGAACCACTCACGGCACTGAGCCCGGGACCCGGAAGACGGGGGCGGAGAGCATCTTCATGTCCATCCATCCCCGATCGGATGACGAATATAGACGGTGCTGCATTCGGTGCAAAACGGCCGCTTGACGCCCCATGCCGCGCGCCCATATAAATCCCGCCTGCCAACGGTGGTCCGGTAGTTCAATTTGGTTAGAGCACCGCCCTGTCACGGCGGAAGTTGCGGGTTCGAGTCCCGTCCGGACCGCCAGTCTCCACCAAGCGTGTCGACTGGCAACGCAGTCTCTTCTGACGAGACTGGCGTTCGTGTCTCGCTCACATCTGTTTGGTAAACTGGTCGGTTCAGTTCGCGAGGCTGGCCCGTCCGGGGACTTCGTTTCCCGTCCGGACCGCCACCCTCGCTCCGCGATGCGGAGTGAGAAGGAAGCGACAGCACGGTCCCGAAGGGACCTGCGAGAGCGCTCAAGACTGTTATGAAAGTCACGCACTTTCGCATCGGTCATTCCTGCACGCGCAGGAATGACCTGGCCCGACCCTTGAGCACCGCGGAGCGGTGCGCGCTTTCGGAAGCGACAGTGACTTCGCGAAGCGAAGTCGCGAGAGCGATCCAGCCTGTTAATATTTGCACGCACTCTCGCAGGTTCCCTGCGGGAACCGTGCTGTTGTGCTACGTACCAGTTCCGCCTCGCGGAACTGGAGTGGCGAACCGCGAAAGGGCCCGAGTGTCCTTCCTCAAACAGGCTCGCATGGCAGGTCCTCCGGGGAGATCCCGTCCGGACCGCCACACTTCGAGCTTCCTCTCAGTATGCTGTGTTGATTGATTGTGGTTGCCTGCGTATGGCAGACGGCTTGACCTTGCCATCATGGGAGGTGATTCTTCCGGAACTGTGATCAGTCGAACCTAGAAGGAGCTCTAGATGGACCGAAAGACCACTCTGGAGTCGATGAGGATCTACCCTTGCCCCAACAGGGAGGATCTGCTCCGCAACCCCTTCAATCCCGATTGGGTCAAAGCCAGGCCTCTTCTCGATGAAGACATCAACGAAGACTTCTCGAACACCAGCGATCTTTGCTGGCTGGAGTCGCCTGCCCGAGAAAGCCGGTTAGTCGTGATTGGCGAGTATCACTGGCGTCGGTCAACCCAGCAGATGCAGAACCGCCTGATCTTCGCGCTGGAGGCATTTGACTACTTCCCGCTTCTGCTGACGGAGCTGTGCTACTCGAATACGCCATTTTTCGACCACTACATCTTCATACGGGACGATACGGAAGCTGAGGCATTCTTCAACGAAGTCATCTTCGAAATGGTCACCTATGATGAGCAGGCCGAGCTTCTGAGCCACCTTCGCAGATGGAACCTCATGCACCCCTCCAGGGAGATCCATATCGGCTGCCGGGACATCGATCATGACGTCCGCGGCACGTTGGATAGAATCGTCCTGCCGTTCTTGAGAAAGCTTCACCCGGATCTTGACGTGAATCTGGAGAGGCTGTGTCAGGTCGACATCGAGGCCTTCCTCGACGAGATCCAGGGGATGATTCCGAAGGCTCGTGAAATGCACCTCATCGGTGACTTTCAGTTCATCACATGCGATTTTGTAGAAAACGTGATCGAGAGCCTGCGATGGAAGATATGGTCGCGGCTTTATGACTTCTCCTACTTCCGCCAGAAGGGCATAGTCCAGCATCTCACAGACGACAGGTTTTTTGGCAGGCCTATGGCCGAGGGCAAGGTCATCATGCTGGGTGGGGCATATCACACACCTTCTCGCCTGAGAATCCCGCAGGATGGCGAGTTTCTCAAGGAGAGCGGTTACCTTTCCTTCATGTATCCACCAACCCATGGGAAGACCTATTCTGTTGTGATTCTCGGTGAAGCCTGCTGCATAGGCAGGATGGCGGACTTCGACCTGCAGAATGGGATGTCGTGTGCCGATGAATACCGAAGACAGATGGGCCTCATGCAGGAAGCCGCAAGGCTGGGGTACATAGCGGCCGATCAGCAATGCTTCGTGTGGGAATCCCGCGAGGAGTACATCCAACTCTTGCTGAGGAAGTCTCTCGATCTAGGAGGGAAACCCCTTCACGTTCTCTCAACCGACTGGAACAGCATTCTGAAGAAGGCCGAAGAGCTCCCGGCATCCCACGAGTCCGAGACCAGGTGGTATCGAAGCCAGGATGGCTTGCACGATCAGATCATCTTCGTTCCGCATTCGGAAGTCTTCAAGCTCAGGCAGCGAAAGACATCCGGGAAACAGTGCTAATCACGATATTCGCGTCTGTTAGGTTCGAAACGTGTCGCATATGGACCGCCACTTCCCGCTCCTGCGGGAAGTGGCTGCGCCGCCGGCTGACAGGCCGGCGCCGCGCCCTGCTCGCATCATCATTCTTAATCTCACAGGCTCGCATGGCAGGTCCTCCCGGGGAGATCCCGTCCGGACCGCCACGTCATCCACCAGCAGGAGTGACTGGCAACGCAGTCTCTGCTCGAGACTGCGTTCTGTCTCGCTCACATCTGTTTGGTAAACTGGTCGGTTCAGTTCGCGAGGCTGGCCAACGTCCGGCGACTTCGTTTCTGCGTCGCGGACCGCATCCTTGCTCCGCGCATGTCGGAGTGATACGCGACAGCACGGTCCCGAAGCGGACCTGCGAGAGTGCTCGAGACTGTTATGAAAGTCACGCACTCGCATCGGTCATTCCTGCACGCGCAGGAATGACCTGGCCCGGCAGTGATCAGCCATACGGCGAACACACGGATTGGCTGATCGCGAAAGGGCCCGAGTGTGATCAACATTCGCTTTTCATATCCGCGCCCGCGGGAATGACCTGGCCCGACGATTTGGCTTGCGGACTGGTAGGGGATGCGTTATCTGTCTTCAGTAGACACAAGACGGAGGTATCATTACGAGCGTTGAGTATCTCTCTGAAAGATCGCGACCTGGGATGGCCCCGCAGGCACAATGGCCTGAGGAGAGGAGCGGGGGTCGCAGAGCCCGGTAGAGACCGGTGTGGGGAGGTATATCGATGCTCAGGATGCTGATCCTTGTCATTTGCTGCGGCATGTTTGCTTGCGGCACAAACCCCGAAGAACAGCCCTCAGATCCAGAACAGATCCTCACCGACTTCGAGACAGCCTGGGACAACCAGGACCTGGCAGGCCTCGATGCCTGCCTTTCATCCGATTTCTTCTACGAGCTTCCTTCTACGGAATGGTCTGACTACGACGGAGACGGAATCATCGATACCGGGTTCGGCGAAGAGCTCTACCTGCAGTTTGCCGATGGCACATTCGACTCTGCGGACTCAGTATCTCTAACTCTATATGGAGATGGTTACGAAGCTTGGCCGGGAGACTCAACGGGAGAATCCGTCATAATGCCAAGGCAGTTTCATCTCGACGTCTTCTACCCCGATTCGACAGACGAGAGCTCCGGCGAGTGGGACTTCATAGTCAGGCCAGAAGGCGAAGGCTGGATCATCTGGCTCATGGAGCTGCGCTTCGACTCGTTGTCGCTGAGCTGAGATTCCACCGGAACCCTACCTGATCCAGGGCGCTGTGGATGGGCAGCTATCATCCATCCGAATGACCAGGTTGTAGATACACCCATTCTTTCAGTTCCGGCCCGGTTCGAAACGTGTCGCATATAGACCGCCACCCTCACTCCGCGATGCGGAGTGAGAAGGAAGCGACAGCACGGTCCCGAAGGGACCTGCGAGAGCGTTCAAGCCCACCCAAGACGAGCCCGAAGGGCCGGAAGTGGGGTCAGGCTGCTTTCAAGCGAAATGTCTCTCCAATACGGTGTGATCTCTCTGCAGGCAGTCTCCGTTCCCCATCAGAGCTCCGAGGCCGCTGTCAGGCCTGCGCGGTCCAGGCGCTCAGGGCGTCGAAGCCAGACTGCGGTATCTGCAGCCGGAAAGGCTGACTGCCGTCCCGTGGCTCCACCAGCATCACGACCGCGTTCTCCATCTGCCCCGTCGGTCCCGCCAGGGTCTTCATCTCGGCCTTCCTGTCGGTGAGAGACACCGAGACCCGGCCCTTCTCGAATCCGAGCGGTTGATTGTGACCCTCCGTGTTGCCGAAGACGAGGCGGTTCATATCCGTTGTGGCTGCCATGACGTTCAGCCCCCTGGTGTGCATTCCGAGCACCTCGCCCACCTTCTCGCCGAGGGACCTGTCGATGTCATAGTAGCAGATCCACATCGCTCTGATCTGCTCGCCATCCCGGAGACCGAAGAGTTTCTTGTAGTACCCCTTTGCGCCGTCCCTCCCGAACTTGAACCACCAGTACCCGCCGACAACGGCCGCTATCGCGACAAAGAACACGATCTGAGCGACTCCCATTTCTTTCTCCTCCTGGTCCGGCTCCACCCCGGGCCGGAACATCCGCATCGCCATCCTGCATACGCAGGAAATGTGCAATGAGGATTATTTCCGGTGAAGCCCCGGGTCAAGCCGGAAGGTGGAAGTAAACCGCCCCGGGGTTCCCGGAGGATTCCGTCAGGGGCTTCCGACCGTCATGGCTTGAACCATACGTCGCTGACAGCATGGGTTCTCGAACCCGATCGGCGGGATGCTGCCGATCGGTTCGAGCAGTCTCACCCTGTTGAACCAACCCACCCGTTCGAGCTCTGAGACTCGACCTGTTCGATGCCGCACCAGTAGCCGTCACGATACATGAACTCCGTCTCGTAGAACCCGATCACAGACTCGGAAAGAGCATTCTCGCAGAGTCCGCCCACGTTCCCGGCCGAAGGCCCGATGTCAGTCTCGCCAGCCAGCTCGACACAAGATGGGTAGTCCCGGGGAATGCCTGCCGGAACCCGTTCGGAGGAACGGCCGACGCGCAGTCTAGGGCGACCCCATGTCGGTCCTCGCCAGGATGGACGCGAATGCCGGAGCTCGCCGGAGCTCCAGCTTTTCGAGGGGAACGATCGTGACGATCTCATAACCATCAGGCTCCTGCCCGGGGGAGACAGTCGCAACGTAATAGTCCGGCCTGAACTCGGTCAGGAGCGTCGGGATCGCCGCGTTGTCGGCCCTGATGAAAGGGGTCACTTCCGGAGAGGCCAGACCCGCGAAGTCGAGTATCTCATTATCGGTATCGTATCCCAGTCTGCCGATGGCCTCTATCCCTACGACCCGGCTGCGTGGGATGCCATTGAGTTCGAACCAGTCCGCTATTGCGCCCATCTGCCCGTCCAGTCTGCGGAAGTCACTCAACACAGGCAGGCTTCCCAGCCAGAAGGCTCCAAGACAGTTCATCGTCAGAACAAGGACAAGTGCCGGAATTGCCCGGCGCCGTACCGAAGCCGGGTGCCATCCACCGGGGATCGATCCGAGCATCTGCTCGATACCCATCGCCATCACTATCAGGAGGGGCGGCACGATCATGTCGAGATACCAGTAGGCGAGGTAGAAGCGCGACAGTATCTGCCCGGCCGCAGTCAGGACGACGAAGGTACAGACAGGCAGGAGCGAGCGGTCACGGACTGCGATCCGCCAGATCCCGAAAGGGATGGCCAGTATCAGGATCGGAGCGAGAGGGACCGACCACAGGAGAAAACTCCAATAGAAATGGAGGTGCCGTAGAACCGGGGCGGGAGCTATGGCTGCGTAGGCTTCCTTTGCGGTCACGGAGTTCGGGATGACCGATCCGAAGGTCAGATGGGCGTACAGGAACCAGCCAGCTGCGGTGGCTAACAGAGGCAGGGTGATCCCGCCCAGGAGCTTCTTCTTGAACAGGAGGGCATAGACCCAGAAGATGCCGGCAGCGAGCGCCCCTTCAGGTCTGACGACCGCACAGAGTCCGAGTACGCAACCGAGTGCCAGCCCTCTCTCCCGGCGATACAGCAGGGTCGCTAGAAGCAGCAGCAATGCGGTCACTGCGGATTCCATCCCGCAGAGCGCCATGGCGATGGTAAACGGGTTCAGCATCATGTACGAGACGAGAAGCAGCCTGAGCCATGCTGCAACACGGTTCTCGAGGACCCTGTAGAACGTCAGACACACAAACGCTGATGCGACAGCATTCACCATCCTGGACCACAGAGGTGCGCCCAGCCCCAGGATCTCCCCGGGGATCATGAGGATTGCATAGAGCGGGGTAGTGGTGGTCAGGACGAGCTGTCCCGGATTGTAGACGAAGCCGAGTCCCCTCGCGAGGTTCCGTGCAATCCTGAAGGTGATGTACGCATCATCGAAAGCGAAGTCGAACCAGGGGACGGGCAGGGCGCGTGCGGCAAGGGCCAGGAGGAAGACGAGCCAGGCCGCGGTCTGGGAGTTCCGACTATCTCCGTTCCCGCAGAGACTCGAGGACAGGAAGCATCGCATCGCTGAATGCTCACCGCTCACGAGATGACTCCTCCCAAGTGATTGCAGCTGGGAAGGCCTATCGCTGATCGGAGGCAATTTATCCAATTCGCGATGTGGCGACAACGGCGCCGGAAGCTCGTCTGGAATCCTGCAACGCGAAGCGGGGTCAGGCTGCTTTCAAGCGGATATCGCCACCAATACGGCTCATTCTCTCTGTGAGCAGTCTGACCCCATTCCTCTTGACTGGGACGCGACCGCCCTTCATCCTGAATGCTTCTTCCAGTTTCAACAATCCGGAGGGGCTGGCATGATCTGCATGGTGTTCACTGGTCTCGCCCTGGTTGCAGGGATGCATTCCGCCGGAGCGGTCGGGTCCGAACGCGCTTCCGCAATCGAAGACCTTCTGCCATATCCGGATACGGGTGCTGGAGCGGATGGCGCTCCGGCCCCTCTGCCGGCCATCCCGGGCGAAATCCCGGGCTGCGTCGACGGCTGGCCGGTCTTCCTCAACCCTCCGTCATCGGGCTTCCCCTACACTGTCACCCTGTTCGACGCCGACGGCGACGGGGCCGACGAGCTCTTCTGCACCGGCGGCGAGACTTTCGGAATCGAGGGCGACGGCTCTTTCATGCCGGGCTGGCCCACGACCGAGATGCTCTACATGGGGTACGGCACCAACGACCAGAAACCGGGGCCCTCCTGCGCCGACCTCGAAGACGACGGGATCTGTGAGATCCTCTGGTCCGAGCGTGACTGGTACGCCGGCAGCTCGCACATGTGGTGCTTCAACGGCCGGCACTCGAGCGGGAGCATCATGGAGGGATTCCCCCGGACGGCTCCTGACGAGCCTTCGAACGCCCTCGACTCTCCCTTCGTCCTCGGAGATGCCGATGGAGACGGAGACCTGGAGGCCTGGAGCGCGCACACCCTCGGGAACACGGGGGACTACTACCGTATCTCTGGGCTGGATCATCTCGGGAACATGCTCTTCACGACGGACCTCGATCCCGGCGAGGACATCCTCGATATCTACTTCGGCGACGCCGATGGCAGCGGTCAGGAGGAGTTCTTCGCGGTGACCATGCTGAGCGGTGCATTCCGCCTGCACCTCTTCACGCCGTCCGGGGGAGAGCAGTCCGGATACCCGGTCGAGCTGTTCGAGCCGTCGGGAGGTTATCTGACCTTCGGCAGACCCATCCCTGTCGATCTGGACGAGGACGGAGACCTGGAGATCATCCTCGGCTACTGGTCCTCCAGTGCCGTGGCCCAGGCAAGGCATCATGACGGTTCCGCCGTAGCGGGATTCCCGGTGACGATAGCCTCCGGAGTGCAGCTCTTCTACCTCGGCCTGGGGGATATAAACGAGGACGGATTCCCCGAGCTGCTCGCCACGGGCAAGATCCTGGCAGCCGGGACGTACGGGCTGTGGGCCGTCGACCTGGCGGGCGGGCTCGTCCCCGGATGGCCGGTGACCTCGCCGGGATGGCCCGAGGGTTATCCTACGGTAGTGGACGTTGACGGCGACGGCATCCAGGAAGTCTGCTTCGTCACCGACGGCGCACAGCTCTTCGCCATTGCGGGCTCGGGAGCGGTCGTGCCCGGCTTCCCGAAGGCGCTGAACGGTCCCTCGTACTCGGGGGTGGCCGCCGGGGATATCGACGGCGACGGTTACTACGAACTTGCAGCGGTGTCCACCAACGGCTGGGCACATGCCTGGGACACCGAAGGGGTTGTCGCTCCGGGCAGCGCCGAATGGCCGATGCGGGGAGTGGACGCCAGGAACACCGGCGTCTTCCATGTCACCGGTTCGACCGGTATAGGCGGAGAGGGCTCCGGAGCCGATCCCGGGACTGTGACTCTGGAAGTACTCGGCAACCCCGCCCTGGGATCCGCCGTCTTCCTGCTGTCAGATCCCTCGTGCGCCGAGGTGGGGATCTTCGACCTGTCCGGGCGGATGATCGCCCGCACAGCCGTCGAAGCCGACGGCAGGGCCGTCTGGACCCCCGGATCCGGCTCGTACCCCGGGCTGTATCTTGCAGCACCTTTGACGGATTCGGAAAGCGGAGCGCCCGCTGCCTTCGTGCTTCTCCGCTGACGTGCCGGCTGGCGCGCAGGAACCTCAGGCGTCGTCTCCAGCCGGACCGGAACGCCATGGGTATTCTGGAGAGTTGACCGGAGGCGGCTGGCAGTCGCTTCCGGAGTCACCGCGCTGCATACACTATGGATCATTGCGTAATCGATGATCAGGAGCGATCTTCCATGACCGTCACGAGGTTCGAACCGCGAATCATCCCGGGGGGTGCATTTTGAGGAGTTTAATCACTGTTTCGGCAATCCTGTCGGTCTCGCTGCTGCTCGCCTGCGGCGACAGCAACCCTTCCGGACCAGGCGAGACAGGTCCGGAATGGATGCCGATGGCAGTCGGCTCGTCCTGGACGTACGACATGCAAGGCACACAGGCATCGGCGTCTGATACGCTCGATATTTCGGGCTGGCTCTCCCGCTCGGTGATGGCGGACACGACTCACCAGCTCGGGTTCCCCGTCTTCGCGCTGTTGGAGGAACATGAATACGTACTGGTACTGAGGAGCACGGGCGATACGATAATGACCAGCACTGACCAGGATACGCTGTTCCTCGACCTTACCGACGGCAGCGCAGTCTACTACGACGATCTCACCTCCCCGGACTGCGACACCCTCCTCCAGCTCCCTCTGACGGTGGGGGATGACTGGATCTCCAGAATCTACAGCAGCAGCCAGATGATCATGGAAGTCACATCGCTCGATGCCGCGGTCGAAACCCCGTATGGCTCCTATTCCGATTGTGCGCAGATCCGGGAAACCGATGCCGCACAGCCGGATTACTACAAGTATTTCTTCTATGCCGACGGAGTGGGAGATGTGTTCGAGCATGCTCACAACGAAGTCGGTGGTCTGGTTCTCGACCAGATCTGGGCGCTTTCGGACTACACGCCCTGACCTTTGAAATGGGGTCAGGCTGCTTTCGAGCGAAAAGTCTCTCCGTTGCAGTGAAATCTCTCTGTCAGCAGTCTGACCCCGATTCGACCATCTGCATTTCCGGAAGCGGACCGGTCCTCGACGGTTTCCGGACCGCGCGGTATGGTCTGCCCTTGCTGGAATCCGGCCTCGAACGGCCGAGCCTCTCTTCCTCGATCACGGATCGGCGGGAGTACGGCTAACGGCTGTCCCGAATATTGTATCGCAGGATGGGTCCATGATCGTCCCGTCGAGGTTGTGATCACGGCCGAACCCTGAAAGCCCCGGTTTTGCCACAGTGCCATATATCGATACCAGACAAGAGGATGAATATGAAGAAGAGCTCGGGATTCGATACCCTCCTCGTTCACGGAGGACAGAAGCCTGATTCGATGATGGCGGTCGTCACTCCGATCTACCAGACCTCCACCTTCGCCTTCAGGAACGCACAGGAGGGAGCGGACTGCTTCGCGGGGGAGAGTGACGGTTTCATCTACACACGCCTGGGGAACCCTACGATCCGGGTTCTGGAAGATGCAGTGGCGATCCTCGAGGGCGGATCCGGCGGGATTGCCGTCGCGAGCGGCATGGCCGCAGTGACGACGGTCTACATGTCTTTTCTCGAAGCAGGCGGCCACGTCGTCTCGACCGACGCGGTCTACGGTGCTTCCCGCGGCGTGCTCGAGAAGCATTTCTCCCGCTTCGGAGTGGAGTCGACATTTGTCGATACGAGCCGTCCCGAACTCATCGAGGCGGCGATCCGTCCGACTACCAGGCTCCTCTATGTGGAGACCCCTGCCAATCCGACCATCACGATAACGGATATCGCCGCGTGTGCAGAGATAGCCCACAGGCACGGCATCCGCCTCGTGGTCGACAACACGTTCTGCTCCCCGTACCTGCAGAGACCCCTCGAGCTCGGAGCCGACATCGTGCTGCACTCGGTAACCAAGTTCATCAGCGGCCATGCCGACGTGGTCGGCGGCGTGATAGTCGCCGGAACCGAAGCCGATCACAGGCATATGTACGGCGTGATGACCAGCATGGGACCCAGCATGGATCCGCATCAGGCATTCCTCGTGCTCCGCGGACTGAAGACTCTCTCGGTCAGGCTCGAGCGGGCACAGGCCAATGCCATGAAGATCGCACTGCACCTCGAGAACCATCCCGCCGTAGCCTGGGTCAGATACCCGGGGCTGCCCTCACATCCGCAGTTCGAGCTGGCGCAGCGCCAGCAAAAGGGCGCCGGAGCCATGATCTCGTTCGGTCTGAAGGGTGGATTCGAGGCCGGCAGGGTCCTGATGGACAGGGTGGAGCTGGCTGTTCTGGCCGTCTCCCTCGGCGGTGTCGAGACGCTGATCCAGCATCCGGCCTCCATGACCCACGCGAAGGTGAGCGCCGAAGCGAAACTGAAGGCGGGGATCACGGACGATCTGGTGCGCTATTCCGTCGGCATCGAGGATGTGGATGATCTGATAGACGATCTCGACCAGGCATTGGCGCACATCGGGTAACAAAACGGGGTCAGGCTACTTACAAACGGAGAGCCTCTCCATCAGAGCGTAATCTTCTGTAAGTAGCCTGACCCTGTGCGCCATTCGGAGGCTCAGCCGATCGGACTCACGCAGGCTCTGCCGACTCGGTGTCGATCTTCTCGAGGATCGGCAACAGTACGGTCAGGCCCCTGTCGATGGTGGGCTGGTACTTCTTGAAGAACTCGTTCTCGTGCTTGGTGAAATAACCGACCAGCCGGATCAGTTCGGGAAGGATCTCGTTCGTCTCGAGCTTCCTGCGATCTTCGATGATCCGGCCGATCAGGTAGGCGACGAACTCCTCGGTGGTCAGTTTTGCCTTGTCGGAGTAAGCGCCTCTCGTGAATTTGATAATCTTGAGGATTTCGAGTTCGTTGACGTCGACCGAGCCGATCTTCTGCGCCACCTCCGGATCGATGTACCCTGCCATGGCGAGCAGTATGTCGGCGTCCTCCCCGAGCTTGAGGGCCATCTCCTTGGCTATGGCGTCGGAAGGAGGGGGGACCTTGCAGTTCTCGATGTTGGACAGATAAGGCCCCGTGATACCCACGCTCTCGGCGAATTCGGCCACTGTCATGTCCGGGAACATCTCCCTGCGGCATCTGCGGACGAATGGTCCGAAGACCGTATTCCGCTTGCGTCCTTTCACTGCCTTGGTCACACTCGTCTCCTTGGTCCTCACGGTTCTCGATACATAAATATTATTTATGGTGGGTACCGATGTCAATCCTCTGTCAATCCTCGGTTCGGCACGGCGCAGCACATGTAAATTTATAATTGTAAAGGATATGCCAATCAGGAAGCCCGGGTGCGGACTGCATTCCCGAAAGGGAGGAGGCTGCTCTGACTCGACACCGGCTTCGGGGCTGTCATCCCGGGAACGTGACGGGACCCTCCTCGACCTTCGCAGGCTTGAGAACCGCCCCGGTGATGAAGCACCCTTCCCATAAATTAATTCATTAGGTGTTCCGAACCGGTTATGTAAGAGAATCTACGGCGTGGAAACAACATCACCAATGGCGTATCAGCGTAGGTTGATGAACATTTGACATGACGATAAATAAACATTATGAATGAACGGGGTAGAAGTGTTCCGCAACAGATTAGATAGGCGAATCCCGCTCCCTAACACCTTCCAGCACCTCGCCCGGTCCGTGAAGAACAGTAGATCACAGAGGCTCTGCTGAAGACAGTCGGACCGGAGGATGCCCTCGGGATCATTCCAGGAGCTTCTGAGGCAGGTGCGCGGTCGTGGCAAGAGAAAAAGACAGAGATCTGAAGCTGCAATCCCGGTCAGCGGTCCTACTCCCACTGGCGTCGGAGCCTCCATCGCTGCAGGCAATGAGCCCTCGGACCGGAATACGGCCGACAGAGTCGTCCGCTCGGGGAGCCTCGCCACCGGATACTCCGGCACGTCAAATCGATTCGTCAGCGCGGGACAGGCGGTGAAGGATGCTGTCCCTCGTCAGGGATCCGACGCAACCACGCTCCATGAGCTTGATCGTGAGCGGGCCCGGCCCAGGGTCGCACGCTGCACCGGGTGAGGCACATGAGCACGAGAGTGGCTCCCCGGGAGTCGAAAAGGGTGTACAGGGCCCAAGTCTCGGCTCCGCAAGCTGAAGATCACCAATTGTCACAAACAGGAAGGCATTCATGAAACTACTTATCGCTTTCGTGCTGCTGAGTGTAGCAGCATCCGCAGCAACTGTCCGGCCCAGGCATCGGCCTCGTCATCGGCGAGCCCACGGAACTCAGCCTTAAGAGCTGGCTCTCCGGCGACTCGGCCGTCACGGTCGGCGCAGCCTCGTCCTTCCAGCACGATGGAAGACCTGTTCCTCTGGGCGGACTACACGCTTCACTCCTTCGACATCACCAACTCGGGCAGCAACCGCAGCCTGGCCTTCTACTACGGCATCGGCGGAAAAGCGAGTTTCGTCGATAACGACAACGAAAACGAAGGCAACGACACGGTCATAGGCGCCCGCATACCGCTCGGGCTGATGATTCCGCTGAGACACCACCCCGTCGACTTCTTCGTCGAGGTCGTGCCGACGATAGACCTGGCCCCCGACACTGAATTCGGCGTGAACGGAGGAATCGGTGCCCATCTGTTCTTCTAGCAGAAGGCCGGAAGGCGATGGAAGCAGGCAGGTGATGATCAGCTGCGAATTCCAGGTCTCGGAGCGGGTTGAGACAGAAGCGCCGGCGCCCGGCCTGGAGTGTGCATCACTGAGGCAGGATAAGAGGCGTTCGATCGAAAGAGGAGGTAATCCGAATGTTGGAGACGATCCTGATCGTCCTTGTGGTTGCATGGGCTCTCGGGTTCTTCGCGTTCCATGTCAGCAGCAATCTGATCCATGTACTCCTGGTCATCGCGCTGGTCGTACTGATCCTGCGCCTTCTGCGGGGCCGCAGAGTCTAGATCCCGAAACAATCGAATTACAGGGAGTGGATGAAGTGAAATCGGGCGCACAGGATTCCGTCGAAGGGAAGCTCCGCGAGGTGACGGGCAGCGGCAGGGAGATAACCGGCATCGTCATCGGCGACAAGAAGCTCGAAGTAAAGGGAAGGGCCGAGAAGAGAGCGGGGAAGGTACAGAAGAAGATCGGCCAGGTAAAAAAGGTCCTGGGGAGGTAGACGGGCCATGACCCCAACAACACAAAACGGGATGGCTCAGTCTTGCGATTCACAATTCAAAGGGAGAGTGTCTTCATGAAGAAGCTCATTATCGCCATGCTCATCCTCGCCGGCGGGGCCTCGGCTCTGCCGTCCTGGTGGGGCGTCCGCGGTCTGAACAGAATAGTCGATGCAAGAACCGAAGGCGCAGGCAGGTACTCGCTCGGCCTGTTCACGTTCATGGGTCTCTCGACGGACGTGCGCACTACGGAAATGCCCGAAGGCATGGTCGAGGTCGAGGACACCGAGTACGACGGGACAGGCCGGATAGTTGCCGGTATCAGCCTCGGCAACTCCGCGGAGCTCGGTCTTCGCGCAACCTATCTCGTGAACCAGAACCGTCTGAGCGAGCAGCAGACGGATGCATGGAACGGTGACTGGGAAGGTGACGACGGTTTCAGCGAAGCCACTCTGGCGATGAAGTTCAGCTTCAATCCGGACTCACGCTCGCTGACCATCGGCGTCATGCCGTGGGTCACGGTCGCCATGTACGACGGCGGCTACCTGCCCTATGTGGACAACGGCGACGGATACGAAGGCTTCTGGGAGGATCATCAGCCCCAGTTCGAGATGCGCCGCCCCATGATGACCTCGGGGGCCTCAGCTACGGCGCCAGGCTGCTCGCCTCGCTGCAGATGAACCCCGCCGTCCTGCACATCAACGTCGGATATGACCACTTCAAGCAGAACTTCCAGTTCACCGACTCCCGCTACGAAGATCACGTCGTAATCGCCACGGAAGAGGTCGACATCGACGTCGAGGATCCAGTCCTCTACGCCGGTGCGGCTATCGAGTACCCCATGGGACCTACTACTCTGTTCACGGAGTTCGAGTGGCGTCACTTCCTCGATCGCGACTACGAGGACGCCTACGGCAAGGACGTAGTCGATGTGATGCAGATCGCCCCGGGAGTGCGTTTCAACACGAACGGCGCGGCGATAGACGTCACAGGGTCATTCGCCCTCTCCAAGTTCGACCCCGAATGGTCCGACCTCGGCCACTCGCTCTATCAGGCCGAACTGAATCCCACTTCGGAAGACCGGGCGAACTACACCCCGATCCCGGAAGGCTATGTCCCCGAGTTCGGGCTCGGTGTAGGAATCTCCTATGTCGGTGACTTCAGGAGGGCCCCCGCAACGATCGGTGGCAGGATCCTCGACGCGGAGACCGGCAACAGCCTCGACGGCACTGTGGCCTGCTCCCGCGACGGTGTGGATCCCGCAAGCACCACCGGCGGGCGCTATTCGATGGAGATTCCTGACGGCGAGGCCGCATTGACCGCCAGCTCAGAGGGATACCTGCCCGCGACGAAGACCGTTCAGGCTGCCGAAGGCGGCACCTACTCGATCGACTTCGCCCTGGACCGCATCGACGGCAACGTCATCGGAACAGTGACGGCCCTGGAGACGGGCGAGCCGATTCAGGCAGTCGTTTCCGCGGTGGGCGCCCCCCGGCCGCTGTCCACCACATGCCAGGCCAACGGCATGTATCAGCTGGCAGTGCCGTTCGGCGAGAGAACCCTCCGTGCCGAGGCCCCGGGTTACCTGCCCGTGACCCATACGGCCGACGTGGCCGAGAGAGGGACCACCGAGGTGAACTTCCAGCTCCGGCCGGCGCTCGTAGCAGGCCAGGTCCTGACCTTCAACAACATCTACTTCGACTTCGACAGCTCCAACATCAAGCCGGAATCCTACCCGATACTCGACTCGATCGTCGCGATGTTCCTCGAGAACTCCGACGTGCGGATCCAGATCGCGGGTCATACGGACTCCGACGGCAGCAACGCGTACAACCAGAGCCTGAGCGAGCGGAGGGCCGCCTCCGTGCTCGACTACCTGGTGAACCACGGCGTTTCCGCAAGGATGCTGACCACGACCGGCTATGGCGAAACCCAGCCGATCGTCCCCAACACTTCTGACGCCAACAAGGCTCAGAACAGGCGTATCGAGTTCACGGTACTCGGTCGCTAGAAGCATCTGGTCCGGAAATCGGAGGGGCGGGAGCAATCCCGCCCCCTTCCATATGGATCCATTTCCATTCTGATAGCACATGTGAGCATCTGTAGGGCTGGCTGGCTATCCCTGGAACAATGCGAACGGAGTTGATGCAGCGGCTCCGGGGCTGTGCAGACATGCACCGCGCGGTGAGGGTGAGCGGTTTGATGGTTCAGGGCTCCCGCCGCGGCAGGATCCAGTGCAGGGACTACTTCGAGAAGTGCTTCCCGACCCTCGCAGCTATCTGACGATCAGTCATCCGGTCTGCCGACTCGAAACCTGTGATTCGTCCGCCCAGCTTGTTCTTCTCCATCCTGATCCGCAGTTCATCCTTCGCCTCGCCGGGGCCCAGGATCAGTATGGATTCAGCGTTGCTGACGGATGCGATGACAGCATCGTAAAAGGAGTTCAGATGCCCCGTCAGGGCCTTCTGACGGCTGTCGTCCGCTGGAACCTGCAGGGGTTCGCTGGTGCCCTTGAGCGGTGAATCGCCAGAACGCCGGAGCTGTTTCTCCACGTTCGACAATATCAAACCCGTCTCCTGTCCACTGTCGGTGATGGATACGACCACGGCCTTCCTGTGGTCGATCCAGAGACCCACTTTCGTACTCATCGGCACCCCGCTCCCACAAGGTCGGGTCCTTCCCACTGTGTCGGCAGGACCGGCTCATTGCCGGCTGCGTCTCAGGAACCGCCTTCGAATTCATCATCCTCCCGGTTGAATGACGTGTCAAGCTGAACACCGGTGCATCCATAGAGATGGCAGAGCATTCAGGATGATTCGATGCCCGCAGGGATTCCCGCCTGTCATGCGGATTGCCCTTCATCAGGGGTTCCTTGTATCTGCCCTGGTGATGCCGGGAGGAGCCCGGATGAAGGCCTGTCCGGACAGAAAGACCTGCCGGGCGGGCGTCGGTGTGGTTCCGGAAACCGGCGAACCCCACGAGGTGTTGTGTCCCTCGTATATTCTTTTGCAGGAAATGTCCGGAGTCCATGACGAGCGAAAGGAACGAGTGTGGGAAAGCCGGTCTCATTCGCGATGCTCGTACTGCTGTATGCCCTGTCGGGCTGCAGGCGGGAGAGGGTGGAGGGTCCCGACATCCTCGTGATCATCCTGGACACGGTGAGGGCTGATCATCTCGGCTGCTACGGCTATGTCAGGGACACCTCACCCCGGCTCGACAGCCTCTCGGCTGCGGGCGTGACCTTCCTGAACGCCCAGACACCGGCCCCCTGGACGGTTCCCGCTTCGGCATCCATCTACACCGGGTTGTCCCCCAGGGTTCACGGAGCTGGAGTCATCGACGGGGAGATCTTCGGTCTCGATCCCGAGCTGCCGACGATCCCGATCCTGCTTTCTGACGCCGGCTACACCACCTTCGGCGAGTTCAGCATCGCCTGGTTCGGCAACGAGTTCGGCTTCCACACGGGTTTCGACTACTTCCGGTGCTTCGCGGACGGAGACAGCCACGCGATGGATGTGGCCGGGGACTTCACGGCCTGGCTGGACTCCCTGCCCGCTGACCGCCACTGGTTCGCAATGCTCCATTTCTACGAGGCACACGAGCCATACACTCCTCCGGCACCATTCGACTCCGTCTTCCCATTCGACAGCATGCCGATGCCTGACGAGCCACGCTGGCTGGTCGACGATTCCGGTTCGGTCATGCGCCCGGAGCAGCGGGAAGCACTGGTCGCCCGGTACGACTGCGAGATAAGGTACCAGGACGAGGCTCTCGGGATGGTCTTTGCCGCGCTCAGGAGCTCCGGAAGGGCTTCGGACACCTTCATCATCGTCACGGCCGACCACGGTGAGGAGTTCCTCGAGCACGGGGGATACAGCCACGGACACTCGCTCTACAACGAGCTGCTCCAGGTTCCGCTCATAATCGCGGGACCCGGGCTGCCGGCAGGCGAAGCGAGGCTCGAGCCGGTGTCTCTCATGGACATCCTGCCTACGGTCCTGGCGCTGACCGGGATCGAAGCCCCCCCGGGGATCGAGGGCGTGGACATCCTCGCGGATCGTCTGCCGGACCGCTATCTCCCGGCAAGCTCCCTGAAGCGGTCGAACCTGTTCGGAGTGATCCGGGGCAGCCTGAAGCTGATCTGGAATCCCGACACCGGAGTGGCCGTCACATACGATCTCGCCTCCGACCCGGCCGAGACGATCCCTCTTCCTGCGGACAGCGCCCTGCTCGAAGACCTTGCCGACTACCTGGCCAGGAGCACGGTCGGGAATGCCGACATCGTTCCCCGGGACGATCTCGACCGCTCGCTGCAGGGGCTGGGCTACATCCAGTAGGGGGGGCCCCGGAGCCTTCCCCGCGCTGCGGGATGAAAGCCGCTGCACGCCCGGGAACGGCCGCCCCGCCCGGTCAGCCATCGGCCCTCTGGTCCATGCGATCCTCCGCCGTTCTTGACGCGATCGGTTCGGCCGGACATAAAACGCAAATGATTCGCGTTAAAGTACGGGACGATCCTTCCGCCGGGCGGGCGGAGGCTCTGCTGAAGAGCCGGGGATTCCGTGTCACCGCCCTCAGGACCGCGGTGCTTGCGATCTTCATTCGAAGCACCACCGCCCTTTCGGCCGATGATCTCTGGTCCACGGTCGGATTCGGCGACCTCTCGAGCGTCTATCGCGCCCTGAGCGGCCTGGAGGCGCGGGGGCTGCTCGAGAGGTGCTCCAGCGCCGACGGCGTGCACCGCTACTGCCTCCGTCAGAGAGAGGCTCCGGAACACAACCATTTCGAGTGCAGCAACTGCGGCAGGGTGACCCATTTCGAGCTGCGGATCCCCGACGGCTGCTTCGACCGCGTCAGGGAGGCCGGGTTCAGGGTCGCCAGCACCTCCCTCTACCTGTCCGGAGTCTGTCGCGAATGCGCTCTCGGGCCGGGGTGAAATGAGATGAGATGATACGAAGGGTTCCGCTCCTCCTGTTCGCCCTGCTCCCGACCGGATGCCGGGGTCCGGGAGCAAGTGATACTGACCGGCTTTCCGTGGCCGTCAGCATCGCCCCCCAGGCATTCCTGGTCGAAGGGATCGCAGGCGGCCACGTCGACGTTTTCGTGGTGATCCCGCCCGGTGCCGACCCCCACAGCTACGAGCCCTCACCCGGGACGATGCGCGCCGTTTCCGACGCCGACCTCTACCTGGCCATCGGGCTGCCCTTCGAGGACCAGTGGCTCTCCCGCATCGGGGATTCGGCTCCCAATCTCGTAGTGGCGCGGATCGATCCGGGCATCGAGAGGACCGCGGACGGCGACCCCCATGTGTGGATGTCCCCCGCACTGATGCGAATCCTGGCCTCGAACACGGAAGGGCTGCTGGAGCGTGCCGATCCCGCCTTCGCAGAAAACTACAGGTCAGGGCTCGAACGCACCCTGGCCACGATCGACTCGGTGGATGCCGAAGTGTGGAGCCTCCTCGAAGGCATGCACGGCGAGTCCTTCGTCGCACTCCATCCGGCATACGCGTACTTCGCCCATGACTACGGTCTGGTGCAGATCGCACTGGAGGTCGAAGGTGCTGAACCGACTCCATCCGAGCTGTCTGCGGTCGTCGAAGCCGCCCGTGCGAGCGGGTCGAGGGTGGTCATAGTCTCCCCCGGCTTTTCGACCGGCGCCGCCGAGGCTCTCTCCATCGAACTCGGGATCTCTCCGGTCCCTCACGACCAGCTCCCCCGGGACTGGCCCGCGGGCATGATCGAGCTGGCCTCGATAATCGCCGGGGAGCGGCAGTGGAACCCGTAATCCGCCTGAGATCGGTGAGCTTCGGCTACGATCCCGCCCGTCCTGCCCTCAGCCGGCGTCGACTTCGAAGTCGGGAAGGGTGACTATGTCGCCGTCATCGGGCCCAACGGAGGCGGCAAGACCACTCTCCTGAAGCTGATCCTCGGACTGCGCAGACCCTGGTCCGGGACCGTAGAGGTGTTCGGAGGCCCGCCCGAGCGGGCCAGGAGCCGGATCGGCTACGTGCCCCAGTGGACAGGCTCGAATCTCGATTTCCCCGTCACCGCACTGGACGTGGTGATGATGGGGCTCCCGCAGGGAATCCGGGGAGGCGCAGCGAGGAGGCGCGCCCTCGAAGCCATGTCCGGGATGGGGATCGCCTCCATTTCGAACAGCCATGCCGGGAGCCTGTCGGGGGGGCAGAGGCAGAAGGTCTTCGTGGCAAGGGCCCTGGTCGGAGCCCCGGACCTCCTCCTCCTGGACGAACCCGCAAACAGCGTCGATCCCGCGGGCCAGGAGAGCTTCTACGAACTGCTCCACGACCTCAACGAACATGTCACGATCGTACTCGTCACCCATGACGTCGGTGCGGTCTCCGGGCATGTGAAGTCGATCGCATGCCTCAACACGGAGCTTGTGAGCCACGCCGGGACGCTGGACACGGAGGCTCTCCACAAGGCCTACGGCTGCCCGGTGGAGCTCGTGTCCCACGGTACTCCGCACCGCGTCCTCGGAAGCCACGGAGGATCCGGCGATGCTTGATGCTCTTGCGAGGTACGACTTCCTGCAGCACGCAGCCCTCGCGATACTCCTCGGCTCGATCGCATGCGGAATCATCGGGACCCTCCTCTTCGTCAACAGGATGTCCAGCCTCTCGGGCGGCATTTCCCACGCCGTCTTCGGGGGTCTGGGACTGGCCCTGCTCGCGGAGCTCCCCCCCCTGGCCGGGGCCGCCGCCGCAAGCATCCTGGCCGCGCTCCTGCTAGGCTTCCTCTCGGCGCGGTCGAGGAACAGGTCGGAAGCCGCGATAGCCGCAGTCTGGTCGATCGGCATGTCCATGGGACTCGTCTTCATCTCCCTCGCTCCCGGATACAAGGGAGATCTGATGGGCTACCTGTTCGGAAGCGTGCTGGCCGTCCCCGTAGAGGACCTGGTCCTGACCGGGCTCGTCGACATCGCCGTTCTCGTCTTCATCACGGTTTTCTACCGCAGGATCATCGCGATATCGTTCGATCCCGAGTTCAGCGCCGCCCGAGGTATGAACGCAGGCGGCCTCTTCACCGCATTCCTCTGCCTCACGGGCCTGTCCGTCGTCGTGCTCATGAGATCGGTGGGACTGGTGATGGTCATCGCCCTCCTGTCCATCCCTGCAGCCACGGCCCGGCTCTTCACGCACCGGCTCTCGACGATGATGGCGATCTCGTGCGTCCTGAGCGCAGCCACAGGGCTTTGCGGCCTCGCGCTCTCGTGGAGCCTCGATCTCCCCGCGGGAGCGTGCATCGTCCTCACCAGCGCCGTGCTGTTCGGTCTGGCATCGCTGCTGAGGGTTCCGGCCGCACGTCTTTTCAGGCACGGTGCGTGAGAGTCCGGTCCGGTTACACTCGGTTACATTCCTGCGAAACTCCGCTGACCCGGGGTCGGCATCATCCATCCGTCGCGGGCGGATATGGTGCCCGCACTCGAGAAAAGAGGAGTGATGCGTTCGATTCTGACAGCGGCATTGGTTCTCATCCCGGTCTTCGGATCCGTATCGTCCGCAGAGCCCCCTTGCGGCGGCTTCGCACCCCCGGGGGGCATGCACGCTCCGATGGAATGCGGGCGTGAGGGGCGAGGTCCGGGCATGGGCATGGGTGCGGGCTCGTCCCTCGAGGTCGTGATGCCCCTGCTGGCGGGACTCGATCTGGACGACGACCAGATGGAAGACATCGAAGCCATCATGGAGGAGACCCGCGAGGAGATCCGTGCGATCGTGGGGGAATCCGGACCCGGCGACATGATGCGCGGGTTCCTCGACGCGTTCGGTGCGGAGACTCTGACGGTGGCGGATCTGGAGGCTGCGGCCGAAGGAATGCGCGAGAGGCACGAGGAAGTCATGGCGGTGGAGTTCGCTGCTCTGGTCCGCATCCACGACGTGCTGACCGCGGAGCAGCTCCTGGACCTCGGTTCCCTCGACACCGGGCAGATGCTTCACGGGATGCTCAGGATGCATCTCCGCTGATCTCTGCGCGGTCGAGGAGAGAAGACCCGGGGGGCCTTCCCGGCCCCCCTTTTGCGTACTGTGGCATTTTTCCCTTCCCGCGTTCATAGTATGTGCCCCGGTCGGCAGGTTCTGTCCGGTTGGCCCGACCGATTCCGCTGCTGCCAAGGAGGTCCTTTGCATGACTGAACTGGATAGGGCTCGCCGTGAAGCCGGACGTCTCGCGGACTTGAAGGGCGTGAGCTACTGTGTGATCTCGCGCGAGGAGGCCGGCAAGAAGGAGTACAAGGTGGCCTGCATGGAGGGTTTCGGACTTCCGAAGGGCTGGATGCTCGATGAAGTCATAAACCCCAGGATCGAGAGGGTCGAGATAGAGCCTCCCGAAAACATCGAGGACGACTCTTTCTGAAGTTCCCCGGATCCCTGGAGGTGGGTGGATGCCCCCTTTGGATTCGTTCCCTACCGATCAGCAGATAGCTTCGGATGCCCGGCCGCTCCCCATAACCGAGATCGCCCGCAGGCTGGGTCTCGCGCCCGAGGATCTGACCCTGTACGGAGACGACAAGGCGAAGGTCCGCCTCGACACGATCCGTAAGAGGACCAGGGGCGAGGGCCGGCTCGTTCTCGTATCCGCGATGACCCCGACCCCCGCAGGCGAGGGCAAGACCACGACCTCCATCGGGCTCGCCCAGGGCATCGCCAGGCTGGGCCTCAACGCGTGCATCGCCCTCAGAGAGCCCTCGCTCGGCCCCATCTTCGGCATGAAGGGCGGGGCCACCGGTGGAGGCTATTCCCAGCTGGTACCGGCGGAGGACATCAATCTCCACTTCACCGGCGACCTCCATGCGATAACATCCGCCCACAACCTGCTCGCAGCCGCCATCGACAACCATCTCTACTGGGGAAACTCATCCGGGCTAGATCCGCGCACCGTGCGGTTCCGAAGAGTCCTCGACATGAACGACAGGGCCCTCCGGAACACCATCATCGGGCTCGGGGGAAGGACTCAGGGAGTCCCCCGCGAATCCGGCTTCGACATCACCGCTGCGAGTGAAGTGATGGCGGTGCTGGCCCTCACCGACGGCAGGGAGGATCTGAAGGAGCGCCTCTCCAGGATCTTCGTCGGGCTCACCTATGACGGCGGCCAGGTCACGGCCGGGTCCATGGGGGTCTCCGGGGCCATGGGCGTGCTGCTGAAGCACGCGATAAGACCCAATCTGGTGCAGACCCTCGAAGGAGTGCCTGCCTTCGTCCATGCCGGACCGTTCGCGAATATCGCGCACGGATGCAATTCATTGCTGGCCACCAGGATGGCCGTCAACTTCGCGGACTGGGCGATAACCGAGGCCGGATTCGGCTTCGATCTGGGCGCCGAGAAGTTCTTCGACATCAAATGCGGCTACGGCAGGCTGAAGCCCTCGATCGTGGTTCTGGTCGCCACCTGCAGGGCTCTCAAGATGCACGGGGGCAGGAAGAAGAAGGAGCTGGACCAGCCCGATCCCGAAGCCGTCGCCCGGGGACTCCCCAACCTCGAGAAGCACATCGAGAACATCCGCAAGTTCGGCCTCCCGCCCGTCGTCTGCATCAACCGATTCCCGGCCGATTCACCCGGGGAGCTCGCGGTCGTGAAGGAGAGGTGTGCCGCGCTCGGGGTCCCGGCATCCGTCGGAGAAGGCTTCCAGCACGGGGGTGCGGGGATGACCGATCTCGCGGAGAAGGTTGTGGATGCAGCCCGCTCGTCGGATGCGACCTTCAAACCTCTGTACGACTGGAGCTGGACGGTCGAGAAGAAGATCCAGACAGTCGCAGGCGAGATCTACGGTGCGGAGTTCGTCGACTACACCTCGCAGGCGAGGAAGGATCTGGCGACGATCCAGAAGTTCGGGTACTGCGGCCTCCCGATCTGCATCGCGAAGACCCAGAACTCGCTCTCGGACAACCCCGACCTCCTGGGTCGCCCCAAGGATTTCGTGGTCACGGTCCGTGAGATACAGATCGCCGCAGGAGCGGGGTTCGTGATACCGATCACCGGCGAGATAATGAGGATGCCCGGTCTGCCTTCCGTCCCCGCAGCCCTCTCGATGGACATCGACAAGGCAGGCAACATCAAGTGGCAGTGACCCGGTAGAGCCGCCCGGCCCGATCCCGGACCGCCGGGCGGCTGTCCGCCCGAGGGATGCGGTTCGCGGTCAGTGTCCGGACAGGCTTCCCTCCAGGTACTCCGCTTCCGCTCCTACCAGCCGTTCCAGTGGATCTTCGCCTCGTCCCAGCGCTCTGGCACAGGCGGCTTCTCCCCGGGCCAGCCGAAAGCAACGAGCGAGAAAGGCTCGATCCCTTCGGGCAGATGGATGAAGCTCCTGAAGCCCGCTATCCTGTCCTCGCGCGGATGGATCCCGAGCCAGACGGCTCCGAGCCCCAGCGATTCCGCCATCAGGAGGATGTTCTGTGTCGCCGCGGCGCAGTCCTGCACCCACATCTCCCCGTGCGAGACGGTGGTGTCCGCGCACACCGCGATGCATCCCGCAGCATCCGGAACCATGGCCGCATGCGGGTGGAAGCCCGGCACATCCTCCAGCATCCTCCTGTCCTCGATGACCACGAAGTGCCACGGCTGCCGGTTGCTGGCCGAGGGGGCGTACATGGCCCCCTTGAGCATGTCCAGGATCATCTCCCTGGGAACCGGATCCCGTCGGTACTTCCTGATGCTTCTGCGCCTCATCATCAAGTCGAGCATCTCGTACCTCCCTCTGTCGATCCCCGAGCCGCCTCTTTGCTAATATGTTCACTCGAGACCAGTCATGAGAGGAGCCGGGAAATGCTTCGAGAAGCCCTTGTCTCGCCCGAACCGTCGACCGCGTTCCTGCTCGCGAACGAAGCCATCGCCAGAGGCGCCCTGGAGGCTGGAGCCTCGGTCTATGCCGGGTACCCCGGCTCCCCCACCGTGGAGATCCTCGAGACCATCATGGAAATCGGCCCCGGGCTCGGGATGAGGACCTTCCTCTCCACGAACGAGAAGGTAGCTCTGGAGACTGCTGCTGGAGCGGCCATGGCCGGGCTCTCCGCACTGGTGTCGATGAAGAGCGTAGGCCTCAACGTGGCCTCGGACGCCTTCTTCTCGCTCTGCTACACCGGAGTCACTGGCGGCCTGGTGCTCGCAGTGGCGGACGACCCGCACGCCCACTCTTCGCAGTCCGAGCAGGACGGCAGGTTCTACGCCCAGGCCGCAGAGGCGCCCATGCTGGAGCCATCGGATCCCCAGGAGGCGCTGGAGATGACCCGGGAGGCGTTCGCCATCTCCCGCGCTCACGGAGTGCCCGTCATCCTCAGGACGACAACCAGGGTCAACCATCAGAGCGGGCTGGTGACCACAGGACCCATGACCCGGGCGCCTTTCGCCAGGGTCTCCTGGCCTCACGCACCCGCCAGGTTCGTCACCGTGGCCGCTTCCGCGCGCCGTTTCCACGAGGAGATGGTCGGAAGGACCGAAAGGGTGGAGCAGGCCTTCGAAACGAGCCCTCTGAACAGGATTTCCGGCTCCGGGAGGATCGGCGTCCTGACTTCGGGTGTCTGCTACGACTACACAATCGAGGCGTGCCGGGAGCTGGGGCTGGAACCCGCCCTGCTCAAGCTCGGCACGATCTGGCCGCTTCCCGAGAGTCTGATATCGAGATTCATAGAACCTCTCGAAACCCTGGTCGTGGTCGAGGAGCTGTCGCCGTTCCTCGAGTCTGAACTCGAAAGGATCGCGAGGAGGGTTAACCCCGCGCTCAACCTCGTCGGGAAACGCTCCGGACATTTCAGGAGGATCCTCGAATACAACAGCGACATGGTCGCTTCGGTGCTCGCAGGCCTGGCCGGGATCGAGCGCCACCCGGACCCGTGCGTCACGGCGGCGGAGGCAGTCTCTCTTGCTGGAAGCCTCCCGTCACGTCCGCCCACGTTCTGTCCCGGCTGCCCCCACAGGGCTTCGCTGAGCATCCTCAGGCAGGCCCTGCGAGGCAGGAAGCATGTGGTATCGAGCGACATCGGCTGCTACTCGATGGCACCGATGGAACCTCTGGTCTGGGGGGATTCGGTCCTCTCCATGGGGTCCTCGCTCGGGGTGGCGGCAGGCCTGTCCGTCTCCATCGAGGAGAAGGTGCTGGCGATAATCGGCGACTCGACCTTCTTCCACGCCGGGCTCCCCGGGCTGGCCGACGCGGCCTGGAGGAACTCCGACTTCAAGCTTGCCCTGCTGGACAACGGAGTGACTGCCATGACCGGACAGCAGCTCCACCCGGGGACCCTCCAGGAGGAACAGCAGGAGGGAGCCAGGCGGATCGCCCCCGAGGAAGTTATCAGGGCGATGGGCGTTGCCGATGTGACCATAGTGGATCCCTACGACAGGAAGCCTTCCCTGGAAATGGTGAAGGAGGCTCTGGACAGGCCCGGTTTCGGCGTGATCGTATTCAGGAGGCAGTGCGCCCTTTACTCCGACAGGAGGAAGCGGCGGAGCGGAAGGAAGATCGAGGCAAGCCGGGTCGAAGAGGACAGGTGCGCCAACTTCCACACCTGCGTCCGGGACTTCAACTGCCCCGCCATCTCCCTGGGCGGGGACGGCAAGGCTGTGATCACGGGCGACCTGTGCGACGGATGTGGATGCTGCGCCCAGCTCTGCCCCAATACCGCCATCCAGGCTCCGAAGGGGGTTCCCGAATGAAGACCTACGGCATGATCCTCTGCGGGGTCGGCGGACAGGGGCTGGTCCTTCTCTCCAGGACCATCGGAACCGCCTGCGCCGCGGCGGGTGTCAGGATCGTCACCGGTGAGCAGCACGGGCTCTCCCAGAGATCCGGCAGCGTGTCCATCCATCTGAGGATGGGCGAGAACGCTGTCTCCCCCCTGGTCCCGGCCGGGACCGCGGATGCCATCCTCTCTCTCGAGGGGCTGGAGTCCCTCCGTTACATCGAGTTCCTGCGCAGGGGCGGTACGGTCCTCACCAGCAGCCTCGTCATGCATCCCGTGACCGAAACCGCCGCTGTCTCCGCGAAGAAAGCCTCCGGCTACACGGGGATGTCCGGGGTCGAGGCCGCGCTGGCCAGGTTCGACGCACGCCTCGTCTCGATCGATGCGCGCGGCATCGCGTCATCCCTGGGTTCGCCCATGGCGGAGAACATGGTCATGCTGGGCGCGCTTTCCAGTATCGAGGGCTTCCCTCTCGAGCGCCCCGTCCTGACCGGGGCCATCCGCGAAGTCTCGCCGCCGGCGTCGCTCGCTGTCAACCTCGCCGCCTTCGAATCCGGATCGGCCGTCACGGGATGAGAAGGCTCGCGGCTGCGGCGAAGGCGAAGCGCGGGGCAAGGCATCTGTTCTCGTTCGTTTCCCGCTTGGTGCTGCTCTGCCTGGGTACCGCACTCTTCGCGGCCGCCGTCGAGGGATTCTACAAGCCCAACGTGCTCCTCTCCGGAGGAGTGACCGGGACCTCCCTCCTGATCAACCGGTTCACCGGCTTCCCCGTCGGCCTCATGGTGCTGCTCTTCAACATCCCCATCTTCCTCCTCGGATTCCGCGACGTGGGCAGGAAGTTCGCACTCCTCTCCGCCACCGGCGTAGGTCTATTCTGGCTGCTTGTCGATTTCGTGCCGATCGAACCGTTCACCATGGAGCCCATGCTCGCAGCGATCTTCGGCGGGGTGCTCGCCGGACTCGGCTCCTCCCTCGCTATCCGCGCCGGGGGCTCGCTCGGCGGTTTCGACATCCTGGGAGTAGTGGTCAACAGGAGGTTCTCGACAGGGGTCGGCGAGGTCCTGATGACACTGAACGGGATTCTCGTGCTGGCCGCCGGCGTGTTCGTCTCGGCCGAGACTGCCATGTACACGCTGATAGCGATCTATGCATCGGGCCGGACCGTGGACCTCCTCCAGACTCCAAGGCCGCGCAAGGCGTTCCTCGTGATGACCAGGTCTCCATCCAGGATCAGGGAGCGCATCATCTCGGAGATGGGGAGGGGGCTGACGATCCTGAGGGCCGAGGGCGGCTTCGACGGGGCGGACCTCACGGTGCTGCTCTGCGTGGTCACGCGGATGGAGGTGCGCGAACTCTCGGAGATCGTGGAGGAGGAGGACCGGAACGCCTTCACCGCGGTGCTGGAGGCGAGCGAAGTGCTTGGTAGCTTCAGGCGTCCTTCTGCATATCAGCAACTGCGGAGGCTGCAGGTCTGGAGCCAGGACGGACCGGAGCCTCCCGGCCGGGAGACGCACCCGGAGCCCCCTGTCCCGACAAGCTGACTGCCGCCCGGGCGATCGATCGGAGGATCTGACAGATGAGACCGATCAGGGTGCTGCACGCCTCCTTGATGCTGATCCCGCTCCTCGCCGGCCTCCTGGAGGCGGGGACCACCGGGAGCCTCTCCGGTTTCGTCGTCGATGCCGGCGGGGATCCGGTGATCGGAGCCAGTGTCCTGCTCGAGGGCACGGTCCTGGGAGCCGTGACCGGTGCCGGGGGCGAGTACCACATCTACGCCATCGATCCCGGGTACTTCACCGTCACCGCCAGGATGGTGGGGATGACTACCGTCTCGAAGGAGGGCGTCCGGGTGGTGACGGACCAGTCCACGAGGCTTGATTTCCAGCTGGGCGTCGAAGCTGCCGGTTCTACCGTCATAGAGGTGAGGGACCAGAGGAACCTGATCCTGGAGACAGTCCCCTCGACGATCCATGTCCTGGACAGGGCCGAGATGGACCTCATGCCGGTGCCGGACATGCTCGAGATCATCAGCAGGCAGCCCGGGGTCGTATCCAGCGGAGGGGCGCTCCACGTCCGGGGCGGCAGGGCGGGAGAGGTGGCATTCCTCCTGGACGGGATCCCGGTACGCTCACCCGTGGACAATTCCTTCAGCTCGATCCTCCCGGTCTCGGCAGTCTCCGAGGCATCCATCATCACCGGTGGAGCTACGGCGGAGTACGGCAACGCGATGTCCGGGGTCGTCAACATGGTCTCCCGCGAAGGCGGGGAGGACTATTCCGGTGAAGTCACCGTCCATGCCGGCGATCTCCGCGAGTTCGGCTACGAATCAGTCTCGGTCAACTACTCGGAACCATCCGAGAACGACAGCTACAGGAGCGGCTGCCTGGACGCGGAGGTCTCCCTGGGCGGCCCCGAACCCCTCACCGCCAGCCTGCTCCCCGCTCTGGGGATCGACATCCCCTGGGACATGCGGATCTTCGGCTCCGCCCGCATCATGCAGAGCGGGAGGGACCTCGAGGACAGCAGGGGTTACTGGGAGAACAACTGGCAGAACGTGGCCAATGGATCGCTCAAGCTCTCCGGGAGGCCCTCGGCATCCACCCGCTTCTCGGTGCTCGGTTTCTACAGCTACAGGCAGTCCGGCTGGGACGAGTGGGCCTGGTCCCGGATGGACGAGCCCGTTTACATAGGCGGGACCCCGTACCTGGGCGTCGATCCGGACTATTCGATACCGGTCAGGTATCAGGAGACCGGAGGGGTGACGGCATCACTCACGCGGATGTTCTCTGACGATTCCTTCGTCGAGGCGCGCCTGAACCAGAACAGGTTCTGCCACTGGCGCCGGATCAGCAATCCCGACGGCGGCTATTTCGGCGAAGCCTACTCCCCGTCCGACTGGCTCTCCGTGTTCTTCCCCGAACCCAGGATCGCCGACAGCCTGGGATTCTTCCATTCCGGGCTCCATCCCGAGGTCTGGCTCGAATCCCGCAGCACGGTGACCAACGGCAGGATAGACTACACCGACCGCATCACGGACATAGTCGAGCTGAAGGCCGGAGTGGAGGGGGCCTACTACGACATCTACGACTACAGCGTCTACCTCTCCGATGCAGGTAGCGCCGGCGTGAGCCTCTGGAGGGCATACCCGTCCTCCGGCGCGCTGTACGGCCAGGCCGTCTTCCGCTTCGGCGGCGGGATGGTCCTGAACACCGGCCTGAGGTACGATGTCTTCCTGCCCAACTGCAGCCGCCTGGACATGGCGGAAGGCACCATCGTGGATGTCGAATCCAAGCAGCACATCAGCCCCCGCATAGGCGTCACCAACCCGGTGACCGACAGGGATGTCTTCTTCGCCACCTACGGCCACTACTTCCAGATGCCCAACATGAACGAGATGTTCTACGGGACCGACTACAACCTCTCGAGCATCTACTCGATCGTCGGGAACCCGGATCTGGAAGCCGAGCAGACGGTGGCGTACGAGGCCGGTGTCAGGCACCGCATGACGGACAGGGCGTCACTGGCCTTCTCCGCCTTCTACAAGGACATCACCGGCCTGGTGAGGACGACCGGCTACGACAGCGAGAGCTACAACTATTACTACCTCTACGAGAACGACGACAGCCACGCGACCGTCTGGGGGGTGGAGACCAAGCTCCTCAGGATCCCCGGGGACTGGTGGTCCTGTTCCGCCGGATACTCCTACTCCGTTGCGAGAGGGAGGTACTCCTCGTCGGCCCAGAGCTGGGAGTACGGCAGTGAAGGGATAACGATCCCACAGACCAGCGACAGTTATCTGGACTGGGACCAGAGGCACACGGCCGACGCCAGCCTGGGCTTCTCCGTCCCTCCCTCGGAAGGACCGGAGATCTTCGGAGCGAACGTCTTCGAGCGCACCGGGCTCGTCCTCGACTGCACCTACGGCAGCGGATTCCCCTTCAGCCCTCCTCCCGGCGGCCCGGTTCAGACCGAACTGAACACCGAGAGGTATCCCTGGAACATGCAGGTGGACGCAGGCATATCCCGGGCGTTCGAGGCGGGCGGCATCGAGGCGGAGGCCGGCATCACGGTCTAC
This sequence comes from Candidatus Fermentibacterota bacterium, assembly GCA_963718745.1. Lineage (GTDB taxonomy): Bacteria > Fermentibacterota > Fermentibacteria > Fermentibacterales > Fermentibacteraceae > Fermentibacter. Next base: position 1,328,333 of record OY970370.1, on the reverse strand, counting down.
AACGTCTTCGACCGCAGGAACCTGATCAACATCTTCGACACCGGGTACTACCTCGAAACCGGGGAGCCCGGAGGGTCGGTCGGCAATCCGGGAGCGTGGGCTCCCGCAAGGCATGCTTTTGCAAAGGTGGGGATCTCGTGGTAACAGGACGCAGGGCTCCCTCGACCCCGCCGCGGGCGGGGTCTGCCATGACCCTCCTGCTCGCGGCCTGCATGATGCAGGCCTGCCACAAGGTGACCGAGTACTCGTCCGAGGGCCGGATCGGGGTTGCGGTGATCAGCCTCCCCGATCTCACGGTCGAGGGGACCATCCAGGGTTTCGAGGGCGGGAGGGCCATCTGTTCGCTGGGAGAGAGCGACTTCGTGGTCTCCAGCAACAGGGGGAGGCTCTACTGGGGGAACTCCTCCGAACTGACGATAGAGGACGCCTACACCATCGGAACGCCGTTCTCCTCGGGCTACAACAGCATCGCGCCGGGGATCGCCTCGGTCTACGTGATCGCCGGGTACGGCCAGATAGTCGAGTTCGGGCTCTCCAGCCGGACCGTGGTCGACGAGTTCACCGCCGGCCCTCTCCCCCTGGATCTCTGCAGGGTCTCCTTCGCCCCTTCGATCTACGTCTCGGACGGCCAGGACTCCAAGCTCAGAGAGGTATGGATCTCGGACAACGAGGTCCACCGGGAGCTGGAACTCCCCGGCCCGGTCGCGGCCCTGGCGTCCTGCGATGCGTCGAACTCGCTGATCATTGGGGTGTCGGCGCTCGAGGGGCTGGTATTCATGATCCACGCAGGGTCCTACTTCACATTCGGACAGATGGAGACCGCCTACAGCTCCTCGGATGTGGCGGCGATGCCGGACACCCTGGTGTTCTGCGTGACGCACCCCGAGCTGACCGGTGGGATGTACGAGGGTAGCGGAGGTGTGACCCTCGTGCGCGAAGATACGCTGACGACCGAGTCTTCCGTGCTCCCGCTGGAGGGGATGGCGTACCTCGCGAGCTGCAGTCCCTTCCACGAGGAGTTCTACGTCGCGAGCTATCTCGGGGGAGGCTCCACGAGGATCACCGCCATCGGCGCCTTCGACTGGGTTGTCCATGGATCCGTGGATATCGACGGTTTCCCCCGTGACATGACCGTACACGCGGGATCCGACAGGCTCCTGGTCCTTACCTCGGAGTAGCCCGGCCCGCCGCCCACTCCAGGGCGTACTCGAGCACGGGATCGACTCCCAGAGCGAAGTCCGCCGGCGTGGCGTCGACGAAGATGTCAGGCGGCACTCCGTCCTCGTGCACCCATGTCGTCGAGTCCGCCCGGATGATCGTCGAGTCGGGCAGGGTGAAACTGCTGTTGGCGGGAAGCTGGAAAATACTGACGTGATCCGGACGGCGCATGGTCGTGTCGCCGATGGTGGTCACGGAGGGGATCTCCGATACCATGCAGGCGAACTGCTCAGACACGTGCATGTTGTACTCCCCGAAGAGCACTGCGACCGGTCCCGTGAAGCAGTCGGCGCTCTGCGACACCATCCTGGGGTGGAGTTCAGAGAAGTCGTCGTGGGAGGGTCCTTCGCGCCTGACCGTGAAGTAGCCTATGCGCGTCTCCGCGTTGAAGGTGCGACACACCTCCCCCAGGGGAGCCAACCCGATGTCACCGCTGTTCATCCTCACGTCGAAGATGATCGCCTCGGTCTCGGGATGGCCCTGGATGACCTCGTCCAGGTCTATGTTGGCTACCGCCCATTCCTCGATCAGCACATAGAGGGTGTTCCCGAACATGCACCAGCCCCATTCGTCAGGCCTGATCCATGTGAATCCCTGGGGATCCAGGTAGGTCCAGAGGACATCCATGTCGTAGTTAGGTTCGATATCCCCAGGAAAGCACTGCAGCCCGTTCAAGGTGATCCCCGGATCCTGCAGCTCCGCGAGCATGTCGAAGACCACTTCCAGTAGCTCGTCCTGGCTGATGGCTGCGTCGGCCATCGGACGATACTCGAGGTAGACATCGCCCCAGTCGGCGTCCGCCAGGTGGAAGCCGATGTAATGCTCGTCGACCGTTTTCCAGACGAGATCGAACTCGTTCGAGAGGTCGTCCGTCGAGCCGAGGTCCACCGGATCGAACAGGCAGGAAAGGGGGGCGAGCATGAGAACGAGGGACACCGCCGCCGTGATGATCGATCGGGTAGTGGTCATCTCAGCACCGCCAGCCTTCCAGTATCTACGAAGCGCCCATCCGTGCATCTGACCAGGTATATGCCCGGTGCGGCGGGGTCGAAGCCGAAAGTCGCTGCGACTCCGGGCGCGTCGCCCGAGAACAGCCTGGATACGAGCCTTCCGCTCGAGTCGAACACGGCGAGGTCGATCGCACCCGATGCTTCCGGTGAGAGGGTGATCGTCGCCGCACCCGCGGCCGGGTTGTCACCCAGCGAGAAGAGGTCGCCTCCGGCTCCCTCCCCGCCACCCGGGATGCCCGTTCCGCCCCATCCAGCTATCAGGGCCATCATGTACCACCAGGCCCGGCCCTTCTGCATGCAGCTCTCGACTGTCGTGTGCCCGTATTCGTCGCCATAGAACTGGGGGTGCTCGGAGGGGATCTGGTATCCGCCGTAGCTGTAGGTGTGCTGCTCCCACTGCTGGGACGAAGGGTTGAACCACCAGCAGTCCAGGTCCTCGAAGTCGAAGAGGATCTTGTCGTTGACCAGGCAGTAGTCCCGGATCTGCTGGTTCCGCATCCACCTGTTGTAACCGGAGGAGCCGGTGTTCTGGGCGTTTCCGGTCAGATACACGAAGCTGACCATGGGGTACTCGCTCTCGAGAAGGCTCATCGCGTCGAGATATGCCTGTACCTGTGCCTCCGAGTAGTAGTCGCACTGCGTGCACCAGCTCCACATCGAAGTCGAGATGGTCGGGTTGTTGTCCAGCACGTCCCGTGTGAGATCGAGCCCCCCGGAGGTCTCCCAGTAGAGGTCGGGCGTAACGTAGTCGACTCCCTCCTGGCCGTCGAAGACGCAGTATGCCCCGGGAGTCTGCGGGAGGTAGCACGATCCGATCGATATGTCGTAGAAGGGATTCTCCTCTTCGAGGAATTCCGCTCCTCCTGTGAGCTGCGTCCCGTGCGAGGTGTGGGCGTAGTGAGAGTCCATCGTGCGGACCGTCTCGATCCACCCGGAGGGGATCTCGTCGAGACCGGTGCAGGTGTGATCGATGATCGTGGCGGCTCCCGCCGTCCCTGCCAGCACTGCCGCAGCGAAAAACAACGGTCTCATCGCGCCGTCCCTCCGGCCGGACAGGGTTTTCCGGCCTGTCTGTACAGCGAAGCACCACAGACCATCTATATAGGAAGCGACATACCCCGGCGGAAGCCCGTTTGCCACGGGCATGCCCTCTCGCCCGTCATCCGTCGCGAGTTTGACGCCCCTGACCGCTCATCGTTCTATTCATCCGTCAGCAAAGGGACAGTCACGCATTCCGAGGAGGGAACCTTGCTCGAACGTATCATTCCAGCATGTCTGGTCCTCCTGCTCCCGGTTCTCCCGGCGCACGCCGGATGGGAGAGCCTGGGACCCGAGGGAGGCGAGGTCCGGCACGTCGTCCAGTCGGTCTCGGATGCAAACACGCTGTTCGGGTTTTCGAACAGCTATCCGACCCAGGTCGTTAAATCGACGGACGGGGGCTCGACCTGGGCCAATGCCGGCACCTTCAACAACAGCGAGTATTGTGCGGCGATGGGTTCCGGGGGCCGGCTGTACGCCGGATGCGGGCATGCGTTCGCACGCTCCGACGACGCAGGTTCGACCTGGACGCTCACGAGCGTGAACAACACCTACTTCTACGGTCTGGCACCACATCCCACGGATGCCAGCACGGTCTATGCGGCAGGCTACAGGTACACAGGCTCCGCCTGGGTGCTCTGCTTCATGTCCAGCGCCAACGGGGGATCCTCCTGGTCCTTCGTCGACATCGGCGCAGCAAACACCTACGGTCAGAGCGTATCGGTAAGCAAGACCAACCCGAACCGCATCTTCGTCTCGGGCTACGCCTATACCGGATCGACCTACAATCCCGTCTTGTACCGCTCGCTCGACGGAGGCGTCTCCTGGACGGACGTCACCCCGGCGGCAAGCGCCGGCGAGTACTACTCCTACTCCGTGGCGGTGAGTCCCGTCGACGAGAACCTGGTGCTCTTCTCCTCCTACTACAACATGTACCGCTCGACCGACGGGGGCTCGAGCTTCACGAAGGTGACGAACAACCAGTACTACAACTACTCCCTCCAGTTCTCGGCGGCCGACCCGAACCTGGTCCTGGCGGGCGGATCCGGGAGCATCTACCGGAGCATGAACGCGGGTCTCACTTGGAGCAGCTTCTCCACGGGCCTCCCCGCACAGGCGATGCAGAGCGTCGTACCGCACAGGACATCCACTGCCACGGCCTATGCCGGAACACCGGTGGGGTTCTTCCGCAGCACCTCGACGGGAACGTCATGGGTGGCGAGCAACACCGGCCTGTGCCTGGGCAGGGTCTTCGCGATCGAGTCCGCACCCAGCCAGCCATCCAGGATCTACAAGCAGCTCTACGGGCTCGGGATCTGGCTCTCCACCGACGACGGAGCCGGCTGGACGCACCTGACGACACCGCTGGCATGCGGGGATTTCTGTGCCATAGAGGTCAAGCCCGACGATCCGAACACGGTGCTCTGCCTCGAAGGGAGTGGTTGAGGCAACGCCGAGCTCTACAGGAGCACAGACGGAGGCTCCGTCTGGACACAGACCGACAGCTACTACACCGACGGCACCGCGCTTCTTTCCGATCCCACCAACCCGCTCGTGTTCTGGAGCGGGGGCTACTACTACTCGACCTCCTACTACATGTCGGTGGGCAGATCATCCGATGCAGGCGCCACCTGGACACACCAGCAGATCAGCGGCACCAACGGCTGGCTCTATTCGATGACCCTCGACCCCGCCCACCCTGACACGGTGTATGCCGCCGGATCGGAGGGCTCCACGGCCGCCTTCTACCGGACCACCGACGGCGGCACCATCTGGACCAAGTACGTACCGACAGCGCTCGGCTCCAACGCCATCTATGCGATGGAGGTCTCTCCCGCGAACCCGCTCGTGATCTTCGCTGGGGCGGGCAACGGCATCTACAGGAGCGTGGACTTCGGGGCGAACTTCACGAAGATGTCCACCGTGATAGGCAGCGTTAAGGACATCCTCATAGATCCGGCGGACCCCGACAGGATCTGGGTTGCGACCGCAAGCCAGGGAGTCTACACGAGCGCCGACGGAGGCTCGACGTGGACGGCCATGAACGAGGGTCTGACGGAAACGACGGTGAACAAGCTCGCACTCGACCCCGGGCAGTACCTCTTCGCAGGTACTGACGGCGCGGCCACCTTCCGGTGGTCGCTCTCCGTTGGTGTCGGCGGAGACGAGCATGTGGAGCTCGAGCTCCCCGCGCTCTTCGCGAGCCCGAATCCCGCGGCTGGCGGAGCCATGGTCTGCTTCACCGTGGAGTCGAGCGACCCCGTCAGTCTCTCGATCTACGACATGCAGGGCCGTCTCGTCTCCCGTCTCGTGGACGGAACGCTTGCTCCGGGAGAACACGAGGTATGGTGGGATGCGCGCACGGCCTCCGGATCGGACCTCCAGCCCGGCGTCTACTTCCTCAGGCTCGTCTCCGGTGGAGCCGCGACGACCGGGAGGCTCGTGCTCGTCCGCTGAAGCTTCTGATATTCAGGAGGCTCTGGAAGGGAATGTGAAGAGCCCCCGCCGAGGGCGGGGGCTCTTCTTGTCACTCGGGGTTACTCGGGCAGCTTCTTGAGGCAGAGGAACCAGTCCTGGCATTCGTAGTCGGTGCCGGCCTTGCCCACTCTCTCGTCCGCCAGATCAGTCGTGGCTGGAGGCGGGATGATGACCTTGTCGCCCGGGTGCCAGTCAGCGGGAGTGGCCACCTTGTACTTGTCCGAAGTCTGCATCGCCTGCAGCAGCCTTATCAGCTCGTCGAAGTTGCGTCCGTTCGAGAGCGGATAATAGATCAGCGCGCGAACCTTCGCCTCCGGATCGATGAAGAAGACCGCCCGCACGGCCTGCGTGTCGCTGGCGCCGGGCTGGACCATCCCGTACTTGAACGCAACGTCCATCGAAAGGTCGGCTATGACGGGGAACTTTACGTCCATCCCCTTCATGCCGTTCCACTCGAGCTTCTCGCGAATGGTGCGAAGCCAGGCGATGTGGCTGAAGTTGCTGTCGATCGAGAGGCCCAGCAGTTCACAGTTCAGGGCCTTGAACTCCTCATGCCTGCGGGCGAAGGTCATGAACTCGGTGGTGCAGACCGGAGTGAAGTCCGAGGGGTGGCTGAACAGGATGACCCACTTGCCCTTGTAGTCATCAGGGAAGTTCACTTCGCCCCTGGTCGTCTTCGCCTTGAAAGCCGGTGCCGGATCCCCTATCAGGGGGATGCTGGCTTCCTCGTCGCAGCAGCACTCGTCCATGTGGTCATCGCACATAGCTTCCTCCTCGTACAGTTGGTGTTGTCATCCTGCCGTCGCCTTGACCCGTTCGTCCTGGCTCATGGCCGCGAGCCGCTCGATCTCCGAGGCGTCCAGCCCCAGCCCCGCAGCGACCCTCCGGCCGTATTCCGCATCCGCTTTCCAGAAAAGGGCCGTCTGTCTCCTCTGTATTCTCTCCAGGGCGCTGCCCAGGTGTCCTACTATGTTCTTCACCAGGTGTTCGCGGTCAGTGTCGGACATCACCTTCCGGAACAGGTCCCCGGCCTGGACGAAGTCCGCATCCACGAGTTCGATCGCGTGCCTGTCGGCGGTTCCGGTGACGTCGACCGGGGGGATCTTCGCGGAGGGAACCGGGTCCGGTCCACCGAGGGTGTTGGGCCAGTAGTTCGGTCCCCCTCCACCGTTGCCGTCGACGCGCATGGCGCCGTCGCGCTGGTAGTTGGTGGTGCCGACTCCGCGTGCCGAGTTGACCGGGATCAGGTGGTAGTTGGGTCCGAGCCTGTGTCTGTGAGTGTCATGGTATCCGAAAATCCTGGCCTGGAACATCTTGTCGAAGGATGGGGCGAAACCGGGTACGAGGTTTCCGGGGGAGAAGGCTGCCTGCTCGACGTCTGCGAAGTAGTTCTCCGGGTTGCGGTCGAGCACCATCCTGCCCAGGGGCATGGTCGGGAACTCTCCGTGCGGCCATACCTTGGTCACGTCGAAGGGGTCGAACCGGAACGACTTCGCCTGTTCAGGCGTCATGATCTGGACCTCGACCCTCCATGCCGGGAACTCTCCCCGTGCTATCGATTCGGTGAGGTCGCGGGTCGCGCAGTCTGGGTCGATCCCGCGCATCCTCTCCGCCTCGTCGCCCGTGAAGTTGCTGATCCCCTGCTCAGTCTTGAAGTGCAGCTTGGCCCAGTTGTACTCGCCCGCCTCGTTGTACCACATGAATGTGTGACCGGCGAAGCCGTGCATCTGGCGGAAGTTCCGCGGGGTGCCCCTGTCCGAGAAGAGTATCGTCACCTGGTGGATCGACTCCGGCGTGAGGGACAGGAAGTCCCAGAACATGTCGGGGTCCTTGAGGTTCGTGGCGGGGTTGCGCTTCTGGGTGTGGATGAAGTCCGGGAACTTGATCGCGTCACGTATGAAGAAGACCGGGGTGTTGTTCCCGACCATGTCGAAGTTGCCTTCCTCCGTGTAGAACTTCACCGCGAAGCCCCTGGGGTCGCGCTCGGAGTCCGCCGAACCCTTCTCGCCGCCCACCGTCGAGAAGCGGGCGAAGACCTCCGTCCTCTTTCCGACCTGCGAGAGGAACCTGGCGCTGGTGAATCTCGACAGGTCGTGAGTGACCTCGAACCATCCGAACGCCCCCGCACCCTTGGCATGGACCACTCGCTCGGGGATCCTCTCACGGTTGAAATGCGCGAGTTTCTCGACGAGATGGACGTCCTGTATCAGGACAGGCCCACCCGCACCTGCCGTCGTCGCGTTGAGATCGTTATCGACAGGTTTCCCGAAATTGGTCGTGAGCTTCTGATCCTTCATCGAGTCAACCTCCGTTCCTGCTTATGTCCTTCTGATCCCGGCAGCATACCGTACAAAGCCCTCGTACCTCCATGTGGGCTCCCCAGACGGTGCCGACCTGCCAAGCCTCCTCCGGCACCCTGACCCCGTCCAGGGAAGGGCTCTCGAAATCGTAGGTGCCGCCGCATCTTGCGCACACGAAATGGTGATGCCGCCTTGTGTTGGCGTCGAAACGCATCTTGTCGCCCGAGGAGGTGACCGGGTTCACCAGGCCAAGTTCGGAGAGCTTCCATAGAGTCCTGTAGACAGTATCCAGAGAGACCGACGGAAGCGTTTCACGGACTATCTCGAACACCTCCGAGACGCAGGGGTGGGAAGCATGAGCGCCAACAGCTCTGAAGACCTCTATCCGCTGGTGGGTCATCCTGCAGCCGGCAGTCTTCAATACCTCCTGCAGCCTGTCCAGAGTCCCGTCACGCGGTTTCAAGACGCTCCATTTCGACAGAGATACTTTTTAAGAATATATCTTGATAACGTTATCGTCAAGACATCCACGACTGGATGAAGGGGCTGGTGCCCGAAGGCGGGCAGCAGGATGGAGGGGCTCCGCGGCCGTTGTTGAGCGAGTCACGCAGGTCCGCGAATCAATGCCCGGACTGACCGGGGATGCGGATCTCCTTGGCGGAAGACTGCCGGGGAACCTCCCGGCACAGGGGGAGTTGAAAGAAGCGACCACCTCGCCCCCATGCAGGCGGATCCACCGGAGCAGATTGGAGTGAAGATGGCGAAGGTACTGTCCGTGTTGGCGCTCAGTCTCGTGCTGGTGGCGTGTGGGAGCTCTCCCAGCTCACCGTATGTCCCTGGTCCGGGTCCGCTTCTCGTGTCGCCCGTGCAGGGTGACACCATCGAGGGCAAGGACGTCCAGTTCTCATGGGAGGCTGTCACCGGAGCAACCCGCTACTACTTCCAGATCTCGGCAGACTCGACGATGGCCGATTCGATCCAGCTGGAGTCGCTTACAACCACCCTCACGACCCAGCCCGGCCTCAGCGCCGACTACTGGTGGCGAGTCAGGGCCTCCGTAGAGGACGGGCTCACCGAGTGGTCCGAGACCTGGTGGTTCCACCTGCTGAACCCCTGCCTCTAGGACAGGGACGGCTCAGAACTCGAAGGGAGTCGACGGCCCGGCCGACCCGGACATCCTCCATTCAGAACCGCTGGCGGTCGAGAGGCGGAAGAGGGTCAGGCTCCCCCAGCCGAACCTCTCGACGACCGGCTTCAGGAACGTGAACCTGGTCTCCACTATGTGCTTCTTGAGGTCATCGTCCTCGAGCTTCTCCATCCGGCCGGAGAGCCTGATCTGCACGCCCTCCTCCGGGCTGTAGTAGCACAGCTCCACCGAGGGATCCGCCAGGAGCTGGGCGCAAACCTGCTTGTTCGAGCCGGTGCAGAACGTGAGCCCCTTCTCGTCCACCACCGGGGTGTCCATTCCCCGGACCCGGGGCTTTCCGTTCTCCACCGTGGCCATGAAGCTGTAGGTGTTCTTCCGGACGAACTCGAGAACCTCGGCCCTTGTCATCTTGCTCCTTTCGGTGGCTTCACCGAAGAAAAACCACTGCCATATGTTTGCGCTGCAGACAATCCGCCGACCTTGACGAGGCGCCCGCTACGGGATGACCACCGCCTGCCGTGAGGCGGACTCGCCCGACGGAGACTCGGCGCGGATCGTGTAGACGCCCGGAGTCCTGATCATGAAGGTCCCCTCGGAAAGGGTCGATGATCCGACCAGCCTTCCGTCGATGGAGAAGATCGTCACTCTGACGGATGAATCGAATCCATCCGCGCGGTAGCTGATCGCCCCCGTGGACGGGTTCGGACCGATCGAAAGCACCGGCGCGTCGTACTCGGGGGATTCCGGGATGCCCGTGCCCAGAAGGTCGCTCATCTTCACCATGCATGAGTTCAGGACCTCGTCCGAAACGGGGTTCTGTACGAATACTGTCAGGTAGAGCTGCTCCCAGTCCCATTCGGACGGGATGGCATATGGGGCGTCCAGTTCGAGCGTCTCGGGAGCGGGACCGAAACTCACAGTCGTTCCCGACGAGGAGAAGAGATTCTCGCGCAGGCCGTAGTTGTAGTCTATGCCCTGTGCGGCGTAGGTCCCGGTGCCCGGTATCCCCGACTCGGTCAGCATCGCGTTGATGACGGCGTCCGTGTCCAGGCCGATATCGGTCGCCAGGCCGATGGACAGCGTCCCGTCGTCGGGAGTCGAGCCGGAGTCGGCCGCGACGGAGATCGAGAGGTAGCAGGGGACTGCCATCCTCGTTTCGAAGTACCCGTCCATCGTGGACAGGGGCCAGCAGTCGTAGAGCCCGTCCATCATGACCGTGGGGAAGGCCGAGATGCCGTAGTAGGAGAGGCGGGCCTGGTTGTCCGCGGGACTCGAGGCATAGAAGGGGTCGGAGGCGCTTCCGTAGTGGACTACGAAAAGTGATACGTCACCTGTGTGTTCGGCAAGGAACTGTTCGACAGTGACCGCACTGCCAGGGCAGGAGCTTCAACCGTCCCAGGTGAACTCCTCGAGCAGGACGCACCGCCCGGCTGCCGCCGAAACCGCAGCCAGAACCATCAGGAGCCCGAGAAACCTCATGCGATGACCTCCAGACGGATATTTCCCGGAGCTGTTCTCCGATCCTGTCTCCCGCTCCGCCACGACTCGCCCCGGACATCACCGCCGCAGCGGATCCGTCCCGGAACTACCGGTATCCGGGCGGGAGCTTCGCTCCTATTTACAGGACTTTGGCAGGACGAAGATCAGGCTCCAGACGCCCGCCACGCCGACCGCTATGTAGACGATGTTGGCGATGCCTGCATCCAGTCCGATGATCCCCATGATCAGGTCCTTCTCCAGGATCGCCAGGATGCCCCAGTTTATCGCACCTACGATGGAGAGAAGAAGCGCCAGCTTGTCCAGGAAATTGAACTTGCCGCAGCTCATCGCCGCCTCCTTTTCCGGTGTGGTTCGCACATGCATCTAGTGTAAGGTATTCGTACAGGGAACGCCAGATCGGCGCAGGAGGCGCTCCCTTTCGAGCCCTTCGGTCAACGCCTCGAGGTCGCCGTTTCCAGGAGCATGAGCGGGACAGAAGCGGAGGACCCGCCGGATGATGCCCGTGCCAGGTAGACGCCGGCAGGAGCCGGGCTGCCGTCGGTCCTGCAGCCGTTCCACTCGAAGAAGACCTGACCGGCAGAGGCTTCGGGGGAGTCCAGCCTCCTCACCAGCCTGCCTCCGAGGTCGAAGATCTCCACTTCCGGCACGGCTGCGGCCTCCGTCCAGTCGATGCGGATCTCGATTGTCGAGAAGAAGGGGTTCGGTGAAGCGTGGAGCCCGGACATCGAGGGTCCGGCCCCCTCTCCCGGCTCGATCCCCATGGCCTGCAGGGCGCTGAAGTAATAGCCAGTTCCCCCTGTTCCCGATGCGGATCCGACGACCAGGATCACCTTGTCGTCCGGATCCGAGAAGCCGCCGAGGATGAGGTATCCGGCCTGCGTCCCCTCGTCCAGGGTCATCCTGTCGACTTCCGTGGTGCCGTCTGCGAACAGGGTCAGACCCCAGACCGCGAACGAGTTGTCATCCGCGCCGTCGAACTGCAGTTCGACCGCTCCCAGGCTCCCGAGAGACTGGAACCTGTAGTAGTCCGCCGCCCAGTGGTTGACTGTCTTGTAGACGTCGGTGACCGGGTACGTGGAATAGGTCGCGGCGACGGCGAATGCCGGCAGCTCGTCGCCCTCGTACCCGAATCGTCCATCCTCTATCGTTGTATCATCCAGATAATTGGCAACGGTCCAGTCCGCGAAGACGTCATCGAAATCCGCCGCATAGCCATGGTCGTCCAGCACGTTGTCGTAGCCCTGGACGGAGTTCGCAGGCTCGTGGACGACGTCGTATAGGGACTGCAGCCCCCCGTACCGCTCGTAGAAGTAGAGCGACCACAGGTAGGTCTTGATGTAGTCGGCCCACGCCCCTGTCCACGAAGTCAGCGAATTGTCGGGGTTCGAGTTGAAGCTCGAGATGTTGTCGGGAGCGCCATAGAGCCACATCCCCATCTCGGCCATCCCCTCGTCCACCCACAGGTCCTCGTTGTCGTCGTGGTTCCAGTGGATCATGTGCTCGAACTCGTGGGCGGCGACGGCGAGCATGTAGTTGCCGGACGGCCCTCCCGAACTGTAGGGGTTCAGGTAGAGTGCCTCGCACTCGTTGCTGTGATAGGGCGGGTAGGCGCCGTCGGGGAACTCGTCGAACCAGAAGAAGAACCCGTCCGAGGAAATGCCGAAGTCGAACCAGACCAGATAGATGCGGGGATCGTCATCCATCTCGTCCGGAGGCGCCCCGAAGGCCAGGCTGTCGTTCTCGAAGATCCCCTGGTCCGGCCAGGGTCCGATCGATGTGTTCTCCCACCGCTCCAGGATCATGTCGACGTCGGCCTGGTCGACCGAGACAAGCCATTCCTCGTTGCGGACGACGACATAGGCGCGGTCGCTCATGCCCCGGACGGTGCACACGGCCTGTTCGAAGTGCGGAGGCATGGGGTCGTGTACCCAGAGCCACCAGATCCAGGAGTCACCCTCCTGCGGGTCGGCGGGCGGCGAGAGCGGCAGGCCGGCCACGCCCGTGAAGACATCGGGTCCCACCTCGTACGGTTCGGGAATCTCAATGTCGTGAGGAACCGTGGGAGCTGGAACATGCGTCGAAGCTGAGTCCGCTCCGGCCGGGGTCTGATTCAGAGTTAAAGCCAGGAGAAGAGAGGCGATGAAGGCGCCCGAGCCGCTCGTGCGCCACGCAACCTCGCGGGACGATCCCTCGGGCATTTCACCCTCCAGTCTGTCCGATTTCCACAGTGTCGGATGTATTTACGCCCGAACACACAACCATCAGGTCCAACACCCGGCTCGCCCGTGGGTTCCCACTCAGAACCCGAGCATCTCGGTAATGGAAGGCATGTCGAGGAACTGGTTCGCCGCGAAGACGGCATAGAAGACCAGAAGACCCACGGCTTCACGCCTCGTTATCCGGAGGTTGCTCGTGACGAAAAGCTGGATGACCACCGTCGCCAGGATCAGCAGTGGCATGCCGAAGGTGAGCATCGACGGCGAGACGGTTATGGGCGAAATGAGGCAGCAGATGCCCAGCACGACCATCTGCGTGAAGATGTTCGACGCATAGACCTCGCCGATGGTCACGTCGGCCTTCCGCTTGAATGTGGCGGAAAGGCTGATGGCGAGCTCCGGCAGGCTCGTGCCGAAAGCGAAGAACACGACTCCGAGCGCGAGCGGCGGGATGCCGGCGGCGGCTCCCAGGGCCGTCCCCGAGTCCAGTGCGAGCTTGGAACTGCCGATTACACCGAATATCCCCACCAGGGTGAGGGAGGCGGGGAGAAGGAGCCTTTTCCTCATGGATACGCCGGGGGGAGGCGTCTCCGCCCCTTCGCGCGCCGTCTTCAGTACGCTGTAGATGTACGGGGCGTACATGAGGATGAGTATCACGCCGTCCGAACGTGTGAGCGTCCCGTCGATCGAGAGCACCAGCACCAGCGCGGAGGAGAGGATCATCCAGCTCGACTCGCGCTCCTGCACCTCCCTGTGGATGTCGATGGGGTGGAACAGGGCGCAGATCGCCGTGACGAAGGTCAGCGTGACGAAGTTCGATCCGATGACGTTGCCGACGGAGATGTCGGACGAGCCGCCGGCGATTGCGAAGGCCGAGACGGTGAGCTCGGGGAGGCTCGACAGGATGCTGACCCCGAGGATCGTCACGACGAGTTCCTTCACGCCGATGGCCCGTGCGAGCGGCGTGATGTTGCGGATGATGAGCTCGCTGCTGGCCCAAAGGAGCAGCACGCCGAAGACAAACAGCGCTATGTTCCCCGTCATCCCGCCCCCGTCCGGTTCCTGGTTTCAGATTGTTCAGATGCAACGGCAAACCGTTGATGCATCATTATATCGCACATTCACGGTTTCGGCAGGTTTTCCGCCGACTTCGTCAGCCCCGGAGTCCGGAATCAGGTTCCGCGTTCACTCGTTCCGGGGCATCACTCCTTCGACCAGAGCCCGACAAGGCAGCCGCAGCAATCCTCGAATCGTGCGAGGAAGCCCATGCCGCCGCCGATCTCCTGCTTCGGCGTGGAGACCCTTCCTCCGAGCGACAAGGCTTTCGCGAGGACGGCCTCGATGTCCTCCACCTCGATGTAGATCTCTATGCAGGGTGCGGGAATGCTTTCGACGAGTGAGAGGCCGCCTCCCCCCGAACCGTCGGCATACTCGAACAGCGCATAGTCGGGCGACCACTGCTGCGTCTTCCAGCCGAAGAGGCCGGTGTAGAAGGCTTTCGACTTCTCGATGTCGGTCGACTGGATGTCGAAGTGAACCAGCTTGTTCATCTTGAATCCCCTCTGTTGCCCGCCCAGGCTCGCCTGCCGGACACTGTCCGGGGCGGGGACTGTTCGAAGACGGATCCTCTAGCGGGATCTGCCTGTCAGGGCTCCCGACCGAAGACTTCGAGCAGGAAGGCAAAGGAGTCCGCGCGCCTGTCGATCGCGTCCGACAACCCCACCGATCCTCCGTGGCCGGCATCTGGGAAGATGCTTATCAGGACAGGTGCATCGCCAGCCTGTGCAGCCTGCAGTCTGGCTGCGTACTTGAAGCTGTGCCCGGGCACCACCCTGTCGTCGTGGTCGGCCGTGACCACCAGGACCGCCGGGTACTCGATCCCAGCCGCGATGTTGTGGTACGGCGAATACCTGTAGAGGAACTCGAAATCGCCTGGATCCTCCGGGTCGCCATACTCCGGTATCCAGGACCAGCCGTACGTGAAGAGATGGTATCGGAGCTGATCCATGACGCCCATTTCGGCGATCACAGCACCGAACAGGTCCGGCCTCCGGTTCAGGCATGCGGCGACCAGGGTCCCTCCGTTGGACCCTCCTTCGATGCCGAGGAGGGGGGTCGAGGTGAAACCCTCGTCGACCAGGTATTCAGCCGCGGCGATGAAGTCGTCGTAGACCCGGCTCCTGTTGACGCCTACTCCGGCCTGGTGCCATTCCTCGCCATATTCCCCGCCTCCCCGTATGCATGGCTGGGCATAAACCCCGCCCATCTCCAGCCAGAGGATCGTTGATGCGCTGAAGTACGGGCCCATCGACACGCCGAAGCCGCCATAACCATAGAGCAGCGCAGGGTTCGAGCCGTCCCGCCGGATGTCGTCAGGGTAGACCAGGAACATCGGGATGCTCGTCCCGTCGCTGCTCCGATAGAACACCTGCTCGCTCGTGAAGGCGGACAGGTCCATGTCCATCTCCGGCTCCCAGTAGAGCGTGCTCCGGCGCGTGGGGAAGTCGTATCTGTAGATGACCGAGGGCGACAGGAACGAGGTGAACTCGTAGAAGGCATCCGTATCTTCCTGCCTGCCCCCGAAACCCCAGACCGTCCCGGGGCCGGGGAGTTCCAGGCGCTCGCGGAAGGTTCCGTCGATGTCGCATATCCTGATCTCGGAGCAGGCGTCCCGGGAGTACTGGAGAACAAGAGAGCGTGATCCGTCGAGTATCGAAGCGCTCTCCAGGGTCTCCGTCCCCTCTGGCACCACGGTTCGCCAGTCCTCCCTCCCGGGGCGGGTTGTATCGATGCATATGACCCGGTTCCTCGGCGCATCCAGGTTCGTGAGCACGTAGAAATCCGTTCCCACGTTCCCGACAAGGCTGTAGGATGCGTCGAAGTCTCCCAGGAGCTCGACCAGGCTCCTCTCCTCTTCAGGGAGCGCGTTGTCGACGTAGAAGATGCCGGAATGGTCCAGGGTGTTGCCGTCGTAGATTCCGATGATCAGGAACCTCTCGTCGTCGGTCAGATAAGCGGAGGAGAACCACTCCGGCCTGTCCGGGCGGGAGAAGACGAGGCTGTCCTGAGCCTGGGGCGTTCCCAGCCGGTGGAGGAAAATCCGTTCGGCTTCGGAGAGTTCCGTGTATTCCGCGCCCGGACGGGGTTCCTCCAGCCTGCTGTAATAGAAGCCGGTGTCGTCAGCGTTCCAGGCCACCCAGTCCGTCTTGGTCCAGCGGATGGTGTCCGGGAGCATGAGACCCGTCGAGATGTCTGTGACGTACCATTCGACCCAGTCCGATCCGCTGCCGTTGAGACCCCAGGCCAGATACCTGCCATCATCGCTCACGCTCGTCCCCGCGAGGGACAGGTTCGCCTCGGGGGGGAGGAGGTTGGGGTCCAGGAGCACCTCGGGCTCGCCATCGGGTCCGTCGCTGCGGCAGAAGACCCAGTGCTCCTGCAGACCGTCGTTCGTGTAGTAGAACCAGCTTCCGCCTCTTCTTGAAGGCATCGTCCGGCACGGATGGTCGTTGAGTTCACGCAGCCTCTCCCTGAGCTGCTCTCTGAAAGGTATGGAGGCCAGGAAGCCCTCGGACAGGCTGTTCTGCGCCTCGATCCACTCCAGTGTCTCAGGGGAGTCGACATCCTCGAGCCACCTGTAGGGGTCCGCGACCGGCGTGCCGAAGAAGTCGTCGACCTGGTCGCAGGTCCTTGCCGCGGGATACTCGTACGCCCCCGAGACCGGTTCAGAAACCATGAGCAGCATCGCAACCGACGCAAACGCAGCACTTGTCGACCTCAAGACGACCTCCGGGGCAACATGGCCATCGATGACGGCAACACGGACGATCAAACACCTGACTGCCGGGCCACCCCCGGCGATCCCCTAATCTAAGGGGCCGGCTGCAGCATGCTAATGGCGGCCCGGGAGCCCGTGTCGGGGCGTGAAGGTCATGCCACGGATCCGCCTCCTAGCGCCTCCATGGCTTGCCTCTGCCGATGAGAATCGCATATTCAGACAAGGATTCATCCAACGGAGGTTCGAGCACGAGCATAATCCTCTCTGCAGTCCGGCCTGGCGTTCCCGTTTCCATATCCGCACTCCTGCGGACCTGGAGAAGGGGAGCCGGGACCGGCTGATCCACCGGAGGGGGTTCGAGATGAAGAAAGTGCTCGTGGCAGCGGCATTCGCCATCCTCGTCT
Organism: Candidatus Fermentibacterota bacterium; assembly: GCA_963718745.1. Taxonomy (GTDB): domain Bacteria; phylum Fermentibacterota; class Fermentibacteria; order Fermentibacterales; family Fermentibacteraceae; genus Fermentibacter. The sequence goes on along the minus strand of OY970370.1, from coordinate 1,311,244 downwards.
GCTCGTTCGCCGCATGCGGGGACGACCCGTCGGGACCCGGCGTAGTCGATTCGCTGTTCTACCAGAACACCGACAGCGCCTGGAAGGTCGTCCGGAACCTGGAGTACGCATACAACCACAGGGATCTGGACCTGTACCTGACCTGCTTCCCCGACGACTTCGAGTACTGGTACATCGACTACATGCTGCCGGAGCCGGATTCGGCCTTTTGGGGCCTCGAATTCGAGACGCTCTGCCACGAGTCGCTCTTCACCACTTCCGAGATAGACTCCATCACGCTGACATTCCTGGGGGACGAAGACATCCCCGTATCGCCCGATTCGACCGTGAGGGAGCTCACCCGGACGTTCGACCTCAAGGTCTACTTCGGCGAGTGTGGCTTCCATTCCTTTGGCACAGTCGTCTTCATCTGCAGCCGAGACAGCACCGGGGAGTATTCGATCCCCATCTGGTACGACCAGTCCGATATTACGTTCGGCAGGGCACCCACCGACTGGCCCTATATCAAGAGCGTACTTCTCTGAGCGGGTGGGTTGCCGACCGATCTGCGGGTTTCGTCCGCGGCGCAGATACGATGATCTCATGGTCCAGGCCGCAGGAGCCCGAGGTCCGTTCCCGTTCCCCTCGTTGCCGGATCAGACCCGGCCGGCGATGGAATCATGCGCGTCCGCAAGTGTATCATCGGGCAGCCTGAACCCGGAGGTGCGGAATGTCGGCGGTCCTGCTCGCAGCCTGTTTCGTTTCAACGATGTCTCCGGGAGGTGATGTCGTCAGCTTCCACGAGTGGGGAGTGGTGCTCTACTCCTCCGGCTCGACGACGGCCCTGGGTCTGCCCGCCTCGAACCCCTACGGCGAGATAACCGTCGATGCGCCCGTGCTGTACTTCCATGGCCCAGCCTTCACCGGTGACGTCACGGTGTGCTCGCTTGGCCGGATATTCGAAGCCTACCCCGAGCCCGACGTGTCCGGCGGGCCGATGCTGGACCTGGGCGGGCTGGGCTCGATGATCAGGTGGGAGGGCCTCTCGATCCGGCCCGGAACCTCTCTCGACATGCCGGCTGATGGCGACGGGGCAGACATCATCCCCGGCTTCGGCTGGGCCATGTCCCTCTGGCGCGTCCCGGAGGCTTCGTGGATCGCAAGGGCGGGGGATTCCTTCCGGGATGGATTCCTGTACTACGAGGTGGACCTGACCGATGTCGGCTTCCCCGTGCCGCTCGAAGGATTCTGCGCACCTGACGCGCCGGAGGAGGAGAGAGTCCGGGGAGACCTGCTCGTCTTCCACCGCCTGGACGACGGAACGGTGGCCTGCACGCTGGAAGGCGCCGACGGACTGGGGTTCACGGACGAGCTCGTCCTCGACCCATCCGTCGACAGGTCTTGCGGAGCCGCGCTGGAAGCCGTCCGGAGATGGGCTGGCCCCTTCCTGACGGATTCCGAGATCAATGCAATGTGGGCGACCTGGGAGCCCTACATCCTGTACGGGGACTGGCAGGGCGGGAGCCTGGCCGTCTTCCCGGTCCCGCAGCCTCTGGTGGAGAGGATCAGCACGATAATCGTCGCGCCTGATTCAGGGGAGGAAGTATCGCAGAGCCGCTTCTTCCTGGGCATGCTGGCCATCTGACGTCATCCGGGGTGCGTTGTCGTCGATCTCGTTGACCGCAGGGGCCTCGACCGGAATAGTCCGTGCATGTGTGGAAACGATAACCAGGTCGAGCATCGGGAGAGCCTGGACGCCCTGCTGGTCCGCGTGCGCGAGTTCGTGAGCGAGCGCGACTGGGGGCGCTTCCATTCTCCCAAGAACCTTTCGATGGCCCTCTCCGTGGAGGCCGCCGAACTGGCCGAGATATTCCAGTGGCTCTCCGAGGAGCAGAGCGCGGCCCTCGCCCCCGAGGAGAAGGCCCATGCGGCCGAGGAGATCGGCGACGTGCTCATCTATCTTGTGAACCTCGCGGACAGGCTGGGCATCGAACCGCTCCGCGCCGCCTTCGACAAGATGGAGAAGAACGGCGCCAAATACCCGGTCGAGAGGGCCAGAGGCAACGCGCTCAAATACGACCGGCTGGACCCCTCCTGATCCGATGAGTCCGCAGCAGCATGCACTGGACTGCAACACCTGGGCGGAAGCCGGGTTTCTTCGCAGTCGCACCCGATCCACGAAATCCCCGGGTTCTATCTCGAGCCTGCTCGCCCTGGCCCTGCCTCTTGTTCTCTGCTCCTGCTCCATCGTGCAGCCCGGGCCGGGTCCGGGCACGGTCGAGATCGAACTCCGCTCCGGAGGCAGTGACCGCACGTTCCTGCTGCACGAGCCGGCGTCGCCCGGCGCGGAGGCGCTGCCCCCCCTGCTCCTGGTCTTCCACGGCAGGTACGGAACCGCCGCGGGGCTCGAAGCCCAGTCCGGATTCAGCGAAATCGCCGACCGCGAGGGCTTTGTCGCAGTTTATCCGCAGGGGGAGGGGCGGCGCTGGGACGACGGCAGGTCGGGCGGGAGCATGGTCGATGTGGATTTCGTCTGCGCGATCCTGGATACGCTCGATTCCATCCGTCCCTACGACCACGGGCGCGTCTTCGCGACCGGCATGTCCAACGGGGCGTTCTTCTGCAACTGGCTGGCAGGGAACAGGCCTGATCTGGTCAGCGCCATCGCGCCGGTCGCAGGGGGGATTGCCGATCCGTGGCCCGGCGGGTTCGATCCCGTCCTGCCGGTATCGGTGCTGATGATCAACGGGACCGCGGATCCCCTCGTGCCCTGGGGCGGGGGAGGGGTCGGCTACGAGAACGGCCACCGGGACCAGGGCTCGATGATCCCCGTGATGGATGCCTTCCTGCTCTGGGGTGACGAGAACGGATGCGCGGAACCTATGGATTCACTCGATATGCCGGACATCGATCCGGAGGACGGCTGCACCTGCACCCGCATCTCCCTCCAGCCGGGGGACGGGGGCTGCAGGGTCGAGCTGATCCGCGTGGAGGGCGGCGGACACACCTGGCCCGGGCGTGACGACGGCCTGCGCGACCGTCTGACGGGAGCCACCTGCATGGATTTCGACTCGCCGGAGGTCATCTGGGAGTTCTTCGCTTCGATCGGAGCCTGCCCCGGCGGGCGTCTCAGTCCTGGAAGCTGCCCTTGATCGCCCCCCACGTGGCGCTGTCCAGCTCTCCCAGCACGGGGATGAACAGCTCGCTCACGTAGTACTCCCCGTCGAGTCCTATGTAGCTCCAGAAAAACGAGGACCTGTAGGGGGCGAAGGCAAGGCCCAGGGACTGCTGCACGGAGACCGGGCATGGCTCCTGCCCGTACTGGTAGTAGACGCCTCCGCTCTCGGAATAGAAGAAGAACTCGTGCTGGTCGAAGCTTGTCGCGATTATCGCGTACGGCAGGTCCGCCAGTCCGTCTACGGCCACCCAGTGTGCCGCGATGCCGCTCAAGGTGCCCGTGATGCCCGGCAGCACCCCGAACTCCTCGCCCGAACCGTCGTAGTCGAAGGAGTAGATCAAATGGTCCGCCTGCGAGCTCACTTCAGTCAGCACGATCGAGGAACCACCGAAGTCGTTCGTCATTCCCGACCCCTGGATTCCCGCAGGATTGGGGAACGACTCCCATTCGGTCAGACCGGTCGAATGGTAGACGAGGGGGGAGGTGTCGCTGTTTATGTAGTACGAACTTCCCAGGCACGCGAGCCCGAAGCCGGACGCGTCCTCGGGCAGGGGTACCTCGTCGATGAAGGACCCGTCGTCCGGATCGGCGATGAAGATCGCGCCGTCCAGGTTGCTGCGGAATAACAGATTCTCTTCGTACTCTGTCATCGTGAGGTCGAGGATCTCCTGCGCGTACGGCGCCTGCCAGGTGTTGACCACGTCGATATCGATGTCGTAGAAACCTGAACCAGCCTCCGGCGTTGTGTCGCCGCCTGCCGTAGCCATCAGAAAAACAAGGAAAAAGCTCATCCGTTCTCTCCCCCCGGTTGCGCATCCCCTTGCGCCCGCAAAACCCATCTTCCAATACGATCGTCTGCCCGACTTCGAAAGGCAATACCCGGATTCGGCTGGTTCCGAGGAGGTGGCCTGAGAAAGTGTGCAGGCATCAGGAAGGCTTTTCGGGTCTGGAACCAGGACACGCCGGGCTGGTGGACGGAAACGGTATTCCTCCGCGGACTATCCGCCCGGGCGGAGCCTCGGGGGATCCGATGCAGGGGGCGGAACTTCCGGGAAGTCGCCGAAGACCACTACTACCTCGAAGTCTTCGAAACCCTGCGAAAGCAGGATCGCCCTCACCGCGGCAGTCAGGTCCTCCGCGGTGTTCGCCTCGGCCTCCAGGGCCAGCCCGTCGTTCATGGCCAGACCGAGCGCCTCCGTACGGGCGTTCTGTTCCATCAGCGCATCGAACCTGGCTATCGCCTCGGCCCTCTCCTCGGCCGGGATCAAGTCTGCTCCCGGTCCGTCGGCATCGGGTGCGGGCCTGTAGCTTCCCTCCTGATCTATCACCGGGGGCTGGAGAGCCGCACGTGGGAGGCTTATCGTGATCGTTCGGATGCTCTCCGATTCGGAGCTTTCGATGAACCCGGGCCCGAAGGCGTCGCAGGCCACCTCCGCGCGCACCCTGACCGGATAGCGGCGCAGTATCTCGATGTTCGACCAGAGAGGAGCCTCTATCGTCTCCCTCTCCTCGATCCAGTATGTGCGCTCGACGGCGACATAGTCCGGCGTCGACCGGACCAGCGAGACTATCGAGGGGAAGACGACGGTCACCTCCCGCCGCAGAGGCTTCCTGACCAGCAGGAAGAGCGCGAGGATGACGGCGCAGGATGCGAGCACCCATGCGACCGTCTTCAATCCGCGGCCCTCATTCGAAGCGGACATGGACCTCCTCGATCCCGAACGCCTTCAGAGCCTGTTCAGCCTGTCCCATGGCCACGGTCCCGGCCTGTTCCAGGATGCCCGCTCCGATGGCGTCTTCGACGGCCTCGTCCCTCGCCTCCAACGCCAGTTCGGCCTTCATCTCGAGGACTTCTGCATCCCAGTCCGCAGGGATCCCGCCGGTCCTGATCCAGGGGGTGCCGATCTCGCTGACGGCCGTGTTCACGACCTCGCGGGGCCGGGAGCACGACCTCTGCCACTCCGCCCTCGATGCTTATGAAATCGTCCGGAACGCCGGACAGATCGATTCCTGCCGTGACCCTGACCGAGAACTCCACACCGATCTCGATCTCGGACGAGAGCTCGTCCAGCGGCAGCCTGTCCCACCACGGGCGCCTGACGGTGCGCGAGAGCGTCATCCTGCAATCGTGCTCGACCAGCTCGAGGAGCTCGAGCCGGCGTACTGCAGAGTAGAACTCCGGCCCCGCCTCGACGCGGCTGCGGCCGGACTCCCCCGCACCCGTGAGCTGGCGTCCGGCGAGGACCAGGAAGGCCAGGGATGCAGTGATGACCGCCAGGGGAACGATCCGGGAAAGCGGAGAGGCGCTCCGTTTCACAGCTCCCTCTTCCGTTCCGCGATCTCTCTCGTTCATCCTGCCTCCCCCCCGACAATACCTCTTTCGGGGTCGGTCTACTCACAGGCGGAAACCCAGGTCTTTGACGAGAGAACCACTGCGGGCAGCCTGACCCCGTTGACCGGGCATGCAGGGTGGTCGATACTCCATTACGGAGCATCGAACGGCTCACAATGCAGCCGGGTAAAGGAACGGTGATATGACGGAACCCGTCATCAAGTGCCCGAATTGCGGAAGCGAGATCCGCCTGACCGACAGCGTCATCGCCCCGTTCCTCGACTCCACCAGGAGGGATTTCGACGAGCGCCTGAAGCGCGAGACGCAGAGGATCGCGGCCGAGGAGGCCTCCCGTTCGAAGCAGCTCCTCGAGGCGGACCTGGCGAAGAGGGCTTCCGAGCTTGCCGACCTCAGGCTGCTGGTCCAGGAGAAGGAGGGCAAGCTGGCCCTGGCACAGCAGGCCCAGGCCGATGCCCTCAAGCAGAAGATGGCCCTGGACGAGGAGAAGCGGGAGCTCGACCTCACCATCCAGAAGGGCATTCAGGAGGGTCTCGGCTCCATCCGCGACAAGGCCAGGAAGGACGCCGAGGAGCAGCTGGGTCTGAAGGTTGCCGAGAAGGAGATGGTCATCCAGGGCATGCAGAGGCAGATCGAGGAGCTGAAGCGAAAGGCCGAGCAGGGCTCTCAGCAGAGCCAGGGGGAGGTCCAGGAGCTCCAGCTCGAGGAGACCCTCCGGAGAGCCTTTCCATCCGACCTGGTCGAACCGGTGGCCAAGGGCGAGTTCGGAGGCGACTGCCTCCAGAGGGTCCGCAGCGGAACGCTCCAGCCCGCGGGGACCATCCTGTGGGAGGCCAAGCGGACGAAGGCCTGGCAGGCGGACTGGCTCCCGAAGCTCCGTGGCGACCAGCGCGGAGCCAGGGCTGATGTCGCCCTGATCGCCACCCAGGTCCTCCCGAAGGGGGTCGACTCCTTCGGGTATCAGGACGGGGTCTGGATCTGCTCCTTCCCGTATGTCGTCCCGCTAGCTACCGCTCTGAGGCTCATGCTCATCGAGGTCTCGAACGCACGGCAGTCATCGGAGGGCCTGCAGACGAAGACCGAACTCGTCTACAGCTATCTCACGGGGCCTGTCTTCAGGCAGCACGTGAATGCCATCGTAGAGGCCTTCGGTTCCATGAAGCAGGACCTGGACAAGGAGAAGAAGGCCCTCACAGCCCACTGGGCCAGGCGTGAGAGGGAGCTCGAGAAGGTCCTCTACGCCACATCGAGCATGTACGGCGACCTCCAGGGGATAGCCGGGAGCAGCGTTCCGGCGATAGAGTCCCTGGAGATAAGGGCCCTCGGAGACGGTACGGGTACCGGCCCGGATGCCGGAACCGGGGAGGGATAGAGGCCTGACGCGCTGTCTGCGGGGCATTCCCTGCCTGCAGGCGCCCGCCGCCCGATCCGGGCAGGGGAGGCAACGAGGGAACCCTCCCTGATTCCTTTGGATGCGGCCACCTTCCGGCGGTACGGCTGGCAAAGATGGAGGCGTGTATGAGGATCCCGACGAAGATTCCGGTCATTCTCCTCGCGGTCGCCGGCATCGCCCCGGCCGACCAGGTGCTCTGGGACTACTCCCTGTCCGAGATTCCCCCCGGCTGGCAGGTCGTTGCGGGACAATGGGAATTCCTGCCCGACGGAGCCCACTCCGAAGCCGCGGCCGAAGCATATGAGACTGACTGGAACGATCTGCAGTCGGCTCTTCTGGTGCTTCCGCCCGGCACTGATTCCGTGAGCATCTCGGCCCAGCAGACAAGTGCGACATGGGAGACCGAACTCCCTAACACCTTCTCTTTGTGCAGGATGAATCTCGGGATAAACGGCCAGTACAACATCTACTGGAACGTCTCTGCGGGAGCCTCGGACTCCACGCCCATCTTCGTCGTACCCCCGGCCTCGGCGGGGGACACGCTCAAGGTGATCCTCCTCTGCTCAGCCATCTGCGATCCCCCTCCGCCGACGCCGCCCCCCGGCCCCGGACCGCAGTCGACAGCCGTCTTCCACATCTGGAACTTCGTCGTGACGGCCTACGGGGACATCGCCGACCTCGAGTCATCTACCTGGGCCTCGATCAAGACAGGACAGACGCAGGCGCCCTGACGCAGCACCCCGGAAACGTCCCGGACCTCTTCGGAGATGAGCTTTCCGCCTGTGTCCCGAACAGTCTGCCGACTTCCCGTCAGAACCTGGCCATGATCGCGAGCGAGACTGCCGGGAAGCTGGACTCCCCCAGCCCGTCCTCGTCGTTGCCCGTGAAGAGCCAGCCGGCGTCCAGCAGTGTCGTGTATCCACGGGTCCTCCAGGCCAGGCCGACACCCGGCCAGGAATAGAAGGCCGTGCCGTCGGGGGAGCCGTAATCCTCCACATGGGTGACATCGATCGCCGCAAGCCCGAACGAGAGCCTGGGGCGGAAGCCCTCGGAGACGGAACCCCAGGCGATCCTCGCACCGTACCCGGACAGCAGGATCATGGTCCCTGCATGGACGTCCAGCGCGAATTCCGATCCCAGGATCCGTTCGTAGCTGACTCCTAGGAACTGGGGCGTGCCGGCTGCCGCCCCCAGGGCGTTCAGACCGGGCGCCCCCGGCCCGGTACCGACCGGATCCGCAGCCGATGCATGCGCTGGAGTGGGGATCGACGCAGTCAGTGCTGTGAACAGGAAACAAATCCACATGATACGTAGCTGGACTCCGGCCATGCCCCACCTCTCGATCCAGAGAGCAGTAGATTACGTATCGAATATGCTGGGTTGACGGCAGGGGGACTCATCGTCCTGACTCGGTCGGAGGATCGGCGGAACGGGCGGTCCGGTCCCGCTTCCGGGGATTCGTTCAGTGGAGGTGTGTCATGAAGATCGGCATACTGGTTCATTCGGGTACCGGGATCACGCGACGCTTCGCCGGGGTGCTCGCCGAGAGGCTGAAGGCGGGCGGTCACGAGGTGGAGGTCATTCCGCTGGAGGCCGCGGGCGAGGTCCAGCCGCACCAGAGGGATGTCGCGCTCGTTAGAGTTCCGGACTGCAGCGCCTTCGACGCTATGATGATCGGCGGCCCTGTCTGGGCGTTCGACATGTCTCCCGTGGTTCTGTCATTCGCAGGAAGCCTGAAGGACCTCGCAGGAATGAAGGTGGTGCCTTTCGCGACCATGGCGTTCCCCTTCCCGTTCATGGGCGGGACCAGGGCCGTGAGGCGCCTCGGCGCTCTCCTCGGGAAGGCGGGTGCAACAGTTCTTCCCGGCGTGATCCTGGGCGGCAGGTCGCGCGACGAGGCGCAGTCCGGGGAGGAAGCAGCCGGGAAGATCAGGGACATCCTCGAAAGCGGGAAGCAACGCTAACTGGGGTACTCTCCGGAAATCCACGGAATTGCTCCCGGGAGCATCCCTTACGATGCGCCGACGAATGGTGTAAACTCCTCCCTGGAACCAGACGGGCCGTTTGACGCTTCTATTTCTTACCGAACCGGTGGGAAATACCCGGCCGATGCATGGGTCCGGCAGGTTTCCGGATTTGAACGGAGGGCGGCATGAAGCTTTTTGCAGCGACTGCGGCCATGGTCCTGTGCCTGGCGGGGTCCGCCCGGGCGCAGGGCTGGCAGGAACTTGTACATGAAGGGTTCACCCTCAGATGGGCCACGACCGGCGCCAACGAGCTCGCGGTCGAACTTTCAGCCCCGACGACGGGCTGGGTGGCGGTGGGTTTCGACCCTGACAGCATGATGCTCGGGGCCAACATCATCATCGGATACGTCTCCGGGGGGACCGCCTTCCTGCGGGACGACTACGGGTGGCAGCCGACCTCCCACAGGGACGACACGCTGCTCGGAGGTACGAGCGACGTAACCATCGATGGTGGAAGCGAATCCGGCGGTATCACCGAGATCATGTTCAGCATCCCGCTCGACTCGGGCGACCCTTACGACAAACCCCTGTTCGTCGGGTCCGGCTATACGATTCTTCTCGCCAGAGGACCGAACGGGGCCGACAATTTCACGACCCAGCACGAGTTCATGACGATGACCGGGATAGTGATCTGGGGCCTCGACCTGGACAGCGCCACCTGGGGAGCCCTGAAGACTCGGACGAACTGATCCGGACTCGCCCCGAGGCGTAACCGGCGCCGACATCCTTGTTCAGACGCGCTCGATCAGGCCCGTTTCGAGGGGCCGCGGAGCATCATCCCTTCACCCGCAGGACTGGCTATAGCGCTTCGTTGAGCTTCTCCGTGCCTGCCAGAACGAACCTGCCTCCGCTGTAGATGACGACCTCGGACCCGTCGGCCGCCACTGCCGTGATGCTGCCCAGCGTGGTGTACGGCAGGGTTATGTCCGTGTGTGTCGAGGTGTAGGCCTGCATCGGATCCGTCTTTCTCGTGCAGGTCTTCTCGTTCTCCCGCGCTATGACCTCCTTGCCGTCGATCGGATTGTGGACGGGGTGGTCCTCCTCCCAGGAGAAGCACGTATCGCCTATCGCCAGATGGGGGCCCGTCTTCTCCAGGATGAGCACCGGCAGGAGGTCCATGATCCCGTGCCTCGTCGCCATGCGGTATGCCCACGTGTTGGTGCCTATCGCGAACTCGCCCATCGGCAGCGTCTTGTGGGGGTGCAGCATGTTCTCGTAGACGTACCGCCTCCCCTCCTCCGGATCGTCGAAGTTCGCGCATCCGTACCCGCTCACGTATCCGTCCGTGAACTCCATCACTAGGTCGCGGTACTTGAGGCCGCTGATGAAGGCCTCCTCGACGTGCAGGGTTCCCCTGGTTCCCGACAGGACGGGGGATGTGAAGACTTCGCCGACAGGGATGTTGACCGTCGCGAGGCAGTTGAGGAAGTTGGTCTGACGGGCCGGATCGTCCAGGTGGTGCAGCCGGATCTCGAGATCCGTGCGGTTGCCCTCCACGCCCTTCACCCTTACGCACTCGCCCTTGTCCAGGGCGTCGATTAGCGCCTTCTGGATGACGGCGTACTCGTCGTTGTCCAGTGTGTTGATCGTCACGGTTTCGTCGAAGATCGCACCGAAATCGCCCCTTATGCCCGGGGCGGGGAAGTCTGCCATTACGAAACCGGTCTCGGCCCGGGGGGTGAAGCCGTCTACGAGTTCGTTGATTCCCATGGACAGCTCCCGGTAGAGCTTCGTCGTCGCCTCGTCAGGGGAGACCGCATCCGGGTTGGGGACGGGATCGAAGGGTTCGTGGCCGAAGGTGTTGACAAGCATGGGGCCAGCGTAGGCCGAGGGCCTGGCGCCCGCGTCCTCGAATCCCTTCCGGGCGTCGGCGAGGAAGGCGTCGCGCGTTGCCGCGTCCAGGAACAGCGCCCAGTCGAACCTGTGGTCGTAGTTCCACTGCTCGTTCCTCTGTCTCACCTCGATGCCGTTGAAGACCGCCTTCAGGGAGCGTCGGGTCATCTCTGCGTCGATCTTCCGCCCTATCCTCTCGAAGCCCGCGGGGATGTTCAGCGAAGCGGTCCTCTTCTTCGAGAGGTCCTTGCCCTCGGTCGTGAAGCCGAGCACGAAGGAGTTGACTATGGTGAAGGCGATGAGGTCGGCCTGTTCGGCGGAAAGACCCTCGACGTGCCTGGCCATCGCTATGTCGTCGGCGCTGATACGGACGCCGTAGCGGTACAGGTATCTGGAATCGCCGGGGACGGCGGAGAAGACTGTGTCCCGGTAGAAGGTAAAGGCCGGATCCATCCTGTCGAGGTTGTTCCGGAGGAATCTGGCAGCCCACGCCCTCCGGGAGGATTCGGCGACCACGGCCGGGATGCCGTCGGGACCGTCCAGCGAGACTAGTGCCGGAAGAATCCCGAATACGCTCGCCAACCGGTCGGTGTCGTGCCTGAACGCCCAGTGGGCACAGGATTCTATCTGCGATCTCCACAGCGCGAAGGCCTGACCGGCCTCCCTGCCCAGCACCCGGGCGGCCACGGCGGGATTCACCGGGCTGTTCTTATAGGCGTCGCCCTCGATCACCGGGAACAGCAACGCGTTGTCCAGGGCTAGCTTCTCGAGAGGCGTGTCCGAGAAGTAGTCGTCGTCCAGCCGCTCCTCCATGGAAGCGAGATACAGGATCCTGTCCGCGGCCTCCGAGAGGTACAGGGCCATCGGATCGGTCCTGCCCCTCAGCCTGGCCGCAGCATTCCTCACCTGCTCTAGAGTTGCCGTCCAGTCGCATCGCGTCCCTGAAGCCATGCCATCCCTCCCGGTTCGAGTCCCCCGATTATACTCCAACCGGGGCATGCCCCGCGTCCGGTATCGAAGGATGGCGGAAAACTTCAGGCTGCTGGGTGGCGTTTCGAGAGGATGGCTATCAGCTCGTCGAAGGAATAGAGCCCCGGCCGCCGTCCGGCGCCTGGACTCAGTTCGCTGAAGACGCTTTCACCGACCAGCATCGAAACCGTCCTCCGTGCAGTACGTTCGGAAATCCCGGCCGAAACTGCCAGGTCAGGCACGGTGAACACGGGGCTTGCGAAGGCCGCGTCCAGCACCGCTGCAGGGCTCATCCCTCCATGATTCTGCGAAATCCGGACCGTGAGCCTCTCACGCAGATCGAGGATGTCGGCGGCCTTTTCCCCGTCGGCGTCGGACTGTCTTTCGAGCGCCTCCAGCAGGAACAGGACCCAGCCGGTCCAGTCCGCTCCGCGTGAAAGCCCCTGCAGCCTCGTGTAGTATTCTGCGCGGTTGGCTTCGAGGTGGCTGCTGATGGCTGGCAGCGGGGCGGCCGTTGCTCCCGATTTGACGAGGAGCAGTGGAAGGAGGAGGCGCCCGACTCGTCCGTTCCCATCGACGAAGGGGTGTATCAGCTCGAACTGCCCGTGGAAGACGGCGGCATTCACCAGTGGATCGTCGGCAGAGCCGTTCACCCAGGTTATCAGGGACTCGAGGAGGGGCAGGATGTCTCCGGGCTCGGGTGGAACGAACGATGCCTCCTCCATTCCCGACCCGGGCCGTCCGATCCAGACAGGCCGCGTCCTGATCATGCCGGGGCTCGCGTGCCGGCCCTTCCCGCTCTCCGAGAGCAGGATGTGGTGGATGTCCCTGATGATCTCGAGCGACAACGGCCCGTTCTCGAGTGCGATGAGCGCGGAGGCAAGCGCCCTGCGGTAGCTGAGAGCCTCGTTGTCGTCGTCGTTCGCGATCCTTCTACCCAGAGCCTGGTGGCGCAGTGCGGACTCGAGCGTGGACATGCTGCCTTCGATCCTCGAAGAGATCACTGCTTCTGAAAGATAGAGGGGATCCATCAGGTGCCCGGGGTTCGGGAGCGTCGAGACGAAGACGTCCAGGCGGGAGAGTGCCCGGCTGGCCCGGCCGAGAGGCGCGGAAATCGTCTTCCAGTCGAGGCTTTCGACGGGCAGGGCAACCGGCGTGAATCTCGGTCGCAAATACATGATACAAAAGATAGAGTAAATAGTTTATCGGCAGCAAGTATTCGATACTGACCGACAAACGGCATCGACGGACATGCATGCCGCCGGGGCAACTCAGGCAAATACATGGACTGTAGCGGATTGGATTGATGTTGTCCGGTAGGTAGTCTGAACCCGATTCTACGTGGTGGCGGCCCGGTTCGTGCAGTATCATTGCATCTGGTTCTTCCCGCACAGAAGTGAGAAGGTAGCCGTCCGTCAGGGGACGGGCGCGAGAGGGGTCGAAGTGAGGTATTCCCTGCTGTCCGTTATGGCGCTGACGCTGTTCGCAGCATCGGTCTCAGCCGATACGATGGAGATCACGATACCATTCGATCCATCCTCCGTGACGCTGTCTTCCGACGGGGTCTACACGCATCCGCAGCTTCCCGGGATGTCGCTCGTCGAGGTCGACGGGCAGCCCAGGCTGCCTACACTCCCCGTGCGGGTGGCTCTTCCCACCGGCTGCCGTGCGACCTCGCTCGAAGTCGTGGACGCAGTCTTCGCAGCCGTTCCCGGAAGGTATCGCATCGCCCCGGCGGGTCCCTGCTTCCCGCTGTCGCTTGCGGACCAGGTTGTGCCGTCCACCCCTGACCAGCGCATCTACTCCAGGGACGAGGCCTTCCCGTCCGTGACGTGCGAGCTCTCCAGCTCGGGTGTGGTCTGGGGCATACCGATGGCATGGGCCATGGTCTATCCCGTCAGGTGGAATCCCGTCCGTATGGAGCTCGAGATCCTGCAGAACCTGACTGTCGAAATCGAGTACGGGCCGGACCCGGCTTCGATGCTGATCTCCCGCCGTGCTGCATCGAGCGAGCGGGACGCGATGGAGCTCGCGCGGAGCATGGTCGTGAACCCCGGGGATGTCTCTCGTTCGGGAGCCTCACTCCTGGCGGAGCGCGACCTCAAATTCGGGCAGTATATCATCATCACCCACCCGGATTTCACCGAGACTGCACAGGAACTCGCCGACTGGAAGACGGCCAAGGGTGTTCCCGCCAGGGTATTCACGACCACGTGGATCGAGAGTTCGTTCCCGGGATTCGACCTGCAGCAGAAGATCAGGCACTTCCTCGCACTCTGCCGCGACGAGGGGACGGACTGGGTCCTGATCTTCGGGGACGACGACATGGTCGAAGCCCGCGACGTCTACATGAGCGACGGCTATGAGCAGGACTACGCACCCAGCGACCTCTATTTCGCAGACATCAACGATGTCGATACCGATCTGTGGGACCTGAACTCCGACCGTGTCTGGGGCGGACCCGACGACCGGGTCGACTATCATCCGGACATGTGGGTGGGCAGGGCGAGCGTCAGCACTGTTGAAGAAGCTGAGATATTCCTGGACAAGGTCCTGCTGTACGAAGCCGCGCCGTCCGTTCAGAACAGCATCGAGGCCGCCTCCAGGGAGATGCGCATAGGCTACTCCACGGGAATCCTCTGGGAAGGCTACTCCGGTGCCGCGGGCGCGGAGATCATCTCGGGCTACCTGCCGGCTTCAGGCTGGGAGGAGACCAAGTGCTACGAGGAGACCGGCAACTCCCGGGATATCACCTTCGAGATGATAGACACCGGGCCGCATCACGTATTCCACTCGAGCCACGGCGGCCCGACCATGATGTACACGTCCTACGGCAGCCTCTACACGACCGATGACATCATGGCCCAGACCAACATCTCCTCAGGCGGCCTGCCGGCCATCTGGAACTCCATCGCATGCGAGATCGGACAACTCGACGAGTACGAGTGCTGCGGGGACGCATGGCTGGCGAGTCCCGGCGGCGGCGGCTTCGGCGCCTTCAACTCGAGATACGGATGGGGACATTACGGCGAGCCCGGCTACGGGCCCAGCGAGCGCATCTGCGAGCGGTTCTACTACGAGCACCTCGTCGCAGGCGTGATCCCTCTCGGGCAGGCCCATCTCGTGAGCATGGACCACTTCGCGCCGCCGGAGGCCCATGCCGACAGCTTCGATGTCGCCATCCTGGACTGGTGCATCAAGGAGTACAACCTGTTCGGAGATCCCGAGATCCCGATGTGGACCGAGACGGCGCGGGACCTGTCCATCGATCATCCCGCATCCATCTCCGGGAACACCCAGGTCACCGTCACGGTGACAGCCGGCGGTGCGCCGGTCGCGGACGCGAGGGTCTGCCTCCAGAAGGGCGACTGGCAGACCGGCGACATCTACGAGGTCGGGCTCACTGATGCTTCCGGTCAGGTGACCCTCTATGCCGGCCCCGAATCGACGGGCGACATCACCGTAACGGTGACTGCACACAACTGCAACCCGCTCCAGGGCATCATCACGGTCACCGAACTCGGGGTCGGCGGGGGCGGGACCCCATCCGGAACCCTCACCGTGCATCCAGTCGTCCCCTGCCCCGCGTCGGTTTCACTGTCCGTCACATTCAGCACCCCTTCGGCGGGTAAGGTTGCGGTCGAGGCCTTCGACCTGGCGGGCAGGATGGTTTCGAGGGTGTTCGAGGGCGAGCTCTCAGCCGGCGATCACGAGATCCAGTGGAACCTCTCGGCGGATGACGGCACTCCGCTCCCTTCGGGCATCTACAGGCTCAGGGTGTCGTCGGGCGGTGCAGGCGCCTCCGCGCAGGCCGTCATAGTCAGATAGTTGAATTCGGGGTCAGGCTACTTACAGCGGATTATGTCCTCATGGAGAGGCTTTCCTCTTGAAAGTAGTCTGACCCCATCTACAGAAATCCGGTAGTTTATTCATGAACGACAACCTGCCCGTTTCGGACGCACCCGCCGTCCCGGCCCTGCCCGTGGCTGGAGAAGCACCCCCCGTAAATCCTGGAGTTGCGGAGAAGGCCGGTGCGCTCGAGAGGATGATCGACCGGATGGTGATATCGGCGCATCCGAAGATCGCTCCCTACGTGGAGAGGATCAGGGCACGATATCCCGGCGTCACCGACCTCGAACTGGCCAGGAAGATCGTGAGGAGGAAGGCCTTCAAGAACGGTCTGGTCGGCGCAGTCACGGGGATGGGCGGGTTCATGACCCTTCCCATCGCGGTTCCCGCAGATCTCTTCGCGTCCTGGAGGATCCAGATAACGATGATCCTGGCTGTCGCCCAGGCGTTCCGGACGGAAGCCGATCCGGCGGATCTCAAGACCGACGTCCTGATAGTCCTGGCCGGCGACTCCGCCAAGGAGGCCCTCAAGCGCGTCGGTATCGAGGTCACCAGGGCGATGACGCGGAAGGCCGTCCAGAAGGAGGTCTCCCAGGAGATCATGGTCAAGATCTGGGGGGGGCTTGGACGCAAGGTCGCCTCGAGGGTCGGGCGGAAGTCCCTCACGAGGTTCGACAGGGCGACCCCGCTGATCGGAGCCCCCATCGGTTTCGCATTCGACTGGTTCGCGACCCAGGCCGTCGGCAGGAAGGCCATCAGGTACTACTCCGGCCGCTGATTGCCGCCGGCCAGCCGCAGAAGGCCATCACGCGGCGATTCGACAGGCTCCGGATCGATATCGGGCGAAACACGGTCCATGAAGCCCGCTGAATGTACGCCAGACCCAAGGAGGCGTTCTCATGAAGAAGATTCTTCTCCCGTCATTCTTCATCTGCATCCTCGCCATGTCCTGCGGTGGCCGCGAAGACCCGGGACAGCCTGCGGTCCAGGTCCCCGATGAGCAGCCGGCGCCCTTCGATGCGAGATTCATCGATGCGATGACGGATCATCACCTGGGAGCGGTCGCCATGGCCGGGGAGGCGCTCGATTCGACCGTGCAGCCCGAGATCGTCGCGCTGGCCGAAGGTATAATCGCGGGCCAGTCGATCGAGATCGACAGCATGGCCGCCTGGCGTGAGCGGTGGTATCCCGGTCTCGGGGCGACCGGCGGGATGGGTATGAGCATGGGTTCCATGGAGGTCGCAGCTTCAGACGGCGTATCCTGGGACGTACGGTTCCTGCAGGCGATGATCTCGCATCACCAGGGTGCCATCCCCATGGCTCAGGCCGCCCTGGAGAGTGCGGAGCACGAGGAGCTGCGGGTTCTTGCGGCCGGCATCATCACAGCCCAGCAGGAGGAGATCGTAGAGATGACCGGGCTCGTCTCCACCCTGGGCGGTTCGGACTCCGCCCCCTGATCCGGAGTGTCAGGCGACCCGCCCCTGGCATGGTCAATCGCCGCCGCCCGCCGCTGCCGCCTTCTCCTCGCGCTCCCAGCGCTCGAAGAAGTAGAGACCCGCATCCCGCATGGCCCTGAGGAAGTCCAGGTTGTCGCACGGCATCCCGTCGGCCCTGTAGTGCAGGCCGAAACGGCGCTGGATCGGATTGAACCCTCCCTGCTCCCTCGCCCGCTCCATGCAACTCTCTGCGAAAGCCTCGTCGACCGAGACGGTGCATGCGGTCCTGAACGCCGCCTCCGTCCTCTCGTTGATCGGGGTCAGCCTGTTCTCCTCGCGTACCAGATAGTCGGCCCAGAGCGCCGGGGGATCGGGCTCGGCATACTTCTCCTCGTGGACCAGCCAGTGCCGGGGCAGCTTCCTGGTTGATCCCCGCTCCGCGCCATCCGGGGGATACCCCATGCACACGAGAACCACAGGATACACCCCCTCCGGGAGGGCGAACATCCCCCGCACCTCGTCGGGGAACTCCATGATGGTCCCGATGTAGACCGAGCCCAGACCGAGCATGTCCGCTGCGGTGCTCATGCTCTGTGCAGCTATGACGACATCCTGGAACGAGATCCAGAAGTGTCGCATGGCATGGCGCGCGGTGCAGGGCGCCTGGCCCGCCCGCGCTATCACCTCGTTGCGGTGCAGATCGATGCAGAACAGCAGATGCACCGGCGCCGCCGCCATGAACTCCTGCCCGCACATCCCGGCGAGTTTTTCGCGGGTCCCGCCGTCCCGTACCAGTATCGCGCTCCAGGGCTGCAGGTTGCCGCCGGAGGCGGCGTGGACCCCCGCATCCAGGATCGAGTCGAGGACCGCCTGCTCCACCGGCCTGTCCGCGAACTGCCTGAGGCTCGAGCGGTCGAGCAGAACGCTGATCCTGTCTTCTGCCACGGACACACCTCCGCGATATCGGTGAAAATGCGATTCAGATCACGGCCGAGCCGCCCCGGTCATCCGGGATATCGGTGCTGCCGGCTCCGCCCGGAAGTGGGAAGGGTGGTCAGGCTGCTTTCAGAGAATCATGCAGGATGGATGGCACGACCCTCTTGTCAGCGGCCTGACACCGATCCCGGATGCTTGCCACAGGTGGCGTCATTGCTTATCGAATAGTGGATTTGATTACAGAGGAGGGATCATGCGCAGTCTGCCGCTCGTCCTGCTCGTGGCCGGATCGGCCTTATCCTTCCCGGCATGGGAGGCGATAGGTCCCGAGGGCTCCGGTTACGGCCTCATGTCGATAGTACAGTCGTACGGTGATCCCGGAACCCTCTACTCGGTGGGTGGTCCGGAGTCGGCAGGCAACTTCGTGCTATCTTCCGAGAACCTCGGAGGCGACTGGATCCTCCTCGCCTCGCCTGCCTATTCACTCCAGAGCCACCCCGGTCTGATCGCCATGACTCCCGACGGAGTACTGCTCTATACGCAGTACAACCAGAATCAGATCGCAAGGTCGACGGACATGGGGCTGACCTGGTCGTGGGTGAACATACCCGGTCTCTATGAATCGGTGAATGACATGTGCACCGCACCCGGCGGCACGGGCCACGCCTGGGCAGTGGGCAGTGCGCAGAGCACCAGCGGAGGAAGCACCCGTGCCTGGTTCTGGGATTCTGATGACTCCGGTCTCGGCTGGAGTGGCGACGACATGATAACCACTTCCTCCGCAGCATTCAGGATCTCGGTCTGCACCAGCGACCCGTCCCGCATCTTCGTTGCAGGCATGATGAACGGGCCGGTCAAACCCCTGTTGCTCGGTTCAACCGACGGAGGGGGCAGCTGGATCGTGCAGACTCCCGCCGCCGCCCTCTCCGACAGCATCGGGCTGGCGGTTGCCGTCAGTCCCGAGAATCCGCTCATAGTCCTGTTCAGCACCCGACACAACCTCTACAGGAGCACGGACGGAGCACATACCTGGACCGTCGTCAGCGGCGAGGACTGGCTGAGGGACATCGAGTTCTCCCAGACGGACGCCGACCTGGTCTTCGCCGGCGGGGACGGCGCAGTGCTCCGGAGCAGCAATGCGGGAGCCACATGGACCAGGGAGACGGTCGGCAGTCCGGGCGACGTCGTGAGAGCTGTCTGCCCCTCCAGGACCGAGGCGGGACGAGTCTTCGCCTGCACTGCGGAAGGATTCAGGTACAGCACCGACGGCGGTGACACATGGCTCCTGGACAACGACGGGATGATGCTGGTCAGGACGGAGTGCATGACCGCCTGTGCGGGTTCGTCCCAGAGGCTCTACGCGTTCCTCGACGGCGTGTTCTCCGCATCCGACGACATGGGCTCGACATGGTCCCAGCGCATCACCCCTTCAGGGATGAATACCTACACCGCATCAATGGCCGCCAGCACTGCCGATCCCGACGAAGTGGTCGCCACCGACTACAATGGGTGCATCTTCAGGAGCGGTGACGGTGGATGGTCCTGGTCTGTTGCTGACTCGAGCATGGACTGGGGCGGTGATGTTGTAGCACATCCGTCGCAGGAGGGCTTCTTCCTGGCCTGCGGAAGTATCCCTGTCCCGGGCGGGCAACGGATGATGATCGGTGCATCCGATGACGGCGGCCTCTCATGGGCGTTCGACGACTACGGCGACTCGGATTCGAGAGCAACTGCCATCGCCTTCGATCCCGTGCATCCGGACACCTTCTATGTCGCAGGCGAGTATTACAATATGCAGGGCGTCATCATGCTCCGGAGCACAGACGGCGGAGCCAGCCTGCAGGAAGTCCAGACCTCTGTGCAGACGGACATCTTAGACATTGCCGTGAGCCCCGAAGATCCGGAGCTCCTTCTCGTGGCCGGGAACGACGGCCTCTTCAGGAGCGCGGACTTCGGCGAGAGCTGGACCAAGGTCGTGGACTGCTACTACCCGACAACGGTCCTCTTCGATCCCGCTCTGCCCCAGACTGCGTGGTACTATCAGAAGGACATGCCTCTCCAGGGGGTCTGCTTCAGCCAGGATGCCGGACTGACATGGACGATCTGGAACGAGGGCATGTTGACCTGGAGCCTCCTGGACGCACTCGCCCTCTTCCCGGGCCAGTACCTGTTCGCCTCGACGGGCTGCGGGGCCTATCGTCTCGATCTGGTGGAGGAAGGCATCGGCGGCGGTGCTCCTTCTCAGGGCATGCGAAGGCTGTCGGTATCGCCCAACCCGGTTACTGGAAGCTGCTCGATCATCTTCGATGCTGGATCTACCGACCCGGTGGTTTTCACGGTCTTCGACCTGGCCGGCAGAGTCGTCTCGAGGTTCTCATCCGAACCGGGATCAGCCGGGATGCAGTCTCTCCAGTGGAGTGCCGAGTCGGAAGACGGTCACCCTCTCGGCAACGGGGTCTACCTGATCAGGATGGAGTCGGTTCAGGGTGGCGAAACCGTGAGGCTGACCCTGCTGCGGTAGCTGGAACCGGGTCGAACCGGGGTCAGACTACTTGCAGAAGGTTTCCCTGTCCATTACTGCATAATCCTCTGTTAGTAGTCTGACCCCATATCGCCATATCGAAGGGCTGTCCGCGGCACCTGTCCTGCCTGCAGGGCAAGCGATTCCCCTTCTCTTGTGAAGTCATGCAATTTGGAATAAACTCGTATGATAACCCGGGGTTCTGTTCGACCCCCGCAGCATACCCCGTCAGGGAAGGGACAGCGCGATGAAACAGCATGCAGTGCTTCTTCGGGTGTCATCAGTCTTCCTGTCCTCCATCCTGGTCCTGATCCCGGCCTCATGCGGAGGGACCGGACAGCCGGAGACCGGCGCCGATGTCGAGGCTCCGGCCACGGACCGCTCCGACGACAATTCGGCGGCCTATGCCGACTCGCGCTGGGCCGTGCAGGTCCTCGGAGCGCAGACCATCCCTGTCGATCCGGAAACGGACTTCGTGGGAGAGGGCAGCAGCATCCTGTCGGTGGAGCTCTCCATCGAATACAGGGGCGGGGGCGAACCCGTCCTCGGGACGCTGCAGCAGGTCGTGCTGACCACGTCCGATGGGGAGGAGTGCCCGATCTACGGGATCGGCAGCGCCCAGATGGAGCCGGAAGAGGGTTTCAACGTCTACGGGCCGCGCGATTCAGACTACAGCATCCAGTACATGGATACCGTCGATGGCGTCGATGTGACGCTCTTCGCCCTGTCGGCGGCGATGCCTGACCAGGAGTCGATCCTGAGCTTCTTCGACACCGTCACCGTGATGAGGTTCGGGTTCGAGGTGCCGACTGGCTCGACGGGTTTCAGGCTGGTCTTCGCCGACGCCCAGCCCGTCGAGTTCGACAACTAGGAGCCTTGCGCGGGCGGCGTCCCGGACCTGTCCCGGTACCAGCACTCTTCGCACACCGGGATGGTCCCCTCCCGGCCGGTGGCCATCCACCTGTGATCGGGGTCAGACTACTCACCGATGGATATTGCAAATATGGAGACAGTTCAACCTGTGAGTAGCCTGATCACCAATCGTTTGAACATGTTCCTTTGATCCATCCGGTGACTGAAGGGAGCCCGCATGTTTCCGCGACAGGGAGGTTTTCTGGAAGGATGACCAGGGCACTCACCCACAGGCGCATTTTCAGAATCCTGGTAGCGGCCACCCTCGGGCTGGCAGTCGCTGCACTGCTTTCCGGCTTGCTGGCGGGCGACGCGATTATTCGTGCGCTCGACGCTGGCGGGCCGGCGCTCGGTATGAGCCCGGTCCCCCCCGGGATGGCGATCCTGATGTTCGGCGGGTCTCTGGTCTGCCTTGCGGCAGGCGTGTCCGTCGGCTTCATGGGAATGAGCAACGCCCTGCTGAAGTCGATGGTGCCAGGAACGATCCGGAGCAGCAGCATCCGCTCGTTTCCATCGGACGGTGGAACCGAGTACTACGTCTACAGCATCGTCTCATACGAGGTCGATGGAGCACGGTTCGAGAACGAGGGCTGCCATCGCTTCTCGTCGACGGACGGCGACGCGGCGGGAGAGAAGCTTGCGGGCATCCATCCGGGGGATCCGGTGGCCGTCTTCTACAAGCCGGGGGATCCCGACGTGATAGATCTCGACACCGCACCGACGGACGGCCGGGGATCGATCCTCGCGGGCGCTGTGCTCGTCGTCATCGGCCTGATCCTCCTGTTTTTAGTGGGGTCAGACTACCAACCGTAGTTTCCTACAAAATTGTAGACGCTCCAAGTTCGAACGCGGACTGAACCAACATCTTCTCGGTTGACAAGTACGCTTGTCGTAAAGTATGCTTTACATACGAGAGGGGAGGTCGCGCATGGGGCTCTCCAGGAACAAGCTGAAGGAGTTCCGCGAGAAGGCCGGGCTGACGCAGGACCGGCTGGCCGGGTGCGTGCGAGTGTCGCGCCAGACCATCAACTCTATCGAAGCAGGCAGGTACGTTCCCTCGCTGGAGCTTGCGCTCAAACTTGGACGCGTTTTCGGATGCCGGGTGGAGGACCTGTTCGGCATCCCGGAGGTGGATGATGCTGGGCAGGCCTGAGTGGTTCACTTACCGTACCGCTGGCTGGGGGCTGGCCCCCAGGACCTGGCAGGGATGGGTCTACATTGCGTGCTTCATGGCTGCCTGGGGACTGATCAGCCTGGCGCCCCTCCCGGAGGGCATCCGCGATGCACTGTCCCTCACTGTGATCGGTCTCCTTGTGATGGACGTCATCTCGATCTGGACGGTCATGGGCAGGCACCACGACGAGCGCGAGCGCCTGCACCAGCTGATCATCGAGCGCAACTGCTCCATAGCCGCCGTGTTCGCGGTGGTGGCCGCCATGGTGTATGAAACCTGGCGCGGCGTCCCGTCGGTTGATGAATCGATCCCCTTCGACCCCCTGTTCCTGGGGATCCTGGGGGTCATGGCCGTCACCAAGCTCGTCTCGAGCATCTGGGTCAGGACGAGGATGTAGCCAATGGGGTCAGGCTACTGACAGCAGTATCCAACAGAATTAGAGAAGCCTCACGCTTGTAAGTTGCCTGACCTCAATGCCTAGTGCGCCGTCGGGTCGTCCTGCATCAGGCCGAAGGTGTTGCCGTCCGGATCGTTGCAGTAGGCTAGCCAGCCCACTCCGGGAATGGGCATCTTAGGAACCGACAGGGTTGCCCCGGCCCGTGTGGCCTTCAACACACTCTCATCCAACGAAGCCACACCGATCGTGCAGACAAAGGCGTTGGCATCCAGCCCTCTGGCAGGAGCCTGCCCTTTCCTGAAGACAAGCCCGCCATCGATGCCTGGCTCCCCCGAGCCGGTGGTCACCATCCAGTACCGACTCTCGGCGGGGAGCGTGATGCCCGGGATTATC
This sequence comes from Candidatus Fermentibacterota bacterium, assembly GCA_963718745.1. GTDB lineage: Bacteria > Fermentibacterota > Fermentibacteria > Fermentibacterales > Fermentibacteraceae > Fermentibacter. The sequence continues at coordinate 1,287,897 of OY970370.1, read as the reverse complement.
CACTCCCTGATCTGCCAGCCGAACACGTCGCTGTAGAACCTGGCCGCCCTCTCGGGATCGGCCGAGTGGATCTCGAAATGGATGACCCTGTTCATGTCTTCCCTTCCTGCAGGTTTCAGCTCCTGCCGACCATCGAAATGCATCCCACCGGGCAGGTCTCGACGCAGAGCCCGCATCCGTAGCACTGGTACCGGTCGACCTCGATGGCATCTCCAGCCATCTTCCTCGCACCGAAGTGACAGGCGGGTTCGCATGCCCCGCAACCGGTGCAGGCGGCCATGTCCGTATGCTCGATCATCGCGCCCTTGTCGCACTTCTCCTCGTCACTCGTGAAGTATCCGCAGCAATCGTCGCAGCAGTTGCAGACGCCCGCGGTTGCAGTCCTGTCGGAATTGCGCCAAGGCCGCGTGACCAGCTGCCGGGCCTTCGCCTCAGCCAGAACGCCGAGAGCCTCCTCGAGACCGACGGGACGGGACCCGGAGCCGCTGCCGGGATCGGCCGGGTCGAACGACAGGCATAGGTCCATCCGCGACCTCCCGCAGGCGCCGCGGGACTCCCTGCATCCGCAGTTGCTGATGCTGAACGTGCTGCTCCCGCGTATAAGGCTCTCGGCTTCATCATGCGTGCAGACATAGTGCATGCAGAGTTCCCCGCTGCTCATTCCATCCTCCTCGATTGCTGGCGATTCATCGAATAGGGAATATGCATCCGCGAGGAGTCAACCCTTCCCCTCTTCCGATCTCCCCGGCTGATCATCCCTCCCCGATCTATCTATTGGCAGATGTCTGTTGTGAATGGGGTCGAGCTTCTTTCAAGCTGAAGCCTCTCTTTTTTTGTAGGAAACCTTTGTCAGTAGTCTGACCCCACATCCCGGACTGCGGTGGCTGTTGCCGTGATGGAATGCATATTCACTAGGATGACACTCTTTCTGAAGGTGGGAGGATATGAGGCTGTTCACGCTGCCGATCCTCTTCGCGATCTCCCTCTCCGCAGGCGATTCCGCATATCAGACCGACTGGTCGGGCGGACCCGGTGTGGCCGGCCCGGTCACGGACTTGGGAGATAGCTTCCTCTCGGGCGCCAGGGTGCTGTGGGACTCGGTCCCGGGCCAGCTCCTCGTCGATCCGGACATCGAACACCTCATCGAAGGGGAGTCCGAGGACATCGACTGTCTCGCACCCGGTGACATCGATCTACTCGGATCGAGGTACACAAGCACCTCGTGGTGGGAGAACGCCGACTTCTGCGGCACTGAATGGATCGAACACCCGATCACGGTCGTCGGCGGGATCGATCCCGTCATGGTCGACCTGGATGCCGACTCGGACCTGGACGTACTCGCTTCGACGAACGAGGAGGTCCTCTGGCTCGAGAACGACGGGACCGGCACCGAATGGTCCGTCCACCAGATCGATGGCTCCATGTCCAGGTCCGTCGCTCCGTTTCCCGCGGATATCGATGGAGATGGTGACTGTGACGTGGTCTGCGCCGACTTCATCTACAACGACGGAGTGATTCTATGGTGGGAGAACCTGGACGGCAGCGCACTGGACTGGGAGGTGCACGGTTTTGCTGCCGCTTCACACGGCTACATGGGCGTATCAGCAGACGACATCGACGGTGACGGAGACTGCGACATCCTGGCCGCGGCGGTGTACGACAGCGACATGATCTGGCTCGAGAACAGGGACGGGCTGGGCACCGACTGGCTCCGGGTGACGATCGACGCCTCCTTCGACAGCGCGATGATGATCTACACGACCGATCTCGACGGGGACGGGGACTCCGACGTCATAGGCACCCGCGACTTCTCCGGCACCGGGATGTCCTGGTGGGAGAACCTGGACGGCTCGGGCAGGAGCTGGACGCGCAGAACTATTGATGCCGGACTGGGCATGGAGTTCAACAGCATCCTGGACATCGCCGATCTCGACATGGACGGCGACTTCGACATCTCGGCCACCACCTTCTCTCCCGGCTGCTTCTGCTGGCTGGAGAACGCGGACGGACAGGGGACCTCCTGGGAGGCGCACATTCTCAAGGAGATGGCAGGCTACGCCTCCGCCAGTTACGTAACGAACGCCGATTTCGACGGGGATGGATGGACGGATGCAGCCGGCTGCTCCTGGTACGAGGACGACATCTACTGGTGGAGCCTCGCGCCCGCCGGCAGCCTCACTTCGAGCATTCTCGACGCCGGAGACAACTACGTGTGGAACTACCTACTCTGGTCGTACTCGACTCCCGGGATGACGGCACTGGGTTTCCTGGTCCGGTCCTCGGAGGATCCCGGTTCGATGGGAGCGTGGTCCGACACCCTCTGGACCCCTGGCAGCCTCGGCGGAATCCTCGACGAAGGCACTGACTACTTCCAGTACCGGGCCATCCTCGTGCCGGACGACGAGGAAGTCTCGCCGGTGCTGAAGGATGTCACGGTTCAGTGGAACGCATTCGGAACAGGCGAGGGAGATATGCCATCCTCCCTCGAGCTGCTTCCGGTGACCCCGAATCCCTGTTCGGGAGCACCCGGGCTGGTCGTGGGGCTTCCAGTCGATGCTGTGGTGTGCGTCTCGGTGTTCGATGTCGCGGGAAGGCTGGTCCAGACTTCAGAAACCACGTATCAGCAGGGCTGGCAATCGATCGGGCTCCAGGACCTGACTCCCGGGGTCTATCTTGTGGTGGTCCGGGCTGGAGATCAGGAGGCCACGGGGCGCTTCACGGTCATCCCATCCGGGCGCTAGGAGCCATGCCGGTGGAGATTGCGGTCAGTCTATTTACAAACTTGAAGCCTCTACATTTTTGTAGGAAACCTCTGTCAGTAGTCTGACCCCATTCCCGGGAGGGCGAAAATGCAGTGGCTGCACGACATGCTGGCCAGCAAGAAGAGGATCGCCGTCTGGCAGGAGAAGAGACGGGTCGCCCCGCTGGTAGCGGTCCTTCGGGGCGGTCGGGAGGAATTGAAACCACTTACAGAATCCGCCCTCGCCGCCATCGGGCCTTCTGCGATCCCCGCGCTGCTCAAAGCCTCACGCAAACATGGATACGGGGTTCTTGTCGAGGCCGGAGCCGCAATGGGAATGATGGGCACGAGCGCCCTCCCTCAACTCATCCAGGCGATGGAGAAGGAATCCAGCCGCTGGGTGGTGAAGGCTATCGCCATCGCAATGGGAGAGATCGGGGACCCGGACGCGGTCCCGTCCCTCCTGGCTGCCTCAAGCAGGGTTTTCGAGGTGGATGCGATCCCCGAAGCCTTAGGCAGAATCAAGGACTGGCGGGCCGCCGACTCGCTCATCGAAGCCTACCATGCGACCCGGAGCGACTCCTACCGTGATTTCGTGAAGAGTGCGCTTCTGAAGATATCAAAGGCACTCCCGGCTGACAGGCACGAGGTGAGGGTCAGGATCGACGAGATCCTGCTGGTGACGAAGGTTGCTGCACCCCGCAGACCCCGGAGAACCGCATCATCGAAGAATGCTACCTGGGAGTCGGTTGCCGACAGCTTCACCGCAGAGATCGGGAAGATCGGCGCAAAAGGCTTCAGAGAGCTTCAGCTGGAGCTGAGGGGGTTTCCGCCCGCCGAGCGGCATGGCGCCTGGGCCAGGGTCGCATGGGCATGCCGGCAGAGGAATCTCGAAAAGATCGCCCTGCAGTGCTTCATTCAGAGCGTCGTAGCCGATCCGGACCCCCAGTCCGCTAGCTGGCTCCAGATCAAGCTCTCCACGTTCCTCAATGGCCTGCCCGGATTCGTAGAGAGGCTTGCCGAGATGCCCCGCCCCCGCACGCTGGACGACGAGGATTCGGTCATGCTCCTGGCGAAGGATCTGGAGGTCCACCTGGGCTTCCCGGGGAGCTGAGCAAGGATTCTCAAGACGAATTGTTCATATCGACATGTTTACGAACACAATCCGACCTATCCTTATGATAGTCTGATTCTTGCCCCAACTCATCCGTATCGTTGCGAAAGGTCGCCGATCGGTCCCCTAGTTGATCAAGAACATCAGAACTGAAGACGCCACGCAATTATCGGAGACTTCCATGCAACGCTTGAAATCTGAATGCTCAACCAAGAATCAATAATTCGCTAAACACCAATTCTGGATACCGTAGCATTAGCAAGCGCGGTAAAATGCCCTAACAGGCATGATTCCCAAAATGCTCAAAATGTAATATTTGTATTATCAGTGCAGTATTATGCTTATCAAATAGACCATAACAGCATAAATCGTCTATTCAGCGCATGTATGGAATTTTTCATGCGTGCAGATCTTTCCGATATCTTGACAGAGATGACAGGATAGAAATAGTTCATATTGGCATTGAATGCTTGAAGGAGGTGAATCGATGATCGAGAAACCGGCCGAAGTTGCGATCGAGTATGTCGATCCTGGGGACACCGCAAAATGCATCGCATTGTACATCCTTTGCGGTTTGCTGAACTTCGCGGCTATTCCGCACCCATAGGTCGGAATACTGTGGAGCGCAGGGGGCGCCGGAGGTGTCCCCTGCGCCTCCAAGACGGGAGGCTTGTGAAGAGCTATTGTCTCAAGTCTTCGACCATTTTCCTGGCCGATGAGAGAATGATAATCGATACCGAAAAGAAGGCTTTGCGGAAGTATAACGAGTCCGCCTGCCTGATCATTTCCCATCTCAACGCCGGCCCAGTATCGCTTCGAGAACTACAGACAAAGCTGCTCGACGATAGAGGTAATCTGCAACTTCACCCTGAGGATGTTGCAGAGTTCCTCGCCTGCCTGGAACAGTCGGGTCTTCTTGTCTCACTGGAAGAAGCGATATGAACTCACAACTGATCCCGATTCTTCCAGAAGGAAGCGTTCTACGTACAGAGGCCGAGGGAGGGATCTTCATCAGCGGGAAAGGCTTCTTCAGTACAGTAAGCGCAAGCGATTTAGATTTGCTGAAGGAAATCGACGGGTGCGAGACAGCATATGCAATTGCGAAACGAATCTCCATCTCCGATTCCGATCTTGCATGCAATCTAATACGAGTAATGATGATGACTCGCGACGGGATCATTACCCTTGGAAGCACTTGTTTAGAGCAACCGCGAAAGGCACGTTTGGCACAGAATCTCCCTTTTGCTGCAGATTCCTTCTCGACTCCCGTCATGGTAAGCCTTGCCGTCACAGATGCATGCAACCGAGAGTGCAGACACTGTTACCGAGAAGGCGTTTCATGTGGGCAAGCTCTCGGTCGGGCTGAGTATTCTGCTGTCATCGAGACCCTCTCAAAGATGGATATTGCTCTTCTGAACATCACTGGCGGGGAGCCGTTTCTTTTTGAGCACACGGTGGATCTGGCCGTGCATGCAGCATCCATGGTAAATAGTGTAACGATTTCCACTAATGGCATACTACTCGATAGGGCGATTCTGCGCTCTCTGGGACAAGGAGGTGTTAGAAATCTCCAGATAGGGTTGAACGCTGTCTATGATTCCGGTCCGGACTTAGACCGGGACTTAGCAATGAGGGTATTCGACGCAATCCGGACTGCCTGCGAAGAGGGAATACGAGTAACAGTCGGAGTCGTTCTGACCTGCAATACCATTGGCGATCTTGATACGATCTTCAAGCTATCTTCCAAATCTGGAGCATCTTCGATAAGGCTCGGCCCTCTCATGAACGTACATCCGGGCTGCTCAACTGTTCAGACGACTCCAACCGAAGTAATGCAAGCTTCCTTACTCGCTGAGAAGCTTTCGAATGAGACAGGAATCCCAGTCCAGTTCGTCGATGGGCTAGGTAATCCATCGGATACCCCTGTCAACTCGCAGGAAAGACGGCACTTCTGCTATCTTGGAACAGGGATTCTTCATATAGAGCCTGATGGCTCGTTGTATCCATGTTCTGCGCTCCTTTCTGATGAATTCCGTCTTGGGGCTGTGAGTGGCCGAACGACGATTTCGGAACTCAGGAATACTTGGAGAGAGTCACCGATCCTCAATTCTATCAGGAAAGTGACGGTTGATCGTCTTGATCACTGCAGGGACTGCGACATCAAAGCGCAATGCGGCGGTGGGTGCAGGACCGCAGCATACTGGAATACGGGAAGCATCACCGGGGAGAACCCTTTCTGCCAGATAGTGAAGGGTTATTGGGCGAAGTGAGAGTCGCACTGGTGAACTTGCACCGGTCGGCAACGAAACAGATGCCACCACTCGGTTTGATGTACTTGGCTGCAAAACTTAAACTAAAAGAGAGACTGCAGTTTGTGTTGCTCGATGAGATGATTGATCCCTACAGCATCGACTCTGTTGAATCGGTTGCATCAAGAATCGCTTCGGAGAATTCGGATATCCTCTGCTTCACAACCCTCACCGAACAGCACTATGTCCTCTCGAGACTGATCGCCCGATGCAGAAAGATCGCCGAGAAGAGGACCAGAATCGTAGTAGGAGGGCCGCATGCGACTCTGGCATCAGAATCGTGCGCCAGAACCCTGGGTGCCGATGTGGTGTTTAGAGGCCCCGGGGATAGGTACTTTCAGGATCTAATTCTGTCGATCGCGGAGGAACTGGAGAGATCCGACGTATGTCGGGACGAATGCATGATCGTGAATGCACCCCTCGTAAGGCCAGAAGATCTCAATTTCCCGGATTCCTTCCCAGACAGACGATGTGTCGACCTGAAGGAGTACCAGTATCCCTTCACCATTATGACAGCACGCGGATGCCCTGGACGATGTGTTTTCTGCTCCTCTCCAGCTATCAACAACGGGTTGATCCATATCAGAAGTATCGAATCAATAGAGAGCGAGATCGCCTTACTTAAAAGTGAGTTCATGGCACAAAAAATTGCAGTTCTGGACGATTCCTTTACGCAGATGTCCGGCCGTCTGGGAGCTCTGTGTAGGTTTCTCGGTGAGAACAACCTCAATTGGTTTTGTGAGTCTCGACTGGATTGCGTTGATCGTCACAAACTGCAGATGATGAGAGAAGCTGGTTGCTCAGAGATCCAGTTCGGAGTGGAGTGTTTCGAGCAGGATACTCTTGATCTAATCGGCAAGAACATCAGATCCGGAGATATCCCGAGGGTGCTGGGAGATGCCGTCGATCTTGGTATCGATGTCGCGGTCTCTCTAATGATTGGCCTTCCTGGAGACACGGTCGACTCTGTCCGGAAGAGGATCGCTCGGGCAGTTGGTCTCGCAGATCTGGGAGTGAGGGTCATCGAGTTCGGGTTTCTCAGACCGTTTCCGGGCACTGCGATCTACCAGCGTTCAGGAGAGTTCGGCTACGGGAACGTCTCGAACTGGTGGGAGCAGGAAAATGAGTATCCACTTTGCTTCCCCAGTGCCAGCATGACGAGGAGCGAACTGATAGGCATGATGATGTATGCCGTCCATAAGGTTCAGGAAGTGCTCGGAACTGGTGGTGGTTCAGACGAGAGGGCGGCAATGCCTGTGGAGGTCACGAGATGAAGGGCCTAGACCACAGAGGAGAGCATCTGGTGCCCCTGGTTGTCTTCTGCGTGCTTGTATCGGTGCTGGGCTGCGCGGAGCATCCCGAACTGACTGCCTATCCAGCAAGGACTATTACTCCGTCGGACACTGTTCTATCAATCTTCACAGACACGCTTGGCGATGTCCTCTCGATCGGCGAGTTCCAAATGGACCAAGGGCGGGTGCTGGTCCTCGATAACGCCGCTCACAAGGTGTTCTATATCGATCTGCAGACAGATTCGACCTCTTCGTTAGGGTCTTCTGGCGAGGCTCCGGGCGACCTGATGAACCCCGTCAGCCTGGTTTCGTGTGGCGGAATAGTTAGGGTGGTAGATGCAAGCAACGGGTTAGTCTGTTACGGATCAGACCGCGAATATCTGGAAGAACTGTCGTACTTCGATAGCAATTTGCCTCTCGACCTCCGTCCGGCCGGTGGCTCGGGTTTCCTCGGCCTCAGATCCGCGAACAGCTTCGACGATAACAACGCACTGGTTGCTGAAGTGTCCGTTGGGCTTTACGGAGACTCGAGCGCATCCCTAGTTGAATATTACTGCTTTGACCAGCCAATGGATCTGGAGGAGGTCGGCAACTCTTTTTACCGTGTTATGAGCGCCCTCCGCTATGCATCAGACGAATCCAACGGGGACGTGTACGTCTCCCGGAGCAGTGTCGACGGGATGTCGATCACTGGCTTCCATCGGGAGGGTGATGAATTCGCGACTTATAACGAGGACTGCGATAGGGTTGAGAGGAACGCCGCAGAGGTCGAGTCCGAACTCATCGCCCTCGAGAGCCATCCGCTTATGGGGGCGTTCTCCTCGATGATCGAAATCGACGAGTTCAAACCCCAGGTCGCTTCGATAGGTGTCGACTCCCTCGGGAATGTGTGGTTGGAGACCGCCGCATCCGACTACCCCACCTTCCTCGTCCTCTCGCATTCCCTGGAGGACACCGTGATGTTCGTCCGTGCGCCGACCCTTACCGACGCGACCAGCCACTTCGATATCAGGATCGGCTCCTCGGGCATCATCGCCTGCGAAACCCGTGAAGACGGAGGCTCTACGCTGTTCCTGATGGAATTCGAAGAACCGTGAAGATGGTGTCGGCACAGGGCAGCCGGACGAGGGCGCGGATCGTTTCCGAAACCCTCCGGAGGGGCAGAGCCCCGCTGGCGATCCTTGTCCTGATGGTCCTGGCGGGTTCCGGTCTCTCGATCGTGGCTCCGATCGTCCTCGGGGACTCCATCGCCGGCATCCTGGGCCAGTCCAGCGCCGTGACCCTGTCGTTCTCCGGCCTCCGCACGCTTCTTCTCGTCGGGATCGGTGCACTTCTGGTGCAGTTCTTCAACCAGATCCTGAGGAAGACCTTCGACCGATCGTTCCTCGACAACTGGATCCCCCGGGTCTGTGAGAAGATGAGCAGGGTCGACCTCCGGATCCTGGACTCGTTCGAGGCGGGCTACCTGAACAGGAGGATCGCCTCCGAGATCTACCCCGTGCCGACGCTGTTCTCGGTAGAGGTCCCCGGCCTGATCGAATCGGTGCTGGTCCTTGCGGCCAGCCTCGTGATGCTGATCGTCCTGCTTCCCGGCGTGACGCTCGTGCTGGTGGCAGCCGGCCTGCTTCTCCTGCCGGCGGGGATCTTCGTCGCCAGGAGGTCCAGAGCGCTGATGAAGGAGATCCTGGAGAAGAGGTCGCAGCTCGAGGGGGCCACGACCAATCTCGTCGTTTCTCAGTACCAGTTGAGGGCGTTCTCGGCGGACGGGAGGATGTGCGACCACGTCTCCGGGAAGGTGCGGCAGGCGACGCGGGTCGACCTGCGGAACACGCTGAGGATGCTCTTCTACATGGCCTGCCTGGCGGTCCTCACGATCGGAGGGATGATCGCATTCCTGCTCTATGCGGAAGGGTCACCCGGGATCGCCACGGCCGAAGTCGGGACAGTAGTCGCCTTCCTTGCATATCTCGCCCTCTTCGCGGGAAGGCTCGGCGGCGTGACCACGGTCATAGGCAAGATCCAGGGTTCCATCGCGAGCCTGGACAGGATGGCGGAATTCCTGGACCTGCCCGAAACCGCTGCCGAAAGACAGGATCGAAAAGCCGGGATGAGCGTCGATACGATCGAAGTCATGGGTCTTTCCGGGTCGATAGACGGCCATGTGATCTTCGAGAACGTCAGCTTCTCCGCCAGGAAAGGTGAGATCGTTGCCATCCGGGGGCAGAGCGGGGCGGGCAAGACGACCCTCCTGAAGACCCTGTTCGGGCTCCATCCTCGCTCGAACGGGAGCATCCTGGTCAACGGCAAGCCGGTGGACGGGCTGAGGGACCTGGGCGATCCGGCGGTCCTGCTGCCTCAGGACATAAGATTCTTCAACGGCTCGATCGAGTGGAACATGGAGATGCTGTCGGGCTCCGCTCCCGATGGTGAACGGCTGTCCTCCGTGTTCAGGGAGCTCCACCTCGATGACAGGCTCGATTCCGGGTCACCCGCCGCCACCGACATCACCGACGGTGGATCGAACATCTCCGGAGGCGAGAAGCAGCGCCTGGCCCTTGCAGCGGTGATCCTCCGGAATCCGCAGGTGCTCCTGCTCGACGAGCCGACCTCGCAGCTCGATGTCGACACGGAGGACCTGATCCTGGAGACGGTGAAGGAGCTTGCGGAAAAAGGGACCATCGTGCTTATCGTCACCCACAACGAGAACATCGACCATATAACCGACCGCACCGTCACGCTGGGTCGACCGGTCCAGTAGATTTCCGGCATGGGGCATCGACGGACTCCGGGAAGCCTCCAATGGTCAGGAAGGCTCCCGCCCGGTCCGTATTTCGTGAGGTTTGCGAGGGGACAGGCACCCGAAGGAGGTTCCGATGGAGTTCTACCTCAGGAGGATCAACCCTATCGTGGCACTGGCCATCCTGCTGATCTGCACCTGGATCTGGCTGGGCGGCTATTTCCTGAACTTTGACGGCGGAGAGACCAGTTTCCAGGAGGGTGTCAGCATCATCGATCCCAGCGAGATGGGCTTCTCCCTCTACTTCTTCGCGAAGGGCCTGTTCTGCTCCGCCATGCTCCTGCTCTTCGGCGAGTTCCTGAGGAAGTACCTGGCGAAGAGCTAGGAACGGGCATCGCTGCCGCACTTCCGGACCGGCGTCCGGTACTTGCGGCGCATCTCTCACCCAATGCATAAAGCGGATATCTGTCTGCAATTCGCGAGCCTCATGAGCGCCGCGTTCGAAGGGGGAACCGTGAAGAAGGTCATCCTGCTATGCCTCGCCGTTGCACTGAGCGCCTCGGGATCGGACCCGGAGGTCGTGGTGCTGGACAACGGGCTCACAGTCATCCTCCAGGAGATGCACTACGCGCCCACCGTGGCCGTGGTGGTCGTATACGACGTCGGAGCGCGCAACGAGACCGATGAAATAGCCGGCATAAGCCACTTCCTCGAGCACATGATGTTCAACGGCACGCCCACGATGCCGGGCCCCAGGTTCTGGCAGCTCGTGCAGAGGAACGGCGGACAGGCCAACGGCGGCACGGGGAGCGACATGACCTCCTACTTCCTGTACATGCCCGCGGGCTCGCTCGAGGAGGCTCTTGCCATCGAGAGCGACAGGATGGCCAATCTCCGGCTCGATCCTGACGAAGTGGCACAGGAGATCGGGGTCGTCACGGACGAGTGGCGCCTGAACCAGGACAGTCCCTACACTGCGCTGTTCGATGCTGCCGACTCCATCTACTACGGTGACACCCCCTACTCGATGAGCCCCGTAGGCACCAGCGAGGCCATTGCCGCCCTCGACAGTGCAAAGGTCTCGGACTACTACCGGACCTGGTACACTCCCGGTAACGCAGTCCTGGCGGTAGTAGGCGACTTCGACAGCGCCGAGGCCCTTGCAGCGATAGAGAGGCTGTTCGGACCCATCCCCGCCGGGAACACGCCGGACATCGAGTTCGAGGAGGCGCCTCCGCTCGCGGGCAGATCGGAAGTGACTGTGGAGTTCCCCGCCGAGGCCGACAGGATGCTGATCTACTTCGACGGCTGCGGCTACTCCGATCCGGACTATCCGGCGCTCGTAGCCATCGCCGCCTACTTCAGCAGCAGCCGCAACGCATGGTTCCAGGAGAACCTCGTCGCGACCGGGCTGGCCTCGGAAGCCTGGGCTATGTCACCTTACAACAGCGGCGTGGGTCCGTTCGGCATCTGGCTCCAGCCCGCACCCGGAGTTACCCTGGACAGCCTCGAGGAGATCGTGTGCGATGAAGTCTTCCGCCTGACCCGCGAACCCCTCGATCCCGACAGGCTGGGCGTGATCACGGGCTACTACGCCGGCCGTCAGGTGATGGACGAGAACAACCCTCTCTCCGTGGCGAGGCAGCTCGCCTTCGGCATGACCGAGACCGGGGACCCGCTGGGCTACCGGAGGGTGCGCGAGAGCGTTATGGCGCTGACCCCGGAGCAGGTCATGGACGTCGCCTCACGGCACTTCTCACCCGACCGCATGGTGGTAGCCGTGCTTAGCGCACAGCCGGGCGGATCCGGGCGCGAGACATCGACTGAGGGCGTCACCGACATCGAAGTTCCCCAGGTGACGGACTGGGAGGGGCTCGATCTCGACCCGGCGGGACTCGCGGTACCGGAGCGCTCGGCCTCCGAGGGCACCGTGAGGTTCGAGCTGGACAACGGCCTCACCTTGCTAGTCAAGGAGGACCACAGCTTCCCGATCGTCGAGATCATGGCCACCGTGCCTATGGGCGACTGCAGGACCAGCGACGGCAGTTCCGGCATCTCCGCGCTCGTGGCGGAGACGATGCAGTGGGGTGCGGACGGCATGAGCCAGACGGACTTCTCCTCACGGCTGATGCGCACCGGCGGCGGGATCTGGCTGAGTCCGGCAACCGAGTTCACGATGGGCAACTGCTACGGGCCCAGCGAGAACGCAGCGCTCTACTTCGAATCGCTCGCCGACCTGCTGATGCGCCCGAACCTCCTCGAGGCCGACTTCGAGCAGGTGCGGGGTCGGATGGTGGAAGAGTACCGGCTCGTGCGGGAGGATCCCATGAGCCTCGCCTCGTCGCGTTTCGATGCGGTGCTGTTCGTGGAGGGCTCGAGATGGGTGCCCGACACGGCGACGATAGCCGGGATCGACTACCAGGAGATGAAGGACTGGTACGGGCTCTGCGTCAGGCCCGAGGGATCAGTCGTCGCGGTGGTGGGCGACATCACGCCCAGCGAGGCTCTCGGTTTCGTCGAGGAGAACTTCGGGGAATGGAGCGATCCTGACGAACCGCTGCCTCCGCCGCAGCCGCTCGTGTTCAGGCAGGGTCCTGGCGAAACTCTCGTCGAAACCATCGAAGGGCGCATGGAGGCGGGCGTGATGTTCGGCTGCGAGGCTCCGGCCTATGGCTCCCCGGACTACCAGGCCTTCAGGATGATGACGACCATCCTCGGAGGCGGGATCAGCTCCCGGATGGGCATGAACCTACGCGAGAGGCAGGGGCTGACCTACTCGGTCGGGGCATACGTGCAGAGCGCGATCAACGAGTCACCGTCGATCTTCATCACGATGTTCATGACCGGAGCCCCGTTCGCTGCGAGGGCGCTCGAGGCCGCGCAGCAGGAATGCGCCCTGATGGCCGGCGAGGGAGTGCTGGAGGAGGAACTGGTCCTGAGGCAGTACATGAATATCGGGCGACACTCCCTGGGATTCGACACTTACGATGAAGTGGCGACATACCTGGCAACGAGGGAGACACTGGGCCAGCCTCTGGACTCCGACCTCTCGAATCTGCGCGAGATCCTCTCGCTCGGTATCGACGACATAAGAGAGGTTGCATCGAAGTACTTCACCGGCGAGTGGTTCGTCTCTGCAGCGGGCGGGATCGGCGAGGACCTCCAGCTGCTGGAGTAGGGCTTCGGGTGACACGGCGCCGGCCCACCCGGGCCGGCGCCGCCTCTTTGTCGATCTGGACCGACAGAGCCTTCGTCGGTCGCCTGATCCTTGCAAATCATGGAGTCACACTCCATTTCTGCAAGGATGACGAAGCGTTGCACCAGCTTCAGAGCCAGCGGATCAAAGTCATGGCATGCAGAGCCATCCGCGTCCGAATATCCCTTGCGGCTGCATTGACCCCCGGGCGACGCGGGCGTATCATGACTGCAGGATAATCCAATCCGTGACGGGATTCAGGAGGCTCCATGAGTAGAATCCTGGTTCCGATGCTTCTCCTGCCGTTTGCCGCATCCGCCGCCACGTACACCCAGACGGACTGGAGCGCCGGACCCGGCCTCCCCGGACCGGTCGAGGAATGGGGATCGGCCTTCCAGCAGGAGACGCACGTCTGCTGGTCCACACCCGGCCTGATCGGCCTCGACACTAACTACGTCGAGCAGAGCTTCATGCCCGGGATTCCGATCCTCTCCGGGCAGGGCTCGCCCACCGCGATCTGCACCTCCGACTTCAACGGAGACGGACTCGAGGACATAGCGGGGGGATTCTGGTCGACTGGCAGGATCTATGTCGTCCTGCTGAGAAAGGGGCCGTGATGGGCGCATTGATGCTGATTCTTGCCTGCGTCCTGGCAGGTACCCCTTCGCAGCTCCATGTCCTGGAGGATGCCGCTCAGCTGTCCGACGGAAGCATTCTAGTGTTCCGGGGCGCCGGGTTCCGCCTGGCGATCGGCCCGGCCCCGGAGGGGAGCCTCGTCATCGATCCCGAAGCCGGATCACCGGAGGACTATGCGGCGATAGCCGAGGGCTTCCTGCGCAGTCCACTCACGGCCGTCGACTTCGGAGAGGTGCTGTACCGGAGGGACGGCGTCAGCTTCGTGAGGCTCGATCCGGAGCGGACCGCCAGGTTCGCGGAGGCCACGGTCAGGCTGAGACCCCTCGTAGACAGATCGATGCAGCCAGTATTGCCGCAGAGCGTGTCATTCGATCCATGGGTCGAGCAGATCGTGGCCGCCGTGAGCCAGGACTCGCTCATCTCCATCATCGGGAGGCTCGAGCAGTTCGAGAACAGGTTCTGGAGCAGCGACTCGTTCCCCGCGGCGCGAGACTGGACGATCGCACGGCTCGAGAGCATGGGGTACGAGGTCGAGGTTCAGGAATTTCTCGTCGACTCACCCGGCGGATACTCGCAGAACCTCATCGTCACGATTCCCGGCACGGTGTACCCCGACAGGTACTGGATGATCGGCAGCCACCTCGATTCGGGGGAGGACGGCTTCGGAATTTATCCCGGTGCCGACGACGACGCCTCCGGATCCGCTGCCGTGCTGGAGGCCGCAAGGGTCATGCGGCCGTATCAGTTCGAGTACACGGTGAAGTTTGCTCTCTGGGGAGCGGAGGAGCCCGATCTGGTCGGCAGCGAATACTACGCTGCCGCGGCTGCGGCCGCCGGGGATTCCATCATGTGCTACCTTAATCTCGACATGATCCTCTACGTGCACGAGATAGGGCCGATCGTATTCGACGACATCATGATCGGGTACACCGAGATATCCGAACCGATGCTGGAGCTGTACGACCAGATATCCGGAACGTACGTCGGGGATCTCGACAAGTTCTTCTTCTCCGGGGTGTCGGGGAGTGACGATACCTCGTTCTTCTACAATGGATTCATCACGCTGGGCCTGTTCGAGAGCATGGCCTCCGAGAACCCGTACTACCACACGAGCACCGATCTGATCGAGAACTACCTCGAATGCTTCCCGTTCGGCACTAATGTCGCCAGGAGCGCCGTGGCCTTCATCGCTGCACTCGCCGTACCGGTAGGCCTGGGCATCGAAGAGGGGGCGCCGGAAACCGTATCGGTCAGCGTTTCCCCTTCGCCTGCCGGATCTGTCGCATTCGTGCGGGCTTCAGGGATCGGCGCAGCACCGGCATTGGTCGTGCTCTACGACCTGTCTGGAAGGATCGTGGAGACGGTTTCCATGGAGGCGGACGGCACGGCCGGACTCGACGCATCCACTCTCCAGCCGGGCGTGTATCTCGTCAGGGTCACGGGCGGAGCAGGCTCTGCAGGCGCCGCCAGGCTCGTGGTCTGCCGCTGAAGAGGAGATTCAGGTTCCGCTGAGGACTGATCGGGAGCGGCGGGCAGCACTTTGATCCTCTGGCCCGATGGAGTAAACTTCCCCTCATCGAGTATCGAGACGAGTCTGCGGAAGGGCGTCGGACCGATGAACCGGTCCCGGGAAGGGGAGGGCATGGAATTCGAAGCCGGGATGACCCGCCACGGGTTCAGGCTCGTCGAGGCACGTTCCATCAGCGAGATCGATTCGAGGGGTCTCCTGTTCGAGCACGTCAGGAGCGGCGCACGCCTGGTCAAGTTCGAGAACCGCGACGACGACAAGGTCTTCATGATCGGGTTCCGCACCCCGCCGCCCGACAGCACCGGCCTCCCGCACATCCTCGAGCACTCGGTCCTCTGCGGCTCGCGGAAGTTCCCGTCGAAGGAGCCCTTCGTCGCCCTCCTCAAGGGATCCCTCAAGACATTCCTCAACGCCTTCACCTCCCCCGACCGGACCGGGTACCCCGTCGCAAGCAGGAACGCCAGGGATTTCACGAACCTCATGGACGTCTACCTCGACGCCGTCCTGTACCCCAGGCTGCTCGAAGACCCACGGATCCTGATGCAGGAGGGCTGGCACCACGAACTGGATGAGCCCGGTGGCGCAGTCAACTACAAGGGTGTGGTCTACAACGAGATGCGCGGCGCCTACTCGATGCCCGAAAGCCTGCTGTTCAGGAGGATCAAGCAGTCCCTTTTCCCCGACACGGCCTACGGGGTGGACTCGGGTGGCGATCCCGACGTGATCCCGGAGCTCACTCAGGAGCGCTTCGCTGCGTTCCATAGGCGCTTCTACCATCCCTCGAACAGCGTCATCATCCTGTACGGCGACGGCGATACGATGTCGGAACTGGCCTTTATCGACGGGGAATACCTCTCGGCCTTCGACCGCAGGGAGGTCGACTCGGCGTTGGGAATCCAGCGAGCGTTCGACCGGCCTGTCGAGTTCGCATACGACTATCCGCTGTCCCCGGGGGAGCCCGAGGAGGGGAAGGCGTATCTCAGCCTGAACTGGGTCGTCTCCTCCGTTCTCGATCCGGTCGAGTCCCTGGCCTTCGAGATACTGGGGCACATGCTGATGGAGACTCCGGCCGCCCCTCTGCGGAAGGCGATAGTGGAGTCGGGCATCGGGAAGGACGTGCTCTCCTTCTACAGCGACAGCCTCCTCCAGACTCCGTTCAGCGTGTTGGTGAAGAACGCAGATACAGGGAGCAAGGCCGCATTCGAGAAGCTGGTGCTCGACACCCTTTCGGACCTCGCGCGGAAAGGCATCGACCCGAAGCTCCTCGAGGCATCGGTCAACGCCGTCGAGTTCAGGAGGCGCGAGGCGGACCCGGGAGGAATGCCGGAGGGGCTCGAATACGCCTCCAGTGCCTTCCCGAGCATGATCCACGGCGGATCCCCCTTCGATCCGCTGGAGTACGGGAAGATCTTCGAATCCCTCCGGAAGGGCATGGCTGAAGGATACTTCGAGCGGCTCGTGGAGGAGCGGCTGGTACGGAACACCCACCGGTCCACAGTTGTGGTGCAGCCCAGGCAGGGCCTGTCCGAGGCACGGAACGCGGAGCTCCGCCGGAAGCTCGACGGATTCAAGGCGGGTCTCTCGGAGGCGGAGATCGCCGGCCTGGTGTCGCAGACGGCAGAGCTCAGGAAAAGGCAGGCGGACCCCGATTCTCCCGAGGATCTCGCGAAGATCCCCATGCTGACCCGCGGGGACATCGGACGGGAAGCAGAGGAACTGCCCCTGCGGGAAACGTTCGTGGATGGGGTGAAGGTCCTCGTGCACGACCTGTTCACGAAGGGCATAGCGTACCTCGACCTGTATTTCGACAGCGGGGCGGTCCCGGAGGAGGACCTGCCCTATCTCGCCCTGCTGACGGAAGTCGTCTCCAGGACAGACACCGAGCACTTCACCTACGGCGATCTCTCCCGCGAGCTGAACCTTCATACCGGCGGGATCGAACTCGAGGTCCAGGCGCGCAGGCATCTGGGAACGGGGGCGTTCGTGCCCACCCTGACGGTCAGGTCGAAGGCTCTCGTGCGGAAGCTGCCCGAACTCGTCGACCTGCTGGGCGAGGTCCTCGCCAGGACAGTCTACGGGAACAGGGCACGCCTGAACGAGATCGTCCAGGAGACGAAGTCCAGGATGGAGATGAGGCTGAACGTCCGTCCCGACACCATGGCGATCCGCAGGCTCTTCTCCCACATCTCCGACACAGGCAGATACATCGAGCTGACCCGCGGGATCTCCCAATACCGGGCGATCGCGGATATGTCCGCCAACTTCGACTCCAAGGCCGGGGAGATGGTTGACGGGCTCACGCGGACTGCAGCGGCAGTCTTCTGCCGGAATCGCCTGACGGCCAGCGTGACGATCCAGGAGGCGGACCTGCCCGCCGTCGAGAGGCTGCTGCCGGGTCTACTCGGGAGCCTTCCCCTGTCGGACGCCGGACCTGCCGTGATGCGCCCCGCCTCCACCGAAGAGGCATTGAACGAGGGCTTCACGACTCCCGGGAACGTCCAGTATGTTGCCAAGGGATACGATCTCAGCCTCCTGGGGCACGGCTACTGCGGGGCGATGGAGATTGCCGCCACGATAGCCAATCTCGACTACCTCTGGAACAGGATCCGCGTACAGGGCGGCGCTTACAACGCTTACATCGTCTTCCAACGGAATGGCTGGTTCTACATGGGCTCCTTCAGGGACCCCAACCTGGACCGCACTCTCGAGGTCTACGACGGCGTGCCCGGCTTCCTCCGTGCGCTCGATCCCAGTGATGACGAGATGACCAGGGCCGTCCTCGGAACCATCGCCCGGCTGGACAGGCCGCTCACCCCGGCCATGAAGGGCGCTGCTGCCGCTGAGCGCTGGCTGGAGGGAGTGAGCGCCGC
The DNA here is from genome assembly GCA_963718745.1 of Candidatus Fermentibacterota bacterium. GTDB lineage: Bacteria > Fermentibacterota > Fermentibacteria > Fermentibacterales > Fermentibacteraceae > Fermentibacter. The sequence continues at coordinate 1,269,475 of OY970370.1, read as the reverse complement.
AGATGTGCAGAGAGTCAGGGACGAGGTTCTCTCGACGGGCGCGGAGGACGTCAGGCGTATCGCAGAGGTGATCCGGGAGGCCCTGGATCGGGATCGCTACTGCGTGATAGGGAACGAGGAGAGGCTGTTGCAGAGTCGGGGTCTCTTCGGCAGCCTGGAGAGGGTTTTCAGGTAGTCTGACGTCGCCGGACCCCCGGCCGGCTCAGGGACGGGTGCGATCCGGTTCCCGAGGGCCGCAGCCGGAAGATGGTCGCCGTCGCCTTCAGGAACGCAGGCTGAAGGGCCGGGACCCGTTCGCCAGGGAGCCGCATGGTTCATTGACCGCTCCCGGACCCCCGGGTATCGTAAACGAGTATCACTTCGGAGCATGAGCAGCATCCGGATGCCGTCCCATCCCCTCGGGCCGCAGCGGTGGCCGGAGGCGGTCCCCGTCTGTCCGGTGACACGCTTCGAAGGAAGGGGGACACATGTCGGGCATGGCACTGCTTCTTCTTCTTCTCGGAACATCTCCGGCGGGGCTGGAAGGCTCGCTGGACGGCCTCGTGTATGTCTGCCCCGTCGCTGGCTCCGACTGGCAGAGCACCGGGACGGTGCTGATCCTGGGCTTCGAGGGAGCTGTTCCGGAGGGACTCTCGGTCGAAGTTGCGGGAACCGCCTCAGGCGCCGTCGCCTGTTCGGAATACGTCTCCGGGGACGGGGCAAGGCTCGTGCTAACTCCCTCGCAGCCTTTCGAGTACGGGGAGTACGTGACGGTCTCGGTACACGCCCCCGGCCGCGGTACCGCAGAATGGAGCTTCGGCGTCAGGCCCGAGGATCCCCCCGCACTCCTCCCGGACCTCGCCATGCAGGACGCTCATCTGCCAGAGGAGACCGTCCCCGGTCCTCCGGAGGCATCCACGGCCGGTGGTTCCGTCAACTCGGTCACACTGCCGGCGGACTTCCCTGCAATCACCTTCGAGGCGTCCGGCTCCACCGCCCCGGGCAACCTCTTCTTCGGGCCGATGAACATGTCCGGTTCGAACAACAGCACCTATTTCGTGATCGCCGACAATTCGGGGCAGGTCCTCTCCTACCGCCACGCGCACAGCATCTTCTACGACATCGAGGTCCAGTCGGACGGGTGTCTGTCCTTCATATCGGGAAGCCTCTCGGGGGCTGACAACCAGTGGATGGTGCTGGACGACAGCTATGCGAAGGTGGACTCCTTCGCGGTTATCGGGTACGACACGGACATACACGCCTTCACCGTTGCACAGAACGGAAACCTCCTGCTGATCGGCCTGGACAGGAGGTATGTCGACATGTCGCAGGTGGTGCCCGGCGGCAACCCGGATGCTCTGGTGACAGGCCTTCTCATCCAGGAGCAGGACAGGAACCACATGCCGGTGTTCCAGTGGAGCAGCTTCGATCATTTCGAGATCACGGACGCCTGCGACTACGTCAACCTGACGGGTTCGTACGTGGACTACGTCCATTGCAACTCGATAACGGAAGACTCCGACGGGGGGCTCCTGTTCTCATGCAACGCGATGACGGAGTGCACGAAGATCGACAGGAATACGGGAGATATCGTATGGCGCTTCGGAGGCTACCTCTCGGACAACCCTGATTTCGACATCCTGAATGATCCTCTGGGCGGATTCAGCGCCCAGCACGACTTCAGGCACGTGTCCGGGAATCTCTACTCTGTGTTCGACAACGGCTGCCATCACTCGCCGTTGATCTCTAGGGCGTGCATCTACGAGCTGGATACGCAGGGGATGACGGCCGACCTGGTCTGGAGCTTCCAGATCACGGGGCTGTACGGGTCGCACATGGGATCGACACAGAGCCTCCCCAACGGGAACATCCTAGTCGGCTGGGGGGACGTCACCGGCTATCAGCCGAGACCCGACATCAGCGAGGTGACTCCGTCGGGCACGATCGTCTTCAGCGGCCGGTTGAACCAGCTCTCGATGGAGAGCTACAGGTCGTACCGTTTCGACTGGATCGGGCAGGCACTTGTCCCCTATCTGGTCGCGCTCGTGCTTCCCGCACAGAACTGCGTCCAGCTGACCTACAACGTCTTCGGCGATGTCGATTACTCTTCGTACGACATCTACCAGGGAACCTCGCCCGGAAGCCTCCAGTTCCTCCAGAACACCCCCCTGAGGCAGATCAACCTCTGGAGCCTGCCGACAGGCATGAACTACTTCGCGGTCAAGGCGCGGGACATGCAGGGGATCCCCACGGGATTCTCCAACGTGGATTCGGCCATGGTCACCTGGACGGGAATCGAGGAGGACCACGCAGCACTGCAGGACGGATCCGCGCGGGTCGGAGTGTTCCCCAACCCGGCGGAATCCGGTTTCACGGCGGTCTGGCCATGTGTGCCCGGTGAGGACGCCGTCGTGGAGATCCTCGACTGCGCAGGAAGGGTGGCCGGACACGGGACTCTCGAAGCCCGGTTCTCGGACAGGGCGTCTCTTGCGATGGATACGGGGGATCTCCCCGCAGGGCTATATCTTGTCTCTGTAAGGGCAGGCGGCTTCTCGGGTACGGCGCGGCTGGTCATCCTGCACTGATCGTGATGCGGACCTCGTCGCCGGGGCCCTTGCCGAGCCTGCTCCTGATGTCCTTGACCACCGGGAGCAGGTGGCATGGAAGCCCCATCCGGATCAGACGACCCCTGTAGGGGATGTCGTCGATCGTGGCGAGGACCGCCGGGCGCCTGCTCCCGAACTCCGCCTCCGCATCGAAGGGTACCCTGACATAGGCCCCTCCGCCTCCTGCATCCTCGATCACCGCAGTGAACTCCCGGTTCATGTCCGGCTCTACTGGAACGTGTACACCAGGTCGGTGTCGCGACAGCGCACGTAGAGACGGCCGCCTTCGACACGGAAGTACTCGGGTGCGGTCGGGACCGGTATCCTCTCGACGGTGTGCCCGGTGTGCCGGTTCAGGATGTACACGAAGTCGTCCTCGTCCGTGAATCCGTAGCCGGAGATGATCGCATCGCCTGCCACGACGAAGTTCTCGGAGTTGCTCACCAGAGGCTCGCTCCTCCAGAGGACCTCGAGGGACACCGGGTCTATGGCCGTGATGAAGCCGTTGAGCCTGCCCGAGCTTTCGGCGTAGGTCCTGTGAGCATTCGAGACGTAGAGGACGCCGTCGATCACATCCGCCCACCTGATCTGCTGGAATGTGTAGGGGAGGTCCTCCTCGACGTCGGCCGGGCCGTGGGCATAGGTCAGGAAGTCGAGGACCGCCGAGGCGTCCTGATCGGTCGGGTCGGAGTACAGGGCCAGGAGCCTCGGGCACAGCACGACGCCGTACCTGTTGGGCGGATCGCCGTAGATCGCGATGTCGGCTTCTTCTCCATAGATGAACTGGTGGATGTTGAACTCGTCGTTCCCGGGAACGTGGAGGACCGGCGGAACGCCGTTCGGCGTCCTGGTCCCCCTTATCGCGTCGACGATTCCTCCGGCATTGTACGTGATCGAAGGCCAGTCATCGAAGAGACCGAACCATTCGTCATAGTCCGTGCCATCGTTCGGCGTGCTCTCGAGGAGCAGAAGGTCGGGGATGTCGTACGTCCCGGACCGGGCCGGTGCGTACTGCGCCTCGAACGGCGGCTCGGCGAGCGGTACGGGCAGCACGTCGAACGAACCCGCGAGAGAGAGGGAGAACAAGAGAACCAACACCATCTGCGCCACCTCCGCTGTGAGCCCTCCACCGGTGGACGAAATAGACGACCAATCCGGCCAGCAGCGTAATATTGCGCCGGGTGCCTCCGGCGTCTGCCTCGCGGCCGTGGCGCATTCGAAATGCATCCTGCACACAGAGAAGCTGAAACCGATATTATTCCGCCGAGCCCTGGAAATATGGCCGGGTCAATTGTCACAGGCGCATGTTTGACCAGCGTCATACGCCCGGTATGTTACTTATTGCCATGTAATGCCTTCAACGTACGGGAGGCGACCATGAAGATTGCGGCTGCGATCATTCTTTCAGTTGCATCGGTTTCGACGGGCACCTCCTGGATACAGACCGACTGGAGCGGCGGACCCGGTACTCCCGGTCCGGTGGAGGAGTGGGGGACTGGTTTCAGCCAACAAACCCAACTCGACTGGAGCGTCCCCGGTCAGATATCGATCGGAGTAGCATCCGTAGGGGAGGCTTTCCAGCCGGGCTCGACCGTGGTTTCCGGATTCGGATCTCCGACAGCCATATGCGTATCGGATTTCTCGGGCGACGGCATTCCGGATATAGCCGGTGGATTCTGGGACACTGGCAGGGTCGCCGTGGCAATCAACCTGGGTTCCGGGGCATGGCAGACCGTCGAAGTCGATGATTCAGCGGAAGGACCCGTGATGCTGGCCGTTTCCGACTACGATGGTGACGGCGACGAGGATATCGCACTCTCGGAAATGAACGGTGACGGAATCGTATGGTACTCGAACTCCGGTTCGGGCACCCTCTGGGCCGAGCATTACGTTGGCTCCTGCCCCGGCGCCTATTCCTGCGTTGCATGGGATCCCGATCTCGACGGCGACCCGGACATACTCTGCACGGCCCGCGAGGGCGGCTGGGTGGGATGGTACGAGAACACCGACGGATCCGGATCCTCGTGGGGAATTCATGTCGTGGACGTGCAGATTGCGCTGCCTGTGACCGCAGTGACGGGCGACTTCAACGGTGACCCCTGGCCGGACTTCGCAGTCGCTGGCGAGGGTGGCGTAAGGCTTGCCGTGTACAGGTCGCCGGGATACTCCAGGACCACGATCGCCACCGATTCCATCGGCGCCATATTCCACGGCCTCACGGCAGCCGACTTTTCAGGCGACGGGCTGGACGACCTCGCCGGCGGGTCGGGCATTTCGAACATGATCGCATGCTTCGTGAACCCCGGCATCCAGTCGCCCTGGCTCTTCGTGAAAGCATCCTCCGTGGGGTCGAGCAACCTGTTCGCCATGGACCTCGATTCCGATGGCGACCAGGACATCGTCTCCTCCAACACGCTCGAGAACTACCTGTGGTTGGCTAAAAACCAGGGCACTGGGACAGCATGGGGTTCTATACCAGAGGCCTACGTAGGTATGAACGGATTTTTCGCAATGGGAACCGGCGACTTCGATTCTGACGGGGAGACGGATCTGGCTGGATCGTCCTACTATGGCGAGGCGATTCTGACGATGCTCTGGGGGGAAAGGAACCTGTACCAATATTATGCAGTGATATACTCCTCGATTCTGCATGTCGAAGAGGCTTCGGGGCAGCCCTTGTTCGTGCGTTTCGAGGGTGAAGGAGAGATGACGTTCGTCTTCTACTACTCCGACGATCCTGGACAGATGGAGTATGTTCAGCAGGTCTCGATGGTTCCTGGGTCCTGGTATCCCCTCGCAGACCTCGTTGAGCCGGGCGCGGACTATCTGCAGTACCTGGCAAGTATGCCGCGGATCCTGCCGTCAGTATCGCCCATCATGACCGAGATCACCTTCTCCGACGACCTGACCGGGATCGAGGGACCGGTTGTCCCTCCGCCCCCGGGGGTGTCCCCGGTAGCCAACCCCTCTCATGGTTCGATCGGAGTCCTGGTCGACATGCCTGAAGACGGCATCGTAAACCTGGCGGTCTTCGACATGACCGGCAGGCTTGTCGAGACGTTGTACTCCGGAGAGTTGGGGGCGGGGGAGAGTGTCATCAACAGCAGCCCGCTCCCCTCAGGATGCTACACGGTCGTCTATGGAACCAGCGCGACGGACGGCTCGATCCGCGTCGTCCTGCTGAGATAGGAGGCACATCATGGGATGTATCCTGCTGATATCCGTCTGTGCCGTCGCTTCAGGGAATCCCGCACAGCTCTACGTTCTGGAGGACGATGCCGGGCTGCCGGAAGGCGACGCATTGATCTACAGAGGAATCGAGTTCGGCCTTGCCCTGGGATCGTCCCCCGGGAACTCGGCCGTAATCGACTTTGATGCAGGAGAGCCTTCCGACTACGCCGCTGTGGCGGTCGACTGGCTGCCGCCGTGGCTTTCCCCCGACGACTACGGCAGGACGGTCTATGAAAGGGAGGGGGTGCTCTTCGTCAGGTTCGAACCCGGAGAACCACGCCCGTGCAGCGAAGCTGTCCGGATGCTGAGCCGGCTCCCTGACCGCGTCATGCTCCCGGAGTATCCGCCCACTGTGGCGGCCGATCCCTTCGTCGAGGAAATGGTGGCTTCCGTTAGCCAGGACTCGATCTGCGCCATAACAGGCAGGCTCGAGCTGTTCGAGAACAGGTTCTGGAGCAACGATTCCTTCCCCGCCGCGAGGGACTGGGCGATGGCGGAGCTCGAGGCGATGGGGTACGAGGTCGAGGTGCAGGAGTTCTACGTCGATTCACCCGGTGTGTCGCAGAATCTCATCATCACCATACCCGGAACGGTTTATCCGGACAGGTACTGGCTGGTCGGCGCCCACCTGGACTCCGGGAGTTATCCCTTCGGCCTCTTCCCGGGAGCGGACGACAACGCCTCCGGATCGGCCACCGTCATGGAAGCGGCCAGGGTCATGCGCCTCTGTGAGTTCCAGTACACCGTGAAGATGGCTCTCTGGGGGGCTGAGGAGGCCGGCCTGGTCGGGAGCAGCTGGTTCGCCGGGCAGGCTGCGGCCGCTGGCGATTCGATCATGGGCTACGTCAACCTCGACATGATCCTGTTCGGTCCGACGACAGGCCCGATAAGCTACGACGTGCTGAGGGTCTATTACAACTCCCAGTCGGAACCGATAGCCGGCCTGTTCGACCAGACCACGGACATGTACGTGCCTGAACTGGAGAGGTTGTACACGTATGCGACCTCGGGTGGCAGCGACCATGTCTCGTTCTGGCAGAACGGTTTCACCTCAGTCGATCTCTGCGAGAGCATGCTGTCCGGGAACCCGTACTACCACAATTCCCAGGATCTGCTGGCCAACTACATGGAGTACTTCCCATTCGGCACGAACGTAACGAGGAGCGCCGTGGCCTTCATGGCCGCGGTGGCTCTTCCCTCAGGATCCGGGGGCGTGGCGGACGGAGAGTGCGTTGGGTTCTCGGTGTCTCTGACCCCGTGTCCGGCTGTATCGACCGTATCGGTTTCGGCGGGTGGGGATGCGGCGGGCGCGACTGTCGCCCTGTACGACGTCACGGGCCGGAGGATGGGTATCAGTACTCTGGGCACGGATGGAAATGCGGTACTCGATGTCGGAACCCTGCCTCCGGGAGTCTATGTCGCCCGCGTGGAGGGGTCTGGAACCAGGGGCTCGGCCAGGCTGGTGGTCTGCCGGTAGGACCTCAGACCGCTGCCTCCTCCTTCTCCGCCGGCTGGTCGCAGCAGTAGAGCTGCCGCAGGACGGATCTGACCTGTTCGTAGATGTCGTGGCGGATCCATCCCTGCTTCTTCTCGACCGCGGACTTGAAATCGTCGTAATCCAGTTCGCGGACGATCCTCCCGAGCGCTTCTCCGAACTCCGCCGATGAAACCTCGAATGAGTAGCGATAGTCGGCCTTCTTCTGTTCAGATACAGGCGTCGATCCAGGGAGATGCCGCTTCCTGAGCGCCTCCAGGTCGGACCTGACCCTTCCTCTCACGGTAAGCGTCACGTCCTTCCCACAGTGTGGCGTCCGGATAACGCTGAAGAAGCCGAAGTCTGTCATGATCCACATGTCAAACCTGCCCTGCTTTGGTTGGAGTCTCGATGGACACCTCTAACCTGTATTCCTGATATGACCGGTATCCGCCTTTACCACCGAACGCAATCGACCGAACTGCAGACTGTAAAAGCACTATTGCTTCCATGTCGCTTTGACCTCGTTTCACTCAGATAAACCCGTTTGGGGTCAGACTACCTACCAACACACGCAAGTTGCTATTTCATGACTGGCAATGCTTTACGTGCGGCACTCCGCTGTAAGTAGTCTGACCCCGATTGCGGCGTGACAATAACGGGGGGCAACCGTAATTTTCATGCAAGTGACGATAGCGGGCTCAGGCTGCCGGCAGCGGAACGTTTCGTATCAAGCTTTGTCAGGATGGGAGATGGAAGATGCATGCTCTCGAAAGAAGCCTGACCCCGGTGGGATCAGCTCTCGTACTGACGGCGCTGACGGCGGCCTGCGGCCCGGCTCCGTCCCCGGTCGACCAGCCCGTGGCAATACCTGTGGATACCCTCGTGGTGGTCGACTCCATCGGCATCATGATGGGTGACAGCAACTACATGTTCGGTTCCATCGCGGACTTCACGCCTGTTCCCGGCGGTGGTGCGGCCGTCCTGGACAGGATCACGGAGAAGGTCACCTTCTACGACGGGGATGGCTTGTTCACGAGGAGCTTCGGCGGGCACGGCGAGGCACCGGGGGAATTCCAGTGGCCTGTTGCTATCGAAGTTCTCCCGACGGGCGTCACTCTTGTCCTGGAAGGCGCCTCGGGGAAGGTCAACGTGTTCGATCCGCAGGGATCCTTCGTTACGAGCTGGCAGATGGAGGGCATGGGCATCTATCCCTTGCAGGTCCAGGCCTTCGACGACTCCTCTTTCGTCAGCCACAACTTCTCGATGCTGATGGACGACGACGAGCTCTCGATCCGCTTCTCCCTTTGGAGATACGATGCCATGACAGGGGAGGTGCTGTCGGAACTCATGACCTGGGACGCCCCGTCATCCGCTTCGACCGACTTCACGGACGCGTATTTCGTCTTCGCAGCCGACGGCGAGGGCAGGCTCTATCTCTCGAGAGCCGCCTCCCCCGCGTGGATGATCGAGGTGATCGGCGCGGAGGCGGAGCCGCTGGACACCCTGATCCTCTTCCAGGACAGGCAGCGTCTCGCGGTCGAGTCCGATTCGCAGTCGGTGCCGGGAGTCCCCTCCATCCGCTACATGTACCAGGACGAGGATGCGGGGAACATGGCGAGCGGGACCACAAACACGCCTGCATTCCATCCCTTCGTTAGCGAGATCCAGATCGGCTCCGGGGGTAATCTCTGGGTCAGGCAGGGCGGCCTGCCATCAACCGAGTTCGACGTGATAACCCCTTCCGGCGAGCCTGTCGGGAGGTTCCACCTGGCTCTGGATGACTCGACCTCATACGTTCTGCTCGCTGCATCGGAAGAGGGGGTCTACGCGATGGACCTGATGACCGAGGACTACCACAGGCTTTACAGGATGGAGCTGCGCTGATGCCCAGGCTGGCAGGTGCAGCTGCTCCAAGGATCTTCCCCTTCTCGGCGATAGTCGGGCAGAACCAGGCCAAGCTCGCTCTCACGCTCGCCCTGATTGATCCCGGGATGGGCGGCGTGCTGCTGTCCGGAGTCAAAGGCACGGCGAAATCCACGCTCGTGCGGGCTCTACCCGGCATCGTCCCTCCGCTCAGAGTCCGCTCCGGATGCAGGTTCCACTGCAATGCCGATTCACCCAGGAATCTCTGCGAGGACTGCTCGCGCGGGCAGGGCGAGGCGATCGACTTCCAGCCCTCCATCGTCACGCTTCCTCTGGGGACGACGGAGGACAGCCTCCTGGGGAGCATCGACATGGAGAAGCTCCTCCGTGACGGTTCGGTCCGGTTCGAGGTCGGCCTGCTCGGCGAGGCCAACAACCAGATCCTCTACGTCGACGAGGTGAACCTCCTCCCGGACAGCATCGCCGACGACCTCCTGGATGCGTGCGCCAGCGGCTGGAACACGGTCGAGCGGGAGAGCGTCTCCGTCTCCCATCCCGCAGGTTTCACCCTCGTGGGAACCATGAACCCCGAAGAGGGCAGGCTGCGGCCGCAGCTCCTGGACAGGTTCGCACTATCCGTCAGGATCGAGACCATTACCGACCCCGAGCAGCGGACCGAGATCATCTCGAGGTCGCTGTCCTTCTCCGCCAACCCCGAGGGTTTCGCCTCCGCCTTCACGAGACATGACGAATCCCTGAAAAGCAGGATATCCACAGCCCGCAGGAGGCTGGACAAGGTGAAGATCCGGCTGGGGACCCTCTCGACCGTCGCGGGTGCGATGGCCTCGCTCGAACTCGACGGACAGAGGCCGGACATCGTGACGCTCCGCGCAGCGAGAGCCCTGGCCGCGCTCGAGGGAGCCCCGGGAATCGAGCTGGATCATCTGGTGCGCGTCGCCCCGCTCTCCGTCCTGCACAGGACCAGAGGAGGCGGATTCAGCCAGCCTCCCAAGGAGGAGGATGTGGCCGACGCCCTCCATCGAGCCGCACTCGCGAGCGAGAGGAAGGCGGATTCCCAGGCGGCCTGGACCTGGGACCGGAGCCTGGATATCGGGAAGCGCTGATGCCATCCACGAGCGGTGAGTCTGCCGATGCCTGAGCGGGGTGCAACGCTGCCTCTCCCCGCTGGCTGTAGGACTGACGATGCCTGAGCGGGGTGCAACGCTGCCGCTCCCCGCTGGCTGAGGACTGGCGATGCCTGAGCGGGGTGCAACGCTGCCTCTCCCCGCTGGCCAAAACTCCGCGATTCTGGCAATTCTCATCGGTCTTGCCGATCCCGGTATCAGGGGCGTTCTCGTCAGCGGGCACAATGGGACCGGCAAGAGCGCACTGCTCGGTCAGGCGCGCCGCCTCTGCCGGGAGAACACAGTAGAGGTCCCCTTCGGCACGGCGCTGGAGAATCTCCTCGGTTCGACAGACTATGGCGTGCTGCTCGCCGAGGGCCGCGAGGTCTTCCGCAAAGGGCTGCTGGAGCGGGCGGCAGGAGGCCTCCTGATCGTCGATGACCTTTTCCAGATGCCGGAGGTGATCGCGGGGGAGATCCTCTGTGGTCCATTCTCCGGAAGTTATCGCGTCTTCGCGAGTTCCGGCCTGAACTCGGAGTCGATAAGGCCCGCCCAGGCCGACAGGTTCGATCTCGCCGTAACCATGGAGCCGCTTCGGACCGCCGGGGGGAGGCTTGATGCTCTTCTCGCGCATTTCGGCAGTAGCCAGGGCGAGTCGGGTATCGAGTCCCTGCTGGATGGAACCCGCTCCTGCCTGGAGAAGATGCGGCTGCCCTCCTGGCTCGTCCCTGCGGCGGCTGTCGCCGCGACCGGCCTCAAGCTGGACGGCCAGCGTGGAGAAATCGCACTCGTGAGGGCATCGATCGCATTGGCAGCGCTTCGCCGGGAGACGGTGGTCGATGAGAGTCATGTCCTGAAGGTCGCGCCTCTCGCGCTGTGCCACAGGACCAGGAATGACGGACAGGAGGCTCCTCCCACCGCCTCCGAGGCGGCATCCGCAGTCAAGTCGGCCGTCGCGGCGGTGCGGGACGGGCTCAGGACTACCGCACAGGCAACCATCGACGATCTCTCGGCGCTCATACTCGAGGCGGCCCGGAATGCATTCGCAGCCTCCGCGGAAGAGCCGGGGGAAGGCGCGAGGAGGAAGGACCATTTCGACCCGGTGCCCGCAACGGGAGGATTCCCGCCCAGGCTGTCGCAAAAGCTCGAGAATGCGATTCTCCGCTTCTCGTCGAAGTCCGGGACCCGCAGCAGCGTGGGAAGCTCCAGGCGCATGCGGATCTCGAAACCGTCCGGCTTCGGTAGGTCCTACCGTCTGATAGCCACGGATCGTCCGGAGGGAATGGATCCCGTCCAGACCGCGAAGGTGGCTGTCCTCCACGGCATGAAGCCTCCTCTCCTCCCTCTTTCCAGGGAATACTGGAGGCGGTGGGAGAAGCATCAGAAGCCGTCGGTCGTCGCCATGCTGGTCATCGACGCGAGCCGGTCGTCCGCCGGATACCTCGTCGGGCTGGGGGCGACGGTCGAGTCCCTGTTCGAGAGGGTCCTCGACAGGAACTCGAAGATCGGCCTGGTGACGATCGAGTCGGGCAGGCCGGTACTCGTGTTCGCACCCACCAGAAACCGCCTCCGCGTGCTGGGGAAGCTCGGAGAGCTCGCTCCATCCGGAGAGACGCCGCTCGCCGACACTCTGCTGCTTGCGGGCAGAGAGCTCGCCAAGGCCGGGTCCGCAGGTTCGGCGAGAGGTTTCGTACTTCTCGTGTCGGACTGCTATCCCGAACCCTTCCCTCCGGGAGATCCCTGGAAGAGCACCGCGTACGAGGCATCGAGGAACGCGGGCGTAGTCCTGGGCAGGATGGGCTTCCCCATAGTGGTAGTCGATCCGATGTCCTTCATCGCGGGGTACATCGAGAAGAGCCCCGGGCGGCGGCTCGGGAGGTACCTGGCCGGGGTGTCGGGTGGCGAGCTGGTGTCGATACCCTCGCTGAAACTCTCGAACCCCGGAAGAAGCCTGGCCTCGATCTGCGGTTTCGAGAAACGGGACCCGGATTCGAAGGCAGTTCTGGACAAGGCATCAGCCGAACTGCTCAGCGTGCTGGAGCAGCTTTCGGGCATGAGCTAGGACCGGGATGGGGCAGATGAGGTTCCCGGGCAGAGGACGGGTTCGCATGCAGGGAGGGCGGATGAAGAGGCTACATGCGGGGATTCTTGCTCTGGTGGCCGGAGGCGTTCTGTCGGCGGCCTCTCTCGCGATCCGTGGTTCCGATTACATCCATGCATCGGAGTGGGATGCGGGAGTGCCGCTCCACGAGAGCACCTACCTGGAGGTCTCCGTCTGGGGATGGCCTCTCTCTTTCGTCCGCGACTCCCCTGCAGTCGGCGAACAGGGTTCGATCGGCTCCGGAGACGACGTCTTTCCGGCGAGCCTTTGTATCGACTGGGCGGTTTTCTCCGCGCTGGCGGCGCTTGTCCTGGCCTTCACCATGCGCCGCCTTCAGAACGGCGCAGCCGGGCCGGATGCCGCCGCCACGTCCTTGTGTACTGTTGCAGGTTCCTCCGGTATCGACGAAACTTCTACAGTCGTCCGGGAGGCCGTATCTCCGGGACAGGGGGTACCCACGGATCGAGGAGATGGAATGGCAAGAAGCACTCGCTACGGGATCTTCAAGGTGATCGCCACATGCACCCACTGCGGAAACCCTGTCGTAGTCAACGGGCCCATGACAGCCCCGAAGTGTCCGTCATGCCGGAAGGAGCTGGAACTCTCTCCCGACATCTGGTCCGACATCATCGGGGACTACGTCGAGGAATACGAGGACAACGAGCCCGGTTCCGGCAACGAGGGCACCATGATGAGCGGCGGCCTGACGGTAAAATACAGCTGCATCAAGCTCCCGCCGCCGGATCCCGCCTGTCCCAAGTGCGAGGAGAACTGGGATCTGGATTCGGTGGAGAACGGAGCCAGCCGCATGCACGCCTGCAGCAAGTGCGGGCATACCACCCCCGTCTTCCCCGCGCCTTCGTGGCTCACGGAGGTCGTACCCTCCGCAAGGCAGATCTTCTTTGCCGAGAAGGAGTCAGATCAGCCGGAAGAGGCGAAGGACGCCGGAGAAGCGCGCCCCATCGCCCTCGCCTGCCCCCAGTGCGGAGGAGGGCTTGTCATAACCGCCGACTGCGAACGCACGGTGCCGTGCAAGTACTGCAACGTGGACGTCTACCTGCCCGACGGCGTATGGCTCAAGCTCCACCCCGCCAAGGTCGCCAAGTACTGGATGGTCAGATTCGAGGACTGAAGTGGATTTTAACCGCGCGGTGCCTCCCGCCCGGGTCAGCGGGAGGCGCCATGCTGCCTGGGTACTTCGAGATCCGGGAGACCGCGTGACTGCATCCATTTGAGCAGGAGGGTCTCCTCCCCGCAATCAAGCCACGACTGAAGCCCGCCGCCGCTGGACGACCAGGTCTTATCCAACTATCATATTGTCATCAAAGAATATTATCTATTGGTAATATGTTTCGTTCACAGGATGGAGGAACCATGGCGTGGACTGCCAGGATAAACGACGCACAGGTCGCGCTTCTCGGGCTTCTCTGCGAGGAGCCGATGCATGCGTGGGAGATCGAGCGGACCGTGGAGCACCGTGACATGCGGTCATGGACGGATCTGTCCCAGTCCACGATCTACAAGCACCTCGCAGCGCTGAAGAAGGCCGGATGCGTCGACTCGAGCGAAGAGGTCGTGAACGGGAGGCTCCGCCGGACCTTCTCGATAACCGATGACGGAAGGGAGTCGCTCCGCGAGAGCCTGTGCTCCATCCTGAGCGGGCTGCAGCACCAGAAGTGGCAGATCGACCTCGCCACATACAATTTCGACCTGATCCCCGCCGGGGATGCGGCGGCCTGCCTGGAGAGCTACAGGCGGGATCTCGTCGACGCCGTCCGCCGCTACCGCGAGCTGGAGAAGTATCTTGCGGACTGCGGCTGCCCCCGGCATCGCCACGCCGTGGCGCGCAGAGCCATCCACCTTCTCGAGGGCGACCTGCGCTGGGTGGAGGAGTTCATCGCGGAATCGGGGCAGTCATGAAGCGCGCTGCTCTTCCGGATGCCTCCCTGGATGCCTCCGCCATCGTCGCCGGGCATCTCGAGGCCCTCAGCGTGGGCATAGGCGAGCGGCTGGTGGGAACCCCCGGCAACCGTGCAGCGACCGACCTGGCAGCAGCGGTTCTGGACAGGCTTGGTTTCGAGGTGGACTGCCCGGAGTTCGACTGCCTCGGCTGGGATGCGGGCGGAGCCTCCCTGGATGCAGGATCGGAACACCTCCCCGTCCTTCCAGGACCCTACTCCCTCCCGTTCGCAGGCAGCGCGCCCCTCGTGGCTGCGAAGACGCTTACCGAGCTGGAATCAATCGATCCTGAGGGGTGCATACTGCTTCTGCACGGAGAGATCGCAGGGGAGCCCCTCGCTCCGAAGAACTACTTCTTCTACAACCCCGATGAACACAAGGCGATCTACAGCCTCCTGGAGAGAAGGAAGCCGGCTGCCGTAATCGCCGCGACGGGGGTCTGCCCCTCCACCGCCGGAGCAGTCTACCCGTTCGCCCTCTTCGACGACGGCGATTTCGACATCCCGTCCGCCTGCATGAAGGATGTGGACGGGGAGAGGCTGCTGCATCTAGCAGGCTCCACCGTCAGGCTGGAGATCGTCTCCAATCGCCATGCGGCCACCGGATGCAACGTGATAGGCACTCTCCGGGGAGCCGGGCGGCCGCGCAGGATCGTGCTCACCGCCCATATCGACACCCGCCCCGGAACACCGGGCGCCCTGGACGACGCCTCGGGTGTAGCCACCCTGCTTGCCGCGGCCGAGCTGCAGGCGAAAGCCCACGCCGGCCCGGGCCGGTCGGGCCCGGACCTGGAGATCGCCATCCTGAACGGCGAGGACTACTTCGCCGCCTCCGGCGAGATGGCCTACATGGCGGCAAACGACGGCAGCTGGGACGGGATCGCTCTCGCGATGAACGTGGACGGCGCAGGATACCGGGACGGGGCTACAGCCTGCTCGTTCTACGGGTGCGGTAAGCGCCTCGAACGGAGATGCATGTCGGCGCTCGCTGCCTTCCCAGGCATCATCCCCGGAGAGCAGTGGGTCCAGGGAGACCACTCCCTCTTCGTGATGAACGGAGTACCGGCCGCGGCGTTCACATCCGAACAGATGGGCATGCTGTGGTCGGAAATAGCGCATACTGACCGGGACCGCGCAGAACTCGCGGATCCCGCGAGGCTCGGAGAGCTCGCCCGGGCGCTATCCTCGGTCGCAGACCTCGCCCTGTGACCTGTCAGGTGCCCGGAGCTACTCCGGCCTGATCGACTTCGTGTCGTTGGGGTCGATCGCCACGCCGTCCAGGTCGGCCACAGCCCTGATCTGGTAGACGGACTTCTCCGAGCTGGCGAAGGAGGCGACCTTGCCTATCGCTCCGAGCATCCCGCCCTTCTCGGCCAGCGACTGCGTACTGGAGAGGTTCATCGAGAAGGGGAGCTTGAACTCGATTTCCCTGCGCTCCTGATCCGCGAGGTCGAACGGCTGGCCCAGGGGCATGTCGCCGAGGACGTACTCCTTGGTCGTCTTGTTCTCGCCCTGGCCGGTCGTATAGAGCTCGACCATCCTGACCCTGACGGATTTCACCTTCTGGGGGCTCTTCGCGACGAGGACGACCTTCCCGGTGATCTCCGAAGCGCTCCTCGAGAAGTTGGGAGACACCTCCAGCTCCAGCGACGCCGTTCCGATGCCCAGACCCTGCTTGATCTTGCCGAAAAAGGACATGTCCCCTCCCTTGTTGCTGTGATCCACACTCGACAAACGAATGTATGAACATACCCGTCCTGGCTCCCCGGATCAAATGCAACGGGAACACTCTTTTGGATGGACATGGCTAGCGAGAAAGATCCTGCGGCAACGGTCGCGGGCATTTGTAGGCGGCCTGGGGGAGTGCATATTCGGATGCCGCCGGGGGGTTCCGGCGGTCGGCGGATCGCGGGAGGTAGTGATGCCCTGGGTGTTCTTCGCCATGATGTGCGTCTACGGAGCCTTTTCCATCTTCTTCGCATTCAAGAAGCCACCCGAGGCTCTCGACCATTTCTTCAAGGTGCCCTCGATATTCGTCTTCCTCCCCGACAGGTGGGTCATGCCCGCCGGCAGGGTCTTCGTCGGGCTGCTCTGCATCGCAGTCTCGATCTTCCTGTACATCAGGCTCAGACCCGTGGTCTAGGAGTTGCAGGAATCCTGATGCACAGGCTTTCCCGGGATCGACTTCAGGGGGGTGCGGCGGAGCATGAAAGGGGCGGAATGACCAGTCGCGGATTCCTGCCAGTCCTGACGGCCGCCCTCGTTTCGGTGTCGACCGTACATGCGGCCTCTCCCGCCGACTTCGGCTTTCCCCCGGCCCCCCAGGGAGTTGACGTGATAGACAGGGGGATGGTCCGGCTCGAAGACGGATCGATACTCTACGCTGTGCTGTACTCCCGTGAGGGCATCGAATCGATGGACGTGCTGTCCGGGCGAATCGACCCGGATGGAACGGCCTGGGAGCTGGTCCACACATGGGAGATCAGATTCGAAGGCGCTCCTGTGCAAGTCTTTCCAGATGCTCTCGTCAGTATCGACGAAGAATCCGACGGATCGATCTGGTTCACCTTCATCGACGAATTCATGTATTACGAAGGCAAGGTCTGCCTGTTCCTGATCTACGACATACACTCAGGAGAGTTCACCGAGGGCTGGGTGGACTAGCCCGCCGGTCGAGGAAACCCGGTCGTTCAGCCCGCCCGGGCTCCTGAAGGCCTCGGTGTGCGGCAACCGACCGTCTGTCCGGAAACTCGCAGGACTGCAACTCAGTCCTTCCTCCCGCCTCAACAGCCTCCCGCCGCTGCCTGCCGGGGCTCCGGGTCAGGCGTGTCAGCGGCCGGCCGGTTCTCCTCCAGCTTGCGGCGGATGCAGTCCGCCAGCCCGTCGTATTCAGCCCGGGACAGGTCCGGACCGCCACCTCCAAGCAGCGCGTCGAGCATCCCCTCCGTGAAGTCGCAGAGCTTTTCCCGAGGGACCCTCGGGATCAGGAAGGAGACTCAACGAGGGAGCATCGCCGCCATTCCGGCGGCACAGGAGTCGGTGATACCGCTTTCTCTGTCGAAGGGCGGTTCCATGAGTCCTCCTCTCTTGTCCGTGTGTTGCGGAATATAGCCGGTTCCTGGGGGCGGCCCCTTCGGGGACGCCTCGAAGCCATGCCCGATCCTTGTCGAAAAGCTGTATTCCCGGTATTCGAATCGCTTGCACCCGGCCGCGGAGTCTCGAAGGCTCCCGGAAGGATCCCGCCTGCAGTGCAGTCCAGAACGAAAAAGCAGCAGACCAATATCATGCGGGGTTGAAAAACAGGAACCGGGTACGGCTGCGGGACCGCTGTCGGTTTGACTCTCTGCCGGAATGAAGGCATTGTCATGCACAATACGGATGTCCTCTCGGCGGGAGGCTTTTGTGAAAACGCCCCTTGTTGCGCTTTTCCTTGCTGCATCGATATCGGCGGGTGTTTCGTACACCCAGACGGACTGGAGCGGCGGCCCCGGCGTGTCCGGTCCCGTGGCGGACTGGGGCTCGAGTTTCTACCAGGTGACGAGGCTGTGCTGGTCCGTCGGAGGCCGGCTGACCCTCGACACGAACTTCGTCGATCAGGGCTACCTCACGGGAATCACCGCCATCAGCGGGTACGGCCCCGTGACCGCCATTTGTTCAGCGGACTTCTCGGGCGACGGAGTGCCGGATATCGCCGGCGGATTCTGGAACCCCGGCTCCGTTTCAATCGCCGTCAACTCGGGTTTCGGGTCTTCCTGGCAGACTGTCCTGGTCGACGCGCAGGCCCAGGAGCCGGTGATGCTCGCGGCGGCGGACTTCGACGGGGACGGGGATGCGGACATGGCGCTGTCCGAGGCCGGAACAGGCACGATCGTCTGGTACGCGAACTCGGGAGCGGGCACCTCCTGGGGGGAGCATACGGTGGGCCCGTGCCCTGAGGCGTATTCCTGCGTTGCATGGAACCCCGATGCAGACGCCGATATCGACATCCTCTGCACATCCCGCACTTCGGACGGATGGGTGGGATGGTTCGAGAACGAATCCGGCACCGGCAGCGCATGGTCGTTTCACGTCATCGACGACCAGTTCGCGATGCCGGCCTTCGCTGCGACGGGAGACATGAACGGCGACGG
This sequence comes from Candidatus Fermentibacterota bacterium, assembly GCA_963718745.1. Classification (GTDB taxonomy): domain Bacteria; phylum Fermentibacterota; class Fermentibacteria; order Fermentibacterales; family Fermentibacteraceae; genus Fermentibacter. Next base: position 1,251,006 of record OY970370.1, on the reverse strand, counting down.
CGCGCCGGACGTCGCGGTCGCAGGTGAGGCGGACCCGAGGCTTGCGATCTACCTGTCCCCGGGCTACTCGAGGACCGAGCTGGCTTCACCCGCCCTCGGGATGACGCTGCTCGGGCTTGCCGTGGCCGATCTGGACGGCGACGGGATGGACGACATCGCTGGAGGCTCGATCATCTCTCCAGGGATCGTCTGTTTCATCGATCCGGCATCCCCGTCGGGTCCGACCCTCGTCGAAGCCTCCGCCTCGCGGGCGTCGAGCTGCCTCTTCACCAGGGACCTGGACCAGGACGGTGACCTGGATCTGGTCTCATCATCCTTCTCGGAGGACTACCTCGTGCGATTGATGAACACCTCGTCCGGGCTGGTCTGGGCGCCGATGCTCATCACGGGAGTCGGGGTTAGCGGATTCTTTTCTATGTCCCAGGGTGACTTCGATGGCGACGGGAACCCGGATCTGGCGGGCTCGTCCTACATGGGACAGGCGCTCATGATGATGCTGTGGGGCGAGCAGTGCGTCTACTACCCGTCCGGGAGCCTGGCCTCGTCGATAGTCCTGATGGACAACTCCACGGGCAATCCCTGGTTCGTGTACGTCGATGCCGACGCTATGGTCAGAATGCGTTTCAGGGCTTCGGACGACCCCGGGGACATGGGGCCTTGGTCCGCGGAGATGCCCGTCGATCCAGGGCAGTGGGAACATCTGGCCGGTGTGGTCGAGTCGGGGGACCAGTACATCCAGTACTGGGTCGGCCTCGATTCCCTGGGCTATTACGGGACTCCTGTGCTCGAAGCGATCTCCATCTCCAATTCACCGACCGGGATCGAAGGCGATCCCCCTGCCCTGGAACCGTCCGTACGGCCCCGTGCGAACCCCTCCCGGGGCGGCATCGAAGTGCTCCTGGGGCAGCCCTCGGGGGGGGTCGCCACATTGCAGATCTTCGACATGTCCGGCAGGGTGGTCGAAATTGTTTTCTCGGGGTTCCTCCCGGCGGGGGAGCACGCCCTCCGGAGCCGCGACCTGCCGGTTGGTTGCTACACAGCCCGTTTCGACGCGAATGGCGCGGCATGTTCATGCCGCGCCGTGGTCCTGGAATAGGGGGCGCGCGATGTACTCCATCATCCAGTGTCTGGCATGCTGCTCGGTCTGCGGAGCCGTGCCCCTGCAGATCTTTGTCCAGGAGCCCCCCGCGGCTCTAGAGGATGGGCAGGTGCTGCTCTTCCGAGGAGCCGAGTTCCGCGTCGTTCTCGGCCGTGCTCCCGGGGGAGCCCTGGTAATAGATCCCGAAGCGGGTGAGCCCGATGACTATGTTGTTGTTTCCGAGCGCTTTCTCCCGGACTCCCTCTCTCCCGGCGACTACGGCAGAGAGATCTACGACAGGGAGGGGGCAGTCTTCGTCAGGCTCGAGGACGACAGGCCGTTCCACCCCAGCGAGGCCGTCGTGTTCCTCTATCCACTGCAGGATGCCGAGATTCATCCCGGGCTGCCCCTGGACGTCTCCTACGACCCTCTGGTGCAGCAGATCGTTCAACAGGTGAGCGAGGAGACCTTCTGTTCGATCATCGGTAGCCTCGAAGCATTCCAGAGCCGGTTCTGGAGCAGTGATTCCTTCCCGGCGGCCAGGGACTGGGCGATCGCCGAGTTCGAGAGCATGGGCTACGAGGTCGAGGTGCAGACCTTCCCTGTCTACAGCCTGGGGTATTCCGAGAACCTGATCGTCACGGTCCCCGGATGGCTCCATCCCGGACAGGAGTGGATCATCGGTGCGCATCTGGATTCCGGGAGCGATCCCGAAGGGATCTACCCCGGTGCCGATGACAACGCCTCGGGGTCCGCTGCCGTGCTCGAAGCCGCCAGGACCATGCAGCCGTATCGCTTCGCATACACGGTGAAGTTCGCGCTCTGGGGCGCGGAGGAGGCGGGTCTCGTCGGGAGCAGCTACTATGTCGCGGAGGCTGCGGCGGCCGGCGACTCCATCATGGGCTACATCAACCTCGACATGATCCTGTACGGCCCGGTCTACGGGCCGATCGGCTGCGACATCGTCGAAGTGGTGTACGACAAGGAATCCGAACCCTTGAGCGTTCTCTACGACCAGATCACGGACATCTATGTTCCGGAGCTGGAGAGGACGTTCACCTTTGCCTCCGCGGGCGGAAGCGACTTCGCGAGCTTCTGGAACGACGGCTACACGGCGATCGGTCTCTGGGAGACAATGCTGTCGAGCAATCCCTACTATCATCAGAGCGATGACCTGCTCGAGAACTACCTCGAGTACTTCCCGTTCGGCACCGATGTCACCAGGAGCGCCGTCGCCTGCATCGCGGCCCTTGCCCAGCCCATCGAGCTCGGTATCGGGGACGAACAGCCGGGCGTGGGTGTTTCCGCGAGCCCGTCACCGGCCCGGTCGGTGGTTCATGTGACAGTCACCGGACCCGACGTCGCTGGTCTGGACCTTTTCCTCTTCGATCTCTCCGGAAGGCTAGTAGCATCGATCCCCGTCGGCTCCGGAGGCTATGTCGACCTCGATGTCTCTAGCATGTCGAACGGCGTGTACTTCGCGAGCGTGACGGGATGCTCCGGAATCATCGGGACCTGCAGGCTGGTGGTCTGCCGCTGACGCGCCGGGCTCGCCGCCATGATCGGCCTCTGAGACCGGTTTATGATGGGGGAAGTTCCACGGAGTGAACGGACGCTGCACCGGGATCCTGCCTTCCGGATCCTGACGGTGCCGTCCCCCGGGAGCAGACAGGGACACTTGCGTGCAAACGGAGGAGGGTGGGTTGAGAGTGATCGTTGCTACACTGATTGCTGCAGCTGTATCGCAGGCCGCACTGCCCCAGTTCGCGGCTCCGTTCAAGGTGCAGGCCGGCGGAGGTGATCTGACCGTAGAGCTGATCGCCGATCCGTTCATGGTAGACTGGAACGGAGACGGCCTGAACGATCTGATCGTCGGCCAGTTCACAGGCGGCAAGATCCGCTTCTACCCGAACACCGGAACGAATCAGGAGCCGGCATTCTCCGGCTATACCTATCTCCAGGCCGACGGAGCGGATATCACGACTACTTATGGTTGATGCACCGGCTGCACGAATCCACAGGTCGTGGATTGGAACAACGACGGCATCCTGGATCTCGTCTTCGGCGAGCGTGAGGGACATCTGAACCTCTACACCGGCAACGGGGACGGGACCCTGCACTTCATCGGGCATATCTTCGACGACAGCGACGCCGAGATAATGACTGGCTTCAACTCATCGCCGTTCCTCGTCGACTGGAACGAAGACGGGAAGCTCGATCTGCTGCTCACCGGATACCTTACCGAAACTGTGAGCGGAGGCATAGTGAGGGTGTACCCGTGCTCGGGCGACAATCCGGACTCGCCCGTGTTCGATTCAGACTACATCGACTACACAGGTTTCTACAACCTCTGGCGCACCACGGCGCATCCGTACGATCTCGACCGGGACGGCGACAAGGACCTGGTCCTCGGATACGAGATGGGGAACGTCTACTTCGCTTCGAACACGGGCACGAACGAGGATCCGCAGTTCACGTCCTATGTCGACCTGCAGTGCGATGCGGGATCGATGAACGTCTACACGACCTTCCCCGGAGGTGGCCGCGCCAGGGAGAACGTCTTCGACTACAACTCCGACGGCATCCCGGACGTGCTCGCAGGCTGCAGCAGCGGATGGATCTACGTTTTCCTCGGCTATGAGCTCGGGATCGGAGACGTGTCCGCTTCGGACGGCATGTCTCTGTCGATCCTGGAATCCCCCTCCCGGGGGATCTTCGCTTTCGAACTGGTCCTCCCGGACGGAGGTCTGGCCGATATCACGGTCTGGGATCTCTGCGGCAGGACGATTGAAACGATGCATGGACTCGAAGGCGGGCCAGGGGTTCTGGATCTATCCGCAAGCCCCTCGGGCGCATATCTGGTAACCGCGACGAGCTGCGGGGAAACCGTTTCGACGAGGCTTGTGAAGCTGGGCTCCTAGTCCCGGACATGATCCCGGTTCGTTCGATCTCGATCACTTCATGCAGGGAAGGGCCGCCTCCGGGCCCTTCCCGCACACCCGGCAGCTGCCTTCGGACCTGAATCCCGCCTTCAGGTGCAGCCTCGGCAACGCTCCCCATCATCCCCTGCGAGAAGTCGGAGCGGATTCTCCCGTTCAGATGGGCGTTTGCAGCTGGTCCGTCAGGTTAGGACCAATAGTTAAAACCGATCCTGAATGCGACAGTTGACAATGCGACAGTGGACTGTCATCATAGGGCATGATCGACTACGAAGGCAATGAGAGATATTCGATTGGCGAGCTTGCCGCGCTGGCCGGCGTCAGCAGGCGCACTGTCAGGTTCTATGTGCAGAGCCGGCTCATCAGCCCCCCTCTCGGAGCCGGCAGGGGCAGCTACTACACGGCCGCGCACCTCGAGTCCATAAGGCGCATCCGTAGAAGACAGGCCGGGGGATCCGGCATCTCCGACGGGGCCGCGCCCGGGTACTCGCCTTCCCGCGAGTTCCGAGCCGAACCGTTGATCTCGATCCGTCTCCTCGAGGGGTACTCTCTAGTGGTGGACCGGGGTTGCGGAATCCCCCCCCTCGAGGTCCTCCGGAAGCTGGTCCGAGCACTCGAAGACCGGAGGAGCCCGGACTCCTGCGGCGAAAGGGATGACTGACATGAAGAAGAGTCCTGCAGAAGGACCGCCTCGTCCCGATTGCGCCATGTACTCGGCGGACGGCGTGATGATCCCCCTGAAGGGAGTATCCATCGAAGCCCTGGTCCGTGGTGTCGCGGTCCACACTACGGTGTCCCAGCGCTTCCACAACACGGAGGATTCGGCCGTCGAGGCCCTTTACAGCTTCCCTCTCGAGGAGAGAAGCACGGTATGCGGATTCGAGGTGCTGATCGGTGGCCGCAGGATCAAAGGAGTGGCGGAGGAGCGCGAGAAGGCTTTCGAAAAGTATGACGAAGCCATGCAGAAGGGTGACTCGGCCTTCCTGCTCGATCAGAACAGGCCCGACATCTTCTCGGTGTCCGTGGGCCGGCTGCTCCCCGGCGAGGAGGCCGTGGTCCGCATCAGCTATGTCGCGAAGACCCAGCGGTACGACAAGGGCCTGAGGCTCCGGATACCCACCACGATCTCCCCGCGGTACATCCCGTCCGAGATCGCGGCTTCGATGGATCCCGCCGAACTGGACGCCATCCTTCCCCCGACGGTCGCCGGAGCTGTTCCCTACGGCCTCTCCCTCTCCGTGGACATAGCCGCGGAATCCGCGATCCGCTCGATATCCTGCCCCTCGTTCCCGGTAGAGGTGTCCATCAGGGGCAGGAAGGCGAAGGCGAGCCTCTCGGGCAGGGAGCGCCAGCTCGACCAGGACTTCGTGCTCGAGGTCGAGCTCGAGGAACCAGGGAAGGCGGGAGCGACTGCATGCCGCGACGAAGACGGCCATGCGCTCCTTCTCAGGTTCAAGCCCGTGCTGCCGGAGACGGTGCAGGCTCCCAGGGACGTCGTTTTCGTTGTCGACAGATCCGGCTCCATGGCGGGAGAGAGCATCGCGGAGGCTCGGGCCGCCCTTCTGCTCGGCCTGAAGTCGCTCCGCGAGGGCGACCGCTTCAACGTCGCCGGGTTCGGGTCCAGCATGGAGAAGGTCTTTCCCGGACCCGTGGACTACAACCAGGAGAACCTCGACAGGGCGGTGTCGGCCGCCGGCCGCTGGGACGCGGACCTCGGAGGAACGGAGATACTGGCACCGCTTTCGGACGTGCTCGGGAAGCCCGCCAGGGGCAGGATGCTGGACATACTCCTGCTGACGGACGGGGAGGTGGGAAACGAGGCCGATGTCATCGCCCTTGCGGGCAGACACAGGTCGCACGCCAGGATCTTCACCTTCGGCATCGGGAGAGGGGCCAGCGGCACGCTGATCCGGGGCGTGGCGGAAGCGTCCGGCGGGATGGCGGAGTTCATCTTCCCCGGAGAGCGGATCGAACCCAAGGTGATGCGCCAGATGGCCAGGATGTCCTCGCCTGCCGCCTCGGGCGCCAGGCTGGACTGGGGAGGGCTGGAGCCGGAGGTGTTCCTCCCGGAACGGCTGTCCGCATTCTGCACCGGCGACGAGATCGACGTTTTCTGCCGGGTGCCCCGGATCGTCAGCACGAGGGTGGCTTTGATCACCGCCGCGGGCGAGCTGCTCGCGGAGTGCCCGGTGGACGGGGAGACTGTGGTTTCGGATGACCGCACGATCGCCCTGCTCCTTGCAAGGGAGCTCATAGGGTGGTTCGAGACGGGCGGCTCCCCGGGCGGTTCCGCGCAGAAGTCACGGAGCAGGAAGTCCGGGGCGGACAAAGTGCTGGAAATCGCGCTGAAGTACGGCCTGGTGTCATCCAGAACGAGCTATGTCGCGGTAGAGGAGCGCCGGGGATCGGAGAAGGGCGGGGAAGTAAGCCTAAGGCGCGTGCCGGTGGCTCTCACCCGGGGATGGGGAGGCATTTCGCTTCCGATGGGTGCGCCGATGCCGCTCCAGGTGTCGCAAGCCATGGTGAGCAGGCCTTCATGCAGAGGCACGGCGAAGAAGAAATCCCCTGCCTTCGACCTTCTGGGGTGTACTTATAGCAGTATGATGAAACTTGATGAAGGAGTGGCGAAGAGAAAAGCACCGGAGGTCGACATCTGGTGCGAAGCACCGCGGCTGGAGCCCTCCCGCGCACCCGGCAGGTTCCTCGAGCTCGTAGGGATGCAGAGCGCGAAGGGGTCCTGGAGCCTGAGCCCCGGGCTGCTCGCGCTTGCAGGCTCGACCGACGGGAAGTCCCTGTCCGGAGCATCTCCGGAGCTGCAGGGAGAGCCCGAGAGGCTGGCTACGCTGGCAGCACTCTTCCTCCTGTGGACCGAGTTCTCCGACAAGGAGGACGAATGGCGCCTGATAGCCGACAAGGCGCTCGCATGGCTTGCGAAGATCCCTGTGGAGCCGTCACCTCCCGGGAAGGGCGTGACTCTCGGGGAATGGCTCGGAGCGATCTGAAGCAAGGGACGGGCCGGTCGGTCGTCCTGACCGCCCGGCCCGTCATTCCCGCAAAGAGTCCTTACCTGATCAGGACGAATCTGACCGGGGACATCCCCGCACCCGGGCAGCACACCGAGTACATGCCTCCTGGGAGCGACTGCAGATCGATCGTGCACGATCCCGACTCGTCCAGGGTTCCGCCGGCGACCGTCCTGCCGGTCAGGTCCACGAGCACGAAACCCGCACCCCCTGCACCCGGTGCATCGGAAATGACGCTTATGGAACCGGTGCGGCAGGGATTGGGGGAAACGCCGATCCGGAACCGGCCGGTCCCGCCGCCCTCGATCGAGGACGGTCCCACCGGCTCTGCAAGCGTGGCGACCAGGCCGATCGCAGCCCTTATCACGTCGGTGCCGTACGGGAAACTGGGCATGTAGTTGAGCAGCAGGTCGGTATCCTGATGGTAGTAGGGGTTGTAGCCGCCCCAGATCTCCTCCGCGCTGCCCTCGGCAAGCTCGATCGCACTGTATCCGTACTGCCAGAATGAAGCGTGGTCGCTCGGTGCACCCGGATCGTACACCAGCCTGGGGGAGATGGAGGGCGAGTACGAGGCGAATGCCGCTCCCGCGGCCTCCGCGAGCGGGAACGACTGCTCGTTGTAGGGGATGAACACGGAGTCGGATACGCCCGGCGCCCACAGGACCATGTCCAGGTTCACCGCCCCCGCTATGACGTCGCCCTGTGCGTATGCCTGCTGGACATAGTACTCGCTGCCGACCATCCATGCTTCCTCGGCGGCGAACAGGACGAATCTGACGGTATTCCTGTAGAGGTATGGCGCCATGACCCTGGCAGCCTCGAGCACTGCAGCGCTTCCGCTGGCGTTGTCGTCCGCCCCGGGGGCGATCGCGGGATTGCTCGTGGCTGAATCGAGATGACCGCAGATGATGTAGACGAGGCCGGGATTCTCGACTCCCGTTATCTCGGCCACCACGTTGCTCATCGAGTCGCCTGAATAATTGAAGGTCTGCAGCTCGCAGGGGATCCAGTGCGTTCCCATCCACGTGTCCGCCCAGTCGGCGCAGGCGTCGTATTCGGGCATGAACGTCCATCTGGTGCCGTAGCTCTGCATGTGCCAGATATCGGCGAGGATGCTGTCCACGTTCACCGCGGCCACGATCTCCCCGACCATCACGCTGTCAGCCCTGCCCCCCGCCGGGGCGGGAACCGGGATGCTCTCCCGGAAGACGCGGAGAGGGCGGAGGAATCCGACCCCAGGGATCTCCACCGGCCCTGTCACGGACCGCTCGAGACGTATGAGCATGAAGTCGTCGGTCGCGAGCGCTACCTCGCCGGGAAGCTCAGGTACCGTCCCACCGCACTGGGCCGTGTAGAGGATCCTGAACATGTCCGGATCGACAGGTGCCGCTTCGATCGTCCGCCATCGCGTGCCGCCTGCCGGGACCTCTCCTGTCAGGACCAGGAAGCAGTCCGATTCGACGTGCAGCACCTGCGCGCCATCCATCCAGGGCATTGCGCGCGCGTCGCGAATGTCACCCTCGACGAAAACAAGATCACCCGATCCCGGGAGAGCCTGAGCGATGAAAGCCAGCACCAGCAATCCGGTCATTCCGATACCCCCGTCCTTGCGGCCTACTCCTTAACATACAGCTCTGTCGGCGTACAGTTAAGGAATGTGCAGGCCAGAGGACCGGAGTCCGGCCTGTCAGGGATCCGGGAAGGTGACGTCACCCGAGACGAGGTGCCTGAGCTTCCAGTCGTAGTATCGGTTGATCTCGTCATGCGACGGATGGCTGCCGAGCGATACCAGATACTGCCACGACATCCGCCGGAGTTCGACGCCTTCATACCTTCCGGGGCGGATCGAGGGATCGCCCTGGAGACTCAGGAGGACGAGCAGGGTCTGGTCGCCGTTCCTGGGTGATCCTCCGCCGCAGAGATCGCCCAGGAAGCACAGTTTCTCCCGCAGCCTGGCGCTGAGGCCCGATTCCGAAGCACCATCTTCATGCCCCGGGATCCAGGAAGCCTCGAAGAAGACGGCCGAGTTCCCAGTTATCACTGATGCATCGTTCACGAGCGTTGTCGAGTCGCCGTCACCGCAGCGGTTGAGCGTCTTCCACATGGATATCTCGACGGGTTCCGGCGCCTTGTAGGACAACCCCAGCCTCGACAGGAGCTCCTCGATCCAGGCAGAACGCGCCGACCCCCCCGCTGCATCCGCAGTGCCGAACACTGACCAGACGAGAGGGTCGACACTCTGGAGAGACTGCATTTCGCTGTAGAAGCCCAGTTTCTCCGACAGCTTCTCCATCGCGATCCAGTCGAAGCGTGGCGGTTCCGAGGCAGGGCGGAGCCTTCGGGTGATCTCCGCAGGGATGCCGCCACCGTCGACCCCGACAAGGTTGTCAGCCAGATCGTGCACAGCTGTGATCCCGCACCTGCTGCACTCGGCTCCGACGTACCGCCCGTTCCAGTCCTGCAGCTTCATGCCCCCTCCAGGTTTCAGACAAATCTTTTTGAATGAACCTAGAGCAAGATTGCTGCCAGCCCGGGTAATCGATCGTCAACTACAAGCCGGATAGGCAATTAATCAACCACGCCGGAACGGAGGATGGTCGGGATGCAGGATTTCGAGGAGAAAGAGCCGGCATCCGCTGACAGCATACGCTGCTTGGAGTACCATGCAGGCGGCCGCCGACCCGGCTTGCAGAATGCAAACCGGATACTGCCGGTCATCGCAAGGCAGTTGCACTGTTCCTCTCCGTGAGATAGTTTCCCTCCAGCCCACCCGATGCGGGCGAGGGCTCCAACGCATTCATCCGGAGCGGATGCGTGCAGGAGGGAGGGACAGAGGTGCAGGACTACTATCCGCTCGCCGCAGGAAACAGATGGACCTACCGCCAGGCCGACGGAAGCGAATACACGAACACTGTCACGGCCGAGGATCCGTCGGTGCCGGGAAGATTCACGATGGTCAACTCGGTACTCGGGACGGACCAGTTCATCAGGAAGGAAGGCTCCGCCTACCTCACGGACAGCTTCGAGGCCGGCAACTTCCAGATCCTGCTCAGGGACGACCTCGGCCCTGGTGACTCATGGGACATCAAGTTCAAAGCCAACACGATCGACAGCATTCTCTCGATGGCCGTGAAGGAGAAGGGCGCCTCCCGCGAGATAGGTGGAAGGACATATTCGGATCTCCTCGTCATCGAGGGGGAGAGCAAGATGGTCTTCAACGGCAGCACCATGTCCCTCAACTTCTTCACCACCTATTACTATGCTCCGGGAGTAGGTCTGGTCCTCACGACTTCGACCGGAGGGACCGAGATGTCCCTCGTCTCGGCGGAACTCGAGTAGGAACCGGAAACAGGGGAGGTACGAATTGTCACGGGAGAAGCGGATCAAATGCCCCGCCGGAGTCTGGACTACGATCTATTCGAGCAGCTTCACCGGAGTGCCCTCCGAGTGGGTTGTCCGGTTCGAACCGGCAGCGGGTGCAGCGCTCTCCGGGAAGATAACCGAGAAGCGCACCATGTGGATCTTCCCCGGGTCCGAGGTGTCGAGGGACCTCGCTCCGGAAATGCGGATCACAAGGAACTGGATCAACACCTTCTACAGCGTGAAGGTCAGGCCCGACGCCGAAGCGGAGGCGGTCATCTCGAGAGCCGGGTTGTTCTAGGCGGCCGGGTACCCCGCTCCACACATCCGCCTTCTGTTCCGGCTCCACCCGCGACGGGCGGATGATCCCGGTACTTCCTCAGTCATAACCGAAGGGGCTCCCCGATTGTACCAGGGAGAGCCATCGGACCTGTCCGTCCCCCCCGGAGACGCGGATCCCCAGGAACTCCCCCTCCTGCATGTCGACGGAGAAGGTCGAATCCACACGGACCTCCGGCACCCTGACCCGGATGCCGACAACGGAACTCCTGCCCATGAGTTCGAGACCCCACGCGAAGCCGGAGAGCGGATCGCTTTCCGGCGCACCCCGGTAGACAAGGGAGTCCTCCAGATAGACGAATGTCTTCCAGCCCTCGAACCCATCCTGCAGGTCGACATACAGGTACGGTCCGATAGTCGACGTGGAGAGCACCGCCGACAAGGCCGCCGCTGCGAATGTTTCCATCAGGCTCCTCCTCCTCTTGATCCGCCACAGGTAGAATACACGATACGAAGGACGGGATTCCAATCCGGGAGGGCGGAATGAGGATCGATGCAGGTACTGCGGCTGCGATGGAGACTGCCGTGGCGGAACATGGCGGGGCGGTCGCCGGGATGCCGGGCCTGGGCGTTTCGCTTGCCGACCTGACGCTCTTTTCTCTCGATCGCGGCCTGTTCGGATCGAGGGGGGAGCTGATGGCGGAGGACAGGTTCATCACCTTCAGGAGCGACAGGGGCTTCCGCAGGCTGAAGGACTCGAAGATCATCCCCTATTCCGGGATCACGTCGCTTTCTTTCGACGGGGCCTCATCCTGGCTCCGCTGGACGTTCAGGGGGGCGGAGGCGAAGTTCGAGATCGAGCTCGAGAACTACACCGGCCGCAACGGTCTTGGCGCCGGTCAGATAGTCTGGTACGACATCGACTCGTTTCCCTCCCGCTCCCTGCTGTTCTATCGCGCCGCCGGCACCGTCCTGGGCGGGAGCGGAGCGGTGTCCGCGTACAACCATCCCGCACCCGTCTCGAGGGCTCTTGAGGAAGCGGTGACATCCTTCGAACAGAGCCCTTCGCTCGTATCGGAGAGCCTGTCGCAGCCGAACCCGTATCATCTCTGGAGCGGGCTCTTCGAGGCATTCTGCACATTCCTCGCGGGGACGACCCTGTCGACCGCGACCGACTCGGACGCCTGGATGGAGCTGTTCCGGTCGCTGGACGGCTTCTACGCCCGCATACTGGAGAGGTTCCTGACCGAGATCGACGAGCGTTCGGGGGCCATCCTGTCGAAGGAGTCGGCCATCTACAGCCTGAGCGACCAGTTCGACAGGCTCACCGCTCTGTGGTACGTGAGGCAGATAGCGCGCCTGCAATTCGCCGACAGGCATGCCGATCCGGCCTCGATACGCCCGTGGAGCCTCTCCGTGCTCACTCCGCGAGCCCTTCCCGCCGCAGGCAGGCTGTCGATCAAGCTGCGCGAGAGAGCGATGTACGAGGAGGAGATACGGACTCTCAGGAGCTGATAGAGGACATCCGTTCGGTCTCACCGGGCATAGCCGCGCTCATGGGGGTCGATCCTCCCGGAAGGAGCGAGTGTCCTCCCTCCAGACGCATACTGGATGCCGCAGCCGGAGCCCTGCCCGTCGAGAGGCTGCTCGTATTCGCACCGGACGCTGTAGGGTGCGTGCAGACGAGGCTCTTCCCGGCTGCGCGGCAGGCTCTCGCCGCGATGACGACCGTCTCCGTCGCACTCAGATCGATGACGCCCCCCAAGACCCCGGTCTGCTTCGCGTCCATGTTCACCGGAGCAGGCCCGGAGATCCATGGAATAAGGCGCTACGAGAAGCCGGTCCTGGGCTGCGACACCCTCTTCGACGCCCTCGGGAGGGCCGGCCGCAGGGTCGCCATAGTCGCCGTCCGGGATTCGAGCATCGACCTCATCTTCAGGGACCGCCCGATCGACTATTTCTCCGAGGCCGACGACCGGTCGGTAACACGGACGGCCCTGTCGCTGATGGAGAGCGACAGCCACGACTTCATACTGGCCTATCAGCAGGAGTACGACGACCTGCTGCACTCGGGCGACCCTTTCGGACCCGCTGCCCGCAAGGCCGTCGAAGGGCATCTGGCATCGTTCGAGGAGCTCGTTCGCGGCTCGGACGTCTTCTGGCGGGATTTCAACAGGGCTCTGGCATTCGCACCCGATCACGGCGCCCACCTCGATCCGGGCTCCGGATCAGGGGACCATGGTCTGGATTGCCCCGAAGACATGGAGCTGGAGCATTTCTGGAGGATCAGGCCCGCCGCCGGGCGGCGGGACCGCGGGCTCAGCCGGCCAGGAAGGGACTGATCTCCGCGACGGGCAGGAACAGCTCTCCGTCCGGTTCGGCCGCCTCGATCACGTGAGGGAAGCCGAAGTCGTAGTGGAACCACACCCCGTCCTCAGACACCGTGAATGCTTCCAGGTTATCGATCGTGAAACGGTAGCCCTCGTAGATCGAATCCGGCACCCCGTCCGCTTCCTCACAGCAGTGCGCGGCAGCCTCGCCGATGTTCTCCTGCAGCATCGCATCCAGGATGGAGACGAGTTCGTCGAAGCGGTCCGGATCGAGGATGTCCGCAGCGCGCAGCCGTTCCCCCGTCGAGGCGTCGAAGCAGAAGTAGTAGTACGCGGTCGAGGGATATGCCCCGACGAAGTCCGTGGTGATCGTGATGTCGAGGATACAGCCTGCATCGTAGTTCACGAAATAGTCGGCTCCGACGTAACCCCGCTGGATGTCCGCGAAGATCGCCACCGTCTCCTCCAGAGGCTGTCCGGTCACGGCCTCCCAGGAGAGGGCTTCGTTGATCGCCTCCACGGCGGGATCGTCCGCCGCACCCACCACGACGGGCCACTCCATGACGGACACCATCCCGCCGCCTTCCAGCACCAGCTGGGCCGAGTGGACCACGAGCCCGGGATCGTCGACGGGAAGCGAGATCCAGGGCGTCGATAAGAAAACGAGTGAGGGGATCGCGAACAGGATGTTCATCATGCTCCTCCTGCATCTGCAGAGATGATCCGCGTGGCTCTAGAATCGTCCGGGGATGACCCGGGGCGCCCCCCGGACGATAATCGATTCTGCCGAAAGGAGACCTTCTGAAGAGGGACTTCCCATACTCCAGCACGGAGTCCGCCCCCGCCCTGCCGGCGGTCCGGGTTGGCTGAACCGGCTTCGACCGTCCGGCCGATCCCTGTTTCAGGGCGCACCCCTCCATCCCACATGGCGTTCCTCGTCCTGCTGATGATGCTGAGGATCGTCTTCGTCATCGTGGCCGGGCTGCCCTACATGACGTCCGATGTGCGGTCCTGGCCGATGGAGGACGACTCCCACCAGTATGTCCGATATGCAGGGGACCTGCTCGACGGAAGGCAGGAGGAACCGGCCGTCCGCATGCCCCTCTATCCGGCCTTCCTTGCCCTGACCTGGAGCCGGAGCCATCCCTGGCTTTCGTCCATACTGCTACAGCAGGCGATGGGGCTGGCCATCGGGGTGCTGTGCTATCTGACAGCCGCCACCTGCTCCAGGAAGGCGGCTCTCCCGGCCGGCGCCCTGGTGATGCTGCTGCCGCCTCACGTCCTGCTCTCGACCCGCATAATGCCTGACACGATGGCGCTCCTTGCCGTCTGCGCCTCCGGCTACCTCTGGACGAGGACGCTCCGGAACGGGTCCCGGGGGGCCTTCCTCGCCCGCTTTGCGGCCATCGGCGCCGTCCTATCCCTCGGCGCCATGTCCAAGCAGGTCCTCCTGTACTCTCCCGTCGTCCCGGCGGTGCTGCTCGCCTTCAGCAAGGGGCGCGGGCTCCGGGTGAAAGCGGCCGCCCTGCTGGTGATGCTGTCGGTGTTCGCGATCCTCCCGCTCGGATGGAGGATGTACAACAGGAGCGCCTTCGGGCTGGATGCCTATTCCACACAGGACGCCTTCGAACCGCTGGCGAGGACAGCCATCCTCGCGGGGGTCACCGATCAGCAGTCCGTCTGGAGCGGGGAGTTCACCGCAGGCCTCGATTCGCTGGCCATGATCGACGGGAGGGTGGACTTCGGACTCAGGGACAGCATCTACCGGGCCAGAACCCGGGAGATGGTGCTTGCAGAACCGATCAGGGTCCTACTGCCCCACCTCACGTCATGGCCGAAATTCTTCTCCCTTGGCTATGCGCACAAGATCCTGAGGAGCATGAGGATCGAGGAATCCGGCCTGCCGCTTTTCGCATGGAAGGCTCTCCTCGCCCTCGTCTATCTCTTCATGGCGGCGGGGGTCTGCCTGGGATTCCTGGACGGCCGCGTCCGCCGGAGGATGAAGCCTCTCCTGCTCCTCCTCCTGGGATGGTTCGTCTACTCCGCCCTCATCTACGGACCGCTGGCAACGACACGTTACGGGGTCACCTTCTACTGGGCGATGGCCGTCTGCTCCGTGACCGCCATGGTCGTCCACTTCGAGGCGAAGGGCTCCGGGCGATCCGCCCGGAAGCCCGCGGAGGCGCCGCCTGATCCGCCGGCGTAGACCGGAGGCGCGATGCCGCCCTGGATTTCAGAGTTGTCGACGGACCCTCGATTGCGTATTCCTTCAGTCCGGTCGACAGCATTCGTGTTCCGGGCGCCCGCCGGCCCGAAAGAAGCGGGATGGTCTGATATGAGCCGCACACTGGCGATCCTGGGCGGAAGGCCCCTCTTCAGCGAGCCACTCCATGTCGGCCGGCCGAACCTCCCTGACAGGAAGCGCTTCGACGAGCTGCTCGACTGCATGTTCTCCAACCGCTGGTTCACGAACTACGGCCCCCTGGTGAGGATCCTCCAGTCCCGGCTGGAGGAGAAGCTCGGCGTACGGCACTGCATACCGCTGTGCAACGGCACGATAGCACTCGAACTCGCCTACAGGGCGATGGGCCTCAGGGGAGAGGTGATACTGCCCTCCTTCACGTTCGTCGCCACTGCCCATGCGCTGCAGTGGCAGGAGATCACGCCCGTGTTCTGCGACATCCGCGAGTCGGATTTCACGATCGACCCCGGATGCATCGAGGATCTCGTCACCGAGAAGACCTCGGCGATAGTCGGCGTCCATGTCTACGGGAATCCATGCGATCACGGCGCGATCTCCGCCGTCGCGTCCCGGCACGGTCTCCCGGTGGTCTACGATGCCGCGCACGCATTCATGAACGAGACCGGAGGCGTCTCGGTGTGCCGCCTCGGAGCGCTGTCCGTACTGAGTTTCCACGCCACGAAGTTCTTCAGCACCTTCGAAGGCGGGGCCATCGCCACCGACGACGACGGCCTGGCGGAGAGGATCCGCCTCATGATGAACTTCGGTTTCGGGGGCCGGGAGAAGGACCGCGTCGACTACATCGGAACCAACGGCAAGATGACGGAGATCTGCGCCGCGATGGGCCTCTCGATGCTCGAGCAGGTGGACAGGCTGAAGGAGGTCAACCGGACCAACTTCGAGGCCTACCGGGAGTCTCTGGAAGGCATCCCCGGGATATGCCTCAGGGAGCCTTCTGCCATGCTGACCGACCAGAACTGGCAGTACGTCATCGCGACGGTGGACTCCGAGGCCTTCGGCCTCTCGCGGGACGAGCTCGTGACGGTCCTGGAGGCCGAGAACATACTGGCGAGGAGATACTTCTACCCGGGCTGCCACAGGATGGAGCCCTACCGCAGCACATTCCCGAACAAGAGCCGGAGCCTGCCCGTGACGGACAGGCTCTCGGAGATGGTCATATCGCTGCCCAACGGAGAATCGGTCATTCCGACGGCCGCCCGGTGGATCGGAGACGCCGTACGGCTGGCAGGCTCCGACGCCGGAAGGGTCCGCGCGAAACTGAAGGAGGCCGGGCATGCCTGACGAGATCCACTCCGGGAAGACCTACGGCGGCTTCTTCCCCATCGATCTCCCCTGCGGGGCTCGTGAACCGGGCCTCTCGACAGCCCATCTGGCGGGGGGGCGCAGGTTCTACGACGCCAGGAGCGCAGTCGCAGAGCTGATACGGGCGAACGGGATCGTCGACGTGCTGATGCCCGGATACATCTGTCCGGTCGTCTACCGGG
Organism: Candidatus Fermentibacterota bacterium; assembly: GCA_963718745.1. Lineage (GTDB taxonomy): Bacteria > Fermentibacterota > Fermentibacteria > Fermentibacterales > Fermentibacteraceae > Fermentibacter. The sequence goes on along the minus strand of OY970370.1, from coordinate 1,234,250 downwards.
CGGTGGAGAATGCAGGAGCGGCTTGGCGAACCTACAAAGTCAACCCGGGCTTCGGGATAGACTGGCTGAACCTGTCGTACACCGCGAAGCAGGGCACCCTTCTGGTCGTCCCGAGCTACTTCGGCGTGTACATGCCCGACTTCGAGGCGCTCGAGGAGATGATGGACATCTCCGGGTGCAGGGTCCTCCTCGACTATGCCCAGTCCCTCTACGCTCCCTGTCCGGACAGGTTCGCAGCCTTCTACTCGCCCCGGAAGTTCCTGGGGGTTCCCGACGGAGGGATCCTGGTTCTGGGCAGGGGCAGCCGCCTCAAGGAGCCGCCCGTTCCCCTCCTGAAGGTCGACCAGACGGTGTTCGGCGACCGCATGTCATGCCATGGCATCAGGCTGGAGTATCCCCACGGCGACGCGCTCGACACCTTCCGCAGGCTGGAGAGGGACATGCCCCTGGGCCCCTACCGGATGTCGGACCTCGCCTCCTCCCTGTTCGACTCGTTCGACCACGATGCCGCGTGCGCAGCGCGAAAGGCCAACTACGCGGCGCTTTCCGGGGCGCTTCCAGACGGACCTCCGCCCTGCGCCACGGTTCCGCTGTGCTTCCCGTTCCCGGTGGCGCCGGACAGCTTCAACTTCTTCAGGCGGAACATGATCTCGAAGGGGGTGTTCGTTCCCCACTTCTGGCCCGACATGCCCGAGCAGGTCGAGGACCTGGGCAGGACGATCCTCGCGCTGCCGGTAGACCACCGCTATGGCGTCGAGGACATGGCGGCGATTGCGGCGCTTCTCACGGCCCAGCCCGGCGACCGGGTCTGAGGGGGCTCGATGAACTCGTTCTACACCGAACAGGAGCTTGCGGAACTCGGGCTCAAGTCCTTCGGGCACGCGGTCAAGATCAGCAGGAAGGCCTCCCTCTACAACACGGAACGGATCGAGATAGGCAGCCACGTCCGCATCGACGACTTCTGCGTCCTGTCGGGGTGTTCGGACGGGTACCTGAAGATAGGCTGGTTCGTCCACATCGCGGCGCACTGCTTCATCGAGGCGTCCGCCGGGGTGGAGTTCATGGACTTCTCGGCCATCGCCGCGGGCGGAGTCATCTATGGCGGGACAGACGACTATTCGGGAGAACACCTGACCAATCCGAACGTCCCGTGGGACATGAGGGAGTTCGCCTGGAAGCCGGTGCTGTTCAGGAAGCACGCGCTCGCAGGAGCGTCGGTCACGATACTCCCGGGCGTCACGATGGGAGAGTGCAGCTGTGCCGGAGCGGGCTCGCTCGTAGTCCGGGACATCCCCGACGGGGAGATCCACGGTGGAGTCCCGGCGAAGTTCCTCAAGAAGCGCAGCTTCAGGATGCTGCAACTGGAGGAGCAGTATCGAAAGGGTCTCGCGGACGGGAAGTACGGCTGTCCTCACTGCCGGATCGGAGAGAGCTGAATTGGCCCAGGAGACATTCGTCCGACGTGTCAAGATCGTGGGAACCGGCAGCTGCGCTCCGGAGCGCCGCGTCACTAACGGAGAACTGGAGTCCAGCGTCCACACATCCGACGCCTGGATCCGCGACAAGCTAGGCATCGCGGAAAGGCGCATCGCAGGATCCTCCGAATCCACCTCGACGATGGCCATATGCGCTGCACGGCGGGCGCTCGAAAACGCGGGACTCCCGGCAGACGAACTGGACATGATAATCCTTGCCACCGCCACTCCCGACCGGATCGCGCCGGCCACCGCCCCCAGGATCCAGGCTGCTCTCGGCGCAACGAACGCGGCGGCGTTCGACGTGAACGCCGTATGCGCAGGCTTCATCTATGCACTGACGGTCGGTGCGCAGTTCGTGGGCACCGGCATGTCGCACAAGGTAATGGTGATCGGCGCCGACACCTTCTCCCGGATCACGGACTGGAGCAGGCGCGACTGCGTCTTCTTCGGAGACGGGGCTGGCGCGGTCATACTCTCCCACACCGGGGACGACTCCGGCTTCCTCTGCTCCAGGCTGTACTCGGACGGCCGAGGATACGAGGCTTTCACTGTTCCCGCAGGAGGCTCCGAGCTCCCGGCGACTCCCGAGACCGTCGCCGCGGGGATGCACTTCTACAGGATGGACGGGCACCAGGTCTACGAGACCGCAGTCCAGGTGATCCCTGACGCGCTGAGGAGCGTGCTGGCGAAGTCCGGCCTCGAACCCTGCGATGTCGACCATGTGATACCGCATCAACCGAGCATCCGGATCCTCGAGGAGAGCGCCCGGCGCCTCGGGATTCCGTTCGAGAGATTCCACACCAACATGGACCGCTACGCGAACACATCGAGTGCCACGATCCCTCTTCTCCTCGACGAAGTGAACAGGAGCGGAGCGATACACCCGGGAGAGATCGTAGGATTCGTAGCAGTAGGGGCGGGCTGGGCCTGGGGCGCCTCGCTCCTGAGGTGGTGACAACCTGATGGACGCACCTCTCCATGTCGTGGTAGGAGGATCGTCGCACGTCGGCAGGGTGGTATGTGCAGGACTCGCGAATAGCGGGAGGAGGGTGGTCTCCACCTACAACGAGACACCTCCCGAGCCGCTTTCGAACGTGGAGTCCCGCAGATGCGACGTGACGAAGGCGGCGGAGTGCGAAGCCCTTGCGGAAAGCGTGTTCGCCGGCGAGTCGCGGGTCTTCCTTACCTACATGCCTGCATTGAAGGTGGACAGGGTACTGCACCGGCTCACACCCGGGGACTGGCTCAGGGTCGTGGACGTGAACCTGAACGGAGCCTTCTTCGTGCTCTCGGCATTCCTCGGGAGGATGAGGCCTGCCCGCTGGGGGAGGATCGCCCTGGTCGGCTCGGTCTCCGGCAGGATCGGGTCTCCCGGCACGGCAGCCTACAGCTCTTCGAAGGAAGCCCTGAGAGGGCTGTCCAGGACTGCCGCAGTCGAGAACGCCCGGATGGGGATCACAGTCAACTACATTGAACTCGGATTCATGAACACGGGGCTGTCCATGGAAATCCCCGACCAGGTTAGGGATAGCTTCAGATCCTCCGTCCCCACGGGTGACTTCGGCGATCCTGGGAACCTGACCAACGCGCTCGTGTTCCTCGAGAACTCGGACTATGTGACAGGATCCTGCATAACCATCTCCGGAGGGCTGTAGAGGATTCCACCCGCCTGGCCCTTGCCGGAGACATTCCGGTCGAACCCCTTCAGAAGGAGTGTTGCATGTGCGCAGATGAAACCGAAAGGCTCGAAGATCTGCGGTCCTTCTACGAGAAGGGCGACTACATGGACTATCTCCTCATCGACAGGTGCAACGAACTGATCTTGAGGACGGCAAGGAAGAGGTCGAGCGCCCTGGAGGTCGGCTGCGGGGAAGGGTATTCCACCAGGTTCCTGATCGAGCATTTCGAGGGTCTCGAGGTCCTCGACGCCTCCTCCAGCAACCTGGAGCTGATGAGATCGAGGACAGGGCGGGACGTCGTCTGCCACAGGGCCCTCATCGAGGAGTTCGACCCAGGGAGAAAGTACGACAACATCTTCCTCATGCATGTGCTCGAGCATGTCAGCGATCCCGTCGAGTGCCTGGGGCGGCTCGAGGCGCTGCTGGCCGACGACGGGCTCCTCTTCGTCGCCGTCCCCAACTGCATGTCCCTGAACAGGCGGGCCGGCCTGCAGATGGGTCTGCTGGACAGCTACAGGACCCTGGCGCCTAAGGATATCATGGTCGGACACCGCAGGCTCTATACCGTCGACATGCTGACCGAGCATCTCTCCCTGGCGGGTCTCAAGGTGCTGGAGATGAAGGGGATCTACCTCAAGCCACTCAGCGAGGCTCAGATGTACGCTCTCGGAGAGGACGCCATAAAGGCATTCTACAGGCTCGGGGAGGACGTTCCGCAGTACTGCGCCGACCTGTTCGGCGTCGCGGGGAAGAAGCACTTCTGACGATCCATGCCGTTCCCACGCAGACGGGAGCCGGATCCGGCCCCCGCCCCCTGCCGTCCGAAAGCACGTGCACACCTGTCCGGGGGGCTGCGTGAGCTTCTACAACTCCACGGAGTATTGCGGGTGCCTGGTGGATTTCGGGACGCCTCTGCTTCTCCATGAGGAAGTCGGGAGCCTCCTCCGCCGGAGGATTCCCGGGACCAGCCGCGAAGACCTCGTGTACCCCTACCCCATGTTCAGGATATCCGACGAGGATGCGCTCCTCGAGAGCCTCAAGTCGGATGGGGCCGGCGGGATGGTTTCGGCGACGATAGTCACCGATCCGTTGACGGGATTCATCCCCTCCGCAGACAGATGGGACGTTGCGATCAGGTGGAAGACGCACCTCATGGTCGACAACTCGCTTGCTTCCGCCAACCTCTTCCCCGAGAAGGTCTGTTACTATTCACGGAGGGCCTCCGAGAAATTCGGGTTCGAGGTCGGGTTCGTGCAGGAGGAGAGGCTCGCCCTGCTGGACGACTGGATGCGCCTCTGGAGCATCCTCGTCGAGAGGCACGGGCTCGCGGGGCTCAAGGCCCTCTCGGCCGGGTACTTCCAGGGGCTCTTCGCACTCGACGGCGTGCTCCTCGCGGTTCTCCGCGACGGCGAAGGGATCCACGCGATCCACATCTGGATCGTCGACGGCCCGGACGCCTATTCCCACCTCCACGCCTCGGACGCAAGGGCCTACGACTGCAGCGCCAACTACCGGCTCTATTCCGAGGAATTGAAGTGGCTCGCGGAGACCGGATGCCGCAGGTGCCTGCTCGGTTCCGCATCGGGCTCCGGGGGCGAGGACGGCCTGTTCAGATTCAAGAAGCAGTTCTCGAACTCGACCGCCGAGAACCACCTGCTGGGACTGGTGATCGACCGGGCGGCCTACGCCGAGCTCACGGGCTCGCCCGTGCACGACGGCGGGTACTTCCCGGCCTACAGACGGGGCGAGCTGCTGTGAGCACGCACGAAGAGCACCGGGAGACCCTTCCCGGGGAGGAAGGCGGGAAACGACGGGCCGGAGCCCGGTGGACCGAGATCCTTCGCACCGCCGTGCCTGTGTCCGTCTCGATCCTGATACTGTTCCTGATGTACTCCAGGATCGATCCACAAAGCCTCCTGTCGAGCTTCTCGCATATCGACCCCGGATGGACGGCCTTCTACGTGATCCTCGCCTGCCTGGAACCCCTGGTCCGTGCGGCCAGATGGCGCGCGCTCCTGGGGGGAGGTCCGTTCGGTCCGACAGCGGGGGGGATGTATATCGGCAAGGCCTGCAACAATCTGTTCCCCCTGAGGATGGGCGATGCGATAAGGGTGCAGTACCTGAGGGACAAGGCCGGCCTCCCCTATCGCAGGACCGTAGCGTCGCTCATCGGCGAGACACTCATGGATCTGTCCTTCCTGGCCCTCATCGGCATACTGTTCGCGCTCCTGGCCGTCAGGCAGTACGGTCGAATCCTGTCTGTAGCGCTCATCGTGCTCCTTGCGATCGCCCTCGTCTGTACCGCGGCGCTGCTCCACTCGAGGAGGGGTGGAGCCGGGGGAGGGATCTCGAGGATCCTTCACGCCCTCTCGACCCAGATGAGGGAGATGGCAACGGGCACCCGGGGGATGAAGGTTCTCGCGACCACCTTCCTCCTGTGGACCTACACCATAGTGACCGCCTACTGCGGTCTGCGGACCATGCTGCCCTCGGTGTCGGCGCTCGGGGTGCTGGGATCCATAGTCCTGGTCTATTTCGCAGCCCTCATCCCATCTGCTCCCGGTTTCATCGGTTCCTACCACGCGGCGGTCGCCACCAGCCTGGGACTCATGGGCTACTCCTTCTCCGACTACGCTTCGCTGCCCATAATCGTCCACGCCCTGCAGTTCGTGCCCCAGGTGCTGATCGGGCTCATGGTGGGCATGAAGTACCTGCACGGCAACGACTGGCGAAGGGCTTACGCCGATTTCAATTCCGCGCGGAGGCGGCTGATGAAGGGATCCGGATGAGGATCGCAGTCGTGGGTGGAGGCGTGTCCGGGCTGTCCGCGGCCTACTGGTTGCTGCAGACCGAGGGCGGGGACAGGGACATGGAGATACACCTCTTCGAGAGGAGGGCGACCGCCGGAGGGCTGTGCCAGACCGTCGATCTCGACGGGTTCTCCTTCGACTTCGGACCGCACAACATCCACTCCGTAGACCGCTCTTTCAACGAATTCCTCTCGGTGCTACTCGGCGACGCGCTGCGCGCGCGCATCTACAAACCGAGAGTGGTCTTCCGGGACCACTTCATCCCCTACCCCATGAAGGGCCTGGACATACTCAAGGGGGTCCCTCCATGGACCTCCGCCGCATGCGCCGCGAGCTTCCTCGGCGGCAGGGTGGCTTCCCTGTTCACGGAGTGGAGGGACGACAGCTTCGAGGACTTCATAAGGAACAGGTTCGGCAGGAAGCTCTACGACATCTACTTCGGCCCCTTCACCGAGAAGACGTGGGGCGTCCCCGGGAGCAAGATCTCCGCGGATTTCGGGAGGCAGAGGATAGGAGTCTTCACACTCTGGGACCTGTTCAAGCGGACCTTCCTCGGTATGAAGCCTAAGGCTCTCGAGGCGGAGGAGGACCCCTTCCTGAACTCCCGCTGCTTCTATCCCGACAGGGGAAGCGGGACCATAATCGACGCCCTCCTGGGTTACTGCGCCTCGGACCCCCGCTTCACCCTCCATGCGGCCGAGCCCGTGGAGGGGATCACGCCCGGAAAGGGCGGCTTCGAGATCCATACGGCGGATACGGGCATGGATGCAGACTTCGTGCTGTCCAGCATCTCGCTCGAGGACCTGTGCCGGATGCTCGGGCTTCCCGATCCCGGGCTGGTCTACATCTCCACCCGGTTCCTGCTGCTCACGCTCGATCAGGAGACAGTATTCGGCTCCACCCCGTGGGTCTACTTCGCCGACGACAGGACCGCCTTCAACCGGGTGAGCGAGCCCGGGAACATGAGCCCGCTGATGTCCCCCGAGGGCCGGACGTCGCTTTGCGTGGAGTTCACGACGACAGGAAGCGACAGGATCTCCGGAGCCTCCGGGCAGGAGCTGCTGGACCTGGCCGTGACCGGTCTGTCCAAGTACGGGCTCCTGAAGCCGGGGGCCGTGGGCAGCTGGAAGGTCGTCGACTGGGAGAACACATACCCGCTGAGAACCCTCGACTACAAGGAAGCGACCGCAAGGGCCCTGTCCGCACTGGCTCCCTTCGAGAACCTGGTCACACACGGCAGACTCGGACGGTTCGAGTACTTCAACATGGACCACTGCATAATGGAGTCCCGAGGCCTTGCCGCCTCGCTCCTCGACCGCAGCTCCGGGGCGGCCGGGTGAAGGTGGCGCTCCCGGACACCAGGACGAAGGTTCCGGCAGCCGTCATGGCATCGGTCCTCCTGCTCCGCATAGCAGCCCTGCTGCTCATCGGGAACCCCGGAAGCGATTCCTGGGAGGGCAGGATATTCTACACGGACACCTATTCATACCTGCACGCAACGGCCGACCTCGAGGACGGAACCCAGGACCAGCCCCTGTTCCGCACGCCGGGCTACCCCATGCTGCTGCTGGCCACGAGGGACCTCGCCGGTCCCAGATGGACGGCCACCATGCTGATCCAGCAGATCGCCGACCTGTTCACCGCCCTGGTCGTCATCGCGGCATCGAGACCCCTGCTCGGGAGATCACGTGCCGTCTGGGCCGGGGCGTACTACCTGCTGCTGCCGTCGGGGATCATCTACTCCTCCTACCTGATACCCGATGTGATAGTCTCCATGTTCATCGCTTTCTCGGGACTGCTGTGGCTGCGGACCGGACCGGGGACCGGAATCCCCCGGGCGCTGCTCCACGGTCTCCTGGGCGGGCTGTGCTTCGCAGCCGCGCTGCTTCTCAAGCCAGCAGTCCTGTATGCCCCCTCGATCTATTTCGCGCTCGTCTTCATCCCGCCCCGTCCCGGCAGGAAGGCGAGGGCCGTGTTCGCCTCCGCGCTGGCGGTCGTCTGCCTGACGGCATACCTGCTGCTGCGCGCGCACAACATGGCGGCGTTCGGGATGCCTGGAATGACCACGCAGGACGCGTTCGAGCCCATGGGCAGAACGGTCCAGATGGCAGACTACCATGGCGTGGGAGTGGGCGGGGAGAAGTTCTGGCTGTTCAGGGACAGCCTGGAGACCATCTCGAGCGTGGACGGGCGGATCGACTACGGGGTCAGGGACAGCGTATTCAGAGCGGTAACAATCGACGCCCTGAGGTCGAATCCCATGCGTGTCGCATACTTCGAATTCACCAGATGGCCCAAGTTCTTCGTGAACCTGGACGCGCACAGGCCCTATCTCGGAACCACGCCGACAGACAGGAAGCCGCTGCTCTACGCCGGCCTCTCGACCCTCGTCCAGATGCCGCTGGGGATCGCGCTGCTCGCCGCAATCCTGTCGAGATCCGTCAGGAGGCGGCTGGACCGCCTGTTCTGGCTGGGTCTGGCCTGGTTCATCTATTCGGTGCCGGTCATCGGACCGATAGCCTCGTTCAGGTACGGCCTGATGTTCTACTGGCTGCTCGTGCCCTTCCTCTTCGTCTGTTCGGAGGAGCTCGCCAGGAGGCTCAGGGACGCGATTCCAGCAGCGCAGAGCAGCGGGAAGAACGTGAGCCCGTAGCGCGGACCCGCCAGCGGTCCGTGCACCAGCGACATCACGATCATCCAGGCACCCGCGAGAAGCAGGAGGGGCAGGAGTTTCCTGCGGATGCGGCCGATGACGAGCCCGGCTGCGAAGCCAGCGGGCATCGCCAGGATCACGAGTGCGCCGGCCGCCTTGAGGGGAGCCGCAGCCGGCCCGCCTTCCGGCAGCCCGAGGTATCGGAGCGTGTTCCCGATGCCGGTCGAGAAGAACCTCGGCCAGCTCGTCAGATGCGGAAGGATCACCTCCGCGGGGTGACGCCCGAACTCCTCCAGCGCCATCTCCCTGTAGATGCTGCTCCTCAGCCCGTAGTCGATCGTGCCATCCCGGGTGGAAAGCGTTTCCACGCTGTCCCTTATCCCGTTCAGGAATTCGTACTGCGTAGCTCTTCCGGTGAGGATCCACACCCTGCCTGCCTGTTCGTAGCCATCCTGTGCCGAGATCGCGTCCAGGCCGAAGGACGACCTGTTGTGGAGCCGCCAGAGGGCGGGTCCTGCGGCCGCGGCCGCCAGCATCACAAGCACCGCGGCGATCCGCGTCGCGCCGGAGCGGACCCTGGTGAAGGGAACCAGCAGCACGTAGACCGCAGGCGCGAACAGGAAGACCGGCTTCAGGAGCGAACCTGCCGACAGCAGCAGACCTATCAGACCATAGGCGCCTGCAAGCCGTTTCCTGCTGCCCGTAGTCGCCGCCTCGAGCCAGATCATGCCGCTTGCGGCCGCCAGGAGTGCGAGGAACGTATCCGGGAGGATCCTGGACGACGTAGCCGCAGCTGCCGGCAGCAGGAGGTACAGCGACGGAGCCGCCCACCAGATCCGGCACCCGGATTTCAGGACGAGTGCGCCGATGAGCAGTGCGGTCGCGAGATCCGCGAGCTGCTGCACCAGCACCAGGGGCAGGGTCGACTCCGCCCCCTCTTCGGACAGGGCCAGGATCAGGGCCGGATAGGCCGGGGTCCTCGTGGACGCGCTGTCCTGGGTGCCGTCGGAAAGGTCATCCGCGAGAGCGAAATAGGTGTACGAATCGGGTTCGATGGTCCATGACGCCCAGCTCGCCGCATTCCCCGGATCTCCGGCGATGAACACGAGCAGGATGCGCAGGGTGAAGATGCAGAAAAGGGTCACCGCACCGGCCGTGTAGGCGATGGATCGCCCCCCTGGCGTTTCCGGGCGGCCGGACTCGGCGATCGCACGGTCATGCACTCCCGGCCTCCCCGCCCTTTGCCCTTCCGGCTATCTCGTCCCTGAACCTGCGGATTCTGGCGAAAGCCCCTAGGCCGAGGAGCATGAATGTCCCCCTCTTGAGCAGGGTATCCCCCCCCAGGCTGACCACCAGGACGGCGAGAGTCCCGAGCACCGCGACGAATCCTATGTCCTCCGCCAGATTGCCGGAGAACCTGAGAGGCAGTCCCTTCAGGCACCTGATGACGAAGAAGAAGTAGAGGATCGTGCCGACCAGGCCTGTCTCGAACAGGAGCAGAGCCCATCCGCTGTGCGCGGAGAGGGTGTATCCGAGCATGCCCGTGCTGGTCTGCCTGTAGGAGTACCACGAACCCACCCCCCAGCCGAAGACGGGCTTCTCCGTGAAGCCCGTGAGGGCGATCCGGATGTTCTCGATCCTCATCCCGGCGTCGGGATTCTCCTGCAGCGTGCCGGTCCTGGCCGCCATCGAGAGCTGCTGGATGCGGTCGACCATCCGCTCCGTCTGCTCGTTCTCCGGCAGCAGTGTGAAGACGAACAGTCCCATGATCATCAGGAGCAGAGCCCACCAGACCTTCCGCCTGTAAAGTGCTAGGACCGCGATGTAGGCTGCGGTGGGCGTCCTGGCGCCAGTGATGAAGGTCGCCACCGTCACGAATGCAAGACCGCAGAGCGTCAGGAACCTGGTTCGCGGCCTGCGGGCCGCATGCCAGGCCATGAGGAGCACGGGCAGGAGGAAGAGCCCGCTTCCCGCAGGCTCCTGGTAGTGCGGCACGGGGCCGAACACGGTTGTCCCGGCCAGGAACGGCACCCATCTGGGCGTGTATGCCAGGATGTTGGAGAAGAGCCCCAGCGCAGTGACAATGATCAGCCACCGCACCTGTTTGTCGGTCCCGCTGAGCAGGAATGCCACGCAGAGCAGGAAGAACACGAAGTTTCCGGCGTTCTCGAAGGCCGTCTTGAACGAGGGGTCGGAGCTCAGGATCAGGTTCGACGCCACGATGTAGACTGCCAGGGCGATAGCGGAGTTGAGGATCCTCGTCGATCTGAGCCATGCGACGGCCACCGTGACCGATCGTCCCGACACTGCGAGGAGCAGCAGGGCGAGATACGACCTCATCCCGGACCCGAAGAAAGGGACCTCCAGCTGCAGGCCGCCCATTGTCATGAACATCAGCGCGTAGAAGAGCAGGCGCCTGGCCCGGGCCGACACGAGGGACGTGAGCGTGAGGAGCAGGCCGGCCGCGACAATGAGAAGGTACAGCGGAGAGGGCAATTTCCTCCGTCAGCGCGACGGGAGGGAGTCGAGCCGCGACATCAGGATCGAGGCGACCCCCTCCGAGACGTCCGTTCTCATGTACTCGGCGGGCGGGGTCCAGTCCGGCGATCTTCCGAGGGCGGTCCTGACGCATCTTGCGACGTTGTCAGGCTCGACGCCCGAGAGGATGTTGCTTCCGCACTCGACTGTCTCGGGCCTCTCCGTGACGTCCCTGAGCGTGACGTTCGGGATCCTCTGGATGCAGCACTCCTCCTGGACCGTGCCGCTGTCGGAGAGGACGCATCTGGCGCCCTTCTCGAGCCTCACGAAGTCCGGCAGTCCGAACGGTTCGGCGAACCTGACGCCCGGGTCGACACTGAACCCTTCGAGAGACGCCATCCTGTTCCTCGTCCGGGGATGCGTGCTGACTATGACCGGCAGCCCGTACTCGCGGCTGATGAGTGAAAGCGAGGCCACCAGGCTGCGGAGCCTAGGCTCGGGATCGACGTTCTCGGCCCTGTGCGCGGTGACGAGGAAATAGCCTCCCGGTTCGAGTCCGAGGGTGCCCAGCACCCCCGAGGAGTCCACCGCTCCGCGATGGCGCTCCAGGACCTCGAGTATGGGGTTGCCCGTGACCAGGATCCTCGAGGAGTGGATACCCTCCCTGACCAGGTTGTCCCTGCTCCTCTCCGTGTAGGGGAGCAGGATGTCGCTGCAGGTGTCCACGACCCGGCGGTTGACCTCCTCGGGTACCCTGTCGTCGAAGCAGCGGTTGCCCGCCTCCATGTGGAAGACGGGAATCCCCATCCTCTTCGCCATGAAGACCGAGAGCGCGCTGTTGGTGTCGCCCAGGACGAGGACCCTGTCGGGTCTCCTCTCCGTGAAGACCCTCTCGCATCCCTCGAGTACTCCGGCTATCTGCCGCCCGGGGCTCGACGTGTCGACTCCCAGGAAGACATCGGGCTGCCTCACTCCGAGCTCCTCGAAGAACAGGCCGCTCAGGCGGGGGTCCGAGTTCTGGCCGGTGTGGACGAGCGTGTGCTCGCAGAGGCCGTCCAGTCTGCCTATCAGGATGGAGAGCCGGATTATCTCCGGCCTGGTGCCCAGGACAGTGACCAGCCTCATCGGAGCAGCTCTCCGCCGGAGATTCCCACCTGGTCGGGCATGAGCGCGTTGCTCTCGAGGAGGTTCCTGAGGCGGTCCCGGTCGACGAGCGACCCCGCGGAGCTGTATTCCCCGCCTATCAGCTCGCCCCCGCCGTCGTCGGACCGGACCTCGGGCAGGATCGACCTGATAGCGTAGAACCGGTCGCTCTTCACTACGGTCCTGAACGCCTCCTCCTCGGAGACGAGGATCTCGTGGATCTTCTCTCCCGGGCGGATCCCCGTCGTGATTATCTGCACGGGCCTGTCACCGATCAGGGTCTCGGCGAGGTCGAGCATCAGAGCCGAGGGCGCCCTGGGGATCCAGGTCTCACCCGGCGCCGCGTCCCGGACGGCCGCGAAGACCGTGTCCACGGCGTCGTCGAGGCTCAGCAGGAATCGCGTCATGTCCGTGGTCGTGATCGTCACCGGTCCACCTGACCTGATCTGGTCGAGGAAGAGGGGGATCACCGATCCCCTCGAGGCAAGGACGTTCCCGTACCGCACGCAGATGAACCGCGTCGAGGGATGCCTCATGTTGCCCTGCTGGAACACCCGCTCCTGTATCGCCTTGGTCATGCCCATGACGTTCACCGGCTTGCACGCCTTGTCGGTGGAGATACCCACCACCGTCTCGACCGGCAGCCTGTGCTCCTGGATGGCACGCACGATGTTCTCCGGCCCCGCGATGTTGGTCTGCACCGCCTCGAAGGGGAAGTACTCGCAGGTCGGGACCTGCTTGAGGGCGGCGGCGCTGAAGACGACGTCGGCCTCCTGGAGGACGGAAGCTACAGCATGGAAGTCCCTGACGTCGCCGATCCTGAACTCGAGCAGGCGCCTGGAGTTGTCGAAGATGATCTCGTCAGTGGCCGCGAGCCGGTTCGCGTACTCGATGCGCATGAAGTGCTGCTTGGCCTCGTCCCGTGAGAAGACTATCACCTTCGCCGGCGTTCCCATCTCGCCTGAGAGCAGCCTCCTGACGAGCACCTGCCCCAGGGAGCCGGTTCCGCCTGTGACGAGCAGCCTCTTACCGTCAAGGGTTCCCATTCCGGCCTCTCCATTCGTCGTAGCGTTCGAGATCCACGCGGAGCGAGGATATCATGTCGTCCATCGAGGGCATGGGGATGCCCGTCTGAGTCGTGAACCTGTCGGGGCGGAGGCTGCGGTCCTCCACCGGCTCGAGCGCCGGGATCACCTCGATGCCCAGTTCGAGGGCGCGGTCGATGCGCCTGAGCAGATCGTACTTAGAAAGCGGGCCGGAGGCGACATGGAAGAGCCCCTCGGCCGGAGAACCCATCCTTATGATCTCCGCGACGACGCCGGAGAGGGCGCCGGTGGTAAGTCCGCTCCAGATGGCGTTGCTGTATCCGGACACACGTCCGTTCCTCCGTGACAGGAACCACTCCAGCAGCCCGGTGGTCCGGCGGAGTTCCCGGCCGATTATGGATGTCCGAAGTGTCAGGCAGCCATCCGAGACTGGCTCCCCCATCGCCTTCGAGCGGCCGTAGAGATCGACCGCGTCGGGAGGGTCGGCCTCTGTGTAGGATCCCCTGCTGCCCGAGAAGACGCAGTCGGTACCCACATGGATGAGCCGGATCCCCCGCATCCTGCAGACAGAGGCCAGACGGTGGGGGAAGAGGGAGTTCAGCTCGATCGAGACTACCGGGTCCGATCCCTCCGGAAGCTGCCTTATCACGCCGATGCAGTTCACTATGTGGGACGGAGAGACGTGCTCGATGCATCGCTCGACGGTCTCGAACCTGCGGGCGTCCACGCCTCGGACGATGGAGCCCGGCTCGAGCGAACCGAAGAAACCCGCCGGGGAGAGCGGTGCGCCTTCCTGATCCCGTACGGTGCCGGTCGTCGGGAAGCATTTCGACAGGACCTCGAACATCCTGTGCCCGAGCATGCCGCTCCCGCCCAGCACGAGAACCCTCCGCACCTCCGTCGCGCCACCTCCAGGAGCATCTCTGATGTGCACGGACACGCCGTCCGCCGCCCGTTCCCCCGACCCGCGGCCAGTCCCCCGCGACGATCCGGAGCTTTCGATCCCAGCCGAAATTATATTGCCGTGCGATTCCTTTGCATACGGGGCACTTCTGGAGGCGAGAATCCTTGAGCGACAGCAGGCTCCTGGCCTTGTCATTCGCGTATCCGCCTGCGATGGCCGCCATGTCGGTCGTCGTCTGGAGGCTCCTCAGACACAGCGGGAGCAGGTTCTGCGTCATCGCCGGGGACGACGGGAGAGAGCCCGACCCCGGCCTCGAGGGCATCGCCGCCCTCGGAGCCGAGGAGGTCCGCACGGTCACCTTCAGAGAAAAGCCCCTGCACCTCCTCGCCCGCAGGATCCTGTACCGGACCCCCTTCTCCCAGCTCCTCCAGATCCCCGACATCTACAGGCCCTGGGCGTCGCCCGCTGCTTTCGAGCTGAGGCATCTCCACCCCACGGAGAGCGACATCCTGGTGACTTTCGCGTCGCCCATGAGCACTCATCTGGCGGGGCTCCTGGCGAGGCGCCGGCTGCCGGGCATCCGCTGGGCGGCGTATTTCGGGGATCCATGGGTCACGAACCCGATGTTCAGGCGGACGGGGCCCGCCCGCGCCATCCACGCGAGGATGGAGAGGGCGGTGGTCGGGAGCGCCGACATGCTCGTCTTCCCCTGTTCGGAGATGAGGGACCTCACGCTCCGGGACTACGGTGGCGAAACACTTGCCAGATCGCGAGTCGTCGCCCACGGGTTCGAGGAGGATCTCTTTCCGCCCGCAGAGCCGCGCCGCAGCGGGGGACCATTCATCATCCGCCATCTCGGAAGCCTGTACGGCTCCCGGACCCCCTCGGACCTCGTCACTGCACTGGATCTGATCCGCCAACGGGAGCCCGCGATCCTCGACAAGCTGAGATTCGAGTTCTACGGTGCCTGCCAGGGCGGTTTCGAGGATCCCGGTCTTCCTCCCGGAGTGGTGTCCTTCCATCCCCCTGTGTCCTATCTGGAGAGCCTCGCGCTGATGCGCAGCGCCGACGCGCTGCTCGTGATCACTCCCTCGGAGGTCGAATCGGGAGCCTTCCTCCCGTCGAAGCTCATCGACTACATCGGCGCGGGGCGGCCCGTCATGGGGATCTGCCGTCCGGGCGCCTGCAGTACGCTGGTCCGCGACCTGGGCGGCTGGGTGACCGAGACGGGCAGCCCCCTCTCAGTGGCGGACGGGCTGGTCTCGCTTGCATCCTTCCTGGAATCCCCGGGAGGCGGCAGCCATCCCTGGGGAGACCCTGCGGTCAGGTCCGGGTACACTGCGGAGAGGACCGGCGCCGTGTTCGGCGGATACCTCTCGGAGCTGCTCTGACGCCGCACCCGTCCCTACCGGGTGACGGCGCCTCCGGCGGGTCCGCCCACAGGAACGTGGCGGTGACCTTCGCGGGGAACATCCTCGCCTTCCTCGCGGCGCTGGCCGGCGGCATGATCACGGCCCGGGCGCTCGGACCCGCGGGTCGGGGCGCCTTCGCACTGCTCCACACGACCCCGGATCTCATCATCAGCTTCGTGCTGCTCGGGATCGTCCAGACCAACGTCTGCTTCATCTCGAACGGCACGCTGCCACAGAGACGGATGCTCGGAGTGAGCCTCAGGGCGGCCGGGCTCCAGTCGATCGCAGGCCTGGCGGTCTTCGCCGTCTTCGCCCTCTTCTTCAGGGAGCAGTTCCTGGGCGACTCCGGTCCTCTCCTGATGATCCTTTCGGCCGCCCTGGTGCCCCTGGGCATCCTCCAGGCCCACTGGTCGTCCCTCCTCGGCGGCCTCCGGCGATTCGGAAGGCTCGCATCCATCAGGGCGCTCTCTCCCGTGATGCTGGTGGCAGGCTACACGCTCATGCTGGTGATACTCGGACTCGGCGTGACGGGGGGGCTCACAGCCGTAGTCGCATCGTCCCTGGTGATGACCATGCTGATGCTCCTGGGGCTCTCGGCACGCGGCCGAGGCCGGGACCCGTCACCCGATCCTGCGGAAGCCCCGCTCTGCGATGGATTCTGGAAGAGGTACCTGACCTACGGTGTGAAGCTGCACGCATCGGCCATGATGTGGTATCTGATAATCAGGATCGACATCTACATGATCAAGTCCATGCTCGATCTCGAATCGGTCGGATTCTTCGCGCTCGCCTCGAGCCTCGCCGAGAAGCTGTGGCTGGTCTCCACGTCGGCCAACACCGTCCTCCTCCCGTCTCTTGCGGCGGTCGCGGACCCGGTGGAGAGGGCGAGGATGGCGGCCAGGGCCTCCCGCCAGCTCACGATCGTGCTGCTGCCCTTCTTCGTGCTGGGGATACTGCTCGGGAAGCCCCTCATCGTGCTTCTCTACGGCGCAGAGTTCGAACCCTCCGCCATCCCCTTCATGATCCTCCTCGGCTCCACGCTCGTCCAGGCACACAGGTCGATGACCGCGAGCTACTTCGAGAGCTCCGACCTGGCGCTTGTCAACGTGGCCACCCGTGTCGCCGCCTTCCTCCTGAAGGTCGCCCTCAACCTCGTCCTGATCCCGACGATGCTCCTGAACGGAGCGGCAGTCGCGAGCCTGATAGCCTACTCCTTCGAATGGGTGCTCGGCACGGGGGTCTTCCTCAGGCGCACCGGCCTTCCCTGGAGGGAGTCCATGCCGAACACCGCCGATCTCGCCTCGGTCCGGGCGCGGATCGGGGACCTCGCAGCCTCGGCGCTCCACAGGCTCCCTTCGCGCGGGGGGCGGAACGGGAAGCGGGATGGAGGCGGACCCGGATGAGCCCCGTGAAATCCTTCTGCTTCGTCGGCGGAGGCGCCAGGGCTCTGGAGAACCTCTCCGACGGGGGTTCCGAACGGCAGATCGCCCTGCTGTCGTCCGAACTGGCGCGCCGGGGCAGGACCGTCACCCTGGTCGTCCCGGGAGGGGGGATCCGGAAGCGCATCGGCGGGGTCGAAGTGATCCCGGGCTGGCCTCCTGGTTCCGGCTGGCCGAGGGGGCTAAGGTTCTGGACGAGCAGGCTGCCGGCCATGGGGAGGCTCCTTTCGGAACTCCAGCCGGACGCGCTCTATACGAGGGGATTCTCGCTCTTTGCCCCCTCGGTCGCATCCGTCTCCCGCCGCACAGGCTCCACCTACCTGGCCGCCCTCGCCAGCGACGACGACCTGAGGGTACGCCCCGGGAGCAGGCCATCCGGGTTCGTCCACGGGGCAGGCTACGGCCCTGCCGCCCGGCTGTTCTTCATCACGAGGGCTCTCAGGCGGGCGTCCCTGGTTCTCTCGCAGCACGGAGGCCAGCTCGAGGCCTGCAGGCGCATGGGGCTCGAGTCGCTGATCTCGAGGAACGCCTTCGTCCCCCCCCGGGAGGCGCCCGCGCGTTCCGACAGCTTCGACGCAGCCTGGATCGGGCACCTCTCCGCCTTCAAGGGTTTCGACAGGCTTGTCGAGTTCATCATGAGCGGGGCTTCCAGGGGCAGGAGGATTGCCATCGCAGGCGCCATCCAGGGAGGTTCGTGCCTCGAGCTGCTCGCGCGGGTGAAGGAGATCCCCGGGGTGGAGTACTTCGGCGAAGTGTCGCATCCGAATGCCCTGTCGCTGATAGCCTCGTCGCGGGTGCTGCTCAACACTTCGCCCTCGGAGGGCTTCTCCAACGCCTTCCTCGAGGCATGGTACCTGGAAAGGCCGGTCGTGAGCCTGAATTCCGACCCGGACGGGCTCCTCTCCGGCGCGGAACCGCTCGGTTCATGCGCGCACGGCGACCTCACGGCCCTGTCTGCCGGGCTGGACCTGATACTGGCCGACGGTGACCTGCGGGCGGGCATGGGCAGGCGAGGCAGGATGCATGTCGAGGAGAGGCATCTCCTGGGACCGGTCGTGGATTCTCTCGAAGAAGCCGCCGGAGGATCCGGTATCCGCTGACGGCCCGTCAGTTCAGAACGGACCAGCCTCCTGACGGCCGGACCCTTCCTCCCGCGAGCCCTGATCGGTGGGCGTCCAGCATGCGCACGAGGTTCCCGGGCGCCTCGAACGAGGGAAGCGGCCAGCGGAATCCGGCACCGGCCTCCCTGACCATGGGGACGAGCCCCTGGTCGAAGCCGAGGAGCGCGCAGTGCAACCTGTCGGCGTCGACCGAGCTGTCCGAGTACGTCACGAAGCCCAGCGGAAAGGGCTCGGGCATCAGGGGTCCGTCCCCCTGCCCGCAGACGAGCGCGTCCGAGAGGTTGATGATCCTCCTCTGCGGAGTCCCCGCCATCGTGCCGTCGGCCTTTCCGTAGAGGGCGATCCTGTTGATGTCCAGCACCGTTCTCCATACCGTGTCGTTTCCCGACCACCCGCCGTCGATCTCGGCCTCTCCCGCGAACAGACTGCGCAGTTCGAGCGCGATCCGCGCCCCGAAGAGCCATCGCGGGAAGGACGGCCTGCCGATCCTTCGGTTAGACTCGTCCAGCATGTCCTCGGCGAATGACTTGAGCACGGACCGGCCGGGGTAGCAGTCCCCCCCCGCGGCAGAGCCGCCCTTCCTGTGGTGCGGCAGGAACTCCTTGTTGCCGTTGAGTCCGACGAGATTCTTCAGAGCCCCGGTCATGCCCGCCTTGCGGTGGGTCTTGAGCTTCGGGAGGTTGAGTATGACATCGGCCTCCAGAGCCTCCCGCGCGATCAGATACTGGTGCCTGCCCGGGAGGTGTCTCGCCGAAACGAGATCCGGATCGTACATGGTCACCCTGAAGCCGCCCGAGGGGGTGGAGACCGGCTCGAGCAGGCTGTCGCAGCCGAGGTCGAACAGGGCGAACCTGTCACCCGGGCGGACCTCGAGGTCGCAGCCTCCGGACAGGTCGCTCCCGCGCATTATCGTGCGCCTGAAATCGACGACCTCGATCCCGGGCTCCGCTCCGAGACCGGAGATGCGCCGCTGGAGTTCAGGGGTGACGATCTCGTCCCAGCGGCATCCCTGGATCGGGGCGTCGCCTATGACGACCCTGGCGGGCCGGCATTCGAGGACCATCTCGAGGGCGGCCAGCACGAACGCAGGGGAGGTGTAGAGGCATTCCGTCCCTCCTCCGCCGTTGTTCCTGTGGTACACCCAGTTGGGTTTGACCAGGACGGTGGATCCGGGCGGGATCGGAAGCACCGGCTCCCCTGCGCCTTCGCGCACCGCTCCGCGGATAAGGCGGGCAAGGACGTCCGGAGCGTACCAGTCGCGCTCCGGGATTCCGGACTCCCTTGCCCCCGAAAGACCCGTCATCGACGCCTTCCTGAAGAACTCCATACCCCGGCGGGTGTCGAGGCTGCATAATCCGGGAGAGCGTGAGCGAAGGAACAGCCTCACACGGAGCAGCCGCCATGGTGGAACCGGTCCTGAAGATAGCCGTTGGCCGCGACAGGGGGGGATGGCACGACAGATTCGTCGAGGCCATAGCCGCCAGAGCCGCCGGAAGCCCGCGCCTGGAGCACTCGCTGGTCAATCTGGACCGCAGCGACTGGATCGACCTGATCGCGGACGCCTCCGTCGTGATCTGGAAACCTCCGTACATGGGGCACGAGTTCGCGGGCTACATGAAGGAGAAGATCTACTTCCTCGAACGGAGGCTGGGCCTCACCGTACTGCCCGGCTTCGAGACCGTGTGGCATTTCGAGAGCAAGGCCGCCCAGAGCTACCTCTTCCGGCACGCCGGAGTGGCCACCCCCAGGACGGTTGCGAGCTTCGATTTCGACGAGGCGTGCAGCCTCGCGGAGCAGGAGGACTATCCGGTCGTGCTCAAGAGCCCGGCGGGAGCCGGGAGCGTGAACGTCAGGGCTGTGGGGGACAGGCGGGAGATGATGCGGTTCCTTCGGAGGACGTTCAGCCTCGCTCTGTGGGACAGGAGCGCGGAGGGAGGCAGGGGAAGGCTTTCGAGGCTGCTCTCCGGGATCGGCCACGAGTGGTTCTGGGATTTCCTCGGGAGGCGGCGGAGGGCGATGGAGCCCTTCGGAGTCGCCTACTGGCAGGAGTTCGTCCCCGGGAATTCCGCGGACCTCAGGGTGACGGCCATCGGGGACAGGTTCGCGACCGGGTTCTGGCGCAACAACCGCCCCGGCGACTTCCGCGCCAGCGGTAGCGGGAGGATCGACTACGACAGGCCTGTTCCGGAGGAGGCCGTGAGGCTCTGCCTTGACATAAACCGAAGGCTCGGCTTCGATTCCATGGCTTACGACATACTGTTCAAGGACGGCAGGATGCTGATCTCCGAGATGTCATACGGGTACTCGGATTCCGCGGTTCATCGCGTCGACGGCTATTTCGTGCTGGAGAGCTCGGGGGAGCTCCGCCGCGCCTCCGGGCACACGTGGCCGCAGGAGCTCTGGGTCGAATGGGCCGTCCTCAAGGCTGGACGGGCCGGGGCGCGCTCCCCGGTGCCATGACGACCCGGTCCGGAAACCTCTCGGTCGCAATAGTCGCCGAAGCATCCCCGGACGATCCGAGGGCCGTAGGTGGTGTGAGCGGCCTCCTCCGTGCGCTCGGGAGGCACCTGCCCGCAGGCTGGGTGATCCTCACGCCCTCGGCCGGCGATTCGGATTCCGACGGCAGCCTCGGACCCTCCCTCTACAGGAGCCGCCTCCCGCACAGGATACTCTTCCCCCTGAGGCTCCTGACTCATATCGGGAGGCTCGAGCGCCTCGAGCCGGATCTCGTCTACACGCACAGCAACGAGGCGGCCATGCTCCTCTGCCTGCTCCGGAGGACGCGATTCCCGGAGACGTCCATCGTGCACCACCAGCACGGATCGGAGAACCCCCTCACCTACGCGACATTCCGGATCGGACGCCTGCCCGGGCTGCCCCGGCTCTACGGGTCGATCCTCGGGTGGATGCACCGGAATGTAGACCACGTCATAGCGATCGACCGCAGGTGCCTGGACTCCGATCTCGCGTACGGCGTACCCCGGGACAGGATCACCCTGCTGCCCAACGCGATCGATACTGAAGTCTACAGACCCTCCGTGGAGCTCGGGTCATCCTTCCGGGAAAGATGGGGGATACCCGGTGGAGCCTTCCTGTTCGCATTCGCCGGGCGCCTCGAGGAGGTGAAGCGGATCGGCCTCCTCATGGATGCGTTTGCGATGCTGCCGGGCGATCCGTGGCTCGTGATCGCCGGGGAGGGGTCCCTGGGTGCGGGCCTTCGCAGACAGGCCGGGTCCTGCGCGGCTTCCCGCCGGATCGTCTTCACCGGACCGCTCGATCCGGAAGGGATGCCGTCGCTGTATGCGGCTTCCGGCTGCCTGATGCTCCCTTCGGCCGCAGAAGGCGTCCCGCTTGTCATCCTGGAGGCGATGTCGGCCGGAGTGCCGGCCATCGCCACGAAGGTCGGCGGCGTCCCGGACCTGGTCGGTCCGGAGAACGGCATCCTGCTGGACGTGGATGTTTCGGCCGCGGAACTTGCGGCCGCGATGGAGTCGGCCAAGGCCCGGAGCTGGAACGGGGATGCCATCCGCTCGAAAGCTTTCGCCTACTCTGCCGGGAGGGTGGCTTCGACCCTCGACGGCCTGTTCCGGGAGGTATGCGGGAAGAGGAAGAGGAAGCGCTGACCGGGGCGGGTCGTCACACGAGCCCGGCCCAGGACAGTATTCCGCCGACTGCGCGAGAGTATTCCGCGAACGAGTACTTTCTGGAAACCTCGAGCCCCTTCAGGGCGTATGCCGTCCTGGCCTCCGCGTCGTCCAGCATCCTGCCGAGTGCCCCGGCCAGCGCCGCCGGATCGCCCGGCTCCGTCAGCAGTCCGGCGCTCCCGTTCTCCAGGACTTCCGGGATCGCCCCGATCCTGGTAGCGACCACCGGCACCCCCTTGCTCATGGCTTCTGCGAGGACCAGGCCGAACGCCTCTTCGCGCCGCGTCGGGAACGCGAAGATGGACGACTCCCTGGTGAAGCCCTCCTCGATCTCCGCGTGGCCGAGCTCCCCCATGAGCGTGATCCGCCCGCCCAGCCCGCGTGCCGCGACCCATTCCGAGATGGCGGCGAAGATCCCCGCATCGGTTTCGGGGCCGATTATGTCCAGGCGGGGAGTATCCGCACGGCTGCCACAGAGGATCTCGTAGGCCTCGAGGAGGTCCCAGACTCCCTTCCGGGCTCTGACGGTCGACAGGAACAGGATCGAGGCCGGAGTGATCTTCGCCCTGCGGGCTGCATCCTCCGCCTGTGCGAACTCCCACCCGGGCGGGAGGCAGTTCAGGAGTACGCGGACCTTTTCCCTGGGCACCCCCACGGCGGCAAGATCGTTCGCGACGGCCTCGCTC
Organism: Candidatus Fermentibacterota bacterium; assembly: GCA_963718745.1. Taxonomy (GTDB): domain Bacteria; phylum Fermentibacterota; class Fermentibacteria; order Fermentibacterales; family Fermentibacteraceae; genus Fermentibacter. The sequence goes on along the minus strand of OY970370.1, from coordinate 1,211,757 downwards.
GGGCCGATGCACCAGTCGAACGAATTCCACAGCTTCACGGAGTTGACCGCCTGGAAGCGGTCGCTGCCCTCGGAGAGCTGCCTGTACCGCACCATGTGCGAATAGCCGATCCAGCACCTGGCATGCCTCCTCAACAGGGGGAGGAACCAGTAGTCGAAGGTCAGGGCGGGAGGCAGCGAGGCCGGGAGGTAGAAGGCGGCGTCGAACCTGCCGGACAGACCGAGCGTTCCGGCTTCGAGCGCCATGCCTGCTGCTCTGGCGAACTTGTGCAGCCGGAGCTTCCCGATCTCGGTGTTCCTTCGGGAGAAGGCCCTGTCCAGGACCGTGACCGAGCATCCGTTATCGGAGAGCGCCTTCACTAGATACCTGGTCATGACCAGGGATCCGTGCATCGCGCCGGAATTGTTGCCCACGACCAGTATCCGGGGTTCACCGGCACTCATCGAGCCACACCGCACCCTTCATCCCGAGAGCCTCGGAATACACGCCGAGGGTTGCCCGCGCCATCGTCTCCACAGAAAAATCCGCGAGGATCCTCGCCCTGCCGCAGCGGCCCATGCCGGCGCAGAGCGCCGTGTCCGACGCCAGTGCTCCCAGCCTGTCCGCGACCCGGTAGGCATCTCCGGGCGGGACTGTCCATCCGTCTACAGAATCCCTGACGAGCTCCGAGTTCCCGCCCGTGTCCGTACAGATCACGGGCAGACCTGCGGCCATGCACTCCATCAGGAAGTTGGACATCCCCTCGCCCATGGGGGAGAGGAGGATTCCTGCGTCTGCATCCACTAAGTATTGCATCACATCGTCCGTCCGGCCATGGAACGCGACCGAATCTCCGCAGCGCTCCCTGGCTGCGAACTCCTCGAGCCTGCAGCGGTCCGGTCCGTCTCCCAGCAGGTCGAACCTGAACCTTCCGGGGAAATTCGACCGGAGGATGGCCGCAGCTCTGATCAGCGTGTCGAAGTCCTTGTGCGCCGCCATGGAGCCCGCCATGACGGCCGTGAAGACCGGGTGCCCACCGGGTGACGACTCCAGGCCCTCTATCCTCCGGGAGTCGAATCCGTTCGGCACGAACCTCGCACGTCGGGGGGGTATCTTCCATGACGAAAGCCCCGCCTCGCTGTTGCCGATGCAAAGCGATCCCAGCCGCGAGGCAAGGAGCAGCCTCACCCGCTTCCTCCTGGGAAGCGTACCCATCCTGACGAGCCCGGTCACGTGCGCCGCCCCGGCCCTCCGGGCGGCCCGCTCCATCAGGATCGCGCTTATCCAGCCCCATGAATGTACGACCGTCGGGTGGAAGCCTGACGAGAAGGCAATGGCGGAGCGAACGGCGCGAAGCCTGGACCCGTTCCCGGACATCCCGATCTCGAAGGGGACGCCGAGGGTTTCGATCACCGACGCCATGCATCCTCCGTGGAGAGCCCAAACCGCGACATCCGCCCGGTCCCTCAGGCTCTCGCACAGAAGGCAGAACTGCCTCTCGGCCCCTCCGGGACCGAGGCCGTCTATCGCCAGGAGGACCCTCATCCCCCCGGGTCGGCTGCCGGGGGTCAACGACCCCTCTCCCGGCCCTGCGCCCTCCATGCGAAGTGGGGTCTGAAGGCTGCCAGAGCGGGGATGGAGCGCGTCCCCCCGATGTCGCGACAGTCGGGGTCGAGTCGCACGACAGTCTCCTCGGGGCTGCAGGGAGAAAGCTTCCACGGGCTGGCGAAACCCTCTGCGATCAGTCTGAGCCCGAGCGGGTCGAGGCCTGTGACGGCCGCAGCCGCTGCATCGACCACCACGGGTGAGGTCCCCGCGATCAGGAGCCCGGCCGGAACGGGATCGGCATCGAGCGGTCCGTTCCCGTCGCCTCCCACGATCCCGTCCACGATGTTGAAGAACCTTCTCGCGGGGATATCCAGGATTCTGCCTCCGGAGTCGCAGTAAGTCAGTATCGCAGCCAGATCGAGCACCGTCCTCCAGATCGTGTCGTTGCCGTACCAGTTCCCGCTGCGGACGACCTCGCGGGTCGATCCGAAGAGGCGGTATCCGAGAGGCTTGAGCGTGCCCATCGCGAGTCCGGTGAACCGTCCCCCGCGGAGCATGAGCCTCTTGGCGGCGGTCACCACTGTGTTCTCCAGCCCGCCCGCCCTCCTGCCGTCCGGGAACTGGTCGCCGCCCCTGGAAGGGGGGCCGAACCTGTAGTGCGGCAGCATGTTCTTGTTTCCGGACAGGCCCACCATCCCCTTGAGGCATCCCGTCATCCCGCATTTCTTGTGGGTCTTCAGCTTCGGGATGCTGATGATGGCATCCGCCGCCAGGGCGGTTCCGCAGATCTCGTAGACATGCCGTCCGCCGGAATGGTTCCTGTTGGTCTCCCCGATGTCGTAGGACGCGCCGTAGAAGAGAGCCGTGCCGGGGCTTCCGGTGAAGTGACTCCTGTCACCGAGATCGACTTCCACCATTCCCATGGGATCTCCGGCAAGGGAGACGCTGCCTGTGCAGACGCCTTCCCGAACTATCCAGCGCTCGCGCCTGAGGTCGAGGAGCTCGACCGGCACCCCGGATCTCCTGCCGATCTCCTCCGCCATCGCGCGCAGCCCCGTCCGCTCCGCCGTAAGATCGAAGTCGGAGTCCGTCTGGGGGGAGTCCGCGATCACGACCCTCCCTGATCCGCCGAGGGCTATCAGGACGTAGTCCAGCACCGCCCTGACCACCGCGGCCGAAGTGACGATCTGCTCCCACTGCACCCTGTCGCCCTCACGCCCTTCGCAGACCAGGTTGGGCTTGAGCAGGACGGTGTCGCCCGGCTTCACAAACGAGCCCAGCGGGTTCCAGGAGCTCGAGCCGGACCGCCCGCCGTCCAGCCCCAGGATCTCCAGGGCGTGCCTGACGGCATCGTAGGCGTGGTTCGTCCCTGCGCAGGCGCGCCTGTCCCAGGGATACTCCGGATGGACGGAGCCGGGGTCGAACGGGGAGCCTTGCGGATACACGGCTTCCGTGCACCTCGCAACAGCCGCCAGGCGGGTGTCCTCCATCTGCCTCTCCTTGGTGCGTACAGGTCGAATATGGGCTATGCGTGCGAAAAGGATAACAAAAAGTATATTCCGAACAATCGTCCCATGGGGTGCAACAATAGAAAGAAGCGTCTTCGGTGTATTCCGGATTGCGCTACAGCATATACCGATCCCTCCCCGTCAGGCTCCAGAACCTTGCCGTATCCGCGATCTCGTCCGTCCGTTGGACTCACGAGTCCTCGCCCGGCTTCAGGAAGCTCGTCTCCAAGCTGCGAAAGATGCAGTACTGGCCGGAAGGCGACATAGAGGACTACCGCCGGAGGAAGCTCGTAGAGGTGATCCTCTCCGCCAGGAACACGCTTTACTACGACGGCATGATCCCGGATGAGACCGCCGTGAGGAGCGACCCGGTGGGAGTGCTGAAGACGCTGCCCCTGCTCGACAAGAGGATGGTGGCCGAGCAGCCCTCGGCCTTCATCCCCGCGAACATCGATCCGGCGAGGCTCGTGAAGCACGGAACCAGCGGCACGACGGGCTTTCCGCTCAAGGTCTACTGGAACCAGGAGTCGATCGACTGGGAGAGAGCCCTGATCTGGAGGCACAGGCTCGCCGCCGGCTGCCGGTTCGGGCAGGACTGGGTGGGCATGCTCGGAGGGCACAGGATAGTCCCCGTCGAGCAGAAGACACCTCCGTTCTGGCGTGAGTGTCCCTCCGCCAGGCTGTCGTACCTGTCGACCTACCACATCTCTCCCGACAACGCGGAACACTACCACGGCTATCTCGAGGAGAAGAAGATCACCTTCCTCTCGGGATACCCGTCGTCACTCTACGCCCTCGCCCTCGCCTTCAGGCGCGGGAACCTCAGATCCACGCTGAAGGGAGCCTTCTTCGGCGCGGAACCCCTTCACGACTTCCAGCGGGAAGCCGTCGAGGACGTGTTCGGATGCTATCTCTGGGACTACTACGGACTAACCGAGCGGGTGGTTTCCGCGAGCGAGTTCGAGTGCCGGAACGGGCTGCACCTCAACTGGGAGAACTCCTTCTTCGAGATCCTCGACGCTGATGGATCTGATGTCGGTCCGGGAGAGACGGGCGAACTCATCGGCACTTCCCTCAGCAACACCGCCTTCACCCTGCTCCGGTACAGGACGGGGGACATGACGACGCTCCTTGAAGGCGAGTGCCCCTGCGGCAGGATCTCCCCCAGGATCACGGCCGTGGACACGAAGGTCGAGGACCTCCTGGTGATGCCGGACGGCTCGCTTCTCTCGGCCTCGAACCTGACCTACCCCTTCAAGGGGCTGTCCCACATACGCCAGTCGCAGATCTACCAGAAGGACCCGTCCGAACTGGTGATCAGGATCGTGCCCGACCTCGGCTTCGAGGACGATGACGTCGAGAGGCTGCGCAGGGAGATCACGGAGGTCCTGCCGCGGGGGGTCTCGGTCAAGGTCGTGTGCGTGCCTTCGATCCCCGTCAACAGCTCCGGCAAGTTCTCCTTCGCCGTCTCCGAGGTGGACCGCGGCGACGCCCCCGCGGCTCACCCGTCGGCCACCGGCCAGGATCGGTTTTAACATCTGGTCCTGATCAGGAGATCCTGACACCCGGTGCCGTCTTCCGGAAGGGGCGCGATGCCGGGGGGAGCCTCGTTCGAAGCACTTCCGCCCGATCGGAGGGAATCGTGACCCGACTCGGTTCAAAGGTCGAGGCCGCATTGCTGGTGTGCATCTCATGCTCCTGCTGGCACCCGCCCGATGACTGCGCCCGCATCCCCCAGGACATGGTGGACGGATTCCTGCGGGGATGGAGCGACTGGGCCGAGGGCTCCGCGGAAGGCCGCTGGGAAAGCGACAGCACACATCTCGTTAGCATCAGCACAAGAGTAACCATCGGGGGCGACTCTCCCGAGCCCGCGTTCTTCACCGTAGAATCGTTCGCCGCGTCCGGATGCACCCTGTACGTCACCGATCCCCAGGCGGAGAGGCTCGTGGCAATGGACCTCGCCGGCAACGTCCTGTGGCGGGCGGGAAGTCCCGGCGAGGGACCGGGCTGCTTCACCGGCATCGGACAGGTGGCCTGCACCGGCGGAGTCATAGCCGTGGCGAACCGGTCGCTGGGACGGATCGACCTCTTCTCGAAGGCGGGTGAGTGGACGCGTTCCATCCCGTTCATGCAGGCATACGACCTCTGCTTCGTGGATGATTCGACACTCGCCGTGGTGAGCCTGACTGAACCCGGGCACCTCGTGACGCTCCTGGGGCTCGACGGAACCGAGCACGATTCGTTCGGGACCTGGGAGCACCCCACGGCGTCGCTGCCGGGCGCGAACCGCAACCTCCACTGCGCCCTGGTCGCCCCCGGGCTGCTCGCGGTCACTTCCTATTATGCCAACCACATCCAGCTCATGGACCTGGAGACAGGGACCATGCGATCCGCCTTCTCCCGGGATCTCCCCATGGACATCCCGGAGTCCGAGATCGGGGAGAGCGGCGGGATGACGACCTTCTCCCTCCAGACGTTCCTGCTCGACGTGACGGGGGGCCCCGCCGGGACGATCGACGTCCTCCTCAGGCCGGTTGCCCTGGACAGCACGATCGGTGAGCCCGGGGCCGAGCTGTCCGGAGTCGGGATCGTCGACCGTTTCGATCTCGAAGGGCGCTATCTGGACAGTTATGCGATCCCCGGCTCCATCGGGACCATACTTTTCGACGGGACGACACTCTTCGCCGACGACTGGCAGGAGGGTACCCTCTCGGTGATGACCTTCAGCGAAGGGCCGGCCGGCGATGGAGCCGGCCAGGCATCGCCCTGACGGCTGCTGTCTGCCGCAGAAACCCTGTCGGCAGGCATTCCTGGAGATGCCCCGGAGTGAGGATTGCTCGATGATCCGAACGGTGTCCGGTTTCATGTCTGCCGCAGTTGCGTTCATCTGCATCTCCGGGTGCGGCGGGACCCCGGAAGACGATACGGCTGCCGTGGACAGCTTCCTCCTTGTGCCGGTGGATTCGATAGGCGTCGAGCTCGGGGATTCCACCTACATGTTCGGTGTGGCCACATCCGCCGACTTCGGAGCGGATGGCTCGATCGTGATCCTGGACGACATAAACTGCACTGTAGACTTCTATTCTCCGGAGGGAGAGCATCTCCGAACCGTGGACATAGAGGGGGATGGCCCCGGGGAGTTCAACAGCCCCCTGGACGTGATGGCGCTGCCGGGAGGCGGCTTCTTCATATACGGAACGAACGACAGGAAGATCGCCGTATACGACGAGGAAATGCTGCTCGTCGACGAACTAGTCTTCACATCGGCGAACAGGCGCGGGCCGATGATGGTTTGCCCTCTATCGGACTCCTCCTTTGTCGCCAGCTTCTACGAGTGGTCCGAAACCGGGGATTCGGTTACGAACTCGGTCATGCTGCTCGAGGGTGACAGCGAGACCGTGATCGCCTCCCGGAGCGCGCCTCTGGACCCGGAGTATGCCTGGCAGATGGCCATTACGATGTTCTTCACCGCGGCTGGCGACGGTTCGGTCCTGGTAGCCGACAGATCCCTGGACGAATGGGAGATAGTCCGATACTCCCGGGATGGACAGGCGCTGGACACGCTGTCCCGCGAGTACGAACCCGTCCCGAAGAGCGACTCTCTCTACGATGCCGAGTTGGAGCTGGTAAGGCAGGCCTGGCTGAACGCCTACGGCACCATGGACGGCTTCGAGATCACTCCGGACGAGTTCTTTCCGTCGATCGCAGGCATCCAGTGCGACGGCGAAGGGAGGATATGGGTCAGACAAGGGAGGTACGACAGCATAACCTTCGACGTGATGTCACTCGAAGGCGAACCCCTTTTCGAATGCGGATTCCAGCCACCGACCTGGCAGGATAGCTTCACCTGGAATGTGATCATCTCCGACGGGGGCTATCTCGCCGGTCCTTTCGATCCCGAGCTCTTCCCATTGATGTACCGGCTCGAGCTGGTGGAGGATGAGGGACCGGCAACCGAGTGATTCGCATCGGAAAGCCTGTAGCTCCCCGGAACGCCACCGTACCGGATGAAAATGCGCCTTCGTATTGCATATCAAGACCGGGGGGCAGGACAGGGGGAGGGTCTTTTCTTTCGAAGAACACTTGAGCTTCACGTTCAAGTGTAGATAAAGCGACATCGGCCGTTTTCCAGATTCCCAGATCGTTGTCCACCAACGATCCTGCGCCCGAAGAGCTTGTCATTTACAGCAACTGTCCTGATTTTTCGCGCATACCCCGAAATCGCGGAGAGAGGACCCGGCACCCCGGGTGGGGCGGTCGTCAGGCCTGATATTGTTACATGATTGCTGTACAGTAATGCAATATTACGCTCTGTTGCGATGACTGGCGCCTGCCTCCGGGAAGGCCTGCAGGCGGATCCGGCGGCGCGTCAGCCCAGGAGAGTGTCCGCTATCCGGGAAGGCAGGCCGGGATTCTCGAGGGGGAGTTTCCTCTCGAACGAAGCCGGGTCGAGGGAGCGCGCGGCATCGGCCTCACCCAGCATCGTCAGGCGGCCCAGGGAGGCAAGATGCTCGTCCACCCGGCCGGGCCTGCCCCTGAAGAAGCTCACCGCGGGGACGCCGAGGACCGCAGCTTCGCGCGTCATCGTCCCGCCGCCGCCCGCCACCAGGAGGGCGTTCCAGACGAGCCCAGGGCCGTCCAGCACTGAGTCCGGGACCACGGCACCCCTCCCGGCCGCCTCCGCTCTGGCGGGATCGTCCTTCGACCGGGGGATGACGACGACCGCGACATCTCTCCGTGACGCGAAATTCTCGAGGAGCGCGGAGAAGCCTTGATCGGAAGCCGGGTCGAGCGAGCGCGCGGCATCGGCGTCATCCAGCATCGTCAGGCGGCCCAGGGAAGAAAGGTACTCGTCCACGCGGCCGGGCCTGCCCCTGAAGAAGCTCACCGCTGGGACGCCGAGGACCGCAGCTTCGCGCGTCATCGTCCCGCCGCCGCCCGCCACCAGGAGGGCGTTCCAGACGAGATCCGGGCCGTCCAGCACGGCGTCCGGGACCACGGCACCCCTCCCGGCCGCCTCCGCTCGGGCGGGATCGTCCTTCGACCGGGGGATGACGACGACCGCGACATCTCTCCGTGACGCGAGATTCTCGAGGAGCGCGGAGAAGATCACCTCGCTCTCGGGATTGTGATAGTGTGCCGTCACGGCCGGAGGGCGGAGCAGGACATAGGGCCTCCCGCCCGTCAGCCTCGATATTTCAGCGGATGCCAGGCCGAAGGCTCGACCGGAGAGGTAGAGCTGCTCCTTGAGGCCCGGGAAGAGGCGCACCTTCCGCGGATCGATCCCCGCCTCCGCGGCCCTGTCGATCCCGACCGCATCCGGCAGGATGATCGCCCTGCAGAACCTGTTGAAGATCAGGGGATTCACCCATTCGTAGTCATACATTGTCACCGAGGGCGCTCCCAGCAGGGCGGACGCGACGGGGAGCGACCTGGATCCGTGGCCGAAGGAGAGCGACGGTTCGAAGCGCCTCGCCGCCCGGGCCAGCTCGAGGGCGCGCAGGAGCGTGCTCAGCGCCTTGCCCGCGCTTCCCTTCACCGACCTTCCGCCGACCCTGACATATGGGAGCCCGTACAGCTCGAGCAGCTCGCAGGTCGACGACCTGTCGCGAGCCGTGAAGAGGACCTCGTGACCCCTGCGCCGGAGCTCGCCTGCGACCGGCCTCATCACGGGGACATGCGGGGCGTTGTCGGCGTCGAACCAGATCCTCAAGGCCGGCCGCCCTCCTTCAGGAGCGCCGCGAGCGCCCTGAACATCCATGCCTGCGACCATCGGGCGTAGATCGTGCGCGAAGGGTCGCCGCGGAAGCGGATCATCCTGAATCCTCCCCGCTTCGCATCCCACAGGAGTTCGACCGCCCTGTCCGCTATCCTCCCGGGTTCCACGAGCACCGGGAACCCGCTCCTGCGAGCCGCGAGCCATGTCAGGACGCCCTGGGCGAAACTGTGGGGGTCGACCGGGAACCGCCTTCCGGGGCCGTAGAGCGCCGCGCCGCTGGAGTCGAAGAGTTCCGCCGCGTAGAACTCCAGCCCCCTCCTGATCGAGTCGTCCCAGTCCGCGCGCCCGAGCACCTCCCGGAGGAACACCAGGGTCTCCAGCACGAAGCCCGTGTGGAGGTTGTCCACCCAGCCCCAGTGGGAGGCCTCGCCGTAGACCCAGGCGCCGGAGGGGGACTGGCGCGATACTACGAAATCGGCTGCCGCCGCTGCCTCGTCATCCAGACCGCCGCTGATCCCCGCCGCGTGCCCCCTGGCCAGGATCTTCGCGGCGAAGAGGGATGCGTTGTAGACCCGGGATGCGTCCCTGGGCGAGTAGCTGTAGCAGACGCCGTCTGCGCACTCGAACCTGTCCAGGGAACCCCGTACGAACCGGACCGATGCTCCGAGCAGTGCGTCCGCCTGCGCCGATCCGCTGTCGCACAGGGCGTCGACGACGAAGCTGGTGCATACGACAGTCGGGAAGCCCGCGGGCTGGAAGAACGCCCTGCCCTGCCAGGGAAAGTCATAGCCCCAGCCGGCCTCGGCATCCGCCGGCAGGGTCGGCTCGCCGCAGGCGCGGGCAGGGAGGAGGGGAGTCCCGTCCGGACGCGATGCCTCGTGGACGAGGACGTCCTGCAGCATGCCGGCCTCTTCGCCCGACGGATCGATCCCGGGGAAGTCTGTCAGTCCGGAGAGGAACAGGGCGAGTCCCTTGGGGTTGGTACCCGGCGGGATCGCCAGGATGCGCCTGGGGTCGAAGGGGCAGCGCTTTACGGCCTGGATCAGTGCGAGTCTGAGGATGCGCGACTTCGAGAGAGCGGGTCCGAGGAGCCTGCTGTTCAGCCCGTCGTACGGGTCGGGTCCTGCGAAGCCGAGCGCCCTCTCGCGCGACCATATGCTCCGGGCGATCGACTCCAGCCTGTCGCGCTCCCGGGCCGCATCAACCATCCGAGGAGGAGATGAAGGCGTCCGTGTCCATGGTCACGGTCCCGCCGCCCCGGAGGCTCTCTTCGGCTGCGATGGCCGCAAGCGTGGCAGCCACCAGGGATCGGAAGGCGACAGGCGGGCGGCCCGAGGAGAGCGATTCGACGAATGCGGCCACCTCCTCCTCGTGTCCCTTGCCCCTGCACCGGACCGAGGTCCTCCGGGAGCCGAAGAGATCCACTCTGGTGAAGTTGTCTATAACTGCCGTCCTGCCTCCCCCGGAGGCCTCGAGCCGCTCCTTGGGGAGCCTTCTCGAGGCGTCAGCGGCATAGCATACGGAGCCCGCGGAACCGTCTGAGAAGCACAGCAGGAGGATCGAGTTGTCGCGCCCCGGAACGGCCGCGTCGTCCCTCTCCAGCATGGCCGTGGAGACCGACACCGGTTCCGCCCCGCACAGGTACTGCATGAGATCGATGAAGTGGCAGACCTCGCCCAGTATCCTGCCACCGCCCTGCACCGGGTCCTGCGTCCAGTGCTCGACGGGTATCCTGCCCGCCGCCACGGTGTAGTTCATCAAGAGCGGCTGGCCGGTCTTCGAGAGGAAGTCGCGCGCGATACCCGCTGCCTTCGAGAAGCGCCGGTTGAAGCCGACCATCAGGACAGGCGGCTGTAGGGACGCGGCGAGGGCGTTCCTGATCCCGCGAAGTTCACCAGTGGTGAGGCAGAGAGGCTTCTCGACGAAGACATGCTTCCCCGCCTTAAGGGCAGCCAGCGTCTCCGGGCCGTGCATGTCGTGCCTGGTGGCGATGAACACCGCATCCGTCCCGGAGTCGGAGAAAATCTCCGCGGAGGAGGAGACGGCGCGTGCGAAGCCGAACCGCGTGCCCGTGTCTGCAGCCGTGAGCCCCGTCCGCGTACAGATCGCCTCCAGCCTGATCCCCCTCTTCTTCGAGACCTGCGGCAGGAGGAACGTCTGGGCGAACGAGCCGGTCCCGACGAAGGAGATGCCGGTGCCGCCCTGTCCGTGCCCGGGCGTGCGGAGCTGGACGGAGGGGGTGCCGGCAGGCGCCGGGGCATCGCCGTACCCGAGCAGGATGCCGCAGAAGGGCTCCGCTCCGTCGGCTATCATCGAATAGGCGGAGGGCGCCCCGGAGAAGTCGAACCTGTGCGTGACAAGGGCGGACGGCCTGACCGCACCAGACGCCATCGCATCGAGGACGGCCTCCATGTTGCGGCCCTCGGTCCACCTCACATAGGGGAGCGGATAGTCCGTCCCGCCCTCTTCATAGGAGGGATCGTACCTCCCGGGACCGTAGGAGCAGGAGACTGCGAAGGAAAGCTCCTTGCGGTAGTAGTCCTCGCGCGGGATGTCCATCCCCACTGCTCCCACCACCACGACCCTGCCCTTCCTGCGGCAGGAGGCGCCGGCGAGTTCGACGGGGCCGTTGCTCGGTGTGCCGGCGCAGATGAGGACGAGGTCCACGCCTCTTCCCCGCGTGAAAGCCTCGACCGCAGGGAGGAAGCTGTCCTCCCCGGAGTCGGCGGTCTCGTCCGCGCTGCCTGCGGAAAGCGCGAGAGCGACGGCCGCGGGATCTATGTCCGCACCCATCACCCTGCAGCCTCCGGCCTTCAGCAACTGGCAGGCGAGCTGTCCGATGACGCCGAGGCCGATGACAAGGGCCGACTCCCCCTGGGTCGGCCCCGCGAGCCTCACACCCTGGAGCGCAATGGCCCCGAGGGTCGTGAACGCGGCATCCGCGGGGTCCACCCCCGGGGGCACCCGCACTGCGAGGCTGGCCGGTACCACGGCGACGTCGGCATGGTTCGCATAGCCACCGCCTGCGCAGGCCACCAGGTCTCCCGGCCGGAGTCCGCGGCAGTCGCCCAGGGTTTCGGTCACCCGGCCGCAGAGGCTGTAGCCGAGGGGCTGGGCGCCCTCCAGCTTCGACCTGACCTTGCGCACGGTATTGGCGAGCCCGAGGGTGCGTATCATCCCGAGGGCCTGCCGGGCCTGTTCGGGCCGGGCTCGGGCCTTCTCCAGAAGAGACATCCTGCCTGACCTGACCTTGCCTCCCTCGGTGCCTGGACTGATCGCCGAGAAAAGCGTCGCGACCCGGACGAAGCCCGGCTGCAGCTGCGGGTCCGGGGCCTCCGTCACCTCTACGGAGCCGTCGCTAAGCCTCTGGCCCAGAATCTTCAGATCCCGCCTCCCTGCTCTTCCTGTGCTTCTTCGCCCTGCGGCGCTTCCGCTCGCGTTTCGCCGCGAGGATGAAGCCGGCCACTCCTCCGATGAAGGCGAGTATCGTCGTCTTGAAGTTGTTGAGGATCAGGTCCGTCGTCCATTTGAAGACGGTGCGGACCGTTTCGAGGATCGTCCTGTAGACGGTCGTCGCCGCCCGGATGAAGGGATCCAGCCAGTACATGAGCGAAGTGATCTCGTATCCCTGTTCGTTCGGAGGACCGGAGTGAGATGCGAGCGACTTCACGATCGCCCCCACCAGTATCCCTCCGGCGACTCCGGCGGCGATGTAGAAGAGCCTGCCGCGATTGCGTTCGAACCAGGTGACGATCTCCGGCGAGGTGCTCACACGGGAGATCCCGCTCCTGTGCGAGCTCCGGCGCCTGCGTACACCGCATGCCGGGCAGCGGAGATCCGCCTTGTTGAAGACCCGGCCGCAGCTCCTGCATGTGTAGAACTGATCGGCACCGCAGGTGCCGCACCAGTCGGGGCTCAGCTTGAGAACGCTCCTGCAGCGGTAGCAGTAGAGCGTCCCCTCGCCCGGGGTCTCTCCGGTCCCGGGAGTCCCGGTATCCCCGGTCATGTGACGCGCCTCGTCACGCGCCTACGGTCGAGCCTGCCCGCCATGGTCCTCCGGAACCCGCTCCGCCCGAAGTGCGGACGCGAAGTGCAGATGCTCACTGCTCCATATCCTGCATGGACTATAAGCAAGACCTCCCGCAGGGGGAGAGGAGTTCCCCTTCCTCGTCCCGGGAGCCCTGCATGGGTATAGTTGGCCGGAAGAGGGGGAGGCGATGAAGACGGGACGGGCCGCGATCTGGCTGCTCACGGTTTTCCTGACCGTCTATGCCGGGCTGTTCCTCGTCCAGGAGTACACGAAGGTCGACGTGATGTGCCGCATCGGCGACATCTGGAGCCTCCTCGACCTCCGTGAGGACTCGCTCGGGGTGTTTACCGCGGTCGACCCCGAGGACTATCCCGGGGACCCCGTCCCCGAACCGGGTGACACCCTGGTCTCCGTCGCCGGGCTGCCCGCGACCCTCGAAAACTATTTCTCCGTGTTCTCGACCCGGACTCCGGCCGGGCTGGCGCTGGAGATCGAGTTCAGGGAACCTGACAGGATCAGCCTAGAGGGATCGGTCTCCACCTCCATGGCCGCCTTCTTCGCGATACCGCTGGACATAGCCTTCGGGACGGGAGTGATCGACTCTGTCACCACGACCCGCCGCGGATGGTCCCTGGTCCGCTCCCCGGTGGTCTCGACGATGGTTGTGACGAGGTCGATCCCGACGATCCTGAAGGTCCAGCACATCTTCCTCTTCGTCATGAGGGTGCTGATAACCGCGAGCCTGTTCGGCGCCGGGATACATGCCTTCGCGAAGCGGCCGGACGAACCGGCCGTGAGGGTGATGACGCTGTTCTGTCTCGCCATGGCCGCATTCATGGTCTTCCCCGTGCAGGTGATCAACATCGCCTATGCCACCTTCAGACTCCCCCTCGGGGACGGCTTCCGAAAGATTATCGGAGCCATAGGGTACTTTGCCGCACCCCTGTGGCTGCACCTGCACATGCTCTTCCCCCGTGTCAGGAGCCACTTCGCCGCTCACAGGAGGGGAGCGCTCGCAGGGATCTACATCCCCGTCGCAGCGCTCGTCGCGCTGAACCTGTTCACGGAGCTCCCCGCCCTCGGGATTGCATCGGGCATCCTGGCGACCGTCTATTTCGTCGCCGGCTTCGTGATGCTCGGGAGGGCACGGAGGCTTTCGGCCGACCTCCTGGAGAGGCGGCAGGCGAGGGTCGTGATGTGGGCCTCCGCGCCTGGTTTTCTCGTGTTCCTGGTCCTCACCTGGGCGCAGGTGGCGTTCATGGAGTTCTTCATGTCGCTCGACTACGTGTACCAGCTCTACCTGGTCAACCTCCAGTTCCTCTCCATCCTGCCCGCACCCCTCGGCATGGCCCATGCGATGGCGAAGTACCGGCTGCATGAGGTGGAGAGCCGCTACAGGCGGGGCACGATGTTCCTCGCGGTAAACGCCCTTCTCCTTGCGACGTTCGTCGCCTTCGTCTACGGGATGGGCAGGGCTCTTTCCAGCGTCGCGGGCATAGGCGGGACGACTCCGATCCTGATAATCTCCCTGAGCCTGGCTGTCGGGTTCTCCCCGGCCCAGCGGAGGTTGAGGAACTCCATCGAGGACAGGGTCTTCCCGGAGAGGAAGCGCCTGCGGGCCCTGCTGGGAGGTTTCCTGCAGGAGACGAGGGGCGTCGGTGAGCGCGAGGCGTTCTGGACCCTCCTCGGAACCAGGCTCGCAGAGGGTCTCGACGCCGATCCCGTGGTGCCCGTGATCAGGAACAGGATGGATCAGGCGGAACTCTTCGCCTGCGGCACCGATCCATCGCCCTTCCAGACCGGCGACGAGTTCGTGCGGAGGCTCTGCTCCGAAGGGAGACCCCTCCTTCTCGACGAACTGCTCGCCTCCGGCAGGATACCGGTGGATTCCGAACAGAGGACCTGGTTCTCGAGCAGGAGGATAGCACTTCTGCTTCCCCTCCCGTCCCGGGAGGACGTGATCGGGTTCGTGGCGGTGGGGCGCAAGAGGTCGGGCGAGGACTACAGGGCGTTCGAGCTCGAAACGCTCGGATCGCTCTCGGGGCAGTTCGCCCTTTCAGCCGAGAACATCGAACTGACGGAGGAGAAGGTCGAGAGCAAGAAGCTCCAGGAGCAGCTCTCGATCGCCAGGACCATCCAGCAGGGCCTCCTGCCGGGCGTGCTTCCCGAAACCCCCGGACTCGAGGTCTCTGCATCCATAATCTTCTGTCAGGAAGTCGCCGGCGACTACTACGACGCCGTACCGATGACAGGGGGGAGGACCCTCCTTGCCGTCGGAGACGCGACCGGGAAGGGGGTCGGTCCGGCCCTGCTGATGGCCAGCCTTCAGGCGACCCTCAGGTCGATCGCGGGCGTGGACATCTCCCTCTCCGACATGATGGGAAGGGTGAACCGGCTGGTCTTCGCCAACACCGCCCCCGACTACTTCATAACGCTTTTCGCAGCGGTCTTCGATCCGGGGACGGGGACGCTGGAATGGGTGAACGCCGGGCACAACCCGCCGTTCCTCAGGAGGGCGTCGGGGGGGATGACGATGCTGCACGACGGTGGATTGCTGCTCGGAGTCTCCCGGGATGCGGCCTACGTCTCCGGCAGGACCGTCCTCGACCCTGGTGACGTCCTCGTCATGTACACGGACGGGCTGACCGAGGCCATGGACTGCTCCGGCGAGGAGTACGGCGAGCGCAGGCTGGCCGGCCTGATCGACGGAACCTGCGGAGACGGTACCGGTGCGGTCGTCAGGGCGGTCGTCGAGGACGTCGGGCGGTTCCACGGCGGGAGCGAGTTCGGCGACGATTTCACGATAATGGTGGCGAGGCGGCTCTGACCGGCTCCATCCGAGGGGTTTCCGCACAAGGAGGATTGTCCGCATGAAGAAAGCCCTGATAACGGGCATAACGGGGCAGGACGGCTCGTACCTCTGCGAGCTCCTGCTCGACAAGGGCTACGAGGTCCACGGGACCGTCCGGAGATCTTCCAGTTTCAACAGGTTCCGCATCGAGCACCTGATCCAGGACCAGGACACCTACGGGACCAGGCTCTTCCTCCACTACGGGGACATGACCGACTCGAGCGCCCTGAACAGGATCCTCGAGAAGAGCGGTCCGGCGGAGATTTACAACCTGGCGGCGCAGAGCCATGTCCGGATCTCCTTCGACATGCCGGAGTACACGGGGGACGTCGACGCACTCGGAGTGACGAGGCTCCTCGACGCCATAAGGGAGGTCGGCCTGGCCGGCGAGTGCAGGTTCTACCAGGCATCCACGAGCGAGATGTTCGGCGCCACCCCTCCCCCCCAGAACGAGGAATCACCCTTCCGGCCGCGCAGCCCCTATGCGGCAGCGAAGCTCTACGCACACTGGATGGTCGCAAACAGCAGGGAGGGCTACGGCCTGCACGCCTCCAGCGGGATACTGTTCAACCACGAATCCCCCCGGAGGGGGGAGAACTTCGTCACCCGGAAGATCGCCATCGCCGTAGCGCGCATCGCGAAAGGCCTCCAGAAGAGGCTCGTGCTGGGCAACCTGGATGCCGGACGGGACTGGGGGCACGCGAAGGATTATGTTGAAGCGATGTATCTGATGCTCCAGCAGCCTTCAGGAGACGATTTCGTGGTTGCCACCGGGAGGATGCACACCGTCAGGGAGTTTGCGGAACTTGCATTCTCCCATGCCGGGTTGAACTACATGGATCATGTCGACACGGACCCCGCATACCTCCGTCCGACCGAGGTCGACGCACTCTGCGGCGATCCCTCCAAGGCCCTCGAGGTGCTGGGCTGGGAGCCGCGCATCTCGTTCGAGGAGCTTGTCCGGGAGATGGTCGAACACGAACTGGACGTCCTCGGCGGGAGAAAGAGCTGATATTGATGAGAATAGCTTCTGTGGAAGCCTGGAGCGGAGCTTCCGGAGGGATGTTCCTTGGAGCCCTGCTGGATGCCGGTCTCGAAATTCCCCGCCTGGAGGCGGAACTCGTCAGGCTGGCTCCGGAAGGCGTCTGCATCTCGGCCTCTACCGTCATGCGGGCCGGGCTCAGGGGGACCAGGGCCAGGGTGTCCCGGGGCGCTCCGGAGACCCCGGGATCCACGGAATCATGCCCCGGACACTGCGGGGATGACGAGAGGCGTGACCTGGCCGGTATCCTGCGGTCGATCGCCGGGGCGGGTTTCTCCTCCCGGGTCTCGGACCAGGCCGCCCGTGTCTTCGGCGCCCTGGCCTCGGCTGAAGCGGAAGCGCACGGCTGCCCCGTCGACGAGGTCGTCTTCCACGAGGTGGGAGCACCTGACGCCATCCTGGAGATCGTCGGCACGTTGATCGGCTTCGAGCTGCTGGGCGTGTCCGAGATCTGGTGCCCGGGTCTGGCAACGGGCTGGGGAACGGTCAGGTGCTCGCACGGCGAGATCCCGGTGCCGGCTCCGGCAACAGCCGTCATGCTGAGGGGCATCCCGGTCGTCTCCGGCCACTCCCGGTCCGAACTCACGACACCGACAGGCGCCGCTCTGCTCGTGACGCTCGTGGATCACTGGACCGCTCCGCCTCCGGCGAAATGGGACGGGATAGGCCTGGGCGCTGGAGCCGCAGACCTCTCATCCCCGAACCTCCTCAGGATAAGGCTCGGGAGTCCGGGCATCCCGGTGTGCCCGCGCACCGACGAGGCGCTCGAACTGGTCACGCTGCTCGACGACATGGACCCGAGGCTGTTCCCGAAGCTGCAGGAGGCCGTCCTGTCCGCCGGAGCGCTGGACTGCTACGCGGCCCACTGCACCGGCCGGAAGGGCCGCCCCGCGATAGAGGTCACGGTCATCTGCCGGGGCGACACCCTGGATGCCTCGCTGGATGCCCTCCTGAGGAATTCGACTACGATCGGGGTCAGGATCAGGTCCGTCGGACGGAGGACCCTGGATCGAGACTTCATAGAAGTTACGACTCCGTGGGGTCCGGCCAGGCTGAAGGCAGCCGTGGTCGGCCGCAGGTACGTCAACGTGAACCCCGAATTCGCCGACTGCGAGGATCTCGCCAGGAAGGCAGGCCTGCCCGTGAGGGTCGTACTGGACAGGCTCAAGGCCATGGCATCCGAGCTGGAGGGTTGCGAAGGCGGCGCCGATGCTCCCGATTCCTGACGACTACGATCCCGAGACTCCCTCCTTCGACCTGAAGAGGAGGAGGCTCAAGTCGGGCATCCTGTTCTCGATCGTCCTCCTGGCCAGCGGTGCGCTCATAATCTCCCTCTTCGGACTCCAGCCCCCCGTGCAGGGGACCGAGCGCTACGCCGCCGTGGGCGATTTTCCTCCCGATCACGTCTGGTTCAACACCCCCGAGCCGATAAGCCTGTACGAGGATCTCAGGGGGCATGTCGTCGTGATGCTGTTCTGCGAATTCGACCGGCTATCGGACGTGCAGGACCTGACGGGCTTCGAAGCGCTCGGAGAGCTGTACGCGGATCAGCCGGTCGAGTTGATCGTGGTCTACGTCCCGTCGGATTCGAGCCTGGATTCATGGAGGACGACCGTTGCCGACTGGGGGATCGGGCTGCCCGTCATCGTGGATTCGGACCTCCTCGTATCGCAGAACATGATGGCCGACCGGTATCCGCTCGTCCAGGTGATAGATGCGCACGGGCGTGTGGCAGGGAGATACTATGAATCCTGGACGACCACAGATCTCGAGGGCGTGGTCAACGATGTCATAATGCTGGGCCAGGCCGGCAGATCTCTCTCCAGCGACCCGTACGAGAACAGACCCGGCGAGTACATTCCCGATTCGATGCGGGAGGTCCGGCCCTGATGCTCTGCGAGGACAAGCTGGCCTCGATCTGCTCCGGAGAGGACTGCGCCCTCGACCGAAGAGACACGATCGACATCCTCGAATCCGGCCCCTCCGTGAACGAGATGCTGTTCCGGGCCGCTTCGTGCGTTCTGGAGAGGACCGTCGGCCCGGCCGTCTATCTGAGGGGAATCGTCGAGATCTCGAACGCGTGCCAGAAGAACTGCTTCTACTGCGGGCTGCGCAGGGACAATCCAGGAGTCGCGCGCTACCGGATGACCCCCCTCGAAACCTTCGATGCGATCCAGTCGGGCTGGAAGGCGGGCCTGCGCTCCTTCCTGCTGCAGTCCGGCGAACTCCAGGGTGAAGGCCATCTGGACGACGTGGCCGAGGTCCTTTCTCTGTGCAGCGGGCGATGGGGCGACTCGGTGCGGATGGTCCTGTCGCTGGGGGAGCTTTCCCCGGAGGCGCTGGACCGGTTGAAGGACGCGGGCGGAGAGCGCTACCTCCTCAGGATAGAAACCTCCGACCGGGGGCTGTACGGCAGGCTGCATCCCAGGGATTCGATACACAGGTGGAGCGCGAGGGATGACTGCCTCCAGTACCTGAGGAAGTCGGGATGGCAGACCGGCAGCGGAGTCCTCATCGGCTTCCCGTGGCAGACGGCTTCCGTCCTGGCAGCCGACCTCGCCTACCTCGTGGATCTGGACATCGACATGTGCGGCATGGGTCCGTGGGTCGAGCACTCTGGCACCCCGCTGTACGAGGCGAGGGACCAGGCCCCGTCCCGGGAACGGAGAACGGAGCTCACCCTCCGGATGATCGCCCTCCTGAGGCTGCTGATGCCCGAGATCAACATCTCCGCCACCACCGCACTGCAGACCCTCGACCCTGCCGGACTCGAAAAGGGTCTGCTGGCCGGGGCGAACGTCTTCATGCCCAACCTGACTCCCCTGAAGTACAGACAGAACTATTCGCTCTACGACGGCAAGGTCCGGGTCGCGGACGATCCGGATGTTATGATCAGACAAGGGAAGACCCGGTGCGAGGCTGTCCGGAGGCTCCTCGTGCCGGACGATCCCGGGGATTCCCTGCATTTCGCAAGGAGGCGCGACACCGGGTCCGGGAGGACCGGCGGAACGCCGTCAGGCAGCAGAACGGAGGCTTGAGATGATCATCAGGTCTTCAATCGATGTGAGACCGCAGCACCTGTCCGACACAGGCTACTCGAAGGTGGCGAGCAGGCTGCTCGCCGGGACCAGGGACGGGTGCAACAAGCTGACCTTCAGGATGCTCACGCTCCAGCCCGGCGGGCACATCCCGAGGGAGGCTGCACGCGGCGAGCGCGTGCTCTACGTGCTCTCCGGTGCTGGCGAATATGTCGATGCGGATGGATTCGCTCACGAGATGGGCGCCGGAGATGTCGCAGCCGTACCTGCCTGGGAGGTTTTCCACATGCAGAATCGAAGCAGTGCCGACCTTGTCCTGCTCCTTGCCGCGGGGCCGAACCAGTGACGCCCCGCTCCAAGCCCGATCCTTTCGAGGAGCTGGTCAGGCAGCTCGCCTCGGGTCCGGCGGCGCCTGCAGCCGATGAGAAGAAGCTGCGCGACGCCCTGACGCAGGGTCAGGAAAAGGGGAAGGCTGAACCCTCCGTCCAGCCCGCACAACCGAAGCCGCTGCTGCCCGGGATAATGCTCGGGCGGGGCAAGACCCCGGTCGAGGTTCTCTCCATCTTCCGGTCGATGCTCGAGAAGTCCGGCAGGGCGATCGCCACGAGGCTCTCGACGGAAGCCTTCGAACTGGTACTCAAGGAGATTCCGGACTGCAGGAGCTGTTCGTCCTGCACGGCGATCTCCGCCGGGACGCCGCCTGCGGCGCAGGAGGGGGCCGGTGCGCCTTTCGTGGCGCTCGTCACCGCCGGGGCTTCGGACCTGAGGGTCGCGAGCGAGACCGAGTTCATCCTCGGGGAGATGTCCGTCCCCTGCCGCATGTATGCCGATGTGGGCGCCGCAGGAATCCACTGGCTGGTGTCCTCGATGGAGGAGATCGGCAAGGCGGCTGTCTGTATCGTCTATGCAGGGATGGACGGCGTGCTGCCATCGGTGCTCGGCGGGCTCTACGGAGGTCCCGTGATCGCGGTGCCGACGTCGGAGGGATACGGAGCCTCGTTCGGCGGGGTGTCGGCCCTCCTCACGATGCTCAACGCAAGCTCTCCGGGAATAGTAGTGATGAACGTGGACAACGGCCTCGGAGCCGCCGCCGCAGCTCTGCGGATCCTGGGGGCCTCGAGCGTCGGAGCGCCCGTCGAATGAAATGCCTCGTGACCGGAGGGGCAGGGTTCATCGGTTCGAACATCGCTGCGGCCCTTGCTGCCAGAGGTGACCGGGTACGCGTCCTCGACGACCTGTCCACCGGGTACGAGGCCAACCTGGAAGGGTTCGACTGCGAGTTCGTCAGGGGGGACCTCAGGGACCGGGGAACCGTCAGCGCGGCGGTCGATGGATGCGAGGTCGTCTTCCACATGGGTGCGCTGCCCAGCGTTCCGAGGTCGATCGCGGATCCGGTGAGGTCCAACGATGTGAACGTGCTCGGGACGCTGAACGTCCTCGAAGCCGCGAGGCACGGTGGAGCGAGGCGGGTCGTCTTCGCCTCCTCCTCGTCGATCTATGGAGACCAGCCTCATCCGGTGAAGTCGGAGGACCTCGCGCCGCGCCCCATGTCCCCCTACGCCGTGAGCAAGCTGGCTGCAGAGAAGTACTGCCAGGTGTTCCACGGTGTGTACGGGCTCGAGACGGTCTGCCTGAGGTATTTCAACGTGTTCGGCCCCAGGCAGGACCCTGACAGCCCATATGCCGCCGTGATACCCATCTTCACGCGCAGGGTGATGATGGGGCTGCCGCCCCTGGTCTACGGCGACGGCCTCCAGTCCCGCGATTTCACATATGTGGACAACGTGGTCGCGGGGAACCTGCTGGCCGCCGAGGCACCGGACGCAGCGGGACTCGTGATGAACCTCGCATGCGGAGGAAGCATATCGGTGAACACGCTCGCCCTGGAGATAGCGAGGCTGCTGGGACGGGAGGATCTGGAGCCCATGCACATGCCCGGCAGGACGGGCGACGTGCGTGACAGCAGGGCGGACATCGGTCTCGCATCCCGGATCCTTGGCTACAGGCCCGTGGTGGATTTCGAGGAGGGTCTGCGCAGGACTGTGGGATACCTTGGCGGCAAGAGGCCTGTACAGCCCTGACGCGGGCTCACCGCCCGGGCCCGAAGGCCTGGGGTCCCCCGATGCTCACGGTCCAGGAGCTGTTGTCCCCGGAACCGATTCCCCACGAGATCCTGGCCGGTCCCGCAGGGGTCCTCGCACCTACTGACACCCCGGCCCCCCAGACAGCCGCGCCGTCTGTGATCCTGGAGGGCGTTTCCCAGTCCCAGGCGCCTGCCGCCCTCACGGAAGCGAAGAAGGGGCCCTTGAAGTCCCGGCTCAGATCCAGGCTCAGGGCGCCCCGCTGCCTGGAAGGCAGGGAGTTCCAGGCATGGCCGGGTATGGAGCGCGAGACGGAGAGCCTCGAGTTCTGCCACTCCTCGATGTCTCCCGCCGCGAGCCTGAGCCAGCCCGACAGGGCTCCGGAGGCCCTTCTCCCCGCCGGAACCACGTTCGAGAAATCCAGATCGAAGACCTGATGGAAATGCCTGAGCGGGCTCACCGAGAGCTCGGCACGGATCGATCCGCCCGACCTGGGGTTCATCGGATCATCCCAGGTCTGGGTCATCCCTCTCACGAACACCCGCCCGAAGGTGCTCCAGTCGCCTCCGGAGACCCCCCTGGCGGAGAAGCCGATCCCGACCTGGGAGGACCCGAACCAGCTGAGCGAGACTCCCTGGGCCAGCTCCGCCTCGAACCTGCTCTCGACGCACTCCCCGGACCCGCTGTCGCCGGGCATGGGCATGACCATCTGCCAGGCGCCCAGGTTGAGCTGCTGGAAGAACCTGCTCCTGGAGGCGTGTCCCGTTGTCGAGAGCTCGACGAAGGAATAGCCGTCGCCTCCGCCCAGGCCCAGGGCCAGCCTCCTGCCCGTGTCCATGAAGTTACGGGTCCGCACGCCGAGCCTGCCCTCCAGGCCGATCTCGTTGTGATAGGCCATTCCGAGGCCTACTTCCGAGGGATCCCTCTCCTCGACATGCAGCAACAGAGCCGCCCTTCCCGGGCCGTCACGGGTCAGCTCGGGCCGGACGGACTCGAAGAGGCCGGAGGCGTAGAGCAGCTCGACCTCCCTGCGCAGCCTCGCGGGGGTGAGGGTGTCGCCCCTGGCGATCTCGATCCAGGGGAAGACCGCCCTCTCGGGCAGCCTCGTCAGACCGCCCAGCATGACGTCGTCCAGCCGTACCGGGTTGACCGAGAGCGGAAGCCTCCTGAACGGCCTTCCGGTCAGTTCCGGGTAGCTGTCCAGAAGAGCGCATCCGGCCGCATACCCGTCCGCGATCAGGGAGTCGATCATCTCGAAGTCCCACAGACCGGCATCCCCGAGTTCCGGACGGATCGTGTAGTCGGCCCTCCTGGCATAGATCCCGTTGAGAGTCCCCATCAGCGCGTCCAGGGTGAGGGTCCCGACTTCGAGGAGGGAGGGCGTCTCGGGGATCTCCTGCCTGTCCGAGGAGATGTCGACCGCTATCACCGGCAGATCCCAGGTCTCCGCCGCAACATCGACGGGCATGTTGTCCACGACTCCACCGTCGACCAGGAGCATGTCTCCGGTCCTCACTGCGGGATAGACGGTCGGGAAGGCCATCGAGGACAGCATGGCCTGCGAGACGCTCCCCGAGTCGTGAACCACCCGGCACCTGCTCTCGAGGTCGAACGCCACTATCCTTGCAGGCACGGGCAGGTCGTCGAAACTGTAGCCCGTGCCGATCTGGGTGAAGGCCGTCAGCGAGACCAGGAGTGCCTCGAGCCTCTGAGTCGATGCGGTGCTCCGGGGGAGGATGGGGGTCATGCCCCTCATCCCGAGTGTCACGATCTCCATCTCGCCTTCCAGCCTCTGCGGGAGGAAGGACATCTCCCTGGCGGCACTGGCCGAGAACAGCTCGTCCCAGTCGATGCTGCGGGCGATGCTGTCGATCTGGAAGGCATTCCATCCGCAGGCGTAGAGCCCTGAGATCAGGCTGCCCACGCTCGTCCCGGAGACGGACTTGACCGGCACGCCCCTTTCCTCGAAGGCCATCAGCACGCCAACGTGGGCCAGACCCCTGGCTCCGCCGCCCGAAAGCACCAGCGAGTACCCCTGAACCTGGGACAGCATCACGGAAACGAGAAGCCAAAGAGACATTTCAGACCCCCGCGGCAGACTTTACCCCGGTGCGGGCACCGGGTATTTTACATACGATACGTCCTTCATTCCCCGCATGCATACCAGAAGGGAGCCGAGGTGAAGCTGATGCTTTCAATGCTGGCCTTGCTGGCCACGTGTTCCTTTGCCGGCCTGACCACGGTCGGAACGACGACCGGGGGTGTGGTCCTGGACCTGCAGACGCCCGCGCCCAGGTTCGTCGATGTGACTCTCGACGGTGCGAACTACACCGACATAGTCGTTCCGGGTGCAGAGAACCTTGCAGAGGTGGGACTCCCTGCGCTCCCCGTCTACAGGACCTGGATCATCGTCCCCTTCGACGCCGCTGTTGAGGTCACCCTCGGCGACGTCCGCACGGCCTCCATGGCTGTCCCGGGGACGGCTCCCGTGGCCCCCGGCATCCCGTCCGTGCCCAAGGACATGCCGAGGGATTCCTATGACCTGGTGTTCGATCCCGCGGTCTACGTCGACGGTGAAGCCTATCCCGACGGATGGGTGAGGGTCATCGACGCAGGCATGATGCGCGGCCGCCGCCTCGCCCTCGTCGAAGTCACCCCCGTCCGCTGGGATCCCTCCGGCCGGACGGTGGAGATCCTCGAGAGCGCCGAGATCACGCTCGATTTCGTGGGCGCCGATCTGGCACGCACCTTCTCCGAGGCCGAGCGCATGACCGCCTCCGGATTCGAGCCCCTTCTCGCCGCGATGGCGCCCAACTACAGCACCTTCAACGCCTTCGACGGGACCGACTCGCCCATGGGCGGCTATCTGATCATCTCCCACCCCGACTTCTTCGAGACGGCCATGACCGATTTCGTGACCTGGAAGTCGATGTGCGGCTATGATGTCACCCACGTCTCCACCGCCACCACGGGCGGCACCGCTGCGGCCATCCAGGCTTACATCCTCGACGCGATCGAGAACTGGGCCACCCCTCCGCAGTATGTCCTCCTCGTGGGCGATACCGGGTTCATCCCCGGCGGAACCGCCACCGCCTACAGCGGCGTGACCGACCTCTACTACGTCTGCTCCGACGACGGCGGCTGGATTCCCGATGCCTTCATCGGCCGCTTCTCCGTCCAGACCACCGGCCAGGCTGTCCTGATGGCCGACAGGGTAATCGACTACGAGCAGTGGAACTACGCTGGCTCGGGCGCCTGGATGCAGAGCACGGGCTGGATAGCCAGCAGCGACAATTCAGCGATTTCCGAAGGCACCCACAACTACTGCATCAGCACGTACGCCACCCCGCTGGGCTACACCGCCGACAAGCTCTACCCCGCAACCTACGGGTCGGGCGCGGCCGACGTGGTCACTGCGGTCAACCAGGGCGAGTCGATGCTCACCTTCTCCGGCCACGGCTCTGAGACGAGCTGGGGCGACATGTCCTTCGGAGTCTCCAGCTTCAACCAGCTGACGAACGAGGGGATGTTCCCCGGCGTCATCTCCCATGCCTGCCTGACCGGCGACTACGGGACCGCCACGGCATGGTGCGAGACCTGGACCAGGATACCCGGCCGCGGCGGCCTGTGGTTCTGGGGCTCGGTGCCCTCCTCCTACTGGGATCAGGACGACATACAGCAGAGGGGCGAATACGAAAGCTTCCTCGGCGACGAGATCTACTGGCCGATGGGCTTCCTCAACGGCGGCAAGTTGGCGCTCTTCGCCCACTACAGCGGCGGCGGGATGACCAAGTACTACTTCGAAGGCTACAACCTGATGGGCGACCCCTCGGTCGAGATGTGGACCTGGCAGCCCGCGGGCGGCGTGCCCATGACGCTGAACGTCACGCATCCCGCATCCATCTCCGGCACGGGTCCCGTCGCAGTCACGGTGACCGGAGCCACCGACGACGCACTCGTCTGCCTCTACAAGGCCGGCGAGGTGCTCGAGCGCGAATGGACCACCGGCGGGAGCGTGACGCTGTACGTGTCGCCCTCGACCACCGGCAGCATGAGCGTCACGGTGCGCAGGCACAACTACAAGCCCTACATCGGGACCATCTCGGTCACCGGAGTCGGGATCGAAGGCGGGGAGCCCCTGCCGCCCTTCACCATGAGCTGCGACAACCCGCTCTTCGGGATGGGCGTCGTGACCATCGCCGGTGAGGGTGCAGCCAGCCTCGAGGTCTTCGACCTGACCGGCCGCCTCGTCTCCAGGCCCTTCCAGGGCGAGATCGGCGGCTCCCGCACGGTCGATGCCGCCGACGGCCTCGCCTCGGGAGTCTACTTCCTCAGGCTCAGCGGTGCCGGCGTCACCACCTCCCAGAGGGTCACCGTAATCCGCTAGACCAGAGCTTCCCTGAAAGCAGCCGGCCCGGGGTCGTCCCCGGGCCGGTTCCTTTCGGCGAGCCTTCCGCTCAGCGCGCCGCGGGCCTGAAATCTCCGATGTGATGGCATTTCCCGGGCGAGAGGAACGCGAGCCAGACCGAGACCTCCCTGCCCAGGGCATCCGCCAGGTCCTGACCGTAGCCGGCCTGCTTCTCGACATACCACGAGGCGCGTCCTGGAATCTCCGATGCTGAAACCTCGTCCGTCTTGTAGTCGAGGGCGTAGAGCCTCCCGTCCTTCTCGGCCAGGAGATCCACGAACCGGCTCCTGTAGCCTTCGGGCGTCAGCTTCAGATATGGATACTCCCGGTTCAGGACGCTGCTCGACCTTGCATCGAACGGCAGTTCCATGGAGAAGAACCTCTCTGCTAGAGCCACTGCCCTCCCTGAGTCCTCGAAGACCGCCTCCAGAAGGGGTCTCTCCCGTGCGATCCAGGCTTCGGGGTCGTTGAAGTCGATCTTTTCGAGGATCCTGTGGACGGCGCTCCCCAGCCTGAACGAGGGGGACTGCTCCGACACCGCCGCCCACGGGTCCGGGGGCAGCATGGAGGTGAAGTCCGGTAGCGGCCATTCGCCGGGGGGTGCGGCCTCCATCGCGGAGGGAGAAGGTGCACTGCGCTTCCTGGGCGAGCATGGGATCCGGGTGATCTCGAGGAGGTTCGGGTCCGACTCCCAGGCTCTGCGGAGCGCCCCGGCCAGCACGCCGTCGAAGGACGCGGGGGGAGCGGCCGGATCGTCCCACATCGATTCCCGGGCGAAGACCACCAGCCCGCTCCTCGGCCTCGTGAGCGCCACGTAGACCAGGCGCCTGGCCTCGGCCAGCCCGCGCCCGGAGCTCCTCTCCTTCAGAGCAGCCAGAAGGGGTGTCCCGAGGCTCTCCCCGAACTGCACGGCCGCCTTTCGGGCCTGCTCGTGGAACAGGACCCTGTCCCTTCCCCCGCCTGACCTCCCGTCGCTGAAGGGCGGCATCAGTATGATGTTCTCGAAGGTCAGGCCCTTCGACTTGTGGATGGTCGTCACCGAGACCGTCCCGTCCGCAGCGACCGGGGAGGGCTCCTCCCTCACCCCCTCCTCCCGCTCGCCCTCGTCCAGGGCTGCACGGAGATCATCGAGGGACGGATAGACCCCGCTGATGGCCTGCTCCACGAGGAATCCCAGGTTGGAGAGCCTTCGGCCGGCCTCCCAGCCCATTGCCGCGATCACGGGGACCATCTCCGTCTCCCGCAGCAGGAGCTGGAGGAAGTCCCCGACCGGGAGAGCCCGGGATGCCTCTCTGAGGCGCGACAGCATCTCGAAGGCCCGGGCCGCCCCTGGAGCGGCATCGCGGACCTCCGCGGAGAGGCCCTGCCTGTCGAGGAGACCCGCCGAAACGGCGCGCGTGATCTCAGGGTCGCCGATGCCGAAGAAGGGGGAGCGGAGGGTGTGGACCAGAGCCTTCGCATCACCCGGGTGGATCAGGCAGGAGAGCATCTCCCGCAGGTCGGCGGTCTCGGTTCTGTTCTTGAAGGTCCTCCCGACCGTGGCGGAGAACGGGATGCCGGCATCTGAGAAGCAGGACAACAGATTCTCGACATGGGTGCCGGCCTTGACGAGGACGGCCCAGTCCATCGCCTTCGCACGGCCGTCGATCCTCCGGAGGAGATGATCGGCGCACCATGCCGAGACCGTGGAGATGATCTCGTCGACCGGACGGATTCTTCCGTCTCCCGCGGCATCCTCCACCAGCACCAGAATGGGTTTCGGACCTTCGGGGGCCTCCGGGCCGGGCTCGAAATCAGAGTATGCGCAGTCGAAAGGGGTGGATCCTCCGAATATGAATGGACCCATGGCGTTGACGAGTGAGATCACCGCCCGGCTGCTCCGGAAGCTTACCGATATCCGTTCCGAGAGAGTGCCGTCCGCGTCCTGCTCGAAGCGCCTCCTCTCCTCTCCGTAGAGCTCGAGGTCGGCCTGTCTCCAGGCATAGATGGATTGCTTCGGATCTCCGACGACGGTGATCGATCCCTTCCTGTATCCGGCACCCTCCTCCAGTATCCTCCTGAAGATCATCACCTGTTCGATGCTCGTGTCCTGGTACTCGTCGACGAGGAAATGGCGGAACCTCGAGGAGATTGCCGTCCGGAGAGGCTTCGACCTCTCCAGGGCCGCCTCGAGACGGGTGAGCAGCTCGTCGAAGGAGAGGTTGGACAGGTCGGACTCCCTCGTGTGGCGGATCCTCTCCACGAAGGGGAGCACGAGGCGCTCGAACTGCTCTGTCAGAGGCAGGGAGGGCAGCATGATCCGGAGCTCCCTGACCAGGTCCTTTGCGGCCTGCATGGAGCCCTCCGGCCATTTCTTCGCCGAGCCGGCACCGAGCCTGACAGTGTCCATAAGGGATCTGACCTGTTCGATCGATGCCGCCCCGGAGAGCAGGGCTCCCGCCTGTTCGACGAAATCTGCGAGCCTTGCCGCCAGGGCGTCGCCCGGGTCCGCCCCGGAGACGAGCAGTTCCAGCTCCGCGAGCCGTGCCCTGGCGGAGGACCTGGCATCCATCCCGTCGGCATCGAGGCAGTCCTTTCCGGACAGCCAGGGTCTGGACGCGAGCTTCACTGCAATTCCGGGCAGGCTGCCCCCGCAGACTCCGAGCAGATCCGAGGACGCCCAAAGCCTTTCGATGTCCTCGAACAGGTAGTCCTCCCACATCCTCGCCAGGTCGGCCCTCCCCAGGGGCTGTTCCGAGACGTCGAAGGCGGGGTCCACGTCCGCGAAATGCGAATACTCCCGGAGCATCGAGGCAGCGAAGGAGTGGATCGTAGTGATGTACGCGGCGGGGAGCTGGTCGGTCAGCCTGCGCCGGAGCTCTCCTTCGGAGCCTTCGCCGTCCATGGACCTGATCCTGGCCCGGACGCGCCTCCTGAGCTCCGCGGCGGCGGCCTCGCCGAAAGTAAGGACGGCCAGGCGGTCGAGGCCCCCGAAGTGGCGTGCAAGCTCCATCACCCTGTCCGTCATGAGGAAGGTCTTGCCAGTCCCGGCGCTGGCTTCGACGGAGACGGACCGCGACACCTCCGAGGCGATCCTCCTGCGGACTGCGATATCAGCAGGCAGCGGCCTATTCCCCTCCGGCGGCATCCGCGCCTCCATCCTTCCGCCACAGAGCCCTCAGTTCTCCGAGGGCATCCGTCGACGAGAGCTTGGCGGGTATCCTGTCCTCCGGGCTCTTCCTGCAGAGGTGTGCGGCCCAGCAGCCCTGGCATGCGTTCGCCGCGCCCGCCGCCCTCGCGGGCGGGAAGATCCCCTCGTCTATCCTGCCGATTATCTCAGCCGCTCTTTCCAGAGCGGTCCCGACCATCTGCTCCAGCTCCCCTCCACCGAACGTGACGTCGAGCGAGGGTTTCGTGGAGT
The DNA here is from genome assembly GCA_963718745.1 of Candidatus Fermentibacterota bacterium. Taxonomy (GTDB): domain Bacteria; phylum Fermentibacterota; class Fermentibacteria; order Fermentibacterales; family Fermentibacteraceae; genus Fermentibacter. Next base: position 1,182,150 of record OY970370.1, on the reverse strand, counting down.
AGAGCAGCCCCGCCCGCGCCACAGGCGTTCCGAGCGCCGAAAGGATCGCGGCGTAAAGCGGGATCTGCAGGTGGTCCCCATCGAGGATTCTCTTCGATACGGCCTCCCTCGTCTCGCGGACCCCCGTCTTCAGGTCGAGCACGAGCCTCTCTCCGCCGCTCCGGAGGATCATGTCCATCCTGCCCCCGAGCGAGACCCCGCCGGGGCCGATCGGGGCGCTCCGGACAGCCTCCAGCGAGTCCCCGTCGTCCGGGGAGAGGCCGTTTTCCGCGAGGAAGCCCATGAGCGACTCGAGCGCGGGGCGCATGGATTCCCTGAAGATCCCGGCCAGGGTTTCGCTGCCCATGATCCCGGCCAGGTTCTGTTCGTCCGAGGCTTCTTCGAGAGCCCGTCCGACGTCCCTGTCCGGCCCGGAGAGGCAGCGGGCGAGGGCGGAGTGCATCAGGTTGCCTGCCACGTTCGCGGGAGGCCTGGTCATCATGTCTGCGCTGCACGGTTCGGCGAGCTTCCAGACCCTCTCGGCCAGGTAGAGGAAGGGGCACCTGGCCCATCTCTGGAGGGCGGACGGGGAGAAGGCCTCCCTGCGGAGCCCGGCCTCCACCCCGGTGATCCCGTCGTGCGCCCCGAACGGAGAGCCGAAATCGAGGCGGGATCTCTCGGCGGCCAGCGCCTGTACGAAAAAGGGTCTCCCGGCAGGCAGGCGTCCCTCCGAGGCTTCCCTGATCTCCCGGTGTCCGTCGGGCGTCCCGCCGAAGAAGATCGAGAGCGGGTCGGCGGGGAGGTTTGCCGCCGTCCACCGCTTTGCGAGGCCGCCGGTCCTGCCTTCCACATCGATGAGCGGGCCTATGAAGGGGGACCATGAAACCTCCCGGCCCGTCGAATCCTCCGTCATCCTGACCAGTGTCAGTCGCTCCTCCGCGCATTCGAGCACCTGTCTGAACAGCAGTGCCTGCTCCCTCTCCCTCAGGCTCCCCGGGGAGAGCTCCAGTTTCCTCCTCAGCTCTTCCGGAAGCCTGGGATCGGAACGGGTCACGCCCGGGAGGACGTCCTCCTCGAGGCCGAAGACGATCACGCTCCGGAAGCTCGATCCCCTGGCCTCGTCGAACTCCAGGAGGTCGACACCGCCCGGAGTTCCCGGGAAATCGAGCCGGACCTTCTCCAGCACGTCTCCCAGGATCTCCGCGAAGCGTTCGAATGGGATCTCCTTCCTGTATCTCGCCGCGGCCAGGTCCGGGAGGGCGGCCAGCAGGGCGGCATCACGGCCGTCCTGGTCGAGGAGCGGGATGGCGGCCGAACACAGGGCACGGAGATGAACGGAAACCGGGGCGCTCCGGGGTATGGACGCCTCCGCCGCGAGCAGAGCCCCTGCGAGGGCTGCTGCCCTTCGGTGTGATCCGTTCTCGAGGCCGGCGATGCACTGGAGCATCCGCCTGCCCTTTCTCGGCCCCGCCGCCTGGACGGCCCTCGCGATCTCGTCGGGAGAAGCCCCGATCCCGTCCCGCAGGAACCCGGAGCCGGCGATCGCCTCGAGGGCGGAATGGTGGCAGTCGAGGATGCGCAGACGGACGATACCCGACAGCAGTGAGGCGACCGGGAGGCGCGAGAACGGGACCCTGCCGGGCCTGGTCGTCCGCATGCCCTCCATCCTGAGCATCGACTCCACAGCTTCGAAAGCGGGTCCGCGGCCTATCACGGCCGTGGAGGAGGACGGTATCCCATCCCTCTCACCCTGCGCGATGCAGTTCATGACGGCCCTGGCCACGCCCGCCGGACCCGGCGCGCCGATCAGGCTGAAACCCCCGGGGATGGACCTGAGTTCATCTGAGAGGAGCTCGTCCGCGAACTCCAGGAAGCGCGGGCGCCCCCCGCCCGCGTCCGGCCTGGCGTATTCACCCCTGCTCCTGTCCAGGAGGGCTCTCGTGGGGCGGCCTATGTCGCTCCAGGCTTCGAGCGCGGCGGGGACGGGGCAGAGGAAGACGACCACCGCACCCGTTCCGAGGACCGACTTCAGCAGCCTCCGCTGCAGGGGATTGAGGTCGAGGAAACCATGGAAGATCAGAGTCCGGTACCTGTTCGTGCGGGTTTCGAGTGCCGACATCGCGACCTGGTCCGGAGTCCCCGGGTAGAGGACCCGCCTGAGGCTGCAGTAGCCCGCGAAGGCTTTGTGCACCGCCTCGACCGTGGCCTGTTCCTGTTCCGCGGCATGCCCCGCACCCGCCGTCATGGCGGCTCCCGCTCCGGATGCGGCCGTCGCACTGATTTCGTATGTTTCAGGATCGATGCCCCTGTCCAGCAGCTCGTTCTCGAAGAACTCGGCAAGGGCGCGGGCGGCGTGGGGAGTGTCTGACAGCGCCGCGTACGGCATGCCCGGAGGAATCCCCTCCATCGCCTCCAGGGCCAGGAGTATCCTGTCCGCGGTGGAGACCGCATCCCCGGAGAAGGGCCTCCCCGAAAGCCTGGCCGCGAGCTGTGGAAATCCTGGGATGATCTCGATGCCGGGCATTATCGCGAGACCCGCCGGCTCCAGTATCCCGAGCACCCTCCGCTGAAGTGCCGCTCCGGCCGTGACGATCGCCGCGGGACCCCGGGCGAGGGCTTTCCCGACCTCCGCAGGCAGGGCCGATTCGAGCGCCCGGTAGTGCCCTTCGACAAGTTTGAGCATGTTTGAAGATACCAGGCACAGTCAGGGCTCGGGGAGTACCATTCGAAGGAGGATCGATTGACATTCGCCAAGGATCAGGCGTCAGCCGGCAGGAAGCTCGTCTCGCTGAGGCAGAGGATGGCCGAGGCCAACCCTTATGAACTGGGCCGGATGCGTGCCCAGGCCATCCGGCTCCTCTTCCAGCTCGGAAACGCCGAAGCCGCCATGGACGAGGCCAGGCTCCTGTGCGGTGAGCAGCCGGAGAAGGCCTACTCCTGGATGGTGTTCGGCGACGCATGTGCGATGGCCGGAGCCTGGCGCGACGCGCTCGATTCCTTCCTGCGCGCCGCCACGGCCAGACGCGGGGCGGGACAGCCGGAAGACGCCGTCCGCACCGAACTCGGCCCTGCATACCGGATGGCGGAGGGTCTCGGTGAGTTCGAGACATGCCTCGGCCTGGCCGGTTCGCCCGGTTCCGGTCTCCTCGGGGAGACCCTCCGGTCGAGAACCCTGCGGATGATGGGCAGGGATTCGAGCATCCCGGCCGCGCCCACGGGTTCGGGGCCTCTCATCGAGGGCATCCACATCCTCGAATCCTGCCACAGGGGAGCGAAGCCCTTCCGGCTCCCGGACCTCGTCCTCGACTGGGGCCAGTCGGAGCCCGAATGGCGCTGGAGACTCCTGGCGGAAGGCGTGATCCTCTACAGGGACGGCGGCTTCCAGCTCGGCGACTGGAAGAAGACCATGACCCTCCTGGAGGAGCCGGTGCTGGACCCCAGGTTCAAGGCCGAGTCCAAGACGGTCAGGGCTCTCGTGCTGCCGAAACAGGTCGTGCAGAAATAGGATCCATAAGTTAGGATAGGTGACCCGGAGGATGCCGGGGAACCACTTCGCTCTCATCGGAGGACCCTTTCATGGCGAGGATCAAACCTTTCACCGGGCTCAGACCCAGGCAGGGGATGGCCGAGAAGGTCGCCGCCCCTCCCTATGACGTTCTCGATTCCGACGAGGCCAGGGAGATGGCCGGGGGCAATCCCTGGAGCATCCTCCACTGCACCAAGCCGGAGATCGATCTCGATCCGTCCGTGGACCTCTACGACGACAGGGTCTACGCGAAGGGGGCCGAGAACCTGAGGAGGCTCATGGAAGGAGGCGTCCTCCGGCAGGACGAATCGCCCACCTTCTACTTCTACAGGCAGATAATGGCCGGGCACTCGCAGACCGGGCTCGTAGCGTGCGCATCGATCGAGGACTACGAGAATGATGTCATCAAGAAGCACGAATTCACCCGACGGGACAAGGAGCTCGACCGCATAAGGCATATCGAGGCGCAGAACGCACAGATAGGCCCCGTGTTCCTTGCCTACCGCGACCTGGCCGGAATGGCCGCCATCACTACGGAGGTCTGCGCGGGCGGGCCCGAGTACGACTTCACCTCGGCGGACGGCGTGCGGCACACCTTCTGGATGGTCCGCGACCAGGCCCTGGTCGAGAGGATCGTCGCGCAGTTCACCTCGATCCCGTTCCTGTACGTGGCCGACGGGCACCACAGGAGCGCTGCGGGGACGCTCATAGGACAGAAGCGCAGGGAATCCAACCCCTCCCACACCGGCCGCGAGGAGTACAATTACTTCCTCTCCGTGATCTTCCCGCAGAGCGACCTCAGGATCATGCCCTACAACAGGGTGGTGGCGGACCTGTCCGGACGCTCGCCCGGGGAGTTCCTCGACCTGGTCGCCGGGAAGTTCAGGGTCTACGAGAACCCCGATCCCTCGCCCTCGAACGTGAAGAACTTCTCGATGTACATGGGCGGTCGCTGGTACGGCCTCGAGGCCCTGCCGGGCAGCTACCCGGCCGGGGATCCCGTCGAGAGCCTGGACGCGAGCATACTCCAGCGGAACCTCCTGGCCCCCGTTCTGGGTATAGATGATCCGAGGACGAGCAAGAGGATCAACTTCGTAGGCGGGATAAGGGGGACGGACGAACTCGTGCGGCTCGTGGAATCCGGCAGGTATGCGGTCGCCTTCTCGCTCCATGCGGTGACGATGGACCAGCTCCTCTCCGTGGCCGACAACGGCAAGGTGATGCCGCCCAAATCCACCTGGTTCGAGCCCAAGCTCCGGAGCGGGCTCGTGATCCATCTGCTGTGATGAAGGGGGTCAGGGCAGCCGCGATCCTCTGCACTGCGGTGCTGGCATCCTGCGGCGGGAACGACGCCTCGCGGACCGTGCAGACATTCGCCAGCGCCCTTGCCGACTCATCCTATGACGAGGCATGGGACCTCCTCACTCCCGGGACAAGGCACATGTACGACTCGACAGTCGTGGTGCTCCATCATTTCGGCTACGCCGAGGCTCTCGCGCCGCTCACCGCGCTGGCGGGCGAGATGACGGAACAGGAGTTCGCCGCCCTCGACGGACGGGAGCTCTTCTCCAGGATGGTTTCGCGTTCGGAGACGGCGCACTCCCTGAGCACCTCGATCCGCTCCGTAGACTACAGGGACTCTGTGCTGGCAGTCGTGGTGGTCCGGACTGGTGAAGGACCACAGGAGATACCGGTCAGACTGGTGGACGGCGCATGGCTGATCGACCTGACGAGCCTTGCGCCTCCTTCGGAGGAGGGGGACTAGGATGCCTACCGTATCGAGGGGCTGGGTCATCTGGACCATCGTTCTCGGGTCTCTGGGAGCATTCCTCGTTCTCTGGGGGATGGGCGTGAGCGTGGGGCGCTGGTGGCCGGTGCTCGTCAGCATGCTGGGAGTCGCGTCGCTGGCGAGGGGGATGCAGCGGCGGGAGAACTGCGTGTTCGGGTTCCTGCTGATCGGCTGGGGAGCGATCGGGGTACTGGCCTTCCATCACGATCTGCTCGGCATAGTATCCATCCTGCCCTTCCTCCTGGGCGCCCTCGTCCTGTGGATTCCGATAGCCCTCCTGATCTCTCCCCGCCGCTAGACGGAGGTAGGACGAATGATGCTTCTGGCTGCGGTTCTTGCCGCCCTGCCGGGGCCTGCCAGCGTCTTCGACTGGCCGGCCTATCCAGAGCAGGGGATGATCGAGTTGATCAATCCCGCGAATCTTGCCTGGCAGTCCGGCATGATGCTCTCCATCGGGCTTCCCTCGAGCGACAGCTCCCTCCACGGACCCGACAGGGTATTCCTCGGCGCTCCCGGCATCGGCGCATCCGGCTGGTGGGAGCGGGACGGGGACCTGCGCCGCTTCACGGTCGCCTCCGGATCCGCCATTTCCGGTGGCGCCCTGGCTGTGGGAGCGGCCTACAACTGGATCGATCCGGTGTCTTCGGATGAGTGGGAAGGCGCCCGGAGCTGGGATGTCGGGATCTCCTTCAGGCCTTCGGAAGCGTTCTCGGCCGCGCTGGTCCGCAGGGGCGGCTACGAAGCGGACGAGGTCCGGGAGGATGCACTGCTGAGAGCGGGAGTCGCCGTGCGGCCCTTCGGTTCCTTGCTCACTCTCACTGCGGATGCCGGCACGGACGAGGGCTTCGAGGACCTGGACGTCTCGGGCGGCCTCGAGGTGCGCCCGGTGGTGGGATCCGCGATCCGTCTCGACTTTTCCGATGAACACGTCTCGATGGGTGTTGCGGCGGATTTCGGGCACATCGGCGCTGTATTCAGCGGCATCCTGGATGACGTGGACGGGATCTGGGATGGGTCCGATTACTCCGGTGGGCGCGCAGAGATCAGGTTCACGTCCTCGCCCCGCGCGAGCCTCGTCCCGCCCCGGCGCCGCTATGTGCGGATAGAGACCGGCGGAACGGGCGAGGAACCCTCGCGCAGCTTCCTCGGACCCGTCGAACGGAGCTTCTCGGAGGAGATTCTCCTCATCGAGCGGGCCGTCGACGATCCGTCCGTGGAAGGCCTGATAGTGGACACCGACGGAGGCGCAGGGACGGCCGCGCAGGCCGAGGAGCTCCGCGCCCAGCTCGTCAGGGCGAGGGGCATGGGGAAGCGCGTGCTCGTATACCTGACCTCGCCGGGGAACATGGAGTGCTACCTCGCGAGCGCGGGCACCGACCTGTGGATCCATCCCGCCGGAGAAACATCTCTGACAGGCTTCGCAGCACACGGGATCTTCCTGAGGGATCTCCTCGACAACGTCGGCATCTACCCGGACCTGCTCCACATCGGCGAGTTCAAGAGCGCGAGCGAGATGCTGACCAGATCGGACATGTCCGAATCCCAGAGGATCGCCGAGACAGCCCTGCTCGAATCGTTCCACCGGGAGCTCTTCCTTGCAGTGAACAGCGGGCGCGGGCTGGACGCCCCGCAGCTCGCCACGATACTGGAAGCCGGGATGATGAGCCCGTCGGAGGCCGTCTCGACGGGGCTTGTCGACAGCACGGCCTTCCCCGACGAGATCGAGGAGAGGCTTTCGCGGATCGACGGTCACGGGATCAGGATCCAGAGCCTGGACGAATACTCCTCCTCAATTCCCGTCGACGATGAGTGGGGCCCCCGGCCGCATATCGCGGTGATCGTCGCCACCGGTTTCATCACCCGCGGCGAGAGCGGCTATTCGTTCCCGATGGGCGAGTCGATGGGCAGCGAGACCATCTGCAACCAGATGCGCCATGCCGCTTCGCAGCCCGGGGTGCGCGGGCTCGTGCTGCGCATCGATTCCGGCGGAGGCGACGCGTTCGCCTCCGAGGAGATGCTCCACTGCGCCACCGGGATTGCCGAGAGCATTCCCGTCGTAGTCTCCATGGGCGGTGTCGCCGCCTCCGGCGGCTACTACATCGCATGCGGCGCAGACAGCATCTTCGCCGACAGATTCACGATAACCGGATCGATCGGGGTGATCAGCGGCAAGTTCGCGGTGGAGGACCTCCTGGCGAGGATCGGCGTGAACGTCGAAACGATCTCCCCATATCCGATGGCCGACGCCTTCAGCCCCTTCTCCCGCTTCACGGACGAACAGAGGGAGCGCATGGGGGAGATGATCCGGGACAGCTACGAGCTGTTCACGAGCCGGGTCGCGGATGCCCGCGGGATGACGATGGCCCGGGTGGATTCAGTCGGCAGGGGGAGGGTCTGGTCGGGCTCCGACGCGCTCGAAGCCGGCCTGGTGGACAGGATCGGCGGCCTGGTCGACGCGGTGCGTTGCGCCGCCGGCCTTGCGGGTCTGGACGAGGACTGGGTCCCGTCCGTCGCCGTGTATCCCCGTCCCGGGCTCTTCGACGGACTCGGCCTGAATCCGTTCGGAGGAGCGTCGCTGTCCGCCTCGGACATCGAGGAGATGCTGCGCGGAGTGTCGGTCCTGAACCGCCCCATGTACCTGATGCAGCCGTTCGTAGTGGACTGAGGGTTGCTGCTCCCGCAGATCGCCGGCCTGGAGGCGTACAGGGAGTTCAGGAAACGCCGGGACCTGCTGCCCGCCGCGGCGGAGATATGCCGGCGGCATTCGCTGGATCCGGCGGGACTCTCGACGGCGGGGAGCGGGACCCACCTCGTCTTCCTCCTCCCCGGACTCGCCCTGAAGGTCTTCTCTCCGATCTGGCCGGAGGATTTCACAGCGGAGCGCGAAGCCCTCCGTGCGATCGGCGGCGGGGCATTCCCGCAGATACTGTTCGAGGGATGCCTCGACGGCTGGCGCTACCTCGTCATGACCCGCATCGGGGGGGTTCCAGCCGCGGATGTCTGGCCCGATCTGCCTCTCGGAGACAGATGCCGCCTCCTCGAGGAGCTTGGCGGGATCATCCGGGTCGTGCACTCCAACCGCCCGCCCCCCCGTCTGTCGACCGGATGGGATGGATTCCTGTCCGAGCGGAGGGCGGAGCTGGATCCCCGGAACATGCTCCCTCCAGGGCCGTGGCTCGACTGGCTGCATTCGCGGACGGCGCACTGCACCCGGGCGCCTTTCGAGCCGGTCCTCCTCCATGCGGACATAACCCCGGACCATGTCTTCCTCGACGGGATGCCCGGGAGGTGGAGCGTATCCGGGCTGATCGACTTCGGCGACGCCATGGGCGGCCATCCGCTCTATGAGCTCGGCGCTCCGCTGCTCTTCTTCTGCTTCGGGGAGCCGCGGCTGACCGAGAGCCTCCTCCTGGGCGCCGGTGCGGGGGTGGATCCTTCGACCGCCGCCGACATCCTTGCCTGCAGCCTTCTGCACAGGTTCGGCAGGCTTCGGATGTGGCTGGACAGGGTGCCCGTCGCGGACGGAGGATCCTTCGAGGAGGCCCTGTTCGGCTTCAGGCTCGACTGAGCCCTGCCGCGCGGAATCCGCTCAGAAATCCTCCGATGCGATCGAGAAGTCGATCTTGAATCCCTCGGGCGACAGGAGCGTCGCATCCAGCCTGAGGGACACCTCGCTCAGGGTGAAGACGAGCCCCAGCCCGGCATCCTCGTGCCAGCGATCCCATCGGAATCCGCCCAGGCTCTCCGACGCCTGTCCCGCATCCGCGAAGAGCGCCGCTCCGATGATCACGAGCGGCCTCGTCGTCCGAGGGTCCGGGAGGAAGGAGAACAGCGGCCGCCGTAGCTCCAGGTTGGCCACGGACGTCCACGGACCGGAGAACCTGTCGTCCGCATACCCGCGAAGGAGCTGGTCCGGACCCAGGAACGGGAGGAAGGGAAGCGGCGTGCTCTCGACGCCGTGGTGGTAAGCCATGTCATATCTCAGAGCCAGCAGGGTTCCACCCCCGACCGGGGCGTATGCCACCCTCTCCAGTTCCGCCCGGTAGTAGTCGATGCCGTCACGGCCGATCTGCCAGTCGAACCCGGCATGGCCGTATCCGGGGAGCGGCAGGGGACAGTCGACGAGCCTGAGGTCGACCGAAGGCCCGCCGGTCCATTCTGAGCCCGCTATTGCGGAAGGAAGCCCATCCCAGAGAGTGCCCTCCTCGAAGTCGTACGCGGAGGAGTGCCTGGCTTCGACTCCGAGGCGGACCTGCACCGGGCCCAGGCTCTGCATCCTCCCGAGCGCGATCACGTCGGATTCCCTGTCGTACTCCAGGCTGGAGTCGGGGTCGCCCCAGTTGCCCCAGCCGAAGAAATCGTGTCCCAGCTTCTGTTCGTGCTCCCCCGTCAGATACCAGGTTCTCTCTCCCCCGGGGATCCTGGCGACGAAGGATTCGTACTGGCCTCCCCGGGTCGTCCCGTATGCCATCACCGAGAACTCTCCCCCGGGGGTTCCGTCGAGCACGGCCTGTGCGTTTGCTCCGTAGAGGAGCCCGGAGCCGGAGGAGTAGCTGATGAGAGGGAGGAAGGCGACCTCGGCACGGACGGCTGCGGCCGCGAGCAGGAACAGCGGAAATCTCATCTGCCTCCTCCGGTTTCAAGGCGTATATTGCATCGGCGTGCCGGCCGTCCCGCCGGACGCAATGGCAGGAATCCGGCAACGGGGTTTATACTCATCGGGAACTCCTTCAAGGAGGCTTGATTTGAAGGGGCCTCTGGCCGTAGTCCCGACCTACAACGAGATATCGAACATCAGGAGGCTCATCCCGGCCATCCTTGGGCTCCCGGGCTCGCCGAGCATCCTCGTCGTCGACGACAGCAGCCCGGACGGAACCGGGGAGGCCGTGAGGGAGTTCTCGGACACCGGCAGGGTCCATCTCCTCACGAGACCCGAGAAGAAGGGCCTCGGACAGGCCTACGTGGCGGGTTTCCGCTGGGCCCTCGAACAGGACTACGACCCCATCGTCCAGATGGATGCCGACTTTTCACACGATCCCAACAAGGTCCCGGAGCTCGTCGCCGCCCTCTCGGGCAGCGACTTCGTACTCGGCTCGCGCTACTGCAGCGGCGTGAACGTCGTGAACTGGCCCCTGTCCAGGCTCCTGCTGTCCTATTTCGCCAACGTCTACACGAGGCTCATCACCGGCATGCCCGTGACCGACGCCACGGGCGGCTTCAAGGCGTTCCGCCGCGAGGCCCTGGCGAAGCTCGACCTGGACCGGATACGCTCCGACGGCTACTCCTTCCAGATCGAGGTGACATACAAGCTCGTGAAGGCGGGATGCAGCGTGGTCGAGATCCCCATCATCTTCGTCGACCGCCATGCCGGGACCTCCAAGATGACCAGGAGCATAGTCTGGGAGGCGGTCTGGATGGTCTGGCGCCTCAAGCTCCCCTGGCTCTCGCGATGATCCTTGCCGTTCTCGCGGTCGCGGTGTTCACAGCCTCGTCAGATGTCCTGGACTGGGACTTCCTGACCTCCATGACCCACGTCAGGTCGGCCCGCCCGGTTCCCGGGGGCATGTGGTGCGCATCCTCCGGGGGAGTCTTCTTCTATGACTGGGAGGAGGGTCCCGCCGCCTTCTACACCTACCCCGACCAGCTTCCGCATTTCGAGGTCAACGACGTCCTTCCCGACGGACAGGGCAGGCTCTGGTGCGCAACCGCAGCCGGTCTGGCACTCCTCGAGGACGGTGCCTGGTCCGTGTTCACGTCCTTCGAGGGGATACCGGGCTCGGGGGAGGTCCGGGTCGTCGAGCAGGCGGGAGCCTGGATATGGGTCGGGACCGACGGAGGGCTGGCCCGCTGGACCGGCGAAGGCTTCCTCCCGATGGACGAGTCGATCACACAGGGGGGATTCTTCGCGGACGAGGTCACGGGCCTGTCAGAGATGGATGATTCTCTCTGGATTGCCACGGAACAGGGCGTCTTCTCGCTCGATCTCACCGCCAGCCCCTTCTCTGCATCCTCCTGGCATCACTGGGCCGCCGAGACCCAGGGTCTGGACATAAGGGGATTCCTGGCGACACCGGACAGCCTCTTCGCCTATGGAGGGGAGGGGGTCCTCAGGAGGGATCCCGGAGCCTGGACCGTCCTGCTCGACTATTCGACCTCCGCTGACAGCATGGTGCTCGACCTGCTGTCCACGCCCGACGGGCTGCTCGCAGCCTGCCGCGGGGTCAGACGGAGGATCTCGGGAACCGATTGGGAGAGCTGGGGAACGGGTTTCCCGCCCGGCACACAGGCCACCTTCCTGGCCTCGGGAGACGGAGCGGTGTGGTGTGGAGAAGGCTCCCTGCACTGGACGAACAGAGACTACGGGAGGGGCCTCGCCCGGTACGACTCGGGTTCGTGGACGACTCTGCCGCTGCCCGGCCTCCCCGCCCGGAGCTGCTACCAGCCCGCCTCGATCGATGGAAGGTTCTACTCGGGCAGCCACAACCGGGGTCTGATGGCCCGCTATCAGGATGACTGGAGGGTCTTCGAGCCTTCGGACGGTCTGCCCAACACCCTGAGGGTCTACGCCGCCGTCGCCGCTCCGGGCGGTGCGGTCTGGACCGGCAGCTACCATTACGGCCTGACCTGGTTGAGGGATTCGGGCACTCCGGGGGGGGATGACGACAGCCTGGTCACATACGTCAGCGACAGCATAGACGTTCCGCCCTCCGTGACACAGGTGCAGACCCCGCTCCTCAACAACCAGGTCGTCTGCCTGGCTTGCACAGGCGCGGTGCTCTGGATCGGCCAGGAACCCTTCTGGTCGACGCCCGCCGAACCCAGCGGAGTGTCGGTCTGCACGGGCGATCCGGCCCTCGGGGATCTCGAGTGGTCGACCTTCACCGAGAGCGACGGGCTCGCCTCCGGCAGCGTGCGCGCCCTCGTACCGGAGGGCGCCTCCGGACTCTGGATCGCCTTCGCCGGAGATTTCGGATGCCAGTACCTGGATCATGCCGGGACCCCCCTGAACCATTCGGACGACTCGTGGCTCCCGGGTCCCAACCAGGCGTTCGGCTCCTCCAGCGGCCTCCCGTCCGACCAGGTGTTCTCCTTCTGCGTCGACGACGACGGGAGCGTCCTGGTGGGTACCGGAGCAGGGCTTTCACGCTTCAGGCCGGGTTCCGGATTCTCGACGGTCCCCGGGGTGACCGGGACCATCAAGGCCATCGCCCTCGACGGGGACGGGACCGCCTGGTGCCTTGGGACCTCGGCGATCTGGGCGCTGGAAGGCTCCGATGTCACCAGCTACACCGGGGCCAACTCCCCGTTCATCCCCTTCAACCGCGTCGAGAACGAGTTCGCAGCCTTCGATCCCGGGAGCGGGAGGATCGTCCTCTCTTCCTCGATGGGGCTCTGGATGCTGGACACGGGAGCCGAATCCCAGACCGGGACGGGGCCGGTATTCTACCCGCAGCCGTTCCTGCCAGGCGGAGGCGAGGTTCTCTCGCTCGGTGGAGTAGAAGGAGGACCTGTCTCGGTGAGCTTCTTCTCCCTCGAGGGAGCCTTCCTGGCCGCCGTGGATGCACCAAGCGCCGCGGACTGGTCCTGGGACGGGACTCTGGACGGCGAGGCGCTGCCGAGCGGAGTTTATGTAGCATTGGTCGGTACTGATGGGCTCACAACAGTCACGAAGCTGGCGGTCGTCAGATGATTGAAGCAAGAAAGCTTGTCCAGAGCGACAGGGAGCGTTGGGCGGACTTCGTGAAGCTGTCCTCCAACGGCACCCTCTTCCACCTCCCGGAGTTCTTCGACTACCATCCCCCGGGGCGTTTCCAGAACCATCACGTCGTGCTCGAGGAGGGCGGCGAAACAGTCGCGATAGCCACGGGCGCCCTTTCTCAGATCAACGGGGAGACCTGGTTCCGCTCCTACCCGGGCGCATCGTGGGGAGGGCTCGTGATGAACGACGGGGCAGGGCTCGAAACGGTCGAAGCCTGCGTCGACGGACTCGTCTCCCATGCCCGGTCGCTGGGCGCCGTCGGGATCGAGATGACCTCCCCTCCACTCGTCTACCACCGGCGGCCGTCCAACTATCTGGACTTCGCGCTGATAAGGCGGGGGTTCACCTACAGGAAGCGCGAACTCACCGCCGTGATCGACCTCGGCAGGATGGGCGACGAGATAGAGCTCGCCTTCCGGGACTCCGCGAGGAGGGGGGCGGCGAGGGCCCGGCGCATGGGCATCGAGGTGGTCGAGGATCCCGACTTCTCGGCCTTCTATCCTGTTCTGGAGACCAACCTGCAGGAACGGCACGGGGTCAGGCCGACGCATACGATCGAGGAGCTGGAGAGGCTCCGAGAGCTGCTCGGTCCCGGAGTGATCAACCAGTTCGTGGCCAGGGGGGACCAGGGAGTCCTCGCCGGGATGATCATGTTCAGATGCAACCCGAGGGTCACGCTGGCCTTCTACATCTCCCACGACGCCAGGCACCAGTCGCTCCGGCCGGTCAACCTCGTCTACCAGGAGGTCATCCGGTGGGCCAGGGACTCCGGGTACAGGTATCTCGACCTGGGTACCTTCACCCTGGACATGCAGGTCAATCACGGCCTGTGCCGCTTCAAGGAGTCCTTCAGCGCGAGGGGCCATTTCCGCGAGACCTTCACAGGCAGGATAGACGGGTGACGGCCCGGAGGTCCGGGGCCTGAGGGCTTCGACCGCGACCATGAAGGCAGCGGACCCGGTATCCCCTGCCGACACCCGCAGGGTCAGGACCGCGATCCTCGTCTGGGCGGCGCTGACCGGCCTGGTCTTCGGCGGGAGGCTCTATTCCACCGACGTCGTGTCGGAACTCGAGGTGGCAGGCTCTTTCCTGGGGGAGAGGCCCTTCCTGACGGCCGGGAGCGGCTGGACGGTGACCGGTTCCGACGGCCGCAGCTACTCCCCGCACGGGATCGGCTACCCGATCCTCCTGCTGCCGTCGGCCGCCGTCGGCATCGCTTCGGGGGGGGAGGCGGCGAAGGTGGCAGGGGCGCTCACCTGCTCGGTCTTCTCGATTGCACTGATGGGCGCCTGGCTCGGTCTATGCCGGGCGGTCAACGGTAATGCCCCGCGCGCGATGACCGCGGTTCTGATAATGACGGGCTCCATGGCCCTCGTCTATTCGAAGCTGCCTTTCGATGTCACGGCCGCCGCCTTCCTCTGCACGGCCTCCCTCCTCATGGGTGCGAGAGGCAGGGATGCGGCCGCCGGAGCGTTCCTGGGCATGGCCCTGCTTGTTCGCCTCGACAGCCTGGTATTCCTCCCCTCCCTGCTGTACGGCTGGAGGCGTAGCACCCGCCTGCTGCCCGGGATCGCCGCCGCCCTGCTTGTGATAGCGGCCGCGAACGCGTACCGGTTCGGCTCGATCTTCGACGACGGACATTCTCAGGATCCCGCCATGTTCCTCGATCCAGGCCCGGCCGGGCTGGCGGGGCTCCTGGCGAGTCCCGGGAAGGGGCTCCTCTGGTTCGCTCCGCTGGCCTTCGCAGCAGCCTTCAGGCACCGCGGCCTGCGGCTGGCCCTGCCTCTGGTGCTCGGCATCCTCCTTCACTCCCAGCTCCACGACTGGACGGGCGGGACGGGCTGGGGGCCCAGGTTCCTGTTCCCCGCTCTCCCGGCCTTCCTGATCCCGCTCGCCGCAGGGCCTCCCGCCCCGCGCCGGGTGTTCGCCACGGCGGCGGCCTGGAGCGTGCTCATCGCCATCTCGGCGGCATGGAGCAACCCCACCGGGATCGAACGCTCGCTCGGGGCGGATGCGATAGAGGACCCCACCCGCCAGGCCGTCATCTGGCAGCCTTCGAGATCCCCGCTGCTCCACTGCCTGGGCCGCCTCGGAACCGGGAGACCGGACGTCTTCGCCGCGACTGCGCTCGGTGAGTCCCGCCCGGGAGGTATCGCAGCAATCGCACTCCAGTCCGCCTGGGTGGGCGGGGCGCTGGCCCTGTGTCTGAAGGAACGCAAAAAGGCAAGCGTGCCATGAAGATACTGCATGTTTCCCCCCAGAACTACACCGGCGTGCTGACTCTGTATCTCGAGGGGCATCGGGCTCTCGGCCACGAGAGCCGCCTCGTCACCTTCTACAGGGCGCGGAACAGGTATCCGGAGGACATCTGCCTGGATCTCCCCTTCGTCGGACCGATGGAGTGGCTCTGGAAGGTCAAGAGGCTGCTGAAGGCAGGCAGCATGAGGGTGCCCTTCACAGGCACGACCGAGAGGATCACCTGGTCCCCCGGCCTCCTCGAGAGCGCTCTGCTGTCCTTCAGGAACGCGGTCTGGACGCCCCGGATCAACCGTGCCAGGAGGGAGTACTCCCTCGACGACTTCGACATCTACCACTTCGAGGGAGGCATGAGCTTCTACAGGGACGGTCGGGATGTCGAACGCCTGAAGCGTGCCGGCAAGAGAATTGTCTCGAACTACCACGGGCTAGACCTCAGGATGCGGGGTGCGATCAAGCCGGTCTGGGATGCGACGGATCTCCATCTCACATGCGAATTCGATCTCTACCGGCGCTACCCGGAGCTTTCGTACATGTTCCTCCCGTTCGCCCCGGAGACGATGCCGGAGGCGGTCTCCCCGAAGGGGAAGCTGAGGATCTGCCACGCCCCCAGGATACGGGAGGTGAAGGGCACCGACAGGATTATCAGCGCGGTCGAGTCCCTCTCCGCACGCATGCCCGTGGAGCTGGTCCTCATCGAGGGAATGGCACACGCCGACGCACTCCGGGTGAAGGCTTCCTGCCAGATAGCCATCGACCAGATCGCCGACGGAGACATGGGCTATGGAGTCAACTCCCTCGAGAGCCTCTCGATGGGGATCCCGACGGTCACCTGCCTCTCGGAGGAGTACCGCGCGTTCATCCCCGACCATCCTTTCGTCCTGGCGACTCCCGACAACCTGGAGAAGGTCCTCGGCGAGCTGGTCATGGACTCCGGGATGCGCTCCGAATTCGGAGGAGCGGGACCTCCCTGGATCGAATCGAGGCACCACTGGCTGAAGGTGGCGGAGTCGCTGCATGCGCTCTACCGCCGGATGGGCTGGGAGGAGGATGTCTGAGAACCTGAGGAGGGAGACCGTCCTCTACGGCCTGTCGACCATAGTCAGCGGCCTCGTGATGCTGGCCTTCCTGCCCTTCATGTCGACCTGGCTCGATCCGGACGAGGCCGGCGAAGCGGGAGTCCTGCGGATACTGTCGGAGGTCTTCGCCGGGATCATCGTGCTGGGACTCCCGGTGGGGATCATCCGGCTGTGGAGCAGGGACGGAGTCTCGAAGCGCGCGCTGATGCTCAAGGCCCTGGTCTGGAGCCTTGCCGCGGCCGTCCTGGTGGGAGCCGGCGTCCTCGCATTCTCCGGACGGGTGGGAGGCCTGCTCCACCTCACGACCTCACACGGGCTGCTCCATGCCGTCCTTCTCGGGGTGGGAGTCGCCCTCGTACAGGTGGCGCTGACCTTCCACAGGGCTTCCGGAAGAGCGGGGGGGTACTTCTGGATCCAGACGGCCAGGGGGCTCTCGTCGCTCGTGCTGCTCCCGCTGCTGTTCCTCGCCGGCGCCGGGGGGATCGCATCGTTCCTGGCCGCGAGGTGGATACCCGCTCTGCTGGCGGCTCTGGCGGCTGTCATCCTTGCGCTCCGCTTCTCTCCTCCGGGGCCCGGGGGCGCATCGGGGCTCCTGCGGTTCAGCCTCCCGCTCATGCCGGCCGGCCTGGCCATGCTCGTCCTCTCTTCCGCCGACATGGTGATGCTCAGGAGCATGGCCCCCTCGCTCCTCGAGAGCGGCTACTACGAATGGGCCTCGTCGGCGTGCATGTCTCTGACGCCTCTCACGATGGGTTTCGCCATGGCCTGGCACAGGCACATCTTCTCCATGAAGGGGGTCCCGGGCGGCCTGGCGAAGCTCGGACGCCACTCGCTCGTGTTCATAGTGGGGCTGGAGGCCGCCGCGCTGATCCTCGCGCTGTTCTCGCCGGAGCTGGTGTCACTCGTCGGAGGGGTCCGCTACTCGGGGGCCGCGAGGGTCCTGCCCATCCTCTCGGGCGCGACAGCGCTCTACGGAGTCTATCTCGTTGCACAGACCGGACCCATGCTGGAGGGGAGGACCTGGCTCGTCGCAATGGCCACAGTCTTCGGAGCCCTGGGCAACGTGGTCTTCAACTACAGGCTCATTCCGGAATACGGAGCCTCGGGTGCCGCCCTCGCCACGCTCGGGACGAACCTCTTCATGGCCGCGAGCCTCTTCTGGACCGGTCGCGGCGGATTCCCGGTCAGCGCCCCCTTGATCCTGCTTGTGATGGCCGTGCCCTCCGCGATGGGTCCGCTCTCGACGCTGACCCTCTTCTGGAGGATCGCGATCGCTGCGGTATGGACCGCCGGCTCCGGCCTGATCTGCCGTACGCTGCTCAGGGACGGCGCCGCCGGGGGGAGGGGGAATGACTGATCTGCCGGACATTTCCGTGCAGGTTCCCGTAAGGGATCCCGGCGCGGCTTTCGCCGCCTTCCTCGGTTCGCTCTCGGCCCAGGACCTCCGCGGCACGACCTATGAACTGATCGTGGCGGACGACGGCAGCAGGGTCCCTGTGGCCGAATCCTTCGACATCCATCCGGACGGCTGCACCGGAGTCGTGCTGTTGAGGCTGGATGGAGCCGGCAACAGGCCCCGCGCGAGGAACGCCGCCCTGGAAGCCTCCACCGCGCCTGTCGCCTTCATGACGGACGCCGATCTCAGGCTCGCACCGGACATCCTACGGAGGCACGCCTCGTTCCATGGCGACCCGCCCGGCCGGAACGTCCTCCGCGGTTCCAGACTGAACGCATGGGCCTCCACCGCCACTCCATGGCAGAGGTGGTTCGACACGAGGGCCGGCGGGCTGGAGGGTTCCATGTCTCCGATGCCCTGGCGGCATTTCGTCACGGGCAACGCGAGCCTGCCGAGGGCTCTCGCCGTCGAGGCGGGAGGATTCGACGAGACGATCACCCACTACGGGGGTGAGGACACGGAGTTCGCCTTCAGGCTCTCTCTCCACGGGGCGGGCTTCTTCCGCGATCCATCCCTGCTCGCGGATCACCTCGACGACGTGGACGTGAGGAGGCACTCGCAGAAGATGCACGAATACGGAGCCACCGGCCTGAGGTACACGGTCGGGAAACACCCGGGAATCGAAGGCCTCCTCGGGACCCAGTGGATCGAAGGCCGCAGGACCGGTGTCCGGGCCGCCGCAATCCGGGCCCTGGTGCGCGCATCGATCTCGGATCCGGTCTACAGGACGGTCCTCTGGTGGATGGAGAGAACCGGACGCCCATCCGTACTGTTCACCTATCTTTCCGTCGGCGCATGCCTCCGTGGATTCGAAGGGAGGAAGCCATGATCGACAGGACGGCCCTGGGACGCCTGGAGACGAGGTTTCCCGGTCGGATCGGCGTGGTCGATCTCGCCCGGCTCACTACCTGGAGGATCGGAGGCCCTGCGGCGGTCCTGGAGGCTGAATCCGCGGCGGTCCTCTCCGAAGCGCTGGGAATCTGCTCGGAGCTGGGGCTTCCGACGTTCCTGCTCGGCAGGGGTTCCAACCTGCTCGTTTCGGACGAGGGTTTCGACGGGCTCGTGATAAGGCTTGCATCCTCCTTCAGGAGCGCATCCTGGACGCGCGAAGGGGACGGCTGGCGACTCGAGGCGGGAGCGGCCTGCATGCTCCCCGGCCTGGCCGGGGCGGCGTGCATGAGGGGCGCCGCAGGGCTCGAGTTCGCCGTCGGGATACCCGGGACGCTGGGAGGAGCGGTGTTCATGAATGCCGGTGCCTATGGCGGGAGCGTCTCGGACTGCCTGACCGAGGTGCGGTTCATGGAGGGCGGATTGACCAGGTCGATGGATAGGGGACACTGCGGGTTCGGGTACAGGACGAGCTCCTTCCAGGAGTCCGGGAACCCCGTCCTCTCCGCCGTGCTCCACCTCCGGGAGGGGAGCAGGCAGGACCTGGTCCGGGCCGCTTCAGCCATCCTGCAGAAGCGCCGGGAATCCTTCCCCCTCGACCTGCCCAACGCCGGGAGCGTTTTCAGGAGGACCGACGGAGCCCTCCCGCCCGGCAGGCTGATAGAGGATTCCGGGCTCAAGGGCAGGCGGGCGGGCGGAGCCATGGTCTCCACCGTCCATGCGAACTTCATAGTCAACACGGGCGGGGCGGCTGCCTCCGACGTACTGGATCTGATCCGGGACGTGAAGCGGATCGTGTTCGAATCGACCGGTGTCTCCCTCGCCGAGGAGGTCCGCATGATCGGACGCTTCGACGCACCGGACGGAGGGCGGTGAGTCCATGTCCAGAGTTCTCTCGAGCGGGACAAGACTGGATGACGGGCCGATACTGGTCACCGGCGCTGCGGGTTTCGTCGGGCGCCACCTCATGTACGAGCTCGAGATGCGCGAAGGCGATTTCTGTACCGATCTCGAAGACTCCTTCGACGCCCCACCCGGAGTCGTGAAGCTGGCCTGGCGGCTTCCGGGAGGGGAAGCGCCCGCAGCCCTGTCGGTTCCCTTCAGGTATGTGGTGCACCTTGCCGGCGCCTCTTCGGTAGCGCATTCCGGACTGGACGCGGCGGGCATGTATTCCGTGAACACAGCGGGAACCGCAGCGCTGCTGGAATGGGCCTCACGCGCATGCCCGGGAGCGAGGATCGTCCTCGCAGGCTCCTCGGAAGTCTATGGCTCTTCGCCGGGAAAACTCCCGGAATCCTCTCCCCTCCAGCCGCGCAGCCCCTACGGTGGGAGCAAGGCGGCTGCGGAGTCGGCAGCCTGGCAGTTCCGCAGATCCCACGGTCTGGACGTGGTGGTCGCACGCCTCTTCCCGCACTTCGGCCCCTGGCAGGCGGATCGCTTCGCCCTTCCGTCCTTCTGCAGGAGGATGATTGAGACCCGGAGGAGCGGCGCCGGCTGGATAGCAGTCGGAAACCTCGCCCCGGTCAGGGACTACACCTATATAGGAGATGTCGTGGAAGCCTATGCCCTCCTGCTCTCCAGGGGGAAGGGCGGAAGCGTGTACAACGTATGCAGCGGGGAGGGGCGATCCATCGCTGAAATCCTCGAACTCATGATGACCGTCGGGAGATGCCACGTTGAACTCCGGCCCGATCCGGCCCTGACGAGGGAGGCGGATATAGCCGTACAGACGGGGGATCCATCCCGCCTGGCCGCACTTGGCTGGAGGAGGAGATACCCCTTCGAGGAGGGTCTTCGCATCCTTTTCGACTGGTGGGAGGAGCGGATATGAACCTCTTGATACTCGTCGCCGTTTCGGCAGTCCCGTCCTCGCAGTGGCAGCACTACGCCCATTCCGGGAGCATCGCCGACATCCTGGCACGCGAAGGCGGGGTTGTCTGCGCAACCACGGGCGGAGTCGCCTTCGGGTCGATACGGGAGGGCCTGACGACATGGGACTCCACCTGGGTCTATCCGGGCGACCTCAGCCACTCCAACTGCCGTTGCCTGGCCTCCGCGGAGGACGGATCCGTGTGGATAGGCACCTGGGGGGGCGGGATAGATGTGTTCCAGCCGGACGGCGACTTCGTCCACTTCGGACAGCTCGAGGGCCTGCCGATATCCCAGAGGATAAGCGCGATCCTGCCCGACACGGCCATCTATGCCGGGACGACCGAGGGTCTCGCGATAATGCTGTACGGCTATTTCCAGACATGGACGGAGTTGAACACCGGCGGAGGCCTGAGCGACGACATCGTGACCTGCCTCGCCTCCTCGGACTCGGGCCTGTTCGTCGGGACCGACGCGGGCATCTCGATGCTCGGGACCGGGCAATACCCCGGCAGCGGCGACTCCTGGACCCTTTTCCCGGAGATGGACGGCAGGAAGCTCCGCGAACTCGCCTGGTGCTCCGACACCCTGTGGGCGGCCGTGGACGACGGGATCTACTTCCTCCCGGCAGGGGAGGACTCGTGGCGGCGTGACGCCGCCTTCCCCTACGGCGAGGCCTTCTGCATAGCGTCGAACGGCACCGGCCTCCTGGCGGGGTCGGGATGGCTCGGGGTCCTGCGGGTGGGGGGAGTCTGGGAGGGTCAGTCCATCTGGGGCGGGCAGGACGTCAGGGCGGTTGCATTCAGCTCCGACGGCCTCCCCTGCGCCGGGCTCTCGAACGAGCTGGACGTGGACGACATGGGCCGGGGGCTCGGAGTGAGGTCGAACGGCTTCTACAACGTGTCCGCCCCGGAGGGGATCCCCTCCTGCACGATCCACTCCGTCACCCTGGACGATGAAGGCACCTGCTGGGTGACGACGGAGAACTCCGGAGCCGGCGTCCTGATGGACGGGCTCTGGACGGCCTACATGTCGGTTCTGCCCAGCGAGCACCAGGTATTCGCGAGCGAGAGCCAGCCGGACGGTTCGGTCTTCATCGCGCCCTATGCGTACGGGGTGGTCTGGCTCGACAACGCGGGCACCCCGGAAACCGGGGATGACCTGGTCCTGCAGTTCGACCCCGGCAACAGCGGCCTGCTCAGCAGCCGGATCCTCGCCATCCACAGGTCCTCCTCGGGCGAGACCTGGTTCGGGCAGGTGGATCCCTCCGGGGTGACCAGGCTCGCATGGGATCCGGGCGACGCAGTCTCCGCCCAGTGGGTCACCTGGACGGCCTCGGACGGCCTTCCGTCGGGCGCGGTCCAGACCGTGTTCGGGATGCCGGGCGGAAGCGCATGGGTGGGCACCACTTCCGGTCTCGTGAGGGTCGGGCCCGGCCAGGATGAAGTATCCCAGATCTACAGCTCCTCCGACGGCCTTCCGTCTGACGAGGTCACCGCCCTGGTACTCACGAGGACCGGCCTCCTGTACGTCGGTACCGCCTTCGGACTCGGGGTGATCGAGCCCGGAGCCCTTACGGCGGGCGAGGTCGAAGGCGTCGAGGGTGCGGTCAGCGCCCTCGCGGAGGACCATACCGGATCGGTCTGGGCTGCCACGAACGAAGCGATGTACAGGCTGCTGCCGGACGGTGGGATCGAGGAATACAACACGCTCAACTGCCCGATCCTCTCGACTGCGGTGTACGACCTGGCGTGCGACAGGAACCGCGGAGCCCTCTTCGTAGGGACGGACCACGGGATGTGGAGGGTCGAACTGGGCTCGGGCCTGTCCGGAGACGGAGAGGCTGCCATCCTCTATCCGAATCCCTTCATGCCGGGATCGGGCGAGGTTCTGGGCGTGGCAGGACTGGAGGACATCCCCACGACCATCCGCGTGTTTGACCTGGCGGGCGCGCTTGTATATGAGTCTGCCGCTCCGAACAGGGACGGGATAGCCTGGGACGGGCTGGATTCGGACGGCGAGCCTGCTCCCAGCGGAATCTATGTCGTCCAGGTGATCCAGGAGGGATACGAGGCTCTAACGGGGCTGGCCCTGGTTCGGTAGGGCGGCGGAGGCGGCATGAAGGGCGTCATTCTGGCAGGCGGCCTGGGAACCAGGCTGAGGCCTCTGACCAACATCACAAACAAGCATCTCCTTCCCCTCTATGACAAGCCGATGATCTTCTACCCCCTTCGGACGCTCGTCTCGGCGGGCATCACCGAGGTGATGATCGTCACGGGCGGGAGCAGTGCCGGGGACTTCCTCCGGCTGCTGGGGGACGGCTCGCAGTTCGGGCTCCGGATACTCAACTACGCCTATCAGGTGAAAGAGGGCGGCATAGCCGAGGCCATCGGCCTCACCAGCGCCTTCGTCGGAGGCGACCGGTTCGTGGTCATCCTCGGGGACAACATCCTCGAGTGCTCCATCAGGAAGTACGTGGAGGCCTTCGAGCGCCAGGCCGGAGGTGCCAGGATACTGCTCAAGGAGGTCTCGAACCCAAGGGATTACGGAGTCGCCGAACTGGACGGCAGCAGGGTCGTCTCCATCGAGGAGAAGCCCGCCGCTCCGCGCAGCAGCCACGCCGTGATCGGGGTGTACATGTACGACGGCTTCGCCTTCGACTACATCTCCAGGCTGCAGCCGTCCGCCCGGGGGGAGCTCGAGGTCACCGATCTCAACAATGCCTATCTGGAGAGGGGACTCCTCCAGGCCGACATACTCGAGGGCTGGTGGAGCGATGCCGGATCGAGCATCGACGGCTATCTCGACGCCAACGTCCGCGTGGCCGAGCTATCCCGGAGGCTTGCGGCAGAGGGCCGCGTCCTGTGAGGGCGCTCATAACGGGTGGCGCCGGGTTCATAGGCAGCAACTTCGTCCGCCGCCTGTCCGCCGAGCGTCCGGACTGGGAAATCCGCGTCCTGGACAAGCTGACCTACGCAGGGAGGCGCGAGAACCTGGCCGACCTCGAGGGCAGGCTGGACTTCAGGATCGGCGACATCTGCGATCCGGAGGCGGTGGAATCCGCGATCCAGGGTTGCGGGCTGGTGGTCAACTTCGCGGCAGAGACCCACGTGGACAGATCCATCGACGATCCTGCCGCCTTCGTGAGAACCGACGTCGAAGGGGTGAGGACCCTTCTGGAGGCCTTCAGGAACGCGGGCGGGAAGCTCTTCGTCCAGATTTCGACCGACGAGGTCTACGGGAGTGTCGAGACCGGGAGGTCGACCGAGAGCGATCCCCTCGAGCCGCGCAGCCCCTACTCCGCCTCGAAGGCGGGAGGCGAGCTTCTCGCGATGAGCTTCTTCCACACCTGGGGGACCCCGGTGATCGTGACCCGGGCCTCCAACAACTACGGACCGTACCAGTATCCCGAGAAGCTGATCCCCCTGTTCGTCACGAACTGCTTCGAGGGCATCAGTCTGCCTCTCTACGGGGACGGGCTGAACCGGCGGGACTGGCTCCACGTCGAGGACCACTGCAGCGCCCTGCTCGCGGTGATCGACAGGGGCATCCCGGGGAGGATCTACAACATCGGGGCCGGCGAGGAGCATTCCAACATCGAGGTCACGTCGGCCCTGATAAGGCTGACCGGATCGGATCCCTCCCTGGTGACGATGATAGCCGACAGGCCCGGACACGACAGGAGATATGCCCTGGACACCTCGAGGATCAGGAGCGAGCTGGGGTGGTCGCCCTCGGTCGGATTCGAGGAGGGCATGGCGCGGACCGTCGAGTGGTACGCGGCCAACAGGAAATGGTGGGAGGACATAAAGAGCGGCCGATTCAGGGAGTACTACGCCTCCCTGTATGGCGGCAGGCTCTCCTCCGGAACACCGGCGGGCGGGATCCGATGAGGGTGCTTGTCACGGGCGGAGCCGGGTTCATCGGCAGCCATCTCTGCGACCGCCTGGTCGGAGACGGGCACGACGTGCTGGCGCTGGACAATCTCATCACGGGGAGCACGGACAACATCTGCCATCTCGCAGGGAATCCCCGCTTCCATTTCATCCACCACGACGTCACCGAGTACATCTTCGTGAGCGGACCCCTCGACTTCGTATTCCACCTGGCGTCCCCCGCAAGCCCCGTCGACTACCTGACCTACCCGATCCAGACTCTCAAGGTCGGCGCCCTGGGGACCCACAAGGCCCTGGGACTCGCCCTCGAGAAGAAGGCAGGCTTCCTGCTCGCCTCCACGAGCGAGGTCTACGGAGACCCCCTGGTCCATCCGCAGCCGGAGGACTACTGGGGCAACGTGAACCCCGTGGGCCCGCGCGGCGTCTACGACGAAGCGAAACGCTTCGCTGAAGCGCTGGTGTTCGCCTACATGAGATACCACGGCCTCCGCACCCGGGTCGCGAGGATCTTCAACACATACGGCCCCCGCATGCGGGCGGACGACGGGAGGGTGGTCCCCGCCTTCATCTGCCAGGCCCTCCGGGGGGAGGATCTGACCGTCTTCGGAGACGGGAGCCAGACGCGGAGCTTCTGCTATGTCTCCGATACCGTCGAGGGTCTCGTCAGGCTGGCTCTGAGCGACGATCCGGGTCCGGTGAACATCGGCAATCCGGACGAGATGACCGTTCTCCGCTTCGCCGAAGCCATTGCCGGGACGATAGGATCCGGCTGCAGGACCGTCTTCCAGCCCCTTCCGGTGGATGACCCGCGGGTGAGGCGACCCGATATCTCCAGGGCGCGGGCCGCCCTCGGCTGGGAGCCCCGTGTAGGCTTCGAGGAGGGGTTGGAGAAGACGATCTCATACTTCCGGGAGAAACTATGTCTCTGATGCTCATGTCCGTCCTGGCGGCGCTCCTGTCGCTGCCTTCGCTCCAGATGCCATCCACCCCCCAGCAGGCGGCCGCCATGCCGCTGGCGTTCGAACCGGCCGACAGGGATGCATATGTCCTCGGTCCGGGAGACGTCCTCGAAGTCATCGTGGAGGGGGGCGCGAGCCCGGCCGCACTGGCCTCCGGGCTTTTCCCGCAATCCTATTGCACCGTCTCCTCGGATGGCGAGCTGGGCATCTCCGGTCTCGGACACATAGCGGTCGGGGGTCTGTCCATCTCGGAAGCCGAACTCGAGATCGCCCGCCTCCTGCGCAGCTACTATCCCGGGATCAGGATCGGGATCTCGCTCTCCAGCCCCAGGCTCGTGCGCGTGAGGGCATCGGGGGCCGTCTCCGACCCCGGGGACTACTCGATGTATGCGCTCCAGACAGTGGCGGACCTGCTCGATGCATGCGGCCCCACGGCCACCTGTTCGAGGACCGGCTGGGTGTTCACCCCAGGCGATTCGACCCGGTTCGACCTGCGAATCGATCCGGCAACCCACGGATCCCGCTCCGACCCGCTCCTCGAGGGCGGCTCGACCGTGCTCTTCCAGACCTGCGAGAACCCGGTCTACATAGTCAGGCAGTCACAGCAGGCGGTCGTCGGGGATCCCATCCTCCCGATGATACAGGCCTGGGAGGTCGACGAACCGATCGGGCTCCCTTCCTTCCTGGAGATGACCGGGGGGGCGGGGGCTGATTTCGATCCGGGACAGTCCCGCCTGTCGAGATCCGGAGAGATGCTTCCCATCTGGAGTGACAGCGGGATCGCCGGCATCCTCGTCTTCCCCGGCGATACACTGTTCCTGGCGCGTGCCGCTACGACAGTCACGGTGTCCGGGGCGGTCGCGGGACCCGGAGTCAAGGACTGGGTTGCCGGCACGCGGGCGCTCGACTATGTGCAGATGGCCGGCGGCATCCTCCCGCAGGCCTCCACCGGAGGTCTGAGGCTCATCAGGAATGGAATGGTGATCGCTTCCGGGAGCGAGGCGTCCGAATCGGAGCCCGTTCCCGGCGATATCGTGGAGGTTCCCTACAAATGGGCGACCAGGAACACGGACATGTTCGTCATACTCGGGGCCATCGTGAGCACGGCCGCGATAGTGATCAACCTTAGCCAATGAGCACCGAAGACACGCCTCTCGGCGGGCTTGCCGGCGAAGCCCTCCTCCTGATCGCACGGAGCCTCAGGAAACTCGCCGTCCTGTGCCTGTTCGTCGCAGTCGCTGCATCGGTCTACACGCTCGTCGTGAAGCCAAGATTCACGGCGACGGCTGTCGCATCCGTCCCGGGTGCGACTTCCTCGGGCGGCCTCGGAGCGCTCTCGGGGCTTCTCCCCGGAGTCATGGGCTCCTCGCTCGGGGACCTCGCCTCCTCCCTGACGACGGAGATGGGCACCACCGGAGGAGCGGACATAGGAGTAGTCGAGGCCGTGCTCACCTCGCGCGCTGTCATGGAGAGGATCGTCATACGCTACGACCTGATGCGCAGATGGCACTCCAGGTCGATGGACGACGCCCTGAAACTGCTCTCCAGGAGGGTGGGCGCGACACTGACGACGGACGGCCTTTTCGTCGTCACGGCCATGGGCGAGACCCGCGAGGAGGCTGCATCCATCGCCTCGGACATCCTCTCCTTCGCCAACGAGGATCTCGCGAGCCTTGTCACGAGCCGCGCCAGACGCGCCCGCATCGAAGCCGAGAGGCTACTTTCCGCGGCCTCGGACTCCCTCGACTCCGCGCAGGCGAGACTCGAGGCGTTCCGATCCGAGAGCGGCCTCATCCTGCCTGCGGAGCAGGGTTCCGCCATGATCCTGGCGCTGGGCCAGGTCGAATCGGAGCTGCTCCTCGCCAGGTCGGAGCTGGCCGGAGCCGCGGCGACGCTTTCCAGCGGCAGCCCTGCGGCGCGCGAGCTGGCTGCCAGGATCGCCTCCCTCGAGAGCGGGCTGGGCGCCCGGCTCGGTCCCGGCGACAGCCTGAGCGTCTTCCCCTCCATGGACAGCCTGCCCGCCGACATGAGGGCCTACGAGAACCTGTACCTCGACGTCGAGATGAAGACCACGCTCGTGCTGATGCTGAGACAGCAGCTCGAGAGCCTGAGGATAGAGGAGGCCCGCGAGAGCCCGACGCTCGAGATAATCCAGCCTCCCGTGGCTCCCAAGGAGAGGACCTTCCCCCGCCGTACGATCACGGTCCTCGGATTCACCGCGGTCGCATTCCTGCTGGGATGCCTGTGGCTGACCGTGGCGGCCTACCTCGGCAGGATCATGAGGGATCCCGAGAAGGCGGCCTTCTGGAGGCGGTTCTTCGGGGAGCTCCGGCAGCAGGTCCCGGCCCGGCTCAGGCGCTGAGGGAACCCCTTTCTTGATCCGCGAGATACTCGCCTCCCGGGGCAAGATCGTCTCCATAGGGCTGCCCGCCCTCGTCAGCCAGGGCAGCAACGCCGTCTGGGGAGTAATCACCCTGCTCGTCGCCAGGGTCCTTCCCGAGGAGCAGTACGCCGCGTTCGCCCTCGGCAAGACTGTCGAGATCCTGGCTGTCGTCGTCGGCGGCGGCTTCGTCATGCAGGCGCTCCTCAAGTTCGCCTCGGAGGGCGAGGGGCGCAGGCGCGGCGACATAGTGAACTCCGCCGCAGCTCTATCCATGGTACTGATCCTCGCCGGCGCAGGGATCCTCCTGGCCGGAGGCGGCCTCTTCAGATCATTCTATGACCAGATCCCGCTCTCCGGCCTTCCCGAGGTGCTCGCGCTCCTGGTGGTGACCGAGGGGATCTGCGCCATCCCCAGGAACAACCTCATCGCCGTCCAGAACACCAGGGCGGTGATGTGGGGCGACCTTTCGGGGTTCGCGGTCAGGGTATCGATAGTAGTCTACCTCGTGCAGACCGGCAGGCTCTCGACGCCTCATTCGATCTTCCTCGCCCAGTCAGCCTCCAATGCGATCTGCCTCCTCGTCCTCCTGCGCACGGGCGGAAGATTCTTCGAGCGGGGCGTGAGGGCGACCCGGGACGGGATCAAGGCTGTCTGGAGATTCTCGGTCTATACGCTGGGAACTTCCCTCGCCGCCTACATCTATTCCTGGACCGACATACTCATGCTCGGGAAGATGGCTCCCGGCGACGTGGCCACCTACGGGGTCGCCAGGAGCCTCACGATGTTCGTCGCCAACCTGAACCAGGCTGCCAACATCGTGCTCCTTCCGCTTGTCTCGCGGATGCAGAGCACCGGCAGGACCCCCGGGGTGGCCGCCAGGACCTGGCAGGGCATCGCCATCGTCGAAGCCATCCAGATACCTCTGATCGCGGTGTTCGCCATCTTCCCGAGGCAGATCCTGGATCTCCTGTTCGACGGCAGGTACACGGAGGGATGGCCCGTGGTGACGGCCCTCGCCATCCTCAACCTGTTCAAGCCAGTCGGGAGCCTCTTCTCGTCTGTGGCCTGCGGCCTGGGCAAACCCGAGTACTCGCTGCGGTCGGTGATCCTGACCGCCATTCTCAATGTGGGTCTGAACGCGATCCTGATCCCCGTCCTGGGTGGCCTGGGAGCCGCCCTGGCGACAATAGTGTCCGCCACACTCGGGGCACTGACCGTCCTCCTGGCGGTGAATTCGTACCTGAGGGCGCACGAGCCGGGCAGGATCTGACAGCATCCGCGGACAGCACCCGGGACCCGTGCGGCGACTCCGCAAGGGGATCCCCCGGGACTGCCGCATCCGGTGAAGGCATGTCCAGGTGGATTTTCGGAGTGTGCCGGGCCTCTGAAAGGAGTTCGCATGAAGGTGGTAGGTATCGCTGGCAGCCCGAGGAGACCGGGTAGCTCGACAAGGCTGGTAGAGAGGGCTCTCGAAGGCGCGAGGCAGGCTGGTGCGGAGACCGTTCTCCACCACCTGGGCTCTGAGTCGTTTTCGGGCTGCAGGGCATGCTATGCGTGCAGGAAGGATGGCGTCTGCGTCCAGAATGACGACATGCAGGCGATCTATGAAGACCTGAGGAACTGCACCGCAGTCGTCGTCGGCTCGCCCGTCTACATGCACTCGCCGACCTCGTTCATCAAGGCATTCACCGACAGGCTCTTCGCCTTCATCGGCCCCGGATTCGTCTCCCGCCTGGGAGGCGGCGTGCCGCTGCTCACCATCTATACCCAGGGAGCGGACGACCCGGCTCTGTTCCGGTCTTCGTTCGACTCGTTCGAGGGCGCCCTGGACATGGTGGGTCTCCACCCGGCCGGGAGGATACTGGGAGAGGGGCTCGGGGAACCGGAGGAGCTGGATTCGAGGCCGGAGCTGCTGGAGAGCGCCTTCGAGGCAGGGCGCAGGCTCGTCTCCGGCTAGCCCGGCCGACCCGCCCGGACCCCGGGAGGCCACCCCTGATGAGGGGGGCGATCACTGGTCCGGACCTGAGTGGGCCTGCAGGCTCTGAGTGAGAGCGGACCGATCCTCAGGCGGGCCGGGATCCCGCGTCGGGTGCGTGGCAGAACCAACGGAAGAAAACCCTGTCCGGCAGCCTCCGGACCAGCCTGACCAGCACCGCCAGGACCACCCACGCGAAGGCGATCCTCGCCCCGAACACACCCCAGGCGCTCGCCCCGAGCGACAGCATCAGCAGGCTGTCCTCGATGACGCTGTGCGCCAGACCCATCAGGCATAGAGAGAAGAAGACGTCCCGGGGCGGGATGGAGCCTGACTTCGCTCCTCTGATTATCAGCCCGCCGCCGTAGGAGAGACCCAGGATCATCCCGAAGATCGTGATGGTCGACGCGGATGGTCCAATCCCCATCGAGACGAGCACCGGCCGCAGGACCCTGTCGATGAGCGCGGTGACCCCCGTCCTCTGGAATGCCTTCAGCAGAGCGATGAGAAGCGTAACCATCAGGAAGATCGCGACAAGGTTCCGCAGCTGTCCGAGCGCCCAGCCCCCGAGTCCGCCGGCCGTCGCGGATGGTTTCCAGAGGATGACCGCCTCCCCGCCCTGGAAGCCGCACCAGTCGAAGACGGTGGAGAGCAATGCCCCGAGCGCGAAAGCACCCGTCAGTCTGAGAAGGAGCATGAATCCGAGCCTCGCGCCGGCCCCCCTGGCCACACCGAGCTCAACGGGCAGTGAGTGCGCCACGAGCATCATCGTTCCGAGGACGGTCACCTGGGCGACGGACATGTGCTCGGCCGGGGCGAGGGCGGCGAAGGTGACTATCCCGCCGTAGAGGTTGGTGATCATGGCGGTGGCCCAGACGAGCCCCATTCCTCCGGGCAGACCAACCAGACCCATGAGGGGTGACAGGAGGTTCCCCGTCCACTCGATCGCACCCGTCTCGGAGAGGAGCTTGACCGCCACGATCACAGGGATCATCAGTCTGAAGAGCGTCAGGCTGACCGAGAGCGCCTCACGCAGGAGCCCCAGAGCCTTTCCCGGCAGCCCGCCCGGCACTAGAAGGTCAGCCGGTAGCCGAGAGCGGCGAAGTTGATCATCGTGAAATTGTAGGATTCATCGACGTCGGCTCCGCCCTCTACGAACCTCCAGCCGATCGAGAGCCGCCCGGTGGGGTCGAAAGCCCATCCCAGACCCAGGAACACGTCCTCCGCCCTGCCGACCGGTCCGACCAGCGCGTCGCCGTCGATGATCGCGTGCATGGGGCCCGATGCCCTCCAGTCCAGGCCGAAGCTGACGAGAGGGACGAAGCCCGTGTTGGTCTCGACCGTTTCCGTCCCGCCGCCGGAGACCCCTATGGCCGCGTCGCGGATCTTCGCGGTGAGTCCGAGCGACAGGCCCAGGCCGTCACGCTGGATGAGGGCATAGCGGTATGTCAGCCTGTAGGAATCGAACCGGTAGTGCGCATCCAGCTCCGTCCCCGCCGGGAAGAGACTGCCGTTGAAGAGGATGTCGGAGTCGGCGGCGCCGTGGGCCTCCAACCTCAGTGGGGCGGCGAAAATGCTCACCTCGTGGCGCCCGAAGGTTCTTCCGAACCTCAGCCTGGCATACAGCGCGGGGTCCGTTTCGAGGTCTTCGGTGAGCGAGAACTCGGTGCCCCCTTCGCCGGGGATCCGGACATCGTTGTAGCCTGACCAGGCCATTCCCGTCTCACCGTCGACGAACCACCCGGCCCGGGCCGGAGATGCGCCCGCGAAAGCGAGTGCTGCAAGCAGCGCGGCGATTCTCATTCTCCATCCTCCCGTTTCGTGACATCGGTCAAAAATAACCACTCCCGCCCCTTCCATGCTATCCTTGGAGGCCGGAGGTGGCGGTGGGAGCAGAAGAGATACTTTTCAGGGCATTCGGTGACGCAGGCGCAGAGCTCTATCTCGTGGGCGGAACAGTCCGCGACAGGCTCCTGGGCCTGCCGTCCACCGACCTCGACTTCGCTACCGGCGCGGCACCCGAGGTTACCGTGGAGATCCTCTCCAAGTCCGGCATACGGACCTACGATGTCGGCCGCAGGTTCGGGACCATAGCCGCGATCCTCGAGACGGACGGGATCACCGTGAAGGCCGAGATCACGACGTTCCGCGCCGAGCGCTACGAGAAAGGGTCGAGGAAGCCCAGGGTGAGGTTCGGGCTGTCTCTGGAAGACGACCTTATGCGCAGGGATTTCACGATCAACGCGATCGCGATGGACGGAGAGGGCGGTCTCGTGGATCCCTGCGGAGGGATCGCGGACCTCTCGGCGGGGATGCTCCGGACTCCCTGCGATCCCGCCGTGACGATGGCCGAGGACCCTCTGAGGATGCTCAGGGCTGTCAGGTTCAGGGGCAGGTTCGGCTTCGCCCTCCATCCCGACCTGGAGTCGGCGGTGAGGTCGCGGGCGGACTCCCTCAGGGAGGTCTCCGTGGAGAGGTGGCTCCAGGAGATGGACGGCATGATGGGGATCGCCGACGGGAGGGGTGCGGCGGCATGCATGTCATCCCTGGCGGATCTCGACCTTCTCACCGTGGTCCTCCCGGAGTTGGCACCCCTCGCCGGGAGCGACGGAGAGGACCCGGGAGAGCATCACGTCGAGGGCGTCTGGAGCCATACCCTCTGCGTGCTCGGGAACACTCCGCCCAGGCTGGACCTCAGGTGGGCAGCCCTCTTCCACGATTCGGGCAAGCCCTTCCGTCGCAGCGTGGACGAGGGCGGGTCCATCCACTACCACGGTCATCCCGAAACCGGAGCCGAACTCGCCCTCATGGCAGGCGGCAGGCTAAGGTTCCCCCGGGCCAGGAGGCTTTCCGTCTCCAGCCTCGTGAGGCTGCATCAGAGGCCCGCCGAATACAGGTCCGAATGGAGCGACAGCGCCGTCAGGAGGCTTGCGAGGGACGCCGGGGCATTCCTCGCGGATCTCCTGACCCTCTCCGAGGCTGACTCCGAATGCCGCGAGAGGACCTCCGCCCGGAGGAGGCTCGCCCTGCTCCGCGAGCTCCGCACCCGCCTGTCCCCCGACATGCTCGAGAGGCGTCTCGTGCCAGAGGTGGTCGGCGACCGCCTCCGTGCGCTGCTCGGACCTGCGAGGGGGCCCGAGGTGGGGCGGCTTGTCTCGGAACTGGAGGAGATGGTACTCGACGGCAGAATCCCGGCGGGAGCCGGGGTCGCCGAGTTCTTCGAGGCACTGGAGCCGCTGCTGCCCGGAATCGAGATCTGAGCGCGGCGGAGCGGAATCCCTGTTCAGAGAAGCGCGCGGAGGACGACTGAAAGCTCCCTGAGTTCGGATCCCCGCAGCACGCACAGGCGCCTCTCGTCCCCCTCCCCGCCGCTCATCAGGGAGTCGAGGGCCGGGAGATCGGCTCCGATCTCCACCCCGTCGAGCGAGACTATCCTGTCTCCCTCCGACAGGCCCGCCTCATCCGCCGGGGAGAGCTCCATCACTTCGGTGACGACGAGTTCGTCTCCGTCGATCTCCGCAGCGAATCCCGCCATGTCCTCCGGCAGACCCTCGTCGAAGAGGGACGATCTCTCGAGGATCACCCTCGGCGCTCCGTAGTCGAGCCAGACCACGAACCTCGCCAGCACGGCGGCCCCCAGGATCCCGTCGCAGCCGGAGACGACAGGGAGGTCTCCGATCGAGGAGGACAGGCCGGCCGGGACCCTTAAATCCCCGAGGGTCACCGTTCCCACACGGAACACGCTCGTCTCGCTGCGTCCCCCGACCCCTCCGACCGATACCGCACGGGTCTCCCTCCCCCTCATGAAGCCAGGGTGCGAGTCGAGGAAGTCCGCACCCAGGTGCAGCGCGCCTCCTGCTCCGGTGTCCAGGATCAGCCTCACAGGGATGGAGTCCTCCAGGACCGCATCCACGACGAGGACGCTCATGATCCTCTCCGCGGGAAGGATGGTTCCTCCGCCGGGAGTGAATCCCTCCCGGGATATGAGAGTGATGGTTTCCGCCCCGTAGTCGATCGCAGTGACGAAGCGGCTCAGGAAGTCGTAGCCCAGGATCATCCCGATGTGGTGTCCGGTCGACGGATGGAAGGCCGCGTCGAGATCCATGACGGCCAGGGTCTGTCCCCGGACTGTCGCGCCCAGGGCCGAGTACTCGGGCACTTCGGCGAATCCGAACGTCTCCGTCCCTGCGACGCCCATCGCGCTGAACCCGCCCGCCGGAACCAGACCGAGTCCGGAGGCCACCGAGGCGTCGAGCACGGTCGCTCCCGCCCCCGAGTCCAGCAGGATGTCGATCTCTCGCCCGCAGACGGTTCCCGCCAGGTAGATGTGAGAGCCGTCCAGATCGAACCGGTGGGGAACCCCCGGCAGCGGCAGTTCCGCGTCCCCCGAGCCCGCCGCGATCATGAACACGCTGTCCGGGAAGGCGGGATTGCATTCGATGAGCACGCTCGAAGACCTGGTGGCCTGCCCGAGCGCCGGGATGCTGTCGGATGTGAACCCCGGGAACAGCATGCCGCCTGTCTCCACGAAGCCGCCGGGCCTCGAGAGCACTTCCATCCCGAGGGCCTCGGTGCGGATGAGAACCGGAAGGCCCGACTCACGCGAGAAGAAATAGGTCACGGGGATGCCACCCGCCTCGAAATCGAGCCTGGCCGCCTCGCGTCCGTCGAGGACGGTGTCCGGTCCGGCGGTGACCCCGTGGGCCTGCGGATCGAGGAACGCGTCCTGGAATACCGTCAGCCTGGCCAGGGCCGCCTGGGACCGCGCCATGCCGTCTCCGCTCGACAGGACTCCGTTCCTGTCGACAGACCAGACGCTGTCTCCGGAGATGAGGAGCTCCTGTGATACCGGGCCGATCCTCATCGAGATCCGGCCGGCGAAAGGCTGCCGGATCCACCAGGACTCGCTCGTACCGGCCAGCCCGGCCATCCAGACGCTGTCGACCGTGTGGATGCTCCGGAGATTCCCGACGACCTCCACGCCCCCGATGGCCTCTATGTATCGAGAGGCAGTTCCGTCCGCATCGGGCGCACCGGCGCCCCCAGGGGTGCCGCATCCGACTGACAGCGCAGCCGCGAGGGTGATCGATGCACAGTGGAGGAGGCGTGCGATACGGGATCTCATGAGGGATCCTCCTTCGGGAAATGGTCTGTCGGCGCCCGCGGGAGGGATCACTCCCCGATCCCGGATGCTGCTTCGAGGAGCCTGAAAAGGATGCCGCCCGGGTCCAGGGGGGCGAACCCGGCCCGGAGCGTGATCTCCAGTTCGGCCTCCTGTCCCGGATAGCAGGCGCTCAGTTCGTGCCCGCCGGTGGAGCCGAGATCCCAGAGGGGTATCACGTCGGTCGGGCAGTGCCCGATCGCGCGCAGGCTGTCGGTCTGGAACATGAGCGGATCCAGCGGCATCCCGGGGACTCCCGCGAGCAGCAGGTTCCATGCGTGGAAGACCAGGCTGTCTCCGCGCCGGACCAGACCTCCCTCGACTCCTGCCGCAAGACCCAGCAGAGCGGCCCGTTCGCTGAAGTCGAAAGCCATGTCGAGGCATGGTCCGGTCCCGCTCCAGTCCGTGGGTATCGTCGCTCCACCCAGCAGGGCGGCGATCTCGTCCAACGGGGTGTCCCCGATCGGATCCGGTATCGGCCTGAACGTATACGGGCGCTGCCTCAGGCGGATCATCACCGTGAGCTCCCGGGAGACCCCCGGGTCGAGCCGCTCGATCATGCAGGCCAGACGGCCGTCCTCCTCCCGGAACAGGCCTGTCAGGAGGTCGATCGTCTGATAGGGGGGATGGGATCTGGGGAGGGGCATCACCATCATGAGGTCGACCGCGGGGGTGGCGCCTGCGTTCCGTACGACCGCGGTGAGCACCAGGACCGTGTCGATGGGCATCGATCCCGAACGCCTGTCCGAGAGCCAGCTGCGGGTGGCCTCCTCCTCCGCTCCGCCCAGGGCGATCCCGTAGGCGGCGGCGGCATCCTCGAACCTCCCGGCAACCTCGAGGAGCCTGGCGAAGACTATCGGGCCGTCGCCGCCCTGCCTGGCTGCAAGCTCGGCGTACAGGACCGCCTCGTCGGAGATCCTCGCCAGATCGATCCTGCTCCTGCACGAGTCCACGGGCGAGAAGGAATAGAGCAGTACGACAGCCGAGGTCGCGACGAGCGCGGCCGTCATCCCCTGAGACCCCTGAGCGGATCGAGGGCGGCGGCCTTCAGTGCGGGGACGACCGCCGAAGCCATGCTCAGGAGGAACGAGAATGCGCATATCGCTGCGACGTTTGCGGGGATGACCGATACGGGAATGTGATCGTGGAAGGAGTAGACGTCCGGGAGCGTGAGGATTCCGGTGCCTCCTATCAACCAGCAGCCCAGGAGGCCGATCCCGAGGCCGAGGGCGACCCCCGAGAGGCCCACCAGCGCGCCCTCCCAGACGAAGACCGAGAGGACCAGCCTGCCCGTGGCGCCCATCGCCTTGAGTATGGATATGTCCCTCCGCCTCTCGACGACCGAGCGGGCGATGGTCCCAGTTATGTTGAAGGTGGCGACGAGCGTTATCAGGAGGATGGCCGCGAAGGACCCCATCTTCTCGAGCTGCATCGAGGCCGCCAGAGAAGGGTTCTTCTCCTTCCAGGTCCGGAGCCTCGCGCTGTCCGGCATCGACGGGAGAAGTTCCCGGGCCGCCTCCTCCGGAGTCACCCCATCGTCCAGCCTGATGGCGATCCCGCTGTACCCACCCCCGGGGAGGAACATCCTCGAGGCGAGTTCGATCGGCACGTAGGCAAGTGCCCTGTCGTTGACCGGCAGTCCCGTCTCGACCGATCCGGCCAGGATCGCCCTGCCGATCGCGAACCCCCGTGACGTGAAGAACGACTCCGGGGGGAAGAAGATGAGCGTGTCCCCCAGGGGATGGAACAGGTCCTCCGCCAGGTAGAGACCCGTTATCGTGCACGGGAAGCCGTCGTCCATGAGCAGCCGGGGCTCGCCGTAGACCAGGTTGCTGTCTATCCCTGCGTACGCGATCC
Source organism: Candidatus Fermentibacterota bacterium (assembly GCA_963718745.1). Taxonomy (GTDB): domain Bacteria; phylum Fermentibacterota; class Fermentibacteria; order Fermentibacterales; family Fermentibacteraceae; genus Fermentibacter. The sequence continues at coordinate 1,145,318 of OY970370.1, read as the reverse complement.
CGGGTCCGGGGTCAATCCCTCTGATCCTGCAGCCGGTCTCCAGGTCCCTGGACGGCAGCCTCACGATGGCTTCGCCCTCGACGTAGGGGGAAACCGATGCGACCCCCGGCAGGGCTGCGATCGAGGCGAGGACCGAGTCATCCATGAAAAGGGCCCTGCCGCTCAGGGGGATGATCTCCAGAGGCGCCTCGGCGGTCGTGACCGAACCGGAGATGAAACCCTCCAGACCGTCCAGTACGCTCATCACGATTATGAGCGCGCCCACGCCGAGAGCGACGCCGGAAACGCTCACGAGCGACGCGAGCGCCACGGTACGCCTCTCGGGATGGCGTCTGATGTATCTCCAGGCGAGATGCCAGGAAAGGGAACCCATCCAGTCCTCCCAGAGTAAGGTAATATGTCGAGACCGGGGCGCGCGTGTCCGAGGGTCTTGCCCTCCGTGCGCCGGGAGCGATAGTATCATGGTTTCGAGGGGAGTCCGTTTGACTGCACTGCTGCTCGCCGTCATCGCCTCCGTACAGAACATGCAGACCGGGACGATGCTGCACATGGTCTCGGGACGGGACGGCTTCTCGGTCGAATTCGCAGTTCCAGAGCCCTCGTTCACCGTCGACGGAGAGGTCTGCTACCCGGAGATACGGGGCTTTTCCATGTCCATGATCGAGGGAGACCTCCTGAGGCCGGCCCTCGTCTTCTACGTACCCCTTCCCGGGGGGACCGTTCCCGCCATCGAGTATTCGGTCACCGGAAGGCGTACCGCCACCGTCCCGCCCCGGAGCAGGCCGGCAGTGACTCCCTTCCTCGAGGGTTCGGGCCTGTCCACCATCGAGGTCTACCCCGAATCGCCCTCCGCTCCCCCTCCGGCAGTCTTCGAGGTGGAGGTGGTCCGGGCGCTGGGCGTCGATCTCGCCATGGTGACCTTCTATCCCTTCGACGGCGGGGACTACTCGGGCTATGCCTCCGGAGCGACCCTCAGGCTCTCGTGGGACGCCGTCCCGGGGGCGGAGGTCCTCTCCCGCTCTCCGCTCGACCTGATCTGCCCCGGGGGTGTCCTTTGGTGGCCTCCGCGCGGTGAACGGTCCGACAGCCCCTTCTGGGGAATGCCCTGGGCGAGGATCGAGATCCTGCAGCCGGGGTGCTATGTCATGACGGGATCGGCTCTCGATTCAGCCGGGATCGGGATCACAGGCGCCCCCTCGTCCTCGGTCAGGCTGTTCACAGGGCCCGGAACCCAGTTCGATCCCGACGTACATGACGAAACGCATTCCCTCGAAGAGGCCGCGATACTGGTCCTGGACGGAGGGGATGGAACCTTCGACCCTGCGGACAGCATCCTCTTCATCGGCAGGTCACTGTCGCGCTTCGAGCCCACCCAGTCCGCCGTACTCGAAACGATCAGGCTCTTCCACAGATACGACCTGAGGAACGTCTACTGGCTCACATGGGGAGGCGAGCCGGGCAGGCGGATGGCTTCCGTGCCCGCCGCTCCCGACGGTTCGCCGGCATGGCCGGGCGACCTGACCAGCATCCTCTTCATCGAACAGGAAGCCATCTGGTTCCCCGACAAGGAGTTCGACACGGGCTGGGTCTGGACGAAACTCAGCTCCAGCTTCTCGTCCTACTTCGCGTTCCTCGCAGAGCAGGTATCGGGCAGGGCGGACCTGGAGTTCTCGCTCGTGCCTGAAGGGCTGGGGACGTTCCATCACAGGTTCTATCTGGGCGGTGAGATGCTCGCCGACACGACATGGTCCGCGGGGATATCCCGGGTGTTCAGGCTGGAGGACGTTCCGATCATCCAGGGGACCAATACGTTCAGGATCGAGACGGTCAGCGGCATCTACTCCAGTTACGATGTCTACTTCGACAACCTCTCGGTCTCCTATCCGCGCAGCCGGCAGGACGCGGGCGGAGCCGACCTTCTGCCCACCGGAGCCCCAGCCGGCAGGTACAACTTCGGACTCCAGATCGAAGGCTCCGGACCGGCGATGCTGTTCGACTGCTCGAACCATCTCGACGTGCGCATCCTCACCGGGGTGACCGACGTCGGAGGGCTGACCGGGTTCTCCCTGTACGCGCGGCCCGGTTCCAGGCTCCTTGCCGTGAGGGGAGCCGATCTGAGAACCCCTTCGTCGATCTCCGAAGCCTCTCCCGGCCGCATCGTCGGCACCCTCTCGGGCGCAGATGCCGTGATCATAGCCGCCGACGAACTCCTGGAGGCCTCCGCGCCACTCGCGGTGCAGATGGAGGCCGAAGGCCGGAGCGTCGCGCTGGTGGCGCTCAGCGAAGTGTACGACGAGTTCGGCCAGGGCGTCTCCGATCCCGGCGCGATACGCTCCTTCGTAGCCTGGACGCTCGACTCGTGGGACCCTGTGCCCTCCGATCTCGTCTTCGTCGGAGACGGTCACTACGATCCGCTCAACAGGAACACTCCCGAACCGGTTCTCTTCCCGGCCTGGATCCTGCTGACCAACGGCTATTCCTCGGGCCTGAACCTGGACGACTGCTTCGCGATGACGACCGCGGAGCAGTACCTCCCGGAGGTCCCTCTCTCGAGGATCCCGGCCGACTCCCCCCAGGACGTCTCCGTCTACCTCTCGAAGACGGCCGCCTACCGCTCCCGCACCGCCGCGGGTGAGTGGTGCAACAGGGTGCTCCTGACCGCGGACGACGAATGGGGCCAGGGTATGATCCAGAGCGAACGGGCTCACACCCGCTCGTGCGAGCTGCTGTCCGACACGGTCATCAGCCCCTCCTTCGAGAGGAGCAAGTTCTACCTCGTCGAGTACCCCTGGCCCGGGACCGGAACCCATCCGTTCAAACCCGAAGCGAGGGAGGACTACGTGGAGGAGCTTGCAAGGGGCTGGCTGGCCGTGTTCTTCTTCGGCCACGGGTCCCATGACCAGATCTGCCACGAGAAGCTCCTCATCACGAGCGACATCGCCAGGATAGACAACGGCCCCCGCCAGCCCCTGATGACCTTCGCCAGCTGCGACGTCGGACATTTCGACCTCATATCGACCGACTGCATGGCCGAGGAGTTCGTGCTGAGGCCGGGTGCAGGCGCGGTCATGACCATAGCCGCGACGCGGGGCACCCCCACGGGCGCGAACGAGAACCTCTTCAGCGACATGGCCTCGATCCTCCTCGACACCTCCACGGTGAGGACGAGCCACGCCCTCTGGGCGGCCAAGATGCTCAACCCCGCCAACAACACGTTCCAGTACATCCTGTTCGGGGATGGCACCCTCGAACTGTGCAGACCCGATCAGGGGAGCCTGGTCGAAATCGAGGGAGGCACCCTCCGCCGGGGCAGGCTGAACTCCCTTCTGGCACCCTTCCCGGTCGACGGTACTGCAAGGGTCAGGGTCGTGGAGAGCGGCGCGGTAGTCGACTATACCTGTCTCAGCGGGCACCTCCTGCGATATCTGAAATTCGGTTCGACGGCGTTCTCCGGTTCGTTCCCAACCTCGGGGGGTATCCTGGACACCGAGTTCTTCATGCCCCTGCAGTCGGATACCGGTGCGTTCGGGAGGGCTTCGGCGCTGTGCCAGGAGAGTCGCGGCCAGACCTCCGACTGGCGCGAGTGGATAGCGGTCGTCGATTCGGGCGGGCATGCACAGGATTCGCTGGGTCCGCTGATCGAGCTCAGCCTGGCGGGTTGCAGGGGGGCACAGCCCGTTTCGGGTCCGGAACCCGTTCTTCTCGCCCAGCTGTCCGATCCCAGCGGGATCTGCGCCTTCGGAGGTGCCGCAGGCAGGGCGATCCTCATCAATCTGGACTCACAGGCCTTCGACCTTAGCCAGTACTTCGCCTACGAACCGGGCAGCTCGACCGACGGCGGCCTGGAGTACCGGCTCCCCAGCCTGGTCGAGGGGACCCACCGTGTCATAATGGTAGCCTGGGACGGCATGGGCAACGCCTCCCGGGACACGCTCGACTTCTCGGTGGTCGATGCTCCTGACGACCTGCTGGACGAGTTCGTCGTCTACCCCAATCCGGGATCCGGACCCATGTGCTTCAGCTTCCGGACGGCGGCGCCCGGCACGGCGGAAGTCTCGATCCACACGGTCGCCGGAAGGCGGATCTGGCGGACCTCGCGCGAGCTCGAGGCTGGCTACTGCCAGATCCTCTGGGACGGGCTCGATGCGGACGGCGACCTCCCCGCGAGCGGAGCCTACCTCTACCTCCTGCGGTTCGAGGGAGGCTCCGGTTCGGAGACCATGCAGGGCGTCATCGGGGTGGTAAGGGACTGATGAGCTTCGCATCTGACCGAGGTCTCCCGATCCCCGCGGCCGCCCGGCGGAAAGTGGAAGCGGACCGGGGCGGCTCCATTATCGGGATCGACACTGGAAGGACCGAATCATCTGGCGAGCCGGGCGTGACAAGCCTCCGGATCGGAGCTGCAGCCGGCCTTCCCGCGCTGCTGGAGTCATCGGCATGAAAGCATTGTTATGCATCGTTTCCCTGGCGGCTGCCGCCTCCGGCTCCGTCGATCTCCTGTCCTCCGGTCCCGGCGGCTGCAGCCTGGTCTTCAGCACCGGACCGCAGGCCGCGGCGGGACCGAGCGAAGAGCCGCTCGCCGCATTCGAGGGTATGGGGCTCCTGTGGGAGCCCGGGAAGCCCGTCCTGCCGGTTCGGAGGTTGTACATCCCCGTGCCGCCCGGCGCGGAACCGATGCTCGAATACACGATCATCGACAGATCGGTGTCCTCCGCTCTGGCCGGCGGCGCCGAACGTGCCCCCGCCCTGGAGGGGACCGGGCTGTCGACGATCGAGGTCGCGGCTCCTCCTCTCGACGGGCCCGACCGGAACGTCGTCCTCGCCGGGGTCATCCCCCTTGCGGGCTACAGCTTCGCCGCGGTCGACATCTATCCGTGGCTGGGGGAGCAGGGCGGCTCGTTCGCCTCGACGGTGAGGATCGACCTCTCATGGGACGCCGTACGCGCCGGCTCCACCTCGAGGCCCTCGCGTCTCGCCTCGCTCGTCTGCCCCTTCGACGTGCCGTTCTACAGGCTCGAGGGATCGAGGGCCGAGAGCCCGTTCTGGGGCCGCCCCTGGGCCAGGCTGACCATATCGGTCTCCGGGGGGTACGAGATCTCCTGCGCGGAGCTGGTCTCGGCCGGCTGCGACGTCGAGGGAGCGCCCTCCGCGACCCTGGGGATGTTCACCGGTCCGGCTGAGATGTTCGGATTCGAACCCGAGGATGAACACAATCTCGAGCCGGTCGGGATCGAAGTGATCGACGGAGGGGACGGGGTATTCGACCAGTCCGACAGGATCAGGTTCATCGCCCGCGGCCTCGTCCGGTGGATCCCCCAGTCCGGCGCCCCATCGCTTTCTGCGCACAGGTGGGACGACTCGAACACCTACTGGCTCACCTGGGGGGACGAGCCCGGGGCCAGGATGGGAACGCTCCATGCCGCTCCCGACGCCTCTCCCCAGTTCGGGCCCGTGATGCACGACCACCTCATGGAGGAGGACCTCCTCTGGGCGCCGGGAGCAGAGTTCGTAAACGGCTGGGCGTGGGCGGCACTGTCGCCGGGCGGCTCCTTCAGCGAAGGGTACTCCCTGGGCTACACCCCGTCCGGGACCGGGACGATCCTCGTCCGCCTCTGCGGCGAATCCTCGGGATCGAAGCAGTATTCGGTCTTCCTCGGCGACGATCTCGTGTACACGGGCAGCTGGGTCTCGAGCGGGACATGGACGTTGACCATCCCCGGCGTCTCCATCCCTTCGTCCGGAGAAGTGAGGATAGAGAGCGCTTCCTCCAGCTCGGAGGACTTCTTCGTGGACAGGATCCAGATCAGGGCTCCCGTAGCCGGGTCCGCGGCCGCCGACCTCGTTCTCCTTCCCGGAGTGGAGAGGCAGGGGAGGTTCGGCTTCGCGCTGGGACCCTTCGATTCGGGCTCGTCGCTCTATCTGGTCGACGACTTCCTCGCCCCGGTCGCCCTGACCGGGTACGAGATATCGTCTTCGACGAGTCTGTTCTCGGTGGATGTCGCAACCGGCACCCACCTCCTCGCCGTGAGCGCGGACGGCTGGCTGAGCCCAGACTCGATCGCCCCGGCTTCTCCGGGCAGGCTCGTGGGAACCGTTTCCGGAGCCGACCGTCTGATAGTCGTGCCCGAGGTCCTGTCGAACGAGCTCTGGGGATTGCTCGCGCTCTACGAGTCGCAGGGGATTTCGTGTGCGGTGGCGACGACCCGCGAGATCTTCGACGAATTCGGCCAGGGGGTCGCCGACCCCGGTGCGATCAGGTCGGCGGTCAGGTGGGCGATGGACTCCTGGGAGTCGCCTCCTGGAGGCGTGCTCCTGGTCGGCGACGGCCACTACGATGCGACGGGACGCACCACCTCCGCTCCCGAGATGATCTTCCCCTGGTCCAGGCTCTCATACACCAACCCGCTTTCCGACGATATCTACGTGATGGTGCACGAAGACGCCGACCTGCCCGAGCTGCCGATAGCCAGGCTTCCGGTACAGTCCGCCTCCGAGCTCCTCACATGCACGGCGAAGCTCATCGCCCAGGCCTCCGGTGTGAACCGGGGCGCATGGACCAACAGGATGCTCTTCATAGCGGACGACGAATGGGGCAACGACACCACCTACGATGAGACCTTCCACGTGCGGGATTCGGAGTTCCTCGCCGAGGAGATGGCACCACGCAGCCTCGAGAGGACCAAGTTCTACCTGATCGAGTACCCGTGGCCGCCCTCGGGAACCCATCCGAAGAAGCCCGAGGCGAGGGAGGCCTTCCTGGAGACATTCTCTGAGGGCTTCGCGGCCGCGATCTTCTTCGGACACGGTTCGGCCGGCCAGCTCACGCACGAGGGGATCATGTACTCCGCGGACGTCGCCCTGCTCGAGAACGGCGGCAGGCTCCCGGTCTCCTTCTGGGCATCGTGCGACGTGGGGCATTTCGACGGGACCGGAGAGGATGCCATCGGGGAGAAGCTGATCCTGCATCCCGCCGGGGGCTCCCTCGCGTCCATCGCAGCCACGAGGGGCACCGGACCCACTCCCAACTATCAGCTGGCCAGGTCCGTTCTCGACTCGCTCCTCACCCATCCCGGGCTCACCGTGAGCGAGGCGCTCTGGCAGTCCAAGCTCATCTGCGGTTCCTACTTCGGCAACAACGAGTACTACTGCCTTTTCGGGGACCTCGAGACGGTGCTGCCCTCCCCGTCGGGGGAGGTCGCCCTGGCGACCGCTGACGACACCCTCCGGACGGGTGAGTCCAACCATGTCACCGGCACAGCCGGACAGGAGTCCGGAGTGGCCCTCGTGACCGTGCGCGAGTCGTCGAGCGAGGTCACCTACATCTGCCGGCTCGGCTCCGAGATCGACTACCTGAAGTATGGCGGCGTGGCCTTCCGCGGCAGCGCGGCCGTCTCCGCCGGCTCCTTCGCGCTCGATTGCCTGCTCCCGGTCCAGTCCGTCACCGGGGTCTTCGGACGGATCGGCGGTGCGGTCCCCGCCCCGGCCGATATCGACGCGGGAGGTGAGGATCCGGTGCCCGTGGTCCCCGGGACTCCCCCCGGCGGCGACTACGAAGGTCCGGAGGTACAGATGTGGATCGAAGGCCAGGAGGGGGTGGAGCACCCAGAGGTCTCGGGCGAGCCGGTCCTGGAGGCCTCGCTCTCCGATCCCTCGGGCATCTGCTTCCTGGGAGGGTCCGGAAGACAGCTCACCCTGTTCGTGGACGACGAGGGCCGTGACGTCAGCGATTCGTTCTCGTACGACCTGGGCAGCAGCACGCAGGGGCTGCTCCGCTGCGAGACGGGAACGCTTCCCGTAGGAGAGCACAGCCTTATCCTGTGGAGCTTCGACGGAGCCGGGAACAGCTCCAGGGACACGCTGCAGGTTTCGGTCAGAGCCCCGGGCAGCATCGCGATATCCGAGGCCCTGGTCTATCCCAACCCCGGGAGCGGCCTGCGCTGCTTCAGCTTCAGGCTCTCCGAGGACGCATCCGTCACGGTTTCGATCCACACGGTTTCGGGCCGGTGCATCCGCAGGCTGGAATCCCAGTGCCAGCAGGGGTACAACCAGATCCTGTGGGACGGGCTCGACGCCGACGGCGACGAACCCGCCACGGGTGCCTACGTCTTCCGGATCTCGGCCGTCTCGGTGGGCGCCTCCTCCTTCGAGAGCGACGCCGGTTTCCAGGGTGTCCTCGCAGTCGTGAGATGAGATGAGATGAGATGAGATCGACGAGAAGGCGGGCAGGAGACAGGAACGGCGGAGCGAAGTGAGGTCGGGATGACAGAGACGCCGTCCATCGGGAAGATCCGCTGGCTCTGGAAGGAGATCGAGGGAGCGAGGGACAGGGGGGACCCCGCAGGGGAGAGGGAGGGTCTGGAGAGGCTTCTCGCCGACCCTGCAGTCAGGTCGACCTCCGACGAGGACCTCGCGCTGCTCTCGCTCTCCAGGCTCGACCTGCTCGAGGGCAGGGCGAGGGAGGCCGCAGCGAGGATGTCCGGCTTCCAGTGGCACGGAATCCCCGGTTCGGCCGCGCTGCTCATGGCCTCGGACGTGTTCCTCAGGCTGGACTGGTTCGAACAGGCCCGGGAGAGCCTGGAGGACTACCTCAAGTCCTGCCCGGAGGACCTCGACGCAAGAAGGAAGCTCGGTCTGTCGCTCCTGCTTCTGGACAGGGACGCCGAGGCCGAGAGGATCCTGCTCTCGGTTGCCAGGCGGGAGCAGAACGGTGTCCCGGCGACACTCGCATACCAGGCGCTCCTGGAGGCCAAGCACGGACATCTGGAGGAGAGCCTTCATCTGCTTCTCCAGGCGCGGGATCTCGCGCCGTTCGATTCGAAGATCGAGCACACGCTGCTCAGGATAGAAGCGCTCAGGGTGTCAACCAAGCGCCGGGCGATCGTCCACGAGGATCCTCCCCTGTCCGTGAGGGATCTGGTACCCGCCATGGCGGCAGGGATCATGCAGCTCCACGGATACGGCAAGGAGCTCTCGGACAAGGCCGCAGCCCTGTGGGACTCGTTCCTCTCGGCATCCGGGAGCGGCCCCGCTGGCAGGAAACCCGCGATCTGGGCGGCCGCGCTCGAGTATGCGGTCACCATGAACGGCCCTCACTACACGCAGGAGGAACTGGCCGCCGAGTACGGGGTGTCGGAGAGCAGGCTCAAGCAGCGCTTCGCCGAGATCTCGCGCACGGTGGACCTCGAGGCCTTCAACAGGGCGGACCTGCTCGCCCGCACCGCCGTCGAGGGAAGGGATCTCCTGGCGGGGATGAGGACGAGCGGGCTGTCCGACCTGCTGGCCTCTCTAGCATCGGGTCTCGCGGACTTCGGATCCCCGGCCGATGCGGTGGACTGGGTCCTGGCCAGGTTCACCCCCTCCTCCGATGCCGAGAGAACCGAGATCGAGGAGTTCGTGGGCTGGATGTGGCACGGGACGTCCACCCGGAAGTAGTTGTTCGCACCGGCCGTCCCGGGACTATATTCCCCAAATGCAGTATTCAGAGGCGGCATCCCCGTCGCCGCAGGACTGTCCCTAACTCGTGGTTGGTGGTTGCAAGTGAAGTACGTGTATTTCTTCGGAGCAGGCAGGACAGAGGGCAACAGGGATCAGAAGAACCTTCTGGGCGGCAAGGGGGCGAATCTCGCCGAGATGTCCCTCCTGGGCCTCCCGGTCCCTCCCGGGTTCACCATCTCGACAGAAGCCTGCGATGCCTTCAACAAGTCGGGAAAAGCCTGGCCGGAGGGCCTCGAGGCAGAGGTGAGGGAGAAGCTGGCCGAGCTCGAGCAGGCCACCGGCAAGAGGCTGGGCGATCCCGACAACCCCCTTCTCGTCTCCGTCCGCAGCGGCGCGGCCGCCTCTATGCCCGGCATGATGGACACCGTCCTCAACCTGGGCATCAACGAGACGACCCTTGAGGCGCTCGCGAAGCGCAGCGGGAACCGCCGTTTCGCCTGGGACTCCTACAGGCGGTTCATGCAGATGTTCGGCGACGTCGTGATGAACGTCCCGCACCATGAGTTCGAGCATGCACTCCAGTCGGTCAAGGACGCGAGGGGCGTCAGACTCGACACGGACCTCGATGTAGACGACATGATCAAGGTCGTAGGGCTGTACAGGGAGATCTACAGGAAGCACGTGGGTGGGGAGTTCCCGTCCGATCCCTGGATACAGCTGAGGCACTCGATCGATGCCGTGTTCGGCTCGTGGAACAACCCCAGGGCCATCCGCTACCGCCAGCTCAACGACATCCGCGGCCTCGTCGGGACGGCAGTGAACATCCAGACGATGGTCTTCGGCAATCTCGGCAACGACTCGGGAACCGGAGTCTGCTTCACGAGGGACCCGGCTAACGGCGACAACATCTTCTACGGCGAGTACCTGATGAACGCCCAGGGAGAGGACGTCGTGGCCGGCATCAGGACCCCCCAGCCCATCTCGACTCTCGGCGAGCAGAACCCCGCCATCTACGCACAGCTCCTCGAAGTGCGCAGCAAGCTGGAGAGCCATTACAAAGACATGCAGGACATTGAGTTCACGATCGAGAACGGCATCCTCTACATGCTCCAGACCAGGTCCGGCAAGAGGACCATCTTCGCCGCTCTGAACGCGGCCGTGGACATGACCGACGAGGGGCTCATCGACAGGGATACCGCACTTATGAGGGTTCCCGCGGGCAGCTTCAACCAGCTCTTCGCCCCGGTGCTAGACAGGAAGGGCAAGGACAAGGCGAAGCTCCTCACCAGGGGTCTCAACGCCTCTCCGGGCGGCGCCTCCGGCAAGGCCGTCTTCACCGCCGAGGAGGCCGAGGCGTGGGCTTCCAGAGGCGAGAGCGTCATCCTCTGCCGTCTCGAGACCAGCCCCGAGGACATAGGCGGCATGGCCGTCGCCAAGGGCATCCTCACCGCGCGTGGAGGCATGACCTCTCACGCCGCGGTCGTGGCCAGGGGGATGGGCACGCCCTGCGTGGCGGGTGCGAGCGATCTCCACATCGACAGCCGTAAGAAGATCATCGTGAAGGGTGATGTCACCATCGGCGAGGGAGACCTCATAGCCATCGACGGCTTCACCGGCGAGGTGTTCCTCGGAGCGGTCGACGTGAAGCCTTCGGAGATAGTCCAGGTTCTCAGGGGCATGATGCCCGGGAGCGAATCGAGGCTCTTCCAGAACTACAGCCGGCTCGTAGGCTGGGCGGATGAAGTCCGCAGGCTCGGCGTGCGGACCAACGCCGACACGCCCAGGGACACGGAGATGGCGGTCCTCTTCGGCGCCCAGGGCATCGGCCTCTGCCGCACCGAGCACATGTTCTTCGATGGGGACAGGATCATTTCCTTCAGGAAGCTGATACTGGTGGCGGAGGAGGTCAAGAAGCTCCGCGAGCTCGTCGAAGCCGACCCGTCCGACGCGGACGCCCGCAGGAGGCTCGAGACCCCCCTCGCAACCTATCTCGAAGCCATCGCCGAGCTGCTCCCGCTCCAGAGGGGCGACTTCGAGGGCATCTTCAAGGCGCTCGACGGCAGGCCGTGCAACATCCGCCTCCTCGACCCCCCGCTGCACGAGTTCCTCCCCCACGACCACGAGGGACAGGCCGAGATGGCCAGGGTCATGGGAGTCCCCGTCGAGAAGATCACTCAGGTTGTCGAAACCCTGCACGAGTTCAACCCCATGCTCGGTCACCGCGGCATCAGGCTCGGCCTGACCTACCCCGAGGTCTCCGAAATGCAGGTCAGGGCCATCATGGAGGCCGCCATCAACTGCACCGACTCGGGCATCAAGGTTCTCCCCGAGATCATGATCCCCCTGGTCGGGCACCCGGCCGAGCTCCGGATCTCCCGCGAGAGAGCCCAGTCGGTGATCGACGCCGTACTGGTCGAGAGGGGCAGGCCCGCCGACTACGTCGACTACCGCATCGGAACCATGATCGAGGTCCCGAGGGCGGCCGTGGATGCCGGCAAGGTGGCCGCGCATGCCGACTTCTTCAGCTTCGGCACCAACGATCTGACGCAGATGGGCTGCGGCTTCTCCCGTGACGACGCAGGCAAGTTCCTCGGTGACTACGTGAAGATGGGGATCTACGAGAAGGACCCGTTCGCCTCGATCGACGAGGAGGGCGTGGGCGAGCTCGTGAGACTCGCAGTCGAGCGCGGCAGGGGGGCCAGACCGGGCCTCAAGCTCGGCGTCTGCGGCGAGCACGGCGGGGATCCGTCCTCCATCAGGTTCTTCCACAGGGTGGGACTGGACTATGTTTCCTGTTCTCCCTACCGGGTTCCGGTGGCGAGGCTGGCGGCCGCCCAGTCCGTTCTCGAAAAGGTCAAGTGATAGAGAGAAACCAGCGCGTCATCATCGCCGAGAGCGACAACGAGCTCGCTCTGATGCTGCAGAAGGCCCTCCGCATGGAGGGCCTTCATGCCGACATGGTGCATGACGGAGTGGAGGTCATCAGGAAGGCCTGGCAGGTGATGCCGGACCTCGTGCTCTGCGGGTTCTACCTGCCCGGCCTGGGCGCGCTCCGGGTCGTGAGGTACCTGAGGAGCCACCCCGCCTTCAGCGGCCTGAAGATCGCCGTCCTGCTCCCGAGGATGGACAGGGCCGCCGCGTCCCGAGCGAAAAGGGTGGGGGCGGACACCGTCATCGAAATGCCCATCGAGCCGCACGACTTCGTCGAGAAATGCCTGGCCCTGCTCGATGCGGCGATCGGGCGCACTCCTGCGCACCTCTCCCCGGGCTCCTTCCCGGACCGCGTCTCGATCCTCGAGGAGCTCACCGGCGTTCTCGAGAAGAGGCTGGACAGGCTGGAGGCGATGCAGGACATAATGCTTGACCTCAGCATGTCCCCGTCGGTCCGCGAGGTCTTCCGGAGCATAGCCTCGGGAGTGCTGACAGGCCTCGGTTTCGACAGGGTCCAGGTCTTCCAGTACCTGCCGGAGCCCGGCGAGCTGAGAGTCGAATCCGCCCTCGGAAGGGGCGTTCCGGCAGATTTCCAGCAGCAGTCCGTGAGGATCTCCTCGATCGAGGGGCTCCCTGTCGCGATAGCCGTCCGGGAAAGGCGCCAGGTCCGCTCGTCGGAGGTAGGGATCTCGGAGATCCGCCTGTCGTGGGCGGGATCCACGGATTACGTCGATACGCCTATCTTCGATGCGGCAGGGGTGATGGGCGTCGTCAGGTGCGACTGCCACGTCACGAACAGGGGGATCGGCCCCGACGATCTGGACGTCCTGAGGGACTTCTGCGTCCGCTCCTCCGTGGTGGTCCGCAATTCTCTGGATCTCGAGGAGATCACGGGAGCCAGGGAGCAGACCTCCCTGATCCTGGGAAGCCTCGGTTCCGCGGTCATAGTGATCGATCAGTCCGGCAGGATAACCGAAGCCACAGGCACCGAAGCCCTGCTCGGGTACCGACCCGAGCTGCTGAAGGGGAGGACCCTCTCCGAGGCGGCACCGGCGCTCGCCGGCGAAGGACGCCTCGAGACTCTCGGCCGTGTGCTCCTCGAAGGCCGGTCGTGCGTGGAGGACGGTGTCCGTGTCCCGCGGGCCGGCGGGACCCAGTCGATCCTCAACCTCCGCTACGTCCCCTACAGGAGGGGCGGAAGGATCACCGGAGCGGTCCTCCTCGCCGTCGACGTCACAGGGGAGCAGAACCTCAGGGCCGACCTCAGGCAGAGGAACGAGGAACTCGAGATGATGTCCAGGATCGGCCGCGACCTGAACTCCACCCTCGAACTCGACGACATCTGCGATCTCCTCCTCAGGAGCCTGAGGCTCTTCTATCCCGAGGATGCCGTTTCCATCCTCCTGCCCGAGGACGACACCGAGTCAGGCATCCCCGAGAGGCTCGTGGTAAAGGCCGGATGCGGCTACAGCCCCGACGAGGAGGGGCTCGGAAGGCCGGTGATACTCTCGGGTCCGATGTACAGGGGTCCACGTGACGAATCTCCGTCCGGGAGCAATTCCATGCTCGGGATAGTCGGAGGCGCATTCATGACCGCGCGCGCCCTCAACATCCCCGATGTCGCCCAGGAACCGCGCTATGTCGAGGATTTCAGTGCAACCCGAAGCGAGATCGCAGTTCCGATGCTCATCCAGGACAAGGCTACCGGTGTGATCGACATCCAGAGCAGGGTCAGGAGCAGGTTCGACGCCGATTCGGTCCGCAGGATCTCGAGCCTGGCGAACAATGCAGCGACAGCCGTCGAGAACGCCAGGCTGCACGCCCGGGCCTGGGAGGCCGCCCAGAGGGACAGGCTCACGAACCTCAGGAACCTCCGCTTCTACGAGGAGAGGATCCGGGAGGAGCTCGAGAGGGCGATCCGCTACAACTACGAATGTTCGCTGCTCATGATAGACGTGGACGATTTCAAGAACTACAACGACCACTTCGGCCATCCCATGGGCAACACGCTCCTGCGCACGCTCGCGAGGACCATCTCCGGCGCCCTGCGGGAGAAGATCGATACCCTGGTCAGGTACGGCGGGGAGGAGTTCGTGAGCATCCTGCCGCTGACCGGAGGCAAGGTGGCCGCGGAGATAGCCGAGCGTATCCGCCAGATGGTGGTCGACAACAACTCCGAGATCCCGCATTCCTCCGAACAGCCTCTCGGCTGCGTGAGCGTGAGCATAGGGGTCGCGACCTTCCCCACCGACGTCGGGGACAGGGACCGGCTTCTCGAGATAGCAGACAAGCGGATGTACATGGGGAAGAGGGCCGGCAAGAACCGTGTCGTTGCTCCATCCCTCGGCAACTGCCCGCAGATACCTTGATCCGTCACTGCGACGCGACGATGTTCTGGAGCGCCTCCGGCGGAGGCGTCAGGCGTTATCTCGAGAGGAAGGAGGAATGGTTCGCATCCAGGGCGGACCTGTTCCGGCACCTCCTCGTCGTTCCGGGCGCGCGTGACTCGTTCTCCGATTCCCCGACGCTCTCCAGAGCGATGGTCCGGTCGCCCCGGATCCCCTTCTCGCCCGGCTACAGGGCTCCCGTTTCATGCAGAGGCATACTGCGCGTACTCCGGAGCTGGAAACCCGATATAGCCGAGGCGGGCTGTCCCTTCAGGTTCAGGAGGGCGCTCTCGATCTGGGCCGCCGGATCGGGCAGGCCCGTTTTCGACTACTACCATGCCTATTTTCCGGTGTCCTACACCCAGGCGATCTTCGGGAGCCGCGACACCGCGCTCAGGAGGGCGCTGGAGAGGGCCGGCTGGGCCTTCCTCCGGTCGGTCTATGCCGACAGCTCCAAGATCTTCGTCGCCTCGCCCGTGATAAGGGACGTGCTGGGCCTGCACGGGATCACCAACACCGAGATAGCTCCTCTCGGCGTGGACACCGGTATTTTCCGGCCCGGAGAGGGACGGAGGGGATCGGTCATCCTCTTCGTCGGGAGGCTCACGCGCGAGAAGGGCCTGGAGACCGTGCTCGAGACCTTCAGGATAGTCTCCGGCAGGAGGCCTTCGAAACTGGTCATAGTGGGGGACGGGATCCTCAGACCCCGGGTCGAGGAACTCGCCACCGGGTCGCAGGGGATAACCTACCGCAGCTTCATGGAGCAGGACGAGCTGGCCGGCATCTACAGGGAGGCCGATGTGCTGCTGTCCGCCGCTCCCGCCGAGACCCTCGGGCTGACGTTCCTCGAAGCTCTCTCGAGCGGGATCCCTGTCGTAGGGCTTTCCGGGAGCGGGCTGATGGATTCCTTCCCCCGGGAGATCGCCGCCGCTGTCCGGCCGGGAACGCCCGAGAACCTTGCGTGCGCCGTCGAGGGGTTCCTCGACCACCCGCCGGATCCCGCCGTCTGCAGGAGGCATGCCGAATCATACTCCTGGCCGGGGAGGCTTGCGGCCATCGTCTCGAGGGAGCTCGAGATCGCCGGCTTGGAAGTCCCTCAGGGATTGCGGGGCTGACATATGATGGCTGACGTGGTGCTCCGGCAGGGCATGGAATACGACAGGGAGTCGCTGGTCGCCGCGCTGGAGGAGATGATCGCCGCATCGGGCGGATGGCCGGCGAGGATCAGCCCGGGTGCCAAAGTCCTGCTGAAGGTGAACATGCTGTCGGCCAAGGCTCCGGAGCGGGCGATAACGACCCATCCCGAGGTCGTCGCGGCCATGGCGGTCCTCCTCCGGTCCCGGGGGTGTTCCGTGGCGGTCGGGGACAGCCCGGGAGGTGCGGTCGGAGGCATCGAGCGATACTGGAGGAACTGTGGATTCGACAGGCTGGTCGAAGACCCCGGCGTCGAACTCGTCTCCTTCGAGCGCGCCGGGAGCGCCGTGCTCGAGGCGGGCGGCCGGGAATACCACATAGCGAGGCCGGTGCTCGACTTCGACGCCGTGGTCAACATGTGCAAGTTCAAGACCCACATGTACTGCCGGTTGACCAACGCCGTCAAGAACTGCTTCGGCGCCGTGCCCGGCATCGGGAAGGCTCTGATCCACAGCTACGCCGTGAGGCCGCGCGATCTCGCCGTTCATATCGTGAACATCCATACCCTGGTGCCCTTCGACCTGGTCGTGATGGATGCGATACTGGCGATGGACGGCCGGGGGCCGAGCACGGACGGCCATCCCAGGCGTGACGGAGTCCTCGGCGTGGCGAGGGACGGTGTTCTGCTCGACATGGTGATGTCCGCCGCAGTCGGCCTCGATCCCGAGGAGCTGCACATCACGCGGGAAGCCCGGAGGAGGGGTCTGGGGAAGCCCTTCGACCGGATCTCGGTGGACGGGGCTGTCTCTTTCCCGGATTTCGACATACCCGCCACGTGGTTCTACGATCTCGTGCCCCGCCATGCCGGAGCGCTCGTCAGGTCCATCATGAAAACCGTGCCCGCCTCCAACGGGAGGTGTACGGGATGCGGCTTCTGCGCGAGGAGCTGCCCCGTCGACGCCATCCGGATCGAAGACGGCCGGGCCAGGATGGACCGCCGGAAGTGCATCGTCTGCCTGTGCTGCCACGAACTGTGTCCTGAGAATGCTATCGAGATAAGGAACCCGCTCAGGAAGCGATAGGACCCGATCCGACTCCTGTCCGCGGGCGGGGAGCTGCGGAGAGGGGGCGCAGAGCGCCCCCCGTGATGCCGTGGAAGCCCTTCTAGGCCTTGAGGCTCTCCTTGATCCTCTTGACGTGGCCGCGTCCGAGCCCCTTGACCTCGCAGCCGAGTTCCAGGTACCTGCGGATCTTCACGTCGTCGAGGATGCAGAAGCAGTCGATCAGGGCGAAGGGACCTCCGACAGAGGCGAAGACCCTGTCCGGGTCGAGCTTCAGGTACTCTTCGTGCCTGACCGCCAGGATGATCGCGTCAGACCCCTTCATTGCCGCATCGAGATCGGGCTCCATGCGCAGGTTGGCGAGGGGGGCCTGCCTGTGGAAGAAGCGCGACCAGGAGTAGCCGGGCTTCGGATAGGTCTCCTGCGCCTCGAACTCCCACCAGTGCTCCAGGTAGGGATCGTGGACCTTCACGTCGGCGCCCATCTCTGTGAGCTTGCGGATCACCAGCTCGGAACCGCTGTAGCGTGAATCCCCCACATCCTCGCGGTAGGAGGCGCCCAGCACCAGTATGTCGGCGGAGGCTATCGGCCTGTTCATGTTGCGGAGGGCGTCGCGGACCATCTGCGGCACGCGCAGAGCCCTCGTGTCGTTTATGTCCACCGCCGCCGGAGTGATCCGGAAGATGTCGTCGTCGAAGCCGAGGATGTGCCTGTACGCCCATACACCCAGTCCGCCGTCCTTGGGCAGGCAGTAACCCCCGATGCCCGGGCCCGGGAAGATCATGTTCGAGTGGGTGGGACGGACCCTTATGGCGTCCACGACCTTCTTCAGGTCCACGCCGTTGCGCTCCGCGAAGACCGACCACTCGTCCAGGAATGCGAGGATCGTCGCCCTGTAGCTGTTCTCGACTATCTTGGCGGTCTCCGATTCGATGGGCCGGTCGAGCACGGTCAGGGGGAAGTCCTTCGTGTTGAGGACCTCGCTCAGGAACTTCACGACCCGCTCCCTGGCCTCGGCGTTGATCCCGCTGCACACCCTCCAGAAGTCCCTGATGGATGCGACATAGTTCCGCCCCGGCATGACTCTTTCATAGCTGTGGGCGAGCAGGGGGTCGGTCGTGATGCCCCTTCTCTCGAACACCTTCTTCATGATCGGGTAGGCGATCTGCTCCGTGGTCCCGGGAGGGACCGTGGTTTCGATGAGGACCAGGGTGCCGGGCCGGATGTGCTGCGCGATCACTCCGAGCGACTCCTCGAGGGCCGCCATGTCGGCCGCACCCTCCCTGCAGTTCCCGAGTCTCTCCTTGAGGTAGTCGCACTGTACGTCGACCACCACGGTGTCGACGAGGGAGAGGGCCTCCTCGGTGTAGGTCGCGACGAGGGTCTTCTTCTCCAGCACGCATCTGGCGATCATGGGCGCAACTTCGGGGTCCTCCGCGGTCACGGGGGAGACGCCCCGGTTCATCATCGGCGTCTTCCAGTAGCTCCGGGTGCTCGGCCGCTGCATGCCGATCACGAATTTGCCCGGAGTCCCGTCCGGCCTGGTGGAGTCGGCCACGACGGCAGCCATCACGGCTCCTACGAAGCCCAGCCCGACGACCGAGACGATCTCCCGGCCGGCGGCCCTGTTCTCTTCGGCGAGCCTGGAGAGCCGCTCCATCTCGGCGGCATAGTCCTCCCTTGTGGGGAGGGGGAACTTCTCGCCATCCGGGCTTATCGAGTACTTCGGCTCAGTCATGCTCGTCCTCCAATGCGGACCGGATCGGGCTGGCCAATTCAGGACCACGGAACATAAGAACGTGCCGACTCCTGGCAAAGGAGGCCGTCCTGACCGGCCCCCGCCGGGAGACGGACGCTTTTCAGGCGAGGGCGGAGACCGAGACCGAAAGGCCGAGGACTGCCAGCAGGACGAGAACCGTCCTCCGGAATGCCCGCTGCGGGATCCGTTTGGAGACGGCTGCACCGAGCACCGAGCCCAGGGCGGCGGCCGGGAGGAGATGTGCGGTGGCTGTCAGCAGGCCGTCCCCCAGCATGCCCCGCATGGCGAGCATGGGGATCGAGAGCAGGTTGAGCCCCAGGAAGTAGAGCGACAGGCCGGCCCTGAACTCCTCCTTCTCCGCTTCCTGGTTGGCGAGGAAGACTATCACGGGCGGCCCGCTGAACGTCATCAGTCCGTTCAGGATGCCGCTCACGAGCCCGACCGGTATCATCGCGGCCCTCTCGTTGCGGAGCCTCACCCTCCCCCCTGCGATGTAGACTGCCGCGGTGATCGTGACCGTCACGCCCGCGATCAGCCGCAGCGGACCTTCCGGGAGCGCCTGCAACATCAGGATCCCCGGGAGGGTGCCCGCCACCCCTGCGACGAGCAGAGGGAGGAAGCGCTTCGGATCCGCGTGGCCCCTGGACGAGAACAGGACGACGGCGTTGATAGGGAGGCCGAGCAGGGCCAGCATGGGGACGGCCGACTCCTGTGGCATGACCATCGTCAGCAGGGGCAGCGAGATCAGCGAGAAGGCGAAGCCCGAGGCACCCTGGACGAAGGAGCCCAGCAGCAGGGCCGCTGCTGTTACGATGTATTCAGACTGAACGGCTCCCCCCCCTCGTCCGTGCTTTCCCGGGGCATTCCCGCGCCGATGCGGGATTGCATGCAGGATACCTCCCGGAGTATATGCATGGCCAGGGATGGAACCGGTGTGCCGCCGTTCCGGCCGAAAGACCAGGAAGGAGATCCGGATCGCATGACGAGGTTTCCCGAAGGGCTCTATTCAGACGTACGGATCGAGGAGGTCTGGGGCACGACTGCAGGGCTGGTGCTCGGCAGGCTGGAGCAGTTCGTCTCGAGGCACTACAGGGCGGCTTTCATAAGGGTCTGGGATGGTCGGCGATGGTACTTCGCCTCCACATCCTCGACGGATTCGATCCAGTCGGAGCTCGACTCCCTGGCGGGGATGGCCTCGCCTTCGGAAAGCATCCAGGACGACCCTCTGGTTCGCTGCATGGAGAGGAACACGGGGAGGAGGCTCCTGTTCGACTCGAGCCACGTCGCCGCGGTTCCGACCCGGGACAAGCTCGAGAAGCTTCGCGCGTCCGCCGAACCGATGGAGGGCAGGGGCGATCTCGCCGACAGGCGCTGCTACTACATCGACAGCCACAAGAAGAAGACATTCCAGTCCAGCCTCGGCGCGGACCTGGAGTTCGACCGGCAGATGGTCACGATCGCGGCGATCTTCGAGATGTCGCACGGGGATTCGCGCCTCAGGGAGTCAAGGCACGTGAGCTCGCAGAGGTTCGGAGATCTCGGTGATCTCGTCCCTCTCCTGCGGCAGCGCCTGGATACCGCTTCCGATTTCGTGAGGAACTCGAAGCCCGTCGACGGAGGGAGGATGCCGGTCATCCTCTCCCCCCTGGCGGCGGGGATCTTCGCGCACGAGAGCTTCGGCCACAAGAGCGAGGCCGACTTCATGCTCGGGGACGAGTCCATGCTCCGGGAATGGGCGATGGGGCGCGGGGTGGGTTCCGACATCCTCTCGATAGTGGACGACGGGACCGTTCCCGGCGCCGGGTACAACGCCTTCGACGACGAGGGGACCGAGTCCCGGAGGACCTGGCTCGTCCGGGAGGGGCGCCTGTCCGGCAGGCTCCACAGCGCCTCCACCGCTGCCGCCCTCGGGGAGAAGCCCACCGGAAACGCCCGCAGCATCTCGTTCGAGTTCGAGCCGATCCCCAGGATGACGACGACGTTCATCCTGCCGGGAGCGGATACCTTCGAGGACCTCGTCGCGGGTGTGGACGACGGCCTGTTCGTGGACACGGTCAACCACGGCTCGGGACTCTCGACCTTCACGCTGGCTCCGTCGATGAGCTGGAGGATCCGCGGCGGGAGGCTGGCGGAGCCCGTCGGAGTCTCCGTCATCACCGGGAACGTCATGGAGACCCTGGGGCTCATAGACGGCCTCTCCGACAGACTCGACCTGACCGGCGTGGGCACGGGCGGCTGCGGGAAAATGGAACAGTTCCCGCTCCCGGTGGGTTTCGGCGGACCCTTCGTCCGTGTCAGCGCGATGGAGGTGAGGTGAGATGGCAGGCATGATGCGCGAATACCTCGTCAGAGGCAGCAGGAAGACGACAGCCAGGATCGCCGAATCGGAGGTGAAGTCGGTCCGCCGGTCCAGCGTCGAGAAGACGGGCCTTCGGATCTACGACGGTTCCCGGATAGGAGCGGCAGGTGCCATAGGAGCCTTCGATCCGGCCGAGCTCGAGCTGAGAGCCATGGACTCCCTCGTCTGCGGGATAGAATACCCCTGGCCGGTCTCGGGACCGTCCTCCAGGCACGAGACAGTAGGTCTCTCGGGCATGGACCACGCCTCCCTCGCGTCCGTGGCCGACTCCTTCATGGCGTCTCTCCACTCGAAATGGCCCGGCCTGGTCTTCTCCGAGAACTTCACCGTGGAGGACACCTTCGTCTCCATGAGGAACGACGCGGGTCTCGACCTCTCGTCCCGCATCTCCGAGGCCTCCGCCACACTGGTCTTCAGGGCGATGGGCTCGACCGGCATAATGGACGGGTGGGTCGCCGCAGGGCCTTGCCACAGGTGGGATTCAGCCGGCATCGAGTCGGAGTTCGACCAGTTCCTGGAGGCCTGGCACAACCGTGTGGAGCTTCCCACGGAGGGCTGCATCCCCGTGATCTTCCCCGACTCCTCGCTCCTCCTGTCGAAGCTCTCGGACGATCTCTCCGGCCACAGGTACGGCACCGGGGCGTCGCTCCTCTCCGGAAGGGTGGGAGAGAAGGTCTTCGACGAAGGATTCTCCCTCGACCAGTCCAGGGTGCCGGCGCTGGACGACGAACCCTTCTTCGACGCGGAGGGAGTATTCCACGAGGGGTACAGGCTGCGGCTGATCGACCGGGGCGTCCTGAA
This sequence comes from Candidatus Fermentibacterota bacterium, assembly GCA_963718745.1. Taxonomy (GTDB): domain Bacteria; phylum Fermentibacterota; class Fermentibacteria; order Fermentibacterales; family Fermentibacteraceae; genus Fermentibacter. Next base: position 1,123,451 of record OY970370.1, on the reverse strand, counting down.
AACGGCAGCCACCGACCGCAGGACGGCGGCGAGATTCGGCCTGCCTCACACAGGCTCCGCCGCCGGGGATTACGATACGATTCCCTCCCTCGCCGTGACGAGCCTGAAGGCGGAATCCTCCGGGCGCACCCTGGAGGACCTCCTCGGGGGAGAGCCGGGGGTGTTCGTTGCGCTGTCCGCGGGGGGTGACTTCACGCCCGAGGGGGCGTTCGCCTCGCCGGTCCAGCTCGCCATGCTGCACGACGGCAGGAAGTTCGTCGGCAGGCTCCCGGAGCTCCGTATCTCCTCGCACCTATTCAGGATGTTCGGAAGCGACTGGGTGGGGCGGTCCTCGGACAGCCTGTCCGCCTTCTGCGAGGCACCCACGCTGGTCGTAAGGATGGATGTCGAGAGGTCGTAGAGCGGCTGCCGGCACATCCCCCGACGGCCAGGGGAAGTTGCGGGGGAGCCTTCCCGGACCGGGTGCGCGCATCCTCGCCGTCGACTGTCAGTGGGACGGATCTCCCGTCTCCGGCGATCTGCTGGAGATAGGCTGGATCGCGGACTCGCCCTGCGGATGCGCCCCTCCCGGAGAGTTGAAGCGCTTCGTCCTGCTTCACCCCGAGCCGGGTTCGGTCTCGGACCTCGCCCTCTCTCTCACCGGGATCACCCGTGAGGAGCTCGCGGCCGGGACACCCGTAGGGGAAGTCGCACGGGAGCTTGCGGCCGATCTCGGAGGGATCTCGGCCATCGCCGCCCATACTGCCTTGTACGAGAAGCGGTTCGTCCTTCGCCTGCTGGGTCCGGAGGCCGTCCCTCCCCCGTTCCTGTGCACCTTCGAGGCGGCGAGGGAGCTGCTCCCCGGCCTTTCGGGATACGGGCTGAGGGCTGTCGCAGGCTATCTCGGGATTCCACCCCCCAGGAACAAGCGGGTCGGCGAGCAGGTCGAGGCTACCCGGCTGATCCTGCGCGCACTCGTGGACATGGAGGGTGGCGGGACCGGCAGACCGCCGTGCACGATGAGATTCGATCGTTCAAGACTCCGCACGCTGCCTGCCGGCCCGGGGGTCTACCGCCTCCTGGACTGCTCCGGCAGACCTCTCTACATCGGCAAGGCGACATCTCTGAGGAACAGGATCCGCCAGCACTTCTCGCCCGGGGCCTGGAAGGCGAAGGACGGTCTGGTCAGTGCCATCTGGGACGTCGACTGGCTGGAGACCGAGACGGGCCTGGAGGCGGCGCTGCTCGAACCGGGGATGATCCTGGAGCAGAAGCCCATGGCCAACCGTGCGATGACCCGGCTGCCTTCGCAGCTGTGCTGGCTGTCGGATGGCTTCTCGGCCTGCGGCGGATCCCCTTCTGACATCCTGTCGCTGGGTCCGCTGATCCCGGGGAGGATCCTCACCGATGCCCTGAGAGTGGTTTCCGCGCTCGCCTCTTCGGGTTCGTGCGCAGGAAAGCTCCTGGAACTCGACTGGCTGGGTGAACCGGATCAGGAGGTGCTGAGCGGAGGGGTCGCTCTCCTGCTGGGTCTCGGCGTGCCCGTATCCGGCCGGCTGGACGAGGCGGTCGCATGGGCCGGGGAGCATCCCCCGACGGACGGTGAGGAGGATCCAGCCCCCCCGGAGGCGGTCGCCCTCAGGCTCCAGTCGGTGCTTGCGGCGGCCGCGGCCGCCGTCGCGAGGGCGTCCCGGCTGGCGGCTCTCTCGTGCTCTGTAGTCGGTTTCGCGGAGAACGGCCGGGTGCGGATGCTCCGCTTCTGCGGAGGCCGCATGGTCGAAGCGCGCTGGGAGGACGAAGGCGGGGTCTCCGCACCCTGTCCATCTCCAGGGCATGCCGTCGCATCGCCCGTCGAGTACCGCAGGCTCTCTGTCCTGGCAGGCGAGCTCTCCAGGATGGAAAAAGCGGGCGGGATCCGTCTGCTGATACCGGAAGGACCCGCCCGCGAACCGACAGGGTCATGAGGAGGGTCTAGTCCTCCTCGTCCTCCTCCTCGAGGCCGGCGTCATCCTCCAGATCGTCGTCCTCCTCCTCCTCCTCATCCTCCCAGGACCAGTCCTCGCCCGGAGGGGGGAATACGGCGCCGTCGGCGATGATCTCCTCTACGGAGTCGTCGGTGTCGTCATCTTCAGGCTCTTCATCGAGGCCTGGATCGTCCTCGAAGTCTTCGTCGTCTTCCCAGACCAACTCTAGCCCCCTTGTTCACAGGTGCCGGGAATAAGCTGAATCCCACCCGCCGCGGTCAAGAGGCACCCGCTCCGGCGGGCGGCCGGGAATCCCTCAGGCATCCCGGGAAAGCCACGCATCGAGCATCCTGCGAGCATGGGAAGCCGCGGTGAAGTGCTCCGAAACCCGCCTCCTGCCGGCATAGCCCAGCCGGGCCGCCGCAGCGGGGTCGTCGAGGAGCCTCCTGATGGACCTCGCAAGGGCGGAGGGATCTCCGGGCTCGACGAGGATCCCGCTCACTCCGTCCTCGATCAGCTCTGGAATCCCCGACAGCCTCGTCGATACGACGGGGACGCCCATCCCCATGGCCTCCATGAGGGCGACCGGTATCCCGTCCATGTCTCCGTCCGAGGCTCTGATGCAGGGAAGGACCGCGACCGAGGCGGCCGATGTCCTGATCAGCACCTCCGGCGAAGGAAGAGAGCCCGGCATCTCCACGCGCCCGGAGAGGACGAGGTCTCCGGCCAGCTCCCGGAAACGGGCGAGGCTGCAGCCATCTCTGTCGGAACCTGCGATCACGCAATGCCATCCGTTTCCGGAACCCTCGAGCAGCCTGCAGGCCTCCAGGAGGTCAGGAACCCCCTTCTTCTCGGCGAGGCCGCTTGCCGTGCACCAGATCAGGCCATCGCCCGTTCCGCCGCGAACTGCGTGCGGCAGCGAGTCCGGGTCGATCCCCAGATGGGTGACGACGGCTCCCGAGGCGACCGCATCACCCCACCTCCCGGCGATGAACCGCCTGTTGAAGTCTGAAATCGTGAACAGCGGCGAGGCGTGTGCAAGCATCATCCCTACGGTGCCCGGGTTCCTCGGACGGAAGATGTCCGCGGCATGGACCGTAAGGCTGAAGGGGATCCCCAGCAGCTTGGAGGCCCACATCGCGGCGGCGGCGGGCTCCCAGGCGAAATGGCTGTGTATCCTGTCCGGCGGGTTCCTGGAGAGAGCGTCAGCCAGCCTTGCCCCGTACACGAGGAAGCTCGGTCCGGATGCCCCGAGCGATGTCCCCGCGTGCCGGGCCATGCGGACGGGAGAGATCAGGAAGCGCCGCATGGTGCTCGAGAGCGCTCGCGCCATCTCGGCGGTCGAAGGGGAGCCGACCAGCAGGTCGCCCTTCGCGCCTCCCGCGACGGAGCCTCCCGGGAGCTCCGATCCGGTTATCGAGTCCCAGAAGCTGTCGGAACGGGGAAGCCAGACCTCCGTCTCGACACCCAGGGCGGACAGGCGCTCGAGCTCCGACCTCACATAGGGTGGCAGGAACCCCAGAACGTACGCGGTCCTCAAGCCGGGCTCCCTCCTTCGGCGGGCGCGAGCCCTGAGTACAGGCCGACAAGGACCTCCGCCTGAAGCGGCCAGGTGTACCGGGCCAGGGCTGCCGCCCTGCCCTTCGCTCCCAGCTCCCGGCGCCTGTCCGGGTCGGCCGCGAGCGAAAGGATTCTCCCGGCGATGTCGGAGGGGTCCTCGGGGTCGACCAGGATGCCGCAGCCCTCCCTGGTCAGGAGTTCGGACATCTCGGGCAGGTCGCTCGCGATGATGGGCAGGCCTGCCATCATGTATTCGTAGAGCTTGTTGGGGAGGGAGTAGTAGTGGTTGGGGCAGGTGTTCTGGAAGAGTATCAGCCCGATGTCGGCAGACACGGTGACCATGGAGAGCTTTTCGGACGGTACGGCGGGGAGTATGGTGAGGACCCCGTTGACGTCGTCCCTCCGGGCTCTTCCTGGAAGAACGCCCGAGGTCATGTCCGGACCTATCATCACTACGCGGACCGAACCCGGGGAGAGGAGACCGCAGGCCTCGATCAGGCGCTCCAGGCCGCGTTCGTACGCTATCGCACCCTGGTAGAGCACTATCGGAGGATTCGACGTCCCTCCGGTGAGGTCTGCGAGGAAGTTCGAGACGGGCAGCTCCTGCACCGGATCGGGGCAGTTCTCCACCAGGTGGATGTCGATGCCCGGGTACATCTGCCGCATCGCTCCGATCCTGCCCCTGGTAACCGCTATCACGGCATCGGCGCGCCTTATCAGAAGCCGCTCGACGAGCCTGTCCCGGAGCCTGCCCAGGAATCCAGTTTCCCGGAGGTATCTCGTGGAACCCAGCCAGAGCTCGTGCGAGTCGTACACCAGGCGGGCCCGGCCGGCAACGGCCGCCGTCCAGGCGGGCAGGAGCGTGTCGAGGTCGTTCGCGTGGATCACATCCGCCTTCACGGGCAGCGCGGCGAAGAGGAGCTTGAAGTCGAACAGGGCGTTCCTGAGGAAGTCGGTGGCTCTCCTCCTCGTCCTGCTGTGGCGGAGGAGGGAGAGGATCATGCCCAGGGGTCCACGGCGCCCGGACGGATCATCGAGTGTTCCGGTAATCGAGACCGAGGCTGCCGAGCGGAATCTCAGCCTCTTCACCCGGATTCCGTTCCAGTCCTCTTCCGCGGGAGCATCCGGCTCCTCCCAGCAGAGGATGGTCACCTCCCAACCCGCGGCCTTCAGGGCCAGGGCCTCCTTCTTGACCCGTGCGTCCGTGCGGAGTCTGTTCTTGAGCATCAGACAGGTGCGCAACTGCCCTCCTTCGGTGCAGACGCAGAAGGATAAGGCCGCTCCGTGCGTCCGGCAATCGACGGCTGGCACCGGCCCCGCGATATCGGGTAGAATCCGGAGGACCGCGCCACCCGGAGGTGCTCATGACTGGCAGGCGGATCAGCGTATTCAAGTTCGGGGGGACATGCATCGCCGGCGAGGACGGCAGGCGTGCCGCCGTGGACCACTGCCTGCGAGCCGTCGAGGATGGCTCGGACCTCGTCGTGGTCGTATCGGCCATGGGCCGCAGGGGGGATCCGTACGCGACGGACACGCTACTCGACCTTGCCCCGGGAGCGGACCCCTTCGAGCGCGACCAGCTACTCTGCTGCGGCGAGATGATCTCCTCGGCCGTCATAGCCGGGAGCCTGCGCACCGCCGGCATCCGCGCCCTGGCCATGACCGGCTGGGAGGCCGGGATCTCGACCGACGGCGTCCCTGGTGAGTCCGAGATAACCCGGATCGATCCGGGGCGCGTGATGGACTGCCTCGAGAGAGGGATCGTCCCCGTCGTAGCAGGTTTCCAGGGTGCCGGTCCCGAAGGTGTCGCGACCACCCTGGGCCGGGGCGGCTCCGACACCTCCGCTCTCGCCCTGGCCGCCGCCCTCGGGGCTTCCGAAGCGGTTCTGTTCAAGAATATCGAGGCCATCCACTCGGCCGATCCGTCACTCGTCGCGAATGCAATCAGGATAGACAGGATAAGCTCCGAGGACCTCAGGCAGATGTCCTGGCAGGGTGCCGGCGTGGTCCATCCCAGGGCCGCCGAGATCGCGGGCGAGGCCGGGATACCCGTCGAGATAAGGAAGCACTCCACGGGTGCAACGGTCACGAGGATCGAGCCCTTCGCCCTCAGGGGCGGCAGATACATCACGGGTGTCGCGGCCGGCCCCGAGGTTGGGCGGATAATGGTCACGGGGGACGGCATCCCGGCCAGGAGCGCATTCTATGCAGGTGTCTTCGGCATGGTCGCGGACGCAGGCGTCTCGATGGACATGTTCTCGGTGATGGGAGACACCGTCCTGTTCACAGTCCCCATGGAGCACGCCGCATCGGTCGTGTCTCTGCTCTCTTCCCCGTCCATGAGTGCCAGCCTCGACGGCCCCTGCACGAAGGTCTCGATCGTCGGCGCCGGGATGCACGGCCTGCGCGGGGTGATGGCCCGCTTCTCGAGAACTCTCGACGATGCAGGCGTCGAGATGCTGCAGACGGTCGACTCCCATGCAACCATTTCGGCCCTGGTCCGGTCCGTGGATCGGGACGTCGCGCTGGCGGCCCTGCACAGGGAGTTCCTGGAAGGATGAAGCTGATCCCCGTGTTGATCCTGGCCGTCGTCCAGGGCATAGCCGAGTTCCTGCCCGTTTCCAGTTCGGGGCATCTGGCACTGCTCGGGCATTTCCTCGGCTCGAGGGCGCCGGACGGCGGGCTTGTCCTCGAGGTGGTCCTGCACCTGGGCACCCTGTGCTCCGTCGTCGTCTTCTACAGGTCGGACCTTGCCGGACTGGCCTCGGGGGTGCTCCACGGCAGGAGGGACTCCCTCCGGCTGTTGCTCCTGCTGTTCATTGCGTCCATTCCCGCAGGCGTGTGCGGGCTGCTCCTCCAGGACCGGATCGAGGCCGCATTCTCCTCCCCGCTTCTGGTCGCCCTTCTCCTCGGCCTGAACGGACTGGTCCTGCTCGCAGCCGGGAGGAGCAGGAAGCGGGCCGGCGGGAGCCCCGGGTTCCTCTCTGCGGCAGCGGGCGGGCTCGCCCAGGCGGTCGCGATCCTTCCGGGCATCTCCAGGTCCGGGTCCACGATATCCGCCATCACGGTCTCCGGGACCACCCAGACGGCGGCCGCGCGATTCTCCTTCCTGATGTCCATCCCGGCCATCGCAGGAGCGGGTCTCCTCGAGGCCCGGGAGATATCCTCGATCTCCGGCGCGGATGCTCTGACAGCCGCTACAGGTTTTGCGATCTCCGCCATCACCGGCTACCTGGCCCTGAAGGTGCTCATCGGCATTCTCGAACGGAATCGGTTGTGGATCTTCGGGGTATACTGCCTGGCCGCCTCCTTGGTCTGCACGGCGGTCATCCTGACGGGAGGCTGAGTTGCCATGGGTGCTCTTCTGCTGGCAGTGATCCTGGGAGCGCCGCCCGGCGGATGGCTCGAGGCGTGCGCAGATGCCGACTGGGAAAGGGCATATGAACTGGCGAGCCTGGCCGTCGAGGAGGATTCGACCTCTGCGGATGCATGGGCCGGGGCAGCCATCGCCGCTGTGAGGAGCGGAATCGAATCTAACGCCTTCGACTGGTCCGAAAGGGCGCTGCTGCTCGACTCGCTCTCACCCGTCGCCTGGACGGCGAGGGGCACGGTTCTCCGGATTGCCGATCCCTATCAGGCCGAAGACGCCTTCAGGAAGGCCATGGAACTCGACGACTCGTTCGCTCCGGCCGTAGAGGGGCTGGCGCTCGTGCTCTTCGACCGGGGCGAGTTCGCCGGATCCGCGGAGCTGCTCGGCGGGCTCCTCGAGGTCGACGCCGCCTACAGACCGGCCTGCCTGCCCCTCGTCCAGTCGCTCAGCTATGCAGGATTCCCGGACGAGGCCCTCGCGAAGGCCTTGCTCTTCTCCGGCCGGCATCCCGACGATCCGGATCTCGCCCTCGAACTGGGTTTCCAGCTGGAGGAGGCCGGGAGGCCGGACTCTGCGGCGGTCGTCTACGAGGGATTGACGGCTTCGGATCCCGGCAACGTGGAGGCTCTCAGGAGGCTCGGGCTGATCCGCGAGGAGCAGGGCGATTTCGGAGGCGCGATAAAGCTCTATCGTGCAATCATCGAGGCCGATCCAGGGTACTCGTGGGCCTACGGGGAGCTCGCCTGGAGCCTGGAGGCTGTCGGACTCTTCGAGATGGCGGGGGAATGGTACGCGAAGAGTCTGGAGGTCGATCCGGAATACTCGTGGGCCGCCTACAGGATGGGTCTCCTCGTCGAGCAGGAGGGTCTCGCCGATTCCGCCCGGACGTGGTTCGAGACGGCACTTGCGATAGACCCCGCGATGAGCAAGGCATGGGTCAGCCTCGGACTGATGGAGGAGGAAGCCGGCAACCCGGAGCAGGCGGTTATCGACTACAGGAGGGCTCTGGAGGCGGATCCATCGGACGCATGGACCTGGGGAGAGCTGGGATTCGTCTACTCCGGCCTGGGGATGACAGAGGAGGCCGGCGGGGCCTACGAGGCATCGGTGGCGGCCGACCCCACGTACCAGTGGGGCTGGGAGCAGCGAGGGCTGCTCTTCGAGGACACCGGCGAGGATGACGAAGCGATCAGATGGTACATACTGGCGACCCATTCTGCCACACAGAACTCGTGGCTGCTGGGAGAGCTGGGGATGCTTCTCGAGAGGTCGGGCAGGACCGACACCGCAGCCGTCGTCTACAGGTCGGCGATCGAGGCCGACAGCCTCTATTCTTTCGGCCTGCAGAGGCTTGCCAGGATCGAGCGGTCCCGCGGCGACGGTGTCGCCGCGCTCGACCTCCTGGAGAGATACAGGACGGCTTCGGCGGATCACGGAGTCGCTCTCCTGGAGATGTCCATGATTCAGAGCGCGGCGGGAGACGAAGCAGCGGCCGACAGCCTCGAGGCTCTCGCGTTCGAGGCGGATCCCGCGGCAGCGGAGGGCCTGGCATGGAGCTTCTTCTACAACGACATGCACGCTTATGCGATCGAAGCCGGGCTGCTCGCAGCCTCGGTCAGGCCCGACGATCCGGCGACGATCCTCTCCATGTGCGACCTCCTCTCCCTCGCGGGGGACGCCGGCGCAGCGGACAGCATCAGCAGGGCGGCCGTCAGGGAGCATCCGGAGGATCCGGCGATATGGTCCGCCAGAGGGACGTTCCTGAGCGCGTCCGAGCGTTATGCAGAGGCATCGGAGGCGTTCACCGCCGCCTACTCCCTCGACAGCACCTCCTACGAAGCATCGAGCTATCTCGGGGAGGCCTACCTCTTCCAGGACATGTACCCCGAGGCGGAGCTCTGGCTCGAGCGCTCGCTCGAGATCGACCCGCAGGCTGTCTTCTCTATCTGCTACCTTGGACTAGTCAGGGAGAGGCTGGGCGATCCCTCGGGCGCCCTCGACCACTACCTGCATGCGCTCCGGATCAGCCCCGGCTACGCCTATGCGGAGGAGAGGGTCAGGTACATCTCCGACCCGTCCTATGACGTCGGCTTCTGGAGATCGGAGTCCAGACCCTTCTCGACCACCATCTGGGCAGATGTATCGATGGATCGGGGCAACGGAGAGGAGAGCACCTACCAGGGCGGGGCGGAGGCGGCATGGATCTACGGCCCCCGCGGAAGCAGGGTCAACGCCGAGTTCAGGGGCAATCTCGAGCGGATCTACGACAAGGAGAGGGAGAACTCTGCCTGGGCCTCTCTCGGGATGGACTATTTCGTCACCGGCGTTCTGTACGTGAAGGCGCACGGGAGCTGGGACCGCCAGCCGGCCACGGTCCGCCCGTGGCAGGTGAGTTCCTACGCTTCCATCGGATACCGCGAATGGATCACCGACTGGCTCTATGTCTCTCCGGAGGCTGGCGTGGGGATGGTTTCGAGCCAGTGGTACCGGGAGGAGAAGCAGACCGACGACTGGACATCGTACCTGTCAATGGGTCTGTGGATGAGCAAGGACGATTCGCTTCTGCCGTCCCTCTGGCTGGGGGCGGGCCTGTACCTCCCGCCCGACGACACTGATGACTACATAGCCAACGGCAACGCGGAGCTTTCGTTCGATGCGATGGACAGGCTGAGCTTCACTGTGGGCTGCAACCTGGACTACACCAACAGGCCTGTCATCTCGTCCTGGGAGAAGCTCGATTCGGAGATCTACTCGAGGATCAGCCTCTCCCTCTTCTAGGAGTTCCCGCCTAGCGCCTCAGCAGGTCCGCTACCGGCTGGCCGAGGAGCTTCCTGAACGAGAGCCAGGCAAGGCCCGTCGAAACCGCTAGCACGACGACCAGCCCCGCCGCCATCCAGCCTGCAGGGAACACCGCGAGGGAGTCCAGGGCGGCTCTGAGCACGGTGGATAGCGAAAGCAGAGCCTCGCTCACCCCCCAGGCCACCAGGGTGCCTCCCAGCCCCCCGAGCACGAGAGACACGGAGGACATCAGGAGTATCTGGAAGGAGAAGACGGCCGCGAGCTTCTCCCATGGTGTCCCCAGAGCGACGAGGACCCCTATCGCGAACTTCCTGTTCCTTATGTCCGCGATCAGCGTGTGCACCGCGCTGGTCACGGCCGAGACCAGGATGGCCAGCGCAAGCGCGGACAGCGCGGCGGTGACGATCGAAACCAGCAGCTCCGCCTTCTGGGCAATCCCTCTGCGGGTCTCCGCCCTGAGACCGAGCGCTTCGACCTCCCTTACGATCGCCGGGACGTCCTCGGCCCTCTGCGCGGTGACCATCAGGGCGCTGTAGCTCCTCTCCCTCTCCGGGAGGAAGAGCGTGTTCATGTCGTCTACGAATTCGATGGGCACGGCGAGTGCGAACAGCGCGAGGTTGTTGGAAACCGCGACTATCCTCGCCCTGACCGAGACCGGCCTGTGCGTCACGCTTGCGATGGAGCTCCGCCCCATCGTCACCTCGCATTCGATCCCTATCACCCCTTCGGGGGTCAGCCCGACGAGCTCGTTCGCTTCGGCATAGCCGGCGTTGTACAGGAGGAGGAGGTTCTCGCTGAGGACTATCGGCAGGAACTTCGTCGCGCTGTCGGCGACATCGTAGGACCAGTCGATCCCCGCAAGGACCGAGTCGCCCAGGAACTCGCCCGTGACCCCTTCCACCGTGATGTCCGTGTAGTAGGGCTGTCCGCCGAGCAGACCCTCCAGATATGCAGGGACGTGCGCGTAGATCTGCGGGTCCATCCTGGAGACCTGTGGGAGGGACTGGATCGATTCGCGAAGGGACTCTGTGATTTCGAGCCCGCCCTGTTCGCTCTGGAAGAAGCCTGCCTGGATCCCTGGAGGGACGACCCTCACCTGCTCGGCCGGGAGGTCGTGGGACATGAACCTGTCCAGGACCTTCTGCACTCCCAGGCCGATCGAGATGAAGAAGACGAGGAAGAGGGCGGCCGTGAAGAGCATGAGCTGGCTGAAGATGTAATCGCGCCAGTGACCGCGGTTCCATAGCTTTATCGCGTATGCGGTCTCATGCGTTCTCATGGAGGCGCCCCCCCTTCAGCTCCAGGACCCTGTCCACCCTCGACAGGACGGAGACTGAGTGGACGACGGCGATGAGGGCGAACCCCTGCTTCCGTCTCAGTCCGTCGAGCATGTCGAAGAGGATGTTCTCGTTGTCGTCGTCCAGGCTCGCACTGGGTTCGTCCGCGAGCAGGATGCGGGGTTTGTTCACGAGTCCCCTGGCCACTGCGACCCTCTGGCGCTCGCCTCGGGAGAGCATGGCGGTGGGGGTTTCGTCCATGCGCACCCCCAGATGGGTCATCACGTCGATTGCGCCGTTCCTAGCCGATTCGGCGTCCCTGCCGGAGAATACGGCCGGCAGGATCGCGTTCTCCAGGGCAGTCAGCTCGGGAAGGAGATAGAAATCCTGGAAGACGTATCCGAGGAACTCGCGCCTGAGTGCAGCCAGCTCTGCCGATCCGGCGGAGCGGACATCCCTCCCGCCGAGTTCGAGCGTGCCCTCGAAGTTCAGATCATGGGTTCCCAGTATGCCCAGCAGAGTGCTCTTGCCGGTGCCGCTCCTGCCGGTGATGCCGAGGAACTCGCCGGCCGAGATCGAGAGGTCGAGACCGTCGAGCACCCTCAGGTCCCCGAAGGACCTGCCTATCCCTTCAGCCCTCAGCACCTGTTCCTTCACAGCATGCCTCCAGCCATCAGAAGGAGTTTGAGCGAAGCGAGCATCTCTCCGGGTGAGAAGCCGGAATCCTCGACCTCGATCCTCGCCCTCGAGATCTTGCCGCCTTGCCTGACTATCCTCGCCTCGATCGACACGAAACCGCCGAAGGAGAGGTCGAGCCTGGCGGCCGTCGGCTGGATTAGCGAAAGGGCGCTCTCGACCTCCTCCCAGCCGTCGACCCAGTTCTCCAGCGGGGCAACCCTGAGGAAGGTGATGAGGCCCGAGGGGATGAATACCGAGAGATCTCCGGCGTCACCCGAGATCTTCGCGAGCGAGCTGTCCGCCCCGAGGCTGCGGGATTCCGCGAGCTCGAGCCAGGAGGTCATAACCGACTGCGGGGCCGGACCGACATAGAGACAGGTCCATCCCTCCCTGGACGCTATCGAGCCGAGTATGGCACCGGAGGGGGAGGTGAGGTCGGACCGCCCGGCCGCGCTGTCGACGGCGAATTCCATGTAGTGCGACGCGATCGAGAGCATCGAATCCGGAACGATGTCCCTGGAGAGGATCAGGAGCTGAGGCTCGAGGTTGGTGAGGTTTATGCCGGCTATGGAGATTCCGAGCGGGCCCTTCTCCGTGAGTTCCTGGAGGAAGGGCGTCTCGACGGGCAGGATCCCGTCCGGGAGATACGCCCACAACTCGGGAGGGAGCGGTGATTCTATGTGAATGTGTGCCAGCGCGGTGGAAGGGACCATCGAGAGTTCCTGCTCCGTCGTGCGCTGGCCGCAGGCCGCGAGCAGACACGCGGCGATCCCTGCAACTAGTCTCTTGTTCATCGTCGGCACCGCCTTTCACTGGTCGAATATATGCCCGGCCCGCCCTCCCGCACCCCGGCCGGATCCCACGCCAGCCAGGATCGCAGCCAGGATCGGTTTTAACTTCTGGTCCTAATTCATGAATTTGGGAGATCAGCCAGCAATCATGCCGAAGATCCGGACCGGATTCTCTCGGATAGCAGGGAATCAAATCCCCGGCAATTGCTTGCATGGCTGCTTGTATTGTAATGGCCGCTCGTATTTAGATAATAATCGCATCAAAACACAAAGTGAGCGGTTTTAGGACCAGAAGTTAAAACCGATCCTGAGGGGGCGGGGCGGAGGGGATTGACCCGGGAGCGGGCTGCGCTTACTATATCGGGCCGGAGGTGACCGCCCTCCGGTTTGACTGAAAGAGAATACCGCCGGGGAGGCGCAGGGCCGGTCCTTGCCGGTCTTGACGACTTTTTCGCAGGCGCGTATGTATCACGTTCGCGTTGCTGGCGTAGCTCAATCGGCAGAGCAGCGGATTTGTAATCCGCAGGTTATGGGTTCAACTCCCTTCGCCAGCTCCAGACCAGGTGAATTCGTGGCGAGGTTCCCGAGCGGTCAAAGGGGGCAGACTGTAAATCTGTTGGCTCAACGCCTTCGGTGGTTCGAATCCACCCCTCGCCACCAACCGGCTCGGAGCGGGAATAGCTCAGCTGGCTAGAGCATCAGCCTTCCAAGCTGAGGGTCGCGGGTTCGAATCCCGTTTCCCGCTCCACCAGCGGCGTCCGAATCGAAGAATTGGGGCGCCCACGTAGCTCAGTCGGTAGAGCGCGTCCTTGGTAAGGACGAGGTCACCGGTTCAATCCCGGTCGTGGGCTCCACGGGCTTGCTGACCATGCCCAAACGGAGGAGTAAGGAATGGCGAAGGAGAAGTTCGAGAGGTCCAAACCCCATGTCAACGTGGGCACGATCGGTCACATCGACCATGGCAAGACGACGCTGACAGCCGCCATAACGAAGTGCCTGTCCACCCTCAACATGGCCAAGTTCACGGCGTTCGACGAGATCGACAATGCCCCCGAGGAGAAGGCGCGCGGCATAACGATCAACACCGCGCACATCGAATACCAGACGAAGAACCGTCACTACGCGCACGTCGACTGCCCGGGTCACGCCGACTACATCAAGAACATGATCACGGGCGCCGCGCAGATGGACGGAGCAATCCTCGTCGTCAGCGCCGCCGACGGCGTCATGCCCCAGACGAAGGAGCACGTGCTCCTCGCCGGCCAGGTCAACGTTCCCAAGATGATCGTCTTCCTGAACAAGGTCGACGCCGTAGACGATCCCGAACTGGTCGACCTCGTCGAGATGGAAGTCTCCGAGCTGCTCACCAAGTACGGTTTCGAAGGCGACTCTCCCATCATCCGCGGCAGCGCCCTCAAGGCCCTCAACTGCTCCGGCAGGGAAGACGATCCTGACGCCAAGTGCATCTACGAGCTCATGGAAGCCGTGGACAACTGGATCCCCACCCCCGACCGCGCAATCGACAAGCCCTTCCTGATGCCGGTCGAGGACGTCTTCTCGATCCCCGGCCGCGGCACCGTCGGCACCGGCAGGGTCGAGAGCGGCAGTGTGAAGGTCGGCGACAAGGTCGAGCGGGTAGGGATCAAGGACACCCTCGACACCACGGTCACCGGCGTGGAGATGTTCCGCAAGGAGCTCGACTACGCACAGGCCGGAGACAACGTCGGTCTGCTCCTCCGCGGCGTCGCCAAGGAGGATCTCGAGCGCGGCATGGTCATCGCCGCCCCCAAGAGCATCACACCTCACAACGAGTTCACCGCGCAGGTGTACGTGCTCACCCAGAAGGAGGGCGGGAGGCACAAGCCGTTCTTCGACGGCTACAGGCCCCAGTTCTACTTCAGGACCACCGATGTGACCGGCACGATCAACCTTCCCGAAGGCACCGAGATGTGCATGCCCGGAGACCACATCGAGATGAAGGTTACCCTCCTGACCCCCATAGCCATGGCCGAGGGTCTCAGGTTCGCCATCCGCGAGGGCGGAAGGACCGTCGGCGCAGGCAACGTGAACAAGATCATAAAGTAGGGATGAAGTGAGAGTCATAATCACCCTTGCCTGTCAGGACTGCAAGAGGCGCAACTACACCACCACCAAGGACAAGCGCAATCATCCCGACAGGATGGAGACGAGCAAGTACTGCAGGTTCTGCCGGAAGCACACTGTGCACCGCGAGAGCAAGTAGGATCGAAGCGAGATGGAAGGCTGCAGGGCAGTAGCACAATTGGCAGTGCACCGGACTCCAAATCCGGGGGTTGAGGGTTCAAGTCCTTCCTGCCCTGCCAGCAGTCCTTCAGTTGACAAGCCCGGAGGAAGCGATGACTGAAAAGGCCTCGACTGGGAGTTTCATTGTCAGGATATGGCGCAGGGTCGTCGAGTTCATCCTCGAGGTCAAGGCCGAGATGATGAAGGTCGCCTGGCCTTCGAGGCAGGAGATCGTTGCTTCCACCTGGGTAGTGATCTTCGCCGTCGCAATCGTCTCCGCCTGGATATTCATAGCGGATCGCGCCAGCAGCGTTCTCATGACCGCCCTCCGCAGCATTCTCGGCTGACGGGCGGGGTTAGGTACGAAGTCTGATGACTGACGAGGTTTTGGCGACCGGGGTCGAACCCGTGGAGGTCACGAGCCTGAAGTGGTTCGTGGTGCATGTGTTCTCGGGCTACGAGCTCAGGGTCAAGAAATGGCTCGAGGGCCCGCTTGCTCTCAAGTACCCCGAGAAGGTCGGCAAGAGCCTCATCCCGGTGGAGGAGGTCACTCTCACCCGCGGTGCCAAGCGCACCACGCGGGAGAAGAGGCTCTATCCCGGCTATGTCTTCGTCCAGCTCGAGCTCTGCGACGAGATGGTCCTGGACATACGCTCGATGATGAACGTGAGCGGCTTCCCTCCCATGAACAAGAGCTATCCCCAGCCTCTGACCGATGACGAGATCAAGAGGATCATCGGCCAGGCGGACGGCAGGGAGACACACAGGGTGGTCCGCGTCCCCTTCTCGGTCGGCCAGACCGTGCGGGTCGTGGACGGACCCTTCAACAACTTCTCCGGTGTCGTGGAGTCGATCAACCCGGAACGGGGACGAGTCCGGGTCATCTTCACGATCTTCGGCCGGAAGGCTCCGGTGGAGCTGGACTTCGCGCAGGTCAAGCTCGTCTGAGAGCCGGTCCGATCGTCCCGCAGCTGAGTGTACGGAACCCCGCCGGCGCCGGTAAAGGGGAGGCGCATGGCGGCAGAGAGGAGTCTGCATGGCAAAGAAGATCCTGGGCGTGGTGAAGCTGCAGCTGCCAGCAGGACAGGCTACACCGGCTCCGCCGGTAGGGCCTTCGCTGGGTCAGTACGGCATAAACCTGCCCGGGTTCTGCAAGGACTTCAATGCCCGCACCCAGGGGCAGGAAGGTCTTGTGTTCCCGGCAGTTGTCACGGTTTATTCCGACAGGAGCTTTTCCTTCGAGCTCAAGTCGCCCCCGGCGGCCGTTCTGCTGAAGCGCGCAGCAGGGCTCGCCAAGGGCTCGGGCGAACCGAACCGCCAGAAGGTCGGCACGGTCACCATGGACCAGGTCCGCGAGATCGCACGGACCAAGATGGCCGACCTGAACGCGGCTTCGCTCGATTCGGCGGTTAGGATGGTCGCGGGAACCGCGAGGAGCATGGGTCTGGAGGTGACCGACTGATGGCGAAGGCGAGCAAGAGATTCTCCGAAGCGAAGAGCCAGGTCGATCGAACCCTTCAGTACTCACTCGAGGATGCCCTCGGCCTGGTCAAGAAGCTGGCCACGGCGAAGTTCGACGAGACCGTCGAGATGGCCATCGGCCTCGGCGTGGACCCGAAGTACAGCGATCAGATGGTCAGGGGTACCTGCGTACTCCCCAACGGCACGGGCAGGACCGTAGGCGTCCTCGTTTTCGCTCGTGGGGACAAGGCGGAGGAAGCCAGGGCCGCGGGAGCCGACTATGTCGGCGAAGACGAGATGGCTGACAAGATCATGGGGGGATGGATCGATTTCCAGGTGGTCATCGCCACTCCCGACATGATGAAGGTCGTAGGAAAGCTGGGCAAGGTCCTCGGTCCCCGCGGACTCATGCCCAACCCAAAGACAGGCACCGTCACAACAGAAATCGGTGATGCAGTACGGGAGTCCAAGGGCGGCAAGATCACATTCCGCACTGACAAGCAGGGGAACGTGAACGCGCCCATCGGCAAGGCGAGCTTCGAGCAGAAGGCCCTGGAGGAGAATGCGGTAGTCTTCCTCGAGAAGATCATGCAGCTCCGCCCCGCGGGCGCGAAGGGCCGCTATCTGATGTCCGTCAACGTTTCATCGACCATGGGACCCGGTGTTCACATGGACGTCAACGACGTCCGGGCGCACCTGCGCTAGGCGGAAGGCGGCGGACGGTGAGCATCACTAGGAAGCACAAGGAAGATGTCCTGGCAGAACTGACCCGGGAGCTTGCGGGAGGCGGTTCGATCGTACTCGCGGACTTCACGGGCATAAGCGTCGCCAAGATGACAACGCTCCGGAACGAGCTGAGGTCTTCTGGCGTGAGGTTCATGGTCGTAAAGAACACGATTCTCCGCAAGGTCTTCGACAGCATGGAAGTCGGCGGAGAGCCCGTGGTAGCGCTTGCACAGGGACCGACTGCGGTCGCCTGGGCGAAGGATGAGATCCTGCCCGTCAGGGCCCTGAAGAAGTATTCGCAGGGCAACGACGGCAGGCCGTCAATCAAGGGGGGGTACGTCTCCGGGCGCTCCTTCAGCGCAACGGAGATGTTGAGCCTTGCCGATCTGCCGTCCCGCGAGGAGCTCCTCGCACGGCTGCTCGGCTCGATCAACGCGCCTCTGCAGGGTTTTGTCAATGTCACGGGCGGGGTGCTGCGAAGCTTCCTCAACGCCGTGAATGCGCTGAAGGAAAAGCAGGAGCAGAACCAGTAGGACAGGATCAGGCGGCCCTGCCGGGGTCCGCGTGGCTATGAAGGAGAATGAAGATGTCTGAAGACAAGAAGGCTCTCGTTATCGAGACCATCTCCGGGATGACCGTACTCGAGCTCGCCGAGCTCGTGAAGATGATGGAGGAGAAGTTCGGCGTCTCCGCCGCCGCCCCCGCCGCCGCAGTCGCAGCCGCCCCCGCGGCAGCCGCGGCCGTAGTCGAGGAGAAGACCGAGTTCGACGTCATCCTCGAGAGCTTCGGGGAGAAGAAGATCCAGGTCATCAAGGTCCTCCGCGAGATAACAGGCCTCGGGCTCAAGGAAGCCAAGGACCTGGTCGACGGGGTACCGTCCAAGATCAAGGAAGGCGCGGAGAAGCCCGAAGCCGAAAGCCTCAAGAAGCAGCTCGAGGAGGCCGGCGCTACTGTCAAGCTGCAGTAGTGACCGTACGCAGGGTTCCGTCGGCGGGAGAAGGCTTCTACGCCTTCTCTCGCCGTTTGTCCCGGACCGGGTTGGCCCAGTAAAAAGAGTCAGTCGTTAGGAGAGCCAGGTGAATCCTAAGAGACCAGTCAGGGATTACTCGTGCGCGATTCCAGCAATCGATTTGCCGGATCTCCTCGAGATCCAGAAGAAATCGTTCGACATGTTCCTGCAGGCCGACGTGCCGCCGGATGAGCGACTTCCACAGGGTCTACACAAGATATTCCTCGACACGTTCCCCATCGAGAGCACCAACAAGGAGTTCTCGCTGGAATACGTCGAGTACACGGTCGGGACTCCCCGCTGGAGCATACAGGAAGCGCTGGACAAGCATCTCACCTATTCGGCTCCGCTCAACGCCAAACTGAGGCTCGTCTTCCGCGGCACTCCCGATGACAAGAAAGTATCCCGGATCGTTCAGCAGTCGGTGTTCCACGGCGAACTGCCACTGATGACCGAGACCGGATCCTTCATCATCAACGGCGCCGAGCGCGTCATCGTCAGCCAGCTCCACAGGAGCCCCGGCGTGTTCTTCGAAGAGAAGACGGTACAGAGAGGGCGCAGGGTCTGCAGCGCCCGCGTGATTCCCCAGCGTGGTTCCTGGCTCGACCTAATGCTGGACACGAACGACGTCATCTTCGCCAACATAGACAAGCGTCCCAAGAGGATCCCCATCACCATGCTGCTCCGGTCCCTCGGGCTCGCCACAGATTCCGAGATCCTCTGCCGCTTCTACCCCAAGGTCGAGCGCGACCTCGAGGCCGCCCTGAAGAACAGGGGAAGGGCGGTGGACCTCACACTGAAGTCCTTCGCGGACGACCTGGTCGATCCCGAAACCGGGGAGCTCCTCGCGCATGTGGACGAACCCGTGGAGTCGATCGAGAAGATCGAGAACCTCGTGGCCAGGGGCATAAAGAAAGCCTCCTTCCTCGAGATCCGGAGCGAGAAGACCGACTTCGACGGCATCAGGAAGACGCTTGCGAAGGAGGAGAGCAGTCTCGGCACGGGCCAGGAGAAGAGCGAGGACAACGCCACTCTCTGGATCTACGAGGCTCTCAGGGGAACCGAAGCCCCCTCCCTCGACCACGCCAGGAGCTACCTCCGATCGATGTTCTTCGATTCGAAGCGGTACAGCCTGAGCGAGGTCGGGCGCTACAAGCTCAACGAGCGTCTCAACATCGACACTACGATGGACAGGCTCACACTCTCGGTGGACGACCTCGTCGCGATAGTCGACAACCTCATCAAGCTCCGGGAGGGCAAGATAACAGCCGACGACATCGACCACCTGGGCAACCGAAGGGTCAAGACCGTCGGCGAGCTGCTCGGGCAGGAGTTCTCGAAGGGTCTCAGCAGGATGGCCCGCACCATACGCGACAGGATGGGCCACCAGGACCGCGACAAGCTCACGCCTACCGAACTGGTCAACTCCCGCACTCTCTCCAGCGTGATAAACACGTTCTTCGGCTCCAGCCAGCTGTCACAGTTCATGGAGCAGACCAATCCTCTGGCGGAGCTCACCCACAAGCGGCGCACCAGTGCGCTCGGCGAAGGCGGACTGACCCGTGAGCGGGCCGGTTTCGACGTCAGGGACGTTCATCACACCCACTACGGCAGGGTGTGCCCCGTCGAGACCCCCGAGGGCCCCAACATCGGTCTGATAACAACGCTCGCCGTGTACGCCTCCATAAACAGGTTCGGCTTCCTCGAGGCGCCCTACCGAAGGGTGATCGAAGGCAAGGTGACCAACGAGGTCGTCTACCTCTCCGCCGACCGCGAGGACAGGACCACGATAGCCGAGGCCAATGCCGGGTTCGACAAGAACGGAAACCTGATCGGACCTCTCGTCCGCTCCAGGAGGGCCGGCAACTTCCCCCTGGTCCCGCCGTCCGAAGTCGAGTTCATCGATGTCAGCCCGCAGCAGCTCGTCGGAGTGTCGGCAGCGCTCATCCCGTTCCTCGAGCACGACGACGCGAACAGGGCTCTGATGGGCTCCAACATGCAGCGCCAGGCCGTGCCCCTCCTCTATACCGAGGCCCCCATAGTCGGTACGGGCCTGGAGGGAAGGGCCGCCAAGGATTCCGGCGCTCTCGTCTCCGCCCGCAGGAGCGGCACCGTGACGTTCGCGGACTCGGCGATGATCGTCGTCAGAGCCGACAGCGACCCGCTGGACTTCAACCGCTACGACACATACAAACTCAAGAAGTTCGTACGGACGAACCAGGACACGTCGATCAACCAGAAGCCCCTGATCCACGAGGGCGAGCACGTCGCGGCCGGACAGCCTCTGGCCGACGGGATGGCGACGAGCAACGGCAGGCTCGCGCTCGGCGTAAACGCCATAGTCGCTCTCTGCCCGTGGAACGGCTACAACTACGAGGACGCAATCGTCGTCAGCGAGAAGCTGATCAAGAAGGACATCTTCACGAGCGTCCACGTCTTCGAGCTCGAAACCCAGTTCAGGGAGACCAAGCTCGGTCCCGAGGAGCTCACCCGGGAGATCCCGAACGTAGGCGAAGACGCCAAGCGCAACCTCGATGCCGACGGCATCATCAGGGTCGGCTCGAGGGTCAAGGCCGACGACTATCTCGTCGGGAAGGTCACTCCCAAGGGCGAGCAGGACCAGTCACCCGAGGAGAGGCTGATCCGCGCGATCTTCGGCCAGAAGGCCGGGGACGTGAAGGACGTCTCGCTCAAGGCTCCGGCCGGCATGGACGGAGTGGTGATAGACGTGAAGGTCTACGCGAGGCGCGACAGGTCCGAGAGGGCTCGCCGCGAGCTGGACGAGAAGATCCAGAAGCTCGCACAGACCCATGATCTGAAGAAGTCGAAGCTCTGCGAGGAGCGGGACTCCATACTGAAGGAACTCCTCAAGGACCAGAAGGCGGTCGACATGGTCGACACGCTGACCGGCGAGGTGGCCATCCCCGCAGGGAGGAAGCTCTCCGCGACGATACTCAACAAGCTCAACTTCATGGACATGGACTACGGCCGCCAGCTCGTCGACAACCTCGAGACCGACGACAAGGCCAGGCAGGTCCTCCGCAGGGCCGCCCAGGTCCTGGACAGGATGCAGCACGAGTACGAGATCGAGATCGACAAGCTGAACCGTGGCGACGACCTCCAGCCGGGCACGCTCAAGCTGGTCAAGGTCCTCATCGCCAGCCGCAGGAAGCTGCAGGTCGGCGACAAGATGGCCGGCCGGCACGGCAACAAGGGCGTGGTCAGCATAATCGTTCCCGAGGAGGACATGCCCTATCTCCCGGACGGCACGCCCGTCGACATCTGCATCAACCCCCTCGGAGTCCCGTCGAGGATGAACGTCGGCCAGATCCTGGAGACGAACCTCGGCTGGGCCGCCAAGGCGCTCGGATTCGACGCGGTCACACCCGTCTTCGACTCCGCGCCCAACGATACGATCCGCAAGCTGCTCGCCGAGGCGGGTCTCCCGGAGGACGGCAAGAGCGTCCTGTACGACGGCCGCACCGGTGAGCCCATGGCGCGCCCCGTCACGGTGGGCGTGATGTACATGATGAAGCTGGCCCACCAGGTCGAGGACAAGATGCACGCCCGCTCGACCGGCCCGTACGCGATGGTCACCCAGCAGCCGCTGGGAGGAAAGGCGCAGAAGGGTGGACAGAGGCTCGGCGAGATGGAGGTCTGGGCTCTCGAGGCCTACGGCGCCGCCTACACCCTCAGAGAGATGCTGACGATCAAGTCCGACGACGCCGAAGGCCGTTCGAGAGCCTACAGCGCGATTGTGAACAACGAGAACATTCCTGATCCAGGCGTACCGGAATCGTTCAACGTCCTCCTCAACGAGATGAGGAGCCTGGCGCTCGATGTAGAGCTCGTCACCGAGGAGGAGAAGTAGCGATGCTCGAGACGATCTCCCTTCGGGACGCGAAGGCGTTCCCGGCGAATTTCCGCGGGATTAAGATAAGCCTGGCATCCTCGGACAAGATCAAGAGCTGGTCCGAGGGAGAGGTGACCAAGGCCGAGACCATCAACTACAGGTCCTACAAGCCCGAACCGGACGGCCTCTTCTGCGAGAGGATCTTCGGCCCGGTCAAGGACTGGGAGTGCAGCTGCGGCAAGTACAAGAGAATCCGCTACCGCGGCGTGAAGTGCGACAGGTGCGGCGTCGAGGTCACCCATTCCCGCGTCAGGCGCGAGCGAATGGGTCACATCGAGCTGGCCGTCCCCGTCACCCATATCTGGTACTTCAAGACCAGGAAGATATCGAAGCTCCTCGACACCACGACCACTGATCTCGAGAGGGTCATCTACTACGAATCCTTCCTCGTCACGGAGTCCGAGCATCCGTCGCTGCCTGCGGGCACCGTCCTGTCGGACGAGCAGTACCGCGTAGCACGGGAGACGTACGGAGACGTGTTCAAGGTCCGCATGGGCGCCGAGTCCGTCGAGTACCTCCTCCAGAAGCTCGACCTGGACGAGCTGGCCGCCTCTCTCCGCACCAGCATCGCGAACGAGACCACGGCAGCCAGGCGGCAGAAGAACATCAAGAGGCTCAAGGAGGTCGAATCCTTCAGGCTCTCCCGCAACGACAACAAGCCCGAATGGATGATCCTCAGGGTTCTCCCCGTCCTCCCTCCCGACCTCAGACCCCTCGTCCCCCTGGACGGCGGCAGGTTCGCCTCGAGCGACCTCAACGATCTCTACCGCAGGGTCATCAACCGCAACAACAGGTTGCGCCGTCTTCTCGATCTGCAGGCCCCCGAGGTCATCCTCCGCAACGAGAAGCGGATGCTCCAGGAGGCGGTCGACGCCGTCCTGGACAACAGCTCCAGGCGCAAGCCCGTGAAGGGTGCCGGCATGAGGCCGCTCAGGAGCCTCTCGGACCTGCTCAAGGGCAAGCGCGGCAGGTTCCGTCAGAACCTCCTCGGCAAGAGGGTGGACTACTCCGGCCGAAGCGTGATCGTCGTAGGCCCGGAGCTGAAGTTCCACCAGTGCGGCCTTCCCAAGACGATGGCGCTCGAGCTCTTCAAGCCCTTCGTCATCGCAGGCCTCGCCGAGATGAACGAGGAGGGCGTGAAGATGGCGACCAAGCGCGTCGAGCGCATGGTGGCCAAGCGCGGAGAGGAGAAGGACGAGGACGTCTGGGCGGTGCTCGAGAAGGTCATCCGCAACCACCCCGTCATGCTCAACCGCGCCCCCACGCTGCACAGACTGGGCATACAGGCCTTCGAGCCGGTGCTCGTCGAAGGCCTCGCCATAAGGCTCCACCCGCTCGCCTGCGCCGCCTTCAACGCGGACTTCGACGGCGACCAGATGGCCGTCCACGTGCCCCTCTCCTCGGAGGCACAGGTGGAGACCCGGGTTCTCATGCTCGGCTCCCGCAACATCCTCAAGCCCTCCAGCGGCGAGCCCATCGCAACCCCGAGCCATGACATGGTCATCGGCGTCTACTACCTCACCAAGCCCATCCCCAGCGAGAAGGGCGAGGGCATGGTGTTCTCCTCGATCGACGAGGTCAGGGGAGCCTATGACGCAGGCAAGGTGTCGCTGCACGCCAAGATCAAGATCAGAGGCATAAACCGCCTCGGCGAGAAGGATCAGAAGGGCGAGACGAGGTCTCCCGCCTTCTGGAAGGACTACACGACGGTCGGCCAGGTGATCTTCAACGAGATCGTGCCCGAAGAGATGGGCTTCATCATGGCCAATGCCCAGATCAAGCACGAGAAGACCTTCGGGAAGAAGGGCCTGGCGGCGCTCGTCTCCAGGTGCTTCGAATACCAGGGTTCGGTCAAGACGGCCGTCTTCCTCGACAACCTGAAGGCCCTGGGCTTCCACTACTCGACCATGGCGGGCATCACGGTCGGCATGGACGACATGACCATCCCGCCTGAGAAGGCCGAGATAATCGAGCGGACGAGGGCATCCATCTTCGACGTGGAGCAGCGCGCCCGCAGGGGCGAACTGACCGAGGCCGAGCGCTACAACAGGGTCATCGACCTCTGGACGCAGGCCACCGAGGATGTCAAGAACGCTATGAAGACTACCCTCGAGAGCCAGACGCACGGCCTCAATCCCATCTTCATGATGGCGAACTCGGGCGCGAGGGGCAGCTGGGACCAGGTCAAGCAGCTCGCGGGCATGAGGGGTCTCATGGCCAAGCCGCGCAAGAGGCTCTCCGGCGAGATCGGCGAGACGATAGAAACCCCGATCATCTCCTCCCTCAAGGAGGGGCTGTCGGTCATCGAGTACTCGATCTCGACGCACGGCTCCCGCAAGGGTCTCGCCGATACCGCCCTGAAGACGGCCGATGCAGGATACCTGACCAGGAGGCTGGTCGACGTCTGCCAGGACGTCGTCATCAACCTCAGGGACTGTGGGACCATCAGAGGCCGGACCATCACTCCCCTCAAGGAGGGCGAGGAGATCATCGAGCCTCTCGGCGACCGGATCCTCGGAAGGGTCACCGCCGAGGACGTCTTCGATCCGGTCACAGACGAGATCATCTGCGAAGCCGGCCAGGAGATAACCGCCGAGGTCGCCTCCAGGATCGAGGACCACGGCATCGAGACAGTCCGTATAAGGAGCACGCTGACCTGCGAGGCAACCCGCGGGCTGTGCGCGCAGTGCTACGGCTGGGACCTCTCCAGGAACCGGATGGTCACCGTGGGCGAGGCCGTCGGAGTGACCGCCGCGCAGAGCATCGGCGAGCCCGGGACTCAGCTCACGCTGCGCACGTTCCACACGGGCGGCGTCGCGGGGCGCGAAGCCAAGGACAACGAGGTCAAGGCCCGCCACTCCGGCACGGTGAGCTTCCGCAACATGTACATAGTCCTCGGCGAGGACGAGAACGGGGCACTCCAGAACATCGCAACCCGCAACGGGCAGATCGACATCCTCGACGGCATCGGGGACGTGCTGTCCTCCTACGACATCGTCGTCGGCTCCATCCTCTACGCCGAAGACGGTCAGCAGGTCTCGAAGGACGACCTCATCTGCAGGAGCGACCCGTTCATCATCCCGATCGTCGCCGAGCAGACGGGTACGACGCACTACATCGACATCGAGGAGGAGATCACCCTGCAGGAAGAGCTCGACATAGAGCAGCGCAAGCAGATGGTGATCGTGGAGGACCGCAGCAAGACCCTCCATCCGCACATCTACATCCTCGACGACCACGTGGCGGTGCTCTCCGGCAAGCCGAGGCGCCGCGAAGAGGAGATACGCAGGTTCGAGGACTACGTGAAGGAGCTGACCGAGTCCGGACAGGGCAAGGTCGTCTTCACATACTCCGATGTCAGCGCTCTGAGGCCTGACAATCTCGTGGACGAGATAGAGCAGAGGTCCTCGGCCTTCGGAGCGCCCTTCGTGAAGATCGATCTCAAGAAGGCCGCCCCCGGTCCCTACGGCTCCTTCATCAGCGCCATCGAGGCTCTTCTCGAAGGGCCGGCCGGCAAGTCGAAGAAGAAGGCCGCGAAGGCGCGCGAGATTCTCGCGGGCATCTCCGAGGGAGTCACGCGCAAGAACGAGCAGGTCGAGAACGAGATCATGGCCGTTCTCTCCGACCTGGCCAAGGACTCCCCGTTCGTGATCGCTCTCGGCGGTCTCGACAGGATACAGACCGCCTCGCGGCACCTGGCGAAGCGCATCCTCGAGTCCTCGGCCGACAGCCGGTACATCCTCCTCGCCTCCTTCTCCCAGAGGATGCTGAAGTCGGCCGCCGGGCGCGGCAAGCAGCGCGAGAAGCTGACCGACCCGGTGGAGGAGTACCTGCATGACCACATCCTCGGCATGTACGCCGTCCCCACCGGCGCCCACCTCAGGGTCTACGACGCCAGCAGGATCAAGAGCGGCATGCATATCGCCAGGATCGAGAAGAAGCTGGGTCAGAGAAGAGACATCACGGGCGGACTGCCCCGGGTGGACGAGCTCTTCGAAGCCCGCAGGCCGGCCGACGCCGCCTCCATCGCCGAGATAAGCGGCGTGGTCTCCCTCAGCCCGATCAAGGCAGGCATAAGGACCATCACGATCCGGGGCGACCAGGGGCAGGAGTCGAACCTGAAGGTACCCGCGACGAGGCACATCAGGGTTCGCGAGGGTGACCGCGTAGAGGCCGGCGACAAGCTGACCGAGGGACCGCTCGATCCTCACGACATTCTCAAGATCAAGGGATCCGAGGCCGTGGAGGAGTATCTCCTGAACCAGGTGCAGGAGGTCTACAGGCTCCAGGGTGTGAAGATCAACGACAAGCACATAGGCATCGTCATCAGACAGATGATCGCGAAGGCCCGCATAGAGGATCCGGGGGACACGAGATTTCTCGAGGGCTCCCAGATCGACAGGCTGATACTCAACAGGGAGAACGATCTCGCCGCCAGGGAGGGCAGGCGCCCCGCGACGAGCGACGTCCAGCTGCTGGGTATAACCAGAGCGTCGCTGGCCACCGACAGCTTCCTGTCGGCAGCCTCCTTCCAGGAGACGAACACCGTCCTGGCGGACGCCGCCGTCGAAGGCAAGGTCGACAACCTGCGCGGTCTGAAGGAGAACGTCATCGCCGGACACCTCATCCCCGCCGGAACGGGCATGAGGATCTACGCGCCGGTTCAGCTGACGCTCCCCGACGGGGCCGTCCCGCCGGGACCGCCTGAGGATACCGATGTTGACGCAGAAGACATGGAAGCCTAGAGTACGGGCTTCCCGAACAGCCGGCAAGGCATACCGGCGCTGAAAGGAGTTGAGTTGCCGACGATCAATCAGCTCGTCCGGTTCGGACGATCGAAACCCGAATCGAAGACCAAGGCGCCGGCGTTGACCGGTTGCCCTCAGAAGAAGGGCATCTGCACCAGGGTGTACACCAGCACCCCCAAGAAGCCCAATTCCGCTCTCAGGAAGGTAGCGAGAGTGAGGCTCCGCAACGGGTATGAGGTCACCTGCTACATTCCCGGCGAGGGCCACAATCTCAACGAGCACTCGGTCGTCCTGGTGAGGGGCGGAAGGGTGAAGGACCTTCCAGGCGTCCGCTACCACATCATAAGGGGTGTCGAGGATACCTCCGGTGTGGAGGGAAGGCGTCAGAGCAGATCCAAGTACGGGGCCAAGAAACCCTCTTAGGTACAACCTAGTTGAACACGGCAGGAGTTGTCTGAAACATGCCCAGACGTGCGGCACCGAAGAGGAGGGAACCGATACCCGACAGGCGATACGGGAACACCCTCGTTTCCAAGTTCATCAACGCTCTGATGTCCGAAGGCAAGAAGCCTGTAGCCGAGAGGATCTTCTACGGATCCATGGACATCATCGAGGAGAAGACGGGACAGGACGGCCTGGGCGTCTTCAACAGGGCCATGAACAACGTCAGGCCCGTGTTGAAGGTGAAATCCAGAAGGGTCGGCGGTTCGACCTACCAGGTCCCGATGGAGGTCAAGCCCTCCGAGCGCGACGCCCTGGCGATACGCTGGATCATCAGCTATTCCAGGTCCCGCAAGGGACACACCATGGCCGAGAAGCTCTCGGGCGAGATCATGGACGCAGCCAGGGGCGAGAACTCCGGCAGCGTCAAGAAGAAGGACGAAACCCACAAGATGGCCGAGGCTAACAAGGCCTTCGCGCATTATCGCTGGTAGCCCTCCGGGAGAGAATCCAGGAGGGCCGCCGCATCACTCGCTGCGCCAGCTCGCTCAAGTGTCGGACACGCGTGCGGCGGAAGGTGGGTCATGAGCAGGCCTGATCCGGAGTTCATCCGGAACATCGGCATCATGGCCCACATCGATGCCGGCAAGACGACCGTGACGGAGAGGATACTCTTCTACACGGGGCGGCTCCACAGGATGGGCGACGTCGACTACGGCACGGCCACGATGGACTGGATGCCGCAGGAGCGCGAGCGGGGGATAACGATCACCTCCGCGGCGACCACGTGCCACTGGCGCGGCATGCAGATCAACATCATCGACACTCCCGGGCACGTCGACTTCACAGTCGAGGTGGAACGCTCTCTGCGTGTCCTGGACGGGGCTGTAGCGGTCTTCTGCGCCGTCGGCGGGGTCGAACCCCAGTCCGAGACCGTCTGGCGGCAGGCCGACCGGTATTCCATCCCCCGGCTCGCCTTCGTGAACAAGCTGGACAGGCAGGGCGCCGACTTCGGCAGGGTGCTCGACATGATGACCGAGAGGCTCGGCGCGCACCCCCTGCCGGTCATGCTCCCGATCGGCAGCGCCGGAACCTTCTCCGGGATCGTGAGCGTACTCGAGGGGAGCGCGCTGCTCTTCCCGCAGGAGGAGCAGGGCGGCTCGATAGTCAGGGCGGCCATCCCCGACGACATGCGGCCGGCATACGAGAAGGCCCGCGAGGATGTCTGGGCGGCCGCGGCCGAACTGGACGACGGCGCGCTCGAGCGATACCTGGCCGGAACCCTCGGGGAGCCGGAGGTGCGCAAGCTCCTGAGGAAGGGAACCATCGAGGGAAGATTCGTCCCCGTCCTCTGCGGCGCCGCTCTCCGCAACATCGGGGTCCAGCCCCTCCTCGACGCCGTAGTTGATTGGCTTCCATCCCCGGTCGACCTCCCGGCCGTCGTCGGGACCATTCCCGGAGACGGCACGGAGAGCAGGGAGAGGACCGACGAGGAGCCCTTCACAGCCCTCGTCTTCAAGATCCAGAGCGACGATCACCTGGGCCGCCTTGCGTACATGCGCGTCTACTCCGGTCTCGCAGCCGACGGAGACACCGTCCTGAACAACAGGACAGGCAAGCGCGAGCGCCTGGCGAGGCTCGTCAGGATGCATGCGGACAAGAGGACGCACCTCGAGGAGATCGCAGCAGGGGACATAGCGGCCGTTGGTCTCAGGAACGCCGCTACAGGCGACACGCTTACCGACATGGACCACCCGTTTTCGCTCGAGTCGATGAAGTTCCCCGACCCGGTGATCCAGATGGCCATCGAACCCGAGAGCACCAAGGACGAGAAGGCGCTCGAACAGGCCCTCTCCGATCTCACCGGCGAGGACCCCACGCTCCGGGTCTGCTCGGACGAGGACACGGGCCAGCTGCTCGTGAGGGGCATGGGTGAACTCCACCTCGAGATAGTGGTCGACCGGCTGAGGCGCGAGAAGAAGCTATCGGTAAAGACCGGGAAGCCCCAGGTATCCTATCGCGAGGGCATCTCGCGAAGGGCCGAGGCCGAATCGTTCTTCGAGAGGGAGATCGGAGGCAGACGGCACTTCGGCCATGTCAGACTGGAGATCGTCCCCTCGGACAGCGGTGTATCCTTCTCGCATTCCGCAGTCGACCCCCGGGTGCCCGCGGCCTTCGTCGAGGCGGCCAGGGCCGGCGTGATGGGCTCGATCGGAGGCGGTCCCCTCGCGGGCTTTCCCGTGGACGGAGTCGCGGTGGCGATCCTGTCGATGAGGCTCCACGAGACGGACTCGAGCGAACTCGGTTACTCCTCGGCCGCGGCAGCCGCCGTCAGGGAGGCTCTTCAGGCCGCATCCCCCATACTCCGCGAACCCTTCATGAAGCTGGACATACTGTCGCCGCAGGAGTACGTGGGGGACGTGATAGGCGACCTGGGATCGAGGCGGGGGAGGGTCACCTCCATGGAGGCGGGGGGCGAGGCGACGGCTCTTTCCGCAAGGGTACCACTTGCAGAACTTTTTGGCTATACTACCGCCCTGCGTTCCCTGACCCAGGGGCGCGCAGGATATTCAATGCAGCTTCTGGAGTTCGCCGAGGCTCCACCGCTGGTGGCGCAGGCGCTCATGCAGAGGATGGGAATTACTTGCAGGCCTTGACCGCGGCAGCCCCGAGTGGCGCCGCGCCGTTTCCAGGGGAGTGAGCGTGAACGGAGCCAAGTTGAGAATCAGACTGAGAGCCTATGACCACCGTCTGCTGGACAGGTCGGCTCAGAGCATCGTGCGTGGCGTGAAGCAGACGGGGGCTACGGTCTCCGGTCCCATTCCACTTCCCACGAAGAGGACCCTCTTCACGGTCCTCAGGAGCCCTCACGTGGACAAGAAGTCGCGTGAGCAGTTCGAGATGAAGATCCATTCGCGGCTCATCGAGATCGAGGATCCCGGCGAGCAGACCACCGAAGTGTTGCGACAGCTCGATGTCCCCGCAGGGGTCGACGTCGAGGTGAGGTAGCCGGGAGGCATTCCGGCAGCCTACTGACTGGTCCGGCGCAGCCGGGCTAAGAGTGTCCGAGGCACGGCAGGGCGAAGGCGGTGGCCCACCGGCCTGTGCAGAACAGAAACGCTTGTCCCTCCGCCTTGAGGGGACTTCAGCGACGGGAGTGGAGAACCGATGAGCGGTCTCATGGCTCGCAAGGTGGGCATGACCCGTATTTTCCGCGACGACGGAAAGGTCCTGCCTGTCACCGTTCTGGAAGCCCGCCCGTGCCCGGTGGTCCAGGTGAAGACCGTGGACACCGACGGATACGAGGCCATCCAGATCGGATACCGCCAGCAGAGGAAGAACAGGCTCACGAAGCCGGAGATAGGCCACCTGGACAAGGCTGGCGCTCCTCCGGTCTCCTGCCTGAAGGAGATCCCCGTGATGGCGGACAGAGAGGTCGCCCCCGGCGACTTCATCGACCTGTCTATCTTCCTGCCGGGTGAGAAGGTCGACGTGACCGGCCTCACCAAGGGCAAGGGCTTCCAGGGTGTCGTGAAGCGCCATGGTTTCTCGGGTGGAGACAACGCTCACGGATGCAAGTCCAAGCGAGTCCCGGGATCCATCGGCCAGCACACCACGCCCGGCGAGGTAAGGAAGAACAGGCGCATGCCGGGCAGGGACGGCGGAGAAAAGACAACCGTCAAGAATCTCGAGGTCGTAAAGGTCGATCTCGAGAACAACCTGCTCCTCCTCAAGGGCGCCGTACCGGGCTCCCGCAACACCTACCTCCTCGTCAGCAAGAAGAGGGGAGGAGGCAGATAAAATGCCCGAAGCCAGAGTCTACAACATGAAGGGCGAAGAGGTCGGGACAGTCGAGCTCCCCGAGGAGATCTTCGGCGTCAGTGTATCGACCCATGTCCTCTGGGAGGTCACCAGGGCCGACATGCTCAACGCCCGTGCCGGGACTGCCAGCACCAAGGACCGCAGCGATGTGAGGCTGTCCGGCGCGAAGCCCTGGAAGCAGAAGCACACGGGGCACGCCAGGGCCGGCAGTTTCCGCTCGCCGATCTGGGTCGGCGGCGGAGTGGCCCACGGACCCCATCCCCGCGTCTGGTCGCTCAAGATCAACCGCAAGGTCAGGCGCAAGGCCGTTGCCGGCATCCTCAGCGAGCGGCTCTCGGAAGGCAATCTCAGGCTGCTCCGCGATCTGGCCTCCACAGGCCGGACGCGCGAGATGGCCGAGATGCTCAAAAACCATGGCTGCGACGGCCGACGGACCGTTATCCTCGTCGGAGATTCGGACGAGACAGTGGTCCGCGCCAGCCGCAACATACCCCGCGCTGTTGCCGTGAACGCCCGCAGTGTCAGCCTTACCACCCTTGTAAATTCCGAGGTCGTGCTGCTCTCCGAGACTGCGGTCGACCTGCTCAAGGAGAGGGTGATCTGATGGATGCAAGGCATGTCATCCTCACGCCTCTGGTGACGGAGAAATCCACGGCACAGAGGGAGTCCTTCAACAGGTACAGCTTCCGGGTTCCCCGCACGGTGACCAAGCATGACATCGCCCGTGCCATCGAGGAGATCTTCAGTGTAAGCGTGCTCGCCGTTCACACAATGAACATGCAGGGCAAGAAGAAGCGCCTCGGGAGGAACCTCGGCAGGAGATCCTCCTGGAAGAAGGCGATCGTGACCCTGGCCGCCGGCCAGTCGGTCGAGTTCTTCGAAGGGGTGTAGGCATGGGAACCAGGAAACTCAAGCCGGTGACCCCGGGGTGCAGGTTCACGATCCTGCCGGACTTTGCGGAGATCACCAAGAAGC
Source organism: Candidatus Fermentibacterota bacterium (assembly GCA_963718745.1). Taxonomy (GTDB): domain Bacteria; phylum Fermentibacterota; class Fermentibacteria; order Fermentibacterales; family Fermentibacteraceae; genus Fermentibacter. The sequence goes on along the minus strand of OY970370.1, from coordinate 1,091,676 downwards.
GCGGAGAAAAGCCGCTGATGGAGCCCCTGAAGAGCAAGGCCGGCCGGAACAACCTCGGCCGCGTGACCTGCCGCCACCAGGGCGGAGGCCACAAGAGGCTCTACAGGCTCATCGACTTCAAGAGGAACAAGTTCGACATCCCCGGAACCGTGAGATCCATCGAGTACGATCCCAACAGGTCCTCCAGGATAGCGCTCGTCTTCTATCCCGACGGCGACAAGCGGTACATCCTGGCCCCCGAGGGGTTGAAGGTCGGTCAGTCGGTCCTCTCCGGGAACGACGCTCCGCCTGAGGTCGGGAATCACCTTCCGCTGTCCAGGATTCCTCTGGGCACGATCATCCACAACGTCGAGCTCAGGCCCGGGTACGGCGGCCAGCTCGCAAGGAGCGCGGGTGCCGGTGTCCAGCTCCTCGCACGCGAGAACGGCATGGCGACGCTGAGGCTGCCTTCCCGCGAGATGAGGATGGTCGCACTGACCTGCATGGCAACGATCGGGACCATAGGCAACGCCGACCACTCCAACACCAGGATCGGCAAGGCCGGACGCTCCCGCTGGCTGGGCATCAGGCCCAGCGTGCGCGGTGTCGCCATGAACCCCATCGATCACCCGATGGGTGGCGGTGAAGGCAAGTCCAGCGGCGGGCGCCATCCGTGCTCACCGTGGGGCCAGCTTGCCAAAGGTCTGAGAACCAGGAAGCACAAGCCCTCGGACAAGCTGATAACAAGGCGCAGGCCGACCGGCGGGAGGAGGTAGCAATGGCCCGTTCGCTCAAGAAGGGCCCCTACGTCGACGCCAGACTGGTTGAGAAGGTTCTCGCCATGGCCGGCGAAGGCGACAAGAAGGTCATAAGGACCTGGGCCCGCAGGTCGACGATTCCACCCGAGTTCGTCGGCCACACATTTGCCGTTCACAACGGGCGCAAGTTCGTGCCCGTCTATGTCGTCGAAAACATGGTAGGCCACAAACTCGGGGAGTTCTCTCCCTCGCGTACGTTCCGCGGCCACCGCGAGAAGAAGAAGTAGGACCGGGAGGTCGCAGATGGAAGCTTCCGCCAGGGCCAAGTACGTCAGGGTGCCTCCCCGCAAGGCCAGGCAAGTTGCGGACCTCATACGCGGGAAGACCGTGAATCAGGCTCTCTCGATCCTGCTCACGATCCCTAAGAACGCGTCCAGGGAGATAGAGAAGACCCTTGATTCGGCTGTCGCCAACGCCGTCCACAAGGCGGAGGGCGCCAAGCTGGACATAGACGAACTGACCGTTTCTCAGATCGCGATAGACAACGGACCGATCGTGAAGAGGATCATGCCCAGGGCCCGCGGCAGGGCCAACCGGGTGAGGCAGAGGCTCTGCCACATCTCTCTTACGGTCAGCGTGGGCTCCCCGGAGCAGAAAGAGGGCTGATATGGGGCAGAAGACCAATCCAGTCGGCCTGAGACTCGGCATCATCCGCGGATGGAACTCGGTCTGGTTCGCTCGTGGGAAGCGCTATCCCGAGTATCTCAAGGAAGATGCAATGCTTCGCCAGTACATCATGAAGCGTCTGGAGAAGGCACAGATCTCCAAAATCGAGATCGAGCGCAAGCCCCAGGAAGTCCAGGTCACCATCCACACTGCGCGTGCAGGCCTCGTGATCGGGGCCAGGGGAAGCATGATAGACCTGCTGACCCGGGAACTCAAGATCTACACCGGCAAGTCCGTGAGGACCAAGGTGGAGGAGATCAGGCACCCGGAGCGCAACGCGACCCTCGTGGCCGACTCCATCGCCAGGCAGGTCGAGAGCAGGATCTCGATCAGACGCGCGATGAAGAGGGCCATCTCCGACTCGATGAAGGCCGGAGCCGAGGGCATCAAGGTGTCCTGTTCCGGCAGGCTCGGCGGCGCCGAGATGTCCAGGACCAACACCTATCACGAGGGGCGCGTGCCCCTGCACACGCTCAGGGCCGACGTGGACTTCGCGAGATCGATAGCGAGGACCACCTACGGTGTCATCGGCGTGAAGGTGTGGATCTACAACGGCGAGATCCACGAATATCCGGGCCAGAGCAGCCCGGTCGATTAGCGGGTGATCATCCATGTTGATGCCTAAGAGGACCAAGTACCGCAAGCAGCACAAGGGCCGTATGAAGGGCTGCGCCAAGGGCGGCACCGCCGTTTCCTTCGGCGAGTTCGGCCTCCAGGCCACCGAGTCCGGGCACATCACCAGCGCCCAGATCGAGGCTGCGCGCGTTGCCATGACCAGGCACGTCAAGCGTGGCGGCAAGATCTGGATCCGCATCTTTCCGGACAAGCCCATCACCTCCCTGCCCCTCGAGACCCGCATGGGCAAGGGCAAGGGCGCGGTGGACCACTGGGTCGCCGTGATCAAGCCCGGAAGAGTGATGTTCGAGATCGAGGGCGTGGACATTGCGATCGCGAAGGAAGCGATGCGGCTAGCCGGCCACAAGCTCCCGCTCCTCACAAGATTCGTCGAGAGGGAGAGGGGGGCGGCCCAGTGAAATCGTCCGAGATGCGTTCGATGACGATCGACGAACTGGCCGGACATACGAGGGAGCTCAGGCAGGAGATATTCAACCTGCGCTTCCGCAAGTCCGCCCAGCAGGTCGACAACCCTGTCAGGATAAGGCTCGCCAGGCACGAGCTCGCCAGGGCTCTCACCGTTCTGAGAGAGCGCGAGCTTGGCCTGAGCGGCGAAGCCGGCGGGAAGTGAGGTGCATCAATGTCACAGTCGAGAACGGGAGACAGGCAGGTAGTCAAAGGCACAGTGGTATCCGCCGGCAAGATGGAGAAGACGGTTGTCGTGGAGGTCGTCACACTGAAGGCCCATCCGGTCTACAAGAAGAGGTTCCGTCAAACACGCCGCTACTACGCGCATGACGAGGCCAACCAGTGCGGGGCGGGTGACGTCGTCCGCATCGCGGAGACCAGGCCCCTGTCCAGGCTCAAGCGCTGGCGCCTCCTCGAGATCGTGGAGAAGGCCCGGTAGGAGGAAGTCGGTATGATCCAGCAGGAGTCCAGACTGAACGTCGCCGACAACTCCGGCGCCCGCGAAGTACTCTGCATCAGGGTGCTCGGCGGCACAGGGCGGAGATATGCCAGCATAGGCGACGTGATCGTTGTTACCGTGAAGGAGTCGTCACCTTCGGGTACCGTGAAGAAGGGCGAAGTGAGGAAGGCCGTCGTGGTCAGGGTGAAGAAGGAACTCAACAGGAACGATGGATCCTCGGTTCGTTTCGACGACAATGCGGCCGTGATAATAGACGATGCCATGCAACCCGTGGCGACACGCATCTTCGGCCCCGTCGGCAGGGAACTCCGGGCCAAGTTCATGAAGATCGTGTCACTCGCCCCGGAGGTGATCTAGATGCACGTCCGCAAGGGAGACAAGGTCCTTGTTTCGTCCGGGGACGACAAGGGCAAGAAGGGCAGGGTCCTGAAGGTCGTTACCGACAAGAACAGGGCCATAGTCGAGGGTGTCAATTTCGTGAAGAAGCACACCAAGCCGAGCCAGAAGAACCCGCAGGGCGGGATCGTCGAGAAGGAGGCCGCCATCCATGCCTCCAACCTCAGGCTCGTCTGTCCGGGTTGCGGCGAGAGCGCCGGCGTGAGCCGGAAGCGCGACGCAGACGGCAAAGCCCGCAGGGTATGCAAGTCCTGCGGCGAGACAGTGTAAGGGTCTGGTGAGGAAATGACGGAAATGCCCAGACTCAAGAAGCTCTACAACGAGGACCTGTCGGCGAAGCTGCGGGAGAGGTTCAAGTTCGAGAACATCCATCAGATACCACGGCTCGAGAAGATCGTGGTGAACATGGGCCTCGGCAAAGAGGCGATAGAGAACGCGAACAACATCACGAACGCAGCGGACCAGCTCACCAAGATCACCGGCCAGAAGCCGGTCGTCGCCAAGGCCCGGCGCTCGATCGCAGCCTTCAGGCTGCGCGAGGGGATGCCGATCGGTGTGTTCGTGACGCTTCGCGGAAACACCATGTGGGAGTTCCTGGACAGGCTCGCGAACTTCTCGCTGCCCCAGGTGAGGGACTTCAGAGGCCTCCCGCCCAAGGGTTTCGACGGCAGAGGGAACTACAACTTCGGATTAGAGGAGCAGGCGATATTCCCCGAGATAGATGTCGACAAGATCGACAAATTCAGGGGGATGAACATCACTCTGGTTACAACCGCCCGGACGGACGAGGAGGGCCTCGAGCTGCTGAGGCTCCTCGGACTGCCTTTCCGCAGGTCCGGCTCGGCCAGGTAGGGGGCAAAGTTGGCCAAAAAGTGTCTAGTCGAGAAGCAGAAGCGTACCCCCAAGTTCGGGGTGCGCAAGTACAACCGTTGCGCGCTGTGCGGTCGACCCCGCGGCTTCCTCCGCAAGTTCGGCATATGCCGAATCTGCTTCAGGGATATGGCCAACAGGGGTCTGATACCCGGCGTCCGCAAGGCCAGCTGGTAGGGGGTGGAAGATGTCGATGACCGATCCCATCTCCGACATGCTCAGCAGGATCAGGAACGCATCCATGGCCGGACATGTCATGGTGGATATCCCGGCCTCCAAGATGAAGGCAGCCATTGCGGGCGTCCTCTACAAGCGGGGCTTCATCAAGGGCTACCGCAGGCTCGATGACAACAAGCAGGGAGTCCTGCGCGTCTATCTGGCCTACCAGAACGGCAGGTCCCTCATCGTCGGGCTGAAGAGGATATCCAAACCCGGATGCAGGGTCTACAAGGGCGTAACCGAGATCCAGCGCGTGATGGCCGGGCGCGGCGTGGCGGTTCTTTCGACACCCAGGGGCATCCTGACCGATTCGGAAGCCCGCAGGGAAGGCGTCGGCGGCGAAGTGCTGCTGCACGTCTGGTAGGGGGACACACATGTCACGCATAGGCAGGCTGCCGATACCTGTCCCCGCCGGAGTCACCCTGACTCTGGACGGGATGGATGTCAGGGTGAAGGGTCCCAGGGGCGAAGCGGCCCATCTGCTTCCTCCCGGAATCTCTGCGAAGTTCGAGGAAGGCCTCCTGACGCTCGAGAGAGACGAGGAGACCGTTGAACTCAAGAGGATGCACGGAGTCACGAGGGCACATCTTGCCAACAAGGTGAAGGGAGTGAACGAGGGTCACACCATCACCCTGATCGTGAACGGCAAGGGTTTCCAGGGAGAGGTGAAGGGCAAGATCCTGGAGATGCAGATAGGGCTGTCCCACAGGGTTCTCGTCGAGATCCCCGAGGGTCTGGCGGTCAAGCTGCAGCCCGGGCAGAACACCTTCACCATCGTGGTGACCGGGGCGAACCGCGAACTCACGGGCTCCTTCGCGTCGGTGCTCTACAAGCTCCGTCCCGTCGAGCCGTACAACATGATAGGGTTCCGGTACTCGGATCAGGCAGTGCGGCGCAAGGCCGCCAAGACAACGAAGTAGGGAGGAGGAGACATGGCCGGACTCACAGCAACCCAGAAACTCAGGCGGCGTCACCTCCGCGTGCGCAGGAAGGTCTCCGGGACCGCCGAGCGCCCCAGGCTGTGCGTGCACCGCAGCAACAAGCACATGGTCGCGAACATCGTCGACGACTCCACGGGTCGTACCCTCCTCAGCATCACCTCGACCGCGGACTATTTCGACGGTGACCGCACGGGAACCAAGACCGAGCAGGCGGGAAGGCTCGGGCTGCTCGTGGCCCGCAGAGCCCTCGAGATCGGGATTGAAGCAGTGGTTTTCGACCGTGGCGGACATCCGTATCACGGAAGAGTCAAGGCTCTCGCCGAGAAGGCCCGCGAGGGCGGTCTCAGGTTCTGATGGGGGAATCCAGTGAGTAACAGACCAGAAGGTACGGAAGAGAAGCTCGACAAGACCATGCAGGCCGAGCCCGAGATCGAGATGATGGATCGCCTCATCTCCGTCAACCGCGTCGCGAAGGTCATAAAGGGCGGCCGGAGATTCGGCTTCAACGCTCTCGTCGCCGTCGGCGACGGAAGAGGGCGGGTCGGTGTCGGTCTCGGCAAGGCGACCGAGCTTCCGGAAGCGATACGAAAGGCTACCGAGGAGGCGAAGAAGGACATGATCGACGTCCCTCTCGTCGACGGCAGAACCCTTCCGCACGACGTGATCGGCGAGTTCGGCGCAGGCCGGGTCCTTCTGAGACCCGCCAGCCCCGGAACAGGCGTGATCGCGGGAGCCACGGTCCGCGCTATCATGGAATGCGCAGGCGTGAGGGACGTTCTCACCAAGTCGCAGGGGACCAACAATCCCCACAACGTGGTGAAGGCCACTCTAGCCGGTCTCAGGGACCTCGGGATCATCGACCGGGTCAATACCGCGCGGAAGGGCATGATCCAGCGAAGGAAGCGTATTGATGGCTGAGAAGAAGCTTGCCATCACGAAGATCAGGAGCGCCATCCACCGCCCGGTCGTCCAGAAGAGGACGCTCGAGGCGCTGGGGCTCCGCAGGATGAACCAGACAGTCATCCATGAGGACCGTCCCGAGATACGCGGGATGATCAACAGGATAAGGCATCTAGTCACAGTCGAGGAGGTGAGCGAATGAGACGCCTCCAGCATCTCAGACCCGCAGTCGGAGCAACCCGCGTGAGCAAGCGCCGCGGATGCGGCGACGGCACGGGAAACGGTGGCACCGCGGGCAAGGGGCACAAGGGCCAGAGAGCCCGCAGCTCCATCCATCCGTGGTTCGAGGGAGGACAGCTCCCGCTCCAGCGCAGGCTCAGCCACAAGGGCTTCAACAACGCCAGGTTCGCCGCCGAGTACCAGGTCGTCAACGTAGGGTTCCTGTCAAGGTTCCCCGAGGACTCCGTGGTCACCCCCGACGAGCTCAAGGAAGCCGGTCTCATCTCGAGCAGGCTCAAGCCGGTCAAGATCCTGGGGACGGGAACCCTCTCCACCAGGCTCACGGTCTGCGCGCATGCGTTCAGTTCAACGGCGGCCGGCGCGATACAGCAGGCCGGCGGAGCAGTCGAGGTGCTCGACTGATGCGAGGCTTCGAAAATGTCCTGAGGATCCCCGAGCTGAAGAAGAAGATCATCTACACTCTTCTCCTGCTTGCTGTCTACCGGATCGGCGGGTTCATCCCCGTCCCCGGGATCGACGTCAACGCCCTCGAGGAAGCTTTCAGAGGCATGGCTGGCAACATAATGGGCATCTACGACCTGTTCGTGGGCGGTGCCCTCAGCCGCGCCAGCATCTTCGCCCTCGGCATCATGCCCTACATCTCGGCCTCGATCATCATCCAGCTGCTCACTTCCGTGATGCCCTACTTCGAGAAGCTCAAGAAGGAGGGCGAGGCCGGAAGACAGAAGATGACCGAGATCACCAGGTACTCCACGGTGGGCCTCGGGCTCATCCAGGGCCTGGGCATCTCCCAGTACATCGTCGGCCTGAACGCCCAGGCTCCCGGAGTGGTACCCCACCCCGGGGTCATGTTCACGATCCAGACCGTGCTGACCCTCATCACCGGGACCATCTTCGTGATGTGGCTCGGCGAGAGGATCACCGAGCGGGGGATCGGAAACGGCATCAGCCTGATCATCTTCGCGGGCATCGTCGGGAGGATCCCTGACGGGATAGCCGGTCTCTACCGCGACGTCTTCGTCCTCCAGCAGACATCCTTCGTAACCGTGATCTTCCTCCTGGTGTTCATGTTCGCCGTGGTGGCCTTCGTCGTGCTGATGACGGAGGCTCAGAGGAAGATCCCGGTCACCTACGCCCGGCAGGTCCGGGGACGGAAGGTCTACGGCGGCCAGAGCACGCACATCCCTCTGCGCCTGAACACGGCCGGGGTCATCCCGATAATCTTCGCGCAGTCGTTCCTGATGTTTCCCTCGAGCATCGCCATGTTCTTCCCGAACAGCGGCATAGTCGAGACGGTGAACAGGGTGTTCGCGCCCACCAGCGCACTCTACATGATAGTGTACGCCGCGCTGATCATCCTCTTCACATATGTGTACACCGCCATCGTCTTCAATCCGCAGGACCTGGCGGACAACATGAAGAAGTACGGCGGCTTCATCCCCGGGAGGAAGCCCGGAAAGAGCACATCCAGCTACATCGAGAGGGTGCTCATTCGCGTCACTCTCCCCGGATCGCTGTTCCTCGCGATCATCGCGATCCTCCCGATGCTGATGGCCGGTACGGCCAACGTCGACTTCGTCTTCGGCGGGACGAGCCTCCTGATCGTGGTCGGAGTCGCCCTCGAGACTCTCAGGCAGATCGAGACGCATCTCCTGATGAGACACTACGAGGGATTCCTCTCCAAGGGCAGGATAAGGGGTCGCAGATAGCATGAGACTCTCTCTCCTCGGACCGCCGGGAGCCGGCAAGGGTACGCAGGCCGCACGGGTCTCCTCCCGTTTCGGACTGGTGCACCTGTCGACCGGCGCAGTGTTCCGGGAGGAGATCGAGCGCGGTTCGGACCTCGGCAGGAGGATAGCCGGGACGGTAGGCGCCGGGCTCCTTGTCGACGACGAGACCGTGAACGAGGTCGTCTTCGGAAGGCTCCAGGGCGTTGCGGGGTTCGTACTCGACGGCTATCCGAGGAACCTGTCCCAGGCGGGCAGCCTGGACTCCTTCCTCGGCTGCGGCTGCGCCCTCGACGGAGTCGTGTTCCTCGAGGTCGGCGAGGAAGAGATCCTGAGCAGGCTCGGAGGCAGGCTCTCCTGTCCGTCCTGCGGTCCGGTGGGTGCGAAAGGCGCGACGCTCTGTCCAGCCTGCGGAGCTGCTCTGATGCGGCGCCCCGACGACGATCCCGCAGTGATCAGGCGGCGGTTCGCCGAATACCACAGGGTGACCGACCCTCTCCTGGAATACTACGGCGACAGGGTCACGCCCGTGGACGGATCCGGGAGCATCGCGGAAGTCTGGTCGAGGCTCGAAGAGGCGGTGGCAGGGTGGGCGTGATGTCCCCCTCCCAGATCCGGCGGATGCAGGAGAGCGGCAGGATCGTACGCCGCGTACTCAGCGAGCTCCGGAGCATCTCCAGTCCCGGGATGCAGACGATCGAGCTCGACCGGACGGCGCTCCGGCTCATCCGGGATGAAGGGGCGACCCCGTCGTTCCTCGGTTACCGGGGGTATCCCGCGACCGTATGCATCTCGATCAATTCGGTCGTGGTGCATGGCATCCCCGGCGATTCGATCCTTGCAGATGGTGATCTCGTGAGCATCGACGTAGGAGTGAACAAGGCCGGATACCATGGGGATGCCGCCGACAGCTTCTTCGTCGGCTCCGGGCCGGTCGACACCGAGTCCTCCAGGCTCGTCGAGGTCACCTATGAGGCCCTCCGTCTCGGGATAGAAGCCGCGAGACCCGGCAACAGGATCGGAGACATCGGCTCCGCTGTCCAGGCGAAGGTGGAGAACGCTGGTTTCAGCGTCGTCAGGGACCTGGTGGGCCACGGCATAGGCCGCAGGCTCCACGAGGAGCCGCAGGTCCCCAACTACGGACGTCCGGGTACCGGCGTCCCACTCAGACCCGGCATGGCCATCGCGATCGAACCGATGGTCAACCGCGGAGGCTGGCAGGTCAGGATGCTGGATGACGGCTGGACCATTGTCACCCAGGACGGCAGCCTTTCGGCCCATGCCGAGCACACAGTGGTGGTCACCGGGGGTGAACCGCTGGTGTTGACTGCCTGATGAGCATTTGCGATACTTCGCATTCTACGCGGGTTCGCTGAAAGAGGTTTGCAAGTGGCCAAGGACCAGGGTGTAGTTGTCGACGGTACAGTCGAGGAGACCCTCCCGAACAACATGTGCAGGGTCCGTCTCGACAAGCCCGAAGGGCATATCGTCCTCTGCCACGTCTCCGGGAAGATGAGGATGAACTACATCAGGATCCTGGTCGGAGACCGGGTGACGGTCGAGTTGTGTCCATATGATCTGGCGCGAGGCCGGATAACCTATCGCTACAAGTGAGGATGCACCAATGAAGGTTCGTAGTTCTGTCAAGCGGATATGCGACTACTGCCGCATCGTGCGCCGCGAGGGGAAGGTCCTCGTGATCTGCCCCCGCAATCCCAAGCACAAGCAGCGTCAGGGCTAGCGGCGTTCCGCCGGTTTTCGGAGGTCAACGGTGGCAAGGATATCGGGTGTAGATCTTCCCAGGAACAAGATGGTGCTTTATGCCCTGCCCTACATCTACGGGATAGGGCTCGCCTCGGCCAGGGAGATCCTCTCCCGCACCGACATCCCGCCTGAGAAGAAGACGGATGAGCTCACGGAGGACGAAGTCGCCGTGCTGAGAAAGCTCATCGACGCTGAATACAAGGTTGAAGGCGCTCTCAGAGCCGAGATCGCGATGAACAGGAAGCGTCTGATGGACATAAGCTGCTACCGGGGTCTCAGGCACCGGCGCGGCCTCCCCGTCAGGGGACAGAGGACGCATACAAACGCCCGCACAAGAAAAGGGCCGCGCGTCGGCCACATGAAAAAGCGGTAGAAGGAGGAGGACGCGTTGCCCAAGTCACAGTCTCAGGCCAGGGGCCGTACGACTGCCCGGAAGATCACGAAAGTCAACGATGTCAACGGCATCGCACACGTGAAGTCTTCCTTCAACAACACCATGATCACGATAACGGACCTCCGCGGAAACGTGATCACCTGGTCGAGCGGAGGAACCACAGGCGTGAAGGGCACCCGCAAGGGAACCGCCTTCGCAGCCTCGCAGGCAGCTGTCCAGGCTGCGGAGAGGGCCGTGGAGTCCGGTCTCCGCAGAGTGGAGATCTGGGTGAGGGGGCCGGGTTCGGGCCGCGAGTCGGCCGTGCGCGCTCTCCAGTCCTCGGGTCTCGAAGTCACCGGCATCAAGGATATCACGATGATTCCCCACAACGGATGCCGCCAGACAAAACGGCGCCGGATGTAGTGGCAGTTGGTAGAAGGCCGCGCCCGCCCGTCTTGGGCGGGTCGGATCCAATGAAAGTTGTCTTCCTGTCGGGGGGAACACATGGAGTATAGGAGCCTTCATCTTCCGGATCTGATCGAGTGGGAGGAGGACAGCCTCACCGGCACGTACGGCAGGCTGGTCATCACCCCTCTCGAGCGCGGATTCGGCCGAACCCTTGGCACCGCGCTCAGGCGAGTGCTTCTTTCTTCGCTCGAGGGCGCCGCGCCCGTCGTTGCGAGGATTACCGGAGCAAGCCACGAGTTCACCCCGCTTCCGGGAGTGTACCAGGATGTGCCGGACATTATCCTGAACATCAAGTCGCTCGACATCCGCCACGACGGCACCGGCCCGGGCAAACTGACGCTGGACGTCAAGGGTCCCGCGCAGGCCACGGCATCGGATTTCAAGGGGGACCAGTTCCTCCACATCCTCAATGCCGATCATCACATAGCGGAAGTAGGGCAGGGCTCCAGGCTCCACGTCGAGCTTGTCGTGGAGAGGGGCAAGGGCTACGTCACAGCCGAGGACTGGCATGACCTGGGCCGCGGCAAGGATATCGGAGACATCCTGCTGGACTCCTGGTTCGGTCCGGTGCGCAAGGTCAACTTCGAGGTGGACAGCGCAAGGGTCGGGGACAGGACTGATTACGACAGACTCGTCATCGAGATACAGACCGACGGAAGCATCGGCCCTCGTGAAGCCATGGACTGCGCCTGCGACATCCTGCTGAAGCATTTCGAGATGTTCCTCGGCGGGAGATCGGTGGCCGTTCCAGGCGAAGGGCCGGACTCCGAGGACGAGGGCGAGGACTTTTCGAGGCTCACCCTGGACGAGACGGCCATACCGCCGCGCCTCGTCGCCACGCTCGCGGCCGGCGGGATAAAGACCCTCGGTCAGATCGCATCATTGACAAAGGCCGAGCTTCTGTCTGTGAAGAACCTCGGCCCTTCCTCGCTCAAGATCCTCGAGGAACTGCTCGCCCAGTACGACCTCGGGCTGAAGCAGAGCTGAGACTAGGAGACGACCTATGCGACACAGGAAAACGACTCCCAAGCTTGGCAGGAAACCCGAGGAGAGGGTAAGGCTCCTCAGGAATCTCGTCACTTCCGTCATCATGCACGAGCGGGTCGTCACCAGCGGGGCCAAGGCCCGCGCCGCCCGCAGCCTGGTCGAGAAGATCATAACCCGCGGCAGGATCGACACCGTTCACGCGCGGCGGACCGTCGCCGGACAAGTCTACGGAGCGGAAGCAGTCAAGAAGGTCTTCAACGAACTCGGTCCCCGTTATGCTCAGCGTCCGGGCGGTTACACGAGGCTCCTGAAGCTCGGTCCGCGCATGGGTGATGCAGCGGAGGCCTTCATCCTCGAGTTCGTCGATTCTCCCATCGCCTTCAAGCCCGAAGTGAAGGAGAAGAAGGAGAAGAAGGACCGCAAGGAGAAGAAGAACCCCCTGAAGGAATCGAAGGAGCCCAAGGCCTGAGATGCCTCCGGGGATGAACCGGATAGCCGTCCTCGCAAGCGGCGGTGACGCTCCGGGAATGAACGCCTGCATCAGGGCCGTGGTGAGGAGTGCTCTTCACCGCGGCCTCTGTGTATCCGGCGTGCTGCGCGGGTACCAGGGCCTGATAGAGGGCGACTTCAGGGATCTGGAGACCGGTGACGTCAGCAACATCATACAGCGCGGAGGATCGATCCTCTTTTCTGCGAGGAGCGAGGCATTCCTGTCGCCAGGAGGCAGGGCCGCGGCCGCGGACAGCCTCAGGCGGGGGGGAGTGGACGGTCTGGTCGTGATAGGCGGTGACGGGAGCTTCCGCGGAGCCGACGCACTGGCCCGCGAACAGGGGATCGCCGTCGTAGGGGTGCCCGGCACGATAGACAACGACATCTGGGGTACGGACTACACGATCGGCTACGACACCGCTGTGAACACTGCGCTGGACGCGGTCGACAGGATCAAGGACACAGCCGCTTCGCACGAGAGGCTCTTCATAGTCGAAGTCATGGGGCGTAGTGCCGGTTTCATCGCCCTCGAGGTGGGTGTCGGCGGAGGTGCCGAGGCGATACTCCTCCCGGAGACGAAGACCGACATCCCGGCTCTGGCCGCGATGATACGGGAACGCCTCGGGAACGGACGGAAATCGAGCATCCTGGTCTGCGCGGAGGGTGACGAGGGCGGAGGCGCCCGGGAGGTCGCCCTCAGGCTCGAGGCGGATCAGGGCATCGACAGCCACGTGACGGTGCTGGGCCATGTCCAGCGTGGAGGGTCTCCGACCACTTCCGACAGGGTTCTGGCGTCCAAGCTGGGCTGGGCTGCCGTGGAAGCCCTGTGCGAGGGAGCCGCGCCCTGCATGGTGGGGGAGGTTTCACGTCGGATAGTCCGCCATCCCCTGGCGGATTCCTGGTCTTTCAAGAAGGAGATCGATCCGGAACTCGTCCGCCTTGCCGGCCTCCTCTGACACCGGGTGAGATCAGCATCCCTTCCTGGTCATGGATGTGATCGCTATCCTGAACGGGAAGAGTTCGGACGAGAAGACTCCCTGCTGCACTGCCGGGTCGTCCAGCATTATCGTCCGGGCCTCCTCCTCCGAGCCGGCCTCGAAGATCACGATGCCCATCGCCGACCTGTCCGTGTTGAGCGTCCTCCCCGCCAGCAGCACCACTCCCTCGTGAGACAGCCTGACAAGGTACTCGAAGTGGTCGGCGATCACCGACTCCTCCCCGGGTGTCGGACCGGAAGCCAGGAGATGCGGATTGACCGGCTGGATCCTGTACAGGAACTGTGCCATTGCCTCCTCCTGTCATCCCGCCGGGATCCTGCAAGCAGAAAGCCGCGGATAAAAAAGACCGGGGCCCCGAAGGACCCCGGCCGCTCTTCACGAGGGTCTCAGCCGCAGCAGCAGCAGCCCTTGCGAGGCTCCTTCTTCTGCATCGGCGCGCCGCAGCAGGTGAGTGTAGCGCAATCGTCGCCGCACTTGCACTCCTTGGAGACGGTTATCTCCATGCCGCACTGCCCGCAGACGAAGGTGTCGTCCTTCTTCATCTCATACCACCTTTCATTCGTTAGAGTGAACAAATATAGCTGACGGGGCCGGATGTGGGAAGACGGAGTCAGTCCCACATGCCCGTTTCGACGAACGAGATGGTCCTCCGACCGCAGGCCGGACAGGGGTGCAGCCCGTTCCAGGGGTCGGCTACGAGGCGGAGCCTGCCTCCGGGGAGAGCACCGTCCCTGAAGAAGGAACCGACGCCGGCCGGAGGACTGATGGCTTCGGGAGGGTGCCATGCACCCAGGAACCGGCTCAGGGAAGGCTCGTGAGCCGCCTGGAAGGCGAGCCTGGCCTCCCAGCCCGATCCCGTGACGAGGCCGCTCTTGAAGGCGAACATGGCCGTGGGGTCGAAGACGGCCGTGTAGTAGGTCCTGTCGGCCGGGCAGAAATAGACGGACATCAGCTGATCGTACCCGCCTCCGGGTCCGTTTCCCGCCCATACCTCGCCGCCCTCGTAACCGCACCCGGAGCAGACCGGCGTGAAGATCTCCCCGGCCCGGGGAGCCTTTGCGAAGACAATGAGAACAAGGACCAGCCACCTCATCGGATCCTCCCCGGCCGGAGCTTCGGGCTTCCGCTTCGGACTCACGGAACAACAGTGCCTTTGAGTATGTATAATCGACGAAATGCTGCAGCACAAAGGGAGGACCGGCTTGAGACCCAGAGGAATATCGACCGGAGGGGCGCCGAGGCCCGTGGGCCCGTACAGCCAGGCGATCCACGCCGGGGGGCTGCTGTTCGTATCGGGGCAGCTCGGCATCGACCCGGCCACCGGAACGCTGGCGGAAGGGGTGGAAGCCCAGGCGTCGGCCTCCCTCTCGAACCTGGAGGCGATTCTCGAGGCTGCCGGACTTTCGATGCAGGATGTGGTGAAGACCACCGTACTCCTGGCCGACATGGCGGATTTCGCCCTGGTGAACTCGATATATGCCGGGCGCTTCTCCGAGCCCTACCCCGCCAGGGCGGCCTTTGCCGTGAAGACCCTCCCGCTGGGAGCCCTCGTAGAGATCGAGGCCGTCGCCCTGGTCCGGGAGGGCGGAAGCTGATGGACAAGGTCTTCGAGGTCCTCGGCCAGTCCGATTTCGTAACGAGCCTGATCCTCATCGTCATCCTCATCCTGTCCGTCGGATCCTGGGCCGTGGCCATCGCGAAGCTCAAGGAGTTCAGAAAGGTGCTCGGCTCCTCGCGTCTCTTCATGGACGCGCTGAGGACCACGGGCAAACCGCCCGGAGGCGATTTCTGGAGCAGGAGCCGCGAGATCGGCCCCCTCGCCAGGATGTACGCCGAAGCCGGCCGGTTCATCCAGAGGAGGACCGACTCCGGCCTCACCGGCTCCCTGAACGCGGACGAGTCCGCCCTCCTGCGCTCCTCCCTGGAGCGCGAGGCCGGCGAAGACCTTTCAGAGAGAGAGAGGAACATCGGCTTCCTCGCGACCGTCACCTCGGTGGCTCCGCTGCTCGGGCTGCTCGGGACGGTCTGGGGCATCCTGACCAGTTTCATCGGGATGAAGGAATCGGGAACGGCCGACCTGAGCGTCATCGGCGCAGGAGTCGCCAACGCCCTGACCACTACCGTCGCGGGGCTGCTCGCAGCCATACCCGCGAACATTTTCCACAACTTCGTCGTCGGAAGGATAAACTCCCTCGCCGGCGACATGGACCGGTTCCTCTCCGAGCTGGTCGACGTCTGCAGACGGGGCACGCTGTGATCAGGACCCGCTACAGCCAGTTCTCCTCGATCAACATGACGAACCTCGTGGATGTCACGATGACCCTGCTCGTCGTATTCATGCTCGCCGGGCCCGTGATGCACAGGAGCGTGGACATAAGGCCGCCTTCGAGCGACCAGGGGAGGATCATCCAGAGGCTCGACCCGGGGACCTCCCTTGTCGTGGAGGTCGACTCGCTCGGAAACCTCTCGGTAGCCGGCGAACCCCTGCCCCTGGGCGAACTGGCCCTGCTCGCCGAGGCCGCCCTGTCCTCGGGCAGGACCGAGGCTTTCGTCCGCGCCGACAGAGCAGTGCGATACGAGGCTGTCTCGGCCACCCTGTCCGAACTCCGCCGGGGTGGATACGAAAGCGTCGGGCTGGTACAGGAGGCGAGGGTGCAGGAGGAGCCATGAACAGGAGATCCGTCCTCATCTCTCTGGCCGGGCACGCAGGGCTGATCCTGCTCCTGCTCGTGGTCCAGGGCTTCTCCGGAGAGAGCATGCCCCTGGGGGGCGGGGACGCGGTCTGGGTAGAGGTGGTGACCCTTTCGGAACCGGGCAGCACTGCCAGGGTCGAGACTCCGCCCGTGGACGACATCGTCCCGGAGGATGCAGTACAGGAGACAGTAGATACCGTCACTCCCGAGGACCTGACGACCGTGGACGACCCCGTGGAGAACCCCGTGGAGGAACCCGTCGAAGACGGGGGGCAGGATCCGGTGCAGGATGCAGTGCAGGAACCCGTCCAGCAGGATGATGCCTCCTCCGGGCCTCCCGGCGGGTACGTCTCCGTCGACGCGCAGGGCGAGGCGGGCGGCGGAGCCCCGGGTCCGGCCACATACGAGGGCAGGGTGTTCTCGGCGATCCGGCGCAACTTCCGCACGGCATCCGAACCCGAGCAGAGCTACCGCATCGAGGTCACCGTCCGGCCCGACGGATCCCTCGATGTCGAAACACTCAGGACCAGCGGGGTAGACCTCTTCGATCGCGCCGTGCAGCATGCGCTTGCGATGGCCCAGATCCCTCCCTTTCCCCCGGGCAGGACTTCGCCGGCCGTGCTGAGGATCGAATTCCTCGGCCTTGTCGAAAACCAGTAGACGAAAGGAAGAATCTTGACCAGACTGTTCCCGGCCTGCCTGGTCCTGTGTTCCGCAGCGCTGGCAGGCGATTTCCTGCCCATGACGCCGATCGGATCCGACTGCCTTCCGGTGAGCGTATCGGTAAGCGGCGAGAGGGACTACTCCCGCCCGGCGATGGAGCAGCTGGTTTCCGACATCGATTTCTCTGGCCTGCTGATCACATCGTCTGACGCGGACGCAGCCATCGAGGCGAGGGTGGAGACGAGCGGCTCCAGGCTGCGCATAACAGCCGACATTACCGCAGGCGGGGAGGTCCTCCTCACACGCGAGTACCAGGCCCCGGTGGACGAACTCTACACGATGATCCACGCCCTGGCCGACGACGCCGTGTTCATCCTGACCGGCGAACCGGGCATAGCGAGCACCCGGATCGCCTTCGTGCTGCGCTCCTCGGGAAGCTACACCCTCGCTGCCAGGGGCCTCGACCCCCGGGGGTACTCGACCCTCCTGAGGGACACCTCCGTCATCACCACCCCCGCGTGGAGCCCGGACGGAGCGACCATTGCCTTCACGTCGTTCCGCTCCGACAACGGAGACCTCTTCGCATACGACACGGGCGAGGCCCGCGCCCGCAGGCTGCTCTCGAGGCAGGGTCTGAACACGACTCCGTGCTGGACGCCCGACGGTGCCTCCATCGCCATCTCGGCGACCTCCGACGGCAATGCCGAGATCTTCCTCTACTCGATCTCCTCCGGGACCGTGACCAGGCTGACCGCCCGCAGCTCCATAGAGACATCCCCGACGGTGTCGCCGACCGGTCAGCAGATAGCGTTCACGAGCGACCGGGCAGGCGCCCCCCAGATTTATGTGATGGACATCACCGGGTCCGGAGCCGAGAGGCTCAACTATTCGCACGGCTACTGCGACAGCCCCTCCTGGTCGCCCCGGGGCGACCAGATCGCCTATGCCGCGAGGGCGGGGGGAGCGATACACATATTCGTGTGCGGCGTGGACGGGAGCGAGGTCCGCCAGGTCACCTTCGACGGCTCCCTCAACGAAGACCCCGTATGGGGGCCGACGGGGAGGCATCTGGCCTTTTCGAGCAACAGGGGGGGGCAGAGGGCCGTCTACGTCGTCGAGCTCAACAGCCTCGCCATCAGGAAACTCACAGACTCCGGCGAATGCTACTGTCCGACCTGGTCGCCCGTCAGGGCCCCCCAGGCCGCCGACTGAAAGGGGAGAGACATGAAGTGGAAGAAGGTGTCCGTCCTGCTGCATGTGCTGCTGCTCGCGGCCGTCCTCATCCCCGGGACCTCCGGGTGCCGCAGGGATACCGGCGACGATTCGGACTCGACCATCGTGTTCACACCCGACACTCTCGGGTACGGCGTATGGGACACCGACACCCTTGTGACCGACCTGAGCTGGCTGGACATGCATCAGGCCAACCTCAGGGATGTCTATTTCGAGTACGACGCGAGCGAGCTCTCGCAGGCCGCGACAGAGGCGCTGATGCAGAACGCCGCCTACATGATGTCGAACCCCGGCTTCAAGGTCCTCATCGAGGGCCACTGCGACGAGCGCGGCACGATAGACTACAACCTCGCCCTCGGGGAGCGTCGCGCGATCATGGTGCGCGACTACCTCGTCAACTATGGCGTAGACTCCTCCCGCCTGCAGTACGTGAGCTACGGCAAGGAGAGACCCTTCGTATTGGGGAGCGACGAGGCGGCATGGGCGCAGAACAGAAGAGCCCACTTCCGGGCGCTTCCGGAGTAGCCGTGCGCCGCATCGCCGCCATCGCGGCCGTTGCCCTGGCCTGCGGCTGCTGGGGCGGGCAGTTCGTAGACATGCCCGGCAGGGTCGAGAGCATCGATTCGGGTCAGGCCAGGCTGGAATCCACGCTGGACTCCGTCGGGACCGTGCTCGCAAGGCATGAGGTCCTCCTCAGGGGGCTCCAGGCCCAGTCCGGCAGCCGGGCGACCGAACTCGTCGAACAGATGTCCGAGCTGACGGTGGAGATGGAGGCCGTCCTGAGGCGCCTCGGCTCGACGGGTACGGCCATGACGGTCACGGACACCGTGAGGCGCGAGGAACAGGTTACTTTCGACGAAGCCTACCTCCAGTACCAGCAGAGGAGCTACACGACCGCCTCGAGCGGGTTTCTCTCGATCCTGTCGGGGAACCCCGCCGGTCCGCTGTCGGACGACGCTCTCTACTTCGCCGCATTATGCCACGAGGGGCTCTCACAACCGCACAGGGCGATCGAGGAACTCGTAGCCCTGTCCATCATGTTCCCGTCGTCCGAGCGCGCTCCCGCGGCGCTCTCCCGCGCTGCGGCCATCTATGGAGCCCACGGCGCGGCCGTCGACAGGAGGAGACTGCTCGAGCTGATCATGGAGGAGTATCCGGGGACGGAGGAAGCAAGGCTGGCCGAGGCCGCATTGCAGGACTGAGAGGCTCCCCGGCCCGCCTCTTTGACCCGGACGCCGCGGTTTCGGATAATCAGGGCTTGTGCGCGCCGAGATGAGAGCGAACCTCAAGCGAGAGTGGCGGAACTGGCAGACGCGCCAGATTTAGGATCTGGTAGGGCAACCTATGGGGGTTCGAGTCCCCCCTCTCGCACCAGCCAACAGAAATGGAAACAATGGGTTACGAAATCGTAAGCAGATCCGGAGCCACGGTCGTCGTGCGCTTCACGGCTGACAGCGGGGTAGTGAACACCCTCTTCGGCAAGGTGAGGACAAGGATCAACAGGGATCTGAAGATCCCCGGATTCAGGGCGGGCCACGTCCCGAGGAGCATCATCGACCAGCGCTTCGGGAACCTGGTGCGGGCCGAGGTTGCCGACGAACTCCGGGAGGACCTCACGGCATCGATGCTGGACGAGCAGGACTGGGTGCTGTCAGGCAAGGACGCCGCCGAGGGGGAGACGCTCCCCGCGGAGAACGAGGACTACGTCTACCAGCAGACCTTCACGCTCTTCGAACTCGAAGCCCCCGATGGTTATGACAGTCTCAAGCTCGAGCTGCCCAGATTCGATCCCGATGCCGTGGTGACGAAGACGCTGGACGGGATCCGCTGGAAGCTCGTCGATTACCAGAAGGTGGACAGGCCCTCCACGGACGGGGATCTCGTCCTCGTCGGGGCCGGCAGGCAGGCCGGGGGCGGGGAGCGGGAGAAGATGGCTCTCCGGATAGGCATGTCCGATCTCGGAGCAGGTCTCGACGGGCTCCTGACAGGCCGTGTGCCCGGAGACGGATTCGTCGCCCGCATAGAGTTCGATGCCCCTGTCGAGGGAGCGGAGAACGGGAAGCCGACCTGGTTCGAGGTCGTCGAGGTGAGGGAGCCCGTGCTTCCCGAGCTCGATGACGAGCTGGCGCGCAAGGCCGGACATTTCCAGACGATGGAGGAGTTCCGCGCATCCATCCGGGAAAGGGCTCAGGCCCGCTGGAAGGTTGACCGCCAGGATGCGCTCGAGTCCCAGGCGCTGGATCAGATCCTCGCCCGGACGTCCTTCGAGCCCCCCGCCTACATGGTCGACAACCTGGCGGAGGACTTCGCGAAGAATGTCGAGGGCGGGCGTGACGAGGAGACCGACAAGGCTCTTCGCGAGATCGCGGCCCGGAAGGTCAGGGAGTTCCTGGTCCTCCGTGCCGTCGGGATGAAGGAATCGATAGGCCCCACGGAGGAGGAGCTCGCTTCGGAATCGACCGCATCCGGCTCCAGATCTTCGGCCATCGACCGCATCAGGAACCGCAGGACGATGGAATTCATTCTGTCGAAGGCCGCCGTCGAGGAGACGGAACCCGAGTCGGTCGGCGAGCGGGATGCCGGACAGGAATCCGGATGGGCCTGGAAGGAATGCGAACCACCGGCTCCGGTGGAGTGAAGGGAGAGCCGACATGTCCATCATCCCATTTGTCGTCGAGCGGGTGGGCAACACGGAGAGATCCTACGACATCTACTCCAGGCTCCTGAAGGAGCGGATAGTGTTCGTAGGGGACGTGATCACCAATGCCAGCGCAAGCGTCGTCGTGGCTCAGCTGCTGTTCCTCGCCGGAGAGGATCCGGAGCGCGACATCAACATGTACATCAACAGCCCCGGCGGGATCGTCTCGTCCGGACTCGCAATCTATGACACCATGAACTTCATCAAACCCGCCGTGGCGACATTCTGCCTGGGTTCGGCCGCCAGCATGGCCGCCCTCCTCCTGTCGGCGGGCACCGCGGGCAAGAGGAACATCCTCCCGCATGCCAGGGTGATGCTCCACCAGCCGATGGGCGGAGTCCAGGGCCAGGCGAGCGACATAGAGATAGAGGCCCGCGAGATAATCAAGACGCGCCACGAGCTGAACCGCATCCTCTCCGACCATACGGGCCAGCCCATCGAGAAGATCGAAATCGATACGGACCGCAATTTCTGGATGGACGCCTCCGAGGCGGTCTCGTACGGGCTGGTAGACAACATCCTCAGCTCCAAGAGGCTCTGATGGCCAAGCCGGGCAAGTGCTCCTTCTGCAACAGGACCGCGGGACAGGTCTCCCGGATAATCCAGGGTCCGGGTGTCAGCATCTGCGACGAGTGCATCCGGTACTGCTCGGAGCTCCTCGAGGAGGAGACCCCCGTCGAGCAGGGCGAAGTCCTGCCGGTCTCGGAACGTCCGATCCCGCCCCCGGGAGAGATCAAGCGCAGGCTGGACGAGTGGGTGATCGGACAGGAGAAGGCGAAGAGGGTCCTCTCCGTGGCGGTCTACAACCATTACAAGAGGCTGAGGGCCTCGGAGGACCCCGGCCTGGGCGTGGAGATCGAGAAGAGCAACATACTCCTCCTCGGGCCGACGGGTGTCGGCAAGACCCTTCTTGCGCGGACGCTGGCGAGGATCCTCGACGTCCCGTTCGCGATAGCGGACGCCACTACGCTGACCGAGGCCGGATACGTCGGTGAGGATGTCGAGAACATCCTCCTGAGGCTGCTCCACGTAACGGGGATGGATGTCCGCCGAGCCCAGCAGGGGATCATCTATATCGACGAGATAGACAAGATTTCCAGGAAATCCGAGAACGCCTCGATCACCAGGGATGTCTCCGGAGAAGGCGTGCAGCAGGCGCTCCTGAAGATTCTGGAGGGAACTGTGGCGGGAGTCCCTCCCCAGGGGGGCCGCAAGCACCCCTACCAGGAGAACATCTCGATCGACACCACCAACATCCTCTTCATCTGCGGAGGCTCCTTCCACGGGCTCTCCGAGATAATCGAGCGCAGGCTGTCGAGGAAGACGATAGGTTTCGGCGCCGAGGACCTCCGGAAGAGCGCGGGCGCCTCCGGGAAGGGCGTCCTCGACCAGGTGGAACCGCACGACCTGGTGCGCTTCGGGATCATACCCGAGCTGGTGGGCCGGCTTCCCGTGACGGTCGCGCTGGAGGACCTCGACGAGGATGCCCTCGTTCGCGTGCTCACCGAGCCACGGAACGCTCTCGTGAAGCAGTACGAGTACTTCTTCAGGCTCGAGGGCGTGGATCTCGAGTTCCAGAACGGAGCCCTCTTCGAAGTGGCCCGCCGCGCCCGCAAGACGGAGAGCGGGGCGAGAGGTCTCCGCGCGATCATGGAGCGCATCCTTCTCGAGTCCATGTACAGTCTGCCCTCCGAGAGGGATGCGATCAGGAAGCTCGTCGTAACCCCCGAATGCGTCAGGGATGGCGGCGAACCCATGAGGGTGAGGAGGAGGGCAAAACCCTCCCGCGTCGGTTGACGCGACACTTCCAGAGAAACGAGTGGAGGATGCTGTGCCCCTGCGTATCGTAGTGGGTCTCGGCTGGGGGGACGAGGGCAAGGGCAAGGTCGTCGACCACCTTGCCGCCGGCTCCCTTGCGGTTGCCAGGTTCTCGGGCGGTGCCAATGCCGGTCATACCGTGAAGGTGGACGGCGGATCCATCGTGCTGCACCAGGTGCCTTCGGGCATGCTTAGACCCGGGACGGCCGGATTCGTGGGCGCAGGCTGCGTCGTCGACCCTGTCGCCATGCTCGAGGAGATAGGTGCTCTCGCGTCCTCCGGCTATCCCGTGGGGGACCGCCTGAGGATCGCAGGTTCTGCCCACCTCGTCCATCCGGCCTACAAGCTGGTCGAAGAGGAGGAGGAGAGGGCGAGGGGATCCTCGGCCATAGGCACCACCGGACGGGGCATCGGACCCGCCTACGTCAGGAAGTACGCCAGAAGGGGCATCAGGCTCGAGGACGCCCTGGACCGGGATGTCGTCGCATCAATGTCCGACGCAGTCCTCGAAGGCACCGCGGTTCCGGCGGACCGGAGCAAGGCTCTCGGGGTAGCATCCGAAGCCTTCGTCGAGGCCGCCTCCGAACTCTCGGCGCGGGCGGCAGACATAGGCCGCCTCGTCGATGCACTGCTCGAAAGCGGCGGCGATGTCATAGCCGAGGGCGCGCAGGGGACCCTCCTGGATCCGGACCACGGAACCTATCCTTATGTCACGTCCGGCTCATGTACGGCCTCCTCGGCCTTCCAGAGCCTCGGCATCGGCCCGCGGCCCGCGGAGGTCGCCGGCGTGATGAAGGCATACTCCACGCGCGTGGGCGCCGGTCCATTCCCTACGGAGCTCTCCTGCTCAACGGGCGAGGAGCTCCGCCGGAAGGGCAACGAGTACGGAGCCACGACCGGCAGGCCAAGGCGCTGCGGCTGGCTGGACGCCGTCCTCATGCGCTATTCCGTTGCGGTCAACGGCTGCTCCTGGATCGCGCTCACCCTTCTCGACGTCCTCGGCGGGTTCCCCTCCGTCGAGGTCTGCACCTCCTACGAGGGAGACCTGCACCGCGATCTCAGAGTGGGTCGCGGGCTCGAACGCTGCCGCCCTGTCTACACAACCCTCCCGGGATGGAGTGCGGATATCCGCGGAGAGCGCTCCTGGGACGCGCTTCCCCCGGAGGCGGTGCGTTACGTGGAATTCGTCGAGTCCTACTGCGGCGCTCCCGTCAGGATGATCTCGACCGGCCCGCACAGGGACGACGTGATACGGAGAACACCCTGACCGGCTCAGCCCCCGGGCCGGCAAGGCTGGCCGACACACACTGCCACCTCCAGTTCCCCGGGCTTTCGGACAGGCTCGACGAGGTCCTTTCCAACGCCGCATCGGCCGGAGTCGGCCTCATGATATGCCCCGGAATCGATCCGGGAACGAGCAGGGAGGCCGTCGGGCTCGCCTCGAGCCACGGGCTGCCCGCCGCAGTGGGAATCCATCCGGCCGAATCCCTGGAAGCCTGCGGCAGGTTCTGCGAGATCGAGAGGATGGCTTTCGAACCCGGGGTCTGCGCTGTCGGCGAATCGGGGCTCGACCTGCGGCCCGGCTCTCCGCCCCCGGGGATACAGACCGGGATGCTGGCGATGCATGCAGAGCTCGCACGCGATCTCGACCTGACGCTGATACTCCACAGCCGCTCCGCCGAGGAGCAGCTCCTCTCGGAGCTCCCCCGCGACCTCCCGGCACCGGTCGTCCTCCACTGCTACACCGGGGAAGGGCGGGCCGCACTGGAGGCTGCGGACAGAGGCTTCTTCGTGAGCTTCGCGGGCGCCCTCACGTTCAGGAAGAACGCCGCTCTCAGGGAAACCCTCTCCATGCTCCCCAGGGATCAGGTCCTGGTCGAGACGGACAGCCCTTTCATGGCTCCGGAGCCGGTCAGGGGAAGGACCTGCGAACCGGCCTTCGTCGCCCACACAGCCAGCATGGTCGCCGCGACCTGGGGTCTCCCCGTGGAGGAGGCCTCCGCCATCCTGCTCGACAACAGCTTCAGGGCTTTCCGCCTGGGACCGATGGAGCGGCCCTCCGTCGTCTACATCCTGGGCAGGAGGGCTTATGTGAACCTGACCGGGAAGTGCTGCAACTCCTGCAGGTTCTGCATAAGGAACCTGGCTCCCGGTCTGGGCGGGTACCGCCTCCGGCACTCCGGAGCGGAACCCTCCGAGGCACGGGTTCTCGGCAGCATATCGAGGCTGTCCCCGGAGGGTCTCGAGGAGCTCGTCTTCTGCGGCTACGGAGAGCCCACGGCGAGACCGCTCCTGCTCGGGAACGCCGCGGCCCTCGCACGATCCAGGGGATGGAGGCTGCGCCTGAACACGAACGGTCTGGGACTCTGCTTCTCGAGCGAGGAGGAGACGAGAGGGATGCTCCGTCTGTTCGATACCGTGAGCATCAGCCTCAACGCCCATGATGCAGCCTCCTACGAGGCTCTCTGCCGGCCCTCCGTCCCCGGGGCGTGGGAGAATCTCATGGCTTTCGCACGGCTTGCCTCCGGCAGCGGTGTCGAGGTGAGGCTGACCGCCGTCGCATGGGAGGGCGTCGATCTCTCGAAGGTGAGGGAGACCGCATTGCAGCTGGGTCTTCCCCTCTTCGTCAGGGGCGCATGAACGCCTCGCAGGTCAGGAGGGCTCTCGAGGAGATCGGTCTCGTCCCGAACAGGCTCCTCGGCCAGAACTTCCTCGTCAACGAATCCGTCGCGGCCCGCATCGCCGCAGCCTGTCCCCGCGGCAGCGTCCTCGAGGTCGGTCCCGGGCTCGGAGCACTGACCTCGTTCCTCCTGGACGGCGGGCGCACCGTCACTGGCGTCGAGGTCTCCCACCTGATGGCCGGCCGTCTCGAGAGGGTCTTCGAGGGCAGGCCGCTCGAGATCGTCAGGGGGGACTTCCTCGAGATCGATCCCGGGTCCCTTCCGGGAGCGCCTTTTCCGGCTCTCGCCGCGAACCTTCCCTACAGCATCTCCTCGCCTGCGCTGTTCAGACTCACCGAGCCTTCGTTCGCCTCGGTACGCACAGCCGTCGTGATGCTCCAGGCCGAACTGGCCGACCGCGTGACAGCCGGACCGGGCTGCAAGGAGTACGGCAGGCTGGCACTCGGGATATGGCCCGTCTTCGAATCACGCAGTCTGCTGGATGCGGAACCCGAAGACTTCTATCCTAAACCCTCGATCAGCTCGCGCGTGCTCCTTCTTACCCGCAGGCCGTCCCCTCTCGTCACGGAGGAACTGATGCCCGCCTTCAGGAGGGTCGTAGCCCTCTGCTTCTCGAGAAGGCGCAAGACCATCCTCAACAATCTGGCCGCCCTGATGGGCAGGGACAGGGCTGCTTCCGTCCTGGCGCTCGCGGGCATAGATTCGGGCATGAGGGCCGAACAGCTCGCCCCGGAGTGTTTCAAGCGAATCGCGGAGCTCGAAGCATGCTGAAGAAGATGATTGCGGTCCTGATGCTTTCCGTGTCCACGCCTGCCCTTGCCTACAACATCGGCTACAATCTCGGGCTGTCCCAGTACAAGGAGACGAGCACGCTCTCCAACTCCTTCTCGTTCGTCGAGAACCTGTCGCGCACCGTCAGCCTGAACATGGATGCAGTCTTCAACGCCGACAGGAGCAACGACCTGGACAGGTTCGTCGACGGGAGGACGGGCAACGCCGGGCTTCGATGGGCGCCGTCGAACCGGATCGAACTGGGAGCCACTGTTTCCCGGACCGTCCAGATCGAGGAGCGTTTCGGGTCGACCATACTCGACAGGGTCGACAACACCGCCACCGGACAGATCCGGTACTCCCCCGCGGATTGGGCCTCCCTCCAGATCGGACTGGGATCGCAGTTCCAGGATTCGAGGGAGATCTCCGGCGACAGCACCATCGACAGGCATGACGACGGCGGGGTGCGCAACCTCGACATCTCGATACAGAAATCCCTGTTCTCGAGGCTCTCCTCGAGTTTCTCCTTCGGGGAGGACAGGTTCCTCGGCGACGAGCGCGACACCGGCATGGACGATCTCAGCGCGCGGTTCAGCTACGCCTTCCCCGGAGCCTTCGACGGGGGTTCCGTGAGCGTTCAACTCGGCGCCTCCAGGCTCTTCACGACCTACTCGGATTCCGGGACCAGCCTGCGGCAGCAGGACTGGAACCACGCCTCCACCTTCACACTCCCGAGGTTCGTCGAGACCCTGAACATCCAGATCGGGACAGGCTGGACCTGGGCCAACAGGTACTGGGACATCGAGGACGAGCCGGCGGAGGAGGACCCCAGGGACAGGCTGGAGCGCGGCAGGGACCTCACCGGGCAGGTGAGCTGGTGGATACTGGACAATCTCGTCTCGGACCTCTCGTTCTCGAGGGTGATCAACAGGAGCGACAAGAAGCGCAGCGGCTTCCTGGGGGACGAGCTCTACGACGTGTACGAGGTCACGGACGACAGGCTGCTCAACGCGACGCTCACATACACCCCCGGCGGATCCAGGATCACATTCCAGAGGAGCATCCAGCTCTACAGGTTCGACACTATAGGATCCTGGCCCGGCTATGGCGACAGCCTCTACCAGGACAACAGCGACAGGGACGAGCTTCGAGAGGTCCTGTCTCTCCAGGTGGAGATCCCTGTCACGCAGCGCCTCAAGCTGCTCGGAGAAGTGCAGGGTCAGAACCTCGAGACCATCTACCTCAAATCGGAATACTCCGGCAACAGCAGGAACTCCTCCACCTACGCGGTGTCCCCCGGATACGAGTACGATCTCGGGCGCGGATGGGACATCGGACAGTCCCTGAAGATCAGCGCGGACTACACGACCTATCGCTTCCAGGAGGGTTCCGTCGGTAACGACCTGCTCTTCAGGAGGATGGAGTCCTCCTTCTACCTGCAGAATATCCACAGCGATTCGACCACTCTCGGGATCCAGCACAGGCTGCGCCTCCAGGACCAGGGAACCTTCGAGGGCTCCCTCTACGGCCGCTCCGAGGAGAGCATCACGAGCATCCTGACCCTCAACGGCGGCTTCCGCCTCGGCGAGGGGGTCGGCATAACCCCCAGCTACACGTACGAATACTCCCGCAGGAACTTCCTCGCATCTACGATCGAGCCCCAGGAGGACAACCTCCACCAGGTCGGTCTGAGGGCGAGAGTGAGCCTGGGCGAGGGGATCCTCTCTCTGAACCTGAGAAGGACGTTCTACTCAGATGAAAGACCAAGCTACTGGAATGCCTCCGTCGGTTTCAACTATGTCATCTAGGCTGATCGCGGCTCTATGCGTTCCGATGCTCCTCTGCCTGGTCCCCGGGTGCTCCCTTTTCGATCCCCGCGAGCCGGAGGAACCCGAGGAGATAGAGAATCCGCCCCTGCTCCCGACCTCCCCGTCCGCAGTCATGTACAATCTGGATCTTGCGCTGGATGCGAGGGCCTTCCCCATCTACATGGCCTGCTGCGACACCTCCTTCGTCTTCCTGGCGGACCCCGCAGATGTGATCGAGTGGGGCGAGGAGGGTCCCGGCATGTACATGTTCCAGGACTGGGACTATGACGTCGAGGAGAGCACCATCTCCAACCTCTTCGCCTCGATCCAGGGAGACTCTCTGCCTTCCGAGAGCCTTCTCGTGGCTTCCTTCTACCCGGTCGCCGGCTATCCGGATCCTCCAGCCCCGATCGACAGCGCGGTCATCTGGCGCGACTACAGCATCGTCGTCTCGGGAAGCGTCTTCGCCGACTGGGGGAGCCCTGCTGCGGGGAGGGCGAAGATCACGATGCTGGAGGATGATTCGTCCTACTGGTACATCAGCCGCTGGGAGGACTACCGCCTCGAGGCGTCCCCCGACGGCGTGGCCACCTGGGGTCTCGTCAAGGCCTCGAATCGCTGAATGCCCGGTCCCGGTCCGACGTCGGACACCGCCGCGCTGGCCGAAGGCCTGCAGGTACCTGCGGGCGGTCTGGCGGTCGATCTCGGATCCGGCTCCGGAGGGGTTCCATTGTTCGCCCCTTCGCACGGTTCCTTCACATGGCTGCTCCTCGACGTCGAATACGGTGCCCTGGCTTCGTGCGACGCACCGTGCGCTCTCCGGGTCTGCTGCGAGATAAGGGATGTCCCATCTCTGCTGACGGGCGGGATCGCCGAGGTCGTGACGGCCAACCCCCCCTTCTTCGACTCGGGAAGGGTCCGCAGGCCCCCTGACAGATCAAGGGAGCTTGCCCGGGTGTCCCCGCCGTTCGCCCGTGCTCTGTTCACCAGGGCGGCGGCCCACCTCCTGCGCCCCGGCGGCGAGTTCCGGATCGTGAACAGGCCGTCCGCGCTGGAGGAGATGCTGGTCTGCTGCAGGGCCTTCGGTCTCGAGCCCTTCGAACTCCAGCCTTATGGTCGACCCGGCTGCCCGGCCTCCCTCGTGAGGCTCAGGGCGCTGCGGGGGACAGGTCGTGCGTTCTCCCTCCTGCCCCAGGCCGCGCTGCCCCCCGGGCGGTCCTCTGTCTCAGGAGGTGCTTGATGGAGAGGCTTACCGATCTCCACTGCCACATCATCCCCGGCGTCGACGACGGAGCCGCCTCCTGGGAGGACTCGGCGGCGATGCTCCACCAGGCCTGGGATTCGGCGGGGGGGCGGATCACTCTGATAGCCACGCCCCATGTCGCCCTGAGCAGGGCTGCTTCCGAGGGACAGCTCGCGAGGAGGGCCGGGGAGTTCGCCTCGTTCGCCCGGAAGGAGCTGCCCGGGCTCAAGGTGGGCTATGGGGCCGAGGTTCTCCTGGATGCCTTCCCGACCGGGAGGCGGGTGTCCGGGCTGGCGACGTACCCCGGATCGGACTGGATGCTGGTCGAGCTCCCCCAGCGCCTCTCCTGGCCGCTGTCCCTCCTGCGGCTGTGGATGCTCTCGAGACGCGTCGAACGGATTCTTCTCGCCCATCCCGAGAGATACCGCTGGTGCGCGGCGAGCCCCGGCCGACTGGCCTTCCTGAGGAGGTTCGGGATCCGGTCGCAGGTGACCGGCCGGAGCCTCGAGAGAGGAGGGGCGGGCGTCAGGGACACGGCGCTCGGGTTGCTCGAAGACGGGCTTTGCGACATCTTCGCGAGCGACTGCCACCACCCGGGCGACGGGACTCTCGCCTCTTTCGAGGATCTCGTCTCCCGAAAGGCCGGCAGGCAGGGATGGGAGACACTTTCGATGACCAACCCGATGCTCGTCCTGGACAACGCGGACATCTGCACGGAATGAGCCGCGCTCGCACGGGCCGATTCCTCGTGATCGGCTGCCGGGGTCTCCTCGGCGGCTTCTTCATGAGGCGCCTGGGCCCGGAGGCGACGGGTGTCGACCTCCCGGAGTTCGATCTCGCAGGCGGTATCGACTCCACTGCCCGGCTGATCTCGGAGACGGGTGCGGAAACCGTGATCAACTGCGCCGCCCTGACCGACGTGGACTACTGCGAGACCCACAGGGACGAGGCTTTCATGCTCCACGCATCGGCGGTCGCCGATCTCGCGGCGGTATGTCCCCGCCTCGTGACCTTCAGCACGGACCACGTCTTCACCGGACCTTCGGCGACCCCGTTCGCCGAGGGGGACCTGGTCTCGCCTGCGAACGCATACGCCGAGAGCAAGCTCGCAGGGGAGGAAGCAGCGCTGGCTTCGCCCTCCGCGCTCGTGATAAGGACGTCCTGGCTCTTCGCCCGGGGACGCGGGATGGTGCCCTGGCTGGGTTCGCGCCTGGAGGAGGCAGGGTCCGTAAGGGCCGTCGATGACCAGACGGCCTGCGTCACGTACGCCCCCGACCTGGTTGCCTCGGTCCTCTCGATGCTGTCGGATGGGGTCTCCGGGCTTGTCCATGCAGTGAACGCAGGCCCTGCCACTCCCTGCTCGATCGCCTGCGAACTGGCTGGAGGAGACTGCGGCAGGGTGGAGCCCGTACGCTGGCGGGATCTCGGGCTTCCCGCCCGGCGGCCCGTCTACTCGGCCCTCCGGACCCTCACCACGTATGTTCTCCCGGGACGCGGGGACGCGATAGAACGCTGGAGGATGGGCGATGAATCCTGAGTGCCTGAAATGGGTCGAGGAGGCCAGGGATGCCCTGGGGAGATTCGATACTTCCCAGCTCGATCCCGCCGTGAAGCTGTGCGCGACCTGCCTGAGGTCGGGCGGGACGGTCTTCTTCTGCGGCAACGGCGGCAGCGCAGCCGATTCGCAGCACATGGCCGCCGAGCTGGTGGGCCGGTTCCTGTCGGACAGGAAACCCCTGCGGGCCGTGTCGCTCTCAGACAACACGGCCTCCATCACGGCGATCGCGAACGACTACGGCTACGAGCACGTCTTCTCCCGGCAGCTCCGCGCCCTCGCCCGGGAGGGCGACGTGCTGTTCGCGATCTCCACGAGCGGAGCCTCCCCCAGCGTGCTCGAGGCCGCAGCCGCGGCAAGGTCGATGGGCGTTCGCGTAGTCGCGATGACCGGGAGCGGCGGCGGGGACTTCGCGTCCACCGCCGATGCCTCGATCAGGGCGCCCGCAGGCATCTCCGGACACGTGCAGGAGGTTCTGATGGCTGCAGGGCATGCGATCTGCGCGGCACTCGAGGTTGATCTGGCCGGGATCTGCCGTTGAGCCGCCGCCGGATCCTGCTGCAGCTCGCCTTCGGCCTGGCGACGGCGGCAGGCGCACTCTGGCTCACCTATCGCAGCCTCGATCTCGACGGTCTGTCCGGTGTTCTCGCCGGGGCCGACTGGAAGATCCTCCTCCTTGTCCTCCCCTTCCTCGGCCTGAGCTATGTCTTCAGGATCGTGCAGTGGCAGATACTCCTGTCACCCCTGCGCCGCGTGAGGTTCTCCGAAGCATCCTCGCCGCTCCTGGCGGGCTTCATGGTCAACTCGGTCCTCCCCGCTCGTATCGGGGAGGTCGTGAGAGCGCTCCTGCTCTCGAGGCGGACAGGTGTGCCCCGGGCCGCCTCCCTCGCCACCGTTGCGCTGAGCCGCGTCTTCGACGGACTCACCCTCACAGCCATGAGCCTCGCCGCCCTGGCCACGCTCTGGGGGAGGCTCGCCTCCCCGGTCAGGACCGGCCTCATACTCGCAGGCGCGGGGTACGTACTCGTGCTGGCGTTCGTAGTGGCCGTCAGGATCTGGCGGGACCGTGCCTGCGCGCTCGCAGTCAGACCCCTGTCCATGCTCGGCCTGCACGGCCCCGCCGGCCGCCTCGAAGCCGCCCTGCATTCCTTTGCCGACGGGCTGGCCGTCCTGAAGAGCCTGCGGGAGGTCGTGGCGGTCTCGCTTCTCGCACTCCTGATCTGGTCCTGCCTCGCCGCGTCGGTGGTTCCGGTCTTCATCGCCCTCTCCCTCCCGTTCGAGTGGTACTATCCGGCTCTCGTCCTCATCCTGGCGGCCTTCGGCATGCTGGTGCCGACACCGGCAGGGACCGGGACCGTCCATGCCGCGCTCACAGCGATGCTCCCGGCGATGACCGACCTCTCGCACCCGCAGGCAGGCGCACTCGCACTCGTCTTCCACGTCACCCAGTTCCTGCCTGTGATCGCCGCAGGGCTGATCGCCGCACTGCACGAAGGCCTCAGAGCCAGGGACGTGGTGGATGGCGACGCCGCGCAGCCCGGCCAATCGTGCACACCCGGGACCGGAGAGACCGGGTAGCTGCACCTCAAGTAGAACCTTGGCAATACGTTGCGATCGAGTTGGCGCTGGCATCCTTCTTGCACCGGATGTTCCCGGGATGTCCGGGAGTGCATATTGGGATCAGTATGCCGGCTCACGAAGAAACAATGGAGGCTCCGATGCCCACGTACGATTACGAGTGTGAAGCCTGCGGCAGGAGATACGAGAAGTTCCAGAGCATGACCGAGGAACCGGAGAAGACCTGCCCCGAGTGCGGAGGAAGCGTCCGGCGCCTCATCGGAAGCGGCGCCGGGATCATCTTCAAGGGTTCCGGCTTCTATGCCACCGACTACAGGAAGGGCTCCTGCCCCGCAGGAGGAGGAGCATGCGAGGCTGCAAAACCCTCGTCCGACGACTCCGGGCATACCTGCTCGGGTTCGTGCTGCGGCAAATAGGCCGCGTTTGTCCCTTCCACGCCGCAGTATTCGGAACCCGCATGGACGCAGGGCGTCTCGGCTGCCCCTCGCGGCAGCGGCCATCCTCTCCGTCCTGGTCCTGCTCGCGGCGGCATGCGGAGGGCGGCGTCAGAGCGACGACGGCTTAGTCCGCATCACCTTCTGGCATGCCATGGGAGGTCCTCTCGGTGACGTCCTCGAGGACACCCTGATAGCGGAGTTCAACGCCTCGCATCCCTCGATCGAGGTCGTCCCGGTGGCCATGGGCAACTACAGGGCGCTGAGCCAGAAGATCATGGCCAGCGTCATGGCGGACGACCCCCCGGCCATCGCCCAGGCCTACGAGACCTGGACGGCGCAGCTCGTCAGGGGGGGAGCCATCGTCCCCATGGACTCGCTGATGGATCTGGACCCCTTCTTCACGGACAGCATCTGGCCGGACGTGTACGAGGTGTTCCGCGAGGACAACACCTTCGACGGTCGGATCTACAGCCTCCCGTTCAACAAGAGCGTACCGCTCATCTACTACAACACCGAGCTCTTCGACAGCCTGGGGCTGTCGCCTGCAACGACGCTCGAGGCCCACAGGACACTTCTCCGGGAGCTTTCGCTGGACGGGAACTCCGACGGCGACCTGCAGGACGACTGTGATCGCTGGGGGACCGCGTTCACGGGCAGCGTCTGGACCTTCGAGTGCCTCCTGTCGCAGTTCGGGGGCAGTCTGCTGGACTCTGCCGGGACCTCCGTCACATTCGACTCCCCCGAAGGGGTGCGCGCCCTCGGTTATCTCCAGACTCTCCTCCACGAGGACGGCACCGCCTATCTGGCGACCGGGTTCGACCACCAGAGGCAGTTCTCGGCGGGG
This sequence comes from Candidatus Fermentibacterota bacterium, assembly GCA_963718745.1. Lineage (GTDB taxonomy): Bacteria > Fermentibacterota > Fermentibacteria > Fermentibacterales > Fermentibacteraceae > Fermentibacter. The sequence continues at coordinate 1,058,276 of OY970370.1, read as the reverse complement.
CGGGTGGCGCTCCTCGAGGCTTCCGTCACCTCGCTGGCCTTCCTGGAACAGGACATGGAGCGCAGAGCGGAGAGCGGCCTGTCGACCTTCACCGTGGGGGTGGCTCCGCTGCCGGGGGGCGAACGCCGCTCGGTCTTCATCGCCGGCACCAATGTAGTCATCTTCAGATCGGACGACCCACGCGAAGTCTCGGCCTCCTGGGAGTTCGCGAAGTGGTTCCTGGAGCCGCGCCAGCAGGCGAGATGGTTCGCGGGCAGCGGGTATCTCCCCGCGGTGCGGAGCGCCCTGGCCGAGCCGGAGGCCGTTGCACGGATCGCCGCGCATCCGGGCCTGGACGGTGTCATAGGGCAGCTGGACTACGCCATATTCGAACCTCAGACATCGGCATGGTACGAGGGCAGGGAGTTCCTCTCCGAGGCAATCGAGATAGCACTTTACGGACGGATGACGGCGGGCGAGGCCCTGTCCAGGGCCGCCGACCTCACCGACGCCGAGATCGCCGCCGGGAGATGACCCCGGCGGAGCAGGGGGACGCCGCATGACAAGATCGCTGGCTCTTCTGACGCTTCTGGTGCTCCCGGCAGCCGGGATCACGGTGCAGGAGGCGAGGGCTGATCTCGACGGAGACGGCCTTCCGGACCTCCTCGGGCAGGTCGTGACGATCGTGGCGGTGGCGACCTGCGAGCCAACGCTGTTCTCCGCAGGATCCGGAGCCGGCTTCTACGTCCAGGACGAGACCGCCGGGATCAACGTCTACTCGTACGAGCTCCCCGGATTCCCGGCCGGGCCGGGCGACACGCTGCAGATAACGGGCGAGATCAAGCAGTACAACGGACTCGTGGAGATCTCGCCGGACGCGGCGGGCGACTTCGTCCTGATCGGCTCCGGTCCCGCTCCGGACCCCCTCCAGCTCGTGAGGCACCAGGGGATCTCGGAAGCGGTGGAGGGCATGCTCGTCAGGGCCGGCAACCCCGGTACCGGTCAGTGGGTGACCGTCGCTTCCGATCCCGTCCAGTCCGGCGCAGGCTGGAACTTCAGCGCCTGGAACGGACAGACCTCCATCCAGGTCAGGGTGAACGAATCAACCGGCATCAGCGTCTCGGGCATCCAGGCCGGGGTGAGGCTCTTCCTCGCCGGGCTGGGCGGCCAGTACGACTCCGAACCCCCCTATGACTCCGGTTACCAGCTCCTCCCGCGCTACCAGTCCGATCTCGAGGTGTACTCGCCCTCCGTCTCCTCCGCATTCCACCTGGACGTCTCGGGCTCGCCCTTCGCCCCGTCCATGGGCGAGGCGATGCTGCTGGAGTTCGGAGGACCGTCCGGATGGAGATTCACGGTGAAGGTGTTCGACAGATCCGGCCGTGAGGTTGCCAGGCTGGCGGAGTCCCGGCCGGGTGGCGACGTGATGGAGTGGTGGGGGAGGGACGACCGCGAGGAGCCTCTCCCGATGGGGCCCTATCTCATCCTGCTCGAGGGGATCGATCCCGAGGGCGAACGCTGGACGACCACCGAGACTGTAGTGGTCGCCGCGGATCTGGAGTGAGGCCATGACGATCTCGAAAGCCATCCGTCTGATCACCCTGCTGTTCGCAGCCATTGCCCTCCCGCCGGAAGCCCGGGCCGCGTTCGAGGAGCTCGAACTCGGAGTAGCCGACCAGGCCATGGGGGGCACGGGGGTTGCAGGGCTCGGACTCTCCTCGATCATGTCCAATCCTGCAGGCCTCGCCAGGGAGTCCGGACCGGCGGTGTTCGCATCGAGCAGGCTTCCGTTCTCGGCCTTCGACCTGGCCACCCACGGCCTGGACGCCTCGATGCCCCTGGCAGGCTCCTGGATCGGCGGGGCGAGCATCAGGATGTTCGGTTTCGAGGACTACTCGGAGACGCTTTTCGCGCTGACCGCAGCCGGCCGCCTGGGACCCGGCATGCTCGCAGGCGTCCAGCCCGTGATCGGGATCGTGGACATAGCCGACGGCCAGAGCAGCTACGGCGGAGCCGCCGCATTCTCCCTCAATGCAGGGCTGCAGGCGGAGGTCTACACCCGCTGGATGCTCGCCGCTTCCGTCCGCAACCTGTTCGAGTCCCGGATCGGCGAGAGCGCCGAGAGCTTCCAGCGCAGGCTGGACATCGGCCTTGCATACGAGCCGTCAGCCGGTCTGATCTCCCGTGCAGCACTCTCCAGGGACTACAGGGGCATGAGGATCCACTTCGGGCAGGCGGTTCCGGTCGGTCCGGTCTCGGTCCTCGCCGGGGTGAGGACGGATCCCGCCTCCCTGACTGCGGGCCTGTCCTTCGTCGTCTCCGGGATCAACCTCCAGTACGGCTTCGAAAGCCATCCGGACCTCGATCCGACCCACCAACTCGGGGTGGGCTATGCCTTCTAGCATTCTGGCCTGCCTGCTTCTCGCACTGGGTGCTCCGCAGACCGGAATCGACCTCAACACCGCCACCCTCGAGGAGCTCGCCTCGCTCGAGGGCATCTCTGCGGAGCAGGCCGCGGCTCTCCACCAGTACATCCTGGAGACGGGCGGCCTCGAAGACATCTACGGAGTCATGGCAGTCCGGGGCTTCACCGCCGTCGAGCTCGCCTGGCTCAAGGACAACACTGTCGTGCTCCCGCCCCCTCCGGGACGGATATCCACGGCTGTCCTCGACGTGATGGAGAGGCTGGCGACGGAGGACGGGCCGGGGGATGCGGCCGTCGGGCTGTGGGAGGACCTGCTGATAAGGCCTCTCCCGGCCAACACGCTGACTCACTGGGACCTCAGGATGCTCGACAGGGTGAGCCTGGTCGATGCCGCCGCAGTGGAAGCCAGGCTGGCGACCCTCGGACCCGTGTCGAGCGTCGCCTCCTTCAGGGGGACCGACAACCTCACCTACTACGGTTTCCGCAACATGCGGGACTTCGTGGCGGTCCGCGATCCGGATCTCAGCAGCATGGAACTCTTCGGGTCGGTCAGGGTGGCTGTCGATGCGGGTTCGGGACGCTGGTTCGACGAGCAGGGGCTCGAGGGCAACCTGGACGAACTCGGCAGCGCCCTGAGGGATTTCGAGGAGGGGGGCAGGGACTACTCCGGTTCCGGAGTGGACAGCGCCGCCCTGTACGGGCGCATCCAGGACGAGCGGGACCAGCTTCTCGACGCCAGGCACGTGACCGGCAGCGAGCAGACAGCCAGGATCGGGATGGGGGACAGGGTGAGGGCGGGTCTGCGCCTCTCCCGCGGGAGATCGACCACGGCCGGATACGGGCTGTTCTCCGACCTCGACCTGGGCGGAGCGAGCGACACGTGGGACGTCGCCAAGGGATTTGCATCGCTCCAGTACCTCGGACCCGTGCGGCAGGTGATCCTGGGCAACTACCGGCTCTCGCTGGGTCAGGGCCTGATGGTGGACAACACCGACGAGTTCATGAGCAGGACGATGTACAGACCCTGGGGTCTGCACCCCGATCTGACCTCGACCAGGCAGTTCGCGTTCACGGGGGGGGCCGCGGAGATCAGGGCAGGCAGGTTCATCGGCTTCGGCTTCTTCTCGAGCGCTCCCAGGGATGCGATCGTCAACTCGGACGGCACGCCCAACACGCTCCTCCTGGCGGGCTTCAGGACCTCGTACCAGGCGGACGCTGTCAGGGAGACCACCGCTGGGGGATACGGGATAATCGATCTGGGAGGCCTCCTCCCGTATGGCACGGCCCTGGGGGCCGGCGCCATGAACATCGCATGGGACGATTCCCTCGCGCCCGACGCCGGGGAGCTGGACATCCCGGGGGACGCGGAACCGTGGATCTGCCCCGAATACGACGGCATGCCCTCCGGTGACGCCATGCAGGTCTTCTCGCTCTGCGGGCAGACGGTTCTCGGACCCGTCTCCCTCGAGGGCGAGGCCGCCATGCAGGACAACGACGCATCCGCCGTTCTCGCGAGCGCCAGATGGCAGAACGACTGGTTCTATCTCCTCGGTTCCTGGCGCCGTTACGGACTGGGCTACACGAACCCCTACAACCGGGGTTTCGCCGAACAGGCGCGCTTCGACGACACGATCTTCGAGAAACCCTACTACCTGAACGATCCTCTGATGGGACAGATGGCGGACTGGCCGGTGCCCAAGCCCGAGGAGGGGATCTACCTGGAATCGAGGTTCCAGGTGAGCAGGCAGATCACATTCCCTCGCGTATACGTGGATGTATGGCGCTCCATCCCCTGGGGTTTCGAGAACTACCGCTTCCAGGGCGAGGTCGAGTACAGGCCGGTCTTCCCGGTCCGGTTCCGCCTGAAATACAAGATCCAGGACAAGACAAAGATGCAGGACATCCTGCCCACGAACTCCGTGACTCACGAAATCACTCTCAGGACATTCATCCTGCCCGCAGGCAACGATTTCTTCGAGATCGCCCTCAGGGCGGGCGCGGTCGAGCTGACCCCCAACCCCAGGTACGACGACGACAGGCTCATGTCGGGCGGATTCATAAGCGCCCGCTGGGAGCACAGGTTCACCGAGGATTTCTCGGTGCTCGGGGGCACCACGCTCTGGACCACGGACGGGATGAGCCAGTGGGAGTTCGAGGATACGGGCATAGATTTCCTCGACGGTCGAGGCTCGAAGGTCTATTTTACGATCAAGCAGACAGTGTCGGACTTCCTGCAGCTGCGCCTGAGGATCCTCCGGAAGGATACGTACTTCCCGAGGACCGGGCTCTACAGGCCGGACCCCGAGGACCAGTACTACTACGAGGGCGACGGCTCCTCGCTGGTCAGGGACTTCGGGGACCATAGCGCGGGCTACGGGATCAACTGCCAGCTGGACTTCCGCTGGTAGGCCGGGGGAAGAGATGAATCTCCTTCTGACAGTCTTCACTTCGGCGGTCTGTGCGGCGGGTCTTCCCGAGACCCTCCTCCAGGGCGGATACTGGAACGGTCCCGTGAGCGCCAGGGCGACCGGCATGGGCGTCATGGAGTTCATGGATTTCTCCGTCCTGGGATCCCTCACCAACCCCGCCGCCGCCTCCCTGTCCGGACCCGGTCTCGGCTTCCAGCTCGCGGGCGGCATGGACCTCTCGGTAGAGAAGAGGACCAGGACGGTCTACGACGAGTTCGGCAGCTCCATAGGCGAGGCCGAGCATGCCTTCAACACGGGTGCGGATCTCGTCCCGGGCGGGCTGGGTCTCTCCCTCTCCGGTGCGGGTGGATTGCCCGGCAATCTCTTCCTCGCACTCGGCTGGATGGAGAGGGAGTCGTTCGGGTACGGGTACGACAGGACCGTCACGGACGACTACTACGTGACGCTGGGCACGGAGGAGCTCTCCGCCGAGGGTTACCTGGGGGAGATCTGCGCCTCGGCGGCCCTTGCCGTCTCGGACATGGTTGCGGTCGGGATAGGCGGAGGATGGCTGGGTGGCTACAGGGACACCCGCTGGACGCGCACCTGGGTGGATCCCACCATTCCCGACACCGACGACGCCTCGGAATCGGAGATCTCGGGGATGGTCGGCAGGGCATCCGTCATGGTCACGCCCCTGCGGTCGCTCAGTGTCTGCCTCGGCGCCGAGAAGGCCATGTCCCTGGCCTGGACCGGGGACACCGACGGCGACGTCAGCCTGCCTCCGAGATTGAGGCTCGGCGCTCTCTGGCTGCCCGGGAACATCCTCAGGACCAGGTTCAGCACCGAGATGACGTGGTATGCCGCCTCCGGTGCGGAGTTCGATGGCTCCGACATGGGGCTGCGGGACTGCTGGAGCGCCTCCGCGGGCGTAGAGAACCTGATTCCCGGAGGGCCGGCCTGCAGGTTCGGCTTCAGGTACGACAAATCCCCCCTCTCGAGGGCGCTGGATACGGTGAGCTTCACCGGAGGGCTGGGATTCGAGCTGGATGGCTGGGCTCTGGACGCCGGCGCAAGCTTCACGCCCAGGTCGTGGGATCAGCAGGATCTCCCGGGAATGGTCTCGTTCACGACGGGTGACAGCCTCCGTGTCGAGGAGACCTGCACGGTGCTCCGGATGTCCGCTTCCAGGACCTTCTCACTTTAGGATGGCGGCCGTGAAATACCTCGCCGCCCTCCTCCTCCTGCTCGGGGGCACAGGCGCCGGAGCGGAGGTGTTCACGCTGGACATAATGCACACGAACGACGTGCACGGCGGGATAACCCCAAGGGACGCAACCTTCCTCAATCCCGACTTCCCCCCCCTCATCGGGGGAGGGGCCTGGCTGCTGTCCTACGTCGAATCGGTGAGGACCGAGCGCGAGGCGGAAGGCGGATACTGCCTCTTCGTCGACGCGGGCGACGTCTACCAGGGGACGCCGGTCGGCAATTCCGACACCGGCCTTTCGGTCATCGAGTGGATGAACGCCGCCGGTTACGAGGCGATGACCCTGGGGAACCACGATTTCGACGACGGCGTGGAGAACGCTCTCACGCTCGCGCGCGCAGCGGACTTCCCCGTCCTCGGGTGCAACTTCGTCCCCGTCGGGGGAGGCGAGCCGCCCGAACCGGTCCGCTCCCACGTCATGCTCGAGTACGAGGGTGTGAGAATCGCCCTGATAGGGCTGTGCACGACCGACACATGGGGTCTCGTCGATCCCGCGCTGCTCGAGGGCTACGCCTTCCTCCCCGAGAGGGAGGCGATGGAGCGCGAGATCGAGGCTGTCCGGGCGGAGGGCGCCGACATAGTCTTCGTACTCTCCCACCTCGGTCAGCCTTCGGACCCCGGGCGCTACGTCGAAAGGGTCGTGGAGGCCCTGTCGTCGGGGGAGGACTTCACCAAGGACTTTGCCCTCAACAATGCCGAACTCACGACGCTCGTCCCGGGGATAGACCTCGTCATCTCCGGACACACCCACTACGGCCTCAGGACACCGTGGGTGAATCCCTACACCCACACGATAGTCATCCAGGGCTATGCCAACGGGACCGGGGTCTCGCACCTCCGTCTGTTCATCGACTCGGATGCCGGAGAGATAGTGGGCTGGGAATGCCCTGCGGGAGAGGCGCTGGTGAGCCTCCTCCACGACGAGTTCATGCCTGATACGTCGGCCGCCGCACTGATCGAGGGGTTCAGGGTCTCCGCCGAATCGGGGCTCGACCAGGTCATCACCGAAGCCCTGGAGGAGATCCCGAGGGGCAGCGCGGAGCACCCGCTGGGAAGGCTGATCGCGGACGCGATGCTGGCCTCCTCGGGGGCCGACGTCGCACTCATGAACCGCGGAGGAGTGCGGGCGGCCATCCCCAGGGGTCCGGTCACCCCGAGGATAGTCTACGAGGCCATCCCGTTCGAGGAGGACCTCTTCGTCATCACCCTCACCGGGGCCGACCTGCGGAGGATCCTCGAGACCGGGATGCAGGGGCGCCGTCGCGACATGGAGCCCGCAGGCTTCACCGCCGTAAGGAACCAGGCGCTCCCGGACGGAGCCAAGATCGAGTCCCTCCTGATAGGCGGAGTGCCGGTCGACTCCACCCGGACCTACACCCTGGTCACCACCGGATATCTCGCACAGGGCAACGTCGGCTACGATCTGATGAGGGATTTCGAGGCCATTCCCACCGGTGTCACGCTCTTCGACGCGGTGGTCGGCTACCTGTCCGGCATCGCCCTGCTGGAGGGTGACGACATGCCGAGGGTTACTTGGATAGACGAACCCCGCTGAAGCCGGGCGCAACCGTAGTCGTGCTGGGCGCCGGGCTCGCCGGCCTCAGCGCGGCGGATCTGCTTGCATCCAGGGGGATCAGAGTCGTCGTGCTGGAGCGCACGGGTTCGATCGGAGGCCTTGCCGCGACGAAGAGGGGCGGGGGCTTCAATTTCGACTACGGACCCCACAGATTCCATACGACGAACGCGAAGCTGCTCGAACGTGTCAGGACCCTCCTGGGCGGCGAACTCCTCGAGCTCGAACGGTTGAGCCGCATAAGGTTGCTCGACCGGTACTTCCATTATCCGCTCAGCCTCTTCGACGTCCTCCGGAGGATGCCGCTCCACAGAGGTGCGGCGATGATCGCGAGCTACGCCGGGGCGCGCCTGAGGGTGGCTGCGGGCGGATCCAGGGACGACAGCTTCGAGAGCTGGGTCGTGAACCGCTTCGGCCGCTGCCTGTACGACGTCTATTTCGGACCCTACACCGGGAAGCTCTGGGGGCTCGATCCCTCGGAACTCTCTCCCGACTGGGCCAGCCAGAGGATCTCGGTGCCGGGCCTGGGCGGCCTCGTGAAGGAGACCCTGTTTCCGGGAAGGGAGAAGGCGCGAAGCCTCGTCAGCCTCTTCCACTACCCGAGGGGGGGCATAGGCCGGATAGCTGATGCTCTCGCCGGGAGGATCACCGCGGCCGGCGGCAGCATACTCGTCTCAACCCGGCCGCACTCGGTGGAGAGGACCTCCCGGGGCTTCACGGTGGGCACTCCGGAGGGTGCGATCGAAGCGGACGGGATTGTGAACACCATGCCTCTGACGGAGTATGCGTCACTTCTCGGCGGGCTGCTGCCCGGGGAGGCGCACGAGGCCTCCGGTGCCCTCCGCTTCAGGTCGATTGTCTTCGTGGTGCTCAAACTCGCCGACAGGCCCGGAGCGCGCGACCACTGGATCTACACCCCGGAGGAGCGCTACGGGTTCAACCGGCTCTCCTTCTCGGAGAACTTCGATCCCGGGATGAGCGAAACCGGAGCACAGGTGGTCTTCGAGTTCACCTGCGACCCGCTCCCGGACGACCGCATCTGGCACGGAGGTTCCGAGCTCGAAGCCGCCTGCATCGAGGGCGGAGCGAGGCTCGGTCTGTTCGAGAAGGACGAGGTCCGGGGCGGGACGGTCGAGAGGCAGCCTCACGCCTATCCGGTCTACAGGATCGGCTACGAACGGGCTTCCGGCACCGTCCTGGATGCCCTGGGAAGCATTCCCGGCTCCGTGACCTGCGGCCGCCAGGGGCTGTTCCGCTACAACAACATGGATCATTCCATGGAGATGGGTGAGTACGCGGCGCTCGAGCTCCTGGGCGAGGGCTCCGTGAGGGAGCGGTTCAACTGGAACCAGGGCACCTGGGCCGACGGCTGACGTTCGTCGCGCAGGCTCTGGTCGGCCTGCCCGCCGCTCTCATGGCGGCGGCCTCCCTGGTCCACCCTCTGCTCGGGAGGGCCGGGGCGGTCGAGCTGTCACGATTCCTGTCCAGTACCTGCCACCGCATCCCGGAGAGGTGCATAGCGCTTCCTTGGGGCTCGAGCGGACTGTGCGCGAGATGCACCGCATTCTGGGCGGGCATGGCGCTGGCAGCCGCCCTCCCGCATGGAGTCAGGCGTGCAGTGAAGTTCCCCCGGCAGGCCGCAATGCTCCTCCCCATGATCGCCGACGGCTTCATGCAGCTCGCCGGCCTTTACGAGAGCACGCTCCTGCTGAGGACTGCGACCGGCACCCTGGCGGGGGTCGGCGTGTCCCTACTGGTTGTCGACGCGGCGTCCTCGTTCCTCTCGGAGCGGAGCGAACCCGGGTCCGCCTGAGGGTTCGTCCAGTCCCGCACGCAGGGGTTGACATCATGCCCGGCTTGACTAGTTTTAACGTGGTTTCCGTTCATCATCCAAATGGAGGTCTGGAGTGAAGAAAGTACTGTTTGCCCTGATCCTTCTGGTCGGGATCGTTTCCGCTGATCCCACCAGGATCCTCGTGTACTACGACAGTTTCGGCGGCACCGGCGAGGCTGTGCTCACCGCCATCCAGAACATCTGGCCGAGCACCGAGCTCGCCGCATACGACGGTTATCCCAGTGCGGAGCACGCCCTGTTCAACGACGCACTCGCCACGGGTCCGTGGGACATGGTCATCGTCGAGTCCTGGTATGCCGCCAACTCCGATCTCAACTGGACCGGCATCCTCAATTACTACAACGGCGGCGGCACGCTCTACGTCTCCAGCTGGAACTACAACTCCGCGGGCGGCCTGCTCGCAGCCATGGGCGTCAATGGTGTGGGCGGCTTCGGTGCGCCGGTGATCCCCCACTACGCGTGGGATACCGCTCATCCCATCTGCGAAGGCATCACGGACTGGGGCTGGTTCGACCCGGGTCTGCTCACGATCAACGGCAGAGTCACGGTCGGCACGGCCACGCCGGTCACCGGCTGGACCTCCACCTCCACCCCCGGCCAGGCCGGCATCGTGGTCTGCCCCGATGAGCACAGCATCATCAGCGGCTTCACCGTCGCCTACGCGAACGATGATGTGAACATCTGGGAGAACATCGTCCAGTTCATGTACGGCGAGAGCAGCCTCACCCCCGCGACGTGGGGCTCGATCAAGGCCGGATTCGACATCTAGTACCGCTGAATCGTCAGGCGGGGAGGGGGCTTCGGCCCCCTCCTCCGCATCTGCGACCCTCTGCGGTCGACAGTCCCCCGCAGGGCATCGCCGCGCACGAGTACCCTCCTCCGTGTTGACGCGGTTATCCTATTTAGCATGATTCGATTGCTTTGCCGGCCCGCCCGGGCCGACAACCGTCGACGGGAGAGGCCGAGCCGTCCTCCGGCTCGCTGTTGCTTTCCTGCAAGCTCGGCAACTGTTTGCGGAAAGGACCAGAACATGGCGAAGACACGGGTGCTAATCCTTGGTGCCGCAGGGCGGGACTTCCACAACTTCAACACCGTCTATCGCGACAACGCCGACTACGAGGTCGTTGCGTTCACCGCCACCCAGATCCCTGACATAGACGACCGGAAGTATCCGGCCCAGCTCGCCGGGTCGCTCTACCCCGCCGGGATCCCGATCGTCCCCGAGGACGAACTGGAGTCGCTCATCGCCGAGAAGTCGATCGACCTCTGCGTGCTCGCATACAGCGACCTCTCCGACAACACGGTCATGGAGCTGGCCAGCCGCTGCAACGCCGCGGGAGCGGACTTCACGATGCTCGGCATCAGGAAGACGATGGTAGCGAGCACCAAGCCCGTCATCGCCGTCACCGCAGTGAGGACCGGCTGCGGCAAGAGCCAGACCACCCGCAGGGTGGCAGAGGTGCTGAAGGCCGCCGGCAAGAAGGTCGTGGCGATCCGCCACCCCATGCCCTACGGTGACCTCGTCGCCCAGAAGGTGCAGAGGTTCGCGACGATCGAGGACCTGAAGAAGCACAAGTGCACGATAGAGGAGATGGAGGAGTACGAGCCCCATATCGCCCGCGGAGTCACGGTGTATGCCGGCGTCGACTACGAAGCGATACTCCGCGAAGCGGAGAAGGAGGCCGACATCATCCTCTGGGACGGCGGCAACAACGACACGTCCTTCTACAGGCCGGACCTGACGATCACCGTCGTCGATCCGCACAGGCCCGGTGACGAGATCTCCTACTACCCCGGACAGACCAACCTGCGCCTCGCAGACGTCATAGTGATAAACAAGATCGACTCGGCATACCCGGAGGACGTGAACGAGGTCCGCGAGAACTGCCGCGAGGCCAACCCCCGCGCCACGATCATCGAGGCCGCCAGCCCCGTGTCCGTCGAGAACCCCAACCTCATCCTCGGCCGCAGGGTGCTCGTGGTCGAGGACGGTCCGACCCTCACCCATGGCGACATGGAGTACGGAGCCGGTTTCGTAGCCGCGGAGCGCTTCGGGGCCGAGTCCCTCGTCGACCCGAGGAAGTTCGCCGTCGGCTCGATACTCGAGACCTTCGAGAAGTACTACGCCGGCCGCGAGGAGGCGAACGTCCTGCCCGCGATGGGATACGGCGACGCTCAGATGAAGGACCTCGAGGAGACCATCAGGCGCTGCGACTGCGACAGCGTGATAATCGCGACTCCCATAGACCTGGCCAGGGTCATCAGGATCGACAAGCCCTCCGTCAGGGTCACGTACGACCTCCAGGAGATCGGCAAGCCGGATATCGCCGACGTCCTCAAGGCGTTCACAGGGGTGAAATAGGCAAATGGCCGGAAAAAAAGGGCCGGAGAGCGCCGGGGAGATGCCGCCGGTAAAGGCGGAGGCTCCTGCGGACGCCGGGGTCTGCGGGCCGGAGGATGTCTGCTCCTACGTGCACATCTTCCAGGAGTGGTGCAAGGGGTGCGGGATCTGCGTTGCGTTCTGCCCGAAGAAGGTGCTCGAGATGGGCGCCAACCAGAAGGCCTTCGTCGCCCGCCCAGAGGACTGCATAAGGTGCTACCTCTGCGCCAGGCGCTGCCCGGACTTCGCCGTCACGATAACCGAAGAGCTGGAGAGGATCCGGCAGGAGGGGGACGAGGCATGATCCCCTGGGGAGAGACCAGACTTGTGCAGGGCAACGAGGCCATAGCGCTCGGCGCCCTCGCCTCCGGTGTCAGATTCTTCGGAGGCTACCCCATCACGCCCTCCACCGAGATCGCCGAGATCCTTGCAAGGCGCCTGCCCGAAACGGGGGGCGTGTTCATCCAGATGGAGGACGAGATCGCCAGTATCAGCTCGGTGATGGGCGCGAGCCTTGCCGGGGCCAAGGCCATGACGGCCACGAGCGGTCCCGGTTTCAGCCTGATGCAGGAGGGCCTCGGATACGGCTGCATGGCCGAGATCCCCTTCGTACTGGTCGACGTCATGAGGGCGGGTCCCTCGACCGGCCTCCCTACCCAGGTATCCCAGGGCGACGTGATGCAGGCCCGCTGGGGCACGCACGGCGACCACCCCGTGATCGCGCTCTGCCCCTCCAGCGTGCGGGAGTGCTTCGACCTCACGGTCAGGGCCTTCAACCTGTCCGAGGAGTTCCGCACCCCGGTGCTCCTCCTCTCCGACGAGGTGATAGGCCACATGCGCGAGAGGGTGACCTTTCCGAAGAAGGAGGATGTGGCGGTTTTCGACCGCCCCGTGCCCGAGACCCCGAAGGAGTGGTACGAGCACTATCATCCGACCCCCTCCAACGTCTCGCCCATGGCGAGCTACGGATCGGGCTACAGGTTCCACGTCACCGGCCTGACCCACGACAGGCAGGGCTTCCCGACCAGGCGCGTGGACGAGGTCGACGAGAAGATGGCCCGCCTCAAGAACAAGGTTGTCAGGCGGCTGGACGAGCTGGTCGAGGTGAAGCTGCACGATGTGGAGCAGTCCCGCGTGGTTGTGTTCGCATACGGCTCCGTCTACCGGTCCGCTCTGGCGGCCCAGGTGATCCTGGAGAAGAAGCACAAGAGGATCGGCGTTTTCAGACCCGTCACGCTCTGGCCCTTCCCCGACCGGGAGGTCAAGGAGTACCTGGACGAGAAGGACGTCGTGATCGTGCCCGAGCTGAACCAGGGCCAGCTGATCCACGAGGTGGAGAGGCTCACCTCGGACTGCGTCCGGGTGGTCCCCGTCCAGAGGGTCGACGGCTACGAGATCACGCCCGAGGAGATAGTCTCAGCAGTGATGGAGGTGATGTGATGGCCGCAATCCTCCCGTACGAATACAAGTATCTACGCGCAAAGAAGAAATTCCCGCACGTATGGTGTCCGGGCTGCGGCATCGGGATAGTCATGGGCTCGATAATCCGGGCTGTGGACGCCCTCGGGTGGAACAAGAACGAGGTCATGCTGGTCTCGGGGATCGGCTGCACCTCGAGGATGCCCGTCTACCTGGACTTCAACACGCTCCACACGATGCACGGAAGGGCGCTGGCGTTCGCCACGGGCGTGAAGCTCGCGAAGCCGGACCTGAAGGTGATAGCCGTCATGGGCGACGGCGACGCCCTGGCCATAGGCGGCAACCACATAATCCACGCCGCCCGCCGCAACATCGACATCACGTCCATAATCGTGAACAACTTCAACTACGGCATGACGGGCGGCCAGCACTCCCCGACCACGCCCATGCGGGCGATAACCTCGACATCCCCGCACGGTATGATCGAGCCCGGGTTCGACACCTGCGCCCTCCTGTCCTCTGCAGGGGCCTCCTTCGTAGCCCGGGCGACCGTCTACCACGTCATAGAGATGGACGGCCTCATCAAGCAGGCTCTGGAGAAGAAGGGCTTCAGCGTGGTCGAGGCCCTCTCGCCATGCCCGACCAACTACGGGAGGGCGAACCGCCTGGGCGACGCCGTCAAGATGATGGAGGACATGCGCGACAACTCTGTCAATGTCGTGAAGGCCTCCAAGATGACGCCCGAGGAGCTGTCCGGGAAGATAGTCCGGGGCGTGCTGGCGGAGAGGGACGCACCCGGTTACACGGAGCTCTACGCAGAGCTCTGCGCCAGGGTGCAGGGAGCCCTGGTGGAGGTGAAGCCATGATGAGGTACGCGGAGATGCGGCTCAGCGGTTCCGGAGGGCAGGGCCTCGGTCTCGCCGGCAGGATCATAGCGGAAGCCGCCATAACCGAGGACTACAACGTCTGCCAGACGCAGAGCTACGGGCCCGAGGCCCGCGGCGGCTCCAGCAAGACGGACATCATAATCTCCAGGGACGAGATCCTCTTCCCCAACTGCAGGGAGCTCGACCTCCTGCTCGCCATGAACCAGGAGAGCTGCACCATGTACAGCCCGGACGTGAAGGACGGCGGGATCCTGATCGTGGACTCGACCTTCGTCGACCAGCTCCCCTCCGGCAACGTCTACGCCTTCGCCCTCACGACAGAGGCTGTGAAGCGGTTCAACAACTCGATGATGGCGAACATGATAGCCCTGGGCATGATGTCGTCGCTCGTCAACTTCTTCAAGCCGGAGACCTGGAGGAAGTCCGTATCGGCCCTCGTTCCCGCGAGGTTCCGTGACGTCAACCTGGAGGCCTTCGACCTGGGATGCGGCGCAGGCAGGGAGATGGCGAAGGATCACGCCGTCAGGAAGCCCGTCGCATTCGACCGGAAACAGCCTGTTCCGGACAGCCTGAAGAAGAAGCTGCGCAACGGCTGAAGCCGGAATACCGATCGATTGCACAGCCGGCCGCGCCTGGAGGTGCGGCCGGTTTCTCTTCAGCCCAGAAGAGCCCTTGCCGCGAAGGCCGCCACCCATGCCACAAGGGTCAGCAGCGCATATTGCGTGAGGGCTATCCACCATCTGCCGGTCTCCCGCCTCACCATCACCACGGTCGCCAGGCAGGGCGCGGAGATCAGTATGAAGACCATGATGGCTATCCCCGTGCCAGGATCGTAGCGGCTCGCCAGCTCCGCTGAGAGGCCGTGCCCCCCTGCATCCCCGAGCGACGAGAGTATCGCCATCTGGGAGACGAAGAGCTCCTTGGCCCCCATCGCCCCCACCATGGCCGTGGCGATCCGCCAGTCGAAGCCCAGCGGTTCGACAAGCGGCTCCAGAGCATGCCCGATCCTTCCCGAGAAGGAGGCCTCGAGCGCTTCTGCGGGGTCGGTCCCCGGAGCGGGTCTGGGGAAGTAGCCGAGCAGCCACAGCCCGACGGAGAATGCCAGTATCACGGTGCCGGCCTTTGCGAGATAGTGGCCGACCCTTCCCCAAACATGGCGCGACAGCGCCCTTGCGGTAGGCAGCCTGTAGGGCGGCAGCTCCATCACGAAGGGCGAGTCCTCGCCCGACAGGAGGGTCTTCCTCAGGAGCCTCGCCCCCAGCAGCGCGAGAGCTATGCCCAGCCCGTAGACAAGGAAGAGGACGAGAGGCTGCCTGCCCGGGAAGAAGGCCCTGATCACGAGCAGGTAGACCGGGAGTCTCGCCCCGCAGGAGAGCAGGGGGAGCACGAGTATCGTCGCGAGCCTGTCGCGTCTGCTCTCCAGCGTGCGTGCGGCGAGTATCGCCGGCACCGTGCAGCCGAACCCCAGGAGCATCGGGATGAAGCTCCGACCGTGGAGGCCGAACCTGTGCATCAGCCCGTCCGTGAGGAAGGCGGCCCTGGCCATGTATCCCGTATCCTCCATCAGAGATATCGCGAGGAACAGCACGGCTATCCCCGGGACATAGAGCAGGACTCCGCCTACCCCGCCGATCACTCCATCAGACAGGAGCGACTGCAGCGGACCTTCGGGCAGCAGCCTCGCGACTCCCGAGGAGAGCATTCCGAATGCCGAGGAGATGATGCCCTCGAGAGGCGCCGAGGCCCGGAATGTCAGCCAGAAGGCCAGATACATGATCAGGGCGAAGATGGGGAAGCCCAGGTACCTGTTGAGCATGACCGAGTCTATCCTCCGGGTGAGTGAAGGCCCGGTGGATCTCCTCCTGGGGGGGCCGGAGGCCTCCATGACCAGACCGGCTGCAATTCCCCGCCGGAGCCCGGCAAGCACGAGGGATGCGGGGTCTCCGTAGAGGGACTCCAGCCTGCCGGCTGCCTGTGCCGACTTCTCGAGTATCTCCCGGGCGCGCTCCGGAGCCGTCCGCCGGACGAGCCCCTCCGCCTCCTCGTTGCCCTCCAGGAGCATGGATGCGAGCCCGACGCCCGAAGGAACCATGGCGGGGAGCAGGGCTGCGATGCCCGCTATCTCCTCATCCGCGTCCCCGCCCAGATGGAGGGTCCGTGGCAGGCTTCCGGAGACGGCTGCCTCCTCCAGGGCGGCGACGAGATCGCCCATCCCCTCGCCTGTCCTGCCGACGGTCCGGACGACCGGCACCCCGAGCCTGTCGGAGAGGATCCCGACGTCGGGCATCCTGCCCGCGGCCTC
This sequence comes from Candidatus Fermentibacterota bacterium, assembly GCA_963718745.1. Classification (GTDB taxonomy): domain Bacteria; phylum Fermentibacterota; class Fermentibacteria; order Fermentibacterales; family Fermentibacteraceae; genus Fermentibacter. The sequence goes on along the minus strand of OY970370.1, from coordinate 1,041,781 downwards.
GGCCTCGTCGCACATGTTGAGGGCGACGACCAGCCTCATGCCCAGGCGGGCGAGCTGTATCGTGAGCTGGAGGTTCCTCTCCAGGTTGGTCGCGTCTACGACGTTCAGGATCAGGTCGGAGGGGTTGTCGAGGATGTGGCGTACGGCCACCGCCTCGTCCTCGGACGCCGGCGTGAGGCTGTACTGCCCCGGGAGATCGATGAACCTGAAGAGCCGGTCTCCGCACCTGCGCGAACCGCATGAGAGTTCGACCGTAACCCCGGGATAGTTGCCCTCGTGGGCGGCTGCCCCCGTGAGCCTGTTGAAGATCGTCGACTTGCCGGTGTTGGGGTTGCCGGCCAGCGCCACGCGGGTCTCTGTCACGCCAGGAACTCCACCTCGACGGCGCGTGCCTCGGAGCGCCTCAGAGAGAGGGAGAAACCGTCCAGGGCTATCTCGACGGGGCCCCCGAGCGGCGCCTTGCGGACCATCTCGACCTCGACCCCCGGCAGGATGCCCATGTCGGCGAGCCTGCGCCGTATCGGGCAGGAGGCATGAAGGTGGACCACCCTCGCCCTGCCGCCCTCCGGCACTTCGGAGAGCCCCGGACCTCCCGCCGAAAGGTTCCTGCCGCCGTGCCTCCCCCTCGCGAATCCGACCCCCTCGCCCCCGAGAGGCTCGGATCTCCGATAGATCTCACTGAGCTTCTCGCCTCCGCAGACCCTGGAGTCCGCGAACTGCGAGAACGCGACGAGGTGGGACAGGGTATCCGGGCTCAGTTCGTGCTCGAGTGCGCATGCGTCCTTCTCTGCATCCTCCGGGTTGACTCCGAGGAGGTCCCGCAGGAAGCCGAGGATGAAATCGTGGGTGGATGAGAGCTTCCGGGCGATCCTGGCACCCTCCGTGGTGAGGGTGATGGTTCCCGAGACACCCTTCGAGTAGACCACCAGACCGTCCCTGTCGAGGCGGTTCAGCGCCTCGCAGACGCTCGCCATGCTCACGCCGCGTATCCGTGCTATCTCCGCAACCCGTACCGGAGCGGAACCCCGCGCCAGTATCCCGACGGTCCGCAGATAGTCCTCCATGCTGTGTGTGATGCCCATGCCATATTATTAGGTATGCCTAACAAACGGTCAATCGGCGTCAGGCTATTCCGACCCCAGGTGGAGCGAGCACCAGAGCTGCTCCATGAGCTGCGAAGAGAAGTGGATGGAAAGCGGGTCGGCGGTCGAGGACGACAGGGCTGCCAGGTCCCACTCCGCGCCGGGCAGCCTCATCCCGGCGCCGAGCCTCCCCAGGATCTCCGGCATCGCTTCCGGAGAAGTGACGTCGACTGTCACCGGGCAGGTCTGGAGCATCCTGTCCACCCAGGCCGGGTCGAAGCTGCGATGGTCAGGGAGCAGCACGGAGACTCTGAGGTTGCCGTCCAGGCCGTGTCGTGCGGCTGTCCTGGAGGAGTAGTCGTTGCACCGGGCGAGGCTCCTTATCCAGTCCGGCAGGCCGGGGGGGAACTGGTCTTCCGGGACCAGAACAACGTCCAGGACGCAGTAGGGATCGGCGTCGATGCGCCTCCTGACGAGATCGGCGATCCGCTGCCGGTGTCTCTGCAGGTCGGAGGAGCGGAGCGTCAGTCGGCCGTGCCTGTACGATGGCGGATCGCCCGGAGGATCATCTCCGGCATCCAGATCCAGGCTCTCGTCGCCGGGCCAGTCCTCGACGAGGAGGGGACGGGGTTCGAGGTCCGCATCGTATCCCAGGATGTCGGAGATCTCCTCCCTGGCCTCCTCCATCTCTGCAATCCCGCCCCAGGGGGTCTCGACGACGTAATAGGGGGGGCGGTCCATGAATCGGAGCCCAGAGCCCCCGGCGACCGCACGCAGCTCCGTGCCGGGCAGGGCGGACAGATAGAAGGACTGGACCCTCTCTCCGGCGCCGGCCTCCGCCAGCATCTGCGCCGCTCTCACCGGGCCCTCCCTCCCGTCGCCGGGGAGTCCGATGATTATGTCCACGACGGGAGCCACGCCCCTGGAGGCCAGGATCGCCGCAGCGCGGACGACCGCCTCGGGGTCGGATCTCCTGCCGCACAGCTCCAGTACCCTCCGGTCGGAAGTCTGGAGTCCCAGCTCCACGCTTGCGAACCCCGCTCTCGCCAGGGCGGCCGCGATCCTCTCGTCGACGTTCTCGCCCCTCAGCTCCGCGAAGCATTTCCGGCCGAGACCCTCGAGCCCGCTCAGGAGTTCGGCGAAGTCAGGCCTTGCGTTGAACGTAGGGTCTATGAACACGATCTCCTCCCCGCCCAGAAGGGATAGCTGCCGCACGTACCCGACGGCGTCTGCGGCGCTCATGGCCCTCTGCACCGGATGCCTCCGCCGGTAGCTGCAGTAGAGGCAGCCGGACGGGCAGCCCCTGACCGTCTCGGCCATCACCGAGCCGTCCTCGCCGGGTACGATGATCCCCTTGAGCCATGGATCGGGGAACGCTCCCGGGAGGAAGTCCTGCGGACCCGTCGTCACCAGCCCGCCATCCGGGAAGGGCATGCCTCCCGACAGGATCCGTGCCAGCGGCTCGCCCTCGCCCGAGACCAGGAGGTCGAACGCTCCGGATTCGACAAGCCACGAGTTGTCCGGCTGGACCTCCGGACCGCCCGCGACCAGCCTGGCCCCGGGCAGGATCCTCCGCAGGAGCGAGGCGATGTATGCACTCCGCTCGGCGTTCCAGGAATAGAGCGTGAATCCGACAATGTCCGGGGAGCGGAGCGCTATCGCCCCGGCGAGGGCTCTGTCACCCAGGGTGTCCGCCTCTTCCCGGCCCAGTATCGATTCCGCCGGGAGACCCGCAGCCGCGGCCAGGATCCCCGCGGCGAGGGGAGTGTTGCCGGTCGGCTCGAATGCGGCCGTTCCGTTGAGCGGCAGCTGGACGAGGAGCGCCCGCATCTCAGAAGCAGTTCGAAGTGAGCCCTGACACCATCGAGGCGACGAGCAGCGGATACGGCAGCAGGGCCATGGCCATCCCGGCGGGGTGATGGAACCTGCGGCGGTCGGAGCAGATGAGCAGCGCGAGCACGCATGTGAGAAGCGCCGCCGAGGGGACGGCGAGGCAGCCCGCAGGGGTGCTCTCGTTTCCGGCAAGTCCTATGATGCCGGCCGCGACCGCGGGGAGGAGGATCGCCGAGGCGATCGCGAGCCCTCGCCTCCCTATGGCCTCGGATGCCGAGAGAGGGGGGGGCTCCTCGCCGAAGAACCGGGTTCCGTCGGGTGACCGCCTCGCGAAGTAGACGGCAGCAGACGAGAAGGAAACCGCCGAGGCTACCGAGGCGCAGACGATGCTCAGGCCGTACAGGAAGCCCAGGGGATCCGCCGCGGGGACCACAGGCGCAGCCCCCCGGGAGAGGAGCGCCACGAGGATCGCCTGGATGCTCTGCTGTGCGCCCGTGATGGTCAGGAGCGGCCAGCTCCTCACGACCCGGCGTCCGAGCACCCGTATGACCTGGAGCAGGAGGAGAGTGGTCGTGAGCTGTCCGAGAGGGGAGTAGAAGATCCTGGCGCCGGCCTTCTCTCCGGCCATGATCCAGAGCAGCCCGAACACGATGAACTGGACCACGCGGATGAACCTGTATCTCGTCCGGAAGGTCGCCATCCTCGCCTGGAGGCCCGGCGGCAGGCTCTCCTCGCCGAAGTCCCGGCTGTCCATGAACCTGAGCCGGTTCCTCCTGAGGAACAGCTCCTCCAGCAGGACCGCCACTATGCATGCGAGGGAGACAGCCAGCATCAGCAGACCTCCGGATCCTTCACGGCCGCAAGGAGCGCGCCGCCACCCAGGAAGAGCGCTGCCACTGCAAGTATGGCAGCCCGGCCGTCACCGGTCACGTCCCGGACGAGGGCGAAGAGCAGGGGGCCGGCCACGCTCGCGAACCGCGTCGAGACAGAGAAGAATCCGAAGTATTCGGCGCTCATGCCCGCGGGGATGAGCCTCGAGAAGAAGCTCCTGCTGACCGCCTGCATGCCGCCCTGGAACAGTCCGACGAGCACCGCGAGAGTCATGAAGTCCGATGCGGTGGTCATCCTGTAAGCCAGCAGGATTATGACAAGGTATGCCGCCACGCCGGCGAGCAGGGACCTGCGGGCGCCGAACCTCGCTGCGGCCTTCCCGAAGAGGATGCTCCCGGGGACGCCTACGAACTGGGTCACGAGCAGGGCTCTTATCATCGCGCCGGTATCCAGTCCGAGATCGGCCTTCCCGTAGACGGCGGCCATGAGTATCACGGTCTGGATCCCGTCGTTGTAGAGGAGGAACGCCAGCAGGAAGAGGAGCAGGTTGCGCCTCGTGGCGATGTCTCTCGCAGCGGCTGCGAGCATCCTCATGGCCTCGCCCCGCGGGGCACCCGCCGGGGAGGAGGGCCTTCCCTCACGTACGTACAGGAACAGAGGCACAGAGAAAACCGCCCACCAGACGGCCACCGAGGCGAAACTCGCACGGCTTGCCTGCGCCGCGTCCCTGAGCCCGAAGAACCCCGGGGCCGTGATCATCGCCGTGTTGAGGGCGAGCAGCAGCCCCCCTCCGAGGTAGCCGAGCGCGAAGCCGCGCGAGGATGTCGAATCCCTGCCGCCCGCATCCGAGACGTCGGTCAGGAGGGAGTTGTAGAAGACCTGGCCTCCTGCGAAGCCGATCTCTCCGAGGACGAGGAACACCAGGGTGAATAGCACCGCGCCCGCTCCGGACATCGAGAGCATGATCGAGGATGCTATCCCGATGAAGGCAAAGACGGCCAGGCATGCCTTCCGCCTTCCTCCGGCATCGGCGAACGCTCCCGTCACGGGGGAGACGATCGCAACGAAAAGAGCCGCGATGGAGACCGCGTAGCCCCAGAGCGAGGTCGGACTGCCCGAGACCGTGAACGAGAACAATCTGAAGGACACGTCCCCGCCGCCGCAGACGACTGATGCGAAATAGGCGGGGAGCACTGCCGCGACTATGGTCGTGACGAAGGCCGAGTCGGCCCAGTCGTACAGGCTCCATGCAGTCGCCGGGGACATCCTCACTGGCCGCACCCCAGCAGGATGCGTCCGACGAGGGCGGTGTCGGCCAGGTCCCGCATCACGACCTCTGCGCCGGATGCCTCCAGCGCGACCTCCCCGTACGGGCCGGTGGCGACCGCCAGGGTCCTGAACCCCCACTCGATCCCGCATGCCACGTCATGGGGGGTGTCACCCACCACCCAGACGTCGTTCTTCTGGAAGGATTCCCCTGCCATCCTCTCGGCCAGTCCTACCGCGAGGGGGACCAGCTCTCCGCGCCTCCTGCCGCATTCGGCGAAGGCGCCGAAACTGAAGCAGCGGTCGATGCCGCATGCGGCGAGCTTGAGGAAGGCTCCCTCCTTCCAGTTCCCGGTGAGCAGGCCGAAGCAAGCATCATCCCGCCCTTCCAGGAGATCGAGGAGCCCGGTCACCCCGGGCAGGGGCGCAGCAGGCCATCCCTCCGAGAGGTTGCGTGCGAGGTTCCTGATGTAGGCCCCCCTCACGGCGGAAACCCTTTCCCCGGTGGCCTGCAGGCCGTTCGCCGCGAGGCCGTCCTCCGTGATCATCCAGTCCGTCCTGCCTGCGAACTCGATGCCCTCGAAGCCCCGCTCGAGGCCGTAGAGTTCATGCATCGCCGCGTTGAGCGATGCGATGCCCGCTCCACGGGTCGATATCAGCGTCATGTCCACATCGAGCAGGATCAGTTTCAATCGCGCCTCCAGTCGAAGTCAGCGAGCCGCCCCGGGAGGCGGAAGCCGGAAGATACCGCCGCGGGCGTGTGCGAGAAAGCCGGCCTGCCGATGCTGTCCGCCTGCTCCGGCTGCAGATTGCCCGCTGGAGCCCCTTGTCTTATTCTAGCCTGGCACGGCCGGCAGGGCGCCCGGGGCCCGCAGAAGCGAACAACCACATTGGGGGGAAAGATGCTCTTCCAGGACAGACTGGCTGGTTTCCTGGCCTCGCGGCAGGGAGTTATGACCAACATTCCGCGCCCCGAGCTGATAATGGAGTGCGTGAAGAACAGGGAGGCCATGGTCAGCGCCTGCGGCGCCCTGGCGACCTGGACCAGGCCCGAGTCGACCGGCCGCAGCCCCGAGGACACTCTGATCGTCAAGAGGCCGTCGAGCGAGGCCAACATAGACTGGACGAGCCCGAACTGCCTTCCTGTGGACGAGGTCACCTTCGACATGGTTCTGGAGGATGCGCTCGCAGCTCTCGGAAAGGCCGGCAGCCTCTATGTGACGGACCGCCTCGTGGGTTCGGACCCGGCCTGCGCCCTGCATGTGAAGACCGTTTCCGAGAAGGCGCTCACAGCTCTGTTCACATACAACATGTTCCGTCCATTCGACCAGAATGTGATCACCGGCAGCATCTTCCGGGACAGGCCCTTCACCCTGGTGGTGGTGCCCGACCGGAAGCTGGATCCAGCCAGGTACGAGGGCCGTCTGCGGATCGACCCGGCCCTGGGCCATACCTCCACGATGATAATCGGCATGGATTTCGACCGCAGCATCGGAGTGGTGTTCGGCTCCTCCTACTGCGGAAGCGTCAAGAAGCTGCTCTTCACTGTCATGAACTACATGCTCCCCCTCGAGGGGATCCTCTCTCTGCACTGCAGCGCCAACGAGGGACCCGGAGGCGACTCCGCCCTGCTCCTGGGGCTGTCGGGCACCGGCAAGACGACTCTCTCGGCCGATCCCGAGAGGGCCCTGCTCGGCGACGACGAACACGCCTGGACAGAGGAGCTCATCAGCAATTACGAGTACGGTTGCTACGCGAAGCTGATCAATCTGAACCCGCGGAAGGAGCCGGAGATCTATCACGCGTGCTTCCACGACGCTCCGGCCGATCGGCACGGGGCGATAATCGAGAACGCGATGGTCTATCCCGACGGGACGTTCGACCTGGACGACGAGAGGCTCACTCCCAACTCCAGAGGCTCCTTCCCGCTCTCCTTCCTGTCGAACGTGAAGGAGGTCCCGGTTTCGGGGCACCCCCGCACGATCCTCTTCCTGACTGCCGATGCGAACGGCGTCCTGCCCCCGCTGGCCAGGCTCACGAGGGACCAGGCGATGCTCTGGTTCCTGATGGGGTACACGAGCAAGCTCGCAGGCACCGAGGCGGGCGTGGTGGAGCCGAAGAGCACCTTCTCGCGCTTTTTCGGTGCTCCGTTCATGCCCCTCCTGCCGGACATCTATGCGAGGATGCTCGGCGAGAAGCTCGACAAGCACGGCACGACCGTGTACCTGGTCAATACGGGATGGAGCGGCGGACCCTACGGGGTCGGCCGTAGGATGGACATCGCACTCACCAGGGCCATGGTGTCTGCCGCACTCTCAGGCCGCCTGGCGGATGTCGAGTACTCGGCGGACCCGTTCTTCAAGGTCCTCGTGCCCCTGACCTGCCCCGGCCTCGCAGACAGTTCGGTGCTGAAACCGGAGAATACCTGGACGGACCCCGCGGCCTACCGCGAGAGGGCTGGCAGGCTGGCCGCGGAGTTCGCGTCCAGGTTCAGGAAGTCGTACGGGGACAAGAATCTGGCCCCGGCCATAGTCGAGGCCTGTCCGGGGTTGTAATCCAGTTCCGCGAAGCGGAACTGGTGTAGCAGTTCAGGTTTAAATAGCTTGAAATGGACGTGCAACGCTTTGGCATGAATCAGTTTGCGCCCAGGGTCATCCCCGCTGACGCGGGGGTGGCCCTGGAAAGTGAGCTTCAGGGTCTCCTGCAAGGAGCAGCCGGAGCGAGCCGAGCAGGAAACGCAGGCGGGGGTGCGCCGGCCTTCCCTCGAGCAGGATCAGATCCCCGGGTTTCCGGACGGACGCGGTTCCGAGGCTGCGTTTCGAGAGCGGATTGCCGAGGAGCTCCATGTCCCGGAGCGTCATTAGCACCTTCGGACAGGGTCCGCCTGCCGCCTCACGATCCACGGCCAGGAGATATGCGCACCTGGCGCGGGCCATGTCGTCGAAGCTGATCCCCGGATCGGGCCAGGGACCGACCGCCACCCTGGCTCCCGATGGCAGAAGGAGGCCGTAGCGCTCCGCGGCTCCCGACCCGCCGGGCCACAGCCAGCAGGGCATTCCGAGAGAGGCCAGCCATCTCCGGGCCGCCAGTTCCAGGCTGCGGTCGGTACGGTCAGGCACGGGTCCATCCTCTCATTGCACCGGCAGGACGGTCGACATAGATTCGACAGAGTTTTTCCATATGCTTCAGGGAGAAGATAACTGATGGACAAGGAAACCCCTCTCTATGGAAGGCATGTGGCCCTGAACGCTCAGATCGAGTCGTTCGCGGGCTATATGATGCCTATCCGCTACGGAAGCGTGATCGAGGAGCACATGGCGGTCCGCAAGGGCGTCGGTCTCTTCGATCTCTCCCACATGGGCGAGTTCAGGATCAAGGGTCGGGGAGCCAGAGAGTTCCTCGACGCCCTTCTCACGAACAATGCCGATGTCGCGCCCGGGAAGGCGTACTACAGCACGATGTGCTATCCGGACGCCGGCATAGTCGACGACCTGATCGTCTACAGGCTTGCCGAGGACGAGTTCCTCATGGTGGTCAACGCCTCGAACATCGACAAGGACTGGGCCTGGGTCACAAGCCACACGGGCTCCTTCGATGTCAGGATCACGAACGAGAGCGATGACACCGCACTCGTCGCCATCCAGGGGCCCCGGTCGCAGGAACTGGCCTCCCGCCTCACTTCGGCGGACCTGGATTCCATCGGGTACTACGCGCAGACCGTCGGAAGCGTCGCCGGGTGCCCCGCAGTGATAGCCAGGACCGGTTACACGGGCGAGGACGGCTTCGAGTTCTATGTCGCCTCGAAGGATGCTCCGGCTGTCTGGGACGCCGCGATGTCGTCAGGAGCCGACCTGGGCGTAAGGCCCATCGGCCTGGCCGCGAGGGACACCCTCCGGCTCGAGGTTGGATATGTCTTGTACGGCAACGACATCGATCATTCCACCTCTCCTCTCGAAGCCAAGCTGGGCTGGGTGGTCAAGCTGGCCACCGACAAGGACTTCGTCGGACGTGACGTGCTCAGGCGCCAGAAGGCGGACGGAGTCTCCCGGCTGCTGGTCGGCCTCACGGTCGAGGGCAGGGGAGTGATCCGCCACGGCACCGAGCTCTTCCAGGGCGACAGGAAGATCGGCGTCGTGACCAGTGGAACCATGGCGCCCGCGCTCGGCATCGCCGTCGGGCTGGGCTACGTCGAGAAGGGCCTCTCGAAGGTCGGCACGAAGATAGAGGCGGACGTCAGGGGCCGCCGTCTCCCGGTTGTCGTTTCCAGACTACCGTTCTATACAGCCGGCAGCCGCCGGCAGTAACAGCGCATCAGGAAGGAGGCCAGGGATGAGCAGCATTCCCGGTGATCTCAGGTACACGAAGAGCCACGAGTGGGTCAGGCGCGGAGCCGACGGGAACCTGACGATGGGCATCACCGATCACGCGCAGGGTCTCATGGGCGAGATCGTCATGGTCGAGCTCCCCCCGGCCGGGCGCGACGCTCGCACCGGTGAGGCCATGGGCGTGCTCGAGGCCGTGAAGACCGCCGAGGACTTCTTCTCGCCGGTCGACGGCAAGGTCGTCACGGGCAACGTCGCACTCGAATCCGACCCGGGTCTGGTGAACACCGACTGCTACGGCCAGGGCTGGCTCGTAACCATCCACCCCTCGAACCCCTCGCAGTTCGACGGGCTGCTCTCCGCCGAGCAGTACAGGGAGCTTGCGGGAGAGTAGGCATCCAGATGAGCAGATTCACCTCGATACTCGGCGCCGACAGGCGCCGGATGCTGGATACCGTGGGAGCCCGCAGCATCGACGACCTGGTCGCGGCAGTCCCCGCGGACAGGAGGATGACGCGCCCCCTGGATCTTCCCGCAGCTGCGAGCGAGCTCGAGCTCGTGCGCGAGGCGCGGGAGCTGGCCGGGTCCAACCGGGCGGCGGGCCTCGTCTGTTTCGCAGGTGCAGGCGCCTATGACCACTTCATCCCCGCCGTCGTCGACCACATCCTCCTGAGGAGCGAGTTCTACACGGCCTATACGCCCTACCAGGCCGAGGTCAGCCAGGGGACGCTCCAGTGCATTTTCGAATATCAGACGCTGATGGCCAGACTCTCCGGCCTGGACTGCGCGAACGCCTCGATGTACGACGGCGCGAGCGCGGCAGCCGAGGCGGCCCTAATGGCCATGCGCGCCACCAGGCGCAACCGCGTGGCCGTTTCGGGCTCCCTCAACCCGCGCTACCTCGAAGTCATCCGGACCTATCTGGCCCAGGGCGGCTTCGGCATGGACGTCGTACCCTGGAGCGCCGACGGCTCGATCGACATCGAGGCCGCAGGCAGACTCGTAGTCGACGCAGCCGCCCTCATGATCCAGCAGCCCGATTTCCACGGAGTGGTGCAGGATGTCCGGGCTGCCGCCGGGATGGCTCATTCAGCGGGCGCACTCCTTGTCGTTGTGGCGGACCCCGTGGCGATGGCCGTACTGGAATCCCCCGGAGCCGCCGGTGCCGACATCGCGGTGGGCGAGGGCCAGAGCATGGGAGTCCCGCTCTCCTTCGGCGGCCCCTATGTCGGATTCATGGCATGCCGCAGGGAGCTCGTGCGCAACATGCCCGGCCGCATCATAGGCCGCACCCTGGACAAGGCCGGGCAGACCGGCTACGTGCTGACCCTCCAGACACGGGAGCAGCACATAAGGCGCGAGAAGGCCACGAGCAACATCTGCTCCAACGAAGCTCTGATGGCCCTGGCCAACACCGTCTATCTCTCGTTGGCCGGCGAGAGCGGATTCAGGGAGATATCCCTCCAGTGTCTCTCTAAGGCCGCCTATCTCGAGGACGCCCTGACCGGGATCCCCGGCGTGCGGAAGGTCTTCGGCGCCCCTTCGTTCCGTGAGTTCGTCCTGGAGTACCCGGTCGATGCCGGGCTGATCGTGCGGAAGGCTGCCGACAAGGGTTACCTCGCCGGCGTCCCCGTCCCCGCGCTCGGCGCCGGGGCGCTCCTGACAGCGGTCACCGAGAAGAGGACCAGGGCCGAGATGGACGGATTGCGCGACACGATCGCGCGGATCTGCGGGGGGGTGGAGTGATGGAGGGCACCATTTTTCTCGAGAGCTGCTGCGGCAGGAGGGGGATCGACCTTCCGGAGCTCGACGTGCCCGCGGCCGATCCGGCTGCGGTCTTCGGTCAGGATGCCCTGAGGAGCGGCCCCGTCGGCCTTCCCGAGGTGAGCGAGACTCAGGTGGTGAGGCACTTCGTCAACCTGAGCACGAAGAACTACCATCTGGACAAGGGCATGTATCCTCTGGGCTCGTGCACCATGAAGTACAACCCGAAGCTGAACGAGGACCTGGCCAGGCTGTCAGGCTTCGCGTCCCTGCACCCCCTGGCGCCCGCGGATCTCTGCGAAGGCGCCCTGGAGCTGATGTGCCGGCTCGGATCCTTCCTCTGCGAGATAACCGGATTCGAAGGCGTCTCGCTCCAGCCCGCGGCCGGCGCGCACGGCGAGCTGACCGGCCTCCTCCTGATCCGCCACTACCACCTCGAACGCGGGGACACCGGCAGGGTAGAGATACTGATGCCCGACTCCGCGCACGGAACGAACCCGGCCTCGTGCACCCTGGCGGGATTCCGGACCGTCAACGTCGGATCGAACTCCCGCGGCGAAGTGGACATCGACGACCTCAGAGCCAAGGCCGGCCCCGCCACCGCGGGTCTCATGCTCACCAACCCGAACACCCTCGGCATCTTCGAATCGGGGATCGACGAGATAACAAGGATAGTCCACGAAGCCGGAGGGCTCTGCTACATGGACGGGGCGAACATGAACGCCCTGCTCGGAATAGCGCGCCCGGGCGACATGGGTTTCGACGTCTGCCACCTGAATCTGCACAAGACCTTCTCGACGCCCCACGGCGGCGGCGGCCCTGGTTCCGGCCCGGTCGCATGCAGGGACTTCCTCGCGAAGTACCTGCCCGATCCGGTGGTGGGGAGGTCGCCCGACGGCACCGCACGGATGACAGCCGACAAGGATTCCTTCGGCAGACTCCTGGCGTTTCATGGCCACTTCGGCGTGCTGGTGCGTGCGTGGGCCTACATCAGGACCCTCGGGGCGGCAGGGCTCAGAGAGGCCTCCGAGACGGCCCTCCTCAACGCCAACTACCTCAAGACGCTCCTCGGCGGGACCTTCGACATCCCCTACGACAACGGTCCGTGCATGCACGAGTTCGTCATCTCCGGCGAGAGGCAGGCGAAGGCCGGGGTCAGGACCCTGGACATGGCCAAGAGGCTTCTGGACTATGGGTTCCATGCTCCCACCGTGTACTTCCCGATGATCGTGCACGAGTCGATGATGATCGAGCCAACCGAGACGGAGAGCCTGGAGTCCCTGGACGCCTTCGCCGGGGCGATGCTCTCCATCGCACGTGAGGTCGTCGAGAAGCCCCATCTCGTGACCGACGCCCCGGTGAACACTCCGGTGCTGAGGCTGGACGAGGTCAGGGCAGTCAAGGAACTCGAGATCGTGGAAAAATGGGAGACCCCGTAGCAGGGGCGCCCGGAATGCTCGAATGGACGGCGCACCCGGCCAGGGAACGTCCCCTGGCCGCTGCCGTCCTCATCGTTATAATGATCGTTGCCTCCATCTTCGCGGGCTGGTACGGGAACGGGCCCTGGTGGGGGCTGGTGGGTTTCTGCCTTCTCTTCCTGGCCATGTGGAGCTTCTTTCTCCCGGTGCGATTCCGCATGGACGAGTCCGGAGTGGAGAAGAAATCCCTCTTCGGAGTCGAGAAACGCACCTGGAGAGAGGTGAGGAGCATCACCACCGACTCCAGGGGGGCGCTCCTGAGCCCCTTCCCGGCTCCCACGCCCCTTGCGAAGTTCAGGGGGCTCTCGGTACAGTTCTCTTCCGGAAACCGGGAGGAAGTAGTTGCGTTTATCAGAGACCGGTACGTGGGAAAGCCTCCCGCCTGAGGGCGTGGCAGAGGACTTCAGCGAGCTCTCGGCGAAGATCGCGAGGAAGGTCGTCGAGCGCCAGATGACCGTGCCTGCGGTCATGTTCCTCGAATCGGTCAAGCCGCTTTCGTTCCTGGGCAACCAGATGCTGATATTCATGGATCCCATGGTGACCCTGGTGATCGACTCGAAGGACTACCAGAAGTTCGTCAGGATGATCGAGGACCGTGAGAACGTCGAGAAGCTGATTTGCGCGATCGAAGACGAGAACGCCCGCGAAGCCGGTGCAAGGGCCGCCGAGAAGGCCGCCCGTCCCCGGAGGCAGGGTTTCTTTGCATGGCTCCGCCGCGGAGTCCGCGGGGATCCGAAGGGAGATGGCGTTGGCCGACAAGGAAATAACGAGGATACTGGCGACCGACTGCGGTAGTACGACCACCAAGGCGATCCTCATCGAGAAGCGCGATGGCGAGTATCGGCTCATCACGCGCGGGGAGGCGCCCACGACGGTGGAGGCTCCCGCAGAGGACGTCACCAAGGGCGTGCTCAACGCCGTCGGCGAGATCGAGGACCTGCTGTCGCGGCAGTTCCTGACCGACGACAAGGAAGGCATCTTCGTCGGGGACGACCCCACGAGGGGTGTCGACATCTACATGTCCACCTCCTCGGCGGGCGGCGGGCTCCAGATGACCGTGGCCGGCGTCGTGAAGAGCATGACGGGCGAGAGCGCCCAGAGGGCCGCTCTGGGTGCCGGAGCCATCGTGATGGACGTCGTCGCATCGAACGACGGGCGGCTCTTCCACGAGAAGGTCGCAGACATAAGGCGCCTCCGCCCCGACATGATCCTTCTCTCCGGCGGCATCGACGGAGGAACGGTGGATCACGTCGTGGAGCTGGCCCAGGTCATCAGGGCCGCGGATCCCAAGCCCCGCTTCGGGGTCGGGTACAAGCTCCCCGTGATCTTCGCGGGCAACTGCGACGCAGCGGACGAAGTCAGCAACGAGCTGGGAGAGATAGCCGCCCTCAAGGTCGTGCCCAACATCAGGCCCGTCCTCGAGAAGGAGAACCTCAGCCCGGCGCGTGATACGATACACGAGCTGTTCATGGAGCACGTGATGGCCCAGGCCCCCGGATACGGCAGGCTGATGCAGTGGGCGGGGCACTACGTGGGCAACGACTGGGAGAACGTCCCCATAATGCCCACGCCGGGCGCGGTAGGCAAGCTGATCGAGATGGTCGCGAAGGCCGAGAACATCCATGTGATGGGCGTCGACATCGGAGGCGCGACCACCGACGTGTTCTCCGTCTTCGACTGCGAGGGACAGCCCGTGTTCAACCGCACGGTGTCCGCCAACCTCGGCATGAGCTACAGCGTCTCCAACGTACTCGCCAGCGCAGGGCTCGACAATGTGATGCGGTGGGTGCCGTTCAGGATGGACGAGGCGGACCTCCGCAACAGGATCAGGAACAAGATGATCCGGCCCACCACCGTCCCCCAGACTCTCGAGGAGCTCATCATCGAGCAGGCCATAGCCAGGGAGGCGCTGAGGCTGGCCCTCGTCCAGCACAGGGACCTGGCCGTCGGCCTCAAGGGAGTGGCGCAGGAGCGGACCATCGGCGACGCCTTCGACCAGACGCAGACCGGGGCGACGCTCGTGAACATGATGGCGCTCGACCTGCTGATCGGATCTGGCGGAGTGCTTTCGCACGCACCCAGGCGGAGCCAGGCCGCTCTCATGCTCATTGACTCCTTCGTGCCGGAGGGCGTCACGATGCTCTCGGTGGATTCGATATTCATGATGCCTCAGCTCGGTGTCCTCTCGGAGGTTCTACCCCGGGCCGCAACCGAAGTCTTCGACAAGGACTGTCTGATCAGGCTCGGTTCCTGCGTCGCCCCTTCCGGGCTTGGCAAGGATGGCTCCCAGGTCGCGTCGATCTCGATGCACATGCCCGACGGCAAGACCCGGGAGGTGTCGATCGAGTTCGGCCGGATGCAGGTGATCCCCCTCGGTGTGGGAGAGAAGGCCAGGAGCGTCATCAGGCCTGCGAAGAACTTCGACGTGGGCGCTGGTCCCGGGAAGGTCCTGGAGACGGACCTCGAAGGCGGAGTGGTCGGAATCGTGCTCGACGGCAGGGGAAGACCCTTCGTGCTGCCCTCGGGCGATTCCGAGAGAGTCAAGAAACTGCAGGAGTGGGCCATGGCTCTTACCGCCTATCCTGACAAGTTCCTTTCCCTGGGGAGGTAGGAGATGGCTTTCGCATACACCCCCGGTCTCCGCGTGGCCGATGTGGCGGTCATCCGCAAGGAGCGCCGCCTCCCGCTCAAGGGGAGAGTCCTGGCGAAGATCGGCGACGAGGTCTCGGCGGATACCGTGGTCGCGCGCACCGAGCTTCCGGGCAACGTCAAGATGATCAACCTGGCGAACATCCTGGGAGTGCCGCCCGAGGACATCCCCACGCTCCTGCTGAAGAAGGAGGGGGATCCCCTGGCGGTCGAGGATACGATCGCGCAGTCGAAGGGGATCTTCGGGCTCTTCAGGAACACGGTCAGGTCACCGATCGAGGGAACATTCGAGAGCTTCAACAAGGTGACGGGGCAGGCGGTCCTCAGGGAGCCCCCCTCGCCCGTCACCATCGAAGCCTACGTGAAGGGCAGGGTTGTCGGGATCATCGAGGACGAGGGAGTCATAATCGAGACCCGTGCCACATTCGTCCAGGGCATCTTCGGGATCGGCGGCGAGACGAGGGGAGAGATCCGGAAGGCTGTAAAGTCACCTGAACAGGAGCTGACGGCCGACCTGATAGATGCATCCTGCGCCGGCAAGATCCTGATAGGAGGATCTTTCGTCAGCCACGCCACGCTCAGGAAGGCGGTGTCGGCCGGCGTGAAG
Organism: Candidatus Fermentibacterota bacterium; assembly: GCA_963718745.1. GTDB lineage: Bacteria > Fermentibacterota > Fermentibacteria > Fermentibacterales > Fermentibacteraceae > Fermentibacter. The sequence continues at coordinate 1,025,949 of OY970370.1, read as the reverse complement.
GGCATAGTCACCGGCGGCTTCGACGACAGGGATCTCAAGGACTTCCTCGGATACGACCTCGGAGTGGCCATCACGGGCCACGAGAACAAGGGCATCACTCTCATCCTCACCGAGGGCTTCGGCAGGATGCACATGGCCCGAGGCACCTTCGACCTTCTCTGCAGCCGCGAGGGGATGCTCGCGAGCATAAACGGCGCCACCCAGATCCGCGCCGGGGTGATCAGGCCTGAAGTGGTCATCCCTGTCGAGGCTGCGATGAAGGGACGGGACGAGGGCCGGGAGCAGGGCGCCCTCGACGTTGGTTCGCCCATACGAGTCATCCGTGCCCCCTACTTCGGCAGGCTCGGAAGGGTCACGGCCCTCCCGGCGGAACTCCAGCTCCTGGAGACCGAGGCGAAGGTGCGAGTCCTGGAGGTGGAGTTCGGAGACTCGTCCAGGGCGATCGTTCCCAGGGCGAATGTCGAACTGATAGAGGAATAGAGGATGTACCGTCCCGGCGACGGAAGGTTTTCGGAAGGGGGGCGAAGGCTCCCCTTCCCCGCATTCGCGGATATCGCTCCGCATTGCAGGATGGGAGGATGCGCATGAAGCTGTACCTCTTCTGTCCTGCGCTGTTGCTTCTGGCATCCGTTGCCGCGGCCCAGACGACGGGTCCGGCGCCGGATTCCACGGATGCACCACCTGCGCAGGTCCTGTCGGAGCCCGACTCAGCGATTGCGGCCGCCCCCCCGGGGATCGCCGCATTCGTATCGCTCGAGGCGGCCGACGCCCCGAACGACGGAGGCGGAGTTCTCGACCTGTACTGGACGATGGCCGAAGCCGGCGTCCAGCCCGATTCCATCCGTGTGCTCGTGCGGATGGAGGGAGGCGGGGAGTACGAGGAGGGCTGGATCCTCCCCGGGACCGACTCGTTCACCGTGAGCGGACTCGAGAACGGTTCGACCTACTCCTTCATCCTGGAGGCCTGGTACGGGGGATTCCCGGCCGGCCGGAGCGCGGAGGCCCGGGGCATCCCGGAGGCACAGTGGTTCCACGGTGGCAGGGTCGGGATGTTCGTGATAACCGTCCTGCTCGCGCTTGTCATCTTCTGGTACATCGAGAGGGGCAAAAGGGGCAGGCCGCTGTTCATCAGGGAGATCGCCGGCCTCTCGGCGGTGGAGGACGCCGTCGGACGGGCTACCGAGATGGGACGCCCCGTACTCTACATCCCTGGCATCATGGACATGGACGACATCCAGACGATAGCTAGCATGGTGATTCTGGGCAGGGTCGCCGCCAAGACGGCCGAGTACGGCGCCAACCTGCTGGTTCCGAACACCCGCAGCGTGGTGATGAGCGTTGCCCAGGAAGTCGTGAAGGAGGCCTACCTCCAGGTCGGCCGGCCCGACGCCTTCCGACGCGAGAACATCAACTACCTCACCGACGACCAGTTCGGATACGCGGCGGGAGTCGACGGGATCATGGTCCGCCAGAGGCCTGCCGCCATCTTCCTGCTCGGTACGTTCTACGCCGAGAGCCTCATCCTTGCCGAGACAGGCAAGAGCGTAGGCGCCATACAGATCGCAGGCACCGCCATGGTCAGCCAGCTGCCCTTCTTCATCGCCGCATGCGACTACACCCTCATAGGCGAGGAGCTCTTCGCGGCCAGCGCCTACCTCTCCCGGGAGCCCAAGCTGCTCGGGAGCCTGAAGGGTCAGGATGCGGCCAAACTGGTGATAATGATCCTGATAGTCGTCGGGGTCCTCGCGGCCACGGCCGGGAACTGGTGGGAGCCCGCCGGCAGGGTGGCAGGCTTCATCCGGTTCCTCTGCCATGTCGAGTAGGGAGGGGTGATATGAGGCTCTTTCTGCCGCTTCTGGTTACCTTCCTCTGCGGGATCCTGATGATCCTGCACTTCTTCATACCTCATGCACCCATATCCACGATGGGCGAGGGGCTCACGGACTGGTACATGATAGTCGCATCCGCCGCCATCTTCCTCGGAGTGGTCAACCTCGTGCAGGTCCACCTGATGAAGATCTCGAACAAGTCGAAGAACTGGCAGTACAGCCCCGTGGTGCTGGCAGGCTTCTTCGCGATGGTGGGGACCGGAGTCGTCTACGGGGTCGAGGAGGCGAGACCCTTCGACTTCATGTTCCAGAACATGGTGGTGCCGATGGGCGCCACGATGTTCAGCCTGCTGGCCTTCTTCGTGGCCTCGGCCGCGTTCAGGGCCTTCCGCTCGTCCAACTGGAGGGCGACGCTGCTGCTCGTGTCGGCCTTCATCGTCATGCTCGGCCGGGTCCCGATTGGCGATCTGATCTGGAGGCTCATCCCGGGAGCGGCCGAAGGCGCCCATCCCAGCCTGGTCTCCGATGTCGCCGAATGGCTGATGCAGGTGCCGAACATGGCCGGACAGAGGGCAGTGATGATAGGAGCCGCGCTCGGAGTGGTGGCAACCTCGCTCCGCATGATCTTCGGGATCGAGCGGAGCTATCTCGGAGGTGCCGAATGAGGAAGTTTCTCGAAAGGCTGGACAGGGTCGACAGGAGGGTCATCTACGTCCTGATGGCGCTCTCCGTGTTCGTCCCTCTCGCGTTCAGACTCGACTTCCCCATACCGGTTGGCACCGGACCGAGCCGGCACATGTTCGATTTCGTCGACTCCCTTCCGGAGGGATCGGTCGTGCTCGTGAGCTTCGACTACGATCCTTCGACCATGCCCGAACTCCAGCCCATGGCCGTCGCCATGTCCCAGCACCTCTTCACCAACGGCCACAAGGTGATAGCGACGGCTCTCTGGCCCCAGGGAGCGAGCCTCTGCCAGGAAGTGCTGACGTCGGTCGGAGACAGCCTCGGCAAGGAGCAGTACGGCGACTGGGTGAACCTCGGATACACTGTTGGCGCAGGGGTGTCCGTCGTCAGGATGGGCAGCTCGATACAGGCCGTGTTCCCCCAGGACCGGGACGGGGTGTCGTACGACTCCATCCCCATGCTGCGGAGGATCCAGAGCCTTCGCGACATCGACCTTGTGATCAGCCTCTCCGCAGGCGACCCCGGCATCCATGCCTGGGTGATGATGGCGGGCGACAGGTTCGGCGTGCCCGTGGGAGGCGGCTGCACGGCCGTCAGCGCGCCCGAGTTCTACCCCTACCTCGGTGCGGGGCAGATGGTCGGCCTGCTCGGCGGTCTCAAGGGTGCCGCCGACTATGAGACCATGGTCAGGGAAGGCACCGTGGGCGCTCCGCCGGGAACGGCGACGCCGGGCATGGCTGCGCAGTCCATTGCCCACCTCGTGATAATGTTCTTCATCGTCCTGGGGAACATCACGTACCTCACCGTCCACAAGGGCAGGAAGGGGGCGGCCAGGTGAACTGGGAGACTGCCGGGATCTGGCTCGGAGCATTGCTCACGCTGATGCTCTACAGCTTCCTGTACAAGGACAATCCTTTCTACAAGTTCGCGGAGCACCTCTTCGTCGGCATGAGTGCCGGCTACTGGCTCATCTACACCATCTTCAACGTGCTCATCCCCAACTTCTGGAACGAGATCACAGGCGCAGGCGACGGGACTCCGGACCTCTTCATGATCATCCCCGGAGTCTTCGCACTGTTCATGCTGGCGAGGCTGGTCCCCAGGGTCGCAGGCCTCTCCAGGCTCGCGCTCGCGATGATAGTCGGCACCGGGGCGGGTCTCGGGCTCGTAAGCACGCTGCAGACGAACTGCCTGAGCCAGGTCGAGGGGACCATCGTGCCCCTCTCCGGAATAGGTACGGCCGGCTTCCTGAACAACCTCGTCCTCGTCGTGGGAGTCGTCTGCGGACTCGTCTACTTCTTCTTCTCCAAGGCCCACAGAGGCGTTGTCGGGGGGGCCGCCAACGTGGGGATCACGATACTCATGGTCGCCTTCGGAGCGAGCTTCGGCTACACGGTGATGGCGAGGATCAGCCTCCTCATCGGGCAGGCCCAGTTCCTGCTCTTCGAATGGCTTCCGACGATCCCCGTCCTGCTGGGTCTGAACGGGTGAAAACGAGGCTCCCCGGAATGCTTGACACGCGTCGGAACCGCGGGTATTCTCGCTTTCAGAGAGGGAATACAGGTGAAGTCCGCCCTTCGGAGGACGGACGTTACGGGGCAATAGAACAAGGAGTTACGTATGTGGGTCCGGCGGTTCATCTCAGGGGGTGAAGGGAGCGCCGGACGTGAGGAATGAAGGAAAGAGCAACGTCTCCCAAGAAAGGAAAGGAGCGTACACGGTGCTAGGAAGGGCTACGGCTATAACCGCCGCTCTGGTCCTGTGCCTCGCGCTGGTCGCCGGCGCAGGTACCACCGGCAAGATTGCAGGGAGGGTCACTGACACTTCCGGCAATCCTCTCATCGGCGCAACGGTCATGATCGTCGGAACCTCGTTCGGCGCGATGACGGACGCCAACGGAGAGTTCTTCATCATCAACCTCGAGCCCGGGAGCTACAACCTCGCCGCCAACATGGTCGGCATGGCGAGCTCCACGGCCAACGGCGTCTCGGTCAGCGCCGACCTCACCACGCGGATGGACTTCGTCCTGAACATCACCACGGTCGGCAGCACGGTAATCCAGGTCACGGACCAGCGCGGCATGATCCTCAGGGACATAACGTCCTCGATGCATGTCGTGGGCCGTGACGAGATCAAGACGCTGCCCGTCGCCGGCATCCAGGATGTCGTCAACCGCCAGGCCGGAGCCACCGACCGCGGCGGTCTCCACATGCGCGGCGGCCGCACGGGCGAGGTCGCGTACCTCGTCGACGGCGTGGCTCAGCAGGATGCCACCACGAACACCTTCAACTCGGACATCCCGATGTCCGCCGTGTCCGAGACCTCGGTCATGACCGGCGGCTTCGGAGCCGAGTACGGCAACGCGCAGTCCGGCATCGTCCAGATCATCACCCGCGAAGGCGGCAACTCCTACACGGGTGAGCTCGAAGTCAGCGGCAACGACTGGCAGGCGCTCGGCGCAGCCGACGACTGGACCTGGCAGTCCAACCGCGGCGACGCGGGCCCCTTCTCCGAAGCCCGGCTCAACGCCGAGGCCGCGATCGGCGGCCCCGAGCCCATCACCAGCTACCTTCTACCCGCGATGGGCGTCCGCGTTCCCGGCGACGTGAGGCTCTTCCTCTCCGGAGAGTTCCTCGAGATCGGCGGTGGCGAGGAAAACCGCTACCAGTACCAGTTCAACGGCTGGTCGACCCAGCTCTCCGGCAACGCCAAGCTGACCATCAGACCCACCCCCCGCACAAAGATCAACTTCACCGGGTACGTGATGGACAGGACCGGCGGCTGGTCGGACTGGGCCTGGAGCAGGTTCGAGACTCCCTACATCGCCGAGGGCGACACGACCTGTGGCGAGGACATCAGGTTCGGCCTCCCGACCCGCTTCTGGCTGAACACAAGCTATGGCGTGGGCCTGACCCAGACCCTGAGCGACGCGACCTTCATGGAGCTCAAGGTCAACCAGTACGTTTCCGAGTTCAGCTACAAGATCCGCAATAGCGACATGTCCTGGCTGGGCGAGGACTGGACCCCCGAGGACTGGCTTGCCTACACGCCTTCCAGGACCATCGACCCCGACGGCTTCTACCGCGATGGCGCAAGCAGGATGGCCTGGGGCGACACCCGGAGCGCGACGGCATCGATGCGCTTCGACATAACGAGCCAGGTCAACCAGCAGCACCAGCTCAAGGCGGGCCTCGAAGGCCGCTACTACGATGTGTTCGACTACAGCGTGGACACCGCCTCGGGCGGTAACATCTACCTCAACCGCTACCACGCCTTCCCCAACTCCGGCGCGGTCTACTTCCAGGACAAGATGGAATACCGCGGCATGGTCGTGAATGCCGGTATCAGGTTCGACTACTTCGATCCCAACTTCGACGAGTATCCGGCTGATCCGTCCAACCCCGTCATGCCCGGCACCACCCCGGGCGACCCGGATCACATCATCAACCCCATCGAAGTGCCGATGAAATACCATCTCAGCCCGCGCGTCGGCTTCTCCCACCCCATCACCGAACGCGACGTGCTGCACTTCACGTACGGCCACTACTTCCAGATGCCCATGCTCGACAGGCTCTACAACGGCTCCTCCTATGACCTGTCAGGCGCCTTCCCGCTGATCGGCAACGTCGACCTCGAACCCGAGCAGACGATAGCCTACGAAGTCGGCGTCAAGCACCAGTTCGACGACTACACGCTGCTGGACGTCACCGGCTTCTACAAGGACATCACGGGTCTCGTCGACACCGAGAAGAACTTCTACAGCGCAGTCGACTCCTACGATCGTTTCATCAACGGCGACTTCGGAAACGTCCGCGGAGCGGAGTTCACTCTCATGCGCCGTCCCACAGGCTTCTTCTCGGCCAGCGCCAGCTACACCTACCAGGTCGCGAAGGGCAAGTCCTCCGGCGCGACCCAGAACTACTCCTATCTCTGGTCCGGCTGGGTCGTCCCCAAGCGCGAGTCCTACCTGGACTGGGACCAGAGGCACTCCTTCAACGCCGACCTCGACTTCAGGATCCCCCAGGGCGAAGGCCCCAGGATCGGCGACTACCCGATTCTCGAAGGCTTCGGCACTTCGGTCGTCTTCAACTACGGTTCCGGGTTCCCCTACACCCAGTCCAGCCAGGGAACGGCCTCTCCTCAGATCAACGGTCACCGCTACCCCTGGACGCTGGATACCGACGTCAGAGTCAACCGCACCATATGGGCCGGCCCTCTGACGCTCGATGTCTACTGCTGGGTGCTCAACGTGTTCGATCGCAGGAACATCACCACCATCAGCGACATAGCCTGGTACGATGCGGACCAGGACGGCGATGGCAGGCCCGATCACGATCCGGGCGGTTCGCTGCACGACCCGTACGTCTACTCACGCCCCAGGATGATCAGGTTCGGATTCGGGCTGGAGTGGTAGGTTAGGAAGTCATAGAAATCATCGGGGCGGCCCCGCGGGGGGCCGCCCCAACCGAGCCACAAGGAGTTGTTCCTCATGCGTAACATTCTCTTGGCAGTCCTCATGCTGGCTGCTGCTTCCTGGGCACAGGCACCGGCAGATACGACCGCGCCGGCCCCCGTCGACACCACGACACAGGTCGAGGAACCAGTAGAGCCAGTGACTCCTCCGGCGGACGCCGTCGAAGCGCCGGAGGGTGAAGACATAGAAAGGCCGCAGAACGCAGCGATGGACCTCAAGGACCTGTTCATCGCGGGCGGCATCTTCATGTGGCCTCTGCTCCTCAGCGCGATCATCGGCGTCGCGGTGGGGATCGAGAGGTTCATCACCCTTCGCAAGTGCAAGATAAACCAGGGCACCCTGCTCGATCAGCTCGGCGGATACATCCGCAAGGGCGATCACAAGGGCGCCGAGGAACTCTGCGACCGCACACGCGGCCCCGTCGCATCCATACTGAGGGCCGGCCTGCTCCGGCGCGACAAGGGCCTGGAGGCCGTCGAGAAGGGTATCGAGACGGCTGCCCAGGTCGAGATGTCCTTCCTCGAGAAGGGTCTGATCATCATGGCATCCGTCGTGGTGGTGGCCCCGATGCTCGGCTTCCTCGGCACGGTCTCGGGCATGATCAACGCCTTCGGCGCGATCGCCGCGGCCAAGAACGTCGAGGCCAGCCTCGTCGCCAGCGGTATCCAGGAGGCCCTCATCACGACCGCAGCCGGTCTGATAATCGCCATCCCGGTCCAGCTCGCGTACAACTGGTACGTCTCCCTGATAGGCAGGTACGTTGTCGACATGGAGGAGGCCAGCAGCTTCCTCATCGATACACTCTCTGACATGGAACTGCTCAAGAAGCTCTAGAAGGAGATCGGATGCGAATCCTGAAGAAACCAGCCGTAGGCGCGGATATTCCGGAAGCCTCAATGGCGGACATCGGATTCCTGTTGCTGATCTTCTTCCTCGTCACGACCACTTTCGAGGTCCAGAAGGGCATCTCCTACAGGCTGCCCAAGAAGCCGGACGAGCAGACACAGGAGGTTGTCATCGACGAGGCGAACCGCCTGATGATGACCGTCAAGCAGTGGGGTCTGAACGAGTATGTCGCCCTCATCGACCAGGCCCCCCCGGGCGGACCTCTCCGCAGGGCACGGGCAGGCGAGGACGTCAGTCTCGAATCCGACTCGCTCGTTTCCGGGATAAGGATTCTGGCCTCAGACAGAGTTGAAGCGGTATCCGCATCGAGATCCCGGCTCCTTGCCAACCTCATGGTTGCAATGGACCTGCCGGAGGACACCTACTCGAGTCTCGAGAGGGCGATCGAGGGCGAGAACCTCGTGCCCCAGGTCAGGCTCGGCCTGATGAGGACCCTGATAGGTTCAGGCATCTCCGTGGATGACGACCCGCTGTTCGGGCAGGTCGCCTTCGGAGATACGCTCGTGCTGTCGGATGCCGTGCAGGGAGAGATAGCAACGGTCGTCAGGGAAAGTGAACTCGTCGTGATCCTCAAGTTCTTCCCCGACTGTGACTACAACGGAATGGTACAGGCTCTCGACATGCTGCGCCGCAACGGAGTGAGCCGTACCGGGATAACCATCCAGGAAAGAACGGGGGGTGGGGCCTGATGCTGATCAAGCGACGCATAAGAGCTGCGGCGAAGGTCTACACGGGCACTTCCGCCGACCTCGTCTTCATCCTGATCATCTTCTTCATGAGCACCACCCTCTTCAAGGAGGAGGGGGGGATGAGCATACGCTTCCCGCAGGCCCATCCCGAGGTGATGTCGGAGCTGGGGAAGCAGTCGCTCACCCTCAGGGTGTGGATCAAGCAGATCACCCCGGGGGACCCCCAGAGCGAGATAGTCGCGCGGATTGGCGACTTCGACATGCCGGTCCACGACGTCCCCCAGCAGCTCCGTACCCTGAGCGAGCGCATCTGGCGCGAGCAGAACAAGTCCGTGGACGTGATCGTGTTCAACGTCGACCAGCGCGTGCCGATGGGTGCGATGGTCGAGCTGTTCAACGCGCTCCGGTACGAAGAGCTCTACAGCGTGATGTTCAACGCTGAAGAGTTCGACTAGGAAGGAGGGACATGAGCACCCACGCGAACAACGAGTTCAAGGAACGCTCCGCCCTCCTCTACGACTGGGCCACCGTAGGTGCGCTCACCGCGATGATAGTCCTGCTCGAGGCGATTCCTCCCAACGAGATGGGCAGGATCAACACCCGCACCTCGGACACCGAGATGGAGGCCGTCGAGGCCGATCTCGCGTTCGACGACCAGGTCGAGGAGCAGCAGGAGGAGGTCCAGCAGGAGCAGGAAGAGATGCAGCAGGCGGCCGAGGAAATGATCGAGCAGCTCCAGACGGACGTGACGATCTCTCTGAGCTCCGATACGATCGGCCTCTCCAGCGTGACCACGGTGTCGCAGACCCTCGAGGATGTCGGACAGGGCGACGGTACCATGGGACCTCCCAGGTTCATGCCCGCCGAGGTCTTCCCTTCCTGCACATTCCAGCCGGCGCCGGCCTATCCCGAGATGGCCCGCATGGCCGGCGTGGAAGGCAGCGTGGTCCTCTGGGTGTTCGTCAAATCAGACGGCACCGTCGGTGATGTGCAGCTCTACAACTCGAGCGGCGTCTCGTCGCTCGACGAGGCCGCCCTGGCCGCGGCTCCGAGGACGAGATGGGTTCCGGCCTCTAACAACGGGATACCGGTGGGCGTCTGGACGACACTCACATACCGGTTCTCGCTGACGAGCTAGCATGGAGACAGTGAAGCACTATTCCAGTCTGGAGCCTGCCGGGAGAGCCCGGAAGGCTCCGGCGTCAAAGCGGATGAATTGGAGGTGAAGGAGGGTATGAGAAAATCCAGCCAGAGACCCGGGCTTCTGATTCTCGCGATACTGATGCTCGTCATCATGACAGGCACTGCGGGTGCCAGGAGCCTGAGGCACGTCATGCCGCCCGAGGGAACGGACGCCCGTCCGCCCGCGGTCTGGGTTCTGCACAATCTCTCTTATACCTGGAGCGCTTTCCTCAACATCGGGCTGTTCGGCGATCCCTGGTCGGTCTATCCTTCGATGGAGTGGCCGGGCGGCGAAGCGAACAGCTACCTCTGGGACGGCGAGTTCTGGAGCGGATGCTACGGTCCCGTGACCGTTCACGGCGACTCTCTCGCGAAGTGGGCCAGCGCCACCGACTATTCGGCAGGCTGGGAGTTCTGGTGCAGCGAGGGCTTCCCCCTCGTCAAGCTGGTCCCCGGACCCACAGCCCTCGAAGAGAGCCACTACGGCTACGACGACTGGGGTCCCAACAACGACGATCCCTACGGCCTGAAGGTCTACGAGGAGAACTACTCCTGGGGCACCCCCGGGTTCAACACCTTCATAGCCAACTACTTCGTCATGACCCACGAGAGCGCCCATGGTGCTCCCGGCGTCCCCCTCGAGGGCCTGACGATAGCCATCAAGGCCGACTGCGACGTTGCCCAGGGCGACGTCACGGACTGCCACCTGGACGACATGGTCTTCTATGACGGCCATGCGATCTGGTGCAACGATCCGGACAACCCCTTCGAGTACGTCTTCGACGACGGCACCATCGCATCCGAGGCCGACTACTTCACCTACCAGCAGAACCCGGATGCCGTGTACGCCGTCCCCGAGGACAACATCTACTACTACTACAACTACGTCGGGGGAGACGGGATCGTCGACGCCGATGTGAATGCGGACGGCGTAAGCGATCACTTCACGGTGCTCGCCAAGGTCGTGGGCGCGGACACCATCTATGCGATCGATCCGAACACGGGCCTCGAGCTCTTCGCGCTCGGAATGCCCGAGAACCACTGGACCCACACCGTCGGCGACACGACATACCTCGTCGTGCCCCGCAACATGAGCTATCTGTGGGACAGCGACTTCGCGGCGTCGTCGGTCGATGATTCCGGCGAGCCCGACAACATCCCCGTCTGCAACGGCTTCATCGGCTGGCGCCTGCTGGACTACTGGCTGAAGAAGTCGGACGGCACCATCGAGCGTCCGATCGATGTCTACGGCTATCCGATCCCCCTGTCCCACACATGGTGGAACTGGGAGAGCGATCCGGGTACCGACCCCGAGCGCTACAACATGCAGTGGGGCATGAATCCCGACGCCAGCGGCCAGTACAGCGGCCCGAGCTACCTCGAAGGCTGGGTCGGCAACCCCAATGCCCCCGAAGCGATCTCCACCACGAACCAGGGTCCGTGGCCGATCGTCGACGAAACCCCGCTCCTGCAGGGCTATCCGACGTTCGACTACAGGTTCCTGGTCACGATGGGACCGACGACTCTGGCGGACGGCGACAGCCTCTTCATGGTGGGCGGCTGGATCGTAGGCCTCGGTCTCGACGGTCTCAGGCAGGGTGCGGACAACCTCCTCGACGCCTACTACCGCGACGGCGGATGGGGCGTACCCAAGCTCCCGCCCACGCCCATCCTCTTCTACGAGGCCCAGGACGGGAACGTCCATCTCGAGTGGGGCGCCAACGCAGAGACCTACGAGCCCTTCGGCGGCTACCGCATCTACAGGTCCACGTTCGCTCCGTCCGGATGGGAACTGATAGCCGACATCCCCGGGACCGGGACCTACTCGTATGACGACGAAACAGTGGTGAACGGCTTCCCGTACTACTACGTCGTCTGCGCGTACGACGGGGAAACCGATGTGGAGAGCACGCGTTCCAACTACAAGCAGACCCTCGAGGGAACGCCTCTGTCGGTCATCCCCTCCTGGAACAGCACGGCGGACTGGAAGGAACTCGTCACTGTGGTCCCGAACCCGTACCGCGGTTCCGCGGCATGGGAGCAGACCTACTTCGACAAGATCGCCTTCATCAATCTGCCTGTCATGTGCGACATCTACATCTACACGCTCGGCGGCGACCACGTGGTCACCCTCGAGCACCGTGGATGGGGCGGCGACGAGGGTACCGAGTACTGGGACCTCGTGAGCCGCAACGAGCAGGAAGTCGTCTCCGGCCTGTACTTCTACAGGATAGAGACTGAAGATGATTACGTAGTCGGCAAGTTTGCCATCATAAAGTAGGAAGGAGGGGGCAATGAAACTGACAGGAAGAATCCTGATTGCAGCGGCTGCCGTCCTCCTGCTCTTCCCGGCAGTGGCAGACGCGAGTTTCGCCAAGGTGGGAACCGCCGGCGCCCAGTTCCTCAAGATAGGTCTGGGCACCAGGGGGGCAGCCATGGGCGGCGCCTTCGTCGCCACGGCGGACGATGCGAGCGCCGCCTGGTGGAATCCCGCTTGTCTGGTTCGCGTGCCCGGCACGCAGGTGCAGCTCACCCATACGGAGTGGTTCGAGGATGTCCGCTACGAGGCGGGTGTCGTCACGAGGGAGTTCCCTTCGATCGGCACCTTCGCCCTGCAGTTCGGGCTCCTCAGCTCCGGCGACATGGATCTCACCACCATCGAGGATCCGCAGGGGACAGGGGAGACCTTCACCTGCAGCGACATGGTGGTCGGGCTGACCTACTCCAGACTGCTGACCGACAGGTTCAGCGCAGGCGTGACGTTCAAGTATGTCCGCGAAGGGTGGGACGACATATCGGCCTCCGGCCTGGCAGTCGACCTCGGGACGCTCTACAACACCGGTTTCCGCACCCTGAGGATCGGCATGGCCATCCAGCACTTCGGCGGGGAGCTCACTCCCGATGGCGAGTTCGACGACTACTACAGCGGGTCGGACTCCACCAAGACGTATCTTCCCTACTCGCTTCCGATGACCTTCAAGCTGGGTCTCGCCATGGACGTGATAGACCAGGGTCCGCACTTCATGACTATCGCGGTCGACGGCGTTCACCCCAATGACAATGTCGAGCAGGTCAACATCGGCGGCGAATACTGGTACAACGGCATGGTCGCCCTCCGTGGCGGCTATCGCGTGAACACCGACGAGGAAGGCCTCACGGCCGGTGCGGGATTCCGCATCCCCATGGGTGGTCGCACGATCGCGCTCGATTACGCGTATGCCGACTTCAACAGGCTGGACATGGTCCACAGGGCCAGCCTGGGGTTCGAGTTCTAGACCGGTTCGGGCGGGAGGGGCTCCGCTCCTCCCGCCCGGGCGGCCGGAAGGCTTCTGAATGACCGTATCTGCAATCCTCCTCGCGCTGACGGGTCTCCAGCTCGGCTGGACCGTCGCACCCTCAACGGCTGCGGATCCCGGATCCATAGCCGTCAGCGCGACGATCGAAGAGGGGGATCTCGTTTTCGTGCGCGAGAACGGCATCGAAACGGCCTCCTTCGAGACGGTCGTAACGATTGCCGGTGGCGGTTTCGCGAGAAGCGGCGGTACGGTCACGCATGCCGAACTCCCGTATGTCCAGGTCCTCACGCTGGAAGACATCGATGCCGGAAGGCAGGACCTGGTTCTCATGGTCAGGGATCTCGAGTCGGGTCGGACCACCCGGAGGGAGACATCCGTCGAAGTCCCTCTCAGGACTGCCGAGAGATGGTCCTCCTCCCTGGTCCAGATCGCCGGAGACAACAGACGGATAGCGGGTTCCATCGACTTCTCGTGGCAGGTCTTCCCCCCGGAGGGTTCCGAACTGCCGGATTCGCTCGAGGCGGCCTTCCTCCTCAGAAGCGCTTCCGGCGACACGGCTCTCGAGGGATGGCTTGCGCACGAGTCGGCGGAGACATACCGTGGAACGGTGTCTCTCGGGCTTCTGCCCGCGGGAGAGTACGACCTCACGGTTGCAGCTGTCCTGGGCAGCGAGATACAGACCTCATCCGTCATCCTCCTGGAGATCAGGAACGACTGGGACGTCTGGGGCGGCAACGCGTCGCTCACTGCGGACCTGGTGCGTCCGATCGCCGGGGTGGATCTGCTGGAGGATCTCGACCGGGCGGATTCCGAAGCCGGACGAAGGGCGACGATGTCGCAGTTCTGGCAGGAGAAGGATCCGACGCCCATGACTCCGGTCAACGAGTACCTGGACATGTATCTGGAGCGGCTCGACTACATAATGGAACACTTCTCGACCGCCGGAACCATCGGCATAGACACGGACATGGGGCGGGTCTACGCCCTCATGGGGGAGCCGGACATCCTGGAGGACATGCCCTTCGAGACCGACGACATCCCCTATCAGGTCTGGACCTACTTCACTCCCGCGATCACGGTCGTCTTCGCGGACGAGTACGGGATCGGGATCTACGAGCTGGTGACTTCCTGGGCCGAGATCAGGAGGGCGTATGAACGCATATAGGCTGATTGCGATCCTCCTCATGGCCGCAGGCGCATGTTCCGCCGAATCGGGCCTCGCCACGGCCTCACAGGGCGACCTCGCGTTCAGCATCGACACGGCGGTTTTCCACCTGGTCGATTCGGACACGCTCGCCCTCGAGATCTACGAGTACGTCCCGATCGGTCAGCTCGCGCGCAACGCAGGCGATCTCTCCTCCTTCCAGACGGATGCCGTTCTCGTGTCCCCTTCCGGTGACACTCTGAACGTAAGGCAGTGGATCTCCGAAACCGGATGGAGCGAGGACAGGTCGGTCGTCAATTCGACGATTATGGCGGTTGGAGCAGGGGATTTCACCCTGTTCGTAACGATCACCGACCTGTCCAACGGCAGGAGGGGAACCGCGTCCAGACAGTTGAGCATGGACGGGACCTCTGCCATGAGCGAGTTGGAGATCGCCAACACCGTCATGCCGGCAGTAGAGGAATCCCAGAATCCCTTCAGGAAGGGAGGCCTGGTGATCTTCCCTGCCGCAGACAGCAGGTTCGATCTGCCGGGAGAGTGGAGGGCCTTCATCTACTCCGAGATCTACGGTCTGGGAGGCGAAACCGTCCTGAGGCAGAGCCGTCTGACGGATGCCTCGGGTACCTATCTCTTCGCAAGGCCGTGGGATTCGATCGAGATACCCGAGGGTGCGGATGCCGTGGGACTGCTGGACAGCCTCGACCTCTCGGCCGCCAGGATCTCGGGCCTGCACTACCTCGAGACCGCGGTGATCACCCGGTCGGACACCCTCCTCGAGAGGAAGCCGATAATGATCATGCGCGAAGTGTCCGTCGCTGAGGCCGACCCGGTGTTCGAGCCGGGCTCGGCATCGGAATACCTCCCTCAGTTCTATCTCCTGCTCGGTTCGGGAGACAGGGCCGTCATGGAGGGTCTGGACGGAGACGAAGCCAGGGTGGCGTACTACGAGAGCTACTGGACCGCCAGACCCGGGATGCGGGCGGATTTCGAGGCGAGGTGCAGGGAGGCGACGTCCTTCACAACCATCTTCAGGGAAGGATGGCGTACCGACAGGGGGAGGGTGTACATCAAGTTCGGCCGTCCGGACGATATCGACAGGATGCCCCTCCAGATCGACACGCTCCCGTACGAGGTGTGGACCTACAGCCGACAGGGAACCGAGACGTTCGTCTTCGTCGATTCCGACGGAACGGGCAACTTCATCCAGGTCTACTCCAGCGTTGCCGGCGAGCCCAGTTATTCGAACTGGCAGGATATGCTCTCGCCCATCGGGGCCGGCATGTCTGGAGATGAGGAATAAAGTGGATACGATGACATCCGGGCGCGAAAGCAGCGCCGGGAGGATGCGTTCCGGCAGCGGCGACAAGCTGCCGCTCGTCAGGAGGAGGTTGAGTATGAGAGCAATGACGGGATCCCGCCTGGCAGGCCTTCTGTCTACCGCGGCGGTGCTCCTGTTGCCGGCCCTGGGTGTCGGTACCGCAAGCGCTCTTGATGTCGGGGAGGTAGTGCCTCTCCTCGTCCCCGACGTGTCCGAGTTCCCGGATGCCCCGGTAACGATGGACTTCATCTGCGTTGCGATCACCGACAATGCCTACTGGCTGGTCCAGGACTCCACGTACCTGGGTACCAATCCCGATGCCCCGGATACCTCGGCGGTGTGGGGCAACTACATAACGCAGGTCGAGATCGACAGCCTGACCGCCCAGTTCGAGGGCGACGGCATCGATGTGTACGGAACCGTCACAACCCTGCTCGGTGCAGTCCCCGACAGCGATGCCGATCCCAGGATCTGGATCGTCATGGCTGACTTCCCCGACTTCTACCAGAACCCAGGCGGGGCGCCTTCGACCCGTGTCGGCCGCGTCGCACACATAGAACCCGGGGACTTCGACGGCACCGGCACCTTCAACGACCACGACATCGTCTACATCAACGCAGGCGTCTTCAAGACGAACCAGGGCGTGGCCTCCAAGCTCCGCTGCTGGTACATCCCCTCCGGCCTCGCAATGCTGATAAGGCATGGCGTCAGGTCCGACGAGGCGCTCTGGGTGAGCAGGGGGCTCGGGCAGGTGGCCCAGTACGAATGCTACGGGCTGACCTACACGAACATCGGCCCCTCCAAGATGGGTGTTCAGGGCAACATCCAGAACTTCGAGAACGCCGCTCCCCAGGAGCTCCCCAATGCTTTCTCCGGCTTGAAGTCGCTCGACTTCAGCAAGAACCTGGGCCAGGAGATGCTGTGGTTCATGTACCTGAGGCAGAGGGTCGACGAAGGCATCTGCTACGACATAGCACAGGCCGACACGACGGGCATGCAGGCTGTGGCCAGGGCCATCGACCCCGCGGTGCCTGACAGCGTCGCCTTCGAGCAGCTCGTCTATCCCATCTACAACGACTGGCTGGTGACCAACGTCGTCAACCAGCTCCGCAGCGACTACGCAGGCGGGATCTACAGGTACGACTTCCTCGAGGGGAGCACGTACCAGTTCTCCCATGCCGCGCAGACCGCGTCGTTCGTGGGGACCTTCAACAACTACCCGCTGCCCGTGTTCATAGCCGACGTCGCGTATGGACTGACGGCATCGGTCTTCGCCGCACAGTATGCGAAGTTCCTCCCCGACTACTCCGCCTACCCCGATGTTCTCTTCAGCGGGATGTACTCGGATGGATCCGGTTCCGGTCCCGCCCTCAACGGCAAGTGGGATGCATTCATAGTGCAGACCGACGATGCCGACATCGTGTCTGTGACCGAGATCGACCTCACCGAGGCCAACCTGTACACGGGCGGCTTCGACCTCGGTGGAGGCGGTTCGAACTATCTCGTCGTCACGAACAACAACCCCGGCGGCACGACCGGGCTGAGGTTCACCCTCTCCCAGGACATGGAGGAGAGGGACCTCCTAGTCGCCTTCTTCCAGAACCTCGCCAATCCGCAGTACCTCGACATCTACACGACTCCCTACATAGTCGAGACAAGCACGCCGGACGGATTCAACTGGATTGGGCCGATTCTCAACATCTCCCACCTGACAGACGGCGTCGCTGACAGCACGGCGACGATCGACATGAATGCCTTCTCGGGGACCCTGTGGTCCTTCAGGTTCGCAGCCTGGGAGGCCGGCAACTTCGAGGTCGGCATCACCGGCTACGACTCCTCGGGAACGGCACTGGACGCGATGAAGGAGCTTGCGGTCGGCTATGTCGAGAGTTCGGGCATGGTCCTCGAAGTGACCAGCGCGATGATCGACGTCGAGGCCGGAGCCATGGCGCCGGGCATGATCGGCGTGCTCGCCGAGACCGACATGCTGGGCCTCTCCCTCTCGTCGCAGATCCCGATCGACGCGGTCGCCCCGGCGATGGATGGAATCCTCGCGGGTCCCGTGACGGTAAGCAACGTCCAGGGCGAGATATCGTTCCCCTCCGAGGGCACCAGGGGATCCGTCTACCGCTGGGTCGACGGCACCTGGGTCCGGATGGACAGCTTCTACCAGAGCGGCAGGATGTGCGCCCCGATAACCGAGGGTGGCATCTACGCGTTCGGGACCGCCCCGGGAGTATCCTCTCCCGAGCTCCCCGCGACGCTGACGCTCCACGGAACCTTCCCGAACCCGTTCAGCTCCGAGACCGTCATCAGCTTCAGCCTGCCTGCGGCCGGCGACGCGTCCCTGAGGGTTTACGACATGACCGGAAGGATCATCAGGACCATCGCCGACGGCGAGATGGCTGCAGCCAACCACTCGCTGATCTGGGACGGGCGTGACGATTCCGGCAACACGGTTGCTGCGGGTGTCTACTTCTGCAGGCTCGATGCCGTTGGGCAGAGCGCTGTTCAGAAGATGCTCCGCATCGCAGAGTAGGATGGAGGGAGAACATGAAGGTACTTAGATCGCTGGTTCTCCCGGCCGTGATCAGCCTTGCCCTCCTGGCTGGCTGCAACCCCGAGAATCCCGTGCTGCCCGATCCCTACGGTGCCGAAGGGTACTGCATCGCGGGCTGGGATGCCTACGAGGTCGGTGACTACGAGCTGGCCATGGAACACTTCCAGTCGGCCATTGAAGTCGACATCACCTATCCCGGAGGCTACCTCGGGGCCGGCTGGGCCGCGCTGAACCTGTCCGACTACTGGATCGCCGCCGACAGCTACTTCTACATGGCGCTCCAGCAGGACCTGGGCTATGCGCCCCTGGTCACGAGGACAGAGATAACGACCCAGGACACGATGTGGACCGTCTTCGAGTGTCTCGATCCAGCCCTGCCTCCCGCGGTGCTCGATCCGATCCTCGAGATGACCGCCGATTCCGGCCTGATCTGGGTCGGGGAAGAGATCTATCCCCTCGTCTACAACGCGGGCGCCGGGGACACGGAGCCCGACATCCCCTACAGGTTCCACGTGCAGAACGAGATCCCCGTCGCGCTCCTGTTCGGGACGAACGGCTTCTCGCAGCAGGTCTGCCAGGTCGACAGCATCGTGTCGGACGGCGAAGGCGGCATGTGGATCTACCTCAACGGAAACTACCGCAACGTCACCATCGGCGATGACAACTACCTCACCTGGATCAGCGCAGACAACGACATAACGTACGAGTACATCAACCTGGTTCCGGGCGCGATGTCCCAGTTCTCCTACGACGCCCTCGCCGGCTGGGCCCTGCTCCAGCACGTCCGGGGCGACAACGGAGACGCACTCGTGGCCAACGCGGCCGTCTGGGCCCTGGACCACGAACTGGATGAGTACGTGTTCGGCGCCGGAGCCTACCGCGAAGGTCTGGTAGATCTGAACATGGTGCAGCTCAAGGGCATGGCCGCCTCGACGGCCTTCAACGAGGAGTCGTTCCCCTTCGCATGGTTCGACTGCACTAGCGAGGGTTACGGCATGGAGCTCAACAGGAGGTCGCCCGACTTCCTGTTCCTGCTCGTACAGGTCATCGAATCGATGCTGAACTTCGAGGGTTAGCCCCCGGGTTCCGCATCACCGTTCCCGGAAGGGGGCTCCCCGCGGAGCCCCCTCTCCTTTCCAGATCAAGATCGGTTTTAACTATTGATCCTAATTCGGTGTTTCCGAGGGGGAGGATCCGTTCCCATACTTGCGAATTCCACCCGGGTGTGTGAAACTATCAGTATGGATATGGGATCCAGACTCGATCACCCGGGAAGCCTGCACCATGTTATGTGCCACGCGGTGGATGGCTGTGCGCCATTCATCGACATCAAGCACGCGTCTACTTTCATGTACTGCCTCGGAAGGAGCGTCGAAAAGACAGGTCTCTCAGTTCTGGCGTGGGCTGTCATGCCGAATCATGTACACCTCTTCATCCGTTGCAGGGAGCAACCCCTCTCAGCAACCATGCAGTCACTTCTTGTCAGTTTTGCGATGATCTTCAACCACGAGACCCATCGCCGAGGACACCTTTTTAGGGGAAAGTACAAATCCATTCTCGTCGAGAACGGATCCTACGCGATGCAACTGGTCAGGTATATCCACCTGAATCCTGTCCGGGCCGGTCTGGTTAGATCAATTGACGCACTCGATTACTATCCTCTGACCGGACACAGCGGATTTGTCCGAAATCAGCCCGAGAAATGGCATGATCTGGAAGGGCTGAGATCTCTGTTGAACAAGACTGGAGCGGAAGCTCTGTCGGCCTACAGTTCTCTACTCAGGACTGGTGACGGGATCTACGATGAAAGCCCGGAACTCGATTCGGGCAGCTGGTTGCTCGGGAAAAGCGGATTGGTTGAGGCATCGAGAGTATCGCTGACATCCAGGCGGTACCAGTGCTGGGGGGCTGTGCTTGGCTCCAGGGAGTTTGCACTGGAAACCGCTCAGAAGCTGGGCTCTTCCGTAGATAGAAGAATCAGGGTACGTGTGTCTCTAGAAGTCGAGCTGCAGATGATCTGTGCTCTGACAGGGATAAGCCGCGTTTGTCTGACATCAGACTCTCGTCTGGCTCCGGTCGTAAGTGCAAGGAGCATGGCTGCCAGGTTCCTTGTCGAGCAGAGAGGTCTATCCATGAGCGAAGTGGCTAGGATGCTGAAGCATACTCCGTCATCTGTCGGGAAAATGCTTGAAAGGACGAAGGACCCCTTGTTTGGAACCAGATATTCGGACTTTGTCGAAAAGTTAGGATCAATAGTTAAAACCGATCTTATGGGAGAGGGGGGGTGATCCAGAAGATGTCGTAGCTGACGCCTGGATCGCTCCTGTCGGAGCTGAAGGCGATCCAGTCCCCTTCGGGGTTCCACGCCGGGTAGAAGTCCGTCGCCTCGTCATCGGTCGCCTGGATGAGGTCTCCGCTCATCATGTTTCCTATCCAAATCTCGTAATTGCCCGTCCTGTCTGACGAGAAGGCGAACCAGCCGGCACCCTGTCCCCAGCAGGGGTGGATGTCGTCGCTCGAACCGGTGACAACCGCATGTGCGTCGCTCCCGTCCGGGCGAACGACCCAGATGTCGGCCTGTCCGCCCTCGCGGCGCTCGAAGATGATCCAGTCGCCCTCGGGAGAGTACGAAGGCATCAGGCAGTCCGCGCCTGACGGGGTGTGGAGCGCAACCGGCACGACGCTGTCCAGGGCGGCGGTCCAGAGACCCCAGGAGCCTCCCGAGAGCGTTGCCCATACGACGCTGTCGGCCTGGGGGTTCCAGGACGGGTGCCTGTGCTGGAGACTGTCGTAGAGGACCACATGCACATCGTAGAGGTTGCCCTGGATCCACCTGATCTCGGTGGAGCCATCGTCACGGTTGGCAGTGTACACGATCCTGCCGACCTCCCCGCCGACCGTGTCCGACCAGCAGCCGTTGGGGCCGTTGGATTCGTCGAGGTCGGCGAAGGTGCGGAGCGACGGGTCCTCGCCGTAGCCGTACCCGTAGATGCCGGGATTGCCCGAATAGTTCGAGCAGAACAGCAGGATGTTCCCCCCGGGGTTGAAGGCAAGCGCTGTATCCGAGTATGGGCTCGGGGATCCGATGTAGTATTCCGCGGTGTCGGGCCAGGGTTCGAAACCTTCCGGGTTGTTCCCGCATGAGGTCACGGCCACGAAGGCTGCTGCAGCTGTCAGAATCACTGCCGGCTTGAAGAAGTGCGTGTTCATGATGTGGAGATCCCCCGTCAGGCTGGCGGACCGGCCTCGATGACCGCACCGAGACCCCTCAACCGCTCGACCAGGTTCTCGTAACCCCTTTCGATCTGGTGTACGTTGCGGATCAGGCTCGGGCCTTCAGCGCAGAGCGCCGCGGTGAGCAGAGCCATACCCGCTCTTATATCCGGGCTGGACACGTCCGTTCCCCTGAGCCTCGACGGCCCCGCCACCACAACCCTGTGCGGATCGCACAGGATGATGGACGCTCCCATGGCCACGAGCTTGTCGACGAAGAAGAGCCTGCTCTCGAACATCTTCTCGAACACGAGGACAGTGCCTCTCGCCTGGGTGGCTGTGACTACCGCCGTGCTCGTCAGATCGGGCGAGAAGCCGGGCCACGGAGCGTCGTATATGGTCGGGACGGCTCCACCACGGTCGCACACCACCTCGAGTGTGTTCCCGCCGGGTATGACCAGGTCGCCGTTCTCGAAAGCCACGGTGATGCCCAGTCTTCCAAGGCCGTTCATGGTGGGTTCGATGATCGAAGGATCTATACCCGGGATACGGATGCCCATCCCGCAGCAGGCCGCCAGCCCGATGAAGCTCCCGACCTCTATGTGGTCGGGCGCAACCTTGTGCGTCGCCCCGCCGAGGAGCCCGCCCCGCCCGTGTATCACCAGACGGTTGGTGCCTGCTCCCTCTATCGATGCACCCATGGTTCCCAGCAGCAAGGCCAGATCCTGCACGTTGGGTTCGCACGCGGCGTTGTACACGACCGTGGTGCCTTCTATAACCGAGGCGGCCATCATCACGTTCTCGGTCGCCGTCACGGACGGTTCGTCGAGGAGCATACCGGCGCCCCGGAGCGATGCCCCGTCGAAGCTGTAGGAACCGGTTGCGAGGCTCACCCGCGCACCCAGCGCCTCGAGGGATATGAAATGCGAGTCCAGCCGCCTGCGCCCTATGACGTCGCCTCCCGGTGGCGGGAGCTCCAGGCGGCCGCATCTCGCAAGGAGAGGCCCGGCGAGCAGGATCGAGGCTCTGATGGCTCTTGCCTTGTCGAAATCGAGCCTTCCCGGGTCGATGCTCGACGCTCGCAGCATTATCGCCCCGTGATCCTCCTCGATGTCGACGCCGAGACCCGCTAGGAGTTCGAGCATGGATCGGACATCCCGGATGGCGGGAAGCCCCTCGAGCCTGACGGACTGGTCAGTCAGCAGGCAGGCCGCAAGCTCCGGCAGCGCAGCGTTCTTGCTTCCGGCGGCGTGCAGCGTTCCACGGAGCCTGACTCCTCCTTCGACGAGCCAGGAGTCCTGCGGGAGGCTCCGCGTCATTTCGCCTTCTTCTCGGGGCCGAGCTTCCTGAGCAGCGTATGGTAGAGGTCGGGATAGTCCTTGGGGATCCAGACCTGCGAGAGGAGCCATGTCACGTACTGGGGGTCCTGCACGGCTATGTCCTCGACGAGGCTCCCGCGGTACTTTCCGAAGTTGAAGACGAGGACCTCCAGTGGCGATTTCGCGAAATCACAGAGTTTCTCCCAGTTGTCTGCCGCGAGAAGCCCGGAATCCCTGGCGTGATGGACGAGCCTCCTGACAAGATGGGCATCGAAGAGCGCCCGGTGGGGGTCCCCCTCCAGCCCGTCACCGAGTCCGAACCTGTACCGGAGAGCCTGCAGTGCATGCGAGGGCAGTTCCGGCCAGAGATGCCTGGCCAGGCGCAGGGAATCCACGACCCTGGACTCGTCGAATCTGCGGAACACGGCCGGCAGCTGCCTCTGGAGGATCGTGAGGTCGAACGGCGCGTTGTGCGCGCATACGTACTCGGCTGGAGCGGTGAACGAGGCCAGCGACTGTTCCAATCCCCCCGCCGGGGGTGCCGCGGCGACCATGGAGTCGGTGATATGGTGTACTGCCGAGGCTTCGGGAGGGATGTGGTCGGAAGGTCTGACCAGGCTGTGGAACTCGGAGATCTCCTCGGATGCCTGCACGAGACCCCGGTATGAGACCAGCACCGCTCCGATTTCACATATTTCCGCAACGGAGGGATCCGCACCGGTAGTTTCGGTGTCCAGGAACAGGATCCCGGTGCCCGGACCCCCTGGAGGTCGGCCTGCGTCGGAAAAGAGATCAAGGTCCCCAAACATGGATGTATTCTAAACCTGACCCTGTCGCTTTGACAAATCGTTCCTGCGCCTGTAATCTTAACCCGTTGCGGATCTCACAACTGGA
The DNA here is from genome assembly GCA_963718745.1 of Candidatus Fermentibacterota bacterium. Lineage (GTDB taxonomy): Bacteria > Fermentibacterota > Fermentibacteria > Fermentibacterales > Fermentibacteraceae > Fermentibacter. The sequence continues at coordinate 1,002,420 of OY970370.1, read as the reverse complement.
GGGGAGTATGAGAAGATACCTTGCAGTCACGATGCTCTTGCTGCTTGCCGCTGGATGCGGGAAGAAGGAGGATGCATCGCCTCTGGACGTTCTCCCGGAGAGCGGTTTCATGATGGTCGCAGTTTCCGACCCCACCTCGATCGTCTCGACGATTGACGACTATATCGAGCAGGGCGTTCCCATAGCCGGACCGGATCTGCTGGCCAAGCAGATCTTCGAAGCGACCAACTGCACGAGCCTTGATTCGCTGACGGCCATGATGGGTATCGACGTCCACGGTACGACCGTCTTCTACGCAGCGGGGATCAACCCGCAGACGATAGGAGCCGCTCTCTCCGTGCCCGATCCCGAGACCTTCTGGCTCAAGACAGCGGAGTGGGGCGCCGAATGGACCGAGGTCGAAGCCATCGCCGGCACCCCCGTGAAGACCTTCAACAGCGGCGACATGACTGTCTTCGTGTCCACCTACAGGGGCCTTGCGCTCTTCGCAGGCTCCCGCAGCGAGATCTCGACCATGATCGACCGCATCGAGGGCCGTGCGCCCCATGCCTCCGTCACGGTGGCTCCGTCCACGATGTGGATGAAGCTCGACGTCTCGATGGTCGGCCCGATGGCCTCCGGACAGCTCAACATGTACAGACCCCAGATCCTCAGCGGGATGCAGTCCGAGATGACCGGCAACCCCTCCGAAGCCATGATCGCCGACATGGTGGAGCTGTATCTCGATGCCATCGACATCTTCCTCCTCCAGACTAAGGACTTCGAGTACACCGTGACTTTCGGCCCGGAGAACATAGATGTCAACTGCCTCGCCACATTCAACCCGGGTTCGACCCTCGCCACGCTCCTGCATCCCGTCGAGGCGACGGACCATCTTTCGATGCTCCCCGCGAGCGACGTGATGGCCGCCAGGATCTCCTTGCCGCCCGAGCTCTCGAGCGCGGCGGCCGGCGCGGTCTTCGAAGCCCTTGGCGTGGAAGTCGACCAGACCTACATCGACCTCACGGCCCAGATGTCGTCCAACACGTCCTTTGCGATGTACGATGACGACTTCATGCATTTCATGGCAGTCTACGAGATGCCTGTCGGATCAGACCTTGCGGATGTGAGGGGCTGGATCGAGTTCTCCATCGCATTCAGCCAGGATCTGATGCAGGGCGTCGAGGGGATAGCCTTCTCGGCACCCCGCGACACTGTGATAGAAGGCATCCAGTATCTCACCTACGGCACGGCGATCGATCCTTCCGTGATCGCCGACGCACAGGTTACCGTCGCGGCGCAGGAGGTTCCCGCCCTGGCCTTCACAGCCTGGCTAGCATTGCACGAAGATCTGCTCGTCCTGGAGATGGCTCCCGAGCCGATGCTCATAGCCGAGGTCATAAACGGAACCTACGCGGGCGAGACGATGGGCGGAGACGCCTACTTCGCAGGTGCAGGCTCCGACAAGGAAATGGTCTTCGGCATGAACTTCCCCGCCTACATGGCGCTGATCTTCGACATGATGGGCGAGGAGTCCGGCTTCGACCCCTCCGTCCTGTCGGAGTCGGAGGCCTGGATGTACTACACCGTGGACTTCACCGACCAGGGCGTCGCTTGCACTTCGACCGTCGACGGAAGTGACATGGCCGAGATGATCGGCATAATGGCCACTTCGGCCAACCCCGGTGCCTTCGGCGCCGCCCAGTAATCCATAGGCAGCAAAGGGAGGGGCCGCCCTCAGGCGGCCCCTCTTCTCATTCTTCAGGCGGGCGTGCCGGTGGCTCCCTCAGGGCGCCTCCCGGTTGAACACCTCCTGGGCCGCCTCGATGCCGTCCCGGAAAGCCTTCATAACGCAGTCCGCCGCCCTGTGGGCCATCACCGAGGTCTCCTCCTCGAGGGAACGGGGCACCCTCGACAGCACATGATCCGCCAAACCGGCCGAACCCGGAGCGGGGCCGATGCCCAGGCGGAGCCTCGCGAAACAGTCTGTTCCGAGAGAAGCGATTATGCTCGAAAGCCCCTTGTGACCACCGGCCGAGCCTCCCGCCCGGAGCCTCAGCCTTCCGAGGGGCAGGCTCGCCTCGTCGCAGACCACCAGCAGATCACCCGGGGACATGTCGTGCAGCCTGAGGAGAGTTGCAGCCGCACGGCCGCTCTCGTTCATGAAGGTCATGGGCTTGGCCAGCTCCAGGCCGCCGGGAAGCGTGACCGCCGAGAACAGGCCGGCGTTGGTGAACGAGACGCCGGCCTCTGCCGCGAGAACGTCCGCGGTCCAGAAGCCGGCGTTATGCCAGGTGAGCGAGTATTTCGGCCCCGGGTTGCCAAGGCAGAGAACCAGCCTCGGCCCGGGCATTCCGGTTTCCTCCGTCAATCCTTCTTCTTCTTGTCTTCCTCGACGGCCGGTGCAGCCGCGGTCTCGTCAGCGACCGCCTCGGCGGGCTTGGTCTTCTCGACCGTAGGCGGAACCACGTGGGCTATCGGCAGATCGGCGGAGGTGTCGGGCTTCACGCCCTCCGGGAGCACGAGGTCTCTCACATGGAGAGCATCGCCGATGCCCAGGTCGGAGACGTCGACGCTGATCTTCGACGGGATCGAGGAAGCCTTGACCTTGACCGTGACCTCGTGCATCAGCTGGTCGAATACGCCGCCGAAAAGGAGCCCCTTGGGCGTACCCTCGAAGTGCAGGGGAACCTTCACTTCGACGATCTGATCCATGGAAACCCTGTAGAAGTCGACATGCAGAGGCTTGTCCGTAAGCCGGTTCCACTGCACTTCCTTGATGATCGCGGTGGTCTTCGCGCCATCAGGGTCGACGAGCGTGACCATGCCTGCCGCCGAGGCATAGCCGATCTTCTTCATGAACTCGAAGGTCTCGAGGACGAGCACGGTCTCCTTCCCGCCGCCGTAGAGCACGGCCGGGAGCTCTCCCGCTCTTCTCATCCTCCTGGCTTCGGCCGAACCGGACGACGCCCTGTTCCTGACTTTGAGATCGATCGTTCCAGGCATTACTATTACCCCTTCCTCTCAGGGATTGCGGTGGCTGGGGCGGGAGGACTCGAACCTCCAACTACAGGATCCAAATTCCTGCGTCCTACCAATTGGACGACACCCCAGCGGAACCTGTCGCCCTGCACACAACCGGGGAGAAGCGCCTCGGGACGCTCGCTTCCAGGGATTCGACCTCCCATGCCTCCTTGAAGAGGGCATAGAAGCACGAACCCGACCCCGACAGCCCCCAGACCGACGCGCAGGCGTCCAGTCTGTCAGCCGTCTCGGCCATTACCGGAAAGCGCTCCACCAGGAGCGGCAGGAAGTCGTTGCAGAGGCTTACAGGGAAAGGTTTACCCTCATGCCAAGCAAGTTCCGGAGGCGAAAGATCATACATGGAATGTCGTATCGTCAAGCCGGGGTGTCTCATATCCCAGTCTGCATAGGCGCGGGCCGTCGAAGACGGTATGCCGGGGTCCAGGATCAGCACCCGGAAGTCTCCTGCCGGGATGGGGGTGATCCTCTCGCCCCTGCCCTCGACCAGGGCGGCCCCGCCACGCAGGAAGAAGGGCACGTCGCTCCCCAGCTCCCGGGCGAGGGATTCCAGCCCCGGATCCAGACCAGTGATGTCGCGGAGGAGCCTGAGAGTGCAGGCCGCATCGCTGCTCCCGCCTCCGAGCCCCCCTCCGGCCGGTATCCTCTTGTGGATCCTGATCGAGACGCCTGTCCGGGCTCCGGTCCTGTCCAGGAATGCGGCAGCAGCCTTCCAGGCGAGATTGGTGGAGTCGGCAGGGACAAGTCCGCCCCCGCCCTCGACCTCGATCGAGATCCCCCCGCCCTCCCGCAGCTCGATTTCGATACTGTCCGCGAGAGAGATCGAGTGGAAGATGCTCCTTATGTCGTGGTAACCATCCGGTCGTCGCCCGATTATCCGGAGGCCCAGGTTGATCTTGGCCTCCGCCAGCCCGGAGATGCTCCCGGTCACGGCGCCTTGGCCGGGAAGAACCGGAGAACCGCCAGGACGGTGCCCAGCCAGAGGATGATGTTGATCAGGAGGGAGGGATCGGACAGGAGCGTCTTCTCGGGGCTTCCACCCAGCCCCCTGCGGTGTACGAGGAACAGGTAGCGGAAGATCCCGAAGGCGACGAACGGGACCGTTACCCAGAGGTTGGGGGAGACCTGCTCGACCGTCCTCTCGCTTACCGTGTAGATCGCGTAGCACATCAGGCTGGACGCGGTGGAGATCCCGATCATCTCGTCCAGGAGCTGCGGGCTGTAATCCCGGAGTATCGCCCTGTGACCCTGCGCGTCCTCGCCCAGGGAGGTCACCTCGGCCCTGCGCTTCGAGAAGGCCAGGAACACCGCCACGAAGAACGTGCAGAGCAGGAGCCAGGGGGAGATCGTGATGGCATATCCGGCATCCGCGGCGAGCTCGACCCCGGCCAGCGCCCTCAGGACGAAACCCATCGCTATCGCGAGGCAGTCGAGTATCGGCACGTGCTTGAGCCGGGAGGAGTAGAGGAACTGGAGCAGGACATATGCAAGACAGACGGCGAAGAAGCGCGGGGACAGGAACCACGAGGACGCGAGCACCATGAGGGCGATGACCGCCGCCGCCGAGACGGCCTCGCGGGGGGAGAGCCTGCCGGAGGCCACCGGCCGAAGTTTCTTCTCCGGGTGGAGCCTGTCCCTGTTCCTGTCGGCGACGTCGTTGAAAAGGTAGACAGAACCCGCGAGCAGGGAGAAGCCCAGGACGCCCAGCGCGGTCCCTGCGATGGCAGGGAAGCTCCAGAGTCTCGCGAAGATGATGCCGGCGAACAGGAACAGGTTCTTGAGCCAGGCCTTGGGCCTGAGGCTCTCGAGCAGTGCAAGCGCCTTCTTCACAAACTTCGCAGACATGCGTGGAAACTATCTTCCCGGAGCCTCGCGCGCAAGCCGGAGGTGGCGGGAGAGTGCCGGGAAACCTATAATCCAAACTCAAAATGATTAACTGTCTGTTGCTCCTCCTCGCCCTCACCGGCGCCGGCGGCAACCTCCAGGAATCCGGTCTGCTCGTGGAATGCACGGGCGGCATGCAGACCGGATCATCAGGAGGGCTGCTGGATGATCCGATCCGCGTCGTAGTGACCGACTCAGCCACGGGTGCGCCTGTCTCCGGTGCGCATGTGGTCTTCTCGATCAACCCGGGTGACGGCAGCCTGGTCCCGATCGAGGGACAGCCGAGCACGCCTCTGCTCTCGGATACCTCGAGCGGCGAGATCCTGCGCCTGCTGGTCCTGACGGACTCGTCGGGCTCCGCCTCCGCCGGGCTGTGCCTGCCGGACGAGGCATGGGAGACGTCGTCGCCAGCGCCGAGGTCGTATGCGCCGACGGCAGCATCTGCTCCGTCAGGTTCGAGGAGCTGTCCATCGATCTGAAGGTCATCATCTTCCAGATGGTCGGCGGCCTCGCCCTGTTCCTCCTCGGGATGAAGATGATGTCCGAAGGCCTCATGAGGGTCGCGGGCAACAAGATGAGAAGCATCCTGAGCAAGCTCACAAGCAACCGGGTCATGGGTCTCCTCGCCGGAGCCCTCGTCACCGGCATCATCCAGAGTTCCAGCGCCACCACCGTCATCCTCGTGAGTTTCGTCAACACGGGGCTGATGACGCTCCAGCAGGCCGTCGGCGTGATACTCGGAGCCAACATCGGGACCACGATGACCGGCCAGCTGATAGCCTTCAAGATCAACGCATACGCATATCCCGGGATCGCTCTCGGTCTGATCATGAGCTTCGCCGGGCGCAGCAGCACCACCCGTTTCTGGGGCCGCGTGACCATGGGCCTGGGCATCCTGCTGCTCGGCATGAATATCATGAAGGGCTCCCTCGAGCCCCTGGAGGCGAGCCTGCCCGTCAGGAACTTCTTCACGCTCTTCAGCCAGTCGCCGTTCCTCGGAATCCTCGCGGGCACTCTCGTGACCTGCATCATCCAGAGTTCGAGCGCCACGGTCGGCCTCACCATGACGCTTGCCGGCGCTGGCCTGATCACGCTGGAAGGCGCCGTGTACCTGGTGCTGGGCGACAACATCGGCACGACCATCACAGCCCAGCTCGCCGCGATCGGAACAAACAAGTCGGCCCGCCGTGCCGCGATGGCCCACACCCTGTTCAATCTCATAGGCGCCCTGTATTTCGGGATGATCCTGGCCCGTGCCGGCAGCTTCTACATGCGCATCGTCGAAGGTTCGAGCACCGATCCGCTCCGGCAGGTCGCGAATGCCCACTCACTCTTCAACATCTTCAATGCCATCGTCTTCCTGCCGCTTGTCCCGCTGCTAACACGGCTGAGCCGGTTCCTCGTCCCCGGAGAGGACCTCACTGCTGCTGACGCAGCCGAGGTCAAACTCAGCGACAAGCTGCTGGACACGCCCGTCCTCGCCGTGGACGAGATCGACAGGACGGTCGTCCGCATGGCCGACTACACCCGGAGCACCGTCAACAAGGCCTTCGAGTGCTTCTTCGAGGGCAGACCCAGGTCCGAAGAGATCCTGACCATGGAGAACCGGGTGGACGAGATGCAGAGCGCGATAACCATCTATGCCACGAAGCTCTTCAGCCGGGACCTCTCCGACGAGCTGTCCCTCCGCCTCCCGGTCCTGCTGCACAGCATCAACGACCTCGAGAGGATATCCGACAACGCCGTGAACGTGGTCGAAGCAAGGGAGAGGATCGGGGGAAGGCTCCAGGGAGTGGACCCGGTTCTCCGTGATTCGGCGAGGAAGGCCTCTGAGACTGTGAGCAGGATGCTGGACGAGATCGTCGAAGCCCTCGACAAGAAGGACGTCAGGGCATCGGGCAGCGTCCTCGCCCTCGAGGAGAAGCTCAACCTGATCGACGAGCAGTGCAGGGCCATCTACACGAACTCCCTCTGCGGAGTCAACCGTGACGGCCTGGCGGGCCTCGCCGTACACGATTTCGTGAACTACTGCGAGAGGATGGGGGACCATCTGACCAACATCGCACAGTCCATCCTCGGCGGAGGCATCTGGCACTCCGAGGAGGATGTCTGATGCCCTTCCACATGACGCTGGACAGGATCGAGGAGGGCATCGCCGTGCTCCTTGCAGATGACGGGAGGCGCCTCCTGGTGCCGGCGATCGAGCTGCCGGGGGACTGCCCCGAAGGTACCGTCCTGCTCGTCCGGTTCGAATCCGATGCCGCGGAGACCGAGTCGAGGCGCAGCCGCATCAGGGAAATCCAGGAAAGGCTGCTCGACCGCGGTGGGCGCTGACCGCCCCGAAGCCTCCGTCAGGGGCGTCCTCCTGCTCGTCTCGACCCCGATTGGGAACATGTCGGACCTTTCTCCGAGAGCTTCCACGGTTCTCGCTGAAGCCGACCTCGTCCTGGCCGAGGATACCCGGCGGTCCTCGAAGCTCGCTCCGGGCAGAGGCCGCATGCTGAGCTACAACGACTTCAACGCAGAGGGCAGGCTGCCCCTCCTGAAGGAGAGGCTGGCGGCCGGTGACAGGGTTGCGCTCGTTACGGATGCAGGCATGCCCGGCGTCTCCGATCCCTGTTTCCGCGCGGTGCGGCTTGCTGTCGAGTGCGGTGCCAGGGTCGAGGTCATACCGGGGCCTTCGGCCGCTCTCACAGCCCTGGTCGCCTCCGGACTCCCACCCGACAGGTTCTTCTTCGAGGGATTCCTCCCGCGGAAACCGGGTCAGCGGGTCAACCGGCTGAAGGAGATCTCCGGCCTGCCTCATACGATTATCTTCTTCGTCGGCCCGCATCACGTCTCCAAGGTGCTCGCCGACCTGCTCGACGTGTTCGGCGACCGTCCGGCCTGCCTCGCGAGGGAGATGACGAAGCTCCACGAGGAGTACATCAGAGGCACTGTCTCGGAGATCCTGGCGGCCTCCACCTCCAGGGTCCTGAAGGGCGAGATCACTCTCGTGGTGGGCGGAGCGGAGAAGCCCCGCAAAGCTTCTGATTGACGGTCCGTCCGGGGTCGTCTATGTTCCCAAATCCGTTGCATTGCAGCATCTGGAGGATACTTGACCCAGGAACGGATAAGGCTTGCAGGCAGGCGTCTGCTTGATCCGCTCATAAGTCTGCTGGCCCGGGCCGGGGTCAGTCCGTCCGCCATAACTCTGGCGGGACTTGCGGTCACCGCGCTTGCAGCCTTCTTCGCTTGGAAGGGCCAGTACGTCGTGTCGGCCGCGATACTGATCGCGGGCAGCATCCTGGATGCCGTAGACGGTGGTGTGGCGCGGAAAAGGAACATGGTCAGCCGCGCCGGTGCCGTTCTCGATTCGAGCTGCGACCGGATCGGTGAATTCCTGCTGTACTTCGCCCTGCTTGCCGGGCGTGCGTACGCGGATTATCCCGTGATCCTGATCCTTGCGCCGGTTGCCTTGTCCGGTTCCTTCATGGTCAGCTATACGCGTGCACGTTCAGAGGGTGTGGGGATACCCTGCAAGGTCGGGCTGTTCACCAGAACCGAGAGACTGGTGCTGATGATAGTCGCCCTGGCGGCGACACCTGCAGCCGGGAATGCTCGTCCTCTTGTATGGATGCTGGCCCTCGTCTCGGTCGGTACATGGCTGACCGCTGTCCAGAGGCTGGTGAACGTCTTCTCGGAGGACAGGCCATCGCTGGGGGACAGGGATTGAGAATCCCGTCCCAGGGAGGTTACTGATGGGTGAGAAAAAGGTCAGAGTCGCGATCATCGGAGTGGGCAACTGCGCGAGCAGCCTTGTCCAGGGTGTCGAGTTCTACAAGAATGTCAAGGATGATCAGAAGGTTCCGGGCCTCATGCATGTCAATCTCGGCGGATATCACATCAGCGACGTCGAGTTCTCCGCCGCCTTCGACATAAACGTCACCAAGGTCGGCAAGGACCTCAGCGAGGCCATCTCCGCCGATCCCAACTGCACCTTCAAGTTCTGCGACGTGCCCGAGTCGGGCATCAGGGTAGAGCGGGGCATGACGCACGACGGCCTCGGCAAGTATCTCACCCCCGTGATCAAGAAGGCCCCCGGACCGACGGCCGACATCGTGAGGATCCTCAGGGACACCCAGACCGACGTCGTGGTGAACTACCTGCCCGTAGGCAGCGAGGAAGCCACGAAGTGGTACGTCGAGCAGGTCCTGGAGGCAGGCTGCGCATTCGTCAACGCCATCCCGGTTTTCATCGCCCGCGAGCCCTACTGGCAGAAGAGATTCAGAGACAAGAACCTGCCAGTCATGGGCGACGACATCAAGAGCCAGGTCGGGGCCACCATCCTGCACAGGATACTCACCAGGCTCTTCGAGGACCGTGGCGTGAGGCTCGACAGGACCTATCAGCTCAATGTCGGCGGGAACACCGATTTCCTGAACATGCTGGAGCGCGAGCGGCTCGAATCCAAGAAGATCTCCAAGACGAACGCCGTCACATCCCAGATCCCCGGCGGCCTCGCCCCGCGCAACGTCCATATCGGCCCCAGCGACTACATCGAATGGCTGGACGACAGGAAGTGGTGCTACATCCGCATGGAGGGCACCACATTCGGCGACGTGCCCCTGAACCTGGAGTGCAAGCTCGAGGTCTGGGACAGTCCCAATTCGGCAGGGGTCATCATCGATGCAGTCAGATGCGCCAAGCTGGCGCTCGACAACGGCCTCAGCGGAGCCATCGAGGCGCCTTCCTCCTACTTCTTCAAGTCACCTCCGATCCAGTACTATGACGACAAGTGCCGGGAGATGACCGAGGAGTACATCCGCACCTACGGGGGCAACCGGGAAGGCGCGTGATACCTGATCCAGACCCGAGGGGGCCTGCGGGCTTCTTCATCACCTTCGAGGGCGTCGAGGGAGCCGGCAAGACCACGAGGTCGCTCATCCTCGCGGACCGCCTGCGCGAAAGAGGCATGCAGGTGGTCCATACCCGCGAACCCGGAGGCCCCCCTCTCGCCGAGAAGATAAGGCACATACTGCTCGATCCCGCCCTCGAAGTCCCTCCGGCGGCCGAGCTGATGCTCTACCTGGCCTCCCGGGCCTCCAACGTCGAGCAGGTCGTCAGACCCGCCCTGGCCGGAGGACGGGTCGTGATCTGCGAGCGATACAACGATGCCACGCTCGCCTATCAGACCGCCGGCCGCGGTCTGGACAGGGACCTGGTCGAAGCCGCATGCAGCTTCGCGACGGGTGGGCTGGACCCTGATCTGACCCTTCTCCTCGATCTGGATCCTGCAGCCGGTATGGCGAGGCTGGGCTCGAGGAAGGGCGGCCCCGACAGGATCGAGATGGAGGATCTCGGGTTCCACGAGAGGGTGCGCAGGGAGTATCTCTCCCTGGCAGCGAAGCATCCGCGCTTCCGTGTGCTGGATGCGGCCCTGCCCGGACCCGGGCTGGACGACATGATTCTCGAAACGGTCGAAGATGCAATCCGTCTGCGGGGGACAGCCCCCACGGCAACCCGGAAGGTGTGAACCAGATGCGAAAGCCGATACCGGGCTGGCTCGCGGCTTCCGCAGGGGCCGCACTGCTGGTCTTCTCGATGATGAACGTTGCAGCTCCCGCCGCGGCCGAACCGGCTTCGGCGCGCATGTCGGCGGCCGAGCTCTTCATGGATGTGTACAGCATGACCCGGTCCGCGTATGTCGATACGGTCGGATCGGCCGAACTCATCGAAGCGGCCATCGAGGGCATGCTGATGTCCCTGGATCCGAACAGCATGCTCCTGACACCGGACCAGTACGACGACCTGAGGGTTCAGCTCGAAGGCTCGTTCGAGGGAGTCGGCGTGACGATCGGTCAGAGGGACGGCTGGCTCACGGTCATCTCTCCCCTCGAGGGCACGCCCGCGCACCGGAGCGGCATCAGATCCGGCGACAGGATAATCAGGATCGACAGTACGGGAACCGAGGGTCTCCTCACTGACGAGGCGGTATCCCTGATACGCGGCCCCAGGGGGACGACCGTCGTCCTCTCCATCACGCGGACGGGAGTGTCCGACACCCTGGTCGTGCCCATCGAGAGGGACGTGATAGACTATCCCTCCGTATCCGCCTTCTTCATGGTCTCCCCCGGAACAGGATATCTGCGCCTCTCCAGGTTCTCCGAAACCTCCGCCGCCGAGGTCCTGCAGGCAGTGGATTCGCTGGCCGGCGACGGCGCGCAGAGGCTCATCCTCGACCTCAGGGGCAACTCCGGCGGCCTCTTCACGCCTTCGATCGATGTTGCCGACATCTTCCTGCCCTCCGGAGCACTGGTGGTGACGACCCGCGGACAGGCCGTAGGTGAACAGAACTACTACGCCCGCAGGGCCGTCCTCTATCACGGGGAGCTCGTCGTGCTCGTCGACGGCGGGAGCGCCAGCTCCGCGGAGATTCTCGCGGGCGCCCTGCAGGACAACGACGCGGCTGTCATCATCGGCATGCGGACCTTCGGTAAGGGCTCGGTCCAGTCCCTCTCCGACCTGGGAGACTACCCGGGGCTGGGGCATTATGCGGTCAAGCTGACGACTGCGCGGTACTACACGCCCGACGGGCGCTGCATCGACAGGACACTCCGCGATGACTTCCTGGAACCAGGAGCGGAGGAGGACTGGGGGATCGTGCCGGATATCACGGTCGAACCTGACAGCATAGACGCCGAACTGGTCCTCGGCCTGGAGGAGGAGGCGCTCTTCTTCGGTTTCGCGTCGGATTATGTTCTGGAGAACGACGTCCCCGATGATTTCTGGCCTGACGAGGAGCTGCTCGCCGCATTCGAGAGCTATCTCGCAGCCGAAGGTTTCACATATGAAGCCTCCGACTGGGCCGACAGCAGGGTCTACATCGAAGGAGCACTGCTGCGGGAGATCTCCCTCAGGGTCTGGGACATGGACACCTACTACAGGGTGATGGCGCCTCACGACGAGACCGTACAGCGCGCCCTGCGATGGTTCGAGGATCATGACCCCGAAGCCGACTGAACCCCGGATAGCCTTCGGCACATCCGGCTGGAGGGGCGTGATCGCACGCGACTTCACGTGGGACCGGGTCCATTCGGTGGTGGACGCCCTCGCTGCGTACATCCTCGAATCGGGCGCATCGAGTGTCGTGGTGGGGGGAGATACGCGATTCCTCTCGCCCGAGCTCGCCGCCGATGCTGCGGAGAGGTTCGCGTCGTACGGCTTCGAAGTGCTTCTCGCGGACAGGCCGGTGCCGACCCCGGTCCTCTCCCATGCCGTCAGACGCCTCGGGCTGGGTGGGGTAGTCAATTTCACGGCGAGCCACAATCCCTTCATGTACAATGGAGTCAAGTTCTCTCCCGGACACGGGGGACCGGCCACGGGCGAGATCACCCGCAGGGTCGAGGAACTGATCGAGACAGGCGCGGTCCCGCCCCCGGGACACGGATCGGTGCGGGTGGAGGATTTCACCGCGCCGTATCTTGCCGACCTCGAACAGTTCGTAGACCGCAGCGTGATTTCTCGAGGCGGGCTCCGCGTTGTGTACGACGCCTTCAATGGCACTGGGAGCGGGCTCCTGGACCGGTTCCTCCAGATCTCGGGCGCATCTGTCCGGACCATACACGAGCGGAGGGATCCCCTCTTCGACGGCAGGCACCCCGAACCGAACGAGAAGGGTCTCTCGGACCTCTCTGTCGAGGTCGTCCGCAGCGGGGCATCGATCGGAGTCGCCACCGACGGTGATGCCGACCGTTTCGGACTGGTGGACGAGAACGGGTGTTTCGTCTCTCCGCACGATTTCCTTGCTCTGCTCTTCGAGTACCTGGTGCAGGAGCGGGGCTGCCGCGGAGCCGGCGTGAGATCGGTTACAACGGGGAGCCTCATGGACAGGGTTGCCTCGATGCACGGCAGGGAGGTCGTGGAGACCCCGGTCGGATTCAAGTATCTCGGCGGAGTGATGCTTTCCAGGGAAGTCGTCCTGGCGGGCGAGGAGAGCGGCGGACTCTCGATCGGCGGCCACGTCCCCGAGAAGGACGGCATACTGGCCTGCCTGCTCGCATGCGAGATGTGCGCCCGCAGAGGTGCAGGGCTTGCAAGCCAGCTCGAGGGACTCTGGAGCCGGTTCGGCCGGCTCGCGCACAGGCGTCTGGACATCCCGCTCCGGGAGGATACCGCCTTGCGGATGAAGGCTCTCTTCCTCGCGGGATCGCCCTCCGAACTGGGGGGGAGATCCGTCGAGGGATCGGACTCGACCGACGGGCGGAGATTCCGCCTGTCCGGCGGGGCATCCGTCCTGGTCAGGATGAGCGGGACGGAACCTCTCGCGAGGATCTATCTCGAATCCGGGACGGAACAGGACCTCGACGTGCTCGAGCACTCCATCCGCACGATGATCTGAATTGATCGCGGCAGGCGGGAAGGACTGATCGAATGCTGCTTCTCGATGCCCGCGGGATGGTCATCGACCTGTCCAGCCTGAAGACCGGAAGCAACAGGGGGGTCTTCGAGATCGACCTGGAGCCCGTCGAATGGATGATCGAGGGTGTGCAGCCGGCAGCAAAGACAGGAACGCTGGACCTCGATGTGAACTATACCGAGCGTTCGATAATCGTCCGCGGACGTTTCAAGGCCCTCTTCGCCACCTCCTGCGCCAGGTGCCTCGCGAGGGCTTCATTCGAGGTGGCTGAAGACGTCTTTGCGGTTTTTACGAGGGACGGCGCCGTGGATTCGTCGGAGACGCCTGCAGTGAAGCTGCCCAGGGGCGGACGGAGCATGTCCCTACTTGACGCAGTTCGGGAAGCGGTAATACTTTCGGTCCCCGGAAAACCGCTGTGCCGCGAAGACTGTCGCGGACTATGCCCGGTGTGCGGGGAAGATCTGAACGTAAGCCGGTGCGGGCACGACGGTGTCCGTGACACCGGATGTGTTCGTTGAATCGGGTGCGATACCCGTCGGGAGGATGAACGATGCCAGTTCCGAAGAGAAGAACGTCGACAGCGCGCAGGGACAAGCGGCGCACCCACTGGAAGCTGGTCGCCGGCTCGACCAGTTCCTGCCCCAAGTGCGGCGAGCCCAGGCTTCCGCATCGCATATGCAGGCACTGCGGGTTCTACGACGGCCGTCAGGTTACCGAGGCAAAGACCGAGTAAGGCAAGCCGTTGTCGCCTGATGTCAGGGTGGCCGTGGATGCGATGGGCGGGGACAGAGGTCCTTCTGCAGTCGTCGACGGGGCCGTGGAGTTCTTCCGCAGCGGTCCTCCGGATCTGTCCGACGGAGCCCGCATCACCCTGGTCGGCGACCGTGCCATTCTCGAGCCGCTGCTCGCGAGGTCGGGAGCCGGAAGGTTGCCCCTGGACATCCAGCATGCAGGCCAGGTCATCGAAATGGACGAGCATCCGGCGGAGGCTCTCAAATCCAAGCCGGACAGCTCCATAATGGTGATGGCTGGAATGCAGAAGGAAGGTCGGGTCGACGCCATGGCCGGACCGGGCAACACCGGCGCGATGATGGCTGCGAGCCTCTTCGCCCTTGGACGCCTCGAAGGGATATCCCGGCCCGCGATAGCGGCGACCTTCCCTACACTGGGGAACCCTGCGGTCGTGCTGGACGTGGGAGCCAACGTCGGCTGCAAGCCGGAGAATCTCAGGCAGTTCGCGCTCATGGGCTCCGCCTATTCCAGAGGGGTGTTCGGGATCGGACGTCCCAGGGTGGCGCTGCTCAACGTCGGATCCGAGAGGACCAAGGGATCGCCCACCGAACAGCAGACATATGAGATGCTGGAGTCCTCCAGCCTCGAGTTCATCGGAAACATCGAGGGCGACGGCATCCTCGAGGGACAGGCCGACGTCGTGGTCTGCGACGGCTTCGTGGGCAACATCATCCTCAAGTTCACAGAATCCATCTCCGGCCTGATAGGTGGAGCTCTCTTCACCGAGATGACGGGACACTGGTACAGCCGCGCAGGCTTTCTCCTCATGCGGCCTGCATTCAGCAAGCTCTGGAAGAGGCTCGACTCGGCAGAGTACGGCGGCGCACCGCTCCTCGGCCTCAACGGAGTTTCGATAATCGCGCACGGCAATTCTGGTCCCAAGGCCATAAGGAATGCCATTGCAGCTGCGTGCGGATTCCACAGGAGCGGGGTGAACCGCATGATAATGGAGGGGCTGCGGGAAGTGGCAGTACCCCAGGGGGAGAACCAGTGAGCAGAAAAGCCTACATTGTCGGCACCGGACACAAGGTTCCGGACAGGATCCTGACGAACGCCGATCTGGAGAAGATCGTGGATACCACCGACGAGTGGATCACCACGCGCACCGGCATCAAGACCCGGCATATCACGGATGCCGACACGGCCACCTCTGACCTTGCGGTCGAGGCGGCCTCCGAAGCCATGAAGGCCGCCGGATGGTCTGCGGGCGATGTGCAGGCGCTCATCATAGCCACCGTCACCCCGGACTACGCGTTTCCGGCTACGGCCTGCCTGGTTGCCAACCGGCTCGGGCTGCATCACGTACCCGCGTGGGACTTCGAGGCCGGCTGCAGCGGATTCGTCTACGGTCTGATCCAGGCCCGTGCACTGATCGAATCCGGCATGTTCGACAGGATGATCGTGATAGGTGCCGAATGCCTCACCAAGATCACCAACTGGAAGGATCGCGCAAGCTGCGTCCTTTTCGGTGACGGGGCCGGCGCCGCAGCCATCTCCAGCCAGGGTCCCGGCGGGCTCCTGGGGGGATACCACTGGGGAAGCGACGGAGCGATAAGCGATCTTCTGGTCCAGCAGGCCGGCGGTTCCAGGAACCCGGCCACGCACGAAACGGTGGATGCCGGGCTCCACTGCATCGCGATGAACGGATCCGAGACGTTCAAGCATGCGGTCAGGGCGATGAGGGATTCCTGCCTTCTGGCCCTGGAAATGGACGGCACCGCAAAGGCCGATGTCGATCTGCTCATCTCCCACCAGGCCAACTACAGGATCATCGATGCGACGGCAAGGGCTCTCGAGCTTTCTCCCGAGCAGGTGTACATCAACATAGACAGGTTCGGGAACACTTCCGCGGCTTCGATACCGATAGCACTAGACGAAGCCCTGAGAAATGGGATAATCGTTCCACCCCGCACGGTCGTGCTGGCAGCGTTCGGCGCAGGGCTGACCTGGGCGGGAATCATAGTCAAGTGGACCGAGTGAGTTGAAGGATTCCGCGGGAAGGAGGAGGCAATGGCGCCGAGAACCGCGATAGTCACAGGAGCTGCGAGAGGCATAGGCCTGGCCGTCTCGCGCCGCCTGCTCCAGGACGGATGGACGATCGCCGCCTGCGACATGCTCGAGGAGCAGCTTCAGGCGGCCGCTGCCGAACTGGGTACGGGATTCAGACCCTACCGCATGGACGTTACGTCCGAGGACGACGTTAACGCGGTTTGTGATCGGATATTCACCGAAGCTCCCCCTGTGCTCGGGCTCGTTAACAACGCCGGGATCACAAGGGACAACCTCCTCATGAGGATGGACCTGGAAGCCTGGGAGAAGGTGCTCAAAGTCAACCTGACCGGAGCCTATCTCGTTACCAGGGCTGTATCCAGGCATATGATGCGCAACAGGGCCGGATCGATCGTGAACATGTCCTCGGTGGTCGCGCTGGTGGGCAGCGCGGGACAGGCCAACTACGCTGCGAGCAAGGCTGGTCTGATAGGATTCACGCGGTCTCTCGCAAGGGAGCTCGCATCGAGGAACATCCGAGTTAACGCGATCGCGCCGGGCTTCATCGAGACCGAGATGACCCTGAGCCTTCCGGAGGAGGTCAGGAAGGGATACGCCGACCGGATTCCGCTCGGAAGGATGGGACTCCCCGGGGACGTGGCCGAAGTGGCGGCCTTCCTGCTGGGTGATGGCTCATGTTATGTGAATGGAACAGTGATACCCGTAGACGGTGGATTGTCAACCTGAGAGGAGAGACACATGTCCCTCGAGAACCGCGTGACCGAGATAATAGTCAACAAGCTGGGCGTCAGATCCGAAGAGGTCACCCCCGAAGCGAACTTCCAGACCGACCTCGGTGCGGACTCCCTGGATCTCGTGGAACTGATGATGGATTTCGAAGACTCCTTCAAGCTGAAGATTTCCGACGAAGACTCATCTTCGCTGAAGAGCGTCGGCGACGTCATCAAGTACCTCGAGTCCCACGGAGTGGTGGAGTAGAGGCGCTGTCGCGTTCCACTCACACTCTGCGTAAGGACGGGTGAGGTGAAGAGGCGGGTAGTCATAACTGGCCTGGGTGCGATCAGCCCGATCGGTCTCGATGTCGCTGAGTGCTGGTCCAACGCCGTGGCCGGCAGGAGCGGAATCCGCAGGATTACCCTGCTGGATCCCGCCCCATATACCACCCAGATAGCAGGCGAAGTCCACGGATTCGAAGCGGAGAAGTTCCTCGACCGCAAGCTGGCCGCGAGATCCGACAGGTACACGCAGTTCGCGATAGTGGCTGCGAAGGAGGCATACGCCGCAGCGGGTCTGGGGAACGGCTCGGTCGACCCCGACAGGCTTGGCGTGATCATCGGAACCGGCATAGGCGGCCTCGGGACGATGGAGACGGAGCACAGCAAGGCTCTGGAGAAGGGTGTCGACAGGATCAGTCCGTTCTTCTGTCCTATGATGATCGGGAACATGGCCTGCGGCCGCGTCGCGATCGAGTTGAATGCCAGGGGGATCAACTTCGCAACGGTGACGGCCTGCGCTACGAGCGGGCACGCGATCGCCGCGGCGATGGACGCGATCCGCCTCGGCAGGGCCGATGCAATACTCGCCGGAGGAGCCGAGGCCCCCATAACCATGATGGGTCTCGGAGGCTTCTGCTCCCTCAAGGCCCTCTCGACGAGGAACGACGATCCGTTGACCGCCTCCAGGCCGTTCGACCGTGATCGAGACGGATTCGTCATGTCCGAGGGCGCCTCCGTCATCGTCCTCGAGGACTATGAGGCCGCCGTGAAGCGCGGCGCTCCCATCCTCGCGGAGATGCTGGGCGCAGGGATGACATGCGACGCCTTCCACATCACCGCTCCGGCCGAGGGTGGAGAGGGCTCCGCCAGGGCCATGGTCCTGGCGATGAAGGATGCCGGGATCACTCCGGAGGAAGTCGACTACATCAATGCGCACGGGACTTCCACGGAGCTGAACGATTCGGGTGAGACGCAGGCCATCAAGACCGCGCTCGGAGAAGATCGAGCCCACAGGATCATGGTTTCGTCCACGAAGTCGGTCACCGGACACATGCTCGGTGCGGCCGGAGCGATCGAACTCGTCTTCACGATCCTCGCAATGAGGGAAGGCATCGTCCCTCCGACGGCGACTCTGGTAAACCCCGACCCGATCTGCGATCTGGACTATGTCCCCGGGGAGGCCCGCAGCGCGAGTGTGAGGTATGCCCTGAGCAATTCGTTCGGATTCGGGGGACACAATGTCTCCCTGGCGGTTGGCCGCATATAGTGCATCCATCGACAGTCGACGCCTCCGTCGCCTTCAGGGCGGCGGAGGCGTCGATCGGATACTGTTTCCGAAGCGAGGCGCTTCTGCGGAGAGCGCTGACCCACAGGTCGGAAGGATCCCGGGAGCATTACGAGCTTCTCGAGTTCCTCGGTGACGCCGTCCTTGAACTGCTGGCCAGGGAAATGCTCATCGAGGTCTTCCCGGACGAGGACGAGGGAGAACTCACCAGACGGAAGAGATCCCTGGTCTCCTCGAGAGCCCTTTCCGCAGCGGGCAGGAGGCTGGGGCTCGACCGGTGCGTGATGGCCGGCGAGGGACTGAAGTCGGTCTCCAGAGCCATGACGGCCGATGTTGTCGAATCGCTTTGCGGAGCGGTATTCCTGGAGGCAGGATTCGAAACCGCACGGTCCGTCATAAGAAATACCATATTAGTCCCTCTGCTCGAATCGGGATCCGACCCTGGCGCGGACCCGAGGAGCAGGTTGCAGGAGATCTGCCAGGCACGGGGCTGGCCTTCTCCCGCCTACAGGGTCGGCAGATCCGGCGGGACGGAACACGAGCCCGTCTTCGAGGCCGTGGTCTCCCTGGAGAGTGGGACGTCGGGTTCCGGCACGGGTGCCACCAAGAAGGAAGCCCAGTCCGCCGCCGCGCTGGATGCGCTCGATCGGATCGAAGGAGGAGGTAAGGATGGACTACTATCTCTCGGATGACATCAGGGCGATAAGGGAAATCTGCGCCGAGATCTCTGCAAGGCACATAAAGCCCATCAGAGAGGAGCTCGATCGCGAGAACAGGTTCCCGCACGAGATCATGAAGGTTCTCGCCGAGAGCGACCTTTTCAGGATATACATCCCGGTCGAGTACGAGGGTCTCGGGCTGGGCTCGCTCGCTCTCTGCGTCGCAGCGGAGGAGTTGAGCAAGTCCTGCGCCGGAGTCGCGACCACCTACGCTGCCAATGCCCTGGGTGCTATGCCGATCCTGCTCAGCGGCTCGGAGGAGCAGAAGAAGCGGTTCCTGCCCGTCCTGGCGTCCGGCGCGAGCCTGGCTGCTTTCGGGCTCACCGAACCCGATGCCGGGAGCGATGCCGGCGGGCTCCGGACCAGGGCCGTCCGCGACGGAGACTCATACGTCCTCAACGGCACCAAGCAGTGGATCACGAACGGTGGCGAGGCGAAGGTCTACACGATAATCGCGATAACGGATCCGGACCGCGGAGCCAGGGGTGCCTCGGCATTCATCGTAGAAGACGGGACGCCCGGCTTCACCTACGGCAAGAAGGAGGACAAGATGGGCATCCGCGCCTCGGCGACCAGGGAGCTGGTCTTCGAGGACTGCCGGATTCCCGCCGGGAACCTCATAGCCCGGGAAGGCATGGGCTTCATGGTAGCCATGAAGACCCTGGACAACTCCCGGCCCGGAGTCGCCGCCCAGGCCGTAGGGATCGCGCAGGGGGCGCTCGACGAGGCGCTTGTTTACGCATCCGTGCGTAAACAGTTCGGACAGCGCATCGACTCCTTCCAGGGCATTCAGTTCATGCTGGCTGACATGGCCACGCAGGTCGAAGCCGCCCGTGCGCTCACCTATTCGGTGGCGAGGATGATCGACTCCGGTGCGAAGAGATTCGAGAAGGAGGCGGCGATGGCGAAGGTGTTCGCGAGCGACGTCGCCATGAAGGTCACCACCGATGCCGTGCAGATCTTCGGCGGGTACGGCTACATGAAGGAATACCCCGTAGAGAAGATGATGAGAGACGCGAAGATAACCCAGATCTACGAGGGCACGAACCAGATCCAGAGAGGTGTGATAGCCTCCAACCTGATCCGGGAAACGGCATCCAGGGAGAAATGACAGATGCGAATAGTAGTCGCCATGAAGCAGGTCCCGGATACTGCGGAGGTAAGGATCGATCCGGTCCGTAACACCCTCATAAGGGACGGCGTGCCCTCCATCATGAACCCGTTCGACATGTACGCCCTGGAGGAGGGGCTTCGCTGGAGGGATGCGCTGGGGGGCGAGGTAATCGTCCTGACCATGGGTCCTCCCCAGGCGGCGGCCATACTCCTGGAAGCCGTATCGATGGGGGCCGATCAGGCGGTGCTCCTCTCTGATCGCGACTTCGCCGGCGCAGACACCTGGGCCACTTCCCATACCCTGGCGGCTGCTGTGAGGAAGCTCGCTCCGGTAGACATCGTCTTCACAGGGAAGCAGGCCATCGATGGAGACACTGCCCAGACCGGCCCCGGGATGGCCGCATCGCTCGACTGGCCTCAGCTGACATTCGTCGGCGGAGTCCGGGAGGTCGCGGAAGGCAGGATCGTCGTCGAGCGTTACGTGGAGGGCGGGGTCGAACTCCTGGAATCCTCCCTCCCCGCCGTCGTGACAGTGCTCAAGGACGCGAACACGCCGAGGATGCCGTCGCTCCGCGGCAAGATGAAAGCAAGGACCCTGCAGGTCACGACCTGGAACAGGGGCGACCTCGGGCTCCCTGCCGCAGAGACCGGCCTGGACGGCTCTCCCACGAGGGTCGTAAGGATAGCGTCTCCCGAATCCAGGAGCGGAGGACAGATCCACCGGGGCACCCCGGAGGAGCTTGCCGTTATTCTGGCTGACATCCTCCTCGGAGAGGACGGAGGGGCATGAGCGCCAGACTGGAGATCAGAACCGACGCATGCACGGGCTGCGGCCAGTGCATCGAAGCCTGCCCCTTCGGCGCGCTGTCCCTTTCCGAAGGGATGGCGACGGTCTCGGATGCCTGCACCCTCTGCGGCGCGTGCGAATCCTCGTGCCCGTTCGGAGCCATCCTGATAAGGAAGGAGGCCGCAGGCCCCCCGGACCTTTCCGGCTGGAGGGGGACGGCCGTGATAGTGGAATCCCGGGACGGCGCGATCGACCACAGCTCACTCGAGCTCCTGGGCGCTGCGCGCCTGCTTTCCGAGACCGAGGGCGGACCAGTGACCGCCATCCTCCTCACCCCGGATGCCGGCGAAGGCCCCGGCATGCTGGCGATGCACGGTGCAGACAGGGTCCTGCTGGCGGAGGCGCCCGGACTCACCCACTATCTGACCGAGCCCTGGACCCGGATCGTCAGGAGGATGCTCTCGGAGATCAGACCGGCCATCGTCCTGGCTGCCGCGACGACAACAGGCAGGGATCTGATGCCCAGGCTCGCCAAGCTCATGGATACCGGACTGACGGCCGACTGCACCTCCCTTTCCTATGATCAGGAGAAGGGCGCCCTGCTCCAGACCCGCCCGGCTTTCGGCGGCAACATCATGGCGACGATCATCTGCGAGAGGACCCGTCCCCAGATGGCCACGGTACGGCCAAGGGTGATGAAGGCTCTCGAACCCGACCCCTCGAGAACCGCCGAGGTGATCTCATTCGAACTCCAGCCGGAGGAGCTCCTGTCGAGGGTCAGGCTCCAGAGCTTCAGAGTCCTGGACGAAGGCGCCGTAGACATCTCCGAGGCTCAGCTGATAGTCTCGGGTGGCAGGGGTCTCAAGAGTCCGGAGAACTTCCCGCTGCTCGAGGAGATTGCCGGCTTGCTGGGCGGTAGCGTAGGCGCGAGCCGTGCCGCCGTCGACTCGGGCTGGATACCCTATCCCCACCAGGTCGGGCAGACCGGCAAGACCGTACAGCCCAGGACCTATCTCGCCTGCGGCATTTCAGGTGCCGTTCAGCACAGGGTCGGGATGCAGTCCTCCGATACGATACTGGCCATCAACAAGGACGATACCGCTCCCATCTTCCAGTTCTGCAGCTCGGGGTTCGTCGGCGACCTGTTCGAGATCCTCCCGGCCCTGGCCAGGGAGATCAGGCGTCGAAGAGGAACGGCCGGCGGTTAGCCGGGCTTGGTCCTCACGGGCGTCCTCCACGTCCATACGCACCATTCCGACGGGACGGGAAGCGTAGACGAGGTCGTCGAGGCCGCAGCCGGCTGCGGCCTCGACTTCATAGGCATCAACGACCACGAATCGCTGGCTGCGAGGCACGATGGATGGCTCGGCTGGCATGGGGGAGTCTTCGTCCTGCCCGGGGCCGAGCTCCAGGACCGCAGGAAGAACAGCCACGTGCTCGTCTACGGTATAGACGAACTTCCCCGCACGCAGGACACACGGGAGCAGGTCTCATCCGTGAGGGGTGCGGGTGGGCTGGCCATAGCGGCGCATCCTGTCGAGAGGCGCGGCTTCCTGCCGGGAACGCGGTCGTACGGATGGACACTCCCGGTCGAAGGCCTCGACGGGGTGGAAGTCTGGAACTACATGTCGATGTGGAAGGCCGGGGTGACGCTCGCAAACCTCCGGAGCCGGATAGCGGCGCCGGATCTCATGCTGGTTCCCCCGCTCCGGGAATCGGTCGACTGCTGGTTCTCGAACGGCGGGTGCGCAGTGGGCGGACCCGATGCGCACGCCCTGATGGTCGGATTCGGGAGGTTCAGCTCCTGCGTCTTCCCCTACAGGGACCTGTTCCTGCGGCTGAGGACGCATCTCGTTCTTGACCCGGGGCATGCAGCGATGGATGTTCTCGATGAGTCCGCCTTCCTGGACTGCCTCCGGAGGGGCAGATGCTTCATAAGCAACGCTCTGCTCGGAGACGCAAGGGGATTCCGTGCAGGCGTCCGGGACGGGATGCTGGAGATGGTGCTTCCGGATGAAGCCCGGGTGAGGGTTTACGCTCCGGGCTCGGAGGTGTTCGAGGGAGACGTCGGAGATTCCGCGACGGTTGCGGTTCCCTCCGGAGTTCCTCTGGCAATAGAAGTCATACGCGGAGGGAGGACCTGGATATGGTGCGGACTGCCTTCCTCTTGCCGCTCCTGCTGACCGCAGTTACAGCTTCCGCTGCGCCCGTGGACGCGGCCGACGATTTCCTCAGGGCCGTGGAATGGTACGACGGCGAAGCCCTTCTTTCGACTCTCAGTGAAAGCCTCCGGAGCACCCTGGAATCCCGGTGGACGGAGTTCACCCTTCTGGCGACCGAACGCCCGGAGATCGCAGGTGCGGTCCTCTCCAGGGCTCTTCCCTATATATCCCCGGAAGATGCGGCCGGGCTGAGCCTCGGGGAGTTCCTCTCGATCCTCCTGCCGCAGCTCGACCTGTCCGGCTACGAATCGGCGATGGTCACGCGGCTGACAGCCGAGATGACCGGCAGGGAGGCTCTTGTCGTCATGTCATGGCCGGACGGCCGGAGCGTCGATTTCGACATGGTGTGGGAGGACGGGGCCTGGAGGATAGCCGGTTCGGCCCTGCTGGATTCTCTGCTGCAGGGGATCTTCTGATCCCGGGACCGTCGGGATCTGATCTTCGGTGCAACCGGTGCCTGCGTACCGTGGGATTCGAGGCATGAAGCGGGCACTGGCTGCAAAAGGGTTTCTGACGCAACCGGCGTCGGCCGGCAGGGGTGCCGGCATCGTGCGGACCCACTCAGTGACAGGAGGGTGCACTTGAGAAATCTTCTGTTCGCCGTCTCCATCTGCTGCCTGGCCATGGCCTGCGGCGGCTCCAGCCCCGAGAAGACCGTTCAGCAGTTTTTCGACGCCGTGCAGGCCGGTGACGGCGAGACAGCCGCCTCACTGATCAGCCGGGGCAGCATCGACGAGATGAGTGCCAGCCTGGAGGAGATCAGGAACGACGCTTCGGGCGAGCAGCTCTCCGCGCTCTGCGTCATGCTGGGCATCGAGGTCGACCCGGAGGAGTTCGCCGAACTGGATGCGGAGGGTCTCGCGGCGCTGGTCCTGGGTTCCGAGATGATAAGGGGCGAGTTCCCCGAGACCTATGAGGTTCTGAGCACCGAGATCGAGGGTGACCGCGCCCTGCTCAACGTCCGCGGAACTGTCGACGGAGAGACCGACGAGCAGGAGCTCGAACTCGTTCGCGAGGACGGGGTCTGGAAGCTCGACATGGAGAACATGTAGGGCTGGATCGACTGGGATTAACGTTTCCGGCACGTTCGAAGATATGTTCGTTGTCCACAACCGTCGCCCTCAGGCGACCAGTGAGGATACCGGACAGGTATCCCATCCCCCGTCCAGGGGTTAGAGGAGGTAACTGATGAGAAGGCTTCTGTTCGCCATTCCTATCGTTTCCCTGTTGGTCGCCTGCGGTGGCGCCAGCCCCGAAGCTACCGTGACCGGCTTCTTCGAAGCCATGAAGGCCGGGGACGGCGCCAAGGCCGTCACCTATCTCTCCCAGGCCTCCATCGACGAGATGGGCGCCGGTCTCGAGGAGATCAAGGCCGACACCACCGGCATGTCAGCCGCGATGCTTCCCATGATGGGCATCAACGTCACCCCCGAGGAACTCCAGGCGATGTCCGCGACCGACTTCGTGGCCGCCCTCTTCTCCTCGCAGATGATGAAGGACATGCTCGGCACGGCCGAGATCCAGGTCCTCGGATCCGAGATCAACGGCGACAACGCCATCGTCAGGGCCAGCATGACCATGAACGGCGAGACCCAGGAGGACGAGCTCGAGCTCGTTCGCGAGGGTGGCGCCTGGAAGCTGAACCTGGACGAATTCGGGATGTAGTTCCCGGCGGTCCGGATCTTCGTATCCGGACGTTCCAGTGACTGAGACTGGAAGGGCCCCGCGGAGCGGGGCCCTTCTCTATTCATAACGGCGGGTCAGACGGGCTCTTCGTGGTCGAGTGCGGGGGTTTCCCAGTCCTCTCTCAGCACGGCCAGGACTGCCGAGTAGGGGACAACGAAGAACTTCTTGCCTTCGAGAGTGAGTTCGAAGGCGGAGCTCCTGACGTACATGGCGAAATCGCCCTTCCGGGCCTGGAGTGGGATGTACCGGGGCCGGGCGGCCTGGTTGGGCTTCCAGGGCTCCTCATCGACTCCATTGGACGTCGATACGGGATAGCCCGGTCCGACGGCCTCCACCCATCCGCCCGAGACCTTCTTGCCCTCCGCCGCGGAATCCGGCAGGTAGAGACCCGTATGGGTGCGCTCCCCCGCGCTCATCGGCGAGACGAGAAGCCTGTCCCCGACGACCAGCAGATGTTTCTTCCCGATGATTATCGAGTCTTCCATGTTCCTCCCGTACTTCCTCCCGCTTAATCTAATCCCTCCGCGAACCGCTGTCGCGAGCGCTCTGCGGGATCCCGCCCGTCCGGGAGGCGTTGCCATGCCCGTCGCAACTGCTTATAGCATCGCCATGGAATCCGGACGTTCACGGATTCCGGGACTCGGAGGGGGAACGATGAAGATCATCCTGTTGATTCTCGTCGCTGCTGCTGCTGCGACGGCCGGGAGCATACGCCTGGACAGACCGGTCAGCGTACCGAATACGGATGCCACGCTGTCATATGACGATGGTACCGCCTACTGGATAAACTGGAGCGGTCTCTACAAGGGGGTCTGGTTCCATCTCGCGGATTTCGGGATCAACTCCTGGACCACAACCCAGAGTGAGCTCTGGTTCTACCACCACTCCTACTACCCCTGGGACACCGGCTCCTTCTACTGCGAGCTCCTGAGCGGCGACGGGCTCGGTCCGGTGACGGACATCGACCAGACTTCGCTCACTGCGCTGCATTATGCGCCGTGCTACGCCTCCTACGACAGCTCGATACCCCTCTCCTCCGACTTCTGGATCGTGGCGAACTCGGAGCTGTCATCGGGCGGCTGGCCGTCCCTGCTGGGCGACGGGTCCCCCCGGACTCCCCCACGCAGCTTCACGAGCAGCGAATTCATCGTCTGGACACCCTGGACGAACGGCGATTTCCTGGTCAGGTCGGGGTGGAACGTGGCTCTCGATTCGGAGACCTGGGGAGCGATAAAGACCCTGTACACCCCGTAGCTGGGGTCAGACTACCTACAGAACCGCCCCTGCAACACATTGTTCGCCTGCATGTTGCAGGCACGGTTGATTTACAGGTTCTTCTGCGGGATAATTCGCGTTTCCCGGAAAAGAGGCATTCTCCAGAGCAGCGTCTGAGGATGTACACCCGGGTCCTTTCGCGGCTCGCCTCTCCAGTTCCGCAGGGCGGAACTGGTAGGTAGCACATCAGCACGGTTCCCGCAGGGAACCTGCAAATGTGCGTGCCTGTAATGAAAGTCTTGAGCGCTCTCGCGACTTCGCTTCGCGAAGTCACTGCCGCGCAGCGCGCACCGCGTTTCGGTGCTCAAGGAGCGCTCTCGCAGGTCCGCTTCGCGGCACTCATTCCGGCGAAGCCGGAATGAGCATGTAGCACGGCAGCATGGTTCCCGCAGGGAACCTGCGATAGTGCGTGCCAGGTGTTGAGGGAGCACGCTCCGGGTCCTCTCGCGACTCGCCTTTCAAGTGAAGCTTGAAATGGCGAGTCACTGTCGGACCTGGTCATTCCTGCGTCTGCAGGAATGACCGTGGCGGAGGACCGGGGATTCGAACCCCGATGGGCATCGCCCGGCGGATTTCAAATCCGCTGCCTTACCGTTAGACTAGTCCTCCACCCGGTGTGAATGTAGCTTATGCCCCGAAGGCGGTCAAACGCGTCCGCCTGCACCAGGCGCGAACCCGGAGGTCCTGTCCTGCTCGAGTGCGAGATCAAGTTCAGGCTCGACACGGCAGCGGACGCCCTGAGGCTTCTTGCAGCCGCCGGCGTAGATCTGTCCGTGCCGGAGGCCGAGGAGAACGCGGTTCTCGACACTCCCGAAGGATCGCTCTCGAACGCGGGGATCCTCCTGCGGATACGCTCCACGGCGGGGAGAACCTTCCTGACTGTCAAGACTCCGGTCGAAAGCGACAGGATGAAGATCAGGAACGAGATGGAGACAGTTGCAGACTGTCCTTCAGCCCAGCTCGAGGAGATGTTCGCCTCCCTGGGCTTCCGTGTGGCGCGGCGCTACTCCAAGATCAGGCGCACCGGAAGCATCGGCGGGGCTGTGATATGCCTGGACGAGCTCCCATTCGGTGTCTTCGTCGAGATCGAGGCACGCTCCCCCGAAGGGCTGGAGCTCGCCGCCGGGCGCCTCGGCCTCGATGTAGCGGCCGGTCTGAGGGAGAGCTATCTCGAGCTGGAAGCCGGAGCCGGGCGCGGTGGCTGAGCGGCGCAGCCAGGCTCGGCCTGAGGCTCGTGCCGGTCTTCTCGGTCCGCTTCGACCCCTCCCTCGAGGCGGTCGTGCTGGACGTCGAGCCTTCCGGCCGTGAAGATACCCGCCCCTGAGGACCTGAAGCGCAGGTTCTTCCTCTCGTGCATCGCCTGCAGCGTGGTGAGCATGCCGCTCGCCCTGGCCGGACCCGGCGCGGCTCTGCTCGTCCCTGTTGCCTGGGCTTTCGGCGCGGTCGAATACGCCCTGTGGCTCGCTCCGCGCAGGAGAAGGATGAAGGCTGCGGAGGCGGGGCTGGATCCGCTCGTCGAGCTCGAGATGCCGGGAACGTGCTGGTTCTACGAGGCGCTCGAAAGTGATGATGCCGCGCTTTTCAGGAGGCTCGCGGCAGTATTCCTGTCCGAGCACCCTGTGACGGGCGTCTCCGGAGCAATCGTCACCCCCCGGGTCCTTGCCGCGGTCGCCTCGTCGGCCGTGATGCTCGTCTTCGGCAGGCCGGACTGGGAGTACGACAAGCTGGAAGGCGTCCTGGTGTATCCGGGCAGTTTCGCAGACGACGGAACGTTCGAGCTTGTCGACGGTCCCGGCAGGAGAGGCGTGCTGGGCATGGCACACGGCCTCGGGACCGTGATAATGTCGCTTCCCCACATGTCGGGGGAGCGCTGCTCGAGGCTTGCGGTCCACGAGTTCGCCCATGTCCTCGACGGCGTCAGGGGAGCAGACGGCATCCCGTCGGGACTGAACCGTGACGAGGCGGAGAGATGGAGGCCGGTGCTGGAGGCCGCCATGCGGGAGGGGCTCCCCGGGGAGGCCCCTGGAGCATTCGACCCTCCGCCGTCCCCCGTCGAGTTCCTGGCATCGGCGGCGGAGCTCTTCTTCTGCGCCCCCGCAAGGCTGTCGGAGGAGCGCCCCGGGCTCTATCTCGGGTTGCGGGACGTCTTCAGGCTGGATCCGGCTTCTTCCCTGAAGAGCCAGGGATGTGGATCGGAACCCCGTCCCTGCACAGAGGACACCGATCCGCCTCCCAGCTTTCAGCGGAGACGGAGAGCAGCGCCTTCCAGGGCATCCCGGGATCGAGCGTCCCGTTCGTCCGGTCGACGAGTATCCCGGTCCTGACGACTCTCGCACCCCTCGCCTCGATGGCGTCGCGGGACTCGATGATGCTCCCGCCCGTGGTCGCCACATCCTCGACGAGGAGCACCCTCGATCCCTCGTGTACGCTCGTGAACCCCGGCCTGAGGGTCATCCTGCCATCCGCGTCGCGCTGCAGGAATGCGAAGGGAAGCCCCATGTGCCGTGCCGTGCTGAACCCGAAGACTATCGCGCCGAAAGCCGGCGCGCAGACGACATCAATTTCCTCCGCGACATCCCGGAACGCCTCCGCCATCATCATCCCCAGCTCGTCCGCCAGCTCCGGCCTCTGGGCGATACGGATCTTCTCGAAGTAGACCCTGCCGTGGCGCCCCGAGGTGTACCTGAAATGGCCCTCCAGCAGGGCATCGCTCCTCCTGAGTATCTCCTCGACCCTTTCCGCGCTCACTGATACCTCCCAGCCTCGAGGACGGTGACATCCGCCCCCGTCCCGAACAGTTCGTCGACCGAAGCCCCCTCGGGGGCGAATACCGATATGGAAGCCTTCTCGAGAGCCTCCTCCAGCAGATCCGGGTACCTGGACGCCACCTCGTCGGCCCTGACGGCCGCGAGATCCCTGCGCAGCCGCTCCATGTCCGACCGCGAAACCCCGGCCAGGTGCCGGGCGAGGGCGAGGCCGCACCGCATCCTCGGCCCGGGGGGGACCTCGAGACCCGCGAACGTCGAAAGAACTGCGAATCTGACGTCGTCCTCAGACGGGGGGGACCCTCGCAGGAGGTCCGGGGATCCGGCGAAGAACGATCTGGTTCGAGCCGGGTCCGGATCCCTGCTGCTCGACAGATATGCCAGGCCGGCCATCGGATCGTGCCAGGCCGCCACCTCGTAGGCTCCCCCGGAGACCCGCAGCCTCCTGTAGATCAGCCCGTCACCGAACGCGGCCGTCCCGACGGCGAAGAGCGCCGCGTCCCGCGATCCCAGCCTGGGCGCCTCCACGGCCGTGCACACGGTGGAGACGCTGCTCTGGAGGCGCATGAGCATGTTCCGGGTTCCGCCGTCCACACGGCCGCCGGGATCCCCTGCGGGCCGGAAGCCCCCGGGGAGAGCATCCGAGAACCGTGCGAGGGCGTCGGTCGCCGGCCCCGGGTCCGTGCCGGGGAGGCAGGACGCCGCGACCAGCCTGCCGCGGGTGAAGATCCTCGCCGTCAGCTCTCCGAGCCTCCCTGACAGCCGTCTGATGTTCCTGTCCCTGATGCGGGAGATGAATCTCATCTGGGGAAGGCCCTCCCAGTGGTTCCTGCGCGAGGCGGAACTGGACAGGGCCGCGGCGGCATGCAGCCTGGCATACCAGTCCGAGGACTGCACCAGGGTCGAGAGCCCGTCTCCGCGAAGCTCCTCGACGAGCTCGGACAGCCTGGTCGAATCTCCGAAATCGGTCTCGAGGAGTATCCTGCGGAGGAGGTCGAGAGCCCTGCCCGGCCTGTCCGGGAAGAACCCGATCACCAGGGAGACAATCGGCACGGGCCGGCCCGAAAGGGCCAGTTCGCAGGCCGCAGGCCGGGGATCGACCCCGCCCGTGTCCAGGCCCATCCTGATCGAGAGAGCCCTGTGGTCCAGCCCCCCGGCTCCCATGCCCGTCAGGCAGTAGAGCGCGAGGGGGAGTATCAGGTCGTCCTCCGCGGAGAGATCCGAGATGTCGAAGGCCATCTCGATCCATGCGGTCCCGCTCGCACCGTTCAGCAACAGGAGGTCGGTCCCGCCGAGGGGGAGTATCTCGGGCCCCTCCAGGCTTTCCTCGAGCGGGAGTTCGGCAGGCGCGAGCCTCGGTATCGTGCGAAGGGCCTCGGGGCTGTCCGCTTCGGCTGAGAACTCCTCCAGCTCGCGGGCTTCGGAGGAGATGAGCTCGTGCCGGGCGGAGTCCAGCCTGACCATCCGCTCGCGCCGTCCACGCCTGCCCACGGGTTCGACCAGGAGCTGGAGCCTGTGGGGGTTGTCGAGGAACCAGCAGCGGGCGGCCGAACCCAGCATGCCCTGCAGATCAGGGCCGGACGCGAGTTTCTTCAGCACGGCCGCATGGTCCATCCAGCCCTCCGGAGGGTGTCCGTAGGCCCATGCCCTCATCGCCCTGGTGAACAGGGAAAGGGGGAAGTCCTCGACCTTGTCGAGATAGGCGAACAGGAGCGAATTCACTGCGGCGCCGAGGAGATCCCGGTCGGGTCCTCCGTCCGAGAACCTGGAAAGCTCGGAGGCGACCACCCGGCGTATCGCATCCGCCTTGTGGCCCGCGGTCTCCCTGAGGCCGGCGGTGAAGATCATCTCCCTGAGGTCGACCTCGAGCCCCGTGCCGGTGGAGAGGTCCGTTCCCAGGCCGCTGTCCATCAGCACTCTGTAGAGGCTCCCCGCATCTGAGAGGAGTACCTCCTCCATCAGCTGGGCCAGGGCCGCCTGCTCCGCGATCCCTGACTCCCCCAGCAGCCAGGAGAAGCTGACCGATGATCCCCCGGGCTCCCGGGGAGTGACGAGCCTTGTCCTCCTGGGCCTCCTCCACCGTGGCTGGAGCGGGATCAGGGGCGCCTCGCCGGAATCTCCCGCCTCCATGACGGGCAGGACCTCGCGAAGGAAGAGCGCAAGCTCCTCCGACTCCATCGGGGAGCAGACGAAGATCCTCGCGTTGGAGGGCTTGTAGAACTCGCGGTGATAGTCCCTGACCTCCTGCCAGGTCGTTCCCCCCATCGCGGACGGATCCCCCCCGGAATCGTTCCTGTACGGCGTGTCGGGCAGGAGTTCGGACTGGATCCTGAGGCTCGCAAGCTCCCCCGGATCGGAGTAGGAGCCGCGCATCTCGCTGTAGATGACTCCGGAGGGCCTGCCCAGGAGGGTCCGGCCCCTCCTCTCGGGACGGAGGTGGAAGGATTCCAGGAGCATCCTCCTGCGGTCCAGCAGGGGGTTGAAGACGAGGTCGAGGTAGACCCTCGACAGGTTCAGGAACTCGCCCCTGTGGGTCGAGCCGGCGAAGTAGACCGTCCTGTCGGGGTATGTCACGGCGTTGAGATGGGTGTGCAGCGAACCCCGCCAGAGCTCGTTGAAGGCGTCCCTGACGGGATAGGAGACCGATCCGTTGAGTACGCAGTGTTCGAGGATGTGCGGTATGCCGGCCGAATTCCTCGGAGGGGTGAGGAGGGACACGCCCAGGAAGTGCTCGGGCGGATCGGTCGACGCATGGATGACCGCCGCTCCGGACACCTCGTCCCTCATTAGCTTCCAGGGGATCCCCCAGGATTCCAGCACGCCCGAGCGCACCAGCCGGAAGCCCCGGGGCAGACCCGCATTCGTCACCGGCAAGAGGCACCTCCGCTGGGATTCGCGAACAGGTGGCAACGATACCGAAAAGGGCGGAACCCGGTCAGTCCTTGACGCGGGGAGGGGCATCGATTCTAGTTTCACGGGGTCGGGCAAATTTATTCGAGCGTTCAGGGGGGGTCGATTGAAGGAGATCATGTATCTCGATGATCTCGAGCAGGTCAAGGCTCTCGCCATGCCTGTCAGGGTGGAGATTCTCCGGGTCATGGACGGCAGGCCGATGACCACGACCCAGCTCTCGAAGCTGATGTCGGAGAAGCCCAACAGGCTCTACTACCACATCACCGAGATGGAGAGGGTCGGAATCCTCGAGATCCATGAAACCCGGGTGAAGGGCAACCTGGTCGAGAAGTACTACATCCAGGCCGCACACTTCTACAGGATCAATCCGCTCATCTTCCAGAGAGGCGAAGCAGGCAGGGAGGCGTTCCTCGGCACCGTATCCTCCCAGTTCGACTCGACCGTCCTGGACATCAGGCGGCACATGTCGGACGGCACGCTCGACTCGGAACTCATCGCCAAGTCCGTTTCCAGCGTGATCGAGACGAAGCTCACGGAGGAGCAGGCCCGGGCTCTGAGCACCGAGCTCAGGGACCTGGTGATGCGACACGGCACCGCGGGGGGCGAAGGTCCCCTGACCATGCACTGCCTGAGCGTCTTCTACCTCACCAGGACACCGGACCAGGCAGGTCCGCCGGAGGATTGACGTGATCCCGGCCGTCCTGGCCGTGATGCTGCTCGGCATCGGGCCGGGAGACGGCTCGACGCCGCGGGCTCTCCAGGGGTTGCCGCAGTTCCACGAGATGGATTCGCACGGGAGGTCCGACCCGGCTGGAGCGCTGCCCGTGACCGGCGTGGACGCCGGCAGGACTCCCGGTCCGGTTGTCTTCGGCTTCCTGCCCTACTGGATCGGCGCTTCGACGCTCAGATACGACCTCATATCGGTACTGGCCTGCTTCTCGATCGAGATGGGTCCGGCCGGAGGCATAACCTCATGGCACGGATTCCCTTCCGCCTTTCAGGCTCCGGTCGACGGGGTGCACGCGGCCGGAGGCAGGGCTGTCGTGACCGTGACCTGCTTCTCCGGGTCGGGCATCCATTCCATCCTTACCACGGGCAGGTCCACGGCGCTCGCAACCCTCTCGGATGTGCTGGAGGACACTGATGTGGACGGCATCTGCCTGGACTTCGAAGGGGTCTACGCAGCGGACGCCGACACGCTCGTCTCGTTCGTCCAGGACCTCCGGGCGGCCATGGAGCAGGTGTACCCGGGCAGCCATCTATCCATCTGCACACCCGCGGTGGATTGGTCCGGAGCCTTCGACTACGACCTCCTGGCCGCGGAATGCGACGCGCTGTTCATGATGTGCTACCCCTTCCACGGCTCGTGGTCGGAGGAGGCCGGTCCCTGCTGCCCTCTCACCGGATGGGGTTCCGGACCCGAGTCTCCGTCGAACATGGCGTGGACCATCGGCGACTATGTCATCTACGCTCCGGAGGTCCACGAGAAGCTCGTGATCGGCCTGCCCTGGTACGGTTTCGAGTGGGAGACGGAGGACGGCAGCCCGCATTCGGCCGCGACGGGCTCGTGCTCGACGCTCATCTACTCGACCCTCGCCTCGAGGGCGGAGACGTACGGACGCCTCTGGGACGACGAGTCCCTGACTCCCTGGTACGGATACCTCGAGACCGGATGGAACCAGGGCTGGTACGACGACGAGGAGTCCATCGGGCTGAAGTTCGGGCTCATCCTGGGCTCCGGCCTCCAGGGCGCCGGCATCTGGGCGCTGGGCTACGACGGGTCGAGACCCGAACTCTGGGACTGCATCGAGGACTGGTTCTGCAACCCCTTGCAGCCCGACTTCATCACCGACAACCTGGAGGCGGCGTTCACCCTCCACGGCCCTGCGGGCGGCTGGCACTACAGCGGCACGGGCCAGTTCTACAGCCATTTCTATACCTACTCCGTCCAGTCCGGACCGGACCAGAACTGGGCCGAGTGGCTCTTCGACCTTCCCGATTCGAGCGCGACCGGGACCCTCGACGCCTGGGTGCCCGAAGGCTCGGGCGCCAGTGCCTCCTACCGCATCGAGCATGGCGGACTGGTCGACACCGTGGTGGTCGACCAGTCGGTCTTCCAGGGGCAGTGGATCTCCCTGGGCGGCCCATATCAGGCTTCGGGCGGGCTCTCGGTCATCCTGGGGGACTGCACGGGCTCCGCGGGCGACAGGATCGGCTTCGACGCCGTCCGGTTCACCCCTCAGGGCGGCACCGTCCCGGAGGATCCGGCCGGAGGGCATCTCTTCCTCACCGGGGCGAATCCGGCACCCGGTTTCGCGATAGGCGCGCGGGCGTCGCAGGGGGACGCCCGGCTGCTGGTCGTGGACTGCGCCGGAAGGGTCGTGTTCGAGAGGGACCTGCCGCCCGGGCAGTCCTCGCTGACGTGGTGGCCCGAGGAAGAGACCGCACCGACCGGCATCTACCGCGCCGTCCTGCTCTCGGACGGCCGCGCCCTGCCGGGGGTGCTCTCCCTGGTCCTGCTGCGCTGAAAAAGTTGGGATTTACTGGGAGAAGTTGAACGGATACTGGACGACCAGGGGCTCCTCGTTCTCGTCCACGGCCCCGAATCTCCAGGTCTCTATGGTGCGGGCAAGCTCCAGCTCGAATGCCGGGTTGTACGTGTTCGAACCCAGGATGCTCACGCCCGAGACCCTGCCGCTCGGCTCGATGACCATCTCGATCACGACGGTGCCCATGAGCATCGGGTCGCTCCGCAGATGCTTGTTGTAGATGTACGAGACGGCGGTGCGCTTCTCGTTGAGGACCTCCATGATCTCCTCGCCGGTCCGGGAGCTGCCCGAAGCCTGCGACGGAGCGGTCTCGTCGCCCGATGCGGTCTGCGTACCGGAGAAGACCATGGTCGATCCGGGGTCGCCCGCGGAGAGTGCCTGGATGTCGGTCCCCGAGACCAGCTGGATGCCGTCGAACCTCTCCGCCCCGGCGATGCCGGTCGAGGCCCTCTGGCTGCTCAGCGCGCCGGAGCCCGCCAGGGCGGCCATGTCGAACCCGCCTCCGGACGTGAGGATGTTGACCAGGTCGGCCGTCGAGGCGGGGGTCCCCTGGGTGCTGCCGGGAGAGTCCGGACCCGTTCCCAGGATGGAGGCGAGGTCCGCCTGGCCTGAGGAACCCTGCGCGAGGGTGTCGGCCCCGGTCTGCATGGCCAGGTCGACGAACGAGGGGATGAGGGACACCGAGAGCCGGTGTGTCTGCCCGGCCTGCGCGGTGAGGATCACCGTCTCGTCCGAGAACCCGTTCGAATACACGGAGATCTCGTACTCCTCACCGTCCACGAGGCCGTCGAGGGTGATGGGGGTGACCCCCATCAGCTGGTCGTCCAGCGTTATGAGGGCGCCCTCCGGGAAGCTCGCGACCTCCGCGGAGGCCATGTTCTCGGTGCGCACCCTGCCGAGCAGCTCGCGCAGCCTCGGGTTGGCCCTGGGGGAGAGGTCGTAGTGGACGTCGAGCTTCAGGAGCTCGAGGTAGGCTTCGCCGGCGTCTCCCGCGCGGCCCATGGCGAAGTATGCGGAACCGAGCCTGTCCCATGCGCGCAGGCGCTCGTCGAACGAGAGGTCCGAACGGCTGACGAGGACTTCGAGCTCGTCGATCGCGCCGGGGATGTCGCCGTTGTCGTAAAGGGATATCGCCTCGTCGACGGTTCCCCGGACGAGCGACACCGACAGGAGGAGGAGGCTTATACCCATCATGCTTTTTATCCTCGATTAGCATGATTAAGTAGGACGGTCCCGTCAACGACCGGTCCCGCCAACGACCGGTCCCGGCTTGACAGGAACCGGGAGCACGACGATTATGTTGTTCAGGGTGAGGCATCTCACCGGAGACCGCACAGGATCGAGGGAGGGCTATGTTCTCGTTCAATCGCAAGATAGTCGTAACGTGCGCGATCGCTGCTCTCGCCGTGGGCGTCCAGGGCTGCTGGAACCCCTTCGGTGTAGAGAAGACCGACCCCGTCGAGAGCGAATACTA
The DNA here is from genome assembly GCA_963718745.1 of Candidatus Fermentibacterota bacterium. Taxonomy (GTDB): domain Bacteria; phylum Fermentibacterota; class Fermentibacteria; order Fermentibacterales; family Fermentibacteraceae; genus Fermentibacter. The sequence continues at coordinate 966,532 of OY970370.1, read as the reverse complement.
CGAATACTGCGACAGCGCATGGAAGGTCGTCGCCAACCTCCAGTACTCCTACATAGCCCGGGACCTCGACAAGTACATGGACTGCTTCAGGTCGGACTTCGAGTTCCACCTCCTCCAGGTGGACTGGGCGGACTACGACGGCGACGGTATCGAGGACCAGTTCTGGGGAAGGGACCTCGAGGAGCAGTTCACCGAGTTCATGTTCGACAGCGTGGATACGATCGAACTAACGTTCAACGGCACGCCGCTGGAAGGCTATCCGTGGTCGGGATCCCCGGACACGCTTATCAGAGAACTCAACCGCACTTTCGACCTCAAGGTCTACATAGGCGAAGGCGGCTTCCGCGCGACGGGTACCGCGCGCTTCGTCTGCAGGCCGGACTCGACCGGGGAGTACTACATCTACCTCTGGTACGACGAGTCGGACACCTAGCGCTCGCAGCCGCCGCTCTTGTTCGCGCTACTCCTGGCAGCACTCTGCTCCGTTCCGGACCCTGCTCCGGGCGCATGGTGGGTATTCTTCCGTGACCGCGGACCCGACGCCGCAGCCAGGGTCGAGGCCTTCGCCGATTCTCTGGATACGGGCAGCCTCTCCCGCAGGATCGACGCCGGGATAGCCGGAGGCGCCGACTCCCTGGACCTCGAGCCCTGGGAGGGCTACGTCGGTGCCGTGGAGGCGGCGCTCGGCCGCAGCGGCACCCGGACCGCATCCCGTTATCTGAACGCAGTCAGCGTGAACGCCTCGCCCCTGGAGGCCGCGGCGCTTTTGGATCTTCCCTTCGTCTCGGAGATCAGGCCCGTGGCCGGAGGCGTTCTCGTGCCGCCCGACCTCCGTCCCGTCCCCTCCAACGACATGTCGGTGGGGCAGCTCGAGCAGGTCGGCGTCCTGACCCTCATCGAAAGGGGCTGGACAGGCTCCGGGGTGACGGTGGGCATCATGGACACGGGCTTCAACCTTTCCCATGCCGCCTTCGACGGCATGGACGTCAGTGCATCGTACGACTTCCTGATGGACGACCCCGAGGTCGGATGGCAGCCGGGCGACCCGGAGGCCCAGGCCGCCCATGGTACGGCAGTCCTCTCCGTCCTCGGAGGGTACCAGCCCGGGGTCTATTCGGGAGCCGCGCGGGGGGCGTCATTCCTTCTCGCGAAGACGGAGGACACCTCCGGCGAGTACCCGGCCGAGGAGGACTTCTGGGTCGAGGGCCTCGAATGGCTCGACCTGCAGGGCGCAGGGCTCGTCAGCTCGTCGCTCGGATACATCGACTGGTACACCTGGGAGGACATGGACGGGAACACAGCGGTCACCACGATCGCAGCCGACATGGCCGCCTCCCGGGGCATGCCCGTCGTCAACGCGATAGGCAATTTCGGCCCGGGCGAGGGAACGCTGATAGCCCCCTCCGACGGGGACTCGGTGTTCGCGGTCGGAGGGGTGGACGCCCTCGGGAACCCGGCGTCCTTCTCGTCGTGGGGGCCGACCTGGGACGGCAGGATAAAGCCCGAGGTCTGCGCCAGGGCGGTTTTCGTGATACTGGCGCAGGACGCGGAGACGGGGTATGCCGGCGGAGACGGCACCTCCTTCGCCACCCCGATGGTGGCCGGAGCCGCGGCCCTCCTGCTGGAGGCCCACCCCGAGTGGAGCACGGCGGAGGCGCTGGAGGCGATAAGGCAGTCCGCATCCCATGCATCGGAGCCCGGCCCCGTGCTGGGCTGGGGGGTCATGGACGCCGCTTCCGCCTGCATGTACAGATCGGTCTCCGGATGCGTCAGGAGCAGCGAGTCGGGAGACCTCCTGCCCGGCTACCCCCTATCCCTATCGATCGGCGGCTCGGTTCACGCCTTCGAATCCGGTCCGGGAGGCTGGTTCGCGTACTGCCCGGGTGTGACCGGGGGCTTCACCCTGACGGGCACGGGCTCCGGGAATCCCCTTCCTGTTTCGGGAACCCTGGAAGAGCCGGGGGTGGAGGTGACCGTCTACGTCGACGGCGAATCCTCCGGGCTCCCGCCCTCCGCATTCCCCGTCCCCTCCACCGGCGGAGTGTGGTTCGGGTTCGACCTCGCTTCGCAGGCCGACGTTTCGGTCACGATCCTCGACCTCGGCGGGACCAGGGTCGCCGGTGTCTCGAGAACCTCGCTCCCCGCCGGCTCCTACCGGGCTCCCGTCGATGGAGAGGCGATCTGGTGGGACGGCTGCCAGGAAGACGGCCGACCCGTCGCCAGCGGAGTCTACTTCGCCCTGTTCGACACGGGCGCCGGGGTCGCGATCCTCAAGCTCGCCCTGGTCAGATAATCGCCGACTGATCTAGATTAGCCGCGTTGCCCGCGAGGGAACCGGTCTTCCGTCACGGCCGTCCCGCCCGGACCCCGGAGGGGACAGCGCATGGAGGTGTCGAGGTGTCGAGGAATGCAGTCTTCAGGCTCGTGGCATTCGCGGTCCTCCTCGGCGCGCTCCGGCTCACCGGGCTCGTCAGCTTCGACCTGCCCTGGCGGGATCCCTCGTTCCAGACAGCCGGGGCGACCGTCATCCTCTACCTGATCTGGTCCACCGCCTTCCCCCGGCCCGCGGGAGGCTCCATGAGCCTGCAGACCTTCGCGCCTTACGCGGTCCTGCTGGTCAGCGCCGTGGACGGCCTGATGCTCGGGCTAACCCCTTTCCCGGGCCCGGCTGCCGCCAGGTGGGCCGGCCCGGCCGCGCTTGCTGCCGGGACGGTCCTCGGAGCGCTCCGCGGCAGAGGCGTCCGGCGGACCGGGGAGGCCCTCAGGCTGGCCGGGGTGGCCATCGGCCTCGACAGCATAGCCGGTCTCGTCCTGGCCGTTCCGGCCTTCATGGCGGGCTCCCCGGCGGAGACCGCCGCGGCGGAGGACGGAGATTAAGGTCCTCCTCCAGAGGGTCAGCCGCGCCTCCGTCTCGGTCGGCGGCACTGTCACGGGCTCGATCGGCGCCGGGCTGCTCGCACTCGTAGGGATAGGCAGGAACGACACAGCCGCGGATCTGGACTGGATGGCTGCAAAGCTCGTCAACCTGAGGATATTCCCCGACTCCGCCGGGAACATGAACCGCTCGATACTCGATACCGGAGGCGGAGTGCTGGCCGTCAGCCAGTTCACGCTCCACGCGGACTGCTCCAGGGGCCGCAGACCGGGCTTCGCCGGCGCTCAGGACCCGTCGACGGCCTCCGCCGTCTTCGATGTCTTCGTGGAGAGGCTGAGGGCTCTCGTTCCGGTGGTGGAGACCGGGGTCTTCGGCGCGATGATGGAGGTCTCGCTGGTGAACGACGGACCCGTGACCCTTATGCTCGACTCTCCGTCGGAAAAGGCCGGGAGGGAGGGAGCTTGAGTTTCTGGTACCCCTTCGACGAGCCTCTGGTGCTCGCGAGCAGGTCGCCGAGGAGGAGCACGATGCTGAACCTCGCCGGCATCCCGTTCGAGACGTTCCCTTCCGACATCGACGAGGAGAACGGTTCCGGAGACCCCGAGTCCCTCGTGCTGGGGCATTCCATGGCCAAGGCCTCCGCCGTCGCGGCGGGGCTCCCCGGCAGGATCGTACTGGGCGCGGACACGCTCGTGATGGTCCGGGGGGAGGTTCTCGGAAAGCCTCCCGACAGGGACGGGGCGGTCCGCATGCTGTCGGTCCTGTCCGGTGGCTGGCACGAGGTGTACGGTGGGGTTGCGCTGCTCGGTGGATCCTCACCGGTGAGCTTCTGCGAGGTCTCCCGGGTCAGGTTCAGGAGTCTTTCGGAAGCCGAGATCGAGGCATACGTGGATACCGGCGAGCCCATGGACAAGGCCGGGGCTTACGGTATCCAGGGATACGGAAGCGTTCTCGTCGACAGGATCGAAGGCTGCTTCTTCAACGTGATGGGCCTTCCCCTCGCCCGCACGGTGCTGGCCATCAGGGGGCTCCGGGCCGGCATCGCCCGATGAGGCGTGCAGCAGGCGCGTTCCTCGCCACCGTACGCAGGCGCGGGCCTGCGTGGCCTTTCGGCCTGGGTCTGAAACTCGTCTCCTGCAGGCTCGCCGGGCTTCCCAGGGGGCTCGTGGTCGAGCCTTCCGAAGGCTGTACGGGCGGCTGCGCGGGCTGCGTCCTCCCCGCGAAACCCGCGGAGCTCTCCGCCCGTGTCCTGGAGAGCTGGCTCGAGACAAGGCCCGTGCCGCACGCGACGATCCATTTCGCCGGCAGACATTCGGACCCCCTCGCGTCCGGCAGCCTGGCGGAGCTGGTGGACGTCGCGCGCAGGCACTCCAGCATGGTTTCCATCAGTACGGTGGCGCTGGGGATGACTCCCCGCCTCGCCGCGCTCCCGGTGGACAGATGGCTCTTCTCCCTCCCCGCTGCGACGAGCGGATCGTGGATCGCCGTGAAGGGTGTCGACCGCCTCGGGGAGGCCGTCGATGCCATCCGCATGGCGTCGCGCGGAGGCTCCGGAGCGATGATCGAGGTCATCTTCACGAGGTGGGGGGGGTCGGCCGGGGACGGTCCCGCCTTCGTCGAGCTCGCCTGCCGGGAGGGATGGAAGAACGCGAGAACAGTGCATGCCCTGTATGACCCTTCAGGGTCGGGCTACCGCGCGGCCGGCGCTCTGGCGCTCGACGACCCGGACTGCCCGTACAGGCTGGGTGCCGGGGGTTCGATCGAACTCAAACGGACGGGCGCTCCCTGTCCCCAGCTCGAGTACCTCTGCCTGGACGCCCGGGGCGGGCTCCGCCCCTGCCCCTTCGCCGGCCCGGACGCCCCCGGTCTCGTGGTCCCCTCGCGGGAGGCCTGGAAAACGGCCGCCGGGTGGAAGGCGTGCAAGCGGTTACGCCCCTACGACAACTGCAGGATCTGTCCCTGAGGGACTCGTGGCGCGTCATGCGCGCCCGTCCGGTCCCATCAGCATGGCCCTCCGCCGGTATTTCGTTGACAAGACCGGAGGGGAGGCCTATTCTATCTGCCGCCATAAAGCCTGCGGAGAGATGTCCGAGCTGGTCTATGGAGCACGACTGGAAATCGTGTAGGGTGTGAAAACGCCCTCGAGGGTTCGAATCCCTCTCTCTCCGCCATCTTTCCGTGAAGCGGCCCATCCCCGGTGGGCCCGAGTGTGCGGCGTTGTCTTACGGCCAGAAGCGTACCGTCCATCCCCTGGAGGTTTCCTGTGGCTGACGCCTTCACTAGCGATACCTACAACGCACTATGCAGGGAAGCTGAAGACTATCTCGGGAGAGGACTGACCGAGCAGGCCAGGGAGCTCCTGCTGAAGGCCGTATCGCTGATCGGGACCAGAGCCAGGGCCAGGAGCCTTCTCGCCGACGCCTGCATGGCCCTCGGGCTCTGGTCGGAGGCCGGTGAGCAGCTGGAACAGCTCATCACGCTCGAGCTCGGAAGCGTGCAGCACCACTACAGGCTCGGCCAGGTCCTCGAGGAGCTCCAGGAGAAGGACAAGGCACTGGACAACTACAGGGTCGTCCTCGACCTCGAGCCTTCCCACAGGGGCGCATCGGTGGCCGTCTCGCGCATGGCCGGCAGGGCGGTGGAGACCGGACCGGAGCCCGAGCTTCCGGCCGGGCCGGCCCGGATGCCTTCCATTGCGGCTTCCGGCGAGGTCCAGGTCTTCCCTGACGAACCCGGCGCAGAGGATGTCTTCGCCACTTCGGGGGATGTCGAGAACCTGCTGAGGGACATCGGAGTCGGCCAGACCGGCGAGGCGGAGACAGGCGTCTCCGAGCTGCTCTCGAGCGTAGGCATCAACCTCTCGCCGGCAGTCCAGGAAGAGAAGCCCGTGGTCGAGGTCACCGACGTATCCACCCTCATGGGTACGCCTCCCGGGAAGACCCCCGGAGAGGAGGACGGCTTCTCCCTCGAGTCGGTTTTCGGAGGAGCCCCGGAACCAGTCTCCACTGCATCCGCCCGGCCCCCCGCCCCGGCCCCCGAGCCGGCCGGGGGCGAGCCTTTCGATTTCACGAGCATATTTCCGGACGGCTCTGGAACCCGCGGCGGGGATTCCGCCCGCTGCTCCGAAGGAACCCTCCGCCGCCGCAGCCGAACCGGTCCCGCCTGCCCCGCCCGCAGAGTCGGAGCCACTCCTGCAGTCGATATTCGGCGAACCTGCGAAGCAGGCCGAGTCTTCCCCCCCAGTCCCGGCGCCTCCGGTGGAGACGCCCCTGGCGGGGGTTCCCGGGTTCGGAGCCGGTGCGGAGTCGGAACCCATTCTCCAGGCCGTCTTCGGTGCGATGGAGCCGTCCCCGGAAGCCGGGTCATCCGTTCCGGAGCCTTCGGCCGAGGCTGTTGCAGAACCTGAAGAACCCGAGCCCCCTCTCCCGTCGATCTTCTGGGAGGAGCCTCCCGCTCCCGTCAAACCCGGACCGTCCGTCCTCGAGGTCGTCGAGCCCCCGGTCGAACCTCCCGTTTCCACCCTGCCGGTGGAACAGCCGGCCGTAGAGGAGGCCCCTGCCCCGGATGCATCCGGACCGTCGGAAGGTGCGGGAGATGTACCGCCCGAGCCTGAAACGCCGTCCGTCGTGTCATCGGAGCCGGTAGAACCGGCTGAACCGGCAGAACCAGCCGCCGCAGCGCCCCCGGAGCCGGCCATGATCGAGGAGCTCCCGCCGCTGGAAGCCGTTTTCATGTCGGATGCCGAACCTTATGCCACGGTGGAACAAGCTGCGGATGCCCTGCCGGATGCTGTTCCGTCTGCGGATGAAAAGGCGGAACCGGTTGCCGATGCAACAGCAGAGCCTGTCGTAGATACGACAGCCGAGCCTGTCGTAGAACCGATGCCCGCAGATCAGGAGCAGGCTTCTGCTGCCGTAGAGCCCACCGTGGAGCCGGCTGTCGAAACGCCTCCTGAAGGCGCAGGATCCGGGGTCGATGGAGGTCCATTCTCTCTCGAGATCATATTCGGAGCCGCAGCGGGCGGTGGAGACCAGCCCGTTCCGGTGTCCGCCGAAGCCACCGGTGCCGTCTCGGCATCCGCCACCGGTGCCGTCTCGGCATCCGCCTCCGGGATCATCCCGGAACTCGCCCCTGCCGTAACCGGGATCGACGAGACGCAGACCCCCGGAGAGCCTGCCGATGCCGCCCCCGCTCCGGCGGTGCAGGAAGGCGAGGTGCCCGGATCGATGCCGACCGCAGCCTCCGATGCGGACCCCGGAGCCGCCCCGGGCGGGACCGAGACCGTAGAGACCCATGTACCGGCACTTTTCGACATCCATCCTGCGGGTCAGGACGATCTGCTCGTAGTGGACTTCATCGAGGGCCGACTCGAGATGAAGCTGGCTTATCTGATGGCATTCGACAGCTCCCTGACCGTAACCGCCGAAGGGCCGAAGCGAATCCTGTCGGGAACCGGGATGATGGTGCTCGGGCAGGCCTTCAGGTCCCCGGTCACCCTGTCCCTGGCCGGGGGAGATCTCGTCAGGGGCGACAGGCTCGTGTTCTCGGACGCCGGGATCTCCTTCGCGGAAGCCGGTACGGAACTGCTCCCGTCCATGCTCAGAGTGGAGGGTGCAGGCGGGCAGGCGCTGGCCTTCACGGGCGGGCGCTACGCGAGGATCCAGCTCAGCGGGCAGCCGGTCTCGGCCAGAGCCGCCTGCGTGCTGCAGGTCCCTGCAGGGGCGGAGGTTTCGCCGGATCCGGACAATCCCGGCTTCATCAGGTTCAAGGGCGATGGATCATTACTTGTCTCGCCCTGACACTTGCCCGCGACCTCCTGATTTCGCAGAATTGCACTCCATGGCTGGCGGGGATGTAGCTCAGTTGGTAGAGCGCTGCTTTCGCAAGGCAGAGGCCGGCGGTTCGAATCCGCTCATCTCCACCACCCCTCGAGATCGATGACCGCTCAACAGATGAACCTCGATTCGGCCTGGCTCTCCGCGAGGGGCAGGAGCCGCAGCGACTCCCTTTCCGAAGCCGATGGATTCAGGGGCGAGTACCCCTTCGCGTCCGTCGTCACCGTAGCGGAGGGCACCTCGGGCGATCTGCGCTCCGCAGAGATAGCCGTTTCGGTGATCAGGGACGTCTTCGCCGAGGGCGTGGCCTTCCGCGTGGGAGAGGCACTCGTCGAGGCCTTCCACGAGGCGGGGGAGAGGATCAGGTCCGAGGAGCTCAGGGGCTGCTCCGTGACATCCGTCGCCATCCTGGGCCGGGAGGTCTGGATAGCTCACGCAGGCGCGTCGAGAGCCTTCCTGGCGGAGGCTTCGACAGCCTCGGCACTGACGGACGAGCATACCCTCGCGAGCGAGATGAAGCTCGGACCGAAGGATGCGGGTTACAAGCTCAGATCCAGGGACCTGACCAGGTTCCTGGGACAGCAGGACATGAAGCCCCAGGTGATCCACATGGAGCTGACCCCGTTGCAGCGTGTGGTCATCCTCACCCCGGGCATCTGGCACAACGCGCCCACCTCGAGGATCGCGACCTGTGTCACAGGCAGGACGGAGCCCTGTCAGGCAGCCGAGGCGCTGGTCAGGGAGACGCGCGTCCGCTTCCGGAGGTCCGGAGGGGCTGCGGCCGTGATCGGAGAGAAGGCGGGCCGAGCCTCGGCCAGGAGGTTCAGGCTTCTTCCGTACCTGGTCCCGGCGGTGCTCGTGCTCGGTCTGGCCCTCGTGTTCGGCTCGAGGGCGGCCTGCGGCAGACCCGGTCCCGACGACCCCGCCCCGGCCGCTGCGGATTCCGGTTCGGTCTGGGTGATGCCCCTGCAGCTGCTGCCCGACGTTTCGGAGGAGAAGCCCGCCGAGGGCCCCGTGCTCCCGGTCCGGTGCATCGTGCTGGGACAGGCGACCGGCCTTCCCGGCCCCGACAGCCTCGATGCCTTCGTCACCCCCCCGACTGACTCCCTCTACGAGAACATCAGGAGAGGCGTCTACTACATCGCAGGAGACAGCCTCATGGCGCCCTTCGCGAAGGAGATGGCCGAACGCCTCGGCCTCGGCGACCCCGTCGGACTCGACAGGATCCTGGTCGTGAGGGAGAACGACGTCCCGTCGTTCGCCGCGTGGCTCCCCGGCGTCGACTCCCTCGACGCCTCCCGCACCGCCGTGATAGTCGAGACCGTCTCCAGCGTGGCGGGCGGCGCTCCCTGGATCCGCAGCTATGCGATGTACGCCAACGGCGACAGGTCGAGGCAGGGTGAGCCGAGCGTCTACACGGGCCTCGGGCTCGAGGGCATGTCGGCCGGGCTCGACCCGGGATGCTACGGCCTCCTCATAGCCCCCTGATCGCTGGACGGGTCATACCCCGTCCTTATAATTGAACCGGCCGGCCGCGCCGTCTGCGCCCCCTGAAGGACCGCGCGACGGCAGTCCGTGAACCCCGTCAGGACCGGAAGGTAGCAGCGGTAATCGGATACTGCCGGGCGACGCGTCATCCCTCGGAGCGGACCGCGCGTGCGCAGCCGGCCACCCTTACCACCGGGGGGACATGAGCTATCTCGTTTTCGCTCGAAAGTGGAGACCGCAGGGCTTCGACGAGGTCCTGGCGCAGGACCACGTCACCGTCACGCTCAGGAATGCGATAGCAAGCGGCCGCATAGGTCACGCTTACATGTTCACCGGACCCCGCGGGGTCGGCAAGACGACCACTGCGAGAATCCTCGCGAAGGCGCTCAACTGCGAGAAGGGACCCGCGGCCGAACCCTGCCGGGAGTGCCCCAGCTGCCTGCGCATAACGGCCGGGTCCGACCTGGACGTGCTGGAGATAGACGGTGCCAGCAACCGCGGCATCGACGAGATAAGGGACCTCAGGGAGAAGGCGCGCTACTCCTCGTCCGGCGGGCGCTGGAAGATCTACATCATCGACGAGGTCCACATGCTGACCCGCGAGGCCTTCAACGCGCTCCTCAAGATACTGGAGGAGCCGCCTCCCCAGGTGCTGTTCGTCTTTGCCACGACCGAGCCCCGGAAGGTTCCCGCCACAATCGTGAGCCGCTGTCAGAGGTTCGACTTCAGGCGGATCCCTGCAGCCCTGATGGCCGACTACCTCTCGAAGGAGGCGGCCCGGGAAGGCATCGAGATAGAGCCCGAAGCACTCGCCATGGTCACCCGTGCGAGCGGCGGCAGCCTCAGGGACGCGCTCTCGATCATGGACCAGCTCGTGAGCTTCACCGGCGGCCGCATCACGAGGGAGGGTGCCGCCTCCCTCCTCCGGGTCGTCCAGGACGAGATACTGGAGGGTCTGACCCGGTCGATGCTCTCGGGCAGGCCGGGGGAGGCTCTGGATCTGCTGTCCGGCGCCCTCGCCATGGGCTACAGCGTCGAGGAACTCACCGAATCCCTGGTGGATTTCCTGAGGAATCTCATGCTGGCAGCATCCGGCGGCGAGGCAGGCCTCTCCGACATGACCGAGAACGAGATAACGGTGTTCAGGCGGCTGGCTTCGACCACCTGCGACACCGCGGTGCTCGACATCCTCCGCATCATCACCTCCGCCTCCTCGGAGGCCAGGCAGTCCAGTCAGCCGCGCATTGTTCTCGAGAGCGCGGTAGTGGCCTCATCCAGGCTGCAGTGGGCGGTGGGTCTCGAGGATCTGCCGCCGGTCACCCCGGCTGCCCTCCGGCCTGCGCCCCGGGAAGCAGCCGGCACGATGGCAAAGGCCGCCCCGGAGGCGCCGAAGTCGACCCGGCCGGCATCCCCCGGTGGAGAAGCTGCGGCGGATCGCTCCCCGGGGACCGAAGCACAGGAGACAACCGATGGAGACCCGGCAGGCGGCGGAGATGAGTCCGGATCGGATGTTCCCGCCGGGGGCGCGAGTGCCGCTTCGGGCGGGGATCCCGCCCCGGCAGCCGAGGTCCCGCCTCCGGACGCCGGATCAGACAGAAGCCCGGAGGAGGGTGCCTCTCCCGGCGCGGGGGGCGACGTGGAAACCACGGTTTCCCCCAGCGAGAGGGAGATCACCCGGAGCCTCCTCGACCTCTTCGATGCAGTGAGCTATGACGGTACGAACGACAGGAGGTCCCGTTGAACCGCCAGATGAAGAACCTCATGGCACAGGCCCAGAAGATGCAGGCCAGCCTGTCCCGCCTGCAGGAGGAGCTGGCAGAGGCAAAGATAGAGGGCGGCACGGGCGCCGTGAGGGCAGTCGTGAACGGCCAGGGCGAGCTTTCGGACATCAGGATCTCCCCCGAGGCCCTCGTGGACGCGGACGCCTCCCTCCTGGAGGATCTCGTCATGGCGGCCGTGCGTGATGCGGTTGCCCGCAGCCGCGAGTATTCTTCGCGCAGGATGGACGAACTCGGGCTCTCCGGCGCGGGAGGGCTCCTGTGAGCGGTGACTGGTTCGACGCCCTGGTCAACGAACTTTCCAGACTCCCGGGGATCGGCAGGCGGACCGCCGCCCGCCTGGCCTTCTCTCTCCTGGATGACCGCGAGCTGTCCCGCAGTCTCTCCGATGTCCTCAAGAGGACGTTCGAGAGCATCCACGAGTGTCCGCTCTGCCGCAACCTGACGGATTCCGACCGGTGCCCGGTATGCGCCGACACCTCGAGGAACAGCTCCCTCTGCGTAGTCGAGAACGTTGCGGATCTGAGATCGATCGAGGACGCGGGGCTCTTCCGCGGGAGGTTCTTCGTCCTGCACGGACTCCTCTCCCCTCTGGACGGGGTCGGCCCCACGCAGCTCGGCATGGACAGGCTCCTGAACCTCGTCAGGGAGACGTGCGCGCCCGAAGTGATCCTCGCTCTCGACGCGACCGCCGACGGCGAGGCGACCTGTTCGTGGCTGGCACGCGTGCTGGAGAGTACGGGAGCAAGGGTCACGAGGCTCGCCAGAGGGCTCCCGTCCGGAGCTTCAGTCGAGATGATAGACTCCGGAACCCTCATCCAGGCCTTCGAGGGCCGGCAGAAGGTCTGAACCAGGCGGATGTTGCTGAACTGGCCCAACAGGCTGACCATCCTGAGGATGGCTCTCGGACCGGTCGCGACTGCCCTACTGCTGGACGAAAGACCCGCCTTCCGTGCGGCTGCGCTGATCACATTCGCGATTGCGGCGCTGACAGACCTCCTCGACGGCTACCTGGCGCGAAGGTACAGCTGGGTGACCAATCTGGGCCGTTTTCTGGATCCGCTCGCGGACAAGCTCCTCGTATCCCTGGCTCTCATCGGTCTAGTGCAGATCGGGCTTGTTCCGGTCTGGACGGCCTGGGTGATAATCGGCAGGGAGCTGCTCGTGACGGGGCTTCGTACCATAGCGGCCTATGCGGGAGTGCTCATCATGCCTTCCAGGATGGGCAAGCTGAAGACAGTCTTCGAGATGACCGCCGTGTTCCTCTACCTCGCCCTGGCGGTTCCATGGCCCGGGTCCCCCGCCCTCCCGGAGGGTGTGCACGAGGCCGTGGCGAGGGCGGTGCTGATCTCGGCGGCGGCCCTGGCGGTCTTCTCGGGTCTGGACTACATCTGGCGCAACAGGCAGATCATGAAGAGGCTCCTGTGGTAGGGGGGCGGCTGTCGTGAGGAGAGTGCTGCTGGGTGCCGGAGCTCTTCTGGGGACCACGCTGGGGACGGGTTTCTCCCCGGTGGCGCCCGGAACCGTCGGCAGCCTGGTCGCCTTCGTCATTTGGCTGCTCGTGGGTGCACATTCGATCCAGGCGGCCGTCCTGACCGGCATCTTCCTCGTCCCTGCGGCCATCGCCGGCGCGGCAGCCGGGGAGACCCTCTGGGGCCACGACCCCTCCCGCGTCAACATCGACGAGGTCCTGGGCGCCTGGATCGCATTCCTCCCCGCTGGCGGGAGCCTTGTTCTCGCAATCGCCGCACTGGTGCTGTTCAGGGTGTTCGACATCCTGAAACCCTGGCCAGTGTGCGTCTTCGACAGGATCGAGGGACCGGCCGGGGTGGTGCTGGACGACGTCTGCGCCGGTCTGATGGCCGCGGTCCTCGTCCTCGTCGGGGCTTCTCTTGGCATTCGCTGACGCCGCCATACTCCTGATCGGAGACGAGATCCTCCAGGGAAGGGTGTTCGACGTCAACATCCCTGCTGTTGCGAGGGAGCTTTCCTGGCGGGGACTCCCCGTCACCCGTGCGGCCGTGGCGGCAGACGAGGCGGGCTCCATCGCGGAAGCTCTCGCCTCCATCCGGCGACGTAACAGGATCGTCGTGACGACGGGCGGCCTGGGGCCCACCGAGGACGACCTGACGCCTTCGGCCGTGGCCGCCGCTCTCGGTCTCGGGATGAGAAGCAACCCCGACGCCCTCGGCATGATCGAGAACCGGTACCTGGCCAGGGGCGCGACCTGCCCCCCGTCCGCCCTGCGGCAGGCCATGCTCCCGGAAGGAGCGGCACCCGTCGAGAATCCCGCAGGCATCGCCCCGGGCATCGTCCTGCCCCTGCGGGAGACGTCCGAGTGCATCGTGATGCTGCCGGGCGTACCGGCGGAGGTGGAGGCGCTGGCCGGCCCCTGCCTCGATGCGGCCGGAGCCGCCGGGCCCGGTCTCGGAGAGGTCCGCTGCCTGAGGATCTGGGGCATACCCGAGAACAGGCTCATGGACATCATCAAGGCGGAGGGGCTGGACAGGGGCGCAGCACTCGCCTTCCTCCCCAGGCCGGGACAGGTGGAGCTCTCGCTCAAGGGTGACCGGGCAGGGGAAGGCTTCGAAGCAGTGAAGGAGAGGCTCGCCGGATCAGTCTTCTCGGAGAGGCGCGACCTCTCCATCGAACAGGCCCTCGGATCGGCCCTCGCAGAGGCGGGTCTGTCGCTGGCGACGGCCGAATCCTGCACCGGCGGCCTGCTCGGAGCCAGGATCACATCCATCCCCGGTTCGTCCGCCTGGTTCCTGGGGGGTGTCGTCTCCTATTCCAACGGGGCGAAATCGGATCTCCTCGGCGTGAGCCGGACGACGATAGACGCGTTCGGGGCCGTCAGCGCGGAGACAGCGCGAGAGATGGCCTCCGGAGCCTCCAGGCTTCTGGGCGCACGGGCCGTGCTCTCCGTCACGGGCATAGCCGGGCCGGACGGCGGGACGCCTTCGAAGCCCGTCGGGACCGTCTGGATCTGCTCCCGGCTCGACGGGCGCACGGAGGTCCGCGAATTCGGTTTCGGTGGGACAAGGACAGTCATACGGGAGGCGGCCTGCACCTGCGCCATGGGCATGCTCCTGGTGATGCTGCGGGAGGCCCGCGCATGAGGCTCTTCTTCGCTCTGCCCCTCCCGGCGGACACCAGGGCTCTCCTTTCGGAGTACGTCGAGAAGCAGCGCCTGCTCCATCCCGGCCTCAGGTGGATAGATCCCGGGGGTGCGCACGTCACCCTCAGGTTCCTGGGAGCGGTGGACCCCTCGGAGCCTCTGGAGCTTCTCGGGGCCGTCGTTCCTGACTCCTCGGAGGACCGTGCGTTCAGGCTGGACACTTGCGGGACCTTCCCCCGCGGGAGCAAACTCCCAGGTGTGTACTGGCTGGGAGGCAGCTTCCCCCCGTGGGCGGCCAGGGCGGCCGACCGCCTCGCGGTCCTGAGGGACGACGCGGGCAGGACCGGACAGTCCGGCCTGTTCCTGCCGCACCTCACCGTCGCACGGCGGGGCAGGCAGGAGGGTGTCGCAAAGCTGCCGCCGCCCGGTCCGTGGGAGGGTTCGTTCGAGGAGATCGTGTTGTACGACAGCAGACTGACCCCTTCGGGTCCTGTCTATGAACGGGTCGGGAGCGTCCCGCTCCCCGCTCCATGAAAGGCGGAGGCTGATGGCCAGGGAAAACCCGGTAGAAGAAAAGCAGAAGGCCCTTCAGGCTGCATTCCTGCAGATCCAGAAGCAGTTCGGCCAGGGGTCCATCATGCGCCTCGGCGAGAATGACATCGTCCAGGTGGATACGATCCCGACCGGATCGCTCGCCCTGGATGTCGCCCTCGGCATCGGAGGGATACCCAAGGGCAGGATAACCGAGATCTACGGCGCCGAGTCGTCCGGCAAGACCACGCTCGCGATGCACATCCTGGCCAGCGCGCAGCGCATGGGCGGGGAGGCTGCATTCATCGATGCGGAGCACGCCCTCGATCCCATCTATGCATCTAAGATCGGGCTGGACATCGACAAGCTGCTCGTGTCCCAGCCGTCCAGCGGCGAACAGGCCCTCGAGATAACGGAGATGCTCGTGCGGAGCAACGCCGTCGACGCCATCTGCGTGGACTCGGTCGCGGCGCTCGTGCCGAAGGCGGAGCTGGAGGGCGAGATGGGGGACTCGCACATGGGTCTCCAGGCGAGGCTGATGTCCCAGGCCCTGCGAAAACTCACCGGGGCGGTCTCCAGGTCCAACTGCGCCGTGATCTTCATCAACCAGATCAGGATGCAGATCGGTGTAATGTTCGGCAATCCGGAGACCACGACGGGCGGCAGGGCGCTGAAGTTCTACGCCAGCGTCAGGATCGACGTCCGCAGGATAGCATCGATCAAGGAGGGCGAAGAGGTCCACGGGAGCAGGACCAAGGCGAAGGTCGTCAAGAACAAGCTCGCAGCACCGTTCAAGCAGTGCGAGTTCGACATCATCCACGGACAGGGGATATCACTCGCCGGCGAGCTCGTGGACCTGGGCCTCGAGAAGAACCTGCTCTCGAGGCGCGGCACCTGGTACTCCTACGGCGACCTCCAGATAGGCCAGGGCAGGGAGAACTGCCGCAAGTTCCTCGAGGAGAACCGCGAGATCGCCGGGAAGCTCGAGATCGACCTCAGGAGGCTCTACGAGCTGCCCATCGAGGGTGAGGCGAAGGTGCCCCAGCCGAGGGCGGTCAAGACTGACAGTTGACGGCATAGAGCAGTTGCGGAGGGGATGGGTGCGGATCCGTGCGGGTTCGCTGCTCCTGGCCCTGCCCACAGGGGTCTGTCGCGCGCTGAACCTCGAGGAGGGCTCCGACTTCGACTGGAAGGAGCTGGAGCCGATCGCCGCCGAGGCCCAGAAGGCACCCGCCTCGGATGATTCGGCGCGCTACCTCGCGACTGCCGAGAGGACGGCGGCGAAGCTCTCGGGTTACCTCGAGAAGCGCGGTTATCTGCCCTCGGTTGTCTCAGGCGCAGTTGCACGGGCGATCGAGTACGGATGGGTGGACGACGCCAGATTCGCACGGATGTATGCCGCCTCCAGGCCCGACCTGGGCAGATTCCGCCTCGCCCTGGAACTGAGGAAGCGCGGGGTCGGCCCCGCCCTCGTGGAGAAAGCCCTGGAAGGCCGGTCCGACAGGGAGGCTGCAGCCGGGCTGGCCGTCCTCGTCAGGCGGAGGTACGGGAAACTCCCCCGCGAAACCGCCCTGAGGCGGGCCGTGGGGTTCCTTGTCCGCAGGGGCATATCGGGTTCGGAGGCATACCGTACTGCTGCTGCGATGCTGGGGGGGCATCCCGATGAGGAATCCTGACCCGCAGGCCTTCTGGACCAACCTCGGCAAGCGGCTCTGCGGGCACGAAGCCCCTGCGCTCCCGGCCGGCGCCCCCTGGTCTGCGGCCTGGGCCGATCCCCCCGTTCCACCCCCGGCCGGGATGGCTCTGACGGATGGCTCCGTGCTGCGGCCCAGGAAGATATGGGGTGCGACGAGCGCCGTGCTCGCCCCCATGGGTTTCTCCCGTGCGCTGAGGCTCGAGCCCTGGCCTGGCGTCGAGCTCTTCCTGCCTTTCTACAAAGGAGACACTGCCGTCATGCCCCAGGGATTTTCGGACAGGGTTCCCCCGAAGGAGCGCGCCTTCGCCCTAGCCGGGAAGAGCGCGGCCGCCTGGGGATGCGGGTGCAGGATGGTGGTCTGCCTCGCAGGCTGCGATCCAGCTGTGCTCGAGATATTCAGGGATGGCGGCGTGGCATGTGCGACGGCGGACAAGCTGGCCGAACTCCTCGGTTCGATCTGACGCCAGTTCTGCTGTTCCCGGCGGCCGGGGCGTCATGCCCCCTCGCCGGAGGACGGCCGGATACGGTTCCCCGGGCGCTCCGGCAGATCGACTGCTGACTTCGGAGGTCGCGGCTCCGGGTTCGACCCGGGAGCCCCGAAGCGCGATATTCCCTGGCTGTGGATCGTCGACGAGGGAGGAGTTCAGAATGGCTGGGAAGGCATCCGATCCGATGACCAGGGAGGAGCTGCTCGAAAGGGCGCAGAAGGTTTCTCCCGGGGATATCGAGATCGTGCTCGAGAACGCCCGCGAGATCGAGGAGAAGTCATCGCGCGGACCGCTGGCCGCAGTTCTGGGCGACATAAGGATGCTCGTCTCGATGGTGCGCGACTACGCGTCGAGGAGCTACAGGCAGATCCCGTTCTGGATGATCGGCGCGGCGGTCATCGGCCTTCTGTACATCCTGAACCCGATGGACGCGGTGCCCGATTTCATCCCTGTCCTGGGCTTCGTGGACGACGCGTTCGTCATCGGCCTCTGCCTGAACCTCGTCAGGAAGGACCTCAGGAAGTACTCCGCCTGGAAGGGTTCGGAGAGCGCCTGAAAGGTCCACGGACAGCCCCGGTGGACGGCCCGGTGCAGGCGTCCGCGGGCTTCCCGCTGGGCAGCCGTTGCGGTTGCCTGCAAACCCGTGCATATTGTCAGCCGATTTACCACCCGGCTCAAGTCGGGTTTCCTAGGACGCTTCGAATGAAGCCTCAGTGGAGGTATATCCCGTGAGAACCTACTCCGCCAGAGAGGGCGAGGTAGAACGGCGCTGGTTCGTGGTGGATGCCGAGGGTCAGACCCTGGGACGCCTCGCGTCCCATATCGCCGTCATCCTCCAGGGCAAGCACAAGCCCGTCTACACCCGCCACATCGACACAGGTGACTTCGTGGTCGTGATCAATGCCGACAAGATGAACTACACAGGCGACAAGGTCGAGCAGAAGGTCTACTACAGACACAGCCGCTATCCTGGCGGCCAGAAGGCCACGACCCTCAGGGTGATGGCCGAGAGGCATCCCGACAGGGTGCTCAAGCATGCAGTCTCCGGCATGCTCCCCAAGAACATCATCGGCAGGGCCATGCTCAGTAAGCTGAAGGTCTACTCCGGACCCGTGCATCCGCACGAGGCCCAGAAGCCCGAACCTCTGGACGCCAGGGCATGACGAGCGGAGGAGGTGAAATGCTGGTACAGTACATAGGTGTTGGAAGACGCAAGACAGCCACCGCCAGATGCTATCTCAGACCCGGACGGGGTCTCGTGGTGATAAACCATCGCGAACCTGCCGAGTTTTTCTGTGACCTCTGGCAGCTCGAGCACGCTCTCGAGCCGCTGGACATTGTGAAGGGGCGCGATTCCTTCGATCTGGTGATCAATGTCGCAGGAGGCGGCCTGACCGGCCAGGCGGGTGCCATAAGGCTCGGCATCGCCAGGGCTTTCGTGTCCATGAATCCTGAATTCAGGCATTCCCTGAAGACACAGGGCATGCTCAGCCGCGATCCGAGGGAGGTCGAGCGCAAGAAGTACGGGCAGAAGAAGGCCCGCAAGCGCTTCCAGTTCTCCAAGCGCTAGTCGTCGGCAAGCCGTCGGCTATCGTATCACACACGGCGTGACCAGCCGCCGCCCGGTGTCCGGCGAAAGCCGGATGGCGGCGGCAGGCCGCCGGCGGAAAAACCGAAAGGATCTGCAGTGAGGATTCCTACCACTCAGGAGATGCTCGAGGCCGGAGTTCACTTCGGACACCAGGTCAAGCGCTGGAACCCGGCGATGAAGTCTTTCATCTTCATGGCACGCGGCGGGATACACATCATCGACCTCCAGAAGACGCACTCCACCCTGGAGGAGGCCGTGAACCTCGTGACCCGCACGTCCGCGTCCGGCAAGCAGGTGCTCTTCGTCGCCACGAAGAAGCAGGGCCGGGAATGCGTGAAGGAACATGCGATCAGGTGCGGTCAGCACAGCATGACCGAACGCTGGCTCGGCGGCACGCTCACCAATTTCCAGACCGTGCGCCGCAGCGTCCTGCGCCTCGAGGAGCTCGAAGCCTTCGAGAAGGACGGGTCCGCCTCCCGTTTCACGAAGCGTGAGCTGCTCCAGAAGTCCCGCGAGCAGGAGAAGCTCGCGAAGTACCTCAGCGGCATCAGGTCGATGAGGGAGCTCCCGGGCGTGCTCATAGTCGTGGACATCAAGAAGGAGCACATCGCCGTGCTCGAGGCCCGCAGGCTGAACATCCCCTGCATCGGGCTCGTCGACACCAACTGCAATCCCCACGAGGTCGACTACCCGATCCCCGCCAACGACGACGCAATAAAGTCCATCTCCCTGCTCGTCGGGACCCTCGCCGATGCCTGCATCCTGGGCAACGAGGGAAGGGATCCGGCACGCCGTGCCGAGAGGCAGGCAGAGCCTGAAGGAAAGGAAGAAAACTAATGATAATAGATGCAAAGATGGTCAAGGAACTGCGCCAGATCAGCGGCGGTGGAGTTCTGGACTGCAAGAAGGCTCTAGAGGAGACTGACGGCAATCTGGAAGAAGCCCTGAAGCTGCTCCGGGAGCGCGGCCTGAAGGTCGCCGCCAAGAAGGCCGAGAGGGAGACCCACGAGGGCTCCATCGCAGCATACCTCCACAACGGCGGACGCATCGGAGTGCTGGTCGAGGTCGACTGCGAAACCGACTTCGTCGCCCGTACGGCCGAGTTCCAGGCATTCAGCAAGCAGGTCGCGATGCAGATCGCAGCCTTCGAGCCCGTGGCAGTCTGCAGGGAGGAGATCCCCCAGGCCACCATCGAGGCCGAGAAGGACATCTACCGTGCACAGCTGCGCGAGACCGGCAAGCCCGAGAACCTCATCGAGAAGATAGTCGAGGGCCGTCTGGAGAAGTATTTCGAGGAGGCCTGCCTCCTCGACCAGGAGTGGATCCACGACTCGGGCGCCGGCAAGGTCGAGGACGTTCGCAAGGCCCTGGTCGCCAAGATCGGGGAGAACGTCGTGATCAGGCGCTTCGCCCGGTTCCAGATAGGCTCCTGACATGGGGGGGGACCCTCCGTCCGCCGGAGGGAGGATCCTGCTCAAGCTCAGCGGAGAGCTTCTCGCCGGAGGGCGGGGCGCCGGTATCGATCCTGCCGCACTGGGTGCTTATGCGGCTGAACTCGTCCGGGTTTCCGCCTCCGGCTGGTCCGCCGGGGTAGTTCTCGGAGGAGGAAACGTCATACGCGGCGCCACCTCCACGGGAGTGTCCAGGAACAGGGCCGACATGATGGGCATGCTTGCCACCGTCATCAACGCCCTGGCGATGCAGGACGCGATCGAGCACGCCGGCGGGCGGGCGGCGGTCCTCACGTCCTTCCCGATCCACGGCCTCTCCTCCTACACGCCGGACACAGCTTCAGACCTCCTGGACTCGGGCTCGGTCGTTCTCTATGCCGGCGGGACGGGCAACACTTACCTCTCGACCGATACCGCCGCCGCCCTCCGGGCCGTTCAGACCGGATGCCGCCTGATGCTCAAGGGCACCAAGGTGGACGGAGTCTATGACCGGGACCCGGTTCGCGATCCGTCCGCCGTCCGTTTCCAGTCTCTCTCATGGGACCGCGTCCTCTCGATGGGGCTGGGCGTGATGGATGCGGCGGCCGTTGCCGTCTGCAGGGACAACGCGCTCCCGTTCCTGGTATTCGACGTGACGGATCCTGCGAACATCACGAGAGCCCTCGCCGATCCGTCCATTGGAACACTCGTTGGAGAGGGGTGGAAGGCATGTCAGGACTGAACGACGAGCTTCAAGAGAAGATGGAGAAGACGGTCATCAGCACTTCCAGGGAGATGACCGGGATCAGGACGGGGAAGGCCAGCCCTGCCCTCCTGGACAACGTCAAGGTGGAGTGCTGGGGCTCCTCCATGCCTCTGAAGCAGGTTGCCGGCATATCGGCTCCCGAACCCAGGATGCTCGTCATTCAGCCGTGGGACCAGTCCACTGCGCCTGCCATCGCAAAGGCCATCGAGGCCAGCGAACTGGGCCTGCGCGCCGCCATTGACGGCCCTGTGATCCGCATCCCCATCCCCAAGCTCTCCGAGGAGCGCCGCAAGGACCTTCTCAAGATGGTCCGCAGGATCGCCGAGGAGGGCAGGACCGCCGTGAGGAACCTCCGCAGGGACGGCAACGACGCCGTCCACAAGGCCAGGAAGAGCAGCGAGGTGTCGGAGGACGACGAGAAGCGCCTCCTCGAAGAGGTGCAGAAGGTGGCGGACTCCTCCATCTCGGAGATCGACCGCATGCTCAAGGCCAAGGAAGAGGAGATAACGGAGGTCTAGCTTGAACCCTCCCGTCCACATCGCCGTGATCATGGACGGAAACGGCCGGTGGGCCCGCAGGCGCGGACTCGCGAGGACCGAGGGTCACAAGGCCGCGGAGGCGTCCATCCACGAAGCCGTGGAATGGTGCGGCGAGAACGGCGTGGACTACCTCACCCTGTTCGCCTTCTCCACCGAGAACTGGAGCCGCCCGCGCGCCGAGGTCGCCCTCATAATGAGCCTCCTTCGCTCCTTCATCAGGCGCAACCTGGAGGAGCTCCAGCGCAAGAACGTCAGGATAAGGGCCACAGGCAGGCTCGACTCCCTGCCCGCGAGAGCACTTGCCGATCTGCGCTCCGCGATGGAGCGAACGAGGGACAACACAGGCCTTCAGCTGATCCTCGCTCTCAATTACGGCGGAAGGGCCGAGATAGCCGACGCGGCCCGCAGGATAGCCGCGGACGTGATCGCCGGCTCCCTGGATCCCTCCGCTGTCACGGAGCAGACAGTCTCCGACAGACTCTATCTCAGCGATGTCCCCGACCCGGATCTCGTCATCCGCACGAGCGGAGAGCAGAGGATGTCCAACTTCCTCCTCTGGCAGGCCGCCTACTCCGAGCTCTACTTCCCCGAGGTCCTCTGGCCCGACTTCAGGAAGGAACACCTGGACGAGGCGCTTCGCATCTACATGGCCAGGGACAGGCGCTTCGGGGGGCTTTCCTGAGATGGCCGGATTCCCGGCCCTCGCGAGGAGATCGGCCGGCGCGGCGGCGGCTCTCGCAGTGGTTCTCGCCTGCCTGCTCCCGGACTGGCCCCGTGCCCTGCCGACCATCGTCCTGTGCTCCCTCGTCGCGTTCGGCGCGGGACTGGAGATATCCAGGCTCTCGCATCCAGCCGCACGCAGGCTCCGGAGGATATCCACCGCGGCCTCGACTGCGGTCGCGGCAGCCGGATTCGCGGTCTTTCCCGGGTACGGCGCATTCTTCCTCCTCCTCCCCGGGGTTGCGGCTGCGCTCCAGATGATCCTCGAGGGCGAACCGGCCGGTTCGCTCAGATCTGTCGCCGGTTCCGCCTGGATGTCCATGCTGTGGGCTCTGGGGCTCGGTTCGATCGCCCGCCTAAGGGCGGCCTCGCCCGAGCCCTGGCTCGTACTCGTCCCCCTGGCCTGCTGCTGGGTCGGCGACTCGGCGGCGTATTTCGCGGGCTGCGCATTCGGGAGACACAAGCTCTGCCCCGGGATCAGCCCCGCCAAGTCGTATGAAGGCCTTGCGGCGGGTCTCGCCGGTTCGACCGGAATCGCAGTCGCGCTCGGTGCTGCGGGCGGGCTCGGCCTGTCCCTCGCCGTCACGGCTCTCGCGGGGTTCGCCTGCGGCCTGGCAGGGGTCTTCGGAGACCTCCTGGAATCGGCCTTCAAGAGGGACGCGGGAGTGAAGGACTCCGGATCGTTCCTCCCCGGCCACGGCGGGGTGCTGGACCGCACGGACAGCCTTGTGACGGCGGTTCCCTCCGCCCTTCTCCTCTTCACGCTGACCGGCGTCATACGATGAGGCGTGTCGCCATCCTCGGTTCGACCGGATCGATAGGCATCCAGGCGCTGGATGTCGTAAGGGCCAACCCCTCCTTCCTGAGCGTTCATTCTCTCGTATGCAACAGGAATCTCGAGCTGCTGACCGCCCAGTCCGCAGAGTTCCCCTCCGCGGTCTGCGGGGTGCTCGATCCTCCCGTGCCGCCCCCCCGGGGCTTCCTGACCGGGAGGGGTCTCCTGGAGGAGGCCGTCGCCGGGTGCGACATCGTCCTGAACGCCGTGACCGGCTTCGCCGGACTCGAGGCCAGCCTGCTTGCCGCACGGCACGGGATACCCCTGGCACTGGCCAACAAGGAGAGCCTGGTGACCGGCGGGTGCCTGCTGGCCGGCCACATGGCGGATGGTCGTCTCGTGCCGGTCGACAGCGAGCACAGCACTATCGCCAGGTGTCTGTCAGGAGAGACCGTGCGCCCGCTGGGCATAACCCTGACCGCGAGCGGAGGAGCCCTGCGGGACGCACCCGCAGGCGAGATCGACGGCGCCGGACCGGAAAGGGTCCTCGCCCATCCCACATGGAGCATGGGTCCGCGGATCACGGTCGATTCGGCATCTCTCGTGAACAAGGCTTTCGAGGTGATCGAGGCCAGGTGGCTCTTCCCGGGCATTCCCGTGGATGCGGTCCTCCATCCTCAGAGCATCGTGCATTCGCTCGTCAGGCTGGCTGACGGCTCCTGGAAGGCCCTGCTCGGGATGCCCGACATGAGGATACCGATCCAGCAGGCCCTTCTGGCCGGAGGCGAGGCTCCCGGGAGTGTTTCGTCGGACGAGCCCGTACTCTGGCCTGCTCTCTCCTTCGGCAGGATAGATCCGCTGCGCTACCCGGCATTCTCCCTGGTTACGGGAGCCGGTGAGCGCGGAGGGTCAGCTCCGGTCACGGCCAACGCCGCGGACGAGACAGCCGTGGAAGCATTCCTCGCGGGGCGCATCCGCTTCGGAGGGATAACCTCCGTGATCCGCCATGCACTGGAGACGCTCCCTGTTCTCCCGGTCTCCTCCTTCGACGACATCATCAACGCCGACGAGGAGGCCAGGGCCGTGTCCCGGGCCTTCCTGGAGGGCTCATGCTGACGATCCTTGCCGCCCTGGCCGGTTTCGGGGCGATCGTGTTCTTCCACGAGCTGGGCCACTTCCTCGCGGCCCGCATCTCGGGGCTGCCCGTCGAGAGGTTCTCCCTCGGATTCCCGCCTCACATCATCAGGATCAAAGGGCGGAAGACCGAGTACTGCATAGGCGCCATCCCCCTCGGGGGATATGTGAAGGTGGACCTTGGAACCTCGGGGGACACCGCTCCCGACACTCCCTGGTTTGCGAGGCTGCTCACCGCTGCAGCGGGTCCCTTCGCCAACTTCCTGCTGGCGGTCGCCCTGTTCTTCACGGTACTCGCGATAGTCGGGCAGGATGTCTCGGTTTTCGGCAACGTTGTCGGGGATGGGACCAACGTGCTCGGTCTGGCCGAGGGTGATACGGTGCTGGCCGTGAACGGTGTGGCGACCGGGGAATACGAAGCGATCGCCCTGCAGATGTCGGCAGATCCCGCAGGCGAGATCCTGGTCGGAACGTCATCGGGCAGGAGCCTCATCCCCTACGCGCTCGAAGATCCTTCCGAGGCGCCTGGTTTCATGCCCTTCCTGCCGGCCGTCATCGGAGAGAGCATGGTCGGGATGCCCGCATACGAGGCAGGTCTCAGGGCCGGCGACAGCATAATCTCCGTCAACGGGACGCCTGTCGGCTCGTGGGCAGACCTGCTCGAACACGTCGACGGGTCGAGGAACACCGTGATGTCCGTCACCTACTCCCGTTCCGAATCAGTCTACACCGCCAGGATGACACCGATCGAGATGGACGGGCTCGCACGGATCGGGGTCGTCGCGAGCACCCTCCACGAGACGATCAGGTATCCGGTCGGGACAGCCCTCCTGTACTCGGTGAAGGCATCCGCAGGCGGCGCCGTCCTGATCTTCAGATCGCTCGCCTCCGTCTTCTCGAAGCCGAGGGAGCTGGTCGAGATGTCCGGCGGTCCCATCTTCGTGGCGGAGACGCTCGACCAGGAGGCGGGCAAGGGGCTCGGCAGGCTGCTCGAGGCGGTCGCGGGGATCTCGCTCGCCGTGATGTGCTTCAACCTGCTGCCCATACCCATCCTCGACGGGGGGCAGATGCTGATGCTGCTCTACGAGGGGATCTCGAGGAAGAGGCTGTCGGGGAGGAGCGTCCAGATTATCCAGCAGGTCGGGCTGCTCATAATACTGGTGCTCTTCGTCCTCATTATGTGGAGGGATGTCTCTCGTTTGTTCCTGAGAGTGAATCAGCCGGGTCTGTGAGCGGGTCCGTCCAGGCTGAGGCACTGTCGGCCTCCGGCACCCCCGCACCGTCCTGCTGGTCGTCCATGCATCCCGGTTCGGGCGCCTGGACGGAGCCTATCGAGTCCTTGAGGCAGCCGTAGAAGTATAGGTAGTATTCAGGATCGGCGTCGCATGCAGCGATCAGCGCTCCGATACCGGACGTGTCCGGCGGGGAGGGAGCCAGGGAGGCGGGCAGGACCATCGAAGGAGCCAGACGCGAAGCCCAGCCTTCCAGGAACTCCCTGTCCTCTTGCGGGATAACACCTCTGTCGGGTTCCGAGCAGCCGAACAGGGCAGACGCGAGGAACAGCAGGGTCCGATGGGCGACAGTTGTTCTTGCCATTGTATGTTTGTTGCGGCCTCCCGCGGCAGTATAGCCTCGGGGGCGGACATGGTACAGCCACCTTGGGGGCGATGAATGAAACTCTCCTGCGCCGTTGTCCTCTCGATCGGCTTCTGTGTCTCCGCGACCACTTACGGGAGGAGCAAGATACAGACGGGCGGCGGCGAGTGGTGGACGGTCTCCTCTCCGCAGATCGAACTCTACTATCCCGTGGGCTCGGAAGCTCTTGCGGAGAGCGTCCTCTCGATTTCAGAAACCGAGCTCGGAGAGCTCTCGACAGAGTTCGGCTACCTCCCGGACGATCCCGTGCCGGTGGTGGTCTATCCCTCCCCGGGCACCTTCCGCCAGACCGACATAATAGACACCGAGATAGACGAGGCCGTGGGCGGTTTCACCGAATACTTCAAGGGGAGGGTTGTCGTCCCGTTCACGGGCTCATGGTCCGAGTTCAGGCATGTGCTCACCCATGAACTCAACCACGCGTACATCTTCGACATGCTCTACAGGCGCAGCCTGCAGAGCGTGATTATGAGCACCACGCCCCTGTGGACGATGGAGGGCCTCGCCGAGTACACCTCCGCCGGCTGGGATCCGGCATCGGAGGCCGAGTTCAGGGATCTCGTGATCACGGAGCAGATAGTCTCCATCGAGGAGCTGTCCGGGCGGGGCGACTATCTCGTGTACAGGCAGGGACAGGCCGTGTACCATTTCATGGTCGAGAGGTACGGCCGCGAGCGCTTCCGCGACTTCGTCCACAACATGAGTGCCAGGGGCGGGCTCGCCGACGCGATCGAAGAGGCGTTCGACATGGACCTCGACCAGTTCGACGACAGGTTCCAGGAATGGGCAAGGGAGACCTACTGGTCGGAGCTGGCCACGAGGGAGAATCCCTCCGATCTGGGCAGGGCGCTCGAGGATGACGGACACAGGATCTGCCAGGCCGCCACGGTCATATCGCCGGACGGGGACAGGCTTGCCGGCATCGAGAGCTACCGGGGGGGATACTCCGTCGTGATCAGGTCGGCCGTGACCGGAGAGTTGATAAGGAGATGCCTGTCCACCGGGGGCGTGCAGGACACGGGCATCTCTCCCGTCTACAGGGTCTGCACCTTCTCGCCGGACGGCGAGTCCCTCGCGGTGGCGGTTCACGGGGTGAGCACCGACAGGCTCCTCGTGTCGACACCTGACGGCATGACCGATCTTCAGTTCGAGATGGAACTGATAAGGGACCCCGTCTGGTCGCCGGAGGGCGGTGCGATAGCGTTCTGCGGCATGAACGGCTCGAGCACGGACATCTACATATGGGATGGCGGGACTCCCAGGCTTGTGCTCGGCTCCCCCGGAGGGGAGAGAGACCTTTCCTGGTCCGACTCCGGGATCTATGCGGCATCCGAGAACACGGCCGAGGGCACATGGGAGATCGTCAGGACCGACCCTTCCGGGGGATTCCCGGAGGTCGTCCTCAGGGATACGAGCGAGATGAGATACCCTGTGGACACTCCTTCCGGGCTCGTCTTCCTGAGGAACGAGGACGGGACTCCCGACCTGTTCGTGCGAGACTCGACCGGGGTGACCCGCAGGCTCACCGAACTGTACCTGACTATCGAATCCCCGTCCTGGGCCGACTCGGGCCGGGTTCTCGCCTTCGATTCCGGCACATGGTCCGGCTGCGGGGTCTACGTCGCCTACGGAGTGCTCGACAGGGACCTCTCCCCGGATTCCGAACCGCCTCTCACGGTACCTGCGGCTTCGAACACCGGCCGTTCGATGACGGCAGCCGTCTCGACGGACCCGGGCTCCGGGGTTGCTCCTGGAGGACCGGCGGACTCGACAGGCACGGCGGACGGGCAAGCCGCGCAGCGACCCCTCCGGATCGCTCCATACACTCCTGCGCTGTCGACGGACTACGTCAGCGCGCTGGCAGGCTACGACTCCTACTCGGGCTTCGAGGGATACACGACCTTTGTCTTCAGCGACGTGCTCGCCCACCACCAGATCGTCCTCAACGCAAACTTCAACGGACCCGTCAACGATGCGGACGCCGCGGTCTACTACACCTACATGCCGATGAGGACGGATCTCGGCTCATACGTCTTCCGTGAGACCACCCAGTACCTGTTCAGATTCCCCGACGATCACCTGGAGCAGGTCCGCGACGTGGACGCGGGCGGCGGCGCAGCGGCCAGATACCCCTTCACCACGGCCCTGGGGGCTCAGGGTGGAGTCGACTTCAGGCATATCACGCGCGAAGGCGTCTGGAACTCGGACGCCGACTACTCGGCCGACGTACTTTCCCTGTACGGGAGGATCGTGCTCGATACCGCCCTGTGGGACTGGGTCGGCCCCAGGCTCGGAGAGAGGCTTTCCGTGAGCGCCGAGATCGCCCCCGGCCTCGGGGACATGGTCGAGTACACGACGATCTCCGCCGATCTCAGGAAGTACATCTGGATCTCCTCGCAGACCTCGCTCGCGCTGAGGCTTGCCGGGGCCACCAGCTGGGGCGGCGAGGCGCAGAGGTTCATGGTGGGGGGAGCGGTGCCTCACAGGGTGATGACGGGTGAGGCGGAGGAGCTCGACGATCTCCTGGGCTTCTACACCAACTACGGCGACATGCTGAGGGGGCTGGGCTACACCGAGCTCGCGGGCAGGAACTACGTTTCGTCCACGGCGGAGGTCAGGATCCCGTTCATCCGTGCGCTGGCGCTCGATGCGCCGCTTCCGCTCGTGTTCACGAACATCAGGGGGGTGCTTTTCGTCGATGCGGGAACTGCCTTCGACGAGCCCTCGACCTTCGTAGGCGCTCATGCCGGAGAAGGGTTCCGGCTGGAGGACATAGCAATGGGGATCGGTTTCGGGTTCCGGGCCAACCTCGGCATATTCCTGCTGAGGGAGGACACGGCCTGGGCGACCGACATCGACGGCATCGCGAAGAAGCCGATTCACTACATCTCCCTCGGAGCGTCGTTCTGACGCCTGCGCCGGGGGCGGCCTCCGCGGAGGCCTGGTGCCGTCAAAATGGCCTGCAGGCCGTTTCCTGGAGGTGTGAGAAGCATTGATCCCCGTCCTGGTTTGCACACTGTCGGCGGCCTGGGTCTGCCCGTCGTGCGGAGACGACGCGGCGGGAGCCTTCTGCCTTTCCTGCATGATACCCGCGCCACCCGACGGGATGGCCTTCATCCCGGGCGACACGATCACCTATGAAGGCGTACTCTACGAGGTAGCTCCATTCTACGCGGACTCCACGCCCGTGACATACGCCTCGATACTCCCCTGGCTGAACGGGGCCTTCGAGGACGGCCAGGGTCTGGCCGCACTCATAACCGGCCATTACGACGAGAACTTCCAGTTCCTCCGGTACACGCCCCTGACCGGAGACGAAACCGGCGCGGGCCTCACGGTCCCGCCCGACTGCATGGATCTTCCCGCCACCTCGGTGACCCCGGAGGGTGCGTCAGGATTCCTTGCCGCCTCCGGCAGGAGGCTCCCGAGCGCCGTGGAGCTCGCTCTCGCGGCCAGGCACGGGCTCCTTGCCGATACGGACGTCTACTCGGTCATGAGCGTCTATGCCGACATGATGGAGGCATCGATGGGGGCTCTCCTCGGAAGGCTCTCCGCGCAGGCCATGTTCGCGGGTTACAGCACCGCTGCGGAAAGAGTGGTGTGGGAGTGGACGGGATCAGTGCCCGGCTCGCCCGCCGTCTCCGGCGGAGAGACGGCCTCCCCGTGCGCAGTCATATACAGGAACAGCGGTTCCGGTGTCGCCGACAACAGGAGCGGCTATTTCAACATCGCCTTCAGGGGAGTGGTCGGCCTTCCCCTGGCGGCATCCAGATGAGAGGAAGGGCAGTCACATGAATCGGATGCGTCTACTTGCCATCGCGGCCATGGTCCTGGTCGCCGCCGCCGGCTGCGGCAGGACGGTTACGAGGACCGATCCCGGCACGATCACCGACCTCAGCGGCTGGTGGAACGACACCGACGCCCGGATGGTGGCGGATTCGATGATCGAGATCAGCCTCGGTGGAGCGTGGCTCACGGATTACGTCAGCGACCAGAGGGGCGACAGGCCCGTGATCGTGGTCGGCAGCGTCCTCAACCGCACTACCGAGCACATCGCTACGGACGTGTTCATGAACGAGATCGAGCGAGCCTACATCGAGTCGGGCGTCATCGACGTCATAGCGACGAGGACCGAGCGCGGAGAGATCCGCGACGAGCGCTACGACCAGGAGATGTTCGCCTCACCGGAAACCGCGGCTTCATTCGGCCGGGAGCTCGGCGCGGACTACGTTCTCATGGGCACCCTGGACTCGATAATCGACGAGAGCGGCGATACGAGGGCCGTCTATTACACCGTGAGCCTGGAGCTCACCGATGTCGAGACCATCCGCAAGGTCTGGATGGGCAACCTGGAGATCAAGAAGATAATCGAGTGGTGAAGTGAAGCACCTTCTCTTCCCCGTACTGGTTCTGCTTGCCGCGGGCTGCGCGGTCGACTACACCGAGACCATGCGACCGGTCAGGTCGAGCCTCTATTCCGGCCTCCCGGGGGAGGCTCTGTCGGTCTTCGACCGTGAGTTCCCCGACAGCACCGGAGGCGACAGGCTGCTCTTCCTCATGGAGAAGGGCAATCTGCTCCGGCTTGCAGGCATGCCTGAACAGGCGGTACCTCTTCTCCTGGAGGCCGACAGGCTTTCCGACATGCTCAGAGGGGTCGACCTGTCGGAGGAGGTGCTGTCCCTGCTCTCGAGCGACCTCGTCAGGGCGTACAGGGGCGCCGACTACGAGAATGTCTACATCAACTACTGCCTGGCAGCCTGCTACACGATGCTCGGGGAGCCCTCGGAGGCTCTCGTGGAGTGCCGCAGGGTGAGCCACAAGCTCGCGGTGTTCAACGACAGCTATTCGGGCTCCGGCCGGTACAGGGACGACGCCTTCGTCAGATACCTGGCAGGTGCGCTGTTCGAGAGCTCAGGCGATCTGGACGACGCACTCGTCGCCTACCGGAACAGCCTCGAGATCTACGAGACGGACTATGCCGGGTTCTACGGCCTGCCCGTGCCGGACAGGGTGAAGGCCGACATCCTCAGGCTCTCCGCCTCCCTGCCCGGCTTCGCGGACCTGCATGCGGGATTCCGCGAGAGCTGGCCCGGGATCGAATGGGGCGCCGGAGCGGACAGCACCCATGGAGAGGTTTTCGTGGTCGTCGAGGAGTCTCTCATCCCCGACAGGTATGCAAGCACAGTCCAGGCGTGGACGGAGGACAGGCTTGTACGGATTGCCGTGCCCGCCATCAGGCGCCACGGCGGCCAGCCACCCGTCCTCGTAGTCCGCAGCGGCAGCCTGACCGAAGAGGGCTTTCTCGCCGAGGACCTCTCGGCGATAGCCGAGAAGAACCTCGAGGACCATGCGGCGAGGGATCTGGTCCGCGCCATCGCCCGAGCCGCGCTCAAGACCGCGACTGCAGGAGCAGCGGAGGAGATCGTCGAAGAGTTGACAGGCGAGGAGGAAGGATTCTGGTCGGAAGGTGCCGGCATACTGGTGAGCCTGGCTGGCGCTGCCTCGGAGCAGGCCGATCTCCGTGCCTGGCTGACGCTTCCCGCCAGGATACACGTAGCCAGGATGACCCTGCCTGCAGGGAACAGACCGGTTTCGGTCGAACTCGGCGGTGCACCCGTGTGGAGCGGAACCGTGGACGCTCGCGCCGGCGGGATCGAGTTCCTCTTCCTCAGGTCCTCCGGACCGGGATCCTCCGGATGGAGATGACGCCGGCCCTGCTGGCAGGGTGCATAGACCACACGCTGCTGAGACCGGATGCCGTAGCGGGAGACTTCGAGAGGCTCTGCTCCGAGGCCGTCGCCTGGGGTTTCCGTACCGTATGCGTCAATTCGGCGCGGGTCTCCCTCGCCTCCTCCCTGCTCCAGGACTCGGGAGTGCTCGTCTGCTCCGTAGCGGGCTTCCCTCTCGGAGCCTGCACCGGCAAGCCCGCCGAGGCTCACCGCGCCGCCGTGGACGGAGCCTCCGAGATCGACATGGTGATCGACATAGGAGCCCTCAAGGAGGGGAACCCGGGGAAGGCCGAGGCTGACGTCGCCTCGGTCGTGTCCGAGGTACCGGGGCTGGTGGTCAAGGTGATTGTCGAGACCTGCCTGCTGACCCTCGAAGAGAAGCTTCTCGCCTGCGGGATATGCGAGTCCGCGGGGGCTTCGTTCGTGAAGACGTCGACCGGTTTTTCGCGATCCGGGGCCACGGAGGACGATGTCCGCCTGATACGGAACGCAGTCGGGAACAGGCTCGGGGTGAAGGCTTCCGGCGGGATATCCACCCTGGACGCAGCTCTGGGGATGATCCGGGCGGGTGCGGACAGGCTGGGGCTCAGCCGCAGCGTCGAAATAATGGCCGAAATGGGGTCGCGGGCGGCTGGTGGGGTCGTCCAGCCGCCCGCTGTGGGTTCTGGTTCCGATTCAGCCTGAACGGAGACGGCCCTGGAGGGGTCAGACCGGCATCCGTGTCAGGAAGAATATTCCCGGAACCAGGAGGCAACCGAGGAACAGGACGATCCAGCTCCACAGGTCGGGCTTCATGGCCTCCGCACCTCTCGAGCATGGTTTCCTGTTGGTAGTTCTCATGCCACATATAACAGCAACATATTTGCCAGGCAGGATCCCATCATGTACAGAACAGGTCTGAATCCCGAGCAGTCCGAGGCTGTCAGCTATCTGGGAGGGAATCTCCTCGTCCTCGCGGGGGCCGGCAGCGGCAAGACACGAGTGCTCACCTGCAGGATCGCACACCTCCTCGCGGAGCGGACGGTCGATCCGTGGAGGATCCTCGCGGTCACGTTCACCAACAAGGCGGCGGGCGAGATGACGGAGAGGGTGGCCCGGCTCTCGCCCTCCGAAGCCCGCAGGGTGAGGATGGGGACCTTCCATTCGGTCTGCGCCTGGATCCTGCGGCGTGAGGCGGGGCAGGGGGGGTGGCCCGAGAACTTCTCGATCTACGACGCCGATGACCAGAAGTCGCTCATTCGCAGCCTCCTAAGGAAGTCGCCGATCGAGGCGAGGGTGACTCCGGGTTCGGCGCAGTCCTCGATCTCCCGCTGGAAGAACTCCATGGTGGACCCGAAGGAGGCAGCCGATGCCGCCACAAACGACCTGGAGAGGGAGATCGCGCTGCTGTACCGCGAGTACGAACTCGCCCTGAGGAGGAATGGCGCATTCGATTTCGACGATTTGTTGACGGTGGTGCTCTCGTTCATCCGTCAAAATACCGACGCAGGAGCGAGGTATTCCAGCATGTTCGGCCACCTCCTCGTGGACGAGTACCAGGACACCAACCTCGTCCAGCGCGAGATCCTGAAGAGCCTGGGCGGGCCGGGGAGCCACGTCTGCGCCGTGGGCGACGACGATCAGGCCATATACGGCTGGAGAGGCGCAAGGGTTTCGAACATCCTCGATTTCCCCGATGACTTCCCCGGGACCAGGATCATCAGGCTGGAGCGCAACTACAGGTCCACCCCCGCCATCCTGAAGGCAGCGTCCTCGCTCGTCTCGTTCAACAGGGGGAGACACGGCAAGGTACTCTGGACCGAGAAGCCCGAGGGCGAGCGCGTCCAGGTCCGCAGCCTGCGGAACCCAGAGGACGAGGCCGCCTGGATCGTCGGCGAGGTATCGGACCTCTCCACCAGGGGAGTCTCCCCGGGGCGTGTGGCGGTCCTCTACAGGACGAACGCCCAGTCGAGGGCCTTCGAGAGCGCCGCCCTCCTGTCGGGCATACCCTATCAGGTGATCGGCTCCCTCCGCTTCTACGAGCGCGAGGAGATAAAGGACATTGTGGCCTGGCTGAGGGCGCTCGCCAATCCCGGGGATGTCGTGAGCCTCTCGAGGGTCATCAACAAGCCGGCGCGGGGCATCGGCGACAAGAGCAGGGACCTCTTCCTCGAGCGCCTCTCCTCCAGCCCGGTTCCGCCTGCGGAATTGATGAAGAGGGCGGAACGGATCGAGGACCTTCCCAGGGCGGCGGCGCAGTCCCTCCGGAACCTCGGTGCCTTCCTCGACCGGACCTCGACCCTGGCTGCGGGAGGAGCTCCGGCCGCGGAGGTCGTGGACGCGGTCCTTGCGGGAACGGGAATCCTGGAAGCCCTGGACCAGGGGACGGTCGAAGGGGCCTCGAGGCTCGAGAACATAAACGAGTTCAGGCGCTCCGCGAACGAGTACGACATCCTGCAGCCCGGTGCCGGGCTGGCCGGATTCCTGACCTCCATCAGCCTCATGACCACCTCGGACACGTACGACAGCTCCGCGGACAGGCTGTCGCTGATGACCCTCCACTGCGCCAAGGGCCTCGAGTTCGACACCGTCTTCGTGGCCGGGGTCGAGGAGGGTCTCCTGCCCTTCATCAGGGCCGGGAGGTTCGGGCCGGACGACGTGGAGGAGGAGAGACGGCTCCTCTATGTCGGGATGACAAGGGCCATGGACAGGCTGATCCTGACCTGGGCGCAGAACAGGGCCAGGCCGGGGGTCAACGTCCGCGGGGCATCCCGCTTCCTCGGGGAGATCTCGCTCGATTCCGAGGCCGGCGTGCCCGAGGCGGCGGCCCCGCCTGTCGAGGAGGTCGCGGCGCAGGTCTTCAGCAGGGGCAATGTGATCCATCACCCCAGATACGGCCTGGGCATGGTAGCGAAGGCGGTCAGGCGTGGCGGGGAGTGGCAGCTCACGGTCGATTTCGGGATGGACGAACCCAAGGTCCTCCTGACAGGCTATGTTCCCATCACGATCGTGAGGGAGAAGGGCGGCATCCCCGGTGACATCTGACAAGGCGCCGGGACGGCCTGCGGAGGCTGCTGATGACCGTGATCGAACCCGTATCCGGACCTGACCGGGGGAGCATCGCCTCTCGAGTCAGGCTGGACATACTCGAAATGATCCGCGAGGCAGGCTCCGGGCACCCCGGAGGCTCCCTCTCCGCAGTCGAGATACTCGTTCAGCTGTACTTCAGGGAGATGCGCGTCTTCCCGGCGGAGCCCCGGAGGGAAGACAGGGACAGGTTCATCCTCTCCAAGGGCCACGCCGCTCCCGCGCTCTATTCGGTGCTCGCGGCGAGAGGCTTCCTGCCTCACGACGAGCTGTCGACTCTTCGAAGGCCCGGCTCCAGGCTCCAGGGCCACCCCGACATGAACGCCCTTCCGGGCCTGGACGCCTCCACGGGCAGCCTGGGCCAGGGATTCACCACGGCCGTGGGCATGGCGCGCGGGCTTGCGCTCGGACGTTCCACGGCCAGGGTCTACTGTCTGCTGGGGGACGGCGAGCTGCAGGAGGGGATGGTATGGGAGGCCGCGGCAGGCGCGGCTCATGCGCGCCTCTGTAACATCGTCGCGATAGTCGACTGCAACGGAGTGCAGCTGGACGGCAGGGTCGACGACATCAAGCGGCAGAAGCCCGTCCGTGACAGGTGGCTCGCATGGGGATGGCACCCCGTGGACCTCGACGGGCATTCCTTCGAGGCGCTCGAAGCGGCATTCCTGGAGGCGCGCGCCGCAGCTATGCCCGTGGTCCTCTGCGCGAGGACCGTGAAGGGCAGAGGGGTATCCTTCATGGAGGGAAGCTGCCTCTGGCACGGAAAGTGTCCTGATGGCCCGGAGTTCGAACGGGCCTGCCGCGAGATCCGTGGCGAATGGTCCGGATGAGCCTGATACCCATGCGCGAGGGCTGGATGGATGGCCTCGTCGAGGCCGCCGAACGGGACGGGAGAGTGGTGCTGCTCGACGCCGACGTCTCCAGGTCGATAGGAGGCGAGCGTTTCGCGGAGCGCTTCCCCGGACGGCACTTCAACCTCGGAGTCAGCGAGCAGGAGATGCTCTCCGAAGCCGCAGGCATGGCGCTGGCCGGCCTGGTGCCCTTCGTCCAGAGCTACGCGGTGTTCTCTGCCGGGCGAGCCTGGGAGCAGATCCGGACCGGGATCTGCCACATGGACCTGGGGGTGAAGATCGGGGGCGCTCACGCCGGGCTGAGCGCCGGACCGGACGGAGCCACGCACCAGGCGCTGGAGGACGTCGCCATCATGCGGGTCCTCCCGAACATGCACGTCCTCGTTCCTGCCGACGCACCCCAGGCCAGGGCCGCCGCCCTCGCCGCCGCATCGACCGGAGGGCCTGTCTATGTGAGGTTCGGCAGGAACCCGGTTCCGGTCGTCTACAGCGGGGAGTGCACCCTTGTCCCGGGCGGGGCCGATGTGCTCCTCGACGGTGGGGATGTACTCATTATAGCGGCGGGGGCCATGGTCGCCGTCTGCCTCGAGGCGGCCGGCATGCTGGCCGGGGAGGGCGTTTCTACATTCCTCGTGAACGCCTATTCGGTCAAACCCCTCGCGGATGATCTGATAGTCGAGGCAGCCGGCAGGTGCGGCCGCGTGGTGGTGGCCATGGACCACCAGGAGGCGGGCGGCCTGTTCGGAGCCGTCGCGGAGCTCCTGGCGCGGCGCTGTCCCGTTCCCGTGGAGCCCGTATGCGTCAGGGACAGGTTCGGGACCAGCGGCTCCCCCGAGCAGGTATTCGAACTCCTCGGACTCACGGCCGGCGCGGTTGCCGGGGCGGCGCGCAGGCTCTGCGGGAGGACGTCTCGTTGACTTTTGTGCGGCTTGTGGATAGGTTGATGCGCATTCGCAGTTTGTGCTTCCATGCAGGAGGATGATTATGGCGAGAATTCTCATCTGTGATCCAATCTCTCCGGATGCTGTCGCGGAGATAAGGTCGGCGGGGCACGAAGTTGTGGAGAAGCCGGGCATGTCTCCGGATGAACTCATTGCAACAATATCGGGATTCGATGCCATGGTGGTGCGCAGCGCCACCAAGGTCACCAGGCCCGTGCTCGAGAAGGCTGCCGGAACCCTGAAGCTGGTCGTCCGGGGCGGCGTGGGCATGGACAACATCGATGCAGCAGCAGCAAAGGAATTCGGCGTGAAGGTCATGAACACGCCCGGCGCCAGCTCCGTGGCCGTTGCCGAGCTCGCCATGGCTCACATGCTCGCCTGCTGCAGGTTCATCCCCAGGGCCGACAGGACCTGCAAGGAAGGCAAGTGGGAGAAGAAGGCCTTCAGCAAGGGCATCGAACTCTGGCACTCCACGCTGGGTCTCGTCGGCTTCGGGAGGATCGCGAGGGAGGTCGCGAAGAGGGCGCTCGCGTTCGAGATGAAGGTCGTGTTCTACGATCCGTTCGTCACGGACGCCGCAGGCCTCGACGCGAAGAAGGTCGACCTGGACACGCTGTGCCGCGAGGCCGACTTCATAAGCCTCCACATCCCCTTCTCTCCCGAGACCAGCCACATCATCTCGAAGAAGCAGTTCGACTCCATGAAGGACGGTGTCGTGATCGTGAACTGCGCCCGCGGCGGCACGATCGACGAAGCGGCCCTGAAGGACGCGCTCGTGTCCGGGAAGGTATTCGCTGCGGGTACCGACGTCTTCGAGAAGGAGCCGCCGGAGGACACCGACCTGGTCTCCCACGAGAAGCTGATAGCCACTCCCCACATCGGGGCGGGCACCGAGGGTGCCACCACGCGTGTCGGTGGAGAGGTCTCGAAGATACTGGTAGAGTATTTCAAGTAGTCACCAAACACCAGGAAAGGCTGTGTATGCGAAAACACCTTGAGCTGCTGCTCCTGGTGGCGGTACTGCCGTTCGGGGTGGCCATGGCGCAGACGGTTCCCGCGCAGGAGATGCCTCCTGCGGGAACCGACTCGACAGCCCTCGCCGACAGCGGTGTCGCCATCCCGGAGACAGTGACCGGGCTCGTCCCGCCGGTGGAGCCGGCTCCACCCGGCGCGATAACGGTCTCGGACTTCCCGAACGATGCGGGTGACCACCTCCTGGTCGCCTTCGAGCCGAGCCCGGACGAAGCTCTGGGCGTGCTTGCATACAACGTCTACAGGCGCACCCCGGGCGCGTCGGACGGCACGGAGGAGTGGGTGAAGGTCGAGACGGTCCCCATGGGCGACCCCACGGAGATAGTCGACGGCTACGACCCTGATTTCCTCGTCATACCGGGGACGCAGTACGAGTACCGGGTCTCGGCCGTCACAGTCGACTGCAGGGAGTTTCCCGGCGAGATCGTCACCGCCCAGGCCGTCGGGCGGGGCGAGCTGTTCCACACCGAGAAGGTCAAGGTTCTGATCGGCTGTCTGCTCTTCGTCGGGCTCATCTTCTACTATTTCCGGAGAGCTGCGAGAGGTCACGAGCTTTACCTGAGGCCGCTTCCAGGCATAGACGCAATTGACGAGGCCATAGGCCGCGCCACGGAGATGGGCAAGCCGATCCTCTACGTCCCCGGGCTCTCGAGCATTGAAGACGTCGCTACGATAGCGAGCCTCACGATCCTCAGCCGTGTGGCGAAGAAGGTGGCGGAATACCAGACCCCCCTGAGGGTCCCCAACCGCGACCCGATCGTCTACACTGTGGCCGAGGAGACTGTCAAGCAGGCGTACATGGAGGCGGGCCGGCCCGATTCCTATGAAGCCAACTCCGTCTTCTTCGTCACGGACAGCCAGTTCGCGTACGTTGCCGCGGTAAACGGACTGATGATGCGCGAGAAACCCGCGACCAACTTCTATCTCGGCATGTTCTGGGCCGAGTCGCTGCTCCTCGCCGAGACCGGATCGCTCTCGGGCGCGATCCAGATCGCGGGCACGGACGCGATAACCCAGCTGCCCTTCTTCATCACCACGTGCGACTACACGCTGATAGGCGAGGAGCTCTACGCCGCAAGCGCCTACCTCGGCCGCGAGCCCAAGCAGGTCGGAGCGGTGAAGGGGCAGGACGCCTGCAAGGGCATAGTGATGACCCTGATAACGATAGGCATAGTTCTCTCGATCGCCGACTTCTTCACAGGCGGACACGCCGACCCGTCGAAGTCTCTGCTCATGAAGCTGCAGAGCATAGTCGACGTAACAAGCCTCGAATGACGGGCGGAAGGGAGATCGAATCGTGAAAAGAAATGTCCCTCTCATGATCGCCCTCTTCGGGGGCGTGATCATGATCATCCAGTACTTCATCCCCCATCAGATCTCCCAGGATGTGTTCGACTACTACACCTCCTGGGTTCCTCTTGTCGGCACTTTCGCGCTGATCCTCGGAGTGGGCAGCATTACCAGGGTGCACATGCACAAGATACGTGCCAAGGCACCGAACTGGCCCTACAGCCTCGCGGTCCTGATCCCGCTCTACCTGATGCCTGTCTTCGCGATGCTGCCCACGGTGATGGGTGGCGGCACGGAAGGCCCCGGTTTCTTCGACTTCATGTACTCGAGGGTGCAGATCCCGATACAGGCCACCATGTTCAGCATGCTGGCCTTCTACATCGCCAGCGCCGCATTCCGGGCGTTCAGGGCCAAGAGCGCCCTGGCGACAGTGCTGCTGCTGACCGCGGTCGTCGTCATGCTGGCGCAGGTGCCGATAGGAGACCTGCTCGGCCGCTGGCTTCCCAACACGGGACAGTGGATCCTCCGCTTCCCCAACCTGGCGGCAAAGCGGGCCATCGAGCTCGGGGTCGGGTTCGGCATGCTGGCCACCTGCCTCAAGATAATCTTCGGCGTCGAGCGCGGCTGGCTCGGCGGGGCGGGGGACTAGGTGAGCGCCATGATAAACTGGGAGAGATTCCTCAATGTCGACAGGCGCTGGATCTATCTCCTCATCGCCATCGTCGTGATAGTGCCGTTCTTTGTCAGGATGGGCCTTCCCGTCGTCCCCACCCAGGAAGTGAGGAGTATCTATACGCTCGTCGACAGCCTGGGGCCTGAAGATGCCGTCATGATCGGCTGGGATTTCGATCCGGGCACGGAGGCAGAGAACCAGCCCATGGGTGTTGCCGTCATCAGGCACGCCTTCGCAAGGCACATCCCGGTCTTCGTGACGGCCTACTCGCCTCTCGGTCAGGGTCTGGCGGAGCAGGGGATTGCCAGCGTGACCGACGTGCGCATCCCCGGCAACTTCGCGTACGTGCCCTGGGCCGACTGGGAGCCCGTGAGGGCTGCCGGATACGAGGGGCGAGAGAGCCTCGAGACGGCCTGGGAGGTCGATCACGATCTCCCTGCGGGCGCCAGAGGCTGGGTCTTCGAGGGGGTCGATTTCGTGCATCTCGGCTATCTGCCCGCATTCGGGATCGTCATACTCGGAATGGGCACCTCGATAGCCAACCAGTTCCCTAACGATGCATATGGCAACAACCTGCGCGAGATGCCCATCCTGCAGGCCCACAAGAATCTCCGCGAGAT
Organism: Candidatus Fermentibacterota bacterium; assembly: GCA_963718745.1. GTDB lineage: Bacteria > Fermentibacterota > Fermentibacteria > Fermentibacterales > Fermentibacteraceae > Fermentibacter. Next base: position 926,910 of record OY970370.1, on the reverse strand, counting down.
TGACCTCGCCGTCACCCTCGCCGGTTCGTCCGCATGCATGTCCTGGGTAGTGTACGGCACTTCCCGAGTCGGACTGCCGGTCGCCTTCGGCGTCACAGCCGTGATGGCGACGGACTACTTCCCGTACATCCAGTCCGGGCAGGTCGTGGGCATGATGGGCGGACTCAGGGGTGCAGCCGAGTACGAGGTCCTCGAGACCGAGGGCGGCTACACCGAGGTCACCGGCAAGGCATACCGCGGCATGGACGTCCAGTCCCTCGCCCACATCCTGCTGATCCTGCTGGTCATACTCGGCAACGTGGCATACTTCGCCGGCGGCTTCCACAAGAAGACCGCTTTGAAATCCAGGAGGTAGCGGAGATGTACGAGACCATAGGACTCTGGGTCGCGGCCATCTTCACGCTGGCCGTGTTTTCCTTCCTCTACAAGGAGAACCCCCTGTACAGGCTGGCCGAGCACCTCGTGGTCGGCACATCGCTCGGTTACTCGATGGTCCTTGCCTGGCAGAGGATGATCTACCCCAGGCTCGTGCTGCCAGTATCGCACGGCGAGCAGCTCATCCTGATCATCCCTGCCATTCTGGGCCTCATGTACATCACGAGGTTCTTCCCGAAGGTAGCCTGGATGTCGCGCTATCCGATGGCCTTCGTCCTCGGGACGAGCATGGGCGTGGCCTTCCCCTACGACATGCAGGCCTACATCCTCAGGCAGATCCAGTCCACGCTGATCCCGCTCTACACACCCGGCGCCCCGTGGTACGACACTCTCGGCGCCGTCGTGATAGTGTTCGGGACCCTCGCCGGCCTCATCTACTTCTTCTTCTCGAAGCCCCACAAGGGGCTCTTCTTCGGCTTCGGGTCGAAGGTGGGGATCTGGCTCATCATGATCGGGTTCGGAGCGACGTTCGGGTTCACCGTTATGGGCCGCATCAGCCTCCTGATCGGCCGCGTGCAGTTCCTGCTGGGCGACTGGCTGGGTCTGCTGAACTGAGATAATACCAGACTCGCTCCGCTCCGGACGGGGTTCGCCCCGCCCGGAGCGGAGCGGCGGTTGGAGCAGGATGAACAGGGCTCTCCAGATGGTCCTCGGCGAGCTGCCCGTCACCGACGGGCTCACATGCACGGAGGACCTGCGTTTTTTCTTCGACGGCAACCTGATAGCCGAATGTGAGACCGTGGGCGACACCCTGATCATGGACATCCACTGCCACGAGCTGGATGTGCCCATCCTCCAGGAGGAGTTCGAGTTCTGCCGTGTCTCGAAGGGCAGGGAGGCAGGCTGGATGCAGATCGTGCTCATGATCTCCCCCGGCCGCGAGGAGCTCTCCGCCGTGAAGGAAGCCTTCATGTCCGCGATAGACAGGGTTGCGCCCGGCTTCGATGCGCCTGACGACAGTCCTTTCATGAAGGGAGCCGTAGTGATGGACAGGTACACTTGCGTCGTGTGCGGCTGGGTCTACGATCCCGAGCTGGGGGACCCCGACGGCGGGATCCCCGCCGGCGTGGCCTTCTCCGACCTTCCCGACGACTGGGTCTGCCCGGTCTGCGGGGCTCCGAAGACAGAGTTCGAGAAGGAGTAGGCGGTGAAGAAGACCGTAGTCCTGGTCTTGGTCTCGAGCCGGAAGGAATCCGCCTCAAAGGTGCAGCAGGTCCTCACGGGCTGGGGTTGCATGATAAAGACGCGCCTCGGGATCCACGAGGGTGTTCTCGATGACTGCACGGAGAGCGGGCTCATAATCCTCGAGGTCGTCGGCGAAGAGGAGAAGAAGGCCGAGATGGAGCGCAAGCTCAACGTGATCCCCGGCGTCGTCGCCAAGAGGGTGGATCTGGAGCTTGCCTGACCCCGGCAATTCCCGGTGTCCGCCTCTCGCAGAATCGCTGGAAGGGCTCTACGAGCGCTACAATCGCAGACGCTTCGTGGAGCCCGACCCTCTCCAGTTCCTCTATTCATATGACAGCCTGGCCGACCGCGAGATAGCCGCGGTCGCCGCATCGTCCCTCGCCTACGGCCGCGTGGAGCAGATCATCCGCAATGTCGGCAGGCTGCTCGGCGCGATGGGACCGGAGCCGTCCGCCTTCCTGCGGGACTGCAGATCGCCTTCGGACGCGGGGAACGCCTGCTGTTTCAGGCACAGGTTCACTCCGGGTGAGGAGATGGCCGCCGTCCTCTTCGCCGTAGCCTCCATACAGAGGGCGGCCGGGTCGCTCCAGGAGGTGATGAGGGGCTGCCGGGGAGGCGCGCAGGCGTCTGCGATGCTTGTCGAGGCCGTGCTGCGCGAGGCCGGGCTCGAGCGTTCGTCGATGCTGCCGCACCCGGGGCTCGGAAGCGCGTGCAAGAGGCTGCACCTGATGCTGCGCTGGCTCGTCAGGAGGGACGAGGTCGATCCGGGCGGATGGGATGCTCTCCCGCCCCGGGACCTGCTCGTTCCCCTCGACGTGCACATGCACAGGGCCGGGACGCTTCTGGGCATGACCTCGAGGAGGCAGGCGGACGCGAAGACGGTCGAGGAGATCACGGAGGGCTTCAGGCGGATACGACCGGACGATCCGGTCAGGTACGACTTCTCCCTCACCCGTTTCGGGATCAGGCGTGAGCTTTCGCGGGACGATCTGCTGCGCGAGCTCTCTCTTCCGGGAAGGCTCTCGGGTTGACCGCATCGGGGCCTGTTCAGTAGATTGGCACACCCTCGGTGCCGAGGTAGCTCAGTTGGTAGAGCAACGGACTGAAAATCCGTGCGTCGGCGGTCCGATTCCGCCCCTCGGCACCACGGTTATTCCCGCGTCCGCGGGAATAACCAGGCCCGAAAGTGGCTCGCCATATCAAGAACCAACAGGAGAGGCGAGCCGCGAAAGGGCCCGGAGCGATCTTCCTCAGACGAGCCCATAGGGCATCCCAACAAACTGCCAGGGCAGAAACGACCAGGCCCGTCAGCACGGTCATTCCCGCGTCCGCGGGAATGACCTGGTCCGACAGTGATCAGCCACACTGAGAACACATGGAATGGCTGATCGCGAAAGGACCCGGGCGTACTTCCTTAGACGAGCCCGAAGGGCAATAAAAGCGAAGTCGCGAGAGCGCTCAAGCCTTCAACACAGGCACGCACACTCGCATCGGTCATTCCTGCAGAGGCAGGAATGACCTGGCCCGGCAGTGATCCGCCATACTGCGAATACCCGGATTGGCGGATCGCGAAAGGGCCTGAGCGTCCTTCCTTAGAGGAACCGTGCTGTCAGATGACCATGCGTACCGGGCGTGATCCCCGGGCTGTCACCCGGCCGATGACCGAGGCGCGCGAGTCTCCTCTTTCGCGGAGCAGCCGGACGGCCTCCACGGCCTGATCCGGCCGGAGCGCGGCGAGGAACCCGCCCGAGGTCTGCGAGTCCATCATCACCGCGACCATCCTCTCCTCCATCTCCGGAGGAATCTCCACGTTGGCCGAGTCGTACTCCCAGTTGCGGCCTGATCCTCCGGGCAGATAGAGGGGGGCGAGATCCAGCACCAGGTCCATCAGCGGTACCGATCCGGCATCGATCTCGAGAGTCACGCCCGAGGATCTTGCTATCGCCACCGCGTGTCCGGCCAGCCCGAAGCCCGTTATGTCGGTCATCGCGCTGACGTCGAAACCCGACAGGGTCTCCGAGGCGTAGCGGTTGAGCCGCTCCATGAATCCGATCGCCTGCAGCAGGTCCTCGTCGTCCACGTTGCCCTCCTTGAGGGCGGTGCAGAGGATGCCCGAGCCGAGAGGTTTCGTGAGGACGAGGACATCGCCCTCCCTGGCAGTGGAGTTCCTCAGGGCTCCTGCAGGATGTATCACGCCGGTGATGCTCATGCCGAACATCACTTCCTTCTGATCGACGGTATGGCCGCCCACGAGCGCCACTTCCGCCTCCACCAGCTTCTCACCTGCGCCTGCGAGGAGTTCCTGGATGACCTCCACAGGCAGCTTGGAGGCAGGGAAGCCCAGTATGTTCATGGCGGTCAGAGGGCGGCCGCCCATCGCCCAGATGTCGGACAGGCAGTTGGCTGCAACTATCCTTCCGCTCGCCCTCGCATCGTTCACTGCGGGGGAGAAGAAGTCGATGGTCTGGACCAGGGCCGTGTCCTCGGAGATCCTGAAGATCCCGGCGTCGTCCATGGTCTCCATGCCGACTATCAGTTCCGGCGTGTCAAACCGCGGTATCCGTCCCAGCAACCCGGACAGCCTGTCCGGTGGCAGCTTGCCTGCTCAACCGGCGCAGGGTGCGAAGTCGAGCAGCTTCACCCGGCTGGTTGCGACCCGCGCTTCGATCTCGGAGAGGCTGGGGAGCCCGAGCTGTTCACACGCCGTCTTCGTCCCGGCGCCCGAATGCGCGTCCTTGCAGGCTGCACAGTCGGCGTGGTGGATGCAGCTCACCCTGCAGGGGCAACGATCTTCCCTTTCGTTGTCCATCGCTTCACCTCCCTCCATGTCAGTTGTCCTGCGCCGGGGCCGGCCTTGCCTGAATTCCTGAAAGCCGCCCGGCCTGGTTCAGGGTTCGATTATCACTTATCGCTGGAATCTCCGCCATCATCCGGGTCGGACCTGCCGGCCCTGGTCCCCGTGCCGGGATCCCCGATCAGCACCCTGCTCATCACATGGATGTCCTTCCGGACGCTCCAGCCGAGTTTCTCATAGAAGGCGACCGCGGGGTTGTCCCTGTAGATGAAGAGATGGATCTTCTCGACCCCCGACTCCAGAAGCGCTGCCTGGACGGCCTCCATCAGCATGCGTCCGACGCCTTTGAGCTGGTGCTCCTCCGACACGGCCAGATGGTAGACATAACCGCGCCTCGTATCGCTCCCGGCCATCACCGAGCCCGCCAGTACGCCCTCCTCCTCGGCCACGAGGCACAGCCCCCGGTTGGCTTCGAGGAATCTCTCGAAGCCCTCCCTGGAGTCGGCCCCTGTCGTGGTGTTGCCGGGGAAGCTCGACCAGAGTGCGATCAGCGCCTCATGGTCACCCGCCATCATCCGCCGGATCGTCATCTCATCCCCGCCTCTTCGAGCCCGCCTTCGATCTGGAGGCGGCATGCACCGCTGCCGCCGAGAGGAGTATCGAGGCTGCAAAGAATGTGTCGGGATGGGCGTTTGCCGTGCCAGCGCCCATGACTCTCGAGAGATGTCCGGGCGAGGCCAGCAGGGCGGGGATCGAGCCCGGATCGGATACCATCGAGACGGCGCCGAGGACGGCGAGGATCGATGCCGGAAGGCTCGGTGACCGGTGTCCGAGCCCGGTGGATACGCACGATACCTGGAGCGAGACCAGGAAGGGCATCGTCCACGCCTGCCACGGGACGGAGCCGTCTCCGGCGGGGGGGAACAGGCCGAGGTATGCGTAGCCGGCTGCCGAACCCAGGATGACGCCCAGCGCGATCTCGGAGACGGACAACCCGATCGCTCCGAAGGCGGTCCTGTCCAGCAGCCTCGAGAGGTCCCTCCTCTGCCTGGAGCTCCGCCAGCCGAGGCACGCGAAGGCGGCGGCTGCTGCAGGCAGCGCTCCGGCGGCGGAATGGAGGAAGCCGGAGGTATCCCTGTGGTGGAGCCCCATCAGAAGAGGGAAGGCGAGCAGGGCGAACCACGAGGCGGTAGAAGCGGCCGACCTTCGCAGCATCTCGAGCCATATCCCCGCCGGTGGGATCAATCCTCACCGCTCTCGTCGAAGAGCGTCTGGACCCTGTCGGGCTCCATGAGTTCGATCATGTCGGAGATCGAAGGCGGCCTTATCTCCAGCCCCGCGATGGTGCGGGCATTCGCCTTGGCAAGCGTTACGAGCCAGGTCACGGCAGAGAGAGGGGACCTGTGCCTGAGCCGGAATCCGGAATCGAGGCTCTGCACGACCTCCATCCCCGGCATCTCCTCGATGAGGCGGCGGGGGATTGCCGGGCAGAACGCGACCCTGATCTCGCAGGCCCCGGAGGTCATCTCGACGAGCTCCGTCCTCACGAGTGTCCTCACCAGATCGGTAGAGCTGCAGAGCGCCACGCGGTCCGTGCAGGGAGGGACGTCCGCGACCCCGGTGCCGGTGAGCACTATGGCCTTCCCGGCCTGCTTCATGGCCTCCAGATGAGGGAAGAAGGGCTCGGGGACGCGGGGTTCGATAATCAGGACGCAGGGGTTGTGCATGAGGGCTGCTGCGAAGGCCAGCGGGAAATGCAGTCCGGGTGGCAGGTCCGAAAGTCTGGTGCCGGCGGAGGCAGTCAGACCGCACCATTCGATCATCTCTCCGACGGTTTCGGAAGCCCTCCCCGGCCCTATGCCGGATGCCGAGGCAACGAGGCCGAGCACGCCCGCGGGGGTCATTCCTCCGGGTCCGAGAGGAGGTGACTGGACGAAGCCGATGAGTCTGCGGGCAGCCTTGTCCGAGACGGGGATCCCTCTCTTGCCTGCAGTGATCCTGCCGCTCCACGGCTTCTCGATCCCGGCAAGGATGGCTGCGAGCCTGGCGGGGAACGTGATGTCATCTCCGAGGAGCGCCAGTACGGACCCTCCCATCACCGCAACGGAGTTGTCCACCGTCGACTCTCTGAGTGGGAGCAGATCGCTCGCCCGGAGGAGGATGTCCGGACCGGAGGAGGTCACTTTCTCATGCTTTCCTGGAGGATCCTGTCTGCGGCCTCGAGCGCCCTTACCACGGCCAGGCCGTTCCTGCCGCTCGACTTCGGGGTCTCGCCCGTCTCGATGCAGCGAAGGAACTCGTCTATCTCGGCCGCGAGAGGTTCGGTCGTCCCCACCTTGGGCGACAGGATGTCGCCGGAGCGGTAGGTCAGCTGATACTCGCCGAACGACGTGGGCTCGATGATGTCGACGCGCTTGTCATAGATCTTGATCTTCTCGTCCGGTTCGGTGTCGTCGTAGACCAGCATCTTGCGGCTGCCCACCACCACGGTGCGCCTGAGCTTGGAGGGGGAGAGCCATGAGAGCTGGATGTTCGCGATCACGTTGCTCGGGAAGTGGAGGTTCACGAAGGCCACGTCCGGGATGCCTGCGAGGACGTAGTCGTTCCCGAAGGCCTCTATCCTGTCCGGCTCCTCTCCGAGCCAGTAGAAGAGCATCGAGAAATCGTGCGGGGCAAGGTCCCAGATCACCGAGACATCCTTCTGGTGGAGACCCAGGTTCACCCTGGTCGCCGTGATGAAGTAGATGTCTCCGAGCTCGCCCGACTGCACTATCTCCCTGGTCTTGATCACGGGCGGAGAGAAGAGGAATGTGTGTCCGACCATGGTCACCAGGCCCCCCGCCTCCCCGAGCTCCACGAGGTGGCGGGCCTCGGCCTCGCTCGAAGCGAACGGCTTCTCGACGAAGACGTGCCTTCCGGACTCCAGGACCTGCCTGGCCAGGGGGTAGTGGGACATCACATCAGTGGCGATGACGACCCCTTCGACGTCGGGGTCCTCGAGGACGCAGTCGAGGCTCGAGCACTTCTGCACTCCGGGGTAACGGTCCGCATGGATCGCCAGCCTGGCCTCGTCCCTGTCGCACAGGACGAGTCCCGTGCACTTCCTGTTGCCGTAGAGGTTCCTGACGAGGTTCGGGCCCCAGTATCCCAGGCCGATCACAGCTATCTTCGCCATCGCGCCTCCATGTCGGTTGCGGGTCAGGTAAACTAGCCAAAGGCGGCCTGAGGGTAAAGAACCGGGTCAATCTGGCGCGGCTCCGGGCCGCTCGGCCACCGCCGGCGCCGTCCTCCGCCCTGACCGCTTCGCATATCCTTGTTCAGCAATAACATGACGGATCATCGAGCAGCGCTCGACCTGGTTCCCAGGTTGCTTCATTTTCTCGGAGGGAAAGGAAGTGACGCGATGAAGACCGGAAAGTACACCATAAAAGCCGGAGAGGCAGTGAATGATGCCATCGAAAGGGCGTCCGGCAACGCCGAGGTGACCTGCCTGCACCTCGCGGCAGCCCTCCTCGCGGATCCGGAGGGAACGGTCAGCTCCGTTCTCAACCGCCTCGAGGCCGACCCGAGAGCGCTCTACAAGGAGTTCTCCGATGCAGCCGGGAGGTTGCCTAGGATCGAGGGCGGATCCGAGCCGCGGTTCTCGAAGAACCTGGCGAACGCGCTCAAGGCCGGAGAGAATGCAGCCTCGAGGCTCAAGGACGACTATACGGCTCTCGAGCACCTGTTCATGGGCCTGTACGAATCGGGTGACACGCAGGTCGTGTCCGCCCTGGAATCCGCCGGTGCGTCGAGGGACGACTTCCTGCGCGCCCTGGCGGATGTGAGGGGCTCGAGCCGGGCCGGGACGGAGAATGCCGAGGAGAACTACGAGGCCCTCGAACGGTACACGAGGGACCTGACCAGGCTTGCGCGGCAGCAGAAGCTGGATCCGGTGATCGGCCGCGACGAAGAGATCCGCCGTGTGATGCAGGTCCTCGGCAGGAGGCGCAAGAACAACCCCGTACTGCTCGGCGAACCCGGAGTCGGCAAAACGGCTGTCGTGGAGGGGCTCGCCGGCCGGATAGCCTCGGGGGACACTCCCGACAGCCTCAGGGACAGGAGGGTCCTCGCCCTTGACATGGGGGCGCTCGTCGCTGGCACTAAATACAGGGGGGAGTTCGAGGAGAGGCTGAAATCCGTCATCTCTGAGATCGCCTCCTCCGACGGCAGGATCATTCTTTTCATCGACGAGATGCACACCCTCGTCGGCGCGGGTGCGGCCGAAGGAGCCGTGGACGCGGCCAACATGCTCAAGCCCGCCCTCGCCCGTGGCGAACTCCACTGCATCGGCGCCACCACCCTGGACGAGTACCGGAAGTACATCGAGAAGGATGCTGCACTCGAGAGGCGGTTCCAGCCGGTGATGGTCGATCCTCCGGACGTCGAGGACACGGTCAGCATCCTGAGGGGTCTCCGCGAGCGCTACGAGGTGCACCACGGGATCAGGATACAGGATGCCGCCCTCATCGCTGCGGCGACGCTCTCGGACAGGTACATCACCGGCCGCTTCCTTCCGGACAAGGCGATAGACCTGGTGGACGAGGCGGCCAGCCGGCTGAGGATAGAGATCGACAGCATGCCTGCCGAGGTTGACGAGACCAGGCGCCGCATCACCCAGCTCGAGATCGAGAAGGCAGGCCTCCTCAGGGAGCGGGACGACGCGTCCAGGGCGAGGCTGTCCAGGATCGGCGAGGAGCTCGCCGGGCTCGGAGAGCGTCTCACTGCTCTCGAATCCCGCTGGAGGAGCGAGAAGGATCTGATAGAGGAACTGCGCGGAGCAGCCCGTGAGACGGAGGAGCTGCGCAGCGCCGAGGCGATTGCGGAGCGCGCGGGCGACCTGGGGAAGGTTGCGGAGATCAGATACGGTAAACTGAGGACGCTGGAGCAGAAGACCGCTTCGGTCCGCGCCAGGCTTGCCGCCCTCCAGGAGTCGGGTGCGATGCTGACCGAGGAGATAACGCCGGAGCGGATAGCCGAGGTCGTGTCCCGCTGGACGGGGGTGCCCGTCTCCAGGATGCTGGAGGGAGAGAGGGAGAGGCTCCTCAGGATGGAGGACGCCATCAGGACGAGGGTCGTCGGCCAGGACGAAGCGGTGGTGTCGGTTTCGGAGGCTGTCCGCAGAGCCAGGGCGGGCGTCCAGGATCCCGACAGACCCCTGGGCAGCTTCATCTTCATGGGTCCTACCGGCGTCGGGAAGACCGAGCTGGCGAGAGCACTGTCGGCGTTTCTATTCGATTCCGAGTCGTCGATGATCCGCCTCGACATGAGCGAGTTCATGGAGAAGCACTCGGTTTCCAGGATGATCGGCGCTCCTCCGGGCTATGTCGGATACGAGGAGGGCGGCCACCTGACCGAGGCTGTCAGGCGGAAGCCGTACTCGGTCGTCCTGCTGGACGAGATCGAGAAGGCTCACCCCGACGTTTTCAACGTCCTTCTGCAGATACTCGACGACGGTCGTCTGACGGACGGGCAGGGGAGGACGGTCGACTTCCGGAACTGCCTCCTGATAATGACAAGCAACCTCGGCAGCGACTGGATCGCCGCCTCGGCAGGCCTCATGCCCCCGGCCGAGATGGCGGAGAAGGCGAGGCGCAATCTCGAGGCCCACTTCCGTCCGGAATTCCTCAACAGGATCGACGAGGTGATCGTCTTCCGCCCCCTGGACAGGGTCGACCTGCGCAGGATCGTGCAGATACAGCTGGACAGGCTCAACAGGCTGCTCGACGCCGCCGGGGTGAAACTGGAGGCTTCCGGGGAGGCGCTCGACCTGCTCGCTCTGCGCGGATTCGATCCCGTGTACGGAGCGAGGCCACTCAAGAGGGTGATCCAGAGATCCGTGCAGAACATGCTGGCCAGGATGATACTGGATGGGTCCGTGCATGCCGGGCAGACCGTGCGACTTTCCGCAGGCGGCGGCGAACTCGCGTTCGAACCCGTCGCTTCGACTGCTCCTGAAGGAGCCATGGGCGCCCCGGGGCAGGTCCGACAGGGTGAGTTAACTCCATAAGAGCTTGGGGCGCCGCGGCCGCCCCGTGCTCGTATGATATTGCGGAGCAACCGCTGATATGAGTTAACGGCACCCAAGTAAACAAGCCTGCATCCGCCGGTTCCCGGATCGCATGCCCCGGCGCAGGTGCATGGCTGGCCCGGGGCGTCACGGGTCCGTATATACTTTCACCAGATAGCGTTGCTGCCTGCCTTATCGATGCGGGAGGTTGGGTTTGACCGGAACGGAAGACTCGCGTCCGGAGAGTGACAGGAAGGCGAAACCCGGTTCACCCCTCGCCTGGATAGCGCTGGTGTTCTGCCTGCTCATACTCGCGACCTTCGTCACGAACACGGAGGGCATCCGCCATCCTCTCATCCTGAGCGCAGCAGTCGTGTTCCTCCTGTTCCCGTGGATGAGGGACCGGCGTGTGTCGCGAACCGTACAGACCGTTCTCGGACTCACCATACTGTGGTTCCTCTTCTCCATCGAGGAGATCCTCACTCCTCTCCTGGTGGCCGGGGGACTCGCCTTTGTCTGCTCGCCCGTCTTCATGTGGCTCAAGGGCGAGAAGGGCCGCTGGAGACCGTTGAAACTGAATCCGACAGTCGCGAGCATGATCGTGACCATGCTCCTCTTCGGTTTCCTCGGGATGGTCGGTGCCCAGACCGGGACCCTAATCGTAAGCCAGGCCACGGAGCTCTCGACGATAATCGAGGAGTCCGTGGGGAGGGTGCAGGGGATCTTTCCCGCCAGCTGGAGCGAGACACCGCTCCTCAAGAACCTGTCCGACGGAATCGTGCAGATGGTCGGAGAGTTCGGGGCATGGCTGCCGGGGCTCGCCGGAGGCGTGGCCGGAGGAATGGGCTTCGCGCTGAAGGGGATGCTGGGGCTCCTGATGACCCTGGTCTACTTTTTCTACATCCTGAGGGATTCCGGCGAGCTGATGCGCGGATTCGTGAAGCGGTACCTCCCGGAATCGATGCACTCGTTCGTTGCGGGCAGGTCCGAGAAGGTCGTGCAGATCCTGGGCAGGTTCGTAGAGGGCTTCTTCCTGACCAGCTCGGTCGTGTTCGTCCTGACCCTGCTCCTGCTCCTCGTCGCAGGAGTAAGGATGGCATTCCTCCTCGCGCTAGTCGCTGCGCTGCTCAACATCATCCCCGTGATAGGCTTCTGGGTCAGCACCGCTCTCATCCTGGTCATCGCGCTGGCTTCCGGGATGCAGATGAGGGACGTGCTCATAATCGGCGCGGGGCTCGCGGCCATCAACATATTCGAGGGGAACATCCTGCAGCCCAAGATAATAGGCCGGAAAGTCGGTCTCCATCCGGTGGTCGCGATCCTGAGTGTGGCGATATTCGGGGAGATACTCGGCTTCTTCGGGTACATCCTGGGAGTTCCGCTGGCCGCCGTGCTCACAAGCGAATGGGGGGAGTACCTGAGCCGAAGGAGGTCACGCCAGGCCGATCAGGCCTGAAGCTACATCTATTCGTCGCCTTCGAATCTCTGTTCCAGCCAGGGGTCGCCTCTGACATGGTAACCCCGGCTTTCCCAGTATCCCTGGATGTCCTCCGGCAGGAATTCCAGACCTGTGACCCACTTCGCGGCCTTGTAGGCGTAGAGGTGCGGAACGATCAACCTCACCGGGAATCCATGCTCTGCGGAAAGCGGGCTGCCCTGCAGTTCGTATGCGAGCATGACGCCTTCCCGTGCGAAATCCTCGAGAAGGACATTGGTGGAATACCCGTCGGCGCACCGGACCATCACGGACACGGCCTCCGGGTAAGGCTGGACCAGGGACAGGATCGCGCTAGACGGAATGCCTGTCCATGCGTCGGACGCCCTCGACCAGCCGGTGACGCAGTGGAAGTCCAGCGTATCGGTCACCGGTCCCAGCGCGGTGAATGCATCCCAGTCCAGGGTGGTGTCGTTCAACACCAGCCCTCCGATCGCGATGGTCCAGTCATCCCTGGAGAGCTCCATGTCCCCCGCGAAGGAATAGACCGGGAATCCATCCGTCCATCTCTGGCCTGGAGGCAGGGATCCGGCCCCGTCATCCCCGCCGCGGCAGGCCGAAGCCAGAATGGATAGTACTGCTGGAACCAGGGCCGGTCCCGGCTTCATTCCAGTATCACGCTGACCGAATCACCGTCGGTGACGCGGAACTGCCCTTCGACTATCACCCTGTCGCCCGGTGCCAGGCCTTCCAATATCTCGACCATGCCGCCCTGGACTATGCCGCTGCTCACCGGAACGATCATGGCCGTCCCGCCGCTCTCCAGAGCAAGCTCCATCCCGTCGGCGAGGCGCCTCAGGGCTATGTCGGGCACCACCATGGCATCGGCGGAGAATCTGACCACTATGCCCACCCTGCCGCTCATCCCCGGGAACAGCCTGCCGTCTGCATTCCCGAACGCAACCTCGACAGGGACGAGCCCCGAAACAGGGTCGACCGAGCGCGCGGCGGCTGTTACCAGCCCCGGGAAGTCCTCGTCTCCGTAGGCGGTCACGTTGATCCTGGCGGGCTGACCGGGCGCGAGCAGCGCGAGGTACTGCTCCGGGACCAGGACCTCGGCCCTGAGCGTGGAACCGTTGGTTATGGAGACGGCAGGACCGCCGCCGGCCGTGTTGCCCTCCCTGACCCAGATCCTGCCGATCCTGCCGTCGAAGGGCGCGACTATCAGGGAATTGTCGGCTACGCTGCCTGCGAGCTGAGCACCGGCGACCGCCTGCTGGAGGCCGGCCCAGGCGCTCTCGTACATCGCCTCGGCTGTCTCCAGCTCCTGGACGCTTATCGCGCCTGCATCGAAGAGTGACCTCATCCTCTCGAGGGAGCGGGAGGCGTTCTCCTCGGCCGCTCTCGCTGCGGAGACTCCCGCCTGCGCGGCCGTCGATCCGGCTATGACCTGCCTGTCGGACGACAGCCGTATGAGGGGGGTTCCCGCTGCGACGCTGTCACCCTCGCTCACCAGGACCTCCTCGACCCTTCCCCCCATGGCGGGGTAGACGAGCGCCTCGTCGAGCCCCTCGAGCCTGGCCGGCGCGAGCACCTCCTCGGAGATGCCGGTCGGGACCATGGTCATCACCCGGACTGGAACCGCGGGCTTGGTCTCCTGATCGGCCTCCTGGCCGCATGCCGCGAGCAGGAGCGCAATGGAGACGAGCATCAAGGATTTCGGTTTCATTGGACCTTCCCCGGGATGGTCGACCGGAAATCGAGCAGGCCCGTGATGCGGGCCAGCCTGGCCTCTGCGACTCGGAGCCCGTAGAGGGCGGTCGCGTGTATGGTTCGGGAGGCGGTCAGAGCGAGCAGGGCCTGGTCCATCTCCAGCCTCGTTATCACTCCCGCCTCGTATGAAACTCTTGCTATCTCCGATCCCTCTTCCGCTATGGCGACCGTGGCCCCTGCGGCGGCTGCGGACTCCCGCGCCTGCAGCAGGTCGTTCCATGCCTGGACGAGCCCCAGCTCGGAATAGTCCTCGAGGCTCTCCGCCGAGGCATCCATGGCCAGCCTGCCCGCCCTCGCGGTCTGATACGAAGAGACGTCGGAAAGCTGGTTGAAGATCGGGATCTCCACTCCTATCGTGGTGCTCCACGCCCTTTCGTAGTCGTCGGTCTCGAACTGCCAGTCGTCGCCGGAGGCCTGGTAGACGTAGTCCGTCCTGAGGAAGACAGTCGGGGCGAAGGACGCCCCCGACATGCGAACCGAGGCATCCCCGATCTCCCTCATGGACGAGGCGGTCCTGAATTCGGGGCTGTTGTCATGCATCAGAGCGGAGGCCTCCTCGAGCGAAGCCGGCAGCTCGACCGGCAGGGGATCCGACAGGCTCCCCTCCACCGGGATGTCGGCCGTGCCGGCCATGCCGACCGAGACGGCGAATGCAGCACGTGCATTCGCCACGGCGCTATGGGCGGAAAGCGCATCCGGCTTCCTGTTCTCGTAGGCCACACTGCTCTCGAGCAGCTCGAACCTGGATATCGTACCCGCCTCGTACCTGCGCAGGGCGATGCGGTATCCCTCCTCCGCCGTGGAGAGGGCCTCATCCGCCACCAGCGATAGCTCGGTGGACAGGAGGACCCCGTGGAAGGAGCTTATCACGTCGAGCGTCGCATCCTGCTCCGACGCCGTAAGGGCCGCTTCGGCCATCTCCTCCGAAGCTCCGGCCAGCGCGGACCCCGCAGGACCTCTTGCGGTGTAGAGCGGCACGGAGGCGCTCAACCCGGCCTGGGACGCGTACTCGGAGCCCATCGGGAAGGATCCGACTCCGGGGATCTCCATCTCGGAGATGTCGTGGCTCCTGACCAGCGCGGCAGAGAAGGATACCGAGGGAAGGAACCACAGATCCGCGCTTCGCCTCTGCCACTGGGCCGAAACCAGATCGGACCCGGCCGCCGTGATGTCGTTCCTGTTCTCGAGCGCGGTCTCGACTGCCTCCCCGAGAGTCATGGACAGGGCGGGGAACGCCGAGAGCGCTGCGATGGCTAGGGTTCTGTGCATGTTCTTCGTTACTCCCGATCTAGCTCCCGATGCCGCGCATCAGGAGTCCGATCATCTCGCGGGCGGACGGAGTAGTTTCCGTTCCCAGCGCCCGTTCTGTGAGAGATGCGTGCAGGATCGATGAATAGATCCGGCAGAGGACGGGAACCGACACGTCGGGCCTGATCTCGCCGGAGCTGACACCACGGGTGATGAGCTCCTCGAGCAGCCTCTGGAGCTCCGTGAACTTCTCCGCCATCGTCGGGACCAGCGCCCTCATCCCGGTGTCGGAGTGCGACGTCAGGTGTGCGCGGGCGAAATCCTCGTCGGCCGCGTGCATGTCGATGATGGCTCCCGCGATCCTCTCGAGGGAGACGCTCACCGGACAGGCCTGGGCCAGCTCCTTCCGGAGCAGATCCTCGAGGCTGGTGTTCACATGTTCGACGAGCGCCAGGACGAGACCCTTCTTGCTCGCGAAATAGTAGTAGATGGTGGGCTTCGTGAAACCGCTGGCCTCCGCCACGTCCTGCATCGACATGTCGGAGTAGCTCTTCCTCCCGAGGACGCGTATGGCCGCCCTCAGGATCTCCAGACGGGTTCCTCCTCCTTCTCCGGTAACCTTCATCGCCTCTCCGTGTTCATGATCCCCTCGATTGGAAGCGGGATTATACCTAACGGTAGGTAAAGGTCAACGGATGCCCCGGCCTTGTTGACTTGCCAACTCTTCAAGCCCATCTTTTTCGATCAGGGTTGCCAACCAGAGTCGCTCATGCTGCCCAAGGAGGTCGCTGTGGACGGTCCGAGGAAGTACCCCTTCTGCGAGATCGACCAGGAGGAGTGCAAGGGCTGCGGGTTGTGCGTCAACGCCTGCCCCGCAAAGGTACTGGAGTTGTCATCTCACCTCAATTCGAAGGGTTATCACCCCTCGAGCTACAAGGGCGAGGGATGCATAGGCTGCGGGAGCTGCTTCTACTCCTGTCCGGAGCCGGGCGCTGTCACCGTATACCTCAAGGATTACGTCCCGGAGGGGGTGTGAGATGGCGCGCAAGCTCATGAAGGGTAACTATGCGGCAGTGTACGGTGCCGTCCTGGCGGGCTGCGAGGCCTACTACGGATACCCGATCACGCCTGCGAGCGAGATCGCCGAAGCGGCTGCCGAGATAATGCCAAAGCTCGGCAGGACCTTCCTGCAGGCCGAATGCGAGACGGCTGCCATCAACATGGTCTACGGAGCTGCAGGCTGCGGCAAGCGGGTGATGACGGCGAGCTCCGGACCGGGCATCAGCCTCAAGCAGGAGGGCCTGTCCTACTGTGCGGGTTCGGCCCTGCCATGCGTCGTGGTGGACATCATGAGAGGCGGTCCGGGCCTCGGTAACATCGGACCCGAGCAGAGCGACTACAATCAGGTGGTCAAGGGCGGCGGCCACGGGAACTATCGCGTGATCGTACTCGCGCCCAACTCCTGCCAGGAGATGTGCGACCTGACGATGCTCGCCTTCGAGCTTGCGGACAAGTACCGCAACCCGGCGTTCGTCCTGTCTGACGGTGTGATCGGGCAGATGATGGAGTCGGTAGAGATACCCGAACCGGTGACCTCCTTCCCGGACAAGTCGGCCTGGTCCGTGAGGGGCGACGCCGGGTCGAAGAACCTCATAAACTCGATCTATCTTGCGCACGACGAGCTCGAGTGGTGGAACAACCAGCTCAGAGACAAGTACCTGACGATAGAACGCGACGAGGTGAGGTTCGAGGAGTACCGCCTGGATGACGCGGAGTATGCCGTGATAGGCTACGGCTGCATCAGCAGGGTGCTCAGGACGGTGGTCGACGAGGCGAGGAGCAAGGGTGTGCGCATCGGCATGTTCAGACCCATCACGCTCTTCCCCTTCCCCAAGGCACGGATCGCGGCGCTTCCGGACCGCGGCATCAGAAAGGTACTGACTGTCGAACTCTCGACCGGCCAGCTGATCGACGACGTCGACCTGGCCCTGGGCGGGAGATTGAAGTCGGACTTCTACTACAGGGTCGGCGGGAATGTGCCCTCCGCTTCGGAGATCCTCGAAAAGATCTCCGGGATTTACGGGGTGAAGATATGAAAGGCGCCGTCCTCCGGAAGCCTCGCGGGTTCATGGATGTCTACAAGCACAAGCCGGGTGCGGAGAAGAGCGTCACTCACTACTGCCCCGGATGCGGGCACGGGATCCTCCACAAACTGATAGCGGAGGCTCTCGAGGATTTCGAGATAACCGACAGGACGATACTGATAAGCCCGGTGGGCTGCAGCGTCTTCGCCTATTACTACTTCAACACGGGGAACCTCCAGGTGCCCCATGGCCGGGCTCCGGCCGTAGCCACCGCGGTGTCCAGGGCCAATCCCGGGAGCGTAGTGATCAGCTACCAGGGCGACGGCGACCTGGCGGCGATCGGCGGGAACCACATCCTCCAGTCGGCCAACAGGGGCGAGAACATCACGGTGTTCTTCGTGAACAACGCCATCTACGGGATGACGGGCGGGCAGATGGCCCCGACGACCCTGGAGGGCATGAAGACGACCACGACCCCCTACGGCAGGAACCCAGTGACGGACGGCTACCCCATGAAGGTGGCCGAGCTCCTCGACTCCCTCCATGCGCCAGTCTTCATCGCCAGGACGTCCCTCCACGACGTCCCCAACATCCGGAAGACGCGGGCCGCCGTTCGCAAGGCCCTCCAGTACAACATGGACAAGAAGGGCTTCTCCCTGGTCGAGGTGCTGAGCATGTGCCCGAGCAACTGGAAGCTCGGTGCCGTAGAGAGCCAGAACTGGATAAAGGAGAAGATGCTCGAGGTCTACCCCCTGGGGACTCTCAGAGACAAGGGGGCCGAAGCGAATCCCCTCCAGAGGCCGGTTCCCGTCCTCGATCCAGGGCGGGTGAGAAGCGTCCTCGGGCTGGACGGTGCAGCCCACAAGCCTTTCAGCAGACCGGGGAATGCAGCTGCCTGCGCCAACCCCTCGATTCGCATCGCCGGGTTCGGCGGGCAGGGAGTTCTCTCGACCGGTGTCGTGCTGGCCAACGTCGGGCTGGAGTACGGTTACAACGTCTCATGGCTGCCGTCCTACGGCCCCGAGATGAGGGGCGGCACGGCCAACTGCTCCGTGAAGATCCAGGATGACACCATCGGAGCCGCCGAGGCGAGCCATCCGGACGTGCTCATCTCGTTGAACAGACCCAGCCTGGAGAAGTTCGAGGAGATAGTCCAGCCGGGCGGCATCCTGATCTACAACAGCACCCTGATCGAGATCGAGCCGAAGCGGAAGGACATCCGCATCCTCGCGGTGCCGATCACAGGACTGGCGGACGAGCTGGGGAATACCAAGGTGCAGAGCATGGTTGCGGCAGGGGCGTTCGCCGCGGCGACCAGCCTTTTCGCAATCGACGACATAGTGGCGATCCTGCCGAAGCTCTTCTCGGGCGAAGCGATCGTGAAGCTAAACGAGAAGGCTGTCAGAGCCGGTTACGACTTCGTGAACGGCCAGTCCGGCAGGAACTGACCCGCCCTCTCACGGGGGCGGATGGAGGTGTCCAGACATGAAGGCGCTCGCATCGCTTGCGCTGGTTCTCGCGCTCTCCTTCCGCCCCTCGTGGGGTTACGGCTATGAGGACGCCCTCGACCAGGGAACGATCATCGCCGGCATAACCGCAGGCAATCTCCAGATGGGCGGGACCATCGCAATAGGCTACGGTCAGCCCTCCTCCGTGCTCCTGAATCCTGCCAACCTGGGAAGGGTCTCGTCTACCGGCCTGGAGTTCAACTTCGGCCCCGGAATCGCCACCGAGACCGTCGAGGACAGCACCGGACGACACACTCGGAGCTACATGGGTCTCGGCCCCGCGTCCCTCGCGGTCCGGATCCCGGCCGGCCGCTCCCTGTCGCTGGGCGCGGGCATCGCGCGGGTCAGCGACCTCACGTACGACGGCCAGCACTACATTGCCGACGATCCGCTCATCCCCGGCTACATCACAGGTTCAGAGACCCTCGAATCGGACGGCGGGCTCTGGGAGGCGGTGGCAGGATGCTCCTACCGGGTCGCCAGATGGCTCTCGATCGGAGTCTCCGCCGGACCGAGATTCGGCTCGACCGACTTCGTGTACGAGTTCGAAGACAGGGTCGGCGAAGACGATTCCACGGCCACCTGGGGATGGGAAGAGAGCGGGATCTGCGTCCATGCGGGCGCGACCGTCCCCTTCGGGGCGAACACGGCCTCGCTGTCATGGATATCTGGCTCGGACCACTACCCTTCCAGGGTCGCTGCAGGAGCGATCCTCTATTCGAGCGGGACGACGGAGGCATTCTCCTTCGGACTGGAGGGAGAGATCAGGGATCCCGGAGAGGCGAACACCTTCCTCGGCCGGGTATCGGCCCGCTTCTCCCCGAATCCGGGATTCGTCATGGGAGGCGGGCTGTTCTTCTCGGACAGGGGTTCGGATTCGAGCAGGAGCAACCTCGGCATCGGATTCGGAGTCGCCATATCCCTCGGCAAGGCAGTCCTGCAGGGGAGCTTCGCCTTCCACAACACCTCTAGACAGGCTGTAGCCTTCGGATTCGAGGGATTCGACACCGTTGACGACAGGCTGGGCTATTTCGGCCTGGGACTCGACTGGACTCTCTGACAACCAGGGCGGTATCCGGGGCTGCCGGGATCCGTCAGGGACCGAAGAACAGATCTATCTCCCTCTCGGCGCTGCTCTCGGAGTCGGAGGCATGGATCATGTTCAAGCGGGTTGTCATTGCGTAATCCCCGCGGATCGTCCCCGGGTGTGCGTTCGAGGGATTCGTATCCCCGACCATGCTCCGAACGAGGGTGACGGCTCCGGGAGCCTCCAGGACCATGACGATCGAAGGTCCGCTGGTCATGAAGGTGATGAGATCCTCGAAGAAGGGCATTCCCGCGTGCTCTGCGTAGTGGATGCGGGCGCGCGGGCTGTCGATGGTGGTCAGCATGAGGGCGGAGATCCTGAACCCCCGTTTCTCGAAACGGCTTATGAACTCACCCGCCAGCCCTCTCTGCACCGCATTGGGCTTTATGATCACGAGCGTCCTGTCCAAACCGGCCTCCTCCGTCCGCGTCCTGTCGAAGATCGCTCGGGACCGGTCGGAGGGCAACCCGCGGCGTCCGGAGAGGCGGCTCGGTTCCTGATACCCGTCCGGCGAGCACGGGTTGGTCGAGGGAAGATGACTGAAGCATGAACGACGGCTGGACTTCGGATATTGCCACCAGATCCTGGGCGAGGTTCGTATGGAGCCCGTCCACTGGCGTGTCACAGGCCTCCGGAGACTGCGAGAGGCTCCTCGGGATCGAAGCCCGCGCCCTGGTCGAGAGCACCGACCCGCTCCGCCTGCTCCCGCAGAGACTATCCGCCTCCCTGATGTCGGGCATCCCCGAGACTCCCTTCCTGACCGGTTCCGACAGCCTCGTCTTCACCCTGGATCCTTCGGCCGGCGGGACCGTGGTAACCGTTTTCGAGTTCCTCGAGGCCGGCGCGGGTGGGGGCTCGATGGTCGAGGATATCGGCACGGGTGTGGCGGGGATCGACTCCGCCGGGATCGTTCGCCTCTGGAACCGGCGCATGGGCGAGATTTTTCCGATACAGCCGGAGTCCGCCCTCGGGAGGGCTCTCGAGTCTCTCGTCCCCGCCCCGCTGCTCTTCGGATGGAACGGCGTCATGAGCGCCGTGGCGGACGGACGCTCCGTCAGGGCGGAGATAAGACCCGGCCCGCAGAGGCGGATCGAAGCCGTGTTCTCTCCGGGAGGACCCGGAATGATCGGCGTTTTCCTGGACACTTCCGACGGTTTCGAGGCCGAGCGGAGGCTGCGTTCGGCCAGGAGGATGAACCAGACATACTTCCAGAGCATTTCGACCGGGCTCGTGATGCTCGGTTCCGATCTGAGGATACTGGTCTCGAACCGTTCGTTCGGACAGATCTTCGGAGTGAGGGAGGGCCTCCCCGGGATGCCCGTGTACGAGGTGCTCCCTCCGGAGAGCTTCGCCTCGCTCGACAGGGCTTTCAGGAGGTTCCAGGCCGGAGAATTCGAGGTTCCGTCCACCACGGTGTCCTTCAGCCTCCCCGGCGGGGAACGCAGGGTGGTGGCGCAGACCTTCCGGCCCGTCCGCTCCGACGAGGACGACAGCCTCCATCTCGTGGGGATCTTCGAGGACCTCACGGATCGTTTCGTACTGTCGGAGACTCTCGAGAAAGCGTCCCTCAGGACGGGCCGCATGGCGGAGTTCATCGAGAGGCTCGATCGCTCGGATCCGGCCGCCGTGCCGGATCTGATCACCCTGTCCGTGAACGACATCTCCGGGGCCTCGGCATCCGCACTGTTCAGACTGGACAAGCTCGGTTCCAGCCATCTTGCCGCTTCCTGCGGCGAATGGCCCTTCTCGCTCCCGGAGGACTTCGTCGAGTTGAGGCTGCAGAGATCCTCCTGGAACGAGAGTCCCGGCCTGTGCATCAGGCTGGACGAGCTGCGGCCGGGCTCCGGGACCGGAGGCTTCGTCGACGTCATACCGGTGGGTACGGGGCAGCTCAACATCGGCTGCCTGCTCCTGCTCTTCGAGGAACTCGACGATGCGCAGAGCTTCCTCCGTGACGCCCCCCTGATCGTATCACACATCCGCAACTCACTGGAATCCGCTACGAGGCTCTCCCAGGTCGACCACATGGTCTCCCTGTATGAGAAGGAGAAGTCGTTCTCCTCGGACCTGGTGTCGGGTCTGGGTCTGCCTGTCGCGGTCTTCGGGGAGGACTGGCGCGTGCTTTTCTGGAACAGGGAGATGGCCGAGATAACCGGGCTCGACTCCGAATCCGCCCGCAAGAGGTCCGGCACTGTCGTAGAGATGCTTTTCGGACCTATCGGCGGTATTGCGGAGGCTCGCAAGATGGTCGGGAACGCCTACTCGGTCCCGATGATCTGGACGGTGAAGGGCTCTGATGGAGCAGAAACCAGCTGCTCGTGGCGCCTCTTCCGCTCCGTGACAACCGAGAGGGACACATCCGAGGCAGTGAGCATACTCTCCGGAGTGAAGCTCGGAGAGTCGGCCGGGGATGCTGCGGGCAGGAGGCAGGCCGATCCCGCCAGACTCTATTCCGGCGCCCTCTCCCGGCTGGCATACGCGGCCGGCCCCCGTCAGTTCACCACGGCACTTGCAGAATTCGCCGCTGCGGTCACCGGCGCGGAGGGGGTCACCGCGCTCCTGCCCATGCACGACGGTCTCATGGAGGCCAGGGCGGGGAGGACCCGCGGTGACAGGACCATCTCGCTCCCGATTCCGTCCATGGACGGGATCCCGACCCATCCGGCAAGGCTCGAGATGACCGCGGACGCCTCCAGGGACTATCTCGACATCATCGGTTCGCTGGCATCGAGCGCCCTGGCCGGTTCCCTCTCCTGCTCGCTCGGGCGCGGGCTCATCGCCGAAGGAAGAGCAGCCGCTGATGCGACCGCGGTGCTGACCGACGAAGACGGACTGCTGACATCTCCAGGGGTGATGGAGGGGATGTGGGTCGAGAGCGGAGTGCACATCTCGCGTTTCGTCGGCAGCGGGACGACAAGCATCCGCGAAGCCCTGAGGACGGCGAACATGCTCGGGCGGGCGTCCCCGTTCGTCTCCTCGACACTTTCGGGGCGGAAGCTCAGGGTCTTTCCTCTGATGGTGGACGGGCGACCCAGATTCGCATGGCTCTCCGGGGCGGCCGACTCGGTGCAGGGTCCTCCGCCCTGGCTGAGGGTCATCAGGGATCTGTCGATCTGGCTGCCTGACAGGATCCACTCCTCCCGGGGCAGGCTCGCCGCGCTCTCCAGGCTCCTGCGGAAGGACGATCCGGTCCGCCCGGCGATCATGTCCGTCCTGCTGGACATGGCTTCATTCTCCAAGATCTCCTCGTATACCGGGCTGATGGGCCGCGCCTTGATGTCCAGACCGGCCGGGGTGCCATCCGAGGATGTGCTCAACCTCCTGGTGCAGAAATGCATAAGCAAGGGCAGGAGGCCGCCCGATCTGGACATGAGCAGCGATCCTCCGATGATAACCGCTGACGCCGGGCTTCTTTCCGATATCCTCGAAGCCTGCATCCTCCCTGCGGGGCGGGGTTCGATCCCTTCGATCCGTGTCGGCCGGGCGCCATTCCGAAAGGAAAACGGAGGTGGAACACAGGCGGGAGCGGGTTCCAAAGCCGTATTCGAGATCAGGTGGGAAAGCCCGCTCGATCCGAGGATCCCTGCGGAGAAGGCACTCGAACTCGCAGCAGGGGGTTCGGTCACTCCGGGCGTCGAGCTCGAGCTGCTGGCCATCGCCCTGGATCTCGCCGGATGCATATTCGAGCTCGATGGAAACGAAATCCGGATCACAGTGCCGGCGGAGCAGGACCACGAGGTCTGGCCTCCGGAGGGCTGATACCGGTCATTCTCCGGCAACGGATCAGTGTGAACCGGGAGGATTGAGCCTTGGACGGGTATGATTTCAGATCGATAGAGGAAAAGCTGAGGGGCACCTGGGAGAAGGCCGGGCTGTACAGGACCGGTGATCGTCCGGGAGCCACTCCCTTCTACTGCCTCGACTTCTTCCCGTATCCATCCGGGTCCGGTCTGTCGGTGGGGCATTGCCGGAACTACATCCCGACCGATGTGATCAGCCGGAAGAAGCGGATGAGCGGCTTCAACGTCCTGCATCCCATGGGATGGGACGCCTTCGGGCAGCCGGCCGAGGAATACGCGATCAAGAACGGCATCCATCCCAGCATCGTCACTGCCCGGAACACGGACACCTACCGCAGGCAGATGAGGCTCGTCGAATGCAGCTACGACTGGGAGCGCGAGATCAACTCGAGCTCGCCCGAGTACTACAGGTGGACCCAGCACTTCTTCCTGATGCTCTTCGACCGCGGTCTCGCCTACATGGACGAGAGCGACCAGATGTGGTGCCCGTCCTGCCGGATCGTCCTCTCGAACGAGGAGGCAGCCGGCGGGGTGTGCTGGAGGTGCGGGGGCGAGGTCACCCGCAAGCGTCTCAGACAGTGGTTCTTCAGGATAACGGCATATGCCGAGAGGCTGCTTGCCGATCTGGAGGGGCTGGACTGGCCCGAGAGCATCAAGGCAATGCAGCGAAACTGGATAGGCAGGTCCGAGGGAGCCGAGGTTGATTTCGTGGTCGACCTCCCTCCGGGAGGCACGCTGACACTGCCGGTCTATACGACGAGGCTCGACACGATCTACGGGGCTACCTTCTGCGTCGTCGCGCCCGAGCATCCCGATCTGGACAGCCTCTGCTCCTCCGACAGGATAAGGTCGGTCAGGGACTACGCCGAACTCGCCAGGTCCAGGACCGACAGGGAGCGGACTCTGGCGGCCGACAGGGAGAAGACCGGAGTCTTCACGGGTTCCTTCGCCCTCAATCCGTACAGCGGCGAGAAGGTACCGGTCTGGGTCTCCGACTATGTGCTCGCAGGCTATGGCACTGCCGCGATCATGGCCGTTCCGGCCCACGACGAGAGGGATCACGCATTCGCGACCAGGTACGGTCTGCCGATCAGGGAGGTGATCGCCCCCGGCGGCGTCCCGCGCGGTGTCACCGAGGCCGCTGCCGTAGCCGACGGGCTCCTGATGGACAGCGGTCCGTTCACCGGGCTCGATTCGGCCGCCGCCCGCGATGCCATGGCAGGTCATGCCGAAGATCGCGGATTCGGACGCCGGGCTCTCAGATACAGGATTCGCGACTGGCTGGTCAGCAGGCAGCGCTACTGGGGCGCCCCGGTCCCGATAGTCCACTGCCCCGTTTGCGGGCAGGTCCCCGACAGGGACCTCCCGGTCGTCCTCCCCGAAGTGGAGAGCTACGAGCCGGACGACACCGGCAGGTCTCCTCTCGCGAGGGTGGATTCCTGGGTGCGGACGGAATGCCCGTCCTGCGGCGGGGAGGCCCTCCGTGACACCAACACGATGGCCGGCTTCGCCTGTTCGTCCTGGTACTTCCTCAGGTTCGCGTCACCGAAATGCGCCGACGCACCGTTCGATCCGGAAGCTGTCCGCTACTGGCTCCCGGTCGACCTGTACGTCGGCGGAGCAGAGCACGCAGTGATGCACCTGCTCTATGCCCGGTTCTGGACCAAGGTGATGTACGACGCAGGGATCGTAGGCTTCCAGGAACCCTTCGAGGTCCTGCTCAACCAGGGGATGCTGCTCGGGTCGGATCACCAGAAGATGTCGAAGTCCAAGGGCAATGTGGTCACGCCCGACGAGATGGCGCAGAGATACGGCGTCGACGCGCTGAGGCTCTACATCCTCTTCATGGGACCCTTCGAGGCGGAGCTAGAGTGGAGCGAGGAGGGCATCGCCGGGACCTACAGGTTCCTGAAGAGGGTCTGGAACCTGGTCGTGGAGACCCAGGCCGCGGCACTGCTCCCGCGCGACGCCGACTTCGAGAAGGAGCTACGGTACCAGCTCGCGAGGACGATCCGCAAGGTCACGCAGGACGTGGACACCTTCCAGTTCAACACGGGCGTCGCGGCGATGATGGAGTTCGTGAACTTCCTCGCCTCCGAGAGGGAACAGGCCGGGGCGTGCCTCCACACATGGCGCGAAGCCCTCCGGAGCCTGCTCGTCATGCTGGCGCCCATGACCCCCTTCATCTCCGAGGAACTCGGCCGCAGCTGCGGCTTCGTCCGGGAGGGGGAGACGATACACCGTACCGCCTGGCCTGAGTGGGTCGAGGCGGACCTGGCCAGGGAAACCGTGGAGCTTGCCATACAGGTTGCGGGCAGGGTGAGAGCCAGGCTGGTGGTTCCGGTCGACGCTCCCGATGACGAGGTCGGGAAGGCCGCGCTCGCGGTCGACCGGATCAGGGAGATCCTGGGAGGGAAGGAGCCCCGGCGGGTGCTGGTCGTGCCCGGCCGGCTGGTGAACATCATCCCGTGATGACTGCTGAAGGGTCGCGCGGGTCGCTGCGCATCCCGACGGCTTCGACCACGGTCGTCTCGGTTGTCTCGTCCTGCTACCTGGCCGCGCAGATGCTTTCCGACATAGCGAGCCTCCGGATCGTGACGATCGCCGGTTTGTCGATGGACGCGGGCACGCTCGTCTATCCGCTCACGTTCACACTGAGGGACCTCGTCCACAAGGCGGCCGGGGCGAAGGCGGCCCGGGCGCTGATCCTGACTGCGGCCGCAGTGAATGCCTTCATGGCGGGGCTCTTCTGGCTCGTCTCGATCCTCGCTCCGGACCTCTCGGTCGGTCCCCAGGTCGAATTCGGCGCCGTGCTAGCTCCCGTCTGGCGGATCGTCGCCGCCTCGATCCTGGCCGAGGTGGTTTCCGAACTCCTGGATACCGAGGTCTACAGCATGTGGGTCAGGAGGTTCGGGACCGGCAGGCAGTGGATGAGGGTCCTCGCAAGCAACTCGGCCGCCATACCGATCGACAGCCTGATCTTCTGCTTCATCGCCTTCGCAGGCGCCATGCCCGGATCCACTCTCGTCGCGATCCTGCTCGCCAACATCCTGATCAAGATGCTGACCACCCTCGTCACCCTCCCGGCCATCTACCTCGTCCGCCCGGTTCCGGACCCCCGTCAGGATCGGTTTTAACATTTGGTCCTAATCTGGGTCAAGATCGGTTTTAACTATTGATCCTAACTCCGCCTGCCGGGCCGGGCAGCCCATCCGGTGGGCCGGCAACATCTTCCCGCTCCAGCCCCGAGCTCCACGATGCCTACGATGTGGAAAAGCCCGCTCTGTGAGCGCATGGTTTAAGGTACAGCGAATAGGCAAGAATCGCAGTCACTATGGGCGAGGAGGCAGGCTCCAGGAATCAGGACCAGATGTTAAAACCGATCCTCTTCAACCGATCCTCTTCAAATCCCGAGGAGCGGAGCAAAGAGTGCTCCGAAGTTAGGATCAATAGTTAAAACCGATCCTGAAACGAGAGGGGCGCCGGCGTACCGGCGCCCCTTCTTTCTGTCCGATCCGCTCTACCTGAGGACTACGAGGTTCCTCGCGGCGGTGAAGCCCGGGGCTTCGAAGCGGATGGTGTAGATTCCCGAGGGAACGCTCGAGCCGTCGGCGGCTACGAGATCCCATGTGAGTGAGTGTTCGCCGGCTGCGAGCGGGCCGTCGACGAGCCTCGCCACGATCCTGCCGGTTACATCGAAAACGGAAAGCCTTGCGTGTCCCAAGTCACCCATCACGATTCCGATCATAGCACTCGACGAGGCCGGGCTCGGCGTGGGGAGACCCATGGACGAGACCATGACGTCGCCCTGTTCTCCCTCGATGCCTACGAGGTTGACCGTGATGGAGCCCTGGTAGGAATTGTAGTCGTGAGCCCAGACGGTGACGTTCATCGTCCCGTTGGTGGTCGGAGTGACTGCAAGGGTGACCTGGCCCGAGGCGTTGGTCGTGCCCACCGCGTACACCTCGCCGGTCTGCCAGTTGCCCTTCTGGAGGCAGACCCGGGCGCCGGACAGCGCTCCCGAGCTTCCCGTGACGGTCACCGTGACGTTGCCCGGTCCGTTGATGGTCGCGGGATGGGAGACGCTCATGCTTGCAGCCTGGGTGGACCACATCGGGAGCTCGGGGTCGCCCAGGAGGTTGTACTCCACCGTGCACCAGTGCCAGTAGGCGTCGTCGGGGGGCAGGAACTCGTCGACGCTGACCGCGTGGGCCGCGCCGAGGTTGTAGATGCCGTTCTGCCTGTAGTCGACATAGAACTGCTTCACGATGTCGTTGCTCAGTCCGGTGCCTGGCTCAACGCCCAGGGAACCCCAACCAAACCTGGAGTTGAAAGCCCCGAATCCGCCTCCGTTGGGGGAGCGGACCCAGGCGTCGCCGCAGCTGGTCTGGGTGTCTATGGCGCCTATGAGGCAGGAGATCGAGTTCCAGATAGCAACCGTTCCAGTACCGGACATGTTCGTCAGAGCCATGATATCAGAGGCGGACCAGTTACTGCCTTCGGCAGTGTACATATATGTCTCAGAGCCGTGGCTCGAGTGCATCACATGGTGGGGTCCTGCGTTGATCATGGCCGAGGTGATGGCTCCACTGTTGCCTGGCGGGACCTCCTCGTGGCAGCCCTCAATCTCCCAGCTGGTCGGGAAGTAGTCATCCACGAGGTAGGCTAATGCACTTCCGTACACTTCCATGGGAGGAACGTGATACGAATCGTACCAGAGATGTCCCGTTGAGAAGCCTATGCGCATCTCCTCGGGGGCTGTCTCGAAGTAGTCCAGTGCGCTTCCGGATATGTGCTCGTAGGTGAAGACCTTCTCGTTGAAGAGAGCGGCATCGGCCACGGAGCGGACGGGAGCCCTGCCCACCCAGAAGTCGGGGTGGTAGGTCATCGCATCGACGCCGAACTGGCCGTAGATGTTGTTGTTGTTCGAATCCCAGCTGTCGTAGGCGGGAGAGTTGTCGTTGTTGTCCGAGTAGTAGATGTCACAGGGGGCGAGAGAGCTCTCGCCGCCTGCGGAGAGCTGGATGTCCCTTGCCGCCACCTTGTCGTCGTCGCCGACGATGAGGACGTACTCGGCGCCTTCGTTGCGGCAGTCGATCAGGAAAATCCTTATCTCCTGCTGCAGGTCGTCACCCGTGTACTGGGTCTGGATCCAGGTCGTGCTGTAGACATTGGTCGGCACGCCCTTGGCCGTCTTCCAGTCGGCGAGCTCCTGCATCGTCGCTACGTAGTCGGGATGGGAGATGATCACGTACTCGCCGTATGCAAGCTCGCGTGAGTCGACTATCGAGGCCCCGGAGGGGGAGACCCCGTCGGGGTTGATCGCGATGGCGCGGACGACGTCCATGGATCGCTGCTCGCTCTGGGCCGAGCGGCGCTGGATCGTGCACGCCTCTTCGGAGCTGACTATTTCGAGGGAGACGGTGAGCGAGGACAGCGTCTCGAGCTGGCCGCTCAGCGGGTTCCAGCGGACGGGATAGACGTTCAGGGTGGCCACGGGGATGCCCAGGATCGGGCTCGATCCCTTGAGGGTCGCCGCGACGACAGGGTACGGGGTGCTGGAGCCGTACACGGTGTTGTCGAGAACGATGGGTCTGACTGCGTGCTCGACCGAGAACGGGAGCGAGGGGCCGTTCGGCATGACCTCGTACCGTCCGCGCACGGGCGTGTACACTGCTTCAGCGATCGTCGCCGACTGTGCCAGCATGCCGGTCGGCAGGGCCACCGTTACCGGTAGAACGGGCAGGGAAGGCAGTCCCTCTCCGTTGATGATTGTTGCGCCCTCGTAGGATACTCGGGTGTAGTGGCCCACCTGGTCGAGTTCCACCGCCGCAGCGTCCAGCGGGATGCTTACGAGCATCTCGCCGGAGTACGCGACGCCGGCCAGGACCATCGCCGTAATCAGGCAGAGCAGAAATCTCATTCCCTCGTTCCTCCTTCGGGCATCGTGGCGTTATCGGGGTTCAATTCCTTCGTCTCATATGGAAGAAGGCAGATCTCCGCCGCGGAGGCCTGCCTTCCTGTCAAACGGTGCTCCTGTCAGTTACCCGGGGTCGCGAGAACACCGAGAATCTCCTCCGCAGCGGTGACGATGCCGCCGGTCCGCGCACCTCTGGAGTCGAGAAGACCGTCGGGACCATGAACCTCTATCCTCATCGAGTCGGCCTCCGGAGACAGCGTGACCAGGAAGCCGGCACCGAAGAAATCCTTCGCCAGCGTGAAGGCATCCCTCCCGGAGGCACCGCCGAGCTCCACCGGCTCTCCATAGACAGGATACCCGGAGAGCCCGTCGAGTTCCACCACCAGGAGGGAGGCGGTCTCGAGAAGCGACGGGTCCAGCGCAGAGACGGCTATCAGGCCGCTTACGCCCTGCTCCGGGGAGACGGTCGACCAGTCGATCCCCGTGGATCCGGCCTGCTCGACGGGTTGCGTTTCCATGCCCTGATCCGCGCTTTCGTCCGTCAGGGCGTCCCAGAGCAGCAGCCCGGCAATCAGTGCTCCAGCACCGATCGCTATGTAGGCTCCGCTGACGGAGTCGATCCCGGAATCCCCACCCGATCCCGAGGGATCGTCCGCGAATGCTGCGGAGGGGAACAGGAGACCGGTCGCCGCAGCGAGAGCCAGGATCCCGGGGAGGCGGGAGGGTTTCGTCACTCCTCCTCGTCCCTGGTGACCTCGGCCATGATCTTCTCCTGGACCTCGCGGGGAACGGGGTCGTAGTGGGAGAACGACTGCGTGAAGCTGCCCCTGGCCTGTGTCAGGGACCGGAGCGAACTCGTGTACTGATAGAGCTCGGCTTCGGGAACGAGAGCCCTGATCACCTGGAACCCGCCCTCCGACTCCATGCCAAGTATCTTGCCGCGCCTGGAGTTGGCGTCGCCGATCACATCGCCCATGAACTCGTCGGGAACCGTTATCTCGAGAGACATCATGGGCTCGAGGACCTGCGGTGCCGCCTCCAGCATGAGATGCTTGAAGCATTTGCTGGCGGCGAGCTTGAAGGCCATGTCGGAGGAGTCGACCGCATGGAACGAGCCGTCGAAGACCGCCACCCTCACATCCACGACCTTGCTGCCGGCGACCGGTCCCCGGTCGAGGGCCTCGGTGACGCCCTTCTCTACTGCCGGTATGAACTTTGTAGGCACGGTTCCGCCGACGACCTCGCTCGCGAAATGGAAGCCCTCGCCGCGGGGCATGGGCTCGAGTTTCAGGAAGACGTGGCCGTACTGCCCTCTGCCGCCTGTCTGCTTCTTGTGCTTGTACTGGCCGTTGACGGCTTTCGATATGGTCTCGTGGTAGGCGATCCTGGGCTTGGAGAGTTCGGCTTCGACGGAGTAGAGGTCCTTGAGGCGGGCGAGGACCGTTGCGAGGTGCTGTTCGCCCATGCCGGACAGGGTCGTCTGACCTATCTCGGCCTCGTTCTTGAAGACGAGCGTGGGATCGAGCGAGGACAGCTTGGTCAGCCCTGCGCCCATCTTGTCCTCCTCGCCGCGCTTCTTGGGAGAGATGGCGGCCCGGTGGACGGGATTCGGGAAGGAGATGGGCGTGAGCGAGACCTGCTTCTGCTTGTCGCACAGGGTTTCGTTGGTGGATGTCGACTTCAGCTTGGCAGCCGCGGCGATGTCGCCGGTGATCAGCTTCGCAGCCTCTATCCGCTTGGCTCCCGAAACGAAGTAATAGTTGCCGAGGCGCTCGGTCATGCCCCTGTTCGTGTTGAGAACATCGGCCGCGCCTTCGATCGAGCCCCTCAGGACCCTGAAGTAGACCATGTCGCCCACATGCTTGTCTATCGTAGCCCTGAACACCCTGGCCACGAATGCGCCGGCGGGGTCGGGGGCTACAGCGGAATCCGCCTGTCCGTCCAGGGTGCCGGCTGGCCGGGCCTGCAGGGGCGAGGGGACGAGAGTGACTATCGATTCGAGCAGAGACCTCTGGCCCTCCGGTGGAACGGAGCAGCCGGCGAGGACCGGGAAGAGGCTGCGGCCGGCCACTGCCGCCTTCAGACCCTTCTCGAGTTCCTGCGGAGTCAGCGTGTCATTGGCGAAGAAGCTCTCCATCAGGGCCTCGTCGGTCTCGGCGGCGGCCTCGATCAGCTCCTTGCGATAGGCGTCCAGGCGTCCGGCCTCGTTCGGGGGAACCGGGATCTCGGCGCCGGACCTGTCGTATGCCTTGCCGGTGAGGACGTCTATGTGTCCGCCATAGGAAGGTCCCGATCCGATGGGGATCGTCACCGCCACGCACTTCTTGTTGAGGGTCTCCCGCAGCTGGGTCATGACCCTTTCGAAATCCGCATTCTCCCTGTCTATCCGGTTGATCCAGATCAGAACCGGGACACCTGCCTTCGAGGCGAAGCCCCAGGTCTGAAGGGAGCCGACCTCGACGCCCGAGCTCGCGTCCAGCACGAGAATCGCACCGTCGCTGACGCTTATGGCGCCTATGGTCTCTCCATAGAAGTCCGCGAATCCGGGGGTATCGATGATGTTGAGCCTGTGGTCGGCGTACTCGCACATCCCTATGGATGCGGAGAGGCTCTGCTTGCGCTCGCGGCTCTCGGCCGTGAAATCGAAGATACTGGAGCCTTCACCAACGCTCCCGAGACGATCCGTAGCACCCGCGGCGAAGAGCAGGGCGTCGCAGAGACTCGTCTTGCCAACCGAGCCATGCCCGATCACCGCTACGGTTCTCAGTGTTTCAGAGGTATGCTCCTTCAACCCTGTCTCCATTCCGTTCCTGGATGATTCCCTATAGTAAGACGATAATTGGAAGGCAGCCGATGCTCTAACCCGGACGAGCCGGAACAGATTATCTACCCGACAGCGGCATATCTGTCAACGCACAAGGAGCATGCCCCGTTGGATCGAATACAGCTTCTCATAATGCTCGCGGCCGCCCTCCTGGTACTGTTCCTGATCAGGAGGGTCTTCTCCGAGATGGGTGGTTCCGCAGAGCGGAGGAAGGCCCTCGCCAGGCTGGACATCGAGGCCCGGAAGGATGTGGACGAGGCCTCGCTCGAGCATCTCTGTCCCGTCTGCTCCTCCCCGTGCCTCTTCCACAGGTATCCGCACGTCGAGGTCTGGCGATGCTCCAGGTATCCGGAATGCCGGGGGTTCCTGAAGGCGAGGAAGGCGAGGAGGCCCGGTTTCGCCGTCAAATGGGAGCAGGGCAAGGGGAAGAAACTGGCTCGCTGATTGCCCCGCCGGCCGGTGCCTCGTATAGTCCCGGCCGGCAGATGCAGCCTCTCACAGAAACCCGAACCACGACCCTTCAGGGTCCTCCAGGGAGCTGAACAAGTGTCCACAGGAAGCGTACAGAAACGCATTTCGAGACATCCCGTGCTCCAGTGCCCGGAGCCGGAGTTCGTCCGTTTCAGGTTCAACGGTACGGAGCTCCTCGGCAGGAGGGGCGAGATGGTGTCGTCGGCCCTCTTCGCGAGCGGGATCACCGTGTTCGGCCACCACAGAGCCGACGGAGGAGCCCAGGGGATCTTCTGCGCCAACGGGCAGTGCTCGCAGTGCAACCTCCTGGTCGACGGCGTGCTCCAGAAGAGCTGCGTGACCCCTCTGACCGAGGGCATGGATGTCAGGAGCGTCGAGGGTCTCACCGAACTCACGGAGAGCCCGGGTCCCGCGGTCCCGCCTCCCGTCCGCGTCGAGACCGACGTCCTGATAATAGGTGCGGGTCCTGCCGGGCTCGCAGCCGCCCTCGAACTCGGCAGGGCGGGAGCCGGGACGATCCTGGTCGACGACAAGGACAGGCCCGGAGGCAAACTCGTACTGCAGACACACAAGTTCTTCGGTTCCGAGGAGGACTGCTACGCAGGCACCCGAGGGATCGAGATAGCCTCCATACTCGCCGGACAGCTCGCATCCCAGCCCTCGGTGGAGATGTGGAGCTCGAGCACCGCCCTGGCCGTCTTCGCAGACGGTTATGTCGGCATAAGGCGTCCGGACGGATACTTCCTGGTGAAGCCCAGGCACCTCCTCGTCGCCACCGGAGCCCGGGAGAAATCGCTCGTGTTCCCTGGCAACACCCTCCCGGGGGTCTACGGAGCGGGTGCGTTCCAGACCCTGGTCAACAGGGACCTGATCCGCTCCTCCGGGCGCATCTTCATCGTCGGAGGCGGAAACGTCGGGCTGATCGCCGCCTATCATGCCCTCCAGGCCGGCATGAAGGTTGCCGGGCTGGTCGAGGCCATGGGCGTCTGCGGCGGCTACAAGGTCCATGCCGACAAGATCAGCAGGCTGGGCGTCCCGATCTACACGAGGCACACCATCATGGCCGCCCACGGGACGGAGAAGCTCGAAGCCGTGACCATGGCGGCGGTCGGCGAAGGGTTCAGGCCTGTCGCCGGGACCGAGAGGACCTTCGCCGTCGATACGCTGCTCATCGCGGTGGGTCTCGACCCGGTGAACGAGTTCTACGCCAAGGCGTCGCAGTTCGGCCTCCGTGCATCCATGGCCGGCGACGCGGAGGAGATAGCAGAGGCCAGCGCCGCGATGTTCTCCGGCAGGATCCGGGGGATGGAGATCGCATGCGGGCTCGGCTTCTGCCTGGAGATGCCGCCTTCCGACTGGTCGGAGAAGGCCGAGGTCCTCAAGAGCCCGGGCGGCGGACTCCACCCATACTCCGTTCCCTCGCTGCTCTCCGGTGTCTTCCCCGTCATCCACTGCATGCAGGAGATCCCGTG
Source organism: Candidatus Fermentibacterota bacterium (assembly GCA_963718745.1). GTDB lineage: Bacteria > Fermentibacterota > Fermentibacteria > Fermentibacterales > Fermentibacteraceae > Fermentibacter. Next base: position 892,825 of record OY970370.1, on the reverse strand, counting down.
CAACCCCTGCATGACGTCCTGCCCGAAGAACCTGATCGGGACCCGGGGGCATCCGATCCTCGGAGTTCCGGAGTACAGCGACGGATGCATAGGATGCGAGAAGTGCGTCTCGATCTGCCCGGGGCTCGCCATAACCCTGGTCGACTTCAGGAAGAATCCGCAGAGACCCGTTGTGACCGTTCCCTTCGAACTCGACTCATCCGGGATGAGGGCGGGCATCGAGCTCGACCTCGTCGACTGGGAGGGCGGGTTGCTCGGGAAGGGGATCCTCGTCCAGACGCGCGAGGTGCCAGGCGGCAGGAGGACCGTCCTGCTACGGATCGAGACATCCCCCGGGATCGCGTCGAGGGTCGCGGGCGTCAGGGTGCAGGTGGAGGAGGACACGGCAGCCGAACCGGCCGCATGGACCCTCCCCGTCCCGGACGACGCGATAGTCTGCCGCTGCGAGCGCGTGACGGCCGGCAGGATCCGGGAGCTGCTCCGCGAGGGCGTCAGGGATCTCAACGAGCTCAAGGCGTTGACAAGGACCGGATTCGGCGCCTGCGGGGGGAAGACCTGCAGGACCCTCCTCTCCAGGATCGCCCGCGAGGAGGGGATACCGGCTGCCGAGATCGAGCCCATGACGGAAAGGCCGCTGTTCGCAGAGACCCCGCTGGGGTTCTTCAGCGGGAGGTGCGAAGAATGAGCAGGTCATACGACTTGATAGTGATAGGTGCCGGGAGCGTGGGCACTCCCTGTGCCATGTACGCTGCGATGAACGGGATGAGCGTACTCTGCCTGGACAGGCATGCCTCCGTGGGCCAGGGGAGCAACAAGTGCGCAATCGGCGGAATAAGGGCCACCCACAGCGAACCGTCCAAGGTGCGCCTCTGCCTGGATTCCATCTCGGTCTTCAGCCGCTGGGAGGAGACCGAGGGTGACGACATCGGCTGGCTCAGGGGCGGGTACACGTACGTGGCATACGAACAGGCCACCGTCGACCTCCTGAAGAGGATGCTCCCCCTGCAGCGGTCGGCCGGCCTGGACATCGACTGGGCAGGACCGGAGACCATCGCGACCATCGTTCCCGGGATCAGGCGCGAGGGGCTTCTGGGGGGGACCTGGTCCCCCGGGGACGGGAGCGCGAGCCCGATGCTGTCCGTCTATGCCTTCTGCCGCAAGGCGCGGAGGGCCGGTGCGGAGTTCCGTTTCGGCGAGACCGTGACGGGCATGGAGAAGGAAGGCGGCAGAATCACCGCTGTGCTGACGGACAAGGGGCGCTACCCCTGCGGCTGGGTCGCGAACTGCTCCGGCGCCGGTGCCAGGGCCGTCGCCGCCCTTGCCGGAGCAGAGGTCCGGGTGGATCCGGACTGCCACGAGGCCGGGGTGACCGAAGCAGTAGAGCGGTTCTTCACTCCGATGGTGGTCGACATCAGACGGATCCCCGGGTCGGCCAACTATTACTTCTACCAGCACGTAACGGGGCAGGTCGTGTTCTGCATTACCCCTGACCCGCCCATCCTGGGCTCGTCCACGAGGGAGACATCCGAATTCCTCCCGCTCGTCGCCCCGCGCATGGTAGGCCTCCTTCCCAGGCTCGCCAACCTCAAGGTGAGGAGGACCTGGAGAGGGACCTACCCCCAGACTCCGGACGGATCGCCGCTGATCGGCATCGCCGGGCCGTCAAACCACGTCGCGGCTCTCGGCATGTGCGGACAGGGGTTCATGCTGGGACCGGGAACCGGTGCGCTCGTTGCCAGGTTGGTCTCAGGGAGCCTGCGGCCCGGAGACGATGATGTTCTGAAGGCGCTCGACCCCGCCAGGAGCTTCGGCGGGGAGGAGGCATTGAAATAGCGACTGGATGGAGGGCGCGATGAGATTCGCATTCGTCTTGCTGGCAGCGTTCATGATCTGTTCGGCCCATGCGGAGATGTCTGTCTGCGGAACGGAGGAACTCCTCCCGATCGGGTTCACGGAGGAGGAGCTGACCAGGCTTGACGAGATCGGGACCTATCTCTCCGCCACACCCCCTCCTCCGACGGGGGTGAGGAATCCGGGCGAGTTCGAGCCGATGACGGGCGTGTTCATCCGCTGGCCTCTCGGGATCCCCTACAGCCTGATCGCGGACTTCTCGAACCACACGTTCGTCTGGGTGATCTGCCTCTCCTCCGAACAGGCGGCCGTGACCTCTGCATTCACTTCGCAAGGCGTGAACATGGCCAATGTGGGCTTCGTCTTCGCGCCTACGAACTCGATCTGGGTGAGGGACTACGGCCCCTGGTTCCTGACGCTTCCCGACGGGACCTCCGGCATCTTCGACTTCGACTACAACAGGCCCAGACCGAACGACGACGCATTCCCCCAGGCCCTCGGGACGGCCTGGTCCATTCCGTGCTATACCTCGGACATCGTACACACCGGCGGCAACTACATGTCGAGCGGCCTCGGCCAGTCGATGTCCACGCATATGGTGATCGACGAGAACGGCGGCGACGAAGACTGGGTGGATTCCCAGATGCTCCTCTACTGCGGTGTGGACGACTATTTCACCCCGGAGGACCCACAGGCCTCCTACATCGACCACATCGACTGCTGGGGGAAGCTCCTGAGCCCCGACAGGGTGCTGGTCCTCCAGGTTCCGCCCTCGCACGGCGACTATGTCGCGCTGGAGGCCATGGCGGACCTGCTCGAGACGATGCAGAGCCCATACGGCACCGACTACCAGGTCTTCCGCGTCTACTCGAGCGGCACCGAGGGCTACACGAACAGCGTGATAGTAAATGACAGGGTCTATGTCCCGACCTGGAACACCGCCAACGACGCACCCGCCCTCGCTGCATACCAGGCCGCGATGCCCGGGTTCGACATCGTCGGGATCTACTACAGCGGCTGGCTGAACACGGACGCCCTGCACTGCAGGGTCATGGGCGTGACCGATACCGAGTTGCTCTGGATCGACCATACGCCGGTCGCGGCCTACCAGCCCGCCGGCACCCCGGTCAACGTGAACGCCTTCATAAGGTGCCACCCATCGAACAGCCTGACGTACGAGCGCCTCTACTACAGGTTCGGTACGTCCGGGACCTTCACTCAGGTCGACATGACCTCCACCGGGGGGTACAACTACCTGGGGGTCATCCCCGGTGCCGCGGTCGGTACGACGGTTCAGTACTACATTTCGGCGGCCGACAATTCCGGCAGGGCCGAGGCCCACCCGAGGTTCGCGCCCGGCTCGTGGTTCAACCAGTATCTGGTGAGCGGAACCGGTATCGAGGGAGAGACCGAGACGGTTCCCGGAGTGCTGCTCGCCGGCCCGTCGCCCAACCCGTTCGGCTCCGCGGTGACCGTGAGCTTCTCGCTCGAGCAGGCCTCCCGTGCGACCGTCGAGGTCAGGGACCTTGCAGGCAGGCTTGTCGAGACCCTTTTCGAGGGTGAGGCCGGCGATGCGCCGACCAGCGTCTCCTGGGCGCCGGAAGCCTCCATCCCCAACGGAGTTTACATCATAAGGATAGAGTCAGCGGCGGGTTCTACCTCGAGGATGGCCACCCTCCTGAGGTAGTCCGCTCTATCGGATCTGTGCGGCCGGGCGCCTCCGCCCGGCCGTTCCGTTCCGTTTCCAGGTGCGGACGGACCCTCGACCCTCCCGGCCTGGCCGGGCGATCAGAATCCCGGAAAGGGGGAGAAGTGAACATCCTGAAAACCGCCGCCATCCTGCTGATCCTCTCCGCCGGAGCATCCGAAGGCGCCGGCTGGACCCTCAGAACCCGTGCCTGCGTCGACGGTGTAGAAGCCTCTTCGGATCAGCTGGTCATGACTGTATACAGTGCGGTCTTCTTCGAGGCCGGCGTCTGCCGGGAGTTCTCGCCTTTGCTGTCGGCAGAGTTCGTGATCGCCAACGCCTCGCATGAGATATCGCAGGGCGGGGGCGGCGGGGAGGAACCGATGGGATCCGCTGAGTTCCTCCCCCTCACCCTGCTCTTCCAGTACAGACCTGTCCCGGGGAGGGAGTTCGAACCCTATCTGGGTGGCGGGATCAACGCGACCGTATTCTGGGAGAAGAGCGGAGCACTGGATTCCCTCGACTTCACATCGTGCGTCTCCCCGGCCGCACAGCTCGGACTCGACTGGAACCTCTCGGACCGCTTCCTGCTCAACCTGGACACCAGGTGGCTATGGCTCGACACCGAGCTCCGGGACGGCCCGGGGACCCTGGCGGAAATCTCGATGGACGTGTTCGGCATCGCCCTGGGGGTCGGAGTCAGGCTCTGACACGCCTTCTCATAGTGTACACGTCCGATCACCCGGCCGGGCTGCGAGCGCAGGATCGACCGTGACCCGGAGCCTCCGATGATTGTTTCCTGCGTGCCGGATGCATATCGTTGCACGGGTGGCAGTCCTAGTTGGGAGGGTTCATGAGATCGGTGACGATAGCCGCGTTGATTGCTTCTGTTTCGCTCGCAGGGGATTCGGTCAACCTCGGGTTTCCGCTGCCGGTTCCGGTCCCTTCCGACGATTTGCTCTGGTACGACGACGAGACGGCCTGCTGGCTGACATGGGAGGGGCAGTACAGGGGGGTCTGGTTCGATCTGGAGGACTTCGGGGTGATGGGCACCTGGGGAGCGGCATCCAACCAGTTCTGGTTCTACGAGCATGAAAGCTACCCGTGGGATACTTCGTCATTCTACGCAGAACTCTACGATGGCGGCGCCTCCGGACCGCTGGATCTCCTGGACCAGTCCACCGTCACGGCGCTGCACTACTCCCCGGCATTCGTCCAATATCCGGATATTATCGCATGTGGCAACGAATTCTGGGTCGTGGTGAACACCGGGATGTCGGATGGCGGATGGCCTTCACTTCTCGGGGATGGAACACCCAATCCCGAGTTCCACAGCTACTCCAGCGATGACTGCCAGGTGTGGACATCGTGGGGCGAGGGCGACTACATCATCCGGGCCTTCGGGGAAGTCGCCGCACTGGAATCGGAAACCTGGGGCAGCATCAAGACGCTGTTCGACTGAACGCCTCCCGACCGCCGAGAGACCGAACCCCGGCCGATCCCATTCCTGCACGAACGAATGGATCAGCCGGAGGGATGGATCTCCACAAACCTGCTCTCAGACGTCGATGATGCCCAGGAAGAATCTCCTGATCTCCACCGGAAGGTCCTCCTCCGATTCTACCAGGATTGTGCTCGTCCTCTCCACGAGTTCTCCGGGCACAACGAAGACCGCCTTCGAGCCGGTGGGCCAGTACCCTCCCGTGACATGACCCTCCCAGGTGAGCCAGAGGGCGCGAACCTCCTCAGGTGTGAGCGAATCCCCGGCCCAGCCTTCGAGGATCGAGACCACCGCTTCGCACGAGTAGGCGAACGGCGAGGCCATTTCGGCCATCGAGACGTCGCCCCCCGGGGTGATCACGAAATTCACGTTCCCTGAGCCGTCCCTCGTGAAGAGGAGCACCCGGTCGGCCTCGGGTGTGTCCTCCTCCGCGCTTGACACCGCGAAGCCAGCCAGAGGAGGCGGGAACGACCCCTGCGTGATGGTCGCGCCGTAGTACAGGAACCTGTCGCTGAAGCCGTCCTCCCTCGTCAGATAGAGGGCATCGCCCTCGCGCCAGAAGGGCGCCGCCCACGAGAAATCCGAGTAGAGCGGGGCCGACCCGCTGCCGCACGACGGGTATCCCGCCGGTTCCTCGAACGCAGCCGATATCTCCCACGCGATGATCGACCCCAGCCCCCGGAGGCAGTACTGAGGCTCGACGGCGGTGTCCGGAGCGGGATGGACGTGATCTATCGTCCCGGGTGATGACACGGTGACCGTTCCGGTGAAATCATCCCCGTGGAAGCAGAGGACCGGCGCCCCCGTCTCCATCTCCCCCGGGTCGATTACGGCCGGAGCGGGTACCCCGGCCGATGTCAGGACCTGGCCGTCCCACGTCAGCACCCCCCACTCGTGCACCTCGATTCCTGTCGAGGCGACGAGCGACATGAGAATGAAAGCGATCACCTGGAACCTCCCTCCGATGCATCGGCTGCAGCGCCTTCGCCATCCGGCGGTCCAGGTGCCGATACCGATCCATCTGGATGATTGCATGCCTGCTCCCGCTTGTCACCGGGATTGGGGTCAGACTACTCACAAGCAACTCCTTCAATTTTGTAGGTTTTCTTGTTCGAAAGCAGCCTGCCTGAGCATATCCCCGCATGCCTGGTTGTGAAACACAGTTTTTGTCGCGGAGAAACCAGTAAAACGTCTATGGCTATAAAACATTGGCAAGCATGATATTACGGGTGCGGTTCTGTTGGTAGTCTGACCCCGTTCTGTTTGACATGGACCTGTTCTGGATGTGTGGCCATAATCAATCAGATTCGTCGAGACTCTCCGGGAGCAATTCATATCGTTCCCGCCAGGATCCTCCCGTACAGAGCCGCCATGACCTCGAATCAAAGGAGTGGCGATGAGCATCCCCATCCTACTTTGCGCAGCGCTGGCCTCTGTCGATGTCTCCATCGTGGAGCCAGCTGCCGGAGGGATCTACGACGGTGACTGGCTGACTCTTCGAGCGATAGTCGAGAATGACAACCTGCTGCCGGACTCGGTGGTCTTCTCCCTGAACGGGGATCCGTTCGTCCCGATCCCCCGGCTCGTCACGGACTGGCCGACCTACATGCAGAGCAACCTCCATCACGGCTTTTCGGAATCGCCTGCGCCCATGACGAACGATGTGCTCTGGACGGCACCGGTCACAGGAGGGGTGCACGAGTTCGTGAATCCGATAGTCGTGGACGGGGTGGTCTACTACTCGTCGACCGAGGGGATGACTCTCTACGCCCTGGATGCGGCTACGGGAAGCATCCTCTGGAGCTATCCGACCGCGGGATCGGACGACCCGCCATCCTTCAGCAATGGAAGGCTCTACCTTGCATCGGACTCGCTCTACTGCATCGATGCTATCACCGGTACGAGGGTCTGGACATTTCCCGGAGACGTGAATGTCGGTGGCACACCCTGCGTCATGAATGGGCGGGTAGTTTGCGCCACGGATGTAGAATACCCAGTTTATGACACTACTGTATTCTGTCTCGATACAGAGGATGGGCAGCTCATATGGGAGCGATCCCTCGACGGCAGCATCGGCAATTGCATCGCGGGATGGAACGGCATGTTCTTCGTCGGAACCAGAGACAAGGGTGCAGCTCTTTCTGCCCTGGACGCCGCGACCGGAGATGTGATCTGGTCGAACCCCGTCGCCGAGAATGGGTATCATGACTCTTCTCCCGTGATCGTCGACGGGAAGATCTATATCGGCGGGATGGATGATTACGTTCACAAGTTCGACGCCCTGACGGGTTCTCTCGAATGGATGACCTACCTCGCCGGACCCGTGGAATCTACGCCAGCCGTGTTCGAAGGGACCGTGATCTGCGGTCATATCGCGGGAGTCCTTGCGGCGCTGGAAATGTCCAACGGCTCTATTGTCTGGTCGATACCTGCATCTATCCATGGTTCGCCTGCGGTGGCCGACGGGGTCGTCTTCTGGGGTGGCTTCTCCGAGCCCTACGACCTGATCTATGCAGCGGACGCATCAACAGGCGGGATCATCTGGGAGTACTATCCTGATCCGGGTAACATTGGCCTGCAGTCCACGCCTGCGATCGTGGACGGCGTGATGTACTTCGCATCGACTGACTACAACCTCTACGCGTTCGGAACCGGGCTGAAGTGGACCTACCGTGACGATCTCTACGCCGATCTGGGAAGCAATGTGTTGATCGTTGACTCATGGTCGGGAGGTGTCGTGGTCGCGAGCGACACCACGTTCTTTACCGTGACCCAGACCGGCCTCGAGCCCGCCCTCGAGCCCGTCCCTGGTGCCATCCGGAACCTGGCTGGCTCACCCAACCCATTTTCATCGGCCGCCACCATCTCGTTCGATATGCCGGAAGCCGGTCATGCAAGCCTGCAGGTAATAGACCTTGCCGGGCGCCTGGTTTCCATGCTGGAGAGCGGATTCATGGTGGCCGGAACGCACTCCGTCATCTGGAACGGCACTACCCGGAGCGGTGAGAGGGTTTCCCCTGGCTGCTACCTGGTCCGGTTCACCTCCGGCGGGGAGGCCTCCTCGATCAAGCTGCTCTTCGTGGCGGAGTAGACAGTAAACGGGGTCAGACTACTCACAAGCAATTCCTCCAATTTTGTAGGTTTTCTTGTTCGAAAGCAGCCTGCCTGAGCATATCCCCGCATGCCTGGTTGTGAAACACAGTTTTTGTCGCGGAGAAACCAGTAAAACGTCTATGGCTATAAAACATTGGCAAGCATGATATTACGGGTGCGGTTTTGTTGGTAGTCTGACCCCATTCATTCCCAGGTTGGTTCGCGCCGGGATGCCTTGACCGAGCCCCTTCGCTTCTTGTGCTTCATGCGCACAGCCCTCACGGAGCCCGGAGGGTTCGTGGCGACGCGTTCAGGCGCCGGTGGTTCGAGTGCCTTCTCCACGATCTTCACGAGCTTGCGGACGGCCAGGGCACGGTTCATCCCCTGCGTCCGGTAGGTGTCCGCCTCCACTATTATGGCGCGCGTTCCGTCCCGCCTCGTCGAGGCCACGAGGTCGAGCCGGCGCTTCTCGTCCGTGCTGAAGAACCTCGACGCGGCGAAGTCGAAGATCAGCCTCACCGCGGTGTTCACCTTGTTCACGTTCTGGCCGCCGGGACCGCCTGTCCTGCCGAACACGAACCGCATGTCGTCGGGATGTATCTCGACGGGCATTCCGCACCTCCCCCGGCCAGTGGACCCCGCACCCCGTCAGGGGGGTATATTCGATGCATCCTGGAAGTGTCCAGCGGCCCGGCCGGGCCGTGGAGCGGAGGGTGATGGTAAGGCACATAGTGATGTGGAAGGTCGCCGAGAGCGGAGAGCCCGGAGCCGGGCCGGTCAACGCCCTGAGGGTGAAGAGGGCGCTCGAATCGCTGAACGGCCGCATCCCGGGAATGAAGAACCTCGAGGTCGGTATAGGGTTCACAGGCGGCGATGGCAGCTCGGAGATCGTCCTCTTCTCCGAGTTCGTCTCGAGACAGGCGCTCGAGGACTACAGGGAGCATCCGACGCATGTGGCCGTCGTGCCCATCGTGAGATCCGTGTGCAGCGACAGGCGGGTAGTGGACTACGAGACAGACTGACGGCCCCTGGCCGGTACGAACGGAGGTCGAATGAAAAGACTCATGCTGATCATCGCCGGCGCGGGGCTCGCCGCCGCGGCGGCGGCATCCACGATCGAGATCACGAACAGCACTGGCGGCTGGGAGCTGATGACCGTCTACGTCTCGCCGTACGGTTCGACGTCCTGGGGGCAGGACCACCTCGGCGACTCCACTCTCACAGAGGGTGAATCCGTCGCCATCGAGGTCCCGGCGGGCATCTACAGCATCCGCGTCATAGACGGGGACGGAGACACCTACACCAGGCTGAACACGCCCGTCATGGGCGATCTGGAATGGTCCGTCACCCTGGACGATCTGGACGGTTCCGCATCCTATTCCACGGGGGGCGGTTGAGGCTGATCGGGGGCTCCCGTGCGGAGCCCGTGGATCGAACCGTTTCGATGCTTGTCCCGGTCCTGATCAAGAGGGAAAGGGAGGGATGCCATGCTGAAAGAATTCCGTGACTTCGCGATGAAGGGCAACGTGGTCGACCTGGCCGTCGCCGTGATCATCGGAGCCGCCTTCGGCGCCATCGTCTCCTCGGCGGTAGAGGACGTCATCATGCCGCCCATCGGCCTCGCAGTCGGGGGGATGGACTTCTCAGAACTCTCGCTCACCATCGGTGAGAAGCCCGGGCTGGAGCCCGGTTCTCCGCCCGTGCCCGTCACGATCAACTACGGCAACTTCATCAACAAGCTGGTCAACTTCCTGATAATCGCCTTCGTGCTGTTCCTCGTGGTCAGGGCGATGACGAAGCTGATGAGGAAGAAGCCGGCGGCTCCTGCAGCCCCTCCCGGGCCTACAGCCGAGGTCGTGCTGCTGACCGAGATCAGGGATCTGCTGAAGCAGAACCGCTGACCCTCGAGGGACTTCCCGAGCATCTCCCCTCGAGCGCTGATCGGGCATCCGGGCGGGGCTGGCCAGGATCGACCGCCCCGCCCGGATGATTGCTAGGAGAGCCTCGGGACCAGAGGGTGCGTACCCATCCCGGATGCCGGACCCGGCAGTGTTTCCACCGGTTCGGACAGAAGGAACCTGCCTTCCTCGATCCAGCTCTTGAGAGCTTCTGCGACCCTAGCAGCCATGGCCCGGCTGGAGAGGGGAGTAGTCCTGATCCTCCTTCCCATGATCTCGACCGATCCTGATCTGAGCTCCGCGTAGCTGACAAGGGCCAGCGGCTCGCCGCTACGCTCCGGATAGTCCCTGGAGTAGTCCAGGACCGGCGCCTGGATCTGGTCGTCCCTCACCGAAGTGAAGGCGGCCATCTCCTCGTCCAGGACCGGGATCGGGACCCCGATGCCCACCGCGAGGGAGACTCCATAGCCGGTGATGGACGCGCCGCGGACGAACTCGCAGCTCATCCGCCTCAGGTCCCCTGTCACGGACAGAGTCCCCGCTCCGCCGACCGGTACGCCCCATTCGTTCCTCGGAACGCCGGGCGAGTGCTGGGTGCCGTGGCCGATGACCATCCCCGGGGCGCCTCCCAGTAAGATCCTGCTTCCCGTACCTATCGTCCTGTACAGCGGATCGTTCAGGAGGGGAGAGAGCTCCCCTGCGCTGCAGTAGGCTGCATTTGCGGGACCTGGCTGCAGGATGCCCATGTAGGTGTACAGCGGTCTCGTGGAGTGTGCGTTGACAGCCACTCCGTAGTTCTGGTAGCAGTTCCTCGGGTTGAGGAGTGCCGCCTCCACGAAGTCACCAAGACGGAGCAGAGTCGAGAGCCCCGCTCGCGGGTAGCAGTCCGTGACGTGTCCGGTAGCCTCCAGCAGGACGTCCCTGCCGCGCACGAGGTCTTCTATCACATGGCCGCCGCCGTACCTGAACCTGCCAGGGAAACTCGCGTTGCCCGGGTCGCCGTCCCGCACGGAGGTGGCTCCCAGGAAGATGTCGACCGCGGCGAGGCCTGCGCATGCCGGGACACCGTTCAAACAGGCGGTCTTGAGCTTAATCCTCGGCGAGGGATGCCCGATGTTGAAAAGCGCCCCGCTGGAGCACATCGGGGCGAAGGTCCCCGTTGTCACGACGTCGACTTTCATGGACGCGCTCCGGGTCCCTGTCTCGCGGACGATCTCCTTCATCTGCGAGGCCGTCACGATGACCGCACGGCCTTCACGGATCCTCGAGTTGATGTCCTCCCACGTCTTCACAGCCCCGCCTCCGGCGCGACGAAAGCCCCTCCGCGCCGGACGGCGCCGTACGAGCAGGCCTGGATGCATATGCCGCATCCGATGCAGCGGCCCGGCTCGAAGGTCACGAGCCAGCCTGGGGGATCGGAGCGGAAGGCTCCCACCGGGCAGAGGCCCGCGCACGCACCGCAGTGCACGCAGGATTCGAGATCGTGGAGGAGGGCGCTCTCGGGTGAACCGACCTCTATCCCTCCCCCCGCGAGGAAGCCGACCACCAGGCCGATCTGTTCCTCCGTCCCCTCGAGAACGGCGAGCATCCGGCCGGTCTCGGACGGGGAAATGCATGCCTGGAGGATGTTTATCTCGATGTCGTAAGCCTTGACCGCCCTGCTCACCAGGGGTTTTCCAACCTGCTCCGGAGGGAAGAGCATCGTTATTGTCCTGGAAGCCATCATCCCCTCCCCGCGAAGAGGCCGACGATCCTGAAGTCGCCCCAGAACCCGGCCCTCCCGCCCGCGCAGGCGAACAGGCCCCTGAGAGAGCCTCTCCGCCGCTCCTCATCCACAACAGGCTCCACATGGTGCTCCCCCGCGATGCGGTTCGCGATGGAAGTCGCAGCCGCGTCGGCCTCGGCCGCCGTTGCCGCGATCGCCGTCACCGCGTCCGCGCCGCCCAGGGAGAGGGAGTGACCGACAGTCGCACTGGAGGTGCAGATCCCCACCCCGCGGTCCATCGCTGTCTCCAGGACGAAGCAGCCGCCGAACGGGGAGGCTGCACCAGCATGGATCGCGAACCGAACCGACCCCCGTCCGCGGGCGAAGACATCCCCGCCGTTCTCCACGATCACCGATCCAGCGCCGGCCTCGAGCAGTTCGGCGGCCACCTCGTCCGCGACGGCTCCGGCGACGGCGGCCATGGGGCCGACACCCCAGGTCGCTGATGCCTTCCTCATCCTGGAGGCCACACCGGTCTCCCGGCTGCCTCCGGCCAGCGGTTCGAGCGAGAAAAGAAACAGCGGGTCCGAGGATATCTCCTCGAGGATGCGCAGCCTCGCCCGGGCGAGGGCGGCCTCCGCAGCAGCCGGATTCGTGCAGTCGCATCGTATCAGCAGGTCGCTCTGGCGTATCCTGGTCCTCATGGACGCAAGTCCGGGAGTATCGCAGATCGACCTGTACTCCTCCATCGAGTTGAACATCGCGCTCCCTCCGGGGCAGTGCCCGTCTCCGCAGTTGATGGTCCGGTGAATACGGAAAAGCCCCGGGGGGCCCGGGGCTCGAAAGGCGCGTCTGCGGCGTCTAGAGTCCGGGTCCCGTCCGGGGCCGGCGCATCGCCATGTGGTTCAGAGGGTTTCCGGAGGGGTTCACAGCCGCATCTCCGACCGTCCGAGAGAGTATCATGCCTTCAAACCCTCCAGGGGTACGTTCGTCCGGCAGGTTCCGTCGGTATTCCCGGAACCGCAGCCGGCATCATAGGATGCACCGGGTTCGGAGACAAGCCGCTCAAGATGTGCAGACACGCGTGTGAGGGCTGGCGGCTGCAGCTCAGACCTCGGTCAGTACGTACCTGCGCGAGCCGAGGCCCAGATTCTGGGCGATCGCAAGCTGCTCCGTGCCGTCTATATGAGGCCTGAGCGCATGGAACTTGTCCACGCCCGGCCCGGCATCCGGGACCGGCGAGGACGCCGCCGCCGCGGCGGCTGTGACGGCGTCGAGGCAGGCCTGATCGAGAGCGACCGGATCGGTGGATGCCATCACGCCGATGTCGTCGACGAGCACCCCTTCCTGGTCCTCCAGGCAGTCGCAGTCTCCGCTGACGCCGGTGATGAAGCTGACGCAGACCATTATGCGGGTGACCGAGGCGGCAGCGATTGCGTACTCGACCATCCTCCTCATGAAGACGCCCCTGTCCTGGTTCCAGTCCACTCCCACGGCACCCCCGGGGCATCGCTGTATGCATTCGCCGCAGCCGATGCACCGAGCTTCGGAGATCACGGCCGAGGCATCCTCCATGGCGATGGCCCCAGCCGGGCAGTGCTCGATGCAGATGCCGCACCTTACGCACTTCGCGGGTCTGATGGACGGCTTCACCGAGGAGTGCTGATAGAGCTTGCCCCCCCTGGAAGCGCACCCCATGCCGATGTTCTTGATCGCACCCCCGAAGCCCGCGAGGAGATGACCCTTGAAATGGCTCACCACCACGAGGCTGTCGGTTTCGGATATCAGCCTCGCGATCCGCGCGGAGGAGCCCTCGCAGCAGGAGGGCAGCTTCACGGCCGTCTCGTCCGTCCCACGGAGCCCGTCCGCTATGATGAGGGGGGGAGTCGCGGGCAGTCCGAAGCCGTGCTCCCGGGCCAGGTTGAGATAAGCGGGGGCCGTCAGGCGCCTTCCCCGGTACAGAACGGTGGTGTCCGTCAGGAACGTCCTCTCGAACGGCAGGCCCAGCGCACGCACGACCTCGTTCACCTGATCCGGCGGGACGAAACGCGTGTTGCCCTGTTCTCCCGCATGGATCTTGACTCCGTAGAGATCCGTCCCGGAATCGCCCTTCAAGGAGAATCCACGGAGCAGTTCTCCCAGGGAGTCCTTCGCTCCGTCCCTGCAAGCTTTTCTGAAGAAAACCTCTGACATCTTCCACCTCCTGCAGGGGCTTTTATAACCCATCCGCCATGATGCGCAACGCTTGTCTGTCATCTCGGCGACCTGATATGCTTTCCGCATGAGCGATCTCATCTGGGTCGAAATCGATTCCGAGGCCCCGGGACACAACCTCTCGGAGCTCAGGAAGGCTTCCGGCGGCACTCCCCTCGTATGCGCGATAATCAAGAGCAACGCATACGGCCACGGGATGGCCGAGATGGCCGGACTGCTCGGGAACGCCGACTGGTTCGGGATCAACAGCCTGGACGAGGGAATCGCCCTGCGCGCCCTGGGAGAGACCCGGCCGGTTCTCGTTCTGGGATACGTCCCGCTGGACAGGCTTCCGGAGGCGCTCGAGAACGATCTGCGCCTGACAGTCTACAACTTCGAGACCATCCGCGCCCTTCGGAGATGCGCCTCCCCGTCGAGACCCGCCCGGCTGCACCTGAAGGTGGAGACCGGCACCGGAAGGCAGGGGCTTCTGCCCGGCGATGTCGCAGGATTCCTCGCGGAGGCGGGGTCGGTGCCGGGTGTCGAGATCGAAGGGCTCTCCACGCATTTCGCCAACATCGAGGACACTCTCAACCATTCCTATGCAGAGGATCAGCTGGAGAGATTCAACCGCGTCCTGGGCGAGTTCGGCGGCGCAAGGCCCCGGATCGTCCACACCGCCTGCACCGCTGCGGCCATCCTCTTTCCCGAGACCGCCTTCGACATGATTCGAGCCGGGATAGGCATCTACGGACTCTGGCCCTCGAGGGAGACCTTCCTCTCGGCGAGCATGTGCGGCAGGGGGGTTCCCGACCTCCGCCCGGTGCTGGCCTGGAAGACGAGGCTGGTCCAGATCAAGGAGCTGCCCGGGGGGAGCTTCGTCGGATACGGCTGCAGCTTCAGGACGACAAGGCCGACGAGGATCGGCGTCCTGCCCGTGGGCTACTTCGACGGATACGACAGGGCGCTCGGCAACTCGGCGCACGTCCTGATCAGGGGCCGCAGGGCTCCGGTGGTCGGCAGGATCTGCATGAACCTCTGCATGGTCGACATCACCGACATCCAGGACCCCCGGCTCGAGGAGGAGGTCGTCCTGCTCGGGTGTGACGGGGACGAGTGCGTTTCGGCGGAGACGATGGCCTCCTGGGCAGGTTCGATCAACTACGAGGTAGTGGCCAGGATTAATCCGCTGCTTCCCCGGAGGATCGTGGGCGGAAGCGAGCATGGCGTCCGGCAACCGTACCAGCGGGAGGTCCGGGATGTACATTGAGGTTCTCGGAGCGGACGGGGGGAAGCACTCGGGCAGCAGCCTCGTCTCGATGAAGATCGGCTCCTCGGTGCTCATCGACGCCGGCTCTGCCGCGACCCTGAAGGACGAGGAGCAGAGGCAGATAGAGGTAGTCCTCCTCACCCACGCCCATCTGGATCACATCCTCGAACTCGGCTTCATGGCCGATGCGGCCGTGAGCCTCCGGAACTCCCCCCTCCGCGTCCTGGGCAGCACCGCGGCGCTCGAGGCCGTCAGGACCCATTACATGAACGACCTGGTGTGGCCGGATTTCAGCAGGATAAGGACCAGCAGCGGCCCCGCGGTGATCTACGAGGTTCTCGAGGACAGGAAGTGGGTCGAGCTACCGGGGGGCCTTTCCGCCATGCCGGTGCCCGTGAACCACGGGGCGGGTGCGAGGGGGTTCCTCCTCAGGTCGCCCTCGGGTGGAGCGGTAGTCTATACGGGCGATACCGGTCCTACCGACGAGCTCTGGGAGCGCGCCGCCGGACTCGAGGACATAAGGATGATACTCGCGGAGGTGTCGTTCCCCGACACGATGGCCGATCTCGCGATCTCCAGCGACCACCTGACCCCGGATCTCCTGGAGAAGGAGCTGAGGAAGCTCGGCAGGGCGGACGTGCCCATATATGCATTCCATCTCAAGCCCTGGTACAGGCAGGAGATAGATCGCGACCTGTCACGGCGTCTGGGCGACAGAGCGGTGCTTCTCATGCGGGGCGACCGCCTGAGCTTCTGATGCCTGCCGGATCTCCAGCCATGCCTCCCTGTGCGGGCGGGGCGCCTCCCTCCCTGTGCGGCCTCGACCTGCTGGAGCCGGGTGACCTGCCCGGCCGCAGAGTCGCGCTGCTGTCGCATTACGCCGCCGTCGACTCGCGCTTCAGGACTGCGGCCGAGGTCATCCACGACATGCCGGGCATCGAGTTGAAGGCCCTCATGGGACCCCAGCACGGATTCTGGGGGCAGACCCAGGACAACATGATCGAGTGGACCACCCATCCGCATCCACGGTGGGGCATCCCGGTCCACAGCCTCTACGGGGCGAGCCGGGAGCCGTCCCCGGTGATGCTCGCCGGTTGCGACTGCATCGTCGTCGATCTCCAGGATGCAGGAGCCAGGTACTACACCTACATCTATGCGATGGCTCTGACGATGAGGTGCGCGGCCTCGTGCGGGATACCGGTGCTGGTGCTGGACAGGTTCAATCCGCTGGGTCTCGAACGCGTCGAAGGCGTTCCGCAGGACGAGGACATGCTGTCCTATGTGGGCATGTATCCACTTCCGGTGAGGCATGGCATGAGCACGGGCGAGCTGGCGAGGCACTTCGCCCGGCTCGACGGACTCCCGGAACCGCTGGTGGTGCGATTCCGGACCGGTCACACCGGCGGTTTCCCTCCGGGGTACCCCTGGATGCACCCTTCACCGAACTTCCCGACGACCGGCACGGCGCTCGTGTATCCGGGGACGTGCCTCCTCGAGGCCACCAACCTCTCCGAGGGACGGGGCACGTGCAGGCCGTTCGAGATATTCGGCGCCCCGTGGCTGGACGAGGACCTCCTGTGCGGCAGGCTCGAAGGGTCGCCGTCGCTCGAGGGTGCCGTCCTGTCGCCCTTCCGTTTCATCCCCACCTTCTCGAAGCACCGGGGTGTGCTCTGCAGGGGTGCGATCCTGAACGTGAGCGATCCCGAGGTCTTCCGCCCGTTCGCCGCGGGATTGGCTATACTTGCGGAGTGCTTCAGGCACGGGGACACCGGCTGGCGGCCGCCCCCATACGAGTATGTCTACGACAGGATGCCCATCGACATCCTCTCGGGTTCTCCCCGCTTCAGGACGGCGATCGAGTCCGGCGACATGGAGGGCCTCTATTCCATGAGCAGGGCCGACATCGGGGCGCACAGGGCCTCGGTGGAGGGAAGCCTGCTCTACGACAGGAGTTTCCAGGAGTGAAGATCGGAGTTCTCGCGGATGTCCACGGAAACCTGGGAGCCCTCGAGAGCGCCTGGCGCGCCCTCGGGCTCGAATCCGCCGATTTGGTAGTCAATCTGGGCGACCTGGTGCATTTCGGACCCAGCCCGGACGAATGCATCTCGTTCGCCAGGGAGCACTCCATCGATTCGATCCAGGGCAACTGCGACAGGGCTGTGGCCAGGGGCAGGACCTCGACCGGGGATTTCTTCGTGAACTCTCACTGGGAGAGGCTTTCGGACGAAGTGCTGGAGTGGACCGCGGGGCGCGTCTCGAAGGCCGGCATCTCCTGGCTGAAGGGGCTGCCCGAGGAGCTGAGGTTCGAATTCGAGGGGATGAAGATCCTGTTCACACACGGACTCCCCGGCAACATAGCGGGTTCTCTCCCGAGGAATGCCGCCTTGGAGCTGTACGACCTTCTTCTTTCGCGCAACGGATGCGACGTCCTGGTCGTGGGCCACACCCATGAGACTGCCCTGGTCAGGAGGCCCGGGGGGTGGATCCTCAATCCCGGGAGCGTGGGGGGCGGCACGCTGCCTTCCGCTGCCACGGTGATGGTGTTGGAACCCTCGAGGAAGGACGGCCTTTCCGTATCCTGGATCAGGGCTCCATACGATTTCGACCTTTTCGAGAAGGGGTCCAGGGCGGCCGGCATCCCGGAGATATTCACGCGGGCAGTCGAGTCGGGAAGGGATCCCAGGGGCGAGTGGCACACCACTGACACCAGATGGAGGCAGAGATGGGCCGAACAATGATCGAGAAGATCCTTTCAGCGCACGGCGCGGGGGATTGCGCACCCGGCGGCGAGGTCTGGATCGGGATAGACAACAGGACCGCCCGCGATTTCGCCGGGGCGAGCGTGGTGGCCAACGTGGAGAAGCACGGAGGCGCCAGGCCGATCGCCGACCCGTCGAAGACCTATTTCACGTTCGACTGCAACGTTCCGGCCAACACGATACCGTACGCGGACAACCAGCAGACCATAAGGAACTTCGCCAGGAAGCACGGGCTCAAGGTTTTCGACGTTGACGCCGGGATCGGTTCCCACGTCGTGATCGAGAACAGGCTCGCGCGGCCCGGGTCGACAACGGTCGGGACGGACAGCCATCTGAACATCATGGGAGCGGTCGGAGCCTTCGGTCAGGGGATGGGCGACGTCGACATAGCCTTCTCGTTCGTTTCCGGGAAGGTCTGGTTCGAGGTCCCGCCGTCGGTGAAGATCGTCCTCGAGGGCATACCCTCGGCCGGGACGGAGGCCAAGGACGTCGCTCTCGCGATGCTGGGCAGGTTCAACCACCACGAGCTCCTCGGCAGGTCGGTAGAGGTATCGGGCCCATGGCTCGAGAACGCCACCCTGGCCGACTGCATCACGCTGGCCAGCCTGGCTACCGAGATGGGTGCCGTCACCATTCTCATCCCGCCCAACCGCAACGTCCTGGGATTCTTCGGGATGACTGGAGCCGAGGCGGTCTATGCCGACCTGGATGCCGTCTATGAGAAGGAGTACACTCTCTCGATCGAGGGTCTGAAACCGCTCGTGGCCGCCCCCCCAAACCCGAACAACGTCCACCCTGTCAGCCAGTTCTCCGACGTCCGCATCGACGGCGCATTCATAGGCAGCTGCACGAACGGTACGCTGGACGACATGAGGCTTGCCGCCAGGCTTCTCCGGGGCAGGCATGTGGCTCCGGGCGTGATGCTGAAGGTGGTGCCTTCGACGAGGGCCGTCTGGAAGTCGATGATGGAGGAGGGGATGATAGCCGACATCTTCGAGGCCGGGGGGATCATAAGCAACCCGGGCTGCGGCGGCTGCGCCTCCGGGCAGATCGGGATGACCGGCCGCGGCGAGATCCAGGTCAGCACCTCCAACCGCAATTTCACGGGGAAGCAGGGGGCGGGGGACACGTACCTCGCCGGAGTCGGCACAGCCGTCGCCTCTGCCGTCCTGGGCCGCATAGCCGGCGTAGCCGAACTCGGGGAGGCGTGAGATGGAGAAGCGTTCGCTGAGACTCGAAGGCCGCCTCTGGGTGCTCCACCGCGACGGCGCGCTGATTGCCGACATCGACACGGACATGATCTACCACAACGCTCATCTCGCGGTGACCGACGTATCGAAGATGGGGCAGTTCGCCTTCGGCAACCTCAAGGGCTACGAAGAGTTCGCCCGGAAGGCCGGACCCGGGGATCTTGTCCTGGCCGGTGACAACTTCGGTTCCGGAAGCTCCCGGCAGCACGCGGTCGACTGCTTCAAGGCGCTCGGCGTGCAGGCGGTCATCGCCAGGTCCTTCGGCGCGATCTACAAGCGAAACGCCATCAACAGCGCCCTTCCGCTGCTCGAGATCCCGGGGCTCCCCGACGGCTCCTTCGCCGAGTTCGAGGAGATCTCGGTGGACCTGGAGGCTGGGACCGCGACTGGCGCGTCGGGCACGATCGCCGGGAAACCGATGAGCGGCGTGGCCAGGGACATCTACCTCTCCGGCGGGCTTTTCGAGTTCGCCAGAGGGGAGTGACCTAGTCCAGCATCGCTCCATGCGCGGTATTGAGCTTCTGCAGATCGAGGTCGACAACCAGCAGGGACTCTGCGCCGGTCCACGAGGGGAAGCCGAGCCTGAGGCCGGTTTCCCCTCCGGCCGTCCAGATGATGAAGCTCTGCGGGTCCATCCAGTGACCTCGGGACCACAGCCATGTGTCGAGGTCGGCTGACCGCGGCGCATCCAGCGCGGCGCGGAGCTCCTCGACGAACGTAGAATCGATCTGAACGACGGACTCGAGATCGAGCGGAGCGCCGCTCAGGAGCCATGTCCTCAGCGCCTCGTACCTCGAGATCCCTCTCCCGTCCCTCTCGGACAGCACCGAGATCCTGCCGCCGATGTAGGACTCGGTGCAGGCCAGGATTCTAAGAGTGCGTGTCTCCTGCGACACGACCGAGCCGGCGGAGCGTGCGGAAGCCATCGCCTCGGCTGGCGTACCGGCTATCCAGGCCAGGGTGTCCGCCCCCTGGGACGAAACTATCCTGAGGCCGTCGACCGAATAGGAATGGCTCTCCTCGCCGTCGGTCCAGGAGGAGTCTGCTGTCACTACCTCCAGCACAACGAGCGGGGAGAGGGACACGGATCTGGTCCCGGACCAGTCCTGCGAGAAGTATGGGAGCCCGGGTCTCGCGATGGCTGCCGCCAGGAGTATCACCGCGTGCATGGATGATCATCCCCCGGGTGGATTCGCTTACCGTCCATCAGGCTTCCTTCAGGCGTCGCCCGGCATGAGGCCCTGTTCACGGAAGCTCAGGACTTCGTTCCCGGCGACGATGAAATGGTCGAGCACCCTGAACCCGAGGCTCTTTCCCAGCTCCGAGAGCCTGGCCGTCAGCGCCCGGTCCTCCCGGCTGGCCTCCGCCCTGCCGCCGGGGTGGTTGTGTACCAGAATGACTGAGGTCGCATTGAGTGCGACGACCTTCTCGACGAGGTTCCTCGGGTGTACGGACGCCCGGTCCACGGTCCCCAGCTCGAGCTCCCTCTCGCCGAGCAGGCGGCCACTCGAATCGAGGAGCAGGGCGACGAGGCGCTCCCTCCTCTGGGTGCCCAGCCTGGCCGCGAGATAGGCCCTGACCTTCTCGACGCTGTCCAGCCTGTCGATCCCGGGCTTCGGGGCGATCGCCCTGTGTGAGACCTGGGTTATCATGGACAGCAGGACGGCCGATGCCGGGCCAACGCCGGGAACGAGCATGAGCATGTCGGGAGGCTGACGCAGCACGCCCTCCAGGCTTCCGAACCGCTCCAGAAGGTCGATCGAGATGTCCCTGACGTCGACGCGGGGTCTCGAGTAGGATAGAAGGAGCTCCAGCGCCTCCCTGTCCGTGAAACCCGCGATGCTCGACGAGAGAAACCTCTCTCTGAGCCTCTCCCTGTGGCCCGCTGCATCCCTGATCATCTCGAGAGGTGGACCTTTCTCGTCGGGAATGCGAAGACGAGACCCCTGGCCTCCACCTCGCGCATGACGGACAGGTTCACGCGCTCCCTCATCGAGAGCCATTCGGCGAAGTCGCCGGTTTTCAGGAAGAGGATCATCTCGATATCGAGCGTGGACTCCCCGAATCCCTTGAAATGGACCGACCAGGTGTCCTCCTCGACCTCCGGGTCGGCGCGGAGCAGGCCACGAAGAGCTTCCAGCAGACCCTCCAGCTCGGGCAGAGGAGTGCCGTACTCGAGCCCGAAGAATATCACGGTCCGCCGGGTGCTCCGCCTGGCCCAGTTGTCTATCACGTTCTCCACTATCTTGCGGTTGGGAACGCTGACCAACGTCCTGTCGACGGTCCTGATCCTTGTGGACCTCAGGCCGACGTCGGAGACGGTGCCCTGTACACCCTGGACCTCTACGAAATCTCCCACGACGAAGGGTTTCTCGAGGAATATCGCTATCGATGCGAACACACCGCTCAGGGTGTCCTGAGCGGCCAGGGCTACAGCCACGCCTCCGATTCCCAGACCCGCAACCAGCCCTCCGATGGGGTAGCCGAGTGCCTGGAGGAGGAACACTATCCCCAGGACGACTATCAGGACGCGTGCCGTGTTCCTGAGTATGGGGAGCATCTGGTCGTCGAACCTGGACTCGCTCTCCCGGGCGGCCTGGGCCAGCTTCTCGGCGATGCAGTCGGTGCCGCAGACCAGGAGCCAGATCACGCCCCCGGTTATGCCGGCGAGGAGTACACGATCGAGCACCGTCACAAGTCCTTCGGAGATCGGCAGGATCCTCACGGCTGCGTAGCTGCAGAGGAGGACGACCAGGAAGCCTGCGGGACGATGCAGTTTCGCCGCCAGAGCAGAGGGTATGCCGTGCATGCGCCTGGACATCCTGACCAGGATGCTGCGGACGATCGCGGATGCAGCAAGGGAGGCGGCGACGACGAACAAGGCCGTACCGATCCGTCCGACCGGTACGCCTCCTGGCGAGAAGTCGAAGAGTCTGGCGAAGAACTCGGGCATGTTGAGCGATCCCTCCGTTCGCATGATTGTGCAGCGAAGCCCCCCCTGTCAACGCCGGCATGTTGACGAGGAGATGACGACAGACCTATTCATTGACTGCCTACACGCAAATCCGGAGGTCGCCGTGACGAGGGCGAAGGTGCTGGACTGGTTTCTGCAGCTTGCTCTTGCGCTGATCATATTCTTCGGCTTCCTGAGGCCGTATGTCGTCGAGAGCTTCAGGATCCCCTCACCGAGCATGGAGGGGACCCTGCTGGTCGGCGACCACATCCTGGTCCTCAAGGCCGAGAAGGGGCAGCGCATACCCTGGACGGACAGACTGGAACCGCCTCTGCATGCCTTCAGGGGATCGGTCCACGGGCTCCTCATGCCCGCGCTCGACCCGATAGAGAGAGGCGACATCCTCGTCTTCAGATACCCGGCCGATCTCCGCAGGGACTTCATCAAGCGGGTGGTCGCCCTTGCTGGTGACACGGTCAGCGTCAGGGACGACACCCTCTTCGTAAACGGCCGGCCTTCCGAATTTCCGGTCGCCTTCCAGGACCGCTTCTCGCCCAATCCCCTGGACGCGGACTGGCCGGGATGCATTCCCGCACTCAGGGGAAGGGTGCCCGACCTGTCCTTCGACGGGATCGCGGCGGGGTCGACGCGTGAATGGGCCTCGTTCGTCGTTCCCGAGGATCATGTGTTCATGATGGGTGACAACAGGGACAACTCGAGCGACAGCAGGGTCTGGGGCCCTCTCCACCAGGATCTGGTCAAGGGCGAGGCGCTGTGCATCTACTGGTCCTGGGTCCCCGGCAGGGGGGTGCCCCTCTTCGAACGCATAGCCAGGGTGGTCAGATGAGCGGAATCGTCATCAGGGAAGCGCTTCCCTACTCCAGGACATTTCTGGAGCGGGTCCCCCTGCAGTTCATCAACCTCGACGAGCTGGTCAAGGGTTCTCTGGAGGACAGGAACTTCACCGGTGACGCCTACTGGCAGATAGACGCGGATGAACCCCTCGCCTACATGATGCTCCGGAGCGGCAGGCCCTACACGATCATCGGCTTCTCGGGACCCAGCGTGACCGCCTTCATCAACTGGCTCCGGCGCGACAAGAGGGAGCTCACGCTGACATACAGGTTCGTGGAGGAGGGAGCCCTGCCGGCCCTGGTCAGATGCTGCTCCGAGGAGCCCGTGCTCCAGGACCTGGACAGCGAATCCGGCGATGTGATGGAGGTTCTCCGCGCGCTCAGGCGCAGCGAGACCTCGGGCCTGCTACGGATACGCTCGGGGGGCGTGTCGACCCTGGTGCCGGTCGAGGACGGGAAACTCCAGGTGGCTTACGGTGCCGGCGCCTGCCTGAGGGGCAAGGCAATCCTGTCATTCCTGACCGGGCAGATAGAGCAGGGGTCCACCGCGGATCTCTATCCTGGTTCCACGGGAGGACTGGCTACCGTGGGCATCTCGGAGGCGCAGCTCCTGGTGGGCGCCTTCAACACCTGGCTCGAAGCCGCGATTCCAACCTGGCCGGAATGCTCGAACATCGCCATGAACGTATTCAAGACCCTCCGTGACAAGGAGGCCTGTCTTTCGTCCTTCGTCTACTCCACCGAGGAGGGACTCTCGCTGCAGGCACTGCCCGCCGAGACTGAGAGGATCCCCAGGGTCTTCGCCACGATGATAGGGTCGATGTGCAAGAAGCATCCCGCACCCTCCGCCTGCTCCAAGCTGTTCATCTCCTCGAACAGGCAGAACAAGATGGCCCTCGAGGCAACCGGCCTCGCCTCCCTTCTCGAGCTCTAGTTCCAGGTTTAAAAAGGCTTATAAGCAAGGCCATCGATATGCGCAACTGCGCATTACGCGATAAAACGGTTCTCCATTTTGAATTGAAAACTGATATGGGCATATTCTGAAGCCCTGTAGGTTCTTACAGAAGCATTTCAAGTTGTTTAAACCTGGAACCGGCAGGTCAGGAGAGGAAGCGCTCCAGGTCGCTGCGGCCGCCCAGGATGAAGAGGTCGTCGCCCAGCTCGATCACATCGTCGGGAAGCGGAATCCTGTACGTACGGACTCCCTCCTCGACCTCCATCTTGCCTATGTAGGCGATGTTGACCCCGAAGGCTCTCCTTATGTCCAGATCCTTCAGGCACTTGCCTATCATCGCCGCCCTGGGCTTAACCCTGACGAAGTCGATCCCCCCCGCGAGCGGGACGTATGTCTCGACATTGTCGTGCTGGAGCATCCTGGCGACCCTCTCGCCCTGGTCCTTCTCGGGCATGTAGATCTGGCTCGCGCCGACCGCCCGCAGTATCCTCGCCTCCCTGTGGGTCGTCGCCCTCGAATGGACCCTGACGCCCATGTCGCGCAGGATGGTGGTCACGAGGACGCTTGCGCCGAAGTCCGAACCCATCGAGACGATCGCCACATCGACCTTGTCGACGCCGTTCGCCCGCAGGAGATGCTCGTCGGTGACGTCGAAGGATACCGCGAGAGTCACGTGGTCGGCCAGGTCGTCCAGCTTCCTCTCGTCAGAGTCTATCGCGATGACTTCGGAGCCCAGATCGGCAAGGTTCCTGGCCAGGCTCGAGCCGAAGTTGCCGAGACCCAGCACCGCGAACTTCCTGTGTTCCGACTGCACGGTTCTCCTACCCAATCCCGATCCGGCCCTCGGGGAGCCGGTACGCGAGCGCCCTGGGCCTGATTGTCAGTGCGGCGAGGATCGAAGGGCCGACCCTGCCCGTGAACATCGTCAGAATGATTATCCAGCGGCCGGCCGAGGTCAATTCGCCCGTGACGCCCGTGGAGAGCCCCACCGTCCCGAAGGCGCTGACCGTCTCGAAGACATATTCCTCCGCACCGCGCGTTCCTCCGGACATCCCGCTCTCCGACAGGAGGAGACCCGTCACGGAGACGGCGCAGACGACCATGGCCGCGAAGAAGAGGAAGGCCGCCCTCTGGAGGTCGTGTACCGGCACCATCCTGTGCCAGACCTCGGGCTGCGGCCTCTTTCTTATCAGAGATATCCCGGCAACCGCGAGCAGCCCGACCGTTGTCGTCTTCACACCGCCTCCGGTGCCTCCCGGGGAGGCTCCCACGAACATCAGCGCGACGAACACCCACCGGGTGGCCGGATGGAGATCGAGCATCGGGATCGTGTCGAAGCCCGCGGTCCTGGGTGTGATGGAGCACAGCAGGGCATTCGAGATCTTCACCGGAAGAGTCATGCCGGCGAGCGCGCCGTTCCACTCGACCGAGAGTACGAAGGCGACACCGGTTGCGATCAGTATGCCGGTGACGAGCAGGACAAGGCGGGCGTGGAGGTCCAGCCGGTTGTGCCGCTTCCCCCTGAGTGTCGAGAGCAGCGCGGTGACTATTCCCGTCAGCACCGCGAAGCCTATCCCGCCGCAGACTATGAGCCCGGAGATCGTGAGGCTGACGGAGGGCATGTCCCTGAATCCCTCCAGATTGTTGCTGAACAGGCTGAATCCGGCGTTGCAGAAGGCGGATACCGAATGGAAGATCGACTGCCAGGCGAGTTCGGCCTGGCTGAGCCCGGTGAGGACCGGCCTCCAGGCCGTGTACAGGAGCAGTGCGCCGACAGCCTCGATCGTGAAGGTCCAGCCGATTATCGAGCCTATCGCCTTCCTGACGTCGCTCGTGAACTCAGCATCGACGGCCTGCGTTATCGACAGGCTCTGCCCCAGACCGACGCTGTGACCCATGAAGAGCGCGAAGAACGCGAAGAAGCTCATGAGTCCGAGACCGCCGACCTGGATCAGAGCCAGGATGATGGTCTGCCCGAACTGTGTGAAGACGGTTCCGGTGTCGACCACGGACAGGCCTGTGACGCAGACGGCCGAAGTGGTTGTGAAGAGGGCGTCGAGGGGGGCGATGCCGCCGTTGGTGGCGGACGGAAGGAGAAGCAGACCCGTTCCTGTGGCGATTATCGCGATGAAGGACAGGGGGAGGATCTGCCACACCGGGACGTGGTCGGTCAGGAATGTGCCGAGATGCTGCACGAGGATGCGCATCGCGATCATCACTACGCTGATCTGGATGACCACTGTGATCGTCTCGAGCTTCCCCTGCCAGCCGCCGTCCCCGAACAGGGCGGTGAATGCGAGCAGACCCAGAGTCACCGAGAGGAAGAGGCTGACCCAGTAGTCTTCACGGAACCTGCTTCTGAGGCACCTCCCGTCGGGGAGCAGCAGCGATCCGAGGTGGAGAAGCCAGATCGCCGCGAAGGCGTGCGTGCTCCACGATTCGGTCAGGCCTGCGCCATACTTCGCCATGAGCAGCGCCGGGGCTGCGAGAGAGAACCACAGCGACCCCGTCACTCTCGAGAGCAGCACGGAAAGCTTCGCCATTCCCCCCTCCGGATGGATAGCCGCATATTAGCGAACCGGCCGGCAAGGTCAAGCTGCCATTGATGGAAGGGGCGAAATGACAGATTCCAAAACCTACGAGAAGATGCTCACCCGGAGGCCGCTGAACGTCCGGACCGCCTTCCCCGATTCCAGATGCGCGATGGTGAGCGGCAGGGACATATGCGCTGCAGCCAGGGCACGGAACGCGATAGTGATGGCCGCCAACATAAGGAACCCGCTCAGCGCCCTGGGGATAATGAGGGCGGCACGCAGGGCCGATTCCTTCGTCATGCTCGAACTCGCCAAATCCGAGGGCAGATACACGGGCGTCACCTATGAAAATCTTCCTCAGACGGCGGCTTCCTACTCGTCCGACCTCGGAGACGGGATCGTCTACGCGCTCCACATGGACCACTACGCGGTGAAGTCGGCATCGGACAGGGACGACGCGGCCCGGGACATCCCCCGCGCACTCTCGCTCGGATGGTCCTCGGTGGCGATCGACGCCTCCCACAATCCCGACTTCGACAACCTCTCGTTCACTCGCGACGTCGCGATGCACATCCCCCAGTACATCGGGCTCGAGGTGGAGGTAGGCGAGATCAAGGGCGCCGGGGTGATCTCCACGGTCGAAGAGGCGGTCTACTTCGTCGGAGGCCTGAACTCCTGGGGCGTCTTCCCCGATTACCTCGCAATCTCGAACGGGTCCAAGCACGGAACCTATGATGCCTCTCTGGGGGAGAGCGAGGGAATCGACCTCTCGCGGACAGGGGAGATCGCCAGCGCGATCCGTCCCTTCGGATGCGTCATCGCGCAGCACGGAATAAGCGGCACACCGCTCGACAAGGTCGGCCACTTCAAGGAGTACGGCATCCACAAGGGCAACGTCGGAACACTATGGCAGAACATCGTGTTCGGGCTCGACATCGATCCCTCGAGCGGGAACGCCTTCATCGAGAACGGCTCCTATGTGAAGAGGCCCGACCGGGGAGTCCCGCTCGATCTCTGGGAGATGATGGTCGCCGCGGCGGACGCCAGGGGCTATTCCCGCTCGTCGGGGGACTACAAGAACCTGAACCGGCCTTTCCATGCCCTTGTGATGTCCCTCCCGGCCGAAATCAGGGAGAGGATAGTCAGGGAGACCGAGGAATGGGCTCTGAGGTACTTCGAAGCCTTCAACTCCGTCGGTACGGCGACTGCGGTCATCGAGGCCATGGCGGGCCGGAGGGACTGGAATCCGTTCCCGGAGAAGAAGATATTGACTGAGAGAAGCGACTTCGGTCCTGAGAGGGCGCCCGACTTCGGGGGCGGCAAGGGTCCCGACGGGAAGGACTACTCTGACTGACGGCGCGAAGCCGCTGCTCATAAGGGGGGCGAGGCTCGTCGACCCGTATTCCGGGCGCGACGGCTTCACCGACGTACTCGTGGAGGATGGGACGATCTCCAGGATCTGCCCTCCCGGGCTCTCCGGGGATGCATGCGAAATCCTGGAGGCGACCGGCCTATGGCTCCTGCCGGGGCTCACTGACATGCACGTTCACCTGAGGGAGCCGGGAGCGGAGGAGTCGGAGACTGTTGCCAGCGGACTCCGCGCAGCGGTTGCAGGCGGGTTCACGAGGGTCGCCGCCATGCCCAACACGTCCCCGCCCGTGGACACCCCCCCGAGGGTCCGCGAGATGGTGCGGAGGGGCATGGACGAACACCTTGCCCGCCTGCTCGTAGTCGGCTGCATTACCGAGGGGAGGGAGGGCGTCCGGACTGCCGACATCGAGGGCATGGCCGAGGCCGGTGCAGTCGCTTTCAGTGACGACGGATCCCCGGTCCTCGACGAGATCGTCCTCACCGAAGCCATGACCAGGGCCGAACGCGCCGGATGCGTTCTGATCCAGCACCCGGAGATTCCCGGGGTCTCGCTGGGTGGAATCGTCAACCAGGGAAGAGTCTCGGAGAGGCTCGGAGTGCCCGGGATTCCTCCCGAAAGCGAGACCGGCGCGGTGCGGATCACGCTCGATACAGCGCGGAAATGCGGAGGAAGGGTTCACCTCACGCACCTTTCCGTGCCAGGCAGCCTGGAGCTCGTCCGGTCGGCCGCAGAACGGGGCGTGAGGGCGACCTGCGACGTCACGCCCCACCATCTGGCCCTGGACGAGGACGAGGTCGCGGAGCTCGGACCCATGGCCAAGATGAACCCTCCGCTGAGATCCCGGGCCGACAGGATGCGCCTGGTCGAGATGGTCGCCTCGGGAATGGCGGACGCGGTGGCAAGCGATCACGCGCCCCACGCCAGGCACCTCAAGGACTCAGGCCTCGCCTGCGCGCCATTCGGCATAACCGGGCTGGAGACGGCCCTTTCCGTGACGCTCTCCACCCTGGGGGCGGAGGGGGGCATGTCGCCCTTCGACATCCTGGCCCTCTTCACGACGGGACCGTCATCGATCCTCGGGACCGGTTCCCCCGGCATCGTACCCGGCGCGCCGTTCGAGGCAGTCCTGTTCGATCCGTGCGCAGGATGGGAGCCGGGCAGGGACAACATGCACTCCGCCTCCCTCAACACTCCCTTCCTGGGCAGACGGCTCATAGGCAGGGTCCAGGCGGTATGGATCGGCAGGCTCATCTACAGGGACGGGGAATTTGTCGACTAGAAGATTGCTTGCTCCTTTCCTGGCGGCTCTGCTGCTCCCGACCGGCTGCGCGTATTTCAACACGTTCTACAACGCGAGACAGAGCTACTCCGATGCTCTCCTGAGCGTGATCCAGAACCCGGACAACCCGTCCGCCTCGGAGGAGGAGAACCTCAGGGACGCCATCGAGGGTGCCGGGAAGGTCCTCACCTTCTATCCCGAGAGCCGCTGGGCCGACGACGCCCAGATGCTGATCGCCGACGCCCTCCTCCTCCTGGGCTCCCGCTCCTCCACGGGGAGCGGCACTTCGAGCTATCAGGAGGCCATGATGGCCTATTCCTCGGTGATGGTGATGACAGAGGACGACAGGATGATGGATCAGGCATCGATCGGGATCGGGAGTGCGGCCATGGCCCTGGAGAGGTACATGGACGCCGCCGCCGCATTCCGGGCCGTCCCGGCGGACAGGCGTGACCTGTTCGTTGCTTCGAGACTGAAGCTGATGGAGGCCCTCGTGCTGGACGGCAGGCCCGGCGAAGCCCTTCCCGTGCTCGACACCCTGGAGGCTCTGGACCTGTCCGACAGCCTCCGAGCCGAGACCCTGCTCGCAGGGAGCTCCGCGCTCTCGGGCATGGGCATGCCCGACAGCGCGGCCGCCCTGGCACAGGAAGCGGGCAGGCTCTTCGGAAGAGGCTCCGGTTACTACAGGGCGCTCACCGCCGCCGCTCTGGCATTCATCGAATCAGGCAAGCCCGCGCTCGCTGCAACCATGCTCAACCCGCTGAGGGTGTCATACAGCACCAGCCGGGAGCTGGCATCCATCTCGTTCCTCTCGGGAAGGGCGGACGAGGCTGCGGGCAACGTCGCGGGTGCGCTCGCCGCCTACGGTGATGCCGCCGAGCTGGACATGTCGAGGGAGGTCGGCGCGGAGGCGCTCTACAGGCAGTCTCTGCTGCTCGAGAGAGAGGATCGTCTGGACGAGGCCCTGGTCACACTCGAGGCACTCTCCAGGAGAGGCGGGGACTATTTCTGGATCAGGCTGGCCTCCGACAGGCTCGCGGAGATGCGGATCCTCTCCGCATACATCGACAGCACCGAGACCGCCCCGGCGGAGGACGCGGATCTCTTCCGCTTCCTGGCTGCCGAGAAGAGGATCGATCTCTACGGAGCGGATTCCACGGTCGGCCTGGAGCTGAGGGGGCTTTCGGGAAGCCCGGACTCCCGGGTCAGGGCCATGTCGCTCGCGCTGCTGGCGGAGAGTTTCACGGAGGATCCGGACAGTTCCGATCTCATGCTCCGGGAAGCTCTGGCGCTCTCCGACTCCGGAGACATGGCGGGCAGGATCGAGGCCGCTCTCGGCCTCCCCCCCGGACCCTCCGCCGGCGTGAGGCCTTCGGTCCTCCTCGAGAGGGCATGGGACCTGTTCGGCAGAGAGGATTTCACGGGAGCCTGGGAAGCCGCTTCGGATGCCCTCGCCTCGCGCTGGAGGCTCGACGCCGAGCCTGCCCTGCTCTGGATCGCGTATCTCTCCTCCGAGGCCGCACAGATGGATGACGAGCGGGTCGAGAGCTACCTCACCACCCTGGTCGGGCGGTATCCGGACTCCCCCGAGGGGATCGCCGCAGTGGACAGGCTGGGCGGTGCGGTCGAGGAGCCAGATGAATAGGAATGGATCCTTCGCATATGACGAACCCGCGATCGTCGTCCGATCGCAGTTCCCTGCCGACGGGCTCTGCAGGCTCACCCTGGAGGCGCCCAGGACGGCCGGCCTCTGCGAGCCGGGGCAGTTCGCGATGATCGAGACCTCTCCCGGCACGCTGCCGGTGACCCGCAGACCGCTCACCTTCAGCGAGTGCGACCCGGCTGCCGGGACCGTCACGTTCCTCTTCGACGTCGTGGGGGCGGGCACGCGCCTCCTGTCGGCCGCCGGGCGCGGGAGCACCGTGAGGATGCTGGCCCCGCTGGGCAGAGGATACGACGTGAAACCCGGAAGGTGGCTCCTCGTGGCAGGCGGCCTCGGCGCGGCGGGCTTCCCTTTCCTCCTGTCGAGGATCGGTGATGCAGTGGTCCTGGCCGGTGCCGGAACCTCCCGGACCCTGTGCTCATGTCCGGAGGGCACCCGTTTCGCCACCGAGGACGGATCGACGGGCATGCGCGGCCTCGTGACAGAGCTTCTTGCAGGACTGGACTGGGACGGCTTCGACTGCGCAGCCGTCTGCGGGCCGGCGGCCATGATAGCCGCCGTCGTGCGCGGCGCCCCCATGGAAGCCCGCTCCAGAATACAGGTGTCGATGGAGAGCCTGATGGGTTGCGGATGGGGAGTCTGCGGCGGCTGCCCGGTCCCCTCTGCATCCGGCGGTTACCACTCATGCTGCAAGGACGGACCGGTGTTCCCGGCCGGGGATATCGACTGGGAGCGTGTGGTATGACCCACTCGATGCCCTCGCTGCCGTCCTCGTTCTGGGGAATCCCCATACCCGGACCCGTCGCGCTGGCCTCGGGGACCTGCGGATTCGGGCTCGAGCTCCACGAGATGGGGCTTCTCGACGATGTAGCGATGATCTTCACAAAGGCGGTCACGCCCGAGCCCCGGGATGGGAACCCTCCGCCGCGGATCTTCGATACCGGGATGGGTCTCCTCAATTCGATCGGCCTCGCGAATCCCGGGCTCTCACGGGTCCTCTCCGAGATTCTCCCGAAAGCCTCGGTCATCCAGAGACCCCTCGTGATCAACGTTGCATGCGAATCGCTCGACGATTTCGCCCGTATCGTCGCCTCACTGGAGGCATCGGACGTACATGCGGGCTACGAGGTGAACGTGTCCTGCCCCAACGTGGAGGCCGGAGGCATGGCGTTCGGGGTCGACCCGGAGGCAGTCGGGAGGGTGGCCCGTACTGTCAGGATGGAGACTGCGCGCCCCTTTTCGGTCAAGCTTACACCCAACGGCGGGGACATGATCCAGGCCGCAAAGGCCGCCGAAGCGGGCGGAGCGGACGCCGTCACAGTATGCAATACATTTCTGGGCATGAAGATAGACTGGAGGACAGGCCGGCCGGCGCTCCAGAGGGGGGTCGGAGGCTACAGCTCTCCCGCCCTGCTCCCCCTCGTCGTCGCCAGGGTCTGGCAGGTCTCCGGGGCCGTCGGAATCCCGGTCATCGCCTCCGGTGGCGTCTGGAGGGCCGAGGATGTGCTGGAACTCGTCCGGGCGGGAGCATCCCTGGTGCAGGTCGGCACGGGTCTCCTCAGGAGACCCTCTCTTCCTTCGGAGATCGCCGCCAGGACAAGGGAGCTGCTGTGCGAACCCTGACCAGGCTGGCCGTCGCCGCCTTGCTCGTCCTGTCGACCGGGTGCCTGTCACCCCGTCCGGTGTACCGGGGGGGGATCAGGAGCGCATCCACACTGGTTGCAGGACTTTCACAGCGCGGGACCGCGAGCTTCTATGCCGAGGCCTTCCACGGGAGGCAGACGGCGAACGGTGAGAGATACGACATGAACGCCATGACATGCGCCCACAGGTCCCTTCCCTTCGGAACGGTCCTCGAGGTCGAGAATCTCGACAACGGGGAGACCGCCGTCGTGAGGGTGAACGACCGCGGACCCTATGTCGGGGGCCGCATCATCGACCTTTCCCGCGCCGCAGCGGACAGGATCGGGATGGTGGGAACGGGGACCGCCGAGGTCCTCCTGCGTGTCGTGGGATTCGAGGAGGAGGACCGCTGATGCCGCAGAGGCCGGACGGAGCGAGGCTGTACATCGCACTCACCAGCGGGATGGGGCGTACGCCCTCCGAGATACTGGCCCCGCTCAGGGGGCTCGGGGTAGGGGTGAAGATCGGACTCGAGCTCTTCACCGGGTTCGGGCCGGACATGGTGAGGAGGCTGTCGGAGGAGGGCTTTCCGGTCTTCCTCGACTTGAAGTTCCACGACATACCTCACACGGTGGATGGAGCCGTGCGGGCCGCCTGCGCGCTCGAGCCCGCCATGCTGAACGTCCACGCCTCCGGCGGGGTCCCCATGATGAAGGCCGCGGTCGCGGCTTCGGCAGGCTCGGGAGTGAGGATGCTGGCCGTCACAGTGCTCACCAGCCTCGGTTCAGAGGATCTCGACGGCATGGGCTGGAGCCTCGGAACTGCCGGGACCGTCCTCAGGCTCGCCGGCATGGCCTCCGAGAGCGGGATGGACGGAGTGGTCTGCTCGCCGAACGAGGCCGCGGCAGTCCGCAAGGCGCTGGGTCCGGACTTCTTCATCATCACTCCCGGGATCAGGCCGGCTGGTTCGGAATCCTCCGACCAGAAGAGGTTCTCCACCCCGGCTGACGCAGTCAGGGACGGAGCCGACGCCATAGTCGTAGGAAGGCCCGTCTGCGGGGCACCCGATCCCGGCGCAGCAGCAGCCTCAATACTGGAAGAAGTGGAAGCCGCCCTGGCGGTCCGGCACCGGAACCCCTGACCGCAGGTGACCTCCAAACCCGTTCGAATTCTCCTGTTCGCAGCTGTCCCTGCAGCCCTCTTCCTCGCCGGATGGGCCATGCTCGAGGGCGCCGTCCGGTTCGCGCTCTCCCGGATCGACGACGATGCCTCGATCGGGGGCATATCCGCCGGTCCCGGAGTCGTGCTCATCGAGGATCTCTCGATGCCCGGGCGCGGATTCGACGCCCCTGCCGTATTCGTCTACTGGAGCCTGGTCCGGCTGCCGCCCGGCGTGGACAGCGTGCACATCCCCTCCTGCTCCATCGAGCTCGACGGAAGCGGAGGCGGAGGCGGGGGAGGCCGAAGGCGCGGGCGCGACATACCGCTGCTCATCCTGGACGAGGCAAGGATCTCCCGCGGGGGAGGGGACACGACAGTCTTCCAGGGGCGCGGCTCCCTCTCGGACGGAAGGGCGGATGTCCTGGGCTCGGCATCGGGCCCCTGGGGCGGCGCACGTCTCGCCGTCCGGGGAGGGACTCCGGGGAGCAGCATAGAGGCTGACTTCTACGATTGTACGAGTCTGCCCCTCTTCGACCACGAACTGCCCGGCGAGCTGGGAGGCACTGCCTTCTCCGGCTCGCTGCACGGGATGCTCCTCCCCGACTCGATCTTCGTAGAAGGCACAGCCCTGGAGGCAGACGGGATGGAGATCGACATCCCATTCTCCCTCTCCTTTTCGGAGCGGTCCTCCATCCTCGTCGTAGACACGGGTCTCGGAGGCACGGAAGCACTGGTAGAGAGGCTTATCAGGTCCTTCGACCCCGCTGCCTGGGTCGATCTTGACTCGAGGGGCGGGGTGAGGCTCGTGTTCGACGGCGGCGACAGCTGCCGTTTCGAACTGGATGCCAGGCTCGAGGATGCCGGCATCCACTCGACCTCCCTCGCCATCGATACCGTGCGGTTCTCCTGCGCCCTGGAAGCGGACGGCACGATCCGGGACGGGAGGCTTTCGGTGGACAGCGGGCTGCTGACCCTGGGCGAGCTGGCCGTAGCGTTCACGATGGAGGCATCGACGGGAGAGGGGGCGC
Source organism: Candidatus Fermentibacterota bacterium (assembly GCA_963718745.1). GTDB lineage: Bacteria > Fermentibacterota > Fermentibacteria > Fermentibacterales > Fermentibacteraceae > Fermentibacter. The sequence continues at coordinate 858,196 of OY970370.1, read as the reverse complement.
TCGTCCTCGACGCATGGAACGACTCGATCCCGGGCGGTGCGCTGACCTCGTCCATCCCCGCCGCCCTGCTAGGACCCCTCGACGGGCTGGTCCTCTCCGGATGGATGAGCATGGCTGTGCACCTGCGGATCGACAGGCAGTTCCCCGACAGCTCGGACATCTCGATCGAGATCGGAGCGGAGGATCTGGCGGTCGTCTCCTGCCCTCTGAACGTGGGTCGTTATGCTGCTGGAGGGTCCTGCGTCCGGACGGACAGCTGGGGCAACTCGAGGCTGATCGGGCTCTCGTCCTCTCTCAACCGCTCCTTCGTCGCCCTGTCCGATCTTCCACCCTGGTTCGAACCGCTCCTCTGCTGTGCCGAGGACGGAGCCTTCCGGAGCCACGACGGCTTCAGCCCGGACCATATCAGGAGTTCGCTCGTGGAGGATGTCCGAACCGGCAGGTTCGCAAGGGGCGCGTCGACCCTCACGATGCAGCTCGCACGGAACCTCTTCCTCTCGAGGGGGAAGACGCTCTCGAGGAAGCTGCAGGAGGTCTTCCTGACATGGCGTCTGGAGGAGCTCCTCACGAAGAACAGGATTCTGGAGATCTACGCCAACATCGTCGAACTCGGACCCGACGTCTTCGGATTCGGAGAGGCCTCCCTGTACTACTTCGGAGTCCCGGTGGGCGAGCTGGGGGTCAGGGAGACGGCGTTCCTCGTCTCCATGCTGCCCGGTCCCCGCATCTACCACGCCTTCTATGAGAGGGGCAGGGTGCCGGACTGGTGGGAGGAGTACCTCGACGTCCTCGTCGAGGCCGCCGCCAGGCGCGGGGGGATGACTCAGGAGGAAGCCACACTTGCGCTCGGACACAGGATACGGTTTAATTAGGAGATGACGGTATCCGCGCTGCAGGCCTTCGCCTCCGCGGCGTGCTTGTCGTTATGTTGAACCTTCGACCGGAACGGCTGCCGGAGGTGGAATATGGCCGAAACAGGCGCTTTCGAGATCAGGCGGGGGGACAGGGTCTACAGGGCCTCCTCCGTCGATGTTCTTGTCAAATGGGCCACTGAGCGCAGGATCGACGCGGAGGACCCCGTCCGGCATGCCGGCGGGTCCGAATGGATCCGGGCGGCAGACCTCCCCGAGATATCCCGCCTGCTGGATCCGGCCTCCTGGTGGTTCGTCAGGATGGGCGAGAAATCCTATACCGCACCCGATTTCGAGACCGTGGTCAGGTGGACGCGCGAGGGCAGGCTCACCAGCGACAGCGTGATAGAGGGTCCGAGGACCCCACCGGGGGGCGTCCTGGCCCAGGGTCTGCCGAGGCTTTCGCCGTTCCTCAGGCCGCCCCGGGAGGTCGGAGACGACACCCCGCCGAGGCTCAGGATCGACGGGATCGAGTACCATCCCGGGGACATCGATTCGATAAGGCGCTGGATAGCCGATTCCAGAGTACCGGTCGAGGCGGAGATCTCGCTCTCGGGCGGTCCCTGGGAGCCTGTCACGGAATGCGGGGCCTTCGAACCCGAACTGTGGCCTGCGGGAGCCTGGGGGGAGAGAACCCCCGACGAGCCCGCCGACGAGGCAGGCATCCTTTCCGCCTCCGTCGCACCGGAACCCGACGAGCCGCCTGCCGGGTCACCCGTCGAAGCAGAGCAGGCGCCGGTTGTGGAGAGTCCGCCGGCCCCGGCCGGGGCTGCAGGCGTTTACAGGATTCTGTCCGGCCGGGGCGAGATAGTCGTCTCCGGCATCCCCGAGATCCGGAAGCTATTGAAGAAGAAGAGGATCCATTCGTTCGACGCGGTGCTCGAGCCGGGGCTCCCCGAAGGCAGATCCAGCGTCGGCGCCATCCTGGAAGGCCGGGGGCGCTCCAGGCGCAGGGGTTTCCCCGCCTGGGCCGTCTGGGTGGTCATAATTGCAGTCATGGCGATCGCCTTCTTCATCATCGATCCACTGGACACCGGGTATCTGAGAATGCTGCTCGAAAAGGCCGGGATCGCTTGGATGTGACCGGTCTCATCTCGCTCAAGAGGGACGGTGCGGCCTGCCCTGCAGGCGCGCTCCGCGAATTCGCGCTCGGGGCGGCTGCGGGGGCGATCCCCGACTACCAGTGCGCCGCCTTACTCATGGCCGTCTACATCCGCGGGCTGTCAAGGGAGGAGACCGTGGAGCTCACCCTGGGAACGAGGGACAGCGGCCGGACCCTGGTCTGGCCGGCGGACCCACGCCCCGTCGCGGACAAGCACAGCACAGGCGGCGTCGGCGACAAGATATCTCTGGTCCTGGCTCCCCTGGCGGCTTCCATGGGGCTCCGGGTCCCGATGGTGAGCGGCCGGAGCCTCGGCCATACCGGCGGGACCCTGGACAAGCTCGAGGCCGTTCCCGGGTTCAGGACGCGGCTGGGGCTCGAGGAGTTCCAGGAACAGGTATCGACGATAGGCTTCGCGATGTGCGGACAGACCGACGAGATAGCCCCCGCCGACCGGATCCTCTACTCGCTCCGGGACGCCACCTCCACAGTCGGCTCGATCCCCCTCATCTGTGCCAGCATTCTGGGCAAGAAGCTCGCCGAGGGTACGGACCGGCTCGTTTTCGACGTCAAGGCCGGCAGGGGGGCCTTCATGAAGACTCCGGAGGAGGCCCTCGAGCTTGCCCGCACTCTCGTCAGCGTGTCCGAAGGCTGCGGAACACCCGCCCGGGCGCTCGTCACGGACATGGACGTCGTCCTCGGGAGGACGGCGGGGAACGCCCTGGAGACGGCCGAGGCGATATCCGTCCTGAAGGGCGGGGGGCCCGAAGTCGTCAGGGATCTCTCGATAAAGCTCGCCGCCATGATGCTGGGCGGCGAACCTTCCGATCCCGGGAGCTTCCCGGCGCTCGAAGCCGCCTGCGCGGCAAGGCTCGACGACAAGTCGGCCTGGAACCTGTTTGCCCGGATGATCGAGGCGCAGGGCGGCGAGCTGGAATCATTCGAATCCCTCGCGCCGGCCGCCGCGATCGTGGAGGTCAGGAGCGACCGGACCGGATACTGGACGGGTGTGGACGCCGGCGTGGCCGGCGAGGTGATCCGGGATCTGGGAGCCGGCCGCAGGAGGATGGATGACGAGGTGATTCCTGAAGTTGGATGGGAGCAGGTCGCCGAGTCCGGCTTCCCGGTCGAGGCGGGCCAGCTCGTGGGCTGGGTCCATGCCGCATCCCGTCCGGAGGCGGAAAGGGCGGCGGCAGTGCTCCGCAGTGCTTTCATCTGGGACAGGGTGAACAGCCGCCTCGTACTGGAGGTCGTGTGAGGTCCATACCGAGGATTGATTTCGCCATCCTTCCGGGCAGGCTGGAGGCAGCGGGCCTCCTCACGAGGCAGGGGGTCGAGCGCCTCGCCAGGCTCTGGCAGAGTCCGGATCCCGGCCTGCTGAACATCCTGGTCGGCAGAGGGCTCGTCTCAGAGGAGAGCCTCTACACGTTCCTCTCCACCCAGACCGGCATCCCCTTCAGGAACCTCGATCCGCTCGAACTCGACTACGAACTGGTCACCTCCTCGCTCCCCGGCGCCTTTGCACAGCGCAACCACGCGGTCGTCATCGGAAGCAACGACGACAAGCTGATGGTCGCCACCTGCAACTTCGTCGACCCCAGGCCCATCGAGGAGCTGCCGCACCTGCTGGGCAAGGAGATCGAGCTCTACATCAGCAGGCCGACGGACATCGCAAAGGTCATAAGGCAGTTCTACGGACTGCACAGCTCGATAGTCGCCGCGGCGCGGGAGGTCGGAACCGTCGGAGGCGACGAGGTCGATCTGGGGAACCTCGAGAGATACGTCTCGAGCGAGACGTCCGGCGGGCTCGAACCGACGGACAGGCCGATCGTCAACGCCGTGAACCACCTCCTCCAGTACGCCTTCGAGGAGCGCGCGAGTGACATACATCTCGAACCCCACAGGGAGAACACGCTGGTCAGGTTGAGGATAGACGGGGTCCTGCACAACGTCTACAGCCTCCCGCGCAAGCTCCACCTCCCGCTGCTGTCGAGGATCAAGATGATCGCGGGGATGAACATAGCCGAGAAGAGGAGACCTCAGGACGGCCGGATCAGGACGCATTTCGAGGGCAAGCCGGTCGAGATCCGCTCCTCCACGATCCCCGCCGCCTTCGGCGAGAAGGCCGTGCTCAGGATCCTGGACCCCGGCATCCTCATGCAGGACCTGTCCTGTCTGGGTTTCGAGGAGGAGGAGAGGGAGAGGTACCAGCGCCTCGTCAGGAATGCCATGGGCCTGCTGCTGGTAACGGGTCCCACCGGCAGCGGCAAGACCACCACTCTCTATTCGACACTGACAGCGCTGGCTACATCCGAGAAGAACATCACCACGATCGAGGACCCGATCGAGTTCGTCACGGACGAGTTCAACCAGATAGCCGTGCAGCCTGCGATAGATGTCACCTTCTCGACCGCGCTGAGACACATCCTGAGACAGGACCCGGACATCATCATGGTAGGCGAGATCCGGGACCAGGAGACCGCGCGCAGCGCTATACGGTGCTCTCTCACAGGCCACCTCGTGCTGAGTACCCTGCACACGAACGATACGGCCTCGTCCGCCGTGAGGCTGCTGGACATGGGAGTGGAGCCGTTCCTGCTGAGCAGCACTCTGATAGGCATCGTGGCCCAGAGGCTCGTCAGGCTCGTCTGCGAGGAATGCGCCGAGGTCTGGGAGCCGCCCGCTCCTCTCCTGGCCTCTGCAGGCCTTGCCGGGATCCCGGGTTGCACCTACCGCAGGGGGAAGGGCTGCCGGGCCTGCCGGGGGACCGGTTTCAAGGGCAGGACGGCGGTGTTCGAGGTGATGGAGATATCCGACCGGATCCGTGACGCCCTCTCCAGGTCCGCCCCGTCCAACGAGCTCAGGCGGCTGGCCGTGGAAGAGGGGATGCGGACCCTCAGATCCAACACCGCCATGAAGGTTTGTGCCGGGCTCACCACGCCCGGAGAGATGATGTCCGTAACGATGGGGCTGGAATGAGGAACATCCTCCTGCTTCTGCCCGCAGTCGCAGCGCTTCTCGCTGGATGCGGGAATCCTACACCGGAGCCGGGACCGCCCGGCGACAGCACCGGCACCGTCCCCGCCTCTCCCCTGGAGGTCGGGCTCGAGTTCTCCAGGCTCCTCTCCCTGAACGACCCGGCCTGCTTCGCCCTCCTCGCACCCGCCCTCCGGGATTCGTCCACTGCCGGGGGGGCCGAGCCGTGGGCCGTCTTCGGACGGTGGAGGGGCTTCGATGCTTCCGGCAGGCTCACCGAGATACTCGAGGACAGCACGGGGTCGAGGACCTCGTATTTCTGCACGATAAGAAGGATGGAGCACCCGGCCATAGTCAGGATAGATTTCGTGCTGGGGGACTCCGGATGGCTTATCGAGAAGCTGGGCGAAGAGATACCGGGTGAGGTGATCGACTCCCTGAGCACCGAGCGGACCGCGAGGATGATCATGTCCAGCCCTCAGATACGCTTCGAGATGCGCGTGGCCAGGCAACTGCTGGATGGAGCCCGGATCGACTCCACGGCTCACTACTCATCCCTGTCCGCCGCTCTCGAGAGGGGCACCCCCCTCGGAACCTACATCTCCTCACTCGATGACGCCGCCTATGCCGACCTCGCATTCTGCAACATCCGCCGCGCGGCCGCGATGCAGATAATCCAGGACAGGGCGACCTTCAACCTGACTTCCGTACCCATGGAACTGAACGGATTCGTGGCATCCTGGAGGGAGATGGCCTTCCTTTCCAAGGCGCACCTTCGGGAGCGGCACGAAGCGATGCAGGTCTACAGGACCACGGGACAGTGGGTCCAGGAGGACTCGACTCTCGATGCCGGACGCCTCCGTGTCCTCGGCGAGAGCTTCATGGCCGTGAGCAACCTCGTCGAGAGCCTGGACACGCTCTCCTCCACTTTCCCGGCGTTGCTGACGACAGGAAGCGAGGAGCCGCTTTCGCAGCAGCTCATCTATCTGGATCCCCATCAGACGGAGCAGAGGTTCGAGAACGAGATCGGCATGACCGTCTGGAGGGCTCTCGGGGTTGAGATGAACGGAGACCAGGACCCCGAGAGGGTCGTCTATTTCGCCGGGAACCTGTTCCTGTACGAAGGCATTCCGACCGGATACCGGCTGGTGTGGAGAACATACGACGACTTCGAGAGCGACTATCATCCGGAGTTCTCCTCGAGACCCTCCTCCGCTGCCGGCTGCAGAGAGGTGACGCTGATCGGCAACTCCGGAACCTATGAGTACGTCCTCCGCTATGAAGGCGGAGCGCCTGTCTTCGGAAGGAACGAACTTGGCTCGGTCGAATAGCAAGGCATCTACTCTCGCAGTCCTGCAGTGGGCCGCCCTGCTCGTGGTGGTGATCGCCTTCTTCTCCGGAGGATTCCTCTGGAGGGTCTACAACGACTGCAGCACTGCATTCAGGCAGGCCAGGGGCAGCATACTCGTCGCCGGGCTCCGCGGGCGGGAGCCTTCCGCATCGACGAGGATATTCGACTCCAGAGGGAACGAGCTGGCCAGCGCCTTCGTCGAGAACCGCTATCCGGTGGAGTTCGACCAGATAAGCCCCTATGTGGTCCAGGGCCTCATCGCCACCGAGGACAAGGACTTCTACATCCACAACGGAGTGAGCATCCGGGGTCTCATCCGGGCCGTCTACGTGGATCTGACCACCGGCGCGCGCCACGGTGGCAGCACCATCACGCAGCAGCTCGCGAGAGGGCTTTTCCTCGTGCCGGACCAGACGATCCAGAGGAAGCTCCAGGAGATGTTCATAGCGATGGAGATAGAGCGTCAGTTCTCCAAGGAGGAGATCCTGGAGATGTACCTCAACCACATCTTCTACGGCCAGGGGGCATACGGCATCGAGGCCGCGGCCAGGACGTACTTCAACGGTACGTCCGCAGCCGAGCTGACCCTCGGGCAGGCCGCCCTCCTGGTCGGAGTGCCACGGAATCCCAGCGGATTCAACCCGCTGACCAATCCCGAGCGCTGCACGAACCGGCGGAACGTGGTTCTCTCGATGATGCGCGAGGACGGCATCATCACGCAGGACCAGTACGAACAGGTCAGCGCCTCGCCCCTCGGGGTGGATGTGGTGAGGCCGGAACTCGAGGACCAGTGGGACTACTTCGCCGAGTACGTCCGGCAGTACCTGGTCTCCAGGTATGGCTGGTCAGCCGTCTACGAGCAGGGTCTGGAGGTCTACACCACGCTCGATCCGGACGTGCAGGCCGCTGCGGAGTTCGCCATGGACAGCGTCATGGCCCTGCGGGAACCCCTGTGGGATCCGGCGACGGGTACCTATGCCGAGGACTCGGAGAGGCTCAGATACGAGAGCTCCTGGTCATACTGGCAGGCGGTCGAGGACACGGTCACGGGGGCGCCGGACTACATCCAGTGCGCGATCGTAGCGGTTGACCCGAGGACCGGTTACATAAGGGCCATGGTGGGGGGCCGCGACTTCCAGGACAGCGAGTTCAACCGTGCCGTACAGGCCAGGCGCCAGCCCGGCAGCTCCTTCAAGCCCTTCGTCTATGCCGAGGCGATCGAGCAGGGATGGTCTCCGGGCAGTGTCGTCCTGGACCAGCCCGTGGTGGTGGATCTCTCGCCCGGGCACTGGAGACCCAGGAACTACGACGGCCGCTTCCACGGGATGGTCACGGTCAGGGAGGCGATCGCCCGTTCCTACAATGTCTCCGCCGTGAGGGTGGGTATGGCCGTCGGTATAGAATCGGTGGCCGCAAGAGCTGCCTCCATGGGGATCGAGAGCGACCTGCCCATAGTCAACTCACTGCCTCTCGGGAGCTGCATGGTCAGCCCCCTCGAGATGGCTCAGGCCTACATCCCGTTCGCTACGGGTGGTATCGCCAGGGACGCTACGGCCATCCTCCGGGTCGTCGACAGGTACGGGAACGTCCTGGAGTCGAACGAACAGGCCTCCCCGGGCTCCAGGGTCCTGAGCGAGACCGGAGCCTGGCTCATGAACAACCTGCTCCAGAGCGTCGTCAGGGCGGGAACGGCCTCCGGCTCGCGCTGGTACTGGGGCGCCGGACCCTACGCTGGAAGGGACGCCGGAGGAAAGACCGGGACCACGAGCGACTACGCCGACGCCTGGTTCATAGGCTTCACCCCGGACCTCGTCGCGTCGGTATGGGTCGGATACGACAACCACATAGTCAGGATGAGGCTCCAGAGCGGGAGGGGCGAGGCCGGCGGCGACATCGCAGTACCGATCTGGAGCCGGTTCATGCGCCGCGCGTTCATGAACGCCGATCCGGACTCCGCGCCCTCGTTCCCCTCGGCGCCCTCCGGAGCGGTCGAACATGCGGTCATCTGCCGCCAGTCAGGCTTCCTGGCGAATGCGGAGTGCGGGGACAAATCAGTCGACGAACTCTTCTGGGCGGGGACCTCCCCGACATCCTCCTGCCCGATCCACACTACGTTCTCGCCCTTCGCGTCGGACACCACGATCCCCGATTTCACCGAGTTCGACAGGTTCACCGGCGGCACGAGGGGTTCGATCCGATGAACGGCATGGTCATCGCGGGACTCGTCGCCCTGGCGCTCCTCACGGGGTTGGGCATCCACTTCATGAGGAGCCCGGCATGGAAGAAACTCCAGCTCAGGCGCGCATCCATGCTGGCTGCCTCCAACAGGATCGACGCCATGACAAGGCTGCTCGAGCGCAACAGGAACCGCAAGTCGGTGAAGGACCCGCTCACGAACGCGCTGGTGTACTTCTACATAAGGGCAGGCAAGCTCGACGATGCCGAGACCGTAGTTGCAGAGGCGATCCAGAAGGGTGACGACAGCGGGACCGCGCTGGGCCAGCTGGGACTCATCGCTTCAGGCAGAGGGGAATCGGAATCGGCCGAGCTCTACTACCGGAAGGCTCTCGAGAAGGAGCCCGATCTCATGAGGAGCCTGGGAGTGAATCTCGCGGGTCTGCTCATCGAGAGGAGGAAGGATCTGGACGAGGCCGACAGGCTCCTGCAGAAAGCCCTGGAAACGCGCGAAGGAGCCTCCAGGAGCGGCGTCCACGTCAATATCGCGCTGCTCGATCTGGCCAGGAACAGGCCCCGTGACGCCCTCGTCCATGCGATGACCGGTTACGAGCTGATGCCCTCGGGCGATTCCACGAGGGGTGCCAGGGCTCAGGCCCTCGCTCTGGCGGCGCGCGCAAGCACCCTGCTGGGGGAGGGGGGCGAGGCGCGGGAGCTCTCTCGGAAGGCACTCGGCCTCATCCAGGACCGGCCCGGGTGGGAGAAGCTCCAGTCGGAGATCGAGGGGATGTCCGCAAAGCTCGACGAGCGGGACAGATCCGGGAAGCCCCAGGGCTCTCCCGACCGCCGGGAGGCGTCTTCTCCTTGAGGCGGGCCGTCCTGACCGTCTTCGCGGCAATCCTGATCTATTCCACCTTCGTACTGCTCTCGGACGCGCGGGAGTTCGCAGGCGCCATGGCCGCATTCGACGCGCGGTGGCTTCCCGCCCTCCTCGGCCTGCCTCTCGTCAACTACTTCCTCAGGTTCCTCAAGTGGCAGTACCTGCTGGGCAGGACCGGGGTGGGACTCTCCCGGGGCCGCAGCCTCCAGGTCTTCCTGGCGGGCTTCTCCATGACGGTCTCTCCGGGCAAGTTCGGAGAGGTCCTCAAGTCATGCCTGCTGCGAGACAGGGAGGGCATCCCCGTCTCGCTCACCTCGCCGGTCGTGGTAGCCGAGAGGATCACCGATCTCATGGGGATGATCGTCCTCGCGCTGTGCGGTGCCGCGGCCGCCGGTGGGTCCGGAGTCCTCCCCGTGGTCGCCTCGGGTGCTGCGTTCTGTATTCTGGGGGTCATCGTACTCTCGTCGCGGAGAGCATTCTCGGTCATCTCCGGCGCCCTCTGCAGGCTCAGGTTCTTTTCGACCCGCCGCGACGCCATGTGCACCTTCCGCGAAACGAGCGCGCGGCTCCTGGATGCGCGGAGCCTGCTGGTCTGCGTGCCTCTGAGCATAGTCTCATGGGGGGCCGAAGCGATGGTCCTGGCTGCCGCGGCAGCATCGATCGGCTACCGGCTTCCGGCCGGGCTGTCGCTCCTCGCCCACTCCGCCGGTACGATCGCGGGAGCGGTCTCGATGATACCCGGAGGGCTCGGGCTCACCGAGCTGACCATTGGAGGCCTGCTCTCGCCGTCGATGGGCAGGTCGGGGGCAGCTGCGGCTACGATCCTGATGCGCTTCGCGACCCTCTGGTTCGCCGTGGTGATAGGCCTCGTCGCCCTGTCGTCCCAGAGGCGCAGACCGGCAACAGCCTCCGGGGAGGGAACCGCCGACGGCTGCGATTGTTCATTCCGATTGCACAGCGGAGGTGACACGGTGGAGAAGGGCGTGTGCCGTGAAGGCGCCGGCGGGAAGGCGCTCTATGCGAGGAATCCTGACATTGTCCTCCGCGAGGAGGACGAGGACGGAGCCCTCCTCTTCAATCCCGACACGAGCGAGGTCAGGGTTCTGAACGCTACGGGGCTCTACATATGGAGGAGATGCGGCGGAGCCCCGATGGACGAGCTCCTGGCCGCGGTTTCGGATGCTTTCGAAGATGTCCCGGAGGAGCGTGTCCGCTCCGATGTCGAGAACTTCGTCTCCGGTCTGCTGGAAGCCGGATTCATGGGCATGCTGGACGCGGGCGAAGGCCGGACCCGATAGGATGATCCGCAAACCCCTCGCGACGCCGGCCTCGGTCGACCTGGCCGTGACAGGCATCTGCAACCTCAAGTGCGCCTATTGCTTCTACGCGGACGAGATGAACTGGAGGAGCGACCTCTCCACGGCGGACTGGATGGAGATAATCCATAGGTTGAAGGAGCTGTCCGTCATACGGGCCTGCCTCACCGGAGGGGAGGTCTTCACGAGGCCCGACATCTTCGAGATCGTCGACGGGGTGATCGATGCGGGCATGCGCTACAGCATCCTCACGAACGGCACCCTCGTCGACTCCGGCACCATCGAGGCCTTCCGCGCCGGCAGGAGAAGGCTGAGACTCGACTCGATCCAGGTCTCCCTCGACGGCCACGAGGCATCCGTTCACGACGCGATGCGCCCGGACAGCTTCGATCGCGCGATCCGCGCAGTCCGCCTCCTCAGGGAGGAAGGCATGCCCGTGAACGTCCGCATGACAGTATCGCCCGCGAACCTCGGCGCGATAGAGCAGACCGCGGTCTTCCTGCTGGAGGACCTGGGCCTTCCCTGGTTCAGCACGAACGAATCCTTCCGGATGGGCGCCGGTACCGGCTGCGAGGCGAGCGAGACGGTGCTCTCGAACCCACAGCGCCTCGAGGCGATGCGGGTGTTCGAGCTGCTGGCGGCGAGGTATCCGGGCAGGATCAGGGCCCAGGCGGGACCGCTTGCGAAACTCAGCGCCTACGGGCAGATGGAGAGGGCCAGGGCGACGGGCGAGAAGCCTGCGGGGTGGGAGATGGGCTGCCTCTCCGGATGCGGGTGTGTTTTCGACAAGCTCGGCATACTCCACGACGGATCCATAGTGCCGTGCCATGTCCTCCATTCACTGTCGCTTGGCAACGCCCTGGTGGATTCGATCGGCGACATCTGGAGGAGCCACCCGCTCCTGGAAGCGCTCAGGAGAAGAGGCTCGATCGCCATGAGCAGCATCCCGGGCTGCGCCGGATGCGAATGGGCTGCGTTCTGCAACGGGAGCTGTCCCGGCATCGCCCTCCAGGAGACCGGGGACTTCGACAGGCCGAATCCGGAGGACTGCTATGCGAGATTCGTCTCGGAGACCGGGGTGAGGATTGGACTCTAGGCGAACCCCTCCGACGCCTTCCGCGTCCGCAGGGGGCCTGCCGGGTCTTCCCGGAGTGCCGCCGCTTCGGACTCTCTATCTCTACATCGCAGGCGGATGCAACCTGAGATGCAGGCATTGCTGGATCTCGCCCGAATTCGATCCCGGAGCCTCGCTCTCGTCCTACCTCGACCTTGCGCTGATCGAAAAAGCGGTCGAGGAGGCCGTACCCCTGGGACTCACATCCATCAAGCTCACCGGAGGAGAGCCGCTCCTGCACCCGCGCTTCCGGGAAATCGTCTCCCTCCTCGCGTCCCGGAAGCTGAAGATCATGATGGAGACGAACGGTACGCTGCTCGATGCCGGGCTCGCGAGATTCCTCCGGGAAGCGGACGCCTTCGGAACCGTCTCGGTGAGCGTGGACGGGGCGTCGGCCTCGACCCACGACGCGATGAGGGGCGTGAAAGGCTCGTTCGAATTGGCCCTGGAAGGAGTGCGTGCCCTCGCGGCCGAGGGGTTCAGACCTCAGATCATCTGCACTCTGCACGAGGGGAACGTCTCCGAGATCGACGATCTGATATCCCTCGCGGGGAGGCTCGGGTGCGGGTCCGTCAAGTTCAACCACGTCCAGGTCATAGGCAGGGGAGGGAGCATGCCGGGCAGGCTCCCGCTCGAGAGGATACTGTCCCTCTACAGGGAGCACCGCACCGCAGCGATGGGATCCGGCGGCGGACCGAGGATCCTGTTCGACATCCCCCCGGCGTTCCGACCCATCGCGGATCTGCTCGAGGGAGGGTCCGGCTCTTGCCGGATCATCGGGATACTGGGTATCCTCTCGGGTGGAGAGATGGCCATGTGCGGAATCGGTACGGCCGTCCCGGAACTCGTCTACGGCAGGCTTCCGGAACAGAGTCTCCGGGATGTCTGGACATCCTCGCCCGGGCTCGTGGAACTGAGGAGGGCGATACCGGGTTCGTTGAGTGGCGCATGTGCCTGCTGCATCCACAGAAACGCATGCAACGGGGTTTGCGCCGCAGGAAACTATCACAGGACCGGGCGGCTCGATTCACCGTACTGGTTCTGCGAGGAAGCGAAGGAGAAGGGCATTTTCCCGGCAACGCGCACCCTGTCCGCAGCAAGGGGTGAGGCATGAGCGATGGCGGTCGGAAGCGCAGGTATTCCCCTCCGGTCGCCCTCGATGTCTCTGGGAGATCGGCCGTGGGGCAGCTGTTCGGCATCTGTTCCACAGGCAACAGCCTGGTGGGCCAGGTCACCTGTACGAACGGGTCCTATCCCGACGTGGTTCATGTGAGGCCTTGCGCACCGGTGGGCCTGGAGCCCGATACCGGCGGATGCGAGGCCGGGACGGGCGCCTTCAACGACTGCATCTCGGGTTCCAAGTTCTAGACCGCCCACCGGCCGGAGCGCACCGGAGGGCCATTTGTCGCGGCACACTTTCCTTTGTCTGCCGCTCTGCCTATTATCGGGGTGAAACCGGAGGACTCGATCGATATGAAGAAGATGCAATACACCCCGCCTGTGGCTGTGGACGTATCCGGCCGGGCCGCCGAGGGTCAGCGTCGTGGAACATGTCTGAGCGGCACGCAGTACGTGGGCGAGGTCACCTGCACCACCGGCATCGCTCCGTCATCGAGCGAGCCGAACTGTACGCCCACGGGCCTGGATCCGGAGTTCGGCGGTTGCGACTACGGTCACAGAGCCGCCAACAACTGCATATCCGGAACCAGTTTCTAACCTCCCCGGGAGGGTTCCGGTGACCATCGGGCATCTCATCCACCGGATGGGACCCTTTTCATTCCTCACCACATCGGATTTCGCGCACCCCGCCTTCTCGGATCCGTGCCTCGAGGCTTTCAGAATCGATTCCGCCGGATCCGTGGAAGCGAGGTTCGACCTCTCGCTGGTCGGTGCCGCCGAGATGTCTGCGGGAACCGCCTGCGGAACGACCGGAACGCTTTCACGGCTCTGCCACAGCCCCTCGAGGATCAGGGGAGGCTCCCAGTTGCTCCCGCTCCTGCTCCCGCAGGGGTTCGAGTCCAAGGTGAGGGATCTCGTCCAGGGCAGCCCGCTGGCCTTGTCCCCCAGGGTCGCACGCAGGATCGAGGAGGTCGTCGACGGGGCTTCGGACCCCTCGAGGATCTCGATCCTCTCGCATTCCCTCACCGTGGAGATAAGAGACTTCGAGAACCTTGCCGCCGACATCTTCATAGCCGAGGGTCTCGAGGATCTCCTCGGCACCAGGGCCGCGTACTACTCCCTGAGAAAACTCTTCTCTCTGTTCCTGCCCTCGCTGGGATCCATGATGATCCACTGTTCGGCCGTCTCTCTCGGCTGCGGGACCATCCTGCTCTCGGCCGGCGACTCGGGCGGCAAGACCACCGCATCCATGCTCGCCCCCCCGGGATCGGTCCTCGGGGACGACAGGAGCCTGCTCGTCGGAACCGGGGATGCCTTCCGGGCTTTCCCCGCGCCCTGGAACACGATGTCCTCCAATCAGGGAGGCGGACGGGTCGCCGGAGTCTTCCTGCTGGAAAAAGCTGCATCGTTCTCGATCAGACGGACGGACCGCAGGGAGGTCTTCGCCTTCCTCTGGCAGGACAACGCCACATACTTCGAAGACCTTCCCCCTCCCGAGCGGGACCGCGCATTCGAAACGCTCCTGGATCTCTGCCGCGGAGTCCCCTGCGGAACGGTCTCCTTTTCTCCGGATCGCTTCGACTTCGGAGCCCTCTCCGACTTCGTAACGGGGGGCGCCTGACTTTGAAGAGCATCTTCTGCACGGGATCCAGCATGTCCCCGCTGCTCCGGCGGGGGGACCTGATACACTGCTCGGACAGGAGCTTCGATTCGGTGAGGGTCGGGGACGTAGTGGTCTTCAGGCGCGGTCCGGGCGACCGCGGAGGACTTGTTGTCCACAGGGTGGTCCGCATGCTTCCGGACGGGCGGCTCGAGACTGCAGGAGACGGCTGTGCGGCAGCCGATCCCGGATCGGTCGGCAGGGACGACTTCGTCTGCGTTGCCGCAGGCCGTACGAGAAGGCGCGGAGGAGCCGTGCTGCCTCTTCCGGGAGGGCGGGCGGGTCTCGCCCAGTCCGCGGCCTCCAGGGGGATCCACAGGATCCGCAGGGCTCTGGGCGGGCTCGTTCCGGGGTATTCGGGCTTCATCGGGAGGTCCGTGAGGCGTTTCTGGAAACCCAGGCTCGACGAGGTGGTCGTCAGGGGCAGGCACGGACCCGAGATCAGGTACGCGCACAGGGGCCGTCCGGTCGCCCGTTGGATCCCCGGGCTCGGAGTGTTCCGGTGCAGGCGCGCATACTCCCTTTTCGTCGAACCGCCGGACGGATCGGGGCGCACGTGCTGAGGCGGATGATCTCCGAAGCGCGGGCCGGATTCCGGAGGGAGAGACCCGCCGATCCCCTTGGAGGGGCCCGGACGGCAGCCGGGCTCATGGACGCCCTCAGACTGGTCCTCCCGTACGCCCGCAGACACCTTCCCCACGGCCTGGCCGGCCTCCTTGCGACCGCGGCTTCGATCGCGCTCGGATACGCTCTCCCTTTCGTGACCCGCAGCCTCGTGGACGATGCCATCACCCCCGGGGACCGGGACGTTCTCGTCTCCAGGCTGGTCCTGCTGGCAGTGCTGGGTGGCCTCCTCCTGCTGGCAGGCGCGCTGCAGCAGTACGCCACGACGCTCTTCTCGGGATCCGCCACGGTCGATCTGCAGAAGGACCTGGTCAGGAGGACCATGGCGCTTCCGCTGCGCCTGTTCGGACGCGAGAGGTCCGGCTACCTGATGTCCCGCGTGATGAACGACATACAGGGCGTCTCCTGGTTCCTCTCGGGGTCCTTCGTCGGCCTTGCCGCCTCGATCGTGAGGATCTCCGCCGGAGTCGCGCTGATGTTCGGCCTGGAATGGCGGCTGGCGCTCGTCTCCATCCCCTCCGTCGCAATCCTTCCGTTCGCCGCGTTCGAGGCCTCCCGCAGGCTCAGGAATCTCGGCCTGCATTCCATGGAGGAGGGCGCGAGGGTATCGAGGGATATCCAGGAGGCTCTGTCGTCGTCCACCGTGGTCAGAGCCTTCGCGGCGGAGGAGAGAGTCGCGGGGAGGATAGACTCCGGCCTGGGCCGCATGCTGGGGATGCTCCTGGAGAGATCAGCCGCGGGCTCGCTTTCCGGGATCGTCCTCGATCTGGTGCCTGGCATCTCGCGGCTCGTCGCGATAGGTGCCGGAGCGTCCCTGGTGATCGCAGGTGAGCTGACCCTCGGTTCCCTCCTCGCCTTCACCGCCATCCTCGGTTCGACCCTCGGACCGGCGAGGCAGCTTGCCTCCGCAGTGGGGCAGATACCGCAGTCCCTCGCCGCGGTGGACCGTACGAGGGCTGTTCTGGAGGCCTCCGGGGAGAGGATCGGGGGGACGGCGGTCTCCCGCCTTCGAGGCGAGATCGAGTTCAGGGATGTCTCGTTCGACTACGGGGAAGGGCGCCCCGTGCTCCAGGACCTGTCCTTCCGCATCGGACCGGGGTGCCGCCTGGGGGTGACCGGTGCGAGCGGAGAGGGGAAGACAACCCTCCTGATGCTCCTGCTCGGGTTCTACTCTCCGGTCTCGGGATCGATCCTGCTGGACGGGATTCCGCTCAATGATCTGGACATCCGGTCCGTGAGATCGAGGCTCGGGTTCGTCCCGCAGGAGCCGGCTGTCATGTCCGGCACTCTCCTCGAGAACATCAGGCTCGGAGATCCGGGCATATCGGCGGATGCGGCGCTCGTTGCCTGCAGAGCAGCGGGAATGGAATTCGTGCGCGGGGCGGAGGATCTCGACATCCTGCTCGGGGAGGACGGCTACGGGCTCTCGCAGGGCCAGAGGCAGCGCCTCGCCCTGGCCCGGGCGCTGGCGGTCGACCCGGACATCCTGCTGCTCGACGAGCCCACCTCCGCCCTGGACGCGGGCTCCGAGGAGACCGTCGTGAAGATGCTTTCCGGCTCCATCGCCGGCAGAACGGCCGTTGTCGTGACGCACAGCCCCGCCCTCCTGGAACTCGCAGACGCGATCCTGGTACTTGATGGCAGCACGGGGATGCTGCGGGAGCACGGCAGGGTCGATCGAGTCTGACCGCCCTTCCCTTCCTATGGCGCCCCCCGGCGGGTCGGGTTATGTTCCTTCCGGTTGTCGAGTTGATGGAGGTGCACCCCTGTATGAGAGCCATTCTGTTCCTGCTCGCGGCCTTCGGGTCCTGCTTCGCATACGGCCTCGATGCAGGCCGGTTCGACCTCTTCGGTGACGATACCCCGCTGCTTCGCCCTGATTTCTCGAGCTCGATGAGCTTCTCGTTCACGAGCGGGGGAGGCCGTTCCTGGGGAACAGGCACGTATGTGGGATCCATGGGCTTCCTCCTCCACCCGGACGTCACGGCTGCCATAGACCTCGGCTACACGCGACTGCTCGACTTCGGCGGACCCGACGCCGGGTTCTATCTCGGAGGAGTGGGGCTCGACTGGAAGCCCAGCGAGAACTTCCTGCTCCAGATCCACATGAGCGGCGCCTTCGAAGGCGATGCTCTGGAAGGCAACTGAACCCCGCAACACCGCTCCTGATCGCCGCCACGCTCCAGGTCACCCCCGGTGACTCGCTGCTGCGCCTGGGTCGCGTGGAGGAGGCGATCCCCGTGCTCCGCGAGGAGATCCGGGACCGCCCCTGGGATTCATGGGTTAGATGGCGCCTCGCCCGTGCTTTCGATCTCATGGAGATGCCGGAGAGCGCACTCGTCCATGCCGGCGCCGCGTGGGAGGCCCGACCCCAGGAGGAGCGCTTCCTGGCCGAGTACTTCAAGGCTCTCAGGAGGACTGGACACCCGGATGAGGTGCTGGAGCTCGCGGACCTCGTCCGCAACGGGGGTTCGGCCCGATATTACGCCGCGGCCTGCGGGCACGCACCCTCCATGACCTTCCTCGAGGACAGCATCTTCTCCAGCAACGACTCGACCGCAGCGGACGCCTGCTGCTGGCTCTCCGTACTGGTCCGCTCCGAGGGTGACTCCGCGAGGGCGCTCGAACTCCTGGGGAGATCGGTCGAACTCTCGCCCGGGGAGCATTTCTACAGGGCCATGCTGATCGAGGATCTATGTGATGCTGGACTGCTGGAGGAAGCCAGGGGGAATCTCCTCCTCCTCCGCAGGAACAGGTGGTTCGAGCAGCCCTACTGGTCCGCCTGCGCGGCCGTCGCCCGGCTGGAGGGCGACGACGAGAGGCTCCTGTGGGCACTGCGAAGGGCTGTCGAGGCGAGGAGGATCCCGGAAACCGTGAGATCGCTCGGATGGGGACTCGTCTCCGCCGCATGCAGGGATCTGCGGGAAGGGCGCCTGGAGCATGCGGTCCAGCGGCTCGAGGAGGCTGTCTCGCTCGGTGCGGAGGACGAGAGGTTCACGGCGGTGTCCGACTCCCTGCTCGCCATGACTGCCGAATATCATGAGTAAGGGGAGGACGCTGCTGCTGATCGCTCTAGCCGCACTCCTCACCCTGCTGGGCATCTTCCTGCCGCGGCCTCCCTGGCCGGGTGCGGGTCTGCAGGACAAGTCAAGGGACTTCGACCGGCAGGGCAGCGGGGGGATCGTCCAGACGGACTCCTCCCGTGGAGGACCAGGGACCCCGGGGGGGCGGTGATGAGGCGTCGTGCGACAGCCACGGCCCTGGCTCTTTCGATTATGATAGCGGCATCGGGTTGTGCTCCCGTCAGGACCGACAGGGTCATGCATGCCGTCTTCTCGGCGGATGTGTGCTGCCTTGCGGCCGGAACAGCATATCATCTCGGCGTGCCCGAAGGCTCCGCCGCGCCGGCGGGCCTCGCTGCCGCTCTCGCGGCCGGCCTGGCCGAGGAGGTTCGCGATTCGTTCTCGGGCAGCGGGTTCGACCCTGTCGACCTGCTGGCCGACATCGCGGGGGCCGCCCTCGGGTATGTCGCCGCGGAGCACCTCATAGTGGAGGATTAGATTGACCATAGGTTTCCTCAAGACCCTTTTCGGCGACAGGCAGCGGAAGAACATCAAATCGCTGCAGCCTCTGGTGGACGGGATCAACTCGTTCTCGGGAACGGTCTCGGCCCTCACCGACGAGGAGCTCGCCGCCCGGACCGTTGTGTTCAGGAGAAGGCTGGCCGCAGGCGAGACTCTCGATGATCTGCTCTGCGAAGCCTTCGCAACGGTCAGGGAGACGTGCAGGCGGCTCACGGGCCGGACCTGGAAGGTCACCGGCCGTGACTCCACCTGGAACATGGTTCCATACGACGTCCAGCTCATGGGGGCGATCGTCCTCCACAGGGGCAGGATCGCGGAGATGGCGACCGGGGAGGGCAAGACCCTCGTCGCAGTAATGCCGATGTACCTCAACGCGCTGCCGTTGAACGAAGACTGGCTTGCGCGGGCCGCGTCCGAGTTCGGAGACGATCCTTCGACATGGCGGTTCGAGCCCCTGGACGGGATCCCTGTCGGCCGCGGAGCTCATCTGGTCACGGTCAACGACTATCTGGCCCTCCGCGACTCCGAGTGGATGGGGCCGGTGTACGAGTTCCTCGGGCTGAGCGTCGGCTGCATCCAGCAGGGCATGTCCCCGCAGGAGAGACGCCTGCGCTATGCCTGCGACGTGACCTATGGGACCAACAACGAGTTCGGCTTCGACTACCTCAGGGACAACATGGCGGTCAGGCTCGAGGACCGCGTCCACAGGGGCTTCCACTACTGCATCGTCGACGAGGTCGACAGCGTGCTGATCGACGAGGCCCGCACACCCCTGATCATCAGCGGTCCCGTGGCGCGAACCGCCACCCAGTACAAGGATTACCGGAATCTTGTCAACCGGCTCGTGACGAAGCAGGGAGAGCTCGTCAGCGGCCTGGTCGCCGAGGCGGACGGATTGTGGGAGTCCGGGAAGCACTGGGAGGCTGCCGGAATCTATCTGAAGGCCCGGAGAGGCGCTCCCAAGCACAGGCGCCTGCTCAGATCGCTCCAGGACCCGGACAGGCTGCGCGAGATCCAGAAGATCGAAGCCGAGATGATGAGGGACAAGGCCCTGCACAAGCTCGACGAGGATCTCTATTTTGCGATGGACGAGAGGGAGCGCTCCGTCAACCTGTCGGACATGGGCAGGAAGCTGCTCTCCCCCGAGGATCCCGACTTCTTCCTGCTGAGGGACGTCGGCGAGATCATCGGCGAGATCGACCAGCTGCCCCTTTCGGACGAGGACAAGATCACCCGCAGGCAGGAGGCCCTGGAGACCCAGACCAGGAAGGCCGAGGCTCTCCACGCGATCGATCAGCTCCTCAGGGCCTTCCAGATGTACGAGAAGGACGTCGAGTACGTTGTCGACCAGGGCAGGGTCGTCATAGTCGACCAGTTCACGGGCAGGCTCATGCCGGGCAGGCGTTTCAGCGACGGTCTCCACGAGGCGCTCGAAGCGAAGGAGAGCGTCGAGGTGAGGTCCGAGACGCAGACCCTTGCTACGATTACGATCCAGAACTACTTCAGGATGTACGGGAAGCTCTCCGGGATGACGGGAACCGCCGAGACGGAGGCCTCCGAGTTCGAGTCGATCTACAGCCTGGATGTCGTCGTCATCCCAACAAACGTCGACGTGATACGGGTAGATCACGAGGACAGGGTCTACAAGACCAAGAGGGAGAAGTACGCCGCCGTGATCGACGAGATCGCCGTACTTCACTCGCGGAGGCAGCCTGTGCTCGTAGGCACCGTGTCCGTGGACGTTTCCGAGACCCTCCACCGGCTCCTCACCGCGAGGGGCATCACACACAACGTCCTGAACGCCAAGCAGCACCAGTCAGAGGCGGAGATCATCTCGCTCGCCGGCCAGCCCGGGGCAGTCACGATCGCCACCAACATGGCGGGCCGTGGCACCGACATAAAGCTCGACGAATCCGTCAGGATCGTCCCCGGTCCGGACGGCAGCCCCGTGCCCGGAGGGCTCTTCGTGATCGGTACCGAGAGGCACGAGTCGCGGAGGATCGACAGGCAGCTCCGCGGAAGGAGCGGCAGGCAGGGGGACCCCGGCGGGAGCAGGTTCTACCTGTCACTCGAGGACGATCTCTTCAGACTGTTCGCATCCGAGAAGATGATAGACTTCCTGAAGAAGTCCGGGCGCAAGGACAACGAGGTCATCGAGCACACCATGCTCACGAAGGCCATCGAGAGAGCCCAGAGGCGCGTTGAGGAGTACAATTTCGGCATAAGGAAACACCTCCTGGAGTACGACGACGTAGCCAACAAGCAGCGCGAGGTCGTCTACGGCAGGAGGCTCCAGGCCCTCACGGGCGAGGGGCTGTCGGTCGAGGTCCGCGAGATGATCGCCGCGATTGCGGGTTACGTCCTCGAGGAGCACATACCGGATGGCGCCGATCCCTCGGAATGGAATCTCGACCGTGCCAGGCTGGCGCTTGTGGATCTTTCCGGAGTATCCTTCGGCATGGATGACATCCCCGGCAGGGCGGATGAACCGTCGAAGGCGAGGGAGATCGTAGCATCCCGGATAAGCGACTTCTACCGCATGAAGGAGGAGCGCCTCGGTCCGCCCCTGATGCGGGAGCTGGAGAAATGGTCCGTTCTGCGGGCGATAGACGTGAAGTGGCGCGAGCATCTCTACGAGATCGACCACCTCAAGGAGGGCATCGGCCTGAGGGCCTACGGCCAGAGGGATCCTCTCGTGGAGTTCAAGAAGGAGGCTTTCGAGCTGTTCGAGAACCTCCTGGACGAGATCGACAAGCTGTCCGTGAAGCAGGTGCTCTCGCTCTGGCCGCAGCAGTCCGTCCCGCTGAAGCGCGAGAACCTGCCCGCGGGCAGGGCCTGGCAGCCCGGTCTGGCCAGGCCTGGTGCTGGTGTCGACCAGACTTCCGGCGGATCCGCCGGGGGCGGACCGAGGGAGGCCGGCCCCGCGCCCGGAGCCGTTCAGACCGTCCGCAGGGAGAGCCCGAAGGTCGGCAGGAACGACCCGTGTCCGTGCGGGAGCGGGAAGAAGTATAAACACTGTTGCGGAACCGGTTCCTGAGAGGGGAGGAGGATAGTTCATGGCGGATCGCAGTGGAGAGGTATGGGCCTTCCTTGCCGGGGCCTTCATCGGCGGAGTGGCCGCGCTCCTGTTCGCTCCGGCGAAGGGGTCGGAGACCCGGGCCAAGATAAGGCAGGCCGCCGAGGATGCCTACGCCAAGGGCGAGCATCTGGTGGAGTCGGGCAAGGTCGAAGCCGACAAGCTGATCACGAAGGGTCGGGAGAAGCTGGAGAGCTTCGCGCAGAAGTGCGAGGACAAGGCCGTCCAGTAGTGCGCGGCCCGGTTTCCGGACCCGTTACCGGCGAGTCGATTGCGGTATGGGGCGATGGTGCGGTCGGGATCGGCCTCTCCGTCGCCCTTTCCGCGTCCTGCAGCGTCATCCTGATCGGACCAGCGGGGAGTCCGGATTGCGAATCCGTATTCGACTCCTCCGGTTCGATGGCGGGATCAGCGGTCGTCCGCCACATGCCCGCGGACAGGGCCGTTCCCGCTGATCTCTGCATCATGGCTGTGAAAGCCTGCCGCCTGGCGGAGGCATCCAGCCAGTCCAGGGCCGTGGGGAACACTCTCCACGCCTGCCTGTGCAACGGCATGGGCCTCGAGGATGCCTGGGGTCCGGGCTGGGAGGATGTCGAGAAGGCTGTCGTGCTTGGTGGATTCGAGCGGGTGGGGCCGGAGAGTGTCCGGGTTCACCCCGGAGGTCTAGTTGTCGGCGAGGGCGGGGTCCTGCAGGCGCTGTTCAGCTGTACGCCACTCGAAGTGTCCGGCAGGCCGGCGGAGGAGCTGGAGGCGACGCGCTGGGCGAAGTGGCTGGTGAACAGCAGCCTCAACCCGGTTGCCGCACTCACCTCGTCGAGAAACGTGGAGCTCGTGCCGAGAGGCCTCGAACCGCTGCTCCGAACCATACTCGAAGAGATAACTCCCGCCGTTCCCGAAGCGCTCAGGCGACAGGCACGGCAGACGGCGGAGCTTATGCTGGCATTCCTGCTCGAGAACTCGTCCAACCGCTGCAGCATGCTCCAGGATGTCGAGGCGGGGAGACCCACGGAGATAGAATTCATGACCGGACTCGCCTCCAGGCTCCTGCCCGGGGGCTGCCCCGTCGCCAGCGCCGTTGCCTCGCTGGTCAGGGCGAGAGCTTCACGAACCTGCTGCTGACGGATCCCGTCGAGGAGGACAGCCTCAGTACGTAGGCCCCCGTCGGCAGGTCAGACCCGAAACCCGTCAGACATCCCTCCGCCTGTTCCGCAGGGAAGCACGCAAGCAGCCTTCCATCGATCGAATAGAGCGACAGCATTGCGCCCTGGCCGCCGCTCCGGCTCCACTCGATCGTGAATGCCCCGGCAGAGGGGTTGGGCGAGACACGGAGTCTTGCCCCGTCCGTCCCTTCCTCTCCGTGGATGCCCGTGTAGAGGGCCGAGTCGAACCAGATGTCCTCCGAGCCGGCACCGAGGAAGAAGAGGGCCTGGATCGAGGGCAGCACTCCCTGTCCCACCATGGGCGGGCAGTCGGTCGAGGGGGGGATGCCTCCGCGGATGGTCCCGGTGGTTTCGAGAAGTCCTGCGATGCTGCCGGCGGAGGCCACCATGATCAGCCCGGTGCCGGCATCGACATAGGCCAGAACCGAATTGGAGGAGCCGGCTCCCACTGCGAGGCACGGGTAGCATCCGGTTCCGACCACCTGGGGCGGGCTCCAGGAGTTGCCGGAATCGTCCGAGAGGGACAGGAGTATCTCGTCATCCGAGCTGTGCCAGGCGACCGCCGCGATCTGCCCTCCCGTCCATTCGCAGGCGGGGAACGGGCAGGCAGCCTCGGCTCCGTCGCCCAGGACCGTGTCGGTCATGCCGCCGGGGGTGATCAGGAGACAGTGAATGTCGCCGATCACGGTTTCCTGATAGGCCACGTAGACGTGTCCTCCAGGCCCGGTCACGGCCACCGGCCGCGAGGCGTTGGTCACGAGCAGCTCCATGGGAGACCAGGAGAGGCCGTCGGGGCTCGAGGAGGAGTAGAGCCTGCCGGAAACGTCGTCGGCGAAGAGCCAGTGCGTGCCCGTTTCGGGATCCCAGGCTGCCGTCAGGGAGTTGAGGGTGTCCGTTCCCGCCTGATTCCAGGGGATCTCCGAGATGTCCGTGACCCTGAAGTGCGGGAGTTCGATCCTCATTCCGAGGATAAGGCCCTGGAACTCGCCGCTGTTGGCTGCAACGAAGAGGAAGAGATGGTCTGCCGGACCCTCCTCGACATACATCTCCGGGTCTCTGAAGCTCCAGGAGCTGGTGAGCATCTGGCGTTTGACCCAGGAAGCGCCTCCCTCCTCCGACGAGAAGAGCTTGAGCGAGTCGACGTCGGAGTCTACCACGGCGCAGACGAGCATTACCTCTTCAGGGGTCAATATCGCTTCGACATAGTCGTGCCCCGGCCCCATCCATGTGGTGGGCGCGCTCATGTCCCACACCAGGACGTCATAGCTCCATGTCGGGCAGGGGAACGGGGCAGGCACATCGGCAGAGGTGAGGACCGATGCGAGGAGCAGCGAAAGTATTGACACTTCACCGACCTCCGCGTTGAACAAGCTCGGCGGCCGGGGACCGCCTGCTTTGTAATATCAACGCGTGACTGCCGGGTCAAGCTCGGCGGGAGGTCCCGCCGGATCCTCTAGAAGGAATCCTCCCCGTCGCCCATGTCGGTCTCCTTGTCCAGGAGCTCCCATGCGGGCGTGCCCGTGATCTCCTTCAGCTCGTCCACCACATCGAGCTGTGAAGGATCGAGCTGGAGGGACTGGGTGTAGAGCTCCACGGCCTCCTCGTCCTGACCCCTGATCACGAAGATCCTCGCCATGGCGTTGTACGCCCCCGTGATCTCGGGGTCGTACTCGATCGCCTTCTCGAGCGCGAGAAGCGAGTTCTCGACCATCAGTTCCTCGTCCTTCTCCTCGCCCCAGAGCTCCACCGGCGGGAGGTTCTCGAGGAGGGCCATGCCCCAGCAGAGGCCCAGGCGCAGCCAGGCCTCGGCATGGTTGGGATCGAGCCCCGTGACCTGTTCCAGGAGGTTGATGGCCCTCTTGGGCGAATGGTCGTCCATGTAGCGTCTGGCAAGCAGGAGGCGTGATTCGATATCAGCGGGGTCGTTTGCGACCGCCAGTTGAAGCTCCTTGAGGGAAACCTGCTCCATATCCGAAAGAGACCTCCATGTCTGATCGTTGGCCCGTCAATATGAGCCCGGACCCGAACCGTCAAGACCTCCCGGGGTTGCACCCGGCCGCCTGCGGGAATACTATCGGGGCATGACCGGACCAACCCTCGGAGACGATGTCCGCTTCCTGCCCGGGGTCGGGCCCGCGAGAGCCCGCACCCTGGCAAGGCTCGGTATCCGCACACTTGGCGGACTCCTCCTCCATATCCCCAGATCCTATCTCGACAGGCGCTTCATCAGGGCCGTCGGCTCTCTCGAACCCGGGGTCGAGGCCTCCGTCTCCGGCGTCGTCATGCACTCCACCGAGCGCAGGATCAAGGGGGGCAGGGTCCTCCTGCACGTCTTCCTGTCCGATGGCACGGGGATCCTCGACATGGTCTTCTTCAACGCGGGCTTCCTCAGGCAGCGCCTCTCGCCCGGAGTCCGCCTTATCGCGTCAGGACGGGCGGGCTTCTTCAGAGGGCCGACCATGGCGCATCCCGAGATCACCTTCCTCGACGACGAGCAGTGCAGCGCAATGGATTCAGGCCGGATGCCACCTGTCTACCCGCTCACGGCCGGACTGACCCAGGGCGTCATGAGAGGCCTGGTGAAGAAGGCTCTCGACTGTCTCGGAGACGACCTCCCGGACGTTCTCCCGCCCGGAGCGAGGGCTGCCGCCGGATTCGGATCCCGCCTGGAAGTCCTCGTCGAGATCCACTCCCCGTCCAGCCCTGAAACCGCCGGATCGGCAAGGAGGCTCCTGGCGCTGGAGGAGCTCTACCTGCACCAGGGGTATCTCAGGTCGATACGCGAGGCCGCCGGCGTCCGACCAGGGTACCGGTTGGAACCGGACCGCTTCTCGGAAAAGGATTTCGAAGCCCGGCTGCCGTTCGTCCCGACCGGCGCCCAGAGGAGGGTCTTCGCAGAGATCCGGTCGGATCTCTGCGGATGCTCCGCGATGAGGAGGCTGCTTCAGGGGGACGTGGGATCGGGGAAGACCGCGGTCGCCGCCTTCGCCTGCTGGGCGGGAGCCATGTGCGGCTTGCAGTCCGTGATCCTCGCACCGACGGAAGTCCTGGCTTCGCAACATTACAGGAGCCTGTCCTCGCTGCTGGGACCTTCCGGAGTCAGAATCGCGCTGTTCACAGGGGGGGTGTCCCCGCAGGCCCGTGCTTCGATCCTGGCCGAAGCCGCATCCGGGGCGCCGATGCTCCTCGTCGGTACGCATGCGATCCTGGAACCTCCCGTCTCCATCCCGCGCCTCGCACTCCTCGTCGTCGACGAGCAGCACAAGTTCGGCGTCGACCAGAGGGAGGCCCTCCTCTCGAACCGCGAGAGGCTCCCCCATCTTCTCGTGATGTCGGCGACACCCATCCCGAGGACCCTGGCGATGGCCTTCTACGGGGATCTCGACGTTTCCGTGCTCGACGAGATGCCGCCCGGACGGGGGCGAGTCTTCACGCGGATCCTGGGCGAGGAAGGGCGGAGGGAGGCCTTCGACAAGCTTCTCGAGCGCCTGGGGCTCGGCGAGCGCGCATATATAGTCTATCCTCTCAAGGAGGCGTCCGAGAGCCAGGATCTGCTCGACGCCGCCACCTCCTGCGAGCGCCTGGCCGCAGGACCCGCCGGCAGGTTCGGTGTGGGGCTCCTGCACGGATCCATGAGCCCCGCAGAGAAGAACTCCAGGGCGTACGACTTCGCCGCCGGCAGGATCTCGGTTCTCGTGAGCACGACAGTCGTGGAGGTGGGCCTCGACGTCCCCGAGGCCACCGTGATGATCGTGTCGGGAGCCGGGCGCTTCGGCCTGAGCCAGCTGCACCAGCTCCGGGGCAGGGTGGGCAGGAGCGGGAGGGACTCCTGGTGCTACCTGATCGCCGGCCGCGACACGGGGGGAAAGGCGATGGAGCGACTCGAGGTCCTGGCAGCCACGGAGGACGGTTTCGAACTCGCCAGGAGGGATCTCGAGCTGAGGGGACCCGGTGATGTGCTCGGAACCAGGCAGCACGGCCTTCCGGAATTCAGGGTTGCCGATCTCGTCCTCGACGGCGACCTGATCCCCGAGGCCGCGGAGCTCGCAAGAAGAAACCCGCCGGGCGCACAGGCGCTGGGAGAGATGGAGTGGCGCTTCGGGGCGCGCAGTGCGCCTGCCGTCTGAAACGCTCTCCCGATGAGGTTCTCTGTTCCCGCGACGACCTCCCCGCGTCCGTAGTTGTCAGCGGCAGGCTGCTTTTTATATTGCTTTGGGGAAATGGGATCTCCCGGCCGTCGCGGACGGGGAACCGGCGGCAGCATGTAACGGGGATTGCTCCTCGGCACCCTTGCAAGGGGGATTGATGAGTGCATCTGAAGATCGTGTGAATGATCTCCTCCGCACCGCCAGGAGACAGATGGAATCCGGAGATCGCGACCAGGCCCTGCTGACCCTGCGCAAGGCACTCGAAGCCGATCCCGGCAACGACGAGGTCAGGGAGGCGATCCAGAGCATCGAGCGCGAGATCGCGGCGATGAAGGTCTTCAAGAGAACACGATCCATAAGGGCGCATGCCCCCGAGGAATCCACGGGTACCGACTCCACAGGCTTTGTCGACGAGTGTATCAGGCGTTCCCAGGAGGCGGTCGACTCCGGAGACGAGATCAGGGCTCTCCAGGAACTCGAGAGGGCTCGCAGGCAGGATTCCGGCAACGAGGAGATCAACCGCAGGATCAAGATCGTCAAGCGGAGCATCAAGGCGAACAATCTCGCCGATCTGGGGCTGACGAGGCTCAGGTCCGGCGATCCCGCAGGCGCCATGGAGCAGGCCTGGAACATCTTCAACTTCTGGGCCCAGGCTCCCGCGCTGGCCCGGCTCGTCTCCGAGCTGGAGAGAGTGACGCCCCCGCCCGTCGCTCCCGTCCCCGTCCCCGAGATCGAGGAGCTCGAACTCGACTCTGATGACCTGATCGAGATTCCCGCTGTCGAGCCCGCGAAGGTCGTCGAGGTTCCGGTCGCGCCCAGGGGTGCGGCTGCCGCGGCTGCCTCCATCCGCGAACTCATCGGCAGGAGCGATTACGCCTCCGCCCTCGAGGAGGCTCGCGCCGCGAGCCGGAAATACCCCCGGGACGCCACGATCAGGGATCTCCATGACAAGCTCCAGAAGGCTGCCGGACCGGTCTCCGAGACACGGGAGACCCCGGTGGTCGCCACCGCTCCCGCCGCCGCGGCTCCGGCCGAACCGCGCCCGACGCCCTCCGAGGGGAAACGCCGCAGGAACCCCGTGCTGATGATCGTCGTGGGAGCCGTAGTGCTTGCAGTCGTGGTGCTCGGCATCCTGGCGATATTCAAGCCGCGCCCGCCCCAGCCTCCCGAGATCCCCGTCATCCAGCCCTATTCCGTCTCATTCGCGGTCGAAGGTCCCGAGGACATGTCCGTGACGATCGACGGAGTCGACATGTACAGGGATTCCACCGGAGCCTATCTCCAAAGCGGCAGCGACTTCGGCTCGAAGAACCTCGAGATAAGGGCGCAGGGATACGAGGTCTACTCGAGGGTGCTCGATCTGCAGCAGGGTGCGGCCCTGGACGAAACCATAAGCCTCGACACGCTCGGCACGAACAGCACGCGAGTCCAGTTCAGCATCCTCATGCCCGCCGGGGAGCCCCAGCCGGCACCGGGAGAGGTCACGTACATAGTCGACGGACTCGAGTCCGACTCTTCCACAGTAGATGTATTGACCGGCCTCCATGTCTTCCAGGCCAGTCTGGAGGGCTTCAATTCCCTGCCCGAGACAGTCCTGGTGGACACTCCGGAGAACTTCAACCAGGCTCTTGCGCTCCTGTCTGCGGAAACCTCGCAGATCTCGCTGACCCTGGCCGGGGATGTCGAGGGCAACGCCACCTTCCTCGTAGACGGCGTCCAGGTCGGCACCGGCCGTCGAGTGACGCATATCGCCGAGAGAGGTCCCCACACCGTCATGATACGGATGGAGGGGCGCGAGGACTGGTCGAGGAGCATCACGCTGGGTGCCGACGGTTTCAGCCAGACGGTCTCGCCCGTGGAGATAGTGACCACCGGGAGACTCCTGATCGGACCGGAGCCTTGGGCGGAGGTTTCGATAGACGGGCAGTCCTACGGGCAGACCCCCCTCCCGCCCATCGAACTGGAGCCCGGTACCTATTCTGTGACTCTGACGAATCCTGACTACGAGGATCAGAGCAGCTCCGTGACCATCTCCCTGGGCGAGGACACGATGATCCGCTATACCGCACCCGAAAGGCAGCAGCAGCCCGATGTGATCGAGGAGCAGCCGGTCCTTCCGCCTTTCGCCATCTCACAGTCCGCTCCTTCGATCCCGGACATGGCGAGGGAGCGCGGGGACCTGCACGGGTACATCACCCTGGACGTCCGCGTCGGAACGGACGGATCGGTCACCGAGGTTCAGGTCATCAACGATCCTCTGGGGCTCGGATGCGGTCAGGCAGCGGCAGATGCTGTCAGGCAATGGCGATTCCAGCCCGCCACTCAGGGCGGACAGCCCGTGGAGGTCACTACTACGGTCCAAGTCCGATTCGACATCGAGTAGGACGGCGGCCGGAGTCTTGATCCAGAGCTACGCGGGATTCTGGTCTCCCTCCGTCGATCTCTACGAGACGGCCGACATGCTCGTTATGTATGTCGAGCTCCCGGGCATGAACCTCGAGGAGCTGGAGGTCTTCGCCCACAGGCGTTCGATAGTCGTGAAGGGTGTCAGGAAGCCCACTCGGACGGGTCTGTCCGCCGAGAGGCTGGAGATAAGGACGGGGCGCTTCGAGCGGGAGATCCACCTCCCGTGCAGGATCGACCTCGAGAGAATTACTGCATCGATGAGGGAAGGCGTTCTCTGCATCGAGATGCCCCGGTCCTCCGAGGATCCGGTCGGCATAAGGGTTGACGGGGAGATTCCGGATGACTGACGAGAACGAATTCCTGCTCCCGGAGACCATCCCGATCCTGCCGCTGCAGGACGGGGTTGCCTTCCCATATGCGCTCATCCCGCTGACGGTGAGCGACACCGCCCAGATCGGGCTTGTGGACGAAGCCGTGGTCGGGAACAAGATCGTCGGCCTGGTGGCCGTGAACAACCCCGATTCGATGCCGGTCGACCCGGAGGATCTCTTCTCGGTCGGGACCGCAGCGGGGGTGGTCAAGCTCTACAGGTTCCCGGGCGACGTCATCAGGCTCAGCCTCAAGGGTCTCGTCAGGTTCAGGATCGTCGAGTACGTCCAGACCACCCCGTACCTCGTGGCCAGGGTCGAGAAGCTCGAGACGGAATGGCCCCAGCACGACGAGGAGATCGAGGCCTGGCGCAAGAACATCGAGATGCAGCTCAAGCAGATAGTCGAGCTGTCCCCCGGGGTCCCGGACGAAGTCCAGCTTGTCGGCCTGCTGCGGGATCCGGAGAGGCTGGGTTTCGTAGCCGCCGGAGGAATCGAGACCGGAGTACAGGACAAGCAGAAGATCCTCGAAGAGAACAGCATCCTGAAGAGGCTCAGACTCCTTTCCGACCTGATGGCGAAGGAAGTGAAGATCCTCAAGCTCAGGAACAGGATACAGAGCCAGGTCCGCTCCGAGATGGAGAAGGATCAGAAGGAGTACTGGCTCAAGGAACAGATGAAGGCCATCCAGAAGGAGCTCGGTTCGGGCGAGGGAGACAACCCGGAGGCGGCCGAGCTGCGCGAGAGGCTCGCCTCGGCGGAGCTCCCGGAGGAAGTGAAGAAGGCCGCCGACGAGGAGCTGGACCGCCTTGCCCGGATGCCTCCCGGAACGCCGGAAGTCGCCGTTTCCAGGACATACATCGAATGGATCATCACTCTCCCCTGGCTGCGCGGCTCGCAGGACTCGCTCGACGTAGCGGCCGCCCGCACCATCCTCGACGAGGACCATTACGACCTCAAGGACGTCAAGGAGAGGATACTCGAGTTCCTGGCCGTCAAGAAGCTCAATCCGTCCGCATCGAGCCCGATCCTGTGCTTCGTCGGGCCTCCCGGTGTCGGGAAGACCTCCATGGGCAGGAGCATCGCACGCGCCATGGGGAGGCGATTCGTGAGGGTATCCCTGGGAGGCGTCCACGACGAGGCGGAGATCAGGGGTCACAGGCGAACCTACGTGGGAGCGATGCCCGGCAGGATAATCCAGGGGCTCAGGGAGGCCGGGACCAACAACCCGGTCTTCATGCTGGACGAGGTGGACAAGATCGGCCGCGACTTCAGGGGGGATCCGACCTCGGCGCTCCTGGAAGTCCTCGATCCCGAGCAGAACTTCAGCTTCAGGGACAACTACCTCAATGTCGCATTCGACCTGCGCAAGGTGGAGTTCATCACCACCGCAAACCAGCTGGACACGATCCCTTCTCCTCTGCTCGACAGGATGGAGGTCCTCAGGCTCTCCGGCTACACGGGTGCGGAGAAGCTGGAGATAGCGAAGCGGTACCTGGTGCCCAAGCAGGTGAAGAACAACGGATTGACAGGAAGGAACGCACGTTTCCACAGGAGCGGGATTCTGTCCGTCATCGAAGGGTACACCCGCGAGGCTGGGGTGAGGGAGCTGGAGAGGCAGATCGGCAAGATCTGCCGGCGGATAGCGGTCCGGGTGGCTTCGGGCGAGAATGTCGCGGCAGGCATCACCGGAGGCACCGTGCCCGATTTCCTGGGTCCGATCCGCTTCTTCTCCGAGACAGCAGGCCGTTCTCCGAGGGTGGGTGTCGCCACCGGCCTGGCCTGGACGGCCGCAGGCGGCGAGATCCTGTTCGTCGAGAGCACTACGATGCCGGGAACGGGCAAGCTTTCCCTGACAGGACAGCTGGGCGACGTTATGAAGGAGTCCGCGCAGGCAGCCCTGACATGGGTCCGGGCTCATGCCTCGCAGTACGGTTACGAGGGAGATTTCCAGAAGATCGACATCCACGTCCACGTCCCGGCGGGAGCCACGCCCAAGGACGGTCCGTCGGCCGGAGTCGCGATGGCTCTCTCCATACTCTCGGCCGTCACGGGCCGGCCGCTCAGGTCGGACTCCGCTGTGACCGGCGAGCTTACCCTCCACGGGAGGGTGATGATGATAGGCGGTCTGAAGGAGAAGGTCCTGGGCGCCCATTCGGCCGGGATCAGGAGGGTGCTCCATCCGCGAGACAACACCAGGGACCTCGAGGAGATCGAGCCCGCCCTGAGGCACGAGATGGAGTTCGTGGCCATCGACAGGATCGAGGATGCCGTAGGCATATTCCTCGTCGAGGACGGTGTTTGATGAGAAAGATCTTCCTTGTCGCCCTTGCGGCCCTTCTCGCCTGCGGTTGCGGGAAGCCTCCGGACAGGCTGGTCGATGGCAGCGGACGGGTGGTATCCGGGCGGCTGGAGGCGATCGCCGGAGGCGAAGCCCGTTTCGACGGGTTCTCCGTGCCGGTTCCCGGAGGACCCGCCTCCGTGCTCCTCAGGGGTGGAGCCCTTTATCGCGGGGAAGTCACGATGGAGGGCGGGGTGCTGGAAGTGTCCGGCGCCGGAGTGGACGCCTCGGCGGGAATCCGGGATGTCGCCGCCGTGACCTGGGGGCCTGTGACGGTCGAGTCCCTGCTTCTGGACGTGCACGCCTCCGCCGGCTGGACGGACACCCATCTCCGGCTGGAGCCGGGATCCAGGGTCGTCCTTCTGTCCGCGGGCAATTCGGTCGTGGGAACGGGTACCGTAGATCCGGAGGGACTCGAACGCACTGCCACGACGCTCTCGCTCTCGCCGGGATCGCCCGACGGCAGCCTGGTGGGGCGCATCGGGGAGGACGGGGCTCCGTTCACGATAGGCGCGAGCTGGTCAGGCCTGTCGCAGGGCGAGGGGAACCTGATGCTCGCGGTCAACGCCCCATCCTCGGCTGGAGCATCCGGTTTCTTCACCGTGTCGATAACGGTCGAGGGAAGCGGCGATGACGGACACTTCGCGATCTTCCCCGCGAAATGAGGGACTCATTGACTTCATTCATCGACCAACTTTAGATTTTATGAAGTTATGATATTCATGCCGGAGGGGACGGGTCGAGTCCTGCACCGGCGAAGGATATGGAGGTGTCGGATGCGTTCGGTCATGTACGGCCTCTTGCTGGTGGTTTTCGCCGGAGTCGCATCAGCCGCGGCGGCGACCTATGCCATCGGTTACGGAGATACCCTCTGGGACCTGTCCATCCGCTTCTACGGCAGCCCTGACTACTGGGACGACATCCTGGCTGCCAATCCGTCCATCGTCGGAGTCGAGTACCTCGTCCCGGGGATGGAGATCAACCTTCCGGACATCATGGGAACCGCTCCATCCCGCGGATCGGTCTACACGTCCATCCCGGTCGTGGCGCCAACCCTCGCCGCCAGCGCACCGATGCTAAGCAGGCTGAGGCTGGAATCCGCCGGATTCATCTCCGCAGGCCCCGTAGCCTCCCCCGGGGTGATCCTGGCCGTCAACGTCGAGGATCAGGACATCGACAGCAATGACGACGCATATGCCGGAGACCTCGTCGAGATCGACATGGGTACGTCCGACGGCGTCGAGGCCAACAGCCTGTTCCAGGTGCTCGAGCCCGGGGAGACCGCATTCGACCCCGAGACGGGCGCGGAGATCGGCACCATCGTCCGGGTCGCCGGGCTCATAAGGGTGATCGACCCCTCGGAGACCACCTCTCTGGCACTGATCGAGCACAGCTCGCTCTCGACCAACGCAGGCGACCTCGTGATCTGGTACCAGCCCTCGACCGGCATCGCGGTCAACACGAACCCGACGAACGAGGAACTCACCGCCTGGGTGATAGGGCTCCAGGACAGGGATGTCTCGAGGACCTACGCCTATGACGTCGTCTATCTGAACAGGGGTTCCGACGCCGGCCTCGTCCCCGGAGACGTCTTCGTCGTCTACAACTACGGGGACATCGCGGAGGACAGAGGCGGGAACCGCGTCATCACGGCCGACATCCCGATATCCGAACTCGTCGTCCTCTCGACCGGCAGCACCACCTGCGCCGCGCTGGTCTCCTCCAACGTGACGGGTGACCTCATCGACATGGGCGACAGGCTTCATCTCGCGAGGAGACAGTCGGCCGCTGCGGGCTCCAGATGAGCTGGAGGGTCCTTGCGAGGGCCGAGAACCCGGCCCCCGGAACCCTGGCAACCCTCGAGGAGCTCACCGGTCTGGGAAGAGGAGAGGTGCTGCTCGCTCTCCGGAGGAACGGTCTTCTCGTGGGTGACGGTTTCGAAGAAGAGAGAGCCAGGGCTCTGTCCAAGACTCTGGGAGACCTCGGACTCATATGTTCGGTGAGCCCTGACGAGAGCCCCGAAGCGACCCTGTTCCGCGTTGTCCTCACCGGCTTCAAGCCCGGTCACAGGGCGAGGCTGCGCGAGACCCTGCAGAAGCTTTCCGGCCTCCCTCCCGAGCAGATCGTGGTCTGGCTGTCGAGGATTCCCTTCGTACTGAGGGATTCCGTGGATCACGAGACCGCCAGGAGGATCAAGCGAACCCTTGTGGAATCCGGCGGGATGGTCGATCTGAGGCCTGTCGCCACCCCCAGGCCGCCCTCGGCCGGGACGGTGCACGGCATCACACCCCCCCGGGTCGTCAGGGAGACACCTCCCGAGACCCCTCCCGCAGCTGTCGTAGAGGCTTCCGAAAAGCGGACACGGATCCCGGAACGGACCGCCGAGGACCCCTCCCCGCCGCTGCCCGAATCTCCCCCCGTCCTGCCCGAGGGCAGGATGCCGGGCCAGGCTCCTCCGTCCCTTCTCTTCAGGTGGCCCGGCAGCACTCCGCCTGAGCCGCCCGTCCTGCCGTCCCTCGAGGACCTGTCCAGGATCCCGCCGCAGGTTTCAGAGGCGCCTCCAATAATCGCCCCCGCCCCGTCGCAGCCTGAGAACGCGCTTTCCGTCTACCTCAGCTCGGTTTCTCCGGAAGCCGTGGACGGGGTCATCGGAACGCTCTGCGAGAGGCTCGACTTCAGGAGGGAGGAGGCCATGGCGCTCATCGACGGCGGAATGCCCTCCAGGGTGGCCTCGGGACAGCCCCAGCGCAAGGCTGCGGAGATTGCGGCACTGCTGGAGAGACCCGGCGTCACGGTGAGCCTCTGCACGTCCACTCCCTCCAGACCCGCCCCCAGGCGGAGTCCGGAGGGTTTCATGTCCTGGCTGAACAGCAGTGGATGAGACGATCCGAGACTTCCTGGACTTCTCTGCTCTGGAGAAATCGTTGTCCCGTGCAACCGTCGCGGCATATTCCTCCGACCTGTCCGCCGCATCGGGCTGGTTTCTGGAGAGGGGTCTGGACCCTGTCCGTGCAGACTCCGCCGCCATAAACAGGTTTGCAGCCTCGCTCGGTGCTTCGGGGATGGCTCCCGCCTCCGTGAGGAGGAAGCTCTCCGTTCTCAGGAGATATTATGCCTACCTCGAATCGGAGGGTCTCAGGAGAGACAATCCGGTCGACAAGGCCCCCCGTGTGAAGGTCGCGGATCGACTTCCGGACGTGCTCTCACCCGCAGATGCCGCCTCGCTCGTCGAGGCCTTCGACGGGAGCGGCCCGGTCTCGTCCCGGAACAGGGCCATGCTCGAGCTCGCCTATGGCTGCGGGCTGCGCGAGAGCGAACTGGTCGGATTGACCATGGACAGGATTTCGCTCGAGGAATGCTGGATCCGACCGCTGGGCAAAGGCGGGAAGGAGAGGCTGGTGCCGATGGGCGGACCTGCGGTTTCCTGGCTCGGTCGCTATCTCGAAGGATCCAGGCTCGAGCTCCTCGCGGGCCGTGCGAGCCGTTTCGTCTTCGTCGGGAGGAACGGCAGGCCTCTGTCCAGGATGTCCTTCTGGAACATCGTAAGGCAGGCGGCACTCATGGCGGGCGTCTCCACCGCGACGCACCCCCACACGCTGAGGCATTCCTTCGCAACTCACCTGCTCGAGGGCGGAGCCGACCTCAGGGTAGTGCAGGAGCTCCTCGGGCACGCCGACATCAGGACCACGGAGATCTATACCGACATCGACAGGACCTGGCTTTCCGAAGTCGTCAGGACCTGCCATCCGAGGTCCGGGTTTTGAACATGTTCCCGAGCTCCTTCCAGTCGACCTGGCAGGTCTCCAGGGCCCTCTACCACATGGCCCTGTGGAGCGGCGGCAGGAGATCCACGGTCTGGATCCCCCAGTTCGCCTCCCTTCGGAACCACGTGAGAGAGATATCGAGGAGTGCCGCAGGATCGAGGGTGGCGAGGCTGTCGAGGACTCTCAGCCTCTGGCCGGACCTTGCGGAGGTCTCCGCTTCGCTTCCGGCGGATTCCGCATCCGAGCTCATGTCCGCATGTCTTGACGAGGCCCCGGCGCTCCTGGAACTGGGGTATCCTTCCGGCGAAGGCCTCGATTTCGTCACCAGGATGCCGTCCCCGGGCTCGAACGGGAAGCGGACGCCCGCCCAGATGAGGTCCGCAGTCCACCATCTCGGAGGCGACTTCGACCTCATGAAGACCATGATGCGCGTTCCGGACCCGTTCGCTCCCTGTCTGCGCACGACCTTCTCCGTCTGGCCCCGCTATCTCCCCCCCGGAGAGTTCGAGAGCCTGCTCCTCCAGCATCCGGGAGGGAAGCTCGCGACGTCGGTCTCATACCGGAGGGATCTCAGAGGCTACGCCCTCCTCTGCATGTTCGACCTCTCCGCCAGGCTCAAGTCGTCGGAGGGCATCCCCGGCATGCACCAGGGCTTCGGCGCGTTTGCGGATGAAGTCTCCTGATCTGCTGGTCATCCGGAGCATCGGAGTAGCGCGGAGCTGGACCTGGACCAGATGCTACCTGGCCGGGGACCGGCTGACCCGCACCGCTCTGCTCGTCGACCCGGCCTCCGTGGACGGCGAGGAGAGGTCCAGGATCGAGGGCATGATCGAGGGCTGGTCGATCGGCCTCGTGGTCCTCACACACGGCCATGCGGACCACATCTCCGACGCCCGCTGGTGGGCTGACCGGCTGGGGGTCCCGCTCGCAGGTCATCCGGACGACCTGCCGCTGTTCACCGACCCCGGCCTGAACTCCTCGGCCGCCTTCGGAGCCTGGCTCTCCACCGGAGGCCTGGACCGGGAGCTCCTGCATGACGAAGTCCTCTCCACCGGGAGCCTCGAGTGCAGGGTGATCCATCTTCCCGGACACAGCCCCGGAAGCATCGGACTCCTCTTCCCAGGGCACCTGATCTCCGGAGACACCCTCTTCAAGGGTTCGATTGGCGTGGACAGCATCCCCGGCGTCGGCAGGCTCTGGGGAGCATCCTGCGCGAAGGAGATCGAATCCATCCGCGCCAGGATATTCCCCCTCCCCGACGAGACCGTGGTGCACCCGGGACACGGCCCGGACACGACCGTCGGCGAGGAGCGCAGGTCGAACCCCTTCGCCGCGACAGGCTAGACTTGCCATAATACGGCCCGTAACCATAGTGTCGCTCTCGAACGGCGCCCGGCGCACGGCAGTTCCACCTCACCTGGAGGACCGATGAGCCCTGTCATTCTGTTAGCCTGTCTGGGCGGGGTGCTTCCGCCCGCATCCGAGGTGCCTCTCCTGGTCTCAGGGGAGAGCAGGACCGTCACGCTCGCGGAGGGCACCGCCTGGGTACGGATACTCGAGCAGGACTACACTTTCCTGAGGGTCTCCTCGGATCCCGCAGCAACTCTCACCGCGTACGACGAGGAAGGCGCCACGCTGGCCGCAAGCGACAGGGGCGGCCTCGTCCTCTCGGCTTTCAGCGACTACTGGTTCTTCGTCGAGATCACCGGGCGCCCCGGCTCGGAGGTCACCATCACCGTCAACGACAAGGCGCCCGTCACGATGCCTGCGGGTTCGACCCAGTCCGGGAACGTCGCCGGCAACGAGATGAGCGAGGCATTCAGATTCATCCCGCCGGAGGAGGGCCTGTGGCTCTTCGAACTCGACGGCGGGAGCTCGACCGATCTCGATCTCGAGGTCTACGGTACAGGCATGAACCTCTGGGCCGGCGGATACAGCACGGAGGGCGACGAGACGGCACAGGCGAGCGCGATGCCCGCCGAGACCCTCGTCGTCGTCGTGTCCCGGTTCAACAAGGCCGGCGACGGCTCGTTCACTCTCTCGGCATCACGCCAGGGCTCCTTCCCCACGCTGTCGGGATCGCGCACGGGAACTCTCGACGGAGAGAGCCTCGTCTCCCGGTTCCGCATCGGCTCCTCGGAGCGCAGGCGCCTGCTCAACCTCGGCAGCTCCTCCGAAACAGGCGACATCGATCTGGTACTGTACGACATCGACGGCGAGTACCTGGCCGGATCGTCCACCTACAGCTGCAGCGAGGCGCTCCTCCTGCCTGCGGGCGGGGCGGGGTTCGTGGCAGAGGTCAGAGCTTATGACTACGGCGATTCTGACAGGATCCGCTATCAGCTCAGCGAGACCGGTGGTCTTGAGGCGCATACGGGAGCGCGCCTCGATACGGTCGTCACCCTGTCCTCCGGCCGCTCGCCGATAGTCGGCATCGCCCCGCCCGAGACGGGCATCTACGAGATACTCGCCACGTTCGAGAAGACCCGCGACGGCGACTTCACCGTCTTCAGGAGCGACGGTCCGCCCGTGATTACCCTCGCCACGGAGAGAGGCGAGGAGAGGCTCGCAGTCTGGATCGAAGCGGGAGATACGCTCTGGGTGAGCCCCGGCTTCGCCGGGAACGTGAACGAGTCGACCTGCAGGCTTACCATCATGCCCTCCAGGCCGCAGATCCTCGACGGGTCGGCCAGGGGTGCACTCGATCCGGACGAACCGGTGGCGACCTTCCAGGTGAGATCCGAGGCTGACGCCGTCCTGAGCGTGAAGCTCACGGGCGCCGAGAGGGAGGCCGATTTCGATCTATTCGTCTCCGGTCCCGGGATCGACCGGATGGCGCAGGGGTGGGTCAGTTCCGCGGACGCCGCCGGGGACGAGGAGATTTCCTTCCACTGCCCCGAAGCCGCCACGTACGCGGTTACAGTGTATGCGTACGATCGGTCCGGGGAGGGATCCTTCTCGATAGCTGCCGAGAACGTACGCAGTGAACCCCTCGCCGCGCCCGGCGGTCCGGGCGAGACCTGGGCCGTGATAGCAGGGATCAGCGGATACCCCTCCGCCGCCGATGTCCTGGACCGCGCCAGCATGGACGCCCTGGACTTCTACAGGTTCCTCGTCAGCGGGCAGGGAGTCGACCCCGACCACATCATCCTGATGGTCGACGGCATGGCCACCGCGGATGCATTCAAGTCCGCGGTGATGGACGCCAGAGCGGCAGCAGGCGCTGGTGACCGCCTCTTCGTCTTCTTCAGCGGTCACGGGAGCCAGATGGCTCCGGGCTCGGGCGGCGCCGAGGAGGCCGACGATACCAACGAGACCATCTGCCTCTACGACGAGGACATCGACGACGACTGGCTCTCGGACCGGCTGTCCGACCTCGGTGAGTCCGTGATCCTGCTCGTGGACGCCTGCCACTCCGGCGGACTGGTCAACGATTTCGAGGAGGACTCCAACGTTCTGGTCCTGACGGCCGCCAGAGAGGATCTCAGCGTCAGCGAGAGGATCCTGACGCCGATCCTCCTCGACGGGTCCGTCGGTGCAGCCGACGAGAACGGCGACGGATACGTCACTGCCGGGGAGCTGAGTGCCTACGTGGACACCCGTCTGCAGCTCGTCTGCCCCGTCTGCGACGCGACCATCGATCCCAGGACGGCGGTCTGCCCCGACTGCGGTTCGGTGCTCAAGGGAGAGAACAGGGTTCCCCGGCCCGAACAGGGTCTGTTCGTGGATCCGGAGCTCGTGCTCTGGACTGTCGAGAGGATTCCCGGTGGAAGATAGGGACCTCCATCCCCTCGAGCTCCAGCTGCTCGGCTACCTCCAGAAGGCGGGAGAGGCCTGGGACACCGAGCTGATAGCCGGGAGCGGCATCGCCGGCGAGGGATCCTACAGGCGTGCAGCCCAGTGGCTGATCTCCAGGGGGCTCGTGGATGAGACCGAGGAGCCGGGCGATACGAAGGTCGAACTCGGTCCGCTCGGCGAAGAGAGCCTCGCCGCCGGCGGGACTCCGGAGCTCCTCCTGCTCGGCATGCTCGCTTCCGGAGTGAAGGACTTCTCGTCGATCCAGGCCGATCCCAGGTTCGATCAGGCCCGCTGGGGGAGCGCTCTCGGGGCGGTGACCAGGAGCGGGCTCGCGAGGCGGGACGGCGGGAGTCTCGAGTCGTCGGGGAGCGATGCGGGAGTGTTCCTCCGCGTTTGGGATCAGGTCTACGCGCCTCTCTCCCGGGGGGAGCCCGTACTGCTGGAGAGGCTCGATCCCGCTGTCTCGGCCCTGGTCTCCGAGAGGAGCCCGAAACGGGGCAGGGGCAGGGCGGAGTTCGTACTCACCCCGGTCACCCGTCAGAAACTGACCATGAATGCCGCCGGCAGGGAGGCCTTCGAGAAGGCCGCCACGGAGAAGGTGGCTGGAAAGCTGACGCCTGCGATGCTCGCGGACGGTTCCTGGCGCGACGTCCGGTTCAGGCGTTACGACATGGATATCCCGGCTGCCAGGGTGCACTCCGGTCGCCTCCACCCCTACCGGGAGTTCCTCGACTCGGTGAGGAGGAGGTTCCTCGCGCTCGGTTTCACCGAGATGAGGGGTTCGATCGCCGAGAGCGAGTTCTGGAACAGCGACGCGCTCTTCATGCCCCAGTTCCATCCCGCCCGTGACATCCACGACGTCTATTTCCTCGATACGGGGGGCAGGAGCTTCACCCCGGAACCCGGGATCCTCCGGAGGGTGGCCGGCTCTCACAGGGACGGGGGCGGCACGGGCAGCCGCGGATGGGGCTATGACTACGACGAGACTCGTGCGGGCAAGGCGGTCCTGAGGTCCCAGGGGACGGCGCTCTCGGCCAGATGCCTCGCATCCGGCCCCGGCGTCCCCGGGAAGTACTTCGGCATAGCGAGATGCTTCCGCTATGACCAGGTGGACGCAACCCACCTCCCGGACTTCTTCCAGGTGGAGGGGATCGTGCTCGGGGACGAGATCAACCTGAGGCACCTCGTCGGGCTGCTCCGCCTCTTCGCCGGGAAGTTCGCGGGAGCGGAGGAGTACAGGCTTTATCCGTCATACTTCCCGTTCACCGAGCCTTCCGTTGAGCTGCACATCCACCACCCGTCGATCGGCTGGATGGAGATGGGAGGCGCCGGCCTATTCCGCCCCGAGGTCACACGCCCCCTCGGCATCGAGGTGCCCGTCATCGCCTGGGGCCTCGGCCTGGACAGGATGGCCATGACCGCGATGGGTCTCTCCGACATCCGCGACCTGATGACGGAGGATCTCGGGAGGCTGAGGGCCATGAAGGTTAGACCGGAGCGCATGCCCGGCGGTGGAGGAGGTGCGTCGGATGCCTAAGATCGAAGTCTCCCGGACGGATCTGGAAAGGCTCTCCGGCTGCGCCGGAATTTCCGATTCGGAACTGGAAACGCTCCTTGCATCGCTGAAGGCCGAGTTGAAGGCCACAGGCGACATACTCAAGATCGAGCTCAACGATACGAACCGCCCTGATCTCTGGTGCGTCGAGGGAGTGGCCAGGGGGATCGCCGCACTGCGCGGTGAGTCCCGCAGGTATCTGGCAGGACTCCCGGAGCCCGCGGGAAGCCTCGAGGTCGAAGGCTCCACCACTGCAGTCCGTCCGTGGATTGCTGCATTCACCGCGAAAGGGGCTCCACTCGATTCCGAAGCCCTTGCTTCGCTCATCGCCGCCCAGGAGAAGCTCGCCTCCTCCTTCGGCCGCAACAGGAAAACCGCGGCGATAGGTTTCTACAGGCTCGTGGAGGTGTCCTTCCCCGTGAGGTACCGTGCCGTCGAGCCCGATTCCGTGCGCTTCACGCCTCTCGGATGCGACCGGGAGATGTCTCTCCGGGAGATCCTCGCTGCGACCGAGACGGGGGTCAGGTACGCCCACCTCCTCGATGGCATGGATCTTTTCCCGATCCTGACCGACTCTGCCGGGGGTGTCCTCTCGTTCCCGCCGGTTATCAACAGCAGCGGTACGGGAAGGGTGAGGGAGGGGGACGGCGGACTCTTCTGCGAGGTGACCGGCACGGACTGGAGCACCGTGCAGCTGACGGCCTCCATCCTGGCCTGCAACCTGGAGGACCGCGGATGGGCGATAACCCCTGTCGAAGTCGTCTACGGCCGTGCCCTGCCTTCAGGAGGGACCTCCGTGGTCACTCCCGTGCGCTTCTGCGACACCCTCTCCGCGACGTCCGAACGGATAGAGCAGGTTCTCGGCCTGCTGCCGGACGGCGGGGAGATCGCGAGCGCACTCGACCGGATGGGCTGGGACGGCTGCGAGACCGGCGCAGGGATGGTCTCCGCCAGCATGCCGCCGTACAGGCACGACGGCCTCCAGGAGGTCGACCTGATAGAGGACATAGCGATCGGCTACGGGATGGAGCGCTTCGAGCCCCTGATGCCCGAGGGTTATACGATAGGCGCATCCGCACCCGTGGAGGATCTTGCGGATGCCCTGAGGAACCTGCTGGCAGGTGCCGGATGCGAGGAGCTGATCCTCCCGGTGCTTTCTTCGGACTGCAGGCCGGGAACGCCTCCCGGCATCGTGAAGATTGAAAACCCGATGACTCTGGAGTACGGTGCAGTGAGGAACAGCCTCCTGCCGGGCCTGTTGTCGGTCGAGGCCGCAAGCGCGCACGCCCCCTATCCCCACAGGATATTCGAAGTGGGCGAGGTCCTCGAGGACGGCTCCGCCGGGATCAGGACCGTCATGCGGGCGGCGGTCTGCATCACAGGGAACGATGCCGGATTCGGTGACGTCCACTCCGTGATCGGCCTCGTCTGCTACGACAGGGGGCACGACCTGGCCCTCGTCCCCGCTCCCGACGAGAGGTTCATCCCGGGCCGGTCCTGCATCCTCCGCATCGACGGGCGGGATGCTGGAGTGATGGGGGAGATACACCCGTCGCTCCTGTCGGAACTCGGCATCTCGAGGCCGGCCTCCGCTTTCGAGATAAGCCTGGAGGCGCTGGGTGGGGATATTCAGGGTTGAGTCGTCGTTCCAGCCGGCGGGAGACCAGCCCGGGGCGATAGATGCCCTGGCCGACGGGATCAGATCCGGCCATGAGTGGCAGACCCTGCTGGGAGTGACCGGTTCGGGGAAGACCTACACGATCGCACGGGTGATCGAGCGCTTCGACAGGCCCGTGCTCGTGCTGAGCCACAACAAGACCCTGGCCGCGCAGCTCTACGGCGAGCTCAGGGGCTTCTTCCCCGACGCCGCCGTCGAGTATTTCGTGAGCTACTACGACTACTACCAGCCCGAAGCCTACATACCCTCCTCCGACATGTTCATCGAGAAGGACGCCGACCTGAACGACGAGCTGGACCGGCTGAGGCTGAAGACCACGGCGGCGCTCCTCTCCCGCAGGGACGTCATCGTCGTGGCATCGGTCAGCTGCATCTACGGGCTCGGGAACCCCTCCACCTTCAAGTCCACGCGCCTCGAGATCGCCCGCGGAGACGTGCTGCCGGTGGAGGACCTCTGCATGTCGCTCGTCGAAATGCAGTACGAACGAAACGACATCGCGCTCACCAGGAGCCGCTTCAGGGTCCGGGGGGACGTTGTCGACATCGTTCCCTCTTATGCGGACACAGGAGTGCGCCTGGAGTACTTCGGGAACGAGATCGAGTCGATACGGGAGATCGACCACCTCACGGGGAGACTCCTGGGCGAGATGGAGAGGGCTTTCATCTTTCCCGCCAAGCATTTCGTGACGGCGGGCCCGGATCTCGACAAAGCCATCACCCTGATAGAGCGGGAGCTTGCGGATCGCCTCCTGTGGCTGAAGGCGAGGGGCCGCATACTGGAGGCTCAGCGGCTCCAGTCCAGGACCGGCTACGACCTGGAGCTCCTCTCCCAGACCGGTTTCTGCCCCGGGATCGAGAACTACAGCCGCCACCTGGCAGCGAGAAACGAGGGAGAGAGACCCTCCTGCCTCCTCGACTACTTCCCTCCGGACATGCTCCTCTTCATCGACGAGTCGCACAGGACGATCCCGCAGATCAGGGGGATGTACAGGGGTGAC
Organism: Candidatus Fermentibacterota bacterium; assembly: GCA_963718745.1. Taxonomy (GTDB): domain Bacteria; phylum Fermentibacterota; class Fermentibacteria; order Fermentibacterales; family Fermentibacteraceae; genus Fermentibacter. The sequence continues at coordinate 814,093 of OY970370.1, read as the reverse complement.
CGCGCAAGGAAGGAAACCCTCGTCGAACATGGCTTCAGGCTCCCTTCGGCGCTGGACAACAGGCCCCTCTTCCTCGAGGAGTTCGAGGCCGTGACCAGCCAGAAGATCTGCCTCTCGGCCACGCCCGCGGAGTACGAGCTCGGGAAGTCGGACCGTGTCGTGGAACTCATCGTCCGCCCCACCGGCCTGGTGGACCCTGTCATGCTGATCCGTCCGGCCGAGGGGCAGGTCGACGACCTTGTCGAGGAGACCCGGAGGACCCTCGAGGCGGGAGGGAGAGTCCTTATCACCACTCTGACGAAGAAGATGGCCGAACAGCTCGCATCCTTCATGTCCGACCTCGGGATACGGGCCAGATACGTCCACAGCGAGATAGACGCGCTCGAGAGGGTGGCCATCCTGAGGGACCTCAGGCTGGCGGAGTTCGACGTGCTGGTGGGCGTCAATCTTCTCAGGGAGGGCCTCGACCTCCCCGAGGTCTCGCTCGTTGCGGTGATGGATGCCGACAAGGAGGGGTTCCTCCGCTCCAGGACGAGCCTGATCCAGACGGCTGGACGGGCCGCCAGGAATCTGGCCGGCAGGGTGATACTCTACGCCGACACGGTGACCGACTCCATGAGGGCCGCCATGGAGGAGACCGCGCGACGGAGGGAGATCCAGCTCGCGTTCAACCTCGAGCACGGGATAGTGCCGAAGGGGATATTCAAGACGAAGGAGGAGATCCTCCGCTCGACGAGCATAGCCGACTCCGCCAGGGGAGGTGCGCGCCAGGCGGAAACCCCTGTCCGGAGCGACGATCCGGCGCTTGCAGCAGTCGAGATCGAGAAGCAGATGCTGGAGGCAGCCTCCAGACTCGATTTCGAGGCGGCTGCGGGGCTCCGCGACGAACTGCGCCGGGTCCTCCGGACCCTGCCCGGGGGAGGGTAGGCGGGGGTTGACACCCCGTACGACTGCGTCCATACTAGCATCGCAAGTACCTAAAACCCTGAAAGGGGGAAGCAGATGAAGAGGGTTCTTTTGGTTCTCGGTGCCCTTGCTGTCGCCGCTTTCGCAGCGAACAGCCTGCAGCTGGAGCGCCCGCTGTACATCCCCAGCACGGATGACAACCTGTCGTATGACGACGGCTCTGCCAACTGGCTGACCTGGGGCGGGCTCTACAGGGGCGTATGGTTCAACCTGGACGACTTCGGCCTTTCCGGCGGATGGAATGCGGAAAACACCGAGTACTGGTTCTACCATCACAGCTCCTATCCCTGGGATGTCGCGTCCTTCTACGGCGAGATGTACAATGGCGACGCCTCCACGCCCACCACGCAGCTGAACCAGACGTCCATCACGGCGACCCACTATGCGGCAGTCTATGCCACGTACTCGACGCCGGTAGTAGCCGAGGACAACTTCTGGGTCCTGATCAACTCCGAGATGTCCAGCGGTGGATGGCCTTCGGTCCTCGGCGACCCGACCTACACCACCGACCACAGCTTCTTCAGCGATGACTTCATCGTCTGGGAGCCGTGGGGCATGGGCGACTACTTCATCCGCACCGAGGGTTACGCTGCTCTGAGCAGCGAAACCTGGGGCGCCATCAAGGCCCTGTACAACTAGTACCGTTCCTGGCTGCCCGGGGCGCCGGCTCTGCCGGCGCCCCTTTTTTTATCCCTCCGGGGGATGTCCGGAGGGCCTTGCCGGGATATAGATTCGAACCTGCGTCATCTGATAAACCCGGAGGTCTCGCTTGAGCGTCACAGTCGCCCGGAGTTCCGGCTTCTGCTGGGGCGTCCGCAGGGCCGTGGATCTGGTCCTCGCCGAACTCAAGAGGGGCAAGGGTCCGTTCCGGGTCGTCGGCCCTCTCGTACACAACCCCCTCGTCCTGGAGGCGCTCTCCGAGAGGGGGGTCGAGTTCTGCCGCGACCCCGTCGGGACCGAGGGCGGCATCCTGTTCCTGCGCACGCACGGCACCACCCTCGAAGAGAGGCGGGAGCTTTCGAAGAACAGCTCCGTCAAGCTCAAGGACCTGACCTGCCCGAGGGTGGGAAGGGCTCTCTCCGCTGCAGGCTCGATGAGGGCGAAGGGGTTCGGGGTGCTCATACTGGGCGATCCGGGCCACCAGGAGGTTAGGGCGCTCAGGTCCTACGCCGGAGGCGACGACGCTTTCGTCATCCAGGGTCCGGGGGACGTCGGGAGCCTGCCAGACATCCCGAAGCCCTTCCTGCTCTCGCAGACGACACAGGACTCGGAACTGTTCGCGAGGACCGTCGAAGCCCTCCTGGTCAGGTTTCCGAACCTCAAGTGGGAAAACACCATATGTGAGTCCACGGCATCGCGTCAGACCGAGCTCCGGGAGCTCTTTCCCAAGGCCGACTGCGTCGTCGTGGTCGGCGGACGGGAGAGCGCCAACACTTCGAGGCTGGCCGCCATCGCCCGGGAGAGGGGGCTGCCCGCCTTCCAGGTCGAGACGGCAGAGGACCTCGATCCGCATGTGATAGGCGGCTACAGGAGGATCGTCCTCACTGCGGGGGCGTCCACTCCCAGCTGGGCGATCAGGCGAGTCCTGGGAAGGCTCCAGGAGATACAGGGAACACGCGTCAGGGCAGCCTACAGGATCCTGAGAGGGCTCGTCTTCCCGAACCTCCACATCCTCCTGACCGCGCTGCTCCTGGGGCTGGCCGGCGGTTCGATGATCGGCAGGGAGAGGTGGCACTGGCTGATTCCGTCCATCGTCTCAGCCCTGGTCCTCTTCGCCCTGCACAATTTCAACGCCATGCTCGAATCTGGGTTGTCGAGAGTCGAGAGCGAGGAGAGACAGGTCTTCATCCGGAGACGTCTCCGTTCGATGGCTGCGATGAGCTTCGCAGCCCTGTGTGCCGCCGTCTGGCTCTCGTTCGGGCTCAATGCGGTATTCGGGATCGTCTACGGCCTGTCGCTCGCCCTTTACGCCTTCTATTCGAGTCCCCTGCTCGGAGGGAACAAGCTCCCTCCAGGAGGACTGAGGGCGATCCCGGGCTCCAGGGACATCCTGTTCGCACTGGGCTGGGTGGTGCTGCTGTGCCTGCTCCCCGCGGCCGGGGACCGGATCGGGGGGGGCACCGAAGTGCCCTCCGCGGGAGTGGCGGTCTGGTCGATCCACCTCCTCTTCCTCTTCCTGGGCAGATCCCTGATGATGGATCTCGTCGATCTCCAGGGCGACGCGATGGTGGGAAGGGACACGATCCCTCTTGCACTCGGCATCCGCAACAGCAAGGTGCTCCTGAAGGTCTTCATAGGCGCCCCGGTGGTCTTCACGGGCGCAGCCGTCGCGGGAGGCCTGCTGCCGGTCGGAGCGCTCTTCGCGCTGGTCGGGAATGCGTGGCTCCTGGCGGGGTACTCCGGGATCAGCAGGACGCCGTTCCCCGGTGAGCTGGTCACCAGGCTGGCCGGCGACGGCGCCCTGTTCGCAGCCGGCGCGGGACCCCTGCTGTTCATGGTACTCTCGTCATGAGCCGGGCACTGGCCCCGATGACGTCGGCACAGAATCGTAAACTGTCCTGTACAGAGGTCTCCCCGTTTCCGGAGGTCCCGATTTGATCGACAGGTATTCCATCCCAGGAATGGCGGCCATCTGGTCGGACGAATCCCGTTTCGCCCGATGGCTGGAGATCGAGATACTGGCCGTCGAGGCGCGGGTCAGGGCCGGAGCGGTGCCGGAAGGCGATCTCGAACTTATCCGGAAGGGTGCCGGGTTCGATCCCGCCCGAATAGCCGAGATCGAGATCGAGACCCGCCACGACGTCGTAGCCTTCCTCACCTGCGTGTCGGAAGGCCTCGGCCCGGAGTCGCGGCACATCCACTACGGCATGACCTCGAGCGATATCCTGGATACCGCCATGGCCATGCAGATACGGGATTCCGCCGGGCTGATAGGCGAATCGCTCTCCGCCTACCGCGGCGCCCTCGCTTCCCTCGTGGAGAGGACCCGGGGGATACCGTGCATCGGGAGGACCCATGGGATGCACGCCGAGCCGGTGACGCTCGCGCTCAAGTTCGCCGGGTTCCTTGCAGAGTGCGACAGGGCGGAGCTCCGTTTCAGGAGGGCCGCGGAGGGGGCCTGCGTCGGCAAGCTCTCGGGTGCGGTCGGGACATACGCACACCTCGATCCATCCGTAGAAGAGTTCGTCATGTCTAGGCTGGGCCTCGGACGCGAGGATGTCGCCACCCAGGTCGTCGCCCGGGACAGGCACGCAGAGTTTCTTTTCTCGCTTGCTTCGATCGGTGCGGCGCTGGAGAGGTTCGCGACCGAAGTCAGGCACCTGCAGAGGACCGAGGTCGGAGAAGCGGAGGAATCCTTCGGAACCGGCCAGAAGGGATCCAGCGCCATGCCGCACAAGCGCAACCCGATCCAGAGCGAGAGGCTCTGCGGCTTCGCCAGGCTCCTCCGGGGCTACATGCTGGTAGGCATGGAAGACTCCGCCCTCTGGCACGAGAGGGACATCAGCCATTCGTCGGCCGAGAGGTTCATCCTGCCGGACGCGTGCGGTGTCGCCTGCTACGCCCTGACGCGGGCTGCGGAGCTCGCAGCGGGCCTCAGGATATTTCCCGATGCAGTCAGGAGGAACCTGGAACTCGGCGGTGACCGCTTCTCATCCCAGTCCGTCCTGCTGGCCCTCGTGGATTCGGGTCTCACTCGCGAACAGGCCTATGCGGCGGTCCAGCGTGCTGCGATGAAGGCCCAGGAGAGCGGTACGAGCTTCCTGGACGAGGCTCTGCTCGAACCGGAGATCTCCTCCATCCTGGATCCCGGCGACCTGCGGCGCCTCTGCAGCCTCGAGCGGCATCTCGAACACGAGGACGAGATCCTGGCGAGGGTGCTCCACGGCTGATGCTGTTGGCGCGCCGCCTCGCGCGCGAGATATTAGTCACTTGTCCCGGGGTCTTCGCCGGAGGGGGTTTCGGTATGGAATACGCTATAGGAGCAGCCGCCGGTCTGTTGCTGGCGGCGATCGTCCTGGGACGACCGCTCCATCTGTCACTTTCCAGACGAAGGCTTCTGGAAGAACGTAACGATCTTTGCATCAAAGAGATAGATAGCCTGAGGAACGAGACCCGGGAGGATGCGGCGAAGATAGGCGAACAGGCCCGCGAGATCCAGCAGCACAGGGATCTGGCGATTCTCTTCCCGGAGTTCGTCAAGCAGATCTTCTCCGCCAGGAAGGCGGAGGAACTTGCCGCATTCATCGCCCGGGCCGTCAAGCACATGACCGGGGCGTCCGGCATCGCGATCTTCCTTGCGGACAGGACCGGCAAGCGTCTCAGCCTGGACTTCCAGGAGGGCCTCTCTGACAAGCTCAGGACCCATCTCGCGTTCGACGTCGGCCATGGGCACGTCGGTTTCGTAGCCGAGACCGGCAGGATATTCTCCGCGGAGGAGTTCCGCAGGGAGACCGTGCTCATCAGGAAGCAGATCGAATCGACGGCCATCCCCGGATATGTCCCGGATTTCGCCGCCCCCATGACCAGCCAGGGGGTGCTGTTCGGAGTGCTCTGCCTCAACGCCATTCCTCCGTCGGCCACCCTCGTGCGGGAGCGGGTGCGTGCGATAGCCGCCATAGGGGCTGCTGCGAACGAGAACATCAGATTGCTGGAGCGCTTCGAGATAGCGGCCGACCTCGACCCGGACACCGCCCTGCCCGGCCGCAACCAGCTCAACACCAGGATGGAGTCCGAACTCGAGAGGGTCAGGAGGTTCTCCAGCCCTCTGTCCCTCATCGAACTCCAGGTTCCCCAGGGCTCGCTCCCCGACCGCCTTCTTGCCAGGGAGGTCATGCGGATGTGCGCCAACCATCTGAAAGCTACCATGCGGAACATAGACACCGGGATACGTATCTCCAGAGACTCCATCCTGCTGCTGCTTCCGGGTACCGGAGCCGACGGGCTCGAGATAGTCACGAGCAGGCTGGCCAGGGAGATCCCGGGCACCGGCAACGATGAGGGCGACAGGATCGACTCGGTCAGGCTGCGGAGCTGGACGTGCGAGCCGACGGACGACCTGTCTGTGGAGACGGCCCTCTCCAGGCTGGACTCGGCTGTATTCCAGGACCATCACGTCTGACCGGAAGGGATTATGCAGGACATCACCTCCCAGCTAGCAGGCGAGCTGCAGTCGCGGGGGCTCTCCATGACTCTGGAGGAGGCGATGAAGGTCGCATCCTGGGTCGGGAGGATGCCGACTCCGCTCGAACTGCACCTCTTCGACACGATGTGGAGCGAGCACTGCTCCTACAAGAGCTCCAGGAAGCTCCTCAAGACTCTCCCGACTACAGCGCCGCAGGTGGTTCTGGGTCCCGGCGAGGATGCCGGGATAGTGAGCTTCACGGAGAGCGGGGGGGTTCTCTGGGACCTCGTCGTCGCTCACGAGAGCCACAACCATCCCTCCCAGGTGCTACCGGTCGAGGGAGCCGCGACCGGGGTCGGAGGCATCGTCAGAGACGTCTACTGCATGGGTGCCAGGGTCATCGGGGTCATGGACCTCCTCCGGTTCGGGCCTCCATCCACTGCTTCCTCCAGGGCGGTCGCGCGGGGGGTCGTACAGGGCGTGTGGCAGTACGGCAACGCTCTGGGAGTGCCCAACCTGGGCGGTGACACGGTCTTCCACGAGGGCTACGAATCGAACTGCCTGGTCAATGTGGTTTCCGTCGGCCTCGTACGACACGACCGGATCGTCCACAGTTTCGTGCCCGCCGCTGCCCGCAACACCCCCTATGTCCTCGTCCTGGTCGGGAAGCCGACCGATGCGACGGGATTCGGTGGCGCCACGTTCGCTTCAGCCGACCTCGACTCTGCGGGAGGCATGGGAGCGGTGCAGGTGGCCGATCCGTTCCTCAAGAGGGTCGTCTCCGAGGCGAACGCACGGGTGCTCGAGATGCTCTTCGAAAGAGGGATCGAGTTCGGTTTCAAGGATCTCGGCGCTGGCGGGATCGCCTGCGTCAGCAGCGAGATGGCCTCTCACGGCGGGATGGGTATAGAGCTCTGGCTGGACAGGGTGCCCGTCTCGGCGGCCGATCTGCCCCCGGAGGTCATAGCCTGCGCGGAGACCCAGGAGCGGTTCGGCCTGGCCGTGCCGCAGGATGTCGCATACGACGTCGTGGAGACCTACAACGAGGAATTCGAGCTTCCGCGGCTTTACCCCGGTGCGGGCGCCTCGATAATCGGACGTTTCACCGGAGACAGGACCTATCTCGTTCTCCACTGCGGGAAAGAGGTCGCCTGCGCCCCCGTCGACGCCATAACCGAGGGGATCTACCACGACCGCCCCGGACTGGAGGTCGCAGCATCCCTCCCGGAGCCGTCCGCGAGGCCGGTCGACCCGGCGAGCGACCTCGAGAGGATGGCGCTCTCGGCCTCGGGCGTCTCGCGCGCCCCGCTCTTCTCCTTCTATGACAGCGAAGTCCAGGGAGTCACGCATCTGCGGCCCGGTGAGGCCGATGCGGTCGTCGTGGTCCCGGTCCCCGGCTCCAGGGCGGGTCTCGCGCTGAGTGGGGACGGCAATCCCTTCTACGGCGAGCTGGATCCCTATCTCGGAGGTGCGCACGCGGTCGGCGAGGCCTTCAGGAACGTGGTAGCCACAGGCGCCCTTCCACTTGCGGCGACGGACTGCCTGAACTACGGAAGCCCCGAGAACCCCGGCGTCATGTGGCAGTTCAGCCGCGGTGTGGAGGGGATCGCCGATGCCTGCAGGGCTCTGGCCATCGCAGGCGGGGATTCCCTTCCGATAGTCTCCGGGAATGTGAGCTTCTACAACCAGAGCAGAACAGGGGCGGCCATTCCGCCATCACCGATCGTAGCGGTCTTCGGCAGGCTAGATGACTTCTCGAAGGCCCGCGACATGTCCCTGAAGCGCTCGGGCGACCTCCTCGTGCTCGTCGGGGCCAGGGAGGACGAGCTGGGCGGAAGCCTCTTCTATCGCGAGTGCCTCGGACACAGGGGAGGAGCAGTACCCCGGTTCAGGGGTGGTCTCGAACTCGCCATGGCCGGGCTGGTGCTCGACTGGATCGGAAAGGGGATCGTGCAGGCATCCCACGACATTTCGGAAGGGGGGGCCGCATTCGCCACCCTCGAGATGATCCTCGCCGCCGGCCCCGTGAACGGGCTTGGAGCCAGGCTGGACTTCGCGAGGGACCCCGTGCTGCTCTACTCCGAGACTCCTGGATACCTGCTCGAGGTGAAGCCCGAGGACCTGCCCGCGCTCTCCGGCCTTCCGGTTCCCGCGAGGGTCGTCGGCGAGGTCGTACCCTCGTTCTCAATCTCCGGGAACGGATGGGAGCTGGATCTCACCACGCTCCATCCGAAGTGGCGCGACAGGCTCGCAGCGATGGTCTGGAGGGAGGAATGAAGCCTCTGCCGAGGATCGCAGTCATCCAGTTCCCCGGATCCAACTGCGAGTACGAGACCGCCCGGTGTCTCTCTGAAAGCGGCATGGACGGCAGGGTGTACCGCTGGAACACCCCGGCTTCGGAGCTCTCCTCCTGTGATGCGTTCGTGCTTCCCGGCGGCTTCTCTTTCCAGGACCGGGTCCGTGCAGGAGCCGTAGCCGCCAAGGAGAGGGTGACCGACTCCGTCTTCGAGGCCGCCATGGCCGGCAAACCTGTCCTGGGCATATGCAACGGCGCTCAGATACTGGTCGAGTGCGGGCTGGTCCCGGGCTGGACCGGAGGCAGGGTCGAAGCCGCCCTGGCCTCCAACCACATCACCGGCAGGACGGGCTACCTTTCCGCATGGATACACGTCGTACCCGGTCCTTCGGCAACGCGCTCCCCCTGGCTCCTGAAGGCTTCCGCTTCTCCCGTCCCCCTTCCGATCGCACACGCAGAGGGCCGCTTCATGTTCTCCGGGGATGTCGACCGGGAGAAACTCGATTCCACCCTGGTGACGGGGCTCGTCTACTCGAACGCCGAAGGCGTCGAAGCATCGGACTATCCAGGCAACCCGAACGGTTCGTTCCGCTCTCTCGCAGGGCTCCTGAACCCGTCTGGCAACGTGCTGGCCATGATGCCCCATCCCGAGAGGGCATTCCACCTGTGGCACGTACCGCCTTCGATTCCGGGGGCGTGGGGAGACCTGCGCAGGGCGGCCATGGGCGGCGGGATCCACGGGCAGCCGGGTCCGGGCCGGGTCTTCTTCGACAGCCTGGCCGCGTTCCTCGGAGGCGCAAGATGAGGCACGTGCTCGCGGTAACACTCAAGTCGCCCGATCCTGCGGCCATCACCGCCCTCGGTGCCCTCCGGGGCTTCATGGAGGAGACTGCGCCCGTGAAGATGCTCCGCTACGACCTGTGGGGGTTCGAGTCGGACGAAGGCAGGGAGGCGCTGTCCGGGATAATCGCCGGATACCCGGATATCCTCAATCCCAACAAGCAGCGGGGGCTTTTCCTCGACGGAGCCCTCCCGCCCCTGCCCCAGGACGGAACCGTCTGGACCGGGATCAGGGTGGAGGATGTCTCCAGCGGGGCCTCCGAAAGCTGGACCACACTGCTCGCCCGCGGCGGCGGGAGCATCTCCTCGGTAGACCTCTCGGTCCTGTGGGTTCTAGGGTACCCTGCCGGGACGGACGCGGTGGATGCCGCTGCAAGGGCCTGGAAGGCCGCCGTCGCCTGCGACCGCTCCCACGGCCTCCTGGCGAATCCCATCTCCCAGCGCGCGATAGCCGCCGATGACGGCGGGGGCGCGCCGCAGGCGGGCAATACGTCCAGTGCGGTCTGAACACCCCTGGGAGGGGATTCTCTCCCTGATACAGGCTCCCCAGCAGTATGTCGGCGGCGAGTGGAACTCGGGCGGCGGGCCTTCCCGCGGCCCCCGCGTGACCCTGGTCTATCCGGATGTCTACGAGATCGGCATGTCCAATTTCGGGCTCGCAGTCGTGAGGCACCTCCTGCTCGAAACCGGGAGGTTCCGGGTGAGGCGCGCGTTCAGCCCGGCCCCGGACATGCTGGCCCTCATGAGAGCCCGCGGCCTTCCCTGGGTAACGCTCGGGGACTCGTTCCCCGTCTCGGACGGCGAGGTCCTCGCATTCGGCATCCCCTGCGAGATCCTCTACCCCAACGTGCTGATGCTGCTCGGACTGGCAGGAATCCCGACGAGAGCCGCGGACAGGGATGAAGATCATCCGATCGTGGTCGCCGGCGGGGGAGGGCTGTCCAACCCCCTTCCTCTCTCACCCTTCATCGACGCCTTCTATCTGGGAGACGCCGAACCGGGTGCCGTACAGCTCATGGATGTTCTGTGCGGCGGAGGGTCGAGAGCCTCGAGGCTGTCCTGCGCCGCATCCCTTCCGGGCGTCTGGGTGCCGTCGGAAGGCATCCGTCCGGTGAAGTGGCAGAGGGCGTCCGTGCTCACCACGGCGGGAGCGCCCGTACGACAGGTCGTCCCCACGGCCAGGATAACCCATGACCGTGCCGTGGTGGAGATAGCCAGGGGATGCACGAGGGGATGCCGGTTCTGCCAGGCGACCCAGCTTTCCAGACCCGTCAGGGAGCGGGGTGTGCAGGACATCGAGTCCATAGCTCGCCAGGCCGTCTCGTCGACAGGCTGGGAGGACGCCGGACTGCTCACGCTCTCCTTCTCTGACTACTCGGACCTGCCGGCCCTGCTCCACGCCGTCGACAGGCTGGAGTGCGACCTTTCCGTCAACATCTCGCGCCCCTCCCTCAGACCCGACACTTTCACCAGGCTCGCGGGGGGCTCGAGGATCTCCGGCAGGATCACGCTGGCCCCGGAGGTGGGTTCGGAGACGTTCAGGAAGAGGCTCAACAAGGACCTGGGCGACGGGCAGATACTGGAGGCCGTCAGTATGGCCTTCTCGCTCGGTGCCACGGGAGTGAAGCTCTATTTCATGGTCGGGCTCCCCGGCGAGACGGACGACGACCTGCGGGCGATCGCCGATCTCTCCGCAGAAGCCTCCCGGGCGGCTTCGAGAGCAGGCAGGGGAGGGGGAGCCGTATCGATTTCTCTCTCACCGTTCATCCCGAAGCCCCATACCCCTCTCCAGTGGTGCGGCCAGCTTCCCGTCGAGGAGCTCCGCAGGAGGATCGGCCTGGTGAGATCGATCGCCCGACGGGTCACAGTCGGCTGGAACGATCCGGAAGCCGCCTTCCTCGAGGGTCTCTTCGGACTCGGAGACGGATCGGAGACTCCCCTGCTGATCGAGGAGGCCGTGAGGCTCGGAGCCTGCTTCGAAGGCTGGAAGGAGCATTTCAGGAGGGATGTCTGGCGGGAGGTGTCGCAGCAGCACCCGGAGCTGCTCGAACGTCTCGCCTCCGGTCTCGACCCCCGGGCGGATCCCGGCTGGTCATTCGTGAATGCCGGATCCTCGGTCGGATTCCTCAGGAGGGAATACGCCAACTTCCTCGAGGGGAGGCTCACTCCCGACTGCAGGGAGTCCGAGTGCAACGCCTGCGGCGCCTGCGACCCAGGGAGCGCCGTCGCGGCATCCGGTGCGGCGGCCGGATCCGTCCCCGTTCCCGCAATCGTCCCCCCGCCTCATCGGCAGCCCCGCACCCCGGGGCAGGTCTCCGCAACGCTCAGGGTGAGGTTCGGCAGGACGGGAGTGGTCCGCTTCACTTCGCAGCTCGATCTGACGAGACTCTGGATGAGGGTGGTGCGGCGCGCCGGCCTCCCGGTCGCGATGACCTCCGGACATGTCACCAGACCGCGTGTGAGGTTCGGTCCCGCGTTGCCACTCGGCTTTGAGAGCACGGGAGAGTATATTGACATATTGCTCCTGGACTTGTCCGTAGCTGAAACATGCTCCGAACTGGGAGGGTTTCTACCGGACGGTTTTTCTGTCACAGGGGCGAGGCTCGTCGAAGGGCGGATCACTTCGCCGGAGGCGGAGTCCTCGACCGCATCCTACGAGATCCGCTGCGCGCATGATGCCTCCGATGCGGCCCGGCTCCTCCGGGAAGCCGAAGGTCTTGTCGATCTGAGGATCGACGCGAATGAAACGATACTGGTCGTGGCCGCCCTGGGCAGACAGGCCGCCAGACCGGACAGGATACTTGCAGAAGCGGAAGCGTTCCGGGACAGGCCGATCCTCGTGAGGAGGACCGAGATCTTCGGAACCGGGGAAGGTTGCCCCGTGCCGCTGTTATCCATGCATGAAGGAGTTGATCTGGTTTGAAGATCGAGTTCATAGTGAACGCACATCCCGACGTGACGAGAATAGCCGTCATGGAGGACGGCCGCCTGATGGAGCTTATCGTCGAGAAATCCGACGAGAAGCGGATAGTCGGCAACATCTACATGGGGCGGGTCAATGCCGTCCTGCCGGGTATGCAGGCCGCCTTTGTAGACATCGGTCTGGAGAGGAGCGCCTTCCTCCACGTCTCCGACGTAAGGACCGGAGTGGTCGACGCGAGGGGCTTCTCACAGTCGCTGGTGGACGAGAAGCCGCTCACGGCGGAGGAGACCGGCAGGCCGATAGAGGACCTCATCAAGAGAGGCCAGGAGGTGCTGGTCCAGGTCACGAAGGAGCCCATCGGTACCAAGGGGGCGCGCGTCAGCAGCCGGATCTCGATCGCGGGCAGATATGTGGTGAGCATGCCCGGGGATCCCGTCGCCGGTGTCTCGAGGAAGATCGGCGACAGGAAGGAGCGCTCCAGGCTCCGCGACATCGTGACGAAGGTGAGCAGCGAGGGATTCGGGATCATCGCCCGCACCGCCGGGACCGACCAGACGGAGGAATCCTTCAAGGCCGACATCGAGAGGATAGTCGAGCGCTGGAAGGAGATAGGAGCCCTCGCCCTCAAGTCCCGCCCGCCCGCCCTGCTCCACCAGGAGCACGACGTGGTCACGATGACGATCAGGGACCTGGTCTCCACGGACATGACCCTCTTCGTGACGGACTCGAAGGACGTCTACACCGCCGCCCGGGGATACCTGAAGAAGCTCTCTCCCGAGCTTGCCGGCAGGATCAGGCTCTTCAGGGGCAGGACGCCCATCTTCGAGCACTACGGAATCGAACAGGAGATGATCGGCATCACCGACAGGGAAGTGATCCTGAAGTCGGGCGGTGCGCTGGTGATAGACCAGACCGAGGCCCTTGTCGCCGTAGACGTCAACACGAGGCGCTACGTAGGCCGCAAGAGCCAGGAGAACACGATCCTCAAGACCAACCTCGAAGCCGCCAAGGAAGTGGCGAGGCAGCTGCGCCTCCGCGACATCGGCGGCATCATTGTCATCGACTTCATCGACATGGACACCGAGGACCACCGGGAGAAGGTCCTGAACTGCCTCAGGAGCGAACTCGGCCGGGATCGGTCACCCACGAAGACATGCCAGATAAGCTCCCTGGGGCTGGTGGAGATGACTCGCAAGCGCGTCAGACCCAGTCTCGCGCAGTCGCTGTCCGAACCGTGCAGCCGCTGCGGGGGCAGCGGGAGGGTGCTCTCCCCGCTGTCGGCATCGATCAGGCTCGAGAGGCTCCTCGAGCGGGTTTCCGTGAAGAAGGCGCACAAGAACCTCGTGATCTCCGTTCATCCGGAGCTCGCGACCTACTTCATGGAGGAGGAGGGCAGGCGCTTCGAGTACCTGACCGAGAAGGCGCGCCTCAACATCGAGCTCCACGAGGACCACAGGCTCCGCGTCGACGAGTTCAGGGTCTACTCGCTCGACTCGCACGAGGAGATAACGAAGCAGTTCCTTCAGTAGCCGGCGGGTTGACCCGGTCGGCCGTTCGGACCTATAAACGCGGGTGTTTTCCCGATATCCGATTCCGGAGGTGTAGCTTGTACGCTGTAATCGAGACGGGCGGGCTCCAGTACAGAGTCGAACCCGGCATGAAGCTCTCCGTCGGCAAGCTCGAGACGGGCGAAGGCGAGACGGTTTCCTTCGACAAGGTCATGCTAGTGTCCGGCGCCGACGGCGTCCGGATCGGCACTCCGCTGATCGCTCACGCGGTCGTCAGGGCGAAGGTGCTGTCCCACGCCAGGGGTCCCAAGATCACCGTCTTCCACCGCAAGCGCCGCAAGGGTCACGAGAAGCGCACGGGGCACAGGCAGGATCTCACGAACGTGGAGATCACGGAAATAGCCGGGAACTAGGATCTTGGCCACGGTTCTCTCAGGGAGGAACCTGGCCCGCCGGATCGAGGCGGAAGTCCTGCAGAGCACGGCCCGGTGGGAGGAGTCTCCCCCGGGTCTTGCCGTGCTTCTCGTAGGCGACGACCCGGCCAGCAGGAGCTACGTCCGCTCCAAGGAGAAGGCCTGCGCCAGGACCGGGATCAGGTCCGTGCTCGTCGAGCTGCCGGAGGACTCCAGCCAGGAGGCGGTTCTTTCCAGGATCGCAGGGCTCAATTCTGATGACTCGATAGATTCGATACTCTGTCAGCTGCCTCTCCCCGCAGGCATCAGCGCCGCTGCCGTAGCCTCGGCAATCGATCCCGCCAAGGATGTTGACGGATTCCATCCGGAGAACGTCGGCAGGCTCTGGAGGGGCGAGGACTGCCTCGTTCCATGCACTCCTGCGGGCATCATGATGCTCCTGGCCGATGCGGGGATATCCCCCGAGGGCCGAAGGGCAGTCGTCCTCGGGCGGAGCATAATTGTGGGCCGGCCGATGGCCGCCCTGCTCCTCGCCGCGAATGCGACCGTCACTATCGCCCACTCCCGGACGCCCGACCTCCCATCGCTCTGCAGGACCGCCGACATCCTCGTCTCGGCTGCGGGCGTGCCCGGGATCATCCGTGGAGGATGGGTCGGAGAGGGCGCGGTCGTGATCGACGTGGGTACGACGTACGTGGACGGCGCGCCCAGGGGTGATGTCGCCTTCGACGAGGTCGAACCCATCGCCTCGTTCATCACACCAGTCCCTGGCGGGGTCGGACCGCTGACCATCGCCATGCTCATGAAGAACACCGCGCGCTGCCGGCTCGCCCGGGACAGAGTCACTCCCTGACGCAGCTCCGACTCATAATAGTACGACAGGCAGATGATCGATCCGGAGATCCGGTCGAGCCCGGCGGAATCCTTCCGGGACCGTCCGTTGGCCGCTGCTCCGGCATGGACCCGGAAGGGTCGAATCAGAGCGGGGGTTTGTCATGGGTGCTCTCGAAATAATAGTCCTCATCGGGGTCGCGGGACTCTGGACCGCACTGACCATAGTCGTAGCCTCCGTCATCAAGGCGCAGAGGACCATGGGAAGGCTCGAAGCCTCGGTCGAAAGGCTCCAGAGGGATGTCTCGGCCCTGCTCCCCAGGATCGGGTCCACGCTCGAGAGCTTCGACAGGACGGGGAGGGAGCTGACCCGCACCGCGGGTTCCATCACATCCGCGGTCGAGGTCATCAACAGGGAGGGTACGCGGTCCGTGGCCGCGGGATTGATCCGATACCTCCCCCTGGCCCTGGGAGTGGCGCGGACCGTCGCCCCGCTCTTCGCCAGGAGGAAGCGATGAAGAGACTCCTGACAGCCGCGATGCTGGCGGTCGTCCTGGCCGCCGGTTGCAGGGGGGAGTCCGAGGGTCCTCTCAAGGGTGTGCTCGTCGTCTATCCCGAAGGCGAAGAGCTGATGGCGGACAGCATCTCTGACCTCCTGCAGAGAACGGTTCTGGCGATCGATCCGGAACCGGTCTTCTCCTTCGCCTTCTGTTCCGAAAGCGAGTTCGAGGGCTCCCTCGTGAACCGCCGCACGATCCTCTTCATCACGAGGGACGCGGACGACCTGCATCTCTCCGGGGAGGGACCGGTGTTCTCCGACAGAGACCTGTGGGCCAGGAACCAGCGCGTCTTCGGCGTGGTCGCGGGGCAGTTCGATCCCGCGGCTCTTTCGGACAGCCTGGAGAGAGCCTATGACGTGCACCTCAGGGACTACCTCTTCAGGACCTTCGTAAGCACCTCGATGAGCAGCCCCGCGAGGATCGACAGCCTCGCCGGACTCGGCTTCACCCTGGACATCCCCAGGTCGTACTCCACGAGCGAATGGCGCCCGGAGGACGGGTTCGTCCAGTTCCAGCGGCCCGTTTCGGAGGAAGGTCTGCTCATGGTGAGCGTCCGCTGGATAGACGGGCTGGGCGCGATGGACGCCCAGGAAGCCGTCAGATGGCGGGAGGAGATGGCCAGGAGGTTCTTCTACAACGCTTCGGGAGACTCGGTCGACCGTGCGAGGCTCGAGACGATTCCCATCTCCGTCGGCGGGGCTTCGGGATGGAGGCTCACCGGAGCCTGGACCAACGCCCGGCATCTTAACGCCGGCGGATTCACGAGCTATGTTCTTCTTCAAGGAAACCGATCCTTCCTCCTCGATGCCGAGGTGTTCAACCCCGGTGCAGAGAAGGAGCCATACATACGCGAAGGCTGGCTGCTTTTCGAGACCTTCGCCGTGGAGGGCCAGGATGGCTGAGTCTCTCGAGTCCGAAATCCGGCAGCTTTACGAGGATTGGATCGCGAATCCCTCTCCGGTGATCTGCGCCAGGCTCTCCGAGCGGCTCCGGCTGGCGGGGAGGAACGATGAAGCCCTGGAGGTCGCCCGGCAGGGGCAGGCGGAATGGCCTTCCAACAACTCAGTCAGAGTCGTGACGGCCAGATGCCTGAGGAGCTCCGGGGACGTCCAGCTGTCGCGCTCGACCTTCGAGGACGTCCTCAAGGCCGATCCGTTCAACCTGGTCGCTCTCAAGAACCTCGCGGAGATGTCGCTCGAGGCCGGCCACAGCGCGGAGGCGGTCAGACTCTTCGGCGACTACCTCTTCGAGAATCCTGGAGATCCCGAGGCGGAGCAGATGCTCGAGGAGGCCAGGAGGCTCGAGAGAAACGCGCCCACCCCTTTGACGGTTCCCCAGATCGAAGTTCCGGTGCATCCCGCCGGGTTCTCCGCCGAGCCCGTGGAACAGGCCGCAGGGCATGTCCCGGAGCAGCTCGCGGCGGAGGAACCCCTGACGGAAGAACCCCCGACGGAAGAACCCGTGGATGAGGAAGCCGCCCCGCTCATCGAAGCGGAGGCGGTCTCCGCGATGCAGGAGGAAACGGGAGAACCGCCCGCCGCCGTCATCACGGAGGAGCCTTCCTTGTCCGGTGAATCGGAGCCTGCGTCAGGACCGGACGCCATGCCCGCCGGAGAACACCTGCCCGGGGCCTCTGCAGCGGATACTGGAGATGATTCCGCCTCTGCTGGATGGAGCTACGGTGCTCCCGCCGCACAGCCTTCGGCCGAACCACCCCTGACGGAACCCGGGCCGCCCCTGGAGGCGGTTGCACAAGGCGCCGTCGACCAGCCGGAGGAAGAGTCCCTGACAGCCTTCCCGCGGACGGAGCGGATGGAGAAGATCCTCCGGGACCAGGGCATCCAGCCCGAAGCACAGCCGGCGCCTGAATCACATCCCGCACCCGCGGCGTTGAACCAGGAGCCGAAGACCGCACGCGCCTTCGCAGTGCCGGAGGCCAAGCAGCCCCAGAATCTGAGGCGGGAACCGAGGAGTCTCTTCGATCTCTTCTCGCCCGAGGAGCGTTCGGAACTCTTCCTCGAGCCCTACCGGCAGGAGGAGAAGTGACCGCGGGATGTTGAAGGCAAGACCCTCGGTGCTCGTCCTGAACGGTCCGAGCCTCGGCGCCCTGGGCAGGCGGGACCCGTTGCTATACGGCAGCACCGGCTATCCCGAACTCGCACTCTCGATCTCCTCATGGGCGGACGGCCTGGGTCTCGATGTGGAGACCTTCCAGTCCGATGGCGAGGGAGAGATCGTGAGCAGGATCTGGGGAGCTTCCGGTAAGCATGATGCACTCGTCATCAATCCCGGTGGATACTCGCACGTGTCGATTGCCATACAGGACGCCATGGACGGTTTCGAAGGCCCGGTGATAGAGGTCCACCTGAGCCAGGTGATGGCCCGGGAGCCGGAGAGGCGCATACTGGTGACCGCCCGCGCCGCCGACGTACTCATCTGCGGGGCGGGGACGGCTGGATACAGGATTGCACTGGAACTCGTTCCGGGCATGCTTTCGAAAGGTACCTGAACAGGGCCGGAAGGATACTGACATGATCTACACCACGGAGCTCAGGAAAGGCGTCGTAATCGAAGTAGATGGAGTGCTCCTGCTCGTGCTGGAATACCAGCACGTCAAGCCGGGCAAGGGTCCCGCGTTCATCAGGACCAGGCTTCGCGAGCTGCAGTCGGGCAAGGTTCTCGACAGGAGCTGGCGATCCGGCGAGAAGGTCAAGGACGTACGCCTCGAGAGGCGCCAGTTCGAGATGCTCTACAGGACCGAGGAAGGCCTCGTGGTGATGGATCCGGAGACCTTCGAACAGATAATCCTCGACGACAGGGTCGTCGGGAACGCATCGCTCTATCTCGTCGACAACTGCAGGCTCGAGGTCCTCTTCAACGGATCGGAGCCCATATCGATCGAACCCCCGACCTTCGTGGACCTCCTGATAATCGAGACGGATCCCGGCCTGAAGGGCGACACGGCGAGCGGCGGCTCCAAGCCTGCCACTCTGGAGACCGGCCTGGTCGTACAGGTTCCTCTCTTCCTCAAGGAGGGGGAGAAGGTGAAGGTGGACACCCGTACCGACACCTACATCGAGCGGGTCAAGAGCTGACGGGATGTCCGACCGGCTGATAGTGGTCCCGACCTACAACGAAGCTGGCAACGTCGCGGAACTGGCGGCCTCGATCCGTCGGAGCTGCGGTTTCGATGTGCTCTTCGTTGACGATCGATCCCCGGACGGAACCGCGGACAGAGTCAGGGACGTCATGCGCGACGATCCCGGAGTGAAGCTCCTCGAGCGGTCAGGTGAGAGGGGGTTCGGCCGCTCCTACGAGGAGGCGTTCAGGCGGCTAGACGAGTTCGGCCGGTACGAGAGGGTGTTCATGATGGACGCCGACCTCTCCCACCAGCCCGCGCACCTGTCCTCGCTCGACGAAGCCCTGGATTCGAACGACATGGTCCTGGGCTCCAGGTACACGAGGGGAGTAAGCGTCCTGAACTGGTCCATAGTCAGGCTCAATCTGAGCTACTCGGCCAACAGCTACATCAGAGCCGTCACCGGCATGCCCTTCTCGGACTGCACAAGCGGTTTCCGCGGAATCAGGGCGGAGAGGCTGGGGGGGCTCCTCTCGGGCAGGAGATACGCCGGAGGCTATGCCTTCCTCGTCGAGATGCTCTTCAGGGCCTGGAGAGGAGGGTTTTCGATAGTCGAGATACCGATCGTCTTCGTGGAGAGGAGAAGCGGAGAGTCCAAGATATCCTCGAGAGTCATGGCGGAATCGCTCATCACCCCGGTCCGCCTGCGCCTGAGCCGGCGCCGGCCGTCTCAGTAGCACTCGTAGAGCTGCCTCACCATCGAGTCCTGCCAGTTCCTCGCGGCATAGACCGCACCCTGCGGCACTTCGCATATCAGCGCAACGGCAATGGTCCTGCCCCCCGCGGTACGCAGCAGGCCTGCGAGCGAGGCCGTGTCGCTGAGGGATCCGGTCTTGCCCCTGAACGCACCCGGGGGCAGGTCCGAGAGGCGCGAGCGCATCGTCCCGTCGACACCGTTGACAGCGAGCGACGCGACGAACTCCGGCCCCCATTCGAGAGACCCCGATCCGGCGAGCAGAACTTCCACCAGCTGCGATGGACTCACGCGATCGAGCCGCGAGAGCCCCGATCCGTCGGCGAGCTGTGCGCCCTCCACGTGATGAAGCTCGGACAGCATCCTCCCAGCCATCTCGCAGCCGGCCGCGGTGCTGCCCGTGCCGTTTCCGGGGACACCCGCCGAGATCCGCAGCAGCAGCTCCGCAACTACGTTGAGGCTCCATTTGTTCATCTGGGCTGCGATCTCGCTGAGCGGCCTGGACCGGATCACGGCTATACTCTCGAGGACCTCTCCGGGGGGGGCGGTCCCGCTTTCGATGGCCGTCACGCTCAGGCCCCTCGTTTCCAGCTCGTTCGCGAAGACTTCGGCGAACTGACGCGGCGCGCCGGCGAAGGGAACATAGACGAAGATGGTCGTATCACGGGGGATAGTGCCTCCGAGCACTATCACCGGGGTGGAGGTCGCCCAGCCCTCCGGTCTGGCGGTCGGCTCGCCCTCGGCTCCGATTGCGATCGATCCTCTGAACTGCAGACCCGGGAGCTCCGGATACTCCTCGACCGTCACGGTTCCTCCCCGCGAGTTGACGACGAGTTCGAGCACATTGTCCCCGAGAGTGAGCGCCTCGACCGGAGGGCAGTAGACCCTGGCCCAGTCAGCCTGCTCCCAGCCCGGGCACCTGTTCGAGTCGGCGAAGGCGGAGGTGTCGAATACGATCCTCCAGGAGCCGTCCCCGAGGGTGGCTGAAGCCTCGACTGCAGCCCTCTCGATGTCGTCCGGTTCAATGAGGGGCGCTCCGGCCCCGAGCAGGTAGAGGGTCCCGCCGGCGTGGTCGGCCATTATCTCGGTCTCGATGACGTATGAAGGCCCGAGGGTGCTGAAGGCGAGCAGGGTGGTCACGATCTTCACCGTCGATGCCGGCCTGAAGAGTTCGTCGGACCTCGTCTCGATTATCGTCTCGCCTGTCTCGGCGTCTACGGCGAGAACCCCCGTCCGCCATGCGGATGACGGCTGGGGGAATGCCGCCAGGAGGATCAGGATGGGCTGCAGCGTCATCATGAGCATGGGTCGGGCACACCTCCGGTGTTGACAGACATCTCGGCGAACCTACATTAACTGGCTGTATTCCAGCAACTCCAACATCCGGCCCTGAGCCCGGCGGAGCAACCATATGCGTATCCTCGCAGCTATCCTGGCCGCAGTCTGCGTCTCGTGCGGGAGGGTGGACGAAAACGCCGCCATCACCGCAGGGGGAAGGGTCCTCTCCTACGAAGAAGCGAAGTCCGTCGTCGAGCAGTACACGGGCGACTCCGCCGCCGTATCCGGCTATGCCGAGACTATGCTGGCCCGCCTGTTGATCCTCGAGGACGCCTGCGCACGGGGGCTGGACGAGGATCCCGAGGTCGCGAGCGAGATCTATGACGAAGCCAGGAGCCGCCTCCAGTACATCTACATCCAGTACAAGCTCGGCATGGTCCCGGTGCCGGAGGACACGATTCGCGCCTTCCACGCCGGGATGGGCGAGATCCTTGTCTACACGGCGATCCAGAGCGACGACAGCCTCGTCGCCGACAGCCTCCGGACCCTGATCGAGGCGGGTGCCGACGCTCGAGACGTTGCTGCGGCGAACACCAATCTGCTCCAGGACAGACCCTCTGCGGGAAGATACGGTCCGACCGACCGGATGCGCCTGAGCGTCACCGACGGGAGCCTCCTCGAAGGGCTTCTACCCGGCGAACTGTCCCGGATCGTCCCGACCCCCTCCGGATGGCGTTTCCTGAAGCTCGACTCCCTGACGACGGTAGAGGTCCCGCCGCTCGAGGAGGTCAGAGTGGAGATCCGCGACTTCATCTGGGCGCATCTCTCCGAGGAATACAAGCACACTCTCGAGGACAGCCTGGTGGCCGCCTATTCGCTTTCCATAAATCCCTCTGCACCTGGCCTGATCGCATCCCACGCCCTCGCTCCGACCGGGGGGTTCTCCCCCTACTCCGAAGACGAAGCCGGCATGGCGGCCTATTCCTGGGAAGGCGGAGAGAGGACCGTCCTCTCCCTTTCCTGCAACATCAGGAGCCTCCCCGTCCAGCTCCCCAGGGATGCCCGGGATCCCGCCTGGGTGGCCGACTACTGCGCCCTGCTGGGCCTGTACGACATAATGGCTGCAAGGGCTCTGGAACTGGGACTGGACGAGCACCCCGCGGTCTCCATGGATATCCGCGCCGCTCAGGAGGATATCCTCCTCGATGCATGGTACTCATCGGTGATCGAACCGAGGATCCTCGTGAACGACCAGGAGATCGAGGATGCGTGGAACTCCAACAGATCGATGCTCCTCAATCCCGAGCGAAGGGTCTTCCGTCTGGTCTACGCCCAGCCCGGGGAGCAGGCTTCCCTCCTCGCCTCGATACTCGCGCAGGACGGGGATCCCTTCGACAGCGCCCTCGCTCTGACAGTGCCTGCCACACTGATGTCGGCCGAGGACCCTGAACTCACCAGGCCCCTCGAACAGGGCGAACTGCCGGACGAAGCCGACGCACAGGCCTTCGCTCTCGAGCCCGGCGGAGTGATGACATGCTCCCTATCCGGCGGCGGCATGCTGCATCTCTCTCTGGAGGAGATACTTCCCGCGAGCGAAGCCTCCCTGGAGGAAGCCCGCCCGACACTCGAGAGGATGCTCGTCACGCAGAGGCAGGAAGAGGCCCTCGCCGGGCTTGTAGACAGTCTGAAATCGGCGTATGCTTGGAAGATAGACTGGGACTTCTTCTCCCGTTTCTGGAGCGAAAGCGCTTCCGGACAGGACCACCCGGGGGTTCACTGATGTTTTGTCGTATCTGTGGCCATGACAACGGAGACAGGGGAACCGGGACCTGCAGCAAGTGCGGGTTCGACCTCGAATATCAGAACAGGCCGCTGAAGGAGCAGAGGGAACCTCTTCAGAAGGTCCTCGACAAGCCCCTCCACCTCGAAGGATCGAAGCACCTCGAGGTGTTCGCGCACAAGAGGACCGGACTCTTCGGTGTGGCCCTGGGCATCCTGGGCCTGATAGGCTGCATCATCATCCTGGCATCCTTCCAGAGGGCAGAGGTCGCCACGAGCATGGAGACGAACGCGTTGTCGAACGAGAACGTCCCCGATCTCCCGGTCGACTCGCTGCCCGTCCGCGTCGGAAGCGACATAGTCTATGAACTCAACGACGCCGCGAACAGCGCGGAGCCTCACACCAACCTCAACCTCAGCCTGATTCCCGAGGGCAGCACCGTCGCCTTCATCGCATCGGGCACGGTTCCCATCAAACCGCTCGTCATATACATGGACCAGAAGAACCGCGAAGGCGATCAGGCCGCTCTCGACCTCGACCAGCTCTGCCTCTGGACCGACGAGACGAGGACGGCGTTCGAGACGCTCCCGCTCATAGTCCAGCCGGCCACGCCGGACACCAGTGCCACGAGGCCGGTCGCGCTGAAGATCCTCTTCACCGACCAGTGGCTGGTCGGTCGCATCGAGGAGTTCTCGATAGAGATCCCGTCTCCGCTCCCGGACGGCGAGTTCAACCAGGCGAAGCTCGACAGCGTGCTCACGCAGGTATCACGGAGACTCCAGAACAGGGATCTCGGCGAGCGCCAGGTGGAGGTCACCGTCATGTTCTCCGAGACCACGCTGCTCGGTGATGCATTCGAAGTCATGCAGGCCGTCCTCCCCTCGATAGAGAGCAGGGGATACCTGGGGCTCGGTCTTCGCTACTTCCTGCTGGAGAGCTGACAGGCAGGCAATTCCGTGGCCGGTTCCCCGCCGGGGATAGAGCTCGGCAGGCTCACCAGGCCGGGTGCCGGATGACGACCGATCCCTTCCGGTCCGGCCGGAGGACGGAGAAGGTTCGTCTCTCTGTCTGACAGCCGCAGGGTCGCAGGAGGATGCGCGGAAGACTCCCTGCCGCGGAGACCCGTCCGTCTCGGGGCCGTCCGGTCTGCGTCAAATCCCGGTCTTGCCCGCGGGTGGCCGGGGCGCTTCAGGATTCGAGTCTCCGGAGCTGTGTGAACCCTCGCCCCTTCCGTACGAGCGGGATCGAGCCGTGCGGGAACCACGAATGCCGGCTGAGTCATGCAGGATCTCCACTCGCCGCCGCGGACGCGGACCCTGATCGAGGCGAATCGATTGTCGAGCGCAGCGTCCCCCGGGGACCGGAACATGTAATGAACTGTCCCGCCTCGGGGTCCAGGACCCGGGGCATTCGAAAGGTGCGAGACCTGATGAGTACAGCCAGCTGCAAGGTAAGGATCAAGCCCGACAGGGAGAAGAGCATAAGGAACAGGCATCCGTGGATCTATTCCGGAGCCTTGCTCGAGGTCGACAAGGGAGCCTCTCCCGGAGACATCGTCGAAGTCACGAGCCACGACGGGGAGTGGCTGGCCAGGGGATTCTACAACCCCGCATCCGAGATAGCCGTCCACCTCTTCTCCTGGAACGGGGAGGACGTCCCCGGGGACGCGTTCTGGAGACGGAGGCTGGCCGCTGCTCTCGCTCTCAGGCGGGGGCTGCCCTCCTTCCCCGACGATAGCGGTGCCTTCCGGATGGTGCACTCCGATTCGGACTTCCTGCCCGGCCTGATCGTCGACTGGTACGCGGGTTTCCTGGTCATGCAGTTCCTCGTGCTGGGCATGGACAGGCTCAAGGACCTGGTCGTCTCGGAGGCGATGGAGCTCACCTCCGCAAAGGGGGCATGGGAGAGGAGCGACACCGACGCCAGGACCAAGGAGGGGATGAAGCGGGTTCACGGACCGCTCGCAGGCGAGGAGCCTCCGGTCGAGATCGAGATAGTCGAGGGCGGAGCCAGGCTTCTGGTCGACGTGAGGAACGGGCACAAGACGGGCACGTATCTCGACCAGGCACGGAACAGGGTACTCTCCAGAGGCTTCATGCGCGACAGGAATGTCCTCAACTGCTTCTGCTACACCGGGGGTTTCAGCGTGGCAGCCGCCCTCGGGGGTGCCTCCTCGGTGACGAGCGTGGATTCCTCCCGGCCCGCCCTCGAGACCGCAGCCCGGAACATGGAGCTCAACGGCTTCACCGGCAGCCGGTACTCGACGCTGGATGCCGACGTGCCTTCATATCTGAGACGGATGAGGGACGAGGGAGCCCGGTTCGGGGCCATCATCATCGATCCTCCCAGGTATGTGGCGGGCAAGGAAGGCCTGCAGCGCGGCGCCCGGGCTTACAAGGACATCAACATGCAGGCCATGAACCTCCTGGAACCGGGGGGCCTCCTGTTCACCTTCTCCTGCTCCGGTCTGATGGGAGAGGAGCTGTTCCAGAAGGTTGTCTTCTCGTCGTCGATAGACAGCGGTCGTGAAATGCGGATCATCGGCCGGATGGACCAGTCCCCGGATCATCCCGTGCTTCTCTCCTACCCCCAGGGCGGCTACCTGAAGGGGCTGATACTCCAGAGCACCTGAAGCGCGCCTGTGTTGAGTGGTGGGGGGCTTTCCTGCATATTGCAGCCGGGCTGCCCGACCATGTCGGCGAAGGCGCCCGGATTCCGGGAGGTGGTGAAATGGCATTCAAGCTGACCAGCAGTGCCGTGGACAAGGACGGATTCCTGCCGGGCTGGTACTCGAGGACGATGAACAACTCCTCCCCCCCGCTGGGCTGGGCCAATGTCCCCAGGGGGACCGCCACCATCGCGATCATCTGCGAGGAAGATCCTGGAGAGACCCTGGTCCATCACTGGCTGCTCTTCAACCTTCCTCCGGAACCGCCCGGGATCTATGGAGGCCTTCCGGTGGAGCCGGATCTCGAGAACGGCGCGGGACAGGGAGTCAACAGCTTCGGAGTTCCTGGCTGGACCGGCCCGGAGGAGACAGGCGGACTGAGGCTGCTCCGGTTCACCGGATACGCTCTGGACAGGCGTCTGGAAATACCCGCCGGTTCTGACGCGGAAACGCTTCGAAGGGCGATGGAGGGGTCGATCCTTGCCTCGGACGGTTTCACCGCGAAGTACATCGGAAGGGTCTGAGGAACCACCATGATAGAGGCATTCCTGCTCGCAAGCCAGGCATTCACGGACGGCTCGACCGTCCCCGCCCTCTACACCTGCGACGGAGAGGACATCTCCCCTCCGCTCGCGTGGAGCGGTCCCCCTCCCGGAACACTTTCCTTCGCCCTCGTCTGCGAGGACCCGGATGCCCCGGGCGGCACATGGACGCACTGGGTCGTCTGGAACATCCCGCCGTCGTCGCGCGGCCTACCGGAAGGCTGCAGCAGGGACCCCCTGCTTGCGGACGGCACCGTGCAGGGCGTCAACAGCTGGGGGGAGAACGGGTACGGCGGTCCATGCCCCCCTTCCGGGGTCCACCGGTACATCTTCAGGATCTATGCGCTGGACACCCTGCTCGACCCGGACACCGGAGCCTCGGCCGCCGAGCTGCACGAGGCGATGCAGGGCCATGTGATCGGCAGCGCGTCGCTCACCGGTCTCTACTCCCGCCGGCGTTGAGCGGGAAGTCCGGATGGCGCCGAACCGGTTCTCGTCTCACTGGGCTCTCGATCCGGAAACCGTCTATCTGAACCACGGCTCCTTCGGAGCATGCCCCGGGGAAGTCCTCGAATACCGTGAGGAGCTTATCCGGGACCTCGAGGCCAGGCCGATGGAGTTCCTCGTCAGGCGGCTGCCGGAGCTCCTGTGGGCCGAATACGCCTATGTCGAAGATCTTGTCAAAGCACAGCCCGGCACGGTCGCCCTCGTCCAGAACGCAACGCACGGAGTCAACACGGTCCTCGCCTCCTTCGGGCTCCGGCCCGGGGACGAGGTACTTGTCGGCAGCCATGAGTACTTCGCCACGCTGAACGCCTGCAGGTTCCACTGCGAGAGGGCTGGAGCGAGGTGCACCGTGGTCCCGATGCCGTTCCCGGTGACCTGTCCCGGCGACATCGCCGATGCCTTCCTCTCCCGGGTCACCCCTGCGACGAGGCTTGTTGTCGTCGATCACATCACGAGCGCCACCGGCTTCGTGGCGGATCCGACTCCCCTTGTGGCCGAACTGAGGAACAGGGGGGTCGAGACCCTGGTCGACGGGGCTCACGGTCCCGGCATGGTCCCCCTGGACATGAAGGCCATGGGGGCCGCCTTCTACACCGGCAATTTCCACAAGTGGCTCTGCTCGCCGAAGGTCTGCGCGATGCTCTACGTCAGGCCGGACATGCAGGACAGGATCCATCCGCTCGCCACGAGTCACGTGCAGGGAGACTTCGACGGCCGCCAGTCCCCGTTCAGGATCGAGTTCCAGTGGAACGGGACGCCCGACCCGACGGCCGCCCTGTGCGTATCCAAAGCCGGCCGTTTCCTCTTGGGGCTCCTCCCCGGCGGGCTCGAGGCGGTCATGGAGGCGAACCGATCCATGGTTCTCTCCGCGCGGAGTCTCGTCTGCGACGCTCTGGGCGTCGAGCCCCCGTGTCCGGACTCCATGGTCGGGGCCATGGCCTCGTTCGAGCTCCCCTGGATCGATCCCCCCGACCCGCCCAGACCCGACTGGGAATGGATGGACCCGCTCCAGCGAAGGCTCCTGGAGGAATGCCGCATCGAGGCCCCGGTCTCATACATCCGGTCCGCACGCCTGCGCCTCCTGCGCATCTCCGCCCAGCTCTACAACGATTCTTGGCAATTTGCACAACTTGCGGAATATTTGCGTCGGGAGGAGGGATCCCTCCAGGGGCTCCCTTGACCCGGTCTTCTTACGGCGATGTGACGTCGCAGGTCATGCCCGGATCGGAAGCGACCGGTGAAGGAGCATGGAATGATGAAGGTTCTCGCAATTCTGCTGGCGGCTCTTCCTGCCGCTGCATCGACGGTAGTCATCGGGAGCCAGGAGGCGCCTTCGAGCGATCCCTGGTGCGGTTCCTGAAGCGCCCAGATGCGCTACCAGGTGGTAGCGCTCGACAGCGAGATCGGAAACGCCATGGACATCTCCTCGATCGCCTGGCAGCGTGCCGCAGCCGGTGACGACCAGGGCCACTACTACACTGCGAAGATCTACATGGGCCTCTGCGCATCGGACGAGCTGTCCTCCAACTTCGAGAACAACTGGATCCCTGGCTCCAAGACGCTGGTGTTCGAGACGGCACAGCTGGATCTGAGCGCCTCGCCCGGCGAATGGGAGCCGGTGACCCTCCAGACTCCCTACTGGTACAACGGCCAGGACAACCTGCTCATCGAGGTGCAGTGGGCTTCAGCCGACACCAACTACAGCTTCTACACCTGGAAGTGGAACACGGGTGCGGCCAGATCGGTCAAGGCGACCAGCCTCGGCTCGGCGACGGGGGTTCTCTCGACGCAGATGTCGGAACTACAGATCACCGGAACCCTCTCTCTGGACGGGACGACCTTCGCCGGCATCAAGACCCTCACCATAGGAGGGGAATGAGGCGATGAAGATCAACACAAGGCTGGCCCTCGTCCTATTCATGATGGCAGCCTCGGCCGGCGCCGACTCCCTCGTGATCGGTTCTGCGGAGCTCTCCTCCGGCGAACCCCTCTGCTGCTCTTGAATAGAGAGCCTGCGCTACCAGGCGGTAGTGCTGCAGGAGGAGATCGACGGTGCGTTCGAGATCGACGTCATTAGCCTGAAGAGGCACAGCTCCGGCTCCACATCCGCCCCCTCCGTATTCCAGGATTTCGAGATCTGGTTCTCCCTCACCGACCTTGACGCCCTGACGCCCGTATTCGACGCGAACTTCATGTCGGGGACGCGAACCCTGGTCTACAGCAGCGACAGCCTGTACCTCAGCGTCGATCCGGACACCTGGTTCGACTTCCAGCTCGCAACGCCCTACTGGTACGGCGGGACACACAACCTGGTCGTCGAAATCATGTGGTCGGGCGGCGAGGAGCTGGGGACGGAGTGCGTCTACACATGGCAGTGGAACACGGAGGCGATGAGGTGCGCATCGGGGCAGTACGATGCGTCCTCGGGCAGCCTTACGAGCATCATCCCGATGCTCATGCTGTCAGGGGAATCTTCTCTCGAGGGCGCAACCTTCGCAGAGATAAAGTCGGTCCTGTCGGAGTAACCCGCCCGGGTGTACCACCCCGGGCAGCCAGGATCGGTTCCAACATCTGGTCCTGATTCACCCTCAGGTCATTCAAGGCGTCCACTGCCCGGTCATTCATTTGCAGCCAACCGTCCAAGCTTGCCGCCTGCGGCGGCCATCGCTAAATACCGGCATGCGTGAGCATCGGGTGCGGCAGACGGACGTGGGCGGGATGCAGCGATTGCTCGAGCTGGCGGAGGATAGTCTCCGGGAGACCGGCGCGGGCGGCTCGACATCGTCAGCTTACATGTCCCATTTGAAACGCCTCGGCGCCGTCTTCGGAGAGCGTGCAGGGTCACTCTCGACAGGTGAGATGGAGGGTTATCTCGAACGCACCTATCCGGCG
The DNA here is from genome assembly GCA_963718745.1 of Candidatus Fermentibacterota bacterium. Taxonomy (GTDB): domain Bacteria; phylum Fermentibacterota; class Fermentibacteria; order Fermentibacterales; family Fermentibacteraceae; genus Fermentibacter. The sequence goes on along the minus strand of OY970370.1, from coordinate 785,134 downwards.
GTGAAGTCCTTCGCCGGGATGCGTCAGGCCAGGAGTGCGATCAGGTTCCTCTACGTCAGGGTGCTCGGCAGGCCGGATCCGCTCCCGTCGCCGATCAGGCTCCCCGGGAGGAGCCCGCTCCACCGGGTCTTCACGAGGGGAGAGATAGCCGGGATACTGAGGAGCATTCCTGATGCCAGGTACAGGACGGCCCTGATGCTGGTCTATTCGTCCGGGCTCACCGTGGAGGAAGCCATCTGCCTGCTGGCCGGCGGAGTCGATCTCGAGACACCTGTCATCCACGTGAACGACTCGAACGGAGGATTCCTCAGGGACACGATCATCTCCGCCGCCGCCGCCCGGGAGATAGCGAGCCTCCTCGAAGCGCGCTCGGAAAGGAACCCGTACCTCCTCCAGGGGAGGCGGAGCATGTCGAAAATCTCTGGTAAGACAGTTCATCGAGCTTTCCATGATGCCCTGCGGGCGGCCGGAATCCGCCGGCCTGCGTCACCCTCGGATCTGAGGTTCTCCTTTGCAGTGCACCTCATGGAGGACGGGATCGAGAAGGGTCTGGTCCGGGAGCTTCTCGGTCTGAAGACCGATTCGATGCTCGCGCCGTATCTTTCGCTGGTTCGCAGGCGAAGCCCTCTCCGCATCCAGAGCCCGCTGGACAGGTTCTTCCGCTGAAAGGGTTGTTTGGAGGAAAGAGGGCTGTCCGGGAACCGGTCCGGGATCCATCCGTCACCTCTGTCTGGTGGCGGTTACCGATTGCATCCGGCAGGCCATGTCTAGTGCGATCGCACCTTGCAGATGAAGGCATGTCGCACTCCTGCAGCAGGTATAGTCATCCCGGCTTCCGAACGAAGGTGTCTCTTGGGTGACCTCTTCTTCATCAGCCACTCCAGCCGGGACTCGGTCCTCGTCGAGAAGGTCGTCAGTCATCTGGAGGCCGGAGGAGTCCGATGCTGGTCCTCTGGACGGGACATCCCTCCGGGTTCAGACTGGGCCGAGACAATATACAACGCCATCTCTTCCAGCCGGGCTCTAATCCTCCTCTTCAGCGAACACTCGAACGCATCCTGGCAGGTTCGGAACGAGCTGGACATAGCGACCAATCTGAAGATCCCGATAATCCCGGTCCGTCTGGACGACACCGAGGTGTGCAAGGGGATCAGGTACTTCACCAGTTCGCACCAGTGGCTGGACGAGAGCGGTTCTGGAGGCGAGCGACTGCTGGCCGACATTCTCTCCGCCGCCCTGGCTGTGCACACGGGCGGCGCGGGACCTGAAGCAGTAACCGGCGGCCCGAAGGGACGCTCCCGTTCCTGGCGCTGGATTGCGGCCGGATCCGCTCTTGCCATGGCGATCCCCGCCACAGTCGGAATCATGATGGACAGGGGAGGGGGCGGTTCACCCGAGATGATCAACCTCATCGTCGGGGGAACCGACTCGTGGGATTATGCGACCGATGTAATTGTCTGCGAGAACGGACGCTTCTTCGTATCCGGCACGTGGGACTCGGGTTTCTGGAGCGAGGCATGGGTGGCGAGATTCGACGAGAAGGGCCGGCTGCTCTGGTCCTGGTCGGACTCGCTTGCCGGGGAGTGCGAACCGAGGCTCGTCTCAACCCCGGACGGAGGGGTGATCGTAGGTTACGGGCAGTATGCGGATTTCGACCATACCGGATTCTGGGTCGAGGCCTCCAGGCTCGACTCCATGGGTTCCCAGGCTTGGAACAGGCTCCTGAGGATCGAGTGGCCTGGCGCGGTACAGCCGGTCTTCGGAAGCATAGAGCAGGGACCGGACGGGCTGGTCCGCCTGGCCTTCACACTCCGGTCGCGGAACAGGGGGGCGGGTGACGCGATCCATCTGGTCGAGCTGCATCCCGGTGACGGGGCCATGACCTGGGACACGATTCCGGGCTGCCATGAATCGTATGCCTACCTCACCGACAGTTCCGCGGGGATCTTCAACGTGTACCAGGAATCGGAGTCTCGCGCGGTAGGGGTTTCGTACACTCCTGCCGGAGGATCCGAAACTCGCAAGATCGTGATCGGAGACAACCGGACACAGGCCGGATGCGCGACTCTGACCGATGAGGGAGATCTCGTCCTCTGTCTCACGAGCAACAGCTATGTCGCCGGGAACGGAGACCTGGTCGTCATGGTGATCTCTCCCGGACTCGTCCGGAACTGGGAGAGTACTTTCGGGGGAGACCTCTGGGACGGGGCGTCGGCTGTGACCGTGCTGCAGGATGGATCGATCCTCATAGGCGGAAGCACAATGTCCTTCGGAGACGGATCCCCGGACGGCTGGATCCTTCTTCTGGACGATGAAGGCAGGCTCAGGAACGAGACCGTGATCGACCTCGGTGGAAGCGAATACGTGTCGAGCCTCGCAGCGCTGCCCGGTGGTGGGTTTCTCGCTGCGGGATCAGTCAGCCGCGACGGCGACCCGGACGCATGGATCATCGAACTGTCGGAGGACGGAAGCTTCTCCGAAGAGATCCGGACCGGCATCGACATTTTCCGGGAGGATTGGCAGCGGGGTTTTCTCGACCAGGGCATCTGGCTCATGGGCAGCAACAGGAATTATTCCCCGACCATCCTGACCGACTCACTTACGGGCGATGCGGCGGTCGACCTGAACTGCGTCCCGCTCGTCAGCAGGGCGGGTTTCAGAGCCTCCCCAGGGGTTCGCCTCTCTGCCGAGGTCTACGTGAACGACGCGCCCTCGGTCTCCGGTTCGAACTGTGTCTCGATAGGGCTCACGAGCGAGGATGCCGACTCCTATCTGAGGGATCCCGCCTCGACTCCGTCGGCCGATCTTCAGTGGATCTACACCGGCGGGGCGGGGGATCTGTCGCGTTCGATCCGGGCTCGATGCTTCCTGGGTGACTCCCTCTTCGAGAAGGTTGCGGACGACTCCGGATGGATCGGATATGCTGCCGGCATTCCGCTCGCGATAGAGCTCTGCAGTGGAACGATCCGTTTCCACGTCGGAGGCCGGCTGTTCATGGAGGCCCCACTGGAAGGCAACCTGCCCGATTCAGTACGGATAGTCCTGAACGGTAACTCGGACTCCTCACCCCACAGGCTGGACGACATAAGGCTGTTCCATGGGAGATGGTGATCCAGTGAGATCGAGAGTGGTTCACTCAGTGCGATTTCCTCTGACAATCGCCATTCTGGCCTGTACGTCCCCAGTCGGCGAAGCAGGCGTGCTCTTCGATGACGACTTCTCGGGGCCGCTCCGGGAGGGATGGATCCTGTTCGGGGAGCCTCTACCCATTCTTTCGGATTCGACCGGCCTTCCCGCACCGAGCTTCGACAACAACGGCGACTCGATGTACGACAGTGGAGCCATGTCGCGAGGCTCCTGGGACTGTTCGGAAGGTCTCGTAGTGGAGTGCGACATGTACATCACATCCAACCAGAGAGGTGCCTGGATAGCGGGGACGATCGGGCTGATCGAAGCAGAGACGGCCGTCTACGGACAGGACGGAATCGCCTCCATGGTCGCCCGCCTCAGCTACAACTACGCCGGGGAGGCGAACTGGTCCTGTCCGCATCTCCAGGGTCAGATGGTCACCAGCGTCTATTCTCCGGACGGTGAGAAAGACGAGTGCGAGCGCCTCCACTTCAACGACTACCTCGATTCCTGGCACAGGTACAGAATCGTGGTCGAAATGGACAGGACTGTCTCCTTCTTCGTAGACGACCTTCTGCTGTTCCACAGCGAGAGTACTCTTACCCGGGACATCGGGGCCCTCTCGGTCGTCCTCGGCAACCGCTCCGGTTCATGGGGCCGCGTCTTCCACGACAACCTGCTGGTCAGAACCCTCGACTGAGGGGTATGCCATCCTCGTTCAACGTTGTCCTACAAGGCTCTCCGGCACCATCCCGATCATGGAATCGAGGCGTCAGTGACCATACTGAGTGAATTCCGGTCCTCCTCCGTCGTAGATCCGGAGACCGGCTCGGTCAGGCTGCTCCTGGACAGGGGCGAGTACCTGAGGGCGTTCGACCTGTGCCGCAGGATCGAGGCGGACCGGGGGCATGCGCTGCTCGAGAAGGCCAAGCTGCTGGCCAGATGCTCCTCCCTGCTCGGCATGAACGACGAAGCGGTTCAGATGCTCGAGTGGGCCTCAGGCGGGGTTCCGATCGCCGATCCGGAGTATCACGCGCTGCTGGGCGGGTTCTATAAGCGGAAGTGGCTTGCTGCCTGCGGAGGGAGAGCTGCAGGTGCGGCAGACCTCCTGAGAATGTCTCTGCGGAGTTATCAGGAGAGCGCAGGATGTGGTGGAGGCTACTGGTCCTCTGTGAATGCCGCTACACTGGCGAGGATCGACGGCCAGACCGCGCTCGCAGACAGGCTTGCGGGTGAAGTCATAGACATGTGCTGGTCGGAGTACGAGCAGAACGGAACTGCCAGCGTCTTCTGGGTTCCGGCCTCTCTCGGCGAGGCATTTCTGGTCAGGAAGGACTACGATTCGGCCATGGCATGGTTCCGGACGGCCCGCAGCCATCTCGGAGGTAACTTCGGATGGGTGGCATCCACCAGGAGCAATGCGAGGCTGCTGCTCGAGGCAATGGGTTCTGAGGGGACGATCGTAACCGAAGTCCTCTGCTCGATCCCCTCTCTCAGAGTGTCGGTCTTCGCGGGGCACAGGCTGGACAGGGCCAGGAGCGATATGCCGAGGTTCCCGCGCGATGCGACCGGGGCTCTGAAACAGAAGCTAAGGAAGGCGATAACGGACCTCGGAATCGATATCGGCATCGCATCCGGAGCTGACGGATCGGACATCCTGTTCCACGAGTGCATGATGGAGCTTGGGAGATCCTCGACGGTCGTCCTGCCATACCCGGCCGAGCTCTTCAGGAGCAGGATCAATGAAAACGCCGGACCCGTCTGGGCTGAACGGTTCGATGCGGTGATGGACGGAGCGGACAGGGTGGAGATCGCTTCGATCTCGCGTCTTTCATCCGAATCGAGCGCACTGTACCGTTTCTGTTCGGATTTCATGCTGGGACTTTCCATGGATGTTGTGAGGCAGTACGACGCAGAACTATCGCCCATTGTCGTCTGGGACGGGAGGGATGCGCCTCTGGGGGGAGGAACCTCCTATCTCGTTTCGAGACTGCGTGAACTGGGTGTGAAACCCTTGAGGATCCCCCCTCCTGCCGGGGCAAAGAGAGTTGTTGCCTCCCACGAGGAGGAAGAGACCTCCGGGGGCGGCTTCGAATCGCCTTTCGTCTCCCTGACAGGCGTGGTGACTGTTTATGAAGGATGCATCTCCGACGAGGAGGGGGCGCGGGTTTTGTCAGACATCTCGACAGCACTCGACGAGATTGGTCGTTACGAGTCGCTCCGGATAGATCAGAGCTGCCTGATGCCTGGGATGATATGCTTTACTGCGAGTCCGCCGCAGGACATGGGCAGGTTCCTCGCGACCTGCTGCGAGAGGATGTCCGGTTTGCAGATGGAGTCGATGGTCGTACACGCGGGTCTGGCGCTCCGGACATCCCGGTCCGGCAGGAGCGCAGGCTGCTACTGCAGGGAGCTCGAGGAGGCGGCTGCTGCAGCCGGGAGCGGGACCATCCCGAAGGGCTTCTTCTGCAGCCTCCAGGTGAAGTCATTCCTCTCAATACGGGGATGCGAGGAGCTCAGGCTCGAGTACAGAGGAGTATTCGCGACTGATCAGGGCCGTGGGCTGAGACTCTTCCAGATCCATCCCTCCGGTTCGAACCTGTAGCACCCCCTTCTCGCCCGGTTTCCTTCATCCGGCTGGATGGCGCGGGATCATCGGTCCACAACTATGCACAAAGTATCACGAAACTCAGTGATATCTAAGACGTGCTGATCTGATTCACAAATACAGGCAACAACCATGATATTCATGGCCTTGCCCTCCCTCGCTTCTGATCTTAGTTCATTGCTAACAAAGACTATACGGGGGTGGGCCGCATGGACCTCACCACGGGGATCACGGAAGGAGCGGTGCCGGTGGATTCACACAGCGGAAGCGCCCCGGAGAGGAGACGCTGGAGATGCCGGGCGAGACACTGACCATCGGTTCTGATCGCGACAATGACATCGTCGCCGACAGCGGCTACATCTCGCGGTTCCATGCCAGGCTGATCCGGGAGGGGATTCGCCTGTATCTCGAGGATCTCGAGTCGGCCAACCACACCTATCTGAACGGGATCGAGGTTCGGGGCCTGCAGCGAATCCAGCCCGGGGACAGCATCCAGCTCTCGAAGCAGTGGACTCTCGACTGGGACGATCCGGCGATCCTCAAGTGGCTCATGCCGGATCCTTTCAGGCATCGCGCCGAGGATTGCGAGAACGGTTGTCCGGGAAGCACGGTGTTCCCACACGGGCCGGTGGTTCGTGAGAGAGGCGCCAGGCCTGCCAGGGAGTCCGTGATTAACGACGCTGTTCCCCAAAGGGGTCGTGGCAGCGCATCCCGTTCGGGACCTGCCCGGAAGGGCTGCCTGGCGACGGTTCTTGCCGCAACCCTGCCTACTCTCGCGGCAGCTGCTGCTCTGATGGCATTCCACCACTCGTCGCTTGATAGCCTGGCCTCTGGCTCCCGGTGGTTGCCCTGATGCTCTTCAGAGATACAAGCTGCCGAATCTGCGCAGGTATTGGCGATGGAGATGTCAATAGAGGCTTTGTGCGCATGCAACTTAGGGTGTGTGCAATCCATGGAGGAAGCCGGTTCGATGTTACAGACAGAATAGCTCAATCCAGTCTGGAGGAGACATGAGAATCCATGTTGTGGTGCTATTTGCAGTGCTTGCCACCCTTCTCGCCGGGGAGGTCTCTGCGAACTCTGCTTCTCAGTCCGACTGGTCGGGAGGTACTGTGCCTCCAGGGCCAGTGTTGACCTGGGGAGAGGAATTCTGTGAGTCGATGTGGATGAACTGGATGGAGCCGGGTGAGTTGTCCATCGGTTCGGACACTCTCTTCTTCGATAGTTTCGATAGGTTCTGCCCCAGCAACTGGGGGACTCCGGATATCGGTGGGACATATACCTATGAATATCCTGACAACGCCGACTGGAGTATCACAGAGAACGTGGGATTCATAGACGACAACAGTGCTGTGCATGATCCCAAAGCGATATCGATACTCACGGAAAGCGCTGATACCTATGTCCTGTCGTTCTCCTGGAAGTACACCACCGGGCACAGCTCATGGTTGACCCTGAACAATGGTGCTCAAGTCGTTGTAGGTGTGAGGCAGGAGGAAGTCTCGGGGAAGCTATGCTTCCTGGTAGATGGCTCCCTCTATCAGATAGAGAACAGGCAGGGTGGGGTTTGGAAGGACTACTCGGTAGTCGTTGATGACATGACAGCGAAACTGTACATTGACGGTCAGCTCAAATACACTGCTTTCTGCAGTCAGAATACGGCAGACAACATAAGGTTCGTCACAAACGGCAACGGAACACCCTCGGACAACTGGTTCGAGGATGTGGCGGTCTGCTCGTGCCATGACGAGGCCTATCTGACATCGTCGATACTTGACGTGTATCAGGCTGACGGATCTGTCGAGTGGTACTCGCTGTCCTGGATCTGCACAGAACCGGCGGGGACGAACGTATCGATGCAGGTGCGCGCTTCCGATGATGCTGAAGACATGGGTGGTTGGTCTGAGGAGTTGGAAGTCAGCGGGATTCCTCTCGGAGATTACTGTGATAGTACTGACAGGTACTTTCAGTACCGAGTCCTGATGGATGCCGAGAATGTAGCGGTTTCTCCAGTCTTTGAAGAGGTTTCAATCGGGTGGGAGTACTCCGTTTCTATAGAAGAACAGGGCTGGTCAGACGGTACTCTCTTTTCTGTCTCCAACCCCTCAGGAAGTGATGCTCTTGTCGATTTCTCCATTCCCGGAGACGGACATGTAAGTATTGATCTGTTCGACATATCGGGACGAATGGTCGATCAAATCCTTGACGAGGATATGACAGCCGGAGATTACAGCATGCAGATCAACAACCTGTCCAGTGGAACATATCTCTGCAGGATGGAGGCCCCCGGTTATCATGATTGCAGACGATTTGTAGTACTGCAGGACTGACAGAGTCGTGTTGAGGGGGGCATACACGATCGGGTGCCCCCCTTAATCGTTGCGTAGTCTTCTTCTGAACATCTCAGCGCATCCTGATCTGCGGAAATCAATGATCGCTCTCTTGTATGGTGGACTTGTTCGGAGTCTAGGGCCATACTCAATCAGCATTCCGTTGGTTCTGTCTCGAAGGAGGCGCCAGGAGAGCTGCTGATATGGCCGCCTCCGCTCATGGACAACCGGGTTTCCGGCCGAAGGAGCGGAACATGAGCATAACCCTCGCCCTTCTCGCTGCATTGTCGGCCGTGGATGTCGAAATCCTCAAACCAGTGGACGGGGGCGTATACACCGGGGACTGGCTGACCCTGAGGGTGCTGGTTGAAAATGATGGCGTCCTGCCGGACTCCGTGACCTTCTCGCTCAACGGGGAAGCGTTCCAACCTGTTCCAAGGCTCTACACGGACTGGTACACCTACAAGGGTGATGATCTGCACACCGGATTCTCGGAATCCCCCGCACCCATCGACCCTTCGATCCTGTGGATTGCACCCGTATGCGGGACGACTCATGAGTTCCCCAACCCGGTGATTGTCGAAGGAATCGTCTATTACCCCTCGAACTACGGGACAGATTCGCTCTATGCACTCGATGCTGCTACCGGGGAGGTCATCTGGAAGTACCTGGTCGGTTCCACGGATGATGCCGTGACGGTGAAGGAGGGTCTTCTCTTCACCAACAGCGGGGATTCATTGTACTGCTTCGATGCTCTCGACGGAGACAGGCTCTGGGCGAGCGGGGCCTCGAATGCAAGCGGAAACACTCCCGTCGTCTTTGATGACAGGGTGTATGGCGGGAACTGCATCAGTCCTCAGCTCGGCGACATCATCTGTTTCGATGCGAGTTCGGGAGAGGTGGAGTGGACCGAGCGGCTCTCCGGATACTCAGGAAGCTGCATGGCGATCTGGGAGGGGATCCTGTTCGTGCCTACGTCCTCCAGTTACGGTGCCGACCCAAGCCCTCTCTATGCGTTGGATGCTTCGACCGGCGGCGTGATCTGGTCGACGACCGTAGATGGGGGATTCTGGGACTCGTCACCGGTGATCGTCGACGGCACCATCTTCATCGGCACCTTCGGCGGCTCTCTGATTGCCCTTGACTGCCTGACGGGGCAGATCATGTGGGATACTCCCCTCGAAGATCCGATCACGGCGACACCGGCCTGTCACGATGGGAGTCTGTTCGTAGGAACGGATCAGTCCGGTACGGACGGAGTGTTCGTTCGAGTGGATGCATCGACCGGTCAGATCCAATGGAGCCGTGCTTTCAGCATACATGGTTCACCGAGCGTTGCAGGCGGTCTTGTATTCTTCGGCGAGACGAATTTCGGCATGGAAGCGAGACTCATCGCCCTCGACTGCGCCACCGGGGAGACAGTGTGGACGTACGCCGTCGAAGCAGAATGGTTTGCCGGTACTCCTGCGGTCAGTGACGGAATCGTCTACATGCCGGCGCATGATGGTAACCTCTACGCCTTTGGTTCGGGGCTGAAGTGGACCTACCGGGATGATCTCTTCGCAGAGGTGGGGGATAGCCAGCTGCTGGTCGTGAACTCCTGGTCCGGCGGCGCGGTGGCCGCAGGCGACACGATCCAGTTTTCGGTCACTCAGACCGGCATCGAGCCCGGTCCGGGAGTCGATCCGAGCCTGGCTGCGGCCCCAAACCCGTTCTCGGTGGCTTCCGACATCTCGTTCGAGATGCTCTCATCCGGGTATGCGAACCTGAAGGTGTTCGACCTCGGGGGGCGACTCGTCGTCACGCTGGAGAGCGGATTCCTCCCGGCCGGAACGCATACCGTGTCCTGGGACGGTCTGGACGGATCCGGGGGACGTGTCTTCCCGGGGTGCTACCTCGTCAGATTCGAGTCCGGGCAGGGAGCTTCTGCCCTGAAGCTGCTGCTGCTGCTGCCGTAGGCCGGTTCCGTAGGCCGGTTCCTAGGCCGGTTCCTGGTTTCAGATACTTCAGATGCATCGACATCTCCATGTGCTCCAACATCTTGACGGAGATTGCGGTGCGACGATCGCAAATAGATGAACTAGAAATGCGTGAGTAGATGTATGCACCAGGAATCCCAGTGGTTGTCCCCGGCCTGTAGATAACGCGATTATGCTCTTTCGACTCGGAAATATGCTCGCAACCCCATTCGCGCGCAGTATGGCTGGATACTGGATATGCCGCCCCGGCAGCGTGCATGAACCCCCTGCTGCTCGAAACGCACCCGCCCGTGCATCGACCCCGTACTCATGAATGTCGAGAATCCGGAACACCGGGGCGGTTCACTCCCTTGGATAACGAGAGGTGTGCCCCAGTTAATGGTGGAGATCCGAACTACAGGCTGAGAGTGAGAGCGCTGTGCTGCTAACTGGACCAGTGCCCCTGTTAATGGTGTAGATCCAGATCTTGGTGAAGATCCAGATCCTGCACGCACTCTCGCAGGTTCCCTTCGGGAACCGTGCTGTCGTGCTACCGAACCAGTTCCGCCTCGCGGAACTGGAGATCTGGCACGCCGGATTGAAGTTAGTTCGAACTCCTGCCTTGCCTGGATACGGGGATTGGCTTCGATCGAGAGGAAATCGGCATAGGGTGGTCGGACGTCGCGCCCACCCTCGATTGCCCGGGGAGTATGATCCCGCCCAGATATCCTCTACCAGATGGATCTCTAGATCTATATGGTGGTCCTCTGGGGATCCCTGACCTCCAGCGGTTCAGACCCCTCGTCTACTGATCTCCAGACCTTGTCGATCTCCAGACGAGCCCGGAAGACATCTCCCGTAAGGGAGGATCTATAGTCATGATAATAATGATGATACAGAGATTGCCCGGCCATCATGAGGATCCAGCCGGTGGAGCAGGTGCCTGCCGAGGCCGAAACCGGGCTGCAGGTAGTAATGCCTTCCGCGGGTGACTTCCTGCCGGTGGATTGCTATATGGTTGTGGTGGAGCAGGGTGACACGGAGTTCACGCAGAAGGTGGTAGTGCTGAGATGACGAAATGGGTTGGCGCCCGACAGGTGATACTGGCAGCGATACTGCCGGGCGCAGCCCTCGTCCTGGCTGGGGTTTCCGAGGCCGACTTCATCTTCCACGTCGCGAACTACATGTACCTGCACGAGGAAGAACTGTTCATTCACAACTACCTCAGCTCAGGCGACTTCGACGGGGACGATCATGCTGACTTCGTGCTCGGCGCACGCACGTCGACCACGGAGGGGTACCTCGAAGTCTTCCTGGGGAACGGCGACGGGACGTTCCAGGCGCTGGATCATGTCGCGACGAAGGAGATCTGGGCCTGGGCGGTGGGAGACTTCGACAACGACGGGCTCGACGATGTGCTGGTCAAGGATTTCGACGGCTACATGCCGGGCGACACTGCGCAGTGCTATCTGAGCGTCGGCGACGGGCAGTTCGCCGAGCCGATCGGCGTGCCCGGATTCCTCATGCTGATCGGCGGCGGTGTACTTCCGAATCACACGGACGTTGCTGACTACGATTCCGATGGCAACCGCGACATCGCGTTGGCCGCCTTCGACTCCGTCGAGGTGTACCTTGGGGCGGGCGACGGGATATTCGCGAGATCTTGGGGGTTAACCTCTTCCAGTACTGGGTGCATCAGTGTCGAGTCGGGGGATGTCGACAACGACGGAATCCTGGACCTGATCTTGGTTGGTCATCAGTCTTTCGGAATCTTCCCCGGCCTGGGGGATGGCACCTTCGGTACTTGTACCACGGGCGGAGGCTACAGCGGACCCGGCATGGGAGACGGTGACGCCTGCTGCGGTGACTTCGACGAGGACGGCTGGAATGACGTCGCGGTGACCGCAGGTGAGGGTATCGGTTCGTGGACCCTGTTCGTGTTCCTGAACCAGGGCGATGGGACTTTCTCCGTCAACCCGGACTACTGCTATATCGATGGTTACAGCTTCTTCGACATCTTCTGCGAAGACCTCAACCTGGACGGTCATCTCGACCTGGGGGCGTCGCTCGGCTGGACTGATGATGCGGTGTTTCTCCGGGGTTTCGGGGATGGATCTTTCGATGCCACTCAGACGCTGTGGTTCGTGATCGGCTTCGGAGGTCTCGAAACCGCACGTGGCGACTTCGACGAGGACGGCGATACGGATGTCGCGGTGACGAGATACGATGGCTCGACCGAATACCCTTCCGGCATCTACGTCATCCCCAACGAGACGATTCAGGAAGGCATCGAAGGGGAAGAGTCTGTCCCGGGAATGCTATCGCTGCACCCCTCTGCCAACCCCTTCAGCTCATCGGTCACGATCACCTGCGAGGGCGAGGCTCTGCCGGGGCAGCTCATGGTCTACGACCTCACTGGCAGACTTATCCGCAGCCTCTCTGACCGGCAAGGATCATCTTTCCTGTGGGATGGGCATGACGGCTCGGGGGAAGAGGTCCCCATGGGCACCTTCCTGATCCAGGGGGCTGTCGATGGGCAGGTGTCCTCGCTCCGGGTGGTAAGGCTCTAGCGGCAGTCCGTGCCTGCCGTTTCGCGGCAGGTTATGAGCTTTTCATGGTCCAGGTCTCAAGCATGGTCTGCAGTGATTCGAACTACAGACTGAGAGTTCGAGCACTGTGCTGCTTAACTGGACCAGTGCCCCTGTTAATGGTGTAGATCCAGATCCTGGTGAAGATCCAGATCCTGCACGCACTCTCGCAGGTTCCCTGCGGGAACCATGCTGTCGTGCTACGAACCAGTTCCGCTTCGCGGAACTGGAGATCTGGCACGCCCGTCGCGACTCGAACGCGAGACCTGCGGATTAGAAGTCCGCTGCTCTATCCATCTGAGCTACGGGCGCACCGTTGAGAGGCTGAAAGTATAGCTTCGCGGCAGATCGGGAACAAGAACGGGTGCGCGTGCCTGTGTGATGATGAAGAACGTTCGGACCCTCTCGCGGTCCGCCACTTCAGTTTCGCAAAGCGAAACTGATAGGTAGCACAACAGCATGGTTCACGGAGTGAACCTGCGAGTGTGCGTGCATGTGGTCACCGGCTTGATAGCTCTCGCAGGTCCGCTTCGCGGACCGTGCTGCCGCTAGACTCATCCCGCTTTGCGGGATTCGAGACCTGTCGGGCCTGCTCATTCCCGCGGGCGCGGGAATGAGCGAGAAGCCCCGGCTCATGCAAGCCGGGGCTCCCGATATGGTACGCCCCCCGGGGATCGAACCCGGAACCTACGGATTAAGAGTCCGTTGCTCTACCAGCTGAGCTAGGGGCGCAAAACCTGGGGTGGGAGACCGGACTCGAACCGGCGACCACTTGATCCACAGTCAAGGGCTCTGCCAACTGAACTACTCCCACCAGAGCGCACCGATTCTAGGGCGAAAGAGCCGCAAAGTCAAGAAGCGCCGCTCTTGACGCCGATTCTCCGACAGGATACGCTAATGCTTCTATCACTCTTGCTGTCTGGTGGAAACCTATGAGATGTCCCCGATGCGGAAGCATGGATGACAGGGTCGTCGACTCCCGCATAGTCAAGGAGGGAAGGGCTACGCGCAGGCGCAGGGAGTGTCTCGACTGCGGTTACCGCTACACAACCTACGAGTTCATCGAAACCAGCTACCCGTCGGTCGTGAAGAAGGACGGCAGGAGGGAGCCCTTCGATCCCGCCAAGCTCGAGAAGGGCATCGCGCGAGCCTGCGAGAAGCGGCCCGTCTCGGCGAAGCAGGTCAAGGACATGGTCGAGAAGCTTACGGCCTCCGTCTCGGAGGAGTTCCCCGAGGAGGTGACCTCCGACCACATAGGCGAATGCGTCATGGAACTCCTGAAGTCAGTCGACGAGGTCGCCTATGTCCGTTTCGCGAGCGTCTACCGGAAGTTCAGGGACGTGGCTCAGTTCCGCGAGGAGCTGGACGGTCTGCTCCGGTCCCGCTGAAGCGTTTCCCGGGCTTTCCCGGGGCCTTCTCTTTTCTTATGAATGCGGCTGCGCTCCGCGCTTCCATGATTTCATACGCAACCCCCGAGGGGGGTGGTTTTTCCACGGGTCGATGACATCAGGAGGGCCATGACGAAGCAGAGGACGTTCCCGGGAGGCGCGCACCCGGACGAACACAAGGAGCTGGCGGAGAGGAGCGCCGTCCGGCGCATCCCCGCGCCCGAACTCCTCAGGGTGGCGCTGTGTCAGCACCTCGGCGCTCCCTCCAACCCCGCGGTCAAGAAGGGCGACAAAGTCACCAGGGGCCAGGAGATCGGCACCCAGAACGGTTTCATAAGCCTTCCCACGCATTCTCCCGTAAACGGGACCGTCGCGGGAATCGAGGAGGCCCCCCTGCCTCATCGCAGATCCGGGCCTGTCGTGGTGATCGAGACCGAGTCGGAGGACGGCGGACCCCTGTTCGATCCATGGCCGGACTTCTCCTCCCGGACCCCCGCCGAGATCATCGAGAGGATCAAGCTTGCCGGAGTCTGCGGGATGGGAGGCGCGAGCTTCCCCACCTACGTCAAACTGACGCCGCCTCCGGGCAAGAAGATCGACACACTCATCCTCAACGGGGCCGAGTGCGAACCGTACCTGACCGCTGACCACCGCCTGATGATCGAGAGGACTGCCGATGTCCTCCTCGGCATGAGGATACTTGCATTCGCTCTGGGCGTGGAGGATGCGGCGATAGGCATAGAGGACAACAAGCCCGATGCCGTCGAAGCCTTCCGCAAGGCCGGGGTCAGAGTCGAGGAACTGAAGGTCAAGTACCCCCAGGGCGCCGAAAAGCAGCTCATCAAGGCCATCACCGGACGTGAAGTGCCCGTCGGGGGGCTGCCTCTCGACATAGGGGCCGTGGTGCAGAACGTCGGCACCGCTGCGGCCGTTGCCCAGGCCGTGCGTGACGGTGAGCCCTCCCTGAGGAGGATCGTGACCGTCTCCGGAGCGGGTGTGAAGACCCCCGGGAACTTCGACGCCGCGGTGGGCACCCCCTTCTCGAAACTGATCGAAGAGGCCGGCGGGTATGGCGATGACGTCTGCAGACTGCTCTCCGGGGGACCGATGATGGGCCTGGCCCAGTTCACCGACGCCGTCCCCGTCACGAAGGGGACCAGCGGAATCGTGGCTCTGAACTCGTCGGAGGCCAGGAAGCTCTCGGAAGGGCCGTGCATCAAGTGCGCCAAGTGCGTGGACGCATGTCCGATGCACCTCGTGCCATGCCTCATCGCATCCAATGCGCAGAACGAAAAATGGACGGCAGCCGACGAACTGGGCGCCCTGAACTGCATGGCCTGCGGGACTTGCAGCTTCGTCTGCCCGAGCGACCGCTTCCTCGTCCACTACATCAAGAGAGCCCAGGACGTGATCCGGGCCTCCAAGAGAGCGAAGGAGGCGTGATGGCCGAGGCGAGGACCTTCCAGCTTTCCATGTCGCCGCATTTCGGCTCGGCACAGTCGACGCGCAGGGTGATGTACGACGTGGTCATCGCCCTGCTCCCCGCCCTGGCCGGCGCCGTGTGGCTCTTCGGCTTCGGCGGGGCCCTCATGCCGGTGGCGACTGAGCGTAGCGGCTGCGATCGCAGCCGAGTACGCATGCCTCCGCCTCATGAAACGGAATACCTCTGCGGCGCTGGACGGCAGCGCGATCGTCACCGGGATACTCCTCGCGTTCAACCTTCCTCCGGGCGTGCCCTGGTGGCTCCCGGTCCTGGGTTCCGTCTTCGCGATCGTTGTCGGCAAGCAGGCTCTTCGGAGGCCTGGGAAGCAACCTCGTCAATCCCGCGCTCCTCGGCAGGGCCTTCCTCGTAGCGAGCTTCCCGGTCCTGATGACGGCGGGCTGGAGCGCCCCGTTCGAGTGGCGCAGCACCGGAGCCGGCTTCGGGACCCACGGCATCCCGGCGGCCGAGATGGCCGCGATGCCCGAGGCTGACGCCGTGACCGGCGCCACGCCCCTTCGCGCCTGGAAGGACTCCTTCGGCATGGAAGCGCACTCCGGGCAGGCCGTCAGGGAGGGCCTGAGCAGCCCGGGCGCCCTGATGAACCTCCTCACCGGAAGGCGGGGAGGCTGCATAGGCGAGACTTCGGTGGTCCTCCTCCTGCTCGGAGCGCTGTTCCTGTTCATCAGGAAGGTCCTCGAGTGGAGGATACCTCTGACCTACCTGGGAGCCGTGGCGCTGTTCGGCTGGGTCTTCGGGGGTGCCGGTTTCTTCGACGGAGACCCGCTCTTCAGCGTCCTCACCGGAGGTGCCGTCCTGGGCGGCTTCTTCATGGCGACGGACATGGTGACCAGCCCGGTGACGCGGCGCGGGCGCCTGATCTTCGGCCTGGGGGCCGGCCTCATCACAGTGATTATCAGGCGATGGGGAGGATATCCCGAGGGCTGTTCCTATTCCATTCTCCTCATGAACCTCGCCACGCCCCTCATCGACAGGTTCTCGAGGCCCAGGATGCTCGGGGAGGTGCGGAAGCATGCGTGAAATGCTGAAACTCGGATTCATCCTGATGGCGATGAGCCTACTCTGCGCTGCCGCCCTGGGTTTCGTGAACGGGCAGACCGAGGGCCGGATCGCCGAACAGAGGGAGCTGGCGAAGGCCGAGGCCATGAACCTGGTCTCCGCGACACTCGGTGACAGCCTCGTGTTCGATTCGCTCCAGGTGCCCGGACTGACCAATCCGTATGCCGAGACAGGCCGTGAACTGGCGGTGGTCGAGGTGCGCTCCGGGACCTCGAGGGTCGGTTTCATCTTCACAGCCTACAGGAAGGGCTACTCCAGCGTCATAGAGACTCTGGTGGCGCTCGACACACAGGGTGTCGTCGTCGGCAGCACGATCCTCTTCCAGTCAGAGACTCCCGGCCTGGGCACGAGGTATGCCGCCCCCGGGTGGCTCGGCCAGCTCCAGGGAATGGATGGCGCGGCGGTTGCCCTCGAGAAGGATGGGGGACAGGTGAGCGCGGTGACGGGAGCCACCGTGAGCGGAAGGGCGATAACCGGTTCCGTTTCCGACGGCGTCAGCGCCCTTCGCGATGCAGGCCTCTTCACGGGCGGGGGTGCGGAATGAGCCTCTGGAGGGACTTCAGCAACGGGTTCTACAAGGAGAACCCCATCTTCAGGATCAGCCTGGGTATGTGCCCCTTCCTGGCGCTCAGCACCTCCGTTGAGAACGCCGTAGGGATGGGCGCCGCCGCCACATTCGTCCTCATCTGGTCGAACGTGGCGATATCCGCCCTCCGCAACGTGATCCCGGACAAGATCAGGATTCCCTGCTACATCGTCTTCATCGCGACGTTCGTGAGCCTGGTCGACATGACGATGGCGGCCTACGCACCGTCGCTCCACAAGGCGCTGGGGATCTACATACCCCTGATCGTCGTGAACTGCATCATCCTGGGCAGGGCCGAGGCCTTCGCGAACAAGAACACGGTCCTCAGCTCGTTCCTCGACGGCGTAGGCATGGGCATCGGCTTCACCCTGGCAATGGCTCTGATGGCGACCATCCGCGAGATACTGGGAAGCGGGACATGGTACGGCATCAGCATCCTGGGCCAGAGCTACTCGAACCAGCCCGTGCTGATCGCCATACTGCCGCCCGGAGCCTTCGTGCTGATGGGCTTCGTCCTCGCGGCCTTCGCAGTCATCGACCGCAGGAAGGAGCGTGCCGCATGACACATTCACTCCTGTTCTCCACGCTCGTCGGAGCCGCCCCCGGCGGCGGCGCGAGCCTGGCCCAGATAATGGGCCTGGTCATAGGCGGAATCCTGATAAACAACTACGTGCTCTCGCGCTTCCTGGGGATATGCCCCTTCCTCGGGGTCTCCAAGCAGCTCGACTCCGCTCTGGGGATGGGCGCCGCAGTCGTCTTCGTGATGGCGATGGCGGCGGCGGGCTGCTACGTCCTCTGGCAGCTGCTCCTCGTACCTCTGCACCTGGAGTATCTGAGCACGATTGTTTTCATCCTCATAATCGCGGCGCTGGTCCAGCTCGTCGAGATGATCCTGCTCAAGTTCAGCCCTGCGCTCTACAGGGCGCTCGGCATCTATCTCCCCCTCATCACGACCAACTGTGCCGTGCTGGGAGTAGCCGTCCTGAACAAGGACGCCGGCTACAACCTGGGTCTCAGCGTTGTCAACGCGGTTGCCGGCGCTCTGGGATTCGCGCTCGCGCTGATCCTCATGGCCGGCCTGAGGGAGCGGCTCGAGTTCTCGGACACTCCCGACGCGATGAAGGGCAAGCCCATCACCTTCATCCTCGCCGGCGTCATGTCCATCGCCTTCCTGGGCTTCGCAGGGCTGGGGGTGTGAGATGCAGGGCGCGTTGATGCTGCTTGCCTCCATCTCCCAGACCGCCTCGACCGAGGCCGTGCTCTATCCGGCAGTCCTGCTCGGGGCAACGGGCCTGGTCCTGGGACTCGGCCTGGCCATCGCGGCGCGCAAGCTCGCCGTGCAGAAGGATCCCCTCGTCGAAAAGCTCGAGTCGCTCCTGCCGGGAGCCAACTGCGGCGGCTGCGGCTTCCCCGGATGCAGCGGCTTTGCCGGCGCCCTGGCAAGGGGCGAGACCCAGCCCTCGTCATGCGTCGCGGCCAATCCTGCGACCGTTTCCGCGCTGGCAGGCGCGATGGGCGTGGAGATACAGGATTCCGTCAGGAAGATCGCCATGGTCCGCTGCAACGGAGGACACTCGGCCGGCAGGGCATTCGTCTACGACGGACCGCATTCCTGCGCTTCCGCGATGATGGTCATGGGCGGGGACAGGTCGTGCAGGTTCGGCTGCATGGGTATGGGTGACTGCGTGAAGTCGTGCCCCTTCGGTGCGATACGGATTGGCGACAACGGAGTGCCTGTCGTCGACCCCGCCAGGTGCACCGGCTGCGGCAAATGCACGAAGGCCTGCCCCAAGAGGATAATCTCGCTCTGGCCGGAGAACAGGCAGGTCACCGTGGCCTGCAGCAACAAGGACAGGGGGCCGACCGCCCGGAAGGCGTGCGCGGTCGCCTGCATCGCGTGCGGCAAGTGCGAGAAGGCGTGCCCGGTCAACGCCATCACCGTAGCCGACAACCTGGCTTCAATCGACCCGGAGAAATGCATCAACTGCGGGCTGTGCGCGACGGTGTGCCCCACGGGGGCCATAGTGGACAGAGCCCCGGCCAGGCCGAAGGCCTTCATCGACAACGGGTGCATCGGGTGCACGATATGTGCAAAGCTTTGCCCGGTGAACGCCATCTCCGGAGAACTCAAGGAAAAGCACTCGGTCAACATAGACAAGTGCGTCGGATGCGGCCTCTGCGCTCCGAAGTGCCCGAAGAAGTCGATCCGGATGCTCGGAGCCCTGTCATACACCAGGGAAGGTGTGTAGAGGAATGGCTGAAGGGGACTTCAGGAGCCTCCCGGCGGTCAACGATCTGCTGGCGCTGATCTCGGACCGCCTTCCCGGAGTCCCTCACGCACTTGCCAGACGTGCGGCCCGGTCCGCCCTCGAACGCGCCCGGACCGCCATAGCGCTGGGGAAGGACCCCGGGGATCCCGGGGAGAAGGCTGTCGAGGAGGCCCTTGCTCTCTCCCGGACCAGCCTCGGACCCGTGATAAACGCCACCGGGATAGTGTTGCACACGGCATTCGGAAGGGCGACCCTGCCTCCTTCCGCGATCGAGGCGCTCGCCTCCGCTGCGCGGGGCTTCTGCAGCCTCCAGTGGGACTGGGAAGCCGGAGCCAGGGGCGAGAGGGATGCTCATGTGGAGAGTCTCATCTGCGAGCTCACCGGAGCGGATGCGGCAACGGTCGTGAACAACAATGCCGGAGCGACCCTCCTCGTGCTGACTGCCCTCGCGGCCGGCAGGGAGGTCGTTGTATCCAGGGGACAGCTCGTGGAGATCGGCGGTTCGTTCCGCATACCGGACGTGATGAGGCAGAGCGGTGCGATCATGCGCGAGGTGGGATGCACCAACCGCACGCACCTCCGTGATTACCGGTCGGCGGTCAATCCGCAGACGGCCCTCCTCCTGAGGGTCCATCCATCCAATTACAGGATAAGGGGTTTCTCCTCCGAGGTGGCGCTCGAAGACCTCGTAGCCCTGGGCCGCGAGTCCGGACTGCCCGTCATGGACGATCTGGGCGCCGGTTCCCTGGTCGACCTCACATCGTTCGGCCTGCCCTCCGAACCCACCGTTCCGGAGAGCATCAGGTCCGGTGCGGCCGTTGTGACCAGTTCGGGGGACAAGCTGATCGGCGGCCCGCAGTCGGGCATCATAGCAGGCAGCAGGGAGCTTGTAGGCATCATCAGGAAGCATCCGCTCGCCCGTGCGCTGCGGGTGTGCAAGCTGACCATGGCAGCATTGGAGGCAACCCTCAAGCTGTTCCTGGAGGGGTCTGACTACATCAGGGCGAACCACCCCGTGTACACGATGCTCTCGGCCGACCTGGAGAGCCTCCGCGACTCGGCTCAATCCCTGCTCGACCTGCTCGATCTTCCTGCGACGTGCAGCGTCTCCGCCACCGCGATGAGCAGCTTCGTCGGCAGCGGCGCGCTTCCCGACTCCGCGATCCCGTCATGGGGCCTGGTCATCGACGCCCCCGACTGCGGCGCCCTGGCCGGAGCGCTCCGCAGGTGCCGCCCGGCCGTGGCCGGCAGGCTCGAGAACGGCAGGCTCTATCTCGATCTGAGAACCGTATTCCCGGAGGAGATCGGGACCCTTGCCGGATTGCTCAACGAGACGGCGGGAGGCCTGTGGGAGTAGTTGCCGGTACCGCGGGACATGTGGATCATGGCAAGAGTTCGCTCATGCGCTGGCTCACCGGTGTCGACCCGGACAGGCTCGAAGAGGAGAAGCTGCGCGGTATAACGATCGAGCTGGGCTATGTCTTCATGCCCCTTCCGGACGGCGGAGTGCTCGCATTCATCGACGTCCCGGGGCATGAGAAGTTCGTCAGGCAGATGGTCGCCGGCGTCGCCACCGTGGATTTCTTCATGCTCGTGGTGGCGGCCGACGAGGGGGTGATGCCCCAGACCAGGGAGCACCTGGACATCCTGCGGCTCCTGGGAGTCGGGAAGGGCATCGTAGCCCTCACCAAGTGCGACATGGTCGATCAGGACATCCAGGACCTCGCGGAAGCCGAGATAGAGGATCTTCTCTCCGCCGGACCGTATGCGGGCAGCCCGGTCTACAGGGTTTCCTCTGTCACCGGAGCCGGGATGGAGGAGCTCCGCTCCGCGCTCGTGGAGATGGCGGGGAGTTACGGCAGGTCCCAGCCCGACCCCAGGTTCAGGCTCGCCATAGACAGGGTGTTCACCCTCCAGGGCCACGGTTCGATAGTCGCGGGCACGGTGCTATCCGGAAGCGTCAACCAGGGGGATAGCCTGGAGCTCCTTCCCGGCGGCAAGACATTCCGGGTCAGAGAGATGCGCGTGAACGAGGGAAGGACCCACGGGGCCGGCACCGCAGGGGACAGGGTCGCCCTGAACCTGGTGGGGCTGGAGCGGGAGGAGGCCCGGAGGGGCAGCAGTCTCGCAACTCCCGGCTGGATGGAGGCATCCTCCGCACTGGATACCGAACTCACTCTTCTCCCTGGGTTCCCCCTCGAGATGAGACAGAGGGTCAGGTTCCACTGCGGAACGGCCGAGGTCATGGCTCGGGCAGTCCCGATGGAAGGCTCGGATCTCGAGCAGGGATCGTCCGGTTTCGTCCACTTCCAGCTCGAGGAACCTGTGGTGTCGATCCCCGGGGACAGGTTCGTGATAAGGCGTTTCTCCCCCGTGACCACGATGGGTGGCGGGCAGATACTGGAGTCCGGAACGGCGAAGGTGAGGCTGAAGAACAGGGAGGACAGGCTGAGGAGGGTCGGGATGCTCGCGGATGGCGACATCGGTGGCTTCCTCCTGGAGCGGCTCAGAGCGAGACCGACCGCCGGCCTCTCCATCCCGGAGACTTCGCGCGAGGTGGGCAGGACCGCGGCTGAGATGAACGAAGCAGCCCTGTCGCTCGTCGGGAGCGGAGATGTCCTCTTCATGAAGGACGGCTCCGGCGAGAGGCTAGTACTCCAGGAGCAGTTCGACCGGTCCGCCGGGACGCTCCTGTCGGCACTCAGGACCTACCACGCGGAGAGACCCCTCAGCAGGGGCATGCCCACGTCAGGGATCGGCAGGCTGTTTCCCGAGTTCCCGCAGTGGTTCGTGAAGGGCGTCCTTGCGCGTCTGGCCGAAACCGGGGCCACCAGGAGAGATGGGGACAGGATGGCTCTTTCGACCCATCCCTCCGAGCTATCTGATGAATTGAACAACACATTGTCTCTGATGCTGTCGGAGATCGACAGGGCGGGCTTCGCAGGCTTCGATTGCGCCGGGATGGATCAGGGCGGCGCAGAGGCTCTCCTCGAGAGGGGTCTTGTCATAGAGCTCGAGAAGGGTATTGTCACGACTCCCGATGTTGCCCGCAGGGCCAGGGATGTACTTTCAGGCGCATTCGGGGCGGAGGAGTTCCGCCTCGGGGAGATGAGGGAGATCATGGGCGTGCCGAGACGGCTGGCGGTCCTCTGGGCCGGTGTCCTGGACGGACTGGGATACACGCAGAGGAACGGAGAGCTGAGATCCGCCGTATCGTCGGACGTCAGGGAATGAGGCGCTCACCCGGGGCTCCGCGCCCCGGCCCACGGCCTGCTTGGAGGACGGATAGATGCGCATTGCAGTAGTCGGAAGCGGCTATGTAGGCCTCGTAGCTGCAACTTGCTTCGCAGAGACCGGCAACGATGTCGTTTCGGTGGACAGGGACCGCAACAAGATCGAGCTGCTGAACGGCGGAGGAATCCCCATATACGAACCGGGACTCGAGGAGATGGTCCAGAGGAACCGGGCGGAGGGCCGCCTCACATTCACGACGGATCTTCCCGACGCCGTCCGCAGGTGCGGGATCATCTTCATAGCAGTCGGCACTCCTCCGGACGAGGACGGCTCGGCCGACCTCAAGCACGTCATCGCTGTTGCCGGCGAAATCGGCAGGAACATGGACGGTCCCAGGATCGTAGTGAACAAGAGCACTGTGCCGGTGGGCACGGCGGACATGGTGAAGGCCGAGATCGAGCGGCACACCAGCCATCCCGTGAGCATCGTCAGCAACCCCGAGTTCCTCAAGGAGGGGACGGCCATCGACGACTTCCTGAAGCCCGACAGGGTCGTAATAGGAACGTCGGACCCCGCCGCCGCCGACGCCATGAGGGAGCTGTACTCTCCGTTCGTGCGCACCAACAATCCCGTCCTGGTGATGAGCAACCGCAGTGCGGAGATGACCAAGTACGTCGCCAACAGCCTGCTTGCGGCAAGGATCTCCTTCATGAACGAGATCGCGAACCTGTGCGACATCATGGATGCCGACGTGAGCGAAGTGAGGATAGGCGTCGGGTCGGACCACAGGATAGGCACGAGCTTCCTTTTCCCGGGGGTCGGCTTCGGGGGGTCCTGCTTCCCGAAGGATGTCAGAGCTCTGATGGCCACCGCGCGCGAGCAGGGATCCCGCATCAGGACTCTGGAGGCGGCCACCGAGGCTAACGAGGACCAGAAGAAGGTGATCCTGAGCAAGATGGACACCGTGTTCGGATCCTCCCTGCGCGGGATGAAGGTCGCCATCTGGGGCCTGTCCTTCAAGCCCAGCACGGACGATATGAGGGAGGCCCCCTCGATCGTGATCGTGAAGGGCCTGCTGGAGAGGGGGGCGACCGTATCGGTGTACGACCCCCAGGCCATGAGGAATGCCCGGTCGATCCTCGGAGACGGGATCGAGTACTGCAGGAGCGGATACGAAGCCGCCGAGGGTGCAGACGCACTGCTGCTCCTGACCGAGTGGATGGAGTTCAGGGAACCGGATTTCGGCAGGCTCTCTTCCATCATGAAGAGGAAGGTCGTCTTCGACGGCAGGAATGTCTGGAATCCCGAGAAGCTGAAGAAGCAGGGGTTCGAATACCACGGCATAGGCAGGAGATAGGACGGGACGATGAACGTGCTGCTGCCGGTCCTGATCGCCGTGCTGGAGGCCCAGGGGCTGGACGGGTACGTTGTCCCCGGGATCGAAACGGGCGAAGTCCGGATGAACGTGCACGTCTGGGGGCAGGTCATGTCCCCCGGAACGTATCTCCTCCCGATAGACGCGGACGTGGTCGCCGCAGTCTCGGCGGCCGGAGGTCCCTCGGACACTGCCGATCTCGACGACGTGCGGATAGTGACGCCTCTCGGAGAGTTCGAGTATGACCTCGACGCCTTTCTGAGGGGTTACGGCGCCGTATCGCCCGCCCTGTCGCCGGGTGCGACCGTGTACGTGCCCGTCTCGCATTCCGACTGGTGGAAGGAAGCGCTGGACATTGCCTACAAGATCATTGTGACGGTGAACCTGGTATGGGTGATGGCGGAACGTTGATCAGCCCTCCGCAGGAGGAGCGCGAGTCCCTGCGAATAGGGGAGTATGTCTGGCTGATACGCCAGGGCAAGTGGATCATACTCACCTTCGTGGTGCTGTCCGTCATCGCGAGCGTCTACATCACGATGAGGACGAAGCCCGTCTTCCGCTCGTCCGCCACCTTCCTGTACGACTTCAGCAGCAACATGTCCCAGGCACTCGACTTCCCGGGCGTGTTCTGGTTCGAGGTCGAGTCCGCCAAGAACAATCAGATACAGATAATCCGCAGCCGCAGCATGGCGGAGGCGATCGCCGACTCCATTCTCAGGTCCCCCGATTCGGACAGCCTCGCATCGCTCCTGTTCGACGGGAGTCCGCCTCCTCCCCAGGCCCTGCGTGCATCACTCGTAGGCCTCGTAGGAGGGAGCATATCCGTCAGCGTGATGAAGGATACGGACTTCTTCGTCCTCTCGGCCGTCGGGGGTTCACCCGAGGCCTCGGCGGTGCTCGCCAACCTCGCGGTACAGTCCTACTACAGGAGGAACCTCGAGGAGACCAGGGGCGAGAACAGGGAGATCCGCGAATTCCTCGACGAACAGATGCTGAGCATGGAACTCCAGCTCGCCATCGACGAGGATTCTCTTCGTGACTTCAAGGAGCGCAACGATTTCATCGATCTCTCCACCGAGGCGCGTGAGACGGTCTCCAGGCTCATCTCGCTGGAGACGGCCTCTGCCAACACCCGTACCGAGATAGGTGCGCTCGAGGCCCAGAGGAGCTACCTCTCGCAGAACCTCGAGGACTTCAGATCCGGCATGGCGGACGAGATCGCCTCCATCAACGACACCTACATCAACACGCTCCAGCAGGAACTCGCCCTGTTGGAATCCTCGCGGGCGTCACTGCTCGCCGACGGAGTCCCCGCCGGTGATCCGGCCCTGGTCGCTCTGGAGGCGGAGGTCGAACTCCGGAGGACGTCTCTCGAGACGGCCCTGGGTGGACTCGTGTCGGCACGCTACCCGGAAAACCCCACCAGCGCCGTGCAGACCCTGGTCAACCAGCTGACGGAGATCGAGGCGACGCTTCGTGCGGAGCGCACCCGGGAGACAGTGCTGCGATCCCAGACCGGCGGCCTCGAGACCGAGCTGTCCATGCTGCCGGCCGCCGAGATGGCTCTGGCAAGGCTGGAACGGAACAGGCAGGTGAGCGAGAACGTCTACCTCCTGCTCCGCAACAGATATGAGGAGATCAGGATAGCCGAGGCCGGCCAGATCGGGAACGTCACGATCATAGACACCGCGCTTCCCGGGGGTTTGATAAGACCCTCGAGGCAGAAGAACCTCATGATGGGACTCCTTATAGGGCTCGCGCTCGGGATAGGCACCGTCTTCCTCAAGCAGCAGCTCGACAACAGCCTGTCCAGCCCGGAGCAGGTGGAGGCTCTCGGCGTCTCGATCCTCGGCGTCATCCCCCATCTCCCGCGCAGCGCCTTCACAGCTCGCGCGAGCAAGTCCGTGTTCTCCTCCACCCTCGTGACCCACTTCGCCCCACGCGATCCGATAAGCGAAGCTTACCGGGACCTCAGGACGAGCCTCCGTTTCGCAAGGGCGGACCAGCCGGTGAAGAGCATTCTTGTGACCAGCGCGGGTCCCAAGGAGGGGAAGTCGACCACATCGGCCAACCTGGCCGTAGCCTTCGCCCAGTCGGGTCAGCGGTGCGTCATCGTCGACGCCGACCTTCGCAGGCCGGTCATACACAACATCTTCGGCATGGACCGCGAACCCGGTCTCTCGGAGGCGGCAGCCGGAGTAGTACCCCTCGACGAGTGCGTGCGCCAGACATCGATCGAGAACCTGTCCGTGCTCCCGAGCGGCTTCATCCCGCACAACCCGTCCGAGCTGCTGGGCGGAAAGCGCATGAAGGAGATAATCGGGCTTCTCTCGGCGCAGTACGACATGCTGATAATCGACAGCCCGCCGATGGCGGTCGTCACGGACGCACTCCTCCTGAGCCCCGAGGTGGACGGGACACTCCTGGTCGTCGGGGCGAAGCTCGGGAACAGGCGCGTGCTCCAGACCTCCCTCTCGAAACTGGCCCGGACCTCCGCGTTCATCGTCGGAGCCGTCCTCAACGGCTTCGATCCACTCCGGATGTACACCTCCTACGGCTACTACACGTACAGGTACTACTACTACTACTACTCGGAGGGTTCTGGAAAGAAACGCGGCCGCAGGAACCGCTGACCCGCTCCTCCGTCCCACATCCATAAACACTACTACAGCAAGCATTTGCGTAGTCACGCTCAGCCGTGAACCCGGATGGTCCCATCCCTGGTGGAGTGAAATCCCACTAAAAGGGTTGACAGTGGGTCAAAGTGGGATAGAATATGCCCGGGAGGGTCATGGCCGAGTTCACAGGCAGACACGAGCATGTGCTCGACGAGAAGGGGCGGGTCAGCGTGCCGGCCGTCTTCAGACGGCAGATCACGGGCGAGGATCTGTACCTCAATCTAGGCATGGACGGCTGCCTCGAGCTCTACCCTCCGGAGAAGTGGCAGGCCCTGCGCGACGGGCTGCGGAAGCTCAGCCGCGGTCAGGAGAAGCAGAGATTCTTCCTGCGCAGGTTCGCGAGCCATCTCAGACCTGTCAACATCGATGCACAAGGCAGGATAGGGATTCCGGCCGACCTCCAGTCGCTCGCCGGGATCGGGTCGGTCGTAGTCTTCCTCGGGCAGATGGATACGATCGAGCTCTGGGATCCGGTAAGGCTCGGCGAAGTGATGGCAAGGCGAGACATTTCCTACGAAGAGGTTGCAGAGGGGCTCGATGTAGAGCTTTAGCCCGCGGCTGAAGGGGGTCTCTGGTGGTGATCGGTGCAGCCGGACGCGCAGCGCCCCTGCAGCACCAGCCCGTCATGGTAGCCGAGGTTACGGCCTTCCTCGGTGCGGTCGGGCCGCGTGTGATAGTCGACGGCACCGCTGGCGGAGGCGGGCATCTGAGGCTGCTGATGCAATCCTTTCCCGACGCGAAGTTCATTGCTGTCGACAGGGACCCTGCGGTCATCCCCGGTCTTCCGCCGGGATCAGATCGACTGCTGGTGCGCTCGTGCAGCTACTCGAAGCTGCCCTCGGTCGTCGAAGCCTCCGGTTTCGGCCAGGCGGACGCCGCATTGTTCGATCTGGGCATGTCCTCCCTGCAGCTGGACGATCCGGAGAGGGGATTCTCGCACCGTTTCGACAGCCCGCTGGACATGAGGTTCTCCGCTCTCGAGAACGTGCCCAGAGCTGCCGATCTCTTGAATCGCACATCCGAAAAGGAACTGGCGGACATCATCTTCCGCTTCGGCGAGGAGGGGAGGAGCAGGTCGCTCGCCAGGGCGATAGTAGCCGCGAGACCTCTCGTTACGACCGCTGATCTCGTCGATGCAGTCCGGCGCTCGCTGCGTGGGAATCCAGCAAGGGCGCTCTCCAAGATTTTCCAGGCCCTCAGGATAGCCGTCAACGACGAATTCGGGGAGCTCTCGGCGCTTCTTGCGGGAATGAGCGGCTGGGTGAGGAGCGGTGGGGCGGTCGCGTTTCTCACCTTCCATTCCCTGGAGGACAGGATCGTGAAGAGGTTCTTCATGGATTCGGGAACTTTCGTCCACGCCGCGCCGCCCTGGGAGGTCCCCTCCAGGGAGGAGATCCGCGCCAACCCGAGATCGCGCTCCGCCCGGCTGAGACGCGGGGTTCGGGTGTGAAGACAGCACTGAGGGTGCTCCTGGCCGCCGCGTCGCTGCTCGCCATGCTGGCGATGAGCCAGGTGGTCCTCTTCAATCTGCGTCTCCACCGGTCCCTGCAGCTGCAGAGTACGGCAGCGGAATGCACGTCGCTGGAGCGGGAGATAGAGGAGCTCCAGAACGAGACCGCCGGGCTGCTCTCGCCGGTCCGCCTGGAACTCCTGGGAGACAGCCTGGGCCTTGCTCCAATGCCGCTCGACAGGATTTCAATCCAGGACTCGCCAGCTTCCCGGGAGGAGTCCGGAGATGCCGTTGCACAGCTCAGATGAAATGTCCTGCGACAGGCGGACAGCCAGGATCCGGCTGGCTGCCGTGCTCACGCTCGCGCTCTTCGGCGTCGCACTGGCCAGGCTGGTCCGCATCCAGCTGATCGAACATGCTCATTTCTCCTCGATCGCCGATGCCCAGCACACCCGCCGGGAATCCCTCGAGCCCCGGAGGGGGCGGATACTCGACAGGAACGGCTTCCTCCTGGCGGGGAACACCCCGGTCGTCACCTTCGAGGTTTACTGGCCTAACGTTCCCCACGGGTGCGAGGGCGCCATCGACAGCCTCTGCATCGAACTCAGGGATTCGGGCGAGAGCGCAGTCACACCGGACAGGACCGGCATCAATCAGGTCCTGGTGCGGGACATCCCGTACGAGAAGGCTCTCCCCTTCATCGAAGCGGGCCTCCCGAGGGGAGTCAATCTGAGAGTCGGCGAGCGGAGGACATATCCCCTGGGGGATCAGACCTCGATGATCCTGGGGAGGGCCGGGGGCGGCTGCCTCGAAGGCCTCGAGGCCGAATTCGACCAGCTCCTCTCGGGCACGGGAGGGGTCAGGTTCGTCGAGCGGAGCGCCTATCCCGGCATGAGCGTGACCGATTCCCGGGCAGACAACGTCCTTCCCGTCGATGGATCGGACCTGATGCTCACGATAGACTCCAGATTCCAGTGCATTGTCCAGGAGGAGCTCCGCGCGGCGGTCGAGCTGTCCGGCGGCAGCTGGGGCGCCGCCGTAGTGGTGGACCCTTCCAACGGTGACGTTCTTGCCATGGGAAGCTGGCCGCTGAGGGCGCCTGACGGCTCCATCGCGGTGAACAACTGCATCGGCAGCATACATGAACCCGGCTCGACATTCAAGCTGGTCACGCTTGCTGCCTGCCTCGAGGAAAGCCTGGTGACGGCCGCCGACTCGTTCGACTGCAGCCGGGGGATGATCCCCGTCGCCGACCGGACGATCTCGGACTGCCACGTCTACGGCGTCCTGAGCGTGGAGGGGATAATCGCCCACTCGAGCAACGTGGGGACGATCCGGCTCGCTCAGATGCTCTCCGATTCGACTCTGTACGACTACTGCAGGGCTTTCGGCTTCGGTTTCAGGACCGGGCTGGAACTGCCCGGCGAGGAGGGCGGCATTCTGAGGCCGCCCGCGCAGTGGTCCGGTCTGTCCCATGCCTGCCTGGCCATCGGGCAGGAGGTTGGAGTGACCCCTCTGCAGCTCGCGATGGCCTTCAGCGCCGTTGCGAACGGCGGGATACTCTATCAGCCGAGACTGATAATGGCGAGCAGGGAGGACGGCTCCTGGAGGAGCTGGGCATCGTTCCGTTCACGGAGGGTGGTCTCGGTCGAAACTGCCCGTGAGGTCCGCCGGATCCTCGCCTGCGCCGTGGACTACGGAACGGGAATCTCCGCCGCGGTCGAGGGAGTGACGGTCGCAGGAAAGACCGGGACCGCGGAGAGGCTGGCATTCGGAAGCGGCGCATACCTGTCCGCCTTCGCTGGGATGATCCCCGCAGAGCAGCCGGAGCTCGTTGCAGTCGTGGTCATCGACAGGCCGGGCTTTGCCTACAGGTACGGCAGCATGCTGGCAGCGCCGGCCTTCTCCAGGATGATGTCCCAGATAATCTCATGCGAGCCCGGGCTCGCGCTCGACGGAAGCGCCGCTCCGGCCCCCGCCCTGGCCAGCCTCGACGGGATCGGGGAGGGCGGGCCTTGATCCTCTCGACTCTCCTCCAGGGATGTGGATTGCAGATTCCCGAACGCCTTTCGGACGTAGATGTGTCGTTCGTGACCAACGATTCCAGGAAGGCCGGACCCGGATGCGTCTTCGTTGCCGTCAAGGGATTCCGGGACGACGGCCACTCCTATGTCCGCGTCGCGCTGGAGGCGGGTTCGGTGGCCGCGATCTCCGAAAGGCCGGTCGAAGGCTGCGATGACAGGCTCCTGGTCAATCCTGCCGGCGAGAACAGGCGCCTGCTGAGCCTCCTTTCCGCGAGGATGCATGGATCTCCATGGGAGCAGCTCCGGACGATCGGCATCACCGGGACGAACGGCAAGACGTCGACGGCCCACATGATCGCCTGGATACTGGGCAGGCTGGGTCTTCCGTGCGGGATCCTGGGTACCGTCGGCCACCGCATCGGCGGAAGGATGGTGGAGGCCAGGGAGACCACTCCCGACTCCGTAGAGACCGCCTCCCTGATGCACAGGATGGTCCTGGAGGGCGACAGGGCGTGTGTCATGGAGGTTTCCAGCCATGCCCTCACCCTGTCCAGGGTCGAGGACATCCGCTTCGACGTCGCCGTCTTCACGAACATCACCCAGGACCATCTGGACTTCCACGGCTCGATGCAGGAGTACCTCGCCGCAAAGGAGAGGATCTTCGGCCTCCTCAAGCCTGCCGGCAGAGCCCTGGTCGGAACGTACAGCCCCGGATCGCCTGTCCCCCGTGGAGCTTCGACATTCGGTCCCTCGGAGAGTGACGGCTTTTCGATCACGGATGTCGGTGTGACAGCATCCGGTTCCCGGTTCAGGCTCCTGCACGACGGCGAGGCTGTCGATGTGTCGCTGCGCATCCCCGGCCGGGTCAACGTCTTCAACGCGGCAGGGGCGGTCGCGGCCTGTTCTCTCCTCGGTTTCGACCTCGGCGACTGTGCATCGGCGCTCGAGGGCTTCCGGGGTGTGCCGGGGAGGCTGGAGGTCGTGGACGAGGGCCAGGACTTCCTGGTGGCGGTCGACTACGCGCACACTCCCGACGCAGTCGAGAGGGTCCTCCTGCAGGCCCGCGAGATGACCACGGGCAGGGTGGTCGCGGTGATCGGAGCGGGAGGGGACAGGGACAGGACCAAGCGGCCCCTCATGGGGGCCATGGCATCCGAGCTTGCGGACATCGTCTACGTGACCAGCGACAACCCGAGGAGCGAGGATCCGGCCTCGATAATCAGGGAGATACTGGCGGGGATAGACGGACCCGCACTCGTCCTGGAGGAGCCCGACAGGAGGGCCGCCATCCGGGCTGCGATAGAGGCGGCGACGTCCGGCGACGTCGTGATCATCGCAGGCAAGGGTCACGAGGACTACCAGATCGTGAACGGTGTCAGACACCACTTCGACGACAGGGAGGAGGCCCGTCTGGCCCTGAGGGCGAGGCTGGCGCGATGAGATACGCTCTATCCGAACTCGCCGCTGCGACCGGAGGGGTGCTTGCCGGGCCGGACAAGGCCGTCTCCGGAGCCTTCGTCGACTCCCGGGAGGCAGTCGCGGGGAGCGTCTTCTTCGCGATGCCCGGAAGCCGTACCGATGGACACGCGTTCGTCGGGGCTGTCCTCGAGTCGGGGTCATACGCCGTGGTCTCCTCGGGACCCCATTTGCCGGGAACGATAATGGTCCGATCCGTGCCGGACGCCCTGCTCGCAGCGGGAGCAGCCATGCGGAAGCTCCATTGCGGCAGGGTGGCGGCCGTGACGGGCTCGAGCGGGAAGACCACCACGAAGGAGCTGCTCGCGCTTGCGCTCTCGGCCTCGTACAGGGTCGACTCGACAAGGGGAAACTTACAACAACAGAATCGGCCTCCCCCTCTCCATCCTGAATCTCGATCAGAACGCCGGAGCGGTCGTGCTCGAACTGGGGATGAACCACGAAGGCGAGCTCCGGGAGCTGGGGAGGGTCGCGCAGCCGGACGCAACTGTCATAACAAACGTCGGCAGCGCCCATATCGAGTTTTTCAGCGGCCACGACGCCCTGGCGAGAGCCAAGGCGGAACTGCTCGAGACCACCGCCCCGGGCGGATTCTGCGTGATCCCGGCGGGCGAACCCGTACTTCGGCAGGTGGCGTCGGCTTCGGGCCTGGCCGCAAGGACCTTCGGCCCCGGGGGGGACTTCTGGCTCGAGAAGAGGGGCGGGGAATGCTTCCTCCAGCCCTTCGGCGTCCGGCTGAACCTCTCCGTTCCCGGGGACCATCTCCTGACGGACGCGGCCCTGGCGGTCGTCTGCGCAGCCGGGATGGGAGTGGATCCCCACGCTGCCGCCCTGGCGCAGGCTCCCTTCGCGGGGCTCGCCGGGCGCGGCGGCACTTTCTCTTCGCGGGGGATGACGGTTGTGGACGAGAGCTACAACGCCAATCCCGACTCCGTGATAGCCTGCCTCGAGGCGCTCTCGTCCAGACCCGGACGAAAGGCGGCGATACTCGGGGACATGCTCGAACTGGGAGAGGCATCCGGACGACTCCACGCGGCCGTATTGGAAAAGGCCGCCGAGTGCGGCCTCGAATACCTGATCCTCGTGGGACCCTCGATGCGCATCGCCTCCTCCGTTCTGGAGGGCACCAGTACCGGCCTCTCGTTCGCCGACTCGCCGGAAGGGGCTCTCGAAGCTCTCTCGGGATACAGGACCGAAGGGCTCGTGCTCCTGGTGAAGGGCAGCCACTCAGTCGGACTCGACCAGCTGGTCGAAGTTCTCCGATCGGAGGCGTGATGCTCTACTGGCTGCTGTATCCTCTCAGGTCGGATATCTCGCTGTTCAACCTGTTCGGCTACATCTCCTTCAGGGCTGCCTACGCCACCGTGACAGCGTTGCTCATTGCATTCTTCATGGGTCCGGTCGTCATAAGGGCTCTCCGAAGGCATCAGATCGGCCAGCACGTACGGGCGGACGGCCCCCGGAGCCATCTCTCGAAGGAGGGGACTCCCACGATGGGCGGTCTCCTCATACTGATGTCGGTGCTCGTACCTGTACTCCTCTGGGGGAGGCTGGACAACCGCTATCTCCTCATCGTGCTCGTCTCCACGATCTGGATGGGCCTCATCGGACTGCTGGACGACTACCTGAAGGTGGTCAAGAAGTACCCCAACGGCCTGATCGGACGCTACAAGCTCCTGGGGCAGTTCGCACTGGGTCTGGGGATAGGCCTCTGGCTCTACCTCGTCCCCCTCGTGGGTGACGGCGGATCCAGCCTGCTTCCGTCGATTCGAACCCTGGACCTCGGCACCGGGAACGTCTCCATCCTGCCGACGGAGACGACCGTCCCCTTCTTCAAGGAGCTGAGGCTCGACTTCGGAGTCCTCTATATCCTGTTCGTGGCCTGGGTTCTCGCCGGTTCGGCGAACTCGGTCAATCTGACCGATGGTCTGGACGGGCTCGCCACGGGCGTGAGCCTCATCTCCGTGCTTGCATTCGGGATCATGGCCTACCTCCTCGGGAATTCGAACTATGCGGGCTACCTGCAATTCCCATTCCTGAACGGGGCGGGGGAGATCGCAGTGTTCGCCGGAGCCATGGCCGGAGCGTGTCTCGGGTTCCTGTGGTACAATGCCGCTCCCGCATCCGTGTTCATGGGGGACACCGGGTCTCTCGCCCTGGGAGGTGCGATCGGCTCCATGGCCGTCGTGACGAGGTGCGAACTCCTGCTCGTGATAGTCGGGGGTGTCTTCGTAGCCGAGGTCCTGAGCGTGACTCTCCAGGTGGGGCACTTCAAGAGGACGGGACGGCGTCTCCTGAAGATGGCTCCGATACACCACCATTTCGAGCTGATGGGTTGGACCGAGAGCAAGGTCGTGGTGCGCTTCTGGATAGTCGCCGCGCTCCTCGGCCTCCTCGGGCTCTCGACCCTGAAGATCAGGTAGGACGGCATGCTCGACTATTGGACCAGGGGAGGCGGCAGGAGGATCGGGGTGGCCGGCCTGGGCCGCAGCGGCAGAGCCGCGGCGAGGCTCCTCTCGACGAACGGCTTCGTCGTGACGGGCTTCGATGACGATCCCTCGACCGCCGGGTGCGAATGGTGCTCTTCGACACACCTGGGACCCGGCTCCACGGACAGGCTCGAAGGGCTGGAGGGATTGGTCCTGAGCCCGGGCATAGCACTCTCGTCGCCGCTGCCGCAGGCTGCCCGCGACGCCGGGATCCCGGTGACGGGCGAGATCGAGCTCGCTTCGAGGTACGCCCAGGCGCCCATGCTGGCCGTCACCGGGTCGAACGGCAAGACGACCACTGCGGAATGGCTGGGGCACGTTCTGGCCGGAGCCGGACTGCGGGTGTCGGTGGCCGGCAACGTTGGCTATCCGTTCAGCCTTGCCGTCATCGAGAATCCCTATCCGGACTGGTTCGTTCTCGAGCTGAGCAGCTACCAGCTGGAGACGGCGGATACCTTCAGACCCGCCGCTGCGGCGGTCCTGAACCTCACCCCGGACCATCTGCAGAGGCACGGCGACATGGAGGGGTACAGGGACGCAAAGGCTCGGATCTTCATGAACCAGCACTCCGAGGATCTCACCGTCCTGAACTGCGACGATCACGAGTCGCTCTCGCTCATGGGGATGACCAGGGGGATCGAGATGCACTTCAGCCTCACCAGAGGCGTCAGGAGCGGGGCCGACTGCATCGACGGCGACATAGTAATCGCCCGGGAGGGATCCCGTGCCGCGCTGATGAAGGCATCGGATATCTCGCTCCCGGGGCGGCACAATCTCGAGAACGCGCTCGCAGTGGTGTGTCTCGCCGGGAGGGCGGGAATAAGGAACGACTCGCTGGTCGAGGGCCTGTCGACCTTCGGAGGGGTGCCCCACCGGATCGAGACCGTCAGGATCCTGGACGGGGTTACATGGGTCAACGATTCCAAGTCGACCAACCAGGACTCCCTCAAGGTGGCTCTGGAGAGTTTCGAGGAACCTGTGCTGCTCATCGCCGGAGGCCTCTCCAAGAAGACCTCGTATGGCGACCTCAGGGACCTGGTCGCAAGGAAGGCCAGGGAGATCATCCTGATCGGCGATGCCACCGAGGAGCTCGCACTGGCATGGGACGGAGCCGGTCCCGTCCACAGGGCCGGGGACATGGTTAAGGCCGTGTCGCTCGCGAGGAAGCTTGCTTCGAACGGAGACGTCGTCCTTCTCTCGCCCGCCTGCGCAAGCTTCGACCAGTACGAGAACTTCGAGAGGCGGGGCGAGCACTTCCGCTCACTGGTGGAGGCGCTCGAATGACGACGCTTCCGCTCGGCAGGGATGGAAGGCTGCTGGTCTCCTCGGCCCTCGTACTTCTCGTGATAGGAGTCCTCGCCGTCTATTCCGCGAGCTCCTTCGCCTCGATGAAGGCTTTCGGCAACAGCCACCACTACGCGACCGGCCACATCATCCGTGTCGTGACGGGGCTGCTGCTCGGTGCGCTGGCATATGCATCCGGCCCCAGGATCTGGAAGATCGCGGCATGGCCGCTGTACGGCGTCTCCATCCTCTGCCTCGCGCTGACCGTCTTCGCGAGCGGCTCCGCGATCGCGCCCGTGATCAACGGCTCGAGCCGCTGGCTCGTGATCGGACCCGCCAGGTTCATGCCGTCCGAGCTCGCGAGGGTTTCCTACATCCTGCTCGCCGCGACACTGATATCGAAGGGCCAGATAACCGCGCGGACTCCCGAGGGCTTCATCAGGATGACGGCTCTGGCGCTCCCCCCTGCGGCCTTCACCATCGCCCACTCGGACTTCGCCGGATCCATCTACATGCTCGTCATGATGACGGTCATGCTCTACCTGGCCGAGGCAAGGTTCAGCCACATCCTTCTCCTCTTCGCGGCCATCGCGATTCTCGGCTCGGTCTTCATCATCACCTCGAGCTACAGGATGGACCGTGTCGAAGGCTGGATCAACCCGACCGAAGGCTTCAGCGACAACAACTTCCAGCCTCAGCAGTCGTGCATCGCCCTGGGGAGCGGAGGCCTCTTCGGAAGGGGTCTCGGACACGGAAGGCAGCAGAGGGGCTTCCTGCCCGAGGCATTTTCCGATTTCATCCTTGCCGTGATCGGCGAGGAGGCCGGCCTGGTTGGAACCGGACTCGTCCTCTCGGCCTTCTGCGTCCTCTTCTGGATCGGATGGAGGATATCCGAGAGGGCTGACGACTTCTTCGGCTCGATCCTCACCGGAGGAGTCACGGCCTCAATCGCTGTCGGGAGCTTCCTCCACATAGCCGTTGCCACGAGGCTGCTCCCGGCCACCGGGGTCACGCTCCCCCTCATCTCCTGGGGGGGCACCAGCATCGTGTTCACCATCGTCACGATAGCGATGGCGGCCAGGATCTCGGCGGAGTCCAGACGATGAGGGTCTTCCTCTTCGCCGGGGGAGGCACGGGCGGGCACATCTCGCCGGCCATCGCAGTCGCCGAGGCTGTCGAGGCGAGGCTGGGGAGCTCCGTCGAGGTGCATTTCGCCGCCACGCCGAGGCCGGTGGACAGGAGGATGTACGGTGGATACGGGGAGAGGGTCCATTACCTCGACCCTCCCCGGATCGACGGAGGGCTCCGGGGGGTCCTGAGATTCGCCACCGGCGCAGCGCGCGCGTTCGGAGCCGCCCGGAAGCTGATCAGGGAGCTGGGACCCGAGGCGATACTCTGCACCGGAGGGTACTCCTCCTTTTTCTGCGCAGCCGTCGGGCGCACCCTCGGGGTTCCTGTGCTGCTGCACGAGAGCAATGCGATCCCCGGACGCGCCAACCGCGCGGCGGCACGGTTCGCTGACGGGGTCCTGCTGGGTTTCCGGAGAGCGGCCGCATTCTTCGGGAAAGGGACTGCTACGGTGACAGGCAATCCCGTCAGGAGCTGCCTGAAGGCGCTTCCGGCCGGAGAAGCCGCGGTGAGGATTGGCCTGGAGGAGACCCAGGAGCCTGTGATACTCTTCCTGGGTGGAAGCCAGGGGGCGCGAGCCCTGAACGACCTCGCCCTGTCGGCGCCGGAGGGCATCCGGATCGTGCTTCAGTGCGGAGAGCGCGACATGGAGAGGATGAACGCAGTGGCGGCGGGCAGGAGGGGCTTTGTCGTGAGGGCTTTCGAGGACGATCCGTCCGCTCTCTACTCCTGCGCCTCGCTGGCGGTCGCGAGGGCGGGGGCCATGACGCTCGCAGAGCTCTGCCGCTTCAGTCTCCCGTCCATCCTGATCCCATACCCTTCCGCAGCCCTCGACCATCAGACGGCCAACGCCGAAGCGGCAGCCGAGACCGGCGGAGCGCTGATAGTCCGGGAATCAGGGCTAGACACGCGTGCATTCTGGGAATTGGTCTCCGGTCTCCTTGCGGACAGGTCCAGGCTTGCCTCGATGTCGGCCGGGATGGGCGTCCTCTTTCCTCCCGACTCGGCCGGAACGGTTGCGGGGCTCCTGATCGAAGCAGGAGGGAGCGGGCGATGAGGGTCCATCTGATGGGCATGTCCGGCAGCGGCATGAGCGGGCTTTCGCGCTGGCTGCTCCATCTCGGGCACCTGGTCGACGGATGCGACAGGAGCGCCTTGTCAGAGCGGAGTGAAAACGGGATCAGACTGCTTCCGGGCCACGACCCCTCTCATCTGTACGGCGTGGATGTACTCGTGTACAGCGCCGCGGTCAGGCCGGACAATCCCGAGATTTTGGCGGCGAAGGCAGCCTCGGTGCGTGTGCTCCGCAGGAGCGAGATGCTCGCGGAGCTCGCTTCGGGGCACGTGGTGATGGCCGTGTCCGGAGCCCACGGGAAGACGACGACCGCAGCCATGACAGGCTGGGCGCTCCAGGAGGCCGGGATGGACCCGACCGTCCTGGTGGGAGGAGATGTCCCCGGCTGGACTTCCGGGTTCAGGCCCGGAGGATCCCTTGCAGTGATCGAAGCAGACGAGTTCGACAGGGCCTTCCTGAGGATACCGCACCGCCACTCCGCCGTTACGAGCTTCGACGACGAGCATCTCGAATGCTACGGCTCGCAGGAGGCCCTCAGGTTCGCATTCGAGGTCTTCCTCGAACTGACGTCGCCCGGGGGCGGCATAGCCGTGCCCGTGGAGGAGGAGTCCCTGGGCAGATGGGCGGCGAGGATCGGTCGGACCATCTACTCGACAGGGCCGGGAGGGATGTTCGACTGCCTCCCCCTCGGACCCTCGGGGTGGGGTGAGCGCTACGAACTCGGAGAAACGGAAGGCCTCCTCCGCCTGCCCGGCCTCCAGAACCTCCGCAATGCAGCAACTGCGCACGCCCTCCTCCATATGGCCGGGCTGGATCCTTCGAGGGCTGCCTCGGCCCTGTCCGGTTTCCCCGGGACCCGTCGCCGTCTCGAGAGGCTGGGCAGCCGCGGAGGCGTGCTCGTCATCTCCGATTACGCTCACCACCCGAGGGAGATGGAGGCGTCCATCGGAGCCCTCCGCAGGGCAGTCACCGGCCGGATCGCCGTGGTCTTCGAGCCGCACCTCTACTCGCGGACCTCCGTGCTGCACGACGCGATGGGAGCGGCCCTTGCGCTGGCTGATGCCTCCGCGGTGCTCCCCGTGTATGCGGCACGGGAGGAACCCATGGAGGGTGTCGATTCCGGGCTGGTCGCGGATGGCGCCATGCGTGCCGGAGCGCGCTGCTCGGTGGTGGACCCGGGGTCGGTACGAGCCTTCGTCGACGCCTGTGACTGCGGGACCGTGGTCTTCATGGGCGCGGGGATGAGCGATGTCTATGCGCGCGATTTCCTGGGAGAGCAGCGATGACCGGGCGCAGGGCGTTCCTCGCAGGCGGCTCTGGTGTCCTCCTGCTCACTGCGCTTCTGCTCATCCTCTTCAGGTTCATGGAGAACAGCGGCGAGTTCGACTTGAGGGAGGTGGGAGTGTACGGATGCAGGACCGAGGATTCCGCATCGGTCTCCCGCTGCATGCAGCCATATCTGGGCCTCCCCGTCACAGGCCTGTCGGAGAGCGAGATCGAGGAATCCCTAGCGGCAGTGCCGGGGATCGACTCGGCCGAAGTCTGGTTCGAGCTGCCTGACAGGGCCTGCGTGATCGTAGAACTGGCAGTCCCCGTGCTCGTGCTGTGCGACGGCGGTTCCGAGACCGCCCTGACAGCCGGGTGCGAGCCGCTGCCCGCCTCCTTCCGCTCAGACACCCTGACCAGGGTCGTGACCGCAGGCGGGGGGTATCTCGGAGTGCTCCCGGGGTTGGCTGCATGGGCTGCATCCGGGGGAATTCCTCGAGAGGTGGACAGCATTCTCGTCGAGCCTTCCGGTGCTGTTGCCGTCTCCTCGGACGGGATGAGGATCGTTCTCGGATACACGGATTTCGACGGCAGGCTGGAAACCTTCCTCTCGTCCGGAGGCAGGTCGGCGCTCCGCGGCGGCTGGGTCGAGGCTGATGCGAGGTTCGACGGACAGCTCATCCTGAGGGAGACTCCAACCGGACCCGGAGGCGTGTCGATATGAGTGATCTGATAGCGGGTCTGGATATCGGGACTTCGTCCATCACCTGCGTGGCGGCCGAGCCGCTGCCGGGTGGCGGAGTCCGGATCGTGGGGGCAGGCCAGGCGCCTGTGGATGGCGCGATAAGAGAAGGGGTGCTGCTGGACGTCTCGACGGCTGTCGAGGCTATCAGGAAAGCAGTCTCGGAAGCGGCGCTCCTCTGCACCGAGGACATCGACAGCGTATTCGTCTCGATAAGCGGCTCCCATGTGAGGGGTTTCGACGGAGTCGGCACCGTGAGTGTCGAAAAGCCTGACGGCGACAACCCCCACGAGATAACCGAGGAGGATGTGACCCGGGCGGAGGAGGCGGCAAGGCTGGTCC
Source organism: Candidatus Fermentibacterota bacterium (assembly GCA_963718745.1). GTDB lineage: Bacteria > Fermentibacterota > Fermentibacteria > Fermentibacterales > Fermentibacteraceae > Fermentibacter. Next base: position 745,154 of record OY970370.1, on the reverse strand, counting down.
GGCTGCCTCAGGGGTGCAGGATCCTCGATGTCGTGAAACGTGATTACTGCGTCGACGGATTCGACAGGATCAGACGCCCTCCGATCGGGCTGATAGCGGAGCAGATCAGCGCCAGGATATACACGGTCATGGCGGACAAGCTCGCGGTGTCGAACATCGAGAGCGCCGTCGCCTCGGCCGGCCTGGACGTGGAGGGGATCATCCCCGCGGCTCTGGCCAGCGGCGCCGCCGTCCTCACCGACGACGAGACGGATATGGGCGTAGCCCTTGCGGACATCGGCGGAGGGACCACGGATGTCGCGGTGTTCAAGAACGGTACACTGGCCTACCTGGGGGTTGTTCCTCTCGGAGGCAACGCCATCACCTGCGACCTCCAGGCGCTGAGAGTGCCCTGGGACCAGGCGGAGAAGCTGAAGACCGACTGGGCGGTAGCCTCCAACGAACTGGTCGATCCCAACCAGAGCACGAGAGTGATGAGGCTCGGCGGCAGGGGGACCTTCAGCATCTCGCATGCGGTCGTGTCACAGGTTGCCGGACAGAGGGTGGAGGAGATCTTCGAGGCAGTCTCGCAGGAGATATCGAGATCCGGCATCGATCAGGTCGATCTGCCGGGTGGCCTGATCCTGACGGGCGGGACCAGCAGGCTTCGCGGCATCGCGGAACTCGCAGGCAGGATCACCGGTCTGCCCTCGGAGATAGGGGTGCCCGTGGGCTTCGAGACAGCGACGGATCTGGTCCTGGCACCGGAGTTCTCGACGGCTGCGGGGTTGGTTGTGCTCGGGCGCGCGAGACGCGAGGCGGCCGGGCGCAGGCGCAGCGGTTTTCTTTCTGAATTCGCAAGGTGGATATCGGGAATAGCGGGCAGGCTCAGATGAGCCGGGAGGAGGGGAGATGGTCGTAACGCAACTCGTTGAAGTGGGCGAGGAGACGACCGGGAGGGCGCGGCTGAAGGTCGTGGGGGTCGGGGGCTGCGGATGCAACGCAGTCAACAGGATGATCCGCGCCAATCTCACCGGGGTCGAGTTCGTCGCAGTGAACACCGACATGCAGGCTCTGAACAACTGTATGGCGGACAGTAAGATCCAGATCGGACCCAGGGCGACGAGGGGCCTGGGTGCGGGTGGCAACGTCGAGGTGGGCGAGCAGGCGGCCGAAGAGAGCATGAAGGAGATCGAGGAGAACCTGACCGGATGCCACATGGTGTTCATCGCGGCCGGGATGGGAGGGGGGACCGGAACCGGCGCGACCCCCATAGTCGCCAAAGCCGCCGCGGATGCGGGAGCGATAACGGTAGGAGTGGTGACCAGACCCTTCGAGTTCGAGGGATCCATCCGCCTCGACCAGGCCGAGCACGGGATCGCAGCGCTGCGAAAAGTAGTGGACACGCTGATAGTGATACCGAACGAGCGCCTGAGGACACTCGCAGAGGACAACTCCACGTTCCAGGAGATGCTGGACATGTCCAACAGCGTGCTGCTGAACGCAGTCGACGGGATTAGCAGCCTCATCACGACTCCCGGGCTCATCAACAGGGATTTCCAGGACGTGAAGACAGTCATCACCCAGGGTGGAGGGGCGATGATCGGCACGGGGAAGGCCGCAGGGGCCAGCCGCGCTTCCGAGGCCGCCAGGGAGGCCATCTCGGGTCCTCTGCTCGACGGGATCTCCATCGAGGGGGCGAAGGCCCTGCTGGTGAACATCCAGACATCCTCGACCTTCAGGTTCAAGGAGTTCGAGGAGGCGATGGAGATTATCACCCGGGCGACGGGCCCGCAGGCCAACGTCTTCATGGGGACGAGCCTCAACGAGCATCTCGGGGAGGAATTGAGGATCACCGTGGTCGCCACCGGTTTCGGCAGCCCTGTCCAGATCGAGCCGGAGGAGATCGTCCTCAGGACCGAGAGGACAACCTCGATGTCGTTCGCATCGACCTCGAAGGAGAAGGCATCCGTGGTGAACTCACCCTTCGTATCCCAGAGCAGCGATGCGGAGCTCGTGAAGAACTTGACGAAGGTCCCTTCCTTCATTCAGAGGAAGATTGACTAGCTGATATAGACAATAAAGCGTCTTTTATTGGCCCGGATGACGCATCAGCGTATATTGCTGCGCTGGACCGCAACCCTGGAGGGTCTCACTGAAGCGTAACACCGCTGCCGAGAGATACGAGGAGCGAAGGAGGAGCGTACTCTCCTGCGAGAAGCACGTTCACAAGATCGCTTCGAGAGGGGTGTTCGAAACCGTTCTCGCCTATCCCAACTCGTATGCGGTAGGGATGTCCTCGCTTGGTTTCCAGAGGGTCCTCAGCCAGATGGCGGAGTGGCCCGATACTCTCTGCGAGAGGGCTTTCATGCCCGAAGCGGACGAGCTCGCCTGGAGGAGGAAAGCGGGGAAGCCCGTAGTCACCCTCGACGGGGGCAGGTCGATTCGGAGTTGCGATCTGCTCGCCTTCAGCATCTCGAGCGAATACGACTATGTGAATGTCCTGGACATGCTGAGGATGTCCGGGATCGAGCCCCGCGCTGCCGACCGGACGGATGAATGGCCGATAGTGATCGCGGGGGGACTCTGCGTCACGGCCAATCCGATGCCGCTGGCCCAGTTCCTGGACGCCATAGTCATAGGCGAATCCGAACCGACGCTCGGACCGATGCTCGACACGATCAAGAGCATGGGCTCGCAGGGAACCGGGAAGAAGCGCATACTGAAGCAGCTCTCGACGCTTCCCGGCATCTATGTGCCCACAGTCCACTCCCATCGAAGCCCCAAGACCTCGATCATGCGCCAGTGGGCCAGCGTCGAGAACCTGGGCGCACGGTCGGTGGTCACCACTCCTGCAAGCGTCTTCGGGGACATGGTCATGCTCGAGATATCGAGGGGATGTCCGTTCAACTGCAGGTTCTGCCTGCCCGGGTACGCCTACCTTCCATATCGCGAATGCCGGACCGAGGATCTCACCCAGATCCTGGAAGGCATCCCGGCAGGAACCAGGATAGGCTTCGTGGCATGCTCACCGGACTCCCATCCGTTCTTCCCCGAGTTCATCGAACTCGCGAGGAGCTCCGGCCACGAGGTCAGCATAGGCTCGCAGCGGGCCGAGCACCCGTCACAGCTCGGAGAGGGCGACCTGACAGGGACCACCCTCACCATCGCTCCGGAAACAGGCGCGGACGGCCTGAGGCGGGTGATCGGCAAGAGCCTGAGGAACGAAATCATCCTGAACACGATCGGATCTGCTTCCGGAAGCGTTTCGCGGATCAGGATGTACTTCATCTACGGTTTTCCGTTCGAGACGGACGAAGACAGGGCCGAGATAGTCAATCTGGTTTCCGAGGTCAGGTCGAGGACGCCCCTGCCCGTCTCCATCAGCATCAATCCGTTCATCCCAAAGCCCTGGACCGCGTTCCAGTGGTCTCCGCTCGCCCGGGTCGAGGACCTCAGGAAGTGGAGGGACGAGATCACAAGGGCTTTGAAGGCGATCCCGAATGTAGAGGTCCGTTTCCTGGGCGCCCGGGAAGCACACATCCAGGCCCTCCTGTCCAGGGGCGACCACAGGACCGCTGACGCTCTACTGCACAGGCTCGACGGTGACGGATGGCCTCAGGCCTTCCAGAAGGCCGGGATAGACATGGACTGGGTGTTCGAACCCGTGAAGCCGGGCACGCCCTTCGAATGGGACTTCATCAACATGGGTTTCGGCTACACCCGGCTCGCCCGCGAGTTCAGCCTCGCCGCCTCTACCAACCAGGCCCGCCTCCGTGTTCCGGAGAAGCTGGCCGAACCCCAGCCCGCACAGACCGAAGCATCGACCTGCTGCTAGCGGGTCGTCTCGACCCGGCCCGTCGCCCGGTCCCTTTCCTCCGGCTCCTCAACCTCGACAGAAAAGCTCTTGATCTCCGTCCAGGTCGTGGGCTGGAGCGCCTGCCCGTCGTATGCGGTCAGCAGGAAGTCCGAGACATGCCAGTCGAGATATGCGGCAGCATCGGTTGTCTCACCCCAGCAGGACGCAGTTACCCAGGCGTGGTACATGAAGCGGAGCACATCGCCCGGAGAGACTTCGAGCGTGCATGAGAAGAGCTCGGATCCCTCTGGGTTGAACTCCGAGTAGAGGTTGTCGTAGTAGTGCAGAAGCAGCGGCTGTGTACTGCTATTAATACTATACGAGACTTCGATGTTAGAGCCGAAACCTTCATACTCGGACTCCCATCCCCAGAGATCCCACTCGTGATCGAACTCTAGGACAGTCTCGGTCGTTGATTCCGGTACGACAATCTCGGCGGATATGATGTAGGCATGAAAAACTTCGGATTCCCCGTAGCTGCCGGCATGTGCCTCGAGATGGACCTGGGCCCCGTTCCCGAAACCCCATTCAGGGGTTGCCATCCACCCTTCCGGAAGAACATTTAGCGAATACTCCCACTGGGTGGCGGATGCTGAAAGTGGAAGCAGCACGAGCATGCAGATTGTCGCAGACATGAATGCGCATCTCATGGTGCACCTCCAAAACTACTCTCCTATTTTCCTATTGATCCGGATGCATGTCAAATGCAGGCCGCTGCGGGTCGACACTCCAGTTCCGCGAGGCGGAACTGGTACGTAGCACGACAGCATGGTTCACGGAGGGATCGCTCTCGCATCACTCATTCCGGCTTGGCGGAATGAGTACGTAGCACAACAGCACGGTTCCCGCAGGGAACCTGCGAGTGTGCGTGCCTATGGAATGAGGAGGTACGCTCAGGCCCTCTCGCGATCAGCCAATCCGTGTGTTCGCAGTATGGCTGATCACTGTCGGGCCAGGTCGTTTCTGCCTTTGCAGAAACGACCGATGCGAAAGTGCGTGCCTGTGTTATCAGGAAGTACGCCCGGGTCCTCTCGCGATCCGCCGAACCCGATATGCTCAGAATGGCGGATCGCTGTCGGGCCAGCTTGTTCCTGCGTCCGCAGGAACAAGCGTTCTGTCGGCGCACCATCTCGCCTCAGGCGAGATGGTGGAGGCGGCGGGCAACCGTCAGGTCCCCGCGCCGACACTTGAAAACGTCGAAGACCCCGACTGCTGGTGCCGGGGTCTTCATATGAGTGGTGGAGGCAGCAGGCAGATGAGCAAAGCGCCCGCCCATCGGAGAGGGCGGGCGCCAAAGCTGAGGAGATGGCTCACGTGATGCCCTCTCGAAGCTTTCTCGGAGACAGAAGTTTGGCTGAGATCACCGAGAAAGCATCTGTCGGGGCACCATCTCGCCTCAGGCGAGATGGTGGAGGCGGCGGGCAACCGTCAGGTCCCCGCGCCGACACTTGAAAACGTCGAAGACCCCGACTGCTGGTGCCGGGGTCTTCATATGAGTGGTGGAGGCAGCAGGCAGATGAGCAAAGCGCCCGCCCATCGGAGAGGGCGGGCGCCAAAGCTGAGGAGATGGCTCACGTGATGCCCTCTCGAAGCTTTCTCGGAGACAGAAGTTTGGCTGAGATCACCGAGAAAGCATCTGTCGGGGCACCATCTCGCCTCAGGCGAGATGGTGGAGGCGGCGGGAATCGAACCCGCGTCCGCGCCCAGGGATCCGACGGCCGCTACATGCTTAGACCGGATTACGTTTCCCTCAGGCAGGGCTCCGGACGGCCCGCCTTTCGGTAGCTTCCATTGTATCTCGCCGTCACTCCCCGGAAGCGGGGGAGCTAAGGCCAGTCCGCCTTCTTACGCCCGGCCCCCGGCGGACAGACAGCACCGGGGCGGACGCGCGGCCCTTATTGTTTAGACCGCGTGGTGCCGATATTAGGCGGCAGTTGTACAGTCCCGCATTTTAACGAGGCTGCGGGGCCTCGGCATGCTGCCGGGGGATCTCGACCGAGCCCGTCGAAACCGATCGCCCCCATCTCACTCACGTTATAGATTAGGGGAATCGCCGCGATCGGTCAAGTGGCCTTGCACCCGATGGCGGCATTTGGTATAAATGCCCTTCAAACCGGAGTCACCAGGGGAGATTCAAATGTCTTTCAAGTGCGATATCTGCGGACGCTCGTATGGCACAGGATGCAGGGTAAGCCACTCCCACAGGCGCACCAAGCACATCTGGAAGCCGAACCTGCAGAATGCCAGAGTCCGGATCGAAGGGCTGGTCAAGAGGGTCAGGGTCTGCACATCCTGCATCAAGGCGGGCAAGATCCAGAAGGCCTAGCCCTGCTGGAAATAGGCTTGCGGGGCGGCTTCGGCCGCCCCATTGCTATATCCGCTCGTTGGATATCGAAATGCCGACAGGAATCTTGAAGAAAGGCGATCATTACGGCACATCCTGCTCCATGTCTCGATCGAGCGCGGTTCCTGGAAGCGCTGAACGCCTTCCTCGACCATGTCATGCCTGCATGCGCCCGGATCGAGTATCGGTTGGTGGGTACGGGGGCGGCATTGCTCCACGGAGTGCCTCTGCCAGCCGCCGATATCGACATCCTTGTGAGGGAGCGGAGCAGCTTGGACTCCTTCGGTGCTGCCCTGTCATCGTTCAGGTGTCTGGAAGCACCTGCATGGCTGGCCGGGTCGCGGCAATACTACGGCAACTATGATGTGAACGGCGTCGAAGTCGGAATCAGCACCGTGGAGGTCTCCCGGGACACCGACACGAGAGAAACCCTGGGCCGCGGCCCATGGGAACGATTCACATTTCTCACCTGTGGACGCCACTCGGTACCGACAGTTGCGCTCGAACTCCGACTCATCACCGAGCTCGTCCGCGACCGGCCCGACCGGTTTCACCCCCTGATCCAGCACATGCAGCGGCATGGCTGCGATCGCGAGTTCCTCCGGCGCGGGCTCGTGGAGGCTGAACTGCCGCAGACGATGCGCGACGAGGTGCTCGGCAGGCTCGGAGAAGATCCTTCCGGGGTGTAGTCCGGAAAGGTCGATGGCAGATTGCGGCCGGGCTGATGAGACCGGGAATCTCGGCTCCACTTCATCCGCTTCTGAAATTGCCTGAGGAAAGGACTCCCGGGACGCCGCACGCTGCCTTCCGGACGAGGGCGCTGGACGATAACCTAGCAACGTGGTAGATTATGTCACCATTTGAAAGGTGGTCATCATGGTGAGACTGCTGTCGATCGCCGGGCTGTTCTGCACTGTCGCGTCAGCGGCGGTGACGGTCGGAAGCCCGGATATCCCGAGCATGGACCCGTTCTGTGCATCTTGAGGCTCCCTCAACCGCTATCAGGTGATAGCACTCTCCGAAGAGCTCACGGGTGCGATGACAATCGACGAGATAAGCTGGCAGAGAGGCGGGTCGGCCGGTTCCGCATCCGGGACCTACAACAGCTTCAAGCTGTACATGGGTCTGTCCTCGGCTGACGTCCTGACGGACACGTTCGCCGCGAACTACATCCCCGGGACGAGGACGCTCGTCTACGAGACCCCTTCGCAGGTCATGTCCGCCGGAGCCGACGAGTGGATGTCGATAACCCTGGACACGCCCTTCTGGTACAACGGGACCGACAACCTAGTGGTCGAGCTGGAATGGCAGGGCGGGGCCAACATGTTCTACACCTATATGTGGAACACGGGCACCAGCCGCGGGCTCATGAACAAGACGGACATATCCTCCCCCACTGGCACGCTCTCGAACAACATGTCCGAGCTGATGCTGGACGGCACGATGGCGCTGGAAACGGACACGTTCGCGTCGATCAAGTCGGCCTTCTCCTTCTAGTCCGGATCATTCTCCAGGAGGGGGCGGCTCCGGCCGCCCCTTGAATCCCGCGAAGCGGGATGAGTTTAGCGGCAGCACGGTCCGCGAAGCGGACCTGCGAGAGCGTTCAGGCCTGTAATGACAGGCACACACGATAGCAGGCCTTGAATCCCGCGAAGCGGGATGCGCTAAGCGGGGCAGTACGGTCGTTCCCGCTGACGCGGTTTATCGAGAGCCCTGCGGGCTCGTCTGAGGAAGTTCTCTTCGGGCCCTTTCGCGGTCCGCCTCTCCATGCAATTCTTGAATTGGCGGACCACTGTCGGGCCTGGTCATTCCTGCGTGCGCAGGAATGACCGTACTGCCGCTCAGCGCGCACCGCGTTGCGGTGCTCAAGGGTCGGGCCTGGTCGTTTCTGCCTTTGCAGAAACGACCGTTGGAATTGTTCCGCGATCCGTCTGTATCTATCTTTGTCACGATCCCGGCCGCCAGTCCCTGACAGAACGGAGGAATCCACGTGAACCCTTTCCTTGTGGCACTGATCCTTGTCGCTCTGCTATCCGCAGCCGGTTTCGCCGGAGCCGGGAGCATCAGGAAGGCCAGGGAGGAATCACGGATCTCCGCCCTCAAGCTCGGATCCATGAGCAGGGACGAAGTCCTCAGGATGCTCGCCACGGTGGAGAAGTTCGAGGAACCAGAACCCATCATGGGCGCGATGTGCTACGAACCCGTATGCATGCCGTCGGTCCTCGAGTACGTCTGTCCGGAGTGCGGAGGAAAGACGGTCTACGGATATGATTACTCCTCTTCCTTCTATGCTCTCCAGGACATCGCCTCCGCCCGGCAGATCTTCGCCGGGCTCGACTCCGTCTCCGAGCTCGATATGTCGCTCGACGAGAGTTCCTTCTGTTCCGAATGCCGTTCCGACTCCACCGGAGATCCCGCGCTCGTCCTCCGGATCGTCTGGGACGACGGCAGCACCCATGAGGCGCCGGTCTCCCTCGAGGACCTCCGGATGCTCACGGGATTCCTCTCCGGTGGACTCGAGTACTCGACCTCGAACGACGGGACGGTTCCGCTGAAGACCGGCCTGGATCGTCTCAGGGAACTCCTGGGGGTCTGAAACATGGGCTTGCCGTGCGGCTCCCGCGCCGCCTGGAGGGCTGGATGAACATCCTTGTTCCAGGACTCGTGATCCTTCTCGTCTTCTCCCTCGCCGGCGCTGCCGGGATGAGGAGCCACCAGGCCCGGAGATGGCGCTCCGTATCTTCCTCTGCGATCAAGTCGATGTCCCGCGACGAGGTCTCCCGCCTGCTCGAGAGGATAGCGGGGGAGAAGGAGCCCGAGTTCGTGATGGGCGCCATGTGCTATGCGGTCATGGCGATGCCCGAGGTGGCCGAGTACGTCTGCCCGGTCTGCGGCGAGAAGACCGTCTACGGATCCGAGCACGCCGCGACGATCCAGTGGGGGCTTTCCACCGCGAGATCCATCGTCGATGCGATCCGGTCCTCCTCCGAACTCGACGTCGTGCTCGACGAATCCGGCTTCTGCAGCCGGTGCGCGCCCGATTCGGTGGAGCCCGGTCTCAGGCTCGTCGTCACATACGAGGACGGCACCACGAGCGTCGCCGCCGTCACCTCCGAAGATCTCCGCATGCTGGCCGGCGTCCTGTCCGGGGAGCTGTACTACCTGACCTCCAACGACTCCAGGTCTCCGCTCGCGCCCAACCTCGAAAGGATGCGCTCCATCCTCGGCATCGGAGCGTCCCTGGAGTGAAGGGCATCCCGGCCAGGTCCTTCCTTCCCCGGACCGCGGTGCTCGAGACCACCTACAGGTGCAACCACAGCTGCATCTACTGCTCCTGCCCCTGGGAGAGGGAGGGAGGTCCGTTCGAGAAGCGTGCCGAACTGGGTACCGATGACTGGAAGGACCTGATCTCGATACTCTGCGACGCCGGAGTGACCAGCCTGGCGTTCACCGGAGGCGAATCCCTGCTCCGGGAGGACATCTTCGACATCCTCCGCTTCGCCGCGTCCTGCCAGACCGAGCACATCGAGACAGTCGACGGTGAGCTGTCGGTGAGACAGGCCCCTCCCGAACTCTATCTGCTATCCAACGGAAGGCTGGCGGACCGCCGCGTGCTCGAAGGATGCCGATCCCTCGGGATCCGGCTCAGCCTCAGCCTGCCCGGTCTGGAGACATACCGAGCACACACGGGCTTCGAAGGCGCGGACATGGTCCTGGACTGCTTCCGGTCAGCACGCGCGCTGGGAATCCCGGTCACGGCCAACATCACTGTCACGAAGCTCAATCTCCACGAGCTGGAGAAGACCATGGCCGCAGCCCTGCTCGCAGGCGCGGGGCAGGTGCTGCTCAACAGGTTCCTCCCAGGAGGAAGGGGACTGTCGCACTCCTCCGAGCTGGAACTGGACTCGTCGGAGATCAGGCGGATGCTCTCCATCGCCGATGTCGTCCTGAGGACCGCGGGCCGTCCGGGCTCGCTGGGGACGGAGACCCCGTTCTGCGTAGCCGACCCCTCCCTCTATCCGGGCATCAGCATCGGCACGAGATGCTCCGCGGCCGTTCACTTCTTCGCCGTGGACCCCTCGGGCTGGATCAGGGTGTGCAACCATTCCGAGACGAGGCTCCTCCACTACAGGGACTGGCGCGGGCTGAAGGATCACGAGTACTGGAAGACATTCGCCTTCAGGCGCCATTCGCCTGAAGTCTGCTCGGGCTGCGGGAACAGACCCTCCTGCGACGCGGGTTGCAGGGAGGCCGCACACATTCGGACGGGAAGCCTCCGCGCTCCCGATCCCGCCATGCCGGAAAACTGCGCCACATGGGCCGGGAGCGGGTCCGGTCCAGCCCCGGGAGGATGAGATGACCCCTGCGCTGCTGCTCGCCTTGATCTCGAGCCCTTCGTTCAGCTATGGAGCATTCGTCGACGGAACTGAAACGAGGGTCTTCGCGAAGGCCGCCCCCCTCCTGTCCGATTCTTCTGCCGGATCGGACACTCTGTCGCTCCTGCCCTTCGGCTCGGAGCTCGTCGTGATGTCGTCATCGGACGGACTCTGCATGGTGGACGCAGGCGGGCTGTCGGGTTTCGTCTCGGAAAGCGACCTCGCCATGGCCTCGCTCGAGACCCTGGACGGCGGGCTGTTCCTGTTCGGAATCTCAGGGGCGGATTCCACCGGGGTTCCGCTGGGAGCAGCGCTGATCGTCGAACCGGATGGAGTTGTTCTTTCCTGCCCGTTCGACCTGGGGCGCTACTCCGAGAACGGCTCCGTCTATTACAGCGTCGATGCCGAAGAGGAGGATCCCGCAGGCCTCTCGGGAGTGGATGCGGCCATCCTGCTCAGGTTCATCTATGAAGCCTGCGGATACTCGAACAGGGACTACCTCCTCGTGGGCAACGAAGAGGAACTGGTGTGCGGTCCTGAAGCTTCTTCGGGTTTCGAAGCGGGCATCTTCTCCCACGAGGCTTCGATGGGTCTGCCCTCGGACCATGGCGAGGCCGACGCGGTAGTCGTCACGACCCGCCACAGGGAGTGGATCGATGAAGGGGAGGAGCTACATCCTCACGACGGACTCCGAGAGCTTCACGCGCTTCTCCTGGAACGGCCGCTCGTTCGAGCTGGAGCCCTGACCCTCACCTCAGCGCAGCAGGACCACCTTCGAGACGGCATCCGCCGTGCCCCTCTCCGCCCTCATGAAGTAGACACCCGTGGAGAGGGGGGAGCCTGATCCGTCCGAACCGTCCCAGGTGACGGTGTGGTCCCCCTGGAGCATCCATCCGTCGAGCAGGGTACGGACCAGCCGGCCCGACATGTCGTAGACCCGTACGGAGGCCAGTCCCGAGGCAGGCAGGCCGAGAGAGACGCTTGCCTCACCCGTCGTGGGATTCGGATAGGCGCAGCTCATCGTCAGGATCGGAGGCAGGACGCCTCCGGAACCGGAGAACGCCAGACCCAGTATCTCAACGTCGTCGATGTTCCAGCCGCAGTAGCGCCATCCGTCGTTCGTGGGACCCATCACCCACCGGACGAAGACCTCCGGCTGGCCGTCCGCTGCATCGGAGATGTCGTACTCGACATCCACCCACTCGGAATCGGTTACGCTGGGGTACGCAGGATTGCTCCAGACCGTGGTCCAGTTCCTCTGGTCGGTGCTGACCCTGATCTCGGCCTTGTCGAAACCATACATCTGCACTCCCAGCCATCTGGCGAAGCGCAGCCTCACCTCCCTGAGCGAGGAGCAGTCGATCGCCCCGGTCGTCGCGAAGGTCTCGGGCAGCCAGTTCGCGTAGTCGCCCTCCAGGTTGTATCCGAGCACGGATGTACCCGTAAAGCCTGCCGCAGGGTCTGCATGGCCGTACTCACCCCCGCCGGCGAGCGGCACGCCCCAGGCCCAGTCGGGTTCGAGCGTCCAGCCCGGGTCGGATGACATGTCCCAGGAGTAGACCACTCCGGGTTCGCCGACGAGGAGCTCGACTGGTATCAGGATCGACGCTCCGGATGTGCAGTCGTCTATCCTGAACGCGGCGGAGTATGCTCCCTCCGGCAGCAGGTCCGCGTTCCCGTTCAATTCGAAAGCGGCAGGTTCGGGCTGGTAGGGGGGGAGCGTCCCGAAGGCCGGCCCCGTGACGGACAGCCAGGGCACCGCCGGTTCGATGGAGAGTGAGTAGTCTATGTCGCCTCCGGTCCGGTTCTCGAGCGATACCTCCCACCCGGCGGGTTCGAAGGGACCCCCCGCAGGACCCGAAGCCGTGACCCCGGCCGAAGGTGTCGCATACAGGCCGGTGCCCGAGGCGAGCAGCTTGATGCAGAAGTTCCCCGTTTCAGGGTACGGATTCCCCTCCCAGCCCTGGAAATCGACCCAGCTGCCCGAGTCGTCGCGGTAGAAGCTCTCTCCCGCGGAGGCGGAGGATTCGACGATCGTCCTGTAACTGGCTCCCAGGAGCACCGGGACGTCCGACGTCCTGTCGTAGGGCTGGCCGCCCGGGACTGACAGGACGGCAAAGAGGCTGTCCCCCTCGGAGACCTCGAACGGACAGGAGAGTTCGACCGTATGGAATCCCGTGTGCTCGAACGATCCCGATTCGACTGCCAGCGTGTCCGAGGGTTCGATCCCGTCGAATGTGGAGCAGATGACGAGATTCCAGTCGACGTCGTCGGCGGCGGTGAAGAAGCTCGCCGCCTCGATTATGCAGTCCCCGGAGACCTCGAAGGCGTTCATCGCATCGGAGCAGTCGGCCATCGTATCGCGCCAGCCGTGAAGGTCATGGCTGTAGACGACATCGTACCGCATCGGCTCGACACCCCTGAAGGAAACCGCCCCCATCTGCGGCTCGTGTCCGGCCCACCTGTCGTAGTAGGAGATCCAGAAATAGCCGTCCATCCCCCATGTGTCGCCCCAGCTGTTCTTGCAGAGCCAGGCGCCCGGCTGAGGGGCCTGGGTCTGGAGGGTGTCGTTCCAGCCGACGATGGCTATCGCATGATTCGGCGGTTCGTCGCTCTCGGGCGGCTGGTAGTGCGTGAACCCCTCGATGAACGGGTCGGAGTAGCACATGCAGGTGCCGATCACGCCGTACTCCATGAGGCTTGTCTTGATGCCGTCGATGTACTCCAGGCTGTCCCCGGCGGTGAGCCACTCGATGTGGGTCGGATAGAAGTAGTGGTACGAGTCCGAAGTGAATGCAGGCGGGAGATCGAAGGACTGGCCGTCGATGTCGCGCACCGCTCCGTCTCCCCTGGAAAGGTACGCGGCGGTGACCATGTAGTCCCCGCCCATGTGCACGGTGAGACCACCTCCCGTGACCGGGTCGGTGTCTCCGTTCCAGTTCTCGTTGAATCCGTTCCACCAGTCCAGGTGGTATTCGGCGAGATCCGGTTCGCCGGCCTCTCCCGCTCCGGCCCAGGCTCCGGTCATGAGCAGGTTGCCCTCCATGGCCGCCATTGCTCCGTGGGTCCAGCACGTTCCTCCGGACTGGTTCTTCACGGAAGTCACGAAGTTCTGCCCGTCGACGTTCCTCAGGTCGAACGAGACGGGGAGAGACATTCCGGGGAGCGGAGCGAGGAAGAGGACCCAGGGAACCAGCCGGGAAAGACTCATCACGGCCCCCTCTCAGGAGGATCTTCGGGAAGCGGCATGTGTCCGGGCAGTGGCGCCCTGCTGCCTCGATGAAGATAATCCTGCACTCTGAACGGAGGAATGTCCATTGGGGAGCAGAGAAGCTCAGGAGGACCGTATCTACCCCGCAACCCTGTCCGTGCTGGCCGACATCGACGGGATCGTCGCAGTAGACAAGCCCGAAGGCCTCCCTTCCATCCCGGACCGGACGGGCTCCCCATTCAACCTCCTCGATCTGCTCCAGGAGAGGCTGGGCGCGAAACTCTTCGTCGTTCACCGCCTGGACAGGCTCACGAGTGGTGTCATCCTGTTCGCACGGACTCCCGGTGTGCATCGAAGGCTCTGCATGGCATTCGAGTCCGGGGCCGTGCGGAAGACCTACCGCGCCGTCGTCCTGGGATCGATTCAGGACGACGAGGGCCTGGTCGACGAACCGCTCCGCCGTTTTGGGTCGGGCCGGGTCTGGGTCGACCGGATGAAGGGCAGACCGAGCCTCACGCGGTTCGGCGTGCTGGAGAGGGGAGAGGGCTTCACGATCCTCGACGTGCGGCCGGAAACGGGGAGGCAGCACCAGATCCGCGCACACCTGGCCTTCCTGGGCCATCCGGTGGCCGGGGACGGCTCCTATCCCGGGCCGGCAGCCGGGCAGCCCGGGCCATCCTGGCCGAGGCTGATGCTCCATGCGTCCCGGATCGAAATCGACTGCGGGGAGGCGGAGCGGAGGGTGTTCCAGGCCGCGCTCCCGGACTCCTTCGTGAAAGCGCTCGAGAACGCCCGCAGGGCGGGCGACGGAAGGGAGCCTGATGAACAGGGAGGAAGCTGACTGGGTAGCGGAGTTCCCGGCCTCGATAGTCGTCACCGATGCCGCAGGCGCCGTGCTGTCGATGAACCGCAGGGCGGTCGAGACGTTCTCGGCAGAGGGGGGGAGAAGCTCCTCGGAACGGACATTCGCGACTGCCACCCGTCCCCGGCCCGCGGGAAGGTGGAAAGGCTGTTCGAGACACGCGTGCTGAACGCCTACACGATAGAGAAGAACGGCGTCCGGAAGCTCATCTATCAGAGTCCCTGGTACAGGGGCGGGGAGTTCGCCGGTTATATCGAACTATCCCTTCCCGTTCCCGCGGACATGCCCCACTTCGACAGGGGGCGCAGGGAGGAGAAGGGGGAACAGCCGTCCGGCTGATCCCCGCAGCAGCCCGGCCTGCTTCGCGAAGGCTGACTGCTATGTCGCCGAGACGATCAGGATGGCTGCGAGCGCGACGAAGGCGGTCATGGGCAGCGCGCAGCCCATCAGACAGCAGCCCCGGCGCCTCGGGACGCTTCCGGAGACCTCGAACTCCTGGGAGGACTGGCCCTGGGTGTCGCCAATACCGGTCCCCGGACCCGTTTTGACTCCTCCGTCCCTGCCCATGATCTTCGACTCCGACGCCTGACTCGTCTTGCTGTTCATCTGGAACGGCTTGGCGGGCTTGAACCCTGCCGGCTTCTGATGCCCTGCGGACCCCTTGCCCGAGAAAGCCGACTTGAAGCTGCCCCCCAGTGAAGAGCCCTTCCCCTTGGGCGAACCCATCTTGACCATCGACGCCTCCCCTCTTCTGGCTTGAGACTCACGGAATACTAACCGCGCCGTCCCTCCGGGGGTAGCCCGCAAGGCGGTGGGGCGGAGGCGCTGGAAGATGTTATCGTCGGGTCGACGGAACTCGTTGCAGTCACCGGGGCGCCCCGGTCCGGGAGGAAAAAATGCTCTATCGTACCTTTGGTCGCACGGGGAGGATGGTCTCCGCCCTGGGCTTCGGATGCATGCGCTTCCTGTCCGGGAAGGGGAAGCCGACCTGGGGGAGGAACGTCGATGCCGATGCAGCGGTGACTCTCCTCCACGAAGCGAGGGAATCCGGCGTGAACTACTTCGACACCGCGTACAACTACCATGCCGGGACTAGCGAGCGCATCGTCGGTAGATTCCTTTCCGAGATCCCACGGGACTCCGTCTTCGTCGCTTCGAAGAGTCCGGTATGGAAGATGAAGAAGCCCTCCGATTTCAAGCGTTACCTGACGATCCAGCTCAGGAGGCTCGGTACGGAGAGGATCGATTTCTACCTGCTGCACGGGCTCGATCGTGGATCGTTCCAGAAGTGCAGGGATCTCGGCGCGCTCGAATTTCTGGATGCCGAGATCAGACGGGGCAGAATCGGGCATGCCGGCTTCTCCTTCCACGACGAGCCCTCCGCGTTCGCCCCGATCGTCGATTCCTTCGACTGGGGCTTCTGCCTGATGCAGTACAACCTTGTGGACGAACACAGCCAGGCCGGCGCCTGCGGGCTGCGCTACGCGGCCTCGAAGGGGATGGGCGTGGCAGTGATGGAGCCCCTTCGCGGGGGAGACCTGGTGAACGGCCTTCCCGATGTTGTGAAGAGTGGATGGGCTGAACTGCCCGGATACACTCCGGCCCAGCACTGCCTTCGCTGGATCTGGGACCAGCCCGGGGTGTCGGTCGTGCTGAGTGGAATGAGCACAAGCGTTCAGCTCGCGGAGAACCTGCAGGCGGCCTCGGCCACTCCTGCGGGCTCCCTCACTCCTGACGAGAGGGACTGGTACTCCCGCATGCAGGCGATGTACGAGACTCTGAAGAAGACGGGATGCACCAGGTGCTGCTACTGCATGCCATGCCCCTCGGGGGTGTTCATCCCGAGGATCATGGAGCTCCTGGACGAGAGTACGATGTTTCCGGAGTCTTCGACGCCCGCCATGAGCTACAACATGTGGCTGGGGGCCGAGCGGCGCGCGGACAGGTGCACGGGATGCGGGGCCTGCGAGACCCGGTGTCCACAGCGCCTGTCCGTGATGAAGCTCCTTGCCGGGGCCCACGCGGTGTTCACCGGAGGCGGGCCCCGCGCCTGAAGGCTAGATCCTGAGCGGTCAGGGACAGCTTGAGCACCGGGTAGATACCCAGGCCGTTCAGGCTCCGCTCGAGCGAGCCTTCCTCGACCTCCACGGCATCGTAGACCGCCTGCTCCAGATCGAGGGGAAGCGAGCCCCCCTCGTGTGCAAGCTCGACTCTGTAGGACTGGGCGACGACCCCTATGTCCGTGCTCAACACCAGCCCCCTGCCCGATTCCGGCCTGTTCTCGAAGCCGAGGCCGACATACGGAGCCAGGGGGTTCATCTCGACCGACCCCCGGATGACGCCGACCTCTTCAGGCGAGTAGGTCCTGCCTCCCAGTTCGAGAGGGGACGTCGAAGCGATCTCGATATCGACTCCGCCGGAGTTGATGGCGGCGCCTGCGGAGAACCTGAATCCGCCGCCCGAAGGATGGATGTCGAGCAGGACGGTTGTCCAGTTCATGGATGCGTCGAACATGTAGGGCAGGCCGTGCCAGGAGAGGTCCCTGGAGGCGGACATCAGCGAATGCGAGAACCTGAGGCACAACCGGTCGTCCAGACCGATCTCGGCTTCGATGCCGGCTCCGGTGGTCCCGGCGGAGGCCCCCATGGCCAGGGGTCCGGAGGCTCCTGCGGATTTCGAGACCGGATATGCGAGGAGGAGAGACAGGCACAGCAGGGTCGCGGAGGAGAGGTGTCTCGGAGGAACCTGTATTTTCATTTCCCTGTCCCTTCAGGTATCCCTCCACATCCCCGAAGATCAAACGCCGGATGCTCCGCCGCGGTTCCCGGACTCCGTCCAGACCGGCTTTCAGGGCTTCCGGTGCTAGACCCCGCACCGACTTTCATCATATTACTCGTCGGTGTACCGTATCAACGTGCTGAAAGGCAGATATGAATCTCTTCGACGTGATGTCCCCGGAGCGGGTAAGGGTCCTCGAAACAGGGACCAAGTCCGGGGTGCTGAAGGAACTCACGGAACTCATGGCGCTGACGGGCGTGGTGACGGATGCCGCGGAACTCGAGAGGCTGATCCTGGAGCGCGAGTCTCTTATGAGTACGGGCATCGGCCTGGGGATAGCCGTCCCTCACGCCCGCATGAGCGGCCTCTCCACGTCCAGGATCGCGTTCGGAACCAGTCCGGACGGCATCCCCGACTACGAATCCATCGACGGCTCGCCCGTCAGGATCGTGGCCATGATAATCACGGGGACGCAGAGGCAGAGAGAGTACATCGAGCTCCTGTCGTCGCTCGCGAGGCTCTTCAAGGACGAGTCCGCAAGGGAGAGGGTGCTCTCCGCCAGGACCTCCCGCGAACTCTGGGAAACCCTCCAGCACGAGAAGGCCGGTCTGCTGTCCTGAGATTCTCTCGACAGGGATGACCCGGGGGTCCTGCCGAACCAGGGAACATGGTACGCTTACGCCGTCGGCACCCGTCCCGGCTGCCGGAATCCATCCACCGCATCTTCAGGTTTTATCGATGCCCGTCCAGCATCCCGAAAGGGTCGAGGGGGCGGGCATGCCGCCCCCTCCATGCGGTCGGCCGGCTAGCTGTAGTCCATCGCGGCCATCTGCTCGTAGATCTTCCAGCGTCTGGAGACCTCTGTCTGCGCGAGCAGCATGAGCGCCTCCGCGTGAGCCGGATCCGAATCGACGAGAGTCTTGAAGCGGATCTCGCTGTAGGCGAAATCCCTGAAGGGGATGGACGGGGCCTTGCTGTCCAGCTGCAGGGGGTTGAGCCCCTCTGCTATCCTCCTGGGGTCGAAGCGGAAGAGAGGCCAGTAGCCCGAGTTCACCGCCAGCTTGTGGTGGTCCAGCCCGGTACGCATGTCGATGCCGTGGTTGATGCAGTGGGAGTAGGCTATGACGATGCTGGGACCGTCGTAGGACTCGGCCTCCACCAGGGCCCTGACGGCCTGGGCGTAGTTCGCTCCCAGCGCGACCTTCGCAACGTAGATGTTCTGGTAGGTCATGGCCAGCATGGCAAGATCCTTCTTGGGGACCGGCTTGCCAGAGGCGGCAAACCTTGCCACGGCTCCGAGAGGCGTCGACTTGGAGCACTGGCCTCCGGTGTTGGAGTAGACCTCCGTGTCCAGCACGAGTACGTTGATGTTCCGCCCCTGTGCGAGCACGTGGTCCAGGCCGCCGTAGCCGATGTCATAGGCCCAGCCGTCGCCCCCGAGGACCCAGACGCTCCTCCGGAGCAGGTAGTCGGATACGGAAGCGAGGCGCGCGGCGTCGGGGCTGTCGATTCCCGCGAGCACCCCGCGGAGCTCCTCGAGGCTCCGCCTCTGCCCGGCGATCTCGCCTTCGGTTTTCTGATCGTTCTCCAGGAGAGCCTTGACCAGTCCGGTCCCGATCGAGCCCTCGAGGCGCCCCAGCAGTTCGGCTGCATACTGAGCCTGCCTGTCGGCGGTCAGCCTGAAACCGAAGCCGAACTCGGCCGCATCCTCGAACAGGCTGTTGTTCCAGGCGGGACCTCTGCCGTCGGAGTTGACGCAGTAGGGAGTCGTGGGAAGGTTGCCGCCGTAGATGGAGCTGCAGCCGGTCGCATTGGCGACTACCGCCCGGTCTCCGAACAGCTGTGTCATCAGCTTGACGTACGGCGTCTCCCCGCAGCCCGCGCAGGCCCCGGAGAACTCGAAGAGCGGCCGCATGAGCTGCGAGCCCTTGACCGTCCCCCTGTCGAGCTTCTCGCGGTCGAACTCAGGTATCGAGAGGAAGAATCCGAAGAACTCCTTCTCCTTCTCGACCACCTCGGCATGGCTGGTCATGTTGATGGCCTTGCGTCCAGGCTCGGTGCGGTTCTTCCCCGGGCAGGCGTGAACGCATGCCCCGCAGCCCGTGCAGTCTTCGGGAGCGACCTGTACCGTCCACTTCATGCCGGCGAAATCGGCTCCCTTTGCGTCGACGCTGCGGAATCCGCCGGGCGCGCCATCCAGAAGACCGGGCTCGTAGACCTTGACCCTGATCGCCGCGTGGGGGCAGACGAGGCTGCAGACCGCGCACTGGAGGCACGACGGAGGATCCCAGACGGGAACCTCGAGGGCGATGTTGCGCTTCTCCCACATCGTGGTAGAGAGGGGCCAGGTGCCGTCCGCGGGCATCGCCGAGACGGGCAGCGCATCGCCCTTCTTGGAGATGATTGCGGAGGTGACGGTCCTGACGAACTCCGGAGCCTCGGGCGGAACGGGAGGGACCGTGTCCCGCAGGGCGGTGACGGTCTTCGGATAGTCAACCTCGTGGAGATTGGCGAGCGTGTTGTCCACTGCCTCGAAGTTCTTCCGCACCACGTCCTCGCCCTTGCGGCCGTAGGATTTCTTTATGGCCTTCTTGATCTTCTCGATCGCCTCGTCGCGGGGCAGTATGCCCGAGATCGCGAAGAAGCAGGTCTGCATGATGGTGTTGATCCTGACGCCCATCTCGTTGTCGCGCGCAACCTTGTAGGCGTCGATCACGAACAGCCGCACCTTCTTCTCGAGCATGGCCTTCTGGACGGACAGCGGGAGATGGTCCCAGACCTGCTCCGGCGCATAGGGCGAGTTCAGCAGGAATGTCGCACCGGGTGCCGCGTAGTCCATCACATCGTACTGCTCCAGGAAGATGCTCTGATGGCAGCCGACGAAGCCCGCCTGGGAGACGAGGCATGTCTGCCGGATCGGCCTGGGGCCGAATCTCAGGTGGCTGACCGTGAGCGTGCCCGCCTTCTTGGAGTCGTACACGAAGTAGCCCTGCGCGTAGTAGTCGGTCTCCTCGCCTATGATCTTGATGGAGTTCTTGTTGGCACCAACCGTCCCGTCGGAACCCAGCCCCAGGAAGACCGCCTGGTGCACACCGGGGCTCTCCAGGCAGAAGTCCCTGCTCAGTTCGAGGGAGGTCTTCATCACATCGTCGTCTATGCCCACCGTGAAGTGGTTCCTGGGGGAGGGCCGGGCGGCCTCTTCGAGAACCGCGGAGACCATTCCCGGCGTGAACTCCTTGCTCCCGAGGCCGTACCTGCCTCCGATGATCCGCACCGAGCTGCGGCCGGTTTCCGCAAGTGCATTCACAACATCGAGGTAGAGAGGTTCGCCAGGCGAGCCGGGTTCCTTCGTCCTGTCCAGGACGGCGACTGTCTTCGTCCCGGCCGGGATGGCGCTGGCAAAGGCTGCTGAATCGAACGGTCTGTAGAGCCTGACCTTGAGGAGGCCGACCTTCTCTCCGCCCGCCACCATGCTCTCGACCGTCTCGTGCGCCACCTCGGCGCCGGAGCACATCATCACGAGAACACGCTCGGCGTCGGGGGCTCCCACGTAGTCGAACAGCCTGTAGGCCCTGCCGGTGAGTGATGCGAAGCGGTCCATGGCATCCTGCACGATGGCCGGGACCGCGAGGTGGTAGGGATTGACCGTTTCGCGCCCCTGGAAGTACACGTCGGGGTTCTGGCTCGTGCCGCGGAGGACGGGCCTCTCCGGGTCCAGCGCACGCCTGCGGAAGGCCGTGATCGCCTCCTCGTCGATCATCGCACCAATGACCTCGTCGGAGACGACTTCGATCTTCTGGACCTCGCTGCTCGTCCTGAAGCCGTCGAAGAAATGCACGAAGGGGATCCTCGACTTCAGCGTGGAGGAGTGCGCGATGAGGGCGAGATCCATCGCCTCCTGGACGGAGTTGCTCGCGAGGAGGGCGAATCCCGTCTGCCGGACAGCCATCACGTCGCTGTGATCACCGAAGATCGACAGTCCCTGGCAGGCCAGCGCCCGGGCCGAGACGTGGAATACGACCGGCGTGAGCTCGCCTGCGATCTTGTACATGGTCGGGATCATCAGCAGGAGACCCTGGGAGGCCGTGAACGTAGTGGTGAGGGCGCCGGTCTGGAGCGCGCCGTGCACGGCCGCTGCAGCTCCGCCTTCGCTCTGCATCTCCTGGACCAGCGGGACCGTGCCCCAGAGATTCCTGCGGCCCTTCGCCGACCATTCGTCCGCGAACTCGCCCATTGTGCTAGACGGGGTGATGGGGTAGATCGCGATCACTTCGCTTAGTTTGTGAGCAATGGTCGCGGCGGCCTCGTTGCCGTCTATGGTGACCATCGTCCTGCGGGCCTCGTTCATCGTATCCGCCTTTCCAAAGGTAACCGGCTTTCACCGGATGGGATCAGACCATGCTTCCGAAGGTTCTGGGGAATGGCAGCACATCGCGAATGTTCCTTATCCCGCTGAGGTACATGAGCATCCGCTCGAAGCCCAGGCCGAAGCCTGCGTGCGGGGCGGTGCCCCATCGGCGGATGTCGAAGTACCAGCCGTAGGTTTCCGGATCCAGCCCGAGCGCGGCGGCCCTGGCGACGAGCACGTCCAGGCGCTCCTCGCGCTGGCTGCCCCCGACGATCTCGCCGACCCCCGGCACCAGCAGGTCGGTGCAGGCCACGGTGCGTCCGTCGTCGTTAACGCGCATGTAGAAAGGCTTGAAAGAGGCGGGATAGTCGGTGACGAAGACGGGGCGGGCGAACACGTCCTCCGCCAGGAACCGCTCCTGTTCGGCGGAAGGCTTCTGCCCCCACTCCATGGGAGCCACCCTTCCAGCCGCCTTGTCTCTGATGATGTCGATCGCCTCGGTGTAGGTTATGCGAGCGAAATTCCCGTCCAGGAGAGCGCTGTAGCGCGCCGGGAGGCCGGGCTCGACGAACTTCTCCAGGAAATCCAGCTCCTCCGGGCAGCATTCCCGGACTGTCCGGGCCAGATGCTTCACGAACTGCTCGATCAGCACAATGTCGTCGTCGAGATCGCAGAATGCCGCCTCCGGCTCGATCATCCAGAACTCCGCGGCATGGATCCTGGTGTCCGAGGGCTCGGCGCGGAAGATCGGACCGAAGGTGTAGACGCCGCCCAGCGCGAGAGCGAGAGGCTCCGCCTCGAGCTGTGCGCTGACGGTCAGGTATGCCTCCCGCCTGAAGAAGTCCCTGGAGAAGTCGACCACCCCGTCCATCATCGGCACCGAGTCGAGCGGCAGAGTGGTGACGCGGAAGGTCTCGCCGGCTCCTTCGCAGTCGCTCGAGGTCAGGAGGGGGGGATGGACGTAGATGAAGCCCCTGGAGTCGAAGAAGCCGTGGACCGCCATGGCGAGCCGGTGCCTCATCCTGAAGACGGCGCCGAACGTGTTGGTGCGGGGCCGGAGCTGGGGGATCGTCCTCAGGAACTCCATGCTGTGCTTTTTCGGCTGAAGAGGGTATTCGGCGTCGCATGCGCCTGTCAGGTGGACTCCGGAAGCCCTGAGCTCCCTGGCCTGGCCTGCTCCGGGAGACTCGGCCAGCGTTCCCTCGACACGGATGCAGGCTCCGTTGGTTATCCCGGAGAGGGATGCCTCGTCGAACCTCTCACGGTCGAAGACCACCTGGAGGCATGCGAAGCAGGAACCGTCGTTGAGCACCGCGAAGGCGACTCCGCTCGAGATCCTGCAGTTCCTGACCCAGCCGAACACTGTGATCGACTGACCCAGGGGATGTGTTTCGAGCGCCTCCCTGACGGTGGTTCTGGCAATCATGACGGCTTCCTCCGGAAAGAAAGATGGAATATCGATAATAGCAGAATCACGTCACCGAGTGAGAGTGCTCCGGCTTGCCCGGAGCCCTTGGTCGCGCCCTCTCCGTCCCGTGGTTGCTCCGGTGTCCCGTTTGTGAGAATATAGACCAGTCCGGACCGGGGGGTTTGCACTTGAAGGTTCTCGTGATGGCTACATGCAGGTGGTGGAACGCAGCCGCCGAAGGCGCCCTGCTCCATGCGCGCTCCCTCGTGTGCGCGGGTGTAGACGTCCTCCTCTCCGGGGAACCGGGTACGCCTCTGCTCGAGCATGCCCGCGAGGCAGGGATAGGCACGGTCCCCCTCCGGCTCTCCGGGGCCTCCTTCCCCCTGGGGCTTGCAGGGTTGAAAAGGCTCACTGCTCGATTCGATCCGGACTTCATATGCGCTCACAGGTCCGAGGACCATCTGGCGGCCGTCACCGCCTCCGGAGGCGCCCGGGTCGTCCGGGTCAGGTCCGACATCAGGCGTCCGTCCGGCTCCCGGTTCTCCGGTCTGATGGACTCCAGGACCTCCCTCGTTGTCTTCTCCAATCCGTTCATGCTCCGGGAAGGCTATGCCCGGGGGAGGGGAGGCCCGGTCGCGGTGGTTCCGCAGGCTGTCGACACCCGGAGGTTCACGCCTGGATCGTCCCGCGATCCGCAGACTCTCGTGATGGCCGCACGACTCAGCGAGGTCAAGGGCCATCTGACTGCGATCCGCGCGCTCCGATACGCACCGTCCGCCCGTCTGCTCGTGGTGGGCGGGGAAGCCCAGCTGTCGTTCCCGGACATCTCGGGCATGGCGGAGGCCGAGGGTGCGGCGGACAGGGTGGAGATCGCGGGATTCGTCGAAGACATCGGATCCGCTTACTCGCGTGCAACCATGGGTCTCGTCCCCAGCCTCGCGAGCGAAGCCGTCTCCAGGGCCGCGCTCGAGATGATGTCGTCCGGGCTCCCCGTCCTGGCGGCCGCCACGAACGGCCTCGTGGACACCGTGCTCGACGGCAGGACCGGCATCCTGCACCCTCCCGGTGACAGCGCCGTCCTGGGGAGGCAGATCGCATATCTGCTGGAGAATCCCGACGTAGTCAGGTCTCTTTCGGACCGTGCGAGGACGAGGTGCCTGGAGCTATACTCCCTCGAATCCGTGGGCGCCCGCTGGAGGTCGCTGCTCGAGGAAGCGGGAGCATGGAATGGAACAGGCGGGTTCCGGACCGGGTATCATGGATGGTCGGAATTGTCTCCATTGGAGGAGAAACGATGAGGTTTACCGGTGTCGTACTGCTTCTGGCCGGCATGTCCATGGCCCAGGAAACCGGCTACTCGCCGCGATATGTCGAGAACACCTGCTTCGGACCGGGTGAGCGCCTGGTCTTCAGCGTCGAATACGGGATCGTGAAGGCAGGCAGCGCGACGCTCTCCGTGACCGGACCCGAGCAGTACGAAGGTCTCATGGCATACCGGATCACGGCGAACGCCAGGTCCAACCCCGCCTTCAGCGCCTTCTTCAGGGTGAACGACACCAACTCGGCTCTGCTGGACATCGTTCAGCTCCATACGCTCCACTTCTCCAAGAGCCTCGAGGAGGGGGACTACCGCAGCTCCGAGGACGTCCTCTTCGACCAGGAGGCCGGAACAGCTTTCTATCCGGAGGAGGACGACGAGGAGGAGCGGCTGGTCTCGATCCCCCCGCACGCTCTCGACGTGCTGAGCTGCATGTACTACGCGCGGACCCTCCCTCTCGTAGTCGGTGAGGTCTACACGCTGGACTGCCATACGGACAACGACAACTATCCTCTACAGGTGACCGTTGTGAGGGAGGAGCGCATCCGGGTCCCCGCCGGCACCTTCGACTGCATCCTCGTGAAGCCGGAGCTCAGGGGCGAGGGCATCTTCGACCAGCAGGGCGAGATCCTGGTCTGGATGACTAACGACGACAGGCACATGCCCGTCCTGATGAGGAGCGCCATAGTCATCGGCGAGATAGCATGCCTCCTCGAGAACTACACCGAAGGGACCGTCCTGGAGGTCGACAACCCCTTCCAGGAATGAGACGGGGAGTCGAGGAGGAGGCTCTATCCTGGCTCGCCGCGCAGGCGTCGCGGGGCATCACCGGCTCCGTGGTCAGAGTGCTCTCGAACGGTCTGCAGGCCGAGGTCGCGGATTCTAACCGCACCTGCAGGATAAACCTCTACCATTCTGAAAAGCGAGGCTTCTCCACGGTGTACGCAGGCGGAGACCGGGATCTGTTCGGCGAGCTTTCGGCCCGCCCCGCTGCCGCCCCCGGGACGGGCGGCTCGGACGAGGCGGGCAAGGGAGACTATTTCGGCCCTCTCGTGGTCGCGGCAGTCCTGCTGGATCCGGATGCCTCCGCAAGGCTCCGCGCAGCCGGGCTCGCAGACTCCAAGCTGCTGGACCAGAGGCGTATATCCCTGCTCGAAGAGGCTATCCTGAAGGAGACCGCCTGCAGGGCGGTGGTCTCGATGGAGCCAGCCACCTACAACTCTCTGATGGAATCCATGCCAAGGGGCTCCAACAGCCTGGACATACTCGCCCGGATGCACGCCGAAGCCATCTCGGGGATGCTCGCCTGCGGCATCCGCCCGGAACGTACGGTCATCGACAAGTTCTGCTCCGGGCCGAGGATCCTTCCCCTGCTGCCCCGCGGACATGCCTTCGAGCTCAGGACCCACGGGGAGGCGGAGCCGGCCGTTGCCGCCGCTTCCGTCCTCGCGAGGGCCTCGTATGTCAGAGCGGTGCGGTCCCTGGCGGGGGAGCTGGGAGTGAAGCTGAAGCCCGGCGCCGGCGCCGACATCGATCTCCTGGGTGCGGAAGCTGTTTCCAGATCAGGTCCGGATATCCTCAGGAGGATCGCCAAGTACCACTTCGCCAACACCGGGAGGATTCTCAGGATGGCAGGGTATTGACCGTACCCTGACTCGCGCTATATTTCTTCTGCGTGCTGTATGCAAGTGCCATTTGGTTCAGTACCTCGAAAGTGAGTCCAGTTACCCAAAGAAAAGGTTCGAAAGGAGTTCCTGACATGAAGCACATTGCTATTCTCACACTTATCGCCGTAGCGATGCTCGTTGCCGCCTGCGAGAAGCCGGTCCCCGTCGAGGAAACCATCGACTCCCTGACAGTCGTGGTCGACTCCCTCACCACCACGGTTGACTCCATGGTGATCAACGCCGAGTCCACCATCGTGGTCACCGACTCGCTGAACGTCGTCGTCGACTCCCTGAACACGGCCGCCGGCGAGGCTCTCGAGACCGTCACCACCACGACCACCGAGACCACGACCACCAGGTAGCATCCATCCAGGCGTCTGAATTGCGGCGGTGCCTCAGGGCATCGCCGCTTTTCTTTTCCAGAAATCCCCTATCTCCTTCATGGTCCAGGAGGCCAGCCTCGGGTCCCCGTCCTCGAGCCAGTGCCCGGGGATAAGCCCGGAATAGGGCTCGGAGAGGAACCTGCCGTCGAACAGCAGCACCACGCCGTGGTCGGCGGGCTTGCGCAGGAGCCTCCCCACGGCCTGGATGACGCGGGACATCCCGGGTATGACGCTCGCGCAGGTGAACCCGTCCCGGCCAGACAGGGCGAAATCGGCTGCCAGGATGCCGCTCCGGAGATCGAGGGAGGGAAGGGACGGGCCAACCACCGCCGCACCCCTCAGATCGGGCGCCCTCAGGTCGACCCCTTCCGAGAATATCCCTCCGGACACGGTGAGGACGAGGTGTCCACCGGACTCCAGCTCCTCCATGAACGAGTCCCGCTCGGCCGGGGTCATGCCCTGTCTCTGCACCAGGAGCCTTGCACCGGCGCAGGCCAGGGCCTTCTCCGCGGCATTCATGTATCCGTACGACGGGAAGAACAGCAGGTAGGTCCCCGGCCTGATGTCGCAGAGCATCATGATGCGCCTGACCAGCATGGGGAGACTCTTCGCCCTGGACCTGTAGCGCGTGTCGACGAACCTGTCTATCCAGACCGCCAGATTGTCCCGTGGAAAGGGCCAGGGGAGTGACTCCAGAAGCGTGTCCCCGCCCAGGCCCAGCAGGTCCCTGTGGTGCTCCAGCGGACGCAGCGTAGCGCTGAAGCAGACTGCCGCCCTCGAGGAGCGGAACCTCTCTCCCGTGAACGGCGAGGCGTCCGTGCAGAACCACTGGACGGCAGGACCGTCGCCATCCCTGCGGCAGAGCAGGTGGAACGCGCTCCCTGCGACGCCCTGGATCCTGGCCATCGCGACCACGGCGAAGACCACGTCATAGATCTGGTCGGTCACGGGCGTATCGATTTTCTTCAGCCTGTCCATCCAGGCCTCCGGACGGAGCTCCAGCTCGGAATCGGAAGGGATCTCGATCTCATGCTCCTGCTCGAGCGCGGGATCCGAAGCGAGCCTTTCGAGCGCGGCCCTCAGCCTGTTGAGCGGGCTCCTGAAGGTGGAGAGCCCCTTCGGAAGGGGGAAGGCGGCGTCCACGAGAGCCGCCGTGATGCCCGGCGAGTAGTATTCCCTCGCGCGGGACGGGAGGTTCGCGGCTTCGTCGACAAGCAGCACGTTGCGGGGGGATTCGTCCGGCTCGTCGAAGAAGCGCCTCAGCCTGACGTTGGGATCGAAGGCATAGTTGTAGTCGCCCAGTATCAGATCGCAGTGCCTGGACCTCGCCAGCTGGAGCTCGAAGGGGCAGACCCCCTCGCGCACCGCCTCGTCCCTCAGTACCGAGGGCTCCGCTGTTCCGAGGGCGAGGAGGCGCTCCAGCACCCCCGACTCCCTCACTCTGGTCCCGAAACCCGATGCGAAGAGGCATTCCGCCGCCCTGCACCTGGCCAGACCCCTGGCGCACATGCGCTCCCTCGAGTCCATCACCGTGACGGCCAGGTCCAGGCCTGAATCCCTCATCCTGGAGATCGTCTCCAGGCATATCCTCCTCTGGGTGTTCTTGGATGTCAGGAAGAAGACCCGGCAGCCCAGGGGGATCGCTTCACGGAGCGCCCCGGCGAGGATGGCCGCGGTCTTGCCCACGCCCGTGGGAGCCTCGACCAGGAGGCAGCCGGAATCCGCCACCGCCTGCGCCGCCAGCTCCTCCAGCCTCTCCTGGCCGGGTCTGCGCGATCCGTATGGGAAGATCCCTCCCTGCGCCAGCCGGGCGAGCTGGGAGGCCCGCCTCGCGCGCCAGATGTCCAGCAGCCCGGCGGCGGTTTCCAGCATCGAACGCCAGGATGCGTCCAGCAGCCTCCTGTCGGTGTCGAGAGGGATCTCGACGGGCGGAGGGTCGCCTCTGGTGCAGGGCAGGATGACCAGCCTGGCCGAGACGCCCTCGAGTCCGGGCGATCCGCCCGCCAGCGCCCTTGCGTAGAAATAGAGCTGCATCGCGTGTGCCGGCGGGACCGAGGTGACGTACCTGGTTCCGTCCTCGCCGACGGTCTTCACCTCGGTAACCCTCGCCCCGCCGTCCGGGAAGGACTCGACCATGTCGGCCCGGCCGGTGACTACGAAGCGGTATCCGCCGCATTCCTCCCCGAGGGACAGCGGCACCTCGATCGCCGCACCCGGGACGGACTCCTGGAAAGCCCTGTGCGCCCTGGCCCTGGCCGCCGGATCCGGCTCGAAGAGCCCGGGGGCCAGATCCTCGGGGAGAAGGACCCTCTCGATGAGGTCCCTTATCCCGGATCTGACTGTAAGGGTCTCCTCTTCGAAAGAGAGGAACATCAGGGAATCCTCCTGTTTGTCCGAAGGAACCGGTGAGCGGCTTCGCCACCCCCCGTTGATACAAGATAGGCTCCGATCCTGCCAGGACCGTCCGTGGAACGCATGGGAGGTGGAACGCGGAGGGCGGATTCGCTGATCGCATGTGTTTTGAATTATTGTAGAAGGTTGGCCGGGTTCAGCCGGCAGTTTCGGAGGATTGCTGAATTGGAGAAGAAATCGGTTCTGATCTCGGCGTCGAGGAGGGTCAGCAAACTCCCTCCCTACCTGTTTGCCGAGCTCGACAGGAAGAAGGCCGTAGCCACCCGCAAAGGCATGGACCTGATAGACTTCGGAATCGGCGACCCCGATCTCCCGACTCCCGGCCGGATAGTGGCTGCGGCCACTGCGGCGCTTTCCGAACCGGCGTTCCACAGGTACCCGAGGAACGAGGGGAGCGCCTTCTTCCTGGATGCGGCGGCCGCCTGGATGTCCAGGGAGTTCGGCGTCGAGCTGGGTGACGGGATCTCTGCAGCGGCGGTGATAGGCACGAAGGAAGGCCTCGCCCACGTTCCGATGGTCTTCTGCAACCCGGGCGACGTCGTCCTGACCCCCAGCCCCGGATACCCCGTGTACCGCGGCGCTGCAATACTGGCGGACGCAGTCCCGGTCGAGGTCCCCCTGAGGAGGGAGAACGGCTTCCTCCCCGACCTCGAGTCGCTGGAGCCCTCGATGCTGAAGAGCGCGAGAGTCCTCTACCTCAACTACCCCAACAATC
This sequence comes from Candidatus Fermentibacterota bacterium, assembly GCA_963718745.1. Classification (GTDB taxonomy): domain Bacteria; phylum Fermentibacterota; class Fermentibacteria; order Fermentibacterales; family Fermentibacteraceae; genus Fermentibacter. The sequence goes on along the minus strand of OY970370.1, from coordinate 715,494 downwards.
CCACGGGCGCGGTGATGACCCTCGACGACATGAGGAGGGTCGTGGATTTCGCACGGCGGGAGGACCTCCTGATAGTTAGCGACAACTCATACAGCCACATAAGGTTCGATGGAGAGAAGCCCCTGTCCTTCCTGCAGGTCGAAGGAGCAGCCCCTCTCTGTCTGGAGTTCCATTCCCTCTCCAAGACATTCAACATGACCGGCTGGAGGATCGGCTTCGTCGCGGGCGGTTCGAGCCTCGTGAAGGCCTTCATGTCTGCGAAGGAGAACATCGATTCCGGCGTCTTCACGGTCATCCAGAAGGCAGGGGAGGCGGCCCTCTCCTCGCCGCCCGCCGAGACCGCGGAGAGGCTGGGCATCTACGCCCGCAGGAGGACCCTGCTCCTGGAGGGGCTGAGGAAGCTCTCGTGGGATGTCTGCGAGAGCCCCGGAAGCCTCTATCTCTGGGCATCCATACCCAGGGGGTGGGCTTCCATGGATTTCGCCGCATGGCTGATAACTGCTGCGGGGATCGTGGTAACTCCCGGATCCGGATTCGGGGCGGCTGGCGAGGGTTTCGTCAGGTTCTCGATAACGATTCCCGAGGACAGGATCATCAAGGCCCTGGGCAGGCTCGAGCAGCTCGAGTTCCACAGCCTCAGGGGAAGGACGACCGCCAGGAGGACCAAGAAATGCCGACAGGGATCCTGAGACTCTCGGGCATCGAGTTCAGCGCGATTCTCGGCGTGCTGCCCGAGGAGAGGATCGCTCCGAGGCTCGTAAGGCTCGACCTGGAATGCTCGGGCGAGTGGTCCGCCGGCGCCGCGCAACTCCTGGACTACCGTGACGCGGTCGATGCCGTCGCCGCCCTTGCCGGCAGGGAGTACGGGCTCCTGGAGGATCTGGTCTCCGACGTGCTGTCTGTGCTGGAAGGGCTTCGACCCGGCCTCGCCTGGAAGGTCACCGCCACCAAGGCGTTCCCCTCTCTCCGGCTCCGCACGGACAGCGCCACATTCACAGGCTGCACCGGATGACAAGGCCTTTCGCGATCGCGCTGGGAGGAAACCTGGGAGACAGGTACTCGCACCTCCGCAGTGCGGCCGTCGCACTCGTCGCCGATGCGCGGATCAGGCTCCCGAGGCTCTCGGGAATCTACGAGTCTCCACCGGCCGAAGGCGTGCGCGGCGGTTCGTTCCTGAACTCCGCCCTCTCGGGATTGTGGACCTCCGACGCCCATGCGCTGCTAGACCTGTGCAGATCCGTAGAGAAGGCGGCCGGATCCCCGGTCATCAAGGGCGGCGGAGCCAGGACACTCGACCTCGATCTGCTGTTCGTGGGTGACGAGATCCTCCTGGACGGGGAGCTGATCCTGCCCCACCCCGGGATCCGCCGGAGGAGCTTCGTACTCGTGCCTCTTTCGGATCTCCTCGGGGACAGGCCCATCCCCTCCCTCGGGGCGTCTCCGGCCGAGCTTCTGGCACGGCTCCCATGTTCGGGCGATATTGCCATGTTCGAGAAACCTCCATCTCCGGGAGAGATCTGGTCACGTGCCTGACAGGAAGTACATCGTGGTCGAGGGGCCGATCGGGGTGGGCAAGACCACCCTGTGCGGCCTGCTCGGCAATGTCTGGAAGGCGAAGCTCGTCCTCGAGGAGGTCGAGGAGAACCCCTTCCTCCCGCAGTTCTACAGGGACAGGCGCTCATTCGCGTTCCAGACGCAGGTCTTCTTCCTGCTCAGCCGTTATCGCCAGCAGCAGAAGCTCGGCCAGCTGGACCTCTTCTCGAGCAGGGTCGTCTCCGACTACATGTTCGCCAAGGACAGGATTTTCGCCTCGATGAACCTGGGCGAGCACGAGTTCTCGCTCTATGACAAGATCGCATCGATTCTCGAGAGGGACGTCCATACACCCGATCTCGTGATCTACCTCCAGGCCTCGCTCGATGTGATCCAGGCGCGCATAACGAAGCGCGGGAGGCCTTACGAGAAGGACATGAGCCGCTCCTATCTCGAGGCACTCGTCAACGCCTACAACAGCTACTTCTTCCGGACCCGCGACCTTCCTGTCCTCATCGTGAACACAGACGGAATGGACTTCAGGGCGAGATCGAGCCACCTGGACATGCTCGTGAGGGCCGTCGAGGAACACCGCGGCGGGATACAGACATACGTCTCCAGGATGAAGGGCTGACCCGTGAGGATCACAGCCGATCCCGTGGAGATGGGACGCATGACCGGACAGTGGATGGCGTCGGGGTCGCCGACCGTACTCGTCCCGACGATGGGCGCGCTCCACGAGGGTCATCTCAGCCTGGTCCGCCTCGCGCGGGCTCCGGGTCGCAGGGTCGTCGTCTCCGTCTTCGTGAATCCATCCCAGTTCGGACCGGGAGAGGATTTCGAGAGGTACCCGAGGAATCCCGCGGAGGACGCCGCGATGCTCGAGAACGAAGGAGTCGATGCAGTCTTCATGCCATCCTCCGGAGACATCTATCCGGACGGCTTCTCGTCCTGGGTCCAGCTGCCCTCGATGGAGAACGTGCTGTGCGGCCGCTTTCGCCCGGGCCATTTCAGGGGTGTCGCGACGGTCTGCTGCATCCTCTTCGGAATCGTGAAGCCCTCCATGGCCGTATTCGGGAGGAAGGACGCCCAGCAGCTCGCCATCATCAGGAGGATGGTCTCCGACCTCAGGTTGGGGATCGGGATAGTCGGCGCCCCGATCCTTCGGGAGAGCGACGGTCTGGCGATGAGTTCGAGGAACGCCTACCTGACAAGCAGGCAGAGGGAAGAGGCGGGAGGCATATTCAGAGGGCTCACGTACGCCGCGGCGAGGGCGGAGCAGGGGCCTGCGTCGACGGACGAGCTCAGGGCTGCGTTCCTCTCCGGGATCGAGGGAGCCACCGAGCTCCGGATGCAGTATGCCGATCTCGTGGACCCCTCGACGCTCGCCCCGATGGACGGGCTGGACCGGGACGGGCTCTTCGCCGTAGCCGTCCATGCGGGAAGTACACGTCTGATAGACAATGTCGTGCTCCGGCCCCTGGCCGGGGCCGTGGAGGTATGACTTGTTCCGCTGCTTCCTGGGAGCAAAGCTCCACAGAGTCCTGGTCACGGACGCCTGCGCCGATTACGTGGGCTCGATAGAGATCGACGCGGACATGCTGGAACTCTCGGGAATACTGCCCGGGGAGAGGGTCCAGGTGGCCGATATCGTCAACGGCGAACGGTTCGAGACATATGTCATCGAAGGAGCGCGCGGGAGCGGAACGGTGAGCATCAACGGAGCCGCCGCCCTCCTGGTCACTCCCGGGGACAGGGTCATCGTGATGCAGTATGTCTGGACGGACGGAGGAGAGCAGCCCCCGAAACCCCGGATAGTCGTGGCCGATCTGGACAACCGCAACCCGAGGCTGCTGGTTTGACGGCTGCGGTCATCCTGGCGGCCGGTGCCGGCAGGCGCATGCACTCCGACCTGCCCAAGGTCATGCATCCCGTCCTCGACCGTCCCATGGTGCTGCGTGTGGCCGACACGGCCGTATCCTGCGGTTTCGACAGGATAGTCGCCGTCGTCGGACACGGGCGGGAGATGCTGATCCCCCTCCTCGACGCCGCCGGGATCGGGTGGACGGTGCAGGAGCAGCAGCTGGGGACGGCGCATGCCGTCAGATGTGCGCTCGGAAGCGTGAAGGCCGACGAATATGCCATCCTGCTCGGAGACGTGCCGCTGCTCCGCCCTGATACGGTCCTGTCGCTCCTCCGGACAAGGAGGGACAGGGATGCAGCCATCGCGGTCCTCACCGTGCGCGCCCCGGATCCCTCGGGGTACGGGAGAGTGGTGAGGGGGGAGGGTGGCTTCGTCGAGAGGATAGTGGAGGAACGTGACGCGGAACCGTCCGTCCGTGCGATCTCCGAGATAAACACGGGCCTGATGGCCTTCGACGGACCGTCTCTCGAGAGGTTGTCCGGCATGATCGGCAACGACAACTCGCAGCACGAGTATTATCTGACAGACGCGATCGGCCTGGCCGCCTCCAGTGGTCTCCGCTGCGCGGCGTGCCCGGCCCCCTCCTGGGAGGAGGTCGCGGGCGTGAATGATCCGTTCCAGCTTGCGGCAGCATCGAGGGCGCTCTGCAGGCGCAACGCAGCCGTGCTGATGGCTGCCGGAGTCCGTTTCGTCGATCCTGAAGGAGTCTGGATAGCCGACTCGGTGCTCGTGGGTTCCGGCACGGAGATCGGGCGGTCCGTGAGGCTGTCCGGGCGGACTGTCGTCGGAGCCGGTTCGAGGATAGGCGACGGCTGCATCCTGGAGGACGCCTTCCTGCCCGCAGGCTCGATCCTCCCGCCCTACACCGTCAGAACCGGTGGCGCAGAGGCATCCGATGGATAGACTCTGGGCTCCGTGGAGGAAGGCGTACGTATCAGGCGAGGCCGCGGGCGAAGGCTGCCTGTTCTGCCGTCTCCTCTCCGAGAGCGACGACCGCGGGAACCTGGTCCTGGCCAGGGGGGAGCATTTCTTCGCGGTCCTCAACCGATATCCCTACACCAACGGCCACCTGATGATCGTTCCGAACCGCCACGTCCCGCTGTTCTCGGACCTGGGGCCCTCCGAGGGCGCCGCTCTCCTCGCAGGCGTGTCCGCAGCGGAGAGAGCCTTCAGCGAGGTGATGCGATGCGGAGGGATCAACGGCGGATGGAATGTCGGGAGGTGCGCCGGAGCAGGTGTCGAAGGGCACCTCCACCTGCATGTGCTCCCGAGGTGGCCCGGCGATGTGAACTTCCTCCCTGCGACGGCCGACACGCGCGTGCTCTCCGAGTCGCTCGAGAGCTCCTATGAAAGGCTTCTGCCCTTTTTCGAGGGGATCTCCTGATGGCCCTGCAGACACACGGCTGGATCTGGAGGATCCTCGTATCGCTGCTGGCTCTGGCGCTCGCCGGGATCTCGATCTGGGGCAGGATACCGGACCCGGCCCTGCAGGGCGTCACGGCGGACTCTGCGGCAGTCGCACCGGACAGCATAAGCCTGAGGATACTGAACGGTTCCGGGATGACGGGTCTAGCCAGGACAGTGCAGAGGTTCTTCCTCGGGTCGTCGGGCGGGACCGTCTTCACCACTCCGTTCGAGCCGTCGGATGCTGACAGGGACGACTACGGCTCGACGGTGGTCGTCTCGCACGTTCCCGGAAGTGAGAAGGCGCTGGCCGCCGCGGCACTCCTGAGCCTCGGGGACAGCTCCATCGTCTGGAGCATCGAAGCCTTGCCGGCGACCGATCTGACCATCTATCTCGGCAGGGACGTCGCGGCACGCCGCGACATCCTGATCCCGATCGAAACCCAGAACCCGGAGGAATGACTTGGTCGAAGACATAATAGCCCCGCTGGTAGCAGCCATTCACGAACGCCATGGCTTCAAGGTGCGGGCCATCGACATGAGCGGTTTCCCGCTCACAATGGACATGTTCCTCGTCGCTTCAGCCGCGAGCAGCACCCAGGCCCGGGCCATCGCGGACCGGGTGGACGATGTCGCCCGCTCCATGGGCGTGAGGCTGCACCACCGCGAGGGCTATGACGAGGGCACCTGGATCCTCCTGGATTTCGGCTCGCTCGTCGTGCATGTCTTCATCCCGGAATCCCGCGAGTACTACGACCTCGAGATGCTGTGGAGCGACGCCGACTTCGAGGACTTCCCGGATCCCTCCGGCGAGGCCGCCAGTGAGGCCTGAGGAGGCCAGGCGGCTGGCCGGTGAGCGGCTGGGCGCCGTCCTCGCATCGAGGTTCGGGCTGGTGCGCGAAGCGGTGATGACGGAACCGAAGTCGGAGGCCTTCGGCGACCTCTCCACCCAGATCGCCCTCGAGGCTGCCGGCACCGTCGGGTCGAAACCCCGTGAGATCGCCGGGGTCCTGGCCGCGGAGGCGGCGCTCCCGCCGGAGGTCTTCGGTGCCCTGTCCGTCGAGGGGCCGGGGTTCATCAACATCTCCTTCTCTCAGGAATACCTCTGCGCCGTCACCGCAACCCTTTCCGCGGAGGGACTGACCCCGCTCCTGTGTCCGTCGGGTGCGGGCAGGACCGCCCTCGTCGAGTATGTCAGCTCGAATCCGACAGGCCCCCTGAGCGTCGGTCACTGCAGGCAGGCCGTTCTCGGGGAGGCTGTCGCCGGGCTTCTCGAGGCCACGGGCTGGCGTGTGGAGAGGGAATACTATTTCAACGACGCGGGACGCCAGAGCGGGCTGCTCGGTGAGTCCCTGGCCGCGAGGTATGCCGGCCTTTCGGGCGTATCGATCCCGGTTCCGGAGGGCGGGTACCAGGGGGAATACATACTCTCCTGGGCGAGGGATCTCATGGAGGAGCAGGGTCCATCACTGGTCTGGCCGGGGGACTCCGGCATCTTCGTCGACTACGCCCGACAGCGGGCGATGTCGATGATAATGGAGGATCTGGCTCTCCTGGGCATCACGTTCGACAGGTATTTCAGCGAATCCAGCCTGATCCCGGATGCAGTGAACGAAGCACTGGCCGTCCTCGCGGGCGTTCAGACACCCGACGGACCCCTGATATACGATGATCCGGACGGATCCGGGAAGCGCTGGGCAAGACTCTCAGCCCTTGGCAGACCGGAGGACAGGGTCCTGGTGAGGGACTCGGGGCTCTTCACCTACCGCATGCCGGACATCGCCTATCACCTCGACAAGTTCCGCAGGGGATACGACCTCATGGTCGACATCTTCGGTTCGGACCACCTCGACACGAGCAAGGACGTGGTAGCGCTCCTCTCGATTCTGCTCGGCGAGGACGAGGTCGCTTCGAAGCTCAAGGTGATCCTCCATCAGTTCGTGACCCTCGTCAGGGACGGCCGCAAGGTGAAGATGTCCACCAGGGCGGCAAATTTCGTCACACTGCGGGAGCTCGTGGAGGAAGCCGGCTCCGTCGACGTGACCAGGTACCTCTTCCTGACCCGGAAGGCCGAATCCCACATGGATTTCGATCTCGAGCTCGCACGCCGGCAGTCCGACGACAATCCCGTCTATTATGTCCAGTATGCCTGCGCCAGGATCTCAGGGATCCTCCGCAACGCCCTGTCAGAGGGGATAGAGCCGATCCGCGACGCCTCCGAGGCTGCCCGGCTGCTGTCCGGGACCGACGAGCGGAGGCTGATGCGATTGCTCGAAGCCGTTCCAGTCCGCACTTCAGCCGCTGCTTCGGCGCTGGAGCCACACAGGCTGACCGAGATGCTCCACGAGCTGGCCGTGTCCTTCCATGGATTCTACCAGCGCGTCCGCGTCGTGGATCCTGCTGAGCCGGCCATGTCCGCGGCCAGGCTCATGCTCTGCTCGGCATGCCGCAACACGATGAGGGACCTCCTGGGCATCCTCGGAGTCGAGGCGCCCGAGAGGATGTGATCCCCGGATCGGAGAGAGATGGCAGTTCTAGTAGTCGGTTCGATCGCGCTCGACACTCTCACGACTCCTTCCGGCAAGGCGGAGGAGACTCTCGGAGGCTCCGCCGTCTATTTCTCGCTCGGGTCGAGACCCTTCGACTCCGTACAGGTGGTAGGTGTCGTCGGCCCCGACTTCCCGGTTCTCGAGAAGCGCTTCCTCGAGGAGAAGGGCATAGATCTGGGCGGCCTCCAGATCGGGCAGGGTCCTACCTTCCGCTGGGAGGGCGTCTACGGCCCCGACCTGGGCGATGCCAGGACCATCAGGACCGAGCTCGGCGTGTTCGCAGGCTTCGCCCCCAGGCTGCCTGACCATTACAGGAGCACACCCTGCGTCTTCCTTGCGAACATCGACCCGGTCCTGCAGCTGGACGTCCTCCGGCAGGTCGAGAACCCCCGCTGGATCGCCGTCGATACGATGAATCTCTGGATCGACAGGCAGAAGGAGGCCGTCCTGGACGTCTTCAAGCGGGTCCAGCTAGTCTTCGTGAACGCCTCGGAGGCGATGCAGGTCTCGGGCGAATCGAACCTGTTCAGGGCGGGCGCATGGATTCTCGAGCACGGTCCGCAGTACGTAGTCATCAAGAGGGGCGCCGCAGGCGTGCTTGTCCTCGGCGGACCGACCCCCTTCAACCTCCCTGCGGTTCCCGTCGAGAACGTTGTAGATCCCACCGGCGCAGGCGACTCCTTCGCTGCAGGGATGCTCGGCTTCCTCTCGGGCTCGGAACGCGGCCTGGACTTCGACAGCATCAGGATGGGACTGGCCTACGGGTCTGTGATAGCAAGCTTTGCCGTGTCCGGGTTCGGAGTGGAGATGATGAGGAACATCACCAGGGAAGCCATCGACGAGAGAATGCGTTTCTATCTGGCCACCAACCAGATCCGGGGATTCTCCTGATGGCGGGTGTCGACTACCGGAGGGCCGGGGTGGACGTCGACGAAGGCGAGAAGGCCGTTCTGTTGATGAAGAAGGCCGTCAGGGAGACCTTTACTCCCAGGGTCATGTCCGATCTTGGGAGCTTCGGCGGGCTGTTCAGAGCGGACTTCCCGGGGACGCCCAGGCCGGTGCTCGTCGCCAGCACCGACGGAGTGGGGACCAAACTCAAGATCGCCTCGATGATCGGCGACTACTCGACGGTCGGGCAGGACCTGGTCAACCACTGCGTGAACGACATCCTCGCCCAGGGCGCGGAGCCGCTCTTCTTCCTCGACTATATCGCCTGCGGCAGGCTGGACTCGGATGTGGCCGCGGCGATAGTCACGGGCATGGCGAAGGCGTGCAGGGAGAACGGATGCGCTCTGCTCGGCGGCGAGACCGCCGAGATGCCGGGATTCTATGCTCCGGGCGACTACGATGTCGCAGGGACGATCGTCGGTCTGGTAGACGAAGGGTTGGTGATCTCAGCCTCAGGAGTGCGTCCGGGCATGCGCCTCCTGGGCCTCCCCTCCACCGGGCTGCACACGAACGGCTATTCGCTTGCCAGGATGGTTCTCTTCGAGATGGCACGCCTCGACCCGTCGGACAGACCGGATGAACTCGGAGGGGCTTCCCTGGGCGAAGCCCTGCTCGAGGTTCACAGGAGCTATCTCCATGCCGTCAGGCCGCTGCTTTCCAGGGGAATCGTCTCCGGCATATGCCATGTGACGGGCGGCGGCATCCCCGGAAACCTGTGCAGGATCCTCCCACCCGGGTGCGGAGCCGTCATCGAATCCGGCTGGGCCGTCCCTCCTGTGTTCGAGCTGATAAGGAGGCTCGGATCGATCGAGCCCGCGGACATGCGGAGAGCCTTCAACCTGGGCGTGGGGCTGATCCTGGCCGTAGCGGAGGAGCATTCGGAAGAAGCCGTCGCGATCCTGTCGGGGGCGGGGGAATGCCCGTTCCCTGTCGGATGGACCGATTCCACCGGCGACATAGTTTTTCCACGGAACTGATCGGAGGCTGCCCTATGTACAAGGGACTGGTCGAGGGGCTCGTCGAACGAAGCGGCGGGAAGATACTCCTGGCCGTGCTGGACGGGCTCGGAGACATCCCCGGACCCCTGGGCGTGACCCCGCTCGAGGCAGCCGTGTGTCCGAACCTCGACGGGCTGACCCGCGAAGGCGCCCTGGGGCAGCACATCCCGATCTCGCACGGAGTCACTCCCGGAAGCGGCCCCGCCCATCTCGCGCTGTTCGGATACGATCCGGTCGAGTTCTTCGTCGGCAGGGGCATACTGTCGGCTCTCGGCATCGGATTCCCGATCCAGCCGGGTGATGTCGCGGCGAGGGCCAATTTCTGCACGCTCGACCCGGACGGGGCAGTCTCCGACAGGCGTGCAGGCAGGATACCGACCGCGGAGTGCGCCAGACTCGCCGCCCTCCTCGACGGCATGGAGATCGATGATGCGAGGGTGTTCGTCAGGCCCGAGAAGGAACACCGGGCGTGCGTCGTCATCAGGGGGGAGGGCCTGTCCGACGAGATAGGCGAGACAGATCCCGGGCGCACCGGACTTCCTCCCGCCGTTCCGCGCGCGCTCTCAGCCGGCGCAGTCAGGTCGAGCCTGATCCTCGGGGAGTTCCTCAGGCGGGCTCACGAGATCCTCGCCCCATTCCCGCCGGCGAACGGGATCCTCCTGAGAGGCTATTCGGGCCACCGTCCGTTTCCCTCGATGTCCGAAAGGTTCGGTGTCAGCGCCGCTGCCGCGGCACTGTATCCCATGTACCGCGGGGTGGCTTCCCTGGTCGGCATGGAGTTGCTCGAGTGCGACTCGCCGGAGGGTCAGATCCGCGCTGCTGCGTCGGCAGTCCGTAACGGAAGCGACTTCGTGTTCCTCCACCACAAGCCGACCGACAGCGCAGGGGAGGACGGCGACTTCGAGGCCAAGAGGACCGCGGTCGAGTCTTTCGACTCCATGGTCCCCGGCCTGCTCGAATGTGGTTTCGACGTCATCTGCGTCACGGGAGACCACAGCACGCCCTGTGCCATGAAGCTGCACAGCTGGCATCCGGTGCCCCTGCTGATCCGCGGCGGACCCCAGAGGTTCGGGTGGAGCAGCGCTTTCTCGGAGAGGGAGGCTTCCCGTGGCGCGCTCGGCACCTTCGACGCGGTCAACCTGATGACCATCCTGCTTGCCTCCGCCGGCAGGCTGTCCAAATACGGGGCATAGCGCGTGACGGAGGAAGCGACGAGCCGTCTGGAGAGCCTCCGCCGGAGCCGCAGGGCGGTGATCCTGGCCCACAGCTACCAGCCTCTCGAGATCCAGCGCCTGGCAGACCTGGTGGGCGACTCCCTCGAGCTGAGCCGCGCCGCCGCCTCGATGCCCTGCGATACGGTCGTCCTCTGCGGGGTTCGTTTCATGGCCGAGACCGCCGCGGTCCTCGCCCCCGGGAAGACGATCCTCCATCCCGCCCCCGGGGCCGGGTGCCCTCTGGCTGACTGCATGGACCCCCGCGGCCTCGAGGCGATGCAGAAGGCGCATCCCTCCGCTCTCACTGTCGTCTACGTCAACTCCTCCATCGAGGTGAAGGCGATGAGCTGGGCCTGCTGCACCTCCGCCAACGCGGTGGAAGTCGTTTCCGCCGCTCCGTCGGACGAGGTCGTGTTCGGACCCGACCGCAACCTCGGAGCCTTCACGGCCGCCCGCACGTGCAAGAAGGTCTGGATCTTCGATGGAGGCTGCCCTCCTCATCACTCCATGGATCTGGAGTCGGTCGCGCGGTGGAGGAAGCTCTGGCCGGACGCCCGTCTGCTGGTCCACCCCGAGACGCCTCCCGAAGCGTGGGAGATGGCCGACGCTGTCCTGGGGACGGGCGCCATGATCCGGTACGTGGAGCGCTCCGAAGCCCGGAGGTTTCTCGTCGGAACCGAGTCCGGCATGGTCGACAGGTTGTGCACCCTCTTCCCGGACAGGTCCTTCCGGGCCGTCGGCTCCATCTTCTGCCCCAACATGAAGAAGATCACTCCGGAGATGATCCTCGATTCCCTCGAGCGCATGGAGCCCGTGACGAGGATCGAACCGGCGGTTGCGGCGGCAGCGAGGGCAGCCGTGGAGAGGATGGCCGCCATTGGATAGGTCATCCCTGATCGCAGGCTTCACGGTCGACTGGTCGGAGGTCGGACCGGCAGAGGCCGGCGCCTGGGGGCGGTGGAAGTTTTCGCTGAACTCGACCTACGCGCGGATGGCCGCCTCCGCAGGCGTCTCACCCGCGGCTGTCCTGCCCTGCGGCATGTCCGAGCTCCAGAGAGTGCTCTCCGGGATCGACATCCTGGTCATGACGGGGGGCAACGACCCCGACCCCGCCCTCTACGGGCGGTCCGCGGACGGATGCGGCAGGATCGACTATCAGAGGCCCAGATGGGAGATGTCCCTGTACAGGGCGGCCAGGAGATCCGGTGTGCCCGTGCTCGGCATCTGCCTTGGGATGCAGACGATGGCCATCGCCGAGGGCTCCTCCCTGATAAGGGACATCCAGTCGTTCCTGGGAGACGCAGGCATCGTCGACCACCACGGGCGCGCCGCCTCACCCAGGGAACACGGGATTGCCATCGGGGGAGGTCTTCTCAGGGAACTCTTCGGCAGCGGACGGGTCGTCTCCAGCTTCCATCACCAGGCGGTCGAGGAGGTGCCGGAGGGATTCTACGCAGCTGCAAAGGCTCCCGACGGCATCTTAGAGGCGATGGAGAGCGCTGATGGGCTGGCCCTGGGGGTTCAATGGCATCCGGAGAGGGACGGATCGGGCATCGCCATCCTGACCGCGCTCGCCGGCAGGAGAGGACGCCGGAGCTGATCTACAGGACCGTTCCGAAGCATGTGGAGCGCATCTGGGGAAGCCTCCGGAGCGCGACCGGATGTCCCGTCGGCGAGATCTGGTGGGTCTGGGACGACGGATTGTCCGCGTCCGGGCTCCTCACTGCAGACGGAGTTCCGACCGGACTCTCGCTCCGGGACATCGCAGGCGGCCCCGACCCGTTTCCCATCATGGTCAAGACGCTTCATCCGGCCGACACCCTCTCGCTTCAGGTCCATCCCGGGCTGGCCGGGGCGGGACCTTGCAAGGCGGAATCCTGGATCTTCCTGCATGCCGATCCCGGGGCTTTCGCAGTCCTCGGCCTCGAGCCGGGCGTCACACCTGAAGAATTCTCCCTGGCCGTGTCGGCAGGCCGCCCCGAACCCCTCCTCCGGAAGAGGCCCGTCAGAGCGGGCGACATCGTCCACATCCCTCCCGGCATCGTCCACTGCCTGTGCGGAGGGGTGGAAGTGCTCGAGTTCCAGCAGAACTGCGACATCACTTACAGGATCTGGGACTGGGGAAGGCTCGGTGCGGACGGGAAGCCCAGGGAGGTGCACCTGGAGCTCGCACTGGCCTCGATCGATTTCTCCAGCGGCACCTCCGGATCCGGGGAGGAAGCCGGGTGCGGGGGATTCGGATACTCGCTGCGGGAATCGCCTCCCGGCGGCGTGTTCATGCCCGCTTCTTCCTTGCTGTTCCGTCCGGGCCGCGGCCGGGACTCGTCATCCGCGAGCTGCCTGGTCGCGGATGGATCGGGCGGCTGGACCGGACCGGATTCCGCGGGCTGGCTCGTGATGCCTGCGAACGAGCGGAGGTGACGGTTTGACTGAAGGATTCCCCGGCATGTTCGCCGTGATCATGGCCGGAGGCCGCGGCACCCGGTTCTGGCCGGTGTCCCGCAGGGACCGGCCCAAGCAGTTCCTCGACCTGCTGGGATTCGGGAGTCTCCTCTCGATGACAGTGGAGCGTGTCCTGCCGATGATCCCGATCGAGCGGATCATCGTGGTCACCGGGCAGGAGTTCGGCGACATGGTCGTCGAACAGGTCCCTGGTATCCCGCGGGAGAACGTGATGCTGGAGCCGGCGGGACGGAACACTTCCGCCTGCATAGGCTGGGCTGCCATGGAGATAGAGCGGAGATCCGTCCCTGGTTCCATCATGGCGGTGCTCCCGTCGGACCATGTGATCCCTGACGGGGCCAGGTTCCGGTCTGCCCTCTCCGGAGCGGTTGAGCCCGCGAGGGACGGGTGGCTCATGACGGTCGGAGTCAGACCCGACAGGCCCGCAACCGGCTACGGCTACCTCGAAGCGGGGCGGGACCTGGGAGGGTTCTCGAGGGTGGTCCGGTTCATAGAGAAACCATCGATCGATCGCGCAAGGGAATTCCAGTCCAGCGGCAGTCACTTCTGGAACGCCGGCATCTTCGTCTGGCGCACGGACCGGATCCTCGAGGAGATCGGCCTGCACATCCCCGCCCTCTTCGCAGGCCTCGGTGCACTCCACGGGCATCCTTCGGCCGCGGAGTACTCGGTGCTCGAGTCCGTTTCGATCGATTACGGAGTGATGGAGAAGGCTGACAGGGTCGGGATGGTGCCGGCCGGGTTCCGCTGGGACGATGCGGGGGACTGGCCCTCGGCGCGGAGGGCGGGAGCCTCGAGGGGCGACGTGCTTCTCTTCGACAGCAGCGACTGCACTGTCTGGACCCCGGGCAGGCTGGCTGTCCTCGTCGGCATGCAGGGCGTGTCAGTGGTCGAGTCCGACGGCGTGATACTGGTCATGGCCGATTCGGGGTCCCAGAAACTGAGAGACGTAGTGGCGAGGCTGGAGTCGGAGAGGCCGGACCTGGTCTAGCAGCCGGAGGTCATCTCCTGATCTCGACCCTTGAGCCGTCCGGGAGCCATCCATAGGTCCACTGCGCGGTTCCTGAACCCAGCCTGATGCACCCGTGGGACAACGGCTCTCCCAGCCTCCTGAGCGCGCTCGGGCCTGGAGCCTGGTGGAGTCCGATCTCTCCCGAGGGTACGATGCAGACCCAGTAAGGCATCCTGACGAGGTAACGGCTGGAGATGGGCGCCCTCCTCCTGTACTGGACGGAGAATACGCCCTCGGGCGTGGCATGTCCGGGTCGTCCCGTGGATACCAGGGCCAGGTTGGCCTCGGTCCCCTCGTGCGTGAAAAGCACGACCTGCCTGTCCAGCAGCACCGTCGCCGCGCGCTCGTCGTGCCGGATCGCCGTCACGGCCGGCGCATCTCCCCCCGCTGATGCCATCAACAGGCTCAGGATCATCTTCAGCAGTCCTGCAAGCGTCCCCATGTCCCTCCCTGTGGGCGCCTTCACTAAACAAAGCCCGGCCTGCCGTCAAGTCCCGTACGTCGTTGACTTGGCTTCCCATTGTAGTAAAATTGACCAGAACTTTGCCTGACATAGTACACACGAATGGAGGCCGCTGTGTCCCGGAACTTCCAATGGTTGTCTGCCGCAGTCGTTTTCGCTCTCCTGGCCCTCTCGGCCTGTTCGACGCCCGCCGTCACGGGTATCAAGGTCCACATCCAGAACGGCGAGTACCAGGAGGCGATTCATCTTGCCGACAGCGTTATTGCCGGTGGAGAGACCGGGAACGCCGAGCTGTGGATGTGGAGAGGCAAGGCGCAGGGGAATCTCCGCGACTGGACCGGGGCGTCCGAGTCCTTCCAGCGGGTGGCCGAGCTGGATCAGACGATGTCCTCACAGCTGGCCGAGTACTGGTTCGTCTTCTACAACGCAGCCGCAGTCTCACTCGAGGCCGGTGACACCGGCGCAGCGGTGGGTTTCCTGCAGGCCGGCAAGAACACGATTCCGGGCAGACCCGAGTATGACCAGATGCTCGGCGACCTCGCCGTCCAGGACGGCGATTACGAGACGGCCCTGCAGCACTTCGACATGTCCGCGGACATCAGCAGGGAGTACGTAGCATCCCTCGAGGAGATGCTCGCTGCAGCCCCCGACGAGCAGAAGCCCGCGATCGAAGAGGTCCTGGAGAGCGCCGAGGCGACCTTCCTGCTCTCCCTCTACAATTCCGGGATGATCGGCAAGGCACTCGCCCTCTCCGCGGAGTCCGAGGAGGAAACTGACTCCTATCTCGCCGGTGCGGTAGCCTCCCTGAGCGAAGCCGTCGAAATCGATCCCACGAATGCCGATGTCCTGAACCTCCTGGCACAGATCTACCTCCTCGGCGGCTCCTTCGATCAGGCGATGAGCGTATTCGACGATGCGCTGCTCGGTGTCGAGACCGGACTCGCGGAAGGCTGGCTCTCCCCCGAGGACGCCCAGGCCATCAGGGGCGAGATATTGCTCACCAGGGGCGTCGCACTCCTCGAGATGGAGAGATATCCCGAGGCTGTCTCGGAGCTCGAGAATGCGAGGACCGAGATAGGTCCGAACTACGTCCTGCTCGGCAACCTGGCCCAGGCGCACATAATGATGGAGAACTACGACGCGGCACTCGCCATCCTCGACGAGGCATCGACGATGAGCGACCTGACCGATACCGAGAGGGCGAACACGCTCTACATGAAGTTCGCGGCCCTGAACCAGCTCGAGAGGGATACCGAGGCTGCCGCTGCGCTCGAGGCGGCCCTCGTGATAACCCCCGACAACGCGGACTGGTGGGAGTACCTTGCGAGCACCTACAGCCGCCTCAACCGCCGGAATGACGCGATAGAGGCCATGGAGAACGCGCAGCGCCTCCGCAGCGAATAGGTCGGGATAGAAAGAGCAGACCCGGCAGACAGGTCGCCGGCATGTTCGGGGGCGGGCCCAGGGTCCGCCCCCTTCCATTCCTGACAGAGCAGAGCAGGTGGATCTCCGCGAAGGGGCGCAGCCTCCTCCGCAGTCTCGATTACCGGAATGAATGTCGGGAGGGTTGCCGGGAAGCCCGGCAGGTCTTCAGAGGTCCAGGCGGACCAGGATCTGGTTCTTCTCGACCCTGTCGCCCTTCGTAACGAGCACCTGCGCGATGCGGCCGTCCACTCCGCTGCAGACCTCGTTGTGCATCTTCATCGCGTCCAGCAGGAGCAGTATCTGTCCGGCGGAGACCCGTTCGCCCTCCCGGACCCTCACGTCGACCACCGTGCCGGGGATGAAAGCCTTAACGTCCCGGTTGTCCGGGAGCCCCCCGTAGAGCTTCATGCTGTTCCTGGGGACCTCGGTCTCGTATTCGGTGGAATCGATGAAAAGCCTGTCGTCGGGGTCCATGTCGATCCCTCCAATCCCGGGCGGGCTACAGCGGGATGTTGCCGTGGCGCCTGGGGACCTTGTCCGTTTCGGAGACTCTGGCCGTTCCGAGGACCTGTGCCAGTGCCTCGCGGGTCTGCTCGGGGATCAGGATGGTGTCGACATATCCCTTGCTGGCGGCTACGTAGGGGTTGGCGAACTTCTCCTCGTACTCCCGCACCTTCTCACGTCTCGTCCCCTCGGGATCGCTGCTCTCCTCGATCTCTTTCCGGAAGATGATGTTCGCCGCCCCTTCCGGACCCATTACGGCTATCTCGGCCGTGGGCCATGCGATCACGAAGTCGGCGCCGAGGTGCCTGCTGCACATGGCGATATAGGCGCCTCCGTATGCCTTGCGCATGATGACGGTGAGCTTGGGAACCGTCGCTTCGCTGTACGCATAGAGGATCTTCGCGCCGTGTCTGATGACCCCCATGTGCTCCTGGTTGACACCCGGAAGGTATCCCGGAGTGTCGACGAGAGTCACCAGAGGGATGTTGAATGCATCGCAGGTCCGGATGAACCGCGCCGCCTTGTCGGAGGCGTCGACATCGAGGACGCCGGCCAGCACGCGGGGCTGGTTGGCGACGATCCCCACGGTCCGTCCGGAGATCCTCGCGAAGGCCGTGAAGATGTTCCTTGCGAAGTGCTCGTGCACCTCGAGGAATTCGGACGAGTCGACGATGCCCCTGACGACGTCCCTCACGCAGTATGCCTTCCTGCGGTCCTCGGGGATCACGTCCCGGGAGAGGGCGGTCCTGGGGGGCTTCGGCACCGCTCTGGGAGGTTCCTCGCTCGAGTTCGAGGGAAGGTAGGAGAGAAGGCTCCTGACCTGTTCGAAGGCTTCGTTCTCGTTCTCGGCGAAGAAGTGGGCGTTCCCGGTTATGGTGGAGTGGGTCCTGGCGCCTCCCAGGTCCTCGGCGGAAATCTCCTCGCCGAGAACCGTCTTGATGACCTGCGGACCGGTGATGAACATGTTGGAGATGCGGTCGACTACGAACACGAAGTCGGTGAGGGCGGGGGAGTACACGGCGCCGCCCGCGCATGGCCCCAGGATCACCGAGATCTGGGGCACCACCCCGCTGAGGAGCGTGTTCCGGTAGAAGATCTCGCCATATCCGCAGAGGGAGTCCACCCCCTCCTGTATCCTGGCTCCGCCGGAGTCGTTTATGCCGATCAGCGGTACGAGCATGCTCCGTGCACAGTCCATGATCTTCGTGATCTTGGATGCATGAGCCCTGCCCAGGGAGCCGCCGGCCACGGAGAAGTCCTGGGCGAAGACGGCAACCGATCTCTGGTCGACCTTGCCCAGTCCCGTGACCACCCCGTCTCCCGCAAGCATCTTGGAGTGCATGCCGAAGTCCGATGCGGAGTGCTCCACGAAGAGGTCCGTCTCGAGGAAGGAATCCGCGTCGAGCAGCATGTCGAGACGCTCGCGCACGGTCAGCTTGCCCTTCCTGCGCTGGCTCTCGAGGGCTTCGCGCCCGCCGCCGAGGATGAGCCTGGAGGCCTTCCCGAGGAATTCGTTCATCCTGCTCATTATCGACATGATCGACCCCTTCTTCTGCCCGGCGGATGGAAATGAACCGGTTCCGGGCCCGGTCCATGAAGCACAACACTGTCCGCGGCGGACCCCTCTGTCAAGAACCGGCGCGGTCCAGGAGGACCGCCGCCCAGTCCATCCTGATGATCCCCGAAGGCGGCAGGACCGCCCCTATCGAAACAGCTCTGGAGTATTCCGCAGCCGCTCCGGCCAGGTCACCGGTCTCCCACAGGGAGGACGCGTGCTCGATCGCGGCATCCTGCGAGAGGGGAGCCATGGAGCACGCGGCTGCGAAGAGGCCGGTCGCCGCATCCGGGTTTCCAGCCATCCTCTCGACCCGGCCCGCAGCGAGGAGGGTGAACGGGTTGCGTGAGAGGTACAGCGCCGAATCGGCCAGCGCCGAAGCTTCTTCCGCAAGGCCTGCGGAAGCGAGGACGACGGCCCTGGTTGCGAGGGACCAGGGCCTCCCCTGGAACGGCTCGATCCCGTCGCCGCCCCGTGCGTAACCCACGGCCAGGGACATCTCGCCTGCGTCGAAGGCGGCCGATGCGTAGACGGCGAGGGACTCGCCGGGGCTCGACCCGCCGAGAGCGAAATCGCTCCAGGCATCTGCCGGCACCCAGGGAGGGGGAGGTCCGACCGGCTGATCCACGCCTGCGGAAGCCAGAACCTGCACCGAACTGGACAGCTGTCCGTCGCCCATCTCCTCCGCGAGTCCGGCTGCGTCAACGTATCTGGCATCGGAGACCGCCGCCCAGACTCTCAGGGTGTTCAACTGGGGCCAGGAATCCGGGTCGTAGGCCAGACATCGAATCAGCCCCGTCCAGGATTCCGAGGAACTCCGTCCTGATCGCGGGGTCCTGGACTCTCAGAGCCATGGTGCGGGCCTCTTCACGCTCTCCGGCCCGCCACGCCATGCAGCCTGCGATGACCGCAGGCACATCCCAGCCGTCCATGGAGCTGGCGGTGAGGATTCCGGGCATCATCCCCTGATCGATCATGAACAGCCGTCTGCTCAGGAGATCCTCGCTGGACAGAGGATCCGCGGCACCCGTCGAGAGGGAGCGGAGCCCCGCGCGGTCGAGGTAGTCAAACCTCGCATAGGCCACAGTCAGCCTGTCCCAGTAGACCGGGGTCCACCCGGGATGTTCCGCGAGGAGGTTGGCCGTCGACCCCTTCTGCTCCGGCCAGTCATAGAGAGCGATCTCGATGTCGCGTCGCTCCAGTATCGAGAGCTGCAGCCAGGCGGAGAGGCTGTCGGGGGCCTGCGCCAGGAGGAGGTACTCTGAGTAGAATCGTTCCGGGTAGAGAAGGCATCTGCCGTCCATGTAGAGGGGCAGCCTCTCACCGAAGCGGTACTCCAGATATCCTGATATCTCGTTGGTGTTGAAGACTCTTCCGTACAGACCGTTCTCCTCGATGAAATCGGCGAGGCCGACCGGATAGATGTCCCACTCCATCCCCAGTCCGAACTCGCGGTTGGGACCGAACTCCCTGGGGGGGCCGAATACGGGGGGGACGAGAGCGGCAGCGCACAGGAGCGCGGCCGGGATCCTCCAGTCAGGTCGGGCGAGGAGCAGGGGTATCGTCGCGATCGAGGCGAGTGCGAGGATCTCCGCGTTCCTGGCTGCGAACAGGCTCGCGATGGTGAGGGCGGCCAGCAGGAGGAGGGAGGACGGGGGCAGCCTCCTGCCTCGCCTGTGCGCCGCGAGGAGGAGGACGATGCCGCCCAGGGTGAGCGTGACGAGGATTGAGGGCAGCAGCAGAGAACCGAAACGAGGATCGAAGGGGCTCCACCATTCACGGATCGACTGCCTGAACACCGGCTCGGAAAGGAAGCCGGGAAGGTACAGGATCGAACGGAAACCGTTCGGGTGGACTCCGGAGGCCAGGAGTGCCGATGCCGGAACGAGGAGCCATGTCATCGCCTCGCGGATCCTTCGCCCTGCCATGAGGTCCGCGGAGGGCAGGGCGAGGAGGAACACGCCGAGCAGGAAGCCCGCGTGGGTGTTCACCCAGAGGATCTGCAGCGGTATGAACAGGGCGAGCGACCTGGAGAGGGAGGGGCGTTTCGAGAGGATGAACAGGTACAGCGCGAAGAACAGGTCGGTGAAGATGTGCGGCCGCTCGAACCACCTGGCCTGAGCCGCAGAAAGCCACAGCACCGAGACCAGGGCTGTTGCCGCCGGGGTGGCTCCCCGCCGGAGCGAGGCTCCGACGGCGAATCCTACGGCCGACAGGACTGCGATTGTCTTCACCAGAGTCAGGCCGAGCGCTCCGCCCGCCCTCCATCCCAGCGCGAAGAACACCTCGGCCAGCCACTCCTGCTGGATCCACTCGCATCCCCGCATGGTCCAGGTGAATGGATCCTCCAGCCTTATCGTGAGAGAGTCGAGGATGTCCTCGCCGTTCCTCAGGTGCCAGAAGATGTTCTCGCTGTAGACAGGGGTGACGCAGTATGCCAGGACGGTGACGAAAAGGGCGGCGAGCAGCAGTCTCCCCTCAGTTTTCAAGGAGCACCTCCAGCCTGTCTGTCGTAGTGCCTGTCCGGGCGGTCCGCAGGGCCAGCGATGCAAGGGAGTCCCCCCGCGGACCGGGGGACTGCAGCGCGAGCCGTGCGTATGACTCGGCTGCGAGGTCCATCGCGAAGGCATCCGGGCTGCTCGCATGAGGGAGTTCCAGCCCTGTTCCGGCACCAGCCACCCCCGGTCCGAGGAAGACTAGTCCGGAGAGCCGTAGCGCAGGGCTGTTCCACGCCCTCGTGGAGGCGACAGGATGGCCGGCCAGGCTGTCGGGGAGAGGCTCTCGCAGCGACAGACCGAAGTAGTTGCCGTACATGTCGGAAGGCAGGATGTCGGGACGCATGTCCTCGGTCCCGAGCAGGTAGGCCGCATAGAAGGTATCGTGCCCGACCGTGCAGTAGACGCAGGAGAGGGGCGTCTGCCTCATCATGTCGCACGCCACGGTGCGGGCGATCACGTCTCCCCCCCTCCAGGAACCCAGCATGCCGGAGACTGCAATCGTTCCGCAGCAGGCGAGCGCAGCCGCACGGCCGGCGCTTCCCGCCTCGATGCCCAGCCGCCTCAAACCTCTGACCGCCGGGAGCCAGGCTGCGAAGACGCCCGGGAACGCGATCCCGGATGGGTCCGGAACCCGGTAGAACGCCAGCAGAGCGGCCGAGAGAAGGATGGAGACGATCTCCGCAGGCTTCGGGCGACCGGCCGCCGCCAGCACACCCGTAGCTGCGAAGGATGCCGCAGCCGCAGGTCCCAGGAGCCTGAACCCCTCGAAGGACGCCTTCCCCAGCCTGGAGGCGTACATCCCGAAGTAGTCGGCGAGTGCTGCAATGGTGTCGGGTCTGGTGTAGTGGGGGCTCAGCGCGGAGGAGCTGGCGGCCCGGAGCGGTACGTAGAGGAGGAGGCCTGCCGGCAGGAGCATGAGCGGCCACCACTTCCTCCAGGAGGACGAAGCGAGCACGGGGGCGAGGAGGATGCAGAGGGGGTGCCCCCCGAAGACCGCGAGACCGAAGAAGTAGGGTCCCGCAGGGGTCCGCCTCGAGATGCGGGAGCAGACCAGCAGGCAGGCCGAGATGCCGTAGACCTCCACGGTGTTGAATTGCGCCATGAGCGGAGGAGACAGCACCAGGCACGCCGCTGCCGCGGACATGAGGAACCGGTGCCCGCCCAGGTCCTGAGCGGCTGCGGTTCGGGCCAGCAGGGCGGTGATGCCTCCGAGGAGCGCTGCTAGCACGAGCCCGGACCCGTAGTCGCATCCCGGGAAGATCCTGAGCAGCATCAGGAACAGCGGATAGGAAGGAGGGTGCGCTATGCCGAGTCCGGCCGCGGCAGTGGTGAACTCGGTCCCGTCCAGCGCGTCGAAGGAAGGCGGCCCGGACGCCAGCATAACCCCGAAGACGAACAATCCGAGGACCGGCGCTGCGAGGAGCCGCGGACGGATGCGCATCAGGCTGGTGCTACCGGCCCGGTCCGGCATCCGGGGCGGGTTCGAGGGCCGCTCCGGACGGGTACCAGGATTCCAGGTAGGCTCGGTGGATGTCTGCCCTGGACATCCTTCCCGCGGCCTCCGCACAGGCGATCGCTATCTCCAGCGAGGCTCTCGCAGGAGGGTACTGGAGCATGAGGGACCGCTCGGATACCGAAAGCGCGCTGTCGGGCAGGGAGCATTCCAGGAGCCAGACGGCACAGGCGTCCAGGGCATCGGCGGCCGGCGGGAAGGAGCCCAGGATGCGGCCCGCGCTCTCCTCCGCACGACTCGGATCCCCGGCCGCGAGAGAGGCTCGCATGCATCCCGCGTCGAGCTCGGGGGACGCCCGGAATCTCTGCATCCCTGAGTCGATTATGCTCATGTAGTCCGAACCCGACATCGCAGCGAGCTCCGCGGCGAAGGCATACTCCGCCGGCCCGGCGTCGGGTGCCTGGAGGGACGCCCTCGAAAAGGTCACTGCCGATGCCGTGTCTCCGAGTACGAGCTGAGCCCGGCTCCATGCGGCCATGAAACGCGCCGAGGAACCGCAGGAGCGGAACATCATCCCGAGCATCAGCGTGTCTCCTGCCGAAGCCGCGCTTGCCAGAGCTGCCGGGAAGAGCCTGGAGACCGCCGCATCGTCGACCCCGGACGAGGAGAGGAGATCGAAGAGCTTCTCCCTGTCACCTTCCAGGACGGCCAGATTGAGCCCGACCTGCAGCATGTCTTCGGACGCATCGCCGTCATCCTCCGCCATCTCCCAGAGCCAGCGGGCCTGATCGATCCTTCCCGCGAGATGGGCGGACTGGGCGAGCGGAACCGTGGATCCCCCGGCACCAGCCAGCAGAGCGGCTGAAACGCCGGCATGGGAGTTCCTGCTGCTCCTGGCGAATGAATCGGTCGTCTCTTCGAACCAGAGCTGCTGTGCAGGCCTCGCCGGGACGGCTCCCAGGAGCAGCGCGCCGGCAGGGAGGAGGAGGGCCGACCAGGCAAGGGATCTCTTCGCCCCTGCAGCGAGAGCGGCTGCTGCCGATGCCGTCAGGAGCGGCCACAGCCCGGAAATGTCGGAAGGTGACGAGAACAGTGGTGATGCCGCTGTGATCAGAATCATCGGTGAAGCGACTATCCCTGCCAGCCTGCGGTCGGGCGTCGTCCAGGCGAGCGCGGCCGTGAGCGCCGCGGCGACGAAGGTCGGCCAGCCCGCGGCCAGGGCGGTCATCAGTGCGAAGCCGACCGCTGCCGCCCTGATGCGCGATCCCGCTCCGATCGTCGACGCGATGAGGAGCGAGGTGAGGAAGGCGCCCGATATGGTTGCCGCGTCGGCAAACGTGACTGTCGCAGCCCGGGAGGCTGCCGGCAGGACGGCTGCAAGGCCGGCAAAGGCCGAGGCTGCAGGCACTGCGCCGATCCGGAAATGCCGCCTCCAGTCCGCGGAGGCTCCGGACCTCAGATAGAGCAAGGCGGAAAGACCTGCCACCGGCCAGGCATCCACGATGAAGATCGTCATGTGTACAGTGTTCATGAGGTGCGGCCGGGTAAGGGAATGCCACTGCATGAAGTTCTGTATGTCCCGCGTGTATGGGAACAGGCCGCCGAGAGCCCAGTTCACCATTCCCGGCCATCCGAAGAAGACGAGGAACAACGGGGCGAGGAGCAGCGCGCCGGCAACTCCCCGCACGATGCTCCGGGAAGTCCGGCCGATGAAGACCCCTCCCAGGATGCATCCCAGCGCGGCCTCGATCCTGATACCCGCCGTCGTGCCCGGAAGGGTGACGGACGGATTGAAGAAGTCGAGGAGGAAACGGACGGCGTTCGACCTGTCCAGGGGGAAGTATCCTATCGCCGAGCCGGTCCCCAGCACGGTATCGAGCAGTGGCGGGAGGATGGTCAGGGTCCACGCCCAGACCATCAGCTTCATGAGCCTGCCGACGGGGTAGCCTGAGAAGAGGTGCAGCACTGCCACGATTCCCAGCATCGGGAAGACATAGGCCGCCGGGAAATGGAACAGGTATGCCTCCGGCGCGAAGATCAGCCCTCCCGGGATGCCTTCCAGGAGATTCCTGACCATCACGGTGGTCGCGAACACTGCCGCGAGCCTCGCCGCGCCGCCCGGCATGTTCTCCGCCCACGCGACGAGCCTGGAGATCGGATCAGGCCTTGTCATGGCAGGATCTTTCCCCCTTCGATCATGGATCCTATCGCCGGTACCCCCTGCGAGAGCCGAAGCACGGGGTCCAGCCCGGCCAGGAGGGCCGCCGTGTTGAGGACTCCTGACGGAGTGAGGCCTGCAGGACTGGAAGTGACGATGCCCGGACCCGCCAGGACGACCCACCCCCGGTACCATCCGCCGGAGGGAGGGGAGATCACGACCAGGTTGCCTCCGCCGGACGAAACCGACTCCAGCCATCTCGAGCCAACGGCAAGCGCCGTATCCACCGAGCCGGTCGAACACCTGGCTATTATGACGTCCGGACCGAACCTGTCCGCCAGTCCTCGGATGGTTTCCTGCCTCTCGACTATGGATTCCCAGCCCTCGGCCGATATCTCGCCGAGGAGGTCCGGGGGAGTGGCGGAGGGTTCGGATCGGAGGCTTCCGGGGGATCGGACCGTCGTGATCGAGATGTTGTCCCTGCCTTGTCCGTCGTAGGGCACGGGGCAGTCGACGAGCAGCACCAGCCTGTCGGATCTGACGCACGAAGCGGCCAGCTCGATCGCAGGCTCGGTCATCCGTACGGACCTGTCCTCAGCGAGCCGGGCGGCTGCTATCTGGACGGGACCGGTGCCGAGGAATCCGGAGGGGAGGCGGGGATCCGCCGCAAGCCCCCTGATCTCGAGGAATACCAGCCTCTCCGGGGGAGCGTCCGGGGGAGGCGGCACGGCCCCTCCTCCACCGCACGAGACGGAGGCGGACAACACGGCGATATGGACCAGCAGTCTCCTCATTGCGCTCAAAGATATCCCTCCGCATGCCGGTCATGCAAAGACAAAGGGTCCCGGGGTAAGAAGAAGGCCGGCTCACGCCGGCCTCCTTCGATCGACAGGGTTCCCTCAGTCCGCGCAGACAACCGTTCTCGAGACGATCTGATCGTTCGCGGCGAGGCGGACGAAGTAGGTCCCGGGGGTCAGCTCGCCCAGGAGGACGGAGTGCTGGCCGGCTTCTGCGATCCCGTCGTGGAGGGTCGACACGATCCTCCCCGAGATGTCGTACACGTCCAGGCGGGCGGAGCCTGCCTGGGGCATCGTGTAGACGACCTGGGAGGACGGACCCGCGGGGTTGGACGACACGGAGAGCTCTATCATCTCGGGCGGCTGGCCGCCTTCGATGCCGGTCGAGCTGTGGGTGATAGTGTACTCGTAGTAATGGTCGAGGCTCGTCGTGGACATGAATGCGGGGAAGAAGATCACGTAGTCCCAGCCGACGGGGTTCACGGAGACGTCCTTCACCCCGGCAGTGCTGCAGTCGTACCAGTAGAACTCGTGGTTGCCGGCGGTGTCCCACATGATGACGCCGAGGTTCCATTCGAAGTTGTCGCGCCCGTCGAAGTGCATGTTGACCCAGCCGCTCTGGTAGCTGGCGAGGTTCACCTTGATCCAGTGGATGCCGTAGGTCTCCGTCTCGTAGACACCCTCGTCACCCGAGGCGGGAAGGGTGTTCTCGGTGTGGTAGGAGAAAACGTAGGGGCCCGGGGTCCAGAGAGCGGCCTCATCGTCGTACATGCCGCATCCGGAGTACCAGTTGGCGGCCGTGAACCAGCGCCAGCAGCCGTACTCCATGAAAGTCTGCTCCCAGCTGAGACCGTAGTTGGAGTAGATCTCCCCCTGGGCGGCGAGCATGTTGTTGCCCCACACGCTGGCGCACTCCTCCCAGATCTCCCTGACGGCGAGGACGCCCATCCTGAGCCAGATGTATCTGGTATAGATGCATCCGCCATACCAGTAGAGGTTCCCGCTTCCCGACCTGATGTCCCACCAGGGCTTGCGGAGCGGGTTGTCGCCGGAGTGGAGGTAGCCCACATAGTCGTTGACGTCGTCATAGACCATGTCCTCGATCCAGGTGGAGCAGTTCTCCATGAACCAGGTGGCCTCGGCGACGTCGTAGCCCATCTGTATCGCATGCTGGTACTCGTGGGCCTGGGTGACCTTCATGAGGTTGTCGCTCATGTTGAGGCTGATTGCGATGTAGCTGGCATAGTCGTTCTCGGGGGTGGTCGGGTCGGACGGCTCGCCGGAGGACGTCGTATAACCGAGCGCCGAGATGTTCATCACATAGAGGTCGTACCTGTTGTCGCCGCCCATACCGAGGTCGGAGGGCGGGGTGTCGTAGCCCATCTGGCTGCATTCGACCGTCCAGCAGAAGTCGGCGTGGCCTGCGAGGGCCGTCGCATAGGCCAGAGTGGATGCATCCTCTCCCGCGTCGGTCCAGTGGACCTTGAAGCCGCCTCCGGGGGAGTTCAGCGTGTACTCGGGCCCGCTGAGCGGGGGTCTAGCCAGGAGATCGAGGGCTTCGCGCGCCAGGGGGGAATCCGGGTCGAGTTCGGCGAGGCGGATGGCCTCGACGGCGGCGGGAGTGCCGCACCTTGCCGGCTCCGTTCCCTCGGTCAGCGCGAAGGGGAGCAGGCTTGGGTCGGTGACGCTGGCCGCAAGGGCGTATGCGGCTTCAGCTCCCTGGAGCTCTCCCGCTTCGACGAGCGTCATTACGCGGTCCATGGCGCTGTCGGCCGAAACCGCGCAAGCGACGCAAAGAACAAGCAACATCGATGCAAACTTCATCTCGCCTCCGATTCGACGGTGCCGGGGCGGAACTGTCTTCCGCCGCCTACCTGTTCAGGATCACTCTTTCGGTCAGACCACCGCCGGGAGCACTCAGCCGGATGAAGTAGGCTCCGTTCGAGAGGCCGTCCGCGTTCCACTGCACCACATGGCTGCCGGCGTCTACAAAGCTCGAGAGGAGGGTTTCCACCTGTCTCCCGGCCAGATCGTAGACGGCGAGGGTCGTGTACCCGGAGGCGGGGATGGACAGTTCGAACGAACCGCCCGGCGCCATGGGGTTGGAAGATGGCGACAGCACGGCCGAAGGCGTTTCCTGTCCGCCCTCCATGCCGGTCTGTGTAGTGACGGAGATGTCGTAGTAGAAATCGAGGCTGGAGTCGGTGACGGGCTGCACGAACAGGACGACGTACTGCCAGCCCGAGGCGTTGATCCCGATGTCCAGCGTTGCGGCGGCCTCGGTGACGCTGTGCCAGGTGAAGGCGTCCGAACCGTCGGAGTCCGTCTGTATGACGCCGATTATCCAGTCGACGTTGTCCCGGCCGTTGAAATCGAGGTTGATCCAGCCCTGGTAGCTGCTGACGGCGATCTTGATCCAGTGGTGGCCGAAGGTGTCCGGGGGGTACACGCCCTCGTCGCCGGTCCAGGGAAGGGTGGTGACGTTGTGGAACGGGAAGAAGTACGGTCCCGGCGTCCAGATCGAGGATTCCTCGACGGGGTAGTGCTGGTCGTCAGCCTGGTTGCCCGTGAACCACCGCCAGCAGGTGTACTCGGCGAGCCAGTCCGTGAAGGTCATCCCGTAGTAGGCAGCCGTCTCGGTGATGGCTGAGAGCATGTTGGGACCGACGGTGTTCGCGGCCTCCTCCCAGACCATCCTCACTACCTCCTGGCCCCCGCAGCGGGTCTGCATGTACATGGGCCATGGAGTGGCGCCGTAGTAGTACATGGATCCGGTCCTGATGTCGTACCACGGCTTGCGCAGGCAGTTGTCGCCCGAATGGAGGTATTCGGCGTAGAGGTTCGTGTCCCAGCACTCGTTCTGCATCCAGGTCGCGCAGTTCTCCTTGAACCAGGATGGTTCCGCCGCCTCGTATCCGTCCTGGATCGCATGCTGGAACTCGTGCGAGCAGGTCTCCAGTATCTGGGTATCCCCCCAGCTCTGGCTGTTGCTCATGGCGATGTGGCTCGAATAGTCGGCCTCGGGAGTGGTCGGATCCGAGGGTTCTCCCGATGTGGAGCACCAGCCGATGGTTCCGCCCGTCAGAGCCATCACGTAGACGTCATACCTGGTGTCGCCTCCGAGCCCGAGGTCGGACGGCGGGGCATCCCAGTCCATCACATCGACCTGGTGCTCCCAGGAGTGGTCCATACCCTCTCCGATGGTCGTCACCCAGTCGAGCGTGGTCGCATTGACGCCGTTGTCGGTCCAGTGGATCTTGAAATGGCCTCCCGGCGTGTCGTACAGGTATTCGGGGCTGCCCACGCTGGGTCGCGCCAGCAGCGCCAGTATCTCGTCCCTGACCTCGGTGGAGAGCTGATCCATGAGCCTTTCGACTTCGTCCAGCGCCGGAGTGCCGCAGGGTTCGGCGACGGAGCCATCCGTCATCGAGGCCGGAAGCCTGGAGTCGTCCATGACGCTCCAGACGCAGTAGAGAGCGGCCTGGTCGGCCGAGATGTCACCCAGTGCCAACGCCTCATCGATCCTGGAGAGGTATGTGTCCCCCCAGGCGCTGGCGATGAGCAGAACAAGAATCAGTCCCGTCGCAGCCTTCATCGAACCCCCCGCTCGCCGCCGCCGGCGCGAATGGATGTGTGTGGTTTGTCAAAATCTATCCCCTGTCTACGTCAATGTCCACGAATTGTCCCCGGTTCCCCGGTGCCTCCCGGAAGCGGAGTTGCCTCGACAGGCCTCCGCTGCAGATAATCAGCGATCGAATCCCGGAGGTCACGATGAGGATAACGTTCTATGGCGCCGCCCGTTCCGTGACGGGCTCCATGCACTTGATCGAGTTCGACGGAAGGAGGATACTCCTCGACTGCGGGCTCCATCAGGGCAGGAGGGCGGAGAGCGACGCCCTGAACAGGGATCCTGGGCTGGACCCTTCCAGCGTCGACTCCATCCTGCTATCCCATGCCCACATAGATCATTCCGGATCGATTCCCGCCTTCGTACGCAGGGGCTTCCACGGATCGATCCACTGCACGGCGGCGACCAGGGATCTGTGCGCCCTGATGCTCGCGGACAGCGCCAGAATCCAGGAAGGTGACATCCGGTACCTCAACAGGAAGCGCAGAGCGAAGGACCAGCCGCTCCTCGAGCCTCTCTACACTCCGGCCGACGCGGCCCGCTCGATGGAGTTCTTCCACACCACCCCGTACTACAGGTCTGTCGACGTAGCCCCGGGGATCTCGGCGAAGTTCATCGAGGCGGGACACATCCTCGGATCCGCGCAGGTGGAGGTGACCCTGTCGAAGGGTGGCCGGAGGACCGTGCTCCTCTTCTCCGGCGACCTCGGCAGACCCGCGATGCCCATCCTGAAGGACCCGGACATAAGCGCCTCCCGTCCGGACATACTCCTCATGGAGGCGACCTACGGCGGGAGAAACCACGAACCGGGCAGCTCCGCCGCGAAGCGCCTCGGGCGGACCGTCCGCGAAACGGCCGCCAGGGGGGGGCGGGTCATCATCCCGTCCTTCAGCGTCGGACGGACCCAGGAGATCCTCTATTTCCTGAGGCTGCTCCGCGAGAACGGATCCGCACCCCGGGTCCCGGTCTTCGTCGACTCCCCCATGGCCACGGACGCCACTGCCATTTTCAGGCTCCATCCCGAATGCTTCGACGAGGAAGCCATGGAGGCGGTACATGGCGGATCGAGCCCGTTCGGGTTCGAGGGGCTGCACTTCATCCAGTCTATCTCGGAATCGAGAGCCATCAACGACATGACTGGTCCCGCGGTGATAATATCCGCCTCGGGCATGTGCGAGCACGGCAGGATCCTCCACCACCTGAAGCACGGCCTCGGGAATCCCGCCAACACGGTGCTGATAGTCGGCTTCATGGCGAAGAACACCCTCGGGAGGGCTCTTGCCGACGGTGACACAACCGTCAGGATCTTCGGCGAGAGCTACGAGAGGAAGGCTCATGTCGAGGTGATCGACGGCTTCTCGGCACATGCCGGGGCCGACGGTCTCTTCGAGTATGCCAGGACCGCCGGGGCTTCATCCAGGGACATACTCCTGGTCCACGGCGAGGACGAGCAGATCGAGGCCTTCTCAGGGAGGCTTGCGGCTGCCGGGATCACCTGCAGGGCACCTGAACGGGCCGAGTCGATCTCCTTCGATGCAGGAGACTGAGCCCGCCGGCTGGAACCGCAGCACTTCCCCGGGGTATCCGTCACGAAGGCACGGAATACGATCCCGAACGGAGAAAAATGATTTCTGAACTCCTTTTGCTCTTCGCCCTCACTGCTCAGGACTATCCGTCCTTCGTCCCGCCTCCCTCGGGCACCGGTTCCGAGATGCTTCCGTCGACCGTGCGATCCATCGGGATGGGAGGCGTGTCGACAGCCCTGGAGAGCCCCGACGGGCTTTCCATGTCCAATCCGTCCACCTCGGCATGGAGCACGTCATCCGGAGTCTCCTGGTCCGCCGGCTGGAGGACTGGTGACGACGAGGCCTGGGATGGCAGGATGCGCTTCCCTTCGTTCTCGGTTCTCTTCCCCCTGCCCTGGAGGACGGTGCTGGTGGCCGGTCTGTCCGAGAGGAGCAGGCTCCTCGACCAGTCCTCCCTAAACTCGGACGGATACAGGGGTGAGCTCGAATGGGACGGGGGACTGAACGAGGCGTGCGTCGCTGCCACGGTGAGACCTTCCGACTGGTTTTCCGTTTCCCTCGGCGGAAGGGGGACCTTCGGCAGCACGAGATGCGTCGCCGCTCTCCAGGAAGTCGGCGGGAGCGGTCCCGGTGCGCCCATCAACACTCAGTACGTCGACGAGGCCAAGTTCCAGCCATCGTGGGGACTCCAGATAGGGGCCTTCGTCAGGACAGGGATCGTGGACGTCGGAGCCTCCATTCTCACCGACAGGCGTGGAGATCTGGAGATCGACCGGGATTACGCCGGAGAAGAAGAGGAGAGCAGCAGCGAGAGCTACGACCTTCCGGGCGAGGTCAACCTGGGAGCGGTGGTCCGGCCCGTGCCGTGGCTGGCCGCAGGGGCGGACCTCCATTCCCGGAAGGCTCTGCATCTTCTCGACAGCACCGTCCCAGAAGGTACGATCCTGGGTTTCGGGACCGAAGCTCAGAT
Organism: Candidatus Fermentibacterota bacterium; assembly: GCA_963718745.1. GTDB lineage: Bacteria > Fermentibacterota > Fermentibacteria > Fermentibacterales > Fermentibacteraceae > Fermentibacter. The sequence goes on along the minus strand of OY970370.1, from coordinate 684,472 downwards.
AGGCGCGGGTTTCTGCGCTAGGGCCGGCTGGAGCCGGACCGAAGGCCTGTGGCGGGACGGAGCCGCGAGATGGACGAGCGGGGTGGGATACAGATTTGCCCGAGGTGCTGCGGGCCTTGATTTTGCGATCACCCGCGAGACATGGGACGGCTCGGGAGAGACCGCGGTATTCGTATCCCTCTGGAGTTCCGAGAGTTGGCTGGGAATCCGCTGAGCGACACAGCTGTGATCATCCCCGCGAGGATGGGCGCAAGCCGCCTCCCGGGGAAGCCGCTCGCGGACATCAACGGGGTGCCTCTCATAGTCAGGGTTGCCACGGGGGTCGCCGACAGCGGCGTCTCTCTGCTCGCGGTCGCCACCGAGGACGAGGAGATCGCTCTCGCAGTCAGGAAGGCCGGCTTCGAGGCGGTCCTGACCGGACCCGCCGAATCGGGTTCGCAGCGCGTCTACGAGGCCTGGAACAGGCTTGGGCGGCCGGGTTCCCGGATCATCAACCTCCAGGGCGACGAGCCCTTTGCCGGGCCGTCCTGGATTCGTGCACTGACCTCGGTGGAACCCTCGCCCTCCAGGGTCGTGACTCTCGCCAGGCCCTGCTCCGCGGAGAGGGCTCGACTCGAATCCTCTGTCAAGGTCGCGGTGCGGTGCGACGGGAGAGCTCTATACTTCTCGCGCTCCCCGATCCCGCACGGATCGAAGGCATTTCTGGAGCACGTCGGGGTCTACTGCTTCAGCCCCGGTTCGTTCGACTCCTGCATGACCGCCCGTCCATGCCCGCTCTCCTCGGTCGAGAGGCTCGAGCAGCTCGCCTGGCTGTGCGGAGGTACCGAGATGGTAGTGGTCGAGGGACCCTTCGAGGGGTTCGGCATCGACACGCCGGAGGATCTCGACAGGGTCCGGAGGGAGCTGCCTTGATCGGGAAGCTCTTCATAGCCGGACCGTGCGTTCTGGACTCGGAGGAGACCGCTCTGGAGACGGCCGCGATGCTCGACTCGATCCTGTCGGACAGACCCGGAGTCGAATGGGTCTTCAAGGCCTCCTTCCTCAAGGACAACAGGACTTCGGCCGGCTCGTTCAGAGGCGTCGGCCTGGAGAGCGGCCTCCGAATCCTCTCCCTCATCAGGAACCGCTTCGGAATCAGAGTGACGACGGATGTCCACGAGCCGAACCAGGTCGAGGCCGTCTCGGGGATTGTCGACATCCTCCAGATACCGGCATTCCTGTGCAGGCAGACATCCCTGCTCGAGGCCGCGGGAAGCGCAGGGCTGCCGGTGAACGTCAAGAAGGGCCAGTTCATGAACCCCCTCAACATGGAGGGTGCTGTAGAGAAGCTTCGGACGAGGGGGTGTCCCGAGGTCATGCTGACCGAGAGAGGGGCATTCTTCGGCTATGGCGACCTGGTCGTGGATTTCCGGTCTCTCTCCATCATGTCCGGCCTCTGCGACGCAGTGCTCCTGGACGTCACCCACTCGCTCCAGAAACCCGGCTCGACGGGGACGGCGAGCGGAGGCGAGAAGCGTTTCGCGCTGCCCCTTGCGAGGGCGGCCGCAGCCTGGGGAGTGGACGGGCTTTTCTTCGAGGCGCATCCGAGACCTGCGGAATCTCCGAGCGACAGCGAGACGATCCTTTCCGAAGCGGAGTCCAGGATGCTCGTGGAGGGCTCTCTCGAGCACTGGGAGGCGCCGGGGTGATATGAGATCCATCAGGCTCTTCGCATTCGACGTCGACGGCGTCCTGACCGACGGCACACTGGAGTACGGCCCAGCCGGAGCATCTCAGAGGTTCAACGCCCGCGACGGCGCAGGGATCATCGCTCTGCTCAAGGCGGGCGTCTCGGTCGCCCTGATCTCCTTCAGGGACCTCGAGTCCACACGGAGAAGAGCGAGGGATCTCGGCATCCCATTCCTGATCCTCGGCTGCAGGGACAAGCGCAAGGCGTTCGAGGACCTCTGCTCCTTCCTTGGGATCGACTCCTCGGAGGCTCTCTTCATGGGCGACGACCAGATGGACATCCCCGCTCTCGACATCGCCGGTTTCCCGGCCTGCCCTGCCGATGCCCACTACAGTGTCAAATCGAAGTGCCAGATCGTGACCGAAAACCCTGGCGGCGGAGGCGCTGTCAGGGAGATAGCGGACATGTACCTCGAAGGCAGGCTCGAATGAGCGGTTTCCTGGCCGAAGCGGAAAGGGTCTTCACCATCGAGCGGCGCTGGCTGGACGAAACCCTGGAGAACGTCCGCCCGTCCTTCGACGGGGCAGTGGAGATCCTGCACGCGACCCGCGGGAGGATAGTCGTCTCCGGGATGGGCAAGTCCGGCTGCATCGCGAGGAAGATAGCCGCCACCATGACCAGCACGGGCACTCCGGCATTCTTCCTCCATCCAGCCGAAGCCGTGCACGGTGACCTTGGTCTCGTGACCCCGGAAGACACGGCCCTGGTTCTTTCGCGGAGCGGAAACACTCCGGAGCTTGCAGCACTGCTGCCGAGCTTCAGGAGACTCGGGATCAGGATGGTTTCGATCTGCCGTCCGGATTCTACGATCGGCAGAGCGTCGGACATCGTGCTGCGCCTCCCGGATCTCGCGGAGGCCTGTCCCTACAATCTCGCACCGACCGCGAGCACCACGGCCATGCTCGTGCTTGGTGACGCTCTCGCGATGGCGCTCCTCAAGGCCGGGGACTTCTCTCCGTCCGATTTCGCCGATGTCCATCCGGGCGGGATGCTGGGCAGGAAGCTGCTCACCCGCGTGTCCGACCTGATGGTCCCGCCTCCTCTGCCTTCGATCCCCGGGGATACCCCCCTCCCTGACGCCGTGGAAACCATGACGAGGCACAGGGGAGTCTGCTTCTCCGTCGATCCGTCCGGCGCTCTCTGCGGGATCTTCGTCTACGGCGACCTCGGCAGGCTGATGAAGGACCGGGCGGACATCCACTCGCTGCTGCTCTCCGACGTACTCAGGAGGGCGCCCGCATCCGCCTCCCCTGGCGAATCCGCCTCCGCCGCCCTCGCCAGGATGGAGCAGAAGGGCATCACCAGCCTCGTCGTGGTCGACGAGGAATCGAGACCCGTCGGCCTCGTCTTCCTCCACGACCTGATGCGCGCCGGCATCTACTAGGCCGGCCCCGGATGCCCTCGCGAAGGCTTCCATTCCGAGCATTGCGCCATCTTCTGTCCGCCCCGGCCGTGTGGCTCCTCTTCTTCACAGCCCGAGTGCTCCCGCGCAGGCTGATCCGCCTCCTCTGCCTGTGTGCCGCGCACCTGGCGGCCCGGCTCCCCTCCAGGGCGAACACTCTGATCGACCGGCACCGGAGGAACATCCTCCGCCCCGCAGGCCTCGACGTCGAACCTTCGGCCGTCTACCGGAACATGCTCCTCTCGCTTTTCGATTTCATACGGCTGTCGGGTTCTGATGACGCCGCCTTCCTGGAATCGGTCTCGGTGACCGGGGCGGAGAACCTCGCAGAGGCACTCGAATCCGGCAGAGGGGCGATCTGCATAACCGCCCACTACGGAGCCTGGGAGCTGATCCCGCGATCGGTGATCCTCATGGGCCACAAGACCGCAATCATCGGCAGGAAGCTCCCGGAGTCAGGGGCGGGGCGAAGTCTCGCAAGGCTGCGCACGATGCACGGAGTGGCAGCCCTGGACAGGGCTTCCGACGTCAGGCGGCTGATCGAGATGTTGCGCGGGAACACGGCTGTGGGTATTCTCATCGACCAGGACACTACAGCCGTGGAGTGCGAGTTCGTTGATTTCTTCGGGATCCCGGCGCTCACCCCCGTCGGCCCGGCCAGGCTGGCCGCCAGGTTCCGGATTCCGGTGGTACCGCTCCACATAGCCCGGAGGCAGGATGGATCTCATCTTCTGGTCATCGAGGAGCCGCTCGACACCGGGGACTTCCCCGGGGAGGACGGGTACATCCGCCTCACGGCGCGGCTCAACTCGATCATCGAGGGCTGGATCAGGACGGACCCCTCGCAGTGGATCTGGTTTCACGAGCGCTGGTGCCGCCGTCCTCCTGGCTGTCCTGGGCTGCGCTGAGCAGTCCCGGACCTATACGGACGAATCGGGACAGACCCAGGAACTGGGCGTCTTTTCGCTCACTCAGGCCGCCGGAGCCGGGAGGGACTGGAGGCTCGAGGGGGATGGAGGCATCTTCCACGAACAGGACAGCACGCTCCTCATGTGGGGAGTCAAACTGATAATGTACGAGGGAGACGCACCCGCTTCGATGCTCACGTCGGATTCCGGAGAGGTCCTCGACAACGGCGCCCTCCTCCGGGCATGGGGATCCGCAAGAGTGGAGACGTCGGAGGGGCGGATACTCACCTCGCCCGAACTGGTCTGGTGCGACAGCCTCGGCGTCTTCATGACCGACTGCGTAGCCGTCCTCGAAATGCCGGAGAGCCTCGGGACCACATACCTGACCGGGCGCGGTGTCGCGCTCGACAGGAGTCTGGGCTCGGCTGCAGGCGTCGACGTCAGGGAGAGCTTCACGGCCGTCTACAGCGGGGAAGTGAGAATTGAGGAATAGCGTCCTCCTCCTGACGGCCGCTTCCGCCGCCCTCGCCGGGGTCTTCACGGTCAGCGCCACCAGCGCTTCGGGCACCGAGTCGGAAGATGGCGAACTCGTGATCGATCTTTCGGGCGACGTCGAAGTCACGGACGGAGAGATCACGGTCACCTCTGATTCGGGCAGGGTGTGGCAGCAGGCCGGAAGGGCGCTCTTCAGAGGTGAAGTGTACATAGAATCCGACACGCTCTCCGCCTCCTCCGACATGCTCGTCTACGACAGGGCCGCAGGCACCGCAGTCCTCACCGGGCGGGTCGCCCTCACAGACGGGGAGAATGTCCTGCGAGCCGACGAGGTGACCTGGTACAGACTCCTTGGAAAGGCCGTCGCCAGGGGGGATGTCCACATGACCGGACCGTGGCTCGGCGACGTGACGGGGCGCTATGCCATGTACGACAGCGACAGGGGGAGCATCTTCGTAACATCGGAGCCGATGCTCCGGAGGCTCGAGGAGGGCGACAGCCTCATCATAACCGCCGATCGGCTCGAGTTCCTCCCGGACTCCGACCGGGCGGAAGCCCAGGGCAACGCCGTGCTGCGTTATCCATCGGAAGACGTCGTCGCCGTTTCGGAATTCCTGGTCTTCTCCGGGAGGGACGAATCGGTCGAGATGCTGGGCGGTCCGGTCGTCACGAGCACCGACGGCGAGCTCTCCGGCAACTGGATACGCGCGGAACTCGTCGAGGGTGAGATCAGGAGCATCCGGATAGAGGGTGCGGCCGACGGACACCTGCTCGATCAGCAGGAGACCCCCCCCTCCGAGACGTGGTTCTCGTCGGAGAAGGCCTTCTTCTCGTTCTCGGGCGGCGAGCCGGACTCCATCGATCTGGAGAACTCCGTCACACTCGTCTACAGAGCCGGCGGAGAGGCTGCGTCCCGGGAGGAGAGCAACACGGTCTCGGGCCAGCACCTGCTGGTCAGATACGTGGATGGTTCCATCGAATCCGTCACGGTCACCGGATCCGTGTCGGGCACATACTCATATATCGGCGGAGACGGAAGATGACCTCCAGCGGTTCGAGCACCCTGAGCACCGTGGACCTCGTGAAGGAGTACCGCAGGAGGCGGGTCGTGAACGGGGTGAGCCTGACCGTTTCCAGGGGGGAGATCGTCGGCCTGCTGGGTCCCAACGGAGCCGGCAAGACTACGACCTTCTACATGATAGTCGGCTTCATCAGGCCTACCGATGGAGAGGTGCACCTGGACGGGGCTGCGATAACGAAGCTGCCGATGTACCGCAGGGCGCGTCTCGGGATCGGCTATCTGCCCCAGGAATCGAGCGTGTTCAGGAAGATGACTGTTTCCGACAACCTCCTGAGCATTCTCGAGACCCTGCACCTGAAGAGATCCGAGAGGCTGGAGAGGCGCGACATGCTCATGGACGCGCTGGGGATCACGAAACTCGCCGACCAGAAGGCCTATACGCTCTCGGGAGGCGAGCGCAGGCGCGTCGAGATCGCCCGCGCCCTCGTGACGAAACCGTCGTTCCTCCTTCTGGACGAGCCCTTCGCGGGGATAGATCCGATAGCCGTGGCCGAGATACAGGGTATCGTCAGGAACCTCAGCAGGACGGGCCTCGGCGTTCTCATCACAGACCACAACGTCAGGGACACCCTCGCCATAACGGACAGGGCGTACATCATGTTCGACGGGAGGGTCCTCATCTCGGGTTCCGCCCAGGAGCTCGCGGACGACCCGGAGGCGAGGAAGATCTATCTCGGAGAGAGGTTCAGGCTCTGATGAACCGGCCCGAGCTCAGGCAGGTACCCTCCCTCCAGCTGACTCACCGCCTGGTCCTGAACCCTGTCGTGCAGCAGTCGCTCGAGCTGCTCCAGATGCCCTCCGTCGAGCTGGAGAAGCTCATCGAGCAGGAGCTCAACGAGAACCCGCTCCTCGAGATCGATCAGGACGACTCCCAGGCCGAACAGACCCCCGGTGAGGACGGAGCTGTTTCCGCCGAGGACACTGCCGGGGAATCCGGTGACGGGGATCAGGCCGACCCCCCGCCTTCCGATGGCGAGGCCGCGGTCGAAGCCCCGGCGGCAGGCGAGGACGAAGACGCCGAACCCCGGAGGGATGACGAGAAGGAGGATCACCTCGAATTCCTGGCCGAGTTCGAGGAATACTCCCGCGAGGGCCGCGGAGGCTCCTTCGAGGAGCAGTGGCGGCCGGAGTACGTGGTGAAGACTACTCTCTCGGAGCATCTCCTCTCCCAGGCCGCTGACCAGAGACCCGGTCCCGAGATGGAGGAGGCCGTGAGATATGTCGTCTACTCGCTCGACAGGCACGGGCTCATCTCGATGGGCAGGGAGAACTTCGAGGCCGGGTGGGAGGGCGACCGGACCCTTCTCGAAAGAGCCGTCGAGCTCGTCAGGTCGCTGGAACCTACCGGAGTGGGGTGCTATACAGTCAGGGAGGCGCTCATCGCCCAGCTGGACCAGAGGGGAACGCCTGCGGACAGCCTCGAGTACCGCCTGATAGACGAGTTCTTCGACATACTCCCGGAGCGTCAGTATCCAGTCCTCGCCCGTGCCCTCAGGGTGAGCGCGAGGGACATCCAGGACGCCGTCGAGAGGATCAGGGACCTGAACCCCTTTCCCGGTTCGGACTTCTCTCCCGACACCAACTCGATCGTGATCCCGGACATTTCCATAATCAGGGTGGAGGGGGCGTACATAGCCATCCTCAACGACTCCAGGTTCCCGACCCTCGTCATCTCGGAGCGGAACCGCAGGGTCCTCGAATCGCCCCACAGCGACCCGGAGGCAGTGGAGTACGTCAAGGACAAGTACACGAGGGCAAGCCACTTCCTCCGCTCCATACAGCAGCGCCAGGATACCGTGCTCCGCATAGCGCAGTTCCTGGCCGACTACCAGAAGGACTACTTCGACAACGGGGTCGATTCGCTCAGACCCCTGACCCTGCAGCAGGTCGCGGAGGCGCTGGGAAGGAACCAGTCGACGATCAGCCGCGCAATAAACGGCAAGTATCTGGATTCGCCCCAGGGGGTGAGCGAACTCGCCTTCTTCTTCAGCAGGAGGCTCGCCGGAGCGGAGGACGTCTCCACCAGGACCGCCAAGGAGGAGCTGCGGAGGATCGTGGACGGGGAGGATCCGTCGAATCCCCTTTCCGACGACGAGCTGTCGGCGCTTCTCAGGGCCAGGGGGCTCCTGGTGAAGCGAAGGACTGTCGCCAACTACCGCAGGCTGCTGGAGATCCCTCCGGCTACCGCCAGGAAAAGATACTAGACCGGGACGGATGCCCCTCAACTCGACGGCCGGGAACAAAGCCCGGCTAAGGAGACTGAACGATGACTTCTTCCGATTCGATGAAAGGTTACAGGGGGCCCGCCAGGGAGACGCTGGAGAAGTTCGGAGCCTCCGTCTGGGACGACGTCGACCTCGTGGCGGACGGGAACTCCTTCCAGGGGATCATCCTGCCGAGGTCCGAAACCGCGGACGACAGCCATATAGTTCTCAAGCTCATCAGCGGCTACAACATCGGGATCTCCTCCTCGAAGGTGACCTCCGTCGTGAAGACGGGATCCAAGGAGGCCCACTACCAGATCCCCGAGAAGGAGTTCCCCTTCAATCCGGACCTGCCCCCGGTCAAGCTGCTGGGCACGGGCGGGACCATAGCGAGCCGGCTCGACTACCGGACCGGGGCGGTCATCCCCGCCTTCTCCCCGGGTGAGCTGTACGGCGCCGTTCCTGAACTGGCCGACATCTGCAACCTCAGCACGGAGAAGCTGTTCGGAATCTTCAGCGAGGACATGGGCCCGCACCAGTACATCACCCTCGCCGAAGCAATCGGCAGGGAGATCGAGAAGGGCACTGCGGGGATCGTCATCGGGCACGGGACCGACACGATGCACCATACGGCCGCCGTGCTGTCGTTCATGTGCCGCGATCTCCCGATCCCCGTCGTCCTCGTAGGATCGCAGAGGTCGAGCGACAGGCCCTCCAGCGACGCAGCCCTGAACCTGATACATGCAACCAGGACCGCGGCATACTGCGACGCTGCAGAGGTCCTGGTCTGCATGTTCGGCCCGACTAGCGACAAATACGCCCTCCTGCACAGGGGGACGAGGGTCAGGAAGATGCATTCCAGCTACCGAAGCACATTCAGGACGATCGGCGACATCCCTCTCGCCATGGTGGACAGGCAGAGCTTCACCTACCTCAAGGAGGGCTACAGGAGGAGGGATCCCTCCAGGAAGCCCGACATCAATGCCGTCTTCGACGAGCATGTCGCGATCGTCTACTACTATCCCAACATGAAGCCCGACATGATCACGAGCCTCGTAGACAACGGCTACAAGGGGATAGTGATCGCAGGGACCGGCCTGGGGCACGTGAACAAGCCCCTGTACGAACCTCTCAGACAGGCCGTCGAGGCCGGCGTCCACGTCTTCATGACGGTCCAGACCCTCTGGGGATACACCCAGATGTACGTGTACGACACCGGCAGGCTCCTCATGCAGCGTGGCGTCATTCCTCTGGCGAACATGCTGCCCGAGGTCGCGTACATGAAGTTGAGCTGGGCCCTGGGCATGAGCGGCGATCCGGACGAGGTGCGCAGGCTGATGACCACGCCTCTTGCCAACGAGATGACTCCGCAGGAGCCTCCCGACGGTTATCTGATCCTGCAGGGCGGAGTCCCCGAGGTCAGGGAGATGCTCGCAGGACGGCTCAGATGACGCGGCTCCCGCACTGCCGCGCCCCGGAAGCAGGAGGACCTCTGTGGATGCACTGAAGATGGAGCTTGTTCCGCTCTCGTTCCCCGGGGGGGCGAACGTCATCCTGGGACAGGCTCATTTCATCAAGACCGTGGAGGATCTCTACGAAGCCTTGTCCGTCTCCGCCCCCGGCGCGAGGTTCGGGCTGGCCTTCGCCGAAGCCTCCGGTCCGAGGCTCGTCAGGAGCGAAGGCAACGATCCCGAACTCAAGGCGGTGGCCGAGGACAACATCCTGAGACTCGGCTGCGGCCATGTATTCCTGATCGTCCTCGGAGATGCCTGGCCGATCCAGGTCCTTCCCGCCATTCGCGCGGTACCCGAGGTCTGCACGGTATTCTGCGCCACGTCCAACCCCGTGACGGTGCTCGTGGCCAGATCCGGGGAGAGCGGCGGAGTGGCCGGCGTGCTCGACGGGGAGTCGCCCCTGGCGGTCGAGACCGCCCTGGACGTCTCCTCCCGGATGGAGCTCCTCAGGCGCTTCGGCTACAAGCGCTGACGAGCCCAGGCCATGGTGCTGGCGAAGGCCTGTTCCGGGGGTGTCGCAGGGGTCCATCCAGTGAGCTCCACGACGGCAGGATCGGTGACTTTCCATCCCCTCGACAGGAGCTCGCGGCTCTTGTGGAGGTCGAACACCGGGCAGGCTCCCCTGAAGCGGCCCACGGTGCCTGACAACCATCCCGCCGAGAGCACCAGGGGAGGAGGTACCCTCAGGTGGAGCACCCTCCGGCCGGCAGCCTCCTGGAGCAGGCCGTGGATGTCCCTCCAGTCGAAGGAGCGCCCGTATGAAGGCTCCAGGGTCCTGCCCGCGACCTCCGGGACCGACGGGAGCCCTGCCAGGAACTCGGCAAGATCCTTTACATAGACCAGGGGGAAGCCGCCCCTCCCCGTCGGGGAGAGGAAGAACCCCCTGGCGGCCTGCCTGAAGAGAGGCAGCATCGCGTCGTCCCCGGGACCGAAGACCGCAGGCGGCCTCACGATCACCCATCCCCGGCTCTTCCGGACCAGGCTCTCCGCAAGAAGCTTGCTCGCGCCGTACGGGGTCATCGGCCGATCCCCGGAGGGTCCGCCTGCGGACTGGCTGGAGACGTACACGAGCATGGCCTCCGGCGCGAAGAGGCGCCTTGCTTCGAGCAGCGCCGCCGTGACAGCCGCGTTGGACCTGTCGAACGCCTCCCGGCTCCTCGCGGAAGTGGCTCCCGCCAGATGGAAGATCGCATCACAGCCGGCAAGGGATCCGCTGTAGGATCCCGGGTCGAGCATGTCGATCCTCTCGATCCGGCAGCACCCCGGGACTCCGCTCGTGTCGGAGCTGCCCCTGCATACGGAGCCCACATCCCAGCCGCAGCGCGCCAGCACAGGCGCGAGGTGCCCTCCGAGGAAGCCTGTCACACCGGTCACAAAAGCCTTTTGCATCGCATGCTCCGTTGACTTGATTACGCCGCCTGCTTACAATCTGCCGCCATGTACCGTCACGCGGGAGTGCTATCAATATGACTCGTCCCGACATTTTCAGGAAATGCTTCGACTACACCCGGGTCGACGAGGTCAAGAAGATGGGCCTCTACCCATACTTCAAGCCTCTCAGCGGGCAGGTCGGTCCCGTCATGGAGATCGAGGGGCACAGCGTAATCATGCTGGGCTCCAACAATTACCTCGGCCTGACGAACCATCCGCTCGTGATGGCCAGATCGGCCGAAGCCATCGGCAAGTACGGGACTGGCTGCACCGGGAGCCGGTTCCTCAACGGCACCCTGGACCTCCATGTCGAACTGGAGGAGAGGCTGGCCAGGTTCCTGGGGCGTGAGCGCGTCGTCACCTTCAGCACCGGGTTCCAGACCAACCTCGGCGTGATCGGCGCCCTGGGGCAGAAGGACGAACTGCTCTTCGTCGACCGGTCCGTGCATGCCTCGATAATCGACGGAACCAGGATGAGCTATTCGAGAGTCGTGAAGTACCGGCACAACGACATCGATCACCTGGGCCAGCTGCTCGAACGCGTCGCGGGTCCGGCGATGATCATTACCGACGGCGTCTTCAGCATGGAGGGCGATCTGGCCGATCTCGGCGGGATCGTGAGACTCGCGGCGAAGCACGGAGCCCGCGTGATGGTGGATGACGCCCACGGCGTCGGTGTGATGGGTGCCCACGGGCGCGGAACCGGGGAACATTTCGACTGCGAGGCCGGAGTCGACCTCCAGGTCGGGACCTTCAGCAAGTCCTTCGCCAGCATCGGCGGCTTCGCCGCCGGCGAGGACAAGGTCATAGACTACATCCAGCACGAGGCGCGCACCGAGATCTTCTCCGCAAGCCTTCCCCCCGCCTCGGTAGCGACCGTGATGGCAGCCCTGGAGATACTCGAGGAGCAGCCGGAGCTGCTCGTCCGGATGCACAGTGCGGCCAGGAGGTCGAGAGACGGGCTCAAGGCGATGGGTTTCAACGTGGGCAACTCCGAGGCCCCGATCGTTCCCATCATCATCGGCGACAGCTTCCTGACCTTCAGGATCTGGCAGGCTCTCGACCAGGAAGGCGTGTTCACGAACCCGGTCGTCAGCCCCGCCGTCCCTCCGGACCGGGCCATGCTCAGGACGAGCTACATGGCCACCCACACGGACGAGATGATCGACAGGGCACTCGAGATCTTCGAGCGGGTGGGCCGCCGTTTCGGTCTGATCGGCTGACGGGGCGCAGAGATGTCCCTGCGGATCGAACCCGTCGAGGATGCTGCCGGATACCGTGACTTCATCGAGCTGCCGTTCAGGCTCTATCGATCCGATCCTCTCTGGGTGGCTCCCATCAGGAGCATGCAGAAGTTCACGCTGGATCCCTCCCGCGGACACCCTTTCCACCAGCACGGAGAGACGGCCTGCTTCCTCGCGAGGGACTCCTCGGGCGGAACCCTGGGTCGGATCTGCGCCATCGCGAACAGGGCGCACAACGACTACCACCACGACCGCACGGGCTTCTTCGGCTTCCTTGAGGCTGTAGACGACCAGGAGGTCTTCGACGCTCTCTTCGAGACCGCCTCGGGGTGGCTGCGGGAGCGCGGGATGGACAGGGTGCGCGGCCCCATGAACTTCTCGACGAACGAGGAGATCGGCCTCCTGATCGACGGGTTCGACAGGAGCCCCGTCCTGATGATGACCTACAATCCGCCCCATTATGCAGACCATGTGGAGAGATCAGGCTTCGGGAAATCGAAGGACGTCCTGGCCTATCTGCTCGAAAAGGAGAAGTTCAGCTGGGAGAGGATGAGGAGGCTGGCCGGCCTCGTCGAGCGCAGGACCGGGGCCGAAGTCAGGACCGTGAGGCGGAAACACCTCTACGAGGATGTCCTGACACTCATGGACATCTACAACGAATGCTGGAGCAGGAACTGGGGATTCGTCCCGATGACGGACGCCGAGTTCCGCCAGATGGCCAGGGATCTGAGCATGATGCTCGTCGAGGGGCTTGCCCCGGTCGTCTACGAGGATGGCAGAGCAGTGGCCTTCGCCGTCGGGCTCCCCGACGCCAACAAGGCGTTCCTGAAAGCAAGGGGCAGCCTCCTCAGGACCGTCCTCGCCCTGAAGGTCCCCCCCTTCAGGATGAAGATCGAGGGAGTGAGGGTACTCCTGCTCGCCGTCCGCGAGAAGTGGCGCGGATGCGGGCTGGAGAGCCTCATCATCTCCAGGATGGTCGATTACGGCTTCCGGACCGGAGTGACATGGGCCGAGCTCTCCTGGGTGCTGGAGGACAACCATGCTCTCAGGAGCATCCTCGAGAACGAGATGCACACGGTCGTCTACAAGACGTACAGAATCTACGACAAGAACCTATAAGCCGATCCGGAGGCCCCCCCGATGACTTCCGACGAACTCAGGTCGCTGTTCGTTGACTTCTTCGTCAAGCGCAGCCATGTGCGCATCGACGGAGCTTCTCTCATACCGGAGAACGACTCAACCGTGCTGTTCACTACAGCCGGGATGCACCCGCTCGTCCCCTACCTCATGGGCGGCAGGCACCCCTCGGGCCGCAGGCTCGTAGACTGCCAGAAGTGCATCCGGACGGGTGACATAGACAGCGTCGGGGATCCCTCCCACCTGACCTTCTTCGAGATGCTCGGGAACTGGTCTCTCGGCGACTACTTCAAGCGCGAGGCCATCACCTGGAGCCACGAGTTCCTCACGGGCTCCTCCTGGCTCGGATTCGATCCATCCCGCCTCAGCGTAACCGTCTTCGCGGGCGACGATCTCGTCCCGCCCGACGAGGAGGCCGCCGCCATCTGGCAGGAGATGGGGATACCCGCGGAGAGGATCCACTTCCTGGGGCGTTCCGACAACTGGTGGGGGCCTGCTGGTCTGACAGGACCGTGCGGACCGGACACGGAGATGTTCATGGATACGGGAAAAGCGCCATGCGGCCCGGGTTGCCGCCCCGGGTGCGGGTGCGGGAAGTACTTCGAGGTCTGGAACGATGTCTTCATGCAGTACAACAAGACCCGGGAAGGGACATACGAACCTCTCGCCCAGAGGAATGTCGACACCGGAATGGGGGTCGAGAGGACCGTCGCGATGATGAACGGCTCCGGGAGCGTCTACGAGATTCCGCTCTTCCAGCCGGTCTTCGGATTCCTCCGGGAGGCTTCCGGTCTCGATCCCGACTCCGACCACGAAGCCCGCAGATCCATGCGCATAGTGGCTGATCACATCAGGACCTCCACCCACATACTCGGGGACGACATGGGTGTCCCGCCCTCCAACCTCGACCAGGGATACGTCCTCAGGCGCCTTCTCCGTCTTGCCATCCGGCACGCCCGGAAACTCGGCATCGAGGGTTCCGTACTTCCGGACCTCGCCGGGCTCGTGATCGAGAACGAGTCGGGAACCCATCCCGGGCTGTCCCGGAACCGGGCCTTCATCAGGAGCGAGATCGAGAAGGAGGAGTCGCAGTTCGAGAAGACCCTCCAGGCGGGGATGCGCGAGTTCGAGAAGCTTCTTCCCAACCTGCTCCGGAACCCCTCGCGGACGATCCCCGGCAGGGTGGCCTTCCGGTTGTACGACACGTACGGCTTCCCGGTCGAGTTCACCTCCGAACTCGCCCGCGAGAACGGGCTCGACGTGGACCTGGAGGGCTACGGGCAGGCTCTGGACAAGCACAGGGAGCTGTCCAGGGCCGGTCTGGACCGCAAGTTCGGAGGGGGCCTCGCCGACCACAGCGAGATGGTCACTAGGTTGCACACCGCGACCCATCTCCTGCACAGGGCGCTCAGGGAGGTCCTGGGGTCCCACGTGGAGCAGAAGGGCAGCAACATCACGCACGAGAGGCTCAGGTTCGACTTCAGCCATCCCTCGCCCATGACGGAAGAACAGGTCTCGGCTGTCGAGAAGATCGTCAACGCGGCCATCGAGGCCGACATGCCGGTCAGCTTCAGCGAGGAGACGGTCGAGAGGGCGACCGAGCTGGGTGCGGTAGGGCTCTTCAAGTCGAAGTACGGAGAGATGGTGAAGGTCTACCGCATAGGGGACTTCTCCCTGGAGATCTGCGGCGGTCCTCATGTGGAGCGTACGGGAGGGATGGGGAGGTTCGTGATACAGTCGGAGAAGAGTTCGTCCCAGGGCATCAGGAGGATAAGGGCGGTGCTGGAGTGAACTGCCTGCGCGGTCTGATTCTCGCTGCCGTCCTGGTGCCTTCCGCCGCCTGTGGATCGACGGTCCCGGATTTCTCGGGGACCTGGGAGACCACCTATGGAACGATGGTCCTGACACAGGACGGATCCCGGGTCACGGGCTACTACCTCTTCGGCGGCGTATGCACGGTCGCGGGCGAGGTGAACGGTTCGGGACGCTTCGTCTTCACATACACCGAGCCGTCAGCGACTGGAGAAGGCTGGTTCGATCTCGTGGGCGGAGGGACGGGCATCTCCGGCGAGTGGAGGGCGTCCGGATCTCAGAACTGGTCATCCTGGGAGGGGAGCAGGACCGCCTCTGCAGACGACGACTCGAGATGGCTGGTCATCCTGGAGGCCGAATGGCAGTCGGGCATGACCGAACCGGAATACTCGTTCGGAGAGATGCTCGATGCCTTCTTCGCCAGGGTGGAGGGCGTCAGTGTGAGGCACAGGTTCATCCATGACAGGTCGGACCTCGAGCTCTTCGCACTGGAGACGGCAGCCCTCCCGGGGAGCGTCTGCCTGCTCATTTCCTGCCACGCGACGGAGGAAGGCATATCCCTTGCCGACGAGATGCTGGACGGCCGTGCCATAGCTTCGGCCCTCGCACCGTGCCGCAACCTGGCGATGCTCCATTTTTCGAGCTGCCTGGTGATGGGCGGGAACATCCCCGGGGAGATAATGTCATCCCGGCGCGACTGGCGGGACGGCTTCATCATCTCCGGCTACACGAAGAGCGTCGACTGGGCGGGCAGCGCCATCATCGAGTTCTACTACCTCGACAACATTCTGGAGAACGGGCTCGCCCCGGCCGAGGCGGCCAGGTCCGTCCTCGGAACCATGGATTTCGCAGGCGCCCGGCCCGGTGGCTGGATGGACGCCGCGGGCTTCACCTGGATCGAACCTGCAGGAGGGTCGCAATGACTCAGGATCCGGCATCCGGCTTCGATCTGCTGCGGAGACTGTGCGAGACGGACGGCGTCTCCGGCAGGGAGGATGCGGTCAATTCGCTTCTTCGAGGGCATCTCGAAGGCTGTTCGGACTCCGTCAGGACCGACGCTGTGAAGAACATCCACTTCCTGAGGAAGGGAGACGGCTCCGGCCCCAGGGTGATGCTGGCCGGTCACACCGACGAGATCGGCTTCCTGGTCTTCAACATCGACGAGGACGGCTACATCTCGCTCGCGCCGCTCGGTGGATGGACCGCGGAGAACATGATCGGGCACCCCGTGAGGATCCACACCCGCAAGGCGGGCGTGGTGCCGGGGGTGATCCAGCGCAGGGCCGCATGGCTTCCGGAGCACAGCAACCGGCAGCTCCGTCTGGACGAGCTCTACATCGACACGGGGATGAAGAAGGATGCAGTAGTCGAGAGGATCTCCAGGGGCGACTGGGTGTCCATGGCCACCCCCTTCACCGAGCTTGGCGACTGCTTCCTTGGGAAGGCCTTCGACGACAGGGTAGGGGTGTTCATCATGGCTGAGGCCTTCCGGCGGTGCTCCAACCCACGGATCGAGCTGCACGCCGTTGGGACCGCCCAGGAGGAGGTCGGGCTGAGGGGTTCGACAGTCGCCGCCCAGGACGTGCGTCCCGACATAGCCATCGCCATCGACGTGACGGGGGCCGGAGACATCCCTGAGTTCCCTGCGAGGCTCCGCATTGCCAGGCTGGGCGACGGCGCAGCCATCAAGGTCATGGACGGATCGGTGATAAGCTCTCCCGAGCTGGTGGACTTCGTCCGCGGACTGGCGGAGGAGGCCGGGATCGACCACCAGATGGAGATACTGCTCGCCGGGGGCACGGACACGTCTTCGATGCAGAAGTGGGGTGCCGGACCGCATGCCATATGCCTGTCCATACCGAACAGGTACGGACACGGACCCGGTTCGGTGATCCACAGGCACGATGTCGAGACGGCCATCGAGCTGCTCGTCCTGGTCCTGGAACGCATCCACGGGTTCGATCCCGCTCGTGCTTGACATTGCCGGGGGCGGTTGCGATATATAGGCGGTTTCAGTTTCTTGGTCTGGGGTTCCGTCATCCCTCCTCTGTCGAGAGTATGTGCCCCCTGATCTCAAGAGCTCTGATCCAAAGAAGCCCTTGTGGCTTGGGGTATCCCGGCGCCTGTTCAGCCGGGTAGATGGCTTCGAGAACGAAGCCGACGGAGGGCGGAAGCCCTGAAGAAGGAGTTACTGTGAGCAACAAGCTGTTCGTCGGAGGCCTCGCGTGGTCCACAACCGATCAGTCCCTCGAGAAGGCCTTTGCGGTACATGGTGAAGTCACCGAGGCCCGCGTAGTGCAGGATCGCGACACTGGCAGATCCCGCGGCTTTGGTTTCGTTACCTTTGCCTCGACCGACAGCGCTCTTGCCGCCAAGAACGCCATGGACAACGCCGTCATCGACGGTCGCAACGTCCGTGTCGATTTTGCCACTGACAGGGAGCGCAGCAACACGGGAAGCAGCAGGCGCTAGCCTACTGCTGATCGGGAGAAGGCGGCCCTCGGGCCGCCTTCTCTTTTTATACGGCGATCTTCCTTCCCCGCCCGCAGGTGGTCCTGATCCAGGACATCCAGTCTCCAGGCGGACATGAAATGCATACGCAGCCGACAGGCCGGCACCATTTCCTCCACCGGACGCTGCGCTCCAGCCCTGTGCCGCATCGCCATGAGTCCACACATCCCCGATGTCGCCTTGACTTCCGAGTCCGGATGGACGATCATGAAAATGCGAATGCGGGGGACGGCATGCATCCGGCCCCGCCTCGCTGTTCCGGTCCGGTCGGAGGGGAACGGATGAGGAACGCCGAAATCTGGAAGCCGTCGAAGTTCGTCTTCAGGAAAGGTCGTCTGCACGCCTCGGGGGATCCACTCGAGGTCAGCGCGGGGTCCCGGCTCAACACCGACATAATCGCATCATTCTTCGACAGGTATCTGCCGGCGTTCGCGCGCGGGAGGCTGGTCGACCTCGGGTGCGGCAAGGCACCGCTATACGGCGCCTACCGACCGTTCGTGAAGGAATGCGTCTGTGTGGACTGGGCCGAGACGCTCCACGGCAGGGAATACCTGGACCTGGAGTGCGACATCTCCCGCAGGCTGCCCTTCCGCGACGGGGAGTTCGATACGGTCATCCTGTCCGATGTAATGGAGCACATAGCACAGCCCGAGCTGCTGTGGGGCGAGATGTACAGGATCCTGACCGCCGGCGGTCAGGCCGTCATGAGCGTACCCTTCTTCTACAGGCTCCACGAGACGCCGCACGACTACTACAGGTACTCGGAGTACGCGCTGAGGCGATTCGCGAAGGTGGCCGGCTTCGAAGTCCTCCTCCTGGAGCCGATGGGGGGCACCCCCGAGATCCTGGCGGACATCCTGGCCAAGAACCTTCTAGCCATGCGCACGTTCGGCCCGTTCCTGGCCGCGGTCGTCCAGTCCGCCGCAGCCCTGCTCGTAAGGATCCCTGCCGTCGTGCGGGTATCGGAGAAGACCAGGGGAGTCTTCCCGCTGGGCTATTTCCTGGTGGCCGGCAAGCCCTGATCCGGCCTCGCCACAGCCTGGCGGGCCTGTGCCGGCGCGGTTCCCCGGGCGGCTCCGGAAGGGCGGACCGGGTGGCGTCACCACGCTGCGATCCGGGCTCGCATCAGTCGATGACTACCATCCTCGAGGCTCCCGAGATCCCTGCCCTCTCCCATCTGACCATGTAGACCCCGGAGGGCAGTCCGGAGACGTCGAGATCGAACGGCGCGGCGCCGTCGAGGGAGAACTCCGCCGCTGTCCTTCCGTCGACGCCGAAGACCCTGCACGGGATCGGGCCGGCAGGGGTGCCGCACAGCGTCAGGACCGCGCTCCCTGATGCGGGGTTGGGGGAGATCGACAGCAGGAACTCCCGGGCCGCATCGGGGATGCCCGAAGGACCGACGGGCTGGGCAAGCGTCGCAAGCGCCGCAACCGACGCCCTTACGCAGTCCGTGCCGAACGGCCAGTACCCGGTGTAGTTCGCGAGCAGGTCGGTCGTGGTGTGGTAGTACGGGTTGTCGTCTACCGCGTATTCGATGCCGAGAACGGCCGGGTAGCCGTAGTTCCAGAACGAGGAATGGTCGCTGTAGGTGGCCGAGGGATCGTATTCGGTGACGACGTCGAGCGCCGGCACGTAGGTGTCCATCGCCTGCGCCACGGCTTCGGCCAGCGCCTGCGACTGGGAGTCGTAGGGGATCCACAGGGAATCATATCCGGCAGGAGCGAAGAGGATCATGTCCAGGTTGATCACGCCGAGGATCTCGTCGCCGGCCGCGGAGGCCGACTGGGCGTAGAATTCGCTCCCGAAGAGACCTACCTCCTCCGCGCTGAAGCAGATGAACCTGACCGTGTACCTGAACTGATAGGGCGCCATGACCCTGGCTGCCTCGATCACGGTGGCGGAACCGCTGGCGTTGTCGTCGGCACCGGGGGCGGTGTCCTCGATCGGCCATGTGATGGAATCGAGGTGGCCGCAGATGATGTAGATCGAGTCGGGCGATATCGCGCCCGGTATCTCGGCAATAACGTTGCTCGTCTGGTTGCTGTAGAATGTGAACCACTGCTGCTCGCAGGGTATCCAGTGCAGCCCGAACCACTGGTCCACCCATGCAGCGGCCTGGTCGTACTCGTCCTCAATGCAGAGCCTGGTGCCGTAGTCCTCCAGATGCTGGATGACCGCCATGATGCTGTCCTCGCTCACGGCTGACACCATTTCGTCTATCATCCCGTCCTGTCCGCCGGTGGGCATGATGGACGAGAACGCCGACGTACGGATCACCCTGAGGGGAGATATCAGTCTGATGCCGGGCAGCCCCGCGAAAGGCGATGCATCCTCCGGCCGGTTGACTATCGCGATGTCGCCTCGCACCAGGAGGGGTTCGCCGATGAGCCCGAGCTCCATCGCGCCTCCTGAGCCGCTCAGGTGAACGAGCGCGACGTCCTCGAGGCGGAAAGGTCCTTCGAGGAGGGTGGTCGACGCGGCCCGGATGCTCCCCGGATCCGTGGAGAGAGCCACGAAGTAGTCCCTGTCCCTGAAGACGATGTCGAGCGCTTCGAACCAGCCCTCGCCGGAAACCGTCCTCACGTCCTGCTCTATCAGCACGAGATCGGCCGGGAGGCTCGGCTGCAGGACTGGAACAGTCAGCAGAAACATTATCTGGAGCAAATCCGACCTCCGTTGGGTTCGTTGGACAGCTTGCCTTGCCTGTCCTGCGAATATATGCACGGGGACGCCCCGGCGCCGGGAGATGCGATCCCGCGGCGAGAGATGCACCGGATCGGCGGTTTCCTTATGTTCCCGACGTGTTCAGGGTAGTCCTCCTCCTGCTCGCCACGAAGACCAGATCCATCCGCGGGTCGGTCGCATCCATGTGGGAAGTCAACAGGCTCAAGCTGTTCGCCGGGCTCATCACCGTAGGGCTCATCGCTCCCGGGATGTACTTCCTGTTCAGGTTCCTGTTCGGAAGGCTCGTGGCGCTGGACGACACCGGTTTCGGTCTGGCCCTCTCCAGCCGGCTGCTGACTTCGGCCTTCATGGCCTTCTCCGTCTTCCTCGCCGTCTCCTCCCTCATAAGCGGCATCTCGATCCTCTACCGCTCCAGGGAGACATCCCTGCTGATGAGCCTGCCGGTCCCCTCCAGCGCGGTGGCGGTCTTCAGGACTGCGGAGAGCTGGTACTATGCGGGATGGTCCACGATGCTGATCGGGGTGCCGGTGATCCTCGCCTTCGCCTCGGTCACCGGGAGCCGCTCTGCGGCCTTCGCAGGGACCGCGCTGCTGCTTCCGCTCGTCACGGCCTCGGTTGCATCCGGCTCTATCGTGCTGGCAGCCCTTTCCAGGATGGGGAGCATGAAGGGGCTCAAGCGCGGCGCCTCTGGGGTGGCCATCGGAGCCGCACTGCTCATTATCGGCTACTTCCAGGGCATGAAGCCCGATTCGATAGTGATCCCGGACAGCAGTGCAGGAGATCTCCAGGCGGTCCACAGATTCGTCGCGGGGCTCCCCGGGGCCGGCCACTCCCCGTGGCCCCACTCGCTCTTCGGCTCGGTCGTCGGCGGGATCGGCAGCCCCGGCGCAGGCGCCTACACCTCGAGGGCCGCCCTGATCCTCACGGGAGAGGCCGTGCTGCTCGCGGCGGCCGCCCTCCTGCTCACGGCCAGGGGCTTCAGGGCGAGGCACGCGGCGATGTGCGGCGAATCCGGCAGGGCTCTCTCGGCCGGGTTCGTCTTCAGGTCCGGCGGACCTGGTCGAGCTCTTTTCGAGAAGGACATCCTCCTCTTCTCCAGGGACCCGGTCCAGTGGAGCCAGCTTGCGCTCCTTGCGGGAATGTTCCTCATGTATGCCGGCAATCTCGACCAGTTCGAGATCGACTACGCCCAGAGGATCTGGCTCGGAGTCGCCGTCTTCATGAACATCTCCTTCTCGGGTTTCGTCATGGCGACCCTGCTGGTGCGGTTCTCCTTTCCGTCGATGAGCATCGAGGGCCCCGGGCTCCCGTTCCTCCTCCAGATCCCCCGTGCGAGGAGCATCCTGCTCTCTTCCAAGTGGTCGACCTCCATGTTCTTCGTCCTGCCGCTCATGCTGGGAGCCGGGATACTCTCCTCGATGCGCATGGGAGCGGGCGGGGTGTTCCTGCTCGAGACTCTTGCCGCGATAGTCCTCATGGCGATCGCGCTGTCGAGCATCAATACGGCTCTGGGAGCTGTTTATCCGAGCTTCTCCGACAACAGCCCCGCCAGCATCGCCAGCGGGCAGGGAGGCATCGTGGCCGCCTTCGCCTCGATGGGCTATGTGCTCGCGATGGTCACGACGATATCCTTCGCTACGAGGGCCTATCTCTCGGAGGGATTCCACGAGGGAGCCATGGTCGCCTCCCTCGGGAGAGTCGCCCTCTTCATCCTGCCGCTCACCGCGCTTGTGTCGATCGGGTCGATGCGCGGTGCGCTCGCAAGCTTCAGGAGGAGGGACTTCTGATAGCGGCATTCGACTATGGGAGGGCAAGGACCGGTGTCGCCGTCCTGGTCGAGGGCCTGCCGCTCCCGTCCGAGCCCGTGATGGGCGGCGGATGGAAGGCCGTCATCGCCAGGATAGAGGAGATGAAACGCGATTGCGGCCTGGAACTCGTGGTGCTCGGTCTGCCCCTGGCATCGGGTGGACGGCCGACGGAGCTCTCGGTCGAGATCGAATCACTTGCCGGTGCAATCCGGGAGCTGGGCATGGAAGTGGTCCTCGTCCCAGAGCGCGGTAGTACGGCCGAGGCGAAGGCCCTCCCGGTGAGGCACGCGAGGAGGACCGGCAGGACTGATTCCCTGGCCGCGATGGTCCTTCTGGAAAGGTACAAGGCCATGTCATGAGCAGGTCGATCAGGATCCTCATCCTTCTGATGCTGACGGGCGCCCTTGCTTTCGCATACTGGACCTGGTGCTCGAACGCTCCCGGAGGCGGCAGGGAGATCGTATTCGTAGTCGAGAAGGGCTGGGGAGCCTCGACCGTCGCCCGTGCCCTTGAGGATTCCGGGCTGGCCCGCTCCCGTTTCTATCTGCTCCTCAGGGCGAGGTCCCTCGGTATATCGAGGCACTTCCAGGCGGGGAGCTACCTCCTCGACGGCTCGATGGACCCGGACAGCATCCTCCTGATGATAGCGGCAGGGGAGGTCATCCCCGAGCCCACTCACTGGGTGACGGTGCCCGAGGGCCTTCGGATGGAGGAGACGCTCGCTCTGATATCGGCGAACCTGGAGATTCCCCTCGACAGCCTCGAAGCTGCCGCGGCGGACGATTCGCTCAGGAATGAACTCGGTATACCCGGCTTCGAGGGATACCTGTTCCCGGAGACCTACGAATTCGCCGACACGGTAGACGCCGCAGGCGTCCTCGGGAGGATGACCGAGACCGGGTTTTCGAGGTGGGATCCCTCGTGGAGCGACTGTTTCGAGGAACAGGGCCTGTCGGATCGCGAGGCCGTCATACTCGCGTCGATCGTGGAGCGTGAAGCCAGGCTCGACTCGGAGCGCCCCCTCGTGGCAGGCGTATTCCTCAACAGGCTGGCGGCCGGAATGAGGCTGGAGAGCTGCGCCACGGTCCAGTACGCCCTCGGGAGCGTGAGGGAGAGGCTCTCGTTCGCAGATCTCCGCATCGAGAGCTCCTACAACACGTATCTGCACCCGGGGCTTCCCCCGGGACCCATATGCTCTCCAGGCCTCTCCTCGATCGAGGCCGTGGCCAGGCCCGACACCGGATCGGGCTTCATGTACTTCGTCAGCAGGGAGGACGGTACGGGGGCACACCTGTTCGCACAGACCCTCTCCGGGCATTATGCCAACATCAGGCAAGCGAGGGCGGGACAGCATTGACGGGCCTTTGCCCGGTCGTATCTTGACGAGTGACGCCAAAAGGGAAAGGATGGCTGACATGGGCGATGACGAGAGGAAACTAGGCTTCCTGGAAAAGGCGATCAGGCTCATTCCGGGGTACAAGGGATACAAGAACAAGGAAGAGCGCCGCGACAACGACCAGCTGCTGCGGACCATGCTCGTGCAGAAGCTGGAGGGTGTCAGGATCGGCCTCAACGAAGCCATCAACAGCCTTCGCGGACCGTCCGCCCTGACTGCGGCAGGCGACATGGACCGTCTCGTGAAGCGGCTCGAGCAGGTCACCGACGAGATCCGTTTCGCCGAGAGGGGATACCGCGGCTGGTTCGACGTCCACAAGGTGCGCGAGGAGGAGCTGGACAGCCTGTACCAGTTCGACTCCGCCCTGGCCGAGGATGTCGCCCTGCTGGAGACGGCGCTGAAGTCGCTGGCGGAGGCCGCCAGGGCGGGCGAACCCATTTCCGCTCACGCCGGGGGCATGCTGGACCAGCTCTTCAAGCTCAGTGAAAAGATGACGTCGAGGAGCAATCTTCTGATCGATCTCGAGCGCAACAGGCCGATCGAGTAGCGGCCCGGAGAGGACTGAAATGGTCAAGAGACTCGAAATCATCGAATGGCTCGATGACACCGGGAAGGAAATCGTCCACAGGGAACCGCAGTCCGGTTCCGGGGAGTTCCGGATCGGAAGCCAGCTCGTAGTCCGCGAGAGCCAGGAAGCGGTCTTCTTCCGGGACGGGAAGGCAATGGGCGTCCTCGGACCCGGCCGCCACACCCTCACGACCCAGAACATCCCGTTCCTCACCGAGCTCGTGGGGATGGCCTTCGAGGGCGAGGGTTCGCCATTCAGGGCCGAAGTCTACTACGTGAACAAGAAGACCTTCGTGGAGATGAAGTGGGGCACCAAGGAGCCCATACTCTTCCGCGACAAGGAACTGTCGATGGTGCGCCTGCGGGCCTTCGGTCAGTTCTCGATCAAGGTCAACGAGAGCCTGATCTTCATCAACAAGCTGGTGGGGACCGAGGGGCGCTACACCACGGACACGATCGAGTCCTTCCTCAAGAACATCATAATCTCCAGGCTCGCCGATCTCCTCGGGGAGACGATGGAGAGCATCTTCGACCTCGCCAGGGTCTACGACGAGATCGCAACGCTCGGCAAGGCGAAGCTCGCCGATGACTTCGAGAAGTACGGAATCCAGCTCGTCGACTTCTACATCAATGCGATCACCCCGCCCGAAGAAGTCCAGAAGCGCATCGACGAACGCTCCTCGATGGGAGCCCTGGGAGACATGAACGCCTATATGAGATACAAGACCGCGACCGCCATCAGCGATGCCGCCCAGAACGAAGCGGGCGGAGGCGGGGCGGCCACGGGCGTGGGGCTCGGCGCCGGAGTCGGCATGGGCGCGACGATGGCACAGATGATGACCCAGTCGCTGGCCGGAGGGCAGGCCATGCAGTCCCAGCCTGCTCAGGCCGCCGCCGCCCTGATGGTGTGTCCGTCGTGCTCGAAGCAGGTGCCCGCCGGGAAGTTCTGCCCGGAGTGCGGCAAAGCCATGGGGGCCACCTGCCCCAACTGCAAGGCCGTCATCACCAACGGAGCCAGGTTCTGTCCGGAGTGCGGGCAGAAACTCGGCGGGACGACATGCAGTTGCGGTGCTGAGATCCCGCAGGGGAGCAAGTTCTGCCCCGACTGCGGCAAAAAGGTGGAGTAGCCGGGCAAGTGCTCCCGAATACGGTGCACGGCCTTCTGGAAGCCTCGGCGTCTTCACGCCCCGGAAAGCCTGCGCTGAGAGACGACAAGACCGGTCTCTCGTTCTCGGACTGGCTCGGAGCGAGCCTGAACCTGGCCTCCCTCCTCAGGGAGGCCGGGGTCCGGGAAGGGGATACGGTCGGGGTGCGCTGCGGGAAGACCGTGATGCTCCCCGTATCCTTCACTGCGATCTCCTCGATCGGATGCCGCTTCATGTCCGTATCGCCGGACTGGCCGGAGACGGCCGCCCGGAAGATGCTGCCGCCCTCCCCCCGCTCGATCCTGCTCTGTTTCTCGGAACCTCAAGCAGGTCCGAGGGGCGTCCGCGCCCTGAGGTTCGAGCAGGATTCCGTGCTGGAGGGCCGCAGGACGCCTGACGATCTTCCGCAGGTCCGGCCGGATGACGACTTCTACATGAACGTGACCTCGGCTTCGACTGGGCTCCCCAAGGTCGCCCCGGTGAGCCAGCGCGCCCTCCTGTCGAATACCCTGGCAGTCTGCCTGACCCTGGGCCTGACGCACGAGGACGTCCACATGTCCCTCTTCTCTGCGTCAGGACATCCCCACGAGCTGTTCATGCGCGGGCTCCTCCTCGGCGGGACCACCATCCTGACCGAGGGCAGGTATCCAAGATCCGCCCTCCGCCTCATCTCCGAGGCCGGCGTCACCGCACTCATGGGGCTCCCGCCACAGCTCGACGGCCTTGCGAGGGTCACCGGGCGCGAGGATTCGGACATCGGCCGTCTGAGGATCGCGGAGGCAGGCGGGATGCACTCTTCACAGGAGTTCCTGTCGAGGTTCCACGCCCTGACCGGAGTCGACGTCGTGCCCGTCTGGGGGAGCACGGAGACTTCCGGCGTGGCCCTGTGCGGAGACGCCAACACCGAAGGCCTGAGCAGGGTCGTAGACGGCTACGGGACACTGCTTGCGGGACTCGACGGGACCGTTCTGGAAGGCGACGGGGAAGGCGAGCTCAGGATCTGCGGAGAGGCCGTCGTCAGAGGGTACGCGGGGGACCGGATGTCCTCCGAGGAGCATTTCCGGGACGGCTGGTTCCTCACGGGAGACATCTTCCGGCGCGGGGGGGGAGCGCTCCACTTCCTCGGCAGGAGGGGCGGGCTGATCAAATCCGCCGGACAGAAGGTCTTCCCGCTCGAGGTGGAGCTTGCGGTGCTGCGCCATCCGGATGTCCTGGACGTTGCCGTCTCGGGCGAGGAGTACCCGGGCAGGGGCGAGACCGTGGTCGCGAGGGTCGTCCCCCGCCCCGGGAGCGAACTCCAGCCCGCCGCGCTCCGCGAGTTCCTGAGAAGCCTGCTCGACCACTACAAGATTCCTCACAAGTTTCATCTCGTGCCCGACCTGCCCAGGACTCCGGGCGGGAAGATAGACAGGAAGGCCCTCGGATCTCCGCCCTCCACGGCGGACTGGAAGGGCGAACTGCTCCGGACCGATGTCGAGATAGTCAGACTGCTGAACCACAGGGCTTCCACGGTCTCCCTCTCCGGAACCGCCTTCGATCCGGGCTGGGTCGAGGAGCAGCTCGAGAACGCGGCCGGCCACAACCCCGGTCCGATGTCGGATGATGCGGTCAGGTCGATAATGTCGTGCATCATCCATTCAATACCGCGGCAATGAGCGCGTACGCGGGCCGGATCACAGTCAGGGCAGGCCGTGACGGCGCGGTGCGTGCCGTCGTGTTCGGGAGCACGATGCCTATCCTGATCGCGGGACCCTGCGCGGTGGAGGATCCCGGGATGATGCGGGAATGTGCGGTGGAGGCGGCCCGAGCCGGTGCCGGGATGCTCAGGGGGGGTGCCTGGAAGCCGCGGACATCGCCTCACAAGTTCCAGGGGCTTGGCAGGGAGGGGCTTTCCATCCTGTCCGAAATCCGCATCGAGACGGGGCTGCCGGTGGTCACCGAAGTCATGTCGTGCGACCAGATCGGACCGGCTTCCGAAGCGGTCGACATGCTGCAGGTAGGCGCCAGGAACATGCACAACTTCACGCTTCTCACGGAGCTGGGGCGCTCGGGCATGCCGGTGCTCCTGAAACGCGGCTTCATGGCCACCGTCGAGGAATGGCTCCTCGCGGCCGAGTACATTCTCACGGAGGGGAACGGAAACGTCGTGCTCTGCGAGCGCGGGATAAGGACGTTCGATACCTGGACCCGCAATACGCTCGATCTCTCGGCGGTTCCCCTGGCCCGGATGAAATCGGGTCTTCCCGTGATCGTCGATCCCTGCCACGCCACCGGCAGGAGGGACCTCGTCGGGCCGATGTGCCACGCTGCGATTGCCTGCGGCGCCGACGGGCTGCTGCTCGAGATCCATCCCGACCCCGACAGGGCGCTCTCGGACGGAGACCAGTCCCTCGGGTTCGAGGAGTTCAGGATTCTTGCCGCAGGGCTGGCCGAGACGGCCTCTTTTTTCATGAGACAGAGACAGGGAGGTTGATTGACGTGCATCTGGGCATCCTGACCGGAGGGGGCGACGCCCCGGGGCTCAACGCGGTGATCAGGGCGGTCGTCTATCGTGCGATCGCCGGCGGACACACCGTCACCGGCTTCCAGAGGGGCTGGAAGGGCGTGATCGAGGACTACGCGAGACCTCTCGTGATAGAGGACGTCCGCGACATCCAGAAGCAGGGCGGGACGATCCTGCTGTCCTCGAGGACCAATCCGCTCAAGACCGAAGGAGGCTTCGAGAGCATTTCGGAGACTCTCCGCCGCAACGGCATCGATTGCCTCATAGCCGTTGGCGGGGAGGACACGCTCGGAGTCGCAGGCAGGCTCTCGTCCATGGGGATCCGGGTTCTCGGAGTGCCCAAGACGATAGACAACGACCTGAACGCGACGGACTACACATTCGGGTTCGACACGGCCATAAACGCCGTGACCGACGCCCTCGACAAACTGGAGACTACCGCCAGGAGCCACGAGAGGGTCATCGTGGTCGAGATCATGGGGAGGCACGCCGGCTGGATGGCCCTCCACGGAGGCATAGCGGGCGGTGCGCACGTCATATTGATTCCTGAAGTCCCCTTCGACACCGACAATGTCTGCTCCATCCTCAAGAGGCGGTTCGAGTCCGGCCACCGCTGGGCCCTTGTCGCAGTCGCCGAGGGGGCGTCCGATCCGGGCCTGTCCCGGCAGGTGATGCACTCTTCCGAAAGGGACGCGTTCGGTCATGTCCAGCTGGGTACGGGGACAGGGGTGGCCGAGGTCCTGGCAGGCGAGATAGAGCAGAGGAGCGGTCTGGAGACTCGTCACGTGGTCCTCGGGCACCTGCAGAGGGGCGGCTCTCCCAGCGCGTTCGACAGGGTCCTCGGGACCAGGCTGGGCGTGAAGGTCGTCGAGATGGCGGAGGAGGGCGCGAGCGGCATGATGGCCTCCCTCAGCGGAGGGGAAGTCCTTGCGGTCGACCTTGCAGAGGCCGTGGGAAAGCTCAAGACCGTCCCCCCCGAAAGGTACTCGGTGGCGGAAATCTTCTTCGGCTGACGTCTCTGGAGGGATATCATGAGAGTTGCGATCAACGGTTTCGGGAGGATCGGCAGGCTCGTCTACCGTAGAGCGATGGTGAAACACGGGATAGAGATCGTCGCAGTGAACGACATAACCGATCCCGGCACCCTCGCGCATCTCCTCAAGTACGATTCGGTCCATGGCCGCTTTTCCGGAGAGGTCAGTGTCGACGGCGACTCCATCCGGACCGGTGACAGGAGCTTCAAGGTCGTGAGCGTGAAGGACCCGGCCGCACTGCCGTGGAAGGACATGGGCGTGGACGTGGTGGTCGAATCGACGGGTCTCTTCGCTTCTCGCGACAAGGCTTCCGCCCATCTGACGGCGGGAGCGAGGAAGGTCGTCATCAGCGCCCCTGCGAAGGGTGCCGACCTGACCGTCGTGATGGGCGTGAACAACTCGAGCTACGACCCCTCGCTGCACACCATCCTTTCTACTGCGAGCTGCACCACCAACTGCCTGGCCCCTGTAGCGAAGGTGCTCGACGACACGTTTTCCATCGAGCACGGCCTGATGACCACGGTGCATGCCTACACCAACGACCAGCGGATCCTCGACCTCCCCCACAAGGACATGAGGCGCGCCAGGACGGCTGCGATAAACATCATCCCCACGACCACGGGAGCAGCGGCGGCCATCGGCGACGTCATCCCGGGCCTCAGGGGCAGGCTGGACGGTTTCGCCGTAAGGGTGCCGGTGGCGGACGGATCGCTGGTCGATCTCACGTGCAATCTCGGGAGACCCGCATCCGTTGAGGCTGTGAACGAGGCGATGCGCGCGGCTGCAGCCGGTCCGCTCGCCGGTATCCTGGAGTACAGCACGGAGCCCCTGGTCTCGACCGATGTCATCGGCAATCCGGCGAGTTCGATATTCGACTCCGGATTCACCAGGATTGTCGGCGACAGCATGGTCAAGGTCATCTCCTGGTACGACAACGAGTGGGGCTACTCCTGCCGCATGGTGGACATGCTCCTCTACATGGCAGAGGTCGGCCTGTGACCGGGCACTTGCTCTCCGACGCTGCCCTGGAGGGCAGGAGGGTCTTCCTGAGGGCGGATCTGAACGTCCCTGTCGAGAACGGCAGGGTCGCCGACGACACGAGGCTCACAGCCGTACTCCCGACCATCCGGACGATCCTCGGGCGCGGGGCAAGCATCGTCCTGGCGAGCCACCTCGGCAGGCCGGACGGAAAGGTGATCCCCGGGATGAGCCTCGCCCCTGTGTCAGAGAGACTCTCCCAGCTGCTCGGATCCAAGGTCCTCATGGCTCCGGACTGCATTGGCCGCCGCGTCGAGATGATGGCATCCGGGCTGAAACCCGGTGACGTGCTCCTGCTCGAGAACCTCCGCTTCCATCCCGGGGAGGAGCAGGGCGACCCCGGATTCGCCCGCAGTCTGGCAGCCCTCGCGGACGTCTATGTGAACGACGCCTTCGGTACCTGCCACAGGGCCCACGCATCGATGACCGGGGTACCCGCGATCCTGGGAGGTGGATATGCCGGCCTCCTGGTCCAGAAGGAGCTCGACTTCTTCTCGCGGGCCGTGGACCAGCCGGCGAGACCCTTCACGCTCCTTCTCGGAGGAGCCAAGGTCTCCGACAAGGTGCCCGTCATCGAGCATCTGATAGCGAAGGTCGACTCGATCCTCGTAGGAGGGGGCATGGCCTTCACGTTCCTGCGCGCCGCAGGGCTCGATGTAGGCAGGAGCCTCCTGGAGGAGGACATGGTGGCGAAGGCATCGTCCCTGGTCGAGATGGCCAGGAGGGCCGGAGTCGCCCTTCTCCTGCCGATCGACGTTGTCGCAGCCCCCGGACCGGACGCCGGTGCATCGGCCGTGACCGTCCCCGTGGACTCCATACCACGCGACATGGCAGGCCTGGACATAGGTCCGCTGACTTCAAGACTCTTCGCGGACACGATCAGGAGGAGCCGGACCGTCGTCTGGAACGGACCCATGGGGTATTTCGAGAAGAAGCCGTTCGACAGGGCGACCAGGGAGATGGCCGAATCCCTCGCACAGGCGACGGCAGCGGGAACTGTGACGATAGTGGGCGGCGGGGACTCGGCCCGTGCTGTTTCGGAAGCCGGTTTCGAGGACAAGGTGAGCTTCGTCTCCACCGGCGGCGGGGTTTCTCTCGAGCTGCTGCAGGGCAGGGAGCTC
Source organism: Candidatus Fermentibacterota bacterium (assembly GCA_963718745.1). Taxonomy (GTDB): domain Bacteria; phylum Fermentibacterota; class Fermentibacteria; order Fermentibacterales; family Fermentibacteraceae; genus Fermentibacter. Next base: position 653,704 of record OY970370.1, on the reverse strand, counting down.
GTGGCTCTGAAAGCCCTCGAGGGAGCCTAGATGGATCGGAACGCGTCGTCCCGGAGCAGGACCCCCTTCGTCGGAGCCAACTGGAAGATGAACGGCTCCGTGGCATCGGGAGCCGCCTGGCTCGAATCGCTCGGATCCCAGCCCGGCTGGCCGCCCGGGGGTGTCGATACGGTTCTCTTCCCGCCCTTCACGATACTGCCGCTCCTCCGGGAAGCGGCCCTGAGTGCAGGAACAGCCCTCGGCGGACAGGATCTCTTCTTCGAACCGAAGGGTGCCTTCACGGGCGAGATCAGTGCCGGGATGCTTCTCGAGGCCGGTTGTTCATGGGTCCTGGCAGGTCACAGCGAACGGCGGCACATCCTCGGGGAGGACCTGGCCACCGTCGGCCGGAAGGTTCGCGCAGCGGTGGAATCGGGCCTCGGCGTCGTGCTGTGCGTGGGAGAGCGGCTCGAGGAGAGGGATTCCGGGATCGAGACCGAGGTGGTGGAGGGGATGCTGGAGTCGGCGCTGGCCGGCCTGGATTCCCCCGATCCTGATCGGATCGTGATCGCCTACGAGCCCGTGTGGGCCATCGGCACCGGGAGGAATGCCTCGCCGGACCAGGCGTCGGCCATGCACGGGCACATCAGGGCATTCCTCGGGAGGATCGTGCCGGGGCATTTCGCCCCGAGGTGCCGGATCATCTACGGCGGCAGCGTTAACGAGGGAAACGCCTCCTCGATCATGACGATGCCGGATGTGGACGGAGCCCTCGTCGGAGGCGCGAGCCTCGATGCGCGGGCCTTCCTGCGGATTTCGTTCGCAGCAGGGTGAGCCGCACCCTGGGGATGTCGTCTTTCTGGGACAGGTTGCCGGCTCCCGCCGGAGTTCTCCTGCGGATCGCCTTCCTGGCGGCTGCGCTCGGCGGCATGCTTCTGGCCAGACTGGCACTTGGAGCGGCAGGGATCCTGGAACTCCCCGGCAGCTGGCTCTGGAGCAACGCGGCCTGTGCGATCCCGGTGGTTCTGCCTCTGTGGCTGCTGCTGCCCTCTGCATGGTCGCGCTTCCGTGTGGCGAGACCCGGCCCGCTCCTCGCCGCGTGCTCCGTCATCCTGATCCCGTTCGCGGCGGCAGCCTTCAAGGGCGGTCTCTCGGACGGGAACCCCGGTGGAGAGTGGCCGGGCGTGGCTGCTGCGGTGCTTCTCGTGTCCGCAGCCGAGGAGCTGCAGTTCAGGTGCTTCCTCATGGATCTCCTCCATGGGCGGGGGCGCGGCATCCTTCCCGTCCTCGTGACTTCGACGGCCTTCGCGCTCGTGCACCTCAACAATCCCGATCCTGATCCGGTGGGCATCCTCAACATCCTCCTCTTCGGCCTGGTCCTGGGCGCCCTGCGGATCAGAGGCGCGGGGCTCGCCGGACTCACCGTCCTCCATGCCGCCTGGAACATCGCGACCGGGATGGTGGTCGGCTGGAATGTGAGCGGGCTGGAGCTCCCGTCGCTCTTCGAGCCTCTCCGCGATCCTTTCGGGGCATTCGGACCGGAGTCGTCCCTGCTGCTCTCGGCAGCCCTCGCTCTTTCGATCATCATGCTGGTCCGGACCCGCCCGGCAAGGCTCGCAGGAACCGCACCGGGCGGACCGGATGCGCTTCCCGTTAAGGAGTAGAGTTGAGCAGAACCCTCCTGGTCAATCCGCCCTCCGCGATCGGCGTTTACGAGAAGAGCCACATCCGGGTGGCCATCACCTCGGCTCCCTTCATCACGCTGGCAAGTCTGGCGGGCGCCCTGCTCGAGGCAGGGCTGGAAGCTGCGATAGCCGATCTGATGATCGAGGGGAGACCCGAGGAAGCCTACAGGAAGCTGCTCAGGGAGTACAGGCCCGATTTCGTGGGGATCACCTTCACCACCCCCCTCTGGAGCGAGGCCAGGAACCTGGCGTCCATCGCAAGGGAGGAGGTCCCGGGAGTCGTGACCCTGTGCGGCGGTGTGCACGCCTCGACCCTGCCCGACGAAGCGCTGGGCAGCGGGGCGTTCGACATCGTGGTGATCGGCGAGGGGGAGCGCACGATTGTGGAGATCTGCCGCGGTGACGCCCCGAGTGGTATCGCGGGCATCTGCTTCCTGGACGGAGGCAGGCCGGTCAGGACGCCGCCGAGGGAGCTGATCGCAGACCTGGATGATCTCCCACTGCCAGCCTGGCAGCTCCACGACCTGCGCTACTACAGGTCACCCCACATCGCCGCCCGCAGGAATCCCGTCGGTTACATGGAGACGAACCGGGGGTGCAACCACCACTGCCTCTACTGCAGCCAGACCGTCTTCGGGCACAAGGTCAGGTTCAAGTCACCCCGCAGGGTCGTGGACGAGATGTTCAGGATGCTCGATCTGGGCTTCGCGGACATCCATATCAAGGACAACAACTTCACCGCCGACATCGAGCATGCTTCGGAGGTGTGCCGGCTGCTCCTGGAGAGAGGCTTCCCGGCGCCCTGGGCTCTTCCCACGGGCGTCAACGTCCACGATGTGAACGAGGAGTTCTTCCGGCTGGCCCGGAAGGCCGGCTGCTACCAGGTGGCCTTCGGGATAGAGAGCGGAGTCGACGAGATACTCGTCAATGTGAACAAGAAGCAGACCTCCGCGCAGATCAGGGATGCCGTGATGATGGCGCACAGATCGGGTCTCGAGACAGTGGGCTTCTTCATGATGGGCCTGCCGGGGGACACGGAAGAGACGATGGAGGAGACGATCCGGTTCGCGTGTTCGCTCCCGCTGACCTATGCCAAGGCTTCGATGACCCTCCCGTTCCCGTCCTCGGCCCTGTACCGGAAGCTCAGGAATGAAGGCCGGATACTCTCTGAGGACTGGGACAAGTACAACTTCCACTGCACGAGCGAGGTCTGGGAGCACGAGACTCTCGACTGGGAAACCATCAGGCGCTACTACGGGCTCTTCCACAGGAGGTTCTTCTTCAGACCCTCCTTCATCTGGAACAGGTTCTGGAGGGACATCGCGATGGGCCAGCTCATGGACGACGTCCGTGCAGTGCTGTCCAACTCCTGGCTCGACTAGGGTGGACCGCCCCGGGCTTCCCGATCCGAGCTTCGTGCTCGTCGCTGAGATCTGCCTGCTCGCGGCGGCCCTGGCGCTGCTCCTGCTGACCGACTGGCCGAGGAGCTTCGTGGCTGTTCAGACGATCCCGTCCGGAGCGACGATAACTCCTGCCGGGGCTCCTGATCTGCGCTCTCCGGCCATGCTGCCGGTCCCCGCCGACGGCGTGCGGATAACTGTCTCGCTCGACGGGTATGTGCCTCATGACACGACTGTCGTCCCCGGGTCGCAGGCGATGGTAGTCTATCTGGACTACATGTTCCGCGTTTCAGTCACCTCGAACCCGACGGGAGCCGTCGTCAGCCTCGATGGACGGGAGGCCGGCAGGACCCCGGTGACGCTCGAGATCGGAGAGGCCGGGAGACATCTGATCGAGGCGGTTTCACCTGACCTGCTGGTCCTCCGCGATACGCTCGTGCTTGCTGCGAACGCTCCTTCGAACTTGCATTTCAGCTTCCCGTCGCTTGCCGGTGACGGGCTGGCGTTCATCCCGGGAGGCGAGTTCGAGTTCCAGGGCGGTCCCGGGGCCTCCCTGCCACCGCGATCCGTCCGGGTCGCGCCCTTCTTCATCGGCGTGAACGAGGTCTCGAACAGCGAGTTCTGTTCGTTCCTGAACTCGATCGATCCGGGCGCACTGCCGGACCCCGTCCTCGGAAACGGCAGGACGGAACTGCTGGCAAGGCTGTTCGCATGCGATTATCCTCTCGATGTAAGTGCGGCCGAGAGCGGAGGCTACTTCGTCATCGCCGGGATGGAGGCCCATCCCGCCAGGGGTATGACACAGGCGGCCTGTTCGCTCTACTGCTCCTGGCTCACGGCTCTGGAGGACTCCCGGAGGGTCTTCAGGCTACCTTCCGAAGAGGAATGGGAGTTCGCCGCCACCACAGGCGACGGGCGTGCGTGGCCGTGGGGTGATTCGGAACCCTCGGGCTCCCTCCTGAACTGCTCCGATTCGTGCGAGATGATTGCTCATCGCGCCCCCGGGATCCTCGACGGCTTCCCGGAGACATCCCCCTCCGGGGCCTTTCCCGGCAATCCCTGGGGCCTGTTCGACACGGCCGGGAACGTGTGGGAGTGGTGCTCCGACTGGCAGGGCGGCGAAGGCGCACCGGGCTTCGACGGTCCTGATACGATCCGGTGCCTCAGGGGCGGGAGCTGGCTCTCCTCTCCCGACGACTGCAGGAGCGCGACGAGGCTCGGTCTCGATGCAGCGCTGGGTTATCCGTTCGCCGGGTTCCGGGTGGCAGCCACGCCGGAGATGCGCTGATCCGATGCGCCGACCCGTCCGGGTCATCGACACACCGGATGTCGGCAGTTAGCTGTTGTTACCTCGAAACAGGAGTCGGGGGGTAGGCACTTGAACAGGATCATTCCCGGGGGACCGCTCAACAACATACCTGCATTCGAGAGCGTTCCCGCCATTCTCGCGAGATCGGCCGAGTCCCATCCCCGCAAGGAGGCCCTGAGGGAGCCTCTGCCGGACGGCACATGGCGCACGATCACCTATGCGGACCTGTACAGGGATGTCGAGGCGATGGCGGCGGCCATGCTCCACGAGAACCGCGCTCCCGTCGTCGGGGTCGTGGGGCGGAACAGCATTTCATGGGCCATCGTCTATCTGGCCGCGATAAGGGCGGGAGGGGTGATAGTCCCCATCGACAGGGAGCTGCCGTTCCAGGAGATGAGGGCGATCCTCCACTATTCGGGCGCCAACATGGCCTTCTTCGACTTCTCGTACATGCAGGACTTCCTGGGCGGTCCCGGCCACGGGCGCAGTCTCCGGCTCATAGCCATGAACAGCAACGGCCCGGCGGGCTGCACGCTGTTCGAGGAGATGCTCCGCGAAGCGGAAGGCGAAGCGGACAGGCTCCCGTTCGAGTACGACCTCTCGGCGCCCGCCGCCATCTATTACACTTCGGGAACGATGGGCCAGGCCAAGGGCGTGGTCCTCTGCCAGAGGAACCTCATCGCAGTCGTCAGGCAGCTCCGGCAGTTCGTGGAGATAGAGAGCAGCGACATCTTCCTCTCGGTCCTGCCGATGCACCACAGCTACGAGTGCAGCTGCGGGTTCCTGGCCCCGCTCAGCGCTTGCGCGACCTACATAATCTCGAGGGGGCTGCGGTATGTGGGGGAGGACATCGCAAACTCAGGCGCGACCGTTATCCTGGGCGTCCCTCTTCTATGGGAGGCGGTCTACAGGAGGGTGATGGACGGGATCAAGGCCAGGCCGGGGGGATCCCTCAAGTTCAGGCTGGGTCTGGCCGTCGCCGGAGCCGCGGACGCGATCGGCTCCACCGGGCTCAGGAAGAAGATCTTCTCCCCGATCCATGCCAGGTTCGGGGGCAGGATCCGGTTCATGGTCTCAGGAGGCGCCGGCATCGACCCCGACGTATCCAGAGGTTTCATGAAGTTCGGCTTCCCTTTCCTGCAGGGATACGGGCTCACCGAAGCCGCACCCCTTGTCTCGGTGAACAGGCCCGGAGCCAACAGGCCGGATTCCGTGGGCCCCCCCCTTTCCGCGATCGATGTCCGGATCGACGATCCTGACCTGGAGGGAGTGGGCGAGATCGTCGTGAAGGGACCCAACGTCATGCTGGGCTACCACAACAACCCCGAGGAGACGGCCAAGGTGCTCTCTGCAGACGGCTGGCTGCGTACCGGGGACTTCGGCTTCGTGGATCCCGCCGGCTTCCTCCACATCACCGGCAGGAAGAAGAACGTGATCGTGGCCAAGAACGGGAAGAACGTCTACCCCGAGGAGATCGAATCCAAGCTCAACCGCTCCGATTTCATCCTGGAGTGCATGGTCTTCGGACGGGAGTCGAAGACGAAGGGCGAGGAGATCTGGGTCGTCGTCGTGCCCGACATGGAGAAGCTCATAGAGAAGGCCGAGCAGAAGGGGGACGATCTCTCCACGGATTATGCCAGGGATGTGATCGCGCGGGAGATAAGGCACTTCAACGCCGGACAGCCCATCTACAAGCACGTCTCGAGCTTCATACTCAGGAGCGACGAGCTGCCGAAGACGACCACCAAGAAGATCAGACGCCGTGACATACTGAAGGAGGCCGGCCTGGAACCCCAGGCGGTCTTCCGCATTTGAGATCCGTGATGGGGGAGAAGCTGTCGTTCGGCATGCTCCCTGACCTCCTGAGGCGGACGATCCGCTCCAGGAGCATGCGCAACGCCTCATCGGCCCTCTCCGGACAGGTCGCGAGCAAGATCTCCTTCCTCGCTTCGATGATGCTGTTCTCGAGATTCCTCCCGGACGGCGACCTCGGCTCGCTTCTGCTTGCAGTCGCCATATCACAGGTGGGCCTGTTCCTCTCCGACATGGGGGTTTCCGTCGTCCTGACCAGGAAGCTCGTACTCTCGGACGGAGGGGCGGAGACCCTCCTCGGCCCTGCTTTCGCCGTCAGGGGGCTTCTGTGGCTGGCCGGCTCGTCCGTCCTGATGACGGCGTGTCTGGCCGCCGGCTACTCCGGGGCGCTCCCCGCCCTCCTCGCAGTGCTGTTCCTCTCGGCTGGCCTGGACTCCTTCTCGGAACAGTGCTATGCCGTCTTCAGGGCGAGGGAGCGGATGGCGTGGGAAGGCTCGTCCAGAGCCGTCGGTGCGGCGGCGGGGCTCGGGTTCGCCGTTGCGTGCTATCTATCCGGCGCTGACGTCGTGATCGCTTCGCTTTCGTTCCCGCTCCGGAGCGGGGTCTCGCTCCTGCTGGCGCTGTCGGGGCAGCGGAGGCTGAAGGCCCGGGTGAGCCTCGGGAAGGGCTGGCCGTCCATCTCCAGGGCGGTTGTCGCCGAGAGTTTCTCGATGGGTCTGACGGGCCTCCTTTTCGTCGCCCTCCAGCGCATCGACAGCGTGTTCATCGAGGCCATGCTCGGCACCGGTGCGGTGGGAGCCTTCCAGCAGTGCTACAGGATCGCCGACAGCCTGGTATTCCTGGTGTCCCCGACGCTGCTCCCCGGAGCACTGTTCCCGGGGCTGTGCAGGGCTCTCGCGGGCGGGAGCAGGCGCGCCTCAGTTCATCTCTACAGGCTCGGAGCGCTGTTCCTGGCAATTGCGCTGCTGACCGCGCTTCCCGTCGCGATTGGAGGAGAGCGGTTCCTGCGGCTGGTCTGGGGGCCGGGCTACCTCAGGGGCATGGCGCCGGGAACCATGGGCTCCCTCCTCTCCCTGACCATGGTCACGGTGCCGGTCTTCTTCCTCATGCACCTCATGCTTACGAGCCTGATCGCCATCGGGCGCCAGAAGGCCGCCGTCCTTCCCGTCACGGCTGCGATACTGCTCTCCGCCGCCGGATACCGCATCCTCATTCCCGAAATAGGGCTCGTTGCAGTCCCGTCGGTCATCATCGCCGTCAACCTGATGCTCATCGTTCTCTTCGGGGGATCTCTGGCGCACTACCTCCGTCGTGGAGCCCCGGCAGCCCCTCCGGATCCGGCAGTCTGCTGATCAGGACGAGGCGGCACGGTCCGGCTCCGGCCGTCCCGCACGTCAGCACGGGCCCCACCCATGGCGTGTCTGCCTGCGCGGTACGCAACATATCGCGCCTCGCGGCCGGAGGCTCCAGGCCTTATACTACCTGTCGAGCCTCTTCTCCAGAAGGAAACGACATATAGACATCATGGCTGAAACACAGATCGAACCGGGAACCGCGATATACGACGAGAGCAAGGTGAAGACGCTCTCGTCCGTCGAGCACATCAGGCTGCGCACCGGCATGTACATCGGCCGCATAGGCGACGGCAGCCACCCCGACGACGGTGTCTACATCCTCTTCAAGGAGATCATCGACAACGCAGTCGACGAGTTCATCATGGGATTCGGGAAGCGCATCCTGGCGAAGTGCGATGCGAAGTGCTGCTCCGTCAGGGACTGGGGCAGGGGCATCCCCTTCGGCAAGCTGGTCGAATGCGTTTCGGTGATCAATACCGGAGCCAAGTACAACACGGATGTCTTCCAGTTCAGCGTCGGCCTCAACGGGGTGGGTTCCAAGGCCGTGAACGCCCTGTCGGAGAGCTTCCGGGTGGTGAGCTACCGCGACGGAGCATTCCAGGAGGTCCGCTTCTGCCGCGGCGAGGAGATCGGCGTCAGCACGGGGGAGACGACCGAGAGGAACGGAACGCTCGTCGAGTTCACCCCTGACGAGCAGGTCTTCCCCGGATATGCCTTCCGCGAGGAACTCCTCACGAACAGAGCCAGGCACTACGCATACCTGAACACCGGGCTGAAAGTCGTTCTCAACGGTACGACGTTCTCGTCCGAGGAGGGGCTCAAGGACCTCCTCGCTGACGAAGCCGGCGAATCCCTTCTCTACCCGCCTCTATACTTCAGAGACGGGACTCTGGAGTTCGCCTTCACGCATACGAACGATTTCGGCGAGAAGTACATGTCCTTCGCCAACGGCCAGTACACGAGCGCCGGGGGCACCCACCTCTCCGCGTTCAAGGAGGGAATCCTGAAGGGCATCAACTCTTTCGCCGGCAAGAGCTACTCGCCCGAGGACATCCGCGAGGGGATCATCGGCGTCGTCTCGATACGCCTGACAGACCCGGTGTTCGAGTCCCAGACGAAGACCAGGCTCGGGAACACCGACATCAGGGGGCCGCTCGTCACAAGGATCAAGCAGGAGATCGAGCAGCTCATGCACCGCAACCCGGCCGCCGCCGAGGCCATGCTCTCCAAGATACAGGTCAACATGAGCATCAGGACCGAACTGCAGAGCGTACGCAAGAAGGCCCGCGAGAGGGCCAAGAAGGTCGCGATAAGGATCCCGAGTCTGCGCGACTGCAGGCTGCATCTGGGCGAGGACGATCCGAGAGCCGAGCAGAGCACCATCTTCCTCACCGAGGGACAGAGCGCTTCCGGGAGCATCGTGGCGTGCCGCGACGTCAACACCCAGGCGGTGTTCTCCCTCCGCGGCAAGCCTCTGAACTGCTTCGGCCTCCGCAGGGACACGCTCTACGGGAACGAGGAGATGTACAACCTGATGCAGGCCCTCAACATCGAAGGCGGCGTCGAGACCCTGCGCTACAACAGGATAATCATGGCCACAGATGCCGATGTGGACGGGATGCACATCCGCAACCTGCTCCTGACCCTGTTCCTGCATTTCTTCGAGGGGCTGGTTCTGGACAACCATCTCTTCATCCTCGAAACCCCCCTGTTCAGGGTGAGGAACAGGAGGGAGACCGCCTACTGCTACTCCGCCCGCGAGAAGGAGGATGCGCTCGCGAGGCTCGGCAGGGGGAGCGAGATCACCAGGTTCAAGGGGCTGGGCGAGATATCCCCGTCAGAGTTCGGGCGGTTCATCGGCCCCGATATGAGGCTGCTTCCCGTGACCATCTCGCGGATGAAGGAAGTGCCCGAGATGCTCGAGTTCTTCATGGGCCGCAACACCCCCGCAAGGCGGGACTTCATCGTGGAGAACCTCAGATGAGCGCAGAAGCCAGCCTTCGAGGACTCTTCAACGAGAATTTCATCGAGTACGCCTCCTACGTCATAAAGGACAGGGCGATCCCGGACGCCGCCGACGGCCTGAAGCCCGTTCAGCGCAGGATCCTGTGGAGCCTCCACGAGCTGGACGACGGCCGCTTCAACAAGGTTGCCAACGTGATAGGTCACTGCATGCGCTATCACCCGCACGGCGACCAGTCCATCGGCGACGCTCTCGTGACCCTGGCCAACAGAGGTTACTTCATCGACACCCAGGGCAACTTCGGAAACGACATAACGGGCGACCAGGCCTCGGCACCCCGGTACATCGAGTGCCGCCTGACGGAACTCGCGCGGGAGACGCTCTTCAACGACAGGATAGCCTCGTTCACGGAGAGCTATGACGGACGGAACAGGGAACCGCTCCTGCTGCCGGCGAAGATCCCCGTGCTCCTCCTGCTGGGGGCGGAGGGCATCGCCGTGGGAATGTCGACGAAGGTCATGCCCCACAACTTCTGCGAGCTCCTCCACGCGATGATAGCCTGCATCCGCGGGAAGCCCTTTGCGCTCTTCCCGGATTTCCTCCAGGGAGGGAGCATCGACACCTCGGGATATGCCGACGGTGCCGGCAAGATCAGGAACAGGGCCACGATCGAGAAGAAGAAGGGTCAGAAGAAGCTCGTGATCAGGGAGATCCCCTGGGGCTGCACGACGGAGAGCCTGATAGCCTCCATCGAGAATGCCGCCAGGAAGGGAAGGGTGAGGGTCTCCTCGATCGACGACTTCACGTCGGGCAAGGTCGAGATAGAACTCACCCTGTCCAGGGGCGGTGAGCCCGACGACACGATAAAGCAGCTATACGCTCATTCCGACTGCGAGATGGTCTACACCTCGAACATCGTGGTCATCCGCGAGGGGCGCCCGATGGAGGCGACCGTCTCCGAGCTCCTCCGATACTCCACCGATCTCCTGCTCGATGTCCTGGAGCGCGAACTCCGACTCGAGCTGGGCGATCTGGAAGCCAGGATCAGATGGATGACGCTCGAGCAGGTCTTCATCGAGAATCGGGTCTACAAGCGGATCGAGGAGAAGGAGACTTTCGAGCGGGTCATGCAGGCCGTGCGGGACGGGATGGAACCCTTCCTCGAAGGTGAGGGCGTGACCGACGACGAGATCGAGAAGCTGCTCGCGATAAGGATCAGGAGGATCTCCCGTTTCGACATCGAGGCACACAGGCACGAGATGGGGGATGTCAGGTCCAGGATCGTCGCAGTAACCGGGGATCTCTCTGATCTGAAGCGATTTGCCGTGAGCTGGCTCCAGGCGCTCCTCAAGAAGTATGGCAGGAGATATCCCAGGCTTACCAGGCTGGAGACATTCACCGGCATCGACGTGAAGGGTGTCAGCCTGAGAAATCTCAAGGTCTGCTACGACGCCCAGGCCGGCTATGTGGGTTCCGCGGTCAGGGGTGATGTCTGCTTCGACGCTTCGGAGTACGACAGGATATGCGTCTTCGATGGCGACGGGTCCTTCCGGATCCTCCCGGTTGCCGAGAAGCACTTCATCGACGGGAACGTCTCGTTCTGCGGGATTCATGACAAGGAGAGAGTCTATACCGCCGTCTACCGCGACTGCAGGACCCTGGTCGCCTTCGTGAAGCGCTTCGCGGTGGAGGGTTTCATCCTGGAGAAGGATTACAGGTTCATCCCCGAGGGCTCCGAACTCATGCTCTTCACGACAGCGAACGGCGGCGGCATCGAGGTCTGGTTCGAGCGCAAGAAGCGGATGCGCACCCACAAGGAGGATATCCGGATCGGCGATGTTCTAGTGAAGGGAGTCGCCGCGCGCGGGAACCGGATCGGAGCCGGCCGGCCCGTCTCCAGCATCAGATTCGTGGAGGACGCGGGACCAGCCCCTGATCCCGGAGCCGCTCCCGTTACCGATCCCCGGGTCGATCCATGCCCGCCGACTCCAGAGCAGGCTGGACAGGATGGAGTTCCCGACCGGGAACCGGATCCCCTTCCTCCGCCTTCCATCGAGGAAGTGATGGAGAGGGCGGAAGCCCTGAGACTGAGGTCCCAGGAAGCCCTGAAACAAGCCGGAGAGGAGTCCCAGCCGGACCTGTTCGGCGATCTGGGGAAGGAGTGACGGCCATGCCTCTCAAGAAGTACACCGCCCAGTCCGTTATGTGCGAGGGATTCAGGACGGAGTGCATCGTCGACGGGGATCATGTACTGATAATCGACCAGCCCATGCCGATGGGGACCGACGATGGTGCCAATCCCCTCTCCTACCAGCTCGTGTCGCTGGCGGGATGCCTCTCGGCGATCGCGCGGATCGTGGCCGGGCAGAAGAAGCTGGCACTGAAGGGCCTGAAGGTGTCGGTGGAAGCCTCGATCGACACCGACTACCTCCTCGGGATGACGACCGGAGGGCGTGCCGGGTTCACATCGATATCGGCATCCGTCGAAATCGATGCCGACATGACCCGTGAGGAGAAGCAGGCCTTCCTGGACGAGGTGGACAGGCGCTGCCCAATCTCCGATGTGCTCATGACCGGGACCAGCGTATCGGTAGTCCTGGCCTGATCCCGCCGTCCCGCAAGGCTTTGCCGCCCGCCTCCCGGCGGGCGGCTCCTCGTCCGGACTAGATCGAGGCAGTCAGGGACAGGCCCCCCCAGAAGTTGGAGGAATCCTCGAAGCCGTCCGAGATCTCGTCGTCCAGCATCATCGAGTAGTGGACGGCGGGCGTGACCGTGAACACCAGCCCGATTCCCACGGGAGCGGAGAGGTCGATCGTGAGATCGGTCATCGCCGCCTTGTCCACGCCGAAGTTGTAGTTGTTGTGGACCTTGTTGCCCCATCCGAGATTGGCCGAGAGGGTCGGCGTCATCGCGACCGTCGGCGCGAGGCTGATGCCGCCGAGCTCCTGGGAGCCGGAAACCGAGACGTACATCCCCTCGGCCTCCTTGATGCCCTGGTAGATCGTGAGCTCAGGCGAGAACAGCACCTTGGCGTATCCGGATACGTACAGCTCGGCCGTCGATTCGGCTTCGGTGTTGGGGTAGGTGTACCAGCCCACACCCGCACTCAGCCCCGCCAGGAGGAGATCCAGTTCGTAGCCGAGATACCAGTCCACCTCGGTGAATGCTCCGGCCCTGTCATCCTCCTCGGTGAACTCGTTCACGTCCGTCAATTCCATGTTGCCCCACACGCCGGCCGTCATCCCCGAAAGGGAAAGAAATGCTGATGGCTGGAGGACGCTTTCGTCGACGCAGTTCAGGCCTCTCCAGACGTACTTGCTGTTCCAGGTCGCATCAAGGGTGACCGAGACGGGCAGGACGCCGGCCGAGGCCTGGATAGCCGCCAGCGCAAGGATCGAAATGCATGCGTACTTCATGGCTGAAACCTCCATGCGGGGAAAGTGAATCGACAGGTCGAGGATCCCGGCTCGACAGCGGGAATCCGGGAGGGGGTCAGAGCCTGCCCTCCATCTCGTCGAGGAAGCCCAGCCGGTCCTCCTCCATCTCGATGCCGGCCGCCTCCAGGTTGCGCCTGAGCCTCTTCAGGACGGGCTCGTCGGGGGGAGGGGTGAAGCGGGTGCCCGTTATCATCTCGTAGAGGCGGATGTAGCGCGACGAGAGTTCCACCACGAGTTCCTCGGGAGCGGCGGGAAGCTGGCCTTCGCCGTACGGATCGCAGTTCTGCACGAACCACAGCCTCAGGAACTCCTTGTCTATGTTCTCGGGCTCCTGGTTCCTCAGGAATCGCTCCTCGTAGCTGCCTGCGAGCCAGTACCTCGAGGAGTCCGGGGTGTGGAGCTCGTCCACCAGGAGGAGCCTGCCGTCCGCGTCGATACCCATCTCGTACTTGGTGTCCACGAGGATCAGGCCGTGTTCGGCCGCCGTCTCCTGGCCCCTGCGGAAGATCTCGAGCACGATGTCCGCCGCCTCGTCCCACTGCCCCCTGGTCATCAGACCCCTTGCGACGATCTGGGAGGGGGTGATGGATTCGTCGTGCTTGTCGCTCTTGGTGGTGGGAGTGATGAGGGGTCTGGGGAATACCTGGTTCTTGTACATCCCGTCCGGGAGCCGGTTGCCGCAGATATCCCGGGCCCCGCCGTTGTACAGGGTCCATGCCGATGTGTTAGTCGATCCTGTCAGGTAGCCCCTGACGATGAACTCGACCTGGAAGACCCTGCATTTCCTCGCGATCGTCGCCGAGGGGTCCGGCATGGAGATGAGGTGGTTGGGGATGAGGTCCTTCGTCCTCTCGAACCACCACGCCGAGATCTGGTTCAGGATCTGGCCCTTGAACGGTATCGACGCGAGCACCCTGTCGAAGGCGCTCTGCCTGTCAGTGGTGATGAGCAGGAGGCGGTCACCGAGATCGTAGAGGTCGCGAACCTTCCCTTTCCTGAGGTTCCCGATCCCCAGTTCCGACGTGTCGGTGAGGCAGTTGCCCAGAGCTTCCCGTATCGTATTGACGTCCATCCGACAACTCCCGTCGATCCTCTGCGGCCTTCCACGCGGCACGGAGCAGGCACCCGGTCCTGGTCCGTGCGCGGTTCGTCTGTTCGCTGGCAATACTATCAAAAGGCGGAGCCATGCTCAAGCCGCCCGGACCGGATCCGTTTTGCGTCGCCCCTCCGCAGGAGTATGTTCCTCATCCATCACGGCAGGAACAGCCCTGAAGCAACAAGCGAAAGGAACTCCGATGAATGCCGCCGACCGCGAAATAACCTGGCATGACCACGCAATCGGCCGGACCGAGAGGGAGTGTCTCCTGGGGAGCAGGGGAATCACGGTATGGATGACCGGGCTCCCGTCCTCGGGCAAGTCCACCATCGCGGACGCCGCAGCGAGGATTCTGCACTCCGAAGGTCTCTACTCCGTCATCCTCGACGGGGACAACATCCGTCACGGACTGAACAGCGACCTGGGCTTCTCGCCCGAGGACCGGACAGAGAACATCCGCAGGATCGCGGAGGTAGCCAAGCTCCTCACGTCCTCGGGGATAATCAACATCGTGGCGTTCATCAGCCCCTACGCAGCGGACAGGGCCGCCGCGCGCTCGATCCAGGCTGAGGGCGACTTCGTAGAGGTCTTCGTCGACACCCCGCTCGCGGAGGCTGAGGCGCGCGATCCGAAGGGGCTCTACCGCAAGGCCAGGGCCGGCGAGATCAAGCAGTTCACCGGGATCTCCGCTCCCTACGAGCCGCCGGAGAATCCGGAACTCCGCATCGATACCGTGGCGGATGACGCCTTCGCCTGCGCCGGCCGGATAATCGACTTCCTGAAGCGCAGGGGCGCAATCGGGGGAGAGTAGCACCAGGCCATGCGGGCCGGCCGTCTGCTGGGGGGGCTCGTCCCGTGGCGGAGCCTCGCGGGGCTCGAAGGGACCGAGCGCAGGACCTACCACCTGCATCTTCTCTCCTCACTCGCGGCCGCCGCGGTCTCAGGCGTCACCCTCAACAGCGAGTACATAGCCGCCAACGGCCTGCATGCCTCCGCGTGGCAGATAACCCTGCTCGTGATGATGTGGCCCGTGAGCAACTTCCTCTCGGTCCTCATAAACTCCCTCATCGAGAGACGGGGGAGCTACCGGGGGGCGGTGCTGATCGCCGGGCTGTTCCGTCTGCCCATTGCCCTGATGTACTTCTCGGACGACGTGAACGTACTCCTGCTGCTCATCGCGTGCTTCTCGGCCGCGGACAGCGTCATGGTCCCTGTCCTGAACACGATCCTCCGTGAGAGGTACGCAGCCGGCAGGAGGGGAGTCCTGTTCGGCTGGGCGGTCAGCCTCTTCACGCTGTTCAGCCTCCCGGCCTCCCTGATGGTCGGAAGGCTCCTCGACGCCGATTTCTCCATCTACCGCATACTGTTCATAGGGATGGCCGCCGCCGGCTTCGCCCACGCCATGATCTTCGCGAGGATGGCCACCGGTCTCCGGCGGGAGGCGCCGGCGGGGGCCGGGAGGGGCTTCCTGCGCCCGCTCTTCGAGGTCTTCAGGCGCGACCGCGAATTCGCGCGCTTCGAGGCGTACTTCATGATCTACGGGTTCGCATTCATGATGATCCTCCCGGCGATACCTTTCTTCGCGCGTGACGTCCTCGGACTGAGATACGAGCAGTATGCCTTCGCGAAGGGGGTCCTGGCGCAGATGGGCATCCTCCTCCTCAGCCCGTTCATGGGCATGAGGGTCGAGCGGCTGCACCCCTTCAGGTTCACGGGGCTGATCTGCCTCGTCCTGGGGCTCTATCCGCTCCTCATCGCCATGGGGGGAGTCTTCGAGACCGCGGGCATCCCCCTGTTCTACGCGGCCTTCTGCGTGTACTCGATAGCCATGGCCGGCGTGAACATCTCCTGGAACATGTCCAGCCTTCATTTCGCCCCGGCAGGCCAGGCCGCGACATACCAGGGGCTGCACCTGACGCTCACGGCGGTCCGGGGCCTGCTCGCACCCCTTCTCGGCAACACGATCCTTCTCTGCTGCGGGCTCGCGAGCACCTTCCTCGTCTCCGCAGGGCTCTTCACCCTGGCCGGGCTGCTGTACCTGAGGAGGGACGGCATGGCCGGAAGCGGCGGGAAGGGCCGGCCATGACCGGGCCGGGGGATGGATCCGGAGTTATCCCGGAACGCAGCCGGAACTGCAGGTTCGGGAGGGTCTGGCTCCTGACTGAGGACTGGCCGCCCAAGCTCGGAGGTCTGGCCAGATGGGCCTCGAACACCGCGGAAGCCCTCCGGCTCGCGGGGGCTGATGTGACAGTGTTCGCCAAGAAGTCAGACGAAGCTCCGTCCGCTCCCGCCCCCCGCCTTGTCCGGGTGCAGGGGCACGACTTCCCGAGATTCGGGCGCTTCCATTTCAGGAGGGCGATCCGCGGGGAGACGAGGAGCGAGCCGCCTCCCGATCTGCTTCTGTGCTCGACCTGGAACGTCGCGGAGGGCGCGCTGTCAGCCCGCATCGGGGTGCCCGTCGTATGCTGTGTCCACGGCAGGGAGGTCTTCGAGCGGAAGGGATTCCTCGCAGCCGTACGGAGGAGATCGGTCCTGGAGGGATCGGGGCTTGTCGCCGCTGCGAGCCGCTTCACCGCGGGCGGGGCATCCTCGCTGGCCCCGGGCGCCACGATCCATGTCGGCATCAACGGTGTCGACACGTCGCTCTTCACGCCCGACGGCCCCCGTCTCCCCGGGAGCCACGGGATCCAGCTCGCCTCGGCCGGCCGAATGGTTCCCAGGAAACGGTTCGACCTCGTGCTGGACGCACTCCGGACCGTCCTGTCGAAAGGGATCGACGCCGGTCTATGGATAGCCGGCAGGGGGCCGCTGGAGGAGGAACTCCGGCACTCCTCGGCCGACCTAGGGGACAGAGTGCGGTTCCTGGGCGAGGTGAGCGACGACGAGCTTGCGTCCCTCTACCGCTCGGCCGACCTGTTCGTCTCTCCATGCCAGTCCGACACCGCTTCCGGGGATGTGGAGGGTTTCGGCCTGACATTCGTCGAAGCCTCGGCGTGCGGCACTGCAGTCGCGGGACTGGCCGAAGGAGGAGTAACCGACGCTGTCGAGGACGGTGTTTCCGGCATCCTCACGGATCGGGCCGGGTTCTGCGACGGGGTGGCAGCCCTTTGCTCGGATCCGCAGAGGCTCGCCTCCTTCGGTCTGCGGGGCAGGGAGAGGGCCGCAAGATTGTTCGACGTGCACGGAGTCGTCCGGGACCTGATGGACGCGGTCCCGGTATAGGCGGGGCACCGCCCCGGGGGCCGTCCGGAAGGAGGATCAGATGGATGGATACGGCGAGAGGGAGGGCGTTCCCGGCTGGGTGGCCCCGGCGGCCGCGACAGGCGGCCTGGCGGCGGTGGTGCTTGCGGTGCTTCTCTACAACCACATCAAGGCACCCCACGACATCTCGACGTTCAGTTCACTCACCATCGTAGATTCCTCCGGCACGACCTGGGCGATACTTGGTGCCGATGCGGAAGGGCCCGGCCTGAGTCTGCTCGACAAGTCCGGCGATGTCCGGATCAGCATTGCTGTCGAAAACGGGAGGCCCATGATCGAGATGCTCGATTCACAGGGGAGTCCGAGGCTGACGGCCGAGATAGCCGAAGGGGACTACGCCCAGATCTACCTCTCCGACAGGAACGGGCGCTACAGGCTGCAGCTGGCCGAGAGCGACTCGATCTCCGCCCTCTCGATCTACGACGGCGAAGGCGTCAGGCAGTTCTACGCGGGCGTGGAGGACAGCACTGGGGCCTGCATATCTATCGCGGATCCCGCCGGATACCAGGTGGCGGATATGGGCTGGTACGGGCCCGGGTGCTGGGGTCCCTCCCTCACGCTCAGCGGGTACCCGGCTTCCGACGCCGCGCTCCGGGCCGGCTGCATCAACACTCCCGGCATCGGAGGATGGATCACGCATCCGGTGAACTCCATACAGCTTTTCGACGCCTCCGGCGCCCTGGTCTGGTCTGCTCGATGACATGACGCAGAAGGGGCTGCCGGCCGGAGCCGGCAGCCCCTCGCTCTGACTGGATTCCTAGAAGTAGATGCCCGCCGCTGCGGAGAGCCACAGGTCTTCGAAGTCGACGAAGTGGAGCTTGCCGGCGAGCTCGAGCTTGGTGCCGCCCAGCGGGATTATGGTCCCCAGGGTGCCGTAGGCGCCGAAGTCGCTCTCGCTGTCCTCCTCGTCACCTGCGGGCGTCTCCCAGCTCGCGCTGAACATGTCGAGCTCGACGCCGCCGCCGTAGAACACGCTTCCGCTGTAGGTCCTTATGCCCGCGTTGATCGGGATCAGGTGTGCGGAGTATCCCTCGATGTCGGCCTCGGGCTGCAGGAAGACGTAGCTGACGCCCGCCTCGATAGCGTACACCGGCATGTGCATCAGGAACTGTCCGCCTATCATCGGGCTCAGGTTGTATGCGTCGCCCGCATCGCCCGTCGGGATGTAGAAGCCTCCGTGGAGTCCGAATTCCGAGTAGCCCGCGAACACAGCTACGGTCGACAGGACTGCTACGAGTAGAGCAAGTCTCATGTTTCCCTCCTACTGCCGGCTCATGCCGGCTTCATCCTCCCGGAAACCCGGGAGCCCTGGAAATTCCCTCAGGTCGGTTATCTGAGCGACCCTCCGCCCTTCGGGAACGAACACCCCGTCCGGTCTGAAATAGACGAAATCAAGGCCGGCTGCCTCTGCGCCCCGCATGTCGCTCGCGGCTCCGTCCCCGATGACGACTGCGGTCTCCCGCGGGGCGGAGAGGATCTTCAGCGCGATCTGGAAGATGCCGGGGTCCGGCTTGGACATTCCGATCTCGCAGCTGATCACTATCGCGTCGAAGTACTGCATCAGCCCGGAGCCCTCCATGCGGGAGCGCTGCACCGGTCCCGGGCCGTTCGAGACGACGGCGGTCCGGCATCGTGGCCGGATCTCGGAAAGGACTTCGAGAGCACCGTCGACAAGAGCACACTGGCCGGCCAGCGCCCTGAAGTACGCATCGAGGAACCCGGGGCACGAAACGGACTCGGAAAGGGGGAACCCGGCGCACACGGAGGGGTCGCTGGTGCCTGGCGCTCCGGGTCTGCAGGCCTCGATCGCCTGAACAGGCTCTGAATCGATGAAGCAACGGAGAAGCCTTCGGACGGAGCCTGCCGGTTCGAGGCCGAGCTCGGAACAGCAGTCCGAGAGGGCACCTTCCTGCGCGCTGCGGTAGTCGAGGAGGGTGCCGTCCAGATCGAAGAGAACGGTCTTCCACACGGGCAGTCTCCTCCTTTCTGCCGACAAGGCGGGGGAACCGGTCCATGCACGGTGTCATTATATACTATCCCCGACTGCAATGGCATTATCCGACCCGGATGGTGGTGCGATGAGCGCGAGCGACAACGGATGGATCTCCAGCGTGATACGCGCGGAGGAGAACGCGAAATATCTCGATGACGACAGGGATTTCGTCGACGAGGGTCTCATCTCGACCGAGCTCGAGAGGAACGCCCGCCCGGATCCGTCCAGGGTGCGTGACATACTTGCGAAGTCCCTGACCCTGCAGAGGCTCGAGCCATCCGAGACGGCCGCGCTGCTGAACTGCACCGACGAGGACCTCTGGCAGGAGATGTACGCCGCAGGCCTGCGGGTGAAGCAGTCCGTGTACGGGCGCAGGATAGTGTTCTTCGCCCCTCTCTACGTCTCGAACTACTGCGTCAACAACTGCGAGTACTGCGGCTTCCGGAGCTCCAACAGGGATGCGGTCAGATCCAGCCTGACGGACGACCAGCTCAGGGACGAGATCGTCGCCCTGATCCGCAGGGGTCACAAGCGCCTCGTCATGGTCTACGGCGAGCACCCCCGGTCGGGCGCGGAGTTCATCGCCCACACGATACGCCTCGCCTATTCCGTGAAGGAGGGCGGCGGGGAGATCCGCAGGGTCAACGTCAACGCCGCGCCTCTCTGCGTCGATGACTACAGGAAGCTGAAGGAGGTCGGGATAGGGACCTATCAGGTCTTCCAGGAAACCTATCATCCCGCGACCTATCGCAAGCTCCATCCCGCCGACACTCTCAAGGGGGACATGCGCTGGAGGCTCTACGCCCTGCACAGGGCGCAGGAGGCGGGGATCGACGACGTGGCCATAGGAGCCCTCTTCGGGCTGTACGACTACAGGTTCGAGGTGATGGCCCTGCTGCTCCACACCATGAGCCTCGAGAAGCACTTCGGCGGCGTGGGGCCTCATACCATCAGCTTTCCCAGGCTGGAACCGGCCCTCAACACCCCCTACACCGAGAACCCGGCCCACAGGGTGAGCGACGAACAGTTCAAGAAGCTCGTCACGGTCCTCCGGCTGTCGGTCCCGTACACCGGCCTGATACTCACGGCGAGGGAGTCCGCAGAGATCCGCCGCGAAGTCATACCCGTGGGCGTAACCCAGATAGATGCCGGCTCCAACATCGGCATAGGGGGCTACTCCGCCGGGACCGTCCAGGGGGAGAAGCAGCAGTTCATGCTCTCCGACCCCAGGTCGCTCGACGAGGTGGTCTCCGAGCTGGCGGACATGGGGATGATCACGAGCTTCTGTACTGCGGACTACAGGTGCGGGCGAACCGGCGGCTGCTTCATGGGCTTCTCCAAATCAGGGAACATCCAGAGCTTCTGCATGCCCAACGCTGTCCTCACCTTTGCCGAGTACCTCCTCGACTACGCCTCGCCGGAGACCCGGGAAAAGGGCTGGAGGCTGCTCGAAGAGGAGATGGGCCGTCTGCCGGAGCAGGGTGTCCGGGAGATCGTCGAGAAGTATCTGCAAAGGATCAGGGCGGGGGAGAGGGACCTGTTCCTCTGATGGAGCCGGAACCCGGGGTCGATGATCTGGAGAGGGCCGCCGGGACCGTCGAATCGGAGTACCCGGGAGTCCACGTGAGGTTTGCCCGGATCCTGGGAAGGCGGATGTCGCATCTGGCCGGAAGCGCCTCCCCTGTGCCCTGCGAGCAGTTCTCCTTCGTCCTGTCCACCGGGCTCGCGGTGATCTGCTCCTGTGCTCCAGCCATATCGCCCGAAGCCATCGAGGCAAGGGTCAGGGAGATCCTGCGCACCTAGATCCTGCCGGGATCCGGCCGTCGGTCGAAACCAGGCCTGCGGAACCGGATGCGTCAGGCTCCGTCCAGCGCTCTCGACACCACGCCCGGGTCGGCCTCGACATGGCAGGGTGACCCTCATGCCCGGTTCCAGCTCCATGGCCTTCGAGATTGCGAACAAGGCACCCGGATTGCGGGCCCATGCCCGGCGGGCGAGGCCGTTGGCCACGTCCCACGAAAGCATCGAGGCAGCCCTGCGGGAGGCGTCGGGGGAGCCGTCCAGGAGCATCCCGAAACCGCCGTTGACGACCTCGCCCCAGCCCACTCCTCCGCCGTTGTGCAGAGAAACCCACGTGGCGCCCCTGAACGAGTCGCCGATGGCATTCTGAACCGCCATGTCCGCCGTGAAGGAGCTGCCGTCGCGTATGTTGGCGGTCTCGCGCCAGGGGGAGTCCGTACCGGACACGTCGTGATGGTCGCGTCCGAGCACCACGGGTCCCGTTATCACGCCTCGGGCGATGGCATCGTTGAAGGCGAGCGCGATCCGTATCCTTCCGGGATGGTCCGCATACAGTATCCTGGCTCTGGAGCCGACCACCAGCCTGTTCTCCTTCGCCTTCCTGATCCAGAGCAGGTTGTCGAGCGTCTGCCTGCGGGTCTCCGGAGGCGCCGCAGCCGCCATATCCTCGAGGATCCCGCCAGCTATGGCGTCTGTTGCGTCCAGGTCTTCATCGGACCCTGAGCAGCAGACCCAGCGGAAGGGTCCGAAGCCGTAGTCGAAACAGACCGGCCCCATGATGTCCTCGACGTAGGAGGGGTAGGAGAAGCTCCCGTCAGCCCTGGTGATGCCTTCGGCCCCGGCGCGCGAGGCCTCCAGCAGGAATGCGTTCCCGTAGTCCCAGAATGCCATTCCCCCTGCAGCGACAGCGTTGACGGCCGCGACCTGCCTCCGCAGCGATTCGCGCACCCGCGTGCGGAATCCTTCGGGATCCGCCACCATCATCAGGTTGGATTCCTCGAGGGAGAGCCCGGCCGGGTAGTAGCCGCCCGAGAACGGGGCGTGCAGGGATGTCTGGTCGCTGCCCAGGTCGATCCGTGTTCCGGCTCGAGCAAGCTTCTCCCACAGGTCCACGACGTTGCCCAGATAACCCAGCGAGAGAGCCTCGCCGGACTCGCGCGCCCGCTCCATCCGGGAGAGGATCCGGTCGAGGTCGTCGTCCGACTCCATGAGCCAGCCCTGCTCCTGCCTCTTGCGCAGGGCAGACGGGTTGATCTCGGCTACGACGCAGACGGCTCCGGCAATGACGGCCGCCTTGGCCTGCGCTCCGCTCATGCCGCCGAGCCCGGAGGTCACGAAGACCTTTCCGGACAGATTCCTGCCCGGTTCCAGACCCAGATACCTCCTCCCCGCGTTGAGGAGGGTTATGGCTGTTCCGTGTACGATCCCCTGCGGTCCGATGTACATGAAGCTGCCGGCGGTCATCTGACCGTAGGACGTGACTCCCAGCGCGGACATCCTGTCGTAGTCGGCCCTGGAGGAGTAGTTGGGGACGACCATCCCGTTCGTGACGACCACCCGCGGGGCGTCCGGATGCGAGGGGAAGAGTCCCATGGGATGGCCCGAGTAGAGGACCAGGGTCTGCTCCGTGGTCATCTCCGAGAGGTACTTCATGGCAAGCAGGTACTGCGCCCAGTTCTGGAAGACCGTCCCGTTGCCGCCGTATGTGACGAGCTCGTGGGGGTGCTGGGCGACGGCGGGATCCAGGTTGTTCTGGATCATCAGCATGATGGCGGCCGCCTGAGGGCAGGCGGCGGGGTACTCCCGGATCGGGCGGGCCTTCATCTCGTAATGCGGCCTGAAACGCCGCATGTAGATGCGTCCGTCCGTCGAGAGCTCCCGCGCGAACTCGGGTGCCAGCGCTCCGTGCCACTCGGCCGGGAAGTACCGCAGCGCGTTCGCGAGGGCGAGCTCTCGTCCCCGGCGGTCCAGCACCTGCGGCCTCGAGGGGGCGTGGTCCGTTCCCGGCTCCTCCGGTGGCATATCGGGGATCGCAGCGGGGATCCCCTGGCGTATTGCTTCAGCAAATGCCGTCATGTCAGGCCTTTCGAAGGATACTCCCTGTGTTCCATGTGCGTATCCTAACAGTGACGCCCGCCGTTCCGCCAGATGACACGGCACCCTGGCGGAGGGTGGATTGCCGTTCGGGATCCCGGGCGGCATCCGTGATCCAGGCGACAGGCATGGCAGCGGCACATGGAAATGGAGTATCCTCTCTGTATCGACCGGGACTTCTCCTCCCGAACGGAATGGCTTCTCCTGCGATCGGAGGCTGCATGGATGTCCAGAACGGAGTGCTGATCGGGTTCCTGGCATGGGTCGTGGTGCGTGTTCTTCTTACAGGTTTCTTCACCGTCGCCCCGAACCAGAGGGCTGTGAAGACTGTCTTCGGCAGGGCGAAGCGGCTGGGAAACCTGACGACCCTCGACGACGAAGCCATCTCCGAATCACTGAGAGATACCGAGAGGGAGAGGTACTGCTACCCCCAGGTCAGGGTGATCATGCCCGGAGGTCCCTACTTCAAATGGCCCTGGGAGAAGATCCACAAGGTCTCGGTCGCGACCGAGACGGTCAACATGGCCTACGATCCGGAGTCGCCCTCCGCGAACCAGAACGGCACTGTCCTCGAGGCCGTCACGAAGGACCAGCTCAACACGGGGCTGACCGGGCAGATCCGCTTCCAGGTCTCCGAGCGCAACCTCTACGCCTACATCTTCGGCGTCAGGAAGCCCATCGCCCATGTGATGGGCTACTTCGTCTCGGTCCTCCGGGAGAGGATCGCAACCTTCGAGGCCCCCGAGAAGGCAGGGATCGATGCCGCATCCGGAACCGTCTCCGTCGAAGGCATTTCGATAAACGACCTCCGCAAGAACCTGAGGGACCTCAACGACCACATGGACAAGGAGTGCCGGTGCTCCCAGGCCAGGTACGGGATACTCCTCGATGCCTCGCTCATCACCGGGATCGATCCACCTCCGGAGGTCGAGTCGGCTCTTGCGGCCATCAATACGGCGCATAACCAGGTTTCATCGGACATCAGCCTGGCTACCGCCGCCGCGGATCAGCGCATAGTCGAGTCCAGGCGTGCGGTCGAGATCGAGACCCTGAAGGCGCAGGCGGACGTCGAGCCGCTGGAGCGCCTTGCAGCCCAGCTCACCTTGTTGAAGCAGAGCGGAATGGGTGCAGTGGAGGGATATCTGAGGACCGTGAAGCTCACGCTGCTCTCGCGCGCCGGCCGGGTCATCACGGAGGTGAAGCAGTGAGCGGGCAGATGGCAGTAGCGGCCTTGTCGTTCCTGGCGTTCCTGATCGGTGTCCCGGTCCTGCTCGGACTCGCGCGGACGCTCGGAGTGTACACCACGGTGCGCGAGCGGCAGTGCCATGTGTACGTCCTGTTCGGCAACGTGATAGGGATACTCGACAAGCCGGGGCTCTGCTTCCTGTGGGGCAGGCTCGGGTGGAGGGCGCTCCTGGTCAACTGGCTGGGGCGCCGCTACGTGACCGACATGAGGCTCGACCAGCAGTACCTCCGGAGCCAGCCCGTGAACTCCGAGGAGGGAGCTCCCATGGGCATCGGGATATGGTTCGAGATGTTCATAAGCGATCCCGTGGCCTACCTGTTCAAGAACACCAACCCGCGAGGCTCCCTGGCCGCGAACGTCAGCAACTCGACGGTCCGCTGCCTGAGCAACCTCCCGCTTGCGAAGATGCTCATCGACAGGCACCCGATGAGCCGCACGGTGCGCGACGAGGTCACCCCCAAGTCGAACGAGTGGGGGTACAAGCTGGGTTCCATCTACATCCGCAAGGTACACTTCCGCGACCCCGAGATGATCTCGCAGATCGAGAGCAAGGTGGTCAACCGCCTGCGGCAGGTGACGGCGGCCATCAGGCAGGACGGCGCGAACCAGGTCAACATCATCAGGAGCACCGCCGAACGACTGGCTGCCGTCGAATTCGGGAAGGCAGCCGCGGTCAGGCCGGAGATAGTGGGAAGGGCGATGGCTGCGATCAGCTCCGATGAAGAGGTCTCGGCCACCATGTTCGAGATCCTCGAGACCCAGCGGATCGTGGAGGGACAGAGTGCGCTGACCCTGCTCCGGCTGGGCGGGCGCAGCCTGCTGTCTGATCTGCTCGCATCCGCGGGGGATGGCGGAGGCGGTCCCCAGGGAGTCCATCCTTCCCATCCGCCCGCCTAGCCGGTGAACCGGAAGGAGCATGAATGGCTCTGAAAAGCGCAGCCACCGACCACCCCATCCTCGAACACCTGTCGGAACGCTGGAGCCCGTACGCCTTCGCCGACCGACCTGTCGCCCTGGTCGATCTTCTCTCGCTGTTCGAGGCGGCGCGGTGGGCGCCGTCCTCCTACAACGAGCAGCCATGGAGATACATCGTCGCCAGGCGCGAGGATCCGGAGCAGTTCGGGCGCGTCCTGTCCTGCCTCGTCGAGGGCAACCGCGTCTGGGCGAAGGATGCGCCCGTCCTGGCGCTCGGAGTGGT
The DNA here is from genome assembly GCA_963718745.1 of Candidatus Fermentibacterota bacterium. Classification (GTDB taxonomy): domain Bacteria; phylum Fermentibacterota; class Fermentibacteria; order Fermentibacterales; family Fermentibacteraceae; genus Fermentibacter. The sequence continues at coordinate 628,076 of OY970370.1, read as the reverse complement.
CAGCCTGAAATTCGCGCGAAACGCGAAGGAGAACCGGGCGGCGGTGCACGACCTGGGCCTCGCAACCGCTAACCTACTTGCAGAGGCGACTTCCCGCGGCCTGAGGGTGCACCAGATGATCGGAATCCATCCGGCCACCGCACGCGAGGCGTTCGGGATACCGGAGGGCTTCGAAGCCTGGACAGGCATCGCGATCGGCTACGAGGGAGACCCCGGGATCCTCCCCGAAGACCTCGGGCGGCGCGATCTGACTCCCAGGGAGAGGAACAGGCTGGATCGGTTCGTATTCGGTGCGACCTGGGGCGAACCGGCTGGGTTCGTCGGGGCGCGTTGATAGGTAGGCGGCCGCATCCAGGCTGATGGAAGCGGGGAAGCGGCAGGCCCGGATACGGTGAGGAGGAGCCCATGTCGGGAGATGCAGTGAAGGCTCGGAGCGGGGAAGGGCCCGTGAGGGTGGCGGATCTCGTGGACTATCAGGACCATTCGGTCGTCAGCCGCGAGATCGTCCGGAACCCCGCAGGCACGCTGACGGCATTCGCATTCGACGCGGGAGAGGGGCTCAGCGAGCACACCGCTCCGTTCGACGCCGCGGTGCATGTGCTCGAAGGCGAGGCGGAGATCAGGATAGACGGCAGACCCCATGCGGTCGGGGCGGGCGAGATGATCGTGATGCCGGCCGGAAGGCCGCACTCGCTCGAAGCGACGACCCGCTTCAAGATGCTGCTCATCATGATCAAAGGATAGTTCCGGCCCTCGTACCCGATCGGAGTGTCCATGGCTCTGTCCGGTGCAGCAATCGCCGCGGTCTCCGCAACGGCTGGAGTTCTCCTGGGATGGCTCGTCTGTGCGGTCCGGCACCGGGGCTCCTCTGACGCGACGGCGGAGGATCTGAGGACCCGGCTTGCGGCGGAGCAGCGAACCGCCTCCGGGCTTCGTGATCGCACGATCGAGCTGGTGGCCGGTAAAGCCGGCGCCGAGACCGCCGGACGCATTTCGGAGAACAGGCTGATCGAGGTGCTCGAGGCTCTCCGCTCGGCGGAGGGCAGGCTCGAGGACCTTCAGGCCAGACTTTCAGGGGAGTCCGCCGCACTCGCCGGATCGCAGGCCGAACTCCAGGCCGCCCGCGGCCTCCTGGCGGAGCAGCGTTCGATCCACGAACGCGAAGCCGTCGAATCGAGAGCGGCTCATGAAAGGGCCTTGGCAGAGCTGCGGGATGCGTTCAGGATCCTGAGTGCGGACGCGCTGAGGCAGAGCGCCGGAGAGTTCATCGGGCTTGCCCGGGATGCCTTCGGCAGGCTCCAGGAGTCTGCGAAGGGTGACCTGGACAGGAGGCAGGAGGCTGTGGCAGGCCTTCTGAAGCCCCTCGAAGAGCAGCTGAAGACATATCAGCAGCGTCTTCAGCAGAGCGAGAACAACCAGTCCCAGGCGCTCGGCGAGGTGCGGAGGCAGCTGGAGGCCCTCGGGACCCAAAGCCTGGCGCTGGCCGGAGAGACGGAGCGCTTCCGGATGGTTCTCAGGTCAAACCAGGCAAGGGGGCGCTGGGGCGAGGAGACGCTGCGGCGCGTAGTCGAAGCCTCCGGCATGAGCGCACATTGCGATTTCCTCGAACAGGTCCGCAGCGGGGACGGCCAGCCGGACATGATCGTGAACCTGCCCGGCGGCAGGTCGGTCATAATCGACTCGAAGGTCCCGGATCTCGATTTCGTGGGAGCCCTGGATTCCGCCGAGCCCGGGCGGAGATCGAAGGTGCTGGCCGAGCATGCGGCCAAACTGAGATCCACGATCAGGGACCTGGCCAGGAGGAACTATCCTGCCAAGTTCCCGAACGCGCTCGACCACGTGGTACTCTTCATCCCGGCCGAATCGCTGTTCAGCGCAGCGCTCGAGGGGGATCGTGACCTGGTGCTGCACGCAGCGGAGCACCGCATCCTCCTTGCAACGCCCTCCTCTCTCATAGCGCTGCTGGGAGCTGTCAGCGTCTCCTGGCTTTCGGCCTCGCAGACGGAGAACACGCGCGCCATCCTGACGGAGGCCGGCAGGCTGTTCAAACAGGTGGAGAGGCTCTCGGAGCACTTCGAAGGCATCGGCAGGGGTCTCCGCAGCGCGAATGCCGCATTCGATTCGGCCAGGGTCGACTACGAGAGGAAGGTCAAGCCCAGCGGGGACAGGCTGCTCGCACTCGGGTTGAAGCATGCCGGCAGGGACGCCCCCGGGGGCCTGCCGGGCCCGGGGACCGGATCCATCGAGGGGGAGTAGCGGGTCGGGCGCCCGGGGGAATGTCGCCGGCCCATCATGATCCGCCGCGGCGGGATGCATTCCTCTTTCTTTGTTGACGAAGACCCGGCCATGGCCGATGTTGAAACCGCATGGTCATGCCACCCCGAACCCCTGCATGTCCGCTGATTCGCCCGGATGGATGACCGCTTTGCCCGCATGCATGCCCACCATTCAGGAAGGAGAGATCGTGGCGACGGAGGGTAACGGAAGACACGGATGCCTGACCATCTGGCTCCTGCTGCTCGTCCTGTGGAATCTGACGCTCATCCTCACCTATACCGGATGCAACATGGTGCAGTGGTTCGGCGACGTCGGGGAGCCGTTCGGATGGTACTTCCCGATCATGATAGCACTCTCGGTGCTCAGCATCGTATTCGTCTCCGCGCTGTTCGGGTGGAAGAAGTGGGGATTCTGGGGCCTCCTCGGCGTCAGCGCCCTGAAGGTTGTACTTGAGATCATGGCAGGTGGAAGCGGCTTCACGGTCCTCGCGGGCGTGGTCGTCTCCATGCTCATCCTCTTCGGCGTACTGAATCTCGGACGCGAGAACAAGGGCTGGCCGCAGCTCAGATAACCCGGACCCCGTCCGGCACAGATCTGGAATCGGAGGTGTAGTCGTGAAAAAATACGGAGCAGAGTTCTTCGGCACCTTCTGGCTGGTCCTGGGCGGCTGCGGGAGCGCCGTCCTGGCCGCGGGCATACCGGGGGTCGGCATCGGCTATCTGGGTGTCTCGCTGGCCTTCGGTCTGACCGTGGTCACGATGGCCTACGCCATCGGGCACATCTCCGGCTGCCATCTCAATCCCGCAGTATCCATCGGGCTCTGGGCAGGCGGCAGGTTCCCGGCGAAGGACCTCGTACCCTACATCATCTCGCAGGTTCTCGGTGCCGCAGCGGCGGGAGGCGTGCTCTTCCTGATCGCGAGCAGGACCGCTGGATTCGATGCGACCGCCGGTTTCGCCTCCAATGGCTTCGCGGCGCACTCTCCGCAGGGCTACTCGATGGGTGCCGCACTCATCTGCGAGATCGTGATGACCATGATGTTCCTCATCGTGATCATGGGCGCGACCGACAGGAAGGCTCCGCAGGGGTTCGCCCCTCTTGCCATAGGTCTTGCCCTGACCCTGATCCATCTCATCAGCATCCCGGTCACCAACACTTCCGTCAATCCGGCGCGCAGCACCGGCGTGGCGATCTTCCAGGGAACCTGGGCGCTCGAGCAGCTCTGGCTGTTCTGGGTGGCTCCGATCGCGGGAGCTGTTGCGGGAGCTGTCATCTATCGTGCGATAGGCGGCAGGAAGGAAGAATAGGGTCCGAATCGAGGGCTCGATCCGAGGAATGAGTGCTTTCCGGGCCGCGCCAGGCGCGGCCCGGAACCTTTCGCACCGGATCTTTCTCCATATTACCGGACCGGGAGGGTGCTCCGCTCGTTCCCGCTAGAGAGCCCGGCTTGCGGCAGCCGCACTCAGAGTGCATAAAGCCGGGTATCGGCGTGGCACGGTCGAATTCATAGCTTCGCAAGTAGTTACGGGAGGGTGTCTTGAGTTTGTTTCTGGAAAGGCTCTCCGGGAACGGCGTACTCGTCTTCGACGGCGCGATGGGGACCATGCTCTATCAGCGGGGTGTCGCGGCGGGAAGCTGTTACGACGAGCTGAACCTCACCCATCCCGGGACGGTCGGTTCCATCCACGAGGACTATGCGGATGCCGGCGCGGACATCCTGACCACCAACACCTTCGGTGCGAACCCGCTCGTCCTCGAGCGATACTTCGGGCTCGGATCGAGGACGGTGGACATCAACACCGCCGGAGCGGAAGTGGCGAGAGCCGCCAGCAGGGGGCGCCTCGTCGCCGGATCGGTCGGACCCCTCACCAGGCCGGCCGAGATCTACGACGAACTCACCGCGTCCGACATGCTCGAAGCTTTCGGCATCCAGATCGGGGCGCTCCTGGCGGGAGGGGTCGACCTGATAGCGTTCGAGACTTTCAACGACCCCCGCGAACTGGCGGTGGCGCTCGAAGCTCTGGAGAAGGCGGGGGGAGCCCCGTCGATAGCCATGCTCACGTTTCTCGAGGGAGGGCAGACGCTGGGCGGCCTTCACCCGCTGCACGCCGGGTACATCCTCGACGAACTCTCCGCCGAGGTGGTGGGGGTGAACTGCGGTACCGGCCCGATAGACATGCTGAAGGTAGTCCAGAAGCTGTCCCAGGCTACGGACAAGCCCCTCTGCGCGATGCCCAACGCGGGACTCGCGCGCTTCGAGAGGGGCAGGTTCACATATCCGCACAACCCGGAACACCTCGGCCTGTATGCATCGAGGCTGGTTGCGGCCGGCTGCGGGCTCGTCGGCGGCTGCTGCGGCACCACTCCGGACCACATAAGGGCGGTCGCATCCGCCGTCAGGGACTCCGTGCCCGGAGCCAGGAAGCGCGTGAGAGTCGCGTTCCCTTCCGATGACGGCAGCGAGACGCGGCCTCCGGTCGTCGAGACGACGCTCAGCCGGATGCTCGGCAGGAAGTTCGTCGTCAGCGTCGAGGTCGATCCGCCCAGGGGACCGGACGGCACCAGGCTCCTCGCCAGGCTCGGGAAGCTCAAGGGGCTGGGTGTCGACGCGGTCAACATCTCCGACGGCCCCATGGCGAGGCTCCGCATGTCGCCTTCGGCATTCGCTTCGATCGTGCGCCGGGAGCTCAACCTCGAGGTCGTGATCCACTCGACGTGCCGGGACAAGAACATCCTCGCCCTCCAATCCGATCTTCTCGGGCTCTCGGCCTCCGGGCTGAGGAACATCCTCGCGCTCTCCGGAGACCCACCCAGCATAGGTGACTACCCCTTCGCGACCGCCGTGTACGACGTCCGTTCGGAGGGACTGATCAGGATAATCGACTCGCTGAACAGGGGGAGGGACATTCTAGGCAACAGGCTCAATGCGCCATCCGGCCTGTTCTCCGGTTCCGGGGTCTCCTCGGCTCCGGGCGATCCGTCTCCCGAGCTCAAGGCGCTCGAGCGCAAGATCAGGTCCGGTCTCGGCTTCATCCAGACCCAGCCGGTTTTCGATCTCGAGAGGTTCGCCCCCTTCCTGGAAAGCCTGCGAGGCCTCGGGCTGCCGGTCATCGCCGGTCTCATGCCCGTCCTTTCAGCCGGAGGCCTCGACTATCTCGCGAACGAGGTGCCCGGCATCTCCATCCCCGCTGAGATGATCGAAGAAATGAAGAATGCCGGGGACGAGGAGCGGGAGGCTGCACTGGGGCTCGAGACCTCCCGGGCGTTGAAGAAGGGGCTAATGGACCTGGCTGTGGACGGCATATGCATCATGCCCGCCCTGCAGGGATACGATGTCGTCGAAGCTCTGCTCTCCTGAGACCTGGGAGCCGGATTTCGTGCTGACTACCGGGATGGTCCTGGCCCGGCTCGGTTACCGGAAGGGGGTGGATGCTGCTCCATGGATGCCCCTGATCGAGGATGCGATCGAACTCGTGCGGAGGGTCTCCGATCCCCGCGCCGGAAGCATCGGACTCCCGCTCCGTCTCTCCGGGCCGGCAGGAGTCGGGATGCCCGGAGCACTGTTCGAGAGCAGGGACCTCTTCGGACGCCTCTCGGGCTGTGACAGGTGCACGGTCTTCCTGCTCACACTCGGCGCCCGGATCGACGAGGAGATCGATCTCCTGAAGGAGACGCCCTCCAGGCAGGTGATCCTGGACGCTGCCGCGTCGGAGGCCGCGGAAGCCTCGGCAAGGTGGCTCCAGGGCAGGGAGGCGGCCCGTGCGATGGCAGCCGGCTTCCGCACGGTGCATAGATTCAGCCCGGGATACGGCGATTTCTCCATCGACGGACAGAGATGGTTCGTCGACAGCTTTCCCGGCCTCGGCGTGGAGATCGCCCCTTCAGGCATGATGGTCCCGCGCAAGTCCGTTTCGGGGGTGATCGGATGGATGAGCTGCTAGACAGGTTCGGGGGAAGGGTCCTCGTTGCCGATGGTGCGATGGGTACGCTCGTTTGCGGAGGGCACTCCTGCACTGCCGTTCCTCCCGAGGAGATCCTGCTCTCGGATCCCGGCCTCGTCGCGAGGGCGCATGCCGAATACGCCGCCGCCGGCGCCGACATCCTGGTGACCAACACCTACGGTGCCGGCCGGCTCAAGCTGAGGGAGTTCGGGCTCGAGGCCAGGCAGGGCGAGATAGTCGCAAGGGCGGTCGAGGCGGCCAGGGCGGGCAGGGGCAGCCGTGGATGCATCATCGCAGGATCGATCGGGCCCCTGGGCAGCTTCCTCGCTCCCTTCGGACCGGTGACCACGGGTGAGGCCCTGTCCTGCTTCGGCGAGCTGGCCGGGCTCCTGCTGGGCAGGGGTGTCGACTGCATAGCTCTGGAGACCTTCACGGACATTCGTGAACTTAGGCTCGCGGCCTGCGCGGTACGGACCCTGGACCCCGCGATTCCATTGATGATCAGCATGAGCTTCGATTCCGGGTGCCGCACCGTGACTGGTACGCCCGCGGATGTGCTCGCGGACGTTGCTGGAGCATTCGGTCCCGGCTGGGCCGGGGTCAACTGCGGCGCCTCCCTCAGGGACAACGAGGAAGCTGCTCTTTCTCTGCTCGAGTCTTCCAGCCTGCCGGTCAGCTATCAGCCGAACGCAGGAATCCCGAGGATGGAGGACGGCAGGGCAGTCTGGCCCGCGTCCCCTGCCGAACTCGCCCTGTCCGCGCTGAAGGTCTGCCGTGCCGGGGCTTCCATCGCAGGGAGCTGCTGCGGTTCCACTCCCGCGCATACCAGGGAGATCGCCTCGGCCCTGGAGGACCTCCCCGCCCTCCGCAGGAGACCCGAAGCCACTTGTTCGATATCGTCGAGGACAGTCAGAGTCGATTTCCCGGACCGTTTCGCCGTGATCGGCGAGAAGATCAATCCGACCGGGAGGCTCCGGCTGGCCTCCTCCATCCGACAGGGCTCGACCGGGATGCTGAGGAAGCTGTCCGTCGGGCAGGCCGGCCATGGTGCGACCATCCTCGACCTCAACATCGGCATCGGCGACCCGGGAACGGAAGCCCGCTTCATGCCTGAGGCCGTTCGTGCCCTGGACAGCGTCACCGGGCTGCCTTTCCTCATCGACTCCCCCATGCCGGACGTGGTCGAGTCGGCGCTGCCCGAATACCCCGCGAGGACTTTCGTCAATTCGATCCCCTGCATCCGATCGAGGATGGAGAGGGGTTTCCCGCCCGCCAGGCTCCACGGGGCCGGCTTCATCGCCCTTCTGATGGACGAGGATGGCGTTCCGGAAACAGCCCGCGGACGGCTCGCTCTTCTGGACAGGATCCTCGCTGCCGCCCTCGCGGCCGGTTTCAGGAGGAGCGACATACTCGTAGACCCCGTCGTGCTTTCGGAGGCCGCCTCCCCCGGAGCCTCGCGCATCACGCTTGAAGTGATACGGGAGATCCGGTCGGGCTACGGACTCCAGACAGTGATCGGTCTCAGCAACGTCTCCTTCGGCCTTCCCTTCAGGCGGGCCGTCAGCCGTGCATTCCTCGTCCAGGCTGTTTCCGAAGGCCTTTCGGCCGCCATCATGGATCCGGAGGATGCGGACGGGGGAGCCCTGCCCGGAGCCGCCAGGATGCTGTGCTCCGAGGGTGCGGGATTCGCCGCGTTCTCGGCCCTGGCGTCGGATTCAGTACCGGAGGGAACCATGCCGTCCGGGGGGAGGAGCACCTCCGAGCCCGCCACCCTCGAGAGCGCCCTCGTCTCCGGGGACCCCTCGGAAGCGGCGCGAGCCGTGCGTGAAGCGCTGGCAGTCTCATCCCCAGCGGAACTCGTCTCCGGGGTTCTCATACCGGCCGTCACGAGGCTCGGGATCGAATACGAACAGGGAAGGCTCTTCCTGCCCCAGCTCCTTGCCGGAGCCGAAGCCGTAAGGGCCTGCTTCGACGCGATTCGTGAAACACAGGGCGGGAGCGCGGACCGGGGGACGATACTGATGGCCACGGTCGAGGGTGATGTCCACGACATCGGCAAGAACATAGTCTCTGCGATACTGGCCGGGCATGGGTGGAGGATCGTGGATCTGGGCAGGAACGTTCCCGCCTCGAGAATCCTGGAGGCTGCAGTCGATATCGCGCCGGAAGCGATCGGGCTCTCCGCGCTCCTGACCCCCAGTCTGCCCGTGATGGAGGAGACCGTGCTCAGGATACGCGCCGCGATCGATCCCTGCCCCGCGATCATAATCGGGGGAGCAGTCGTGACGCCCGAGCTTGCACAGAAGCTGGGGGTTCTCTACGGCAGGGACGGCATACAGGGGGCGGAGGCGCTGGAACGGTCGGTGAAGAGGTCGTGAACGCATCGAATCCGCTCAGGATAGTCATCAGCAACTCGATGACGAGCTGGGGTGGAGGAGAGAACTGGAGCCTGACCGCGGCCGACGGGCTCAGGCGCAGGGGACATGACGTCGTCCTCGTCTGCCAGCCCGGGAGTGCACTCCTCGAGAGGGCCCTCTCGATCGAGGGGCTGCGGACGGAAGCGATCAGGATACGTGGCGATCTGAACCCGCTTGCGGTCTTCAGGGCCGCAAGCCTGTTCGAGAGGCAGCGTACGCAGGTGGCGTGCTGCAACCTGGACAGGGAGGTGAGGAGCATCGGGGTCGCCGCCCGGATGAGGCGCGTTTTCTTCATCCGGCGAAGGGGGAGCGACTACGGCTTCAAGAACAGCCTCCGGTACCGGCTCACCTACAGGCATCTCGTCTCCGGCGTGATAGTGAACAGCGACTCGACCATGAACAGCATCCTGACCCGGAACCCCTGGCTGGACAGGGCAGGGATCAGGAGGATCTACAACGGGATCGACACTTCATCCTTCCGCCCGGACCCGGATGCGGGGGCGGCCTTCCGCCTGTCGACCGGCCTCGATCCGGAACATTTCGTGGTCGGGATAGTGGGTTCGCTCCTTCCGAGGAAGAGGCATTCCACTCTGTTCAGAGCGTGTGCCCCGCTCGCCCGGGTCCATCCCGAACTCAGGATACTCGTTGCCGGACCCGCCCCGAGTCCGGGGCACAGGTCCGCGGTGGAGCTCCAGGCTGCAGAGGCGGGCGTTTCCGACAGGGTGGTCTTCACCGGGCCGGTCAGCGACATGAAGGGCTGTTTCAACTCCCTGGACATCCTCTGCATGCCTTCCGAGAACGAGGGATTCGGTTATGCCGCCGCCGAAGCCATGTCCTGCGGCAGGCCCGTGATCGTCTCGGATGCGAGCAGCCTGCCGGAGGTCGTGGGATCGGACGGCGGTCTCGTCTTCCCTCTGGACGACCATGAGGCTCTGGCTTCGGCGATCAGCTCCCTCATCGGCGATCCCGCCTTCGGGTGCGCACTGGGACGGAATGCACGGAACCGCGTCGAATCGGTCTTCTCAATCGACAGGATGATCGACGGCCTGGAGGAGTACTTCACCTCGAAGGCGGCCGCAGGATGAGGGCATCCTGCAGCCAGTGCGGTGCGGGGCTCCAGGTCCAGAGGAGGGACTTCTACCTCAGGTGCCCGTACTGCGATGCCCGGCTGCTCCTCGATCCGGGCGGCAGGAGGTTCATGATCTCCGCCCCGACGGTCGGCGAGGACTCCATCGCAGCTGCTCACTCCGGCATGAAGTTTGATTCCGTCGACATGGTCTACTTCCCGTATCTCGAGACCTCCGGCCGGGGGCTGGAGGCGTTCTTCTCCCAGCCTGTCCCGGAGCTCGACGGATACAGTCCCCCCTCCTCGTCGATGAAGGTCCTCTCCCCGGATGACGCCTCACCGGACCAGCTCATCCCGCCCAGGGACGGGCAGACGCCAGGTACGATAGTCTTCCATCCCTTCTACAAGGCGTCCGTCTCGAACCGCGGTTTCCCCGAGGTCTTCCTCGTCGATGCCGTGAGCGGCCTCCCGCCCGTGCGATCCGGAGCGGTCCGGTCAGCGGTTCCCCGACCTTCGCGCAGCTTCGTCGAAGTCCTCGTCCCGCTCCTGGTGATATCCTCGGCTGCCTTCATCCTCGCCGGCCTCGCCAGCGCGGGGATCCAGGACCGTCTTGCCGCCTCCGTCGCTGCATCCCTCGTGGGCGGGGGCCTCCTGCTGCGCTACAGGATCCTCAGGCCGGAATGAACGTCACCAGGGCTCTCTCCTGTCCATCCTGCGGAGGCCTGCTCGGCCTGCGCGAGGGGGACGTATCCGGCTCCTGCAGGCACTGCGGCCTGGGTCTGAGGAGGGGGGACGGAGTCGGGAGGTTCTACATGCCTCCGGTGATGACTGCAACCGAAGCCCTCAGGTCCGTCAGGCGCCGTCTTACGGAAAGCGATGCCAGGCGCGGAGCCCTGCGCCGCTCGAAGGTCGCCCGGCCGCGGCTCTTCCTCGTTCCCTTCTGGCACGTTTCGGCACAGATCTCCGGCTTCTCGTTCGGACTCGACCCTGTCTTCGTCGAGGAGGAGATCCCTGTGGCGATCGACACGGAGAAGGGCGAGACGATGTCTGTCTTCGGCAGGACAAGGACGGTCAGGACGCGTAAAGGGGTAAGGGCTGCTTCGAGGGAGATCAGGTTCTTCGGCAGCCTCAACATCAGCGCAGCCAACCTCGAGCCGCTCGGCATCCCCTCCCTGGGCGAAGACTCGCAGCTCGCGGTAACCGGCCTCGAGATCCAGAGGACCTCCCTGCCCGAGGGGCTGGAGGTTCTCGATGCAGAGCCGCCGGGAGAGGGGCTCGTAGTGGACCCTTCTGTGCCGCTGAGTCAGGCCGTCGCAAGGGCCGACAGTCATTTCGAGAGGCTTGCGCGCGGGTCGGCGAGAGGTCTGGAGCAGCGGTGGCAGTGGTACTCGATTTCGTGCAGGAGGGTCTCTCTCGTCTTCTATCCGCTCTGGGTGGTGGACTTCAGATGCGACGGCGAATCCTACCGCGCCGTCCTGGACGGCATTTCCGGGCGGGTCGCCAGGGGCATCCTCCCGGGCAGGAGGATGGACGTGAACGTCGTTGCCGCAGTTGCAGCCGCGGCATGGGCCGCGGCGATCCCGTTCATGCTCTCGATGCTTGCAGGCGGAGGAGCTTCCGACGGCATCGGGAGCTGCCTTCCCGGATTCCTCCTGGCAGCGGGACTGGCAGGTGCCGGGACCTGGAAGCTTCTCGGACTGCTGGATTCGACGAGCCGGAAGGGCAGCGATGTGGTGGTCTGATCCCGATGTGATCCCGCTGACCTGCGGCAACTGCGGCAGGGGTCTCTCCGGCCTCGCCCGGGACATCATCTTCTTCTGTCCGGACTGCGGATCGGCCTGGAGCATCGAAAGCGGTTCGACGGAACGTTTCGGCTTCGAAGCCCTTTCCTCGCCGGTACCGCCTGATCTTCACCTCCCGTTCTGGATCGTCAGGGCCGATGTGGTGCACGCCGAACTGCTGCTGAGGCCCGAGGAGGACATGTGTCCTCTCGAATACCCCCGCGACTTCGATCCGGGAGCCGAGAGGGATCTCAGGCGCGTGATGCTCCCCCCGGGCAATACGAGGCTCGCCGTGCCGGCTTTCGCCTGCGAGAGGGCGGCTGGTTTCGGCTGGTCCGTGACCCGGATCCTCGATTCGATGCTGGCGTGCGATATCACTGTCAGGGCTCTGCCTGGCGGAGTCCTGTCCTCCCGCGAGGCGCTGGCGCTCGCGACGGGAGTCTACCTCGCAGGCCGGGTCGCGGAACACGACCGGCCGGCATTTGCCGACATCCGGCTCGAGAACCGGCATGCCACCCTGGCCGCCGTCGGCTTCAGTCTCAAGGCGCACGGGCTCCAGCTTGCAGGAACGCGGCTGGTGCTGCCATATACCGCCATGGCCGACTCGAGGGCGCTGATCGATTTCCTCGACCTCGACGTCCCCGCCAACTGAATGCACGCCAGTTATATGTCCGTTGTCATACGACCATGAAATGAGGGAGCTATGTCAGGGCACAACAAATGGAGCACGATAAAGCATAAGAAGGGCAAGGCGGACGCCTTGCGCGGAGCCCTGTTCAGCAAGCTTGTCAAGGAGATCACTGCATCGGCGCGCGAGGGCGGGGGCGACACGAGCATGAACGCCCGGCTGAGGGTGGCGGTGGATGCCGCGAAAGCCAGCAACATGCCGGCCGACAACATCGACAAGGCCATCAAGCGCGGAACGGGCGAGATCGAGGGCGTGATCTACGAGGAGATGCAGTACGAAGTCTACGGACCCGGAGGGGTTGCGATCCTGGTCGATGTCCTCACCGACAACAAGAACAGGGCCGCCGCAGAGATCCGTCACATCCTCACCAGGGGAGGCGGCAGGCTCGGCGCGAAGAACAGCGTTGCATATCTCTTCACGAGCAGGGGACAGATATTCGTCGACTCCTCCCGCCATGACGAGGAGAAGGTCATGGAGGCCGGTCTCGAGGCCGGTGCGGAGGACATACAGTCCTCGGACGACACGATAATCGTAGTGACGAATCCCACGAGGCTCTACGTCGTCAAGGAAGGCTTGGAGAAGGCCGGGATATCCGTGGACGGGGCCGAGGTGGCCAAGGTTGCGGACACCATGGTGGTCCCCTCCGCCAAGGAGGCCGAACAGGCCGCACGCCTCCTCGAGATGCTCGAGGAGCACGACGACGTCCAGGCCGTGCATACCAACCTGGAGATGCCGGAATAGGGAGCTCCGTCCTGCTCGGTGTGGATCCGGGCCTGGAGATCACCGGATACGGGCTGATCGAAGCCCGGGGCGGGAAACCCGTTCTCCTCGAAGCCGGAACGATAAGGACCAGGAGGACCGCCCCGCTCCCGGACAGACTGAAGGAGCTCCACGACGGACTCCTCGCGGTCATCGACGGGTTCGGACCCGCAATGATGGGCCTCGAGGAGATCTTTTCGCACTACGCCCATCCCGCGACTGCGATAGCGATGGGACATGCAAGGGGTGTCCTCTGCCTTGCCGCTGCGGAGAGGGGGGTGCCCGTCACCGCACTTCCGGCGACACTCGTCAAGAAGCTCGTGACCGGGAACGGCAGGGCGGGCAAGGAGCAGGTAGCGGGCATGGTGAGGCACCTCCTCGGTATCCGAGAGGAGGTCCGGCCGGCAGATGTTACCGATGCTCTCGCCATGGCCATAGCACTCATGGAGCACGCAGGCTGATGCTCGAACGGATGCAGGGATCCGTGGAGGCCGTGGATGACGGCAGCTTCGTCCTCAGGACGGGGGCCTTCAGCCTGAGGCTCCTCGCTTCCAGGAACCTGACCTCGAGGCTCTCCCCTGGGAGGGTGGAGGATCTGGCGGTTCAGCTGGTCATCCAGCTCGAGGGCAACAGGCTGATCCCGATCTGCATAGCATTCGCCGACGAGCTGGAGAGGGACGTCTTCGAGGCGCTCGTCTCGGTTTCGGGCGTTGGAGCCCGTGCAGCAGTGAAGGCGCTGGCCCGACCAGCCGGCGAGATAGCGTCTGCCGTCGTTTCAGGAGACGAACGCTTCCTCGCCACTCTCCCGGGCATCGGGAAGGCCCGTGCCAGGCAGATAATCGCAGCTCTCCAGGACAAGTTGTCCCGGGACTATTCGCCCGCATCCCCCGGGATCGAGGGGGATGCCTGGTCCGAAGCGCGGCTCGTCCTCTCGCAGATCGGCATATCTGTCCTGGATACCGACCAGCTTCTATCCAGGGCGCGAAACTCGCTGTCCGGGAACGATTCGCCGACATCCTCCGAGATCGTCCGTGAGGCCATGCGCGTCAGGAGTCAGAGGTGACCCGGCAGTCCGTCATCGCAGGGGAGCAGCAGAACGGCGAGGAAGCCGTACTCTCGACCCTGAGGCCCAGGGTCCTCTCCGAGTACGTCGGGCAGAGGATGGTCCTCGAGAATCTCGGGATAGCGATAGAGGCCGCCAGGGGGCGGGACGAGCCACTCGACCACATCCTCCTCCACGGGCCTCCCGGCCTCGGGAAGACCACCCTCGCGCACGTCATAGCCACGGAGATGGGAGCAGAGATCGTGACCACCTCGGGACCCGCTCTCGAGAGGGCGGCCGATCTCGTGGGCATCCTGACCAACCTCCGCGCAGGGAACGTGCTGTTCGTCGACGAGATCCACAGGCTTCCCAGGATAGTCGAGGAGTTCCTCTATCCAGCCATGGAGGACTTCGAGATCGACTTCGTCCTGGACCCCGGACCTCACGCGAGGACCGTCAGACTCGATCTTGCCCGCTTCACCATAGTCGGTGCGACCACCAGGGCCGGGTTGATAACCGGTCCACTCCGGAACAGGTTCGGGCTCTCACTTCATCTGGACTTCTACAGCTGCGACGAGCTCTCCATGATCATCAGGAGGTCAGCGGGCATCCTCGGCGTCACGCTCACGGGAGATGCCGCCGCGATGATCGCCGCCAGATCAAGGGGAACTCCGCGCGTGGCCAACCGCCTCCTCAGGAGGGTGCGGGACTTCGCCCAGGTGAGCGGCCGGGCTGACGTGGACGGCGACTCCGCCCTCGAGGCGATGGAGATAAACGGAGTGGACGAGGCCGGCCTGGACGTGCTGGACCGGAAATACCTTGGCATCATCGTCAAGCATTACTCCTGCGGTCCCGTCGGGATCTCGGCCATTGCGGCCACCCTCAACGAGGAGCAGGACACCCTCATGGACGTGGTCGAGCCATACCTCCTGTCCGAAGGCTTCATAATACGGACAAGCAGGGGACGGTGCGCCACCGCCAAGGCCTGCAGGCATCTGGGACTCGCCTGGACCGGGAGGCCGGACATGTTCGGAACCGGGGAGGAGAGATGACCGGCAGGGTGCTCCTCCACGCGTGCTGCGCCCCCTGCCTCACCGTAACCGGACCCTTCCTCCGGGACGAAGGCATGGAACCCACCGCGCTCTACTACAATCCCAACATCCATCCCTGGAGGGAGTGGAAGCTCCGGATGGACACCCTGAAATCATGGACCGGGGCTGAAGGGATCCCCCTGGTCACAGTGGAATCCTATCCCCTCGAGGAGAATGTCCGGATGCTCCTCTCATCCACGCCCAGATGCCGGGCCTGCCTCGCCGACCGTCTCGGAGCGACTGCACGGGCGGCCCTCGCGGAAGGGTACAAGGCTTTCTCCACCACCCTGATGCTCAGCCCCTACACCGACCACGCCCTGCTCAGGGATACAGGGCGGGCAGCCTCATCGGAGACCGGGGTCGAGTTCGTGTACAGTGACCTGAGGGCTCTCTATCCTCGATCGGTGGAGCTCTCGAGGCAGGCGGGCCTGTACCGCCAGCCCTACTGCGGGTGCATATTCAGCGAAAGAGACAGGTTCTCGGGCAGGGGATAGCACGGGAGGTCCGTCGGGGAGCGCCCTGGCAGAGGTTGCCACTGGCGCCTCCGCAACTGATAATTAACTCTCGCTGGGTAGAATTCAATGCGGAGTGGAGGATCTGATGAGAAAAATGAGTTTGTTCCTCGTCCCGCTCCTTGTCATGAGCGGGGTTCTCTGGGCCGATTCCGCCACCCAGACTGACTGGGTCGGAGGTCCCGGAGTGGCCGGTCCGGTCTCCAGCTGGGGGGATGACTTCTACCTCGGCACCGACCTCGACTGGGACACCACCCCTGGCCAGCTCAAGCTCGTCATCGACCAGGGCGAGAACGTGGTCGACTCCTCGGTCGACGGAGCCTTCGGATGCTCCCTGATCGACATGGACATGGACAACGACCTGGACATGGTCGGCTGCTCCTTCTACGGTGACTACGTACACTGGTGGAGGAACTCCGACGAAGGTGAGACCTGGACCGAGTACACGATCGCATCGATCAACGGCCCGGCCTTCGTCAAGGTAGCTGACTTCGACGGCGACGGCGACCGTGACGTAGTAGTAGCGGCCTCCGAAGCCAACCAGATCGTGTGGTACAAGAACACGAACGCCGGTCTCACCTGGACCCCGTATGTGCTCGAGTCCAGTTTCGACGCCAGACAGCTGAGCGTCGGGGACTTCGATACGGACGGGGACATGGACATCCTCGGCGTCTCCAGCGAAACGGGAGACGTTGTCTGGTGGAGCAACAGGGTGGCGCAGAGCCTGCCCTGGATCAAGACCTATATCGACGGCTCCCTGCTCGGGGCGTACGCGTGCGACACCGGTGACATGGACAACGACGGCGACTTCGACGTGGTCGTCACTTCGACGTACGACGCCTCTATAACGCTGTACACCAACGACATCCAGTACACCGGAACGTGGATCAAGTCGAACATCGCCTATGCCGTCTACAATCCCTACTCCGTATCGATCGTGAACCTGGACTCCGACCCCGCGCCCAACAAGCCCGAGGTGGCCTGCGCTTACAGCGGGGGCATCCGCTACTACGACTATGTCGCGGGCGTCTGGAACCTGGTCACGATAGACTCGACCGTCCCGAATGTGACTTCCATCATCGATGTCGACATGGACGGAGACGGCGACTTCGACCTGGTCTCCTGCAGCGGCGGGAGCTCGGACGACGTCTACTGGTACCAGAACCTTCCCGGCGACTCCTGGGAAAAGGTCCTGGTCGACAGTGACTTCCAGGGCGGGATCTTTGTCGAGGCCGGTGACGTAGATGGCGACGGAGTGCCCGATGTCGCCGGCACCGCATTCGACGAGGACAGGATCAGCTGGTGGAGGATAGGCGGGTTCACTTCCCCCGGCATCCTCTATTCATCGATCCTGGAGATCGAGCAGCCCGGGTACTGGCAGTTCCTGATCTTCAGCTACGAGCAGCCCTACGGAACCTCGGTCTTCTTCAACCTCAGGGCCTCGAACAACGCATCCGCCATGGGATCCTGGAGCGCCAACATCTACGACCCGGGCAGCATAGTCGGCGTGATGATGGACAACAGGACATACCTGCAGTACAAGGTCACCCTCCTGACCACGTATCCCTATGCGACTCCCTCGCTCAAGGACCTCACCATCCAGTGGAGCCCGACAGGGATCGAAGGTTCGGACGACCAGGTGCTCTCCATCGCCTCTCCCAACCCCAGCTTCGGCCAGGTCGAGCTCCTCTGGAACCTGCCGGAAGCAGGCGATGCGGAGCTGTCCATCTACGACGCCTCGGGCAGGCTGGTCCGGGAAGTGGAGAATGGCTGGTACGAGGCCGGGCAGTACACGTCGATGATCGACGGGCTTCCCAGCGGCGTCTATGCCGCGTGCCTGCAGGGCAATGGCTTCACCGCCCTCCACAGGCTGGTGATCCTGGACTGACAGAGCCCGCTTGAACTACGAAGGGGCGGGCCTTGGCCCGCCCCTTCCGCATCAGGTGGGGTTTTCCTGCCGGTCAGGCTCCCGTCATGGGGATGCGCAACCTCTTGGCGAACAGGAACAGGAGGTTCCTGAACCCGTCGCGCCACAGCCTGAGCTTCGCCGTGCCGAGCCTGGTGGAATAGCTGAAGGGGATCGGGATCTCACAGCAGCGGAGCCCCCTGCTCCTCCAGGCCTCGATCTTGATCTCCTCGGAGAACGGCATGCCCCGGCTCGTCATGTCCAGACTCTCGAGGATCTCTCTCCTGAAAACCCACATGCCCGACTGGCTGTCCCTTATCAGCTTCCAGAAGAGGATCACGGTCCAGAGGGTCAGCATGGCGTTCCCGCCGAATCTCAGCGCGTTCTCGAGATTGCCGGCCTTGTCGTCCGCAACCCTCCTAGCCGATATGAAATCCCACCCGTCGGATTCGAGCCTCTCCACCAGGAATGGCAGAAGCTCGACCGGGTAGGTCCCGTCGGCATCGGCAGTGACTACGATCTGGCCGCACGCAGCCGGGAAGCCGGCCATGTAGGCGCTGCCGTACCCCTTCACGGGCTGCGGGACCACCCTGGCTCCGTAGGATGCGGCAACCGCCGACGTGCTGTCGGTGGAGGCGTTGTCCACCACGATGACCTCGTCCACACCCTCCGGTACGGATCCGAGCACCCTCGGCAGGCCAGCCTCCTCGTTGTGCGCGGGGATGACGAGGGAGACGGTCTTTCCCGCGATCATGCCGAACTCCCTCCAGCCCGGGACGGCCGAGCGAAGAGGTATTCGAAGGCCCTGCCGGCCAGCCGCGACGATACTCCTCTGTGGAACAGCAGCGAAATGCTCCTGGAAAGGGGACCTGGGCGCATGTAGAACGACAGAAAGGCCTTACGCTGCAGCTTCTTCAATTCCATGGCCGAGATTCCCTCCGGCGGGGCAGGGCATGCCGTGTTGTGAAAGGAATCCCAGGTTCCGCCGGGGATTCCGTGCTCCCTGATATAGGCGTCTCCCGCTTCCGAGCCGGGGATCGGCAGGAACGTTGCGAAATGTGCCCAGGAGAGCCCGCTTCCCCGGGCAAAGCCGATCGTCCTCATGATATCCTCCCTCGTCTCGCCGGGCAGCCCCAGGATGAAATAGCCGGCGACGGGCAGTCCGGCCTTCCTGATCATCCGTATCGACGAGGTGATGGAAGCCGTGTCGGTTGCCTTCCTGACGCTCGTCAGGACCCGGTCCGACCCCGACTCTATGCCGCAGTGGACCACGTACCACCCAGCCTTCCTCATCATCTCCAGGAGCTCCGGGTCCAGTCTGTCCAGCCGCACACCATTGGGAGTTGAGAACAGGATTCCCGATCCGGATTCAACGGCCTTCCTGCAGAAGGACATCGCGTATTCCCGGTCAAACGTGAAATTGTCGTCCTCCAGGTGGATCTCCCGTACGCCGTATCTTCCAGCGAGCAGCTCCACTTCGTCCCAGACCATGGACAGGGGTCTGTGCCTGATCCTCCTGCCCGTCACCCGGAAACCGGCGCAGAACGTGCAGTGATAGGGACAACCCCTCGTGGTGATGATGGGTGCGTAGGGCTGGCTTTTCAGGACGACTCCGTTGGGGAGCCCCCTGTATTCCGCGGGAGGTGCAAGGTGCCACGCCGGCAGGGAGAGTGAGGAGAGGTCCTCGATGAGCGCGGGTTCCCTGTCGACCGGTGAGGACTTCCAGATGACCCCGTCGATATCCTCTTCGCGGGGCAGGGCGGCGATGGCTCTCACGGCGCTCTCCTCGGCCTCCCCGACGAACGCGGCGTCTATCCACGGGAGATCGGTGAACGAGAGAGGCCCCCTGCATGATGCATGAGGACCGCCCAGCCAGAACCGGGTCGAGCCGGGCAGGGATTCCCTGAGGCGGGGGAGTTCGCCCTGGAGTGTCGCCACATCTGATGTAAAGGCGGAAATCATGAGTATGTCAGGATTCGTGATCCCTATGGCGGAAGCCAGCCGATCTCCCTGGAGCCTCCTGAGGGATGCATCGACGAGGGTGACGGAGTGACCGGCTCGTTCCAGCGAGGAAGCCAGGTATAGAAGCCCCAGCGGTGGGAGCAGGTTGGTCCCCCGGCCTCCGGGGCGCGGGGGCTGGAGGAGGCACAGCCTCACCTGACCGGATCCAGCCTTTTCAGCGAGAGGAGGATCTCCCCCCTCCTGAAATCCGCAAGGGAGCTGATTTCCATCTCTCCTGCGAACATTCCCCGTATCCGCTCCTCGAACTCCGCGTCGCCCTGCGCAGCAGGGGGCACCAGGAGCATGTAGGAGGTTCCGGGTGATAGTGATCCATGCCCGATCACCCTTGCCGGGACCGGCCGGTCGGTGAAGCCGAGTGCAGGGTTCTCGAGCATGGCCAGCTCCGTTTCCGGAACCAGGATCGTGTCGCCCGACTCGGAAGCGAGGGAGATGGCGGTTCTGTAGTCGTACACCGAGAGGAGCCCGGCAGGAGTGGCGTCCTGCTGATTCCACAGCGCCCGCGTACAGGAGAAGATCGAGATCAGGAGGAAGACTGCGGCGACAGGATGGAGCATCCTGATCCCGCCCTTTCTTCTGACAAGGGCGATGGTGCACGCGATGACCGCCGGGTAGGCCGCCAGGACGTACCGGTGGAGGTCGAGCTGCGGATCCGGCGCAATAGTGACGATCAGCACGTGGAAGAGGACCATGGATAGGGCGAACAGGGCTGCGGCGAGCGGAGCGGGATCCGGCATCCTGCCCTCTCTGAAGAGCGCGAGCAGCCCCGCGCAGCACATCACTGCAAGGTACAGGATCCTCCCCGGTGGGAAGAGGAGGGCGGGTGACAGGAGAAGGAGCACCGCGGTGACCGATGGCGCCTTCCGCGCCTGCCTCGAAAGCGTCATCGCGATTCCCACCGTCAGGGGCACCCATCTCCCGTTCCCGGCGAGGAGATGCCCCGCGTAGAATCTGATCCTGTCGGCGAACCAGCCTTCCTCCAGCGGGGACGGTGTTCCCAGATACGTACTGAACAGGAAGTATCCATTGTAGGCGAGGTTGGACAGACCCGTGACCAGGAGGACCGCGGGGGAGAGGAGGTGGATCAGAATCCTCCCGGGCCTCGTGAATCCAGCCCGTGCGATTTCGACGAGGATGAAGCAGGCCGCCAGCAGGAGGGCCTGCTCCCTGAAGGCGGTGCCGAGAGCCGTCAGGATGGCGGCCTTCGTGTTGTTACCCGCACCGTACTCCCTGAGGGCCAGCACCGCGAATGCCGTGAAGCCGACATCCATCAGCGGCTGGAGTGACTGGGCCAGGAACAGGGGGCTTGCCAGGAGGGCAGCCGCGGCCCAGAGACCGGCGGCCTTCCCTCCGAGCAGTCTTCCGAACCTGAAGGTACCCCAGAGAGCAAGCGCCGTCAGGATCGCGGGGATGATGTGAGCGACCAGGACCGTGTCGCCCAGGAGCCTCATCAACAGCGCCCAGGACCAGAGGAACAGGGTCGGATGACCCATGGCCTGCTGTCCCTTGCCTTCCCCGGATGGAACAGGCTGCATGCCGTGGTCGGCTATCCAGGAGGCGGAATTGTACCCGTAGCCCCAGGCGTCTCCGAAGATCGGGAGATCTCCCATGACGAGCAGGAGTATCACCGAGACCAGGAGGCAGCCCGCAAGGACGATGCGGTCCAGTCGATCAGATCCGGCCATCCCGGGATCGAGCCTGCTCCTCCTCATTTCAGAGCTTCGAGGTCGTGACGAGGAGATCCGGCTCGACCTTCGTCGTCCGTTCACAGAACCTGCACCGGTAGATGGGTCCCGAGGCCGACTCCAGGGAGAACTGCGCCGGCGCTCCGAGGACGTTCGTCGCGCAGTTCGGGTTGGGGCACCTCATGACGTCCCTTATCCCGTCCGGGATGCTTATGCGCCGTTTCTCGAGGACCTTGCCGCCCTGGATGATGTTGATCGTGGCCTCGGGTGCGATGAGCGCTATCATGTCGGTTTCCTCGCGGGAGAGGACCTTGTTCTCGATCTTTACGATGTCCTTGCCTCCGGGAAGCCGCTTCGAGCTGAAGCCCATGCCGATCGTCAGGATCCCCTCGTTCCCGAGACCCAGGATCCTCACGACGCCGAGGGCCAGGGGTGTCGGGATGTGGTCGATCACGGTGCCGTTGTTGATGGAATAGACCTTGTAGGTCCTCTCGATCATTTCAGACCTCCCGTAACAAGGCCGAGGAGCGCCTGCCTGGTCGGTATGCCGTTGTGCGCCTGCCTGAAATAGATCGCATTCGGCAGTTCGTCGACTTCTTCGGAGATCTCGTCCACCCTCGGAAGGGGATGCATGACGAGCACCCTGCCTCCCAGGTTCCGGACCGTCTCGGCTGTCACCCTGAAACTGTGGGCCACGCTCTCGTACTCCTGAGGATCGCCGAACCTCTCCCTCTGGATCCGGGTGACGTAGAGGACGTCCAGGTCGTCTCCCGCCTCCTCCGGCTGCCGGACCTCGCGGAAGTCGACGCCGGCGATCGAGAGCTCCCGCTTTATCATGTCCGGCATCTGCAGGGTCTGGGGAGAGATGAACGTCATCCTGGCTCCGAAGAGGGACATCGCCGTAGCGAGCGAATGGACGGTCCTCCCGTACTTGAGGTCACCCAGCATCCCGATGTGGAGCCCCTCCAGCCTCCCGAAGGATTCCTTCATCGTGAACAGGTCGAGGAATGTCTGTGTTGGATGCTGGTTGGCCCCGTCTCCCGCGTTGATGACGGGTACGGTGGCGATGTCGGAAGCCAGCCTGACCGAGCCTTCGACCGGGTGCCTGATCACCATGGCGTCGCAGTAGCCGGTCACCGTCCCGATCGTGTCGGCGAAGGACTCGCCCTTGCTCTGCGAGGATGCCGAGGGGTTGGCGAATCCGATCACGCTCCCCCCGCTCCTGAGGATCGCCGATTCGAAGGACAGCCTTGTCCTGGTGGACGGCTCGAAGAACATGACGGCTATCGTCTTCCCGTTCAGGAAGCCGCCTTCCTGTCCCGACTTGATCCGCTCCGACGCGTCGATGATCCTCGTGAGATCGTCGGCCGACATGTCATGGAGCGAGATGATGCTTCTTCCGTTGAAATCCATCGACCCTCCGCGGACCCCCCGGGGTCCGTCCAAGTTATCTCGCAGCCTGCAGAAGCCTGTACTCCGAGTCGCGTATTATCTCGAGCATTTCCGATTCGTCCGAAGCCTCCTCGAGCGCTTCCACCCTGCCCTGGTCCCTGACCATCCGGTTCAGCCTCGCGAGAACGTGGAGATGCACGCTCGGCGACGGGAAGAGGAGCAGGAAGAAGATTCCCGTCAGGCGCCCGGCAGGAGCCCCGAAGGGGATCGGCGAGGGGGTCCTGGCGAGGATGAGGAGGTTGTCCTCCATGAATACGCTTCTCATGTCCTTCGGATGGGGGAATGCAACACCGTTCGGGAGGGCCGTAGAGACGACCTCCTCGCGGGTGGCGAGCTGCTCGGCGAGCAGATGCTCGTCGTAGGTGAGCCCGGTCTCGACGGCCAGCTCGGCGAGTGATCTGATCAGCGAGACCCTCGTCCTCGCGGGGACGAGGGGATGGATGCGGCCGCCTTCGAGCATGTTCGAGACATATGGCTGGGACGGATCGAGCCCGGCGCTGGATGCGTTGGACAGGTCGACGTTCCGCAGCCGCTCTACGGTGAGGCTGCCGAAAGTGCCCTCGAGCCAGTGCAGGAGTTCGTCACGCCTGTATCTCTTCTGCCCGTTGACGAGCGTAGTTCCGAGCGAGCTCTTTCTGAGGACCCTGTCGGCCTCCGGAAGAGATACGCCCAGGCACTGCGCCACTTCTACCGCTGTAAGGAAGTTCTCCATGGCTTCATCGGCTCCGGAGGGGTGACGTTGTACTACACGGGGGTTCTATATACTAGAAAAGGCTGTTCCGCAAAAGGAGACCTGCAATGACAACCCTTCTCGAGAGATTCCTCCGATATGTCAGGATCGACACCACTTCCAGCGAGGATTCGACGACCGCTCCCTCGACGGCGGGTCAGCTCGACCTGCTTCGGCTGCTCGAGTCCGAGCTCAGGGCCCTGGGCATGGAGGAGATCGAACTCAGCGGGCAGGGGGTCCTCTACGCGAGGCTCCCGGGTTCCGGAGCGGGTCCCGTGATAGGCCTGGTAGCTCACGTCGACACCTCTCCCGAGGAGCCGGGATCGGGCGTGAACCCAGTCCTCCACCGGGAGTGGGATGGGCTGCCGATAATGCTCGGGAACGGTGTGAAGGTGGACCCGGCGCGTTCCGTGGACATGGCCCGGTATGCCGGGACGACGATAGTCACGGCCGACGGCGGAACGCTGCTCGGAGCGGACGACAAGGCCGGTGTGGCGATCATCATGGACGTGCTCGGGATGCTCAGGTCGGACCCCTCCATTCCTCGTCCCGCGGTAGTCGTCGCCTTCACTCCCGACGAGGAGGTCGGCAGGGGGGTCGACAACTTCGATGTGAAGAGGTTTGGAGCCGACTTTGCATACACCGTCGACGGCGGAGTGATAGGCGATGTGGAAACCGCGACATTCAACGCCTGGGGTGCGGAATGGCTCATCAAGGGCAGGCAGGTCCACCCCGGGAGCGCGTTCGGGATCATGGTGAATGCAGCCAGGATAGCATCCGAGATAGTCTGCTCGCTGAAACCGGAGGAGATGCCCGAGAACAGCAGCAGTGCAAACGGATACGACTATCCCATGCAGATATCCGGGAACTCCTCCGAGGCGAGGGTCAGGATGATATTGAGGGACTTCACGCTGGAAGGCATGGAGAGGAGGCGGGCAAGGCTCGAATCGCTCCGCAGCTATATGGCACTGAAGCATCCTGGAGCCGGGATATCTCTTTCCCTGAAGGAACAGTACCGCAATCCGGCCGAGATCCTGCAGAAGGACCGCAGAGCGGTGGATTACGCCCTCGAGGGCGCCTCGAGAGCCGGAGTCGAGTGCAGGGAGGGTGCGATACGCGGCGGGACCGACGGCTCCAGGCTCTCCTTCATGGGACTCCCGACCGTGAATCTGCCCATGGCCGGCGAGCTCTTCCATTCGAGGGAGGAATGGGTCTCGGAGCGCGGGCTGGAACTTGCGCGCGACATCCTGCTACAGACTCTCGGTGTATGGGCGGAGCGGAACGGGGCTTGCTGACGCAATCGGCGCCGTCTATACTTCAGCGGGCGTAGTCCCGGACGGGCGGTAGGCCATCAAGGCGATAACGGGCGTCACCCTGACTCTTCTGATTGCGGCGGAGCCGGTTTTCGCGGATGAGGCCCATCCCGACTCCTCGGTGACGGCTTTTTTCCAGGCTCTGAAGACGGGCGACTCGACCGTGGTGGACTCTCTCGTGTCCGAGGAGGCGCTCTCGAGCGTCCAGGTTCTCCTGAACTCCCTGGAACAGATGGCGGAGTCCGATCCCGAAGGGGTCACCGCACGCCTTGCGGCTGCCGGTTACGGTGTCGATTCGGACGCGGTCCACGGCTGGGACGCCAGGGAATACCTGAAGAGGACCGTGGCTCTCCCATCGATGATGGCCCGCTACATGCCCTACGAGATGACCCTTGGCGAACCCGTCTTCGACGACGACAGGGTCGAGTTTCCTCTGACCTTCACCACTGCCGGCGGATTCTCACTCGAATCCGAAGCTGTTCTCGACTATGAGGACGATGTCTGGAAGGTGACCGGCTTCCTGGGGCTCTCCAGCTTCCCCTGATCTCAGATCTTCCTTATCTCACCACGGACGGAATAGGCGAGTTCCGGACAGGATCCGCAGACTCCCTCGAACCGTCCCGACGAAACCCTCGACCTTAGATCCTCGAACCTCTCGCCCCTCCACACCTCGTCGAAGCTCTGCCGCGATAGATCACCCATGGGATCCCGCAGGTTCCAGTACGGGCAGGGGAAGACCAGTCCGTCCGGGGCGATGAAGACCCAGGATCCGAGATAGCGGCATGTCTCCACGAGGGAGGCCGATCCCGTCATGTTCAGGCTCAGCCCCAGATCCCCGGCGATCGCCACGCTCCCGGCGATGGTCGAGATGGTCGAGGGATCGGCGGGATCGATCACCTCTCCGGACATCTCGAGACCCTCGTATGGGACCAGGAAGTTGGCGTTGACCGCCGCCGCACCGCATGTGGAGGCCAGCCTCACGATTCCGGGCAGCTCGTCGATGTTCCTGCGCTGGAGGGTCGTGCTGAAACTGACGAGAGGCATCCGCTGTCTCCTCCGCGCCTTTTCCCGAGCCAGGCCTCCGAGGTTTTCGACGACCCTCCCGAGGTCGCATCCGCCACGGATGGCCGCCTGCGTCGGGAGTGAGGCTCCGTCTATGGATACCGTGAGCGAAGTCGGGGGGAACGCGAGCACTGCCTCGAGCATCTCCCCGGAGAGGAGCAGCCCGTTCGTCACCATCTCCCTGCAGGGAACGTCAGCCCTGTAGAGCGTTTCGAGGCATTCCGGGAACGACGGGTTGCAGAGCGGCTCGGCGCCGCATGAGAGAGCGACGGAGCCGGCTTTCGGGAACACCTGTGAGGCGATCCGGGTGAAGAGCCCCCGGTCCATGTCCATCCAGACCCGTCCCGGATCGGAGCCGGACAGTCTCATCGGGCACATGGAACACCTGAGGTTGCACCTGTTGGTCGTGTCCATGCGTACTGTCAGCGGACGGGGGAGATTCAGGCTGACACCCGGGAATCTCGTGGACCTGCGGATAAGTTTTCGCAGAATCCCTCCTGGGAGCATTGACCGCAGACCTCCTGGTTACGAGTATCGTCGAGTATTCCTGATGGAGGCACTTCTTCGCAATGGGGGAGGCGATGACCGGATCCAGCGGGAGATGGACTGGCGGGATGGCTTTCGAGATCGAACAGGACGGCCATCTGTTCGTTCTGGACGCTTCCGAGGACCAGGGCGGCGCAGGAACGGGACCGAGACCAAAGGGTCTTCTCCTCTCGGGGTTGATCGGCTGCACGGGCATGGATGTCGTGTCCATACTCGGGAAGATGAGGGTCCAGGGCTACAGTCTGAGGCTGGAAGCCTCCGCGGAGATGACCACAGAGCACCCGATCGTGTTCAGGAGCATCCGTCTCAGGTATATCTTCGGCGGATCCGATCTGCCCCGTGAAAAGATAGCCCGGGCGGTCGAGCTCTCCCAGGAGCGGTACTGCGGAGTGTCGGCGATGCTCAAGGCCTCCGCTCCGCTGGAGTTCGAGATCGCGTACGAGGACTAGCCCCCGGGGGCGCCCGGCAGCGCCTCGCCTGCATGGAGGAGCGTGAATGGGAGACCAGGCTCTGTCTGAACTCAGGACCCTCGTGATCGACTATTCGACCGACAGGACGGCTGGTGCGGCCATCTCTGCGTGGCTCCCGCCTCATGCGGCTCACGAGGTCTTCACCCCCGGAACCGGGACGTTCCCGGACCCGGGGGGATTCACCCATGTGATCCACTCGGGTTCCGCTCATTCCATATGCGACGATGCGCCTTTCCAGGAGGAGGCCGAGTCCTTCATAAAGAAAGCCCTGGAATCCGGCGTCTTCCAGATGGGGATCTGCTACGGCCATCAGCTCCTTGCAAGGACCGTCTGTGGCAGGACGGCGGTCAGGAGGAACGCCGCAGGGGGCGAGACCGGCTGGTGCGAAGTGAGATGGAGCCCGTCGGCCCTGAATCTGCTCGGTATCCCCGGGAAGACGAGGGTCTTCCAGTTCCACTACGACGAAGTCGTCACTCTTCCTCCAGGCTCGATGATCCTAGCCTGGAGCCCGGTCACGTTCATCCAGTCCTTCATCAGCTTCAGGCTGCGGATCTTCGGCGTGCAGTTCCACCCCGAGTTCGACAGGGAATCCGGCAATGCGCTCTTCACCGCCGAGCGGGAGAAGATCGCGAAAACCGGGCTGGACGCCGGCATTCTGGTACAGGACGGCCCCGACCCGGCAGTCGACGGAGGGTACTTCCGTTCCTTCCTCGGCCCGGTCTGGAGCGGGAGGTGACAATGCGTACCGATACAGATACACCTGATCTCGTCAAGCTCGAACCAACAGGCGTCTGGAGATGGTTCGACGCCATCAGGAGGATCCCTCGACCGTCCGGATCCGAGCGGAAGGTGACTGACTTCCTCGTCGGGTTCGCCCGCGAACGAGGGCTGGAACACATGCAGGACGAGGTCGGGAACGTACTGATCCGGCATGCGGGAAGAGGCGCTGCTGCATCGGGGAGGCCGGTATGCCTCCAGGCGCACACGGACATGGTTGCGGAGAAGCTCGAGTCCAGCAGCCACGACTTCCTGTCGGACCCGATCAAGGTCGAGATAGACGGCGACTGGGTCGTGTCCCGCGAGACCACCCTCGGCGCAGACAACGGGATGGGTGTCGCACTCATGCTCGCAGTACTGGACAGCGCCACCGCGGTCCACCCTCCCCTGGAGTGCCTCTTCACCATCGACGAGGAGAGAGGGCTGACCGGGGCATCCCGGCTCGATCCAGCCTGGCTGCGAGCCAGGAGGATGATCAACCTGGACACCGAGGAAGAGGGCAATTTCTGCATAGGCTGCGCGGGGGGGCTGGACGTGCATCTCTCCTGCCGGTTCGACCCCGCAGTTGTGGGACCAGGCATGGAAGCGCTCTCGATCAGGGTGGAGGGTCTTCGTGGCGGGCACTCCGGCATGGAGATCGGGCGATGGAGGGCCAATGCGATAAGGGTTCTCGCCAGGGCACTGGATGCGCTCCTCCGTGACGAAAAGTGCGTTATCGCGGGAATTCAGGGTGGGTCCAAGCGGAATGCGATCCCCAGAACAGCTTCGGCATCGGTCCTCGTGCCGGCAGGCGCAACAGGCCGGGTCATCGAGGCGGTATCGAGGATACAGAGGTCGCAGAGGGAGGAGTACGCCCTCATCGACGACGAGTTGACGATCACGGCCTCAGCCCTGCCGGAAACCCCCGGAACCGCGATCCCGGCCGGAGCGGCGGAGAGGACCGTGGACCTGCTCATGGCTCTGCATCACGGTGTCGAGAAGATGAGCGGGCTCTCTCCGGATCTGGTGGAGACCTCGTGCAACCTGGCCACTCTCGAGACCGCCGGCTCCGTGGTGGAGATCTGCATCACGGCGCGCAGCCTCGTGGAGGGCGCCAAGTACGCTCTCGCCGACAGGCTCTCCTCAACGGCCAGGCTGGCGGGCTTCTCGGTAGAGACCGGAGGAGGCTATCCCGGATGGAAGCCCGATCCGTCGTCGGAGCTCCTGGCGAGCGCGGTGGAGTCATACAGGCGGAAGTGCGGAGCCGAACCCGAGATAAGGACCATCCATGCGGGCCTCGAGTGCGGGATAATCGGCGACAGGGTCGGCTGGATGGACATGATCTCGATGGGCCCCGACATAAGGGATGTCCACACCCCGGGTGAACGGGTCAGCATCTCCTCGACGGCCCGGTTCTGGGATTACTTCAATGGCCTGCTCGCCGGGCTATGATGATTCTCCGGGGAGGAACCCGGGCATGAGCGGCATGGACGGACGCCGGCTCCGGGACGAGATCGCCTCCGCCGTCGACCTGTCGATCGAGTCCATACCCGTTCCACCCAGGCCTCCGGCCGGTCGCTCCCTCACCCAGGACGAGGTTCGCAGGCTCGAGGAGTCAGGCTGCTCCTGTCCGGACTGGAGCAAGGTGAGGACCGGCAAGTCCTCCGACCTGGGAGGGGTCTCGGGCTGCCGGTTCGAAGGCGTGGTCCTCCTGGCGCTGTCTCCTGGTTCGGTGCTCTCCGGCTCCACAGTGGTGGACTGCGTGTTCTCCGGGAAGGTCACCGTGAGGAGGAACCTCCTCCTGAGGGGCTGCCGGATCCTGGACGGCTCGACCATCGAGGACTGCGGGCGGATAGTGTTCGAGGACTCATCCATCCTCGCCCGCGGGCCGCGTATGAATCTGGGGGTCGAGACGGGGGAGAGGGCGCTTTCCGGCATCCCGGCGCTGGGAGTCGGCCTCGCAGCGCGCCTCACCTCTGGAGATGCCGGCGAGTGCGACATGAAGGATTACGAAGAGGCCCGCTCGAGTTTCGCTTCGTTCATCGGGGCGCTGGATCCCGGGATCATCGGCCCCCGCGCATCGATAAGGTGCGCTCCTCTCGTGGAGAACTGCCTGATCGGCGAATCCTGCAGCCTGGACTGCCCCGGTCCGATCAGGAACTCGATACTCCTGGGGTCGGAGGGCGAGGGCTGCTCCATCCGCGACGGCTCGGTCGTCCGCTCATCGGTCATCCAGTGGTCCGCCTCGGTCGACTGCATGGCCATGGTGGAGGAATCGCTCGTCTGCGAGGCCGCACATGTGGAGAAGGGTGCGAGACTCACCGCATCGATCCTGGGCCCCTGCTCCGAGCATGGTTCGGGAGAGGTGACATCATCCCTCGTCGGACCTCTCTGCGCCATGCACCACCAGTCCCTCCTCATCGCCGCCAGGTGGCCGGAGGGCTGCGGCAACGTAGGCTATGGGGCGAACATCGGCAGCAATCACACCTCGAGGCTCCCCGACCAGGAGATCTCGATCGGCGGCGGGGTCTTCTTCGGGCTGGGATCCTCGGTGAAGTTCCCCTCGTTCGTTGCGCCGGGAACGATAGTCGCAACCGGAGTCGTCCTGCCCCCCGGTCGCATCGCCTATCCATTCTCTCTCGTCACTCAGGGGGGTGATCCCGCCTCCGGTCATCCCTGCGAACTCCTGCCGGGCTGGGTGATCTACGCTAACCTCTTCTCGATCCTGCGGAATTCCAGGAAGCACAAGTCGAGGTTCCGCGCGAGGAGGAGCCAGCCCCCCGGCTGCCTCACCAGCCCCGAGACCGCCCTCCAGATCCACAGGGCGCGTGCGGCACTCTCCTCGATCCCGATGGAGGCATCCTCGTACACAGGTTCCGAACTGCCCGGAGCGGGGCCGTGCGTGGTCTCCGAGGAGGCCAGGCTGAAGGGGATCGAGGGCTACACCATGTATCTGCGCTGGATAGGGCTCTCGAGCCTGCTCTACCGTCTGGAGAAGGGCAACGGTATCCCCGAGCCCGGAGCATTCGACATGAACGGGCATCTCTGCGCCCTTGCGCTCACAGAGTTCCCGGGACAGTCCCCTCAGGCGCTCATGGAACGGTATCTCGACCTGACCGGTCAGATGAAGGCAAGCGTCCTGGAGAGCAGGGTCCGCGACTACCGGAGGGGGTCATCGGTCATCCCGGACTATGCCGGGAGGCACAGGCCACCCTCGGAGGACGCAGTGCTGCAGGACGTGCTGGACGATCTGGAGAACGAGATGCAGAGGGCGTCCGGCTGGCTGGGGAGGATCTCTGCCCCTTCTACTCCCTGATGTGCTCCAGTCCTATCTTGAGCAGGATGAGGACATGCTCGTCGGCAAGCGAGTAGTAGATGTGTCTGCCGTCCCGCCTTGGCCTCACTAGCCCTCCAGCCCTCAACAGCCTGAGTTGATGCGAAGCGGCGGACATGCTCGTACCGGCCACCTCGGAAAGGCTGCAGACGCACTTCTCGCCTTCGATCAGGGCGGCCAGAAGTCGCAGCCGGGTCGGATCCCCCGCCAGGGAGTACAGGTCCGCCAGCCTCTGGACTTCGCCGGGCAGCGGGGTTTCAGGCATCAGTCGCCTCGTACCCCAGCCCGGACACTGCCGCAAGAGCCTTCGAGCGGTCGAAGCCGGGTACCGCGTCGATCCTGGCAAGTCCGTCATCCCTGGAGATGGAGACTGATCTGACTCCCTGCAGTGCCAGCAGGGCATCCCGTACCCTCCGCTCGCACGATCCGCAGGACATTCCACCGACTGCTATCGTAAATGCTCCCGGGGATCTCTTCGCACTGGCCCCCGAAAGAAGAGCGACAGCGTCCTTCATGGCCCACCATGCCATGCCGGCCGTCATCAGGATCGCGGAGACCTGGGGCAGCCAGGCGGGGACCGCATGCAGCCAGTGCGAGGCGCCAACGGTCGATCCGGTTCCTATCACGCCTTCGAACAGGAAGCCCGCGGCCAGGCTGACGGCGGTGATCACGCCGATGTAGATCCAGAACACCCTGTTGCCCAGTGTCTTCCTGACTGCTCCCATCGTTGCTGCGTTCGTGGCCGGCCCCGCCATCAGGAATACTATGGCTGCACCGGGCGGGAAGCCTGCGGCAACCAGTCCTGCAGCGATCGGAACCGAGGCGGTCGAGCAGACGTAGAGGGGGATCCCGATGAGGAGTGCCGCGAGCATCCCCGCGGGGCCGTGCAGCCAGCCGACACCGGCCAGGCTGTCGGCTGGGATGAATGTCGAGAGGAGTGCGGAGACAACGATCCCGAACGCCAGCCAGCGATAGATGTCACGGTAGATGACTCCGAACGCGTGGTTCCAGAATCTCCCGGGAGCGCTTCCCATTTTCTCTACGGTGCACGTCGTCGCAGAGGATACGGCGGTCTGGGCATGCAGAGGGTCCGCCTTCAAGTCGGTAAGGACTCCGCTCGCCAGGCCCGCGATGAATGCGGCGCACATCTTGACGATGGCGAGAGGCCAGCCGAGCATCCCGGCAGTCACCAGGATCGAGTCGACCCCGGTCTGAGGCGTGCTCACCAGGAAGGCGACCGTCGCTCCGGGGGACGCCCCGTCCCTCCTGAGAGAAAGAGCGGTCGGAATGACGCCGCAGGAGCAGAGGGGCAGGGGCACCCCCCAGAGAGAAGCCTTGAGAGTGCTCATGAAACCGGGCTTTCCCAGATACCTGAAGATGCGGTCCTTGTTTATGAGCACATGGAGGATGCCTGCGACGAGGAGCCCGAGCAGGAGCGACGGGGCGACTTCCGTGCAGACCCTCCACAGTTCAGCTGGGAACGAGGACAAGTCTTACCTCCCTGCAGCAGTGAAAACGTTTATATGTGAACAAATATTCAAGTATCATGTCCGGCTGGCAAGGCCCCTTCCTGTGGTGGCCTCCCGACGGACATCGTCCAGTGCGTGCCTATGGACCCCGCGGCCGGGAAACAGTCATAAATGCCACTCTGCCTGAAGGGACCCTGATGAAGAGAATCCTGTCTTCCGACATCGCTGCGGCTTCCTCGGAGATGTGCCGGAAGGCATCTGCGAACGTCGCTCCGGGAATGGCTTCCGCTCTTTCGGAAGCGTATCGGAGCTGTCCGGAGGGTCCTTCGAGGGAGGCTCTGGGGATCTGCCTCGAGAACATATCCCTCGCGTCCTCCTCGGGGCTGCCTCTCTGCCAGGATACCGGCATCGCCGTTTTCTTCGTCGAACTCGGGACGGGAGTCTCGATATCCGGCGGTACGGTGGAGGGATCGCTGGCCGAGGGCGTGGCGGAAGCCTCCAGGACCGGTTTCCTGCGTCCCTCCATGGTTGCGGATCCATTCGGAGGACGAGCCAACACGGGTGATTCGACGCCCCCCGTGATCCACCTGGAGACGGTCGAGGGGGATAACCTCACGCTGAGACTCGTGCTCCGGGGTGCAGGCACGGAGAATGCCAGCAGAACCGCGATGCTCCCGCCGCATGCGGGCGAGGAGGGGATCTCTGATTTCGTTCTCGCGTCAGTCTCAGAATCGGGTGCGGCGGCATGCCCGCCGCTTGTCGTGTCGATCGGCGTAGGAGGGAATCTCGAGACCTGCGTGCTGCTGTCGAAAAAGGGGCTCTTCAGACCCTTCGGCACCCCTTCGGAAGACCCTGGTTGTGCCTCTCTGGAACGCAGTCTCCTCGCCCGGGTGAACCGGCTCGGCATCGGTCCCCAGGGTTTCGGGGGAGGCTGCACTGCTCTGGAGATCCGCGTCACATGCGCACCCTGCCACATGGCTTCGCTGCCTGTATGCGTCTGCATGGGCTGTCACTCGCTCAGGACCGCGGAGGCCGTGCTGTGACCGGGAAGAGGATCGATCTGTCGCGGGGGCGGGATGCATTCACGGGGATCGTGGCCGGGGAGATGCTGCTCCTGAGTGGACCGATGATCGCGGCCAGGGATGCGGCACAGGAGAGGATCGCCCGGATCCGCTCGATGGGCGGGGACGTCCCGTTCGATCTGGCCGGCACCGCCCTCTATTACATGTCGCCTGCCCCCGGTCGCGGCGGGATGGCAGCGGGTTCGGCCGGTCCGACGACCTCCTCGCGGATGGACCGGTACCTGGAGATGCTTGTCTCGCTGGGAGTGTCGGCGACGATCGGGAAGGGCCCCCGCTCGGCCCGCGCGGCGGAGCTGTGTGCGCGGTACGGGGTGCCCTACCTTGCCGCCGTGGGTGGCGCGGGCGCCTTCTACGCCGGAAGGATCATCCGTTCCGAAGTCCTGTGGTGGCCCGATCTGGGACCGGAGGCGGTGTACCGGCTCGAGGTCGCGGATTTCCCCGTGTTCGCAGGGATCGATGCGACCGGAGCCTCGATGTTCCCCGGGGCGGGAGGACCAGTTGGACTGGGCTGAACTCGACCGCCGTCTTGAGGAGCTGGAAGCCCGGTTCGGCGGTGATCCGGCCCGGCTTGCTCGGGAGAGGACGCTCCTTCTCTCTTCCGTGGCAATGGAGGCACACAGGGAGGCTGCAGGAAAGGTCAGGATGGTCCCTTCCGTTCCCGTCCCGACCCCCTCCTGGCTCGGGGTCTGGTACACTCCGGGCGTGTCGGCTGTTTCGAGGGCCATACGGGACGATCAGGACGCATCTTTCGAGCTCACCGGCAGGGGCAACCGGGTGGCCATAGTAACCGATTCGACCAGGGTCCTGGGCGACGGCGACTGCGGTTCGGCCGGCGGGATGGCGGTGATGGAGGGGAAGGCTCTCCTCATGTCTCTCCTGGCCGGTATCGACGCACTTCCGCTTTGTGCGGACACCCGCGGTCCCGATGGCCGGAGCGATCCGGACAGGCTGGTAGACTTCGTGAGAGCGCTGGTTCCGTCCGTCGGCGCGGTCAATCTGGAGGACATCTCCCAGCCGAACTGCTACCTGGTGCTCGAGGCCCTGAGGGATTCGTGCGGCATCCCGGTCTGGCATGACGATGCCCAGGGGACCGCCTGCGTTGTCCTGGCCGCTGTCGAGAACTCGCTCCTCCTGACCGGCAGGAAGCTCGGGGACGCGCGCTTCGTCCTGCTCGGGGCTGGTGCTGCCAACTCGACGACCGCCAGGCTGCTGCTTTCGGCAGGAGCCGATCCGGAGAGGCTGTCGGTCTTCGACGAGCATGGACCCCTCCATCCAGGCAGGACTGATTTCGAGGGACCGGGCTGGGACTGGCACCGGAGGCTCTGCCGCATGGCCGCCACCCGGTATGCTTCTCCATGCGAGGCCTTGAAAGGCTGTGATGTGATTATCGCGGCCTCCCGTCCCGGGCCGGGGATCATCCTCCCGGAGTGGATCAGGTCCATGGCCAGGGATCCGGTTGTCGTCGCCTGTGCGAATCCCGTGCCCGAGATCTATCCCTCCGAGGCTCTGGATGCCGGCGCGGCAGTCGTCGCCACCGGCAGGGGAGACTTCCCCAACCAGGTGAACAACGCCCTGGCATTTCCCGGAATCCTCAAGGGCGCCCTCCTGACGAGGGCAAGAGCGATAAGCGACGGGATGGCTCTGGCTGCCTCTTCGGCGATAGCCGCCCTTGCGCGCGAGCGCGGGATGTCTGCCGTCCGGATAGTGCCTGCGATGGACGATCCGAGCCTCGTACCGGCCGTCTCGGAAGCCACCGCACTCTGCGCGGTCCGCGAGGGTCTTGCACGCAAATCATTCCCCACCAGCAAATAACCGGTTAGTAGTCTGACCCCGGTCGCTTTATTGCGGACTTGCTGAATTTGCTGATGAATCATATGATTCAATCAAACGATTGATCCTTGTGAGTCAGCCATGCCGCACAGGAGGCCGCAATGCAGTCCAGACTGTTGTTCATACTCATCATCTCACTCTCGACAGCTTCCGCTGACGCACCCTCGGGAAGCATCGCCGGGACGGTTGTCGATGCCGCGACCCTCGCACCGATCGTCGGGGCAACTCTGATGCTGGAGGGAACTGCCACGGGGGCGATGGCGGACGCATCGGGCGCTTTCTCGATCCGTGACGTGCCGGTTGGTTCCTACACGGTATCCTGCTCCTGCGTAGGCTACGGCACCAGGGTGCAGACGGATGTGATCGTCAGGTCAGCCCGGTCGACAGCCGTGGATTTCGCGCTCGAAACCGTTGCGGTCGGCGGTATCGTGATCACGGTGAGGCCGGAATACTTTCCCGTGGAATCCGCTCCGGCCACCAGCTCCTCGACCATGTCCGGCGAGCAGGTGAGGAGGGCTCCGGGTTCCGCCGGGGATGTGATCAGGGTCGTTACCAGCCTCCCCTCCGTCGCGAAGTTCGACGACCAGTACAACGGCCTGGCGGTGAGGGGTGGCAATCCGTCCGAGACAGGCTTCTACATCGACGGCATCGAGATGGCCAACATCAACCACTTCCCGCGCCAGGGAACCACCGGGGGAGGGCTCGGCATGATCAACGTCGACCTCCTCGAAAACGTGACATTCATGGCGGGGGGCTTTCCCGCGATGTACGGCGGGAGGCTCTCCTCGGTCATGGAGCTGGAGCTGCGCGAGGGGAACCGCGGGCAGTTCGACGGCCAGCTCGATTTCAGCATGTCCGGCGCCGGGGGGGTGGCCGAGGGACCGGTCGAAGGAGGGCGGGGCTCCTGGCTCGCCTGCGCCCGGCACAGCTGGATCGACCTCCTGGTCGACATCGCAGAGATCTCTACCGCCCCGAGCTATTCCGACTTCGCTGCGAAGGTGGTGTACGACCTGTCTCCTCGTAACAGGCTCTCCTTCGTTGCTGCCGGCGCGCTGGACTACGCTGACTACACGCGCGACCAGGCGTGGGAGGACGGCAACCCGGACTGCGGGATCACGGACAACTGGAACGCGACTGCAGGGGCCTCGCTTCGCACTCTCTGGAGCGGGACGGGCTATTCGGAGACCGCTGTCTCGTTCCAGGGGATCAGCTACAGGGGCGAGTACTCCCGAACCTCGACAGGCGGGCTCCAGGCCGTCCAGAACTCCACAGAAAGATCGCTGCGTCTTCGCAATTCCAACTCTTGGCAGGCGGGTGCCTCCACCGGAGTGAGGTTCGGCGTCGATGCGGAATGCTCGTTCGACCGCTTCGACAACTGGTACGCTCCTGATACCAGCTTCACGGGCGATCCCATCCCGGGCCTCCTGGTCGATGATGATGCCGATGCGCTGGGCGCAGGATTCTTCACGGACGTCTCGTTCCATGTTTACGGCGGCCTTTCCGCGACCACAGGCGCAAGGCTGGACTGGTCCGGTGTCGATGGCAGGACCGGCGTGTCGCCACGCGGAGCATTGCGATACGAGGTGTCCGACGGCACCGCCCTGACTGCCTCGGCCGGAATCTTCCGCCAGGACCTCCCCTCCGACCTGCGTGCCCGGGGAGGGGTCTTTGAAGAACTGGACGATCCGGAAGCGGTCCATTCAGTGATCGGAGTCTCGCATCTACTGCAGGACGAGACCCGTCTGACCCTGGAAGCCTACGTGAAGGAATACGGAAGCTTCCCCTACGATCCGACCAAGCCCGGCTTCTTCATCCTGGACGGTCTGGGCAGCGAGCAGGATCTCTACTCCTTCGATACGCTCGCAGTCGGAGGCGAGGCGAGGGCGCGCGGCATCGAGCTCCTGGTGGAGAAGAAGCTCGTGAGCGGAGTTTACGGGATTCTGGCCGGGTCGTACTCTGTCGCGCAGTACCGCAATCCTGGCGAGCCCTGGCGCAACAGGATCTACGACAACAGGATCACATTCACGGCCGAGGGCGGGTACAAGCCGAACGAGCGCTGGGAGTTCAGCGCCCGCTGGGTCTACGCCGGGGGAAGGCCTTACACGCCGCTGGATCCCGAAGCCTCGGCTCTCTACAACCGCACGATCCTGGACGAAACAAGGATCAACGCCGAGAGGCTCCCGGCCTTCCATTCGCTGAACATCAGGGCTGACCGGCGGTTCTTCTTCGAAGGCTCCAACCTGGTCGCCTACGCCTCCCTGTGGAATGCATACGGAAGGCGCAACATCTCGTCGGTCTACTGGAACGAGGTGGAGCGGAGGGAGGATACGATCCTCCAGTGGGGGATCATGCCGGTCATCGGCCTGGAGTACGAGTTTTAACGGAGTTCCAATGGGGTCAGACTACTCACCAGATGCTGACTGTATCAGCATAATGGCAGCTTTTCACAATTGCCAGAAAAATGACGTTACCAGAAAAGCAGATGCAGCATGCAGTTGCGAAACACGCTTTTCTTCAGAGACAAACCTGTAAATCGCCTATGGACGTATCTTGCAGGTGTTCATTAAGTTGCAGGTGCAGTTTGGTGAGTAGTCTGACCCCGTCAGAGGAGGTAGCTCGTTGGATCCCAGGATCGGGTACGGGACGCAGATAGTGGAGAACGTCGACATCTCCGGCGTGAGATTCCGCGACGCGAACATGGCGGGCGCGGAGTTCCATGACGTGAACCTCTCGGGATCGGTCTTCGACGACGTAAACCTGAGCGGTGCGAGCTTCCACAACGTCAACATGAGCGACATCAGGGTATCAGCTGCGCAGATCGGAGGCGCGTCCCTAGGCTGTATCGGCACCCCGCCCGACGTGGATGGCCGGCAGGCCAGGCAGAGGGCGGTGACATTCGAGAACGTGATGCTGTGCGACAGCCTGTTCAGGCACGTCGACCTCTCCGGATCACGGATCGAGGAATGCAACCTTACCGGAATGACGATCGACGGTATTCCCGTCTCCGATCTCCTGGCCGCCTGGAAGTCAAGGAACAGCTGATACCGGGAGTGTGGTGGAGCTTGGTGGGCTGGACGGCTATCCGGGATGAACGGCTGATCGGGGGCAGGCTACTTACCAGATGCCCTCAACACTGGCAGTAACGCATGTTCCACCCTCGAGCAGGCACATGAGTGGTTCCGGAAGCTGAAGTATGGCATTCAGTTATGAAGTCACTTTCTGATAATGTTTAACCTGTAAACCGCCTATGGATGTATTTCGCATGTGTTCAATAAGTTGCAGGTGCAGTTTGGTGAGTAGTCTGACCCCGGAATCCGGAATTGTCACGCAATGGTCCCGATTTCGCTTGCGGCACCATTTCGATACCTGACGACCCGTCCAAGGCACGTGTACTCGTCGCTGTTCGTGCAGAGTAGTGCAGCGCCATCGGCAAGGGCAAGCACATCACGCCCAGCGCACACGGAGTAGCGCCGGACTTTCTCCAGAAATGCAGGATCGAACCGATTCAGATGCGGCAGCATCTCGAATTCGACGAAACCGAGTCCCTCGTACTCTCCGTGATTCTCCAGCACCTCGTCGAACGGGGCAGTGGACAGCCTGAACAATGATATGTTCCGGGTTAGCTGCATCGATCCCCCGCTTGCGGCGACGATCATACGGCCGGCTGTCAGGTACTGCCTCAGGCGTGCAGACAGTGTGTTGCGGAGGATGTTGCACCGAAACGCTACCGGATCGCCTCCCGTCATGTAGATGACGTCGTAGCTCGCGAGGTCGGACAGCTGTGCCTCGTTCGGTTCCTGATCGATGTCACAGTATTCGAGATACGAAAAGCCATGCGCAGCAAACAACTCTTGTGCGGCAGGGAAAAGCGCTCGCCCCGTCCTGGTGCATGGCGGCATCCAGGCGATTCGCGGGTATGGCTCCCCGCTTCTCATGAAATCGAAGACTCCCTGAATGGCCGTTGATGGGAGATCGCTGGTGAGTGCGATGTTCAGCAGGGTACTCTCCAATGCACATCGTCAGTGTCGTGACCGGGCAGCCTCATGTCTGTTGCCGGAGTCGGCAGAGCTCTGATCCAGAATGTCACGATGCCTCTGCGCAAACCGACACAAGATAAACCGTCTGTACTGACCCGTCATCGAGTCTGGCCGTCAAAGCTCGAGAAGGCACGAGTGCGGATCGACTCCAACTGGGCGCGGATCTCCCCGGTCAGCTCCAGGTGCATGCCGGGGATGGTGTGGACAAGGTCGAGGAGGAACTCCTCACGCCCGCCCGGAGCTATGACGGGAAGCATCTCGGGGATGAGGCCCGCGGACAGCACAGACATCATGAGTCGGCCGAGGGCGGGCTTCAGTTCGTCGGGGCGCATGCCTGAATCAGACGAGAGCACCCTGGACGCCTCGTCGAGGAAGGCCGAGAGCATTCGGGTGAACTCCCTGCGGCTCCAGTCCCTCGTACCTGCCTCGAAGAGATGGGCGCGGACCAGGCCCGGGTTGCGCTCGATCCCCTCCAGCATCAGGGACAGCACTGCGTAGAGTCTCACGGGGCACTTCACCGTCTCGTCGCGGAACACCTCGACCCAGTCAGTCAGGCCGTGCGAGAGAGTTGTCTCCATCACGCGCCGGACAAGTTCCTCCTTCGAACCGAAGTAGTAGTTCACCGCGGCAGAATTCACTCCGGCCTCGGAGGCTATGCGCCGGGTGGTGATCCCCGCCGCTCCCTCCTTCTCGAGTATCTCGATAGCTGCGAGGATTATCCTCTCCCTCGCGCCAGCACCTTCAGCCATACCGCTCCTTGATAGCATTTCGCTTGAATCATCCGCTTTATCCTGCCCCGAAGATACATGATGCGAACGGGGTCAGGCTACTTGCTGACGGATCTACCAATGGGGTCAGACTACTCACCATGTGCCCGCTGCACCGGCAGTAACGCATGATCACCCTCGAGCAGGCAGATACGTGGTTTTGGCGCTGAAATAGAACAACCAGGCATGAAGTCACTTCTTGTTGTCAAGTAACCTGTAAATTGCCTATGGACGTATCTTGCAGGTGTACATAAAGTTGCAGATGCGGTTTTGTGAGTAGTCTGACCCCGTAAAAGGGAAGTGCATATGACCGTGAGCAAGTTGGATTCGTCACTGGGCAGGATTACGATCAGTCAGGAGCGCGTCTCCGCCGGGGATTACATCGAGTTCCTTTCCAGAACCGACCTGGGGAGCCAGTACCCGGAGGAACGCTTCCGTGAGAGGATCGAGAGGCTCGTCGCGAACGCCACGATAAGCCTGATCGCGCGGAATCGTACCGGAACGATAGTAGGGGTCTGCTTCGGCCTTACCGACTTCGCTTACTGGCTGCTGGCAACCGATCTCGGGATCGACAGGGACTACACCGGTATGGGCATAGGGAGAGAACTGCTGCGCCTGGCCAGGGAGGCGGCCGGAGGTTCGCGGGACATTGTTCTGTTCGCCTGTGCCAACGAGGAGGCAGTCGGCTTCTACGAGAAGATGGGGATGAGGAGATCCGCAGATATGATGGAGCTGACCGACGTGGAGTGGACGGACTTCACGGTGGGGGAGGATACGGCGGGTAGCTAGAAGACTCCGAGGCGCATCCGATCGATAACTCGAGCAGGCAGATACGTGGTTTTTGATGCTGAAATGCAGCATCAGTCATGAAGTCACTCCTTGTTGTCAAGTAACCTGTAAATCGTCTATGGACGTATTTTACAGGTGTTCATTAAGTTGCAGATGGGGTTTTGTGAGTAGTCTGACCCCATATTCTCACCGTAAGGAGACCTCCTGAAATGGACATCCCGCGAATATTCAACATCACCGAAAGCGCTCACCGCATCCACAACCCGATCACACCCGACAAGCTCGCAACTCTCGGCGCGGCGCTGCGTCTGAAATCGGGGGACCGTGTGCTGGACCTAGGCAGCGGTTCGGGGGAGATGCTGTGCACCTGGGCACGCGATCACGGCGTCATCGGCACCGGTATCGACATGAGCCGGTTGTTCACCGAGAAAGCCAAACTCCGCGCTGAAGAACTCGGCGTCGCCCATCAAGTCGAGTTCATCCATGGTGATGCCGCCGGCTATGTTTCTGACGAGAAGGATGACGTGGCAGCCTGTCTAGGTGCCACCTGGATCGCCGGGGGTGTCGCCGGCACCATCGAACTCCTGGCGCAGAGCCTCCGCCCCGGAGGGATCATCCTCATCGGCGAGCCCTACTGGCGGCAGTTACCGCCTACGGAAGATGTTGCCAAAGGGTGTCTTGCCCACTCGATCTCCGACTTTCTCATGCTTCCGGAACTTCTCGCGTCGTTCGGCCGCCTGGGCTGCGATGTCGTTGAAATGGTTCTGGCCGACCAGGACGGATGGGATAGGTACGAGGCGGCTAGATGGCTCACCATGCGCCGATGGCTCGAAAACAATCCCGGCGACGAGCTGGCGAAGGAAATCCGGACCGAACTGACCGCGGGACCCGAACGCTATGCCGCTTACACGCGTGAATACGTAGGTTGGGGCGTATTCGCGCTGATGCCGCGGTGATGATGTGATTGCCGCGGGGATGGTGTCAGGCTTGACTGAATGAACTGAACAGGTCGATAAGTCGCTCCATCCGCCCCCGGCAGTCGGCGCAGTCAAGGCTCCTTCGAAGTGCAGAATCGGCCGAGCTTGTGATCGAATACAGGGAGTGAGCTGTTAGATGAATACGAGGTTGAGAACGGTCCTCCGGCACGCAGCCGGATTCCTCGTGTGCAGCGCGCTGGTGTTCGTGATCGTCTATGTGGCCGTACTCGTGCGCTTCGCCTCGGAGTACGAGAGAGAGGACGGTACGACCAGTCTTCTGTCGATGACGGCGCACTACACGCTCCAGGTGCTCGTGTTCCTGCCCGGACTCCTCGAGAGCTACCACAGCCTCGGTTCCAATGCGAAGGTAATCCTGTCCTGGATCAACATCCTGTTCGACGGCTGCGTGCTCTACCTCCTGTGGTCCGTGATACGCGGCTGGAGAAGAAGGCGGCACGGAGACGAAATCCCGAAAACGCCGGAACGCTGAGATGACCCGCTTCTCCCCGAGAGCCAGGGCGTTCTTGCACCACTCGATCTGACACTACTGGAAGAGGTTTCGAGATGGCGCAGATATCGAGAGAAGAGCTCACGGCTCCGTGCGGGATCGACTGCTTCAACTGCCAGGTACTCGAATCCAACATCACGGACGAGACGAGGCAGCGGATAGCGCAGAGGCGCGGGATCGATCCTTCGATGGTCGCCTGCAGGGGATGCAGGGTGCAAGGGGGGTACTGTGTCCTGGTCGACTCGTGCGAGACTCTGGAGTGCGTCCGTTCGAAGGGGGTCTCCTACTGCTACGAGTGCGGCGAGTTCCCGTGCCTGAAGCTCGCTCCGGCACAGGAGGGGGCTGCTGTGTTCCCGCACAACATGAAGGTTTTCAACCTCTGCCGGATGAAGGCTGTCGGGGTCGGGAAGTGGGCGGACAAGGAAGCCTCGCGCATCCGCGACCTCTACTACAACGGGC
Source organism: Candidatus Fermentibacterota bacterium (assembly GCA_963718745.1). Lineage (GTDB taxonomy): Bacteria > Fermentibacterota > Fermentibacteria > Fermentibacterales > Fermentibacteraceae > Fermentibacter. The sequence goes on along the minus strand of OY970370.1, from coordinate 585,311 downwards.
GGTTCGTACCGGGATCGGGTCCGGCGGACAGAGAACCCGGCAACTGACTCGCGGCGAAGTCAGGCTGCTCGGTGTCCCTTTCGGCATGCTACAATCCGGGAGAACGGGGTCAGACTGCCTGCAGACTGATTCTGTCGACGCAGAGATGGGTTGTTACGTGTGAGTAGTCTGACCCCATATTCGAACACCCAGTCTGAGGAGATCATCTGAAGAAGTTCAGGGTAGAGGTCGAACGAGTCGACGGATATTGCCAGCACGGCTACAAGCCGGGTGACGTGTTCGTCTTCGATGGACTGGATACGCCGGACTCGTTCTGCGGGGGAGCCTACACCACTCTCTTCCCGGTCATCTTCGCTCTGACATCCGGCGCAAGGTTCACCTATGAGAAAGACCCTCTGTGCAAGACAGGGATGGCCTGTCCGGACAACGGGCACGTGGTTTTCAAAGTCGGGATCCTGGATGCCGGGTCATGACCCCCGCCTTGGAATGTCTGCGATGATCCATCCGGAGATCGGGGTCTGCGGCCTGTCCTGCATCCTCTGCCCTCGCCACCATACCGTCGGCACGAGCCGATGTGACGGGTGCAAGGGCGAGAACCGCATGGCGGCCGGCTGCCCCTTCATCACCTGCGCCGTGAAGCGCAGGGGCATCGAGTTCTGCTGGGATTGCGACGAGGCCGGTTCCTGCGAGAAATGGGCGAAGCACCGGGCAGCCGGGCGGGAGCGCGACTCCTTCACCTGCTACGCCTCGCTCGAGGCGAACATCTCGAAAGTCGCACGCGACGGGCTCGAATCGTTCGTCGCAGAGCAACACCTTCGTGAGAGCCTCCTCCGCGAGATGCTGGAACGGTTCGACGAGGGGCGCTCGAAGACCTGTTGCTGCATAGCGGCCACCGTTCTCGATCCTTCGGAACTGCGGACGGCCATCGATGCGGCATCGCAGACGTGCGGCTCTTCAGACGTGCGCGAGAGGATCAGGGCACTGCGCTCGCTCCTCGACGAAGCGGCCGCCAGACGATCAGTGAGGCTCGCTCTGCGCAGGTAGATGGTAGCCGAGGCGGATCAGACCGCAGCTTACATCAGCGTTTCGACCCACAGGGTTCTCGAGGGGAGAATGAGATGCTCAATCGCGCCGCGATCATAGTGAGGCCGGACAAACCATTCCTGGACTGGGCCGCGGCGCTCGACGATTCCGGGGGCGTTCCGGATCCTTCCGATGAGCCGATCGTATACCTCGTTCCGGGCTACAACGACGACGAAGAAGCTCAGAGTATCCTGAAGAAGGCCTATTCCCTGATATTCGAGGACGAACTGTTCGACCTGAGCCCGGACGAGTCCGCGTGGCCCGGCGACCGGAGCTTCGCTGTCTTCAGGAAGTGGTTCAAGGTCGAGATGCACTCGGTGGTGGAGGACCTCTGCGGGTACGAGTTCATCGACGAGGAATAGCTGACGGCTGGACGGTATGAGGGACTGATCTGCAACCCCTACTCCACCAACGAACAGCCGGTTGGTAGTCTGACCCCGTTCGGAAGGAGGCGCAACATGGCGACGCTGTCGAAACGGGTCACCATCTATTTCGATCCCGCGATACATGAAGCGCTGCGGACGAAGTCGGTCGAAACGCTTCGCTCGATTTCCGAGATTGTGAATGAAGCGCTCTACTATGCGATGGCTGAGGGCGCCGAGGATCTCGAGGCATTCGATGTCCGGGCCGGGGATCGTCTCATCAGCTACGATGACATGATCCGGGAGCTGAAGGCCGATGGGAGAGTTTAAGGTACTGTTCCGCGAGTCCGTCCGGAAGGACTTTCAGAGCCTCCCGAACTCCGACCTGACCAGGATTCTAGATAGAATAGCCTCGCTATCGATCAATCCCCGCCCTCGAGGTTCCGAGAAGCTCTCAGATCTGGAGCGGTGCCGTATTCGTCAGGGAGACTGCAGCATCGTCTACTCGATCGAGAACGACAAACAGGAAGTGTGGATCGTCAGGGTCGGGCACCTCAGGATCATCTATCGCTGAAGGTGGCAGTGGGGTCAGGCTGCTCACATGCGATGTACAGATGTCCGGAGGATTTAGCTGGAAAGCAGCCTGACCCCGATTCCAGGATCAGGAGATGTCATGGACGCGCTTCTCATCATCGACATGCAGAACGAGTGTTTCAGCCAAGCGGAAAGATTCGACAGGGATGGCACGATTGGCAGGATAAACGAAATCATCGCCCATTTCAGATCGAGGAACGACAGGATAGTATTCGTGCAGCATGATGGAACCGCTGAGAACTACATGATCCCCGGAACTGAAGGATGGAGGATCGTCGACGGACTGGACCTGGAGGAAGGCGATACGTTTGTCGACAAGAGAGCCAATGATGCCTTCTATGATTCGGAGCTCGACTCGGTCCTCAAGGAGATGGGCATCAGGAGGCTGTATTGCACTGGGCTGGCGACGGATTTCTGCTTCAACTCGACCGTCCAGTCGGCATTGACAAGGGATTACGATGTAGTGGTCATACGGGAATGCCATACGACCGCTGACCGTCCGATGCTGACCGCTGCAAGGATCATCGCCTTCTTCAACTGGCTCTGGGCGAACCTGACCCCGACGAAGGGCAGGATCGAGGTCAGGAGCATCGACGAAATAGTCCCTGACCGCGGAGAGGTTCGGGCGGGTTCCGCTGAAACGATGTCCTGATGTTCCGACCAGACCGGGCGTCGGCTCATTACTCCCTTTGCTGAAAATGACCTTCTGAACACCTGACGGGGACGGGAGGTGCTTTGGCTGGGCAGCACGAGTACATGACGGAGCCACAGGGACCGCCGGAGGAATCCAGGGTGGCGGATTGGATCGGCCCGGGATCTTTCACGTACTGGAAGAGGGCGGCCGGGTTCATCGAGGATGCCTATCCCGGGATATTTGATCCGGAGTGGCAGTATGGCGGGGTGAAGTACGGCTGGTCCCTCAGGTACAGGAAGAGCAGGTCGTTCTGCACGTTCGTTCCGGAGAGGGGTCGGTTCTCTCTCCTGATCGTGTTCGGGAACGAGCAGCGTGACGGGGTGGAGGCGATACGGGACAGCCTGTCGCCGGAGACGCTGGCCGGGTACGACGCAGCGACCACCTATCACGACGGCAAGTGGCTGCTGATGGCAATCGATTCGGACAGAGCGGTCGAGGACGCGATGAAGCTCCTCGCCTTGAAGCGCAAGCCCCGGAAACCTCGTGGTCGAGTACTCCCACCCGCCCTGCCGACAACCGACCACCGCGTCTGCCTTCTGCCTGATTTGGCGGGGAGTCCGGACGAGTGCGATGATCCACGATAGCGGATTGCACCGGGACCCTCGCCAGACACCGAGCCGGCAGCATATTTCGCAGTCAGCCTTGTAGTTGTTGCACAGGAGGGGGTAGGAGATGTCCATAGCGAAGGTCACAGAGGTCATCAGCTCGTCGGACAAGGGTTTCGAGGACGCCATCGCCCAGGGGATCGCGAGGGCCAGCAAGACCCTCGAGAACGTGAGCGGAGCCTGGGTGAAGAGCCAGCAGGTCGAGGTCGACAACGGCAGGATCACGGCCTACAAGGTGACGCTCAAGATCGTATTCGTCCTGAACGACTAGACCGGCGGGCCTGCATCGCCTGTGAGCCCTGGCGACCCATGAACAGGCAGTGGAGCTGAGACAGACTGCGAGGCACCGGCGTCCCGACGGGCCGTCCGATCCTCGGCTCGAACAGGAACAGGAGTATGTATGGGAGCACAGGAATCCTTGATCAGCAACGCTTTCCATGTGTTCATGAGCGATGCCCCGAAGCACGCCCAGGCCTGGGGTACGATGGTGCGGGATCTGGCCGGGGCAAGCGCCCTGGACGGGAAGACTTCGGCCCTGGCCTATCTCGCGGTGCTGGCAGCCCTTCGCATGGAGGGGGGAGTGCCGTTCCACGTCCAGGCCGCGAAAAAGGCCGGAGCCACCCGGGAGGAAGTCATCAGCGCCATCCTGACAGGGCTGCCTGCGGCTGGTCATTCCGTGACGCAGGTCCTCCCGGCGGCGATAGCGGCTTACGATGCCGGAGAATGAACAGCAATTCCGGGGATCAGCGTGCTGCCCGCCCGCGCAGGATAGCGCCTGCCATGGTCGGACCGGGTTTACCCCGGCATGCGGAAGCGACGCCCTGCGTTCAGCCCGTGAGGGCCAGATTCGCAAACCATATCCCACCAATGAATAAACGGTCGGTAGTCTGACCCCATATCACGATGGAGGGCCTGATGAACAAAGTCGTGGCGCGGTTCAACGACGGACGCGTGATAAAGGGTGAGACAGCTGACTTCACGCCCGCCAAGGACCAGTTCCACCTTTACCTGGCGGCCCCAGCCGCAGAGGCCGGCCCCATACTCGTCCGAACGATCGACCTCAAGGCTCTCTTCTTCGTGAAGGACCTCGCAGGCGATCCATCCTATTCAGAGAGGAAGGAATTCGATCCCTCGCGGCCCCCCGTCGGGCGGCGGATCAAGGTCAGTTTCATGGATGGCGAGACCCTCGTCGGGACGACGCAGGGCTACCAGCCCGGACGTCCAGGATTCTTCCTCGTACCGGCCGATCCCGCCTCCAACATCGAGCGCTGCTATGTGGTCGCGAAGTCTGCCCGGGAGATAGTCTACCTCTGAAAGCCTCCGGCCTGACCGCGGCCGGGATGCACCGAGGAACTTCGGAAGTGCTCCCGGGAATGCGAGAACCTCCTGATCCCACTCCATGGATCGATCCAGCCCGTGAGGGCCAGAATCGTAAACAATTACCCGCCAACGAATAGACGGTTAGTAGTCTGACCCCATCCCTAGAGCATCGGAAGAGCCGCGGGGATCATCAGACCTTCCTGATCCCACGCCTCCAGTTCGATCCAGCCAGTGAACGATCCCTTGTCCTCACCGGAGAGATAATCGTACAGGGTCGCTTCCACCCGGGCCCAGCCGCCCAGCCAGGCTCTGACGTAAAGCTGCGTGGTCATTGGCAGATCCACGATCTCCACCGCCGCGGGAGAGGGCGATTTCCGCAGTGGCAGTCCGTCTACCGCGATGACCGTGAGTTCGGATGGTCGCTCGTCCGCAAGGAACAGATAGATGAAGGAGCCAGCCCAGCCCGACGGTTTCGTGTCCGACTCTCCGGTCTGCCACAGCATCAGGCTGTCGGCCTCGCCACCGTACATGTCTCCGAGGCCGGGATACAGCCCCCGCCATCCGGTGGGCGCGACTCCGGGCTCGAAATCCGTGAAGCTCCAGACCATCCCGCCCTCGAAACCGCATCCCGCAAGGTCCGAGAGACGGGTCTCGTCGAAACCGGGCCGTTCCGCGACCGCCGTCAGCGGCTGGAATACAAGGGGGTGCTCCATGGCTGGAGGCGGCAGCATGATGCCGGCGGCGAAAGCTATCTGATCCATTTCCGCAGGGTCCTCCGGCACGACCGTCACCCTGCCGGCTCCTATGCTGCCGGCCCAGGTGCTCCCGGTCTGGAGGGGATAGCACAGGATGCCGTACGTTTCGTCGTAGTCCCTTGTCATTTGCCCGGTTACGCGGTACTCGACCAGTACTGTGTCTCCGGCCTCGAATCCAACCTCCCAGGCAGCGTTCAGCGCCTGGAAGTCGAAGGCGGGGATGATGCTGTCGATCCCGTCCATCGAACCCGTCAGAATGGCGAGGCTGGGAACCCTGGTGGCGTAGAACGGATCGCCTGGCGCCGGTTCGTCGGGGAAGAGGGGCACCATGAGCGTACGGATGCTGTCCCAGGCTGCAGGGATTCCCGGATCCGGCTCCCATTCGTCGATGAAGAGAGGAAAGACCTCCGTCTCCCTTCCATCTACGGATACTCCGACGCGATCGACGAATTCTTCCGGATCGAGGGCGGAGTACAGGGAACCGACGAAGGGTGTGACGACGTCCACCGGGAAGTACATGTAGATGTCTCCCTCGTCACGCGGGGAGTAGAAGAGGAAGCACCCCGTGATGTCATATGTGTTCCGGTTCACACGGATCAGCACGTCCTGGGCTAGCATCCTCACTTCGGTTTCTGTCCCGGCCAGGGGGACGGGACCCTGGACGACCGATCCGAGATATCCCGCGTCACCGAGTGCGGCTGCGGACAGAAAGGCTGCCGGCAATAGAAACCAGCGCATGGCATCCTCCCGGGTTGGACCAGGATAACATGCAGATGGGTGTGTGGTTCCGGAACCTGTACCGGTGGACTCCTCGCTTGACGGTCGGGGGGCGGTCATCGATCTTGAAAAGGGAGAGATTCCAACCGGAGGGAGATCATGCCGGAACACATCTCGAGGCCACGGGGGATAACAGCGATAGCTGCAGTGAACACTCTCGGGGCGATTCTCACCCCCGCGTTCTGGGGGCTCGTCTTCCTGCGCCTTTTCGCAGCCGACACCCCGCCCGCGGGATTGGATGCGGGTTCGCTGTCGTCTACCTTCGGATTCCTGGTCGGCGATCTGGTGTGGGCTGAAGCCGCATTGATCACAAGCGTCGTCGGGCTCCTGCGGATGCGCATGTGGGGGTGGCTTTCGGCGCAGATCGTGAACGCCCTCTGGCTCTACTCCATGACGGTGATCTGGTGCCGCGACATCCACGGTGGAGGGATCAGCCCTGGCGCACTGCTCTTCCTGCCGTTCGTCCCGTTCTCGGTCTGGGCCCTGTTCCATCTCTGGAGTGTCCGGGGGGCCTTCGGGTCCGATGCGTGAGGATGGATGGCGGGTCGTGAGGGAGGAACTCGATGGATAGAGATACCCCTGTCAGGAAGCTCCTCGGCCTCCTGGGCTGGCTTGCGGCGAGCTTTGCCGCGGCCGCGGCCGGCGGCGTGGCATCGGCGGACTCTGGCGGTTTCTATCAGATGCTGATCCGCCCCGGATGGGCTCCGCCGCCCTGGCTGTTCGCCCCCGCATGGACACTGCTCTATCTGCTCATGGCTGTCGCTGCCTGGCTCGTCTGGCGGGAGAAGGGCTTCCGCGGAGCCCGGACCGCGCTGTCTCTCTTCCTGGTCCAGCTCGCCTTCAACGCCCTGTGGACCTGGCTCTTCTTCGCATGGCGCCTCGGCGCGGCTGCATTCATCGAGATCCTGGTCCTGTGGGTGCTCATCGCCTGCACGATGGCTGCGTTCTGGCGAGTCAAGCCGATCGCCGGGGCATTGCTGATCCCGTACCTGGCCTGGGTGACCTTCGCGTCGGCGCTCACCTTTTCGGTTTGGAGGAACAACCCGGTGCTGCTCGGGTGACTCATCCGCTCTGCGGGTGATCATGTGAAGCTGTCTCTCATGCACGGATCGGCGTCGTTCCGATGACATGAAAGACGAACGACAACCGGGGGACGGATCATCCATTTTGAAGGTGTACGACATGCGATCAACTGACTGGTACTCTTGATTTGCGAAAGCCACGGCTCACTTCAGCGGCAGGCCCTGTGTCTTCGCCCTGGCAGCCTTCCTGATCCTGGCCTGGATCGCTACCGGACCGTTGTGAGGAGAGATGGATACCGGCAGTCCCGAGCCATAGTCACCGAACATGACTGGTTTAATGGCGGAACGGTCCCTGTTGCGGTGTCAGGACCCGGCGTCGGTGACTCACTCCCCCTACAGGATCGATCCTTGAAAGGTCCGGAGGCCTGATGGTGACCGTAGGACTACACGGGTCGAAAGGCCGGCCGCATTCGGCGGATGTCCGGACCGCCCCGGCAGCGTTTTTCCTGGTGGGCCTCCTCGCCGGGTTCGGGCTCGAAGAGATCCTGCCCGTCGCATTCCCGATTCCGGGATCGATCACTCTGCCGGCGGGGGTCGCCCTCCTTGCCTCCGGGGTCGTCCTGCTCGCTGTCGCGCTCCTGACACTGCGTCACGCCGGCACCGCCATCGATCCCATGAAGGAGAGCACCATGCTCATCACGGGTGGTATCTACTCCTTCTCCCGCAATCCGGCCTACCTGGGACTCACCCTCATCCTCGCGGGCCTGGCGATCCTCGGACGGAGCGGCTGGACGCTTGTCATGCTCCCTCCGGTAGTCCTCCTCGTCAGGAGATGCGTCATCGCGCGTGAAGAGGACTATCTTCGAACATTGTTCGGTACAGCCTACGACGAATACGCACGAACGGTCCGGCGATGGCTGTGATCTCCGGCTTCAGGGCCGGGATTCGATCTGACATTGATCGGATGCGCTACAGGAGGGAGAACCTGATGATCGATCCGGAGAGGAAGGTTGGCGATCTGATCGACGGGGCCTCTGTCTCGCTGATCAGCTCCATCGACGGGGAGGGCTTCCCGAACACCAAGGCCATGCTGCCGCCCAGGTCGAGGCGGGGGATCAGGACGTTCCTCTTCACGACGAACACCTCATCCATGAGGGTGGGGCAGTATCTCGCCGATCCCAGGGCATGTGTCTACTTCTTCGATGGCGGATCCTACAGGGGCGTCATGCTCAGAGGCACCATGGAGGTCCTGCAGGACGTGGAGTCCCGTATGGCTGTCTGGAGAGAGGGCGACGAGCAGTACTACCCGAAGGGGGTGGCGGACCCCGATTACAGCGTGCTCAGGTTCACCGCCAGGGGCGGAAGATACTACAGCAGCTTCAGATCCGAGAATTTCGCAGTCGAGGGCTGACGCTTCAATCAAGGCGACTTCGATCTCTACGGAGTCCTTCCGATCCACTGTCCGGCCATGTGGCATCAGCGTCTGCGCTCGCCTGCCCGGTTACAGGAGCAATCCCGATCGGCCCGGGTGGCTCATCCGTTCTTCGGGCGATTCCGTAACGCCGGATCGTCTTCATAGATCGGCGTCGTTCCGATGACACTGAAGGCGAAGGACAACCGATCGGCGAGATCACTTATCACAGCCGAAAGTGGCTTCCCCATTCCGTGCCCGGAATCGACATCGATCCTGATCAGAACGGGATCATCTCCCTCCTGGACCTCCTGCAGACGGGCCGCGAACTTGAAGGAATGGGCCGGGACGACCCTGTCGTCGTGGTCGGCCGTGGTCACGAGGGTGGCCGGATACCTCACCCCGCTCTTCAGGTTATGCAGAGGGGAGTAGCCCAGCAGGTACAGGAGCATCTCCTCGTCGTCCTCGGCCGTGCCGTAGTCGAACGCCCATCCTGCCCCTGCGGTGAAGCGGTGGTATCGCAGCATGTCCATCACCCCTACATCAGGGAGCGCAACCCGGAACAGACCGGGTCTCTGTGTCATAGCCGCGCCGACTAGCAGCCCTCCGTTGGATCCTCCCGATATCACGAGCCGCTCTGGATCGGTGTAGCCTTCGTCTATCAGGTATTCGGCCGCCCAGACGAAGTCGTCGAACACGTTCTGTTTCTGCATCCTGGTGCCGGCCAGGTGCCACTTCTCGCCGTATTCCCCTCCGCCTCGGAGGTTCGGAACGGCGAACACGCCTCCATTCTCAACCCAGATGACGGTGGTCGGGCCGAAGGCAGGAGTCAGGCTGTGGTTGAAACCTCCGTATCCGCTCAGGAGAAGGGGATTGCTCCCATCTCGTGAGAGCCCGCGCCTGTGTGTCAGCATCATCGGAATCCGGGTGCCGTCACGGGAGGTATAGAAGACCTGATAGGATTCGAATGCGGATGGATCGAAATCGATCCCCGCAGATCTGTGGAGCCGTGTTTCACCGGTGGCTGGATCCAGAACGAATATCTCCGTAGGACTGAGGTAGTTGGTGAAGCTGTAGAAGATCTCGTCCTCGCATGCCTTGGCGTCGAATCCACCAGCCGTTCCCGCTCCCGGAAGCTCGATCCACCTTATGGACTCTCCCTCCATGTTCAGCTGCTCCACGGTAGAGAGGGCATCCTTCAGGTAGCTGGCGAAGAAGTATCCGCCTCCTGATGACGTGCTCAGGACCTCCTCCCTCTCCGGGATGACATCCACCCACCTCCCGGCACCGGGATCATTTGTGTCGACTCGGACAAGCCTGTTGTTCGGGGCGTTCAGGCTGGTCTCCAGGAAGAGAAAGTCGCCCGAGCTGTGGACTACCCCGTGTTCGTTCTCGAATCCCTGCACCACGGTGATGATCTCCGAGCCTGACCTGGAGAGGTCCTTCGCATGGATCTCGTTTCCGGTCGTGGACATGGCGGCGTTGATGACAAGCCATCTCCCGTCCTCGGTCACGGAACCATTGATGTAGCGGCGGGGAGTCGCATCTCCTCCGAAGACGAGTTCGTCCTCCGACTGAGGAGTGCCGAGCCTGTGGAACATGAGCCTGTGGAGCTCGGTCACGCCGGAGAGGAGGCTGCCGTCTGCCGGCCTGGGATAGGAGGAATAGAAGAACCCTTCGTTTCCATGCCACGAGGGTTGCGAAAACTTCGCATCTGAGATGGTTTCCAGTATCGCATCCGGAGAATCCGTCGAGACGACGCGGATCTTTCTCCAGTCCGATCCCTTCTCCGAGATCTGGTATGCCAGCAGGCTGCCGTCCCGGGAGAATCCCATGCCAGCCAGCGAAGTTGTACCGTCAGTCGAGAAGCTGTTGGGATCCAGGAATACCTCGGGAGGGAGCCCGGGTTTCTCCCTGAAGAGAATCGCCTGGTTCTGCAGCCCTTCGTGCATGAAGAAGTATCTCCATCCGCCCTCGGTGAAAGGGATCCCGTACCGCCTGTAGTCGAGAAGGGTTTCGAGCCGGCACTTCAAGGCTCCACGGAAGGGGATCCGCGAAAGGCAGGCCGAAGTCACGGCATTCTGCTCCTCCACCCAGCGTGCAACCTCGGCAGATGTGTCATCCTCCAGCCACCGGAAGGGATCTGGGATCTCATGACCGAAAAGAACCGTCGAATCTTCACCCTTCCGGGTTTCGGGGTAGCTCCGTTTCATGCCTGCTCCTTAGACTGTCCGGCGTTACATTTCGAGTGCCATCACCTGGTCATCGGATACTCCGCGCCGCCTCCCGCGGTCTCCAGGAACCAGCCGCCGGCTCGGAAGCATAAGACCCCGGCTTTGTGCAGAAACGATGTGCGAATAGATCCAATGCATCTCGTTACGGCAAGGATCGGCTGTTCCCGGCGAATCCGGGCAATCCATTCCCCTCCGGTGCGATTCTTCATCATGTTCTTCCCGATATGCTGAACGGGCGGATTCCATCCCGGAAAGGGGCTCCGAATGGCTGTTGAGACCCACGAGTGCCCCAAGTGCGGCGGCAGCCTCGATGTTGCATCCGCCTCCCAGAGCATCGTATGCAGATACTGCGGAACCACTGTCCGCATTTCTCCAGAGCGGAGCGACGAGGGGGGGGAGGAGCGATCGAGCGGACCTTCGCCGATCACTTCCGAGGCTCTCGAGCGGGTCCGCGTGCTCGTGGCCGAAGGGCAGTACGTAGAAGCCATCAAGGTCCATCGAGAGAACACTTCCGCCTCGTTGAAGGAGTCCAAGGAGGCGGTCGACGCCCTGGCTGCGGGAGCGGGCCTCGAGGTGCCCCAGCCGAAGCCCTGGTCATGCCCGGTCATCATCGTGTCTTTCTTCGCATGGATGGGCTTCATAGCCCTGATGCCGTTCGCGGCGGAGTGGCTGCTCGGGCTCGTTCCGGGGGGAGGGGTCACGGCGGAGTTCGTCGGCGTCTCCAGGGTGCTCCTCCCGGTACTCATGGTCATAGTCTCAATCGTGGTCTTCTTCCGATGGCTCTCCCGGTCCGGCGTGAACAAGCCGGTGAAGCGCGGCTGACAGAGGATCCGGTCGATCGAATCGAAGGATTTGAATCTGATGAGTGCTGCCGGCCGTTCGAGCCTGCCAGGTGACCGTTCCTCATACCGTTCCCTCCGCTGGGCAGGATTCCCCGGCGACAGATGCGATCCCGCGCGGAACGAGACTTTTTGATGGTCGGAATGCAGCCGACGAACGGGAACCGCCGGGCAACGAAAGCGATGTACTGGACCATCGGGATCGCCTGGGTCCTGATGTCCGTCCTGATCCTCACCCTGAAGTCCTGCTGCAGCTTCTGCAGCGATCTCATCGGTCTCCCCGCCGGCTCCGGGACTCTGTCGATCGAGCCTCGAGTCACTGATGTAGCAGGAATCTATCTGCTCACGGACCAGTCCCTTGTCGAGGGCGGGATGACGGCTCCGGGGATCAGACAATGCCGGCTCGTGCTCAGGGGCGACGGGAGCTTCTCGGTCGAGGACTACCCTGACTGGAGGGCCTCCGGAGGAGGACAGGGACCGTTCGGATCCTTCGTGTCCGGATCGGGATCATGGAGCATCGACACCGTCGGCGTTGTGTATGATTGCGACGATGAGTCGGAGAGCATCTGGGGGATCAGGTTCCGCGGGATGGGCCAGGCGCCGGATCCGATGGCTCTCACCGGGGGTTCGGAGCCCTTCGGCCTGGTGGTTGTCCTTGGGGATCCGGACTCGGACAAGGAGCTTGTCTTCAGCCGCATCGAGTGACTATGGAGAGACCGTCATGATTGAGGATGACATCGGTGGTGCTGATGATGCCGGCGATCTCGGGTTCTCCTTCCGAAGGCTGAAGAGCGGCGACGTCGAGATACTCCATCACGGGAGGATCGCGACAACGCTCAGGGGGATAGAGGCCGCCGGCTTGCTGGACGAAGTAAGTACTCTGGATCCCGCCGGTAGCCAGCAGCTGATGGCGAGGCTGACCGGCAACTACAAGCGTGGCAACGAGAGGACGGCGCGGAACCATCCACGGAACCGGCGATGACAGGATCGGAAGCTCACGGGGCGTACGCTTTCCGGGGTCAAGGAGAGTGACCTCCTCCCAGGTGGACGAGTACCTGTCGGGTCTTCCGGCCGACAGGCGCGCTGCGCTGGAGAGGCTTCGCGGGATCATCACCGATGCCTTTCCGGGAGCGGAGGAATGCATCAGCTATCGGATGCCCGCCTTCCGTCTGAGGGGTAGGGTGCTGGTGGCGTATGCAGCCCGGCAGGGGCACTGCGCCTTCTATCCCATGAGCTCCGGGATCGTGGAGGCTTTCAGGGAGGAGCTCGGCGGGTTCGAGACGAGCAAAGGGACCATCCGCTTCCAGCCGGATAATCCGCTGCCGCTGGACCTGGTAGTCAGGATGGTCGAAGCCAGGGTCCTCGAAAACGGAGTGTGACTGCAGGTCCGCCATCCGGCAGGACCCTGCATGCATGGAGGAGAAATGGCTCGCTGGTACGAGGAGCTGTTCGTGAACAGCGCGAAGAGTTACGACGAAGAGTGCTACACCCAGGGGGCATCGGGCGAGTGCGACTTCATCGAGTGCAGAGACAGGTCACGACAGGAGCGTCAGGATACTGGACATCGGCTGCGGCACTGGACGGCATTCGATAGAGCTCGCCTCGAGGGGATACAACCTGGTAGGCATCGATCTCTCCGAGTCCCAGCTCGAGAGGGCACGCTCGAAGGCCTCCAGCCGGGGCGTGCAGGTCGACTTCAGGAAGATGGATGCGAGGGAGCTCCCGTTCGAGGGAGGGTTCGGGCTGGCGATCATGCTCTGCGAAGGAGCCTTCCCGCTGATGGAGACCGACGAGATGAACTACCGCATCCTAAAGGGTGCCGCAAGAGCCCTCGAGCCGGGAGGGAAGTTCATCTTCACCACACTCAACGGGCTCTATCCCCTGTTCCATTCGGTGAAGGACATGGTCGATTCGGGAGCCGGCGGGATCGTGAGCGAGAGTTCCAACAATTTCGATCTGATGACCTTCAGGGACCACAGTACCCTCGTGGCCACCGACGACTCCGGTGTCCGGAGGGAACTCGTCTGCGACGAGAGATACTACGTGCCGTGCGAGATCACATGGCTGCTCAGGTCGCTGGGTTTCGAGACGGTCGACATCTTCGGCGCAAGACTGGGCGCCTACAGCCGTGATGACCGGCTGACGGCGGAGGATTTCGAGATGCTCGTAGTGGCCGTGAAGGGCTCGAGTTGATCCCTGACGGGAGGATGTGATAGCATGAACCCATCAAGAGTGGATCGAGGCCGCCTCGCCGTCCTGACGGACCTGCCCAACATCGGCCCGGCCATGCAGAGGGACCTCAGACTGATGGGCATAGAAGAGCCGCAGATGCTCCTCGGGCGGGATCCCTACGTGATGTACGACGAGTTATGCAGGCTGACCGGGTCGCGCCAGGATCCCTGCGTCATCGACGTTTTCATCTCGATCACCCGGTTCATGGATGGCGGGGAGCCCCGTCCCTGGTGGGAGTTCACGGATGAGCGCAGGAAGGCGCTCGGCGGGTGCACGCCATGCTCCGGAGGGTGCGCCGGGGGCGGGCGGGGGAAGGCAGATCGGTGACCTCCCGCGAGATCAAGTCCGTCACGATCGGCCTCGGGGCCGATCTCTGCGGGATCGCCCCCCTGGAGAGGTTCGAAGGCGCCCCTGCGGGATTCCGGCCGGACGACATCTCCAAATCGTGCCGGTCGGTCCTGGTGTTCGCGAAGAGAGTTCCGGCAGGCTCGCTGCATGCATCGAGCTGCATCCCGTACACCTTCGTCTGCAGTGCGGTCACCGGGCAGGTCGACGCACTTGCGCTGGACCTGTCGAGCCGGCTCTCGGATCTCGGTATCGGCAACGTGCCGGTCCCGTCCGACGATCCGTCCGAATACTGGGAGCCTGAACGCTCGCATGCAAGGGGAGTCCTTTCGCTGAGGCACGCTGGATGGCTGGCCGGGCTGGGCGTCCTCGGACGGAGCAGCCTCCTGATCAACGACAGATTCGGGAGCATGATCCACCTCGGCGCCCTGCTGCTCGACGCGGAACTCGAGGGTGATCCCCCGGCTACATACGAAGTCTGCGCCCCGGGATGCCGGGCCTGCATCGAATCCTGCCCCAGGTCGGCTCTGGACGGAGTCACGGTGGATCAGCAGGCGTGCAGGGTCCTCTCCAACTACAGGAACGAGAGGGGATTCGTTCTCAAGAAGTGCTGGGAATGCCGCAGGATCTGCCCCGGCAGCAAGGGGATATCCGGATGAGTACGAACGCCGGGCACCCACGGATTCATGCGCGGAGAGTTCGTTACAGGCCGTATCTGCTCCGAAGCCCCCGCAGGCAGGATGGAGAAAAGTGGAGAAGCTGAGGATCGACAGAAACGCGTTCCCGTGCCCGATGCCCATGGTGCTCGTGGGCTCGATGGTCGCGGGACGAGCCAACTTCATGCCCGTCGCATGGGTTTCGAGGGTGAACTTCAAGCCGCCGATGATCGCCGTCGCGATCGGGAGGAGCCATTTCACCAACGGCGGGATACGTGCATCGGGTGTTTTCAGCGTTGGCATCCCGGGCATGGATCTCATCGACAGGATAGACCACTGCGGGATGGTCAGCGGTAGCAGCATCGACAAGTCGAAGCTGTTCAAGGTCATGACCGGAGAAGAGACAGGCGCTCCGATGGCATGCGAATGCCCGGTATCGATGGAGTGCCGGCTGGTCGAGACTGTGGAGCTGCCGACCAACGACCTGTTCATCGGAGAGATCATGGGCGCGTATGCTGATCCTGGATGCTGCCCCGAGGGAAGCCCGGACATCACCAGGATAAGACCCTTCGTGCTGACCATGCCGGACAACCGCTACTGGGCGACGGGCCAGGATGCCGGGAAGGCATGGGATGTCAGGAGATTCCCCGGGCGCGAGTGAAACCGACTCCCTGCGAGGCTGTCCAGCCGGCCGGCTCAGCGGTTTCTCCACCGGGTGCTGCGATCGCGTGATGATCTCGTCTCACAAGGGAGGAGCCCGATGAAAGCACTTGTTCTGAACGGCAGTCCCCGGACGGAAGGCACGAGCGCATCCATTGCGAAGGATCTCGGGGCAAGGCTCGCTGGACAGGGGCACGAGGTAGTCACGTTCGATCTGGGCTGCCTCCGGATCGGAGGTTGCCGCGAGTGCTTCTCCTGTAGGCTGGGCAGAAACGACGAGTGTGCTGCCAGGGACGACCTGTCCGAGATCCTGGAGCTGGCCAAATCCACTGATCTGCTCGTGGTCTCGACTCCGGTCTTCTACGGAGATGTGAGCGCACAGTTGAAGTGTTTCATCGACAGAACCTGGTCGTACTTCGGGAGAACCGGAGTCTCGGCCGACCATCTTCCGAGGGGGCGGACCCTGGTGTTCGTCCTGTCGTACGGCTACGACGACCCGAACATCTATGACAGCATTTTCGAGAAGTACTCGCGGTACTTCCGCATGTTCGGCTTCGACGACAGCCATCTCGTCAAGGCTTATGGCGCCCAGTACAGCTCCCCGGAGATAATCAACAGAAGCGAAGTCGCTGAACGAATCGGGTCGATGCTAACGATGACCGCCATGGTCCCGTGAGCGGAAAGGAAGTCGCCCCGGCTTGCGTCCAGATCGCTGTTAGCATCAGCATTCCGTGCCCGGTATGTCCGCATCCGGCATGAGCAGTGAGGAACCCCTGCAGGATCACCGTTGTTGAGAAATGTGGCCTGACACGGCAGTGCCCCATTGTCCCCCCGGGGGCGGAAGCACTATTTTTGAGAACCTGCGGCAGCCAAGAATCGCTGGAGCGGATGAGCCTCCGATACCACTACAGCACCTCCGGACTGACCGTTCGGCAAAGGCACGTTCGCTGAAGGGATTTCTGAGATGAACACCTCGAGACTACCCGACCTCGTAATAGGCGACCTTCGGATCAACCCTCCGATCATCCAGGGCGGGATGGGAGTGCGGGTCTCCGCTTCCCATCTGGCCTCCGCCGTATCCAACGAAGGCGCTCTCGGTGTCGTTGCCTCGGTTGGAACCGGCGAGGAGTGGCCGGATCGGACCCTCGACTGCGCCGCCCGGTCGTACGTCAGCCTGCGGGAGATGCTGCGCGAGACGAAGTCCATGACGAAGAACCCCTTCGCAGTCAATATCATGTGTGCTCTGACCAACTACGAGGACCTCGTGAGGGCCGCCGACGAGGAAGGTGTAGCAGCTATCATCTCAGGCGCGGGCCTGCCTCTGAAGCTCCCGGCCATGGTCAAGAACAGGAGCATCAAGCTCATCCCGATAGTCTCCTCCGGCAGAGCCGCCGAGCTGATCTGCCAGTCCTGGCTGAAGCGGCACTCGCGGCTTCCCGATGCGCTTGTCGTGGAGGGAGTCCTCGCCGGAGGCCACCTCGGATTCTCCGTCGACGAAGTCTCAGCCGCCCACGTCCCTCTGGAATCGATAGTTGTCGATGTCCTGGAGGTCGCCGGGCGTATCGGCCGTGCAGCGGGGGTCTCGATCCCCGTGATAGCCGCCGGAGGTATCTTCGACGGCGAGGACATGGCCCGCTTCCTGAGGCTCGGAGCATCCGGAGTCCAGATGGGGACGAGGTTCGTCTGCACCGAAGAGTGCGATGTATCCAGGGAGTACAAGCAGGCCTACCTCGACTGCCGCGAGGAGGACATCCTGATCATGAAGAGCCCTCTCGGGCTCCCCATAAGGGTAATCCGCAACGCTTTCGTAGATCGCATAGTGAGAGGCGAGAAGGAAGGCTTCCATTGCGAGTACAGGTGCCTCTCCCCCTGCGAGCCGGACAAGTCCCCCTACTGCATAGCCCAGGCGCTCATCAACGCATACCGTGGCGAGATGAGCGCAGGCTTCGCCACATGCGGAGCGAACGCCTACCGGGTGGATCGCATCATTTCCGTGAAGGAGCTCATCGCCGAACTCGTAGCAGATTGCAGCAGGAGTCTGGCGCTGCCCGAAGCATGAGCCTTCCGCCGACGAAAGGACACGAGGGCTGATGGGACAGAGATTTCTGATCACCGGTGGATCCGGATTCCTGGGCATAAATCTTGTGCGCTACCTGCTCGGGAAGGGGCAGGATGTGACAGTCCTGGATCTTGTCGAATTCGACTACGAGGACTGCAGGGACAGGATCAGGGCGATCCGGGGCGACATCCGCATCAGGGAGGACGTGGTAACCGCGCTCGAAGGCGCCGATATCGTGGTGCACGCAGCAGCCGCCCTGCCTCTGTACAAACCCGAGGACATCTACAGCACGGACATCGAAGGCACCCGGACGGTCATGCAGGAGTCGGTGAAGGCCGGGGTCGGCCGTGTGATCCACATATCGACCACAGCGGTGTACGGCATACCGGACCACCATCCCCTCTTCGAGACTGACAGGCTGTACGGAGTCGGACCCTACGGCGAGGCCAAGGTTGCAGCCGAGAAGGTCTGCGAGGAGTTCAGGGGCGGTGGGACGGCCGTATCGATACTCAGGCCCAAGTCCTTCATCGGACCTGAGAGGCTCGGAGTCTTCGCGCTCTTCTACGAGTGGGCCAGGGAGGGGCACAACTTCCCGATACTCGGCAGAGGCGACAACCCCTATCAGTATCTCGACGTGGAGGACCTCTGCGACCTCATCTGGCTCTGCTCGACCCTCCCCTCGGATGTGGTCGACGACACCTTCAACGTCGGCGCGGAGAAGTACGGCTCTCCCCGGACCGACTTCCAGGCCGTCCTTGATTACGCCGGACACGGCCGGCACGTCGTCTCGATCCCGGTCAGACCTGCCGTGGCGATTCTCAGGATGCTCGAAGCCCTCCATCTCTCACCGCTCTACAAGTGGATCTACGAGACTGTCGACAAGGAGTCCTTCGTCTCGATAGAGAAGGCGGTCAGGGTCCTGGGGTTCTCACCGAAGTACTCGAACGTCGACGCCCTCCTCAGGAACTACAGATGGTACCTGGAGAACTGCGACAAGCTCGGCAGGAAATCCGGGCTCACCCACAGGACTCCGTGGGCCCAGGGCGCCCTCGGCCTCGGGAAGCTGTTCTTCTGATGCGATACCTGGTCACGGGCGGAACGGGGCTCGTCGGGTCGAACCTCGCCCTCCACCTGCAGGGGGAGGGACACGAAGTCGTCATTACCGGCCATGAAGCCGAGCAGCAGCTCCCCGGCTTCAAGGGGAAGCGCCTCTATCCCGGTTTCAACGGCATAGACTGGGATGCCATAGGCGAGGTCGACGCCGTCTTCCACCAGGCAGCCCTCAACAACACGCGGAACATGGACAGGACCGAGATGTTCCGGGCCAACGTCGAATCCTCCGAGACACTGTTCAGGCACGTCGTGGAGAGGGGCTGCAGGAGGATCGTCTACGCCTCCTCGACCGCCGTCTATGGAAGGAGCCCCGCACCCTTCAGGGAGGCCGGCCCCTTCGATCTCAACACTCCGTACGCCGAATCCAAGATGGCCCTGGAGGAATTCGCCGGAGGCTTCGCATCAGGTCACCCGGGGGTGACGGTGGTGGGCCTCCGCTACTGCAACGTCTACGGACCCCGCGAGAACCACAAGGGAACCCGTGCTACGATGATCTACCAGCTGGCCAGGCAGATGATGGCGGGAGACCCCCGGCTTTTCGAGCACGGCCAGCAGAAGCGAGACTACATCTACGTCAAGGACGTTGTCAGGGCCAATCTCTGGGCCGCTGAAGCCCCCCGGAGCATCGTCGTCAACTGCGGTTCGGGTAGCGCGACCACGTTCAACCGCCTCGTGGAGATACTGAATTCGGTCCTCGGCCTGGAACGCCGGCCGGTTTACTTCCCCAACCCGTACGGGGACAACTACCAGTCCGACACGACATGCGACATGAGCCTGGCCTCCGGAGCCGGATTCCAAGCCGGATACTCGATAGAGGAGGGGATCCTGGACTACTTCAGGAGCGGCTGGCTCACAGGCACTCCCGAACCCTGACTCCCTGCTCCTCCTGAACGGCGGACCTGATGTCCTGAACACCCGCCGCCGGAAGCGCCCATCGCGATGCGGCGCGCGCGTGCGGATGGAAGAGAGGTCGAAGCGGCCTTGAGTGGCAGTTCGGCAGACCGCAGAGGGAGTACGGGAGCGCGGGACCAGACAAGTGAGCGCAGGGAGGCGGTCGACCGCGTCATCTCGGAGTATCTCCGTTCTCATGCCTGCATCTGCGCCTGGCCCCAGTTCATCTTCTGGGCCGGCAAGGAACATGGACCGGGCTGGCAGGACAACATCCAGAACGACCTCGTCGAAGCTGCTCTGAAGCTGCCGTACTTAGTCAGCTCGAAGCCGTCCGTTCCGGAGTACTGTCTCGAGGCCGATGTGTACTGCGCAGAATGCAGGGCGAGATGGAAGTTCTTTTCGGAGGAGTGGAGGATGCTCGCCTTCCAGGAGCGCCTCGTACTCCTCGACCGGAAGATGCTGATCCCGTCGGAATACGCCGGGCTCACCGGCGCGGGCATCGCAGCCACGGCAGGACACGAGCCGGAGGCCGGGAGACGGATGCTCCCGATCGGGGAGTGGATCGAGTTCATGCTGGGGAGACCCTTCAGGACCGAACCGTTCGTGCCGACGATCCGAATCTGCTGACCCTCCTCCCTCCACAGGCCGCCCGTGCACCTGCCGTCCCGGGGATTCCCCGTCTACAGCCCACTCTGCCGCATCATGCACGCCCCCTGATCTTGACCCCGTCCTCCAGCGCGATTAACTTGCATCGTTCGATCGCCGAAGGGGGTATGCATACGGCCCGGCTCCTGCGATTCGAGTTCGCCCCGCCCCCTCCTGCCGGATCCAGGGGATCCGGCTCGTCTCCTCAACCCCGCACATCCTGTCTTCCGGAGTGGAATCGCCCGGCCGGTCCGGCGAATGAGCGCTTCCTGCCGCGACTCTTCCAGGAAGCAGCGAGCCGGTCCTGTCCGAAGGTGCATATCCATGAGAACCCGGGTGGTCTCCTCGGAATCAGCCGGTCGAGCCTTCCGTGAGGATCAGAATAGCTTCGAAATGGGCGTTTCTCGTCCTGTCGATCGTGCTCGTGCTCATTTTCACCGGCGGAGCCTGGTTTCTGCAGGCCGAGGAGCGTGAGGCCCGCGTAAGTGCAGAGGGGGAATTAACATCGGTCGTCAGCCTCAAGGCGGGCCAGATAGGCGACTGGAGGGCGGATCAGCTCCATGACGCCTCCCTGATAGCCTCCGATCCGGTTCTGACGGAGCGGCTGGACTCTCTCGCGCTGACCGGTGGTGCGGAGTCGGAGTCCGCCCTGACGTCCCTGCTAGAGCAGAAGCTCGAAGAACACGACTACTTCGATCTGATGATCGTGAACGGCGACGGGCTGGTCCTCGCCTCCATGAGGAGCCCGGCCGGAGGCACGGACACACGGCTGGACGACGCCATGCAGGAGCAGCTTCTCGTCTCGATGGACAGCCTTGCACCGGTGGCTGTCGACCTGCACCGCCATGCGGGCGATTCGCTCCCGCACTTCTCGGTGATCGTACCGCTCGCGGACGGCGCCGGAGTTCCGCGCGAGCCCTTCTTGGCGATGATCTTCGTCAACGACGCTTCGGGATCCATCTACCCCATCACCGGTTCCTGGCCGACGGCGAGCAGGACCGCAGAGACCGTGCTGCTGCGCAGGGATGGCGACAGCGTGCTCTTCCTGAGCGACCTGAGGCACAGACCCGGCTCCGCCATGGACTTCAGAATCCCCCTGGCGCAGACGGGAGTAGTCGAGGTGCTCGCCGCGCTGGGCGGGGTGGGTGTCATCGAGGGGGAGGACTACAGGGGGGAGAAGGTCCTGGCGGTTGCATCGCCCGTGCCGGGGTCCTCCTGGATACTGCTCGCCAAGGTGGACGAGTCGGAGTGGATGGCGGGCTGGCGCTCTCGCGCCGGACCCATCGCGGCTCTGATCATCTCCATAGCCATCCTGATCTGCCTCGGCGGTCTGCTCCTGTGGCAGAGGGAGAGGAAGGAGCATTTCGAGATGCTCTACCGCTCGGAGGCCCTCCTGAGGGCTTCGGTGGAGCGGCACAGCATAACCCTCAAGGCGATAGGCGACGCAGTCATCTCGACGGATCTGGAAGGCCGGGTCGATCTCATCAATCCGGTGGCCGTACGCCTGACGGGATTCGAGGGCGGGGAGGCCACCGGGCTGCCCGTCGGAAGCGTCTTCAGGATCATCGACGAGGAGACCCGGGAGCCGATCGAGAGCCCGGTGGCGAAGATACTCGAGACTGGGCGGGCGATCGGCCTCGCGAATCACACACTCCTTCTGTCCAGGGACGGAACGGAGATCCCCGTCGCCGACTCCGGCTCCCCGATCTTCGATTCGGACGGCAGCATCGCGGGGGCGGTCCTGGTCTTCAGGGACCAGTCCAACGAACTGCTGAACAGGCGCATCACCGAGACCCGTCTATCCATCGTGCGGTTCGCCGCTTCGCACACGCTCGCCGACCTCCTGCCCCGCATCGTCGAGGAGTGCGTCAAGCTTCTCGGAGCAGGCGCCTGCTTCTGCTTCATCCCGGGGAAGGCCGGCTCCAGGGTCACTCTGGTTCTCCGGTACGGTCCACAGGGGCTCCGTGGGACTCCTGTCCAGCCCGTGGAGCTTGATGAAGGACGCCTCGCGGCGATCTCCAGGGACTGCATCGATACCCGGCAACAGGTCGACACCTGGCTGGATGCCGCGAGCCCGTCGGTTCCCGGTGCCTCGGGCGACCTCTCCCGCACGCGGGTGATCGCCGTTCCGGTCCTGGGCGGGGACGGTGGTGTCGCGGCGATCGGAGCGGTTGGCCGGATCGGATGGGCCTCACCCAGAGAGCTCGAGGTGTTGCGGTTCTTCGGCGAGATCCTCCTCGAGATGATCGAGCAGAAACGCATGGAGGAAGCTCTCAGCGAGAGTGAGAGGCGTTATTCGGAGGTATTCGAGGGGAGCAGGGATGGCATAGTGATGACCGGCCGGGATGGCTCGATCATCGACGCGAATTCAGCCTATTGCGAGATGCTCGGGTACTCTCTCGACGAATTGCTCACGGTCGGCGACATCGATCCCGCAACCCCCGACCTGACATACTCCAACCGTGGCGCTTCCGGAAGACATCGTCCGGGAACCGAGGTCTCCGGCCTCTACGGAATGAGGCTCTCCCGTCGCGACGGAACGTTATTCCCCGTCGAGATGCAGTCCTACTACGTCCGGGGGGAGGGCGGCGAGCTTCGCTACTGCTGGTCGATCGTTCGAGATGTCACGGAGGTCGAGAAGATCGGGGAGGAGAGCGAGAAGCTCCGCGCGAGGCTCAGCCAGTCTCAGAAGCTCGAGGCGGTCGGCAGGCTGGCTGGAGGCGTGGCGCACGACTTCAACAACCTCCTCATGGGCATGATCAACTACGCCGAGCTGTGCAGGGAGAACACGGCGACGGGCAATCCGATCAGGGACTGGCTGGACGAGATAGTCAGCATCGCGAACCGGTCTTCCGATCTGGTCCGGCAGCTCCTCGCCTTCGCCAGGAGGCAGACCATCTCCCCGAAGCCTGTTGCGATGAACGATTCCGTATCGAGCATGCTCAAGATGCTGAGGCGGCTGATAGGCGAGGACATAGATCTCGTGTGGGTTCCGGGCGCGGACGTCCCTCCCGTGCTCATGGACCCCTCCCAGCTCGACCAGCTGCTCATCAATCTCGCGCTGAACGCGCGCGACGCCATCGGAGGCGCCGGGACCCTGAGGATGGAGACGAAGAACACCGAGGTGGACGAGGATTACTGCAGGACCCACGTCGACGCCGTCCCTGGAGTGTATGCCACCCTGGTCGTATCGGACGACGGCAGGGGCATGGATGCGGAGACCATCTCCCACATATTCGAACCCTTCTTCACGACCAAGGGAGTCGGAGAGGGCTCCGGCCTGGGGCTTGCGACCGTGCACGGGATCGTCAGGCAGAACGAAGGCTTCATAGACGTCCGCAGCGAACCGGGCGTGGGGACCACCTTCAGCGTGCACTTCCCACGGCACTCGACAGCACCAGCTCCGCTCCGGCGCTCCGAACCGGTGGCACAGCCCCCGGGCGGCGGTGAGACGATAATGGTCGTGGAGGACGAGCGTTCGGTGAGATCCACCGTCGAAGCGTTCCTTATCAGCCTGGGCTACAGGGTCGTCACGGCGGAGGGTCCGGAACAGGCTCTCTCTCTATTGGATTCGTTGAGGGGCAATGTCGATCTGATAGTGACGGACGTGGTCATGCCGGGAATGAGCGTGAGGGAGTTCGTCGAACGGATTAGGAGCCGCCTCCCGGGCATACGATGCGTCTACATGTCCGGCTACACATCGGATGTGATAGTCCACAGAGGCATCCTGGACGATGCGGTCGACTTCCTGGCAAAGCCCTTCACGCGGGATCAGCTCGCGAGGAAGGTCAGGGAGGTCCTGGAGCGAAGATGATCCCGGCTTGCATGGTTGTTCCAGCACGGCTCCTCCTCGGTCCGGCGGTCAGGAGGGTGAGGCGCGAATCGCAGTGGCGCCTCCATCGTCGGAGCTACCTCATGTCGAGGACCGCGGAGAGCTTCGAGCACACGGCCGCCCGTCACTCGACTCCGCTGTTCCGCGATCTGCCTGGCATCGGCATCGAACTGCAGCGGAACAAGGCGGTCAACCTGCGTCTGGCTGCACGGAGGCTTGACGGAATCGTCCTCGAACCGGGGAGGAGGCTCTCCTTCTGGCTCGAGGTCGGTCCGCCGACCCGGAGGAGGGGATTCCTCGAGGGGATGATCCTCAGGAAGGGCAGGATCGAGCCCGGGGTGGGCGGGGGTCTGTGCCAGCTCACGAACCTCCTGTACTGGATGACGTTGCACACCCCGCTGTCTGTGATGGAGCGCTGGAGACACGGCTATGACGTCTTCCCGGACACGCAGAGGACGCAGCCCTTCGGCAGCGGGGCGACATGCGCCTGGCCGGCACTCGACCTCCAGATAGGGAACCCGACCGGAACGCCCTTCCACCTTTCCGTGCGGCTTGCAGGCGGCAGCCTCGAGGGATGCTGGACCTCTCCCGAGCCACCCGGTTCAGAGTACAGGATAGAGGAGCGGATGCACAGGATCGCCTTCGAGTACCCAGGAGCCTATGTCCGGAGCAACGAACTCTGGCGCATCGCGCGCAATGTGCGCACCGGGGCGGAGTCCGAGAGCATCATCGCGGAGAACCGGGCACTCATGATGTACCAGCCCCTGCTCGAATCGGGGGCGCCTACGAAGCCCGGCGCCGCTCCCGGGGGCAGCCCGGCGGATCCCGGGGACGGGAACTGATGGAGACGCTGGAGTTCGCCGGCAGGGACGCCTGGCGAAGCTGGCTGGCATCGAACCATGGGTCGACGGACGGCATCTGGATGGTGTTCAACAGGGTATCGACCGGCATCTCCGCCATCCCTTACGAGGATGCCGTGGAGGAGGCCCTCTGCTTCGGCTGGATAGACAGCATCGTGAGGAGGCTCGACGAGCGAAGGTACTGCAGGAAGTTCACTCCGAGGAGGCCCGGCAGCGTATGGTCGGCGCTCAACAGGGCCAGGGTCGCCAAGCTCATGGCGGAGGGGAGGATGACCCCTGCAGGGATGGCGATGGTCGAAGAGGCGAAGTCGTCCGGCGAGTGGCTGAGGGTGGAGGTTCGTCCGACCTTCCCGCTCGAGGCGGTTCCAGCGGAGTTGTCCGAAGCCCTCGAGGGCGATGACGCTGCAACGGCTTTCTTCGAATCCCTCCCGGCCTCTTGCAGAAAGAGGTACATTCTCTGGATAGTGTCCGCGAAGAAACCGGAAACCCGCTCCCGGCGAGCCGCCGAGGCTGCCGCCATGCTGGCGCGGGGGGAGAGGCCCGGTCTGAAGTGAGGGATCCCGCGATGGAACCTGCCCGCGCTGCGACAACTGATGAATCCTCCTGCGGCGGCAGGTCAGGTGACGCACCGGCCGTCCTAGCCATGCTCGCACCATGGCTTGCCGTGTCGGTTTTCTGGATATGCCTACACAGTGCATGGGCGACGATCCTGGCCTATCACGTCCTCATGCTCCTCTTCTCCCGGAAGAGGATGAGGGAAGTGACCGGGGGCTGGAACCCGAGGGCGTTCATGGCCCTGGCGGTTCCCTGTCTGGCGGCCGGTCCCCTGACCTTCGTACTGCTCCCCTCGATGACCCGGATCTCGACCGCGTCCTGGCTGTCCGCATACGGACTCGAGGGAAACGCTCTGCTCCTTATGATCCCCTACTACGGCATCCTCCATCCGGTGCTCGAACAGGCTCACTGGGGCGCACTCCGGAGGCACGCCAGGTTCGGCCTGGCCGCCTGCGCTCTGTTCGCGGGGTACCACGGCCTGGTCCTCTCCACCCTCATGAAGCCCCTCTGGGTGGCTGTCTGCGTGACCGTCCTGTTCTGCACAGCCCTGGCCTGGAGGCGTGTCGAACGCCTGACAGGAGGCCTCCTCGTCCCCGTCC
This sequence comes from Candidatus Fermentibacterota bacterium, assembly GCA_963718745.1. Lineage (GTDB taxonomy): Bacteria > Fermentibacterota > Fermentibacteria > Fermentibacterales > Fermentibacteraceae > Fermentibacter. The sequence goes on along the minus strand of OY970370.1, from coordinate 559,168 downwards.
TCACACATGTGATCGCGGACGCAGGCATGATTCTCGCCGCCTTCCTCGTCGCGCGATGAGCAGGAGTCGGCTCGATGAAGGTTGCAGCCCGGCGCACAGGCTGGTGATGGTCAAGATCCACGGCATGCCATGCGTGAACAGGTGCCTGCACTGTTACGAGAATGGTTCCCCCGGCAGGCCCATGATGGATTTGGACGGCATCTCCTTCGTCCTGGAGAAGGTTTCGGCGCTCGGGCGGTCGGTTGATGATGTGCGTGTGCTGATGTTCGAGGAGCCCACCGTGCATCCCTCGTTCGTAGAGATAATGCAGATGCAGGGAAGGCTCGGCCTCATACGGGAGGAATCGTTTTTCCTTCCCACGAACGGCTACGGTCTGGCCAGGCTGGACCCGGACGGGTGGGAGAGCCTGGTCGGATGCGGAGTGTCCTGGCTCCAGCTGACTTTCTACGGCACTGGCGAGGGGCACGATGCGTTCGCAGGCCGCAGGGGAGCCTTCGATGACCTCGCCCGTACGATCCGCAGTGCGGATGAACACGGCATGAAATGGTACGCGGGAGTCATGATCCACTCCGGGAACGTTCATGACTATGCCTGTACCGCCGATACGATCTCCTCGCTCGGAACCCCTGCGAAGCCTGTGGGATGGTTCACCATGGGCTGGCAGGGGAGGGGGGCGGACGGGAGGTTGAGGATCCGCGCGGGTGATCTCGCTCTGCTTCCTGATCGAAGAGGACTCTGGAGGACGGAAGGGGAGATCGTGGGCGAAATCCTCGACGATCCCGGGGAGTGTTCGAGGAAGGCGATCCAGGATACCTGCGGCATGACCTATCTCGAGGTCGCGCACGACCTCTCGGTATTCTACGGTGGAGCATGCGATTCCGATCCGTTCTGGGCCTGCAGGGGCCGGGTCGGGCTCGGAAAGCTCGACGAGAGCGGATTCGATGGGATCCTCGCGAGACTGGACAGCGATCCTCCTGAACCTGTGCGGCTTCTGGGAGAAGTCACCTGCGGGGAGCTGGCGGAGCGGTACGGAGACCCCCGGGGGGCCATGATCTTCCATCGGGGGGATCTGATACGCCACAAGTGGGCGTCGGAGTATCTCAGGGAGACCCTCGGCGATCCCGGTTCCGCGAGACCCTGATCGTCAGTTCGAGACAGGTGACACCCGGCTCCCCCTCCAGCGCGGCCGCGAGGAGCTTCCGCTCGTCCTCACCACGGCAGACGAACTGAACCGAGCCGTCACCCTGCGAACCCACTCCTTTCCCGCCCCAGGCAAACTCCATCGCAGCGGGGTGCGACAGCGCCCTGTGAAGCGCAGGAGCCTCCAGGGCTCCGCTGCATGGCGCCACCAGCCTGTCGAATACTGACTGTGCTTCGGCCATCAGCCCTCCGAGGCCTTCGGGGTCCCCTGCCTCGAGAAGCGCACGGGCCCTGTCGAGAATCTCTTTGTTGAGCGGACCCAGCGCGTTCCTGACGCCGGAGTCGCCGGAGTCGAATGCCGCGTTCAGGTCGGAGAGGATGCGCCTGGTGTCCTTCATCGAGCCGAGATCGGCGATCAGGATATGGAAGTCGCATCCCGGCGAAAGCTCCGAGACCGCCATCCGGTCCCCGTCGAAAACGAGCTCGACGGGAACGCTCCCGAAGGCGCAGGCCTGGTCCATGCGGCCGCAGGAGGAGCCGGTCATGAGCTCCCCCCGGTAGGCCAGCTCCATCTCCTCCTCCGTCGAGAGCCCGAGATCGTGTACCAGGTTGTACGCCCTCGCCGTGAGCACGCAGACGGCCGCCGAGGAAGAGAGCCCCTTCTTCAGGGGCAGGGTACGCTCCAACACCGAAAGCCGCAGTCCGAGACCGGGGAACCGCTCGAGGACCAGGCATGCGGTCCCGGCGGCGTATGAATCGAATCCCGCGGCCCTGGCCACAGCCTCCAGAGCGGCGGGATCGGCCGGTATCGTGTCGGGTGGGGCGGGGGAGCCGTCGGGAGAGATCTGGCGCAGCTCGAAGACACCCGCGGCCGGGCTGGCGGAGGCCAGTATGCCCTGGTCCGTGCCCGCTATGATGCACCTGCCCGGCATGATCCCCGGATCGGCCGACCGCCGGGCGCCGGCCCAGTCCGAGTGCTCTCCGAAGAGGCACAGGCGGCCCGGGACGAAAAGGTCCAGGCTGTTCACCGCCCGGCCCCGCCGCCCGGGAGGAGCACTCCTTCTCCGAGGATGCGGGCTTCGTCGTGGAGCCCGAAGCGCTCCAGAGTCAGGGCCGTCGGCCTGCCCGTGGCGGGATCCCATCCCCTCAATCCGTAGTACTCGTCGAGAACCTCTCCGAACTTAATGGCATCCATGCCCTTCCGCTCTCCTACGAACGGGTTCACGAGGTGCTCCGCCTTCTCGAAGTACGGGACGAGCGACTCGTCATCGGCCCTCGAGCGTCCGAAATTCCGCACCAGAAGGGCTCTCTCCAGCTGGATGACCCTCTCGGAGGCCTTCTCCATGCCCTTGTCGCCCCAGTCCTCTCCCGTCAGCGCCTCGAACATGTGCCTCTCGAAGGACGGTCCGTCCATGTCTCCGGCCCTCGCGAAGTTGTCCTCGGTCTTCCGGGAGTAGATCCTGGGGAAGACCTGGTCGCCGACGGGGAGGGAATCCTTCATGACCGACCTGTTGCCCTCCCACCACGCAGGGAAAGCCTTGCCCTCGTATCCCGATCTCGGATCGGCGCATGCGGTCGATCCGTAGACACGCGCCGAGACCTCCATGATCCTCTCCCAGGAAAGCCCGTGCTCAGGAGAGCATATCCTGCTCCAGCCCATTATGTTCTGGGCATAACCGTGCGCGCTGGAGATCGGATCGCGTGTGTCCACCGCCCACTGGAGCGCGCTTACTATCCAGTATGGGAAGAAGACGTAGTTTATCCTGTCGCCGTGGCCGTCCCAGTGACCCGCATAGCCCCAGGCGGGGAACAGTTCATCGAGCCTGTCCCGGCCGATGCCGAGGCTGTGCGAAGCGCGGACCGTGCCCTCCGAGAGGGCGGAACGTATCCTGCCCTCCCTCCGCGAGATGCCCGTGAGCAGGTGGGCCCAGAAGGCGGGGCTGTCGAAGTCGATCTCCATGCCGTCGATCTCGCGCAACTCGCCATCAGCCTTCAGGTGCCTCAGCCACGGGACCATCCCGATGAGTATCTCCCAGTGGTTCAACCCTTCGTCGTTCGCGATCTGGCCGATCTCGAAACCGGCCTCGAATCCGGTGTTCCAGTCGTAGAACGTGCCCTCGAACCCGGGGAAGAGGCCGGCAACGCAGTCCATCTGCCCCGAGAGCACCTTCCCGCGCTGGAGCACGGCCGGCACGGTCGTGTAGAAACGGGCGTCGTAGCACCGGACCGAGCATCCCTGCGTGCATGCCTGGAACCTCTGGCCGTACCTGCAGACCTTCTCCGGATCCAGTTTCGGCTCATGCGGCCAGCCGTGGGAGGCATGCGCCTCGCCGCGCACGAGGTCGCACACCCTCCGGAACCTCTCCGGATCGGCCACAGGTATCGGCAGATCGCCTCTCACAGCTATCGCCTTGAGGTTCTTCGAGCCCATCACGGCTCCGAATCCTCCCTGGCCGGCCGCGCTCTCCGTCTCGGTCGCCGCGACCGCGATCCTGCAGAGGTTCTCGCCGGCGGGACCTGTCGCGAGCACCCTCCAGGGGGCGCCCTCGGACGCCGCCAGGAGCTTCTGCGTTTCGTAGATGCCCCTGCCCCACAGACCGGATGCATCTTCGATGCTGCATGAGCCGTTCTCGATCCTTAGCCAGACAGGGCTGTCGGCCCTTCCGGTAATCACGATGCCGTCGAAACCGGCATGCTTGAGCTCCGGTCCCCAGTGGCCTCCGAAGGAGGATCTCGTGTACCATTCCTGTGGATGACCCTGCGCCGAGATCCCGCAGACGGTGGTGCGGCCCGAGAAGGGTGCGGCGGTCCCGGCGAGGGGGCCCGCCAGTATCATCAGCGGGGATGCTCCGTCGAAGGCGCTTGTGCCGGGGGGGATCTCGTCCCAGGCGATGCGGGCGGCGAGCGCCCGCCCGCCGTACCACTCCGGCAGGTAGTCCGCGGTGTCCTGCTGTTCGACGGAACGCTTCGAGAGATCGACGCGCAGCAGACGGCCGGCATAGCCTCCCCGGCCCCTCGATCCTCTTCCGGTGAGATCGGCCTGTATCATCCGCCCTGATCCGGGCGTATTGCAGGAGGGCTTCTTCACCGCGGCCCCCTTCCCAGGTCGGGGCTCTGCTCCGAGGCTGGCATCCCCCGCTCGGTAAATCCGGGATCGCAGGGCTCCAGGAAACGGATGGCGCCGAAGCAGCATGCCGCGACACATGACGGCTCGCCGCCGCAGAGATCGCATTTGAAAGGGCCGGGTCCGCCTCCGGGCCATCTCATGGCGCCGTACCGGCAGGCTCCCACGCACGCCCCGCACCCCGTGCACGAGGCCGGGTCGACGACCCAGGCGCCGGTTGCGGCAACCCTGGATATCGCACCCTTCGGGCATGCCGCGGCGCAGGGGGCATCGTCGCACTGGCGGCAGTAGACGTGGCTGTTCGAGCCCGAGAAGACATCGAGAGAGACCGTGATGGCGGAAGCCCTGCGGTCCTGGTCCCCCGCCCGGCGCTGGGCGCAGACGGTCTCGCAGTTCATGCAGCCCGTGCATGGCGCGGGATTTATGCAGAGCCTCCTGATGTCCCGACCCTCCCGGCCTTGTCTCCATCGCTGAAAACTGATCGCTCCGGACGCCCGGCCAATACTCCCGGGGGGGCACGCATGTCAATGACCGCGCTTCTTCAGATAATACCGGGGGTTCTCCAGACCTTCCGGGAGGTGGGCGATGCCGTCACGTGTCATGTCCTTTGTCATTGTCGCCGCTGCCTTTGCGGCCGGGTGCGGACGCTCGCCCGTCTCCTTCGCGGAGGGGATCAGCGGGCTCGACATCCCCACTGACGCCGCCGTCATATCCTTCGTGGAGGAAGACTACGGATCGGACAGCGGGGACCTCTTCGCAAGAGCCGAGTTCTCACTCGACGAAGAGGGCTTCGCCAGCCTGGCCGGACAGGCGGAGGCCCTGGGATACGAAAGGATCGGAGCGTCTGACGGGGATCTGCCTGATCAGGTCGGTCCCTCCGGGATGAGCATGCACGGGTTTGCCGAGGCGGCGGCCGAGATGACCGGTCCCCAGCCCGGGCTCTTCCGGTACACCCGTGACCAGGAGAACTCATTCACCCTCGTCGTCCTCGATCCCGGCGGGAGCAGGCTGGTAGTCCTCGCTGTAACGATCTAGAGGGGAGCCGGGCCATCCCCGCCGCATGCCGGGTCGTGCTTCCCGGGGCCGGGTTGCACATGATTGCGTGAAAGCCCTGCGGGCCAGCGCGGCAAGCTCTCCCGCGGATACCGCCGGGCAGGAGGTGGAGCCTTGCAGGTTACCCGCGTCCAGCCGTATCCGGTCCCGCGGACGGTTCTGATGAGGTGCGTCCTCTTCGCCCTGTCGAGGGTGGGGGCCCGGCTGCACCAGTACAGCGAGCAGGATGGCGTGGCGATAGCGAGCCTGGGCAGGTTCAGGGTCGGCCAGAAGGAATACGTCCGGCGGGAGATAAAGGCTACCGTCCAGGAGGTGGAGTACGCCTCCCAGCTCCGGCTCACCTCCCCGGCGGACAAGGCGGACGAGATCATCTCGCTCGTCTCTCTTTATGCCGTTCAGGGAGCTTCGGCCATCCGCGGGGACGCAGTCGCCCAGTGGGACCGCATGATCAAGGACGAGGAGGACAGCCGCAGGAAGGCCGGGCAGAAGCAGAAGCTCCAGCAGAAGCTGGATTCTGTCGTAGGCGTGTTCTCCGACCTGCTCGGATCCGCTCCCGCGGAGCCGTCGGAGATCCCGGAGGACCTCCTGGAGGGGCACGAGGCTTCCGACCTCATCCCGATCGACGAAGGGGAGGGCATTTCCCTCATCCCGGCCGAGGGCGACGATACGGCAGTAGTGCCTGTGGATCCGACCGCGAGCGACCTGAAGCTGCCCGACAACCCGGGGATGCTGGTCCGCGACCGCAACAGGCAGATAATGGAGATCAGGATCGATCCCGAGCTCTTCCCCGACCGCTCCCGGTACCTGAGGATCTGCAGGAACTGCTCCGCGGCCAACCTCCATACGGGTCTCTTCTGCTCCCAGTGCGGCCAGGCGATCGTCCTGGAAGCGGCCGTGAGGGGCGAGCTGGGCACAGGGATAAGCGCGCACGCAAACGCCGGGCTCAGGTACGGGATACTCGGATTCCTGCCGCTGCTCGTATTCTTCTCGATCACCGCGGCACCCTTCGCATTTGCGGGCGGTGCGCTCTCCCTCGCGGGAGTGTTCGAGATCTTCACCAGGTCGCTTTCATCGATAGGCAACACGATCGGACAGGGCGTCGTGATGGCAACCATCCCCCTGATGCTGCTCATCGCTTTACCGAGCTTCGTCTTCGGACGGAAGGCGGTCGTCGAGAGCCAGAAGGCGACGCAGCACCTCAACCTGAACTTCGTCCTCGAGAAGACCGGCAGGAGGAGGGCCGCCTGGGGCAGCGCGCTGGGCTGGTTCGACACCTACGCGGGCATCTCCTTCCTGGTTCTCACCGTGATCGCCTCGCTGCTCGGCGGGTGACGGCCGCAGCAGGACTGCGGAGGAAGGCTCTGGATGGACCGCGACGACCCGACCCTCTTCCCGGGAGATGACTGGATACCGGACCGGTTCCGGCCCGGAGACATGATCGATCAGCGCCGCTACCTCTGCGACGGGGAGATCAGGGACTGGAAAGGTCCCGTACAGGATGTGATCTCGCCTGTCCTCGTCCGGACCGCCGGGGGTCTCGAGGAGCGGAGGATAGGGAGCTACCCGCTCCTCACCCGGAAAGAGGCCCTCGAAGCCCTCGAATCTGCCTGCCGTTCCCAGGACGGGGGCAGGGGCGCCTGGCCCACCATGTCCGTGGAGGAGCGCATCGGGCATCTCGCGGATTTCGCCGCGCGCATGACCGTCAGCAGAGACGAGGTCGTGCGCCGGATGATGTGGGAGATCGGCAAGAGCCTTCCGGACTCCGAGAAGGAGTTCGACAGGACGGTGGACTACATCCGCGGCACCGTCTCTGCGATGAAGGAGCTGGACCGTTCCTCCTCCCGGTTCGTGATCGAGCAGGGCGTGATCGGGCAGATCAGGCGCGCTCCGCTGGGCGTGGTCCTCTGCATGGGACCCTTCAACTATCCGCTGAACGAGACCTTCACGACGCTCATCCCCGCGCTGATCACGGGCAACTCCGTGATATTCAAGCCGCCGAAGCTTGGTGTCCTCCTGCACGAGCCGCTGCTCGAAGCCTTCCGGGACTGCTTCCCCAGGGGGGTCGTGAATACTGTGTACGGTGAGGGACCCGTCGTTGCCGGGCCGCTCATGGAATCAGGCAGGATCGACGTTCTCGCCTTCATCGGCACCAGCCGGGTCGCCGACATCCTCAGGAAGCAGCACCCGAAGCCACACCGCCTCCGCTGCGTTCTCGGGCTGGAGGCGAAGAATGCTGCGATAGTGCTGCCGGATGCGGATCTGGACCTGGCCGTGGCGGAATGCGCTACGGGAGCCCTGTCCTTCAACGGCCAGCGCTGCACCGCCTTGAAGATGATCTTCGTCCATCGCTCGGTTCTGGAAGGATTCCTCGAGAAGTTCTCGGAGGCTGTCGGCAGGCTTTCAGCCGGGATGCCCTGGGACTCCGGCGTAGAGATCACTCCCCTTCCGGAGGAGGACAAGGTCGGGAAGATGCAGGCGCTCATCGCGGATGCCGTTGCGAAGGGAGCGCGGGTGGTCAATCCCGGCGGGGGCGACGCGACCGGCACGCTCATGAACCCCGCAGTCGTCTTCCCCGTGGGTCCGGGCATGCGCCTGTACTCCGAGGAGCAGTTCGGCCCCGTCGTGCCCGTGGCGGCATTCGATTCGATCGAAGAGCCCATGGAATGGGTGGCCCGGTCCGACTACGGCCAGCAGGTGAGCATATTCGGATCCGATCCCGGCGCGCTGGCCGCCCTGGTGGACCCCCTTGTGAACCAGGTCTGCAGGGTCAACCTGAACAGCCAGTGCCAGCGTGGACCGGACACGTTCCCATTCACCGGCAGGAAGGATTCGGCCGAAGGCACCCTGTCCGTCTCCGACGCCCTGCGGGTCTTCACGATACGCACGCTGGTCGCGGCAAAGGAGACCGAGGCGAACAGGCGGATACTCAAACGCATCCTCGCGGACCGCTCCTCCCGCTTCCTCTCGACCGACTTCATCTTCTGACCGGCAGATCCGACCTGCTGGACATATCCGAATTCTGATGCTATACAGTCTCTATCCTACAAAGAGCCTGGAGGTGGAACATGTCGATACTGCAAATGATGGTTGCGATTGTTTCGGCCGCGGTTCACGCCTCCACGTTCATGCATGACCTGCCCATCGGGACACCAGTAGGTGCAATGGAGACAGCAGGGGGATTCCTGGTGGCTGGCTCGCTTGTTGATGAATGTGTCGTGATGAAACTGGATCCGGACGGGTCGCTGGTTTGGGAGGAGGAGTACTCCTTCCCCGGTGGGGATCCTGAATCCATCACCAGTCTTTCAGATGGAGGGTACCTGCTTGCAGGTACGAAGAACCTCGGCGAAGGGGATGAAGCCTTCCTGATCAGGATCGACAGCGAGGGCCAGGTCGTGTGGGATGCCGCTCTGGGAATGGGGATCTCGTCTCACGTCTACGATTGCGTCGAAACCACGTCTGGTACGATTGCCGTCTGCGGTAATGTCTGCAATGCACAATGGCCGGACGGGGAAGGATTCGTCGCACTCGTATCGATGGAAGGATCGATGACCGGCTTTGAGGTCTTCGATCTGGAAGGGCATGCTTCGGCTCTCAGCGACATCACCGCGCACGAAGGCGGAAACCTCTCCGTCTCGGGCTCTGTCTGGGGTACGATCAGCTGGACCATGCTCCTTGATGATGAATTGAATGTCCAGTGGAACTCCGCCCCTTACGAGGGCGGATGGTCCAACACGTATGAGTGTATTTCCGCGCCGGGAGACTTGACGGCAATATGCGGAAATCAGGGTTATCACATCTACTCATGGAATTTCATGACAGTATTCGATTCGGAAGGGCAGAAGGTATACGACGCCGGATACAGTTCCAATCCACCATCTGACGTCCCGTATCTTTGCAGCGTGGACAACATCGATACCGGAGGTTTCTGCATCTCGGGGCTCGCGTTGGGAGAATGCGTCCTGTTCAGAGTTGGAGAAGACTGCACTGAAATCTGGCGAACCTACTATCCCGGGATCGGGTTGGGACAAAGCGTGACATCCTGCTCCGATGCCGGGTTCCTCATTCTGGCAAGTCATTCGATCAGCAGCTCCTGGGTGCTGAAGACTGACGATGCAGGGTCGATCGGAACGACCGGAATCGAGGGTGGAGAGGTCTCGACCACTGATCAAGAATTCGATATATCATTGTCCTCCAACCCATTGTCGTCATCGGAGCTTCCCGTGTTCACTGTGACGCAGGGATCAGGCAGTGTCGACCTGTCGATCTTCGATGCCTCCGGGCGGGTTGTGGAAGCTTTCAACATCGATGAAAACCTGCGAGGGACGGCTATTGTTCCGGATGATATCGAAACAGGGCTCTACCCTGGAGTCTACCTCGTTCATGCCAGGTCCGCCCAGGGGACATCCAGCTGCAGATTGGTCATCCTGCCGGTTTCCTCCTGAACGGCTCCCCGGTCCCCGGATACCGGATGCCGGATACCGCCGAAATCACGCCCATCTGATCGCCGGGCCGAACCGGCCTTCGGGATCGATCGCCTTCCGGATGGCGCTCATCGCACCGATGACCCCGGGCGGGTACATGATTCCCAGGAGTTGACCCTTGAGCCGTCCCAGGCCGTGCTCCGCAGAGACCGTGCCCCCCATCGAGACGGCCGTCCGTGCGATCTCCTCCATGCACTCGTCCGCCGCGTCCATCTCTGCCTCGCTCCGCGGCATCGCGTTCGCATGGAGGTGTCCCTGGCCGGCGTGTCCGAAGACGACGTGCGGCAGGCCTCGCTCCACGAGTATCCGTCTTATCGCGCGGTAGAACTCTCCGGTCCGCTCCGGGGGGACGGCCGAATCGGAACCGGACTTGTGTATCGCGGGAACTGCAGCCTTCAGCCTGCCTATCTCCCTGTTCACGAGCTCGGGGAGCGAATGCCTGAAGCTGCGCATCCTGCCGTCTGCCGGCTCGTCAAAGCCAGCCCAGACCAGGTCCGCCGGGATGCCCGCCCGCGAGGCCAGCCCGTCGATGCTCTCGAGGATGCCGTCCATCTCCTGTCCGGTCACCGCCTCCAGACGTACCATCACGGCGCAGGAAGCGCCGGCGGGTGGAGGAACGGCGCCGGGAAGGGGATCGCGCCTCATCAGTTCGAGGCAGGATGAATCCATGACCTCCAGCGCACGGAGCGCCGGGCCTGCCGACCGTGCAGAGTCGACCAGCGGCCAGAGAGCTCCGGGATCCGGATGGAACAGGACCGCATCCAGCACCGAGCGTGGAGCAGGGGCGAGCCTGAGCGTGAGCCCGCAGAGCAGCCCCAGGGTCCCCTCCGAACCCAGGAAGAGGTCCAGCAGGTCCATCTCCCGCCTGATCCGGTAGCCTGCTGCATCCTTGCCGAACGGGTGCCGCGGCAGGGCTTCGAGTCGAAGCGTACCGAGGACCGGATGCCGGCAGAAGCCTTCCGGACCGAAAATGTACTCGCCGCGTGCGAGGGTGACCGGCGTCCCGTCGGGGAGGATCAGCGATGCGGACTCCACCCAGCTCCGGGTCGAACCGTACAGGAGGCTGTCCGAGCCCGACGCGTCCGTCGCTGCCATGCCTCCGAGAGTGGCCGTCGCCTCCGTGGGATCCGGCGGGAAGAAGAGTCCCGGGCTCTCCACCGAGAGCCTGTGCCTGAGCTCCTCGAGGGTTACTCCCGCCTCGACCGCCACGGTGCCCCCCGACACTTGTCCGATCCGGTTCATGATGGAGGTGGAGATCACGGCACCACCGTCCGGCAGTGCGCCGCCCACGATGCCGGTGCGGCCGCCCGATATGGTGATGCAGATCCTGCGGGCGGCGCATGACGAGACGAAAGAGGCGGCGTCCGCTTCGGACGAGGGCCAGCAGGCCTCCCCGCACCACGCGCCCGCCATGTTCGATTCGTCCCGGAGCAGATCGGCCGCCTCGGCGGAGATCCTGTTCCTGCCCTCGATGAGTCTCATTGGGGCCTTCCGTGGTTTGTCGCACAGGGAACAATGGAGTTATTGATAGAATACATCGGCTGTGGTCGGACGATAAGTGCGGGCCTTTTCCGGGAGGAGGAGGGACTGAATGGGTCAGACATTCGCGATGAAGGTGCTGGGCAGGATGGCCGGACACGAAGTGAAGGTCGGCGAGATAGTCTTCGTCGAACCCGACATCGTGCTAACCCATGACAACAGCTCCGCCATCATCGACAAGTTCGAGGCCACCGTACCCGGCGGCATGGTGAAGTACCCGGACAGGCTCGCGATAGTCCTGGATCACGTCATCCCGGCGGACACCAGCAAGGACGCGGCCGGCCAGCGCAAGATCCGCGAGTTCGTCAGGAGGCAGGGCATAGGTCACTTCTACGAGATGGGCACCGGGATATGCCACCAGGTGGTTCCCGAAATGGGGCTCTGCGGCCCGGGCAGCCTGGTCGTGGGGAGCGACAGCCACACCTGCACTTACGGAGCATTCAATTCGTTCGCGACGGGCATCGACAGGACGGAGGCCGCGGGGCTCTGGATCACGGGGAGGACCTGGCTGAAGGTCCCCGAGAGCATCTGCGTCAATCTCTCCGGCGGTCTGCCCCGCATGGTGTCGGCCAAGGATCTCGTCCTGAGGTTGATCGGGGACATCGGAGCCGACGGGGCCAACTACATGGCCGTCGAGTTCCACGGACCCGGGGTTTCGACGCTCAGGATATCAGAGCGCATGACGATAGCGAACATGGGTGTGGAGATGGGCGCCAAGATAGCCGTCTTCCCGGCCGACGGGCAGACGAGGGAGTTCTTCCGGGACAGGAACGCCCACTGCGACCTCGCCGTCTGGAGCGATCACGACGCCGAGTTCGTGAGGACGCTCGACTATGACATGTCCGATCTCGTCCCGGTCGTTGCCAGGCCCCACACGGTGGACAACGTAGTCCCGGTGAAGGATCTCCCGCCCACGCCGATCGACCAGGTCCTCCTGGGGACGTGCACCAACGGCCGTCTCGAGGATTTCAAGGCGGCTGCCGGCATACTCAGGGGACGGAAGGTCGCCTCATCCGTGAGGCTCATAGTTGCTCCCGCATCCAGGGAGGTCTACGTCCAGGCCATGCAGGCGGGTGTCCTCGAAGACCTGATCCGGGCGGGGGGGACCGTCATCCCTCCAGGATGCGGACCCTGCCTCGGAGCGCACCAGGGAGTCCTGGCCCCCGGCGAGAGGTGTCTCTCGACCGCCAACAGGAACTTCAAGGGCAGGATGGGCGAGAAGGACTCCGAGATCTACCTCGCCTCCCCCGAGACAGCTGCCGCGAGCGCCCTGACGGGCGTGATCACGGATCCAAGGGAGGTGTGAGATGGCCGTTTTCCGCTACGATCAGGACGACATCAACACGGATCTCCTTTTCCCGGGAAAGTACACCTACTCCTGCTCGAAGGGTCCGGAGATCAGAGAGCACCTCCTGGAGGATCTGGACCCGGCCTTCGCAACCTCTGTCCAGCCCGGGGACATAATCATCGCAGGCAGCAACTTCGGATGCGGCTCGAGCCGCGAGCAGCCGTCTCTCGGCCTCAAGTACGTCGGCCTCGCCGGAGTGATCGCCAGGTCCTTCTCCAGGATCTTCTACCGCAGCGCCATCAACCAGGGTCTCCTGCTGGTCGAGTGCCCCGACGCCGTCGATGCCTACAGACCCGGGGACGAGGTTTCGATAGATCCGAAGGAAGGCCTGGTGAGCATCGCCGGGAGGAGATTCCCATTCCCTGCTCTACCTGTCGAGATGATTGCCGTTCTCGAGGCGGGAGGTCTGCTGGAGTACATCTCCGCAGGCATGAAGCGGAACGGCGCTTCGTGAGGCTGGATCCTCCGAAGGCGGTGGCCCTGCTCCTCACGGTGCTCTTCGCGGGAAGAGCGGACTGCGTCGAGGTGAAGGTGGGAGCCATGGCTTCGAACCTGTCACCGGTGGAGTCCTTCTATCGCGATTCCTTCCTCACGCCGGGAACCTCGCTGGGGGGGACGGTTTCGATAGATGCACCCGGTCCCCTCGGGTTCACGGTCGGGGCGGAGTGGTTCTCCAAGAGTGCTCCGGCGGACTGGGACGGCGAGGTGAACGCCGTGCTCGTCACCCTGTTCCCGACAGCAGGCTGGGAGCCCCTGCCGGGTTTCGAAGTCTACGGCGGTCCGGGAGCCGTCTACATGAGTGGCGACTACAGCGGTTCGGACAGGTACGGCAGGTTCGTGGAAGCCGAAGGCTCGAGCGTCGGTTTCGCCTTCTCCGCGGGCGGGGAGGTGAGGATCAGGGGGCCTCTCAGCGCGCGGTTGGAATACCGGCGTGCGTTCGTGGGCATCTCGACCGACAGCGCAGTGATGGACGGTTCGGAGGTTTCCATCTATCCGGCGGAGGAGACCGACCTCGGATATTCGCAGTTCGGTTTCTGCTTCGTCGTATCGCTCTTCGGCGGGGAGGGATCACTGCTGGGCGGGCTTTGATTTTCGATCGGCGCTTACTATTATTGCCGATCCTCGGAAGACGCCGGCGTAGCTCAGGTGGTAGAGCAGCGCACTCGTAATGCGCAGGTCATCGGTTCGAGTCCGATCGCCGGCTCCAGGAATTTCACGAGGTGACCCATTGGAAACTCCAATCATCAGCGGTTCAGGCATCAGGGGTATCTTCGGCAGGTCCTTCACGGCGGCCGACGCCCTGGGATTTGCTGCCGCCTTCGGAGAGATCTCCGGACCGGGGCAGATAATAGTCGGAAGGGACACCAGGAGCAGCGGACCAGCTGTCGAGGCCGCCGTAGTCGCAGGCCTCTGCTCGGTGGGCTGTGAACCGGTGCTGCTCGGCGTCGCTCCCACCCCCACCATCCAGATGGAGGTCATCGCCGCAGGGGCCAGGGGCGGAGTGGCCATCACTTCGAGCCACAACCCGGGCCACTGGAATGCCCTGAAGCTGATCGGCCCCGACGGGATCTTCCTGAGATCCGGAGCGCGCGCCAGGCTCTTCGAAGCCATGGAGGCCCCCCGCAACTGGTCCGGGTACGATACGGTCGGTTCGCCCACGTTTTCCTACGGATCCGTAGACAGGCACGTAGAGAGCGTAGTCTCCCTCCCCCTCGTCCGTTGCGACGGACGGCCCATCCGTGCCGTCCTCGACGTGGTAGGGGGCACCGGGCTCCTCCTGGGTCCGGCTCTGCTGGACATGCTGGGCGTCGAGTACTCGATCATCAACAGCTCGATGACGCCGTCGGGGGATTTCCCGAGAGTTGCAGAACCACTCCCGCAGAATCTCCGGGACCTGTGCACCGCGGTGCTGGAAACCGGGTCCGATGTCGGCTTCGCCTATGATCCGGACGGAGACAGGCTCGCTCTCGTGGACGAACGGGGCAGAGCCCCCGGAGAGGAATACACCGTTGCGCTGGCAGTGGACCATGTACTTCCACACAGGCCCTCCCCGGTGGTCGTCAACATGTCTACCTCCAGCCTGGCCTCGGTCTGCGCCGCACGCCACGGGTGCGCCTTCCACAGGTCCCCCGTGGGCGAGGTCAACGTGGTCGAGGAGATGGAGAGGCGCGGTTCCACCATCGGCGGCGAGGGGAACGGCGGAGTGATCGACAGGGAATGCCACGCGGGAAGGGACAGCGCCGTTGCTGCCGCATACGTGATCTCTCTCATGCGGGAGCGGAGCTGCACGCTCTCCGAATGGATCGAGACCCTCCCTGCGCTCGTGATGGTCAAGCACAAGTTCAGGCTCTCGAAGCCGTTCGACGAGCTTCGGCCGTTGCTGGAAAGTGAATACGGCCCGCCCTCGGACCTGAGGGACGGGCTTTGGTTCAACACCCCCGGCGGCTGGCTGCACATACGCCCCTCCGGCACCGAGCCGGTCGTGAGGCTGATAGCTGAAGACGAGGACCCCCGCGCCCTCGATTCGATCACGGCAAGATTCGTGGAGATTGCGGGTGAACCATGTGCGGAATAGTGGGCTACATCGGATCCAAGAACGCCCTGGAGATACTCCTCGGCGGTCTGCGGAGGCTCGAGTACAGGGGATACGATTCCGCGGGATATGCAGTGCAGAGCCCGGACGGGCTGATAGTCCGCCGCTGCAGGGGAAGGGTAGCAGACCTCGAATCGCTCGATCCCGGCGGGGCGCTCTCCGCCACGGCAGGCATAGCGCACACCCGCTGGGCGACCCACGGCGAACCCTCGGAGCGGAACGCGCATCCCCAGCTTGATTTCAGCGGCAGGATCGCGCTCGTCCACAACGGCATAATCGAGAACTACAGGAGCCTCCGGCGCGAACTGCAGGAGCAGGGGATCGAGTTCAAGTCCGAGACCGATACGGAAGTGATAGCCCACCTCGTCGGACTCGAGGTGTCCTCGGGGAAGAATCTCTTCGAATCGGTGCGATCAGCTCTAGCCAGGGTCCAGGGAGCCTACGGCATCGCCGTGATGTCCACTCTCGAGCCCGACACCCTCGTCGCCGCACGGCACGGGAGCCCTCTCGTGGTGGGCGTGGGGGAGAACGAGTACATCATCGCGAGCGATGTCGCGGCGATTATCTCCCACACCCGGGACGTGATATTCCTGGGCGAGGGGGAGGTCGTGAGCGTCGGGCTCTCGGGGATGTCCACCGACGACACCTCGGGACTCCTGAGGGACAGGGTGGAGACCGTGGAGTGGAACCTCGCCGAGATCGAGAAGAACGGCTTCTCCCACTACATGCTCAAGGAGATCTTCAGCCAGCCCGAATCCCTGACCAACGCCTTCCTCGGACGCATAGACCTGGACGAGGGCACCGCCCACCTCGGCGGCCTCGGTCTGACCCCCGCCGACATGAATGGCGTCAACAGGATCATGATCACCGCATGCGGGACCTCCTGGCATGCCGCGCTCATAGGGAAGTACCTGATCGAGTCCCTGGCGAGGATCCCGGTGGATGTGGAGTACGCCTCCGAGTTCAGGTACCGGGACTTCATCATAAGCCCGGGTTCGATAATGTTCGTCATCAGCCAGAGCGGGGAGACGGCCGACACCCTGGCCGCGCTCCGCGCATGCAGGAACAAGGGCTGCAAGGTCTACGGCATCGTCAACGTGGTGGGCTCCTCCATAGCCCGCGAGACGGATGCGGGAGTCTACATCCACGCCGGCCCCGAGATCGGAGTCGCCTCCACCAAGGCCTTCACGTCCCAGGTGATGGTCCTGTCCCTCATCGCCATGGCCTTCGGAAGAGCCAGAGGCGTGCTGAGCAGGAGCCAGGGCGTGGAGCTCGCGAGGGAGATACGGCTCATCCCGGAGAAGGTCGCGAAGATACTGGAGAGTTCGGACAGCATAGCGGCCATGGCCAGGGAGTTCACCTACGCGCGCAACTTCCTGTACCTCGGGCGCGGCTACAACTATCCCGTAGCGCTCGAAGGCGCGCTCAAGCTCAAGGAGATCTCCTACATCCACGCCGAGGGCTATCCAGCCGCCGAGATGAAGCACGGTCCGATCGCGCTGATCGACGAGGAGATGCCCGTCATGGTGATCGCCGTGAAGGACGCCGCATACGACAAGATCCTGTCCAACATACAGGAGGTCAGGGCGAGGCGTGGCAGAGTCCTGGCGGTGGCTACCGAGGGTGACGAAGAGATATCGTCTGTCAGCGACCATGTACTCTGGGTCCCGCAGACGGTCGATCCCCTGATGCCTCTGCTCACGGTCATCCCGCTGCAGCTCCTGGCCTATCACATAGCGGCTTCGAGGGGCTGCGACGTCGACAAGCCGAGAAACCTCGCGAAGAGCGTGACCGTAGAGTGATCTGCACCCTCCCGGGCTGGACGAGGAGGGTGAGGGCCTTCCTCAGGTTCTTCTTCAGGAGGCTCTACAGCAAGTGGGACGACGACAGCGTCTACTTCTCGGCTGCCGCGATAGCCTTCAACTTCCTGGTGACAGTCATACCCCTCGGCCTGCTGCTGGTGACCCTCTCCGGGTTCGCCTACCAGGGGAACGCCGAACTCCGGATCTTCCTCGGCTCCTGGCTCGAGGATGCAGGCCCGCTTGTCCCGGATGCCATTAACGAGGACCTCGAGAACGCCTTGTTCTCCGGTGCGGGGACCGGCATAACCGGGGTGGTCGGCCTCCTTACCCTCTTCTGGCTGGTGAGCAGGCTGTTCGGAACCATCCGAACTGCCTTCGACCGTATCTTCGAGGTTCCACGCGGGCGGAACCCATTCCTGGGCAAGCTCTTCGATTTTATACTGGCACTGATGGTCTCCATCTCGCTCTTTGCCGCACTCGTCATGACGACTCTCGCCTCGCTCGTCAGGGACAGCCTCCCGGGCGAGATAGCCGCCCGCTGGCCCCTGGTGGGGAGGTTCGTCGGCACTGATTCGGCCGAGATACTCGGCGGAGTGTTCATCATCCTGCTTTTCTTCGCGCTCTTCTGGGCCGCGCCGAACCGCCGAGTGTCGCTCAGACAGGCAGGAGGCGCAACGGTCCTGGCGGCCGCCCTGGCCTGGACCGGAACGAGGCTGTACCTCTGGAGCATCAGCAGCCCCGACTGGGGTCTGGTGTACGGCTCACTGGCCGCGGTGATGGCCACGTTCCTCTGGCTTTATCTCATGTGCGTCATGCTGCTGGCCTCGGCCGAGGTCAGCCAGATAATCCACGAATGGCTGCACGTGAAGAGGAGCCTCAGAGAGGCCCCGGCTGGCTCCGACTGGCTCGAGAGGGTGGCTGACTGAGCCGTCAGACGCTGAAGCGGATCTCCAGGATGTCGCCGTCCTGGACCACGTAGTCGCGGCCTTCCAGGCGGACCTGGTTCCTCTCCTTCAGCTTCGAGGCGTCCGGGCAGTCCCTGAATGCGTCGTAGGCGATCACCTGGGCCCTGATGAAACCCCTGGCCAGATCAGAATGGATCCTGCCGGCGGCCTCCACGGCGCTCGATCCCCTGGAAAGAGGCCACGCTCTCACCTCGTCGTGCCCCATGGTGAGGAAGGAGATCAGGTCGAACGACTCGAATGCACCCCGGACCAGCCTGGCCAGGCCTGCCTCCGAGTATCCCATCGACTCCAGGAATCCCTTTCTCTCCTCCTCGGAGATCTCTGCCAGTTCCAGCTCGAATGCCGCGTTGACGGGGTAGCAGGAAGCCGAGGCCTTCCCGCACTGCTCGACGAGACCGGTCTCGTCGGCCACGGGCTGGTCGGCCCTGTTCACGATCACGAAGAGGGGCTTGAGCGTGAGCGGAGCGAACGGCGACAGGATGACGAGGGAGTCCGCATCGAACGAGCCCGTCCTGAGAGGGCGGCCTTCTGAGAGCATGGCCGTCGCATCCAGGAGGACCCTGGCCTCGTTGGTCCGGGTCTTGCCCTCCCTCGTGAGCCTCTCCATCCTCTTCTCGATGACCGAGAGGTCCGCCAGGATCATCTCCGATTCACAGTCGAGGAAGTCCTTCCCGGCGCTCCCGCATGCGTAGTTGTCGAGCACGAGTGCTATGACCGAGGCGTCGCGCAGATCGGCCAGCGCCTTGGGAGAGAACGCAGGGGAGGGGGTGTCCGTGAATACGATGTTTGCGTGGACGGTCTTCTTGGGTTTCCAGACCTCCGCGAGGAAATCGACCCTGGAATCGGGAACCTGGACTGTGAGCGGGTTCGACGAGTCCGCCGCGGGGTTGCCCGCAAGGGCTCTGAAAAGCGTGGTCCTCCCGCCGCCCGGCGGGCCTGCTAGGGCGATCCTCATCCGATGACCTCCGTGGAATGGAAAGCGCCGGCGGAAAGATAGCCGCCGGCGCTCTTCCCCGCCAGGACGGAAGCGTCACTCGGTGAAGATCTGAACCGTCTCCCCGTCGCTGCTTTCCACGTCGACCTTGAGTTCCGAGAGGATCTCGACCAGCTCGTTCTCGTCGAGCTTGGAGAGGCTCGAGAGGTCTATGCCCTTCTCGCTCATGGCATCCGCGGCGTCCTTGGGCATAAGGGCACCGAGCTTGATCCCCGTCTTGATCAGGCTCAGGGGGATCCGGACGTTCACCTTGTCCCCGTCAGAGGAGTCGACGACGACCCTGAGGTAGCGGAGGGTCTTGGGCGCTTCGCGCGCCTCGCGGGCGGGCTGGACCTCCGGCGACGGTTCGTCGGACCCCACACAGAGCTTCTCGAGCAGCATGGAAGCCTCGTCCAGGCTGATCTTCCTCTCCGAGAGCATCGCCAGTATCTTCTTCCTCGATTCGGCCATCGCGCAACCGCCTTTCATCAGGAGGATCTCAGATCCATGCGAGCGAGAAGCTCGCCTCGTCGGAACGAACGCTGACCCTTGCCCCGTGCAGGTTGGCCGCAGCCAGCGCCAGCCTGGGCGCCGTCCGCAGTACGCCGGGCCAGCGGGGGCCCGGAAAGACCCCGGCGACGAACGACACCGCCCAGGCCAGGCACGAGAGGGGTATCAGAACCACCCACAGTACGAACCAGGGGAAGACGACCGGGAACCACCCGACCCTCGCCAGCAGTATGAAGGCGGGCATCAGAGCTTCTCCAGCGCCTGGGTTATCGAGATCTCGCCGCGCGAGAGCTGCTCGATGACCGATTCCGGTTCGTCGGGGACGATCATCACATCGTTCAGGTTCACTATGATCCTGTCCAGCCTCGCTCTCGCGGTCGGGAAGCTCACCCCCAGGATCTCCTGGATCTTCTTGATCGAACCGTAGCTGCGGAGGAAGGCGATTATGATCGCCTGGTCCTGCGCCGGGATCGTTGCGAGAGGGGATATCGAGAACTCGCCCTCCAGCCTCATCCGGCACTTTTCGCAGATGCAGACCGCCGGAACCATGGCTTTCCCGCAGTTGGGACAGGTCGCTTTGCTAATATCCATATCCGACCTCCAGTTTCCTAAAGCAATATTGATCTCCAGTTAAAAAATGTCAAACATGACTATGGGTTATCAGACATGTGTCCTGCGTGTCGATCCGTCTTGACGCAGGCGGTCCCTTCGATAATCTCACCGTAATCCCGGAAGGATGGAGGTCCAGCAGTGAGCAGGATCGTTGCCGTGATCCTCGGCGGGGGCAGCGGCACCCGGCTTTTCCCCCTGACCCTCCACAGGAGCAAGCCTGCCGTTCCAGTGGGCGGGAAGTATCGCCTGATCGACATTCCCGTATCGAACTGCATCAACGACGAGATCAGGCGGATACTGGTCCTCACGCAGTTCAACAGCGAGAGCCTGAACCGCCATGTCTCCCAGACCTACAGGTTCGACAGGTTCACCGACGGTTTCGTCTCGATCCTGGCCGCGGAACAGACCGCCAGCAACCGGAACTGGTTCCAGGGGACGGCCGATGCAGTCCGGAAGAGCCTCGTCCATATACTGGACAGCAGGCCGGAGCTGGTGCTGATCCTGTCGGGCGACCAGCTCTACAGGATGGACTTCAAGGATTTCGTGGGAAGGCACCTCGAATCGGGAGCAGAGATCTCCATCGCGACGAAGCCCGTGACCAGGCAGGAGGCTCCCGGCCTGGGCATCATGAAGATCTCGGACTCCGGCCGGATCCTGGACTTCCATGAGAAGCCCCCCTCGGACCGCCTGGACGGCCTGTCGAGCGCCGGGCCCGGGATGACCGCCGAGAGGCCGCTGCTCGGAAGCATGGGCATCTACCTGTTCAACAGGGATATGCTGACGAGGGCTCTCGAGAACGAATCCATGACTGATTTCGGCAAGGAGATAATCCCCTGGGCGATCGGGCGTCACTCCGTCCAGGCATACCTCTTCGACGGGTACTGGTCGGACATCGGAACGATAGGCAGCTTCTTCGAGGCGAATCTCGATCTCGCCTCCGAGAATCCCCAGCTCGACCTGTTCAAGAACGGACTGCCGATCTATTCGAGAGCAAGAGCGCTGCCCGGCGCCCGGGTCAGGAACTGCCTCCTGGACAGCGCTGTGATCTGCGAGGCGAGCGAACTCTCAGGCGCGTCCATCAGGCGCTGCATAGTCGGTCTGCGGAGCAGGATAAGGGATGGAGCTGTCCTGGAGGACTGCGTGTTCATGGGTTCAGACTATTGGGAAGGCAGCTTCCGCGATCCTGCAGGGGCGTCTCCCGGCGGGCTGCCTCCGATCGGAGTCGGCGAGAACTGCGTCATCAGGAGGGCCATCATCGACAAGAACGCCAGGGTGGGCGCCGGTTGCAGACTCGTGAACGAGAAGGGCGCGGTCGACCTGGACGGCGATGGCTACTACATAAGGGACGGGATCATCGTCATCCCCAAGAACGGCGTGATTCCCGCGGGTACCGTGATCTGACGCGAACAGTTGACTTTTGTTGATTTTCGGTGATATAACGCCGCATCCCGGTGGAATCGCCTCCCGGACGGGAGAACTCCCCGGACATCCAGCAGGGCTGAGACCCAAGGAGGGTAACCGATGAAGTGGGCACTCGCAACGGTTCTTGCCGTGACGATGATCGCCTCCGCGAGCTATCCGCGCCTCACGACTCTGGGCGGAGACTCAAGGCTGATGCTGAACGACTATGTCGAGATGTGGGCCTATCCCGGAACCATCTCGGGCTATGAGTTCGCAACCGGCCAGTCCGACAACGAAGGAAGCACCGACGGTTGGTTCGGCCTGGTCAAGAACTTCGAAGGCACGACCTTCGGACTCACGATCAACCACGGCGACATGCTCGAGGTCCTCTACCACCCCGGCAGCTGGGGCCTCATCGTCGGACTCGACTATGAGAAGGCTACCGAGGTAGAAGAGGGTGTCGAGACCACCAACAAGGATCTGGGATTCGACGCCGCCTGGGGTACCGAGGTCGGTCTCTTCGGCGACTACAGCGATCTGGCCCTCGGCTTCGGCTATGGCAAGACCACCGAGGCTATCGCCGAGGATCCCGAAGTCGGCACCAGCAACCTGAACGTCGGGGCCTCCGTCCGCGGACATCATGATGCCTTCATCAACCTGTTCCCGATAATCAGCGCAGGCGTCCAGATGAACACCGTGCTCGACGGCGACGATGACACCGCTGACGCCAAGGCCACCACGATCTCGATCGACTTCGGCGCCGGCCACAACCACATGGTCGCCCCGAAGACCGCCATCATCGTCGGTGTCTATACCGGTGTTGAGAGCACGTCCTACAGCGGCGACGCCTACGAGGGCTGGGACAGCAGGATGCACATAATCATCCCGAGGATCACCGGAGGCATCGAGCAGCAGGTAGGCAAGTGGATCGCCTTCCGCGCCGGCGCGACCAGCCACACCGAGTACGATTCCCAGGGTGACGTCAACAGCTTCTCGACCGACTTCAACACCAACTTCGGCGTGGGCTTCATGTGGGAGAACTTCACTCTCGACGCCACGATCGGCGAGAGCTTCCTCCACGACGGTCCCTACATGATCGGCGGAACCTCCAACGGCTTCATGAGCCAGATCGCCGCGACCTACACCTTCTAGACCGGACTGACACGGAGAGCGGGCCGCCCCACGGGGCGGCCCCTCTTTATTACATGACCGGAGCTCCGGACCGCCCGGTCAGGGATCGGTCCGGGAACACACCCAGGTGAAGTATCTGAGGCTCTCCGCCACTCCGTACGCCGCCTCGCGCAACGGCTGCTTCCTTCCCCCTGTGCCCCGCAGGGAGGGCTCCGGACGCGGAAAAGGGCTCGATAACAGGAGGGCGGGGCTTCCGCCCCGCCCCCGCCGATGCCGTCCGAGCTACAGCTGCTTGTGTATGAGAGCTCCGAGCCTCTTCACGCCCTCGCAGATCTGCATTTCGTTGGAGTAGCTGAAATTGAGCCTCATGCTCCTGTGGTCGTCCTCGTCCGGGTAGAAGGCGCTGCCCGGGACATAGGCCACCTTCTCCTGGATGGCGGCATGGAACATGTCGTCCGTGTTCATGCCCTCGGGAAGGGTCAGCCAGAGGAAGAGACCACCCTCGGGCTTCGTCCACTTGATGCCGGGTATGCTGAGCAGGTGGTTGTCGAGGCAGCTCAGCATCAGCTCGCGTCGCCTGGCGTACAGCTCGATAGTCTTCACGAGCCCCTTCTGGAGGGCTCCGCTGGCCATGACGTGGTGGGCGATGGCCTGGTTGAAGGGAGGGGTGCAGAGATCGGTGCCCTGCTTGGCCATTATCATCTTGTCGATTATCCAGTCGGGACCGTACGCCCATCCCAGGCGGAATCCCGGCATGAGGATCTTCGAGAAGGTGTAGAGGGAGAGGACGCAGTCAGGCGCGATCGACTGGAATGTGGGTTCGTGCTTGCCCGTGTATCTGAGCTGGCGGTAGGGGGTGTCCTCGATGATCAGATATCCGCCATCCCTGGCTATCCGGATGATCTCGTGCCGTCTGCTCTCGGGGATCGTCACCCCTGCGGGGTTCTGGAAGTCCGGGATCACATAGATGAACTTCGGCCTGCGGTTCTCCGACTCGAGCTTCCGGATGGTCTCCTCCAGCAGGTCCGGCCTCATGCCGTGATCGTCGAGGGGAACTCCCACCGGCCTGCCCTGGTAGCTGCGGAAGGCCTGCAACGCCCCCAGATAGGTCGGGAGCCCTACCACGCATGTGTCATCGGGATCGAGGAGGATTTTAGCAACAAGGTCGAGCCCCTGCTGTGACGCCACGGTTATGAGGATGTCCGACGGCGAGGCAGGGGTGCCATCCTGCTTCATCAGCTCGGCCAGGTCCTGTCTCAGACGGATATCGCCCTCGGTCGAGCCGTACTGGAGCGCACTGTCCGATTCCTCCCAGAGTACCTTGTTCGTTGCTATCGCAACCTCGGCGACCGGAAAGGTCTCGGGCGCGGGCAGGCCGCCGGCGAAGGAGATGATCTCCGGATTGGAGGTCAGTTTCAGCAGTTCGCGGATCACTGACCGCTTCATCGCCCTGGCGCGGGCCGAGAACAGCAATTCCCTGTTCAAAGGGGCCTCCTTTCGGGGAAACCGGGAGGCCGTCCTGGCGAGGCGTGTTGCGACGGCCTGTTGGACACTGCGTTCTTTGAAGTATAGTTGGATGCTCGTTTCCGGACAAACAAAACTCTTTCATCATGGAGGTCGATTTTTATGCGGACAGTCGTTGTTGCAGCAATTTCCGCAGTTCTGGCCCTTTCCGCCTGCGGCCGGTCCGGCGGGGACGATACCGACGCCGAGGATTCGACGGCCGTCGTCAACGAGAACCCGGTGACCGTCCCGCAGACCGTCGAGGCCAGCCATGTCCTGATAGCCTACTCCGGCGCGATGCGCGCAGATCCGTCGATAACGAGGACGGAGGAAGAGGCCAGACAGCTTGCCACCGACCTGCTCTCGCAGATTCAGGCTGGATCGCTGACCTTCGAGGACGCCGCCATCCAGTTCTCGGACTGCCCGTCGGGTGCCGACGGTGGAGCCCTCGGTCAGTTCGGCAGGGGAGCCATGGTGCCCGAGTTCGAGGATGCGGCATTCGCGCTCGAGGTCGGAGGCGTCTCCGGAGTGGTGGAGACCGACTTCGGCTACCATCTCATCAAGAGGACCCTCTGATACCGTCGAATTGGACACGCTCAGCCTGAGGGTCGCCGAGAACGAGACAGGGCTGAGGCTGGACAGCTTTCTGGTCATGAAGGCGCCCGGCCTCAGCCGGAGTTACATATCCACGCTCATAGTCAACGGCCGGGTCCTCCTCCAGGGCAGGCACGTCACCAAGCCGTCCTACAGGGTCAGGCCGGGTGACGAGTTCCAGCTCGAGATCCCAGACCCTGTCGGGATCGATCTCACCCCAGAGCCGATGGATCTGGATATCGCATACGAGGACAGCCACCTGCTGGTCCTGTTCAAGCCGGCCGGGCTCGTGGTCCACCCCTCCCCATCGGCGCCGGGGGGAACGCTCGTCAACGCTCTTCTCGCGCACTGCATCGCCGGGTTGTCGGGCATCTCGGGCGAGCTGAGGCCCGGCATCGTCCACAGGCTCGACAAGGACACGACCGGGCTTCTCGTCGTCGCTAAGGACGACACCACGCATGCGGGACTGTCTGCCCAGCTCGCGGCACGCACGGTCAAACGGCGGTATCTCGCCCTCGTGTGGAACCGACCCGACCCGCCTTCGGGAAGGGTGGACGCTCCGATAGGCCGTGACCCCGGTCAGAGGAAGCTCATGAGGATCACGTCCACCGGCAGGCGGGCGGTGACCAACTACAGGGTCATGCGTGAGTTCGACCTGGCATCGATGCTGGAGTGCAGGCTGGAGACCGGGCGCACGCACCAGATCCGCGTCCACATGGCTTCGATGGGCTGTCCCGTGATAGCGGATTCCAGGTACGGCGGCATGAGGCCGCGGGGCATGCCCTCTACGATCTCGGCCAGGAGCTACGTTTCGGATGTTGTCCGCCTGGCCGGTCACCAGATGCTCCACGCCGAGACACTGGGGTTCGTCCATCCCGTGACGGGCGAGGAGCTCGAATTCAACGCCGCGCCGCCGCTGGAGTTCCATCTCGCCCTCAAGAGGCTGGAGGAGGGGCTGGGATGAGCGGGACCCGCTTCGTGACCGCAGGGCTGCTCGGGATGCTCTCCGCTCCTGCTGCCTGCTTCCTGCTCGGTCCGAAGCTGCTTCCGGCCGTACTCCTGTTCCCGCTCCTGGGCACGCTGAGATGGGGGTGGAGGTGGATCGCGACCCTGGCTGCGGTCTGCCTGGCGCCTCTTCTGATAACCGCCTGGTCCCTTTGGACAGGCAGGGACGCTGCCGTGCTCCCCTCGGTCAGGTGGGCGCTCTCGGCCGGATGCGGAGTCTACTTTGCAAGGAGGACCGGTGCCGGTGCGATCGGACACCGCCTCCGCTCCTTCGAGGGCAGGATGGGCGTGGCCGGAAGGCTCCTCTCCGACCTCGGAACCGTCCTCTCGGCATCCGGGCCGATGCGCGACGGCATGAAGGGCGTGCGCATACCGGGGACTCCTCCCGCAGAGATTTTGAGGAAGCTGGACGACGCCATCACGGTTTCCACGCAGTCCGCCCCTCCGCCCGCCGGGGGGGACCGGTCGATGATGGCGGAGGCCGGCGCGGCATGGGCTCTGCTCCTCGCCGGGACCGCAGGCTTCTGATGCCCGTCAGGCTGATGATGAAGATAGAGTACGACGGCACCGGATTCGCCGGGTGGCAGGTCCAGAAGTCCGGAAGAACCGTGCAGGGTGAGATCGAGAGATGCCTCGAAAGCCTGCTCGGGCGTCCCTGCCGGATCACCGGGAGCGGACGAACGGATTCCGGCGTCCATGCCTCCGGGCAGGTTGCCCATCTGGACCTTTTGGACGGAGAGTGCGACAGGGTCCTCTCCGGCCTCCCGGAACTGGTACCGCCGGACATCGCGGTGCGGCAGATCGAGCGGGCTCCGGAAGGTTTCCACGCGAGGTTCTCCGCGGCAAGCCGGGAATACTCCTACAGGGCCGTCCGGGGACGGAGGCCGCTGCTGGCGAGATTCGCATGGGAATGTCCATGGGCGGAGCTGGATACGGACTCGATGAATCTGGCTGCATCCCTCTCGGTGGGCGTCGGAGACTGGCGGGGGATGGCCAGGGAGGGCGGCGGCAACAGGACCTGGGTGGTCCGGGTGCTCGGAGCGGGAGTCTCCTCTGATTCCTCAGGCTGGACCTTCGACATCCGTGCGGACAGATTCCTGAGGGGCATGGTCAGGATCTGGGCCGGAACACTCGTCGAGATCGGCAGGGGCAGATTCGGAACCGGCAGGATCGGGGAGATACTGTCCACGGGGGACAGGCGCCTCGCCGGCCCCTCCCTGCCTGCCTGCGGACTCTCGCTCCTGTCGGTGGAGTACTGTCGTGGAGGGGAGACGGGTCCTTTGCAGGCGTCCGGGACCGGACCCCGCGCTGCAGGTGCCCGTCCCGGGGGTCCCGCCGGGGAGGGCGGATGCATATGACGACAAAGCTGCGGTTCGTGTTGTTCGCCGCCATGCTCACGATAACTCCGGGATGCGGCACCCCCGTGACGGAAACGGGCTCTGGAGGAGGCACGGGAGACGGCTCCGCGCCACCCCTGGAGGTAGATCCCTACGGAGACCCGGTCGAGTATCCCGCCGATCCGTTCGAGGGATTCCCGGTGGTCTTCGAGCTCGAGTATCCCGGAGAGGAGGCTGCGGCCTCCGCGGATGACGCCGCCGTCGGACCCTGGGCCGTGCAGATCGCAGCATGCTCTTCCGAGGCCGATGCGCAGAGGCTGGGCGAGGTCGCTTCGGTCCGCACCGGCCTGCCCTTCTTCGTGGACCGTGAGGATGCATGGTGGAAGGTGCGGCTCGGGGCGTACCAGACCCGCACCGACGCCTCTCCTGGGCTGGAGAAGGCTCTGGCCTCGGGCTACGGCGACGCCTGGATAGTCGAGAGGCTGCCTTGACACGGTACCCGGACCCCGGCAATAATCCGGCCGATTCGGAGCGGGAATAGCTCAGTTGGTAGAGCTCCACCTTGCCAAGGTGGAGGTCGCGGGTTCGAGTCCCGTTTCCCGCTCCAGATCATCTCGCGGCAGGCTTCCCGAAGGGTCCCGGAAACTGGACCCTTTTTTCTTGACCGGTTATCTTTGCTCTCCAAATCCTCGGAGGCGGCGTAGCCAAGTGGTAAGGCAGCGGATTGCAAATCCGCCATTCAGCGGTTCGACCCCGCTCGCCGCCTCCAAGCGAACCCCGGGGAGCAGCCCATGAGGAGAACCGCGAACAGCAGAGCAGCAATTCCTGCAGGCCTCCTGCCGGCGATCCTGAGCCTTCTTGCAGCGCTTGCCGGGTATCTCCTGGGCGACACGGGAGCGGTTCTCCGCAATGCAGCCTCGGTCTGCCTCGAATGCATCGGAGTGGGATGACGCTGGCGGGGGGGCGCGAGAGGCTGCGCACTCTCCTCCAGTTCCTCTCGTCGTTCCTCTTCAACCTCCATCTGACGGGCTGGCTCGACGGCTCTCTGTACAGGGGGCCGGCCAAGGCCTTCTGCCTGCCCGGCCTTCATTGCTACTCCTGTCCCTCGTCCATCCTCGCCTGCCCCGTGGGCACGATCCAGAACCTGCTCGCCGCCCCTGGAGCCCCGGCGGTCCTCTCGTCGTCCGGGCCTGATCTCTTCATACTGATCGGCGTGACGGGGTTCATGCTCGTCCCGGGCTTCATCGCAGGCAGGATCGCCTGCTCCCACGCCTGCCCGTTCGGGCTCCTCCAGGACATCCTGCATCGAGTGCAGCTCCCTGCCGTACATCCGCCGGAATCGCTCAGAAGGACAAAGTACGCCATCCTGGCGCTGTTCGTGATGATCCTGCCGTTCCTGCTCCGAACCGCCCCCGGCGGCGGCGGCGATCCGTGGTTCTGCAAGGTGGTGTGCCCTTCGGGGACCATCACCGCTGGATGGCCGCTCGCTCTCTACGACGGCGGGCGGACACTCGGCCTGGGATTCCTGTTTGCATGGAAGTCGGCAATAGCGTTCCTCGTGATCCTCCTCTCGATGTCCGTCTGGAGACCCTTCTGCCGCTTCCTGTGCCCTCTGGGGGCAGTGTGGGGCGTTGCCGGCAGGCTTTCCCTCTTCAGGATGAAGGTCTCACGGAGCTGCATCGAGTGCGGAGCCTGCGGGAGGGTATGCCCGATGGGGATCGAGATCTGGAGGAATCCTGCGTCGATGGAGTGCATCAGGTGCGGGAGGTGCCTCCCCGCCTGCCCGGTCCGGGCGATCGGGCATTCCACGGGAAAGTACGGGGAACCGTCCGATGAGGCCTGATCCAGCTTCCCCAGGCCGTGCCCTGGCACCGCTGCTGCTCCTGGTCCTGCTCTCGGTCCCGGTGATCATGCACATCGCGGATCACCGTGGAGAAGGCGGACACGGCGGTCCTTCCACCGCGCTGGAGGGGCAGGCCGCGCTTGACAGCCTCCTCGGAGCCTCCCTCGGGAACCATGTCATCCTCAACTTCTGGGCCACCTGGTGCACCCCCTGCATCAGGGAGCTCCCGGAGATCGACGCCGCACTGCGCGGTACCGGGACCCGCGTCGCCGTGATCGCTGTCGACATAGGCGATCCGGATCCGGGTGCGTTCAGGGATTACGCCGGAGGTTCGGGTCTCGCTTTTCCTCTTGTGTGGGTCGACGAGGATGCCTCGTCCGGGCTGGAGGAGAGATTCGGACTCCCCGGACTCCTTCCCGTGACCATCGTGCTGGACGGATCGGGTGACGAAGTTATGAGGATCGCAGGCTCCAGGGACGCTGCGTTCTTCACGGACCTGATGGGCCGGCTGGATGATGGCCCGGAGCCGGATTCCGGGTCCATGGTCACAGACCCCGACACGGCGTCCGTTCTGCATGTCAACGTGGTCGGGAGACCAGGGGATCCTGCGTTCGAAGCCCTCGCGGCGGAGGCGCTCGCTCAGGCCGGATCCGGCGGTGTGACCCTGTTCGATCCGTCGATGCCCCCGGACAGCCAGGCCATGGCGGAGCAGTTCCTCCCCTTCCTGGATCACGCCTATGCGCAGGCCTGCGTCGGCGACGCCTGCGGAAGGCCCGCGGCTGATCCGGAGGCTCTCCGTGAGGCGGTGGCGGCGTTGAACGGCTCGTGAGCGCTGTGCGGGGACTTTACAGAAGGCGCATGCTTTGAGATATCCATAGCTTCACAGGAAGCAATCAATCCCGGGAGGTGTCCGTTGAAGATCCAGGAGCACGTGAAGGACGGGGTAACTATCATCAGGGTCTCGGGAAAGCTGATAAGCGGCCCCGAACTGATGGAGCTCAAGACAGCCTTCCAGAACACGGTCAACCAGGAACGGCACGGCAAGGTCCTGCTCGATCTCGGTGGCGTCTCCTGGATGGACAGTTCCGGCCTCGGAGTGATAGTCTCGGGCCACACGACGATAAGCAGGGCCGGCGGGGAAATCAAGATACTCAACGCCACCAAGAAGATACACGAACTCTTCATCATCACGAAGCTGATCACGATCTTCGAGACGTTCAACAACGAGGAAGAGGCCATCAAGAGCTTCGCCGGCGGTACAGGGGCTTGAGCCCGATAAGGCTGACCATACCGAGCATCGAGGTGTTCCTCGAACCCGTGCAGATCTTCATCGAGAAGGTCGGTCTGGTCGCGGGGGTCGAGGAGGACGAACTCACATCCCTGTCGATCGCGGTGCTCGAGCTTGTGAAGAACGGGATGGAGCACGGAAACGGGATGTGCGGCGACAAGCCGGTCGACATCGATATCGAGGTCCTCCCCGGGAGGCTCCTCGTGCAGGTTTCCGACACGGGGGTCTGGAAGCCGGAGGGGGACCTCGGCTATCATCCGGGTGAGGGGGAGCAGCTCTTCTCCGATCGCGGCAGAGGGATACTGATCGCCCGCAACCTTGCCAGATGGGTCGAGTTCGGCCTCAACGAAGAAGGAAATACCAGGGTTTCCCTGACCTGGCCCCTCACATAAGTGGAATACCTCAGGCTGTATCTCGCCGTTGAGAAGCGAGAGTTCCCCGGCGGAGTGGTGGAACTGCTGCAGAGCGATCTGGAGCGTTCCGTCCCTCCCGCGTGGGCCGACTCCGTGAAGATCGCGGATTCTCCCGGCAACGCGGACGCCATACTGTTCATGTTCAACGGAGAGCCATCCGACGAGCTCCGCCGCACGTTCTACGGCGGTTTCAACGCCTCCCTTCCCATGGCGGCGCTAAGCCTCGGCGAACCCGCGGTGGAGGACGGCATCCACCTGAAGCTGCGCTACAGGCGGACATTCTGGGTGTTTCATTCCACCGAGGATTTCCGGAGGCTCGTCTCGACCCAGCTCGGATCCTGGCTTTCGACGGTCGTGCGGGACGGGCTGCCCTATCCCTGCGGAGACGATCTGCTGGCGGGCTACGGCCGGATAGACAAGTCGCTCATCGACACCCCTTCCCTGGACAGGTCGTTCGATGTCCTCAGGAGGAGGGGGTTTGTCTGCCTCAGCGGTTCCCTGGGTTCCGGGAAGACATCGATGGCCAGACAGCTCCTCACGATGTCGGCGGAGGAGGGGCTCAACCCGGTCGAACTCATATCCGCCGATCTCGATACGAAGAAGGTCGAGGATCTGCTCACCGGACCGGAGGACTGCGCCGTATTCTACGATCTGGACACGCTGCGGCGCTTCACCGGCATCTGGTCCGCCTACATATGGGACATAGCCCTGTCGCTCATGATAAGAGCGACCGAGCACAGGCGGCGGCTGATACTCGCCTCCTCCTCGCCGAAACTGGAGATCATCTTCAGCGCCTACGGCGACGCCCACGTCACCCTGCCCGCCCCGTCCGGCAGCAGGGGGTGGCGGCTGGAGCAGGGTCAGCTCGAATTCGAGCGTCTCGTGTCCCTCGATCCGCTCGATGCGGCCGAGCACGTCCTCATCTCGGTATTCGAGCCGGTCGTCTCCGAGAATCTGTTCAGGAACACTCTCTTCGATCTCTGGGAGCGGCTCTACGTATTCCACAGCAGCCGGTTCCCATCGAAGGGAGAGCTGGAGGAGAGGTACAGGGCGAGCGAAGCCGCCCGTGGCGTTCCGCCGTTCAGGAAGATCGTCATCGACGGAGAGCCCCACTTCGTGACCAGCGACGCGACTCTGATGAGCGCGATGGACGAGGCCATAAGCACAATGGCGGCCCGCCACGACCCTCTCGTCCATTCCCTGGCGGAGATCCTGCTCTCCTCCAGGGAGACCAGGGTCAGGAAGGCCGGGTTCTCTCTCACCCATTTCTATCCATCGCTGTCCGGGGACGAGAGGGCCACCCTTCTCCACGCCGCTGCGCGGGAGGAGGACGAGAACAACCTGGTGGACGCACTGACGGTGCTGCTCAAGGATCCATCCTCGGTCGACCAGGGTGTCGTAAGCCTCTGCGACCGCCTCTCCCAGTCCGAGAGGACCGGAGCGAGGATCTGCATCGCAGAGGTTTCGGCGATGCAATGGACGAGATCGGATCAGCGCTTCAACGAGATCCACGACAGGATCGTCTCGGATCCCGAACCCGTGGTGCGGGCCTCCTTCATGCGGGGGATCTCCATCTGGGGGCAGGCGGGCGATCCGGGAGGCTATTTCGGGAGGCTGGTCAAGGACCGGAGCGACGAGGTGAGGGGCCAGCTCATGTCCTTCACGGGGAGCAGATTCCCCTTCATCAGCCCCGACGAGCTGGAAGCGGTCAACGAGGTTCTTTCGTCAGACAACGGCAGGCTGCTCTCCCGGCTGGCCTGGGGGCTCCTGAACCGTTCGCCCGAGCAGTTCTCGAGGGAGTTCACGGATCTCCTCTGGATCCTCCTAGGAAAGCTGCCGTCGGGCGGGAGGGGGATGGTAGCCCGCCAGATCGGAGGCAGGCTCCGCTACTTCGATTCCGACGTGCGCAGGGCGCTCGTGTCCAACCTCGAGGAGCAGGATCAGACGGCTATCGTGCTCTGCCTGCTGATGAACTACTCGTGGCTCACGCCAGAAGAGGAGAACAGGCTGTGGAACCTCGCCTCGAGCAGGGTTGCGCTCGACGACGGTTTCGCCTCGCTCATCCTAAGGTACTTCAGGGTTTTCGAGCGGCAGCGCCAGGAGGACCTGGTCGAGACTGTGCTGACTTCGGAGGCCTATCAGGGGCGGGAGGCCCTCGGGCAGCTCATGGCTCGCCAGAGATGGGACCTCGTGGAGGTCACCGCCGGGGTCTCCCGGACGCTCGTGGAGGGGGGCACCCCGGAAACGAGGGCCAGGCTCTCGTGGTTCATCCTTCTCAACCTGGACCTGCTGGGAGAGGACGGGAAGCTCCTCCTCGGCCTGCTGGTAAGGGATGAATCACCGCTGGTCAGGGCGGCGGTGGCCAGGGCCGTCCTCAGGCAGGGTCTGAGCGGGGAGACGGCGGAGTGGATACTGGGGAGCCTGGCGGGCGACCCCGAGAGATCGGTGCGTTCGGTCTGCGGAGAGGCTCTCAGCAGGCTCTCGGGAAGGCTCGGGCCGGTGTGCTCGCGTGCACTCGAGAGGCTCCTGGAGGACGACGACTCGACCGTGCGGTCGAGGACCCTCAGAGGAATCCTCGACGCCGTCCACATACCCCTGGGTGCGATGCTGGAACGCCTGTCGAAGGCGGCCCTCGACGTCTCGTCCGGTGTCCGCCGCGAAGTGGTGTCCATCCTGGCCGACCATCATGCGCTCGTCTCCGAGCCGGCCACCGCGGAGATAGTCGCCGGACTCCTCAAGGACCCCGACGAGAAGATAAGGATGGAGTCCACCCGTCTGGTCACTTCGAGCCCGATACTGCTGGCGTCCGAACCCGTCCGCCGGAGGCTCCCGGACCTCCTCCTGAACAGGGTGTCATCGGGTGCGACGATCCTGGAGGAGCTCAGCACCGCCCGCGAGATCCAGAAGGAACTCCTGCCCGACCACGCACCGAGGCTGGAGAGCTACGACATCGAGTTCTTCTACAGCCCCGCCAGGGAGATAGGCGGAGACTACTACGACTTCTTCGAGCTCCCCGAGAAGAATCTCGGCCTCGCGGTAGGTGACGTCATGGGCAAGGGAATCCCAGCCGCACTGACGATGGCAAGCCTCAAGGGCAACCTCGGCGCCCAGGTCCAGAACGTCTATTCGATAAGCGAGATAATGAGGCGGGTGAACGACTCCGTTTCCACGGGAGCCGAAGGCTCCTCGCTCGCCGGACTCTTCTACGGGGTGCTGAACACGCGCAGCGGCATGCTCACGTATGTCAACGCGGGACACAATCCCCCGATACTGGTGAAGCGGGAGGGACAGACCAAGCTCCTGACGGAGGGCGGTCTGCTCCTGGGGGCACTTCCGGGAGCGGACTACGAGCATGGATTCATAAGCATCGACGCGGCCGACGTTCTCGTGCTCTACACGGACGGCATCACCGAGGCCATGGATCGCGAAGGCGAGGAGTTCGGCCTCTCCCGGCTGGTGGATGTCGCGCTCAAGTCCAGGGACCTTCCCAGCAGACAGATCGTTTCGAGGATACTCGATTCAGTAAACCGACATTCGGCCGGCCAACCGAGAGCTGATGACCAGACACTGGTCGTAGTGAGGCACAGATGATGCACACCGTCTTCGTACTGTCTGACTTCGGATGCCGGGACACCTACTGCGGCCAGATGAAGGCCGCGCTACTCAAGGGGCTCGATGGCGCCGTGAACATCATCGACCTGTCGAACGCCATCCCCCCCGGAGACATCAGGAGCGGTGCCTTCAACCTCATGGTCAGCATGCCCGGCCTCCCATCCGGCTCGGGCATCCTCGCCGTGGTGGACCCCGGGGTGGGAACATCCCGCAGGGCACTGGCTGCGTACTGCGAAGGCAGGATGGTCGTATGTCCGGACAACGGGCTGCTGAGCTGGGTGGAGCTCGACCGCGTCTACGAACTGCCGGAGACGGATACGAAGCGCAGCAGCACCTTCCACGGCAGGGACTTCTTCGCCCCGGCCCTGGCGAGGGCTCTTGCGGACCCTGCATGGGTCGGATCCCTTGCCGGGGTCGATCCTCAGGACATCGTCAGGCTCCAGGCCGGCTCCCCGAACTGCAGCGGAGGAACCGTCGAGGTGCCGGTCGCCCATGTCGACTGTTTCGGGAACTGCATCCTGTGGCTGAGATGGAGCGATCTCGGAGGACGGGAACCCATCGCCCTGCGCAACCCGAGGGGAAGCAGCTTCACCCTGAGATCCACCGACACATACGGTCCCGCTCGTCCGGGCCTCCTACTTCTCGAGGGGAGCTGCGGGCTCCTCGAAGTCGCCCTCAGCGGGGGAAGCGCCGCCTTCTTCACCGGTATCTCCGAGGGAGACACGGTGACCATCAGCCTCCAGGAATGAAGCACATAGCCCTGCTCCTCCATATCTACCAGCCTCCGACGCAGGATGCAGGGACTGTCCGGCTGATAGACTCGGAATGCTACTCGCCCCTCGCCGACCTGCTGGCGGAGACCTCGGCGCGGATCACGATCAACATCAACTACTCTCTATCGGAGCAGCTTTCGTCCCTGGCGCCGGGGACGCTCGAACGGCTCTCCTCGGCAGGCGGGTTCGAGTTGTGCACATCTGGAGCGTATCACCCGATACTGCCTCTGCTCCCCCCGGGCGAAGCCTTGCGCCAGATTCGGCTCAACACGGATGGAAACGGCTTCTTCTTTCCTGACAGGCCGGTCGCAGGCGTCTTTCCGCCCGAGATGGCGTGGGATCCCCAGCTGGCCGCCCTTGTAGCAGGGATGGGCTGTCACTGGGCCATAACGGACGACATCCCCTGGGTACACTCCGGACTCGAGGCGCCTGCGGACTGGATTCCTTCTTCATCCGGCGTCGGGGTCTTCATGAGGAGCAACTTCTGGAGCAACAGGATCGCATTCCACGAGGATGACGGTGCCGACACCGCAGCCCGGATGGTCCAGGGTCTCACCCGCTGGCGGGGGGCGGGGGATTCGTACCTGGTCATCGCACTGGACGGCGAAACCTTCGGACACCACAGGAAGGGCGCCCTGGAGACCTTCCTGAGGCCATTCCTGCTCTGGTTCGCCGGTCGCCCGGATGCGAGGCTCTCGACCCTGTCGGACCTGTGGGCCGCCTTTCCCTCCAGGGAGGCCGTCGTCCCCGCCGGTTCCTGGTCGACGACTCCGGCGGATCTCGACAGGGGAGTCCCCTGGCCCCTCTGGCACGATCCGGCGAACAGGGATCACGTGCAGCTGACCGCTCTGAGGGACCTGGTCCTGGGCTGGGCCAGGACATGCCACGGTGGAGGTGTTGCAGCCCTCGCCGACCGGATGTTATACTCGTGCCCATTCTGGTGGGCCTCTCCGGGACGGTACGATCCCGTCCAGATCAGGAGGGGCGTCGGTTCGATGCTGGAAACCGCGGTGGCGGCATTCCGGGAGACTGGCGACAGGAAAACGATGGACATGGTCCTGACGGCGGCCGGGGCCGTTCCGTCCATGTGCAGGAGAGGATAGAGAGATGCCCAAGAAGGACAGGTCTTTTACAGCGAAGCTGGCACACGAGGCAAGGACTCTTTCCCACGAGAACTGCCCCGTTTGCGGCAAGGAGAAGGTTCCGGTCGTCCACTACGCCTCGGTCACCGATGACCACGGCAACTGGCGGCCTCAGCGCAGACGGGTCAAGATCTGCGACTGCAACAGGAAGCAGATCTACGGCTGACCCTTCGCCGGTCCCGCTCGGTGGGGTTCTGTTCCTGACCGCGGGATGCGGCACGAGAGCGGAACCCCTTTCCTTTCTCAGGCCGAAGTCGCTTCTGCCCTGGGCCGGTGGAACGGTGCTGGGAAAGCTGGCATCCTCGTTCCGCTGCCTTCTTCCGGAGAACGTCGCGGCGAACGCATCGAGGTGCCCCGACCTGATACTGGGTGAGCTGGAGCATGTCTTCGGCAACAGCTGCAGGCTCTTCTTCGAGAGCAGACCCCTGGGAGCCCGCAGGACGCTCGCGTGCCTCGACGGGATCGCGCAGGGCTCATGGTTCGTCGTCAACACCGACATGGTGATCGACGAGGATCTCGGAGCCATGCTCGAATACCACAGGCACTCGGGCAGTGACTGGACGATACTCGCCGGCCCTCCCCTGGACGGCTTCAGACCGCTCCCGGTCGCAGGCGACGGCACCTTCGGAACCGGCCCCGGGAGAGTACATTTCTGGGGAGTCGGTATATTCGAACCCAGGGTGTTCTCACTGGCTGCCGCCCTTCCGGGAGCCGATGTCTTCGGAGGACTGGCGTCCGCTGCCGCCCTGGCGGGGATGAGGATGAGGGTGTTCGAAGCCTCCGGAGACTGGATCGATACGGGGGAGGTGGAGAGCTATCGCAAGGGAGTGCTTTCGGAGGGATCCTTCGTGCATCCCGGCGCGGTGGTGCAGGATGGAGTCGAGTTCGAAGGGCGCTGGTACGTCGGAGAGGGATGCTTCCTCGGCAGGGGGGCGCGGATCTCGGATTCCGTGATGCTCGATGGTTCCAGACTGGAGGGTGCCGGGCTCTCCTCGACCGTGCTCCCGTGGCTTGCAGCCGGGAGGCCTGCGGAGACGAATGCCTGAGACGAGAATGTTCGAGCAATGGGTGGACAGCCGTGTCGGACCGGTCACCGGCTTCGAAGCCATGGCTTGCGATGCCTCACGCAGGTCCTTCATCCGGGTCCGCACCCCGTTCGGCTCCTATGTCGCGATGGACAGCGGTCGGATTCCGATGGACTCCTGGGTGGATATCAACAACCTCCTCCATTCGAGAGGCTTCCCGGTGCCGATCCTCCACCATGTGGACATACCGGCGGGCTGGGCGATCATGGAGGACCTCGGCGACACGAGGCTCGTCGACCTCCCCAGGGAGGAGTATTCGCGGCTTCTGGTCGAGTCGCTCGACCTGCTGGAGAGGATGCAGAGGGACCTGACACAGTCGATCTGCGCCGAATCGATCGCCGGCAGGCGCCACTTCACGGCCAGCTTCTTCGCCGCCGAGCTGGATCACACGCTCGAGCACCTGTTCTTCAGGCTCCTGGCCGTACCGGCCGAAGAGGTCACGGCGCTGCAGGAGCATTTCAGGAGCCTGTGCGCCCTCGCTTCCGAAGGCCCCAGAGTGTTTGCCCACAGGGACTTCCACAGCGCCAACCTGATGGCCAGATCGGGCTCGGTCGTCATGGTTGACTGGCAGGACGCGCGCTTCGGCCCGCCCGAGTACGACCTGGTAAGCCTGCTCAGGGACAGCTACATCGATATCGGGTCCGCATGGGAGACCCTGGCGCGCAAGTTCGTCCACTCGACCGGACGCTCGAACCTTTTCAGAGTCGCGGCCTGTGCCTGCCAGAGGAGCCTGAAGGCCGCCGGGACCTTCGCCTATCAGTTCAGGGCACACGAGCGCTCCGACTACCTGGACAGCCTTCCCAGGACCATGAGGTACCTGGGTGACTACGCGAGGCTCTGCCCGAGGCTGAAACCGCTTGTAGAACAGGTCTACAGGATCCTGGACACCCACACGGGGGAGATCGATCTCACAGGCTTCAGAGAGCGGGACATCCCGTCCTTCCCTGGAAGACCCGTGCACGGAGCATCATGAAGAAGAGGATACTCACAGGAGACAGGCCGACCGGATCCCTCCACCTCGGGCACCTGGTCGGTTCCCTGTGCAGCCGGGTCGAGCTCCAGGACCGCTACGAGACGTTCATTATAATCGCCGACGTCCAGGCCCTGACGACCAACTTCGACAGGCCCGGCGGGCTTGCCGCGGATGTGCGGCAGGTGGCTCTCGACAACATCGCAGCCGGCCTCGATCCCGAGAAGTCCGTCCTCTTCGTGCAGAGCATGGTCCCCGGGATTGCCGAACTGACGGTCTTCTTCTCGATGTTCGTGACGGTGAACCGTCTGAGGCACAACCCCACGATCAAGTCGGAAGCGAGCACGTACGGCTACACCGACATGACCTATGGTTTCCTGGGATACCCTGTCAGCCAGGCAGCGGATATCCTGTTCTGCCGAGCCGACCTCGTGCCGGTAGGGGAGGACCAGCTGCCCCACGTCGAGATGACGAGGTTCGTGGCCGGGCGCTTCAACGAGCTCTACGGGAAGGTCTTCCCCGAACCCGAGGCACTCGTCAGCAGGATCCCCAGGCTGGTCGGGACGGACGGTTCCGCCAAGATGTCCAAGTCCATCGGAAACTGCATCTACCTATCCGAGGAGCCCTCCGCGCTCAGGGAGAAGGTGATGTCCGCAGTCACCGATCCGGCGCGCATCCACCGGACCGATCCCGGGCATCCCGAGATATGCACGATCGCCGCATACCAGAAGGCGTTCAACCAGGGCGAGTACCCCTCGGTGGAAGAGAGCTGCAGAGCCGGAACCATCGGCTGCGTGGCCTGCAAGAAGCGTATGATCGAGGTCCTCGAGGCACTCCTCGCCCCCATGAGGGAGCGGCGGAGCGCATTCGAGAGACCCGGCGCGATCGACGAGATACTGGTGGAAGGCACGCGGAGGGCCTGCCGGGAGGCCTCGGAGACCCTCGATCTGGTCCGTGGTGCGATGAAGATCGACTATTTCGGAGGACGCGATGCTCAAGCTCCATGACACCCTGACGAGGTCCAAGAGGGAATTCGTACCGCTCTCGCCCGGTTTCGCGGGCATATACATCTGCGGACCGACGGTCTACGGCGACAGCCATCTGGGCCACGCGAAGAGCTACGTCTCCTTCGACATACTCGTGAGGTTCCTGCGGCACGCCGGGTACCGGGTGAGGTACGTGCAGAACATCACGGACGTGGGGCACCACACGGAGAACTCGGAGTTCGGCGAGGACAAGATCCAGCGCCAGGCCAGGCAGGAGAGCCTGGAGCCCCTCGAGCTGGCCGAGAAGTACACCCGGTCATACTTCGAGGACATGGACAGGCTGGGCAACCTCCGCCCGGACATCTCGCCGCGCGCATCGGGCCACATACCGGAGCAGATCGAGATTGTGAGGACGCTGCTCGCGAAAGGTTTCGCCTACAGATCGGGCGGAAACGTCTACTTCTCCGTAAGGAGTTTCGAAGGATACGGCAGGCTCTCGGGCAGGAAGCTCGACGACCTGGTGTCCGGGACCAGGGTCGAGCCCCAGGGCGACAAGCGGGATCCTCTCGACTTCGCCCTGTGGAAGAAGGCCGACAGCGGCCACATCCTGAGATGGAGATCTCCATGGGGCTGGGGTTTCCCGGGCTGGCACCTGGAGTGCTCCGCGATGGCGATGCGCTACCTCGGCGAGACGATAGACATCCATGGCGGGGGGCTCGAGAACATCTTCCCCCACCACGAGTCCGAGATCGCCCAGAGCGAGGCCGCGACGGGCAGGCAGTTCGCGAGATACTGGCTGCACAACAACATGGTCACCATCGACGGACAGAAGATGGGCAAGAGCCTCGGGAATGCGAGATCCCTGAAGGACATCTTCGGCAGGTTCGATCCGATGACGGTGAGGCTCTACATCCTGAGAAGCCACTACAGGAGCCCGCTGGACTTCTCCGACGAGGGGCTGTCCTCGGCTGCGAGCGCCCTGGACCGGATAAGGGATCTGTCCTCGAGGCTTTCGGGCGTGGCCGGAGCAGCCGGGGCGGGCGCTCCTTCCGATGCGGCGGCCGGACTGGTCGGGGAGGCTGTTGCATCCTTCGAAGACAAGCTCTCCGACGACCTGGATACCCCGGGTGCCGTCGCGACGCTCTTCGAATACGTCAGGAAGTGCAACCAGGCCCTCGAGACCGGCCTGGACGAGGCAGCGGCCCGGGTTCTGGCGGACGGACTCGGCCTGATGTCCGCCGACCTGCTGGGGCTTTCGCTTGGATACGGGAACAGAGCCGCAGGGAAGGAACAGTTCCTCCTGGGGCTGCTGTCCGACAACCGGTCGGTTCTGAGGAGGGCACGTCTCTTCGCGGAGGCTGACACCATGCGCAGGAGCCTTGCGGAAGAGGGCTATTCGGTCAAGGATCTCCCCGGGGGGGAGAGCCGGATCGAGAAGATCAGCTCCGCTCCCTGATCCTTGCCGCCAGGCGGCTCTTCAGACGGTCGGCCGTGTTGGGATGGACCAGGCGCTTGCGGCCCGCGCGGTCGAGGAGGCTCTGGGCCGCCTTCATCGCTTCGACGCCCTCTTCGGCGCTTCCGGCTTCGCGCACGCGGCGCATGGCGGTCCTCAGGGTCCTGAGCTGGCTCTTGTTCTGGAGATGCCTCTTGGCATCCTTTCTCAGGTTCTTCTCAGAACTGGCGCTCCTTGCCAAGAGAAGGCTCCTTTCGCAGAATTGAAGGTATTCCAGGCCTGGACGGAACCCCTGGAGGGTTCCCGGTGTTTCCGTTTACGAGGCCCGAAACTAGTCATTTATCCTAGTGAAGTCAACAACTCCGGAGGCTGACATGAGATTCGGCTTTCTGCTGATGGCACTGATCGCAGCGCTTCCAGTTTCCGCGGACCGCCTCGTGAGGATTCACGATGCAGCCCCGGGAACCTACCAGGCGCTCGTGTCCGACGGGCTCGACGTTGCCGCGAGCAACGCACGCGAAGGCTGGGTCGACGTCTACCTGCCCGAGCGGGAGCTCGATAGAGCCGCCCTGTACTCGGCCCGCTACGAAGTCCTCCCCGAAGAGTGGGGCATGCTGATGGACGAGAACAGGGGAGATGCGGGCGCCTACTTCAGCTGGGAGGAGAACAACGCCTTCTGGGCCACCCTTGCGGAAACCCATTCCGATCTGGTTGACACTCCCGTTTCGGTCGGCACCACTGTTCAGGGCCGACCCATCAACATGATACGCATGACCAGCGACACCGGTCCCGCGTACAAGCCCGCGATGTTCTTCACGGCGCTCACCCACGCCCGCGAGCCGGGCGGCAACGCCTGCCTCATCGACTTCGCAGACTGGCTTGCCACCAACTACGACAGCGATACGATGGCCACCTGGATCCTCGACAACACGCAGGTGTACTTCGTGCCGATCGTCAACCCCGACAGCTACATACTCAACTGCAACCCGATGGGCGGCAACATCCGCAAGAACCAGAGCCCCCCCGACGGGGTCGATCTCAACAGGAACTATCCATACCAGTGGGGCTTCGACGACGAGGGCTCCAGCCCCGATGCCTACGACGAGACCTATCGCGGCCCCAGCGCCGGCAGCGAGCCCGAGACGCAGGCCGTGATGAACCTGATCGACTCCATCGATCCCGTGGGCGGCATCCACTACCACACATACGGCGGCTATCTCCTCCGCCCGTACGGCTACAACAGCAGCAGCACCCCCGACGAGGCCACCTATGCCGCCTGGAGCGCGGCCATGACCGAGTTCAACGGCTACGCCTCGGGCCAGTGCGGCGACGTGCTGGGCTACAACGCCAACGGCGACGCGGTGGACTGGACGTACTGGAACGGTGGCGGGCACCCGACGTGCATGGCCATGACGGTGGAGTGCGACGAGGGCGGCTTCTGGGGCAACCAGAGCAACCCCTCAGGGCTCGCGGCATTGGAAGAGGAATGCCGCTACATGAACATATGGATCTGCATGATGGCCCCCGGTTCCACGGGCATAGAGGAGCAGGAGGGCGCAGATGTCCCGGGCGCGATCTCCGTGGGGCGCGTCTGGCCGAACCCCGCCTCCGTGCAGGCTTCCGTGACCGTCACGATGCCATCGGCAGGCGAAGCCTCGATGAGGGTGCTCGACATCTCCGGCAGGACCGTGGCAAGCATGCCGCAGGCATCCCTGAGAGAGGGCGCCAACCTGGTCGACATCCCTCTGGAGGGCCTCCCCTCCGGGGTCTACATCGTAAGCGTGTCGGGAGCCGGCCTCGAGGCCGGGAGCCGATTCACGGTCATCAGGTAGCGGAGAACATCGCGTGCCCGATTCCGCGCAGGCTCCCGA
This sequence comes from Candidatus Fermentibacterota bacterium, assembly GCA_963718745.1. GTDB lineage: Bacteria > Fermentibacterota > Fermentibacteria > Fermentibacterales > Fermentibacteraceae > Fermentibacter. The sequence goes on along the minus strand of OY970370.1, from coordinate 516,621 downwards.
GCATCAGGATCTCTACCAGATCCTGGGCGTCCAGAGGAACTCGTCGCGGGACGACATAGAGAAGGCATACTTCGATCTGGCCAGGAGACTGCATCCGGATGTAGCGGGCGGTGGACCGGAAGCCACCGCCCGCTTCATGCTCATAAACGAGGCCTTCCAGACTCTCAGCTCACCAATGGCGCGCAGGGAGTACGACCTCACTCTCTCGGAACCCTCCCAGATCGGCGAGAGCAGCGGTATCCGCGAGCCCGGGGGGGCGGCGGCCCAGGCAGGGGCCGGCTCCGAGGAACCGAGGGCGGGTGCGGCACAGAGGCTGGACGACAAGGTCAAGCGCACGATCCGCCAGGCGGACAGGCTCTGCGAACAGGGCAACTTCTGGCAGGCATCCGACCTCATGCAGCGTCTCCTGCCGCAATACCCCCGTCAGCCGGCCCTCAGGAGGGCACTGGCCCGCGCCGCTTCAGGAAAGCTCCGCCACAGGGAGGCTGCCGACCATCTTAAGGTGGCCTGCGAGGTGGAGTACTTCAACTCGGACAACCATGTGCTCCTGGGAGAGGCCTACATGAAGGGCACCCAGTGGCAGAGGGCGAGGGAAGCACTCACTGACGCGATCTCGTGGAACGAGGACAACGCCAGGGCCAAGCGGGACCTGATCGAGGTCCAGAAGCACCTGGGCGAGGAACAGCCGTTCCTGAAGAAGCTCATCGGAAGGCTTTCGAAACCCGCATTCGGCAGGAAGGGGGGGAAGCCCGGTGCCAAGAGAGAATGAGAGGCTCTACTATTCGATAAGCGAAGTCTGCGACATGACCGACCTCAAACCTCACGTCCTCAGGTACTGGGAGACGGCCTTCCCGATGCTGCGACCCTCCAAGAACCAGTCCGGGAACCGGGTCTACCGGCCCCGCGACCTCGATCTGATAAGGCTGATCCGCCGGCTTCTCTACGAGGAGAGGTTCACCGTGGACGGAGCCCGCCAGAAGATCGAGGAGATGAAGCATGCGGCAGGTCTCGAGCAGATGGAGCTGGAGATTCCGGCGAGCCAGTCCGGAGCGTCCGAAAACCTTCTTGCCGATGCCTGTGAAGAGCTCAGGGACATCATCGGGATGCTCGGAAGGGACCCGATGGCCGTTGACGGAGGGGCCGTTTCGACGTAGAGTTTGCGGCCGGTCGGGGCGTGGCGCAGTCCGGTAGCGCACTTGAATGGGGTTCAAGGGGTCGCTGGTTCGAATCCAGTCGCCCCGACCAGCTATCCTCACATCACGAATCCACTTCCCTGATCTGATCGGGCGGGACCCGTGACCGACTTCAGCAAACCTCGCAGGGAGATGGTCCAGCGGCTCGGTTCCACCGCGGATCACTCCGACCAGCGGATCTCACGGGTTCTCGCGGCGATGTCCGTCATCCCGAGACACCTCTTCGTCGAAACTCCTCTGCGGCACAGGGCATACTCCGATTCCTCCCTGCCGATCGGCAGGGGGCAGACCATCAGCCAGCCGTCGACCGTGCTCGCCTGCCTCTCCTCGTTGGATCCAGGACCGACGGATGTGCTGCTCGAGATCGGAAGCGGGAGCGGCTACCTGGCCGCGCTGGCCGGCAGGCTCTGCAGCAGGGTCTATGGTGTCGAGACGACTCTCGAACTGGTACACTCCTCGCGGAGGATACTCGAGGGTCTCGGTCTCAAGAACGTCCTGATAAACTACGGTGACGGCGGAGCGGGCTGGCCTTCCAACGCCCCCTACGACTGCATCCTCGTCAGCGCCGCAGCTCCGAAGGTCCATCCGGCCCTGTTCGAGCAGCTCGCCGACGGCGGCAGGCTGGGGGCCCCCGTCGTCGAGGACGGGCACCAGATCTTCCGTTTCTTCAGGAAGTCGGCTGGAAGGGTGACCGGATACGGTGACGGGTTTTCATGCAGGTTCGTCCCGCTGACAGGGAGGTTCGGAACCGATGGGTGAGTGGATCCTGGCCAGGATCGGCTTCATGCCGGACTGGCTGCAGATGCTCCTTCTCTCGGCTGTCCCGCTTACTGAGCTCCGCGCCAGCATCCCGATCGCCTTCACGGTGATGAAGAACACCTGGGGATGGAACTGGTGGCAGATCTACCTCCTCGCCGTCGCCGGGAACATGCTGCCAGTGCCTTTCGTCCTCTGGCTCCTCGATCCCGTGAGCCGCTTCCTTTCCAGATGGAGCCTGTTCAGGCGATTCTTCGAAGGGATATTCGAGCGCGCCAGACGCAGGGCGGGAAGCAGCATCGAGAAGTACGAGGCACTCGGGCTTGCGGTCTTCGTGGCCATACCGCTGCCCATGACGGGTGCCTGGTCGGGATGCGTCGCGGCATGCCTGTTCGGCATCCCGAAACGCCTCGCACTCCCTTCGATCGCCCTCGGAGTGGCTCTTGCGGGCGCCATAGTCACCCTGATCATGACCGGAGCACTCGCCGGAGCGGGTTTCCTGCTCGGGAGTTGACCCTCCGGCACGTACAGGGATAGATTCCTTCGCCGTCGGGGCGTAGCGCAGTCCGGTTAGCGCGCCTGGTTCGGGACCAGGAGGCCGGAGGTTCAAATCCTCTCGCCCCGACCACGTTCCCTCCCGGGGAGAACCCATGGCAGACAATCTCAGCATCGTTTCCGTCGCGGGATCTCATGACGCCCCTGACGGGTATCTCTCCTTCGCCTTCAGACTCGGTTCCCTGCTCGGATCGTCGGGTTTCGCCGTCGCGTGCGGAGGCGGAGCCGGCGTCATGGAGGAGGTCTGCCACGGCGCCAGGGAGTCTGGGGGCCTGACGATAGGCATCCTGCCAGGCACTGACGTCTCCGAAGGGAATCCATATCTGGACATCGTCCTTCCCTCCGGTCTCGGCCTGGGCAGGAACAGGGCGGTGGCCCTGGCGGGTTTCTGCCTCGTCGCGGTAGGTGGAAGCCACGGTACTCTCTCCGAGATCGCCTTCGCCCTCCAGGCCGGAAGACCTGTTTGCTGCTTCGGAACATGGACGGGCATCCCCGGGGTGGTCCGGGTCGAGACGCCCGAGGATGCGGTGTCGTTCGTCATCGAGTGCGAGAGGAGAAGCGGATGCTCAACGCAGCAGAGTTAGAGAAGCTGATAAGGAACGTGCCCGATTTCCCCCGGCCTCCCGTTGTCTTCAAGGACATCACGACCATCCTCACCGAGCCCGGTGCCCTCGGAGACGCGGTCACCCTCCTCGAACGCAAGGTGGACTCCTTCAGGTTCGACGTGATCGCTTCGATCGAGTCACGTGGATTCGTGTTCGGAGCCGTACTGGCCGAGAGGCGCAGACTGCCGCTCGTTCTGATAAGGAAGCCTGGGAAGCTCCCGGCCGAGACCATAGGAGAGGATTACGACCTCGAGTACGGGAGTGCCAGGATCGAGATGCACCGGGGCTCCCTGCGAACCGGCACGAGAGTGCTTGTCGTGGACGATCTGGTCGCCACGGGCGGTTCCGCTCTGGCGGCCTGCAGGCTCGTCGAGAGGGACGGAGGAGTGGTCGCCGGTGCAGGTTTCATAGTGAACCTGGAATTCCTGGGAGGCAGGAACAGGCTCGAGGAAGCCGGTTATCCCGTTGGTTCGGTGATCCGCGTCGACTCCGAGTGATCCGGGGTTTGACCCCGCCTGACGGCGCGGTTCATATTCCCGTCCAATCCCGCGGGAGTATCCCGCTCCAGCGGTTATCATGTCGAAAGGTGGTCTCCATGAGGTTCCTCCTCACATTCGCGATCGTCTCCATGCTGGCTTTCCTCCCCGGCTGCGGAGAGAAGCCCGCCGATGAGACGGGTACCGATTCCACGGCAGTCGCCGAAGCGCAGTCCGCTCCCTCCTTCGATTTCCAGACCCCCGAGCTCGCGGTGGGGCAGTGGATCGCGTTCGGAGCCGACCAGGACACGACCGAGATCAGGCTGTCCGTCGTCGCAGAGGAGCTCTTCCAGAGCGAGAACTGCTACTGGCTCCAGCTCGAGGCCGACGGGGAGCCCGTCCAGGTCCTGATCAACCCCGCACAGCTGCGCGAGGTGATGTCTTCGTTCTCCGGCATGGCGAACGAGTTCTATGCCGACCCCGCAGCCTATATCGAGGCCAACATGGCCCAGGGCACCGAGCAGATGATGACCAGCGAGGAGAACATCCAGAACTTCATGGACCTCCTCCGTGCCGTGAAGATGGTCAAGGTGTCCGAGAACGGGACAGTGATGGCCTATGACCTCACGAACGTTCCCGCCACGCTCGAACCCGTGCTCCAGGATTCCGCATTCCTGGCCCAGATCCAGGCCGGCGTCCAGATGAACGTCGAGGGAGCCGACAACCAGGCCATGGCCGACAGCCTCGCAGCCAAGATCGCACAGTACGAGTTCAATTCCGAGAACGCGGAGATGGACATCGCCGGCACGTCCATGAGCGGCGCCAGGTTCACCGTCGTCGGCCCCGATGCCGACGTGGAGATCTTCCTCTCGTCCGATCTCCCGATCCTGCCGTTCGGCTATGCCAGGGCCAGGAACGTCGAGACCGGTGAAGAGCACATAGTCGAAGTCCGCGGTTTCGGTACCGAGGGAGCAGTCGATCTGATGCCGGGCGCCCCGTCCCAGACCGTCGACATAGCGCCCATGGTACAGATGCTCGTCATGCAGATGCAGAGCCAGATGCAGCAGGCCGGAGCCCAGGGCAACATCTAGACTTCCTGCCGGCTGACCCGATCGATAAGACGGCCGGGATCTCGCGAGAGGTCCCGGCCGTTCCGCGTCCGGGGCTCGAAGCAGGCAGGCCGCATCCATCCTGCAGGCTGGGTGCGTGGAGCCGGTCCGCCAGGCAGGGGCCGGGCCCTTCTCACGGACGCCCCCGCCGTTGTAGGTTTGTCCCGTGGAGCAGGACGTCTTTCAAGGAATGAAGAGACCCCCTCTCGCGGACTCGCTGCGGCCCAGGAGTCTCGACGGGATGGTCGGGCAGTCCCATCTGCTCTCGGCCGACTCGCCCTTCATGCGTGCCCTCCATGCCGATGCGCTCGGCTCGTTCATCCTCTGGGGCCCCCCGGGAACCGGCAAGACGACTCTTGCTCTGCTCGTCGCAGGCGAGACCCGCGAATTCTTCGTGAAGTTCAGCGCAGTGACGGGCGGAGTGCCACTGGTGCGCAAGATCGTCGAGGAGGCCGCGCAGAGGCGTATCGCCGGCACCGCGACGCTTCTCTTCGTGGACGAGATACACCGTTTCAACAGGGCTCAGCAGGATGCATTCCTCCCCCATGTGGAGGATGGGACGATCCGCCTCGTCGGAGCCACTACGGAGAACCCCTCCTTCGAGATCAACGCCCCCCTCCTGAGCAGGTGCGCCGTCTATGTGCTGAAGCCGCTCAGGGAGGAGGAGCTGCTCGCGCTCCTCCGCACCGCCGCCCTGACGGCCGAGTACGCGGACAGGTACGGAAACCCCCCGGAGGACGGAGCCCTCGCCCTGGTCGCCGCAGCCTCCGACGGCGACGGCAGGCGTGCGTTGAACCTGCTCGAACTCGCGGCGGGTACGGCCGGCAGGGAGGGTTTCACCGCGGCAGAGGCCGCCGGCATCCTCGAACGCGCCATGCTCCGTTACGACAAGAGCGGCGAGGAGCACTACAACCTGATAAGCGCCCTCCACAAGTCGATGAGGTCGGGGGACGTCGATGCCGCTCTCTACTGGCTGGCGAGGATGATCTTGTCCGGCGAGGACCCTCTCTACATAGCGAGGAGGATGATCAGGTTCGCGAGCGAGGATATCGGTCTCGCCGACCCCGGTGCGCTCACGGTCGCGATGAGGGCTGCAGACTCGTACAGGTTCCTGGGTTCTCCGGAGGGAGACCTGGCTCTCGCCGAGGCCGTCTGCTACCTCTCGACGGCTCCGAGGTCCAATGCGGTCTACACCGCCTGGAAGAGCGCCGTGGCCCTGGCTGAATCCTCCGGGAGCCTCCCCGTACCTCTCGTGATACGGAACGCACCGACGAGGCTCATGAAGGATCTCGAATACGGGAGGGGCTACCAGTACGCCCACGACGTCGATGACGGAGTCGTAACCCATGTGCACTTCCCCGAGACCATGGGGGAGCCTGTCCTCTACGCGCCTTCGGGATCCGGCAGGGAGGCCGCGATCGCCGAGAGGCTAGAGCTCTGGAGGAAGGCGCGCGCCGGCAAGAGGCGGCGGAGGGAAGGCGGGGGAGACGATGCCTGAAGGCGCCCTGACCAGGAATCTCCGTATGGAGATGGTCGATGGACAGATAGCCGCGAGAGGCCTCCGCGACCCTGCCGTCCTGAAGGCGATGTCGGAGGTGCCCAGGCACCTATTCGTCGGGGACGTCGATCCATCGTCCGCCTACGGCGACCATCCCTCCCCGATCGGCTGCGGCCAGACCATCTCCCAGCCTTACATCGTGGCTCTCATGCTCCACATGGCTTCCATCCGGCCTGATTCCAGGGTCCTCGAGATAGGGACCGGATCCGGCTATCAGACTGCCGTCCTGGCATCCATGGGGTGCCGGGTGGTCAGCCTGGACATCCTTCCAGGCTTCTGCGCCCTTGCCTCCTCCAGGCTGGCCGGTCTGGGGCTGTCCGGGAGGGTGCTCCTCCTGGCCGCGGACGGATACGAGGGCTGGGAGCCCGGTTCACCGTATGATTCGATAATCGTCTCAGCTGCGCCTGCCGTCGTACCTCCGGCCCTCCCTGCGCAGCTGGCTCCTGGCGGCAGGCTCGTCCTGCCCGTGGGGACGGGCGTACAGAGGCTCCTGCTCGTCGAGAGGACCCGGGATGGCTTCGTCGAGACGCCGTGTGACCATGTGAGGTTCGTGCCGCTGGTGCCTGCACGGACGACAGGCGCGGCCGGTTCGTGAAGGATACGCGGGGGAGGCCGGATTCCACGGACCCCGGGCCTGCTGCCGGAGGATTCCCGAGGGTGGCGATACGCCTGACCGGGGAAGCCTGTTCCTCCTCCACCGCAGAGGGGGTCCGACCCCTGGCGATGACGGTCCATGTCTCCGATCCGCCCAGATGCGAGGGGGGGGTCCATCTGGCCCTGCCGGGGCGCAGCAGCATCACGGGAGCCGTCAGGGATGTGCTTCTGGCATTCGACTCACCGGATCTGGCCGGCAGATTGATCCCGGCTCTCTCGGCCGGGCTGCTGTCGTCCATGTTCGTCCACCGTCTGAACAATTCACTGGTGAGCGTAGTGGGCAACCTGGAGATAGCCTCGATGTACGGCTGGGAGGGCGGGGAGTCGGAAGGACCCTGCCGGGATGCCCGTGACGCCTCCATGATGCTGGCGGACAGACTTCTCGACCTGGCCGGGGTTTCGGCCGGAGTGCATGACGGGGCTGCGGGGGATTCGCTGCCTCTGTTGAACATCGCGGCCGAGGCGGGGGGCAGGTCCGTGGCCGTCCTCCTGGACTGGCCCGGCTGGGTTGCCCGTTTCGCGCCCGCATGCGTCGGGCTCTCGACAGCATGCATGCTCTCGATAAATGGCGCGGGTTCGCTCCGTGCCGTTCCGGAAGGGACCGCCCTCAGGATGACATGGGAGAAGAGTGCGGCCTTCGAGTCCACTCCCTCCGTCAGTTCCTTCTCGGTTCCCTTCCTCGTCGCCTCGTCCGCGCTCTCGGTGTTCCGATGCGGCGGGAGGCTGCTGGTGGAGGAGTGGAACGATTCCTCGGGATCGGTCGTGCTCTTCGGAGAGGGTGATTCCACTGACTGAACAAAGAGTCAGGCTCGAAGACGTGCTGAAGGTATTCGCTGACCAGCCCGGCGCCAGGCTCACCGTCGGGGAGATCTCGAACAGGTCGGGACTGAGCGATCTGGGTGACCTGATGCAGGACATGGTGAACCTCGGCTATCTCTGCAGGGTGGGCAAGGGGAGATTCGCGGCCTGCGCAACCATGGGTCTCTACAGGGGGCGGCTGCGCGTTCGCGCGAACGGCTCGGGCTCGGTCTCCACGGCGGAGGGCAGGATAGCCGTGGACAGGGAGAAGCTCGGCGGCGCGATCGACGGTGACACTGTCGTCGTGAAGATGGTTCGCGGAGGCGGCAGGCATCTCTCGGTCCCCGAGGGCTCCATCGTCTCCGTGGTGGAGAGGAGCAGGAGCGGAGTGAGCGGGATCCTGCGGAGGATCGGCGAAGGCTGGCTTCTCGATCCGGTGGATCCTTCGCTCCCGCGTGGCATCAGGGCACGGTCGGAGCGGCTCGAGGGGCTCAGGGAGGGGAAGGTCGTCTGGGGCATCCTGGATCCACCCGGGGGGGGCAGACTCTCCGTGCGCCTGTCCGGAATCCTGGGGGACAGCCTGACGCCGTCGGTCTACATCGATTCGATCTGTCGCGATCACGGCTTCTCGGACTCGTTTCCGGCGGGGGTCCTCGCCCTGTCCGCCGGTTCCGCGCAGGTCAGGCCGTCGGCCGAGGGCAGGAGGGATCTGCGGTCGCTGCGGATCCTGACTATCGATCCCGTGGATGCGAGGGACTTCGACGACGCTGTCTCCCTCGAGAGGACGCCCGAGGGCTGGCTGCTCGGTGTGCACATCGCGGATGTCGCGGCCTACGTCCCCAGGGGCGGCGAGATCGATCTGGAGGCTGCTGCCAGGGGGACCAGCGTCTACCTTCCGGACAGGGTGATCCCGATGCTTCCAGAATCCCTCTCCAACGGGGCCTGCAGCCTCGCTCCCGGGGAGGACAAGCTCACGAGGACAGTCTTTCTGAGATATGACCGGAAGGGCAGGAGGCTGGGCTACGAGGTCGTTCCCTCGATAATCCGGTCGACCTGCAGGCTGAACTACGAGGAGGCCCTTCTCGGGATGAAGGGCTCGGGTTCGGGACATCCCGGGGTCGACGATCTGCTCGGAGACATGGCGGAGCTGTCCTCCCTCCTGGACCGCGTGCGCGAGAGCCGGGGCGCTCTGGACCTGGGCAGCTGGGAGTTCGAGGTGCTCTTCGGTCCCGACGGCTGGCCCGAGGGTTTCGAGAGGTCTTCCGACGACGAGTCGCACAGGATGATCGAGAACTTCATGGTGGACGCCAACCGGGCTGTGGCGGAACTGTGCGGCCACAGCAGCCTGCCCGTGCTCTACAGGGTCCACGGCGAGCCGGACCGGGACTCCGCCGTCCGTCTCCGGGACGATCTGGAGAACCTGGGGTTGAGCCTGCCCAAAGGCAGGGTCCCCGGTGCCCGTGATCTCTCCAGGATCCTCGAGTCCGCCCGTACATCGCCCGCCTATCCCCTCGCACGCGAAGCCGTGCTGAGATCACTGAAGAAGGCCGTCTACAGCCCGGTGGATTCGGGGCATTTCGGCCTGGGACTCGGGAACTACATGCATTTCACAAGCCCCATAAGGAGATATCCCGATCTCGTGGTGCACCAGGTCCTGGGGCATCTCGAGGCTGCAGGCTCCGTTCCGGCCGGAGGCGTATGGGACACGGACATCCGGGAGCTGGCGGAGAACTGCAGCGGGACAGAGCAGGCATCGGAGACCGCCGAGCGCGAATGCCTCGAGATGATGTCCCTCCTCTACCTCTCGAGGCGGAAGGGTGGCGAATACCCCGGAGTGGTGAGCGGAGTTGAGGATTTCGGCGTGTTCGTGAGACTGACCGACCTCCCCGTGGACGGACTCGCGCCCGCAAGGCTGCACTACGGGTCCGGACCCTACACGGATGCTCTCTCCCCGGGCAGGCCCGTGATGGTGGAGATTCACTCCGTCGACCCTGATCTCAGGCAGCTGACGCTCAGGATAGTGGGGAAGGGGGCTGTGCGTGGCGTCTGAACGCGTGCTCAGGATGCTTGCCGACGATCTGGCCGCCTGGATGAGGAAGAGGATCGAAATGGCGGGCGCGGGTGGCGCGGTACTCGGGCTGAGCGGCGGAGTGGACTCCGCGGTCACGGCCTTCCTCGCCGCCAGGGCGATCGGCGGGGAATCGGTGCTCGCGGTGAACATGCCCTGCGGCAGTGATCCGCTTGACGGACAGCTCGCATCCAGAGCGGCCGCATGCGCCGGTATCCGGTACCGCGAGGTTTCGCTGGACGGCGTCTACGCAGGCCTGGTGGCCGCCGCGGGGCTGGAGGACGCCGGTCGGCTTTCTCTAGCCAACATCAAGCCCAGATTGAGGATGACCGTTCTCTACGCCCTGTCCGGAGGCAGGCTCGTACTCGGGTCTGGCAACTACTCCGAGTCCCTCGTCGGCTACAGCACCAAGTGGGGTGACGGCGCGGCCGACATCGCGCCTCTCGCAAGGCTCTACAAGGACGAGGTAACGGGGCTGGCGGTGGTCCTGGGCGTACCCGCAGAGATAATCTCCCGCCCACCGACCGCCGGACTCTGGACGGGACAGACTGACGAAGGGGAGATGGGTTTCACATATCCCGAACTCAGGCGGCATTTCGAGGGGCTTCCCGTCGACCCGGCCACGGCGGCCAGGATTGATTCCCTGCACCGTGCCGGTACCCACAAGCGTGAGCCCATCCCGGTCTTCGAAGCAAGGGAGTGGTTCGAGAAACATGTCTAAGCATGCGCTCATGAGCTGTCATTCCAAGAAGAACCTTGCCGGACTGGCGGAGGGGCTTCACCGGCTGGGCTGGACCCTGCACGCCTCGGGCGGTACGGCCGACTTCATCAGGTCGCTCGGCTGCCCCGTCTCTCCCACCGAGGAGATCACGGGCATCTCGTCCCTGCTCGGCGGCAGGGTCAAGACCCTCCATCCCGAGCTGCACGCGGGAATACTGGCCGAGGGGGGGGACAGGAGCAGGATGGCGGCGGAGGGGCGTATAGTTTTCGACCTCGTGGCGGTCGACTTCTACCCCTTCGAGGAGAACGCCTCGCTCCCCGGGGACGACCCTTCCGCCGTGGAGCTGATCGACGTCGGCGGACCCGCCATGGCCAGGGCCGCGGCCAAGAACTACAGGCACGTGATCTCGGCGGCGGGCGGGGAGTGCTTCGACGAGGTGCTGAGGGCGGTGAGCAGTGACCTGGATACGATCGAGTTCAGGAGGAGGATGGCTGCACGGACCTTCGATGCAACTGCCTCCTATGATCTCATGGTCTCGCTGAAGCTCTCGGAGGGAATCTCGCCGGGGCTCAGGTACGGCGAAAATCCCCACCAGAAGGCATGCGTCCACTTCGGTGCCCGGTCGGAGGGCTTCTCATCCGCCCGGCTACTGCACGGCGAATCCCTGAGCTACAACAACTACCTGGACGCTTCCGCCGCCTGGGACCTGGTCGGTGACCTCCCGGACCACGCACTCGTCGTAATCAAGCACGGGAACCCCTGCTGCGTGGCGATAGCGGGCGACCTCGCATCGGCATGGGAGGACGCCGTCGCCGCTGATTCCGCCTCGCCCTACGGCGGCGTGCTCGCAGTCAGCTCTGAGGTCGGCACCGATCTTGTGGACAGGCTCAAGGGTCTGTTCCTGGAGCTGATACTGGCGCCTTCCTTCGAATCGGCCGCACTCGACCGGCTGAGGACCAGGAAGAAGCTCCGCGTGCTCGAGATGCCGGTCGGTCGTGAAACGGGACCGCAGATCAGGAGTATATGGGGAGGGCTGCTCGTCCAGGAGCCCGATCCGGGTGCCGGGGACGACCTCGCGAAGGCCGGAGTGCGCAGTTCGCGGCCGCCTTCGGACGGTGAGAAGAGAGCCATGGACCTCGCCTGGAGGGTCTGCAGGACTGTGAAGAGCAACGCCATGGTCATCTGCGACGACCACAGGGCCCTGGGAATCGGGGCCGGCCAGATGAGCAGGATCGAGAGCCTCGACCTGGCGGTCCGGAGGGCATCCGCCGCAGGGCTCGACCTGGCGGGTTCGGCCCTCGCGAGCGACGGTCTCATTCCGTTCCGGGACGTCGTCGACATGGCCGCCTCGGCCGGAGTGACGGCCATCGTCCAGCCGGGCGGCTCGCTCAGGGACGATGAAGTAGTCAAGGCAGCGGACGAGGCCGGTATCGCCATGCTCTTCACAGGACGCAGGCATTTCAGACACTGATCCGCAATCAGGCGGAAGGAGGCCGAAACTGGACAGGTTCCTGCTTGTTGCGGTGCTGACCCTCGCGTCATCCTGCTACCGCGTCGTTCCCGAGGAGGAGCCTGACACCGCCGGGTTCGTCAACCCTGGCCCGCCGGCCCTCTTCTCCGCAGCGGATTCTCTCATGCTCTGCGGAAGGGCGGACGAAGCGCTGGAGGAACTGTGCCGGATCCTCGAATCCAGCCCGGACAGGAGGGACGAGGGTCTCTTCAGGATCCTGGGGCTTTACCATTCGCGCGGGCTGGAATCGGAAGGAGCCGCCTTCCTCGACAGCCTCGAAGGCGAGTGGGGGACCTCCCTCGCGGGCTGGCGGACCAGCCTCCTCGACCTGGGGGGGGACAGGGAGGGTGCAGCCTCCATCGCAGCCGATCCCTACCTGGATGCCTATCTTTCAGGATACGAGACTGTTCCGGCGCTTCTCGAACCACCCTCGAGCCCGCCTGAATTGCTCTGCAGGCTGCTCGTCGCTCCCGCCGGAACACTCACCGACGACCAGATGAAGGCTTGCGCCGATGTAGCCTGCCTGTTCCCGGATGCGGCCGACAGGCTGGTGGAGGAGATGCGGAAGAGGCTTTCGATCCCCGCGGAAGTCTGGGCAAGGAACATCGGCATCCTGAGACGCGCAGGCAGAGCCGAGCAGGCCGACCTGCTAGAGATCTCCCGCATGGGCGCGACCGGCAGGCTGGACGAGCAGATCGCAGGATCGCTCCTGGTCTCGACGGCCGGACCTGCCGGAGAGGCCGCCCTGCTCCTCGTCTCGAGAGGCGCGCAGGGCTGGAGGCGCTCCTGGGAGGTCGCCGACGCGCTCGCGCTGGCGTCCCATACATCGACGCTCTCCGTACTCGTGGATGAGTCGGTGGACCCGGTCTTCACGGCAGGCGCGAGGATGGCTCTCCTCAGAGCCCGATCGGAGCCTTCCGACCTGCTCGAGCTGTGCGATGACATCCCGCCCTCCTCGCCGGACTCGCTCCTTGCGAGGGCGGCTCTCTTCAGAGCGAGGGCCCTCAGGGACCTGGACAGGGATTCCGAGGCATGGAGCGCCTATCTGGAGTTTGCGGAATCCTGGCCTTCGCATCCGGCTGCCCACGAATCCGCATTCCTGGCCGGTCGTTACCACGACGGGGAGCAGCAGTGGGATATGGCTGCCAGGGCGTTCGAGGCGGCCATCGAGGCACAGGGCCCGGGAAAATACGATGAGAGCTGCTATTGGAGAGGCGGTTTCGCGCATCTCGCAGGCGGTGATCCGGAAGGAGCCCGAGTTCTCTGGATCGAGGGCTGCGACCTGTTCCCGGCCGGTTTCTGGCGGGACGAGATGCTGTACTGGACGGCCCGGACACTCCCGTCCGGATCCGCCGAGCAATCGAGTCTGCTGGAGCAGGTCAGCGCCGGGCATCCCTGGGAGTACTACGGCATGCTCGCCGCAGACAGGATGGGCGGCTCACCGGCATGGACCCCACCGTTCCCCTCGATGAACCCCCCGGGAGAGGCGGTGGAACTGGCTGCAGCCGGTTACGGTACATTGGCTGCGAACGTACTCAGATTTTCGGCCCTTCCTGACTCAGCCTCCAGGATCGCGGCCCTGTCCATGCTCGGGGAGCACAAGGAGGCGATCGAGCTGTGCGGGGCGCTGGACTCCCGTATGAGGTACTCGGGGGGAGGCGTGGTCCCGGAGTCGATAGCCGTGTTCCAGTTCCCGACGCCCTACGCCGACCTGGTCTCCGATCTGACTGCGGGCCTGTCGCTCCAGCCGGCGCTGATCCACGCCATAATGCGCGAGGAGAGCTCGTTCGACCATGAGGCCTGCTCGTCCGTCGGCGCGAAGGGCTTGATCCAGCTGATGCCCGGTACCGCCTACGACGTTGCGAGATGGTACGCGCTCCCGTTCCTGGAGGGCGACCAGCTCTTCGATCCGGAGAACTCCATCAGATACGGATCCCTCTATATAAACAGGCAGTGGAACGCATACTCGGGCGCGCTCCCGCTCGTCCTCGCGGCGTACAATGCCGGCCCCGGGAACGCTTCGAGGTGGAGGGACTCTCTCTCCTTCTCCGCGTCCGACCCGGAATGGTTCATCGAGAGGATAACCTTCCGCGAGACGCGGGAGTACGTGAAGAGGGTCACCAGGTCGTCTTGGGTGTATGGGAGGCTTTCGATATGAACATGCTTTTCGCATTGCTCGGGATCGCAGGCACATGGGTCGCGGATCCCGTCGAGCCGACCCTCCTGGTCTTCCCCCCCTACGGACACTGCATGGGGATATACCGTGCCGGCACCGACCAGCTCGCGATGCTCCTCGGTGGCCTGGTGAGATTCGACGATCCGCAGGGGCTCGCATGTGTCAAGCTCTCGGAGTGGAACAGCCCCGGGGAGGAGGACGACGACGAGCTCGCCGTCTACGGTGTGAACAGCCGTTCAGGTCACGTGATCTACAACGCTAACATGTACACTCTCGGGCTCTACGGGGGAAGCGGATCTAGCGATACCCAGCTCTCCTCACCCCATGGGATAGCAGCCGATCCCTCGGGGATGGTAGTGGTGGCCGACACCGGCAACCGCAGGGTGGCGGTGCTCGAGAGGCGCGGGACGCGGATGCGGGCTCGGAGCTTCATCTCGGAGGGGCTCGTCGAGCCCTGGGGTGTCGCCCTGGGAGACAGGCAGACCATCTATGTGACTGACCGGGGCGCCGGCATGCTGCTGATCTACGACACCGCGGCGGATTCCACCCCGGCAACGATTCCGGTGGATGAGCCTTCGGGCGTGGCAGTCTATGGAGAAGGCGCCTGGAACGCTCTGGAGGAGAGCTTCGTGATCGTAGTCAGCCGGGGGGGGACCGCCCTCCAGCGGATCGAGGGCGGCGAGGTGGTCGCCACGGCCGTCCTGGCGGACTGCGGCGGCTCCAGCTTCAACTACCCGGTGGTAGACTACTACGGGAACGTCTGGGTCTCCGACAGCATCTCCTGCATGATCCACAAGTTCGACCCCGATCTCGGATACATCGCGAGCTTCGGATCCCCCGGAACCGGCGATCGCGAGTTAGACCGCCCGACCGGGCTCGCAATGTGGAGGCGCTACGGACAGGTCTTCGTGGCCGAACGGGAGGGAGCCCGCTATTTCTGGGTGGGCGCCGACCTGGAGCTCTGGCGCTTCTCCGCCCCCGGAAGGAGCCTCGAGGTTTCCGGGACCCTCCTGGAGAAATCGATGGTGCTCGCGCAGGTGATGGACCAGTCGGGAACAGCCGTGGCCACGCTGCAGAACGGCAGGATGGACCAGGGATCGTTCGTCCTTTCATGGGACGGGACCGACGTCCTGGGCGATCCGGTACAGGGCGGCGAGATGGAGCTGGTCATACGGATCGAGCCCACATACTCGAGCAGGGGCTACTTCGCGAAGACCTTCAGCCGGGACTTCACCATGGATCTGGTCGAGATCGAGGAACAGCAGGGGGGACGATCCTGAGCCTTCCCCTGCTGGTCCTCCTCCTGGGGTTGTCCGCGTTCTTCAGCGGTAGCGAGTCCGCACTCTTCAGTCTCGACCACGTCCAGAGGAAGAGGCTCGAATCGAGCGCAGGCGGGAGGAGGGCGCTGTCGCTCCTCCGCCGCCCCGACCGGCTGCTGTCGGCCATACTGCTCGGGAACACTCTGGTGAACGTCGCCGCCTCGACGGTCGCCTCCCTGCTGGTCCTCGATCTCGTAAAAGGCGAGGCCGCCCTCGGAGTCTCCGTGCTGGGGATGACCTTTCTCCTGCTGATCTTCGGCGAGATATCCCCGAAGGCCTACGCCACCATCCATGCCCAGAGGGTCGCATGCCTCATCTCCCGTCCCCTCTCGATCTTCGTGAGCCTGGTGTCGTTGTTCTCGGCGCTTCTCGCGAGGATCAGCCACCTGTTCGTCAGGATGTTCGGAGGAGGCAGCCGAGCCATCGCGCTCAACGAAGCCGAGATCATCTCCCTGCTGGAGCTGGGCCATTCGGAGGGCGTGCTCGGGAACGAGGCCCTCGTCACGGTTTCGCTGCTGTCGCTCGGAGAAAGGCAATGCAGACAGGCGATGGTGCCGCGTTCGGAGGTCGCCGTCCTCCGTAAGGGCTGGTCCGGGGAGCGGATCAGGTCCGAGATCATGTCCACGGGATTCACCCGCTACCCCCTTCTGGAAGACCCTGGTGACTCGGTGGCGGGATTCGTCGATTCGAGAGAGATCCTGGCCGGCGGGGATACCTCCTCGGCCATGATCTACCCGATGCAGTTCTTCCCGGAGAACGCCCCGCTGGATGGCGCCCTCGCGACTCTCCGCTCGTGCGGGGCGGGACTCGGGGCGGTCTTCGACGAGTATGGCGACTGGATCGGGATACTGACCGTCGAGGACATACTGGAGTTCGCGGTCTTCCACGCCATGAGCGGTCGGAAGGACCTGCCCGACGGGGTGTTCAGGCGCGGACCCGGCTTCGTCATCCCTGCGTCCCTCAGGATCGAGACGGCCGAGAAGATGCTCGACGGCGACATCGATCCGGAGTACGCCGAAACCTGTGGCGGCTATTTCGAGGAGGTCACCGGCCGCATCCCCGGCCCCGGAGACACGATGGAGGTCGGCGGTATCAGGATGACGGTGCTCTCGGTCGAAGGCCGGAGGATCGGCAGCATCCTGATCGAGAAGACCGGATCGGACGGAACATGATTTCCTGGCTGCTCATGCTGTTCTCCATCCTGCTGACAGCCTTCTCGAGCGGAACCGAGACCGCGTTCTCCGCCGCGAGCAGGATCCGGGCTCTTGCCCGGGCAAGGGAGGGAGACCCCAGGGCATCCAGGGCGGTCTGGTTCATGAAGAATCCTGAGCGCTACCTCACGTCTACCCTGGTCGGGACCAACGTCGGCACCGTGCTCTGCTCGAGCCTCGCGGCCGGGCTGGCGGAGGCGACGGGCGAGCCGTGGATCGAGACGCTCACTGCGATAGCCGTGGCCGTAGTGATCCTCGTCTTCGCCGAGGTGATACCCAAGCACGCGGCCTTCGCCTTCCGCGACACGGTAGTCGACCGCGTGGCCCTCCCGCTCGCGGTTATGAGGATCCTCTTCTATCCGGTCGTCCTCGTGGCTGGCTGGCTTCCCCGGCTGTTGATGAGGAGAGGTGGATCCGCGAGATTCTTCGAGAGCCGCGAGGAGGTACGCTCCTATCTCCATTCCGAAGGCGAGGAGGCCGGCAGGGATGCCGACCGGGTGCTCGATCTGGGGTCTGCGACCGCCGATCAGCACATGCGACCCCTGGAGCGTTATCCATCGATCCCGGCAGACATCTCCAGAGCCGATGCCGTGCGGGTGGCTCTGGCCGAGGACGTGAAGTTCCTGCTCGTGTGCGAGCAGGGCGGGAGGTCCATGGCCGGGATGGTGAGGACTTCGGCACTGCTGAGGCAGACCGGCGAGTGGAACCTGTCCAGGATCACCGAGGGTCTTCCCTATTTCGAGCGGAACGCCGTACTGGGAAAGGTTCTCTACGATCTCAGGAGGGCGGGGGCGCCGGCCGGCGTCATCATGGGGGCGTCCGGCCAGCCCGAGGGGCTGATCGACTCCGGTCTGATAGTGGACGCGATCATCGGGGAGGCTTCCTGCATGCCGGTGGAGGCTCTCGGCCGCCTTGAAATCGGGTGACCGAGGCCCCTCCCGGGTCCTGGTCATCGCTCCCGACCGGGAGCCCAGGGGAGGAGCCTTCGATCCCTCCTTCGTCCCGGACGGCCCGTGCGTCATCCGACCCGGATTCCTGCGCCCGCGGATACTCGATCTCGCCTCTCCCTGGATCAGAGCAGGCCTTCCCTGGGTGCTCCAGGCGCCCCGGGCCGAAGTCGAGTCCTGGCTGGAAGCCGGGGCGTGGGCCGTCCTGCCCCCCGACCTCCCCGAGGATCCGGCCGTCGCCTACGCCGTCCGCCTCCAGGCTCTCATAAACGCTGCAAGAGAGGAGAATCCCCTCACCGGGCTCCCCGGCAACACCAGGATCGCTTCGGTGCTGGGCGCCTCGATCGAGGCCGGTTCAGGAGCAGTCGCCTACGTCGACATAACCGATTTCAAACCCTTCAACGACTACTACGGTTTCGCCAGGGGAGACGCCGTGATCAGGACGCTCTCGGGAATCCTGGTGGGGGAGTCCGGTGGGAACTTCGTCGGGCATGTGGGAGGAGACGACTTCGTCTGTTCCGGACCACGCATCCGGATCGAGGAGAGCATGTCGGCCGCCAGGGAGGCCTTCCGGTCGCGCGCGCCGGCCTTCTATGCCGAGCACGACAGGATGAGGGGCGGGATCGAGACTCTCGACCGCCACGGCCGGTTCCGCTTCTTCCCGTTCGTGGACATCTGCGTCGTGATCCTCGACATAAATCGCGGAACCACGCTGGAGGACCTGGCCATGGAGGCCGGGATCGCGAAGAAGGCTCTCAGGGGGGATCTGATCCCGAGGACGCTCTCTGGAATGGTCCTGGGAGTGTCTGGAGCGGTTCCGGCTTCCGCTCCCGCCGCCGGAGCGCCTTCCCCCGGGGTTTCCGACGGAGCGGGATGGATGGCGCTCCTCGAGCGCGGAACCTCCGATCACTCTGATGCGAAAGCAGTGATCGAGGCTGCAGGGGTGGCCGGAGACAGGCGCGCATCAGGTCTCCTGGAGGCCATCCTCTCCGGTGACCTTCCGACCGGGCTCCGGAAGAGCGCCGCACTTTCCCTCGGATCACTTGCCTGCCCGGTGTCGCTCCGGATCCTCAGGGAGGCCGTCTCGGACCCGAGCCCCCATGTCAGGACGAGGACGGTCGAAGCTCTTGCTCTGTCAGGCGACAGCGAGTCCGCGCCACTGGTCGAGGCTCGGACCGGTGATCCCAGCACCTGGGTGAGGAGGGCCGCCTTCAGGGCGGCGGGCGCCCTGCGCACACCCCGGGCGCTGAGGCTGCTCCTCGCCAGGGCGGGGGAGGCGGCCGGCACGCGCAACGCGATGGCGGAGAGGGAGGCTGCTCTCGAGGGGCTCGCCCTCCTGGCCGATCCCGCAGCCTTTGCTCCGCTCTCCGTGCTGGCGGAGGATCCCTCCTTCGAGCCCGCCGGCGCACTCTGGAGAGCGATAGCCGCATCGGGTGCCGAAGAGGCGGCGCTGCTCCTCTGCAGGTCGGCGCCTTCAAACCGCGCCGCAGCCGGAGCGTTCCAGTGGCTGAACCCGTCGGCCATCCCGGGACCGACGCTCCAGCTCGTCGAGGAGTCAGCGTGTTCACTCCTGCGTACCGAAGACGTCCTCCCGGCTCTGCGCTGCCTCGCAGGCCTCCCGGGCCCCGGCGGCAGGAGGCTCCAGATCGAGATAGAGCATCTGGCCGGAGAGACCGACGGGTACCTGTTCGGGCTTGCCGTCACTGTCATGGAGAAGAGGGACCTCTTCCCCGGAGCCTCTCTCCTGTCAGTGATCGCACATGCCGCCGAGAGCGGTGCGGGGACCTTCGAGACGGAGGACCTGACAGCGCTGGTCAGGCTTGCGGCACGCGGCGGAGTCCGGCCCGGGACCCTTCTCCCGCTGCTGCGGAGCAGGCGGAGGGAGGTCGCCGTCGCAGCTGCAAGGGCGATCCTGCAGACCGCAGGGGCGAGGATGGGAGGGTACGGGGCGGGGCGTTGCGATTCGTGAGGACTCTCCCCGCAGCAGGAATCGGTGACCCGGGTGTTTCCTCTCTCATCCATGTTTATGCATTGTACGGCATGATGGGACCGAACATATGAGATCCTCCGCCTCTATAACCGTAAGGTGTTCCCTGGTATGACGTTCAACGCCGGATCCTCCGATCCCGCAGACCAGTCCGGCGGGAGGTCGCTCCCCCTGTCGATGGTCCAGGACCAGGACGGGAACAGCGCTCTCTTCAGAAGCCTTCCCGTCGCGGTGATGGTGACCGACGCCTCCACGGGGAGGGTTCTCGAGATCAACGATTCCTGCCTGGACCTATTCGGCATCTCGAGGGACGCAGTCATGGGGAAGACCCTCAACGAAGCGGGGCTCTCCTTCGTGGTCGACCTCGGAAGGCAGGGCAGGGCGCTCAAGTCCGCCGAAGCCACCCTGGTCGATGCTGCCGGCGCACAGGTGACCTGCAGCCTCTACACCGCCTCATCCTCCATCGCAGGGGTCAGGACCGTCATAAGCGTGCTCCTGGACAACCAGATGGAGAAGGCGATGCGCGGCGGGAGAAGGGTTGCGCCTGCCCCGGGGCGGCCGACCCCCGCAGGTCCGGTCAAGCCCCTGGCCATACTCGTCACGCCGGGCGGCCCGGGGGACAGCTCGACCGGCGAGATGCTCCAGCTGCTGGGCTTCGAGGTGCTGGCGGAGTCGACTCCGAAGCTCGCCCTTTCGATGGCCCCTCTCGGCCGTCCCGCAGGCCTGGTGGTCATCGATTCACCCAGGGACCAGGCTGAAGCCGACGCATGCCTCTCGGAGATCGTCAGGGCCTGCCCCGGCTGCAGGGCGGTCGTGATATCGGACCCGGGAGTCGAGATCCTGGGGAACGCTGCAGTCCTCTACAAACCGGTCAGCATCAACGATCTCGCCGACTCCGCCCGCTAGGTCGATTCCAGGTTTCAGATCACTCATTCCGGCAGGGCCGGAATGAGCAGGTAGCACGACAGCATGGTTCCCGGAGGGAACCTGCGAAAGTGCGTGCCTATCATCAAGTGTGCGTGTCTTGGTTTTAGGAAGTACGCCCGGGCCCTTTCGCACGTTTGCTGCGCAAACATGCTGTCGGGCCTGCTCATTCCCGCTTCGCGGTTAGTTTGGATGCCCTGCGGGCGGTTTTTTTAAAGGAAGTACGCCCGGGTCCTTTCGCGGCTCGGCTCTCTTGAATGGTCTTGATATGGCGAGCCACTGACGGACCAGGTCGTTTCTGCTGCTGGGATGAAAGGTACGCTCGGGCCCTTTCGCACGTTTGCTGCGCAAACATGCTGTCGGGCCTGCTCATTCCCGCTTCGCGGGAATGAGCGTGGTGCCGGAGGAGGGGGTCGAACCCTCACGCCCTTTCGGACAGTGGATTTTGAGTCCACCGCGTCTGCCATTCCGCCACTCCGGCAACCTGGTTGGATCGACGGGTGAATGTAGGTCCATCACTTGCCAGGGTCAACGACCTCTTTCTTGACACCAAGGGCTGTCTGCGTGTAGTTTCGCCCCGCCAGGGGCCCATAGCTCAGTTGGCTAGAGCCACCGGCTCATAACCGGTCGGTCCCTGGTTCGAGTCCAGGTGGGCCCACCAAGTTTCGTCCGAAGGGCGGGTAGCTCAGTTGGCTAGAGCACAAGCTTCACACGTTTGGGGTCGCAGGTTCGACTCCTGTCCCGCCCACCATTTCCTTCCCAGATGTCCGGAAGCCGAGTGAACCCGGTCGGACATGCCGGGCCGTGCGGCGGGGTGTGCTCCAGGGCACACCCCGTTTTGCTTTTCCCTGGAGGCTGATGTGGAGGGATCTCTTGCCGCTCTGTTCAAGCTCCAGGAGGCGGATTCGCTTCTGGACAGGGAGAAGGCCGAGCTCGCAGGCCTCCCTGGCGAGCTTGCCCTGGTCGAATCGGAACTGGCTTCTGCGAAGGATGAGTTCTCCTCGTTCGAGAGGAAGCTTGCGGAAATAGCCGCCTCCCAGAAGAAGTGCGACGGCGAGAAGGCCGAGGCACGCCTGAAGATGGCGGAGTACAAGACGAAGCTCCTCTCGCTGAAGACCAACGCCGAATACAAGGCGATGCTCGAGCAGATCTCCTGGGTGGAACGCAGGATCGACGACCTGGACAGCCGGACCCTCGAACTGATGTACGAGGAGGACGGCGCCCGGAAGGAGACCGAGGAGGCCTCGAAGAAGCTCGAGAGGTACGGCGAACGCGCCCGGAGGAAGAGGGAGCTGCTTGCCGGGAGGGAAGCATCCCTGATGTCCGAGGTGAACGATCTTGCCGCCAAGAGAGCTGATCTCAGCGCCGCCGTCCCGATCAGGCTGCTCAGGAAATACGAGCAGCTGAGGTCGGCCGGAAAGGCATGCGCCGTCGTGGGACTCGTCAGGGGCGCCTGCGGCGGATGTCATACCAACATCCCGCCACAGAACGCGGTGGAGATCGGTCAGGGCATCTCCTACTCATGCCCGATCTGCGGCAGATACATTGTAGACCTCGCCGGGAACCTCGTCGCCGGAAGCAGCGTTGGAACAGACTGAGGCAGGGCCGGGCGGGCAGCCGCCCCTTCGGGGGAGGAAAGTCCGGGCACCAGAGGGCAGGGCGCCGGGTAACACCCGGTTCCGGTAACGGAAAGAAAGCGCCACAGAAACGAAACCGCCGCTTCGGCGGCAAGGGTGAAAAGGTGGGGTAAGAGCCCACCGGGACCGGGGCAACCCGGTTCGCAAGGCAAGCCTCGCCTGGTGCAAGGCCTAATAGGGAGGGAGTCCGTTCGCGGACTGGGAGTCGCCCGCTCCTTCAACCTCCGGGTCGGCCGCTGGAGGCTCCGGGAGACCGGAGTCCTAGATGGATGGCTGCCACCTTTCGAGGTACAGAACCCGGCTTACAGCCCGACCCTGCCGCTTTCCCCGGAGCTGGTCACCAGATGAAGAAATGGATCGCGAGAAACGGGAATGCCGCCCTCGGCGCACCCGAAGCTGCACCGGCCCCCGGGATACCGCTCCCGGTGGCGCTCGTGCTGGCCCGGCGGGGGCATGATCCGTCCTCCCTGCGCAGGTTCCTCGATCCGAAGATCGAGGATCTGACCCACTGGAGCAGTATCCCCGGGATGGCGGAAGCCGCCGGGGTTCTATCGGACGCAGCAGCCGGCAGATCACGGATCCTCGTGTGGGGGGACTTCGACGCCGACGGCCTCACTGCCGCAGCGATAATGCACAACTCCCTGAAGGCGGCGGGCGCATCCTGCTCCATCCACATCCCCGACCGCATGGAGGATGGCTACGGGCTCGGGGAGAAGGCCGTGGAGATCGCCGGATCCCACGGTGCAGACCTCCTCGTGACCGTCGACTGCGGCATCAACGCATGCGCCGAGGTCGCCGCTCTGGAGGCGGCAGGCATCAGGACGGTCGTGACCGACCACCACGAACCCGGCGACACGCTCCCGCCGGCTTCGGCGATCGTCGATCCCTGCATGCACGGGGGAGGAGAGCCCTGGAGCATGATGTCAGGCTCCGGAACCGCTTTCGTCCTCGGCCGGGCCATCGCGGAGATCACAGGAACCCCGGGACCGGACGACTCGTCTCTTGCCCTCGCATGCGTAGGGACGATCTGCGACGTGGTCCCTCTCATGGGAGACAACAGGATAATCGCGAGGCTCGGACTCGGGATGCTGAGGAAGGGCTCGGTCCCCGGGCTCGCGGCTCTCTGTTCCAAGGCGGGCTTCGAGTTTTCGGATGCTTCTGGATTCGACGTCTCCTTCCGTCTAGGCCCCAGGCTCAACTCCTGCGGGAGGATCGCCAATGCCGGACTCGCGATCGATCTCCTGCTGTCGGAAACCTTCGATGATGCCGTTGGTGCGGCTGCCGAGATGGAGCGACACAACGACGCCCGGAGACTTCTCGACCGCAAGGTCTTCGAAGAGGCCTCGAGGCTCGCTGTCCCCTTTGCCGATGCCCCCGCCCTGGTCCTGGCCTCGACATCATGGCACAAGGGCGTCATCGGAATAGCCGCTTCGAGGCTCGTATCCGAGATCAACAAGCCAGTGATACTCTGTTCGATCGACAGAGACGGCAAAGCGAGAGGGTCGGCGCGCGGAGTTCCCGGGATCAACCTCTACGAGATCCTCGGTACGATGAAGGAAATGCTCGGCGCCTTCGGCGGCCATGCCGGAGCTGCCGGGCTGGAGTTCAGGGCGGACATGCTGGATACCCTGAGAGAGAGGTTCTGCGCGGAGGCTGCCGCCCGCCTCGGTCCGGAACCCAGATCCGAATCCATACTCCTCGATGGCAGGCTCTGCGAGGAAGACCTCACCGAGGGCCTCGCACGCGAACTCACCAGGCTGGAACCCTTCGGGGAGGGCAACCAGGAGCCGGTCTGGATAACGAGCGATGCGCGCACCCTGGAGTGGAGCACGGTCGGCGGCGGCAAGCACCTGAACTGCTCCTTCGCGGTGGGCGGCAGGAAGCTCAAGGCCATCGGGTTCGGCCTGGGAGGCATGGATCACCCCGGTCACTCCCCCCAGGACCTCGCATACTGCCTCCGGATGGATGAGTTCCGCGGACGCAGGGAGCTGAGGCTCCATCTCAGGGACATCAGGCCCACCCGGAGGACCGATGGGCACTCTTGAGCGGGAGGTCGCCTCCTTCTTCGAGAAGGGTATGGGAACAGACTGCGGCCGGTTCGCAGCCCGTCCGAGGCAGACTGCGATGGCCCTGCGAGTGGCGGGGGCGATCGAGGATGGAGGCCGTTTCCTCTTCGAGGCCGGAACCGGCGTCGGGAAGAGCCTCGCCTACCTCGTACCCTCCGTTCTGTCCGGCAGGAGGACGATAGTCTCGACAGCAACGCTCACTCTGCAGGACCAGCTCTTCTGCCGGGACATCCCGGACGTGTCCGCGATGCTCTCGCGCAGTTTCGGAACGGCTCTGCTGAAAGGCAGGAGCAACTACCTCTGCAGGAGGAAATGGATGCTCCTCTGCGGTTCCGAGATCCCGGACGAGATCCATTGCTGGGCATCGAAGACCATTTCGGGAGACTTCTCGGAGCTTCCAGCGGAGCCTGACGCATCGGTCCATTCGAGGATCAGGTCCGACGCTGCGGACTGCCTCGGTCCGGCATGCGCGGAATGGAGCGGGTGCTTCCTGCAGAAGGCCAGGACCGACGCCAGGAAGGCCGATCTCCTGGTCGTGAACCATCATCTTCTCGTATCCGCCTCCCAGGGCGAGGACATACTCCCCGACTCGGACGTGCTGATAGTCGACGAAGCCCACCGCCTCGAGGACGCAGCGGCTGAGTGCATGGGGCTCTCGCTCTCGCCGGGTCTGCTCCTGCCGGTCGTGGACGGCATCGCCTGGAGCGATGCGGCGGCGACGAGGAAGGCCGAGCTCCTGGCCGGCACCAGACTGCTGATATCCCTCGTGGAGAGCCTGGTCGAATCCGGGGACGGCTCGATCCTGTGGTCTCCTCTGGAACACAGGGAGGGGCTGGAGTCACTGTCCGCAGAAGCCTCCACCCTGGCAGCCTCGATGGCCGGCGAGGACGGTCTGGCCGGCCCTGCCTCCGCCTGTCGGAATCTCTCGCTGGTGTGCGATTCTCTCCTCACCGTCCCGTCAGGAAAATACAGCATCTATCTGGAGACTTCCGGGGGACGGCGGGGCGTGCGTGCCGTCCCTCTCGATCCTGGCGGGCTCATCGATTCCGAGGTCTTCTCTCTGTTCCCTGTGGTCGTGGCCACCTCGGCGACCCTGTCGGTAGGCGGCAGCTTCGACTACATGGCAGGCCGGCTGGGTCTTTCCGAGCGCGACGGGGAGTACGACTTCGGCAGCCCGTTCGACTATGCGGACCAGGCTGTCCTCACCTGTCCTCCGGACCTTCCCGGTCCGGACGATCACGCATCCCTCGCGGGCACGGCCTGGGACTGGGGGGGCAGGCTCTCCACGATCCTCGACGGCAGGACGATGATGCTCTTCACGAGCAACAGGAACCTCCAGCTGACGGCCGAACTGGCCCGTGCCTCGCTGCCTGCGGGAATCCGCATCCTGGTCCAGGGCGAGGGTTCCAGACGCAGGATACTCGAATCCTTCAGGAACGATCCCAGGGCTGTGCTGCTGGGGACCTCGAGCTTCTGGGAGGGGGTGGACCTGCCAGGGGACATCCTCCAGGCCCTGATCATCGACAGGCTGCCGTTCCCCTCTCCCGGGCATCCCTGGACGGCCTCCCGGATGAGGGCGATAGAGGACGAGGGAGGAAACTCCTTCATGAGCCTGATGCTCCCAGCGGCCGTCATCAGGCTGAGGCAGGGCGTGGGAAGGCTCATCAGATCTTCCACGGACAGGGGAGTAGTGGTGATCCTCGACAGGAGGCTCAGCGGCTCGAGGTACGGCCGTCTGCTGATGCGATCCCTCCCGGCATTCAGGGAGGTGGAGCCCGGCGAGGCCATACGTTTCGCAGAGTCGATCTCGGGGCGATGCGGATGAGCGGATCGCAGAGACGACCTTCATCGCTTCCGGAACCAGGACCCGGGGGCTTCATCGACACCGGACTCCCCGGCGGAGTGAAGCTCCATCTCAGGGGTACCTGCGCATTCAGGAATCTGGGCTCCGGCAGGATTGTATTCCTCAGGCAGGTGCACGGAGCCAGGATCGCGGAGAATCCCTCGGGAGGCGAGGAGGCTGA
The DNA here is from genome assembly GCA_963718745.1 of Candidatus Fermentibacterota bacterium. Lineage (GTDB taxonomy): Bacteria > Fermentibacterota > Fermentibacteria > Fermentibacterales > Fermentibacteraceae > Fermentibacter. Next base: position 490,327 of record OY970370.1, on the reverse strand, counting down.
CGGAATGATCATCCGGAGGGGTATGGGATCTCCCGCCCTGAAGCTCGCCGACTGCGGATCCCTCCTGCTCTGGTCCGGGGGATGGCTGGGTGCGGTCCATGCCGGCTGGCGCGGGCTGGTCGCGGGAGCGGCGGCGAACCTGGTGAGAGCCTTCCCGGAAGAGCCGGTCATGGCGGTCGCCGGACCCTGCATCTGCCCCTCGTGCTACGAGGTGGGCGAGGATGTGAGGAGGTCGGTGATCGAAGCCTGCGGGGGCGTGCATCCGGAGGGACGTCTCGACCTGTGCGGCGCACTTGTCGCCCAGGCGAGGTCGGCGGGACTCGCGTGCGAGATACTCAGGACCAGCGGCTGTACGAGGTGCAGGGCGGATCTGTTCCACTCGCACAGGCGCGACGCTACGTCATCGCGAAACATCATCTGGCTCGAAGGGTAGAGGTTCATGGTTGATTCGGGATGCCCGCGCGGGCATATTCCCGGTTCGAACCAACAAGCTCGGTTGATCCGAGAGGAGGATATCTTGATCAGAATAAGCTTTGCGGGCCTCTGCCTGGCGGTTCTCGCATGCAGCCAGGCGGTCGCCTCTGACGGTGGCGACGGTGGACAGACACTGGTCGCAGTGGCTCCGTTCGGTTATGGCGACTCGGACGGCAGATGGGTGAGCGGCAAGCTCTTCGACGAACTCAAATCCGAATTCGAATCCGCACCGGGCTACGCTTTCGTCTCCCGTGGCGATTTCGAGGACGCCGCCTCCGGCCTGGGGTTCAACTCCTCCGACTTCCAGTACGGCATTCCCCCTGACATCGCATGCCAGGCCGCATCCATCGTCGAAGCGGACCTTGTCGTCTACGGCTTCGTGACCAACGCCGGGGCCGGGAACTTCAGCGTTTCCTGGAACATCGGGATAGTCAACTCCGGGAGTACTGTCACTCCGCTGCCCTCCACCGTCCTGAAGAATGGGGACGCCGTAGCCGTTCTCGCGGGACAGATGGTCTCGTCCATCTCCCAGGAGGTAGGCCAGCGCGCACAGAACTCGCTCGACATGGCGGACTACCATGTCAGCACCGAGAACTGGCCGATGGCCATCACATCCCTCCGCCAGGCCCTCGCCGTGGACGCTTCGCTGATCGACGCCAGGCTCCTGCTGGCCTCCGTCTACATGAAGTCGGAAGTAGACTCGATCGATCAGGCCGGCGAGATCTACGAGGGCATCCTCGCCGAGTCACCCGGAAACTCCGACGCCATGGCCGGGCTGGGACAGGTCTACCTCCAGAGGAACATGCCCGCAGAAGCCCGCAGCTATTTCGAGCAGGCCATACAGACTGACCCCGACAATGCCTCCGCCTATGTCGGCCTCGCCTCCGCCTTCAACGCCCTCGGGATGATAGACGAAGCCGTGAACAGCTTCGAGAGCGCACTCGCGCAGAATCCGCAGAACCTCCAGGCCAGATACGCCCTCGGCCTGCTCTATATGCAGCTCGGTGACTACAGCGACGCGATACCTCATCTCGAGGGAGTGCTGGCGGCTCACCCCGAGTTCACCAACCTGAGGCTCAAGCTCGTTTCGGCCTATTCCGAGACGGGGCGCCACTCCGAGGCCGCTGACAACGCGATATTGGTCCTCGAGGAACAGCCGGACGACATCCAGCTGGCCCTCTTCACGGCTCAGCTCGAAGCCCGCGCCGGAAGGAGCAGCTCGGCCATCAGCCGCCTCGAATCCATCATCTCCGCCTCGAGCGACAGACAGGCCTACATGATGCTCGCCACCATCTACAGGGACGGCGGTCAGTACGGGGCCATGCAGCAGGTCTTCTCGCGCCTCCACAGCGCTTATCCCAACGACCCCGTGGCGAACTACATGGTCGGCGCATTCTACTATCAGAGCGGCACCAGGAAGGCCCAGGTCCAGGAACTGATCCCGGAGAACATCCCGACATGGGAGCAGGCTGTTCAGGAGCTTGGCTCCGCCATCGGATACCTGAACCAGGTCTCCGGGTACCACAGCGGGCAGGCCCAGGAGATGGTGGCCGCTGCACAGAACGCCATCTCGCTCTGCGAGGAGAAGATCGACCGGGTGCGCAGATACAGCGAATGATCCGGCTCTGACAGCATCGCCGCCGCAGCCTTCGGGGCTGCGGCGGCCCGTTCGGGAGGTACTCTGGAATCCAGATTCGTAGACAAGGTCGAGATAAGGGTCGCAGCGGGCAACGGCGGAGACGGCCTCGTCGCCTTCAGGCGCGAGGCTTTCATGCCAAAGGGAGGCCCTAGCGGCGGTGACGGCGGAAAGGGCGGCAGCGTCCTCATGCTCGTGAAGAGATCGCTGTCCACCCTCATGGATTTCAGGGGCGGGTCGGTCTTCAAAGCCGGCAACGGAGCTCCCGGAGGCGCGAACAGGATGACCGGGCGCGACGGGAAGGACCTGGTCCTCCCGGTTCCCCCGGGAACCGTGGTGACGGATGCCGAAACCGGTGAAGTCGTCGGCGACCTGACCGAGGAGGGCCAGACGCTCCTCGTCGCCCAGGGCGGAGTGCCGGGAAGGGGGAACGCCCGTTTCGCGACCCCCACGAGACAGACCCCGCGTTTCGCGCTGCCCGGCGGAAAGGGCGTCGAAAGACGCCTCGTGCTGGACCTGAAGCTGATCGCGGATGCGGGGTTCGTCGGCCTCCCCAACGCAGGCAAATCGACTCTCCTCGCCGCCGTCTCGCGCGCCAGACCCAGGATCGGCAACTATCCCTTCACCACCCTGCATCCCTGCCTCGGTGTGGTTCGGATGGGCGAGGAGGACAACTTCGTGATCGCCGACCTGCCCGGCCTCATCGAGGGTGCATCCGGAGGCGCCGGCCTCGGCCTCCGTTTCCTGCGCCACGTCGAGAGGACCGCGGTCCTGGTCTTCATCCTGGCCCCGGATCTCGAGATATCCCCGGAGGAGCAGCTCCGTGTCCTCAAGTCGGAGATCGCCGCCTACGGCGGGACGAGGAAGGACCGGGAGATAGTCGTCCTCTCCAAGTCCGACCTGTTGACCGCGGAGGAGACCTCGGATAAACTCTCTGGTATGCCGGTCGGAGCCATCTCGCTCAGTTCGGCGACAGGGGAGGGTGTAGGACGGTTCCTGGAGTTGCTCGCCCGCACGGTTGCAGAGATGAAGAGGTCGAAGCCCTGCTCGAGCTGTCCGCCTTCAGAGGAGTCGGACGCGCCGCTCTGAGGCGGCTGCTCCTGGGAAGCACTCCCGTAGAGGTCCTGGACCAGGTCCGCAGATCGAATCCGGAAGGCTCTCCCGGACGCGATACGGTCAGGCGCTCCATGGACTCGCTGGTACGCTCCGGTGCACGGATCCTCTACGCCGGCTCCCCCGGCTTCCCCCGGATCGTGGACGAGATCCCCGACCCTCCCGCCATACTATTCTGCATAGGTGACGTGGACCGCTTCACGTCCCGGCCGGCCGTGGCGATGATCGGCTCCAGGAGGGCCTCCCAGTACGGCCTCCGCGTGGCCCGCTCCCTGTCCGCCGGTATCGCGGTGCAGGGCGTGGGGATCGTCAGCGGGCTTGCCAGGGGGATCGACGGCGAGGCGCACAGGGGATGCCTCGACGCAGGCGGGCTCACGCTGGCCATCCTCGGATGCGGAATCGACGTCGTCTACCCTCCGGAGCACGCGGATCTGGCCGCAGAGATCTCTCTCCACGGCGCCGTGGTTTCCGAGTTCCCCCCCGGTACGGCCCCGGATGCCTACAACTTCCCCACCAGGAACAGGCTCATAAGCGGATTCTCGCAGGCGGTTGTCGTCGTAGAGGCGGGAGATCGCAGCGGCACCATGATCACCGTCGACGCAGCGCTGGAGCAGGGCAGGGACGTGTTCGCCGTCCCCGGGGAGATCACGCGGGCAGGTTCGAGAGGCACCAACAGGCTCATCCGGGAGGGTGCGATGGTAGCCACCTGCCCGGCGGACATCCTGGAGGCCGTCGGCATCTGCCTCCCAACCGACGCCGGCGGGGTTCCGGCCGAAGGCGGGGATCTCCCTCCGGTTCTCGAGGCCCTGGCGGGAGGTCCCGCGCATTTCGACGAGCTGGTCCGCGCTACGGGTACGGCGGCGGCCGAGCTCCAGTCCGATCTTCTCCTGCTCGAGCTCTCCGGGAGGGTCGTCAAAAGGCAGGGCGGTTTCTACAGCCTCCCCTGAGCCCCGCGGGTTCGAGAACCCTACCGGCATCCTGATCCGATCCCTGCTGAACCGACTGTGAACCATGCTTCACAGGCCTGCACACCCCGGATCACGAAAGGGACATGCAACGTGTCGGTTTACACCGGATATCGACGATAAACAGCCACTCGATCCGGGCACTATTCTTGCTTTAAGTTCATGCATGGAAATGAAAAGGCTCGACAGGGACATGACGGCAGGAACCCGGGCAAGGGGTGCGGCTCTCGTGCTGGCCACCGCCGCAGCCGCCGTGGTGATGCTGTCCGCCCTGCTCCTGATCGGCTACCTGGGACGGATGAACGACGCCCAGACCTCCCGAGAAAACGCCGCCCAGGCCGATCTATCCACCTCCTCGGCCTCCGACTGGCTGGCATGCGGACTCGCCGGAGGAGGAGTCGCCCCTGCCGACCTGGATGGAGCGGTTTTCGAATCGGGCGGCCTGACGACAGAAATCGAACTCATCTCCTCCGCACCGGTCTCCCCTGCGACAGTGCAGATTCCCGGCACATCGGGCACGGATTGCGAAGCCGTACCGTCCGACGGCCGGGTTTCGGTCCTCTCTTTCGACGGTGGGGCGTGCACCTTCGACGTCTTCGACATCGACTCGGGGACGATGGAACGGCACGTCCGGGATGTTCCGGATCCATCTGCCAGAGCCGCGGGCACCGGCACGGGGTCGGGCTACCTCCTTGCGCTCGTCCCGGCGGAAAGCGGACATCCCTTCGGATTCCTCGCACACGACGGTTCGCTGGCCCTGACCGGATCCGTCGACCTGCCTTTCGAATGGAGCGCAGCCGAGGCCGGTCTGGTCGATGGTGTTCCGGCGGTCGTCCTCTATTCTGATTCAGGTGCCACTCTGGTCGTCTCGAGCGACGGATCCGTCAGGGAATCGGAGGAGGCCCTCCAGGCCGCCCTCGATCTTGCATCTGGCGGTCCGGCCGTCACCAGCGGCGGATCGACCCGGGATGTCTTCCGCTGCGACATCGACATGGACGGCAGGCCGGACATCGTTCTCGTCGGATCCGGCATTGTCGTATGCTACTCGGCCGCAGGGTCCCGGGAGGCGGACTCCCTGCCCGGCATGAGGCCTTCCGTCTGGGGTTTCAGCGAGGTCTCCTCGGGTCTCGTAGTCCGCTGGGATGGGGATTCCGGTTGCGCCTGGAGGCGGTTCGGCTGGTCGGGGTTCTCGGGCTTCACTCCTCCTCCCGCGCTCTCGAACCACGGCTGGACCGGGCGGATTGTCGAGGGAAGCAACTGCGTTTCCGGAGCGGCACCGGGCGGCATGATGATAGTCTCTTGTTCCAGCGGAGCTTCCGGGCTTCTCGGCGATGGCGCCCCGCTCTTCGCCGACATCGATGGCGGAGGGCTGGACGCGCTGGTCTGGAGTGACGACGGACTGGCCGCCGTGATGGATCCGCTCGAGGGAGAGGGCACCGGGACTCTGTGGAGGCTGGTCACCCGCTCCGGAAATGAAGAATTGAGAGTAGACACGCTCGCCTGCTCGATCTATACGGATGCCTCCGGAAACGTCTCGGTGGCGGGTGGGATACGATGAGGGCGCGCGCCAGGGGATTCTCCCTCGTCGAAACCGCTGTCGCCTCGGTGGTCGTCCTCGTCGTTTCCGGCACGCTGGCTCTCTCGGTGAAAGCATTCTCCCGCGGGCAGGAGGGGACCTCCTGCCGGCGCACCGCCCTGATTATCGCAGCCGGGGAGATGGCAGGCGCGGAGGCTTCCTGCGACCCCGTCCCCTCGGGAACGAGATCCGAAACAGTAGACGGGCTGCGGTTCGACGTGGATGTCTGGTCCTCGCCGGACAGTATGGGCACCAACAGGATAGTTGTGACCGTGACCGGCCCCCGGGGCGGGCCCGTCACGCTCGAGAGGCGTTTCATCCCCCCGAAAGGAACGGTATGGAGATGAGAGGTCCGGGTTTGTCCGCGAGGAACAGGAACGGCTTCACGCTGGTCGAGGTCCTCATCGCCAGCCTGATCCTGGCCATCCTCGTGGTGGGGATCGGCTTCTTCTTCGGGTACATCATCAAGCAGTCCGACGTCATGGACGACAAGACCCAGGCTCTGGAGCTCGCGCGCCAGGGGCTCGAGAACCTTCGGACCATGGAATTGGACACAGTTCCTGACGGGACGATCGGACCCGAGGTCCTGGAAAAGTTCTCGAGATACTTCATAGTGAGTTCCCCATTCACGATGCTTTCTACTGCAAGGCTCGTGCAGTGCCGGGTGGTGTGGGTCGGTGCCCAGGGCGCCGACACCCTCTCGCTCAGCACGGTTTTCTAGGCGGGTGGTAAGATGAAGAGAGGCGGATCGACTCGCGGGATGAGCCTCGTGGAGCTCACGATAGTCATCGTGGTCCTGGGCGTCATCATGGCTGGCGTATTCATGCTGTTCATAAGCGGCACGGAACACTTCAACTTCGCACGCCGCCAGAACGAGCTGGACATCACGGGCAGGCTGATAATCGACAGGGTGACCAACGAGGTCATCTGGGCCGGATTCATGCCACAGGGCGGCTGGGACAACGACGAGTGGCACCCGGTCGTCAAATCCACCCCGGATTCACTGGTCTTCTTCGCAGATCTGGACGCGACTCGGTTCCTGGACCCCACCGACTACAGATTCATCACCACTGTCAACCAGCGGGTCAGGATCTCCGACGGCGGGTCGAGGACACAGGACATCGGTGAGAACGTGACCGGATTCGATCTCGAGTACCTGGACGAGGGCGGGAACCTGCTCCCGTTCCCGCTCGACGCCGGATCGAGGGACATGGTCCGCCATATAGCCCTCAGGCTCGAGCTCACGGCAGTCTACACCGATGACGTCTACCAGACCGTGCTGCATACCTCCATCTCCCCCAGGAACCTGGGCGTCAATCACAACATCGACCCCTCCTTCTTCCCTCCGCAGCCCATGAGGGGTGTCATAGTCCTGAACATCGACGGAGACAGCCTCAATCCCAACCCGACCCTGGACGAGCAGGAGATGTCCGACCGCCTGCAGCTCTGGGGCTACACGGTACGGGAGTTGACGGACGACGAGCTTCTCGGATACGACTACGTCGACGTGGATGCCCTCATCCTCAGGCACATGCCTCTGGGCAACACACATTTCGATCCCGGATTCCCGAACTTCTTCGAAGACCTCCCGGTTCCCACGATCACCCTCTCGGCCTTTGACGCGATCGCCCTCTACGGAATGGGCACAGGCGCCCTGGAAGTGATCGAGGACTCGATGACCATAGTGGAATACGGCCCTCCCACGTCCCATCTCCCGGGTGCGTTCCCGGTCTACGAGCCGTTGTCCAACGCCTACCAGTCGGTGCTGTCGGGGATGACTCCGCTGGCGGGGGACACACTTTACATAATCGCCGGAGACGGGGTGGATTCATCCGGTGTCTACGCGATCAACCTGGAGGCCGACAGCCTCCGGAGGGTCCACCTGAGCGCCTGGCAGGCACGCTATTATCACGGCGTGCATGGCTGGGAGCTCTTCTACAACGTGGTGAAGTGGCTTGCCGTCGAGGATGAAGGCTATCTCGGCACGCCGATAACAGTCATGGAAGACTTCGAAGGCCCGCAGGCGACGTCACAGGAGATCAACCTGTGGTCCGACGGCATCACACCGGTGCCAGGCATCGACACCGTCCAGGTGTTCTTCGATCCCTTCACGGGCGGCTATGCATCCAACTGGACCATGTCCCCCCTGGGCGGAGGCAGGATCGGCATCTACAACAACGCCCTGAGGATGGACAGGTCAGCGGTGGGTGCGGCCACCAGGAATCTGGCGGCGCTGAACCTGGATCTCTCCGCGTATGACGAGAACACCGACAACCTGAGGCTGACTTACAGCTCCTTCAGCGCAGAGGGCTTCCCGGACTCGATGGACGGGGTCTTCTTCAACGACTACCCAGTAACCCAGCTGACCAGCATCGACTTCGAGAGCGGCACCCCCGGCAACGTTTCCTTCTACACCACGACAGGCGGCAGGAACCGGCGCCTCAACACTGCCGGCTGGGGCGGCTCCGGCTACTTCATCACCCTGGACGCGGCAGCATCCGGAACGTACGGAACCAACCGGATGAGGGTGAGCGTCCCGACCGCGGGTGTCTCCCCCGGAGACCTGATCAGAGTCGACTACCGCTTCCACGATCACAACGACGAATCCACCAGTTCCATGACAGGCGACTTCCTGGCCTGGAACACGACGGGATCCTATACGACGTCGACCCTCATCTCCTACCTGGATCCCGCCAACGCCAGCTGGAACGACAACACCTGGTACAGCAGATCAGGAACCCTTACCGTGCCGGGCGTCGTGCCCAATCCGATCTACATCGTCTTCGGGCAGTACGACAACCAGCAGGCCGCCACCATTTCGACGAACGACGGCATCTCGTTCGACAACATCGTCGTCTCGGCGCTGGGAGACACCACCTACACCCAGCTCGGCAGCTGCTCCGGGGCGGCCTCGTGGTCGGTCACCACGCTGGACCTGGATCAGGCCGCGAGGGACAACTCGTATCCATTCGGAGCCGACTACCGGGTTCTTCTGAGCCAGTACGGCACCGGAACCCTTCCCGGCTCGGGCGGCCGCCTGTGGGACGATGTAGAGGTGACCGCTCTCGTCCCCGGGACGGTGATAAACGGCTGGCGTCACGGGCGGATGGCAATGAATCGCGAGGACGACTGGAGATACAAGTCGATCCTCCCCGCCTTCGAGTACTCCTGGGTCACGCAGACGGTTTCGGGCAGCAGCTACAGCAACAACTCCTACTGCTACCTCCTCAGCCCGTCGGTCTCCATCCCTGACTGGATAAGCGAACCCTCGCTGGAGTTCAGCCACAGGATGCTGGCCGAGGCGGGTACGAACGATGACGGAGGATTCGTACAGATCTCCGTCGACGAAGGCCCGTGGAGCACTCTGACCCTCGCTTCGGGCCTCCAGTACACCGGGACATCCAGCACCAACTTCCCCGGCGGTTCCGGGATCCCTCTCTTCGCGGGTACCACGATCTCCACTCCCAGGATCGAGTCCATCGACCTGGAGGCCTACATCGGGCACTCGGTCAGGTTCCGGTTCGTCTTCGGATCAGACGGATCTACGACCGGATCGGGCTGGCTGCTCGACAACTTCAACCTCTCGGGCGAAGCCTTCGGCTACCAGGTGAGCGGGATAGAGTTCGAGGCCGAGACCGTTCCGGCCGGTTGGAACTACCTCTGCGACATCTACATGTCCTCGGGCACCGACAGCACCTTCAGCGCAGCAGGCGAATGGGATGCGGGCACCATGGTGCAGGTCGCCTCGGACATGCCGGTGACGGTGGGCACGGGCGGATGGAACACGCTGACGCTCGAGACTCCGTACATCCTCCCTCCCGGCTCCAACCTGTATGTCAAGATCGAGCAGGGAGACACTGGCTGGACCGGCAGCGTGATCACCTGGCTCTGCAAGGCGACAGGCGGCTTCAGATGCCGCCAGGCCCAGAGTGACACCGTCGACCCGATCCTGCTCCTGCTCCACTCGAACAGGCCCAACGTGAGGCTCCTGACCTCGGACGGGATACTGCCCGTGGAGGGCGGGACGGTCGGCGACCAGTCGGTCCCTCTCAACAACTCGATCAACTTCAACGACTGCGAGATGATCTTCTCTGCCTCCGAGATGGGCACGGAAGGCGGTACCGGTATCTGGACGCACGGAGGCACACTCGACGACTGGGAGATAGGCGAGCCGCTCGTCCTGAGCATAGACCCGCCCCTGACGTCCGAGAACGGCATGTCCGTCGCCGGAACCGACCTCACGGTCAACGGTTTCTACAACGCTAACGAATGGGCATGGTTCGCATCCCCGGCCTACGAGATGCCTGATCCAGCCATGTACGATTCGGTATCGGTGAAGATCTTCAAGTGTCTGAGGAACGCTCCCAACGACGACAACTTCATAGAGATGGCCTTCTCCGACACCGATACGCCGCCCGATTCCTCGTCGTCCGACTGGATACTCGTCCGGCCGTACTACGGAGTGAACGAATCGATCTGGGACTACGAGGTGATCGATCTGACGAACGAGTTCGACACCGCCTGGTCGCTGGGCAGGTCGTACTTCTTCATAAGGTTCATCCAGTCGTCCGGACCGTTCGGGGAACGCGGCGGCTGGAACATCGACAACATCCAGTTCTACGCAAGGTAGGGGGGCACGGCGATGAGAACTAGACACTCGGGAGAAACCGGCGCCGCGCTCGCGCTGGTGGTGATATTCGGACTTGTGCTGTCGATACTCGCCGGAGCCGTGTACACGCTGTTCCAGTCGAACGTGAGCAGCTACACCTACGTCCGGGACAGGATACAGGCCCGGTACTCCGCGGAGGCGGGAGTCAACCTGGCCGTACACATGATCATGGGGGGGGCGGACATCCCGCAGGGCATCCTGCCGATCCAGTTCCTCCCGGTGCCACCGGCCATCGGCTACTACGACATGCCAGGCGAAGACCTGGGCCGGGTCCAGATCTGGGTTGACCCCAACAACAACAACGCCGAGGTGGCCACGGCCAACGCCTACGCGGTAAGGGCCCTTGCGATGGTGGGCCACGGCGACTCGACGTACACCTACGGCATGGAGACCATGATCCTGCCGGAGAACTTCTCGAGGTTCGCCACCTTCCTCAACGACCCTCCCCTGAACGGCTACTACGGCGACAACTACAGGTTCGACGGGCCGTTCTTCGCGAACGGCCCCGTCTGCCTCTGGAGCACGTCGTCATCCTCCGCGAACGACATCTGGTTCTACAGGTTCAGCCTTGCCTCGGACTACTACGTCTACGGTGCGAACAGCACCGGCTCGCACCAGACCTCGCCGCAGTTCGGCAATCTCACGGTCCAGCCCTTCGAGAGGATGGTCATGGGAGCGCCCTACTTCGAGCTGGGCGTCGATCCGATCCCGTTCGGATCGGACGAGGTGAACTGGCAGGACGCCCGCGCCGCGGCTCTCTCCGGAGGGCTGTACTTCTCGGCGGCGCAGGTCCCTGACGGTTCCCGCATGATAATCCGGGGCGACTCACTCCTGGGCGACACCCTTCTCCTGAAGACCACCAACACGGCGGCTGTCCAGAGGATCTTCATCGGAGACCTCACGAACCGGGTCATCTGGATCGATAATGCAAACACCAGCAAGGTCTACCTCAAGAGCTACCCGAACTACTCGCCCTGGTCCGACCCGATCTCGCCCGAGGGCATGACGCAGCCGCTGACCATAGGCTGCAACGGCAGCATCTACGCCCTCGGACCCTTCCAGTACCACAACAGGGACATCCTGAACATGGAGAACACCACAATGCTCGGCCTCGTCATCGTCCACGGGGACTACGTGATCGCACTGGACCCCGATATCGCCGGCCCGGCCGACTGGACGGACGGGCTCTGGCGCATCGTGACGAACACGAGCGTGGAGTTCGACTGCACTGTGATGGTGCTGGACGGCGAATTCGTCGCCGAGAACTACACCTATCCCAACCCGGCGCAGGACTTCATGTTCGTGGGCGGCTACATAGTTAACGGAGAGGGTTACACGGGCACCAGCGACGGCAGGGGCTGGAACACGGTCATCTACTACGACTCCAGGCTCATGACGATGCATCCGCCGTTCTTCCCCCAGACAGGCAGGTGGGACACGGCCTACTGGAAGGAGCTGCCCGACCTGGACGAACACACGATCACGCTGGATCAGAACTGACGGTGCCGCAGACGGACGCCGGAGCCTGCAGGATGAAGACCGGAGGGTCCGCCCGGAGAGGGGCTGTGCTCGCCATCCTCGTGGTCCTGTCCGGAGTGCTGGCCATACTGGCGGCATCGGTGTTCGTCCTGTTCCAGGCCAACGTGTCCTCCTGGAGGTACAGGGACGGGAGGGTGAGAGCCCAGCTGGCCGCAGAGGCCGGAGTGAACCTCGCCCTCCACACCCTGGCGCTCGAGACGGAGGCCCCGGAGGGTGATCCCTTCTCCATGCCGGGGGACAGCGCGCAGTGGATGACAATGCCGTGGGGCGACCAGGTCTGGGTCGTCGTCGATCCTTCCGACCAGAACGGCACGACCTACAGCGTGGGTTCGGTAGAGATCAGAGCCCGGGGGATGTCCGGAAACATGACCGTGGATGTCGCGGTGAGGGCCGCTCCGGACTATCCGTCCCGCTACGCCCTCCTCACGGACGCCGGGATCCCCGCCGGTCTCATCCACGACGGAACAAGGATCGAGGGTCCGGTCCACTCCAACGGGACGATCCACCTCGACAGCGCATCCCCCGACTCCACCGACGACCCGTGGGTGGACTTCATCTCCACAACCGCCGGGGGCGGGTTCAGCTTCTCCGATGTCGGAGCGGGAATCCTGCCCCATCCGGAGGGGAGCCGCGTCTGGATGAGGCCCTACGGCTCCCACAGACAGGGGCGCCCCTACTGGGAGCCCCTGGCGGATCCGGTGGACTTCGCCCGCCTCGAGCGGCTCTTCGCAGATCTCAGGAGCGAGGCGTCCCAGGAGGGGGGCGAGGTGGTCTGGAACGCGAGACGGATCCTGATCGACGGAGACCGGCTCCTGTGCTCCGCAGACCAGGCCGCGGTCCCCGATACCGTCGACCTCGAGGGGACCGATCTCGTCTACCTTGCGGGGTATTCGGACGTCCTGATCAAGTCCAGGGCGCCGCTCGACGCCCCGCTCACGATAGTGTCGAACGGCCAGGTTGGGATCATGGGCCAGATCCGCTGCAACACGGGCATCATGACCGACGCAAGGCTGGGGATAGTGGCGCTCTCGGGCATCTTCATCGCAAGGGATCCCGACATGTACGGAAGCGAAGACTGGCCTCCCCCCTGGGACATAGCCACCGACGGGCATCTTACGGTCTGCGCCTCCCTCTGCGCCCCCGACGGATCGATCCGTGCGGAGGACCCGACAGCAGGCGGGAACAGCTTCAGCCTCAACATAGCAGGCGGTCTGGCGGTGCAGAGGATGGGCACACTGGGCACAGGCTCGAGGGGTTACACGCCGGTCATCGTCTACGACCAGGTGTTGTCATCGATGCATCCTCCCCGGTTCCCCTCCCTGGAGCACTGGAAGATGTACTCGTGGCTGCCCGACCCGGACTTCGAGGGCGAAATTGACGACAATCTCTACTGAAGACCTCCCGCGGACGCCCCGATGAACCGGCCGGTCCGCGGTCCGGGTTTCACCCTGGTCGAACTCGTGATCGTGATCGCCGTATCGGGAATCCTGCTCGCGGCAGGCTTCCTCCTGTTCGAGATGGCCGGCAGGTCTGCGGGCAGGGTCACGGAATCCGCAACTTCGATCCTGGATGCGCGTGCGGCAGCCGACGCCCTGGAACGCAGCCTCCTGACGGCAGGATACTGCACTGACCCGCCGGCCTCCCCGAGGCACCCGGTCACCCTTGCACTCGAAGGCGGCATCGTCTTCACCGGGCGCTCCCGGGCTGGGGCCGGCATGCACCTTCGAGGTCAGGAGCAGGCAGGACGGGGGATTCGTCATCTCGGAGGAGGGAGGCGAGGTCTACACGAGCCCGGAGAGCCTCGGCGTGAGGTTCAGCTACTCCGACGGAAACGGGGGGCCGCTCTCCCCGGGAGATCTCGCCACACAGGCAGGCTGCGACATGATCCGCCGCATCGATTTCGTCATCTGCACCCCCCGGGCCGGGACGGAGCCGGTCATCTCGTCGGGCTGCACCCCTCCGAACCTGCAGTACTCCGGACTCTGAGCCCCGGACCATCGGTCCCCGGGCGGAGAGATCAATCGCCCGGTCAGGTCTCGAACCCGGTCTCCATCGAGGCTGCGAGCGTCCGCACGACGGCCGGATCGAACAGGCTCCCCGCGCGCAGAGTGACCGCGCTCAGCGCGGACTGGGGGGTGCCCCGCTCCAGCTCTGAAATGTATTCGTCGGCCACGGCAAGGATCCTCGCCGAGATCGGTATGCTGCTCCCCGAGAGGCCTCCAGGGAGACCCGAGCCGTCGAAATGTTCGTTTATCCTCACGAGACCGCTCATGGCCTCCTCCGGCAGCGAGAACAGGTTCAGCTCCTGCTCGTCGAAACCCTCCTCGGCAGGTTCGCCCAGCACGGCGGGAGCGACGTGGTGGAGCAGGGCGGACATCCTCACCGAATCGAGGAGGCCGCTCTGGAGTCCGAGCCTCCGGCCGAGCTCGACCGACAGCCGTGCGACCCTGCGGCTGTGCCCGGACAGGCGGTGATCCGCCCTGTCCAGTGAATAGACCATCGCCTCCATGCAGCTCCAGGCTTCGAGGGAGACCCGCTTGCCCAGCTCCAGGTTCTGCAGCGCCGCCTCGGCAAGCGAGATGAAACTGTCGAGCCTCGACTTGTCGAGCACGGTCATCTCGTCGGCCCACACCTCGACCCTCAGCCCGCTCCTTCCCCTTCTCGACAGAGGCGGGTCCTGGGAGGGGAGCGATCCCGCCGGCTGGATCACTGTCAGCCCCGAATAGCCTATCTGGACGAATCTGGGAGCGAAGGCGCTGCGCGTTTCCAGCGCAAGCGCCTGGAGCGCCTCGACCGCCGACGTCGAGCTCGACAACCGCTGTGACAGCGAGGTGAGCGACTTCTGGATGGAAAGCGAACGGCCGCGTGCCCACTTCGACTTCTCGAGCGAGACAGTCGTCGCGATCTGAGCGGAGATGAGGGCGGCCGAACCCAGTATCATCAGCATGGGATCGCCCTCCTTCCCGTTCTCCGAGCAGATGTCCAGAGCGGCGGGGAGGAAGAGCGGAAGGAAGGCCAGCGGAAGGAACAGGCTCTGTGAAGCTCTCGGGAGTGTGACGGCGGAGGAGAATACCCTGCCGTCCCCCCCCACGCCCCTGAACAGGAATCCGATCGTGACGAAGAGGACGAGTGAGAGGACCAGCCAGGCCGAGATGCCGGGGAGTCCGGTCTGTTCCGACATGACCAGGAAGGTCAGGAATCTGGCTGCCCTCAGGGATGCCCAGGAAACGAGGGCCATCCTCACGGAGTGCTCCATCGCGGATCTCCTCGAACGGCCGATCCTTATCGAGTACCCGAGGAAGCCTACGAAGATGGAGGCCGTGAACGCGGCTTCGATCGCGCCGGTGAAGCCCGTAGTGGCGAGGAATGCAGCGAATGCGGGCAGCAGGGTCACGCTGACGCCCCTGGATGTGAGGTAGCCGAACGACGTGGTGACGAGGGTGACGGCCCAGGTTGCGAGGAGCATCACCAGGGTTATGTCCCTGTTCCATCCCGGATCGGTCCCGGGGATCGCGAGACCGGCCGCGAGCCAGAGCAGCATCTGCAGCAGGGTGGGGCCTGGTTCCCTGTCATGCCCGTGATCCTTCAAGGAGATCCCCCCTTTCCAGGACCCGGATGAGGGCCGAGACTATCCTCGAGTCGAACTGGGTTCCCGCTCCGGCGTTTATCGCGTCCACGGCCGTCCTGACGTCGCTGTTCTCCCTGTAGGAGCGCCTCGAGGTTATCGCGTCGAAGGTGTCGGCGACCGCCACGATCCTGGCCGGGAAGGGGATGTCCCTCCCGGAGAGGCCGGATGGGTATCCCTTGCCGTCGAGCCTCTCGTGGTGGCTCTGGACTATGCTCCGAACCATGTCATAGCCGCTGAGGGTCCCCAGTATCCTGGTCCCCTCGACCGGGTGCCTCTCGATCACGTCGCGCTCCTCCCGGGTGAGGAGACCTCTCTTGGTGAGGATCTCGACCGGTATGGCGACCTTCCCCAGGTCGTGGAGAAGCGCTCCGACCATGAGCGTGCGCAGCATCTCGGCGGAGAGCTCCATCTCCCTCCCGATCTTCTGACTGAGCCTGCTCACCCTTACTGAATGTCCGTGCGTGTAGTCGTCCTTGGAGTCGGCCAGCCTGGCGAGGATCATCGCGGCGGCTATGAAGGCCTCCTCGATGGCCATCGAGTGGCCTACCGCCCTCCACGAATGGGTGACGAGCGAGACCAGGTTCCTCCTGACCATGGCATCCATCGAGACCAGGGTGCCGCCGGCCTCGCCTGGTGCGAACACGAGCATGTCCGGGGATCGCGAGAGACCCATCAGCGAGCCGTCGACACCGTTGAAACGGTACTCATCCACCATCACCCCGGGATCGGGCACGGGGTCGAGCGGCATCTCGGCATCGGTGACGGCATGCTGCCTGTCCTCCATCCAACCTATCCAGCCCTGCCCGGACTCCTGTCGCGAGAGGATCACGATCCCTCCGGTGCTGCTCCGGAGGTATGCCTCCAGCAGACCCAGGTACTGGCCCACGGAGGACGCAGTCGAGAGCTCGGCAGCAAGGTTGTTCTGGATCGCGGTCTCGGAGGCGAGCCTCATGTACGTGGCCTGCGCGTCCAGCCTGGTCTTGGCGAGCAGGGAGAACGCGGCGGCAGTAGCCAGGAGCAGGATGACGAGAGGGATGCTGCCCTTTTCGACGCCCCGGCACACCAGCAGGGCGAACGGGAGTGAGAGGACGAACGAGACCAGGCAAGGCCTGGCCCTGAGGATCGTGGTGGGAAGTCTCAGAGACAGGGCACGCGCGAGCATGTCGCCGGTGTGGGCGCTCAGATAGACTGCCGTGAACCAGAGGAATCCCGAGCCGTCGAAGGCCGAGGACAGTGCGAATGCCATCGAGGGGGAGACGAAGGATTCGATCACGGCCTTCCTCTGGTCGATCCTCCTGCCGTGGAGCAGCCCGTACATCTGTATCGAGACGAAGAGAGCCGGGACGGAGAAAAGGTATGCCTCCTCGGGGGAGCAGACCAGGAAGAGCGCGGTGACGGGGATCCTGTCCAGTGAGAGGCGACGTTCGCCATCGCTCCAGAAGGGCAGCGCTCCCAGAAGGACCACCCCGGCCAGGGGCAGGGCCTGGATCATCGAAGGCGGCCAGAAGGCTGCAAGGGCGGCCATGACGGCGAGTCCCCCGAGGAGGGGAGCGTGCAGCCCGCGGAGCCGCGGATCAGGGAGCAACGCCGTCCGCCCTTCCGGAGAAGACCTGCACCAGCACGAGCTGCCAGCCTTCCCGGCCGACATCCACGGCCACGGCCATCCCGACCCTGTCGTACCGCTCGCAAAGGCAGGCGGAGAGGTGGGCCGGACTGGTCAGTATCATCGACCATGCCTCGTCGAGCCCGGATCCTCTTCCGATGTTCTCTGCGAAGAGGTTCCCGTCTGTGCACATCAGGGCGGCAAGGCCCGGCGAGTGCCGGACCTCTCCCGACAGGGCGACGCTGTCCGCCCTCTGCCCGGCAACCCGGTCCAGCGCGGAGTCCCGTGCCAGCGCCCGGCTCCCGAGAGTCCCGCGCAGTTCGTTCATCTCGGCGAATACATGCTCGAGAGAGGATGCGCCGGATGCGGGTATGCCCGATCCCTCCATCATGGCATCCTCCGGCCGCATGCCGCAGAGCACGGGCAGCAGGAGGAGCACCTCGGGTCCGAATCCGCCGTCGGCCATCGCCTCCACCCAGTAGATTCCGGGCGAGTCGGTCATGAACGTGTACCAGCCCTCCGCATCGGAGATGCTGCCTGTCGTCCGAGAATCCGGAGAGGACAGGAGAACGGAGTCGACCGAGGCTCCTGAAACGAGGAGTCTGAAACGAATCGTATCCCCTGGGGAGGTTCCCAGCGGGAGACCTTCTGGAATGCACGGGGGAGCGGCAGCCGTGACAAGGACTCCGCCTTCCCCGTTTCCGGCGTATCCCCACAGGGCGTCACCCGGTGCGAACAGGTCCAGGGTCTCGTCCGGAGGGCCTTCGATCAGGGTGATGCTCCCGATCGGGCCGGGCCATCCGTTGAAGGCGGCGAGCAGGATGAGCCTGCCGGACTCCGGAATGGCTCCGAGCGAGATGACGTCGGCAGCCAGGCTGTCCAGTTGCGGCTGCCTCCCGGCGGGCGCACCGGTTTCCGCGGACGACAGGATCAGTGGTACGATGCACCAAAGCATGAAATCATTATAGTCAAACCTGGATCGAATGGAGGGAATGCCGCGTGAGAGTGCTTCTCGTACAATCGCCCTCGGGACGGCCGGAACCGCCGGTGTTCCCTCTCGGACTTGCTTTTCTCGCAGGTCAGCTAGAGGGGCACACGGTCTCGGCAGTCGACCTCTCCGCCGGGCGGAACGCCACCGAGGTTCTGGCCGGGGCCATGGAGGGGACCAACCCGGAAGTCGTTGCGCTTTCGCTTCGCAACATCGACGACAGCAGCTATCCCGTCACCTGGTCATACCTCGAACAGCTCGATCCCGTGATTCGTGCTCTGGAGGGCTTTCGGGGGTCTCTGCTCGTCGGCGGGCCGGGGTTCACCATAAACGCGGAACAGATGATGGCGAGGTACGGGAGGATAGACGCCGGAGTCGCGGGAGAGGGCGAGGAGATCCTCCCCCGGCTCCTCGAGGAGCCTGCCTCTGTCCAGGGGTCCAGGAAGCTCCACAGACCTCCGGCTCCGGACCTTTCCAGGATACTCCCGCCCGATTACTCGATACTCCCCCTCGGGCCCTACGAACCCCACTACGGGATCGGCGTGCAGAGCAGGAGAGGCTGCGCCTTCGGCTGCACATACTGCACGTACGCCTTCCTGGGGGGGAGGGGCTTCAGGTGCAGACCCCCCGACAGGGTCTTGGAGGACGTCATACAGCTCGGATCCCTCGGATGCAGGAGGTTCCAGTTCGTCGACTCGGTCTTCGACGCGCCCGTCGATTTCTTCCGGACACTCGTCGGAAGGCTCGCATCGGTTCCCGGCATCGAATGGGGGGCCTGGGTCGACGCGGGGATAGACCGCAGGGACCTGGAGGCCATGGCCGGAGCAGGCTGCCGAAAGGTCGACTTCTCGCCGGACGCGATCACGGCATCGGGCATGCGCAGGCTGGGGAAGCGCGGTGATTTCGGTTCCATCGTCTCGGCCGTCAGGGCCGCCAGGGCTGCCGGGATGGACGTGGGGGTCAACTTCTTCAACGGAAATCCCGGAGAAGGCCTCGCCGCACTCATCGGGAAGTTCGCCTTCATGGCCATGTCGCGGCTCCTGCTGGGGTTCCGGCACACGACGGTGAACATCGGAACGATAAGGGTCTACAAGGGATCGAGGCTGGCCGAGGAGATGAAGGAACAGGGGCTGGTCGGCCGTGACTGCGACTTCCTCGATCCCGTCTTCCTGCCGGCAAGGGGCCTTGCAGACACCCTCTTCAGGGGTTTCCAGGCGATTCGCAGGTCAAGGCATGCCTGATCTGAGACTGGGCCTCCTGGGCTGGCCTCTGTCCCGTTCGCTCTCCCCCCTGATACACGAAGCCTACCTGAGAAACGCAGGGCTGGCTGGTTCCTACAGCCTGCTCCCCGTCAGGCCTGAGGACCTGTACAAGGTGATGGACAGGCTCCGCTCGGAGGGCTGGGACGGGCTGAACGTGACCTTCCCCTTGAAGTCCGCAGCCGCACGTCTGTGCATCCGGATCGATGACGACTCCGAGTCGGTCGATGCGGTGAACACGCTCGTCCCCGTGCCGGGAGGCTGGTCGGGCCTCAACACGGACATCGGAGGGTTTGCGTGCGCCTTCCAGGCATCAGGGTTCGAGCCGCCGCTGCTCGTGGCCGGATCTGGAGGAGCCGGAAGGGCGGTCGCACGGGCGGCGGAGATCCTCCGCATCGATGCCGCGCTCTTCAACAGGGGCGGGAGGCATGGCTGCAGGGATCTGTCCCTTCTGGACGAAGCCGTCCGGAATGCTGGCCGGGGTACTCTGGTCAACGCCACTACGCTGGGATGGGCGGACGAGGATCCCTTCCCGGCACGGGCCGACCTCCCGGAAGCCTTCTCGTTCTTCGATCTGAACTACAACCCGGGATGGCTCTTCACGAAGGAACTCAGGCGGAGGGGCCGAAGGGTCGTGACTGGCGAGGCCATGCTGGTTTCGCAGGCAGCCCTGTCTTTCAGGGCGTGGACGGGCGCATGCGTTTCGGAGCAGGCCGGGATGGACGCCCTCGGGAGGAAAGTCGAAGCATGATGGACAAGGGCGGCGCACCATACTCCGGAGAACCGGATCAGAGGAAGCGTCTGACCGGGATACTGACCGCACCGGACGACTCGCTCCCGGCCGTATTCGAGGAGGCCAGGCGAGTGCGCAGCATGCATTCCGGAAACAGGGCCTTCCTCAGAGCCGTGATGGAGTTCGCCAACAACTGCAGATGCAACTGCCACTACTGCGGGATGAGGCGGGACAACTCCTCCCTCGAGCGGTTCCGCCTCCAGGCGGAGGACATCCTGGGAGCGGCGCGGCTGGCTTCGAAGGAGGGGATCGGCACCTTCTTCCTCCAATCCGCCGAGACGGAGGAATACGATGCCGGATGGCTGGCAGGGATCATCCGCGAGATATCGGGCATGGGGATGAACGTCCTCCTATGCGTCGGCGTCAGGGACGAGGCGGATCTCGACCTCTGGCGCGACGCGGGCGCCTCGAAGTTCATCCTCAAGCACGAAACCTCCGATGCAGCGCTCTTCGCCTCCATGAAGCCCGGCCTGAACCTCCCGGAGAGGATAGGCTGGCTGAAGACGCTCAAACGCCACGGATATGCGATCGGTTCCGGTCCGCTCCTCGGGCTTCCCGGACAAACGATCGACTCTCTCGTCGACGACCTGTTCCTGATGAAGGAGCTGGAAGTGGACATGTCCAGCGTCTCGGTGTTCCTCCCGGCGGCAGGGACCCCTCTTGAAGGAGCCCCGCCGGGCAGTGTGGACCTGGGACTGAGATTCATAGCGGCCATGAGGCTGTTCCTGCGGAACACCCTGATCCCGGCCACCAGCACCTTCGAGAGGCTCAGGCCGGGAGGGCAGCTGGCATGCTTCGACGCCGGGGCCAACGTCATCACGGTCAACATGACGCCGCCGTCGCAGAGGGACGACTACGAACTGTACAGCAGGAGGTACTTCGTCAGCCTGGAGCACGCCAGAGCAGTAATCGCCAGAGCAGGGCTGGTCGAATCGACGGAGGAGCCGGATGCCTGAGGCATATGCCGGGCTGGTCGAATCGACGGAAGAGCCTGAGGCACATGCCGGGCTGGTCGAATCGACGGAGGAACCGGATGCCTGAGGCATATGCCGGGCTGATTGAATCGACGGAAGAGCCTGAGGCACATGCCGGGCTGGTCGAATCGACGGAGGAACCGGATGCCTGAGGCATGTTCCGGGCTGATTGAATCGACGGAAGAGCCTGAGGCTGAAGCCGGGGTGGTCGCCATCGCGGGCCCCCCGTGCTCGGGGAAGACATCCGTCGGGAGGATGCTCTCGCTCCTCACGCAGGCGGCCTTCTTCGATCTCGACCTCGAGGTGGAGAAGTCGTGCGGACTCACGGTGCCCGAGATCTTCTCTGTCTTCGGCGAGACCCGCTTCAGAGCGCTGGAGCGCGCTGCGCTGGAATCAGTCCTCGCAAGGAGCGGATCCATGGTCGTCGCCCTGGGTGGAGGAACGCTCCTCGACCCGGGCAACCTGGATCTCGTACTCCGGAGCGCAGTCATCGTCACGCTGGACGCCCCCCCGGACATCCTGGCGGAAAGGCTCGACGGGGTGTCCCGGCCGCTGTCGGCGGACAGGGTGTGTTTCGAAGCGCTGCTCGATTCCAGGCGTGAACACTACCGCAGCCTCCCCAACAGGGTGGACTGCACCGGCGGGTCGGTCGAGGAATGCGCCCGGCTGATCGCGAGGCTGCTCTCGGGGGAGTCAGCGGGTCTTGACGGGATGCACCGCTGATCTCTATTCAAGCAGTCCGCATCAGTGGAGGGGTTCTTGACAAGGGAAGATCTGGCGAAGGAGATGTCGGTGCGTACCGGCCTGTCCCGGAGGGAGGCCGGAGCTGCGCTGGAGGCGATGCTCGAGATAGTAGAGCAGGCGCTTTGCAGCGGAGAGAGCGTCTTCCTGAGAGGTTTCGGCTGCTTCGAACCCCGGCCCGGGCTCAGGCGGAGGGCAAGGGATCCGCGGGGGGAGGGGCTGATCGAGATACCATCGCGGACGAGACCCTTCTTCAGACCCTACGACAGGCTCCGCGACTCCGTCGGCGACGCACTGACCGTCTACAAGGGCCAGGCCTTCTTCCACCCCGGCGGTCCGGGGGTCGGGAAGGTCGCCGTATGCGGGGACTTCAACGACTGGAATCCCGAATCCGCTCCCATGCGCCGCCTCCCTGACGGCAGCTGGGTCGCAGAGCTCCGTCTGCCTGCGGGCAGAACCTTCAGCTACATGTTCCATGTCGACGGCAGGCTCGTCCCCGATCCGGACCCCGCAGTCCCGAGGGATGACACCGGCCGCTCCATGAGGTCTCTGTGACCGCTCCGAGGCGGAGACCGCGATCGAAGCAGCCCGCAGTCCGCAGGCGGGGTCTCCGGACGGTCTCGATCATCCTCCTGTTCTTCCTTGGCGTCGGCCTTCTGGCGCTGCTCACGGTACGAGGCTGGGGAGAGGAGGGCGGACCGGCGGATGCGTCCAGATCATTCCTCTATGGCAGCCTCGGATTCCTCGGCTTTCTCATCCCCGTGCTCCTCCTGCTCTGCTCGGTGAGGCTCCTGAGACCGAATGCGCTCCCCGGAGCATTCCTCTTCCTCCACGGCCTCTCGGTGAACCTCTTCTTCCTCTCCGCCCTTACAGACATAGTCGGCAGGAGGATCAACCCGGCACTGGCCGGCCGGCCGGGAGGCCTGCTTGCCGGCAGGGCGGTCGACGTGCTGACCGGCTGGATGGGGCCGGTGCTCGCATACCTGGTCCTGCTGCTCGGTTTCCTGCTGTCCCTGATAGTCTTCACAGGATGGGACCTGGCGGGCGATCTCGCCAGCGTTCCCGTGAGGATCCCGCGCATCCCGCCCCGGAGGATCAGACCCGCCGGCCAGCCTTCGTTCGTGCCCGAGCCCGTCGATCCGGGTACCAGGGCCGGTTCCGGCAACAGCTGGTCCAGGAGGCGGAGCGAGGGTCCCCCGCCGGAGGTCCCGTTCTTCATTTCGGGCGGCGTCTCCGAAGGCGCCGGTGCAGCGTTGAACACGCCCGTACCCCCCGTCGAGGATCCCGGCGAAGTGGCACCCCGTGCGGGCGGAGACGCCCTGCTCAAGACCCCGGAACACGAACCCGTGACGGAGGTCGCCGGGGAGCCCGCGGTCGCCGATCACACCGGAGTCAGGCCGGCCCCTCCCGGCAAGCTCCCGCCGGAGACCATCCTGTTGTCTCCCCCGGCAACTTCGCGCTCGGGAGTATCGGAGGCCGAGCTCCGCGACAGGGCGGATGTTCTGGTCAGGAAGCTGTCCGAGTTCGGAGTCGCCTGCGAGATAGTCGACTTCAAGCCGGGTCCCGTCCTGACCCGGTTCGAACTGAGACCAGGTCCGGGGGTCAAGGTCAACAGCATCGTCGGGCGCACCGACGACCTCGCTCTCGCACTGAAAGCACGCCGGGTGCGTATCCTCGCACCGATCCCCGGGAGGGACGCCGTAGGCATCGAGGTACCCAATCCCGTTCCGGACACGGTCTTCCTCAGGGAGGTACTCCGTACCGTCTCCGGGGAGGTCCTGCCCGTCGCCCTGGGAAAGAGGATGGAAGGCGATCCGATAGTCGCTGACATCGCCGACATGCCCCATCTGCTCGTTGCAGGCGCGACCGGACAGGGCAAGAGCGTGTGCCTGCACTCGATCATCTGCACGTTGCTGATGAAGAAGCGCCCGGACGAAGTCAGGCTGGGACTGATCGACCCGAAGAAGGGCGCCGAACTGTCCATATACGGAGACCTCCCGCACCTCTGGGCCCCGGTGGTCTGCGACGCCCGGGAGGCCAGGCTCCTCCTCGAGAACCTCGTGAACGAGATGGAGACGAGATACACGAAGCTGTCCAGGAACGGGGTCAGGTCCATAGGTGAATACAACAGGGAGATCGCGCCCGGGCTCGAATCAGGTCCGATGCCCTATGTCGTGCTTGTGATAGACGAGCTGGCGGACCTGATGGCGACTTCCGCAAACGAGATCGAACAGCCCATCGTCAGGCTCGCGCAGATGGCGAGAGCCGTCGGCATACACCTCGTCGTGGCCACCCAGAGGCCTTCCGTGGATGTCATAACCGGGATAATAAAGGCCAACTTCCCCTCCAGGATCGCTTTCATGGTGAGTTCCAAGACCGATTCGAGGACGATACTGGACATGAACGGAGCGGAGATGCTGCTCGGCAGGGGTGACATGCTCTACCTGCCCTCCGCCTCGCCCGAGCCCCTGAGGATCCAGGGCTCGCTCGTGACGGGCAGGGAGATCAGGCAGATCGTGAACGAATGGCGCCAGCAGGACATCCAGTGCGGTTACAGCTTCGACCCATCGATCCTGGCCCAGGGGAACATTCAGGCCCCTGCCGACCTAGATAGCGACGACGCGCTCCTCCAGCGGGCCCGGGAGATAGTCATCCGGTACCAGATAGGGTCCACCTCGCTTCTGCAGAGGAAGCTAAGGGTAGGCTTCTCGAGGGCGGGAAGGCTGATGGACGTGCTCGAGGAACAGGGGATCGTGGGTCCGTCGAAGGACGGGAGGGCGCGGGACGTTCTGATGACCAGGGAGGCGGCCGGGCTCGTGAGGCCGGTCGACACACCCTCGGAGGACGACGCATGAAGGGCCTTATCATTGCGGCATCGATCCTGGCGCTCGCCTCCTGCGGGTCGAGACCCCTGGAGGTCGACGAATCCGGGCTGGTTTCCGAGGAGACCGATCTGACCGCCTTCGCGCGCTCGTCCCAGCTCTACTTCAGGGGGAACCTCTCCAGAGCCAGGGACGGATTCAACGCGGTCATCTACCGCTTCCCCGGCTCCATGCTCGCGGAGGACGCGACTCTTGCAGTCAGGAGGATCGAGCAGGACCTCGGCACCGGTCCCGGAGTGGATTCCGGCTCGGTTACGACCAGATCGGTAGAGGTCGCAGTAGTCGGGCTCCCGGTCAACTCCCCGAGGATCTCCGCCGTGGTCTCCGCCCTCCAGGCCTCGGGATGGAGCGCCTGGCCGGTTCTCGACGAAGGAGCACCGGACATTACCGTCGTCCTGTACCCCGACGGGCTCGGTTCCGAGGCCGCGATCGCGGGGGACTCCCTCCACTCCTGGCTCACCGCTCCGGGGACCATCCCGGTGCAGCCGGGAGGACAGATGATGGATGCGATAGTACCCGGCCACGAAGGCATCGTGGTCGTCATCGGCGGAGATGCCGCGGTATCCCCGCGGGCTCCGTCGGCTGGCTCCGGAGGATCATCTTGACCACTGCCGCTCTCATCTGCTGCATCCTGACCTCCACCACCGGTCCTGCGGGATGCATGCTCGAGAAGCTCGAAAGCACGAGCCTCCTCGAGGCGGACTTCGAACAGGTCGACTACTGGGCGCTGACGCGCGAGACCGAAGTCTTCTCCGGCCGGCTGCTCCTCTCGAAGGACGGGAGATTCCTGCTGGTCTACGCCGAACCGGACGGCAAGGTACTCGGCTACGACGGGGAGACGCTGTACACGGTCGATCCTCTCTACAGACAGGTTCTCCTGGACACCTCCTCGGAACCGGCAAGCTTCACGGCGCTCCTCGAATCGATAGGTGATCCCGGGCAGGTCTCGGTCGCACGGACGAGCGGGGACACCCTTACCGTCCGGATGGAGGGCGAAATCGGCCAGGGCATCGCCAGGATGGACTTCAGCTTCCTCCTGTCCGACAGCCTCCCGAGGGTTCTCAGCACCACTGACTGCAACGGGAACAGCAGCACATGGCTGCTCGAATCCGTGACGGTCTCCTCCCGGGACCCGGGGGAGGCTTTCGCACTCGACATCCCGGGCGGTTATGAGGTCCTTAGGGCCGGGGATCTCTGATTTGCCCCGTCCAGCAGCCTTCATCCTGACGCTGGGCTGTCCCAGGAACGAGGTCGACTCGGAAGCCTTCGCAGGCGTGCTGCGCAGGTCGGGCTGGCGTCTGGCGGCCGATCCCGGTTCAGCCAGGCTGCTGCTGCTGAACACATGCGCCTTCATAGCCCCGGCAGTGGAGGAGTCCCTGGAGGCGCTCTCGGAAGCCATCGAGTGGAGGAAGTCCCGAGAGGACCGGATCCTGGTGCTCGCCGGCTGCCTTCCCGGCAGGTACTCCGACGACGGATCAGGCGGCCTCGAGGATATCGACCTCGTCATAGGACCGGGGGATGCGGAAGGCCTCTCCCGTTTCCTGGGACCGGGCGAAGCTCCGGCACCCAGGGCGAGGCTCGGGAGGAGGTTCGACCGCTACCTGAAGATCGCGGACGGCTGCCTGAACAGATGCGCCTTCTGCGTACTACCGGCGATCCGGGGACCCTTCAGACCCCTGCCGCTCGCTTCGATCCTCGAGGAGACGGAATCGCTCGTAGGATCAGGAGCGAGGGAGGTCGGCATCGTCGCTCAGGACCTCCTCGCCTGGAGAGACGGGAGCGTGTCCCCGGCGGCCCTGGTCTCCGAGGTCGCACGCCGCTTCCCGGAGACCTGGTTCCGGCTCTACTACCTCCACCCCGGAAGGTTCGACCGGGAGATGATCGATGCAATGGGGAGATACGGGAACATCGCACCCTACCTGGACATTCCCGTCCAGCACGCTTCCGACGCCGTTCTCAGGCGCATGTCCAGGGGATACGGGAGGCGGCGGCTCGAAGAGATCAACTGCATGATCGGGGAGGCGGGATTCGATCTTGCATGCCGCTTCACGATCATTGCAGGATATCCGGGCGAGACCCGCGCGGATTTCGACGAACTCTGCTCTTTCCTCAGGGGATCAGACTCCCTGAGGAGCCTCGTCGTCTTCCAGTACTGGCACGAGGAGGGCTCGCCGGAGTTCGAGAGAGGGACGCAGGACCTTGTCGATCCCTCGGTGATCGGGGAGCGCACATGCATCCTCGACGCCATCTCGGAGGAGGCTGCTTCCGCCTGGGGCGGGAGGTTGGAAGGCAGCCGGACCGTCGTGCTCGCCGAATCGACCAGGAGGGGCAGGACCCGTTTCGACGCCCCTCTCGTCGACGGTACGGCGCACTTCTCCGCACCCGTGAGGGCGGGCGGGTTCCACGAAGTAGTCGTGGACGAATGCAGGGGTCTGGATTCGATGGTGTCAGGGGGAATTGACAGCGGGGACGGCCGGTCCGATTCTTCCGGAGTTCGCTCCTGACAGGGATGGCCGACCAGAGATAGGATGGTGCAGCGGTGTCGACGGTCGTTGTTGCTATTGCTTCCGCGGTGCTTGCGTTCCCGGCGACTAATCTGGAACTGGCCGAGCAGGTCGTTACCGAAGCCTGCGCCGCCATCCCGGATTCGCTCCTCGATTCCGGCTTCAGCAGCATCCGTCTCGAGATCACGGGAGAGCATCCGGGGAACTGGCTGGTGGAGCAGTGCGTGAAGACGGAGCTGGATCGGTCCGGACTCACCGTCCTGACCGCGGAGTCACCGAGAGATGCCGGGGAACCGGATCTCGAACAGGGTACGGCGAGGCTCCTGGTCAGGCCGATGGAGCTCTCGGTGCTGCTGGGTTCGACAAGCAGATCCTGGTTCGTCGGGCCGAGGCGCGTGGAGCGTATAGCCTCTTGCGAACTCTACTCCGAACTCGTCGATCCCTCCGGATCGGTGATCACATCCCTGCGCAGCAGCTCGTCTCGTTCCGACAGGGTTTCGGTCTCGGATCTCTCCGAGCTGAAGGGGTCTTCCGGAGAGGTATGGCTCACCGGCGGGGAACCGCAGGCCGGGACGGGCGGGCTGCTCGAGCCGCTGGTCGTCACGGGCGTGGTCGCCAGTCTCATCTATCTGTTCTACTCCAGCAGGGCCGAATGAGATTCACCGTCCTCCCCGCGCTCTTCCTCTGCCTCCTGTCCTGCGGGGGCCGGGACGGCGAATCCTCCCTTGTGGAGGAGGCCCGGGTCCTCAAACAGGCCGGCCACTTCGCCGAGGCGCTCACTCTCTATCGCGAGGCGGTCTCCCAGGGAGAGGGCTACGACCAGGCGGTCTGGCTCGAGTACGCGGATACGGCACTTCTGGCCTGCGGTGCGGAGAGGAGCCGCCCCGTGAGGCAGCAGACCCTCGAGGCCCTGACCGTCCTCCAGTGCGATTCCACGCTGAGGGGCGGGACCCGGCTGTCCGAGATGTGGAGGCGCCTGGCCTGGGAGATGATACGTGACAGGGACTCCCTTCAGGCCTTCGCAGCCCTGGACAGCGCCCTGGTCTGTGCGGACATGGTCCAGGTCTTCGAGGACGAGTGGCTCTTCCGTGGCATCTATGCTTCGAGGCACCTATCCCTGGTCGCAGGCCTTCCGGATTCGCTGGCGATGACCCCCGAAGGTGACGCACTGCTCTCCGGAGCGGCCGAGAGACACCTCGTCGAGCTCTCGCGGATCCCCTTGATGCGCACCGACCTCCGGAGCCAGATCCTGCAGGCGTCCGCGCTCCTGCTGCCATTCACCGACAGGCGCTCGGAGGAGCTCGAGGTCCTGACCGAACTCGACCGGATGGGCGAAATCGATCCCGCCCTGAGGGAGAGGCGGATGAGGCTCCTTCTCTCGGGTGCGTCGGATGACATCGCCCAGGGGAGACACTCTCTCGCCAGGGAGAAGCTTCTCGAAGTCTGGGATTCCGATTTCTCCTCCGACAGGGTCGAAGCCGCCCTTCTCCTCGGGATCATGGCCGAGGAGTCGGGAAGACCCACGGAGGCGCTCGACTGGTACAGGTCCGCCTGCAGCGCCGCACCCGGACTGGGTTCGCCCGCCGCGGCGGAAGCCGCGGCAAGACGCGACTCACTCATGTTCCTGCAGAACTGATTGGAGATCAATGAGAATCCGCGTTTCCCACAGCGTTTCAATGCTCCTGATCCCGGCTCTCCTGCTGGTCGCCGGATGCGGGAGGGAGTACGACAACAGCGGAGCGAGCAGGCCCGAACTCGAGGCGGCCGCTTCGTCGGCCTTCGAGGCCGGAAGCTGGCGGGATGCCGAGATTCTCTACACCCAGCTGCTCTTCAATTTTCCCGGGGCCACCGACACCGATCTCTATCTCTACAGACTAGGTGTCGCGGACGCGGGCCAGAAGCTCTGGGCTGATGCCGACTTCAACCTAAGGCGGGTCGTGGAGGAGTTCCCCGGCAGCAGCCTCGCCGATGACGCCCAGTTCCAGATTGCATTGACGCTGTGGATGCAGAAGAGGGATTTCAGGAGGGACCTCACCCCTGTCGACGGTGCCCTGGCCGAAACGAGGGTCTTCTTCGCGGATTACCCAGGATCGAGCCTCCTGCCCGAGGTGCAGGCGCTCGAGGACAGCTGCCTGGCTCATCTGGCGAGGCGTTCCCTGTTCACCGGCCAGTTCTACGAGAGGCGCGGGCTTCTCGAAGCGGCGCTGCTCTACTACAGGGACGCGCTCGACGACTACGAGGGGGAGGGGTGCCTGGGGGAGATCCTGGTCTCCATGGGCGGACTGTACGAGAAGATGGGGAACACCTTCGCCGCAAGGTCCAGTTACAACCGGGCCATATCGGAGTGTGAACTGGACGACGATCTCAGATCCAGGGCCGAGGACGGCCTCGCGAGAGTCGGAGGAGTGTGACCGGGGTACTCGGAGGAACGTTCGACCCGCCCCACTACGGTCACCTCGTCCTGGCAGAGGAGGCCCGGTCGAGGTATTCCCTGGACAAGGTACTGATGGTCCCGTCCAGACAGCCCCCCCACAAGTCCCGCGTGCCGGTCTCCCCGTTCGTCGATCGGATCGAGATGCTCCGCCTGGCCGTCGAAGGCAACCCCGCCCTGGAGGTCGCGGACCTCGAATCCTCGACAGGCCCGTCCTATACGATCGACCTCCTCGGGAGGGTCAGGTCGGAAGGTCTCGATCCGGTGTTCATAATCGGGACCGACAGCCTTGCCGAGATGGTCTCCTGGAAGGACTACCCCCTCTTCCTGGACCTTGCCCTGTTCGCGGCCGGCAGGAGAGCGGGCTGCCCGGAGCCGGTGATCCCTGCGGAAGCCCTCGGGAAGGTTGATGTCTTCGAAATGCCCGGGATGCTCGTCTCATCGAGCGGCATGCGCGCAAGGTTTGCCCGTTCGATGCCCACTCGATATCTTATTCCCGAGTCCGTCCGCAGCTTCGTGTTGAAAAGGGGGCTCTATGACTGCAGAGAAGGGGGTTGACCGCCTCCTCTCGCTCCTGCTCGCCGAAGACGTGAGCGATATCCACTTCAAGGTCGGCAGTCCGCCCATCCTCAGGAAAGCCGGGATGATAGTGAAGGCCGAATCCATCGGCGCGCTTCAGTCCGAGCACGTAGACCAGCTGGCGTTCGAGATGATGACCGACCCGCAGAGGGCGGTGTTCCGGGACGGGGGGGAGATCGATCTCGCCCACTCCCTGACCGGCAAGGCGAGGTTCAGGGTCAACATCTACAGGCAGCGCGGCTCGACTGCTGTCGTGATGAGGCGGATCCCGTTCGAGATCCCCGAGCTCGACGACCTCGGGCTCCCGCCCATAGTCAAGCGGATCGCCCTCGAACAGAGGGGTCTCGTACTCGTGACCGGGGCGACCGGCAGCGGCAAGTCCACGACGCTCGCCTCCATGATCGACTTCATCAACCAGAACGAGAAGAGACACATAGTCACCGTCGAGGATCCGATCGAGTTCCTCCACCACGACAAGAACTCGAGCGTCTGCCAGCGGGAGGTCGGGATAGACACCGACAGCTGGGCCACGGCTCTGAGATCGGTCTTCAGGCAGGACCCGGACGTGATCCTGATCGGCGAGATGAGGGACGCCTCGAGCGCCGCCGTGGCCATAACGGGCGCGGAGACCGGCCATCTGGTCATGAGCACCCTTCACACCTCGGACGCCCCCGAGACAGTCAACCGGATCATCGACATGTTCCCCTCCCACCAGCAGAAACAGGTCAGGACACAGCTCGGCGGCCTGCTCAAGGCGGTCATCAGCCAGAGGCTGCTCACCAACCGGGAGGGGACGGGTCTCGTGCTCGCCGCGGAGGTGATGGTCCATACCGCCTTCATCCAGAACTGCATCATCGATCCTCTAAAGACCCACATGATCCGCGACTCCATCGAGTCGAGCGGGCCTCAGTACGGCATGCAGAGCTTCGACATGGCCCTGCTCAGGCTCCTTTCGCAGGGCAGCATTGATGAAGCCACGGCGCTCGCCGCGGCCAGCAATCCCACGGCCCTCCAGCTGAAGCTGAAGGGCGTGGAGGCGCCATCGGACTGGAGGATGTAGGGTGGATATCTTTCTCTCGGATCTTGCGCCGACATTCGTCTTCCTCGTCGTCCTCGCCATAGTTCTCGTCTGGCTCGGGATCAGAGCCCATTCGAAGTCCGTGATGACGGGCAACGAGGGGATGATCGGCCTCACCGGGATCGTGAAGGAGCGGAAGGGATTCAGGAACAGATCAGTAGTAGAGGTGAGAGGGGAGCTGTGGTGGTGCAGGAGCTCTCACAGGCTGGAACCGGGCATGGAGGTGAGGGTCAGAGGCCTCGACGACCTCATGCTGGACGTCGAGCCCGTGAACGGATCCGCGCCCTCCGTGAGCTGACAACCAGACGAATTCACAAGGAGGCATTTTCATGGGTACGCCACTGACCATTCTCCTCATCGTCTTCTTCTTCATCCTCCTCTCCTCCCTCCGTGTGCTCAAGGAATACCAGCGGGGAGTCATCTTCAGGCTGGGGAAGATATCCGGCATCAAGGGACCCGGACTGATCATCGTCTGGCCGATCATCGACCAGATGAAGCGGGTCGACCTGCGGGTCGTCACGATGGATGTCCCTCCGCAGGACGTCATCACGAAGGACAACGTCTCGGTGAAGGTCAACGCCGTCGTCTACTTCAGGGTGCTCGACTCGATCAAGGCGACCATCGAGGTGGAGAACTACCACTATGCAACCAGCCAGCTCGCGCAGACCACACTCAGGAGCGTGCTCGGCGAATCCGCGATGGACGAGCTGCTCTCCAACCGCGAGCAGATCAATGCCCAGCTGCAGACGATCCTCGACAGGCTGACCGATCCCTGGGGGATCAAGGTGACGATGGTCGAGGTGAAGCATGTCGATCTTCCGGTCGAGATGCAGAGGGTGATGGCGAGGCAGGCCGAGGCCGAGAGGGATCGCAGGGCGAAGATCATCCATGCCGATGCCGAGTTCCAGGCCTCCCAGAAGCTCGCTGACGCAGCCGACATAATCAGCGCGCACCCCGTCGCCCTGCAGCTGCGGTACCTCCACACCCTCACCGAGATCGCGTCCGAGAACAACTCCACGACCATATTCCCTCTTCCCATCGAGCTCCTCAGACCCTTCATGAAGATGATGAAGGAGCAGGACTGACCGTGTTCAAAGGCGCACTGACCGCCCTGGTCACGCCTTTCAAGGGCGGCAGGGTCGATTACGACGCCCTCGCGCGCCTGATCGACTGGCAGCTCGAAGAGGGCATCGACGGCCTGGTGGCCTGCGGATGCACCGGGGAGGCGGCCACGCTCGACCAGGGGGAGCATCTCGAGGTCGTCAGGTTCACTGTCGAGAGGGTGCGGGGCCGCGTGCCGGTCCTGGGCGGAAGCGGCAGGAACGATACGGCATCGACCGCCATGCTCTCCGGGGAGGTCGCCCGCCTCGGAGTCGACGGTCTCCTCGTCATCACACCCTACTACAACAAGCCCACGCAGGAGGGACTGCTGGCGCACTTCGAAGCCGTTGCCGCGTCTTCGGACAAGCCTCTCGTGATCTACAACGTCCCCGGGCGCACATGCGTATCCATCTC
The DNA here is from genome assembly GCA_963718745.1 of Candidatus Fermentibacterota bacterium. Classification (GTDB taxonomy): domain Bacteria; phylum Fermentibacterota; class Fermentibacteria; order Fermentibacterales; family Fermentibacteraceae; genus Fermentibacter. Next base: position 457,380 of record OY970370.1, on the reverse strand, counting down.
GCCCGAGACCGTGGCCAGGCTCTCGGTGAATCCGCTGATAGCAGCCATCAAGGAGGCCGGAGGGGCCGCGGAGAGGGTGACGGCCATCAGAGCCCTGTGCGGGATCACCATTCTCAGCGGGGACGATCATCTCGCCCTTGCCGAAGCCGCCCTGGGAGCGGACGGAGTGATCTCCGTGGTCTCGAATGTCGCCCCGGCGGCCGTTGCCGAGATGATGGCCCTCGCCGCCGGGAACAGGTTCGACACTGCCCGCACCATCAACGACAGGCTGCATCCCCTCATGAACGCCCTCTTCCTCGAGACGAACCCCATTCCCGTGAAGCACGCGCTGCACCTGATGGGCATGATCGAGGACGAGCTCCGACTCCCGCTCCAGCCTCTCCGGGCCGACCTCCGCGCCAGGCTCGGAGCGGCGATGAGGGAGGCGGGCGTCCTTTGACCAGGATAGCCCTCTTCGGAGGAGCCGGGAGGATGGGGAGGGCTCTGAGGGAGGCCGCCGGGTCCGATTTCCAGATAGTCGCCCTGATCGACCCCGGCCCGGGGGATAATCCGCCCGGCGTGGGCTCCGGAGGGGATATCGATGTCGTGATCGACTTCTCGACCCCGGGAGCGTTCGACGACCTGGACGCCCTGCTGCAGGATTCCGGCGCCGCACTGGTTTCCGGGACCACGGCGCTCGGATCCCGTGAGCGGGCGCTGCTGGAGCGCTGGTCCCGCGAGAGGCCGGTGTTCCATTCACCGAACATGAGTTTCGGCATCTACATGCTCTCGAGACTGGTGTTCGAGGCGGCACGGATCTCCGGCGAGAGGTACGACTTCGAGATGGTGGAATACCATCACAGGAACAAGCAGGACAGCCCGAGCGGCACCGCACTGAGGCTGCTGGAGGCCTGGAAGGCCGGTACCGGCAAGGATTTCAGGATCACGAGCGGCAGGTCCGGAGCATCCGGCCGGAGGTCCCCGGAAGAGGCCGGGATCTTTTCCGTGCGCGGAGGCGATGTCGCCGGCGACCACGAAGTGCATCTCCTCGGTGACGGCGAGCGTCTGACCCTCGTCCACAGATCATCCGGCCTGAGGACCTTCGCACTCGGAGCGCTCCTCGCCGCAGCATCCATCGTTGGAAAGCCGCCGGGCCTCTATGGGATGGACGATCTCGTGGAGTGGAGGGGGGGCTGCGTCTGATCCGCACTCCTGTCGTCTCCGGACTGTTCTACCCTTCGGGCGCCGAGAAGCTGAGAGCGCAGGTGGAGGGGTTCATTCGCGGCTCGAGGCTCCGACCGGACCCATCGGTGATCGGACTGGTATGCCCGCATGCCGGTTACGTCTACTCGGGCTCGGTCGCCGGCATGGCCTATGCCCAGGCCCCCGACGACGTGAGAACGGCTGTCGTGATCGCCCCCAGCCACAGGTATCCCCTCAGGGGGGTATCCGTCTTCGGCGGGGACGGCTATTCGACGCCTCTGGGCGAAGTCTCGACCGACATGCAGATAGTAGGGAGGCTTTCCTCCATGGGGTATGGATGGACGGTCCAGGCCCACTCCGGCGAGCATGCCGAGGAGGTCCAGATCCCCTTCATCCAGACGAGATGGCCCGGAGCCGGCATCGTGACGATAGTGACCGGGAGCATCGACTCTCCGGCCTGCATGCGCCTCGCGGCCGACATCGGCCGGGCCGCCGAAGGCCCTGGAGTGCTCCTGATCGCATCCTCCGATCTATCCCACTACCACCCCCTGGCAGATGCCACGTTGATGGACGGGGTGCTGATGGACGACTTCCGGAGGAAGGACCCGGACGGCCTCTCGGGCCATATCCGGGATGGGTCCACGGAAGCCTGCGGCGCGAGCCCCCTGATCACCCTGCTCTACTGGGCTTCCCTGGGTGGAGCCTATGAAACTACTGTGATCGGGTATTCGACATCTGCGGCAGCCTCGGGGGATTCCACCGCAGTGGTCGGCTACATGGCCGGCTCCGTGAAGAGGAGGTCCGGTGATTGACGAGGCGTCGCGCAAGGCGCTGCTCGCCGCGGCAAGGGCAGCCGTACGAGCCGCGGCGGAAGGCGGAACCCCTCCCGCCCCGCCCGAACTCCCAGGGCTGGATGGCGGATCGGGCGCATTCGTCACTCTGTCGAAGCACGGCGAGCTTCGCGGCTGCATCGGGCTCTTCCGCGGCATGGGGAGCCTCGGCAGGACCGTTGTCGGCATGGCGGCGGCCGCTGCCGTCGACGACCCCAGGTTTTCTCCGGTGGACCCGTCCGAGGTGGACTCCCTCGAGATAGACATATCCGTTCTGGGTCCGATGAGCCCGTCCGCCCCGGAGCTCGTCGAGCCGGGTGTCCACGGCGTACTGGTCCGCAGCGGAGGCCGTACCGGCACGCTGCTCCCACAGGTCGCGACCGAACAGGGTTGGTCGAGGGAGGAACTGCTCAGCCATGCATGCCTCAAGGCGGGGCTTCCGCCGGGGCTGTGGCGGAGCGGGTCCGTCCAGATCTACACCTACACCGCCGAAGTCTTCGGCGACCGTGAAAAGGAAGGAAGAACATGATGAAGAGAACCGTTGTGCTCCTGGCAGTCCTCGTGCTCCTCGGCGCAGGATGCAAGATCCCCGGGCTCGATCAGATCGACGAGAAGATCACGACGATCTCGGACAGGCTCGATTCGCTGGAGGAGATGACCGAGGGAGAGTCCGCAGTCGACATCCCCGGACTCGAGAGCCGGCTCGAGAGCCTCGAGCAGATACTGGGCGACCAGGGCTTCGACGACTCGGGAGAGTCACTCGCGGGAATCGCGGAGACGATCGAATCAGTCGACTCTCTCGAAGCGGTCGTGATCGAGATGGAGCAGATGCTCGCCTCCGGGAGCGACAGCCTCGAAGCTGCCTATGAGAGGCTGGAAGCGTCAGATGCCCTTGCCGATTCGCTTACGGAGAGGATCGAGGATCTGGAGAGCGCGGTAGCAACGCTCCGGAGCTCTTCATCCTCCGGTCCGTCTGTGAGTGGTGGAAGCGTCAGGGGAGGGGGATCCGGCGGCGGGACTTCCGGCGGACGTTCGAGCGGGGGCAGCAGCGGAGGCAGCAGCGGGGGCTCCAGCGGCGGTTCCACCCGCTAGACCTGATCACATTGCCAGAGCGGGGTCCGGCCCGGCCGGACCCCTTCTATCTGAACAGGATCCTGCAGTACTTCTTCTTGCCTACCCGGAGCATCAGTGAGTCCCCGGAAAGGTCCTCGGGAGTTACCTTCGCGTCAGGATCGGCGAGTGCCCTGCCGCCGGCGGCAAGCCCGTTCTGCCTCGCCAGGCGCCGGACCTCGGTCCTGCTCGGGCAGAGGCCTGCCAGCACGAACAGGTCGGTGAAGGACAGGCTCCCGTCGTCGAGCCCCTGCCTGGAAACGTCCAGTGACGGCACCGAATCGCTCTCGCCGGATCCGACGAAGAGAGCCGTGGAGGCATCCCTCGCCTTGTCCGCCTCGTCCCTGCCATGGGCTATCGCTGTCGCCTCCCATGCGAGCCGGCTCTTGATCCGGTTGGTCTCCTGCCCGCGCAGGCCCGCGTACTCCTCGATCTCCTCCATGGGCAGGAAGGTGTAGAGCTTCATGAAGTAGAGGGCGTCCCTGTCGTCGACGTTCATCCAGAACTGGTAATAGTCGTAGGGGGATGTCAGTCCGGGGTCGAGCCAGACGGCTCCGCCCGGCATGGACTTGCTCATCTTCTCGCCGGTCGAGGAGGTGACGAGCGGACAGGTCAGCCCGAAGACCTCCGCGCTCTCCGTGCGCCTCACGAGATCGATCCCGGCGACGATGTTGCCCCACTGGTCGGCCCCCCCGATCTGGAGGGTGCAGCCCTTGCTCCGGAACAGGTGGAGGAAATCGTAGGCCTGGAGCAGCATGTAGTTGAACTCCAGGAAGGAGAGCCCCTTCTCGAGTCTCGTCCTGACGGAATCCGCGGTCAGCATCCTGTTGACGCTGAAATGGCTCCCGATCTCCCTCAGGAAATCGATGTACTGCAGCCGTCCCAGCCAGTCGGCGTTGTTCAGCATCTCCGCGTCGGAGCCGCCCCTCCCGAATTCGAGGAATCCGCGAATCTGGTCCGAGATGCTCCCGGCCCACGATCCGACCGTTTCCCTGGACTCGATCGTCCTCTCCGTGCTGCGGCCGGAAGGATCACCGACGAGCGCCGTGGCTCCCCCGACCAGGATCAGCGGCTTGTGGCCCGCCTTCTGGAGCCAGGACGCAGCCATCAGGGGGATCAGGTGACCGAGGTGGAGGCTTGCGGCGGTTGCGTCGAAACCGGCGTAGAACACCAGCCTGTCGCCCGAGAGAAGTCTGCCGAGGCTCTCCTCGTCGGTAATCTGATACACCAGTCCCCGCTCGTTCAGCGTTCTCAGCACGTCCAAGACCGGGCCTCCGTTCGTTTACGACTGGCGGACAGTACGGTCAGGTCGATATGTTGTCAACGAGCAGACGGAGGGAGCCTGCTGATGCACATAGTCGAGATCGACCATCCTCTGGCCAGGGACATACTCTGCCGCCTGAGGGACAGCAGTACGGGCACGCGCGAGTTCAGGGCGCTCTCGGAAGCGATGGGCATCCTCCTGGCGGTCGAGAGCACCAGGAACCTCAAGACTCAGCCCCTGCAGGTCTCCACACCGCTCGAGGACACCTTCGGGGAGCTGTGTGCCGACCCTCCCGTGATCCTGCCGATTCTCAGGGCGGGACTAGGGCTCCTGGCTCCCTTCCAGGCGCTGCTCCCGGACTCTCCCGTAGGTTTCGTCGCGGTCAGGAGGAACGAGGAGAACGCCAGACCCTCCTGGTTCTACGATTCCGTACCTCCGGTCGAGGGCAGGCAGGTCATCGTCCTGGACCCGATGCTCGCCACGGGGGGAACCTCCGGGGCCGTGGTGGAGTATCTGTTCAGGCATGGTGCGGGCGGAGTAGTTCTCGCCTGCGTAGTCGCAGCACCCGAAGGGGTTGCGGAACTCGGGAGGTTCGACGGCCTCCTGGTCATAACCGCCGCGGTGGACCGCGAACTGGACGATAGATGGTACATCCTTCCCGGACTCGGCGATTACGGGGACAGACTCTGCGGAGACGGATCCCCGCATCCCCGATCGGCAGACAACTGAACCTTGCCTAGCCTGACGCGCGCCAGGAAGCGGATCGTGCTGGCTGTCGCAGCCGGCATGGCCGCCACGCTGTTCTTCATGAAGCCGCCGACTTGGAGTGCCGGCTCCGGCTGGGGGCTCCATGCGGACATCGCCAGGCTGGACAGGTCCATGGACTCTCTCGGTTCCATCCTGGCCGACACGCTCCAGATCAGGCTCTCGGTGATCGGGGAGGGATTCCTCGGAGGCGCACTCTGGGACGCCGGAGTCGTCGGCGACGATTATGTGAATGCCTGTACCCTGCTCCGGGACAGCCTGGGCTGGATGGTCCAGCACTCCGGTGACACGATCGAGGCTCGTTTCTCCCATGGCGATCTTGTCGAACTGCGGGCGCTGCCACGGGGAGGCAGGGGTTTCTACTCCGTGAGGTTCGATCCTGACGGGAGCCCCTCCGCCTGGGAGTACATGCGGCAGGAGGAGTGGACCAGGATCCGCGCCGTGGACTGCACGGTGGCTACTACGGTCTGGGAATGCCTCCGGGACGGCTCGCTGCCCGACGATCTCACCCCCACCGGATCGATCGTCACGGACAGGGATTCATCCAGGGCATGGGCGTACGTCTCGGAGCTGCAGCACGAACTCACCGACAGGCTGCTCGCGTATGACATCGACTTCTACTACGATGTACAGGTCGGGGACAGGGTGCATCTCCTCGTCGAAGAGGTGAGGTATCCGGAATCCTGCGAAACCGGGTTCAGGAGGATAATCGCCGCGAAGTACAGTTTCGCCTCCGGCCGCACGGTCGAGGTCTTCCCGTTCAGCCATTTCCCGGATTCATCGGATGTCGCCGTCCTGGATCACTATCATCGCGATGGAGCCTCGATCAGGACGATGTTCCTGAAGATGCCCGTCCCGTTCGGGCGGGTCAGCTCCCCCTTCTCGGGCTCCAGGCTCCATCCCGTGCTGGGCTACAGCAGAGCGCACAACGGCGTGGACTATGCCGCACCGATGGGCACGGAGATCTACGCTGTCGGCGACGGTGTCATCACCACGAGGCAGTACAGCGGCGGCTATGGCAACCTCGTCCGGGTCAGGCACGGCAACGGCTACGAGACCGGGTACGGGCACATGTGCTCGTTCGCCCAGGGGCAGTCGGTCGGTGCCTATGTCAGGCAGGGGGAGGTGATCGGCTTTGTCGGGAGCACCGGTCTCTCGACCGGGCCGCATGTCCACTTCGAGATGAAGAGGAACGGGCAGTTCGTGAATCCGGCGGAGGAGATACTGCCGCCCGTCGATCCTCTCGAGGGGGAGGAGCTTGCGTCTTTCAGCGCCGGGGTCCGCGCTATCGAGAGCTGCTGGTCGTTGATGTCGGAGGATCTCCCGGTCCCTTCGGACGAGCCCGGTGACGTCTGAGGACAGGCCCGGGACGGGCTGGCTTTCAGACGAATTCTTCTGGGACGGGGTGTTCTCCTCGCTCCTGGACAGGATCTCCACGGCGAATGTCACCAGGATCGGCGGTCTGGGGGGCGCCTCCAGGAGCCTCGCCATCGCTACCGCCCATCGACTCGCCGGTCCCACCCTGGTCGTCGCACCTTCTCCGAGGGACGCCGAGAGTCTGAGGGACGACCTGAGAGCGATCTCCGGAAGCGTCCTCTACTTCCCTCCGTACGACATGCTGCCCTACGAGGGCGAACCTGCACATCCCGGGGTCGTGGCGGACCGGATCGAGTGCATGGCCGGGCTGATGTCGGGCCGATCCGACACCATGGTCGTCGTTCCTGCCCAGGCGCTCCTGAAGAAGGTCCCCCCCCCGGGCAGATTCGCGAGCCTGAGGGTCTACAGGGGCATGCATCTGGACATGGGCCACCTCGAACGCTGGCTCGTCTCCGCCGGATACTCCAGGGAGGATTCGGTCTACGAGCAGGGGCGATGGGCGCTCAGGGGCGGGGTCGTCGACGTGGGGTCCTACGGTCTCGAAAATCCCGTGAGGCTTGAGTTCTGTGGTGACGAGGTCGATTCCGTGAGGATCTTCGATCAGCGTTCCCAGAGGAGCATCAAGGAGATCCCCTCCGCCGTGCTGCTTCCCGCCAGGGAAGCCTTCCTGCCGCCCGAAGCCTGGGACGAGGCGCTGGAGAGGCTGGGCGAAGAGGATCCACTTTCTCCTCTCCTCATGAGCTCGACCGGCTTCCCGGGGATCGAACACCACCTGCCCGTCTTCTTCGATGTCCTCGGATCGCTCCTGGACTATCTCCCTACCATCGGAACCGTCGTGATGGTCGAACCCGGACGGATCCACGAGTCGATGGAAGCCTCCCATGCGGTGGTGCTGGAGACGTTCCCGGCCGGCCTGCCCTTCGGTCCCGACGACCAGTTCTACAGGCCGGCGCAGGTTCTTGACTCGCTCTCCGCCTGCCCGAGGTCGCTGCTGCTCGAGGTGGTGCCCTCGTCCGACGTGGATCACTACTATCACACCATTCCCCAGGAGAGCTTCCTGGGGCACCCGGAGGAGATGCTGAGACTCTTCGGGCTCTGGCGGTCCGAGGGTTACCGGATCGGCATCTGCTGCGACACCCCTGCCGAGATGGAGACCATCAGGAACCTGGTTCCCGGCGAAATGGAGGTGGCGGTCCAGGTGGCCTCGCTCTCCGAGGGCTTCAGGATGCCGGAGGAGAGGATAGCCGTCCTGGTCGAGCGCCGGCTGCTGTCCGGCCGCCGCAGACCCGGAGTAGTCAGGCGCTTCAGGGGTGGAGAGGCCGTTACCTCGATCGACGATCTCCTCCCCGGGAACCTTGTCGTTCACAGGCAGTACGGGATCGGGCTCTTCCGCGGGCTCGAGCGCGTCGTTTCCGGGGGCGAGACCCTCGACTGCCTCTCGATCGAGTACGCCGATGGAGACAGCCTCCTGGTCCCGGTATCGGAGGTGGGGCAGGTCCATCGATACATGGTTCCAGGCGACACCTCGCCCCAGCTGGACAGGATCGGCTCCGGCCTCTGGAACACCCGGGTCTCGCGGGCGAGGGCGAGGGCCGGTGAGATCGCAGGCAGGCTGGCCGTGATCTACTCCGAGAGGATGGCGAGGAAGCGCGCGCCCCTGGAGGCTCCTGGTCACATGATGGATACTCTGGAGCAGACCTTCCCCTTCGAGGAGACCCCCGACCAGCTGGAAGCCATCAACCGCATGAAGAGGGACTTCCTCTCCGATACCCCCATGGACAGGCTGGTCTGCGGGGATGTCGGCTACGGGAAGACCGAGGTCGCACTGAGGGCGGCCTTCCGCATCGCCGATGCCGGAATGCAGGTGGCTGTGCTGGTTCCCACGACGATACTCGCCGAACAGCACTTCCAGACATTCAGGGACCGTCTCGCGGAGTTCCCCGTCAAGGTCGCGTGCCTCAGCCGCTTCCAGGACAGGGAGACCCAGAGGCGTGTCCTCGCGGACCTGTCCGAGGGGAACATCCGGATCGTGATCGGGACCCACAGGCTGCTCCAGAAGGACGTCCGCTTCAATCATCTGGGGCTCGTGATAATTGACGAGGAACACAGGTTCGGCGTCAAGCAGAAGGAATACCTCCGCGAGATGAGGACCTGCGTCGACACGCTCTCCCTCACCGCGACTCCTATCCCCCGGACGCTGCACATGGCGCTCTCCGGATTCAGGGACATCTCCATCATCGCCACGCCGCCGCGGGACCGATATCCGATCCACACCGAACTCATCACCTTCAACAGGAAGGTCATCCAGACCGCGATCGGACGGGAGCTCGAGCGGGAAGGCCAGGTCTTCTTCGTGCACAACAGGATACACACGCTCGAGAATGTCCGCTCCGAGCTTGCGGGGTTCCTCGGGAACGCAAGGATCGCCACCGCCCACGGTCAGATGAAGCCGGAACAGCTCGAGGACATCATGGCGGCCTTCATGGAGGGCGACTACGACGTGCTACTCTGTACCGCCATCATCGAATCGGGCCTGGACCTGCCCCGTGTGAACACGATCTTCATCGACAACGCGCACACCTTCGGCATGGCGGACCTCTACCAGCTCAGGGGGCGCGTTGGCCGTAGCTATCACAGGGCATACTGCTATCTCATCCACCCCGCCGGCCGCTCCGGGATCAGCCCGGAGGCAAGGAACAGGCTGGAATCGATCCAGCGCTTCACGGAGCTGGGGTCTGGATGGCACATGGCCATGAGAGACCTCGAGATACGGGGGGCGGGTGAGTTCCTCGGCGCCAGGCAGCACGGCCATGTGGAGTCGATAGGCTATTCCATGTTCGAATCGCTGATAAGGGAGGAGGCCGACAGGCTGGCCGGAACACCTCTCCAGGCGGAGACTCCCGTGAGGATCGAACTGCCCATGGAGGCCTACCTTCCGGAGGACTACATGCCTGACGTGATCGAGCGCGTGAGGCTCTACAGGTATGTCTGGAGAGCCGGGAGCGAGGCGGAGATAGAGGATTGGAAGAAGTTCGTGAGGGACCGCTTCGGGGAACCCCCGGAACAGGTCATGAACTGCGCCGAGCGTGCAAGGATCCATATGCTGGCCAGGAGAGCGGGAGCCGAGGAGGTCGTAGGCGGAGGCCGCATCTTCAGGATCGTGCTCTCTCCGGGTGGGGGAGCGCGCGCCGGAAGGCTCCTGGCAGGAAGACCCGGCATATCCGTGAGGCACGAGAAGACGGGGAGGGTAGTGCTCAGCGCCGAAGTCCAGGGGCAGGGCGAGCTCGCCGGCTCCGTTTCGGACATATTGCGGCTTCTCGCCTGACATGCTATTGATTACAAACTGCACTTCCAATTCCGAAAGGTGACATCTCATGCGTTCAAATGCGCTGGGCGTTGCGATAGTTCTTCTTGCAGCCGGCTGCGGAGCCGGTCCGGACGTTCTCGCGACGGTCGGAGACAGAGAGATAACCGGGCAGGACTTCGAAGGCGCCTTCGGGCGCCTCAGCCCGTCAGAGCAGGTCGATGTGCTGGAACCCGGCGGCCGCCTGGCGCTCGTCGACAGGCTGGTCAACAAGGCTCTTCTCGAACAGGCCCTCGAGGACAGGGGGGCCCCCGGCTCCGACTGGTGGGTGACCCTCTACGAGGATGCAGCGCTGTCTTCGACGTGGACCGAATCCAGATTCGAGGCCTTCATGGGGGACGATCCCCGGATGGAGGACTTCCTCGCCCTCGCGGGCACGTTCGGCCTGCGCATCGTGCTGGTTCCTGACAGCCTCACGGCCATGCACGTCCTGGACGCCTGGGGGGAGGGGGCCTTCGAACCCGACGTGGAGATGTCGCTGGCTCCCTGGAGCATCAGCGGCTCGAGCCATCGCGTGATGAGCGGATATCTCTGGCAGATGCCCGTCGACCTGGAGACCCATCTGGCTCCCCACGCGGGCGAAGGACCAGTCGTGATCCCGCTCTATGGAGCCTGGGCCGTCGCCGAACTGGAGATGAACCTCGAGGCTGAATCGGACTCCGTGCCGCCCGAAGCCGCCTTGTCCGCCTTCAACAGGACGATCAGGCGCGAGCTCGCAGCAGTGCCGTCGAGCCGCGCAATCGAGGAGCTGGCCGGCAGACTGGCGGTCTCGGACGGCAGATACACGCTGCCCGATACCACCGGGATCGCCCGCGACCTCGTGCTGGCAACCTACTCGGGTGGATCGGTGACCACCGGGGACATGGCGGACATAATCACCAGGACCGATCCATGGAATTTCTTCGGCAACCCTCCCGTCGAGATAAGCTCCCTGGTGATGCCCCGCCCTTCAGGCATGGGTGCAGGGGTGGACCTCTGGTTCCATGTGATCTCGGTGGCGCAGACCAGATGGGCGGCTGCACGCGCACGGGAGGAACAGATGGACGCAGCCCTCGGAGAGACGGCCATGATGGCTTCGGTGGAGCACCTGCTCAGGCTGGAGATACTCGAACGGGTCTCCGAGCCTGATTCGGCAGAGATAATCGCCTGGTATGAATCCAATACGTCGCGATACTCGCTCCCCGAACGCCGCTCCGCCCTCCTGGCCTACGTTCCCGAATCGGCGGCGGATTCGATCGGCACACCGGAATCCTTCGAGGCGCTCCTGCGCTGGACACCGGTCGATTCGACAGGCGCACCGTTCCCGACGCCTCCTCAGCCGGCGGAAGCCTTCGGCTCCCTCGCCGAACCGGTCTTCAGCAGTTCGGAAGGCACGATCTGCGGCCCGTTCGAGATAGGCGTCGAAGGCGCCAGGGCGTATTTCCAGGTCGTCGGAATCCTCCCCGTGGAGCCGGCCGGGGCGGACCAGATATGGGACATACTCCGGGACGACTGCAGGGCCGTCCGCATCCAGGACGCGTACCTGGCGTTCATCTCGGAACTGAGGAATGAAATGGGTGTAGAGATAGACACGTCCGCGGTCGAGAGAGTCGATCCGTGGTCCGATTCCTTCTGAGAACCGACGGGAGATTCCGATGAGATACCGAATCCTTGCCGCATCGCTGTTCCTGCTCCTGACGGTGCCCGCCTCCGCCGACGTTCTCGCCTCGGTCGACGAAGCCACCCTGACCTGGGAGCAGCTCGTCTCGATGGTCGGGGGCGAGCAGAACCGCCAGTACCTCGCGGTCGCAAGCGAGGCTGAAGCCGAGGAGATGCTTCGCAGCTGGGTGCGCGAGGAGCTCGTAGTGCGGGCTGCCTCGGCCGAAGGCTTCGAACAGAGGCCCGAGGTGGCGGACGCGATAAGCCAGGCCGTGCGCCAGATACTGCTCGAGGCATACCTTGCCGAGATGACTGCCGACGTGGAGATGTCGAGGCTGACGGTCGAGAACTATGTGACGGCCTGGGGCGAGAGCTACAAGTTCGAGATCCATGCGAGACACATCCTGCTCCCGGATCTGACCCAGGCGCAGGCCGCCCTCTCCAGGCTGCAGGCCGGCGAGAGCTTCGACCTGCTTGCAGGGGAACTCTCCATCTGCCCCAGCTCGGCTCAGGGCGGAGACCTCGGCTGGCTCCGCAGGGGCCAGGCGGTCCTCGGTTTCGAGGAGGCGGCCTTCTCTCTCAGCGTAGGCGCCACCAGCGGGATAGTCGAGACCTCGATGGGCTTCCACATCATCAAGCTGCTCGAGACAAGACCCATAACGCCGACTCCCACCGAAGACGAGGTGTTCCAGCTCGCAGGCGACGAACTCCTCATGGACGCGCAGGAAACGGCCATCATGACCGTGCTCGACTCGCTCGAGACCACGCACTCCGTCGCGGTCTACCCCGAAAGGCTGCTTGAACACGTCAGCCAGTGAACCGGGACCCGGCAGAATGCCGGGGGCGGCCCTGATGGTCGTGATCGCTGTCGTCGCGGGGGTCATCGGAGGATCCTTCCTCCTGGCCGGCAGCCCGGTCCACGATGGAGCCGGGGAGCATGAAGGCGACGGCAGGGCGGTTGCGGCCAGCGTCGGCGGGGAAGTCATCCACCGTGACGAGATCGAGATCCTCGGCCGCGGTCCCGGACCGGATGCCTGGGTCGAGGACGAACTCCTGGCCCAGCTCGCAGTCGAAAACGGGCTGGAGGATCCGGTCGTGTCGGCCTTCGTACAGCGCCGGGCAAGGCAGCTCTATCTCCGTGACGAGATCCTCTCTTCGGCGCTCTCGCGGATCGATCCCCCCACCGAGGACGAAGTGTTCAGGTTCATGCGGAGCGACAGCCTGCTGTACATGGTCGAACGTCACTATTTCGAGATCCTCGTCGCGGACAGCTCCGCCGCCGAATCGCTGCACACGAGGCTCCTGGCCGGACAGAGCTTCCAGGTGATGTCCGAGAACCTGTCCCTGGGGCAGAGGGCCTCCCTCGGGGGCGACATGGGATTCCTTGTCGGAGGTGAGCTCACCGGGAGGGGCCTGCCGGCTTCGACCGGACTTCTCGAGGGGCTTGGTCCGGTCGTCGCATCCGATCTTGGCTGGCATCTCTTCCTGGTTACCGAGACGAGGCCGCTCACAGACACCTCGAGGGTCGTCCTGAGCCTTTCCGAGGTCATCGCGGGGCAAAGGCGCCGCGCGGTGGTTGACAGCCTCCTTGCGGCCTCCAGGGCCGGCAGGGATGTAGAGGTTGATATGTCATGCTGGCGCTGATCGTCCTGTTGTCGTCGTGGGTTACAGCTGACAGGATCGAGGCCGTGGTAGGGGATTTCGCCATACTGCGATCCGACGTCCTGGCCCGGGTCATGGAGGTCTCCGGTTCGGAGGCGGAATATGCCGCCTCGGCCGCGGATCCTGAAGCATTCGCATCCTCACTCTCCGAGATCGTCGACGAGAGGCTCCTCATCGAAGGAGCCAGGGCGGCGGGGTTCTTCCCCTCGCCCGAGACCGTCACGGAGCTCGTCGAATCCAGAATGGCCGAAACGAGGGCCGATTTCGGATCCGAGGAACAGTTCCTCGCAGCTCTGGCAACCGCCGGGCTGACGGAGGAGGGTCTGCTCGAAAGTCTGTATGAGATGATAGGCGACCAGAAGGCAGCTTCCGATTTCGTGCAGGCGCGGACATCACAGACACTCGCCTCTCTCCCGGCCGATCCGGTCAGCTACCTGAACTCGAACCTGCCGGTCCTGGAAGACGAGCTGATGCCCAGGAACCTCTCCTGGATACTCATCCCCGTCCTCCCCGGGGGACCCGACGCCGACTCTGCCCTGGCCCTCCTGTCCGATCTTGCGGGGCGCGCAGCGTCCGGAGAATCCTTCGAATCGCTCGCCCGCCAGTTCTCCCAGGATCCCGGATCGGCTCCCGACGGTGGATTCCTGGGTTCTTTCGGACCTGGAGACATGACACCCACCTTCGAGGCCTCGCTCGACGCCCTGCGGCCCGGTGAGATTTCACCGCCGTTCCTCTCGCCTTACGGCGCTCACATAGCTCGTCTGGACTCGCGCGATTCCTCCGGCGCCATGACCGCCAGCCACATCCTCCTGCTCCTCGAGCTGGAGCCGGCCGACGAGGAGGCGGCAGCCCTGCTGGCCGACTCCATCGCGTCTCTGCTCAGGACCGGAGCCGTCTCCTTCGAGGAGGCCGCGCTGCGCTGGAGCGCCGACCCGCTGACCTCGCGCGACGGGGGGAGCCTCGGAGTCGTCCTTGTCCGCAATTCGCTGCCCGAGGCGGCCGGACTGCTCGAGGAGTCCCAGCCGGGCCTGATAGCGGACCCCGTCCGCCTGGGTGACGGCTCGGCCGTCGCGATCATCAGGGACGACGGTGACGTGGAAGGCTTCGACTGGAGCGGCTTCGACCGTGAATGGCTGAACGACCTGGTTCGCAACGTCGTGTACCAGCACGGGATCAACTCGCTGGTCGACTCGCTCCGCACGACGGTTCCCGTAATCTACGCCTCGGATGAGAGTTGATCTCTTCCTGAGGGTCGCGGGCATCCTCAAGACCCGGAGTCTGTCCGGGCACGCCTGCGACGGCGGCTTCGTGAAGATCAACGGACGTACGGCAAAACCGTCGGCCAGGCTTTCGCCCGGGGACAGGATAGACATGGTCATGCCCGACGGCAGGGACGCCTCGTTCGTCGTCGACGCCCTGCCGGAGGGGAGACAGGTGCCGAAACGGGACCGGGGCCTCCTGTTCCATCCCGTGCCGACGGCCGGGGAGCCATGCGATGATAAGGTTTGACAGGGTCTCCCGTTTCTACTCGGGCTGGCCCGCTCTGGAGGATGTCACCTTCTCCGTCGAGCCCGGCGAGTTCGTAGTCCTCACCGGCCCCAGCGGAGCCGGGAAGACGACTATTCTCCGGCTCGTATGGATGGGCGACCTCCCCACCTCGGGCAGGGTGGAGGTCGCAGGCTTCTCGTCCGACAGGATGAGGTCCGCGGACTTCCATTATCTTCGCAGGAAGATCGGCGTCGTTTTCCAGGACTTCCGCCTCCTGCCCGACAGGACCGTGTTCGACAATGTCGCACTCCCGCTCCAGGTCTCCGGAGCCTCCCAGAGGGCCGTCAGGAAGAAGGTCTTCTCGCTGCTGGGAGAGATGAGCCTCAGCCACAGGCGGCTGGCCAGGCCTCACGAGCTCTCCGGCGGTGAACAGCAGAGGGTGGCCGTGGCCAGGGCCATGGTCGCGAATCCGACGGTCCTGCTGGCGGACGAACCAACGGGCAACCTTGATCCGGTCGTATCCCGAAGGGTCATCGACCTCCTCGTCGAGATCAACCGCGGTGGAACGGCCGTACTGATGGCCACTCACGACCCCAGGCAGATCCCTCCAGGACTCGCCAGACTGGTCTTCCTTGAGCAGGGCAGGATCAAGGACCCATCCGACATCCAGCCCGAGGCGCTGCTGTGATACCGGCGATGCCGCTCCTCCGGGAGACATGGCTCAACATGCGCGGCAGGCGGGCGTCCATCCTGTCCACATTCCTGATGGTCAGCCTGTCGTTCGTGATCTTCGACACATTCCTCGTGGTCACATGGAATCTCCGCGGAATCCTCGAGAGGGAGCAGCGGGCGGTCGGCATCGAGGTCTTCCTCGACAACGGGATGACGGAAGCCCGGGCGAGGGCTCTGGGGGACATGGTCAACGGCATGGAGGGCGTGCTGTCCGTGTACTACGTCTCGCCGGCCGAGGCCGAGGCGCTCTTCAGAGCCGAACTCCCGGACAGGATAGAGCTCCTCGAGCTGATGGGGGATGACTTCCTCCTTCCCGCCTCGCTGCAGGTGACCCTCCTGCCGGACTACAGGAATCAGGAGAGGATATCCTCTCTTTCCTCGTCGCTCTCGGGCTTCGAGGGGGTGTGCGACGTGGTCTACGGCGAGAGCTACCTCCCCGGGCTCTCGAACCTCATCCGGACGCTCCACAGGCTGGACATCTTCGCCGGTACGATAATCCTCCTCGGAGTGTCGCTCGTGGTGGCCGGTGCCATACGGCTGTCCATATCCGGCCGGGCGGCTACCGTGGAGATGATGAGCATATTCGGTGCTTCGGACCGTTTCATCCGCGTGCCCTTCCTCCTCGAGGGGCTTTTGTCCGGGCTGGCCGGATCCATCGGCGGGCTCATTTTCACATATGCAGTCTCCCTTGTGCTGTCGGGATCCATCGACCATGTCTTCCTGCCGTCCAGATGGATGACGGGAGTGGTCCTGCTCGGAGCCGCCACCGGGCTCGCGGGCAGCTGGATGGGTCTCTCGAGCAGCCTGCCGCGACCCAGAAGGTAACAACATCCAAGGAGGAACCATAAGATGACCATCGCCGGCCTGCTCCACGAAATCGTCCGACTGGCAGCCGTCTCCCAGACCGAGGGAACCGCAGCGGCACAGCCCGGCTGCATGGATCCTACAAACCTCACCAGCCTTCTCCCGATACTCGCGATGATCGCCATCTTCTACTTCCTGATCATCAGACCCCAGCAGAAGCAGCAGAAGCAACTGAAGGCCATGAGGGACTCCCTCAAGAAGGACGACAGGGTAGTCACCTCCGGTGGTCTCCACGGAGTCGTCGCCGCAGTCAAGGGCGAAATCGTCTCGATCAGGATCGCTGACGGAGTGAAGGTCGACATCGACAGGTCCGCCGTAGCGGTCATCGAAAAGGGCACGGAAGGGGATGCGTGAGGACGATACGCATCTATGGGGATGCAGGTCTGAAAAGAGTATCCAGGGTCGTCGACCTCGAAGCGGACGCCGGACTCCTGGAGTCCCTTATTCCTGACATGGAGAGACTCCTTGCCGAGGAGGAGGGGCTCGGGCTGGCAGCTCCGCAGACCGGCGAGAACCTGAGGGTCTTCCTCCTGGAGAGTTCGATCCTGCCTTCACTCTGCGGGCACAGGATCTTCATCAACCCTGTGGTGGAGACCTCCGGTCCGCCCTCGCGCCACGAGGAGGGCTGCCTCAGCGTGCCAGGCATCTACGAGCCGGTCGTCAGGCCGTCGTTCGCCCGCGTCACCGCTCTGGATTCCGACGGGAAGAGCTTCTCCCTGGACCTGGACGGCATGGCCGCAAGGGTTGCCCAGCACGAGAACGATCATCTCGACGGAGTGCTGTTCGTCGAAAGGCTTGGATCCCTGAGGAGGAAGCTTCTCAGATCGCGGCTCTCGAGGCTGGAGTGCGGATGAGTTGCGGGCCGGCGTTCCTGGGCAGTTCGCGGTTCGCGGTGCCCGTGCTCGAAGCCCTTGCCGGATCTGCATACCGCCCTTCGATCGTCGTTACCAGGCTCGACGCCAGGGCCGGGAGAGGGTTGAGGGAGTCCGGGACGCCCGTCGCCTCCGCCGCAACCGCACTGGGAATCCCGGTCATCAGGACAGGGCGCGTCAGGGATGTCGGAATCCTTCCACCCTGCGCCCCCTTCGCGGTTTCAGCAGCATTCGGCCTCTGGCTCCCGGAGGAGTTCCTCTCGGGGTTCCCCATGGGTGTCGTGAACGTCCACCCCTCGCTTCTCCCGAGGCACAGGGGACCTTGTCCCGTCGAGCGGGCGATACTCGAGGGCGACGCCCTCACAGGGGTTTCGTTCATGCTGACGGATGCGGGCTGGGACACCGGGCCTGTGATAGCATCGACTCCCACCCCCATAGATGCGGAGGAGAACTCCGGGCAGCTGTCGGACAGGCTCGCGTCGATAGCTGCAGGCGCGCTGCCGGAGGTGCTGGAAGGCTATCTCTCGGGCAGGCTTTCGCCCGTCGAGCAGACCGGGTCACCGACGAAGGCGGACAAGCTCGAGGAAGCGGAGTCGTGGCTCGACTGGTCGTCTCCGGCGGATGAGGTCTCCAGGAGGATAAGGGCGTTCGCTCCATCCCCCGGTGCCCGGACCCGCTTCCGGAACAGCACACTGCTGGTACTGTCGGCGAGGATCTCCGACAGGAAGCTCCCGCGGGCGCGGATGAGCCTTATCGACGGGGTTCTCCACGCCGGATGCTCCGAAGGATCGATGGAACTGCTGGAGGTGCGTCCCGAATCCCGGAGGAGCATGGACGGTCGTTCCTTCTTCGCCGGTTACAGGCCTCTCCCGGACGAGGCTCTTGGCTAGGGGGCCGCTGCTCTTCCATTCAGGGCTGCTCCTGGCCTCGGCACCGGTCGTCCTGACGGGAGTGGTCCTGGCGCTTGCGACGGGCAGTCCGGCCTGGCTCCTCTCCCTCCTCGCGGTTCTTCCGCTCCAGCTCGCGGCTCTGCCGGGAATCCCCGGCAGGAGGATGTCCATGGTGCTTCTCGGTGTCTCCTACCATGCCCTGCGGCTCGTCATGCCCCGGAGGGCGAGGAAATCCCTGTCCGCGGAGTGCATGGTGGTCGAGATGAACAACAGGAGCCTGGAGAGGAGCCTGCGAGGGTTCGGGCGGGATGCGTCGGTGCTGCTCCTCCTGCCGCACTGTCTCCAGTTCCACGAATGCACCAACCGGATCGTGTTCGACCAGACGCAATGCACGCGGTGCGGCCGGTGCGACATCGCAGGGCTCCTCGCGCTCGCGGACCGGTTCGGGCTGCGCGTCTCGATAGCCACCGGCGGTACCGCCGCCAGGAAGGCCGTCGAGGAAAGCCGGCCCGACCTCGTCATAGCCGTAGCCTGTCCCAGGGACCTGTGCTCGGGGATCCTGGATTCAGCGGACGTGCCTGTCTACGGAGTCCTCAACAGCCGCCCGAACGGCGACTGCTTCGACACGAAGGTCGACACAGGGCTCATCGGCTCGATCCTGCAGACGATTTCGGCAGGGAGGGGCTCGAAGCCTCCGGAGCGCCCGGGTCCTGGCGCCTCCTGATCGGCCGGGAGGCCTCCCGGGGCCTGGATGCCGCTACCCTGCAAGCCCCCCGAACTCCTCGACCGCCCCGGCCAGATACCCGAGAGCCTCATTGACGGGAGCCGGGGTCTCCAGATTCACACCCGCATCCCTGAGTATGTCCAGCGGCTGCTTCGAAGACCCTGCCGACAGGAAGCCCAGGTACGCCTCCAGGCAACCCGGAGCGCCTGCGAGCAGCCTTCTCGAGATGGCCACCGAGGAGGCGAGCCCCGTCGCGTACTTGTAGACGTAGAAGCCGTAGTACAGATGGGGGATCCTGGCCCATTCGGATGCGATCAGGGCGTTGTCGCCGGACGTGTCCAGGGCATCTCCATGGTACTGTCTGACGAGATCGAGATATCTCCCGTCGAGGAACTCGCGGGTCAGCGCCCCGCCCTCCTCGACCTCCCTGTGTATCAGCCATTCGAACTCCGCGAACATCGTCTGCCTGAACAGGGTGGTCCTGAAGTCGTTTATCAGCCTGTCAAGCAGATAGGCACGCATGTCTGCGCCGGGGGACTTCCTCATCAGGAGGTCGGCCAGGAGCATCTCGTTCGTCGTGGAGGCCACTTCCGCCAGGATGATCCTGTAGTCCGAGGTGTGATAGGGCTGCTTCCTCCATGAGAGCAGACTGTGCATGGAGTGACCCGCCTCGTGGGCCAGGGTGAAGACCGAATCGAGCGTGCCGCTGAAGTTGTGGAGTATGAAGGGGAAGGAATCGACGCATCCTGTCGAGTAGGCTCCCGAACGCTTGCCTGCGTTCTCGTAGCGGTCGACCCATCCGCTCTCGAATCCCTTCTCGAGGTCCGCCGAATAGTCGCTCCCGAGCGGTTCGACGGCCTCGAGCGTCATCTCGACGGCTTCGTCGAAGGTGTATCTGCGGGGCGTGAAGGCCACGGCGGGGAGATAGAGGTCGCAGGGGGCCAGAGTGTCCAGTCCGAGCGAGCGCTTCTTGCGGGCATAGAAGCCGTGCATCACAGGCAGGTTCTCGTGGACGGCCCGGATCAGGGCCTCATACACGCCTGCGCTCACCATGTCGTCGAAGAGTGAGGCCTCCAGCGCCGAGGGGTGGTTCCTGGCCCTCGCCCTGAACACGCTCGCCCTGACCTGCCCGTTGAGCAGCGCCGCGGAAGTCTCGAGGTTGCCGGAGAGCTCGCGGTAGTAGCCGTTGAAGGCGTCCAGGCGGACCCGGCGGTCGGCTTCCTCGAGAAGAGGAACCAGGTTCGAGTTGGAGAGCTTCCGGGGAGCGCCCTCGGAATCCGTGATGACCGGGAGCCGGGCCGGCATGTCCACGTTGGAGAGCTTGCCGAAGGCTGAATGGAATCCCGAGAGGGCGTCCCTGGACATCGAAAGGAGCCTCTCCTCGCTCCTGGAGAGGGTGTGGGGCCTGTACCTCAGCATCTCCTCCAGCCAGCCCGCGTATCCGGAGAGCTCCGGTCCGCGGAGCCAGGAGGACATCCGCTCCTGATCTATCCCGAGCAGTTCCGGCATGAAGAAGGACTTCGCGGTGCCGACCTCGTTGAGCCTCGTGGAGCATCGCTCGTGCATGGACGAGTGCACCTGGTCGGATAGATCCTCGTCCTGGCGCATACCTGCATAGAGCGAGAGTTTCGCGAGGGTCCTCTCCTGCGAGAGCATTTCCCTTATCGCGAGGGCCAGAGTCCCCGGCGACTCTCCCAGCCTGCCCGCCCATGCGGAGAAGGTCCGTGCGAAGCCCTCGGTCTCCCTGAAGGCTTCCTCCCATGCAGCGTCGGATTCGAATACGGCCTCCACCGCCCACTTGTCGCCTGGCTGGACCTGGTCTCTCCTCACTGGCTGTCCGGACATCTCCCGCTCCGTCCTTCCCCATCGTCCGGACGGGCCGATGCCCTCCGGGCGGCCCTGTCCAGGAACCTGGCGATATCGACAACGACTCTCTCGTGCAAACCTTCCCCGATGGTCCCGGAGGGATCGAAAGCCCTCACGCGGAACTCGAGCATCCTGCCTTCGACTCTCAGCAGCAAGGCCTCCGCCGTGACACGTGTCCCCGGGGTGGTGGCTGCGGTGTGGCGCACATCCAGCCTCGTGCCGACGGTCGTCCTGTCGGGGCCGAGGAAGGGCGCCGCGGCGGATACCGCAGCCCTCTCCATCAGGGCGATCATCGCGGGAGTCGAGAACACGTCGAGGCCTCCCGAGCCTACGCTGGACGCAAGGGTCACGGGCGTTGCGACGACGGACTCCGTCGCACTCGCTCCTGCAGGAATCTCCACGGACATGGCCACCTCCGTCATTCCGGCAACTATAGACCCCCGGAGCCTTTCGGCGCCATGTTCGCCTGTCCCGCACGGTCCGGCACGAGACATTCCCTCTTCCTCGAATCCTTCCGGAGGCGCCCATGGAGACCCCCTCGAAAGCCCGATCGCTCGCCCGGAGGATCGGCCTGTCCGGAAACCTCGGGAGGCTCCTCCTCGCGGTTGCCGTCATGTCTGCTGCGGGGAACGTCTTCTCGGCGGTCATGCCGGACTTCCTGCACAACACCCTCCGTGTCGGAGGAGACGTGAGGGGAGCGCTGGAAGGTCCGAGGGAGCTCCCCGGATTCCTCCAGGTGATCCTCGTAGGTCTCGTCGCAGGCATGGCCAGGGGGCGCGCGATCACCCTCTGCTTCGCCGCCGGGGTTGCGAGTTTCGCCGTTCTCGCTTTCGCCGGGTCCTCCTTCGCGGTCTTCATGGCGTGCATGATCCTCTGGTCGGCAGGCATGCATCTGTATGTCCCGCTTAGAGATTCGCTCGCGATGGATCTGGCGCCGGAGAAGGGCAGGGGTTGGATCCTCGGCATCGTGGGGGCCTACCGGTCTGCCGGCCTGATGCTCGGGACCGGTATCGTCTGGATCGTCCTGGAGAAGACCGGAGGCGGGTTCGCCGCCACCTACGCGAGCGGCGCCCTGATCCTCGTGCTCGGAGCGGTGCTGACCATGGCGATACCGAGGGTCTCCGGAGACAGGGAGGACGGCGCCAGGAGGATGGCGCTGCGCGAGAGGTTCGTCGTGAGGAGGGAGTACAGGCTCTACTACATGCTCGCCATCCTGTTCGGGGCGAGGAAGCAGATATTCCTGACCTTCGCCCCCTGGCTCCTGGTGAGCATGTTCGACCAGAGAGCCCAGGACATCGCCATAGCCATGGGCGCCGCGGCCATCCTGGGACTGTTCTCGAAACCTCTCTTCGGAGACCTCATCGACAGGTACGGCGAGAAGGCCGTCCTGACCGTCGAGTCGGTGCTCGTCTTCTGCATGTGCCTGGGCTATGCCGCGGCTCCCTCGATCCTCGGAAGGGGAGGCGCACTCGCCGTACTCTATTCGCTCTACGTACTCGACGAGCTGCTCTTCTCCCTCAGCATGGCGAGGACCACATACCTCACGAGGATAGCCAGATGCAGCGGAGACATCGTCCCGACCCTCGGCCTGGGAGGCACGCTCGACCACGCCGTATCGATGCTGGTGCCGGTCGGGGCGGGTCTCCTCTGGGCCTTCGTGGGTCCCTGGTCGGTGTTCGCCCTGGCCGCTGCCGTGGCGGCCGTCAATCTCGTCTTCGTCCGGATGATGCGGAGGACCTGAGGAAGAAAGGCGCACGGGCGGAGCTGCGAAACCCTGACAGGATGAGAAGAGAAGAAAAGAAGAAGCCCCCGGTCTCCCGGGGGCTTCTCCTGCTGACGAAGGGGTCGGACTACTGAGCGTCCATCTGGTCGAGGGTGACTTCCCATACGAAGCCCTCCGGACCGACTTCCTGCTGCCAGATCGTGTAGGTGTCGCCATCTACGTCTTCGGCCTTCATGTCCCAGGTACCCGTGGTGATCTCGACATCGAAGGAGTCACCGGGCAGGAGGATGGAGGAGCCCAGCCTGTCCTCGCCCCAGGGCTCGTCGGACTTGTCGATGTAAAGATACATGATGTCCCAGCTGCCCAGGCCGTTCCTGACCGTGACAGTGGCGGGTACGGCTATCGGCCTTACTGTGTCGATGTCCTCGGGCTTGACGGAGAGAGTCGCGCCGGCGGTCTCGGAAACGGCAACGCCCTCGTAGGTGTAGGTGAAGTCGGTGTCGTCGATGACCTGGACGTCGTAGGTGCCCGGCTCGATCCATACGGTGATGGTCTCATCCGGGAAGATGATGTTGGAATCCATGTACTCGGTAGAGAACTCGTTGCCGGTCGGGTCGACGTAGAGCCACCACAGGTCGTAGTCGACCAGGTTGTTCGTGATGGTGATGGGGTAGTGGCCGGTTCCGACATGGACATTCTCCCAGTTCAGGTCGTCGAGGGTGATCTCCTTGACGAGGCCTTCCTTGGGGACTGTGACGTTCTCGAAGAAGTAGCTGTCGTCATCCTGGTCGATTACAAGGATGTTGTAGGTGCCGGGGAGGAACTGGAAGATCGCGCTCTCGCCGGAGACGAGGTCGGCGACCTGGAGGTCTTCGCCGCGGCTTATCTGGGTGGTCGGATAGATGTAGATCTGGGCTATGTCATAATCGCCGAGAGAGTTTGTGATCGTAATGGGCACCGTCTTGGCGCAGCCCGCCCCGATCAGTACTAGGGCGCTTGCAAGCAGCAACAGGACTCTTCTCATCATCCCTCCATCAAAGGTTGTCTGGCACCGGTCTACCTGAATCGACAGCACCCGGGGCGCCGTTGGCAACTATCATCGCTTTCGGGTGATCCAGTGTCCATACCGGATCAGATCTCAGTCCATGTCTGAGAGAGAGACATTCCAGGTGTAGCCCGAGGAGCCTACCTCCACGCCGTAGAGGCTGTAGGTATCGCCGTCCTCGTCCTCGACCATCATGTCGTAGGTACCCTGACCGACGTTGACAGTCAACGTGTTGCCGGGGGAGAGGATGTTGGAGGCTCCGAGCCAGTCCTCGCCCCATTCGGTCTGGTCCGAGGTGCTGACGTAGACATACCAGATCTCCCAGCTGCCGAGATCGTTGGTGATCCTGACGGGGCAGCTCCCTGTGCCGACCTCGAAGTCAGTGCCTTCGACCATCCCGCCGCCGCCGAGATCACCCGGCACCTCGCGTGCGAGGAGATCGTCGACGGTCATACCTGAACCGGCCATGCCCTCGTCCATCGCGCTCTTCATGAACTCTTCGAAGTCGAGCTTCCAGGCGCCGTCCTCGAGTACGAAGGTCGTCGTCTCGTCACCCTCGAGTGTCGCGGTGACAACGTCGGCCCTGTTCCCGGTGATCGTCACCGACCGGATGTCGCGGGAGAGGTCGGACATGTCCACTTCGGACATCATGGTCCAGAGGAGCTCCCTGCCGTCGGCGCCCATCCCCATCCCGTAGAATTCGAGGGCTCCGGCCAGCTCGTCGAGGAACTGCCTGGTGTTTGAGCTCATCGCATCGAAAGTGGCATCGTAGTCACCGGATTCCATGTTGTCGGTCAGGTCGTTGTAGGCGGCGCGGACCGCCCGTTCCTCCGGCGAGACACCGCAGGCGGACACCAGGATCAGCACCATCGTCAACGGAGCGAGAAGCCTTTTCAAGATACCTCCATTCCCCCCGGATCGGGCATGATAAACCAGCCAGCATGCTTACCGTACTCCCATCCGCCATCCGTGTCAACTTCCCAGGCCTCCATCCGGAGGAAACCGGGGCCGTCCGTGCGCCCTGAGCCCGGAGCCGGGTGTTGTGGTCGGGCTCCGTCTGGTTATCTTCGGCGGTATGGCCATGGATGAAGGATTCGGCGACTCCGGCGGCAGGCTCCGGTTTCCCCGTCAGGGGGAGATGGATGCCGTCACCGCACTCCCTCCCCGCAGGGCTCTGGACGAGGATCTTCCCAGGCTCCTGAAGCTCCTTGCCATGGAACGCCTTCCACTCTCCGCGATAATGATCGACATAGACCACTTCAAGGCCTTCAACGACAGATGGGGGCATGCGATAGGCGACATGGTCCTCTTCCATGTCGCGCGCCTGCTCCGGGAAAGCGTCCGGTACCGCGGCGAGGCGTACAGGTACGGGGGAGAGGAGATAACGGTTCTCCTCCCGAACTTCAGCAGGTCCGAGGGACTTGCCGCGGCCCGGAGGATGGTTTCCCTGGTGGAGTCCAGCCCACTCTCGATCAGGGCTGACGACCCTTGCCTCCCGGCAGGCGGGGAATCCGCCACGGACGGGTTCGTCCAGCTCGAAGTAAGGATCTCCGCCGGGGTCTGCAGCACGGAGGATGTCACGGGTGCCGAGCTTATCGTGATGGCGGACAAGGCGCTCTACGAGGCCAAGGAATCCGGCCGCAACACGGCCGTGGAGTTCTCGCCCCTCCTCAACTCGGAGTCCCGGATCAAGACCGTGAGCGTGAGATACCAGGGCAAGAACCCGGTCTTCGACAAGAGCAGGCTCATCCTGAAGGCATGGTTCCCCCTCGACGACGCCCAGCAGATAGAGGCCCGCTACATCGTCTTCCAGGACGGGGTGAGGGAGATGGTCCCTGAGGCTTCTCCCCGTGGCGGCCTCATACAGCTCGAGGTCCCCGGCAAGGTTTCCTCCGTGGAGAAGCAGGGCAGGTTCACGTTCTTCGAGTTCGACGTCCGCGAAGAGGTGTTCGAGCTCATGCAGGTGCAGGTTGCCAGCCGGAGGGAGAGCGGGGGAGCCAGGTGAGCACCGTCCTCCGGTGCTCCTCTCTCTGGCGAGGAAACGGCCTCGAGCCCGCAGGACCCTGCGAGATCGTCATCCGGGGCGGAGTGATCGAGACCATACGCCCCGCAGACGGTCCCGCTCCCCGCTGCCACGTGATGCCGGCATTCTTCGACGCCCACTGCCACCTTCTCTGGATGGGGATGGAGGAGATCAGCCTCGATCTCTCCGGCTGCCGGAACGCAGGCGACCTCCTCGGGATCCTGGCCGGTGGGATTGCTCGAGGCGGCAGCATCGTGAGAGGCGAGAAATGGGACGATAGCAGCTGGGACGGCGATGCTCCCCCCGGCATCGCACAACTCGACGCGATTTCCGGTCTGCGTCCCGTCCTCCTCCGAAGGGTGTGCGGCCACTCGGCCCTCGTGAACACGGCTATGCTTTCCATGTTGAGGAGCGCCGTGCCGGGAGGCGTGGAGACGGCAGGCGGACCAGGCAGCGCGGTGATAGTCGAGGGCCCGGTCCTTAAGGCTTTCGACCTCTTCCCCCCGTCCCGCTCCGAGGTGGCGGAAGGCCTGGGGTTCGCCCAGCGCAGGTTGTTCGCGAACGGCGTCACCGGAGTCTGCACGACCGAGTCCCTTCGGCATCTCGGCATGATCGAGGAAATCCTCGACCCCGACATCTCCATTGCCATAAACGTTTTCGATCCGGATACCTCGCTCTGGCCCGAGGCGTCCCGTGCCGGGCGGTTCTCGATCAGGGGGGCCAAACTCTTCCTGGACGGGGGTCTGGGCGCCTGTACGGCCGCGGTTGACGGGAAATTCGCAGATGGTTCGTCAGGCTTCCTGGCGCTCGGGGACGACATGCTCGCCCATGCTATCGAGGAGGCATGGAGCAGAGGGCTCGAGCCGGTGGTCCATGCGATAGGCGCGCGTGCACTCGGGCAGCTCTGCAGGATCAGCGTCGCGACCGCCGAAAAGCGGACGGACGGAAAGTCCGGGACTGTCAGGGTCGAGCATGCGGAGCAGCTGGAGCCGGTCTGGCCGGGAGCCTGGAGGAGGGATCTCCACAGGTTCTGCATGCAGCCTAATTTCGTAAGGCGATGGCAGGGTGAGGGAGGGATGTACGCACAGAGGCTCGGAGCAGGTCCGGCCGCTAGGCTCAATCCCTTCAGCCTGCCTGGCTCGGCGGGGTTCGATCTCGGATTCGGCAGCGACGGGATGCCCTTCGGGCCGCTCTGGGGTCTCGCCGGGGCCTTGTCGCATCCGGTTCCGGAATTCTCACTCGACAGACGAGCGGCGCTCGAGGCATACACGCTGGGCGCAGCCCGCATCTCGGGATTCGAGGACCTAGCCCGGCCCATGGGAGCCGGGCGGAGGGCCGACCTCGTGATCCTCGACGGGGATCCCATGTCGGAAGAACTGGATTCGCTCGAAATCCTCCTCACCATGGCAGGGGGCAGGGTAGTCTTCACGGACGACAACCTGCCCGAAGGGAGCATCAGTGGTCTCTGACTGGAGTGATCTCGAATCAGTGGCGGCGGATGTGGTTTCGCGAGGCCTTGCCGAGGATGAGGCCCTGTTCGATGCCTCGGTCGCCGCTCTTGGAGCCGCCGCGATGTCCCGTGCAAGGGCGGTCGCCGTGGCCAGGTCCGAACTGGTACTCTGCGGCTGGATGCTCGTCGAGAAGGTCTTCTCGATGCTGGGCGGAGGCGTCGAGATCACATCGGCGGCCTGCGAGGGCGGGCTCCTCGGCGCAGGTGCGCCCGCGGGCAGGCTGGAAGGACCCTGCGGAACCCTCCTGCGAGGGGAGAGGACCGCGCTCAACCTGTTGAACAGGATGAGCGGGATAGCGACCCTCACGAGGATGTTCGTCGAATCGGTCCGGGGGACCGGCGTCGAGATACTGGACACGAGGAAGACGACACCGGGGCTCCGGTCCCTGGAGAGGTACGCGGTCAGGTGCGGCGGCGGCTTCAATCACCGATTCGATCTGCGCGTCATGGCTATGTTCAAGGACAACCACTGGATCGCCGCCGGAGGGGTGGACGGGATCGCGGAGGCTGTCCGTGCCGCGAGGGACCTCGGCGTGCCCGTGGAAGTCGAGATCGATCGTCCGGATCAGCTCGAGCCAGTCCTGGAGATGCGACCCGAGAGGATCCTGCTCGACAACATGGGGCCGGAGGCGGTCCGGGCGGCCGTACGGAGGGCGCAGGGCAGCGGCATCTACCTCGAGGCGTCCGGGGGCATGAACCTTGGCTCGGTCAGGGCGATGGCCGAAACCGGAGTGAACGGGATTTCGATAGGCAGCCTGACCCACTCCGCCCCTGCCGCAGACATCTCTCTCGACTGGGAGGCGCGATGACAAGCCTTTGTCTCGACATCGGCAACACCAAGACGGCGATAGGCCTGTTCGACGGAGGGGATCTCCTGAGGAGCTGGAGGGTCTCCACCAGGCACTGGACCCCGGACGAACTGGGGCTGCTCCTGGAATCCGTACTCTCGCACGTCGACTCCGATGTCCCCGGATTCCTCTCTTTCGCAACAGTCGTCCCGCAGCTGCGGCACTGTGTGGAGAAGGCCGCAGGGGACTACCTCGGGACCGACGCGATCGAGGTGTGCGCCAGCACATCCGGCATCAGGGTCGAATATCCGCGGCCTGAGGAGCTCGGACCGGACCGGATAGCGAACGCCGCCGCGGCGATCCTCCTGGGGAACCTCCCGGCCATAGTTGCCGATTTCGGAACCGCAACCACATTCGATGTGCTGGATGCTCGAGGGGCTTATCTGGGTGGCGCCATAGCACCGGGCATAGGCACGGCCGCGTCTGAACTCTTCAGGAAGGCCGAGCTGCTCAACCCGGTGGAGCTGGACCTGCCGGGGAGCCCGCTGGGACGATCGACCGCCGAGGCCGTACGGTCGGGAGTGCTGCTCGGTTCGGCGGGAGCCGCGGACCGGCTCGTCGAGCTGCTCTCTCCCTTCGCGGGGGAGGGGGCCGTCTACATAGCAACGGGAGGGTGGGCCGAGGGGATCGCGGGTGTCTGCCGCACTCCATTCGTCGTCATACCGGCTCTCACCCTCATGGGAGTGAACGAGGTCGGCAGGAGATGCAGGGAGGGTCTGCTGGAATGTCCCGGAAGGTGATCCTGGGGATTACATCCAGCGCGGCTGCCTACAAGGGTGTCGCGCTGGCCTCGCTCCTCCGCAGGAGCGGTTTCGAAGTCGAAGGCATACTCACCGCTCCCGCGACGAGGCTCGTCGGCGCGGCGCAGCTTTCATGCGTCACCGGAAGACCTGTCCATACGGACCTCTTCCCGGCGCAGCCGGCCGATCCGATCCCTCACATAACTCTGAGCGAATCGGCCTCCCTCCTGATAA
This sequence comes from Candidatus Fermentibacterota bacterium, assembly GCA_963718745.1. GTDB lineage: Bacteria > Fermentibacterota > Fermentibacteria > Fermentibacterales > Fermentibacteraceae > Fermentibacter. The sequence continues at coordinate 428,629 of OY970370.1, read as the reverse complement.
TCGCCCCGGCGACGGCTCACATACTCGCAAGGATGGCCTGGGGCCTCGCAGACGACCTGCTTTCATCGACCGCCCTCGCCTGCGACTGCCCTGTCGTGGTCGCTCCGTCGATGAACAGCAGGATGTGGAAGCACCAGGCAACCAGGGATAACGTCGAGAGGCTTGCTTCCAGAGGCGTGGTCTTCGCCGGTCCGGTAACCGGAGCGCTCGCGTGCGGAACCGTAGGAGAAGGGCGGATGATGGAGCCGGAGGATATCCTGGATATCTGCCTCGCAGCGCTCGGGACGGGAGCCTGATGCCCTGCGCGCCCGTCGAGACCGTCAGATGGTCGGATGGTTCGATCCGCCTGCTGGACCAGCGCCTCCTCCCCGGGGTGGAGAGCTACCTCGAATGCCGGGATGTGGAAACCCTGGCCTCCGCGATACGATCTCTCGCCGTGAGGGGGGCACCCGCCATCGGCATCGCAGCCGGATACGGAGTCGCCCTGGCAGCCAGACTCGAAGCTCTGGGAACCGGATCCGGGGGGGGTGTCGAGGGGGCGATCAGACTTCTCGCATCCACCAGACCCACCGCCGTCAACCTGTTCCGGGCGCTCTCCACGCAGGCGGAGATCTGCCGGCGCCACGAGGGATCGGAGAAGCTGTTCGACGAGCTTCTGGAAAGCGCCGACGGAATGCTTGCAGCGGACCTCGAGGCCTCGAGGCGGATGGGGGAGCACGGCGCAGCCCTGCTCGAACCCGGAGCGAGGGTCCTGACGCACTGCAATGCCGGGGCGCTGGCGACCGGGGGCCTCGGTACGGCACTCGCCGTTCTCTACGAAGCCTGGGACAGGGGGCTCCTCTCGGAGGCGTTCGCCGACGAGACCAGACCCCTCCTGCAGGGATCACGGCTGACCGCCTGGGAGCTCTCGAGGGCGGGCATCCCCGTGACCGTGCTTCCGGACTCGGCCGCGGCCTCGCTCCTCGCATCGGGCCGGATCGATGCGGTCATCACTGGTGCCGACAGGATAGCAGCGAACGGGGACACTGCCAACAAACTCGGGACGTACCCGCTTGCGCTGGCGGCCAGGGAGGCCGGGGTGCCGTTCTATGTCGCAGCTCCCCTGACCACTTTCGATCCGGACACTCCGGACGGACGTGCCATCGAGATAGAGCAGCGCGATCCCTCGGAGGTCTCCTCGGTCGCAGGCGTCCGCATGACTCCCGAAGGAGTATCGACTTACAATCCTGCGTTCGATGTCACTCCCGCCCGGCTGGTCACTGCCTTCATCTGCGAGCTAGGAGTCCTGAGGGGGGGACCGGAAAGGGCGATGAGGTCGTTGACAAGGGCGTGATGATAGCATACTTTTATCAAACTGGTGACGGTGGGATGATCCGGGCAGAGGGGGTCCGCCGGACCAAGCCCGGCTGCTGCATCCCGGGTCTACGGGGTCGATGGATAGTGACACCAGGGGGGCCCTGGCGGCTTCCTCCAGATCCGGAGGCATATCTTGGGCAGAGCCGTCGGAATTGACCTAGGAACCACCAATTCTTGCATGGCTGTCGCCGAGGGCGGGGAGATAGTCGTCATCCCGTCCGGCGAGGGGCAGCGTGTGATGCCTTCCGTGGTAGCCTTCACATCGAAAGGCGAACGGCTGGTCGGCCTTGTTGCCAAGAGGCAGGCCATCACGAATCCACGCAACACCATCTGGAGTATAAAGCGCTTGATGGGCAGACAGTTCGAGGAGATCTCGAACGAGCGCATGAACGTCAGCTACGAGGTCAGGAGCAACGACAAGGGCGATGCAGTCGTGCGCATCTTCGACCGCGACTTCACCCCTCCCGAGATCTCGGCGATGATCCTCCAGAGGCTCAAGAGCCGTGCGGAGGAGTTCCTGGGAGAACCGGTCACGGAAGCCGTCATAACCGTTCCGGCCTACTTCAACGAGGTACAGCGGGAGGCCACGAAGGCTGCAGGGAGGATTGCCGGTTTCGAGGTCAGGCGCGTCCTGAACGAGCCTACCGCCGCCGCCCTCGCCTTCATGGAGCCTACCGAGAGGAAGAGGCTGGCCGTCTACGACCTGGGCGGAGGCACCTTCGACATCAGCATCCTCCAGGTGGTCAACGGGGTGTTCGAAGTGATGGCCACGAGCGGGAACACGAGGCTCGGCGGCGATGACTTCGACGCAAGGATCGTGAACTGGATCATATCGGAGTTCAAGCGCGAGCACGGAATCGACCTGTCGAACGATCCTGTGGCACTCCAGAGGATCAGGGAGGCGGCCGAGCGGTCGAAGTGTGAACTCTCGAGCGTCCTGGAGGCTTCGATCAACCTTCCCTTCATAGCCTCCGACGAGGACGGACCGAAGCATCTCGAGATCTCTCTGACGAGGGGTCTCCTCGAGAGCCTGATAGAAGACCTCGTGAAACAGACCAGGGAGCCTTCGGAGAAGGCGCTGAACGATGCTTCCGTGCGCCCCGAGGAGATCGACCATGTGCTGCTCGTCGGTGGATCCACGCGGATGCCCTTCGTCAGGCGCGTGGTCGAGGAGATCTTCCACCAGAAGCCGGCGCACAGCGTGAATCCCGACGAGGTCGTCGGAATCGGAGCAGCTGTCGAAGCCTCGGTCCTGACCGGTGTGAGGAAGGACCTCGTGCTCCTCGACGTGACGCCCCTGACGCTGGGCGTCGAGACGCTCGGGGGGGTCATGGCGCCCATAGTCGAGCGCAACACCCCGATTCCGATAAAGCGCAGCAGGATGTTCACTTCCGCCGTCGACAACCAGCAGGTCGTCAGCATCCACGTGCTCCAGGGGGAGAGGGAGCTGGCGGAGGGCAACAGGAGCCTCGGCCGGTTCGAGCTCGTGGGCATCCCCCCTGCGAAGCGCGGAGCGCCGCGCATAGAGGTATCGTTCGAGATCGACTCCAACGGGCTCCTGAGCGTCTCCGCGAAGGACGCCATCACCGGGCGCCTCCAGTCCATGCGCGTCAATCCGAGCGGAGGGCTGTCCGAGGACGAGATCCACAGGTTGATGAAGGAGGCCGAGGCCAACGCCGAGATCGACAAGTCGAGGATGAGGCTGGTCGAGGCTCGCAATGCAGCCGACCAGATCATCTACGACGCGCAGCGGGTGCTCGAGGCCGCCAAGAAGCAGCATGACAAGGAATCCTGGGAGGAGCTGGAGACCGCGCTCGTCTCCCTGCGGATGACAAGGGACACGACCGACAGGGTGCGCATCGCGAAGGAGACCAGCAGGACCGCCGATCTCGTCACCCAGGTGTCGCGGCTCATCGAGGTCCTGGACACGAGTTCGATCGGCGCGGACGACCAGGACCAGCTGTACGTCCTCGAGGACAACACCGAAGAACCGCATGAGCTCTAGCGTTTGAGCCTGTTCCTCCCCATCCGTCCGAAAGCCCGTCCGCCGGGACGGTGCCGTTCAAGGTATCAATCAGGAGAGTTTGATGACAGCCAGGAATCCCTATGAAGTCCTGGGCGTCCCGCGGGACGCCGACAGGGAAGTGATCAAGAAAGCCTACCGGAAGGCCGCCATGGAGTGCCACCCAGACCGGAACCCCGGTGACAGGGCGGCCGAGGAGCGGTTCAAGGAGATAACACTCGCCTACGAGATACTGAACGATCCCGACAAGAAGGCGAAGTACGACCGGTTCGGCACGGTGGACGGCGGGCCGGACATGTCCGACGTCTTCGCAGGCTTCGGGATGGACGACGCGATAAGATCCTTCATGGACGCGTTCGGATGGGGAGGCGGCTTCGGGGGAGCCGGAGGCCCTCCCAGGGGTTCCGACATCGAGGTCGCGGTCGATCTGGGCCTTCGTGAGGCCGCCCTCGGCGGTCCGCGGGAGATAAGGGTCAGGAGGAACGAGCCCTGCAGGGAGTGCTCGGGAACCGGCCATGACGAAGCTGCCGGATCCGACTCCTGCCGGGAGTGCTCCGGGACGGGCAGGCTGAGGACCGCGAGGAGGACCCTCCTGGGGACGTTCCAGTCGGTGTCGGCATGCCCGGCATGTTCAGGCGCAGGCAGGATCCCGAGGAAGAAGTGCCACGCCTGCCATGGGAACGGCACCGCCTCCTCTGAGAAGGCCATTTCCGTGGACATCCCGGCCGGCATCTCCGAAGGCTATGCGATAAGGCTCAGAGGCCAGGGCAACCAGCCCGGCGGCTCCACCGCAGGCGACCTGGTCCTCCATGTCAGGAGCGTCGACTATGCCCCCTTCGTCCGAGAGGGCGACAACCTGGTCTATCGACTCACGGTCAGCTTCCCCGAAGCCGTCCTGGGAGCGGCCTTCGACATTCCCGAAGTCGAGGGCGGCGGCAGACGGATCGAGATACCTTCAGGGACGCAGCCCGGTGACATCGTGAGCATCAGGGGAGGTGGCCTGGGCCGGCTGAAGGGGAGAGGCAGGGGCGACCTCGTCGTCCGGATAGGGGTCCATGTCCCGAGGAAGCTCAGTTCGTCCGAGAAGAAGATCATCAGGGAGCTGGCCGGGTCCCGCAACTTCAAGAAGGAGTGACTCGTCCGCTCCCGCGGCAGGAGATGGATAAGCACCTCGCACTGCTCGAGTACGACAGGATACTTGACAGGGTAGCACGCCTGGCCGGGAGCTCCAGGGGGGCGGACCTGGTCAGGGCTCTGGAGCCTTCGGCAGACAGCGTCCACGCGGGCAGGCTGGCAGAAGAGACCCTCGAGGCAGCCGGACTCCTGGCTGCAGGGGCTGCTCTGCCCGGCGGAGCCGTGGATCCCCTGTTCGACATCCTCGACCAGCTCGAAGGCGGAGCCGTGGCCGTGGAGCCAGGAATCATGAGGGTGGCTGCCGAGTCGCTCGCCTCCCTCTCCGAGTTCCGCTCCTCGCTGGACGGCACCGGGCTGCCCTGGACGGAAGGCGTCCTGGCGGACGCACTCTCGGCGCTGCCCGATCTGTCCCCCCTCACGAGGCATCTGCTACGGATAACCACGCCCGAGGGCACGGTCGCCCCGGACGCCTCCGAACTGCTGTCGAGGCTCGCCCGGAATGCAGGCAGGATAAGGGAGTCGATCTCCCGCGAGGCTGCACGCATCTCCGAGAGGATGGTCGCGACAGGCGCCTCGAGGGACGCGCCTCCCTCCATCCGCAACGGGCGGGTAGTCATCCCGATGATCGCCTCCAAACGGGGCTCCCTGCCCGGGATGATACACGACAGGTCCGATTCGGGGGGCACGGTCTTCATCGAGCCTGCAGGGCTGCTGGAATCCGGCAACAGGCTGCAGGAGACACTGATCGAGCTGCAGCAGGAGGAGAGGCGGATCCTGCGCGAGGCGACCTCGATGCTCAGGGAGAACTCGCCCGTGATCCGCGCAGGCTCGGATGCGGCCATGACCCTCGATTCGGTATTCGCCAGGGCGCGCTTCCACCTGGAGGCGGGTACGAGCTTCCCTTCGGAAGGACCTGTAAGTCTGCTCGCTGCAAGGCATCCGCTGATACCCGCGGGAGAATCCGTTTCGAACGACATCCTGCTGCCTTCCGACTGGCGCGTCCTGATCATCAGCGGGCCCAACGCCGGAGGCAAGACGGTCCTGGTCAAGACTCTGGGCCTGGCCGTCTGCTGCAGCCAGAGCGGCCTCGGCGCCTCCGCGGGGGCGGGGTCCACCCTGCCTCATTTCAAGAGGATACTCGTCTCGATAGGGGACAGGCAGTCCCTCCAGGAGCGCCTCAGCACATATTCGGCAAGGCTCCGTGACGAGCTGGAGATGCTCGAGACCGCCGACGAACACACTCTCGCGATAATCGACGAACCTGCAGGCGGAACGGACCCCCTGACCGGGTCTGCGCTCGCGGCCGTGCTGCTCGAGAGCCTCGCAGACAGCGGCGCCAGGGTCGTTACGACCACGCATCTCGGACAGCTCAAATCGCTCGCCTCGTCACACGAGGGTTTCTATAACGCCTGCATGAACTTCGACGATGCGGAGCTGTCGCCGGACTACAGATTCAAGTTCGGGCTGCCGGGATCGTCCTTCACGTTCGAGATCGCCGGGAGGATGGGTTTTCCCGAGCCTCTCCTGGAGAGGGCTTCTGGGCTGTCGCAGGACGCGTTCAGGCTCGACCGGCTCATCTCCCAGCTCGAGTCCGAGATACAGGTCCTCGAACTCGAGAGGTCGGAGGCCAGGCGGACTGCGGAGAATGCGGAGAAGCTCGGAGCCGAGCTGGAGGAGCTCCTCGAAATCCAGAAGAGGGATGCGGACAGGCAGAAGCGTGATGTCGCGCGGCAGGCGGAGGATTGTCTGAAGGAAATCAACTCCAGGGCGGACTCCATGCTCTCGCGCCTGAGGAGTGCGGATCCGGTGGAGAGGAAGGAGGCGAGGAGGGCGATCAGGGAGCTGTCCAAGGACCTCCCCCTGCCTCCCCCCCCGAAGCCGCCCGTGGAGGAACGGTCGTCCGGCGCGGGAATCGGTCCGGGCGACTCCGTATCCGTCGAAGGCTGGAAGGGCTCGGGGATCGTCGAGGATATCAGAGGGGGCGCAGCCGTGGTCCGGTTCGGCTGCGTCAGAGTCGAAAAGCCCCTGGACGAGCTGACTCCGGCTCCGGGGGGAGGGGGGCGTACGCTCGAGTCGCCTGCCTTCTATTCGATGACTGCAGTCTCCAACGAGATAGACATGAGGGGGATGTCCTCGGAGGAAGCCCTCGGGGAACTCGATGTCAGGATCGATTCCTGCGCGGCCTCGGGCCTGTTCAGATTGCGCATAATCCATGGCAAGGGCAAGGGCATCCTGATGAAGGCGGTCCTGGAGTTCCTGAAGAGGGACAGGCGTGTGTCCTCCTACTCGATGGCGGAGCCGCACGAAGGAGGTACGGGAGTGACGATCGCCGTGCTCAGGGGCCGGGGGTGAGACTCCTTCCCGGCCATGTACGATGAAAGCGCCGCAGGAAGGGTCAAGGACGCCGCCGACATAGCGGCCGTCATAGGCCGGCACGTCACGCTGGCAAGGAGCGGCTCCGGATTGAAGGGGCTGTGCCCCTTCCACAAGGAGAAGACGCCCTCCTTCCATGTCTCCCCCCAGAGGCAGGCTTTCCACTGTTTCGGATGCGGTGCCGGAGGGGACGTCTTCACCTTCCTGATGAACTACATGGGGATCTCCTTCAGGGACGCCCTCGAGGAGCTTGCCGCAGAGTACGGCATAGACGTCTCCCGGGATGCTCCGGCGGACCCCGGGGGGAACCTCAGGAGGATGATCGCCGAGGCTCACTCCTTCTTCGTCGACTGCCTCGGCAGGGAATCCGCCTCTCCTGTCCGGAGCTACCTCGAGGAGAGAGGGATCTCGCAGTCGACCGTGAAGAGCCTGGGCGTGGGGTGGGCGCCTCCGGGCGGAGTCCTGACGAGACACCTGTCCGGCCTCGGCTACTCCGGGAGCACGATCATCGAAGCAGGCCTTGCCTCCACCTCCGGATCGGGATCCACCTACGACCGTTTCCGCGAGAGGATCCTCTTCCCCATCAGGGACAGGAGGGGACGCACCGTGAGTTTCGGAGGCAGGACCATTTCCGGGACGGAACCCAAGTACCTCAACGGACCCGATACCCCTGTATACCACAAGGGCGACCTCCTCTACGGCTTCACGGAGGCGAGGAGCGCGGCAAGGGACGTGGAGACCGTCATCCTCGTGGAGGGTTACTTCGACCACGCGAGGCTCTACCAGTCCGGTCTCCAGTGTGTCGTTGCGACGTGCGGGACGGCCATCACCCAGGCTCAGGCGAGACAGCTGGCTGCCCTCGCGCCAGGGGTGATAATCTGCTACGACGGTGACGCCGCCGGATGCAAGGCTGCGCTCAAAGCCTGCGGGATACTGCTCGCAGAGGGCTGCTACCCCGGTGTGGTGAAGCTGGAGGAAGGGCTCGATCCGGATGATTTCGTCGCACAGAGGGGTATCGACGCCTTCATCGGGAAGGTCGAGACCGCTTCCGACCCTGTCACTTTCGCCGCCTCCCTGGCTGGGGGATGGAAGAGGATCGAGGCTTCCGGGAAATCGGTCATCGCGGTCAAGCGGCTTCTGTCGCTCGCCGGCAGCGCCTCCGGGCCGATCCTGCGGGAGACCCTGCTCAGAAGGATCTCCGAGATGACCGGCTACTCGATGGAGGCGCTCGAAGGACAGCTGGGAAGCGAACCGGTGGCTGTCCCCCCGAGGATAGCCCTCGTGGCATCTAACACGGGCAGGACCGACAACGCTCTCCTCAAGGCACTCCTGTCGGGCGGCGACGGCGGTCTCGACAGGGATCTGCTCGCGTTCCTGGAGCCGGGCGACTTCGAATCGGAGGCGGCCAGAGGGCTTTTCTCCGCCCTGAAGGACGCAGCCACCACCGGCGATCCGAGGCCACGGGTTTCGGACCTCGCCCCGGAACTCGTGTCTCTCTTCACCTCGATCGCCGTTGCTGCGGACGAGAATCCGCTCGAGGAATCCGACCGGGAACGCGTTCGTGCGAGGGTTGCCAGGAAGAGGACTGCAAACAGGCTGGCCATACTCAGGGCACAGCTGCTCGAGGCCGGGGAGGAGGAAGGGAAGGCGATCCTGAGAGAGATGTCCGATCTCGGTTCCGGGTCATCACGAAACGGTGGGCGGGATGCCTGACTTCAGCTCCGGCACTCTCTTCTACAGGGCGATAGACGTCGTTCCCGTACTGACCCCCGAGCTCGAGGCCGAGCTTGCCCTGAGGATGGACGAAGCCAGGAGCGGCATGCTGTCGGCACTCCTGTCGTCGCCCGAGGGCAGGGCAGCGTTCCTGGAGCCCCTGAAGGCTCTCGCGAACGGCGAACAATGCCCTGTCGAGGTCGTGGACAGGACCATCTGGGGTATCCGGAACGGGATCCTTCCCGACGACAGGAAGAGCGGATTGCTGGACCTCGCGTGCAGGCTGGCGGAAGGCGACCTCACAGCCGGGACCGTGCTCGCCGTCCATCCGAACTGGGTTTTCATCGAGAAGGCAGGCACGGCGGTCTTCGATTCCAGATACGCGGGGGAGCCCTGCGGCGATGCCCCGGAGGACCCGGCCGCCGCCGGGTTCCACCAGGCCAGGAAGCTGCAGTCCGGAGTCCTGGAGAGGCTGGTCGAAGCCAACATCCGTCTCGTGGTGAAGTGGGCCCGGAGATACGGGAGGCTGACCCCGGTGGACGAGATGGATCTCGTCCAGGAGGGATGCGAGGGTCTCATCGCAGCAGCCAGGCGCTTCGACTTCCACCGGGGATTCAGGTTCTCCACATACGCGGTCTGGTGGATCCGCCAGGCCATCCTCAAGGCTCTCATGCGCAATGCGAGACTGATCAGGATACCCGCCCACGCGTCGATCCTGCAGGGGGAGATGGGGAGGGTCAGGCAGCAGTACCTGGAGAAGCTCGGCCGATATCCGTCGGAGGAGGAGCTCGTCGAAGAGATAGGCGTCACCCTCGAGATGCTCCGCGCGGTTCACCAGTCATCTCTCGAGACCCTCTCGCTCGACCGGAGCCTCGGGGAGGACGGGGATTCCACGATACACGACCTCATAAGCATGACGCCTCCCGGGAGGGGTGCCGTGTCCGATGCGGTGCGGAGGGATCTGAAGGAGAGGATCCGCAAGGCGCTCAAGGCGCTGGACGACCGCGAGAAGAGGATAATCCTGCGGAAGTACGGTCTGGACGGTTCGGAACCGGTGACCCTGGCCCAGATCGGCAGGGAGATGGACCTGAGCAGGGAGAGGGTGCGCCAGCTCGAGTCACGCGCCCTGCAGAAGCTCAAGGAGATAGGCATCCTCTTCCCGGAGGACTGCAATGAGGATTCGTGATCTGACGGTCCTGGCCGCGCTGTCGGCATGCTCCTGCCGGGGTGGAGCGCCTCAGGGGGAGACGGGGCCCCGGCTGGCGGTCTTCGGACCCTCCCTGGTCGAGCTGGCCTGCGAAGGCGGCATAGGGCACCTCGTATGCGGAGTCGACAGGTACACGACCTGGCCTTCCGAGCTCGATTCCCTCCCGAGGCTGGGGGGTTATCTGGATCCTTCCACCGAGGCGCTCGTCATGCTCCGTCCCACCGACGTCATGTCCGTGGGAAGGAATCCCGACCTGAGCGCGCTGTGCACGCTGATCGGCGCGGAGTACCACTCGTTCTCGTTCGACACGTTCGAGGACGTCATGGCGGCTGCCGACTCCCTCGAAGCCGGGTGGGGGGCCGACCTGTCGGGATACAGGGCGGACCTGGAGACTACCATGGATTCGATCCGCACATCGATCGGCGCCCCCGGCCCATCCGTTGTGGTCGTGGTCTGGCACGAGACCGGAGACGGGATGATGACCCTGGCCGGACACGGGACCTGGTACGAAGGCCTCTGCGAGAGGATCGGGCTGGACCTTCTCGCTCCGGAGGCCGGCTCCTATCCGGCTGTGTCCGTCGAGGGGGTCGTCTGCCTCTCGCCTGACTACATCCTCCATCTCTTCCCCGGCATGGCTGCGGACAGCGCCGACATAGCGGCATCGGAGAGAGAATTCTGGAGCCGGGCCGCATTTCCCGGGGAGCATGTTCTCTTCGCATTCGAGGACTTCATCATGATCCCCGGCTCGAGGCTCGCCCTCATCGCGCGGAGGTTCGGCACCCTTTGCAGCAGCTGACCGTCAGGAATCTCGAGGCGGGATATTCGGATGCCCCGATCCTCTCCGGCGTGTCCTTCTGTCTCGACAGGGGGGACGTCTGTGCGATAATCGGCCCCAACGGAGCGGGGAAGAGCACTCTCCTGAGAGCAATCCTCAACCTGGGCATCAGGCGGACGGGAGAGGTGCTGATCGCTGGCATGGACAGCGGGGGTATGACGAGGATGGAGCTCGCCAGGCTCACTTCCTTCCTGCCTCAGGAGTACAACCACCACTCGAGGCTCACCGTCCTGGAGACCGTCCTGCTCGGCAGGCACCCGCACAGGTCCTCATGGAGCCCGGACAGCGAATCGGATGTCGCGACGGCGCGAGAATGCATGGATCTCACGGGAGTATCCGGGCTCTCCGGCAGGCACTTCTGTGAACTCTCCGGAGGAGAAAGGCGGCTGGTCATGCTCGCCTCCGCCCTCGCCCAGAAGCCTGCCCTCCTGCTGCTGGACGAACCCGCAGCCTCGCTGGACTTCAGGCATCAGATCGACGTCTGGAAGCTTCTGGACCGCCTGGGCTCGATGGGCGTCACGATCCTGGCCAGCACTCACGAGCTCGGGATAGCGAGCAGGTTCGTCAACACCATGATGGCCATCTCCGGCGGCACGTGCAGGTCGTTCGGCTCGCCGCAGGAGGTCTGCACCGACAAGGTGCTCCGTGATGTCTTCGGGGTCGAGCTCGCAGTGGTTCCCGACGGCCGGGGAGGCTTCTCCGTCATACCGCTTCTCGAGGAGCGCGCATGAACACCAGGGGATCGGCAGTCTTCTGGATCTCCCTGGCGGCGCTGCTCGCCCTGGGGGTCGTCCTTTCACTGTCCTGCGGTCCGATGGGCTTCCCGGACGACTGGCTGACGCTCCGCCTGAGGCTGCCCCGGACCGCTCTCGCCCTGCTGGCGGGATCCTCCCTCGCAGTCTCCGGATGTCTGCTCCAGGGGCTCCTCAGGAACGAGCTCGCCACACCCTACACTCTCGGAATCTCGGCGGGCGCGGGTCTGGCGGCGGGTGCCCTCATAATCCTGCAGCCCATGCTCCCCGTGATAGTCTTCCTCGGGGCAGGGTGCGCCGGCGCCCTCGCGGCATCATTCGTGGTCTGGGCGCTGGCGAGGGCCGCCGGGGGAGAGGACTCGTCGAGGCTCATCCTCGCCGGGGTCACGGTGAACCTCCTCGGGGCGTCGCTTCTGCTGCTCCTCGAGTACTTCAGCCCGGCATCGAGGCTTGTCGAGATAGTCCGCTGGATGATGGGGGACCTCGCAGCCGTGGACGGAGCGGTTCCCCTCTTCCTGCTCCCCTTCACCGTGGTCGGAATGCTCGTCGCCCTACCCAGGTCCGGAACGCTGAACCAGCTCTCGATGGGCGACGAACTGGCGGCATCGAGGGGCGTGCATGTCTCCGCGGAACGGAACGCGCTGCTGCTTGCATCGTCCCTGCTGGCGGGGGGCGCCGTGGGAGCGGTGGGTCCGGTCGGATTCGTCGGCCTCATCGTCCCGCATGTGATGAGGAGGCTGGCCGGATCGGACAACAGGACCCTCCTCCCGGCCTCGGCCCTCGGCGGGATGATCGTGCTGCTGTTCGCCGACGTGGTTTCCAGGCTCGTGGCCTCACCAGCCGAGATACCGATCGGAATAGTAATGTCGATCCTGGGAGGGCCGTTCTTCCTGGTGCTCCTCTTCAGGGAGGGCAGGAGGGGATGATCGCGGTCGCATCATCACGACGACCGGCCCCGTGACGAAGAATGCCGGGTACCCGAGGCACCCGGCATCCGGATTCATTCCATGTCGCTCACCTGACCGACACTGTCTCATCATCACGAACGGTTGAACGGATCGTCCGCCGGCCGTTCCCGGGGAGCGGGACGGCGCGGGAGCAAGGGGATCAGTACCCGGCCGGCAGAGCCGGAGCTTCCTGTGGAGAATCCCTTCTCTCCCTGAGGGCCTGTTCGAACTCGTCCCTGAGATCCTCCACGGATGCCTCTCCCCTGAGGATGTCGAGGAGGGCTCTGACGGCTTCCGTCCCGTGCTGGCCCTGGACTGCGAGATACATCGGTGCGAGCACCGCAGGGTCGGCCGGCATGGGCAGCTCGGTCCTGCTGGTGATTTCGGCTATCATGGCCCCTCCTCCGGTCCTGAACGGGCCGATAGGGGTCAGGAGGGGTGCTGTCAGGGCCGCGAGGGCGAACTCCCGGTTCGAAAGCAGGCCGCCATAGGAATCCGGATCATTCACCGAGGCGATCCGCACATCCGCGGCTGAGAACTCGGGCGTGGTGCCGAGCATGAGCGATTCGGCCTCGGCATAGACACCCAGGGAGACACCGGTCGTCCTCATCTCTTCGAGAGCCCTTCCTGCAACAGCAAGGGAGGACTCCGCGGCGATCGAGGAATAGGCGGTCATCAGCAGCTCGCCTGAAGCCTGCGCCTCCTCGAAGGGGATCAGCCTGGTCTCCAGGGTCCTCTCGAGCCTCTTCGCCACGATGAGAGCGGGGTAGCCGCCCCTGTACCCCGTGGAGAAGAAGACGGGTCCGACAGAGTCGACCCAGGCCGTATCCAGGGCGAATGCTGTCATGGAGGCGGGGATCCCCTCCGGGAGGGCGCCGTTCTCCTCGACGTAGATCTCCCCCCAGTCCATGACCATGAGGGAGTCGCTCCACGGGACGTCGCCCGAGAGAAGGCCCCCGATGTTGTCCTCTACACCCTGCAGCGTCGAATAGAGTGCATCGCGCCCGGGGAGGACCGGCGATTCCCAGTGCAGGACCGTCACGGTGTCCTCGAGCGATCCGGGATCGCCTGCGAACGGGACGACCGATACGATCCTGACCCTGTGGGAGCTGGGTATCCCGGATCCGCGCAGCGAGTTACCGATGAAGCCCCCCGTGAGCGTACCGTCCGGGGGCAGGGAGTCGATCATGGCGAAGGCGAGCAGGTTGCCCCTGGTCATCACTACGGTGTCCGGCGTGCTCTGGGACATGGCCAGGGAATCCACGGTCGACGCAGAGGCGGCGATGTCCGAGGAGTCCGGCTGGATGGCGACGACGGCGTAGCGGACCCTGGCGTTGGGCGGGTACGTGAACAGCTCGGGATGTCCGTCGTAGAACTCCCGTAGCTGCTGATCGCCGGGGATGTCGGGACTGGACCGGAAAGCCAGGAAACGCGCCGAGACCGGCATGTAGGAGGAAGCGACGTGGAACGAGAGCTCCTCCCTGGATGAGATGTTCTGCATGCGCACCGCGGCGGGGAACATGACGGCTCTCATCTGGAGCATGCTTTCGTAGAACTGGGACTGGAAGCCGGGGGTCTCCGAGAACTGCCTCCAGGCGGTGTCGACATCCGTCGAGCCCATCATCTCGAGGACGGCCCTGATGTAGGCCTCCCCCTCCGCGCCCTCGGGCATGCCCCAGTGGATCCTCCGCAGATAGGAGTCCCTGACCCGGTTGTCTATCATCTCGTCGAAGGCTGCGTCCTGGATCATGCCGGACATCACGGCAAGCTCCGTCTCCGGGTTGGGATGACCGACCGCGCGCATCTGCTCCTCTATCCTGGAGTAGACGTTCGTGATGCTGGCATCGTACTCCTCGGGAGGGACGTCCCTGCCGTCGACCCGGGCAATCGCACCGAGCGCAGTGGAATTGTTGCGGAGTCTGCCAGTTCCCCAGTCTACGAAGATCAGCACAACGAAAGTGACAATGATGGCAATGAGGAATATCTTCGCGTTGTCTCGAAACCAGGTCAGCATCGTTTTCTCCCGATTGTTGTCCGCCGTCCGGAGTGATCCGCAACAATAAGGGCGGAGGGATCATCGGGCAAGCCTCGTTCCCGCGGGCAGAGGGCAGGGCAGATTGAAGGTCGCCTCCTATTCAGGATACATGGAGAGGATCGCTTCAGCCGGCCCTGGTTCGCTGTTCCTCGTCTGCGGAACGGAGCAGGTGCAGCTGTCCCGGATCAGGGAGGCGATCCGCTCGAGGTTCTGCGGTCTGCTCGAGTACGAGTATGCGACCATGTCCTGCGAGGATGCCGAGCCGGGAAGGCTCACCAGGCTCCTGAACGAACCCTCTCTCTTCTCGCCGGGAAGGATCGTGAGGCTGTCCGACGCCGACAGGTTCCCGGCAGCGGTCCGGCGCGAGCTGACCGCGGCCGCCTCCGTCCCGGGCCGGGCCGACTCCATCCTGGTCGAGTCCACGGACACCTCCCTCAGAAGTGCTTTCAACGCAGGCATAGACAAGATATCCGGCTCTCTCTCATTCATCTGCTGGGATCCTTTCGAGAGGGACTTTTCGCGCTGGTGCGACACGCTGGCCGGAGAGAGGGGGCTGCCCATGACTTCAGGGTGCAGGAACATGCTCATCTCATGGGCGGGCGGAAGCCTCTCCAGGCTGGACGATGCAGTCAGCCGCGCCGCTATCTTCTCCGGCGGCAGGACCCTGGCTCCCGCCGAGCTCGCCGGTCTTCTCACCGGGCTTGCGGATCCGGAGGTCTTCGATCTCGCGGACGAGATATGGGCCGGGGGGAGGGGGCGGGCGCTTTCACTCGCCTGGAGGCTCATCCAGGCCGGCGAGGAGCCTGTGGCTCTCCTGGCGCTCATCCAGAGACAGTGGGAGAAGCTCGAGACGGCCAAAGCAGTCCTGGCGGCCGGAGGAGGGCAGAAGGATGTGGAACGGGAGCTCGGCATCACCTCCACCTCTGCAGCATCGCTCGTATCGTCTGCGCGAGCGTCTTCGACTCCTCCGATCTGGAAGGCCTCCGAGCTGCTGGCCTCCTCCGATCTGTCTCTGAAAACCGGCGGGGATCCGTTCACCGTGTTCGCCGGGCTCATACACTCCTTGACACAGGGATAAAAAGTATATTGAGTACACACCCGGCGTACGGCCTGGTCGCCGGTTCAGAACGAGGACAAACACAGGAGTGAGTCTCTGCCTGCTTCAGCAGGTCCATCAGTCCCTCGAGAGGAGATGATATGGCGGAGGTTCTTGAGGAGAAGATCCAGGATCTGCTGTCCAGCAGAACAGAACTGGCCGACAGGCTGGCCAATCTGGAGAAGCTGAAGGCGGAGACGAACGAGAGGGTCTACAAGAGGATCAGACAGGACTATCAGGACCAGCTCGACAAGGTTCTCAGCGCCATATCCGCCGAGAGGGGAACCCTCGAGGGCAAGGTCACCGACCTCAAGAAGGAGATCGACCAGAAGGAGAAGCGCTATACCGAGGAGAGCGACAAGGTAGACGAGCTCAACCTCAGGGCGAAGTTGAAGGAATACGACGCCAACGACGGCTCCTTCCGCTCCGAACTCGAGGAGGCCAGGCACTCGAGGGCCAGCACCGGATCCGAGCTCGAGAAGCTCCGCTCCGAACTGGGCGATCTCAACAAGGTTCTCAAGGACGTCGACGAGGCAACATCCGCCCGCAAGTCCTCCTCGGCCTCCAAGGCCGCCAAGGAGGCTCCCGTCGAGGAACCGGTCGACCTCGAACTCGACGAGGAAATCGATGAAGGCATCGGCGAGACCGCCGGCGGATCCGAGACCAAGTGCCCCTCCTGCGGTCATGTGAACCCCCCGCAGAAGCTTTTCTGCGAGAACTGCGGCAGTTCACTCGACGAAGAGGAACCCCTGGACGAGGATTTCGACCTGGTGGACGACGACCTGGATCTCTAGGAGCTGTCGCGAAGGATACCGCCGGCGTGCAGCCTCCGCACACGCCGGCGGATCGTCCCGAGCCCGGTATCCTGTTCCTTCACGGAGGCCATTTGTGTCAGTGACTTCTCCCGAGGAGCGATCCGAGGATCTGAACCGCGTTGAGGGCCGCGCCCTTCCTCACATTGTCGGCTGTAATCCACATCTGCACGACGCATGCATCGTGAGGGCTCTGCCTGACCCTTCCGACGAAGACTTCGGAAGTCCCCTCGCACTCGACGGGCGATACTCCGCCCTCCGAGAGGACGACTCCCGGCGCGTTCCGGAGGATGCCGCAGACCCGGTCCCTGCCGAGGGGCTCCCTGAAACGCACGGTCACAGACTCGAGGTGACCGACGCGCACGGGGACCCTGGCGCAGGAGGGGAACACCCCGAAGCTCCGTCCGAGGATCTTCGAGGTCTCCCTTGCAAGCTTGCTCTCCTCCTCGCAGTAGGAGTCGTCGTCGAGCACGCCGATCGAAGTGAGGACGTTCCCGTGGAACATCAGGCCAGGCGTGGTGTCGGAGAGCCCGGACTCCTGCCTCTCGAGCTCCCGCAAAGCTGGAGTGCCCGCTCCGGAGACCGACTGGTAGGTGGAAACGGCAACCCATTCGATCTCCGCGGCCGCAGCCAGGGGAGCGAGTGCCACGACGAGCTGGATGGTGGAGCAGTTGGGATTGGCGATCAGCCTGCAGCCTTCCGGGACGGATCCCATGTTGACCTCCGGAACGACGAGAGGGACACTCTCGTCCATCCGGAACCTCGAGGAGTTGTCTATGACCACGGCTCCCTGCGCGACGGCGGAAGGCACCCAGGCGGCCGCCGCCTCGGAGGAGGTCGCACCGAGCAGGTAGTCCCCGTCCATCACGAGCTTCCCGTCGAAACGGGCCACAGGGACGGATTCCCCCCCGCACTCGACGGTCTTCCCCTCGGAAGCACTCGATGCGAACGCGAGGATCCCGGATGCCGGAACCCCCATCCTCTCGACGAGGAGCCTCATCATCTCCGTCCCGACAAGTCCGGTGGCGCCCACTACTCCGAATCGCATCTGCAACGTCCCTCCAGGGCGGCGTGTTTTCATGGTCTGCGCAGGACTGTGGCAGCGGTGCTGTCCGCGGCGATACTGTCCTCCGGCTGCTCCGGCACCAGGATAATCGATTACGAGAGGTCCGAGGTAGTCCGGAGCGGCTGCCAGGGCGCCGTGGTCCCGCTGACGGGTATGATCGGTGGTGCGAGGTCCCCCGTCGAGCAGGCGCCCTCAACCGAATTCCCGATGACGCTTGCGGACAGGAGCGATGTCAGCTACAGGTCGGACCGGTTCCCGGGCTCGACCGGCATCGCCAGGCTGGTGGAGAGGATTCTGCAGGAGGAGGGCGTGCCGCAGGAGCTCGCCGCCCTGCCATGGATAGAGAGCAGCTACCAGGTGGGGGTCTATTCGAGCGCCGGAGCCGCGGGTCCCTGGCAGATAATGAGGGATACCGGCCGGCTGCTCGACCTCCGCATCGACTCCGAGATCGACGAGAGATACTCATGGATAGCCGCTACGCGGGCTGCCGCCAGGTATCTGCACTATCTGCACTGCCTGTTCGGGAACTGGGGGCTCGCCCTGGCCGCCTACAACTGCGGCGAAGGCGCGGTGCTCAGGGCTTCCGCCAGGAGCCAGGGCTCCGTCGAGACGCTGGATCTCCCCGGCGAGACTCGTTCCTTCGTCCCGAGATTCGCCAATGCTCTGAGGGCCTACCAGGCGGTCGAGATGACCGGAGATTCGCTGGCGGTCATATGGGCGCCTCCCGGCCTGGATCTCAGGCTCCTCGCCGCCTCGGCAGGCGTGCGCCCCGACAGCCTCGTTTCGCTGAACAGGGAGTTTCTCCTGGAGAGGACCCCGTCGTACGGTGACGGATGGGAGATGATCGTTCCAGCTTCGTGCGCTGCAGAGGCCTATTCCGCCGCATGGTCGATGGATACGGGCGGGTACACGGTGCTCGAAGGCGACACCTGGGAGTCGATCGCATCCTCGCTCGGTGTCGGAACCGCTTCACTTTCCGCAGCCAATCCGGGTTCGTCGCTCATCCCGGGCACCAGGCTTTCCCTCCCGGAGCCCGAATCCGTACCGGTGAACGTCGCCAGCGGCGAGAACGAAGGCTATTTCTACTACACCATCAGGTCGGGGGACACTCTGAGCGGCATCGCTCAGACGGTCGGTGCGAGCTCTCTGGAGGTCGCCGCGTGGAACGACATGTCCCGCGACGCCGTGATCCACCCCGGACAGCGGATAGTTCTCAGGGGCACCGCTCCGGTCGGTTCAGAACCCGTCTCCGGTCCGCCCCCGTCGGAAGCGGCAGGCTCCGGCGTCACGCATACGGTCGTCCAGGGAGACACCCTGTGGGACCTGTCGATGCACTACGACGTTGCAGTCGAGCAGATACAGGCTCTCAACTCGATGTCCGGAAACAACCTGAGAATCGGTCAGGTTCTGGTTATCCGGGCTGCGGAGTAGAACCTCTATGGCATTCTTCGAAAGCAAGCAGAGAAGGCTCTTCAAGGTCATCAAGTCGATGGCCGACTCGGGCAATGTGGATCAGGCCGCAACCAAGGTCGAGCAGGACCTCAAGGTTCTCCTCGAGACCCCGGAGCTCGCCAGGGAGCTTGTCGCATTCCTGATGGACATCGGCTACCCCGACCTCTCGGCCAGGGCGGGGGAGGAGATCATCAGGCTGCACCGCGACCTCGCCACCCCGGTCCTGAGGCTGCTCGAAGACCGCCAGGCCGATTTCCCCCGTTCCTTCGAACTGCTGCGTACACTGTGGCAGATCAAGCTCCGGCAGCGCGACTACACGGGCGCCCTGGAGCTGCTCAACCGTGTCGACAGGTCGGCGGAGACGAAGCTGTTCGAGGCTCTGGAAGCTGGTGCGCGGAGCGCCGAGCGATTCGCAGCCGACAAGCTTCTGGAGGGCGACATCGACAGGTTCGTCGGATGGAGCCTGGCCCAGTTCCGGAAGGGGAGGGTGCAGGAGTCCCTCGACACGCTCCTCAGGGCAGCACAGAAGACCGCGCGGGCGGACGAGAGGATTCCGTCGGTCGTCGACTGGATCTCTACACGCAAGGGCGACGAGAGGGATCCCCTCGGAGTGCTGTACCTGGTGCGGGTATACCTTGCATTCGAGAACGCCGAGCTCGCACTCCGCAATCTCCCCGATCTCTTCGACGCCCCACCCGAGATAATCTCGCAGACACTCGCGGTCGTCGAGAAGGACCTCATTCCACTGGACCTCACCAACAAGAGCCGCATCTACTTCGTCAGGCTCCTCTCGTCAGCCGAGCGCTTCGACGATGCGTCGAGGGAGCTGGAGCGCCTGTTCGACGAGGGTGACCGGACTCTCGATTTCGAAGCCGCTCTCAGGGACATGGTATCCAGGGCCTCCGCGAACGCCAGGCCTCATCTGCTGATGGCCAGGTTCAAGAAGGACCGGGGAGAGAACACAAGCGCCCTCGATTCCCTCGAGAAGGCATTCGCTTGCGAGGACGCAGCCGCAAGCCCCATCGGCGAGATCGCAGCCGGCTTCCTGGACGAGAGTCTCGACCGGGACGGGATCATCTCGCGGAAGCTCGCGGATTTCATGGTCGAGCGCGGCACCGTATCCGATGCCGTGGAGGCTCTCTGCAGGCTTGTCCACCGCGATCCGGAATGGGTGATGGTGCAGGTCCAGAAGCTCCTCCAGAAGGACAAGAACAGCGCCGAAGTCCTTACTCTCCTCGCAGTGACGATGCAGGTGAAGGGGCGCGAGTCGGAGGCCTCCGCCACCATGCAGCACCTCCAGGACCGCAAGGACAGGAAGTCCAGGGAGGACATCGTACAGGTCCTCAGCCGGTTCGACGGTCTCATGGACCAGTTTCCCGGTCTCAGGAGGATGCGCGCATCGGTCCGGGGTGTGGCCGGGCGGGAGGGGGAGGCCGCATCTGACTGGTTCTCCCTGCTTCTTTCAGGCGAAACGGTCCCCGAGAGGGGACTCGAGGAGATCAGGGAGGCGAACCTGCACATCCGGCGGGCCGACGAGCTGCTCTCCTCCGGATTCGAGCCCGGGACTCCGCAGGAGGCGCTTCTCGGCGCGGTGGCGGCTCTTTCCAGAGAACAGTATGCCACTGCGGACCAGTGGCTCATCAAGGCCTGTTCCGACGCCGTGCTCGCGCCTGCAGTGGCGGGACAGGTCTCGATTCTCCCCGATTCCGCCCTGGCCAACCTGAGCCTGGACGTTCTGCTCCCGATCTTCGCTGACACCGGAGCCGCAAAGACTGCAGCCGACATAATCCTCCGCACCAGCGGTTCCGAGATCTGGCGGATGGATCTGGTCTCGAGGCTGACCTGGAGCGATCCCCCGGCGGAGATCCTCTTCCGCCTGAGGGCGTTCCTCGCCGAGGGCAAGCTCGCACTGGCAGGGGACGCCATAGGGAACGCGGACGTGAAGGATTCTGCCCTGACGGGTCTCGCCGGATTCTGCAGGAGCGTCTCCGCCGGCGATCTGGCGGGGGGTCTGGTGCAGCTCGAGCCTGTGGTCGAGGACAGGAGGACGGGTGGACTCGCCTCCGGAGTCCTGGAGATGATGCTCGACAATCCTGGCCAGAACGAAGCAGCGATCAGGATGTTCCTGGCGAGGGCCTCCGCGACCAACGGACGCTTCTCGGAGGCTTGCGCCTGGCTCGAGCCGGTGCTCTCCTCCCAGGGGGTGACGGAGCTTCTGGAGCATCTCGCCAAGGCCAGTCCCGGCATGGTCGACGCCCCCATGATGCTCGTCAGATCTGCAGCCCAGTCAGGCGATTTCGACAGGCTGAGGCGTTTCTCCTCGATGGTGCTCGAGATGGATGCCGGCAAGGCCGTGGAGATAGCGTCGATCTGCGAGACCAGGGGGAACGAGCGCGGATCGGGACAATGCCTTGCGTACGCAGCCGAGCTCTCCGACAGATATCAGCTGCAGATGGATCCGGACTCCCTTCTCATCAAGGCGGTGCTTGCGGATCCCGGGCAGGCGGACGTCGCCCTCCAGAGGAAGGGTGGCGGACCCGCCCTCAAGGCGATCTGCGCGATTGCGAACGGAAATGCTTCTTCGTTCACTGATACGATGAGGAGGCGCCAGGGGCTTACAATCCCACTGTCCCGCATCCTGGCCGACAAGGTCATGTCCGCCTGGCAGGCCGGCAGGGACGACGAGGCCCTGTCGCACCTCGCAGGCGTACTCGCATCCAACGATATGAATGACCTCGAGATGGAGGTCATGGGACGCCTCGCATGCGACGGGATAGGCGCCTGGAGGACTTCAGCGGCCGAGCGCCTGCTGACCGAGACCCTCGAGGGCCGGATGCAGAGGACGAAGTTCTGGAGCTTTGTACGGGACCATTCGGTTATAGAGAAGGCGATCGAAGGTCCTCTGGGGGTGGACCTCCGCAATGGAAAGGCAGCTCCGGCCGAGGTCTCCGCGGCGGCCGGCGCGGTGCTGGCCTCAGGACTCGAAGTGGACAGGCTGCTCGGCTTCGGCGAGATGCTCATGGGCATGGGCGGCGAGGGTACCATGCTGAAGGACATCGCGCTCGCCGGCTACGAGAAGTGGAAGGATGGTCCCTCCTCCACTGCTCCGTCACAGGATCTGGTCAAGCTGCTGGTCTCGGCCGGGATGCTGGCCGAGGCGACGGAGGCTGCCTGGTCGGGGATGGACAACCGCATGCTCGGTCTCCTGAGGCAGGGTCTTCTTCAGAGAAGGGCCTCCGCGGAGGGTTCCGGAGTCGGTGTCGCCAGGGATCTCATAACCTCCGGAAAGCCCTCCGAGGCTTTCGAAGCGCTGAAGGGCTGCGAGGGACCGGAAGCATCCGATCTGGCGGCCCTGGCCCTCTGGAAGCTTGGGAGGCGGAACGCAGCCATCGCCGCGTGGGCCGAGGCATTCAGGAGGACGGGCGACGATACCCTGCTCCTCAGGCTGCACTGGGCCCTCGGAGAGGCGGGGTATGCCTCCGACAGGAGCGCACTGGAACAATACGTGGGATCGAGGCACGCATCCTTGGTTCCGAAGCTGGGCGGGACTGCCGTGAGCGGTGGCCGGCTCTGTACGATCTCAACCGCTTGATGCAGGGGGAGGGGAAGGTCGCCCGATGAACGAAAACGCCGGCACGACACCTTCCGAGCTTTCCGTCAGCAGCCTGGTAACCGGCATAGGGAAGCTCGTGTTCGACATCTCAGGCCAGACGGCGACCATCTCGGGCAAGGTGGAAGCCCTGGAGGATCTGGTTTCGAAGGGTCTCTTCGAGAGGCTCGACAGGATCATCCAGGCGGTCGAAGCCATGCAGACCCTCCAGGCCTCGGCAATCGCCGCCCTCGAGGCATCCGCCGCTCGTGAAGTTTCCGCCGTGCAGCAGGCCTCGGCGACTCCCGCAGCGACAGCTCCGGCTCCGGTCGATGCGACCGCAGCGCAACCTGTTCCCGCATTCTCCGCAGATGCCTTCACCGCCCCTCTCGAGGCGGGTCTTCAGAAGCTGTCCCAGCTCGAGGTCCGCATGGAGTCGATCGAGAAGGCAGTGACGGAGAGCGCCGGCTTCATCCCGCAGCTCGCAGATCCCATAGTCCGCAGGCTGGAGTCCATCGAAGGCAAGGCCGATTCGATAGGCACGGCCATAGAAGGTTCCACCGAGAAACTCGTCGCGAAGGCCGGCTCCGGCAGCGAAGCCGTATGCAAACTGCTCTCCGAGCAGGACGAGAGGATAGGAACCCTGCTGCAGGCCGTACTCCAGATAGGCCAGTCCTCGCGGGAGGTCTCCGGGGTGACGGCCGATCTGCCGGCGCGGCTGGAGTCGCTGGACAGGTTCCTCGCCGAGGCTCCAGCCATGATGAGCCAGCAGATGTCCGCCGCCGCAGTCGAGGGAATCTCCCCGGTCCAGGCCGGGCTGACCGAGCTCACCGCCGGCGTCGCGTCCCTTCCCGCATCGGTGAAGGCTGTCGAGGAAGGCATTTCCGCGAGGGTGGCCGAACTCGACGCCAGGACCGCTTCCGCGATAGCCGGGCTGGGCGGCACGCTCGAAGCGCAGAAGGCGATCCTCGACGACATGCGGATAACCCTCGGAGAGGCTGCGCAGGGTCAGGAGAAGTCCCTCGCCGACATGGCCGGGCTCCTCAGGACCCACAGGGATGCCGTCGCACGGTCGAAGGTGGACGATCTGAACAACGAGGCGATCCACCACTTCAACCAGGGGCGTCTCGAGGAGGCGGCCGCTTCGATCCGCTCCGCGATGGAGCTGGACCCGACCCGACCCGAGCTCCTGGCGAACCTCGGTCACATAGAGGCTGCCACCGGAAACATCCGGGATGCCGAGGAGAACTTCCGAAAGGCGCTTGTAGCGGATCCGTTCCTGGAACCCGCCCTCTCCGGCCTGGGATTGCTTTTCGTCAAATCGGGGAGACCCAGGGACACTCTTGATATTCTGTCCCGGTTCATAGATGATCCCGCGCCTTCCTCGCGCATTGCGCTGGCCTGCTCCAGGGCGCTTGCCGCTCTGGACCGGCATGCCGATGCGGTTGTGATGTTGCAGCGTGCGGCATCTGCGGACCCAGGGAACCCGGACCTCGAGTCGGAACTCTCATCGTACAAGGCCGAGAGCTGATTTCGGGGACATCCTTCAGGGTAGCCATGCGCCTCGTCGTCGTCGAGATGCTGGCGCTCCTTCTGTCCGCCGTCTCGTGCCGTGCGGTGGAGGAGGGGCGCCCGGAGGACCGGAACCCGCCCGGCGACCCGTCCGTGCTCGAGGCAGAGGCTTTCACACTGGTAGAGGACGGGATGGCGGCGGCTGCGGCGGACAGGTTCCTGCAGGCAGCCTCGCTGCGCGAGCCCGCCGATCCGCAGAGGCTGCAGGACGCCCGGGAGGCCGCCCTGCTGCTGGAAAGCCCGTCCCTCCAGTGCGCCGACATCCTGCTCGAAAGGCCCGACTCCCTCGATGCACTGCTGGCAGTGATCGCAGGCGGCAGGGAGGCTGCTCCGCGGATCATGGGCATGCTCCGGGAGGAGCGGATCCCCATGCCGGAGTACACCGCCCTTCTCCTGGCCGACAGCCTCGTCTCCGCCGGCATGGGCCGCGAGGCTCTCGAAGCACTGATCTTCGCAGGTGACAGCTTTCCCGGAACCGTGTCGAACGATCTCGTTCTCATCCGCTACAGATCGCTGCTCTGCTCGGGGATGCTCGCGGAGGCCACCGCTCTGCGACAGGGAGTCCCGCCCGCGGACAGCGTGTTGCGCTCGAGGCTCCTCGGTGCGCTCGGCTTCTACAGGTACGAGAGCGGAATCGAGGGATGGGAGGACGCCTTCTCGGAGTCCATAAGACTCTGGCCCGCAGGCTTCATCCACAGGCCGGCATGGCTGCTCCTTCGCACCAGACTCATGCAGGACAGGGAGTTCGCCGCATCGCTGGCGGACGCCTTCTATGCCGGGGGCCTCTGGAACGAGCTTTACGAAATCGCCTCATCCGCAGAAGATCCTCCGCCCCATCTGGTCTACCTCGCGGCGAGGACACGGGACAGGCTCGGTTTCTACGGTCAGGCCTGCGACCTTCTGTCCGGTTATCTGGACAGATGGCCTGCGGAGAGCGATGCAGAGAACGCACTCATGTACCTCGGGCTGGACCTGGCCCGCTCCGGCCTCCCGGACTCGGGTCTCGCCGTCCTGGACCGCTGGGAGGCCGCATTCCCGGCATCCCCCAGGCGGGGGAACATCCCCTGGTACCGCGGGAGCATCCTTTCCGAGTACGGGAGATGGGGGGAGGCCATTCCCCATTTCCGCAGTATGCTCTCCGATTTCCCGGGCAACGTGGCTTCGGATGACGCGCATTTCTTCCTCTGCCTCGGCCTGATCGAGACGGGCAGGCCTGCGGAGGCCGAAAACGAACTGACGGATTTCGTATCCGGAAACAGCGAGAGCGTATACGCCCAGTCCGCCCGCTACCTCCTTGGACGTCTGCTCCTGGAGGAGGCCAACTTGCCCGGAGGAGCGGACACTCTGAGGATGGTCTCGAGGCTCGGCTCCGAATCGCTCCCCGCCCGGTTCTCACAGGCGAGGCTGGGGGGATCGCCCCCTTCGCCGGGAATCAGCACCGAGCCCCTCGAAGCCTGGATGCGCCGCAACGGCGTCTCCCCGGCGCCTGCTGTCGCCGCATCACGCAGGGGGATCGTCCTCCTGGACGCCGGGCTGAGGCGCTGGGCCATGGCAGAATTCAAGGTCGCAGAAGAGCAGGTCGGGGGAGGCGGTCGCATGGCTCTCCTCTACATCGAGCACGACGTCTGGGAAAGGATGCCGAACGCGGGATGGCGGCTCTCGACGATCGCCCCGGAACCATGGCCGCGCGACCTCTGGAGGCTGCGCTATCCGGCGGCTTGGCCGGAACTCGTCCTCCAGACGAGTGCGGACTATGGTTTCGACCCTGTCCTCGTCTGGTCCATCATTCGGCAGGAGAGCATGTTCCAACCCTGGGCCTACTCGCCCGCTGGGGCGAGGGGACTGATCCAGATGATCCCGAGCACTTCGGAGTATGTCGCCGGGGAGCAGGGATGGGCTGACTATTCACCGGACGCTCTCTTCGAACCCGCCGTATCCCTGAGGTACGGAATCTGCTATCTCTCCGGGGTCGCCTCGTCGGTCGAAGGCCCGGTGAAGCTCCTCGCCTCATACAACGGAGGGCCTCACAACGCGATCGGCCGCTGGGGCGCGGGATGGCTGCCGGACGACCTCTTCTTCTGCAGGATCACGTTCAACGAGACCAGGCGCTATGTGGAGAAGGTCTACGCCAACTACGAGATCTACAGGCTCCTCTATCCGGAATACGAGGGCTTCTCGCAGCAGAGGTTCACAAGGGCTCTGACCCTGGCTGAAAGGGCCGGCCGGAGCGACTGATCCTCCAGATCGATACCGTGTCCTCTCCGCAGATGACCGGGAAGGGACTCGAGAACCCGGCGACGAATGAGAGATCCTCTCCCGCATCGCGAACCAGACCCGAGTACTGGCCGGGGAACGCCACGAGCCATTCCGCCCGCCGGCCGATCCAGCCCCATCCCTCCATGCCCGGCCCCGGAAGCCTCTGTGGAGTCACGAGCCCGTCCAGATCGATGATGCGGAGGCTCGAGAACCAGGCGATGGCGCCAATGTCCCCCGCGGCCACCACGTCGCCGGGCTCGGAGAGCGAGTCCAGGAGCATCGCAGGTCTCACATCCAGCTGCATGACGTCCCCTGCCGCCCCGATCCGCTGCCTCATGAAGAACAGAGCGCCCGGCAGCATGGCGAGGATCGCCGCCGTGCGAAGCAGCTTCCGCATCCCCGCCCCGGTCCTCTCCGAGAGCCAGGACTCCGCCGCGGGCATGGCGGCGCAGAGCCACGGCACGTGATACCTGAGCTGGGAGAAACGGTTGGGCTGGGTGACGAGAGCGGCGACTGCGAGCAGGGCGATGCAGGCGGACGCCGGGTTCCTCCTCCGGGCCCAGACGACCGCACCGGCGACAGCCGCCGGCAGGGCCAGGGGTGCTGAGAGGAGGAGCCTCGCGGCCAGAGCCGGCAGGTCCTGGAAATCCCATCGGGCGGTCTTCGCGTAGAATGTCGAAGGCAGCGCGGATCCGGACGCATGGAGGTTCCAGAGAGCCCAGAGCGCCAGGACCGCGGCGCATGGCGTCAGGCGGGCTGCGAGCGCGGAAGGCCTCCGGAGGACGGCCGCGCCTGCAGGTATGCAGAGAACGGCCATCTCCGGTCTGGCAAGGGCGGCGAGCGCGAGAAGCATCCCCAGGGTCAGGTCACGTCCTCCTCCACGGGACAGCCTCGAGGTGACCGCGATGGCGAGGAGTGCAGCGAGTGCGGTCTCCATCCCGCTCGCGGCGTGGAAGAGAAGAGGGCCCGTCAGGAGGAGCAGCCACGAGGCGTTCCCCGACAGGAGGACAGCCGCCGAAGCGGCCAGGGTGGACATGGCCATTAGCACGACGGGCGCCCCGCTTCCTGCAATCGACGCAAGAGCGGAGGGTATTATCCAGAGGGGACTCGTGAGCCCCGTGGAGGGTTCGCCTCTGTTGAACTCCATGAATGATCCGCCTGTGAGGTTCCTGCCGAAGACGAGGTGGATATAGGTGTCGTCCAGGGGCGCGGACGGCGGACTGGCGAGGATCGCCCCCAGCGATGCGGCAAGGAGGGCTGCGGCGGCGAGTACCGCTCCATTGTTGCGCCGGGGGGTGTTGCTCATACTCAGGAAGATACAACCGGAGGGAGAGCACAGTGAGAGCCCCGGTGCGGAGAGAGCGGAGCCGTTCCGGAACAAGGCCTTCGCACGGGAGCATCGCCGTAGCGGCGGCAGGCCTCTCCTGCGCTCTGGCGCTGCTCTGTCCGGCTTCATGCACGACAGGCCCCTCGGATACTCCAGGGGGATACGACCTGGAGATCGAACTCGTGATGAACTGCATGCCGTTCCTGGATCCGGACTCCCAGTCGGTCGTCTCCGCCCGCATCGCAGCCGGCCCGGACACATGTGAACTGCTCCAGGGCGACTCGATCGCGTACGGAGCGGCGACCTTCCATCATCCATCCCCCCAGGAGGCGTTCCTCCTGCTGGAGACCGGGGACGGCGGATCGGAAGCCCTCGGTTTCACGTTTCCCGAACCGTCCGGGGACGCCCTCGAACTGAAGATCCATCTCGGATACCACGTGAACGGAGACTCCTTCGGGATCGAAGCATTCACGGGCACCTTCCCGGATCCTCCCGACCCCATCTCCGTGCTGTTCGTGGGGAACAGCTATACCTTCGCGAACGGCGGCATGGCAGCCGGGGTGGACTCACTCTTCTCGAGCGGCAGTCCGGGTTCCGGGATGCGCTTCGGGGAGTATGCCGTGGGGGGCGCAACGCTGGAGGACCACTTCGGGGACCCCGCCTGCAGGATGCTTATCGGATCGGGAGACTGGGATCTGGTCGTGTTCCAGGAGCAGAGCCTGAGACCCATCGAGGATCCCGATCTGATGTGGGAGTACGCGTTCCTCCTGGACTCGCTGGTCACGGATGCGGGAGGGGAGGCCTGCTTCTTCATGACATGGCCCAGGGAGTACGCCAGGCGGACCATGGTCGATCTGGCCCTCGCCTACGACCATGCGGGGGCTCACCTGGATGCGTCGGTCGCCCCCGCGGGGATCGCCTGGCTCCATGCACTCTCGCTCGATCCCTCCCTCGACCTGTGGGAGGACGATCAGAGCCACCCCACGGTTGCAGGGACCTATCTCGCAGCCTGTGTATTCTATTCGCTCCTGTCGGGAGAGAGCCCGGCAGGACTCGGATACGCACCGGCCGGGATCACGCCCGGCCAGGCCGAAATAATGCGGATTGCCGCTTGGGACGCAGTATCCGCGAGGGCGCCCGTGAACTGGCACTGGTTCTGACGGGAACGCTCACCGGTTCCGTTTCGAACCTGGATCGACCATGCGGGTACAGACATTCGACAAACACCGAAAGGCGGAGACATGCCGACAAGATTGTCCATCGCGATTCCCGCTGCCGCGCTTGCGCTTGCCGCCTGCTCGTGCAGCATCACCGACCCGCTGGGCTTTGCGAATCTATCCTTCAGGCTGGAGAGCACCGACGACTTCTCCGTCTGCGGGATCGAGCTCGACGAACTCTCCGAGCTCGGTGCCCCGCAGATCCTCCAGGTGGTATCCAGCTGGGCGCAGGGTGAAGTCCCCGTGGACATGACTCTCAACGTCGGCATCCGGAACCCCAACGACGGTTCTTCGGGCTTCCTGCTGGCCGCAGCCACGATCCTCTCGATGCCCTGGGACCTCTACGTCGACCCCGAGGAATCCTCCGGGTTCGACACCACGTGGGTGGCCTCGGGAGAGTGGCTCGATCCCTTCGAGGTCCCGGGAGACTCGACTACGACCATACTTCCCCTGGACATCAGTTTCGATGCCGTCCAGGTGCTCTCGCTCCTCGATCCGCTCGATTTCATAAGCCTTGCGATGGCTGTGGGAGGGATCGACGGAGACATCAGGGACGACGACCACCTGGGAAGGCTCCTGCTCGAGATCGAACCGTCGATCGACACGCCCTTCGGCACGTTCACCTATCCGGAACCGGTCGGGGTCAGGCTGGACTGGGTGGAATAGCTGCGCACTCCCCGGGAGGTTGCCCGGAGGGTAGATTACCGCGTCAGCAGTCGGTTCCAGAGCAATCCAGACAGCACAGTCCAGGAAGGTGAAAGAGATGTCCAGGAAGATATTCGAGGACCTGTCAAAACTCATCGAGAGCAAGAAGAAGGAAGGGCTGTACAAGGAGGAGCGCATAATCGAGTCCCACCAGGGGGCCGAGATCGAAGTGGGGGGCCGCAGGGTCCTGAACTTCTGCGCCAACAACTATCTGGGCCTCTCCAGCCACCCTGCCGTCCTCCAGGCGGCCAAGGATACGGTCGACTACCGGGGCTATGGGATGTCCAGCGTGCGCTTCATCTGCGGCACCCAGGACATCCACAAGCAGCTCGAGAAAAAGGTCAGCGAATTCCTCGGCACCGAGGACACGATCCTGTATGCGGCCTGTTTCGACGCCAACGGCGGCGTGTTCGAGCCATTCCTGGACCAGGACTGCGCCATAATAGCCGACCAGCTCAACCATGCCTCCATCATCGACGGTGTGAGGCTCTGCAAGGCCAAGCGCTATGTCTACTCCCACATCCAGATGGGTCCGGGCGAATACGAGTTCGACAACAAGAAGCAGCTCGGCCTCGAGGGTGTGCTCCAGCTCGATGAAGTGAAGAACTGCAAGTACCGAATGATCGCCACCGACGGCGTGTTCAGCATGAACGGCGATCTGGCCCCCCTGGACAGGATCTGTGCTCTGGCCGAGAAGTACGATGCCCTGGTCATGGTCGATGACAGCCACTCCTCCGGCTTCGTCGGCAAGACCGGACGCGGCACCCACGAGTACTTCAACGTCATGGACAAGGTCGACCTCATCACCACGACGTTCGGCAAGGCCCTGGGCGGCGCGAGCGGCGGTTGCACGAGCGGTCGAGCCGTTCTCATCGACTGGCTGCGCCAGGTCTCCAGGCCCTATCTCTTTTCCAACACGGTAGCCCCGACCGTTGTCGGCGCCACCATGAAGGTCCTCGACCTCCTCTCCGGCTCCACCGAACTCCGTGACAAGCTGGAGTGGAACCAGAAGTACTTCCGCCGGCGCATGACCGAGGAGGGCTTCGAGATACTGAAGGGCGACCACGCGATCGTCCCGATGATGTTCACGAAGTTCTCGCCGGACGACGCCCCCGTGGCTCAGGCATTCGCGAAGGACATGCTGGCGGAGGGCATCTACGTGATCGGCTTCTTCTACCCCGTGGTGGCCAAGGGCCAGTCGCGCATAAGGGTGCAGCTGTCGGCCGCCCACTCGAAGGAACAGATCGACAAGGCCATCGAAGCCTTCGTGAAGGTCGGCAGGAAGCACAAGGTCATCTAGCCCTCCTGCCGTTCGAGATCGAGGCGGGGGCGGCTGCCCCCGCCTCTTCTTCCTGCAGCCGGTTCCTGAAAGGATTCCGGCTCTCCAGAGGCGGGAATCCGCGTCCTTCCCGAAGGATCGGGAGAGACTTGCCGGGCGTCATGCGCGAGGAGGCTGCCGGATATGATCACATGCCCATGGTGTGGCACCAACTACGCCGAGTTCCGATCCAGCTGCCAGAAATGCGGCGGGCCTCTTCCGGCCGGAATGGATGCGGCCCTGGCCGGAGGTGCATACGTGACGCCTCCGCCGGCGCCGCGCGAGATCGCCGACAGCTACGCCAGGCGCCTGCTGATGGCTGACAGCCGGGCTGTGGTTTCGATGGTCTTCGCGATGCTCGGCGGCATCTTCAGCTTCGTCGGCATAATCCTGACGTTGGGCATCATCACCGCATTCGTAGGGATCCCGTTCGCCATCTTCGGGGGCATTTCGCTGGCCCTTGGCCTCGCAAGCCTCTCCAAACGCTACAGGCACGCGCAGCAGGTTGTGGAAGTGCTCAGGAACGGAGAACCTGTCGAGGGTCGGATCGAGAGCGTCGAGGAGAACACCATGGTCCGCATCAACGGACGGCACCCGTGGGCGATAAGGTACCGGTTCAGGCTCGACGGCATCGACTACGAGGACAGCGTGTCCACGCAGAACCCTCCCACTCTGCAGCCTGGCGGTCCCGCGTGCGTCCTGTACCTCCCCGGCAGACCGGAATTCCACGCGCTGTATCCGCATCCGTAGAAATATGCAGATGATGGGATGTGGCACGAGAAATCATCCAAATTGATTGCAGACAGTGCCAAATCCTCGTAAACCTCGATCCTGGCATCTGTCAGCGGAACGGCAGGAGTCGGGGGATCCTCTATCGGGATTTCAGGATTTGCGCAGTATTTGTCAATAAAAGCAAGTATCGTGGTTCTGACAATATTGCGCCGCAATGATGTTGGAATCGCAGAAACACTGTTTTGTCGCTTTATCAATACTTGAACGTTAAGCTTAAGTGTTTTCCGGAAAGGGACACCCGCCACCCCGGGTGAAAACGTCTTCGGAAGCCGATTCGATCACTTCGACGGAGCGAACGAATCGTATGATCACCGTCCGTATCGCTCGATAACACGGATATCATTCCGTAGGGGCCAGTCGCTGGATACTCAGACTCCGGGCAAGTCGACATCACTGATCATCTGGATCTCGAAATGCAAATTGAAACTCTATATGGTAATGGGCCACAGAACTGCGGTAAAATGCCGTTTCGGTCCGGCGATAATCCGGATCAGCCGGAAGTCATTCACCCACGATTTCGAGCGTGTACACCTTCGGGAACAACTCCGGATTCCTTGGGAATGCGAGGAAGCCCTGCCGGCAGATCGTAACATCCCAGCCGTCACAATCCTGCCAGTCCGATACATTCAGTGCGCAGTCGAAGAGAAACGTACCGCTCTGGTCGTACACGTCGAATACGGAAGCCCTGTTCAGCCCGGTCCTTATCCATACTCTGTCAAGCGAATCGACTCCGATGCCCTCTATCGCGTTAAAGTACGGATTTACCGGGACTTCGAAGTCTGGATCATGTCCGGTGCCCTCGTTCCATGAACGGATGTACATCGCTCTCTCTTCCTGGATTATGGAGTCAGGCTTCGAGACCGGATCCCATTCACGGCTCGCGAACACCCATTCAGAATCCGTGGAGACATCGACGCAGTGCACAGTGTAGTCATCGGCTGCGGCATCCGCCCAATAAAGCCTGCCGGTTCCCGAATCGAAAAAGGAGTGAACCCTTGCATCGATCTGGAATGTGAGCTGATTGAAGGTCTCGGCAGTTCTACTCCGGTACGTTCTGACCCTGTTCACGCCGTTCCAGAGGGAAACCTCCATGCCACCCTCATAATCGCCGTCTTTCAGTACGGTGATGAAGAATGTATCCCCTATGTAGAGAGAGTCATCAACCGCCTGGATGCGAACGGGGCATCCCGGGCGGATAGTCGGATCGATGAACTGCACTTCGCCTGTGCAGACAAGGTTCGAATCGTAGTAGAGTTCCTTCATGCCCATTATCGAGCACATCATCAAGCCTGAATTCCATGGAGAGATAAAGAGAGGCGCCAGAAACTCCCTTGGTCCGGTTCCCGTTCCGGCGATTTCTGCAATGAACTCCCCTGATCGGGAGAATACGCGGACCGTCCTGAATACGCGGTCAACGACAGCTATTCTGCCATCTCGGAGAATGCAGGCGTCACTGATGTTACCGAACATCAGCTTCTGATCTCCTGCTTCAATGCCAATGGAATCAACAGATTCAAGTGAATAGTTCATATCGCAACTACTGGTCTCGTCATCAACTCCGCAGCCGGTGACAAGGAAAAGCAGAACGAAACAGATCTTGCCGACGTTGTACATGTAGATCGAGCATTCCGCTTCCATTGTCACCTTCCGATCGACCTGTCGATGAGCTGGATCAATCCAGATGATAGTGATGACTTTTTAGATAGTGCAATTGATCAACGCCAGATATCATATCCCTGATAGCGGGGATGGTGTTCTCCATTCCCTGTCTCTGCATGTGGTTCAAGTCGCGGTAGAGCTAAGTCCCTGCCTTCAGAAGTGAGAGTATGCCGGATAGCCGGATTGTAGCGCGTACTACAGCATGATGAAAATGCTGTTCATGTCTCGTTCACGACGGGATCCTGATCCTGAAGCGGCAGCAGTCGTCACCATCGAGCAGCGATTTCTCGACTTCCACTTCGACCGTTCGTCCGAATACCGCCTCGTAGATGCCCCTGTACCAGCCTGCGCTGCAGTAGCAGTAGTCCAGGGGGATGCGTTTCGCCGTCTCCCTGACGAGCGGGCAGAAGCAGGCGGCGATCTGCCGCTCCCTGTCATTCGTGGCCCTGGCGTACGCCTCCGGGTCGCGCGGGTTCCGGACCTCGATTATCGCATCGCCGTCGATGAATGGCTTGCCGAAGCGTTCCGGGTGATCCCGCATCGCCTCTACTACTTTCTCTGCGCTCCCTGTTGCTGTATAGAGCTTCTGGAGCTCGACTATATCAGCATCTCCGAACTCTTCGACAAAGATGCAGGATCGCTCCAGCATGATGGACCGCCTGGCCGCCTCGTCCGGAACCTCCATGGCCAGACGCTCCTGCGCCTTTTCCGACCACTCCGCAAGAGAGGGCGGGTCGTTCGACAGCATCTGCCAGCCCTCCGTCACCCGGGCGCCACTTCCGCACCCGGCCAGGCGGTCGATGGACTCCTCCCACCTCCGGATCTTGTCGGAAAGCCAGCTCATCCGGATCCTCCAGTCCCATGCGAATCTAAACCGATGTCTGTCCGGACGGACCCGATGTCCGTCCGCCGGGTTCAGGCAGTCTGCCAGGATCCGGCTTCATGTGGAGTATGGGCATCGGAGGCGCTTCGGGCCAGCGACAGGCCGGTCCGACCGCCGTGCGGGGGATTCCTTGTCCACCGGACGGGGGAGGGGTAGAATCCTTCCATCCATGGGAGTGCCGGTCTGATCATGTGAAGAGGACGAAGAGATGCATCTGAGAAGGTTCTGGCCCCTGATACCGATGGCGGCGGGGCTCATGTTGCTCCTGGCGGGCTTCGTCTACGACGTCGTCTTCGCGGGCATCCCGTACCAGGATCCGACTCCGGAACTCGCTGCCGGATATGCCCGTCATGCAGATACTGCAGCCTGCATGTTCCGGTCGGGAGCAGCCGTTTTCGTCGCCGGGCTGGTCGCTGCACTGATCCAGCTCGTCATGTCGCACTGCAGGAAGGCAGGTTCGTGACGAACGTCCGACCTGGCGATGCAGCGAACCGATGTACGAAGGAGGGGCTCATGGGAAGCCGCAGGATGGCAGCAGATGAGGCGGAGCGCGTGGGGACGGCCCTGGGGGTCGTCTGGACGTCGGTGGATCTCGAACAGTTCAGGCGTGGTCTGGAAGTCGAACTCGAGCACGGCGCACGGGACCCTGAAACGGATGTGACGGGGGATGACCTGATGCTGACCGGCAGGATTGCCTGGGCGCATCTGAAGGAGTACCCGGACTATTACACCCGCCTGGACCGTCTCGAGAAGGAGGCGGATGCGTACTGGGCGACTCGTCGATGAGTGCGCCGCATGCATGAAGCCCGCCTCTGCCGGAGTGCTGTCCTGACCGGTGCCGGGCACATTCCTGCGGCAGGGGCGGAAGTGGAACTCCTGATGTCGCAAAGAACCATTAGATGAGGGTTTCCGGTTTCAGGAACGACCATAGTTGCCTTCCCGTCGGGAACAGCGTATAATCCCACCGTTGAGAATCCCTCTTGCGACGGTTTCTGCGGAATCTTCCGCTCATCCCCCAAGAGTGTTCCGACCAGAGAGCGAGCATTCCCCGCACCACTGCCGAGTTGCCCGCTGCCGCGTTAGTGCGGCCCTTTCTTCTCCACGCGTCCGGCGGGTAGAGATCTGTAACAGCAAGCCGGACATGGAGAAAATGACTGATTACGCACACGCGGCATCCTCGCCGTCGAGGCAGCCCGCGAACCAGATGAAGACAGAGACCCCCCGGGGCGTATTCGGAACGCTGATTCCCGAGCTACAGCGGGCCGTGGCAGCCGAGGGCTACACTATCCCGACTCCCATCCAGGAGCAGTGCATCCCGCACCTCCTGGCGGGACGGGATCTCATGGGCACCGCACAGACAGGAACCGGCAAGACCGCTGCATTCGCGCTTCCGATGCTGCAGCGGCTCTCCGCCGTACGCGTCCGGCCGGCAGCCGGTACTCCCCGTGCGCTGATCCTGGCTCCCACACGCGAGCTCGCCGCTCAGATCGGGGACAGCATCGGGGCGTACGGACGCTATCTGCGTCTGAGCCATACGGTGATCTTCGGAGGAGTCAACCAGGCACGGCAGGTCGCCGCCCTCGGCCGCGGGATCGACATCCTCGTCGCCACCCCGGGCAGGCTGCTGGACCTGATGGGGCAGGGTTACGTGCGCCTCGAGAGCGTGGAGATCTTCGTCCTCGACGAAGTCGACCGGATGCTCGACATGGGCTTCATACCCGATATCAGGAAGGTGCTCGCGCACATCCCCTCCGAGCGACAGACCCTGTTCTTCTCGGCAACCATGCCGCAGGACATCGTCGAGCTCGCAGGAACCCTGGTCAGGGACCCGGTGAGGGTAGCCGTCTCTCCGGAGCAGCCCACGGTTGAGCTGATAACACAGAAGGTCCTCTTCGTGGACAAGGGCAACAAGGACGCACTGCTCGTGTCGCTCCTGAGCGATCCCGGCATATCCAAGGCACTCGTGTTCACCAGGATGAAGCACACCGCGAACAAGGTCGTGCAGAAGCTGTCCGACAACGGCATACAGGGCGCGGCCATACACGGGAACAAGAGCCAGTCCGCCCGCACCCAGTCGCTCGAGGAGTTCAGGCGCGGGAGGTGCAGGGTGCTGGTCGCCACGGACCTGGCCGCGAGAGGCCTCGATGTGGACGATATCTCCCATGTGATCAACTACGACCTCCCCCTGGAGGCGGAGACATACATCCACAGGATAGGCCGGACCGCGCGCGCAGGCGCAGCGGGCGACGCCATCTCGTTCTGCAGCGCCGAGGAGCGCGCCTGCCTGCGCGACATCGAGCGCCTTCTGGGCGAGTCCGTGCCTGCCGAGAAGGAGCACGGCTTCCACTCGGAGGCGGCCTCCCGCTCCCTCCAGCCCGCTCCGTCCAACTTCGGCA
Organism: Candidatus Fermentibacterota bacterium; assembly: GCA_963718745.1. Classification (GTDB taxonomy): domain Bacteria; phylum Fermentibacterota; class Fermentibacteria; order Fermentibacterales; family Fermentibacteraceae; genus Fermentibacter. Next base: position 392,114 of record OY970370.1, on the reverse strand, counting down.
GGAACGTCTCGAGGCCGTCCAGCTCTCCCCGCGCGCGCACAACGTTCCATGGAGGCAGGAGCCCCAGCACGAGGCGGTAATCCGGACAAAGCGGGAGATCATCTCCTTCCGCACGCCTGACAGGCTGTCCAGACGGCCGTCCGGGAGACCGGGCGGCCGTTTCTGTATGTTACCTCGGAGCAGGCCGGATGGAGCATGTTCGTCCCCGGCGGGGCGCTCCGTCGGACGGACGGATGGATAGATGTGTGCGCTCCGACTGAACACGGTCGGGCCGCCGTGCCATCGCTGATTAGTGGGCGGCTGCGGCGGTTCCAGGACGGGATGTGCAGTGAGGATCGAAACAACATTCGGAGCAATCCGGCCATGGCTCGAGTCCGATGCCGGGGCGCTGGCGCTTTATGCCGACAACAGGAAGGTCTGGCTCAACCTCCGGGACGCCTTTCCCCACCCCTACACCATCGCCGACGCCGAAGCCTTCATCCGCCGCACAGGCAGCATGGATCCCGTCACGATGTTCGCAGTCGCGACGCCACAGGAGGCGATCGGCGGGATAGGGATCTCGATCGGCGGGGATGTCCACGGCCTGTCCGCGGAGATGGGCTACTGGCTCGCGGAGCCTTTCTGGGGCATGGGGATCATGACCGAGACGGTGAAGGAATTTTCGGACTTCTGCTTCCAGAGTTTCGGCCTCCTGCGGATATATGCCGAGCCATACGCAGGCAACGCCGGGTCGTGCAGGGTGCTGGAGAAGGCGGGCTTCACGCTCGAGGGAAGGCTGCGCTCGAACGTCGTGAAGGACGGCTTGATCCTGGACCAGTTCATGTACGCCAGGATCAGGGAGGATCGGCAGGGACTCCGGGACGGATGACGCCATGTGGCCGCGCTGGCATGTCCTGTACCTCGGCGAACCTTCCCCTGCCCCTTGCCGAAGGCTTCCCGGAAGGGGATTATCCAGCCTGTGACGGTCGGGCATGCAGGCTTCGCGGGAGGAACGGGCTTGAAGATATCCAGGGCGCTGGTCGTGTGGCTGGGCATGGTCGTCATCGCCATACTGAACGCCGGGCTGCGCAACGCGCTCCTGACGCCGCTGCTGGGCGAGCAGGCGGGCCACGTAGCAGGGACCGTGACCGGATGCATCGCCTTCCTCTTTTTCATGAAGCTCACGCTGCCGTGGACCGGCTTCCAGGGAACCCGCGCACTCGTCTTCCTGGGTGTCCTGTGGCTGGTTCTCACGGTCGCATTCGAGTTCCTCGCAGGCCACTTCCTGTTCGACAACACATGGGCCGGACTGCTCGCCGACTACAACCTGGCAAGGGGAAGGGTCTGGGTCGCAGTCCTTCTCGTCGTCCTCTTCGGACCGCTCCTGATCGGGCGCCTCCTGGAATCAGGCCGGCGGCGCGGCCGGACTGACAGGGGGAGCGGTCGCGACGGGACGGCCCGGGATCGCCATGACGGCCCGGGCGCTGTCGGATGAATCACATAGGGGGGAGGATCGCCGTGCCATCGGTCAAGGGGAGCATCCTCCTCGTCGGAGGGGCCGGTGGAATCGGGAGCGCAGCGGCCCGCCTCTTCCATGCAGGCGGCTGGGAACTCGTCATCGTGGACATGGATGCGCGGAGGCTCGAAGAAGTTTCCACCGGGCTCCAGGGCGGGGCCGGAGTGACCCCGGTCCGGCTGGACATGACGGACAGGGCCGGTGTCGAAGACCTCTTCGAAGGCTTCAGGCGCGAGGGCAGGCGCTTCCGGGCGCTGGTCACGGTCGCAGGGGTCCACGGGACATGGCCTGCGGCCTTCCTGACTGACGGGGAGGTCGAACGCGTCTTGTCGAACAACCTCACATCCCATGTCCTGCTGGTCAGAGATGCTCTGCCGCTGATCGAGGACGGAGGGAGGATAGTGGGCGTGAGTTCGATAGCAGCCAGCGTCGGGGTCCCCATGTCCTCGCTCTATTCAGCCTCGAAAGCCGGGCTGGAGGCTTTCTACGAGTCGCTCCACACGGAGATGTCCTACAGGCGCATCAAGGCATCCATAGTCCGCCCGGGGAACGTGAACACGGGCTTCAACGAGACCGGGAACGGCTTTCCGCCGTGCGGGGATGCCCGTGTCGACGAAGCCTACGCCCGCGTCATTTCGAGGATCGACAGCAGCCTCGGGATCCCGCCGATGAAGGTGGGGAGGGCCGTCTACCGGGCAACAGTCTCGAAGCGGTCCCGGCTGATCCATGTCGTCGGGGGCAACGCGCTGAAGGCGCACTGGGCCGTGAGGATCCTCGGCAAGGATCTTGCAGTCCGGCTGATGGCCGGATTCTTCGGTTTCTGACATCCCGGGCTCTGCCTTCCGATGGTCTTCCCTGTGCGCCATCCTCACGGGCATCTGACCGATCTTCCCCTTTCGAGCGCGCGGGGCCTATCTTAACGGGTACGCACAACGTCATCCCGACAGGCAGGAAGGGGACTACCCGATGAGAGCAGTCGCGATCCTGATATCGGTGATCATCGTTCTTCTCGGTCTTGTGTTCATGGTCGCCTCTGCAGACGGTAAAACCGTCCCCAGGCTCGTCGCAGGCGGGATGATGTGCGGAGTGGGCATCTTCCTGCTCGTGTTCGTGTCCAGACGGAAACACGTAGAGCAGGACAACCCGGGCGGTACGACCCAGAGGATCGATTTTTCCGGCGATGTGAAGCTCCAGGAGATCAGCTGCACCAAGTGCGGCGGAGCGCTCGCCTCCAAGGATGTCGCAGTCCGTGCAGGTGCGGTATTTATAACCTGTCCCTACTGCAAGTCCGAGTATCAGGTAGAGGAAGCTCCCAAATGGTAGCCCGCTTCATTTGCTGTTTATCGGCGCTATATGCCGCCGGCACTGCCTCGGCTCAGACTTACAGGTTCGAGATCCCGAAATATGTATGTAACCTGTCCCTGTCATCCTATGCCTCTCTCGAGATCTACTATGAACTGACCATCAGATGCCAGCCCGGCGCGGATCCGATCGACATAGTGGACATCGGCTTCCCCACTGCGGGATACGATCTAGAGTCGGTGGCAGCCGAACTGGACGGCGTCCAGCTCACGACTATCAGGCCATCCGAGTACATAGCCATAGGAGTGGAGATACCGCTGGGCGAGAACAGGATAATGCCGGGGGAGACGGCTGTCCTGAGAGTTTCCGGGGTCAATCCCGGAATGGCCTTCCGCGACTCCTCCGATCCGGCTCTCGCCTCCACAGAGTTCTCCCCGACATGGTTCGACCCGGTCTGCCTGCAGGGGCAGAGCGACTGCACGGTGACCTTCGCCTTCCCGCAGGGCGCGGATTCTCTCTCCGTAAGGCACCACGAGCTCCCGTTCACCGATGCCTGGGTCTCCGACGATGGAAGGGTCGTCTACGAGTGGCGTTTCCAGAGGAACATGTCCAGCCAGTACTGGCTGGGGGTGTCCTATCCGGCCGACCTCATAACCGGCGAGATCGCGACTGCCTACAACCCGAACGACGGCTGGCGCCCCCCGTCGCGCTCATGGTTCGAGAACGCCTGTCCGGCCATCTGCGGCGGTGTCTTCCCCGTCGGTTTCCTGCTCTTGATGTTCCTGGCCATCCGGAAGGGCCGCAGCAGGAGGCTCGAGTACCTGCCGCCCAGGCTGGGCGTAGAAGGGACTGGCATCAAGCGCGGGCTGACCGCGCCGATGGCTGCGATGCTCCTGGAACTGAAGCTGGACAAGGTCTCCGCTCTGATCCTCTACGGTCTGGTCCTGAAGGGCGCAGTGGACCTGGACATCCCGGCCGCGGGGGGGGAGGGCAGCGCCAGACCCTCGATGAAGCGCAACACCCCTGAACCGGAGGGTCTGAACGAGTACGAGAAGGACTTCCTGGCCGCACTGAAGGACGATTCGCCGGGCAGATCGTCCATGGACCCCGATAAGCTCCGGCTGGCCTTCGTGAAGATGGTGAAGGAGCTGAAGGAGAAGATGGCCGGTTTCTCGGCGAAGGAGACGAGGGAGTACTACAGGTCGATTATCTCCTCCGCATGGAGGACCGCCGCCGGTGCGGGGACGCCCGAAGCCGTCGGGGCGGTTCTCAGCGACAACCTCCAGTGGATGATGATGGACGATGACTTCGACTCCAGACTCGGGAGGCTGCCTGGCACCGCGGTGTTCCCGATCCCCGTCCTGCATCCGCAGGGTGCGGGCAGGCTGATGACGGGCCAGGGCAGCGTGAACATGGTTCAGGCCTGCTCGAGGATCGCGGGCTCCCTGGAGTCCGCCGCCGGAGGGTTTGTCTCGTCCTTCACCTCGCTCGCGAGCGGCGTCACGGCCGTCACGAACCCGATTCCCGTCTCCACGACCAGGTCGGGCGGCGGCAGGTCCGGCGGATCGTCGTGCGCCTGCGCCTGCGCCTGCGCGGGCTGTGCCTGCGCCTGTGCCGGAGGTGGGAGATGAAGCTCTTCTCCATGGCTCCTCCCGACGCGATCGCCCCCGCAGGGCTCCACCACTACAGGCGCGGCTCGAGACGGATACACCTCAGGATCGGCAGGGACGGAGGCGGGGTAATGTCCATAGACGCCTCGAAGATCGTCCATCTGAACCGCACCGCGTGCGACATCGCCTGGCTCCTTCTCGAGGAGACGAGGCCCGGGGAAGCGATCAGGCTTATCACGAGAAGGTACAGAACCGGCAGGAGACAGGCCGGTTCCGATCTGGAGGCCGTTGCGCGCGTGCTGGATGCACTCTCTGCGGAGAGCGAGGGTTGCCCCGTGGAGTTCCTGGGGCTCGACCGCCTGGAACCATTCTCGGTGCCGGTCGAGGCGCCCTTCAGGGCCGATCTGGCGCTCACCTACCGGTGCAACGTCGACTGCCTGCACTGCTACAACGGCGACAGGCAGAGCGAGGAGATGGACGCCGACCAGTGGAGGAAGGCGATGGGCACCCTGTGGGACAACGGAGTACCCCACGTAGCCTTCACCGGGGGCGAGGCCACCCTGAGGGACGATCTCCCTGCGCTGATAGCCCATGCAGAGAGCCTGGGCATGGTGGCGGGCCTGCTCACGAACGGTGTGAGGCTCGCGGACCGTTCCTATCTCGATTCGCTGGTTTCGGCGGGACTCGACTACGTTCAGGTCACCCTCGAATCGGCGGACGAGTCCGTCCACAACGGGATGACGCAGGCGGAATCATTCGCCGCGACGGTCGAGGGCCTGCGGAATGCAGTTGCGGCGGGGCTCTACGCTATCACCAACACCACCCTCACCCGCAGGAACGCCGCAGGCGCGGCCAGGCTGCCCGCGTTCCTCGCGGGCCTCGGCCTGAAGGCGTTTGCCGTGAACAGCATCATCCACAGCGGCAGGGGTCCCGGGTCGGGAGTCGAGCTCGGCCCTGACGAGACGAAGCCCCTCCTCGGAGGCATCAGCGAGGAAGCCGGGCGGCTGGGGCTCCGGATGATCTGGTATTCTCCCACCCGCTACTGTGAACTGGATCCTGTGAGTCTGGGGCTGGGCCCCAAGCGGTGCACTGCGGGACAGTACAATATCTGCATCGAACCTGACGGAAGCGTAATTCCCTGCCAGAGTTACTATAAGATAGCAGGAAACATACTCAAGGATCCCTGGGACAGTATTTATAATTCACCCCTGATGCGCTCGATCCGGGAAAGGGACTGGCTCCCGGAGGGATGTCGAGACTGCAGCGATGCGGCGCTCTGCGGGGGTGGGTGCCCCCTCTCGACGGGTGACGCGGGGATCGCCTGCCCCGACATGCTCTCCAATCCCTGAGCCGACGAAGTGAGAGGAACCTGGTACGACCTGCCGCTCGAGGCGAGGGACGCAGTCTACAGGAGGCAGTTCGAGGAGACGGCCCGGCTGCGCAGGTTCATATACGGTCTCATTCCTCTGAGGCGGTCCGGGAGCATAATCGAACCCGGATGCGGGACCGGCCTGATCATGAGAGAGGTCGCGCCGCTGACCGGGGCCTCGCTGACCGGGTTCGACAGGGACGAAGAAGCTCTGGGGCTTGCGCGGGAGCGTGTGCCGGGATTGAAGACCGTCGTCTGCGATCTCGAGAGATGCCGTTTCCCCGGAGCCGGGATTATCCTCCTGTCTCACGTGCTGCTCGAACTTGCCGATCCCGAAGGGTTCCTCTCCGGCCTCGCCGGCTGTCTCCGTCCGGGTGGGAGGCTCGCTGTAATGGGTGAGTACGACTGGAATGCCGCGAGCGCGACATCGGAGGGCTGCCTCGACCTGCTCCGCGGCAGGATGGAGCACGACGGGCTCAACACACGGCTCGCCGGGAGGCTTCGGGACGCTCTCACAGGCGCGGGGCTGCGTCTGCTCCACTCCGGGGCCGCCATATCCACGCGGGAACTGGATCCGCTCTTCCTGGAGGGCGTGCTGGGGCACGGAACCGATCCGGCTGGTCCGGACGCATGGGGCGCACACCCGGTGGAGATCACCCTGCCGGTGGTCTGGGCGGTATGCGGAGCATGAGGACCGGGGGTTTCCGGACTTTCGAGGAGGAGCCCGGGTGCAGGCCGATGGTCGACAGGCTCAGTGCGCTCTCATGGCCCCTGTTCCTCCTTCATGGAAACGTCGGCCGATGGCACTGCCTGTTCGAGGAGTTCGCCCGGTTCCAGCTTCTGCTCATCGATCCGGATGGATCCCTCGCGGCGGTCGGCCACTGCGTCCCTCTGTCGTGGGACGGAAGCGACCGGGATCTGCCCCGGTCGATCGACGGCGTGATCGGGCGTGCCCTCGACCTGATGCGCTCGGGCGAAGCCCCGAACACTTTTGCGGCACTCGGCGTGATGGTCGATCCGGCTCTGCGGGGCAGGAGCCTCAGCGAGACCGTCCTCGTGGAGATGAGGAGGCTTGCCTCGGATAACTCCTGCCACCGCCTCGTCGCTCCCGTGAGACCCGTGCTCAAGAGCCTCTATCCGCTGATCCCGATGGAGAGCTACTCGGCCTGGAGGAGGCTGGACGGCTCCCTGTTCGACCCCTGGCTCAGGATCCATGAACGGATGGGGGCCGTGATGATCTCGATAGCGCCGGGCACTCTCGCCGTGGAGGGCTCGGTTGCACAGTGGCGGGAATGGACGGGGATGGATTTCCCGGGAAGCGGGAGTTACGTGGTGCCTGGTGCTCTCCAGCCGGTGCGGATCGACCTCGAGTCGGACTCGGGGAGGTATGAAGATCCCAACTGCTGGATGGTGCACAGTTTCGAGTGACTCGTCCCACCGGGGCCGGAGGCTGATCGGATGATCCCGTGCCAGTTCTGAAGGTGGGGGAAACCAGGTTCGAGTACGAGGTCAGGCGGAGCAGGCGCGCCCGCCGTCTGAGCATCCGGGTCATGTCAGGCCGGGTCGAGGTGGTGCTGCCGTGGAGGGCGGCGGAGCGCCACGCGCACGAATTCGCAGCCCTGAACCGGGCATGGATCGTCCGCAAGCTCGGCGAAGTTTCGGAAAAGACCTCGAATGCACCTGACGAACCGCCTTTCCCGCCGATCGGAGAACTCGTCGAGCGAGGTGCCGAGTTCATCCACAGGGCGGACAGGAAGCGCCTGGTGGTCGGGTTCGAACTCATCGACCGCGTCCAGATCGAGCCCGGCCCTGTCTTCAGGGTCCATGCCCCCTCCCATGCCACGAGCGGAGACGTGGAGGAGGCTCTCCGTGCGTTCCTGGACGCAGAGCTGGTAGAGAGCTTCCACGCGTGCGAGGAGAGGTTCGCCCCGATCCTCGGCGCAAGATCCTCCGGTGTCAGGGTCAGGGAGATGAAGACGATGTGGGGGAGCTGCAGCCCGAAGGGCAGGATCACGCTCAACAGCCAGCTCTCGCGCCTCCCCGGCCGGATCGTGGAGTACACGATCGCACACGAGCTCTGCCACCTGAGGATAAGGGGGCACGGCCAGGACTTCTGGAACCTGCTCGGGCTCCTCGTGCCAGGCTGCGTGGAGTGCAGGAGGTTCCTACGCGGTTGCAGGTGAAGGATCTGATCGTGATGACCGAGACCCTCGCCAGGGCATTCGTCCATCCCCGGACTCCCTGGTATGCCAGGGTCGTCGCGGGCCTGACGGCAGCTTACGCGTTGAGCCCCATCGACCTCATCCCGGACTTCATCCCGGTGATCGGACTCCTGGACGACCTTCTGCTGATCCCCCTCGGTTTCGCTCTTGCAGTGAAGCTGATCCCGGGAGAGGTGATGGAGGAGTGCAGGGCCAGGGCCGCCGGGTCCGCGGCAAGATCCCCCGGTCTGCGCATGGCCGGGATCGCCCTGGTGGCAGCCGTCTGGATCGTCCTCGTCCTCTCCGCCCTGCTGCTGATCAGCAGGCTCGGATAATCCTCCGCCAGCGGAGATAGCCCGTCTCCTCAGAGACCGGGCGGGGATGGATCTGCAGGGGTCAGTTCAGCGGAGGGAGGGAGATGAATCGGCTCGAGCCCCGGGACCAGACCTCGGCGTCGAGGCTGTCACGGGTCTGCATCAGGAGGCCTCGGACAGCCTCGGGATGATAGGTCCTGACGGTGTCGACCATCGTTATGACATCGCCCGGCCTGAGGCCGCACCTGTCCGCGATGCTGCCGGTGTCGACGGCGACTACCAGGACGCCTGCAGGGCGGTCGTCCGCCTGGCTGGAGGCGCACGAAGTCGCGGTTATCCCGAAGGGGACGTCGTTCCTCGGGGAGCCCTCCATGGCGAGCCCGGCCCAGATGTACCACATCTGAGTGGGCAGCACTGCGAGATAGTCGATCGAGGTGGCCGAGACGTTCTGCGGAGAGATTGTGACCACTCCCGTAACGAGCCCGACCAGACGGCCTTCGCCGTCGAATGCGCAGGCGCCCATCAGCCCCTCCATCCTCGGGGCGGAGAGGAGCAGGGCGCCGTCGTCGTAATGCCTCACGACGCGGCCCGATATGGAAATCATGCCCGATATGCCCTGGCCTACGAGCGTCAGGGATTCGCCGATGTCCGGCACCCGGCTCTCCGGCTCGGAGAATTCGTCGAAGATGGAGCTGCCGAACGTGAGAACCGCAATGCCGAGATCGGGGCAGATGTAGATGGTGTCCGGCTCGTAGAGGCTGCCGTCGTACTCGACGAAGGAGGTGGCCTCGAGCCCGGTGAACGCACTGAGGGCCGCCACGTGCCTTTCGGATATTGCTACGCCGGTCGAGAGCTCGGTTACTCCCGGGACCCTCTCACGACGGATCGTCACCACCGGGGGGAAGACCGTCCCGGCCGCAAGCAGCGCAGCCAGTGCTGTCGACCATATCATCGCGTCAGAACGTGACCAGGCTTGCGGGTCTGATGTATGCGGTCAGCGGGGGGGTGGTGACATCGTGCTTCCACGGTTCGCCCACATCCGCAGCCTTGTCGACCGCCGAATCGATAGTGTTCTGAATCTGCCCGCTCCCTCCGCCCAGGGTAAGACCAAGGGCGATCAGGAGGGCGGCGACGAAGGGCAGCGCGAAGGCGTACCTCCTGCGGAACCTGGGACGGGGTCTGGACTCAAGTGCGGCCAGACGAGCCCTCACGCGCTCTTCGAGGTCGGCGGGGGGCTCGGGTCTGGATATCTCCCTGAACACCTTCGAGATATCCCTGTTCATCTGCATCGTCCGCTTGCAGGAACGGCAGCCCGAGATGTGGAAGTGCAGAACCTGCTCCTCCTCCGGTCCGGATCGGCCGTCGAGTACCTTGTCCATCAGAACGAGAGCATCATTGCACTTCATCGCCAACGCTCCCACGCTTCGCTCAGGGATTCCCTCAGCTGCGCCCTGGCCCTGTTGATCCTCGACTTGACCGTACCGATCCTCACGCCGAGGACTTCCGATATCTCTTCATATGTCAGCTGCTGGTCCTCCCGGAGCAGGAACGGCTCGCGGTAGTGCACAGGCAGCTTGTTGATGGCTTCCTCGAGGGAGGCGCGAAGCTCCCTCCTGCCGGATTCGTAATGGGGTGTGGTGTTCACCGGGCTGGTGAGGTTCACCGTATCCTCGGGAACCTGCATCCAGTGGGACCTCCTGCGCCATTCCTTCTTCGCCAGGTTGCTCGCGATGGTGAAGATCCATGTGACGAGCGGTCTCTCGGGATCGTAGTGGTCCCGGTACTGGTGTACGCGGCAGAAGGTTATCTGGAGCATCTCCTCGGCGTCGTCCTCGTTTCCGAGCATCCTGATTAGGAGCGAATAGACCGGTCCCTGGAACCTGCGGATGATCTCCGAGAAAGCAGCCTCGTCGCCCTTGCACAGTGCGCACATGAGGTCCGAATCGGTCCTCTCGTCACGCACCTTCTGGCGACCTCTCACGAGTCTGACAGCCACATCACCCTCCGGAGTCTGTTGTAACGCTTCTCAGAGCATATACCGGATCCGGCCGCGCTTGTTCCAGGCGCACCAGTCAAGTCAGGTCAGTCCAGGACCATGGCGACCGGCATCGCGAGGCTGACCGCGGCGATGAGCGCTATCACGCAGATGCATATCGCGTTGTAGAACCTGCTGTTGACGTGATCGCCCATCTGGGAGCGGTCGTTGACGAGAACGAGCATGAATACGAGAACGACCGGCAGGACCAGCCCGTTCACGACCTGCGACCAGAACATCACCTTCATGAAGGGCACCCCCGGGATGAGCATGGCGCCCGCTCCGAGAACCAGGAGTGCCGTGTAGAGCACATAGAACTGAGGTGCGCTGGAGAAGTCCCTGTCCACCCCCGATTCCCACCCGAAGGCTTCGCAGACGGTGTACGAGGTCGACAGGGGCAGGATGCTGGCTGCGAACACAGAGGCGTTGAGCAGACCGAAGGCGAAGAGGTAGGAACTGAGCCTTCCCGCCAGCGGTTCGAGTGCGCGCGCGGCATCCCCGGCGCTGTCAACCGCTATTCCCGCGGCGTGCAGCTTCTCCGCGCAGACTATCACTATGCAGGAGGCCACGAGGCTCACTACCACGCACCCGAGTATCGTATCCAGCTTCGAGTAGGCATAGTCCTTGACGGGGATGTTCTTCTCGGCCACGGAGGCCTGCTGGTAGAACTGCATCCAGGGGGCTATCGTCGTCCCGAGGAGGCCGACTGCCATCACCACGAACGCGCCCGAGAAGTCGATGTCGGGCTTCACGAAGGCTTCGGCTATCGTACCGGCGTCCGGCTCGACTATGAAAAGCGTGATGGGGTAGGCGAGATAGAAGATGCAGGCGGCGAGGAAGACCCTCTCGACCGACCTGTAGCTGGCTCTTGTGACAAGCAGCCAGACGAGCGCGGCGCATATCGGGATGCCGATCGAGGGGGGCAGGCCGAGTATCTGGCCAGCCGAGGCCACTCCCGCGAATTCTGCCATGATGTTGCCGAAGTTGGTGATCACTATCAGAACCATCAGGGTGAAGGTGATCCTGACCCCGAATCTCTCCCTGATCATGTCGGAGAGACCCTTTCCGGTGACCACTCCCATCCGGTTTACCATCTCCTGGACCATCACGAGGAAGATGGTCATGGGGATCATCAGCCACAGGAGCCTGAGCCCGAACTGGGCGCCTGCCTGGCTGTAGGTAGCCAGCCCGCCTGCGTCGTTGTCCACGTTGGCCGTGATGATCCCCGGACCCATGACCGCCAGGAAGAGCGCAACCCTCCTGAAGAGCCCCGGACTGCGCCTCGCCACCGTCCTGTCAGCCGGCAAGCTTCGCAAACCTCGGGAGCAGCTCGTCGAACGCGTGCTCGAAAGTGATTATCCCGTCGATGCCTCCGCGCTCGTCGACCACCGGGACGGCGTGAAGCCTGAACTTCATGAAGAGTCCGGCCACCTCGTCCAGGTCGTCATCGGGGCGGAGAGTGGTCAGACGTCTGTTCATGAGCTCCGCGACGGGCGTCTCCGGATCCGAGTGGAGCAGATGCCGGAGTGAGAGGACGCCCGAGAGCCTGCCCTGCCCCCCGTCCAGGCAGTACATGTACCCTATGAACTGGACTTCGGAAACCCTCTCCTCCAGAATCCTCCTGGCCTCCGCGACGGTGGCTTCGACCGGGCAGGTGAGGAAATCGACGGTCATCATCGAGGCCGCCGTGTCCTCTCCGGCCTGCGAGAGCCTCTCTATCTGAGCCCTCTCCTCGTCCTCCATCTCGGCCATGATGTCCTGCTGGGTGTGCTCCGGCAGCATCTCGACGAGATCGACTGCTGCCGCGGGCTCCATCTCCTCGAGGATGTCCGCGGCGGTCGCAGTGTCGAGGGACTGCATTATCGCAGCCTGTACAGTATCTTCGGCCTCCTCCAGGACATCGGCGACCTGCTCCGCGTCGAACGACCGGACCATGGCCAGCCTCTCGCCTGGATCGAGCTCTTCGATGATGTCCGCTATCTCTCCCGGATGGAGCTGCCTGAGCTGCTCCTGCCTGAGGGTCAGCTTGACGGGCTCGTTCCCGGGAAGGGGCAGGGGCTGCACGTACTTCCAGGATACGAGCTCGTTCCTCATCCTCCTGCCGAGGACCGAGGCGAGGAACCTCATGCCGCCCTCCATGCCGAGCCTTCTGGCCAGCCCGGTGAGCCCGATGTCGACGTGGACCAGGAAGATCCTGCCGGAGTGGGCCAGGAGATGGATGTCGTTGACGCGAACGACCTTCGCGCCCTTTACGTCCACGACCTGCTTGTCCAGCATGCCTTTGCGGAGCAGGAGCTTGCGGGGGTCGCGTCCGGCCTCCGACGTTTCCACCCGTCCCGCGATGCTCCGCTTCTCGAGAAGCGCTCCGCACAGAGCTGCATCCATCCGGAGCTGAACCGCGCCCTTCGGCGTGGAGAAGAGTGCTCCCTCGATCTCGGGGAACTTCTCGGAGAACGACGCGACAAGATCAACAAGCCTGCCCGAGAAGGTCCCGTCCTCCGACCGGACCTTCCGGCCCAGAAGATCGGACAGATAGAAGAACACGCTACCGTCTGTCATTCCCCACCTCCTTGGTGTCCGAAAGCCCTTCAGTCTCCGATGATCTTCACCAGGACGCGCTTCCTCCTGCGGCCGTCGAACTCGCCATAGAAGACCTGCTCCCAGGGACCCAGGTCCAGCGCGCCGTCCGTGATGGCCAGCACGGCCTCGCGGCCCATCAGCTGCCTCTTCATGTGTGCATCGGCGTTGTCCTCGCCCCTGTTGTGCCTGTACGAAGAGACGGGATCGTGCGGAGCCAGCTTCTCGAGCCATTCGTCGAAGTCCCCGTGCAACCCGCTCTCGTCATCGTTCACGAACACGCTGGCAGTTATGTGCATGGCGTTCACGAGGCACAGGCCCTCGCGCACTCCGCTTTCCCGGACTGCCTCGGTCACCAGGGGCGTGATGTTGACGAAGCCCCTCCTGGCCGGGATGTCGAACCATAGCTCTTTCCTGTGGGATTTCACTGGCTGTCCTCCATGCCGGGATCGAAAAGGGATATGCACGTCTCTACCGCTCCGAGTTCGGCTGCGCATCCCCCGAGGACCTCCCTGGCCGACTCGATCATAATCCTGGCTCCGGTGAGCGTGCTGGAGACGCAGCCCGCAGCGATCCAGGCGCGTGCGGGCAGGTCGGCGGGACCGGTCTGGGCCACGGAGAAGCCCAGATTGCGGAGCCTGTCCTGGAGGGAGCGCAGCTCCCCCCTCCTGTCTTTCAGGGTGCGGGTTCCGGGGAAGCGGACATCCGCCAGCAGCGTGCCGATCCACGCCCTGGGAGCAGTATCTCCGGGCATGGATGGACCTCCTCCGATATCATCGGGAGCCAGCCTCTTCGCGGTTCTCGAAGAACAGCGCTGCAAGCGGAGGAAGCGTCAGGAGCAGAGAGCGGCTCATACCGTGGCTGGGAACCGGTTCCGACTGGACGCCTCCGAGGTTGCCCAGGCCACCGCCCGAATAGGTCGAAGAGTCCGTATTGAGCAGTTCCCTGTAGAATCCGGTTCCGGGAACCCCGATCCTGTAGCCGCTCCTGGGCTCGGGCGTGAAGTTGAAGACGCAGAGCACGCTTCCGCCCCGGGAGTCGACCCTCCTGAACGAAACCACAGTGTGATCGGCATCGTGGAAGTCTACCCAGCGGAAGCCTGCGGGGTCATGGTCCATCTCGTGCAGGGCCGGTTTCTCCCGCAGAAGCGTGTTCAGATCCCGCACAAGCGACTGGATCCCCCTGTGCGGAGCATGCTCCAGCAGAGCCCATTCGAGTTCGGAGTCGTGGTTCCACTCGGATCGCTGTCCGATCTCGCAGCCCATGAAGAGCAGCTTCTTCCCGGGGTGGGCCCACTGATATGCGAGCAGGAGCCTCAGGTTGGCGAACTTCCGCCAGTCGTCGCCGGGCATCTTGCCGAGGAGGCTCGACTTGCCGTGGACGACCTCGTCGTGCGAGAGCGGCAGGACGAAGTTCTCGCTGTATGCGTAGAGCTGGGAGAAGGTCAGCTCGTTCATGCTGAACTTCCTGTAGATGGGGTCCTGTTCGAGGAATCTCAGGGTGTCGTGCATCCAGCCCATGTTCCATTTGAAGGAGAAGCCGAGACCCCCGTCCCAGACAGGGCGCGAGACGCCCGGCCAGGCAGTGCTTTCCTCTGCTATCGTGAAGGCTCCGGGGTGGAGGCCGTGGACCTTCTCGTTGAGGTGGCGGATGAATTCCACCGCATCCAGGTTCTCCCTTCCGCCTTCGCGGTTGGGGACCCACTCGCCCTGCTTCCTCGAGTAGTCGAGGTAGAGCATCGACGCTACGGCATCGACTCTCAGAGCGTCTACGTGGAAGCGGTCGAACCAGGCGAGGGCCGCCGCAGTAAGGAATCCCCTCACCTCGTTCCTGCCGTAGTTGAAGATGAGGGTCCCCCAGTCCGGATGCCTGCCCAGCCTGGGATCCTCGTGCTCGTAGAGCGAAGTCCCGTCGAAACATGCCAGGCCGTGGGCATCGGAGGGGAAGTGGGCGGGCGTCCAGTCCAGGATTATGCCCAGACCGGCCTCGTGCGCCGTGTCGACGAAGAACGCGAAATCTTCAGGAGAGCCCAGCCTGCTCGTGGGGGCGAAGTATCCGAGCGTCTGGTATCCCCATGAGCCGTCGAAGGGGTGCTCCATCACGGGCAGGAGCTCGATGTGGGTGAATCCGAGGCCGGCCGCGTAAGGAACGAGCGATGAGGCGAGCTCCCGCCACTGGAGGAACAGCCTGTCGTCGCCCGGTCTGCGCCAGGACAGGGCATGCACTTCGTATATCGAAAGAGGTGAGCAGAACGGGGACGAGGCGGCCCTCCTGGTCATCCAGTCACCGTCGCGCCATTCGTAGCGGGATTCACCGGAGACGACGGAAGCCGTCCGGGGCCTCATCTCGTACCGGGAGGCGAGCGGGTCGGCCTTCTCCCGGACGATGCCGTCACGCCCGGTGACGGCGAACTTGTACATCTCACCCTCCAGGATCCTCGGAACGAACAGCTCCCAGATCCCGGACGACCCCCTGGAGCGCATGGGATGCCTCCGCCTGTCCCATCCGTTGAAGTTCCCCACGACGCTGACCACCGACGCATTCGGAGCCCAGACCGAGAACAGCACCCCGTCGACGCTCCCGGCCCTCCAGGGTCTGGCTCCGAAGACGTCGTGCATGCGGAGGTGAGTGCCCTCGCTGAAGAGGTGGAGGTCCAGCTCTCCGAGCTGGGGGAGGAAGCAGTATGGATCCTCGGTCGTCCACGAGGATCCGTCCGCAGTCTCGAAGCGGAGCAGGTAGGCCGACGGCATGGCGGGGCCGGAGGACGCCCAGACGAAGAGTCCGTCCCGATGTACGAGAGCCATCGGCTCGGGAGACCCGTCGGTCCGGACGACCCATGCCGAGGATGCCGCAGGGCAGAAGGTCCGGATCTCGAGGGGGGCCGGGCCGGACCCGCCCAGGCAGTGCATGCCGAGGAGGCTGAAGGGATCGGCGAGTTCGCCGCGTATGATCGACCGGATCTCGAGGCCGTTCATGACAGTTGGCTTCGCCATCGCACCCTCCATCCAGGGACCCGGGGCCGCTGTCCGAACGGGACAGACCGGAGTATAAGGCCTGTGGCGGAGCCGGAACACTCGAGAGCCCTCCGGGGGTTCTTGACACCGGGGACGGTTGCCGGAGATAACCGTGCATCCGATCGGATCGCGACACGGCGGGAGACGGGTTCTCCCGGGAACGGAGGGACCTCGCAGATGCTCTACAAGATTCCGGACAGTATCGACCCGGCGGGAGACGCCGAAAGCCTTGCGATATTCCTTGGTTTTTCGCTCATCCTCCTGCTGCCCAGGGTCTTCTTCCTCGCTACGATGCAGAAGGCCCTCGGCCGCTGTCCGTACGGCCGGAGGACCATCAGCCCGGGTCTGGTATGGCTGAGTCTGGTCCCCGTTTTCAACCTGGTCTGGGATTTCGTCGTTGTGGGCTCGACGAGTTCGAGCGTCGGGAACGAGCTGAAGCGCAGGGGCGTCCCGCCGGACGCGGCAGACACCGGGCTCGGCCTGGGACTGGTCTTCTGCCTGCTCGCATTCTTCATCTGGATCCCGATAGTCAACATCTTCGTCGGACTGGGGCTCGCAATCTGCTTCATAATCTTCTGGGTCAAGATCGCCCGGGCGTCCAGGCTGCTCTCTACGACTCCCGAGCCGGCCGCTGCGCCGGAAATCGTGAACTGATGGCCGGCGGAGGGAATCTCCGGCGGGTCGGCCGTCCGGCCCGATCCGGACTGCCGGGGAGGATCGGATTCTGATGTATGGATTCGGCAGCTACGACATGTATCGCAGTGTGGCTTTCCTGTCCGTGGTCGGCGCCCTGGCGGTCGCCTTCCTGATACCCTACCTCCTCTATCTCGCGGCCATGCAGAAAGCCCTTTCCCGGTGCTCACCGGGCAACCGGGGGCTGGACCCCGGGCTGGTCTGGCTCAACCTGATCCCGATGCTCTCCTTCATCTGGAACTTCATAGTCGTCCTCAAGGTCAGCGAGTCGCTAGATGCAGAGGTCCGCTCCAGGAACCTTTCGGGGGTCGAGAGCATGCCCGGACGGGGCGTCGGGCTCGCATTCTGCATCCTGTCGCTGTTCTCCTGGGTCCCGTACGTCGGGTTCATCCCGGGGACGGCTGCGCTGATCTGCTGGGTCGTCTTCTGGGTCCAGGTGTCGGGAGTCTCGGGAAAACTCGGCTGAAAATGCTCGTGCATTCGTCTCGAGCGGATCGGGAAGGAGGAGCGGGGACAGGATGACGGATCAGCAGGTCATGCAGTCGACGGACGGGGCATCAGCGGGGGATCCGGGGCGCTCCAGGCGCAACACGCTCGGAATCCTCTCCTTGTGCTTCTTCTGGATTCCGCTTGTCGGAATCGTCCTCGGGATCATCTCGCTCGCCACAAGGGAAAGGAACGCCGCATTCGGGGTCCTCGGCATCGTGCTCTCGATCCTGGCTCCGGTTTTCGCCGTTTCCGTCCTGGGCGTGGGCTGCGCATCGTGTGCGGTGAAGGGTGCCGGTGAGGCAGGGGAGTTCATCGAGGAAGCCACCTGCCAGTCGCATATGAGGGCCGTTGCGTCAGCAGAGTCCGTGTTCATCGGCAAGTACGGCAGGTACGGGACGCTCCCCGAACTCACCTCGGCCGGCTTGATGGAAGCGGGAGCCGGCCTGTCCTGCCCCTCCTGCGGTACCGACGTCATACTCGACGCGGATGATTCCGGGTACACCGTCTCCTGCCCGTGCGGCGCGCACGGTTCGGTCGCGGATGGTGTGATGAGCTGGCTTTAGAGTGCGGGTAAAGAGAGAGGGGCGGGGCCTGAGCCCCGCCCCTCGTGCTTCGCAGAGATTCTACGCCTGCGGACCCGCGGCCTGATCCGGCTTCAGGATGTTCAGCTTGAAGCCGAACTTGCCGATGATGGGCAGAGGAACTGCCTTGCCGCCGAAGCCGTTGAGGGCTCCGATGATGACAAAGACCACATGGACGGCCCAACCGAGGAAGGGGATGAACAGCAGAACCCAGTTCACAATGCTCTGCTGGCAGTGGTAGAGCACGAACCTGTTCTCCTTGCTGGTCAGGTAGGCAATCAGAAGCCCTATCCAGGTGATGTAGGCGACTCCGGCCATCGTCTTGCCCTCGTCGATCTCCTGCTGCGTGAAAGTGTAGTTCGGATCCATCGTGCCCCTTTCGAATCGAGCGCGGTACTGCCGCGCCTCCCATCTCGTGCGTTCCCGCCGGTGCGGGACGCCCTCCACGGAACGGGAACCATCCACCTTCGGACAGGATATTGTCATGTATGGCCGGAGTGGTGTCAACTCCACGACCACGGCCATATATTACGAAAAATCTCCAGGCGGACTAGTTGGCCTGGAATCCAGCGGGAGAGGCGGGTCATGACATACGAGGACACCAATCTCAGGATACTGGGCGTTTTCCATTACGTTTTCGGAGGATTCGTCGCGCTGTTCTCGATGATTCCGCTCCTCTACATGGGCATGGGTCTGCTCATAAGCCTCTCGCCCGCACTGTTCGAATCGCCGAAGGGGGTCTCCGAGGCTCCTCCCATGATACTCGGGCTGGTATTCAGCGGCATCGGCCTGGTCGGCGTCCTGGTGATAGCCACGGTCGCGGTGCTGATGTTTGTCGCGGGCCGCAACATCCACAGGACGAGGAATCTCAACCTGTGCACCGTGGCGGCTGCACTCGCGTGCTTCTTCATGCCCTTCGGAACGATCCTCGGAGTCCTCACCCTTGTAGAGCTGAACAAGAGGGAAGTGCGAGACCTGTTCGAGCAGGCGAAGGCTGCTCCGGCAGCCGTCCAGTCCGCATCCTGAACCAGCTCCGTCGTTGACAGCGGATGGGACCGGAGCTAGCTTCGATTCCGATCTGATGGAGGTCGGTGATGCCTGACACAGTCGAGAGCGATCGTCGGAGCAGCCCGCGCGCGCGGGTTGACCTCGGGGTGAGCATCAACATAGACAACATGCCCGTGCTCCCCGTGACCGCTCTCAACCTGAGCGCCTCCGGGATCTACTGCAATTCCAGGGACAAGCTCGGAGAGCTGACCAGGGTCGACCTGGTCCTGAGGCTGGACGACGAGTACGTGATCCCCGCGAGGGCGGTCGTGATACGCGAGGAGAAGCTCTCAGACGGCTCTTTCGGCATAGGGATGTTCTTCACCAGCATCCTCGACGAGCACAGGGCGCTGATCGCCGAACTCGTCTCCGGGACGCGGATGGGAGACAGGAGATGAAGCTGATCGCCTGTGGCCTGGTTCTCATCGCGACGATTCCGGCTGCGGCGGCGAAGTATGCCGGCGAGTTCATGTACGTGGGAGCTGGTGCGCGAGCCCTGGGCATGGGCGGCGCGTTCTGCTCGGTGGCCGACGACGCCACTGCAGCATACTGGAATCCGGCGGGACTCGTCGCGCTTCCCGGGAGGGAGGCGCAGCTGATGCACTCCGAGAGATTCGGCGGGCTGGTAAGGTATGACTACCTCGCCTACGCCCAGCCCTACGGGTCGTCGGCGGTCGCCGCCAGCCTCTTCAGGACCGACGCGGGCGATATCGCCGACACTACCGATCTCGAGTGGTTCGACACGGGCTCGGACGGCGTAGCAGGCGAGGACGGGGCTGGAGTCCCGGGGGACTCCGGCAACGACGACTACGACCCATCGACCAACCCCGGCGGTACCGAGAACAACGGACAGTGGGATCCGGGCGAGGAACTGATATATGACGAGGGTCGCATCTCCTGGGGGAGCGCGGTCGATTATGCCCTGTACCTCTCCTGGGCCAGGCCGGTGACCGACGAGGTGTCGGTCGGCGCGAGCTTCAAGGTCGTACAGCGCACGCTTCTCGACCACAGCGCCTTCGGTGTGGGTCTCGACGCAGGAGTCAGGTGGACCCCGAGCGATGTATTCGCCATGGGACTGAATCTGCAGGATGCAGTCGGAACGCATGTCTTCTGGGATACAGGCAGCAACGAGAGCGTTCTGCCGACCGCCAAGCTCGGTGCATCGACCTCATGGAATCTGGGAAGGTTCGCAAGCGTCGTGACCCTCTCGGCCGACGGCGACTTCAGGTTCGAAGGGCGGAAGTACTCCGCGCAGTATCACGTCGGAGCAGTCAGCCTCGACACCCACTTCGGAACGGAGATCCTCGTCAGGGACCGCGTCGCACTCAGACTCGGCTCCTCCGAGGGGTCCTTCACCGCCGGTGCCGGGCTCAGGCTGGGCATCCTGGGTCGTCCCGTCAGCGTCGACTACGCCTTCCTCGGACACGAGGACCTGGACGACACGCACAGGGTCTCTCTCGGCATAGGCTTCTGATCCCCGGCCGGATTCCACGCGGATGACCCTCAACGGCGAGCTGCTGAGGAAGACCGTTCATCTGGCATCGGTCGTCATACCCCTGGCTGCTCTGCTGGTCGAGAAGACCCTCCTGGTGATGGTCCTCGCAGGTGCATCCCTGGCCCTTCTCCTCATCGACTACCTCCGGCTCCGGAACCACGGTTTCAAGACCTTCTTCCTGTCGGCCTTCGGCGAGCTCCTCCGCAAGCACGAGAAACAGGGCGGGATAACCGGATCGACGATACTCGTGGCCTCTGCTGCGCTGACCATACTGGTCTACAGGCAGGAGACCGCGGTTGCAGCGCTGCTCTTCCTGAGCTTCGGAGACAGCCTGGCCGCCCTCGTCGGGCGGAGGTACGGAAGGATCAAGCTGATCTGCGGCAGGACCCTGGAGGGCAGCCTGGCAGCCCTTCTAGGCTGCCTTTCGGCCAGCACCATCCTCCTTCTCCTCTGCCCGTTCTTCGGATGGCAGCTGACGCCGTTCGCACTGATCGCGGGCTCGGTGGCGGCAACCCTCGTGGAGCTGGTCGACATCCCCCTGGACGACAACTTCCGCATCCCCATCCTGTCCGGGCTGGTGATGGAACTCCTCATCCCCGGCTGAGATGGTTACCGGAGCTCCCCGCGAGGCCGACGGCCGGTCCTACTGGATCGAGGTCTACGGCTGTCAGATGAACGTCAGCGATTCCGAGCTTATCTGCGGGATAATGGACCGGGCCGGATTCGCGAGGGTCGAAGGACCTGGACGCGCAGACATCCTGTTCGTGGTGACCTGCGCCGTGAGGGAGCGGGCCGAGGTGAGAGCGCTCGGAAGGATGACCCATCTGGGCGGTCTGTCCTCCGCCGGGGGGAGACGCCCCGTGACGGTGATGTGCGGCTGCGTTGCGCAGGAGCACGGGAACGCACTCCTGGAGAAGTACCCTTCCATCGACCTCGTCGTCGGACCCGACCGGTATGCCGATCTTCCCTCCCTCCTGTCGCAGGGCAGGATTTCCTCGACAGCCTTCGGGGACCATCATTACGAGGGAATCGAGCCCGTGAGACGGACGTTCCCGAGGAGCTTCGTCACGATAATGCGCGGCTGCGACAACTTCTGCAGCTACTGCATCGTACCCTTCGTCCGCGGCCGCGAGAGGAGCCGGCCCCCGGACGACATCCTCGGCGAGGTCGCAGGACTCGCGAGAGCAGGCTTTCGCGAGATCACGCTGCTCGGTCAGAACGTCAACTCCTACTCCCATGGGGGCATGGGCTTCCCCGCGCTCCTCGAGGCGGTCTCCCGGGAGGCCGCACCAGCGTGGGTCCGCTTCGTCACCAGCCACCCCAGAGACCTCACCGACGAACTCGTCGGGACCATGGCCGCATGCGGCAACGTCTGCAGGCAGCTCCACCTCCCGGTCCAGTCCGGCAGCGACCGGATCCTGTCCCTCATGAACAGAGGCTATGACCGGGACTCCTATCTGGGGAAGGTCGGCAGACTCCGCAGGGCGATGCCCGGAATAGTTCTGTCCACCGACATGATAGCCGGTTTTCCCGGCGAGACCGGGGAGGAGTTCGATGACAGCCTCTCCCTGCTCGCAGAGGTCGGCTTCGACTATGCCTTCCTCTTCAGGTACTCGGAGAGGACGGGCACGGCTGCAGCCCGGATGGACGGCTCCATCCCCGAGGAGGTGCGGCTGGAGCGGCTCGCACGGCTCCAGGAGCTTCAGGCGGAGATCACCAGGATGCGTTCGAGGGCGTTGATCGGGAAGGTCATGCCCGTCCTCCTCACCGGTCCAGGGACGAGGCCCGGGGTGGGGCAGACGCTGGGCAGAACCGCAGGCAACAGGGCGGTGGTGCTGGCCGGTGAACCCGCGCGGGCGGGGAGCTTCATCCTCGGCAGCATATCTTCGAGCGACGGGTGGACGCACTTCGCATCCATGGCCGGCGCTCTGGACGAATCCCGGCCTTTCGAGGCCTCCGAGTCATGGCCGGCCACGGACCGCTGAAGCGGCTCGAGCGCATTTCCAGGCGGGTCCTCGCCAGCCTTCTCCGCCCCGCCTTCGGTGCGCGGCCCGCGGGGGACGCGCCACCTCCCGTGCCGGATTCGATCCTGGTGAACAGGCCGGATTCGAGGCTCGGCAACCTCGTGCTGGTGATGCCGCTCATGGCCGGTCTGAGGGAGAGGTTCCCGGGAACCCGGATCGTTCTCCTTGCGAGCGACCGTTTCTCCGAGCTGCCGGCTAGCCAGGGCTGCGAGGTGATCTCCGTGGCCAAGGCCCGGATGGCCTCCCGGCCGTGGCTCTTCCCGGGTTTCGCAAGGATGCTGCGCAGGGAGGGATTCGACTGCGTGATGGACGCCTCGCACCCGTTCGCATTCTCACTCTCCGGGGCTGTCGTGGGCGGCCTAGCCGGGGCGGGAACCAGGATAGGGTTCGCTGCCGGTGACCATGAGGGATGGTACACACATCCCGTATCGGGTTTCTCGAGGGACGAACACGAGAGCCTCACGCTCCACAGGCTGGGCAGCCCGTGGCCGGGATGGCCTGGTTACAGGCCGCCCCGCCTGATCCCCCGGAGCCCTTCGGGAACCGGCGGCATCGGCCTGCATGTGGGGGCAAGCCGCGGCAAGTTCTACCCGTTCGAGAAGATGGCATCCCTCGTCCGGGGTCTTGTGGAGCTGGGGCGGGTTACACTTTTCTGGGGCGGTGAAACCGAGCTGGGCATCGCCAGGAGTCTCGAGGGAGCGGGGGTGTCGGTGGCTGGAAGGCTCACCGTGGCAGCTCTGATGGACGCTCTGGCTGGTCTGGACGTGTTCGTCACCGCCGACAACGGACCCATGCACGTAGCTTCGGCACTGGGAGTCCCCGTAGTCGCCCTCTTCAGGGTTCCCAACCAGGCGAGGTTC
Organism: Candidatus Fermentibacterota bacterium; assembly: GCA_963718745.1. Classification (GTDB taxonomy): domain Bacteria; phylum Fermentibacterota; class Fermentibacteria; order Fermentibacterales; family Fermentibacteraceae; genus Fermentibacter. Next base: position 369,008 of record OY970370.1, on the reverse strand, counting down.
GGACCGCTTTCCCCGGGCTCGCGGGTCCTCCTGGATCCCGGGGGTGCCGAACAGGGGCTTGTACTGGAGGCGGTCCGGCAAGTCCTGGGAGCCCCGGCCGGACGGAGGATCGCAGGCGCAGACGGCGGCCGGGCAGCGGACTAGTCTTCGTCGTCGGGGTCGTCCTCCGGCCCTTCATCGTCGCCCTCTTCATCGTCTCCGGGGGTCGCGGCGTCCGGAGAGCCCCTCCTGCCGGCCGAAAGTTCCGAGAGGACTTCGCGCACCGACATTTCGGTGGAGGCCAGCCTCGCCCTGAGGTCGCGTATCAGTTCAGCAGATCTCCTGACCTTGGATTCCAGCTCATCCAGAGGGCAGTCCTCCCGTCCCACCTCGTCCACGAGGCGGTTCAGCTCCTCCATCTGCTCCTCGAAAGTAGGCTCCTTCTTCCTGCTCATCCGATACCCCCCGGCAGTCCTGTCATTCCCTGTATCCAAATATCCCTGCGGCATCCCCGGGGCCGCATCTCCCGATCGAAGGCGAAATCACGGCTGACGCGTACCTCATCCGTCACGAGGGTCCGGCGGTCCCTCCGGAGCGCGCTCCCTCTCCATCGACTCGGTCCTTGCCGTGATCGAACCGTCACGCAGCTGCACTCCGATCCTTGCGCCGATCCGGGCACCCGTCACGGAATGGAGGATGGCTCCTTCCTCGTTTCGGACCACGGCCCATCCCAGAGCCATCATCCTCGCCGGTTCGCGCGCGGAGACAACCGCCGACAGGGCATCGATCCTCCGTCCGGCTATGTCGAGCCTTGCGGATGAAGCCCCGGTGACCCGTTGCGAGGCGAGGTCGAGGCTGCGGGCGCTTCCCGCGAGCCAGGCAGGCACGCCACGGGAGACGAGCCCCTTCGTCCCCCGGTGCAGGCAGCCCTTAGCATCAGAAATCCTGCGCGATGCGGCCGCCTCGAGCCACACCCCGTTCCTGTCGAGCATGCCTGCTGCACGCCTCGAGAGCGACGTCACACCCGACATCAGCAGGGAGGCTGATGCCCTGAGCCTGAAGGTCTCGGTCCTCAGCCTCGGAAGCACGGTCGAGGCCAGTGTCGCGGCGCACCCGTCGATCGATCCGGCTGCGTCCGCCACGCGATCGACGAGCATCGAGGCGGCGTGCGTGGGGGTCTTGGCCCTGGTGTGGGCGATGAAGTCCGGCAGCGTGAAATCCACCTCGTGACCGATGCCGGAGATGACCGGCCAGGGTGCCCTGGCGATCGCCCGACCGAGCGGTTCGGAGTTGAACCAGGAGAGATCGGATCCGGACCCGCCGCCTCTAGTAATCACTGCGACATCGATTTCTCGCACCTTCCCGAGCCTGGACAGGGCTTCCATGACCGAACGTGCGGTCATCACGCCCTGCATCTGGGCGGGATGGAAGAACACCTCGAAGGGGTAGCCGCTCTCCCTGAGCGTGGTGAGGAAGTCCTCCAGGGCGGCTGAGCCCGGAGCGCTTATGAGACCGATCCTGAGAGGGAGGATCGGCATGCCGAGGGACGGGTTCCGTGATGCGAGCCCCTCCGATGTGAGTTTTTCCACGAGGGTTCTGAGGTGCAGTTCGGCCGACGAGCCGAAGTTGAAGGGGTCGAATGTGTCGACCACGAACTGGAAGCGCCCCGACTGGGGCCACAGGTCCACTCGACCCAGAACCCGGACGTTCATTCCCTCGGCGGGCTCGAAGATCCTGCCAATCCTGGCGAAGTCGCGCTGGACGCCCGCCCTGGCCCCGGCGAAGAGGACGCAGTCAATGGATGCGGCGGGCTGCCCGCCCGTTCCCGAAGAGTCGAGCAGCTGGAAGTATGTGTGTCCACGCTGGTTGGTCTGGAGCCTTCCCGAGAGGCTGCCCCTCACCCAGACCGGGTAGGGGAACACTGTCTGGAAGAGTTCTCGTACCCTTGTGTTCAGGTCGAGTACGGAGATGTCGTTTCCCGGAGTCCGCTCCAAGCTCAGTAGACCTTCAGGTCGTAGCTTCCCCCGGTCTCGCCTATGTCGTGGATCACGATGAAGGCGGGGCCGGTATAGGGTGCCGTGAGCGTGAAGCTCTCGGAGCCCTCGCTGCCTCCCTCGGCTATCGAGAACTCCCGTGCATAGATGTAGTCCTCGTAATAGGGAAGGCTCATGAACTCGTCGAAGTCCATGTCCCTGGAGGCTACCACCACGTCGAAGTCCGCCGGGGGAGCTGGGCAGTCGAGCACCATCCAGTAGTCCGTGCCCTCCATGACGGTCAGGGTGTAGACCGTAGTCGCACCCCTGTCCAGGACATCGGTGGAGGAGAGGAGGGGCTCCGTCGAGATCAGGGCGGAGAGCAGAAGCAGATGTGTCATCGTCACCTCCGTATCGAAACGGCCCGGGTTGCTTCCGAAACTGTCGACTCGGACCGTCCCGGTCAACTGTCTCTACCAGCCATGCGGCCGGTTTGTTCCGCGAACCGGATGCAGCATGGGGTGCCACGATGGTCAACCGACCATGCGATGAATCGATACCGGGAGGAAAGCTCCGGGCCGGCACCGCGCCCCCATTTCCGGGCCGAACCCCGGGCGGGACTCTTCATGGTCGTTTTATACACGCAATAAAACTCATTATGGGACATCGGCGGAGTCGATCGCATGTCCGGGCTGGAGCCGGGGGGTTGGAGTTGCCGAAGGCTCCGTCCGGGTTATCTTCACGTTTCCCGGTTCCGCTCCGCGATTGGAGGCCTGCGTGAAGGTACTCGAAGGAATCGAACAGAAGCACAGGAAAAGGGCCGTTGCCGCCATAGACGGAAAAGGTCTCGTCGTGTCCCTGTCAGGAGAGGCCGCACCCGGGATGTCATACCGCGCGGTCCTCCCCTGGCTCGCCGAAGGTCGCGAGGTCTACAGGCGCAGTCTCATCCTCGCCCTGGAGGAGGCCTGCAGGAGAACGTTCCCGGATTCCTCCCTGTGGGTGGAGCACGCCCTCTCGCTGGGCTACAAGTGCAGGCTGGAGAACCGGCCACCGGTCTCGTCGTCCGAGATCTGCGAGGCACTCACATCATGCCTCGGAATGATCATCGCGGAGGATATCCCATTCTCCTCCATCGCGATAGATTCGGACAGAGCGGAAGGAGCGCCGGACGACATCCTGAAGTGGTGGGACGGGTCGTTCCCGTTCATGGTCAACTGCCTGGCCTCCGCCAGGGCGTTCGCGACGGGTCCGGTACTCCCGTCGACAGGCATGCTCGACCTGTTCGAGCTCCGGCCGGTGGATGCGGGATTCGTCCTGAGGTTTCCAGGATCACTGGAATGGCCGTCGATCGCCCCGTGGGAGGATCGACCCAGGCTGGCCCGTGAGTTCGACCTCCAGGAGAAGCACGGCGCGAGGATGCGGGTCAGGAACCTGGACGAGCTGAACTCGAGGATCATGGAGGACGGGGGGCTGGAAGTCGTCGCCATGAGCCACTTCTATCAGGAGTACAGACTGACCGAGATAGTCATGGAGCTCGAGGGGATGTTCCCGCGGAAGCGGGTCGTGACTATCGCAGGCCCCTCGTCCAGCGGAAAGACCACGTTCACCAAGCTTCTCGGCATGTCGCTGCGGGCACAGGGTTTCGGAGTGAAGAGCATCAGCGTGGACAACTACTTCAGGAACCGCGAGGAGACGCCCAGGGACTCGAACGGGGAGTATGACTTCGAGTGTCTGGAAGCGCTCGACACGGGACTGTTCGGGAAGCACCTCAGCGAGCTCCTCTCCGGCAGGGAGGTCCTGCTTCCCGTCTTCGACTTCAGGACGGGCCGCAGGGAGGACGATCGAACCCCTCTCTCCCTCCTGTCCAACGATTTCCTCCTCATAGAGGGTATCCACGGGCTGAACGAGGAGCTGACCCCGGGGGTCGATCCGTCGTCCAAGTACAGGATCTACGTTTCAGCCCTCACGCAGATGAACATCGAGAGGCTGACCCGCATGTCCACCTCCGATTCGAGGCTGATCCGGAGGATGACGAGGGATCACCGGACCAGGGGGTACTCGGCCGAGGAGACGATGAGGAAGTGGCCGAGCGTGAGGAGAGGCGAACGCATCCACATCTTCCCGTATCAGGAGATGGCGGATGCGATGTTCAATTCGTCGCTTCCCTATGAACTCCCCGTCCTCAAGCCTTTCGCCGAGCCGATCCTGAGATCGGTGCCGGAGGGAGGACCGTCGTACGATACTGCCTGCAGGCTCCTCTCGATCCTCTCCCTCGTGAAGTCCATAGATGCATCAGTCGTGCCGAAGCTCAGCCTCCTGAGGGAGTTCATCGGAGGTCATCTGCTGGGGCAGGGGTGAGCCGGGCGGATGCCCGGAGAGAGGCAGGTTCCAGTGATCGCCTGTTTCCTGGCCCTTTTCTGCACGGCCCAGCCTTCGTTCTGCCATGATGCGGCCGCCCTGGCGAGGCGCGACGCAGCACCCTGCACCGCGGCCGCTGCCGCTCCGGCCGATCAGGATATCGTACACTACGCAATCGATCTGGAGATCTTCCCTGCCGAGCAGGAGCTGTCCGGGGTCTGTGACGTGGTCTTCACAGCGGGAACGGCGCCGCTCTCCCAGCTCCTGCTGGAACTCAGGTCGCTGGAGGTCGAATCCATCACCGGCCCCGGAGGGAGCCTTGCATTCTCCCACGTCGGGGACACCCTGCTCGTGGATCTGGGGGCGACCCTGTTCCCCGGCGACACGTCATCGGTCGAGGTGCACTACTCCGGTCAGCCCTGGAACGAGGGCGCCGGCAAGTTCGGCGGTTTCTGGTTCCATCCCTATGTCTCCTATCAGATGGGCGTGGGGGTCTACACCACGCCACCCTCGCTGGGGAAGTGCTTCTTCCCCTGCCATGACCATCCGGCCGACAAGGCCTCCTTCGACTTCCTGGTCACTGTGGACGACACCGTCGAAGTCGTCGCCAACGGTTACCTGCAGGGGGTGGCCTACTCCGGCGGCAGGGCCACATGGCACTGGACTCTGGACGAACAGATGTCGACCTATCTGGCTGCCGTATCCGCTTCCGAGTACGTCGACCTCGTGGACTCGACCTATTCCTGGATCCACTACTACGTCTATCCCTCGGATGTCGCGGACGCCCTGGGCAGCTTCCAGAACGTGGACAAGATGATGACACTGTTCCAGAGCCTTTTCGGACCATATCCCTGGGACTGCAAGTTCAGCTATGTCGAGACCCCGAAGGGCGACATGGAGCATACGTCCCAGGTCTACCACCTGCAGTCCCTCATCAACGGGCAGACCAACCACGACCCTATAGTCGCGCACGAGATGGGGCACATGTGGTGGGGGGACTGCGTCACGGAAGCCGAATGGAACGACGTCTGGCTCTCCGAGGGTTTCGCCACCTACTGCGAGGCTCTCTGGGCCGGGTACTACGGCCCGGCCGCCTACGACCAGTACATGGTCTCTTCGATAATGACCCCGTATCTGCAGAGCGGAGAGACTTTCCCCCTCGGCGAGCCGGAGGAGCTCTGGGGATACACGACTTATCAGAAGGGCGCAAGCGTCCTCCACATGCTGAGACACGTCGTAGGGGACGAGTGTTTTTTCGAAGCGCTCAACGTCTATTTCGATGCACACGCCTTCGGCCTTGCCACGACTCAGGATCTGGAGGGACACTTCGAAGACTGCTGGGGTGACGATCTGGGCTGGTTCTTCGACGAATGGGTGTACGGAACCGGTTACCCCGCCTACGACATCGATTACGAGATCCAGCAGTCCGGCTCCTCGTGGGACCTTTCCATAAGCGTCTATCAGATCCAGGGCAGCGGGACATTCTTCACCATGCCTCTGGAGTTCGCCGCTCACGGATCAGGCGGGGACTCCCTGCTCACGATGTGGAACGAGGTACAGGGAGACACCGAGACGTTCACACTCCAGTTCGAGCCCGCCAGCGTCGTCTTCGACCCGGGACACTTCGTGCTCTCGACATCGCTCCTCGGAGTCGAGCCCGAAGTCCCGCCCGGAGGCACAGGCCTCCTCCGCGTATCGCCGAATCCCGCCGGGTCCAGCATCCGGCTGGACTGGTCCGGGATGGAGGGCGAGACCCTGGATGTACGGCTGTATGACCTCATGGGAAGAGTAGTTGCCAGCCAGACGCTCGAACCGTTCGAGAGGTGCCTGACCCCGATTCGGCTGCCTGCGGGGACCTACATCCTGGAGGCTTCCGGCCGGAACGGCATCCGCCAGTCGGCGAGGATGACGATCCTGGGGCGCTAGAAGCCCAGCAGGACCACGCAGCCTCCCGGTTCGTCTCCTACGAGGACCGGGTATGCTCCAGGCCTCTCACCCGAAAGATCGAACAAGGCAGGCTCCCCGGTGCCCTGTGAGGAGGCGGCGAGCCTTCCGCACGCATCGAAGATGCGGATCGTGCTCCCGGTGGGTGCCGTGACCGAGAAGAGACCCCGGGTGGGGTTCGGTTCGAGGATCGCAGCCGATGCACTCTCATCCGGAGTGGATGAATACCAGAACTTGTAGATCGCGCCCCTGGGGCAGTACATCACGCATATGCCGCATCCTGTGCAAAGTTCGGGGTTGATGACAGCCTCCGAGCTCTGTATGCTTATCGCACCTTCAGGGCACCACGGTATGCAGTTCCCGCATCCGTTGCAGATCGCGGGGTCGACCTGGTAGATCCATCCGAGGGCGATGGCGAGAGCAGTGACAAGAGCATCGAGCATCGTTGTCCTCGATCCCGGGGGATCAGCCCCGTTGTTCGGAGTCGGATGGGCACGCCTGGAGCCGGCGCCTCTGGATCTCAGCCGCTACTATGGCTATTACGCTTGCGACGTTGAGGCAGTTCCTGCTGCCTGTCTGAACGATGTGAACCTTGATTCCGGCGCGGGCGAGCGCCTCTGGAGAGATCCCGAGCGCCTCGTTCCCGAAGACGAAGGCGTCCGACGGATCGAAATGCGCCTCGAGTATCGATATGCTGTCTGCCGATCTCTCGAGAGCCACGACCCTCCTCCCGGTACCCTCCGCCCATTCCACCGCCTCGACGGTGTGCTCGAAATACCTCCAGGGAACCGACTTCTGTGTTCCGCGCGCGGAGTGTGCGAGCTTCCTGTTGCCGGGAACAGCCGACACCCCGCAGAGGAAGACGGCGGAGGGGGATGCCGCCTCCGCCGTCCTGAAGGCGGAGCCGACATTGAATGCGCTCCTGAAGTTGTCGAGGATGAAGAGGGGCGTGTTCCCGGGCGAGTGGAGCCTCGGGAAGGCAGGCGCTGAACTGGCTGTCTCGCCCTGGCTGTTCTGGATCACGGTCTCCTACATCTGTGGGATCTATGCCGCACCCTGCCTGCATCCGGCGTTCGGTGCAGGCATCGTTCTGACCGGTCTCTCCGCTGCGGCTTCCGGAAGGACGGGCGCGGGGCGGGTACTCCTCGCCGCCGGTCTGTTCCTGCTTGCCGGAGGAGGAAAGGTAGCTGAAGGTGGATCCGGACTGCAAGCCCCGGGACGTTCCGGAGTGTTCAGGGGGATGGCGTTGCATGTGACCAGGGAGGGGGCCGTCCTGCTCTGCGAAGAGGGGAGGATATGGCTGGACGGCAAGACGATGCATCTGGACACGATGGAGGGCGACTCGGTCGTGGTGCTGGGGCTCGCCTCGGGCGGTGCGCTGGACGTCTGCGCCCACAGGACCAGTCCTGCATCCGGCTTCTTTGCCCGTCTCAGACGGAGAGCAGTAGGAGTGTGGGTCGAGAGGCTGGGACACGGCCCGACTTCGTCGCTGGTCTCCGCCCTGCTGTCCGGGGAGAGGTCCGGGCTGCCCGACGGATTGAGGACCCTGTTCAGGGAGACGGGGACGACGCACATCCTTTCCGTCTCCGGATATCATGTGGGTCTGGTCGCTGCGCTGGCCTTCCTGGCCATGGGGCGCCGGTTGAGGGGGAGACGAGTCGCCGCCGCCCTCCTGTGCTCTCTCTGCACAGGCTGCTACACCCTCTTCTCGGGGTCCAGACCCCCCGCCGTGAGGGCGGCGGTGATGGCATCGGCTGCCATCCTTTTGTCAGCGGCAGGCATCAGTGCGCCGGGAACGGCGGTCTGGGCTCTGGCTGCCATCGCCGTGATGCTCCTCGATCCGGATTCGCCAGGCGACGCCGGGGCGCAGATGTCCTTCCTCGCGGTCCTCGTACTCATGACGATTAGGTGGAGGGTTTCCTCACGGTGGGCGAGACCTGTCCAGGGGCTCCTCTCGGGGGTGTCCATAACCCTGGGCCTGGCCCCCGTACTCGTCTCTCTCTACGGGAACCTGGCCACGGCGTCGGCACCTGCAACGGTCGCAACCACTCCCTTGATGGCATTCACGATGCTGGCCGGGGCGGCAACCCTCCTGCCCGCGGTATGGCCGCCATTCGCGAGGCTGGCGGACTGGTCGGTATTCCTGTGGCTGGGTCTTCTCGGCATCATGCGGCTCCCGGTGCTTCGCTTCGATGGTGGGGACTGGTGGATCCCTGCCTGGGCCTCCGGCATGGCGGCCCTGTGGCTCCTCTCGGAGAGGAGGTCCTTCCCGCGCAGGTTCTTCTAGCCCTATTCGTCGTCCTCGAACGTGATCAGGAGGCTGCCCCCGTTGTCCAGCGCCTCCTCGGTGTGATCCAGACCCAGGGCCTCGACCTGGCCCCCGAGCGGCAGGTCTATGAACAGAGTATCGCCTGGCAGCGCTGCCATGGCCGTTCTCCCGGAGCCCGGCTGATGCACGACAAGGACCACGAGGCCGTCGTAGCCGGCCAGGTTGTCATCCTCCACGAGCACTCTGTAGCGGCCGGAGGGGAGGGATATGTCGCGTGCCCGGTCCATGACGGCGAGATGATAGGCGGCGGAGACCGTCATGCTGGGAGTCAGCAGCGGGATGAAGGGCAGGAACCTCACCGAGTCCACGGCTGTAGACGTCGAGACGATGACTGTAACAGAATCCGCGAAGCCGGGATCGGGGTGCCAGGTGACGCTCCTGCCCCCCGCCGTGGGTTCGCCTGTTTCGGAGAAGCGGCCCGCGGAGCATGTCCAGACGGCAGTGTTGCCGTCCGCCATCAGGGTGGAGAGATAGGTCGTCCCGGAACCCGAAGCGTCTATCGATGCGACGATGCCGGAGTTCTCCATCTGCTGCCCCATGCTCTCCGAGACGAGCCAGATCCCGAGAGCGAGGATCGGGATCACGAAAGGGAGCGAGATGGCGATGATCGATCTGACGCGGCTCGAAGTCCTCCTCCTCATGGCAGGTCCTCCCCGCGCCCCGCGCGGGCGCCGATTATGAGCTCCGCGGCGGCGGCGAGATCCGCGACGATGTGCGAGGGCTCCGCGCCCCTCCGGGACAGCTTCGACTGTTCCACGCCCCTGCCGGTCAGGACCATCACGGTCCGGAGACCCGCCCTCCGCCCCAGCTCCATGTCGCTTTCCGCGTCACCCACCAGCCAGCCTCCGTCCGGGAGCGAGAGTTCCCTCTTCGCGGCATCTATCATTCCGGTCCCGGGTTTTCGGCAGGAACAGTGCTCGTCGGGTCTGTGAGGGCAGTAGTAGATCCCGGCCAGCCTCCCTCCGAGCTCTTCTATCCTGCCTGACATGAACGAGTTGATCGCTTCGACGGTCGATGTGTCCATCAGTCCCCTGCCGACCGCGGACTGGTTCGTGACCACTATGACCGGATGCCCCGCCGAGGAGAGCCTTGCCGCTGCCTCGAGCGAACCCGGGATCGGCTTCCACAAGGAAAGCGACCTCACATAGTCAGGGACATTCTCGTTCAGCACTCCGTCCCTGTCGAGGAAGACCGGCTCACGCACCACCGCGGTGCAACCTCGTCCTATGGAACTCCACCAGGTCGGCGAGGCCCTCTTCGAAACCGATGGAGGGCTTCCAGCCGAGGATCTCCGCCGCCCTGCGGGAGTCAAGGGATATCCTCAGGATCTCCTCCGGAAGGGATGGGCCCGGCACCGGCAGGAGGTCGGTACCCACGCAGCTCCTGATGATCCCGTCGAGTTCGCGGACCGAACGGCCCTCGCCCCAGCCTATGTTGAAGATGCATCCGGAGATATCCGTGCGGTTCAGATCCATGGCCATGAGGTTCGCCCTGGCGATGTCTCTCACATGGACGTAATCCCTCAGCTGGCTGCCGTCGCCGTTTATCCTGGGGCTCCGCCCCTCCAGGTATGCGAGGGAGAAGATGGCCGTGACCCCGGCCTCCCCGTGGGGATTCTGCCTGGGGCCGTAGACGTTGGGATACCTGAGAACGACGTAGTCGAGCCCGTACAGGTGCCTGTAGAGGAAGAGGTAGTGCTCGACCGTATGCTTGCTGATGCCATAGTGACATATGGGATTGACCGGATGGTCCTCGGAGACTGGGATCGAGGCGGGCTCACCGTAGACGGCCCCGCCCGTGGACGCGTACACGACGCGCCGGACTCCTCCCGCCCGCGCCGCCTCGAGGAGCGACAGGGTCCCGAGGATGTTCACATCCGCATCGAAGAGCGGCTCTCTCACGGACCGCCTGACATCCATCTGAGCGGCATGATGGCATATGATGTCGAAGCCTCCGCCGCTTACCAGTTCGGATGCCCCGGGGCTCCTGACGTCCAGTTGGTGGAAGGTCGCCATGGGGTTGATATTCTCACGGAAACCCGTGGACAGGTCGTCCAGGATGTGCACTTCGTGACCATGCTCGACCAGGTGGTCGGCCACGTTGGAGCCGATGAAACCTGCTCCGCCGGTTACGAGGATCCTCATTCGCAGCCTCCGGTGTTCTGTTGCCCCGCGTCGCGACGCTGCGGGCCGTGGACAGATGCAATCGGGCGTAGTCATCATACTGCGTCTGGAGGGTATGATGAAAGTACTTGTCGTGAAGGGCGGGAGATCGGTGGAGAGGGAGATCTCCCTCGAATCCGCAGGGTTCGTGGTGGACGCGCTGAAGTCGGCCGGTCACGGGACGGTCGAGGCGTCGATCGCATGCGACGGTTCTTGGACGGTCGAGGGGGGAGGGGCGCTCCTGGACACCTCGACCGGAAGGTGGAGGCTCCTCCGGGATGGTTCGGAGGTCCTCTTCGATATCGTGTTCCCGGTCCTCCACGGGACTTTCGGCGAGGACGGGACGATCCAGGGGCTCTGCGAGATGGCGTCCTGGAGATACGCCGGCGCGGACGTGATGGCTTCCGCGGTCGGCATGAACAAGATAGTCTTCAAGAAGCTCGCATCCGGCGCCGGCATCCCGGTGGTGCCCTGGCTGGAGTTTTCGAGAGGTCGTCCAGTGCCTGCCCCCGCGGCGATCATCGACCGGCTCGGCCTCCCGCTGTTCGTGAAGCCTGCGAGGCTGGGCTCCAGCGTGGGGATATCGAGGGTCGAGCGTCCCGGGGAGCTTGTCTGCGCCGTGGAGGCGGCCTTCGGATACGACGAACTCGTTCTCGTGGAGAAGGCTGTCATCGATCCGAGGGAGATCGAGGTGAGCGTCCTGGGGACGGGCACGGATGTCAGATCATCGGTTCCCGGCGAGGTGGTCCCGGGAAAGGAATGGTACGATTTCGAGGCGAAATACTCGTGTGACAGGTCCCGTCTGGTCATCCCCGCCGACATCGGACCGGAGATCGCCGGGGCAGCGAGGAGCTTCGCGGAACAGGCGATGGGTCTTCTGGGAGGCAGGGGTTTTGCACGCGTCGACTTCCTGCTGGGGGGGGACGGCATCTTCCTAAACGAGATCAACACCATCCCCGGATTCACTGCGATAAGCATGTTCCCGAAGCTATGGGCGGTGTCCGGCCTTGATACCGGGAGCCTGATGGACGCGATACTCGACGAGGCGGCCTCCAGACCTTCTGCGGGCCTCTGGAAGGAGCAGCCGCTTGAGCCGGTTCAGAGTAGACCTCAGGAGTGACACCCTGAGCGTTCCCTCCCTCGGCATGAGGAACGCCATGGCGCATGCGGAGGTCGGGGACGACGTCTTCGGGGAGGATCCCTCCCTGAATTCCCTCGAGGAGCGCGTTGCGCATCTCCTCGGCTTCGAGGCGGCGGTTTTCATGCCCAGCGGGACCATGTCCAACGGAGTCGCCGTCCGCGTCCTGGCGGAGCCGGGGGACGAAGTGATCTGCGGGAGCAGGAGCCACGTCTACGTGTACGAAGGCGCTCAGGCAGCCCTCAATGGCGGCATCCAGATGCACAGGCTGGACGAGGGTCCGGACGGACTTCCGGCACCCCCGGATATCGACGCGGCCCTGGCGAGGAGCTCCGACATCCATTTCGCACCCAGGCGCCTGGTCTGCCTGGAGGACACCCACAACACCCTCGGCGGGAGAGTGATCCCGCTGGACGCCCTGGAAGCCGTCCGGAAGATCGCAGGGGTCCGGGGTGCGAAGCTCTTCCTGGACGGCGCCCGGCTGTGGCATGCCGCCGTAGCGGGGAAGTGCGACCCAAAAGTCATCTGCGCCGGGTTCTCGCTCGTCACTGTCTGCTTCTCGAAGGCGATGGGATGCCCCGTGGGTTCTGTCCTCGCCGGCGGCAGGGACGAGATCGGGCGCGCAAGATGGTTCAGGAAGCGGCACGGGGGCGGGATGAGGCAGGCCGGCATCCTGGCCGCGGCCTGCCACTATGCCCTCGACCACAACCTCAGGAGGCTCGAACGCACCCATGTGTGGGCGAAGTCCCTTGCCAGGGCGGCTTCCTCGTCGCCTCTGCTCTCCATCGATCCGGAGAGGGTCGAGACCAACATCGTAATCATCGAGACCCCGGGGATAAGCGCGGAGTCCGTCGTATCCGGCCTGGGCGCCCTGGGCATCGGCAGTCTCGCACTCGGGCCCTCCAGTCTGAGGCTGGTAACGCATCTCTCACTCGCGGAAAGGGATGTCAGGTTCGCTGCCGATATCCTCGCCGCATTCGGAGGATAGGATGAGGGTCGGAGTAATAGGAGTCGGACACCTCGGCTACCACCATGCGAGGATACTCAGGTCGCTCGCAACGGAGGTAACCGTCTTCGACACGCGCGAAGAAAGGGCTTCCGAGGTCGCCGCCGATCTCGGCGTGGCCTGCGCGAGCACCATCGAGGATCTGCTGTCCAGGGTCGATGCCGCTGTAGTTGCATCCAACACGGTGACGCACCACGAAGTCACGATGAAGGCGCTGGCAGCCGGGCGCCACACCCTGGTCGAGAAGCCGATCGCCTCGGATTCGATACAGGCGAAGGAACTGGAGTCGGAGGCGTCCAGGCTGGGGTTGGTCCTCGCAGTGGGCCATGTCGAGAGGTTCAATCCGGCTGTCGTCGCTGCCGGGGCGGTCATCGACTCCCCGATGTTCGTCGAGGCCCACAGGCTTGCGCCATTCAAGCCCAGGGGCATCGACGTCTCGGTCGTCATGGACCTCATGATCCATGACATCGATCTGGTGCTCTCGTTCGTGAGGGCGCCCGTGAGCGAGGTCCACGCATCCGGAGTGGCCGTACTGACCGACAAGATAGACATAGCAAGCGCAAGGGTCCTCTTCGCCAACGGGGCAGTGGCCAACCTGACGGCCAGCCGCATCTCACGCGAGCCGATGCGGAAGCTGAGGTTCTTCCAGGAGAGGGGCTACGTCTCCATAGACTTTGCCGCAAGGACCGTCGAGGCGCTCAGGGTGACGGGCGATGGGATCATGCCTGTTCCAGTGGAGGTCCTCGACGCTGATCCCCTGACCTGCGAACTGGACAACTTCCTCACAGCCTGCCGCACAGGAGGGCATCCCCTGGTCGGTGCGGAGGAGGGCGTCCGCGCGATACAGGCCGCCGAACTCATTATTTCCAGGATGTCCTCGCACCGGCCGGCTGCATGCTGATCTTCGTCTCGGCCGGCGAACCGTCCGGCGATCTCCGTGCGGCAGAACTGTGCACCGCTCTGAGAAGGACTCCCGGCATCGAGTTCTTCGGCCTGGGCGGAGACGCCATGGAATCCTCGGGAGTCAGGCTTTCGGCGCACCTCAGGGACTATTCCGTGATGGGCTTCTCCTCGGTCCTCGGCTCCCTCGGGAGGATACTGGAACTCGAGAAGCGGCTCAGGAGGGAGTGCCTCGACAGGCGCCCGGACGCTCTGCTCCTCGTCGACTACCCCGGATTCAACCTTCGGATGGCGAGATGGGCGAAGCGCCATGGTTTCAGGGTCATCTACTACATCTCCCCCCAGTTCTGGGCATGGGGCGGGTGGAGGGTCGGCCGGATGGCAGGCACCGTAGACCTCATGCTCACCCTGTTCGAGTTCGAAGCCGGCTTCTACACCGAGAGGGGGATCAAAGCCTTCTGGTGCGGTCATCCCCTGGTCGATCGTATCCCCGAGCCCTCACCGGGCGGGGACGCGCTCGCCCTGCTGCCCGGGAGCAGACCGGAAGAGGTCGCCAGGCTCATGGAGCCGATGCTGGGCTGCGTCGAGCTGCTCCGGCGGGGCGGTGACCGCAGGGAGGTGCTGCTGGCCGTTTCCCGGACGGTTCCACGCGGGCTATACGAGAAGGCTTTCGCAATGGGGTGCGTGCCGGTGGAAGGCACGGGGAACGCCCTGGTGAACGCCAGGGCGGCGCTTGTCTGCTCCGGCACCGCCACGCTGGAGACAGCACTCCACGAGATCCCGTTCGTGCTGATGTACAGGACGTCTCCTCTCAACTATTCCATCGCGAGACTGCTCGTCCGGGGGGTGGAGGGCATCTGCCTCGCAAGCATCGCCGCAGGGCGCAAGGTGGCGGAAGAGCTGGTTCAGGGCGACGCAACCGCCGTGCAGGGCATACGGCTCGATCATCCCCCTGCTGGGGGAGACGGACTCGAGGAGGGAGGCCCTGTCCGCGCTTGCATCGGTGCGTCGCGCGCTCGGTCCGCCCGGGGCCGCGGCCAGGGCCGCCGGATGCATCGTTCGTGAACTGGGGATCGGGGCCGGCTGATATGAGAGTCCGCTTCGAGGGGAGCGACGGAGGATTCGCCGGGATGATCCTTCTCAGGCTCCTGCAGGCCAGCTGGCGGCTCGACTACAGGAAGCCGCCCGAGGGGCGCGCGGGGAGGGTCAGGGGGCTGCCCGTCCTCTTCTGCCTCTGGCATGGCAGGCAGCTCGCACTCACTCTCACGCATCGCGGGGAGGGCGTGACGAACCTCATCAGCATGCACGGAGACGGGGAGTATGCCGCCAGGGTGGCCGGGCTCCTCGGGTACTCTGTGGTCAGAGGATCCAGCACCCGCGGCGGCGTGGAGGCTCTGAGGAGGATGGCCTCGGTTCTCCGTTCCGGAGGGGATTGCGCCATCACGCCCGACGGACCGCGCGGACCTGCGTTCAGGGCGAAGCCCGGGCTTGTCCAGATCGCGCGGCTCGGGCGCCGGCCCGTGGTTCCGATCGGAGCCTCGGGAAGCCCCTCCGCCGTGTTCCGGTCATGGGACTCCTTCAGGCTCCCGCTGCCTTTCGCACGGGTGGTGGTAGTCGAGGGGAGGCCGCTGCCTCCTCCGCCCCGGAGCGTCGCCCCTGATCAGGCCGCTCTACAGGTGGAGCGGGAGATCGCCCGCGTGACCCGCCTGTCAGACTTCCTGGCATCGCCGTCCGGCCGGCTCTTCGAGCTCCTGTCGGAGGCTGCGGGGCGTTCGGCGGGAGCGGCTGCATCGGCGGTCCTTCTTTCGAGACCCCCGGGTGAGAGGGCCGAAAGGAACGGGAGGACGGCACCCAGGACCGACGGTCCTGTATGGATGCACGGCTCCTCGGTCGGCGAGATCAACGGCATCCTGCCGTACGCCGGACACCTTGCCTCGAGAGGCATTCCGGTCCATCTGACGGCCTTCACACCCGCAGGGAGGGAGGCCGTTGCGAACTCGGGATTCACCGGGAGCTTCCTGCCCCTGGACTCTCCCGGTCGCGTGGAGAGATTCCTGGATGCCATCAGACCCGGCGCGTTCGTGCTGGCGGAGACTGAACTCTGGCCGAACCTCCTGCTGGGGACACTCCTGCGGTCCATCCCCTGCTTCTCGGTGAACGCCAGACTCTCCCGGACCAGCCTCAGGAACTACCGCCTGCTGGCAGGCAGCTGTCCGGGAACGCTTCTCTCGTGCTTCTGCTCCATCATGTGCCGCAGTCCGGAGGACGCGGAGCGATTTGCCATGCTCGGCGTCGATCCCGCGATAATCGAAGTGGCCGGGGACGCAAAGGCGCTGCGCGATCCGGGCGATCCTCCCTCCGGGTGGACGAGCAGGCTGGCCTCGAGGCAGCCGGTCCTTGTTGCCGGTTCGACACGGCCTGGCGAGGAGAGGGCTGTCGCCCTCGCCGCGAGGGAGGCCGGGTTCTTCCCGGTGATAGTCCCGAGGCATCTCGAGAGGCTCGGGGAAGTGATGCGCCTGCTCGCCGCGGAGGGGCTGGATCCTGCTCTCTGGTCGGGGGAGGACATCGGCTGCGGCTGTCTTGTAGTAGACTGCAGAGGAATGCTTTCCAGGCTGTACGGATGTGCTGCGGTGGCCTTCGTCGGTGGAACGATCGCCCCGTTCGGGGGGCACAACATCCTGGAGCCCATGCTCCGTGGAGTACCGGTGGTGGTCGGCCCGAGCCATCACAGTTTCGCTACCGAAGTCGATGCGGGAGTGAGCATGGGAGCAGTTCGCGTCACACTGGAAGCCGGGCTTGCAGAGGCTATGACCTCGCTCCGGGAATCCAGGATCGATCCGGAGAGGATCAGGGAGCTCGGACGCTCGAGGGGGCGCGAAGCCCTGGCGAGGTTCGACGAAGGCCTCCGACGTGCGGGAGTCTGGACCTGAGATTATGAGGAGACCCGACGGCGTCTTCAGGGACATTGCAGAGAGGCGTGCGGGCTGGCGCTTCGCAGGAGCCGCCCTGAGCCCCCTGGGCGCCCTGTACGGCCTGGCTGCGGTGCTGCGGAGGAGAGCCTACGGAATCGGTCTGGGCCGCAGGTACAGGGCGGGAGTGCCGGTGGTGAGCGTAGGCAACCTCGAAGTCGGCGGGATAGGGAAGACACCCGTCACCATCTGGCTGGCCCGCCGGCTCGTCACCGCCGGTTTCGAGGTCGCCGTCGTAGCGAGGGATCTCAACCGGCGCACGGGGGAGCCGGTGAACGCTTCACTGCACTCGAGCCGCTCCGGAGGAGGGATGCCTTCCGACGAGGTTCTGATGCTGGTGCAGCAGCTCCCGGGCTGCCGGGTCTTCACCGGTCCTGACAAGTCGCGGGCGGTCAGGAGGGCGGCCTCGGAATCGTCACCCGACCTGGTCCTGGTCGACGATGGTTTCCAGCATCTCAAGCTCCACAGGGACATGGACATAGTGGTGCTGGACTTCGCGCACCCGCTGGGCATCGGCGGCGTTCTTCCCGCAGGGACGCTGCGGGAGTTTCCATCTGCCCTGTCGTGCGCCGACTGCTTCTGGGTGAACCGGGTACCGGCGGGGCGGACCCCGGAGTGGCTCGCCAGGACTCTCTCCATATTCTCGCGGAGTGCTCCTGTCGTCAGCAGCAGACCGGTGCCCGTGGCGCTGGAGATGCCGGGCGGAGGGAGCGTGGATCCGAAGGGGCTCAGGGTGGTCGCATTCTGTGGAATCGGCAATCCCGGTTCCTTCAGGGAGACGCTCCTCGAGGCCGGGTGCGCGGTCGAGGAATTCAGAGCCTTCCCGGACCACCACACCTGTTCGCTCTCAGAGCTGGTCGCTCTCGAGGAGAGGCGCAAGTCGCTGAGAGCCGACCTCCTGGTGACGACCGAGAAGGATGCCGTCAAACTGGGCAGACCCGGAATGAAACTCAACATCTGCGCCCTGAGGATCGAGCTGGAAGTCTGGGGCGAGTCCGACCGGCTGTTCGGAGATATCGCCGGTCTTGCAGGGAGGGGCGTACCGCGTGAACCGTAGATGCGACGTTCTCGTCATCGGAGGGGGGCTCGCGGGGATGTCCTGCGCGCTGGAGCTTCCCCCGTCGATGCATGTACTCCTCCTGAGCAAGATCGAGCTCCCGGCGGGCAGCACCAGCCTCGCGCAGGGCGGGATCGCAGCCCCCACGGGTCCGGACGACAGCACGGAACTGCACCTGGCAGACACGGTGAAGGCCGGTGGAGGGATGGTTGATCCCGAGATCGCCCGGGCGATCATCTCCAGAGGACCCTCGCTCATCGAGAAGCTCGCGGCCTGGGGTATCGCCCTGGAAGGTGCGGGGGACGGCGTCGGAGGGATGGAGGGCGGCCACAGCCGCAGGAGGGTCCTTCACTACCTGGACAGGACCGGCCGCTTCCTGAGCGACGGACTCACAGGGCTCTGCAGAACCCGCGGGAACATCGAGATACTGGAAGGCGCATTCGCCATCAACCTGCTCACCGCCTCCCGCGAAGACCCCTCCCAGTCTGCCGTGGAGGGCGACCGCTGCCTGGGCGCATATGTGCTGGCAGGAGGGAAGGTCCACTCGATACTCGCCTCCGAGACCGTCATTGCCACCGGAGGAGCCGGCAAGGTCTACAGGTACACTTCCAACGACGACTGGGCGACGGGGGACGGCATAGCCATGGCCTGGCGGGCCGGGCTCCCGGTGCGCAACATGGAGTTCTTCCAGTTCCACCCGACCTGCCTCTTCCACCGCGAGAGGAGGAACTTCCTCATCACAGAGGCTCTTCGTGGAGAGGGGGCGACCCTGTACAACCTCTCAGGAGAGCGTTTCATGGATCGATATGACCCGGAGCGCATGGAGCTGGCCCCCAGGGACATAGTCGCCAGGGCCATAGATTCTGAGATGAAGCGCCTCGGACACGACCATGTCGTACTCGATGCGAGATCCCTGGGCAGGAAGGCCCTGGAGGAGAGGTTCCCCGAGGTGACGGAGGGCGTGCTCTCGGTCGGCATCAGACCATGGGAGGAGCCCATCCCGGTCGTACCCGCAGCGCATTACTGCGTCGGAGGCGTGGTGGCCGGGATAGACGGCTCGACCGAGATGGAGGGCCTCAGGGTCGTGGGGGAGGCCGCCTCCACCGGGCTGCACGGGGCCAACAGGCTGGGCAGCAACAGTCTCCTCGAGGCCGGAGTGATGGGGATCGAGTCGGCTCATGCGATCGCGGGTACCATCCGTCCCCTCCCGGCCGGGCTTTCGGTGAGAGACTGGTACTTCGGCAGGGCAAGACCTCTCGAGGAGAGCGTCCTGATCGACCACGACTGGGCGGCCGTCAGGAGCACCATGTGGGACTACGTCGGAATCATCCGCTCGGACCGCAGACTCAGGAGGGCGCTCAGGATACTGGACGTCATCTCGAGGGAGGTCGAGGAGGACTACTGGTCCCTGCTGCCGCAGAAGGACCTGCTCGAGCTCCGGAACCTGTGCGACGTGGCCGGGATCATAGTGAGATCCGCTCTGCTGAGGCGCGAGAGCCGCGGCCTGCACTACAACCTGGACTGTCCCGACCCGGTCCCCCCGGGAAGGGATACGGTGATCAGACACTAGTGGCACTTCCGGCGCGCCGGGTCACAGGTGCGGTCCTGGCGGCCGTTCTCCTGGCGGCGGGCTGCTCCTCGACGCCTGTCTATACGGGCCAGGGCATCAACTGCCGCGGCGCCGCCTGGTCCGCCGGGGTCTCGGCCTCCGCCGGAGCCCCGGTCACGGTCGACGACAGGCGGATGATGGATGTCATCGAAAGCTACATCGGAACCCCCTACAGATACGGAGGGGAGACCAGGGACGGGATCGACTGCTCCGGCTTCACCCAGGCGGTCTACCACGAGATGGGGATCGACATCCCGAGGACTGCGAGCACCCAGGCGGAAGCCGCCCGCGAAGTCCAGCCGGGGGACATCCAGTTCGGGGACATAATCTTCTTCAACACTTCAGGCAGCGGGATATCGCACTGCGGCATCTATATAGGAGACGGTTTCTTCGTGCATGCATCCTCGAGCCACGGCGTGATCCGCCAGACCCTGGCGAATCCCTACTTCTTCACGAGGATCGTGAGCGCCGGCCGCTTCCTCTGACACGAACCCGATCGAAGAGCTTCGAATCCGATCCAGGGATGCCTTCCTGACGGCGGATGCGTCCATGCCGCATCCGGGCCTGCGGATCGGGGAGCGTCTCCGGACGGCATTTCAGGGGAATCAGGACCAGATGTTAAAACCGATCCTCGGGGGGGCGAGCCGAACCGTCCTCCTGGAGCAGGCAGAAGTGGACGGCCATCAGGCGCAGGGTGGCCGGCGCGGAGGAATCCTGGAGGAGCCTCGTCCACAGCCTGTTCGCAAGGTATGTGTCCCCCGTGACCATGTAGGCGATGGCGGCCGAGGCCAGAGCCTCGGCAGGGGGCTCGTCGGAGGCTATCGCAACCTCCAGCCTCGCGCGGGCTGCCAGTACGTCGCCATCCTCCCAGGCGAGCAGCCCGAGCAGCGCGGAGGCGCGCGGCCGGTCGGCGACCGGTTCCAGAGCCTCCCTCGCCCGGTCCGCGGATCCCAGTTCCACCATCAGGAGCGCGAGGTCGAACCGCGGGACAGACCATCCCGGATCGGCCTCGACTGCCTCCATCAGGACCCGGGTGGAGCCTGCTGCGTCACCCGAATCGTGCAGCGCAGTGGCGGTCCTGACCAGGGCTGCGGAGGCGAGCCGGGCCTCCAGCTCATCCTGCATCGCAGGCTCCAGTGGAAGGCTGACTACGGTGCCCTCGCGGGGATCGATGCCGGGCTGGTACCCGGACATCAGAGCAAGGGTCTCGTGCCCGGCCCCGTCATCCGAGTCGAGCAGCGCCCATGCGAGAAATCTCCAGGTGTCGCCCTCCCGCCAGGTGTATTCGAGAACCCCGGAGCCCGTCACGGGCAGCCTGTCCGGGACTGCGTCCCTGCTGCCGCAGGACGCCAGCAGGACCAGGAGAAGAGCAGGAATCCTCTTCGTTGTCATCGTGCCTCGATCATCTCCCCGGCAGCGTCCAGGACACGGACGACATCCTCCTCCGACTCCACGGCCACCGCCATCGACCTGATGGCGGCCGCTCCCCTGAAACCCCTCAGATAGTGTGCGAGCTGACCCCTGAAGGCATGGAACACGAAGGGCTCCGGTACGTTCAGCCGCATCAGCCTGAGGTGCTCCAGAACCGTTTCCACGAGTTCCGTCCGGGACGGATCCAGAGGACCCGAGCCCGTGAGCGCCCTGAAGAACCAGGGTCTCCCGATCGCCCCCCTGCCTATCAGGAGGCCCGATGCACCGCACTCGTCACGGAGGCGGAGCGCGGCGTCGGGGCTCGTGGAGTCGCCGTTGGCCACTACGGGGATCGGCGAGGCCTCGACGATCCTCCTCATCTCGCCGACCCTTGCGGGACCCTCGAACATGTCCGTCCTGTACCGCCCGTGCACGGCGAGGACCGAAGCACCCCTGGATGCGGCCATGCATCCGATGTCTGCGGGAACAGGGCAGGACGGGTCCCATCCGAGGCGGATCTTCAGTGTCACGGGAAGGCCGTTGGAACCTCCCGAAGCCGCCGAGACGAGATCCATCAGCCTGGGGATGTCCCGCAGGAGCGAGGCGCCGGACTGGCTGGCGAGGACCTTCCGCACCGGGCAGCCTGCATTGATGTCTATGAAATCGAATCCCATCCCGGAGACGAGGCGGGCCGCCCTCTCGAAATCCTCCGGCCTCGAGCCGTACAGCTGGACTCCGATGGGTTTCTCGCCGGGAGAGAAGACGAGCAGCCGGCTGGAGCCGGCCGATTTCCTGGAGAGGCCCTGGACGCTCACCATCTCGGTTACTGTCGCCGTTGCCCCGAGCCTCCTGCAGATCGTCCTGAATGCGGAATCGGTGTACCCGGCCATGGGGGCGAGCGTGAATCCATGAGAGTATGCTCTGAGCTGGTCGTTCAACGCGCCGACACCCCGCCCTTCGCTTCCGCCATGCACTCGAAGCTTGCTGCGGCATCGAAGGAGCTCCTCACGAGAGGTCCGGATGCCACGGCCGCGAACCCGAGGGCGAGTGCCGCGTCCCTCCAGGCGTCGAACTCTTCCGGCGTGACGAACCGGTGGACGGGGTGATGCTCCCGGCCGGGCCGGAGGTACTGTCCCAGGGTCAGGATCGAGACTCCGGCCTCCCGCAGGTCCCGCAGAGAGGCTTCGATGTCCTCGCCGGACTCTCCGAGTCCCAGCATCATCCCGCTCTTGGTCGGGATGTCCGGCACGATCCTGCGGAAACTCGAGAGAACTCCGAGCGAGGCCCGGTATGATGCTCCCGGACGAAGCGACGGGAAAAGCCTCTCGACCGTCTCCAGGTTGTGGTTGAAGACGTCCGGCCGGGCATCGGCCACGATCTCCAGGCTCTCCATGACCCCCCCGAAGTCCGGCGTGAGCACCTCGACGCGGCAGCCGGGGGAGGAGCTCCTTATCGCGCGGATCGTCCGGGCGAAATGGGATGCTCCACCGTCCGGCAGGTCGTCGCGTGTGACCGAGGTGACGACCGCGTACCTGAGACCGAGTTCGAGCACGCTCCGTGCGACGTTGGCAGGCTCGTCCCCGTCGGGCGGGGGCAGCATCCCGGAGGACTTCCCGATGGCGCAGTATGCGCATCGTCTCGTGCACGTGGCGCCGAGGACGAGGAAGGTCGCCGTGCCCTGGTCGAAACAGCGGCCCTGATTCGGGCAGGCCGCCTCCCTGCAGACGGTATGGAGTCCCGCGCCGTCGACTATCCTCCTGACACGCGCCGCTCCGGCGCCTCCGAGCGTACCGGTCTTCAGCCAGTCAGGCTTTCCGTTCCCGCAGCTCATTCCCAGGAATCAGCCTCCCGCCTGAACTCGTCTTCGATTTCACGGAGTTCTGCAGAGCGGAGATCCTCCTCGCGGACCTGCTCCGGATGCTCTCCGAGCGCCCTCGAGAAGGCCTCGTGAACCGGTTCCCGGAGAGCCCCGGGAACCAGCCCGGGTACGAGGTCCGCCATGCCGCGTACCCCCTCCGAGAGTATTGCTCTCACTTTCTGCCGTGTGGATCCGTCGACCTCCGGAAGGAAGTCTGCGAGCCTGGCCTGGTCATTCCTCACGAGCATGGATCCATGCTCCAGGAACGCCCCCCTGCGCCTCGCCTGGGCGCTTCCCACTACCTTGCCGCCCAGGGCGGTCACCTCCATGCGCCCGTGGGAGGTGAAGCAGGGGTTGGCGGGCATCCTGGGATTCAGGGCATGCCTGTCCGCCCGGGACAGTTCGGCCGGTATCCCCAGAGACCGGAGCGCGTCCGCGAGTATCCCGCCCGTCATCGCCAGGCTCTCCGTGATGCCGCCTGAAGCCAGGGGATGGCCGGGCGAGGCGGCTATGCAGTAGGTGAGCTCCGACTCGTGCCAGACGGATCTGCCGCCGGTCGGCCTCCGGACGGTGCCGATCCCCGAGCTCCTGAGGAGGCGCGCCGATATCTCCCTGGAAGGATCCTGGAGCCTCCCGAGGGACACGCAGGCGGGGGACCAGGTGTACGTGCGCAGTGCGAAACCGATCTCGCCCCTGCAGGCCATGCGCAGCAGCAACTCGTCCAGCGCCATGTTGCCCGGACCGTCGCCGGCGCCGGACCTGATCTCGATGCTTCGCGGCAACCCGTCCTCCCATGCTTCCGGATGGAACCGTTGTCACCGGGAAAGGTATCAGATAGATTGAAGAATAACAATACGGAGGTGCCTTTGAGAGCCGCCCTCTATACAGCTGTCGCCTGTGCCGCCCTCGCGGGGGCGGACGGAATATACCGCGATGCGGGTGCATCCGCCTTCCAGTTCCTCAAGATAGAAGTCTCCGCCCGGGCTGCCGCCCTGGGAGGAACGGTGCTCATGAACTCCGGTCCGCTCTCCGGGTTGTCCTGTCCGGCCAGGCTCATGGATGAGGGCGGCCCGACCCTCACGGCCGGCCATGCCATGTACTTCGGCTCGACCGTCCAGAATTTCGCCGCATTCACAGGCGGTTCCGGAAGGCTCCGGTTCTCCGCGGCCGTGAACGCCCTTTCGGCATCGAACCTGGAGTACCGGGGCGACGAACCGACTGTCGAACCCCTGGGCACCTTCGACTACCTCGACATGGCAGCCTCCGGCGCGGTTGCGATGCGCTTCGGCCCCGTGGATGCCGGGGTGGGTCTGAAGCTCCTCCGCGAGAAGATCTGGGATGTCGACGACTGGGGCGTGGCGGTCGATGCATCCATCCTGGCGCATCCCGCAGACTGGCTCGATGCCGGCGCCGCCGTGCTGAACCTGGGTCCTTCCGTCGATTTCGGCAGCAGGCCCGGCTACCGCATGCCCATGACATGGAGGGTAGGAGCCTCGGCCACGGCCGGGGTCCCGCTTCTGGGGGAGACCTCCATCACCGCCGAGATGTGCAAGCCCATCGACAACAGGATCTCGGGGGGGATGGGGCTCGAAATGTCTCCCTGCCGCTGGCTTGCCCTCCGGGCGGGTTCGAAGGTCGGCAGCGACTCGAACGATCTGACCGCCGGCGTCGGCCTGTCGGCGGGAGGCTGGTCTCTGGACTACGCCTGGATACCCGGCGCGCTCTCCCTCGGGGACATACACAGGATCGTACTCTCGACCGGGCTGTAGAAGCCCGGCGGTGGAACCCATGAAAATCCTCCTGACGAACGACGACGGAATAGGGGCGCCCGGGCTGGATGCTCTCCACAAGAGCCTGTCCGAGTCATGGGACGTGTATGTCGTTGCTCCGGCCGCTCACTGCAGCGGGTCGGGACATGCGCTGGGCCTGTATCGCGATCTGACCGTCGAGCGGTTCGCAGGCAACTCATGGTCTGTGGACGGGACTCCCGCCGACTGCGTGAAACTGGCCATCGGCGAACTCCTGGGCTTCAAGCCGGACCTGGTGGTCTCCGGCATCAATCCGGGGCCGAACCTCGCCAACAACGTCCACTACTCGGGAACCGTGGCTGCCGCCAGCGAGGCGGCCTTCTGGGGAATCCCGGCGATCGCTGTCAGCTCTGGTTCTCCTGCTCCGGCACATCTGGAGTGCGCCGCAGGATATGTCCGCATGCTCCTCTGCTCCGGCGTGCATCTCGGCATACCGGAGTCGTCCGTGCTCAACCTGAACATCCCCGACGTCCCCTGCAGCCTCCTCGGGGAGCCGGTCTGGACGCGCACGGGGAGATTCTCCTCCGACGCGCCGTTCAACGTCATCGAGCCCGGCAGGTCCTACAGGTACGGCAGACTGCCAGAACTGCCCCTTCACGATCCTTCGGGAACCGATGTGGAGGCCCTCAGATCAGGCCTCGTGAGCGCCACGCTCCTCGGGCTCGACAGGAGCCTCCCCGGCTTCCCCATGCCCCCGATCAGCAGATAGGCCGTGTCGCCGGCACTCGCCTTCGCCCTCGTCCTCGGTACGGATGCCGTCTTCCTCAGGCACTCGGCCTCGATCGACCTCACGGACCCGATCCTCTTCGCGGTGGAGACCTCGGTCGAGACCATAATCCCCCTGGATGCCGCAGGCGTATCCAGGTATTCCGTTCTCACGGTGCCGTTCGACAACTCGACCGAGACCGTCTCCGTCGATGTTGCACAGATGCATCCCGTGCGCCCCGGACGGCCGGACGTCCCCGCGCTCATAAGCGAGAGACCCAGGCCGGGCCTGGCGGCATCCGGAAGGCTGGAGAGCAATTTCAGGGAGCTGGTGGTCGAGTTCCCGGGCCTCGAGACGGGCGATACTATCTTCGTCTCGACCCGCCGCGAGATAGGCAGGCTCCCCCTGGCCGACGCCTACAGCTACTCCTTCTTCATGCAGTCGATGGACAGCGTCTCTTCAGGCTCGTTCACGGTCCTGTGGCCTGCGGACGAGCCGTTCCACTTCTCGGGACCCGTGCCGTCACAGGATTTCTCCGAAGCCGGGATCAGGCGGATCTCCTGGCTGTCCGGCGCGATGAGCCCGCTTCCCCGCCTTCCGCTCGGGGTAGCCCTGGAACAGGAGGCCGCCCACGTCACGATCGCCTCTCATACGCCGAGCGAGCTCGGGATATGGCTCTTCGACATCCTCGATCCCGGAATCCCGGGCGGCGAGGAGGCCATCGCTCTTGCGGGAGTTCTCGATTCTGTCGGGCGGGATCCGGACACGCTCAGGGCCTGGGTCGCATCGAACATCTCGTTCCTGGGATCGGGCATCGGAACCGACCCCGGCTTCTCTCCCAGGACGCCTCTCCAGACCCTCCAGGACAGGTGCGGCGTCTGCCGTGACAAGTCCGTCCTCCTCACGGCGCTCCTGAGGGCTTCCGGCCACGAAGCCTGGCTGGGCCTGATGAGGATATCCCATCCCCTGGACCCGCTCTGCGGGATCAGGGATTTCGATCACATGGTGGTCCTGCTGGACCGGGGAGACAGGCTCGACGTCCTCGACGCATCGACCACCCGCCATTCGACCCCCGCCGGCTACGCCCTGAGGGGGCTCCCCGTGCTCCCCGTCGCCCTGTGGTGCGACGGATATGAGACCGTTCCATGGGATTCCTGCGATACGCTCCGCATCGTCGTCTCGCTCGGGTTCACGGCGGGTCTCGACAGCCTCGAGGGCTCTTTCAGTGCAAGTTTCTCGGGCGCGGCGGACGAACTATGGAGGGACATGCTGGCCAGGATCGACAGCCCGCGCTGGCCCGAGCTGCTGGAAGCCCTCTTCGGAGCGTCCCCCGGGAGCACTCTCGAAGTGGTGGGCGATCCGTCCGATCCACTTTCGACGATTGCTGTTTCGGGAACCGTTTCACTGCCGTCCCGCCTGGTCGGGACCGATGACAGGGCTCTCATCCTTCCCGGCCTTGCCGAGCTGGATGTAGTCGGATCCAGACTCTCGGCGCTCCTCCTCTCGGGAGACGGGGCGGGGGGCCGGGCGGAGGGGTCGGACACTCCTCTCTTCGAAGTGCTGGAAGGATCGCTGAGGGTTCCGGACGGACTGAGGCCGCTCCGGACCATCCAGGTCTCCGGTGCAGGCTATTCTGGTTCGACCCGTCTGGACGGGGATTCCCTCTTCTGGTCCGAGACCTGCGATCTCGGCAGCCACCTGTCGGATGTGCTGAGAGAGACCGCAATGGCACGGATCGCGGGAGCCGCGAGGCGCATGGTGCTGGAGGCCTACTGATGCGCTGCGCGATCCGGACCCTGCTGGCGGCGAGTGCGGTCTCTGGCGCCGCGTTCCTCGGAATGGACGTGGAGGTCTCGGATGGCGACCTCGTCACGATGCTCACCGTGGACGGGTATACCGCCCGGCGCTATCCCGTCCCGTTCGATCCGGATCTCATGGAGGTCAGGCTGATCGACGCATGGGTGGGCGCTCCCGACGGCGGGAGGATCGAACTCCCCGCCTGGGCCGTCGATACGCTGAGCGAGGTCTCCGGGATGCCGCTCGCCATAGTCGTGGCTTTCCCCGGGCTGCCGGGCCGGGGAGGCTTCCTCAGGGTCGAAATAAGGGATTCGAGCGGGATGTGGGACGACGGACCCTGGTTCGACTTCACGGTTCCCGACTGGGCGGACAGCGTCCGCCTCGTCTTCCACGGGCTGGACGGGGAACCTTCATGGGACGGTGACGGATACAGCTTCAGCATGACGGGGGACGAAGCGGTGTTCGAGGGGGATTCCTCCTCGGGACGGCTCACTGTCTCGGGTTTCGAGAGCTGGGAGAGCCTCTACGGGTACCTCTCGGAATCCTTCGACGCAAGGTCGGCCGACTCCCTGCCGCTGTCGATCCGCGAGGCCGGCCTGGAGGCCGCCGCGGCTGGAGCGGACGAGGCGATCGTGGTGGCGAGGCTGAGGACGCTCATCTGCAACAGCTTCACCCTGCAGTTTCCGGGCCATCCATCCCGGTTCCTCGACGTGGACTCCCTCGACGAGCTGATGCGCTCCAGGTCGGCGGACAGGCTGGAACTCGCCCTGGTCGCATCCTCCGTACTGGGTGCGCTCGACATCGAGACCGATCTCCTTTTCGGCTCCTCCGACCCCGCCCCGGTGCCGGTGCCTACGGACTGGGACAGGCCGCTTCTCTCGGTCCGCCTGTCCGACGGGAGATCGATCCTCGTGGATCCCTCCGCATTCCTCAACAGCGCCTTCCACATCCCCGGACGGGAGTCCCTGATGCTTCTGGGTCCCGGCCGCGACAGGCTTCTCGAGCCACCTGCGGGGGGACCCGAGGACTTCTGGCGCGAGACGTGGGACATCGCACCCGACGGAGCCTTCTCGCTAAGTGTCTCGACGGGGGGTGCCGCCGACTCGCTGCTGCGGCACCGCCTTGCCGGACTGGACGGTCCCGCCGCGGCGGCCGCGCTCGCCCTGTGGATCTTCCAGGGGGGAGAGGTGGTCTCGATAGGGAGCATGGAGACGTCAGACCTGTTCGACCTTTCCTCCGGGGCTTCGATCGAAGCAGCCGGAAGTCTCGCGTCCGCGATGGGACCCGGAGCTCCGGTACGCCTGCCGATCCTGCGGGGAGGGCCGGGTCAGGGGTTCATGCGTGCATGGAACCTCCCGCTTCGGATCTCTGCCGCGACGGACGGCCTCAGGGTCTCGAACGGCGGCTTCACTCTCGAGGACACTCTCGGTCTGGAGTCCGCCCCGGTAGCCTGGACGGAGTACTGATGCTCCGGCCGGCCCCCCGCTGCACGGCATGGTCCGGGGACCGTTCGCGACCCGGACCGTATCCGTGGACAGAGCACACTGGAGCATGACGATGCCGGACGACGCACAGGCGCTTGGCACGATAAGGCAGGAGGGCAGGAGAGTGGCCCGCGCAGCGGGTCTGATGGGCCTTCTGACCCTGGCCAGCCGCATCCTCGGCCTTGCCCGGGATGTGGCCCAGGCCGCCGTGCTGGGGACCGGCATGGCGGCCGACGCCTTCACGCTCGCCTTCGTGATCCCGAACATACTCAGGAGACTCTTCGGCGAATCCACCGTGAGTGCCGCCCTGGTGCCCACGTACACGGCGACCCTGGTCACGGAAGGCGAAGAGGAGAGTTCCCGGCTCGGTTCGCGGATACTCACATTCACGGCGCTCTGTCTGTGCCTGGCCACTCTGCTCGGGATACTTGCCGCTCCTCTCCTCGTAAGGCTCTTCGCCCCGGGCTTCGCGGCCGTGGCGGGGAAGCTCGAACTCTCCACCGAGCTCCTGCGATTCATGTTCCCGTACATCCTCTTCGTGGGGATGGCCGCCGTGGTCATGGGGATACTAAACAGCGCAAGGCATTTCCTCGCTCCGACGCTGGGGCCCATCCTCTTCAACCTGCTCGCGCTCGCCGGCCTCTTCATCCTGGGGGGGGTCTGGCGGCAGGACGCACCCGTATGGCCTTATTCGGCGGGGATCCTGGCAGGCGGGGCTGCGCAGCTCCTCGTGCAGCTGCCCGCCCTCCGGTCCAGGGGATTCTCCTTCAGACCCGACTTCCACTTCAGGGATCCGGCCCTGCGGTCGGTCCTCCGTCTGGCCCTGCCGGCCCTTGTGGGTCTGGTCGCTGCAGAGTTCAACGTCCTGGTCGACCAGATGGTGGCGTCGGTGCTCGAGGAGGGGAGCGTCGCCGCACTCTCTTACGGCAACAGGATAATGCAGTTCCCTCTGGGGATCTTCGCCGTGGCGGCCGCCACGGCTCTTCTTCCCACCCTGAGCAGGCAGACGGCCCTGGACCGGCTGGAGGACGCCCGCAAGACGCTGGGGTACGCGACCCTGGGGCTTGCAGCCCTGCTGGTGCCTGCGACCATATGCATTACAGCGCTCGGCCGGGGCTGCGTGACCGTCCTCCTCGCCCGCGGGCAGTTCGGCTCCGACTCGGTCGATCTGACGTCCACAGCCCTGGTCTACTACTCCCTGGGTCTGATCTTTTACGGCGGCATCAAGATAACGGCGCCGGTCTTCTATGCCATGAAGGACACCAGGACGCCCGCGATGATCGGGATAGGCAGCATGGGCCTGAACATCGTCCTCAACGTCATCCTGTCCTGGTTCTTCATCCGGACGGGACTGTCCAGACCCCTGGCCGGTGTTGCCCTCGCTACCAGCATCTCCGCAGCGGCCAATCTGATAGTGCTCCGGATAGCCCTGAGACGGAAGCTCGGACCGGGCAGGGGAGCGCCGGCGAGAGCCTGGGCGGCGATGGTGCCCGCCTCGCTCGGCTGCCTCGGGGTGCTGCTGCTGCTTGCGCCCTGGACGGGCGCCATGTGCGGGAGCGGAGCGCTGAGAGGGGCATTTGCCCTGTCGGCTGCCGCCGCCGCCTCGTTCGCATGTTTCCTTGGAGTCTTCGCGCTTGCCGGAGGCAGCGGCGCGGCAAGCCTGGGGAGGTTCGTCCTCGGCCGTGGACGAGAAGACATCGCTTGATGCGGCCGTAGGAGCCGCCCCCCATCTGCCCGGGGTCTACCGATTCATAGACACCTCGGCCCGCATCCTCTACATAGGCAAGGCTGTGGATCTGAACCGCAGGCTCAGGGGGCATCTCTCGAACCCCGGCGACGAGAGACACAGGATCATCCTCGACAGGGCATGCTCGGTGGAGTGGACCGTGACCAGGTCGGAGATCGAGGCGCTGGTCCTCGAGGCCGATCTGATAAGGATCCACAAGCCTCCGCTGAACGTGCGGCTCCGCCAGGACCAGAGGTATCCCTATATCGAGATGACTCTGGACGAGGACCTGCCCCGCCTTCTCGTGACGAGGCGGCTCGATCCCGCCCGGAAGATACCCAGGTTCGGCCCCTACCCCGACTCCCGCAACCTGCGCTCTCTGGTGGAGTTCCTCCAGGAGGCCTTCCCTCTCCGGAGGTGCAGGACTCCGCGCCCCTCCAATCCGCCGGGACGGAGCTGCCTCCTCGGGCAGATCTCCCGTTGTCCCGCCCCGTGCGTCAACGGAGACGCGGGGTATGCGGAGAACGTAGAGGCGGTCCTGCGAATCCTCAAGGGTGACTGGGAGGGGGCCAGGGAGGGGATAAGGCGGAGGATGGAGGATTCCGCATCAGGGCGCAGGTACGAGGAGGCCGCACGCTGGAGGGACCTCCTGGTGAGGCTCGACTCGTTCGGCTGGCCGGCGCCTGACACTGTCAGGGACAGAGTCAGCAGGGACATCGCCGCGGTGAGGGAGAACTGGGGGATAATCCTCCAGATGAGGTCGGGGAGGTTCACCGGTGTCGTGAGGCTCCCGTTCGAGAGCAGATGGAAGCTAGCGGAGGTCCCGGAGAGGCTGTCCGTCCTGATCAGGACCTACTACGGCGAAACAGGGGACATCCCCCGCGAGATACTGACGATGGCCGACCCCCTGGACGGATCCATACTGGAAGCCTGGCTCAGGGAGAGGAGGGGGAGTTCCGTATCCCTCCAGACTCCCGTCAGAGGAGCGTCGCGGGAGCTCGTGGACGTGGCGCTCAGAGACCTGGAGCACTTCCTTGCGAGGCTCGAGTGGAAGAGGCCGGGCGGGAGGAAGGAGAGGACGGCTGCCGCGCTGGAGGCCCTCGCGGACATGCTGGGTCTTTCCGGACCGCCTCAGTGGATGGTGGCCCTCGATGCTTCCACGATCCAGGGTTCCTACCCGGTCGCGGCGCTGGTTAGCTTCCGGGGTGGCCAGCCGGACAAGGCCGGGTACAGGCGATACTCGATGGATCAGGGAATCAGCCGTAACGATCCTGCGATGATAGCCGACGCCGTCGGGAGGTTCATCAGGGGTCTGGATCCGGGGGAGATGCCTTCGCTCTTCCTGATCGACGGAGGGGTGACCCAGCTCCGTGCGACGCTCGGAGCCGCGGGCGGGGCTGCCGACGGGACCCTCTTCGTAGCGATTGCCAAGAAGGAGGAGACCCTCCTCTGCGGGAGGGAGGAGCGGCCTCTCGCGAAGCCTGTCGACTCTCCGCCCATGAGGCTCCTCATCGCGATGAGAGACGAGGCTCACCGCTTCGTCCTGCACTACCACAGGACCAGCCGCTCCAGAGGGGAGATCCGGTCCATCCTCGACGACATACCGGGAGTCGGACCCTCGGTGCGGGCGATGCTGCTCTCGCGCTTCGGGAGCGTCGAGAGGCTTCGATCCGCAACCGTGGACGATCTCTGCACGGTTCCCGGGATAGGCAAGACCAGGGCTGCCCTGGTGAGGAGGTATCTCGATGACTGGGAATCCCCTGAACAGGTTCGGCTTCATCCCGAAGGACACCCACGCTGACGCCCGCGGCTGGGTGATCAACCCATTCGATCACCTCGAGGATCGGGGCGCTCCCGGCAACTGCCACGCGTTCTCTATCGAGCCCGGATGCACGAGGGGCAACCACTCGCATCAGGAGAGGGACGAACAGGTAGCGGTGCTCCATGGCGAAATCGTGATAAGGGATCCGGACACCGGGTTCGAGCAGATCCTGTCTCCGGAGAGCGCAGGGCTGCTCGTCATCCCGCCCGGCGTCCCCCATGCCTTCGAGAATCGCTCCAGGGGAACAGCAGTCGCCCTCTGCTTCAGTTCACGCTGAGATGGGCAGGGCGGTCCGCGTGGCGGAGACTGCGCTGTACGCTCCCGTGAAGGCATTCCTGGAGGGCCAGGGATACTCTGTCAAGGGCGAAGTGTCTGGCTGCGATGCACTTGCCGAGAGGGACGGAGTCCTGACAGCCATCGAGCTGAAGTCAGGTCTCTCGCTCAAGCTGATCCTCCAGGCGGTCGATCGGATCGGATCGGTCGACTGGGTCTACATAGCCGTGCCCGCCTCGGCCCCTGCTATGGCCGCCTCAGGGGCGAAGGTCCGTAAGCTGCTCAGGATGCTGGGCATCGGACTCCTGCTCGTCGACTGCTGCAGGAACCGCGTGCTGCCGGTCCTGGATCCCTGCGAGTACAGACCCAGGAAGAAGGCTTCCAGGCGTGCCAGACTCCTGCGCGAGCACGAGGTGCTGGTCGGAGACCCCAACACGGGCGGAAGCGCATCCGGCAGGGGTCTCATGACGGTCTACAGGCAGAGGGCGCTTGCGGTGGCGGGATTCCTCTCGGACTCCGGTCCTTCGACGGCCAGGGCCGCGGCCACGGCCCTGGCTGAGCCCGATGCATGGAAGATCCTGTACAGGAACGTCTACGGCTGGTTCGAGAGGGAGTCAAAGGGCGTCTACCGCCTGTCGCCGAAAGGGTGCGAGGGGCTTGCCTGCTGGACCAGCCGCGGAAAGCACTGAGACTCGAGCCCTGGAACGGAAAAGGCCGCCGGGCCGAGCCCGGCGGCCATATCCCCGGACTCCGGTATCAGCGTCCGATGTAGACCATGCTCGAAACTGCAGAGCCTGACGACGAGTCCAGCCTCAGCAGGTAACAGCCCGCGGCAAGGGGAGATCCGCTGGAGTCGGTGCCGTCGAACGACATGGTGCCGGAGAGCGCCGAAGGATCGGGAACTGCCGATCTCACGAGCCTGCCGGCGGTGTCATAGATCGACAGCGTCGCCGGTCCGGCGGTCGGGAGTGTCCACGATACCGAGAAGCTCCCGTTCGCGGGATTGGGGCTCGCGCCGGAGAGCACCGGCCCTGCCGCGACAGATCCGCTCCCGCCCTCGATGCCCGTCTGGTTAGTTATGAAGAGCAGAGCGGGGTCTCCCAGCATGTTGTTCTCCTGGATGACCCAGTTCTGCATCGACATTCCGCCGGCGGCCTTGAAGGCGTCCTTTGCTGCGGCCTGCATGTCGCCGACCCTCTGTATCCCGTAGACGAACATCTGATTCGCGAAGTGGACCTCGAGGTGTTCGGACGGCCCCATGGACGGCGGAGCTCCGTAGCCGTTGTTGGAGTTGAACATGACCGCCACCGCACCGCCCGTAGTCGAGTTCATCAGCCGCTCGGCGCAGCAGTTGGTGACGGACAGCTGGCCTGCGAGGCAGGCGATCGAGTGGAAGACGGGGAACATGCCCCAGTTGGTCATGCCGTTGATGAGACCCGCCGTGATCATGCTCGTCGGAGCGTAGTACCAGTAGATCCCCGAGGAGAACCCGTGTCCCTGGGGAGAGACATAGCTGACGCCCTCGTTGATGACGTCGATCTGGTTCGTGGGATGGGATCCGGAGGCGTACTCGTACAGCTTGGTCTCGACCCACGACGAGGGGATCCTTTCGCATATCGAATCGCAGACGAACCGTCCCCAGTAACCGTACTCGGGCCAGAGCCCGGCGCCGCAGAGGAGTGCGCGCGTCCTCCAGGATCCGGCAGGTGAGATGGTCTCGTACTCGATGGTCTTGTCGACCATGTTCTGCACGAGGTTGGTGAGGTTCGTGCTGAAGCGCCCGACGGCCACATCCGAGTAGTAGTTGATGCCGTCGGAGTTCTCGCCGTAGAGGTGGTCGCCGTCGAGGTCCCAGGTGCCGTCCATGTCGCTGTAGTACAGATCGGAGGTCTCGTTGAGGGTCGTCGAGCCGCCGACGTTGAGGCTGGAGATCCTCTGGGTCTCGCCCCAGTCGCCAACTATGAGTACGTACATCAGGCCGTGGTTCTGGTAGGCGTCCTTGATGTAGTTCCTGATCTGCTCCTGGGTGTCGTAGCCGGTGTAGTTCGCGTAGATCCACTCCGTCGAGACGAATTCGGCCGTGAGCCCTGTCGCGTTCCTGTGGTCGACCAGGGGCTGCAGCGCGGACTGGTGGATCGAGGAGGAGATCACGACCCAGGATGACCAGTCGGTGCCCGGGCCGTTGTCCTGGACGGAAGGCCTTCGGGCGGTCAGATCCTGGGGATTGGCAACGATGTTCGCGAGGATGCCGGAGGCGTTGTCGATCTGAGCGTCCGTGAGCGCGAGGACGGGAACGGACGGATCATCGCTCCATCGCAGGGTGACGCGTGCCTCGGTCACACAGGTCAACGAACCCGAGACCGGGTTGTACGAGAACGGTGTGAACTGCACGGTGGCCAGGCGGAACCCGGTGCGCGTGCCGTTCTGCACGGATATCAGAGGGGAGGCCGGGAAATCCGAGCTGGTCGAGTAGACCGAAGGGTTCCGCAGCAGGGGGCCGGGAACCGAGTTGAGCGGAACGGAGCGGACCGGCAGAATGTCGTACATGCCATCGAGCCTGGCAGAGGAGAGGATCTCCACTTCGGCGTCGAATGCGGTCGTCCCGCAGGGGATGACGAAGGTCCTGGCGATGGAGGGGAGATCCGGAAGGCCTTCCTCGAAGCACGATGTGCCTCCCGGCCAGAAGATCACGTCCCCGCCCCCGAAGGTCGTCATCTCGAATGCACTCTGCTCCATCGAGAAATCGAACGAGACCTCCCCTGCGAAAGAGACGGATGTGACTGCATGAGCCGTCAGAATGGCCAGGGCGACCTGGGGGAAATGGAGTCCTGCACGCATCCTTGCCCCTTCCTCGGGAAGTCAAAGGCTTTGACAACGGTGTGATCGGTCCGGTTCCGGCATAGATGCCGTTCGACTGAAATAAGATAAGCCGTTGCCGGCCCCGGGGGAAGCCCGGGAGCAAATGGCGGAACCTGTGCCTCAGCCGCGGTTTTCATATAAATCCCTGAACGTTTGACAATTCATCGATCGAGGAGGAGAGATGGGCAGCACTGTCGACGACCTGAAGGAAGCGTTTGCCGGTGAGTCGCAGGCAAACCGCAGATACCTCGCGTTTGCGAAGAAGGCCGATCTGGAAGGACATCCTCAGATAGCCAGGCTCTTCCGTGCGGCCGCCGAGGCCGAGACCGTCCATGCCCACGCCCACCTGAGGGCGATGGGAGGGGTGGGGAGCACCCGCGAGAACCTCGAGGAGGCCGTCTCCGGGGAGACCCACGAGTTCAGGAGCATGTATCCACGCATGATCGAGGACGCGAAGGCCGAGGGAAACCCCAGGGCACTGCGGAGCTTCGAGTTCGCCAACGCGGTCGAGAAGATCCATGCGGATCTCTACCAGGGGCTCCTCGATACGCTGGGAAAGCCTTCCACAGAAACATATCCCTACTTCGTGTGCCCCGTCTGCGGCCACACGGCAGGGCACGGCGCCCCGGAGACATGTCCGGTCTGCGGAGCCCCCGGATCGAACTACATCAGGATCGACTGACAGGCGCCGGTCTTACGGCGCGTCGCGAGACAGGGCGGGGAGGGGAGGACCCCCTCCCATCCGGCCCGGCGCGGCCGGCAACTCCGGGCAGCCGGAAGAAGGGACCCCGATGACTCCTTCCCGGGACAAGGCTCTCAATCTCTTCGCGAGCATCCTCTTCGCCGTCGCGGCATCCTCCTGCGGCGGCGAAGGCAGAGAGGGCGGCCTCGGAGAGGAATACGACGTCCCGCACCACTCGCTCACCGTGACGGGCAGGATAGGCATCGAGCTGGGTGACACCAACTACGTCTTCGGCGTGATCCGATCCGCGGTCCCGACGGAGGACGGCAGGGTTGTCGTGTTCGACCAGCAGACGTCCAGGCTCTCGATGTTCTCCCGTGACGGCGGCTTCATCCATTCCGGCGGAGCAAGGGGGGAGGGACCCGGCGAGTTCACCATGCCCTCCTGCGTAGTACCCGCCCCGGCCGGGGGCGTGGCCGTCTCCGACCAGGGCACGGGGAAGATAGTCTTCTTCGATTCGACCCTGGCGATGGAGCACGAACTGACAGGGATCACGCCCAGGGCACCCGGAGAGATGTGCGTCCTGCCGGACCTCTCCATCATCGGGACAAGGCGCGAGTTCGACAGGGAGGCGGGGACGATAGGCTCCGCGATATGCGGCTGGGACCCCGGGGACCCCCTGGAGGGCATCGTGTTCTTCTCCAACTCCGCGCCCTTCGACCCGGAGGATCCGAGCAGCACCTTCCGGGCCACCCAGCTCAGCTTCGCGGCCGCCGGAGACGGTCGGGTCTATGTCTCCACCCCGAGCAGCGAGGAGTATTCGATCCGCTGCTACGACGCCTCCGGAGAACTCCTCCGGACCCTGGACAGACCCTTCTCCAGGATGAGGCGGACGGAGGAGGACATGCAGATGGAGCGGGATGCGATGGAGGTTCTCAGGCAGAACAGGCGCGGGGGGCCGATGCCTGAATGGGAGCCGGACCCTTACTGTGCCGCCATAACGAGCCTGTCCGTGGTAGGTGACGAGCTCTGGGCCAGGCGGGGGACCGAGACGGTCCCGTTCTTCGACGTGTACGACCTGGACGGGAACCCCCTGTACACCTGCTCTGCCGACGAGCTGCCCTACTCGAGCGACGTGGTGCTGGTACCCGGACCCGATTTCTGCCTGGCGTTCAGGGTCAATCCGGACGACTACCCGGTCGTGTACGTGCTGGAGTCCGACTAGTCCCCCGGCCGTGGCCGGACCGGCCCATTCCTGGTTTCAGATCACTCATTCCGGCGGAGCCGGAATGAGCAGGTAGCACGACAGCACGGTTCACATCGTGAACCTGCGAAAGTGCGTGCATATCGTTACATGCTTGACCGCTCTCGCAGGTCTGCTTGAAAACTTGTATGCCCTTCGGGCACGTCTGAGGTAGTTCACGCTAACCCTATCGCGGTCCACCACTCCAGGCAGTGCGAGAATGGCGGACCACTGCCGGGTCTGGTCATCCTGCGCGCGCAGGAATGACTTGACTGTGCTACCGCTCAGCGCATCCCGCTGCGCGGGATTCGAGGTCCGGCTGTACGGGACAGGCTTGCGATTGCACGCAGGCCGACTTCTCCCCATACTTGCGTTAACAAACGGGGCCGGGGTGGTGGAACGGCAGACACAACGGACTTAAAATCCGTCGGCCATCGGCCGTGAGGGTTCGAATCCCTCTCCCGGCACCATGGGAGGACAGTTGCAGGCCATACGCGTGCTCGGGGAGGAAGTGGTCAACCTCATCTCCGCAGGGGAGGTGGTGGAGCGGCCAGCCTCCATCGTGAAGGAACTGGTCGAGAACGCGCTGGACGCTGGCGCATCGGCCGTCGAGGTGGAGATCGAGCGCGGGGGAAGGCAGTCCATCACCGTCAGGGACGACGGTTCCGGCATGTCCAGGCACGACCTGCTCCTGTCGATCCAGCGCCATGCCACGAGCAAGATAACCGCAGCTTCCGACCTGGACAGGATTTCCACACTCGGCTTCCGCGGAGAGGCGCTCCCCAGCATCGCCGCGGTGACCCATATGACGATCGTCACCTCCGACGGATCGGTCGACGGGGGCTGGAAGCTCACCATCGACGGCGGGGTCCTGTCGGGCGTGACACCCGCAGCCAGAACCCGCGGCACCACGGTCACAGCCGCCGGCATCTTCTTCAACCAGCCGGCCCGCAGGAAGTTCCTTCGCTCAGAGCAGACCGAGGAGTCCTGGATACAGCGCCACCTCGAGGGTCTTGCCTTCGCGAGGAACGGCGTGTCGACAAGGCTCGTGTGCGACGGCAGGACGCTCTTCTCGCTCCCGGCCGGAACCCTCGAATCCAGGATGAGGGAGAGATTCGCCATACCCCCCGGGGTGAAGGCCTTCACGGGGCGACGTTCCGACGGAACGGGCTCCGCCGGGATCCTTCTCTTCCCGGACAAGCGGTTCGCCAGCAGGCAGCACGGGTACACGGTGCTCAACGGCCGTCCGATATCGGTGCGCGCCGTTTCGTTCGTGCTCGAGGGCGCGCTCTCGGGACCCTCGGGTACGCCGCTTTATGCGTGCAGTTTGGAGCTCGATCCTTCCGAGTTCGATGTGAACGTGCATCCAGCCAAGATGGAGGCGAGGATGAGGCGGCCGTCGCTCATCCAGGCGCTCGTCGGCGGGGCGCTTTCGGATGCGTCCGGGCGGAGGGTCGAGGACGTCCGTAGATCGATCGGACCCACCGGCGGTTATCGCACACCTGCGGCGGACCCTCCCGCGGAACTCTTCGAGCAGGCGTTCGCTCTCCAGGGGCGGGACCCCTGGGATGCGCCGACCGTGAGGACGGGGGGGATCCCGGTTTCGTCGGCGATCCATCAGGTGGGGCGGAGCTATCTCGTCTCGGCCGTCTCCGGAGGGATCGTGATCATAGACCCGCATGCCGCCCACGAGAGGGTTCTCTTCGAGAGCATGAGGAGGGGCGCGGCTTCTACCGCCGGGGGGCAGCGCCTGCTGCTGCCGGAGACTCTCGATCTCGACGCCGATGCCGCGGAGCAGCTCCACATGTATGCCGACATGATCGCGGAAGCCGGCTTCGACATCGAGGAATCCGGCGGCAGATTCCTCCTCCGGGCGGTTCCGGAGGGAGTCAGGCATGGTACTGAGGCTGTCTCGGAGATACTCTCCTCGCTTTCCGACCCCTCCAGGGCCTCCCTGCCGCCCCAGGACCAGATCGCAGCCGCTGCAGCCTGCGCGGGTGCGGTGAAACTCGGCGACGTCCTCGATCCGGTGCAGGCCGGACAGCTGCTGGACATGCTGTTCGCGACATCCGACCCGTTCCACTGCCCGCACGGCAGGCCGACGCTCATCGAGATATCGAACGACGAACTCTCCAGGAGGTTCGGGAGATGATCGCCCCGGTCCCGGTGATCACGGGATGCACCGCCTCCGGCAAGACCCGGGCGGCGCTCGAGCTCTCGAGATCCATCCCTATGGAGGTCATCAGCGCGGATTCCCGCCAGGTCCACCGGCTGATGGACATAGGCACCGCCAAGCCCACGCGCGAAGAGCAGGAGGTGCTGAGGCACCATCTGATAGATGTGATAGACCCGGACGGGACCTACTCGGCGGGACGCTTCGCCAGGGAGGCCTCGGAGCTCGTCAAGGAGATAAGGAAGCGGGGAGCGGTTCCCGTGGTCGTCGGGGGCACAGGCCTCTACATCCGGGCGCTCACCGGACCTTTCGACGATCTCCCCCGGGCGGACAGTGCTCTCCGGACGGCGCTCGCGGCATGCGAGTCCGGATCCGGAGGCTTCCAGAGGCGGATGCTCGAGAGGCTCGATCCGGTAACCGCCTCCAGGATCGATCCCGCCGACGCCGTAAGGACTCTCCGGGCCGTCGAGATCACCCTGCTCTCCGGAAGGAGGGCGTCGACTCTCAGGACGGGTACTGCCAGACCGGCCGGTTTCGATTTCAGGGTGGTGCGCATCGAGGTCCCCCGGGAGGAGCTTCGATCGCGGATCGCATCGCGCGCCAGGAACATGCTGGATTCAGGCCTCGTCGACGAGGTCCTGATGCTCTCAGGGATGGGGTTCGGCCGGGAGCACGCGCCGGGGAGGACGATCGGCTACCGGGAGGTGCTCGATTCGATCGAGTCGGGCTGGACCCTCGAAAAGACTGCGGCGGCAATAGAGACCGGCACATGGCGATTCTCGAGGAAGCAGAGGAACATGCTGGACAGGATTCCGGCGGTGGCGGCAACGGACGGGCTGGATCCGGAAGTCCTTTTGAAGTCGTTTTTCGGATGAGGACGGGGGTACAGGATCGTGCAGAAGGGCAGTGAACCTCTTTTCGAGCATCTTCCGCTGGAGGAGGTGCGGATCGACGAGATCGATTCCCTCGATCCACCGCGGGACTGGAGCCCGGACTCGCCGGGAGCGGAACCGGTTCCACCCCCGGTTCTGATCGAGGAGAACGATCGCTTCTCGCTCCTTGTGAACCACGACTCCTTCTGGCGTGCGCGCGCCTCCGGGATGCTCTCCGTCAGAGCGATAGTCGTAAGGAACCCGGTCCACATCCCGATCGCTCACAAGACCGTGAAGAACAGCCTCGAGGAGGCGCTCCTCTTCGACGGCCTCCTCAGGGCATCGATCGTGCCGAACAGGAGCCGTCTCGCAGAGATGCTGGGCTTCTCCCGGGCCAGGATAACGCAGGTCCTCAACGTCCTGAAGCTCCCCCTCCAGATAAGGCAGGAGCTTCTGGTCACGGGGAGCATAAGCGAGTTCCACCTCCGCCCCCTGATCAAGATGGAGGACGAGAAGAGACAGCTTGCATCATTCCGGAAGCTGCTCGCGGACGGCCTGACCGGACGGCAGATGGCCCTTTTCGCCGCGTCGTCCGAGGAACGGAGCGCTGAACAGGAAGGTGCGTCCGAGCCTGGAGTGGATCTGGAGGGACTGATGGCCGAACCCGTCGAGGTCCGGCCGGAGCTGCCGTCCGCGGAGACGGTGGCGCAGGTTGTCCCCGAGCCCGGACACGCCGAAGCGACCGGGGAGGACCGTAACGACGGAGAGTCGGTCTCCGCAGTCAGGCAGGTTCCCAGGGAGATCCCGGCCGAGCGCATCGTCCAGCCCCAGGACAGGAGCAAGGCCGCCAGACCGGTCCAGAGGCCCCCGACCGAGCAGTCCGCGCCGGCATCATCTCCGGAGAGGGATCTCTACGTCCGGGCCAAGGGCCTGCTCGAGATCCTGGGGACACTCCGCGAGAAGGGATGGGAGGAGATCGCGGCCAGGAACGGCGCCACGCGCGAGGAGATGGTCTTTCTCGAAGGCGTCTCGCTCCTGCGGAGGGGGCTCTACGAGCGCGCATCAGAGATGCTCCTGACGGCATCGCACATCTCCAGGGGGAATGCGGCCGTGTTCTTCTTCCTCGGGAGGAGCTACAACCTGATGGAGAAGCTCCCCGGCGCGGAGGAGTATCTGAGGGCGGCGTGCGAAAGCGTCCCTGACGACCCGGACATCCTTTCCGAGCTCGCCATCGTACTCGAGAAGCAGAAGCGCTTCACTGAGGCATCCAGTTTCTACAAGAGAGCGGCTTCCATACGCAATCCGGGCCAGCCCAGGGGCCGGAAGTCATGAGAGCTCCGGTCCTGCCGGCCGCGGCCGCAATCCTGTTCTCGATCGGCTGCGCCAGGATGGTCGCTCCCTCGGGAGGCCCCGAGGACGTCACGCCTCCCGTCATCACCTCGGTCACTCCGCCACCAGCCGCAGGCGTCCCTGAACTGGACCGGATAACGATATCCTGGGACGAGAGGCTCCTGGAGAGCTCGGTGGAGATCCAGCTCTTCCCGAGGCTCCCTGGCCGGATTCGGATGACCGAGAGAAAGATAACCGTCTCGCTGGACGAACCGCTGGGGGACGGCACGCTCGTCATCCACATCCCCTCCACGGTCGCCGATCTCAGGGGGAATCCGCTCGACGCGCCGGTGGACATGGCGTTCAGCGGACTGGACTCGCTTCCCTCCGGTGCGCTGCGGATCCGCCTGGCAAGGCAGGGCGGCACGTCGCTGGGGGCCGGGGTCCAGATGGACCTGGTCGACAGCTCGGGAAACCTCGTCCGGAGAACGACCCCGGACTCTACAGGTTCGGCGCTGGCAGGCTGGCTCCCGGAGGGTTCCTACATGCTCACCTGTTTCGAGGATCTCGATTTCAGCATGTCCTGGGAGCGCGACCTGGAAGCCGGGGCCGAGACCACCCTCGCAGTCACCGGGTCGGACACCCTTCTGCTCGAGATGACGATGACGGTCGTGGACACGGTCGGCCCCAGGCTGGTAGCCGCCGTTCCCATCGACGCCACACACCTGCGTGTCGACTTCAACGAGCAGCCGGCACTCCCGGACGATCCCCGATCCCTCTTCTCGCTGCGGGATTCCTCCGGTACGGTCGATCTGCTGGGCTGCTGGTCGGCCGGCTCGAGGGACGACAGGTCGCTCGTGCTCGTGTCCAGGCCGGTTCAGGAGGGCAGGCACACCCTGAGGATCTCGGGTGTCGAGGACTTCCTGGGCAACCCATCCGATCCGGACTCTATCGAGTTCGAGGCGACAGACTCCCTCGGGGTCGATTCGCTCGTCGTGAGATCCACCTACCCGGCACCGGGTACGGTGGATGTGCCTGCTTCCTCCAGCATCGAGTTCTCTTTCTCGGACTGGGTGGATCCGGACTCCCTCCGCTCGAGGTTCTCGATGACCGCTGTGGCCGACGGTACGCCGGTGGAGGGCCTTCTGGAAGCCCTCGACGCGCGCTCTTTCAGGTTCACGCCCGGGCATGAACTGCTCGGCGAGCAACAGTACCGGGTGGACATACTGCCCGGACTGGAAGGACCGTCGGGCGATTCGCTCGCCTCCCACAGCTGGTCCTTCATTGCTGCCTGGGGAGCGGAGCCTGGTTCGATCGAGGGCAGCGTGAGGGGCGGGTGGGATGTC
The DNA here is from genome assembly GCA_963718745.1 of Candidatus Fermentibacterota bacterium. GTDB lineage: Bacteria > Fermentibacterota > Fermentibacteria > Fermentibacterales > Fermentibacteraceae > Fermentibacter. Next base: position 326,196 of record OY970370.1, on the reverse strand, counting down.
CTGGTGGAAGCCCGCGCCGCCGGGTCTGCCGGTGTCTCGTTCACTTTCGAGGTATCCGGAGGGGAGTTCCTCCTGGATGGCATAACGGCGGGCAGGTACACGCTGTCCGGCTGGTCCGACAGGAACGGCAACGGCCTGTGGGACCCCGGCGAGCCGTACGGCACCTGGCCAGGCGTGGTGCTGGTCAGGCCGGGACTCTCGACGAAGGGGGTCATGATTGAGATTCTCCCCTGAGGAGTCGTTCGACGGAAGGATCTGCACCCGTTGCGGAAGGTGCACCCTGGTGTGTCCCTCCTCTGCGATCCGTCCGGATGATGGCGGCCTGCCGGTTTTCGACCGCTCCGCATGCATCGCCTGCGGCCACTGCGCTGCATACTGCCCCGCAGGCTGCTTCGGCAGGGCGGCTGCGGCCGGTCGCGTACCCGATCTGGCGGCGCTGTCCGCTCTCTATGCGATGAGGAGGTCGGTGAGGTTCTTCCAGGATGGCGACCTTCCCGCGGAGGATCTGGCCATGCTCCTGGAGGTCGTCGGATACTGTCCCACCGGCACCAATGCCTGCGGTCTCTCGATCCGGGTCTTCTCCGGGCTCGAGGCCCGCCGCCTCCACGAACCGGTGCGCAGGCTCTTCCGCATCCTGTGGGCGACCGGCCTGCTCCGCATCGCAGGCGCGGTGGCCGGGATGACGGGCTTCCTCCGGCGCTTCCTCGCAGGCGAGGACCTGATCTTCAGGCAGGCGCCCGCCGTCCTGTTCTTCTTCGCCCCCCGGAGGAATCCTACCTCCAGGGACGACGGGGTGATCGCCGCGTCGATGGTCATGACGGCATCGCAGGCGATGGGGTTCGGTTCGTTCTGGAACGGCGTGGCGAAGCTGCTCTATCCCCTCGTCCCGGAATGGAAGAGGGAGTCGGGCGCCGGGAGGGGATCCAGGCTCTGCGCGGTCCTGTGCGTGGGGAAACCCCTCTTCGGGGCCGCCCCGCTGCCTCCGCGCGACTGGACCCTGCTCGAGGGACCGGGGGCGGGGGAGCGCCGTGCGGGACGACGCGGAGCGAATTCAGCTTCCTGACGTTCCTGGATCATGTCACAAATAGTGCCTGTCGGTTCGAATGGAGAGCTCTCCCGCTTCCGGTCAGTTCTCGAATGCAGGTCTGACGGGCTCCAGCCTGAAGGGCATCGGAGAGTGCAGATCCTCCCTCCAGGGGTCGGGCTGGCAGAGTCCGGAGTGACGCAGGAGGAGCGGGACCGAGTAGAGACCCATGTCCACCCTGCCGATCCTGAGTCGTCCGGGCGTACCTCCGATGGATCCGAGGTCGGCCAGGGCGCCGTCCACCGAGAATCCCATCACGATGGCGGGATTCCCCTCGTACATGATCGGGGAGAGCCTCTCGTCCGTGCTTCGCCCGGCAGGTATCCTGCCGCCGGGCCAGGCCGCCGTGTCGACCTCGAAGATCCTCAACCCGAGATATTGCTCCAGCTCGGAGAGGGCACCCGTGATGGCCGAAGACCAGAGTTCCGGTGGAAGACCCATGAAGCTCCTGTGTCCGGCCGAGTGGTTCCCTATGCAGTAGCCGTTGTCCAGCAGGAAGTTGAGCTTCTCGTCGACGTACTCCGACTGACCGAAGGGTGTCTTGTCGCAGGAGATGTTGAAGACCGCGCCGCGACCGAATCCGGGGTTCTGCCCGTAGAACTCCTCGAGCACCCCCAGGGCGCATCCGGGATCCAGCGTGAGGGACCCGTCGGAACCCTGCAGATAGTTGAACTGGCTCTGCCAGCCGTCGTCGAAGGTTATCATCACGGGGCTGAGACCTGCGGGGACACGGGTCAGGCCGTCCTCGAGATCGCGAGGCGTCACGAGGTAGAAGCCGGCGTCACGGAGCTGCTCCAGATCGCTCCTGAGCCTGTAGGAGCTCACCGAGAGCCTGCCTCCGTTACCGACTGCATGGTAGCACAATACGGGGAAGCGATCCGGGACCGGGGGCGGGGAGGGGGCGCAGGACGTATCCGGAGGCGTGCACTGGTAGACTCCCGGTGCGGCCGGGTAGCCGATGATCGAGAGGAGGGCCAGGAGAACGGTCATCTGGACGGGACGACCGTGAACCGGTCCAGGATCGCGCTGGTCCATCCGTCGACGAAGACACCCGCCTGCCCCATGACCGGCAGCGTGGTCCGGACCACCTGTACGAGCTGGCCGTTCACTGAAAAATCGACATAGTTGCCATGGATCTCGGCAGATACGACGACCCTCTCCGGATCGAAGGGCAGGAGTCTGCTGGTCTCGAAGGGGTCGAGTCCCATCACGGGTGTCCACATGCCCCGGAGACACCTCTGGATCGTGTACTGCCCGCGGGAGTTCACACCCGCCAGCAGGAAGCTGTCCTCGTCTTCGGCTCTGAGGACCAGACCGAGAACGGAGTGAGGCTTGGAGAGGTCAACCTCGAAAACCGCCTCGACCAGGCCGTCTCCCATGAGGGCCGCAGTCGAGAGCAGCACTATCGGATCGCTCGACACGGAGTTGTCCGCATGCATGCCGCCATGGTAGATCTCGAAGGGACAGCCAGCCCCGAAGGGAGCCTCGAGGACATCGTCGAAGCTGCAGTTGAGAAGCGTATCGGTGACTCCTGGAGCATCGGCCGGCTCGACCGGCAGCCCGGAAGGCTCCCTTCCGACAAGCGGACCGGAGAAGAAGCCGGACGTTCTCTGCGAGCCGCACGAGGAGAGCAGCATGATGGCGACAAGGGCTGAGAGTGTTTTGAGGCGCATCGGAGCCTTTCTGTGCCGCTTCCGCGGGGTGGAGGGAGTCACGCGCGAAGTTAAAGCCCTCTCCATCGCCTGTCCAGTCGCACTGGCCTGCATATCGTGCGGTGGAGGCGGGGAGGGGCCGGCCCCGGTGGAGACCTCCCTCCCTCCCGGTGAGAACATAGTCCTGGCGGGTCCTCCCGCTGCCTTCACCGTTGTCTCCCTCTCACCGGACACTCTACCGGTCTACTGGGTCTCGGCCGGCCCGGTTGGCGGGATAGAGGCGTTCGTTTCGGCCGGTGAACCGGTATCGGAGGGCGATACGCTGGCGACTGGCGTCGATTCGATGGCCATGCTCGAGCTGCAGCTCTCCGAGATGTCGCTCTCGCTGGCCCGGGCCAGGTCCGAGATCTCCCCCGGAGACACCCTTGCCGCAGCAGCATATGAAATTGCTCTGGAACGACATGTCTTGCTGGAAGCAGCAACGCGCATAGTCCTGGTCTCTCCCGTACCGGGAACAGTCGTCTCGGTTTCACCCCGCTTCTCGCAGGAGCTTCCTGCGGCTGTCCTGCTGCCCGCGCTTGCGAACAGGCTGCTGCTGGTACCCCCCCCGGGAGTCGAGATCGTCTCCTGGCCTGATCCCGCCGGCGATCTGAGGTTCTTGGAAACATACGAGGGCGGCGGCATATATTCCGGCGTTGTCCAGGACAGCCTGTTCGTGTTTCCCGGTTCCTTCAGGGTACCCGGACAGGCGGTCAGGAGTTCGGGTCTCGACAGTTTCATCATCCTGGAGTCCGGCGACAGCGTTTCGATCGAACCGATCTGTTCCGACGGGACAGGTCTCACAGTCACCGGCCCTCTCCCCGCCGGATCAGGCATACGGGCCTGGGTCCGGCCTTCGGAGGATCAGCCATGACCGAAACCGGACCATTCTCCTTCGAGGCGCCCGGCGGGGCGTGGGAACTGCCCGCGGGTGCTCTCGACACCTTCTCCGAATGGAGGAAGTCGGGTCGTCTCGGCTTCATGCAACTGCCCTTCGAAAGAGGGGTTGAGGCGCAATGCCGCGAAACGGCCCGAGCCTTCCTTGGCCTGGTCGACGACGTGATCGTAGACGGCATAGGCGGCTCTGCGCTCGGGACGAGGTGCCTCCTTTCGGCTCTCTCGTCCCCGGGTGGACCTGCCATCCACATAGTCGACTCGCCGGACCCGTGGACTGTCGAAAGGGTGAAGGCATCCTGCGACCCGTCCCGCACCCTGCTGATAGTGGTGACGAAGTCCGGTTCGACGGCAGAGACCATGTCCATCATGCTGTCCTTCTACGAATGGCTGCCCGAATCGCTGCGCGACAGGCGCATCGTTGCCGTCACCGACCCGGCCGCAGGGGACCTGCGCAGGCTCTCGACCGACAGGGGATGGCCCTCTCTGCCCATACATCCCGCAGTCGGCGGGAGGTACAGCGCCCTGTCGCCGGTCGGGCTCCTTCCGGCGGCCCTTGCGGGTCTGGACACCCCAGGTCTCCTGAGCGGTGCCGCATCGGCGGTCGGCGATTTCGACGAGGCCGGCGCCGGGAGCATTTCCGCACGCATGGCCGCCTGCTGGCTCGCGCACTTCGAAACTCATCCCGTACATGTCTTCTTCGTCTACAGCGACAGGCTCTTCGATACGGCATCCTGGTTCTCGCAGCTCTGGGCCGAGAGCCTCGGCAAGCGCAGGATTGCCGGGGATGGCAACTTCGAAGGCATCGGCCAGACACCCCTTGCCTGCAGGGGGCCGGCCGATCAGCATTCGCTGGTCCAGCTCTTCATGGAAGGCCCGGCAGACAAGTTCTTCACTTTCCTGGACATCAGGGAGCCCTCCGGGAGACTCGGCGGGGGCTTCGAGGGGTATCCCTCGATCCAGTGGCTGGAGGGAAGGACCCTGGACGAGCTGCGCTCTGCCGAGGCCTCGGCGACCGCATCCGCCGTAGCCGAAAGGGGCGCGCCGGTATGCAGGATCACCGCGGCATCCCCCCCTGATGCCTTCTTCATGGGCAACCTGATCACCAACATCGAGATAGCAACGGTTCTAACGGGGCTGTCGCTCGGGATCGACCCTCTGGACCAGCCAGGAGTCGAACGAGGCAAACATCTGACGTTCAAACAGATGGGCAGACCGGGCTGGCAATGATCTCGACACCCCTGCTCCTCTCGCTGCTCGCGGCATTCGAACCGTCCCCGCTGGACCTGCTGGAGACCGGCCTCCTGCTGGAATGGTCCGAACTGCGCCTCATGTCGCCGGGCGGAGGAAGGGTTCTCATCGACGGCGATCCGGTGATGATCTCGGACGGCCGCACGCCTCTCCCTCCATGGGGCTCCTTCGGGGAGGTGCGGATACTGAGCCCTCTCCAGGCTGGAGTCTGGGGCGGCGGTGACTGGACAGTCGAGTTCGTGAGCGTCGAGGTTCCCGACAGCAGCTACAGGAGCGTAGTCGGTCTGCTCGAGAACACGTCGGGCCGCAACCGGTACACGGGCATCCTCCAGAGGCCGCTTCCCCTGGGGATGGGAGCAAGCGCGACCCTGGGCAGGGAGGACACGGTCTCCACCCAGCTCCTGAGGCTTTCGCGCGGGGCGCTCTCGCTCGACGGTTTCCTGTGGCAGGGCTCGGATGCACCCGACGGCTACACGGCCGGGATCGATTACGGGGCTGGCGGCCTGAGAGCCTCCTGCGGCCTCGTTTCACCTGCAGAGGGTTCGAGGCTTCTCGAAGCCACAGCTTCTTTCTCGATTCAGGCTTCGACTCTGCTCCTGGAAGCCGCCGGAGGGGCAGCGGCGATGGATTCCCTGGGTTCGGCCGAGGCTCATCTGAAGGCATCCATGGAGACAGGCTCGACCCTCTTCGTCCTGCGCGGCGATCTGGGAAGGGATTCGAGTGGAACATCCCTGGCCGGTACGGCCGGGATCATGCAGGGAATCGGTTCCGGACCCGTGCTCGGAGCGGCATGGGCCGGCACTCCGGGGAACGACGGCGGTCTTCTGGCCACGATGTCCTGGGGTCCGGTCGGAGCGGAACTCGGCCTCTCCGGGGGGGAGGCCGGAGCCGGCCTGCACATCAGCTGGCCTGGCTGGCTCAGGCTCTCGGGTTTCGCCTCGGACAGCCTTTTGAGGGCATCCATCGCCGCGTTCCCAGGCTTCCGGTACGGACGCGGGGCGCTTGTGAGCCTCGGGGGAAGGCTTACGGCGACGGAACTGCGGGAGGAGGACGGGGAAACGTCTTCAGGGAGCTTCTACCGGGCGGACCTGTGCACTTCCCTCAGGCTCGGCGGTTTCTCGCTTGTCGGCTCCATCGAGGACATATTCGACGATGAGGAGCGAAGGGCCTCCTACGGGATCATCTGGCAGTTTTCCGATCCGCCCGCATGGCGGCCGGCGGAGGAGGAGAGGGGAAGTTGACCGGAACAGGCAGGATAGCCGTGCTGGCCTCGGGTCGTGGAAGCAATTTCGAGGCACTCTGCACATCCGACCTGGGCAGCGCTGCGGTTGTCCTCCTGGTGACCGACAACCCCTCGGCTCCAGTGATCCTCAAGGCCCGCCGGCTGGGCATCGAGACCGTCGTGATCGATCCGGGCCCAAGGCGGACGACGCTTTCGCCCGCTTCCGGAGCCCATGTCTCGGACATCCTGGAGAGGGAGTCCATCGATCTCGTCTGCCTTGCCGGATTCATGAGGATATTGAAGGGTCCCATACTCGAGCGCTTCGGCGGCAGGATACTCAACATCCATCCATCCCTCCTCCCCGCCTTTCCGGGTCTCGACGCCCAGGCGAAGGCTCTCGAGTACGGAGTGATGGTCAGCGGCTGCACCGTCCATTACGTCGACTCCGGTACCGATACCGGCCCCATAGTCCTCCAGGCCCCGGTGCCCGTCCTGGGGAACGACACGGTGGAATCCCTCTCCGGGAGGATCCTCCTCGAGGAGCACAGGATCCTCCCCCTCGCGGCAAGGCTCCACTGCGAAGGCAGGATCTCCGTGAAGGGCAGGCTGGTCCACTTGACGGGTCTTCCTTATTCCTGAAGCTCCCATACTGGTTATATTGATCCTCCAGGCGGCTTTCCGGAGGGAGCGGCAGTGATCCTACCGAGTCTCATGTGGCTCATGGTCTTCTCGACATCGTCCGACCCGGACCCCGGGCCTGCCCTGCTCGGGCTCTCGGTCGACGGCGAGGCGCTGCATCCGGCCAGGATGTCGATAATCTGCGCCCCGGGAGAGATCCTGGATCTGTCTTCGGCGGAAGGTGACAGCTGGCATTTCACATCGGGCGAACCGCTCTCCTGCGAAGGCTCCTCGGTGGCCTGGACTGCGCCAGTGTCGCACGGGGTCTTCAGGCTCACGCTCTCGTCGGCGGACCTGGTACAGGAGTATGCCGTCATCGTGGTCATCGAGGCCTCCCGGTGGAGGACTCCTACGCTGAACTCCTTCCCTGTCGGGTTGTACGGCGACGGGAACTCGAGGGACGACAATCCAGACTGTTTCATCGAGATGAACCCCTGCGACGAGGGCGTGCGGCTGTCCAGCCATTTCACCCTGGGAGAGTTCCTGGGGCACGTCGAGGGTCCCTATCCCCAGTATCTCAGCCTCGACCTGCGGCTGCTGGACAAGCTCGAAGCACTCATAAGCGAGATCGGGGGCGAGTACCCTGAACCTGTGGACATCCATGTGATGAGCGGCTTCAGGACCCCCTCCTACAACAGCGCCATCGGAAACGAGACGGACTTCAGCGCCCACCTCTACGGGACCGCGGCCGACATCTGGGTCGAGGGCTATCCGCCCAACAACCTCATGGACGACGTGGACAGGAACAAGAGAGTGGACGTCGGAGACGGGCAGCACATAGTCGATATGGTCAGGAGGATCGAGGCCTCGGGCGGGATCTCCTTCGGAGGTGCTTCGGCATATCGCTGGACTCCGCTCCATGGTCCCTTCGTCCACATAGACGTCCGGGGGAGGCCTGCGAGCTGGCAGACCCAGTTGAACCTCGTCCCGGATCCGGTAATCTAGCCTTCGGAGGAAACCCTTGAAATCTGGCAGCGCCCCGGTGACAGTGCTCGGATCATGCCTCGCGGCCTCCCTGGCCGCCCTTCTGGTGATGTCGATGACGCTCCGGAGCGAGAGGGACCGCTCGTCACTCGTATTCCAGGAGGCTCGGAGCGCCATCGCCCGGATGGATACCATACTCGCGGCCAACGCCTCCCTCGGGGTCTGCAGGGATTCCATGGAGTACTACAGGGACCTCGCCCTCTCGCTCGAGCTCCGCATCGACGCCGACAGCCTCGCTTCGGAGTACCAGGACTACTACCTGCTGATCGACACCCGTCAGAACAGGTTCCACCTCAGGAGGGGCGACCTCCTGGTGAGGTCCGGATACTGCGGGACCGGGAAGGGATGGACTTCGAACGGCATCGGAGATTCGTGGGACTTCAGCACTCCCAGGGGGCTCCGGCATGTCCTGGGCAACGGCACGAACCCCTACTGGTTCAGACCCGACTGGTTCTGGCTCGAGCAGAACATGAGGCCTCCAGACCAGGGCCGCGTGGTCGTGATACCGCAGGATCTGAGCTACCAGGACCAGATAGCCTTCTACAACGACTCCCTGGATGCCGGGGAGAGACTCTACGTCCGACAGGTCCCGGGAGTGCTCGGTTCATACAAGATCGATCTCGGGGGGGGAGTGCTCCTCCACTACGGCACGGGGCGGGGAAACAACGTCAGCCACGGTTGTGTGAGGCTCGGGAGCGCGGATCTGGAAGCCCTCTACAGAACGCTTCCGGTCGGCGCGCCGGTTCTGATCTACTGACCGGGAGGGGGCGACCATGACGAGGGCCGTGACTGCAGCCGGGAGGATCATCTCCTCCCGTTACGCACCCTTCCTTGCCGCTCTCGCCGCATTCGGCATAGCGGCGCTGCTCCTTCTCGTGATCAGGGGACAGGGCGGGAGCGCGGGCGGTTCGGGAGATGATGAGTCCGTCCCCGGCTCCGTGACCGTCCCTGCGTTACCCGACTCGGTGCGCGACTCGGTACCCGTAGTCTGGGGGCAGCCGCGCAACGATCCGTCGGGGTCCGGAGTATGGGGTCCCGACATCTGCGCACCCATGGATACGCTCTGGAGGATCCACACCGGGATGGAGTTCTTCGCAGCCCCTGCGCTCTGCGGCGATACGATCTTCTTCGGAGGCAACGACGGAGTGTTCAGGGCAGTCGATGCGACGGACGGATCCCGGGTGTGGTCGTACACCACCTCGTGCGGCCTCAACGGGGAGCCTGCACTGAGTCCCGGTTCCGTATTCTTCTGCGGCCAGGACGGCTACGTCTACGCCCTCGAGAGGGCTTCCGGGAACCTGCTCTGGAAGGCCGGCCTCGGGTACCACATCTTCGCCTCCGCGGGGATCCTCTGCGATACGATCCTGGTCACCGGGAACTCGGACGGCTCGATAGCCGCGCTCTCGACAGCGACGGGTGATGTCCTCTGGCACTCCTCGCCTGGAGGGGTCGTACTTGGTCCTGCTCTGGCCGACACTCTGGCCGTCTTCACAACCGAGGACGGAGTCGTCTGCGCCTACGGCGCGGGCGGCACCGAGGTCTGGAGGCGCGACTTCCCTGCGCAGGCCTCGGCTCCCTCGATCTCGGGCGCATCGGTCTTCGTCGGTTTCGCCGACGGCGTGATCCGCAGGCTGGACCTCACCACGGGAACCGTCGAATGGGAGACCGACCTCGTAGAACAGGCCAGTCGAACGGTGATCTCCAGGCCGGTCCTCTCGGGCGGGCGGGTTTTCGCCGGAACGTGCGACAGCCGGGTGGTCTGCCTGTCCGAAGGCGACGGTCGGCTGCTGTGGGAGACCGCGCTGGGAAACTGGGTGCAGGTTCCGCCGGCGGTCGGTGACTCGGCTCTTTATGTCTGCTCGGATGACAAGCTGCTGCACGTTCTCGACCCGTTCTCCGGTGACATCCTCGCAAGCGTGGAGATGGGCGGATATGCCGGTACGGCTCCTCTCGTCGCCAACGGCGTCGTCTACTTCGGGACCGCGTCCGGGGACTTTTTCGCCTTCAGGGGGACCCTCCGGGGGGAAGTGGCGGACCAGCAGTGACCGGAGACATGTCGGGAAGGATACAGACAGGCTACGCCGTGATCGCGGGATCTGCGAACACGGGGAAGTCGTCGCTTTTCAATTCTCTTGTGGGCAGGGCGATATCTCCTGTCACCCCGCAGCAGGGCACGACCCGGCTGCCGCTCTCCGGTGTGTGCCACGGCGCCCACGGGCAGGTCTGCATCATCGATACCCCGCCCCTCCACTCCGCACTGGGTCTGGACATACTGGACTGGATGGACCTGGCGTGTCTGCTCATAGACGCCGTCAGAATAGACGAGGAGCTCGAATCGCGAGAGGTTGCGGAGCTGTTGTCGAGGTTCTCGGACCGTCCCGTCATCCTGTGCGTTACCCACGTCGACTTCTTCAGGCAGCACCTCTGGAAGGCGCTTCTGAACCAGGCCTGTCTGCATCATGGGTTTTCGGATGCCGTTGCCCTCTGCCCGCCCAGGGGGACGGGGACGGACCAGGTTCTCACCTCGATAACAAGGCGGCTCCCGGCCAGGAGGAAGCTCTTCCCGGACTCCTGCACGACCCTCCACTCGGAGCGTTTCCTTGTCTCCGAGGTCATAAGGACGGAGCTCTTCCACGTTCTGCCCGAGGAGATCGCTACGACGACCGCCGTCCAGATCGAGGAGTACTCCCTGCGCGACTCCAAGACCTACGTCAGGGCGAACCTGCTGGTTTCGCGGCACTCCTTCAAGGGGATAGTCATAGGACGCAGGGGGCAGACCCTTCAGAAGATCATGGAGTGCGCCGCCCGGGGTGCCGGAGCGCTGCTCGGGAAGACCGTCCAGCCGGATCTCTGGGTCAAGGTGAGGGAATCCTGGCCGGACAACCCCCACGACCTCCTCGAATTCGGCTATGTCATCTGACGCATGCAGGATCAGCCTGGATCAGTTCGAAGGTCCTCTGGACCTGCTGCTCTACCTGATCAAACGGGATGAGCTGGACATACGGGAAGTCGCGGTCGCCCGCGTGGCGGAGCAGTATCTGTCCTACATAAGGGAGGCGGAGGAGCTCGATCTCGACATAGCGAGCGAGTACCTCGTGATGGCGGCGACCCTGACAAGCATAAAGAGCAGGGCGCTGCTCCCGTCGAGGGCATCCGCGCCCGAGGAGGATCCGGGCAGGGCGCTCATGAGGCAGCTGATCCTCTACAGGGCATTCCGGGAGGTGGCCACGGAGCTCAGGGCGAACGAGGACATCTGGCGAAATGCCTTCCCGTCCTCAGGCGAGAGGCAGAGATGGTCGGCCGATGCACCTCCGGCCGCAGTCCCCGGCGATGTGAGCATCCTCGACCTGCTGCAGGCACTGGACTCCCTGTCGGTCGAGAAGCCCGAGCCGGTCCACAGATTCAGGAGACCGGAGCTCACGATCGCCGAATGCGTGGAGATGATCTCGGGCAGGCTGCGGCACGGCAGGCGGACCAGTCTCAGGGAGCTCCTCGGAGCATCAGTCGACAGGAGGATGGTAGTGGCCTTCTTCGTCACCCTCCTCGAGCTCTCACGGCAGGGGCTCGTCACATTCTCGCAGCCGCTCCCGTTCGGCGAGCTGATGCTCGCGAGAGCGGAGGAGTGGGTCTGATGCTCGACCGGATGGCCAGGACCGTGGAGGGTCTTCTCTTCGCCGCCGACAGGGCTCTGTCCCTCGAGGACCTCTGTGAGATGACGGGTTCGGGTCCCGAGACCATCCAGCAGGCCCTCGAGCGGGTCCACTCGTCCCTCGAGGAGCACGGACACGCGATGATCCTCCTCGAGACCGGGGGATCCTGGAGGATGGTCACCGATCCCTCGCTGGGGGAGACCGTCTCACAGCTGTACGAGGACAGGAGGCCGGGAAAGCTCAGCCGTGCAGCGGTGGAGACCCTGGCGGTCATAGCATACAACCAGCCCTGCACGAGGGCGGCGATCGAGGCGATAAGGGGCGTGAACTGCGACAGCGCTGTCAAATCCCTTCTGGAAAGGGGACTGGTGCGAATCTGCGGGAGGCAGGAGACTCCGGGCAGGCCCCTGACCTACTCGACGACGGACGGATTCCTGAGCTACTTCGGCCTCAACGATCTGGACCACCTCCCCCGGAAGAGGGAGATAGAGGAGCTCATCGGCTCTGAAAGCATTCCAGGTGAAAATGACCTCTTCACGACATGACAATGATTCCCCTGCGGAAGCGGGGACCGGAACCCGGCTGAACCGGTTCCTCGCGAGAGCGGGGGTGGGTTCGCGCAGAGCCTGCGACGACCTGATAAAGCAGGGGCTCGTGACCATCAACGGGAAGCGTCCGGAGTCCATGGGTGTCCAGGTGATGCCCGGTGACAGGGTCGAGTATTCCGGGAGGAGGATAACCCTTCCGGAACAGGCTGCCTATGCCTGGAACAAGCCGATCGGCGTCGAGACCAGCATGGCGGACCGGAGTGGAAGGCTCAAGGCTCTGCTGGATAAGCTTTCACCCGGGTGCGTTCCTGTCGGCAGGCTGGACATCAACACCGGAGGCCTGCTGATCCTCACCAACGACGGCGATCTGACCAACCGCCTGACGCATCCCAGATGGGGGATCGAGCGGGAGTACTTTCTCACGCTGTCGGGTGACATACCCACCGGTGTCCTCCAGACACTGAAGAAAGGCGTATCGATAGGCCCCGGACCCATTTGTAGGCCTGTCGCGGTGAACGCTTCCGGTGCACGGCGCCTCTCCGTCGTCCTCACGAGCGGGAGATACCACGAGGTGAGGCGGATGGCCGCGGCCGCCGGCCTCCAGCTCGCAACCCTCGAGAGGGTCAGGTTCGGTCCGGTGGTGATCGGGGACCTCCCGAGGGGGGAGCACAGGAACCTTTCGCGAAAGGAGGTCCAGATGCTCTACGCGCTCGTGGGACTGGAGCCTCCGAGGCGGTCTTCTTGACGGGGGAGCCGCTCCGGCCGATAATCCGTGCCTATGTATAGAAGAAGGGGACGTGACCTTGTCTGGCTGAACTGATAGCCATCGATGGGCCCGCGGGCTCGGGTAAGAGCACAACCGCTCGCCTCGCCGCAGCAGTGCTCGGTTTCGAATACCTGGACACGGGCGCCATGTACCGGATGGCGGCGCTCGTCGCCATGCGCAATCTCACACCTCCAGACGACGGCATGCCGATTGCCGGCCTCCTCGCGAAGCATTCCTTCTCCGCGGATTCGAGCGGTGCATTCCTCGATGAAGAGGATGTCTCGGCAATGATTCGCACTCCCGAAATCGGGGATTCCGCAAGCCGTCTCTCGGCCCTTGCCCCCGTGCGCAGGGTGATGGTCGGGAAGCAGCGCGAGTTCGCCGCCGGCCGGGACCTCGTCGCCGAGGGGCGCGACATGGGGACCGTGGTCTTTCCGGACGCCGTCCTCAAGATCTATGTGATCGCGGACATAGCCGTGCGCGGGGTCAGGCGGATGAGGGAGGTACCCGGGAAGCAACCCGGCGAGATGCCCTCCGTCTTCGCCTCCGTCCTGGAATCTCTGATCCGGAGGGACAGACGTGACAGGGAGAGGCTGGACAGCCCTCTCCGTCCTGCGCCGGATGCGATCATCATGGATACGAGCCTCATGTCCGTTTCCGAGCAGGTGGAGCACGTGGTCTCTCTCTACGCATCAGCCAGGGCGGGGCGCACCGATGGCCGCTGAGCTCCTCCACTCGCTCCAGAGATACGCACGGATGGTCTTCGGAGCGGTCTTCGGCCTGCGGGTCACCGGCACCGAACGCGTGCCCGCGACCGGGGGGCTTCTCATAGCGAGCAACCACATCTCGGAGATGGACCCTCCCGTCCTGGGGAGCAGCATCCCCCGCACCCTGCACTTCATGGCGAAGAGCGAGCTGTTCCACGGCAGGATCCCGGCATCCTTCTTCCTGCGGCTCAATGCATTCCCGATCAACAGAAGGGGATTGGACAGGGGCGCCCTGCGAACCTCGGAGTCGATCCTGCTTTCAGGCGGTGCGCTCCTGATGTTTCCGGAGGGGACGAGGAGCAACGACGGCAGGCTCCTCCCGCCCAAGCCCGGCGTAGGGATGATTGTTTCGCGTACTGGCGTGCCGGTCCTCCCGGCGTTCATCCACGGGACGAACCGGCCGCTTTCCGCAGTCTTCAGGAATCCGCGTTTCACGGTGAGCCTCGGCCTTCCGATATGGCCGCGTGAAACCGCCTCCGCCGGCAGTTCCGGCGGTTTTGCCGCGATAGCCGCACTGATAATGGACAGGATAGCAGAAACGGGTGCCGAAGCTGGCCTCACAGGGGCCGAGAGGAGAATCAATTGAGCGACAGGGAGTTCTGCGTCGGATTGACGCCGGAGGAGATCGAGAGGATCGAGGGTTTCGAATACTCTCCGGACGAGCGTAAGCAGCTCGAGGAAACGTATGACGGAACCATCACCACGACCGAGGTCAGGGTCGGTACGATCCTCTCGGGCACGATCCTGCAGAGAGTCGGCAACGAGGTCGTGGTGGACATCGGCTACAAGAGCGAGGGCGTGATCCCCCTGTCCGAGTTCCGCGAGGACGAGGAGATAGTCCCGGGTCAGAAGGTAGATGTCTACATCGAGACCCTCGAAGACCAGGACGGCAGGGTGAGCGTCTCCAAGGAGAAGGCACACTTCCACAGGGTCTGGTCCGACATCAAGGCAGCCTACGACAACAGCACGATCCTGGAGGGCACTGTCCTGAAGAGGATCAAGGGCGGCCTCGTCGTGAGGATCATGGGCGTGGACGCGTTCCTGCCCGGATCCCAGGTCGCACTCAGGCAGGTTCCCAACCTGGAGAAGTTCCTCAACCAGAAGCTCGAGTTCCGCGTGATCAAGCTCAACAAGAGGCGCCGGAACATAGTCGTCAGCAGGCGGCAGGTCCTCGAGGAGGCCCGTTCGGAGCTGAAGGAGAAGCTGATCCGCGAGCTCGAGGAGGATCAGGTCCGCACCGGCGTAGTGAAGAACATCACCGACTTCGGCGCATTCGTCGACCTCGGCGGGATCGACGGTCTCCTCCACATCACCGACATGAGCTGGGGACGGGTCAGGCACCCGAGCCAGCTCGTCAACATCGGTGACGAGATCGAGGTCAAGGTTCTCAAGTTCGACCGTGACCGCGAGCGCATATCGCTGGGCCTCAAGCAGCTGCAGCCCTTCCCCTGGGAGGGTGTCGCCGAGAGGTATCCCAAGGGTGCCATCGTCAGCGGAAAAGTTGCCAGCATAACCGATTACGGCGCTTTCATCGAGCTGGAACCCGGTGTGGAGGGTCTCATCCATGTGTCCGAGATGTCCTGGACCAAGCACGTCCGGCATCCGTCCAAGATCCTCAGCGTCGGTGACGATCTCGAGGCCGTGGTCCTGAACGTGAACGAAGAGGAGAGGAAGATCTCCCTCGGACTGCGCCAGACGCAGGAAAATCCCTGGGACACGATCGAGGAGCGGTATCCGGTCGGCTCGGTGGTCGAGGGAACCGTCCGCAACCTCACCAACTTCGGGGCGTTCGTGCAGATCGAGGACGGGATCGACGGTCTCGTCCACATCAGTGACATGAGCTGGACCCGCAGGGTGACGCACCCGTCGGAGGTCCTCTCCAAGAGCGACAACCTGAAGGTGGTCGTGCTGAGCATCGACAGGGAGAACCACAGGATCTCCCTCGGCCTCAAGCAGACGACGGACAACCCCTGGGAGACCATGGACCAGAAGCTGCCCGAGGGCACTGAAGTCCACGGTTCGGTCGTACAGCTCCTCGAGCGCGGCGTAGTGGTGGACCTCGGCGACTCCATCGAGGGTTTCGTCCCTCTGAGCCAGCTTGGCTGGGAGACCCTCGAGCACCCGGAGAAGGTTCTCAGGATAAGTGACGACCTTCCCCTCAGGGTCATAGAAGTCGTCCCCAGCAGCAGGCGAATAGTCCTGAGCGTCAGGAGCTACTTCAACGGCAGACCGATGGAGGAGCTCAGCGAGTTCAGAACGAAGCTGGAGAGCAGGCCTCCCGCCGAGCCGATCCAGCTCCCGCCGCGTGCGACCATCTATGACGAGGAGGGCGGACGCCCTCTGATCGAGCCCGAGCCGGTCGCAGTCGAGTCAGAGCCAGTCGCAGTCGAGTCAGAGCCCGTCGCGGAGGCTCCTGCCGCCGTGGCGGCACCCGCTGACGACGAGGCAGAGAAGGAATAGAGCCAGCGAGCGGCGGGAGGCGGTACGCCGTCTCCCGCCCGGCTCCCTGACGCGGCTCTTTCCATGATGAGGGTAGGACATGTCAACGTCGGTTGCAGGCTGAACGCCTGTGAGACGGAATGGCTCGCCTCCGAGGAGGCCTCGCGGTGCGGTGGCGAGGTGGTCGATTCACCGGAACTGGCTGACGTCGTCTTCCTCGGGACCTGCTGCGTCACCGCGAGGAGCAGGTCCAAGTCGAGGAAGGCGGCAAGGCGGCTGCTGAAATGTACTTCAGCGCACGTGGTGCTCACGGGGTGCGCCTCCCGGCTCTTCCCGGAGGACTACGGCGGAGATTCGCGTATCGAGACGAGGTCCTGCGGGGACAGGAGCATATCCACCCCGTGCGATTCGTCCCGCAGCAGGGGGCTCCTGAAGATCCAGGACGGATGCTCCAACAACTGCACCTACTGCATCGTCCCGAAGGCAAGGGGAGCCTCCAGGAGCTTTTCGCGGGAGAGCATCCTCATGGAAGCCGGGCGGATGGCCGCGGCCGGCATGAGGGAGATCGTGCTGACAGGGGTGGATCTCGCCTCCTACGGCCGGGATCTGGGCGGGTCATACGGTCTGGCGGACCTGGCAGGAGATCTCCTCGCGACAGGTGGCTTCAGAGTCAGGCTCGGATCGGTCGAACCGATGGGGCTGGACGGGGGAGTGCTCGGCAGGCTTGCATTGCCGGGGATGTGCCGGCACCTCCACTTTGCCTTCCAGAGCGGGAGCACAGCCGTCCTCTCGAGAATGGGAAGACAATGCTCCGGTGAGGATGTGGAGCGGCTGGCGACGGAGGCCCGGAGGCTCTTCCCGGGCGGCATCATCGGGAGCGACCTCATAACAGGCTTCCCCGGCGAGACCGAGAGCGATTTCGAAGCCAGCCTCAGGCTCCTAGAGGCTGGTCTGCTGGATTACGCCCACGTGTTCCCCTACTCGCCGCGACCCTGGACGGCTTCATACGCCCGGTACGGCGATGCGTCCACCGACGCGGGGGAGAGGGCACGCCTCCTGAGGGCGGCCTCCGACTCCAACAGGAGGAGTTTCGAGCTCGCACAGGCGGGCGTGGAGCTCCAGGCTCTGGTAGAGGGCAGGCGGATGCGGAACAGGCATGTTGCTCTTACAGACAACTATGTAGCACTCTCGGCACCTCCCGGTTCGCAGCCGGGGGAAATGATCGTCATGAGGCCGTCACCGTCGGAGATACTCAACTGCCAATCCGATCAGGAACCGGGATAGCATGGCGATACTGCTGGGCATAACGGGTTCGGGCGGATCCGGTCAGAGTACGGTCGCGAAGCTCTTTGCGGAGGACGAACGCGTGCGGGGGGTATGCAGCTTCGATGCCACGGGACACCGGCTCATGGAGAAGAGAGAGATGAGGCTGCGAGTCGGAAGGAAGCTGGGTCTGGACGGGCTGGAGCAGCTGACCGGGAAGCAGGCCAGGCGGCTCCTCCGGGGGATCGTGTTCGTCGACCGCGACGCGCTGGCGGGTCTGGAATCCGTGATGCATCCCGTCATGAGGCGGTGGGCCGGGTACTGTGCGACATCGCTCCGTGGCGCGGACGGATTGTTCATCCTCGAAGGCTCGCAGCTGTTCGAACTCGGCATCGACACGCTGGTCGACCGGATGATAGTGATCGCCTGCGAGAGGGATGTCTGCATCAGCCGGTCGATGGCGCGGGATGGAATCGACCGGGAGGACGCGCGAAGGCGCCTGGAGAGCCAGACACCCTTGACGGAGAAGATCAATAAGGCAGATTGGGTGATCTACAACGGTTCCGGTTCCGCGCCGGAGATGCTTGCCGACCAGGTCCGCTGTGTCCTGGGGCAAATCATCGAAATGCATCAATAGGATGATGACGGAGGAGTGATGGCTCACAGAACGAGGAAACGTCTCACCAAGACAGAACTCAAGCGGGATCCGGTGGCCGAAAGACTCTCGACGGCCTGGGAATTCCTCCGCACGCATGTGAAAGAGGTCGCGATCGGCTGCGTAGTCTTCCTGGTAGCGCTGCTGGTCGTCCAGAGCGTAATCTCATCCGGCAGGAAGCAGAACGCCGATAGCATGGCCCGCTACATCCTAGCAGAAACACTCTTCGAGCAGGCCGAGCAGCTCGCGGTCTCAGGCAGACCCGAAGAAGCCGCCTCAGCCCTCAATCAGGCGTATCTCCTCGCAAATGAAGTATATGACAGGAACCAGAACAGGGAATGGGGACGCAGAGCCGCCATCCTCGCTGCGAAGGCCGGGATCATGCTCGGACGCGAGGGGGATGTCATCGAGACGATGCAGTCCCTTCTCGGAGCTCGACCGGACAGGATGACCGCTCAGAGCGCCAGGCTCCACCTGGGAATCGCTCTCGAGAACCGCGGCGGCGACCAGGACAGGACCATCGCCTGGGAGAACTACTCAGAGGTAGCGGCGGATTCGGCTGACTATCCTCTGATGGCCGCCGAAGCGCTGGCGGGACTCTCGAGGCTTTCCATGAGCGTCGGGGACCTCGAGGCTGCGCGAACCAGCCTGGACCGTTCCATGGAGCTTCGCCGCGATACGACCGAATTCGACGAATACCAGCTCGCCAGGATCGAGTGGATGGAATAGTCCTCCATCCGGGACACACTGGAGGACCGGGTCGGCCGGGGAACAAGGTATTGTTTCCCGGCCGGTGTTCAAGGGGGATGCGATGTCCGATAAGGGATATTATGTAAAAATTACGGTGCTGTCGGCTCTGCTTCATGCTCAGGTCCAGCACCATCTTTACATAATATCATTCTCGTCGTTATTTGAACAGCAACGCAGAGAAGCAGCAGGATCAGGGCACTGTCGGCTCTGCTTCATGCCCAGGTCCAGCACCATCTTTACATAACATCGTCTCGTAGGGATTTGAGCAGTAACGCTGAGCAGCAGGATCAGGATACTGTCGGCTTTGTTTCATGCCCAGGTCCAGCACCATCTTTACATAACATCGTCTCGTAGGGATTTGAGCAGTAACGCTGAGCAGCAGGATCAGGGCACTGTCGGCTCTGCTTCATGCCCAGGTCCAGCACCATCTTTACATGATATCGTCTCGTCGGGATTTGAGCAGTAACGCTGAGCAGCAGGATCAGGATACTGTCGGCTTTGTTTCATGCCCAGGTCCAGCACCATCTTTACATAACATCGTCTCGTAGGGATTTGAGCAGTAACGCTGAGCAGCAGGATCAGGGCACTGTCGGCTCTGCTTCATGCTCAGATCCAGCACCATCTCTAAATAACTCAGATCAGCACCCTCCCGGCCTCCTCCTGAAACGCCCCCCAGGTCTCAGCCTGCAGGCGCACCCGCCTGCAAGCTCCTCGTTCCTGTCGATTGTCACAGGCAGCCCGTCGCGTTCCCATTCGACCATCCCGCCTGTCAGGACGAAAAGTTCAGAATACCCCAGCTCCCTCAGCATGTGGAATGCGCGAACGCTCCTCGTGCCTGCGCAGTCCGCAAGAACGACCGGGCGGCCGGCCGGTATCCTCCCCGATTCGAGGGCGAGATCGCTGAAGCGGATGCGGATCTGCTCGCAGCCTCCGAAGGATCTGCCGTTCAGGGACAGTTCGCTTCGCAGGTCCACGAGGACGGCATCCTTCTGCAGCAGTTCGAATGCTTCTGCTGGAGTGACGAACATGCGACTGTCTGACCTCTCTCCAAGAGAATCCTGCAACTATCATAGGAATGATGGCGTACAGAGGACTGCTCATTTCCGATGACTCGGGACATGGTCCTTCGGGTGTCGTCTGAGGAAGAGCGCTTCGGGCCTTCTCGCTGCCCGCCATTCGGGATGAACGGATCATGGCGGACAGCTGTCAGGCCTGCTCATTTCCGATGACTCGGGACATGGTCCTTCGGGTGTCGTCTGAGGAAGAACGCTTCGGGCCTTCTCGCTGCCCGCCATTCGGGATGAACGGATCATGGCGGACAGCTGTCAGGCCTGCTCATTTCCGATGACTCGGAAATGAGCGAAGCGCCCCCCCGCTTTCGCAGGGGGGCGCAGCCGCGCGATCCGGCACCCCTGTGGATGCCGGAAGCCCTGTATCTACCTGACCAGCACCATTCTGAGGCTCTCGGATGAGCCGGGCGTGGTCATGCGGCAGATGTACACGCCACCGGGAACGGGTGCGCCGGATGCGTCACTGCCGTCCCAGGTGAGCTCGTGGCTCCCGGAGGCCATGGAGGCTCCGTCGGCGAGCGTGTGGACGAGGCGGCCGCTCATGTCGAAGACGTCGACATGGACGGGCGCGCCGGATTCGAGACTGAAGCTGATCGTGGCAAGATCCATGAACGGGTTGGGAGCGATGCCCAGGCCGGAGAAGCCGGCGGCAGGGCCGTCCTCGATGCCCGTGTTGCCGAAGTTGTCGAAGTAGAGAGAATAACCGGAACCTCTGGTGTATGCCACGGCTGAGTATGTGCCGGTGGACAGCCAGCCGGCGGTGGGACCCCAGATGCCGGTGGCGGCCTGGTCGTTTATCTGGACGGGAGTGCTGAAGCTACTGGGATTGCTGGAACTTGCCCAGGTGAAGTACACGAAATCCCCCGGGTCCGTGTTGTAGGCGACGGTTACGCTGCCGGTCCCCTTGGTTCCGCGCAGAGAGGACATGTACTCGTCACCGGCTCCGGCGAAAACGTTTCCATAGGTCCAGGTGCTGCCTGTATCGGTAGAGTAGTAGTAACCGAGGTTTCCGTTGGAGTAGTCGACCGTGATCCAGCCGGAAGTGCTGCGGCTGAGGGCGATGTCACAGTACTCGAGCTCGAATCCGCTTCCGTTGTTGCTGACCTGGGCGGAGCCCAGCCATGTGGCGGCGGAGTCCTCGGAGCGCTTGATGCGCACCTCGTCGTTCGTCGTGACCCTGGTGTCGATGAATGTCACAGCGACGTCGCCGCCGGCTCCGGCAGAGATCGCGGGGTAAGGGGTGGTGCCGGGGTCGACGAAGAGGGAGGCGTTGTTGACCCAGCCGGAACCGGTGAGCGCGTTCCTGGCCGCCCAGATGTCCTCTCCGGTGCCGTCGGGGACGTAGGTCACGTAGAGGTAGCCGGATGATCCTATGTCGCCGTCCATGTCGGCGAAGACCACGTCGTCGTCGACGAGGTCCCATGCCGCGGCGGAGCCGTCTACATGCCACCTGCGGAGGTAGAGTTCGTCGAGTCCGTCCGGTTCGTCATAGAGGCAGAGCACGCAGACCCAGGTGAAGCCGCCCGTAGTCACTACGCGGACCCTGGCGTTGCCGAGTGCGCCGTCGGTGTTGGTGCACACGCCCCAGCTGGCCCATGTCAGGCCGCTGTCGGTCGAGCGGTATACCCTGATGCTGTCACCCGTCGTATGGTACGTGTCGAATGCGGCGTAGAGGTAGCCTGTTGCGGGGTCGACGTCGAAGTCCTGGCTGTTCCCCACTCCTCCGCTGCTCGAGTAGATGAGGTTGTCAGTACCCCAGTCGAACTCGTCCCAGTGAACGGAACCCTCATCCCTCAGCGGAGGCAGGATGCCCTCGAGGGGTGATACCTGGCCCGGCACGTAGGTCGGGTCGTTCGGGTTGGCAAGGCTCTCGCAAGATATGGATCCGTGGTTCGGAGCTACGGCGGCTCCATCCGGCAGGTCCGCGGACGAGCCTTCGGCTCCTGCAGCTGCTGCACAGACGAGCAGCATCGCGAGGACGACCGGGAACAATCCTCTGAACAACATGAGTCTCCCTCCATTTATGCACTGTTGCCATATGTCCGTTCAGCGGGCCGGCATGTCTGCCGGGGCTCCCGTCTGCGGACACCCTACGGATTTTCATCCATCCGGGAACCGATGTCAAATCGGAACGTCTGTCGGAGACGCGAGGCAATCCCACCACCTGTACCGCGCGCCTTCAGGTGAGTTACCGGTATCAAGTCCTACCTGACCAGAGCAATCCTGAGGCTCTCGGAGGAGCCGGGCGTGGTCATGCGGCAGATGTACACGCCACCGGGAACGGGTGCGCCGGATGCGTCACTGCCGTCCCAGGTGAGTTCGTGGCTTCCTGAGGCCATGGAGGCTCCGTCGGCGAGAGTGTGCACCAGGCGGCCGCTCATGTCGAAGATGTCGACATGGACGGGCGCGCCGGATTCGAGACTGAAGCTGATCGTGGCAAGATCCATGAACGGGTTGGGAGCGATGCCCAGGCCGGAGAAGCCGGCGGCAGGGCCGTCCTCGATGCCGACGTTGCCGAAATCGTCGAAGTAGAGGGAATAATCGGAAACTCTGGTGTATGCCACGGCAGAGTATGTGCCGGTGGACAGCCAGCCGGCGGTGGGCCCCCAGAGGTCTGTGGCGGCCTGGTCGTTTATCTGGGCGGGAGTGCTGAAGCTACTGGGATTGCTGGAGCTTGCCCAGGTGAAGTACACGAAATCCCCCGGGTCCGTGTTGTAGGCGAGGGTTACGCTTCCGGTCCCCTTGGTTCCGCGCAGAGAGGACATGAACTCGTCACCGGCTCCGGCGAAAACGCTTCCATAGGTCCAGGTGCTGCCTGTGTCGGTAGTGTAGTAGTAACCGAGGTTTCCGTTGGAGTAGTCGACCGAGATCCAGCCGGATGTGCCGCGGCTGAGGGCGATGTCGCAGTTCTCGAGCTCGAGTCCGCTCGAGTTGTTGCTGACCTGGGCGGAGCCCAGCCATGTGGAGGCGGAGTCGGTGGAGCGCTTGATCCGCACCTCGTCGTTCGTCGTGACCCTGGTGTCTATGAATGTCACAGCGACGTCGCCGCCGGCTCCGGCAGAGATCGCGGGGTAAGGGGTGGTGCCGGGATCGACGAAGAGGGAGACGTTGTTGACCCAGCCGGAACCGGTGAGCGCGTTCCTGGCCGCCCAGATGTCCTCCCCGGTGCCGTCGGGGACGTAGGTCACGTAGAGGTAGCCGGATGATCCTATGTCGCCGTCCATGTCGGCAAAGACAACATCGTTGTCGACGAGGTCCCATGCCCCGGCGGAGCCGTCTACATGCCACCTGCGGAGGTAGAGTTCGTCGAGTCCGTCCGGTTCGTCATAGAGGCAGAGCACGCAGACCCAGGTGAAGCCGCCGGTCTGCACTACACGGATCTTGGCATTGAGGAGCCCGCCGTCGGTGTTGGTGCACACGCCCCAGCTGGCCCATGTCAGGCCGCCGTCGGTCGAGCGGTATACCCTGATGCTGTCACCCGCCGTATGGTACGTGTCGAGTGCGGCGTAGAGGTAGCCTGTGGTCGGGTCGACGTCGAAGTCCTGGCTGGAGCCGACCACTCCGCCGTAGATCAAGCGATCCATATCCCAGTCATACCCGTCCCCAGGGAGCGCGACGGAACCCTCATCCCTCAGCGGAGGCAGGATGCCCTCGAGGGGTGATACCTGGCCCGGCACGTAGGTCGGGTCGTTCGGATCTGCCAGGTCTTCTGCGGGGATGGAGCCGTAGCTGGACCCGAACACCACTCCGTCGGGATTGTCGGCCGCAGAGTCCGAACTCCACGCCGCTGCCGCGAACAGCAGCATCGATGAAAGGACAATTTTCATCATTTCCCTCCCCGGCGGTGAAGCCGCCTGTTCTCAGACCCCAATGGTCGACTATGCAACCGGATCGGCTACTCTTCATGATTGTTATCCATTCGGGTCTGTCTGTCAACGGGTGGGAATTACCGTGGCGGGGAACAGGGACGCACTACACTGATTCACGTTCCATCCGGAGCCGGTTCATGCGGGCCGGCCGGGTCAGGTTCCTTTCCGGAGTGCCCTCCGAACATCATCCCGGGTTTCCGCGCACTCCGACCCCAGTTTCTGGAGTACAGAGGCATTGGGCTTGCCGCCGGCCAGAGCCTGCTCCAGATCCTTCCAGAGTCTCTGCACACGCCGCTGCAGCAGGAGCGGCATCCCCTGCTCGGCCATCATCTCGACGGCCTCGTCCCGGCCCAGGCAGCTCCTCGACCCTCCCGTGAGGAGCATGGCCAGCTCCCACTCGAAAGCCGAGAGGAGCTCCTCCATGTCGCCCGCATCCTCGATCTCCTTCGAGGCGCCGTTCCGTCTCCGCAGGAGCATCAGGACGGTGAGGGCGGCCGCAGTCCCCAGGATGGCAAGGACGACGGTCAGCGAGGCCCTCTCGTCCGCCGGATCCCCCATCGAGGCGCTCACCAGGGAGTCGCATCCCGCAGGGAGGTATTCGATACTGATCGAACATGCAGGTATCGCTGAGAATCTGTAGCGTGCCGCCTCCGGGTCGAACCATGGCAGGCTGTCGCCTCCGAGGCACAGGAGCCCGGTATCGCCTGGTACCGCCAGATAGCTCCTGCGAAGGGTATCCTCTCCCACGCGGGTCTCCCTGCCGATCGGCGTGAGCGTGGCCGGACCCGCGACGGACGGATCGGGCAGGCTTCTCATGGATCTCACGCCCGGACCGGTGGCCTCGAGAAGCAGGAGATGATCCCTGGATCCGCATGTCGTCTCGCGGAGGGAGAACGAGACACTGTCCACGGTTCCTGCGAAGTCGCGCGGCATCCCCTCTGCCGGGAACGGTGAGACATCGAGGAGGAGTGTATCGCTCTGCAGGGTGTGAAGAGGCCCTTCGCCGTAGAACATCTCCCCCGCCTCCCAAACGTTGGCTGTCATGACCGGGAGTCGGACGGCGCCGTCGGAGGCGGCGGTTATCTCCAGGGTGATCATCCTGCTGCGCCTGGCTCCGGACAGAACCTGCCAGACGAGAGTCTCGGGCGAGTCGACCAGCCTCGCGACGCCGTTCTCCGGTGGACCCCATCCGGTCTGGACGTTCTTCACCATGATCCTGGACACGAGGTAGTAGGAGACATCGAACGGGGCTCCGGGGTAGACCGGCCCATCCGGGACCTCGATCTCGATCAGGAGGGGTTTCCCCGCCTCGCGGGCCGAGTGTGAGAGCCCTCCCCTGCCCGCGACGAAGACGGTCTCTGCAGGAAGCGTGAAGATCCTGCCGCCCGCCGTGATGTGCATGGGGCCGATAGTCTGGAGCCCATCGTACGAGGCTTCGAAAAGGAGTTCGAGCCTGCAGGTGGCCTCCATGACGCCGTCGACATATCTCGAACTGCGCATGGACCTGCTTGCGACAAAGGAGAGGCCTTCGGAGAAGACCGGTTCGGCCGACAGGGAGGTGCACGCGGGATCGTTGGACGAAAGCGAGAAGGTGAAGCCGCTTCCGACCTCGACCGAATCCGGGTGCTCGACCGCGACCTGCGGCTGGCCTGTCACGAAAAATGTCATGAGAAGGAGCTGGATCACCAGTCGGGGCCTCCGGCCGCACCGGCTGGCTGTCCTCTGAGACTGTCGGAGGGCGAAGCCTCCTGTACGAGGTCGAGGAGCATCCTGGCCTGATCCTCAGTCATGCCGGTGAGAGGATCGACTTCGTCCGGGGAGTCCGATCCATCCTGCTGGTCCTGCTGGTCTTCCTGATCCTGCTGATCCTCCTGATCCTGCTGGTCCTGCTGGTCCTCCTGATCCTCCTGATCCTGCTGGTCCTCCTGATCCTGCTGATCCTCCTGATCCTGCTGGTCCTCCTGATCCTCCTGGTCCTCCTGATCCTGCTGGTCTTCCTGATCCTCCTGGTCCTGCTGGTCCTGCTGCTCGTCCTCGGGAGGATGGTCATCCAGCCAGTTGAGGGCGGCTTCCAGATTCGATACGTCGCATCCGTTCGCGGATCCGTCACCGAGAAGCTCCCGCAGCATCCCTGCGGCCCTCTCGACTCCGGCGCGGTCCTCTGCTTCGACAGATGAGGCCAGGAGGGTTGCGGCACGGGCGGAACCGAGGGTGTCCTCCCCCGCACAGGTCGACAGAGTCGAGACGAGCGAGTCCGCCCCTGCGAAGCCGCCCAGCGCGAAATGGCACGCGGCAAGGTTGTACCGCGTTCTCTCGAAACCCGGCATCCTGACGGCTATCTCTTCGAATGCCGCCAGAGCCCGCTCGTGATCGCCGGCCTCGAATGCCTCGGAAGCCTCGAGGTACAGGTCGGCGAGGGGTCTCTGGCCCGGAAGGGCGAGAAGGAGGAGAAGGAGGATCATCTGCCCCTCGATTCGAGGATCAGGGCGGCTGCCGCCAGGGCCAGGCCGGCAATCAGGAAGAGGTAGAACCTGCGGCCGCCCGAACCACCCGATACCTTCGACGCCATCTCCGCCCTTTTACCGGAGAGGAGTTCCCCCACCAGAGCCGGGAGGTCGTCGGTTTCCGAGAGCCTCACATAGAATCCGCCCGACCTTTCCGCGATCTCCCGGAGAGGCTCTTCGCAGAGTGCGGTCCGGACCGTATCCCCGCCCAGGATCCGCCATCCCCCGGAACCGTCGGGCAGCGGTACGGAATCCAGTCCTCCGAGCCCTGCACAGACGAGCACGAGCCCGGCCTCCGAAGCCGCCGAGACAGATCTCTCGACGGAGAAGTCGTGGAAACCCCCGTCGCTGAAGATGATCCCGACCCTCGTCTCCAGATCCTCCTCGGGCAGAGAGGTCGACATCACGTCCACGAGGGTGCCCAGTTCGGTGCCGGCCGGAAGCGAGCTCTCGTCCCGGGGATCGAGCGGTATCCTGGAGGCGAGGAAATCCCTGTCGAGGGTGCCGGGCACGGCCAGCCTCGCCTGAGAAGAGAACAGCACCAGGCTGAACCGCACTCCGGGGAATGCATCCATCAGGCCGATGATCTCGGAAACCGCCCTTCCCATCCTCGATGGGGTTTCGTCGAGCGAAGCCATCGAGGCGGATACGTCGAGTGCGATCGAGATGTTGTCCCCGCCGGAGGGCAGGACGGTGGAAGCCCCCCCCCAGAGCGGACCGGCCGCGGCGACGGCGAACAGCATCACGGAAAGGCTCCAGAGGAGGCGCGAGAGCGTTCTCGGGGGAGGCGGCGATATCTCCACTCGCTCCCACATGACAGGCCTGACGAACTCCCTCAGCCGCTTGTTCTCGGAATCGAGCCATCGCTGGCGCACCCACCAGCCCAGGGGGGCGGCCAGCGCAAGCAGCAGCAGGAGTGGGCGTTCGAACGACATCAGTCTCCCGCCACCTTCCAGCGCCTCCATCTGAAGTATTCGCCCAGGGCCAGGAGGATCAGTCCTGCAATCAGATATGGAAGATAGAGATCCCGGTAGACGAACAGCCCCTCGGGGGGCAGAGTGGAGGCTTCGAGCGAGTCGATGGCTGCATACACATCCTCGAGGTCGGAGGGGCTCCCGGTGTCGAACAGGCGGCCGCCCGTGATCGTGGCGATCCTCGACAGGGTCTCGACGTCCACTCCGTAGGAGTTGTTGCTTGTGCCGATGGCGACCGTGTAGACGCGCAGGCTGTCGCCGTGGAGAGTCCTGATCGCGTTCGCGACCTGGATGGGATCGACCGTCCCGGCATTCTCCATCCCGTCCGAGAGGAGGATGATGACCCGCCTGGATGTCTGGGAGCCTTCCAGCTCCCTGGCGGCAACCGCCAGGCCTGCTCCTATGGCGGTTCCGTCCTCGAGGGTGCCTATGCCCGACTTCCTTATGAACCTGGCGAGAGTGCCGTGGTCCAGGGTCGGGGGGCAGAGCGCCAGGGGTTCCGCCGCATATAGGACGAGGCCTATCCTGTCGGTGGGCCTGCCCTCGATGAAGGTCAGCGCGGCCTCCTTGGCGGCCTCGAGCCTGTTGGGAGAATAGTCCTGTTCGAGCATGCTGGTCGAGACGTCGAGCGTGATTATCAGATCGACCCCCTCGCCCGCGTCCGGGAGCCTCTCGAAGCCGCTCTGCGGCCTTGCTGCCGCCAGGGCGATGAGGAGGAGCCCCGCAAGGGAGGGTATCATGGCGCCGAATCCGGTGGACTTCGAAGGACCGGCATCGAACGGACCCGTGTAGCACTGCGAGGGAGAGCGCCTCCTCCGGACGAGGATCGAGAGGAGCAGCAGGAAGAGCGGGAAGACGGCCAGTACGGGCCAGATTGCGAACCTGGTCATCCGGATCCACCCCCGAGGGATGCCAGCATCCTGATGTCTGCCTGTGCCTTCTCCCGGGTGCTCCCCCACCCGGCATATCTCTGCAGGGCGATCTCCCGCACGAGTCCGGCCGAGCCGGTCAGGAGGTCATCGAATCCACCCCTTGCGGAGAGGGCTTTCCTGATCTGACTGTGTGTCATCGCGCCTACGTCGATTCCGGAGCGGGAGCTCTCGAGCCATCTCAGAAGGGCATCGAGCTCCCTGTAGAGGGATCTGTAGTCGCCGGATGCAAGATGGGGGCTCTCGAGCAGAGCGAGCACCCTGTCGGAGAAACTCGAGGGGACGGCCGCAACTCCGACCGCGGGTGCCGGTGTCCGCCTCCTGCGTCTTCCGAGTATGAAGGCTGCGGCCGAAGCCAGAACCACCGCTGCAGCGACCGGTATCCAGGGGAAGCCTCCGGGCCTCGGTCCCCAGGTCTCCCAGAATGCGAGTTTCTCCAGATAGTCCTCCGGGAAACCCGGGGGGATGTCCATCCGCAGGGGTGCCGGGAACAGTGCGGCGTCATAGACCGAGTCCGGCATGGTTCTGTCCACAACCAGGACGGGTGGAGCAATCGTCAGGGTGTCGATGCCGTTCGTGGCCGACAGTCCGGGGAGCATCAGCGTGTCCAGCGCCAGGGGGACTATGACGAAACCGGCCGAGTCGGCGGAGAGGACGGACCAGTCCTCGCCGGATTCGAGCGTTTCGAAGCTCCACCCGGCGGGGACGTCGTACTCGACCCTGACCGGGACGCCGAGCCCGGCGCCGGAGAGTGCCGTACAGAGAAGGAGCGATGCCTGGAGTATCAGTGCCCCCTCCTCCTGCGGCGGAGATCGAAGAAGCGCCTGAGAGGGAGGACCAGGTCGTCGGAGGTGGAGATGCTCACGAGGTCGAAACCGCAGCTCCTCGAGAGGGCCTCCCGTTCCGCATTCAGCTGCATCACCCTGGAGGAGAAGGCCTTCCGCCAGGAGGCGGAGCCGGTATCGACCACACGGGTGCTCCCGGTCTCCGGATCCCTGAATCGGATCATGCCGATGTCCGGCATGTTGACCTCCCTGGGGTCGAACACATGGATCCCGACGAGGTCATGCCGCCTGGAGGCGGCCTTGAGGAGTTTGGACGAGCCCTTGAACCTGAAGTCGCTTATCACGAAGAGCAGGGCTTTCCGGTGTATCACACGGCCCAGGAATGCGAGAGCCGGGTCCATGTCGGCCTCCTCCTGTCTCCCGCGGGAGGCGAGGATCCTCTGGACCACGGCGAGCGCATGGTTCCGCCCCTTGTCGGGAGGGATGTAGTCGACGACGTCGGAGGCGAAGGTGATCATCCCCACCCTGTCGCCGGTGCGGACGGCGGCGAGCGCGAGGAGAGCGGCGGTCTCCGCCACTCGCTCCTCCTTGGTGAGGTTCATCGAACCGAACTTCAGGCTCCCCGAGAGGTCGACGAGGATCATGACCTGGAGCTCCCTCTCCTCGGTCATGAGTTTTACATGGGGGATGCCGGTGCGCGCCGTCACGTTCCACTCGATCAGCCTCGGGTCGTCGCCCTCCTGGTAGGTGCGCAGATCGGAGAACTCCATCCCGCGGCCCCTGAATGCGGAGCGGTACGCTCCACCCATGAGCTGGTCCACGAGCCTGCGGGTCGTTATCTCGATCCGCCTGACCCTCTTCAGGAGTGAATGCGCGTTTTCCACGAGAGCCCCGCTACTTGACCGGCACTCTGCCCAGGATGGTCTCGATTATCTCTTCGACACCGACCTCTTCGGCTTCCGCCTCGAAGGACCGGATTATCCTGTGCCTCAGGACGTCCGGAGCGACTTCCTTGACCTGGTCGGGGGTGACGAACCCCTGCCCCGAGAGAAGTGCTCTCGCCCTGGCCGCGGCCTGGAGGCCGAGGGAGGCTCTCGGACTCGCTCCGTAGCTTATCAGACCTGCGAGCTCGGAGAAGCCGGCCTGTTTCGGGAACCTGGTGGCGGAGACGAGCCTGACTATGTACTCCATCACGCTCCGCTCGACGCTGACTTCGGCGGAGAGGCGCTGTATACGGAGGACGTCATCGGGTGTGATGACGGGTTCCGCAGTTGGGGGCCGGCTCGATCCCATCCTGGTGATGATCTCCAGCTCCTCCTCCTGCGAGGGGTAGTCGATTCTGAGTTTCAGGAGGAACCTGTCTATCTGGGCTTCAGGGAGGGGGTAGGTGCCCTCCTGCTCTATCGGGTTCTGCGTTGCCATGACGAAGAATGGTCTCGGAAGAGGATGGGTGTTGCCGCCGAAGGTGACCTGCCTCTCCTGCATCGCCTCGAGGAGGGCGCTCTGGACCTTTGCGGGAGCCCTGTTGATCTCGTCGGCCAGGAGTATCTGGGTGAACACCGGACCTCTGCGCGCCTCGAAGGCCGCCTTCTCCGGCAGATAGATCATCGTTCCCGTCAGATCGGCCGGCAGGAGGTCGGGAGTGAACTGGATCCTGGAGAAGGCTGCGCTGACACATGAGGCGAGGGTCCTGGCGGCCAGGGTCTTCGCCAGCCCGGGCACGCCCTCGATCAGGACGTGGCCGTCGCAGAAGAGCGCCGTCAGCAGACCGAGCCTGAAATCCTCCTGCCCTACGACCACTTTCGAGAACGTGTCCTTGAGCTTCTCGATCTGCGGAGAAAGCTCGGCGATCCTCCTCTCGGTATCCTCAATCGTCTGTCTGGACATCGAGTCTCCTCCTGGCTTCTTCGATCTCGTTTCTGATGAATTTCTCGCAGTACGCCAGCGCATCCGCGCTTCCGGCCTCGAATCGCATCACCAGCACGGGCTGCGTGTTGGAAGCCCGCAGCAGGCCCCAGCCCGACGGGAAGTCCACGCGCACACCGTCGATGTCGGTCACGGGAAACCTCCCCGCGATCGAATCCCTGACCATGTCCACGATCCTGAACTTGATCCGGTCCGGGCAGTTCTCCCTCAGCTCCGGGGTCGAATGGAGTTCCGGGAGGTCCGCGGTAAGATCGGACATCGTCCCGCCGCTTGCGGCGAGTATCTCGATGAGCCTCAGGGCGGCATAGAGGGCGTCGTCGAATCCGTAATACCTGTCCCTGAAGAAGATGTGCCCGCTCATCTCTCCCGCCAGGAGGGCGTTCTCGTCGAGCATCCTCTGCTTGATGATGGAGTGGCCCGTCGCGGACATGACCGGCCTCCCACCCGCCAGCGCGACCTGCTCGTAGAAGACGCCGGATGCCTTCACCTCTGAGATGACCGCTGCTCCCGGATTGGTTGCCAGAACCGCCCGTGCGAGGACAGTGAGGATCCTGTCCCCGTAGACGGTCCGGCCCTTTTCGTCTACGATCCCGAGGCGGTCGGCGTCACCGTCGAAGGCTATACCCAGGTCCGCCCCGCTGGTCAGGACAGCCTTCCTGAGGTCGGAAAGGTTCGCCTCGACTGTCGGATCCGGGTGATGAGCTGGGAATGTGCCATCCATCATGCAGTGGAGGGGGATCACCCTGCAGCCCAGGTCGGTTAGCATCCGGCAGGCCGGAGGACCTCCCGTGCCGTTGCCCGCATCCACCACGACCTTCAGGGAGCGGGCCAGGCAGAACTCCGACCGGAGCCTGTCCAGGTACTCCTCCAGGATGTCGACCTTCTCGATCACGGGCATCTCCTCCGCCCTGGACGGAGGGGTGTCCGCAAGCCTGGATATCTCGTCGCCGGAGAGGGTGTGAAGCCCCTTCATGATCTTGAAGCCGTTGTATTCCGGAGGATTGTGACTCCCGGTGATCATCACTGTCGCGTCGGCACCGAGCGAATGAGCGGCGAAGTAGGTCATGGGGGTCGTCTGCTCGCCGAGATCCACTATCCGGCAACCGGCTCCCCCCGCTCCGATGGCAAGCTGCTCGAAGAGGTGCCTGCCGGAGAGCCTGCAGTCCCTGCCGACGGCAAGGACTCCACCGTTCCCGGCAAGGGCTCCTGCGCCCGCGCCGATGGTCCGTACCGTCCGGTCGTCCAGGTCATCGGGGAAGACTCCCCTGATGTCGTACTTTCTGAAGATCTCTCTGTTCATCGTCCACTCCCGGCGATCATCCATCCGTCCGCGGTCCTCTGATGGGCAGCTCCACCGTGAACTGGCCCTTTCTCGCGGCTTCCTGTATCCATCCTCCGTGTCCGGCGATTATCTGCCTCGCCAGCTCCAGGGAGAGGAGAGAGGACGAGGCGTCGGGGTTTCCAGGCCCTCTGTAGTCCAGAGAGAGGCGGGCGGTTCCCTCCCCGGCGGCAAGGTCGACATGCACGATGCTCCCCTTGCCGGCGAAGCGCTCGGTCTCGGATATGATCGCGTCGAGAGCCTGCCTGAGATAGCTCTCGTCTCCCCTCACCATGACCTCGGGATCCATCGCCACCGTCATCGATATCCCCCGCTCGGCGAGCCTTCCTGATGCTGCCTGGACGACGTCCGTTAGGACGCGTTCGAGGTCCGTCAGGGTCTCTCCCGAAAGCGGCGGAGTCGAGGATCTCTCGGACAGCTTGTCCAGAGTGACGATCTCTCCGATGAGGTCGATGAACTTGCCGATGTTGTCGATCTCCTTGGACAGGAGGCCAAGCTGCTCCTTCATCCATTCGGGGCACTCGAGAGGCCTGGATATCTCGTCGGTGGCGGAGCGGATCGACTCGAGGGGCTTCCTGAGGGACTGACCTATCCTCGAGAGGAGCTCCGATCTGAGGTTGGCTGCCGATTCGAGCTCTGAGAGTGCGCCGTCCAGATCCCTCTTCAGGGAGGCGTTCCTGCGTTGCGAGGAATTCAGCCTCCGCCTGAAGAATTCGGCGAGGAAGAGCGCGCAGAGGAGGAGGATCGCGGCGAGCCAGAACGGGATGGTTTCGATCATGACAAATCAGGGAGGTGATTGCTTCGATGCGGCAGCCGGGCTCTCGAGGCGCACGGGTTCTCCGCGCGCACCAAGGCTATTCGACACGGTCCTGTATTCTGACCAGCGCGGGGTCGATCCTCTCCGCAGCCATCCTCTCGGCTTCCGCCTGCCTCATCCTGCCGGTCGCTTCGAACACCCGGGAGAGATTGAGATGGAAGCCGACGAGGGCCACGGTATCCTTGCCGGCCAGGGTCATGCCCTTCTGGAAGTGCTCCTCCGCCTCGTCGTGTCTGCCCATGCCCAGATAGCATCTGCCCAGCATCTCTCTGGCCTTTATCCTGTGGTCGGGGCTGGTGAGCACCTGGTTGAACTCGTCGACGGCCTCCCGGAGGAGACCCATCTCCCGGTAGGCTATGCCGAGGTCGTAGTGGGTGTTGTAGTCGTCGGAGGCTATCGCCTCGTCTATCCCGTCCTGGAACTCCTTCACGAGCGCGGCCAGGGCTCTCGCCGAATCGGCGTCGAACATCCTGTCGATATCCGCGAGAATGGATGCGATGTCCGCATAATTGTCCGCATCGGCGAGGCCGGGGCGCACCCCCTCGAGCAATGTCACGGCCATCGCGAAATCCGGATCGGCCTGCACCGATGCCTCCAGTGCGGCAACCGCTTCATGAGGGCTGTCATTCAGCAGGTAGGCCACCGCGAGCCTGTAGAGAGACCTCGCCTGGCCCTCCGGACCCAGCGAGGTACGGGTACGGACCAGTTCCCGTGCGGCGGCCAGGGATTCGGGACAGATGTCGAGAACGCCTTCGAGCAGCTCGAAGACCATCTTCTCCCTGCCCGTGGCTCTGTAGATCTCCGCTGCCTTGAGGTAGCCCTCGACGGCTCCATAGAAATCGCTGACATCGAGAAGCAGGTTGCCCAGCTCGACGAAGCCGAGCGCGTCGCCGGGGCGTTTCTCCAGGCGCTGCTTCATGTCCAGCACCTGCTTGGAGAGGGCTTCCCTCACCTGGCGGGTCGAGACGAGCCCCATGTCCACCAGGACGTCGCCGAGTCGCTTGTGATCCCTGGATGCCAGCTGGATCTCGAGGCCCCTGAGAACGTCGCTCGCCTTCAGGAGTCCGTCTGCGACGAAGTACTCCCCTATCCGCTTCCTCTGGGGTACTTCGGGATCCTCCTCCTCGACCTCCTCCGCCTCGATGAAGTCACCGGAGTCGAACGCGACCTGTTCTATCCCGATCTCAGGCTCTGTGATCTCTGCGGGCCTCATCTCCTGACGGAGCTCCTCGAGCATGCTCACCATCTTGCGGTGCTCGGGGAATCCCCTCTCCGCCGCCATGGATACGCAGCGGTCGAGGATGCTCTCCTTTTTCTGGACGAATGCTACTCTCGCGAGGCGAAGGACCCAGTTCCTGTCCTCCGGATCGAGTCTCGTGAGAGCTGTAAGCGCATTTAGGACAAGAGGTTCGTTCTTGTCCGGCGCGCCCTTCAGGTATGCTACGTATTCGCGCCTCGCCTGGTCCGGCTTGTTCTGCTCGTCGAAACAGGCGCCCATGACGAAGTGGGCGGAATAGAATGCGGGTTCGGCACGGAGGGCCTTTCGGCTGACGGAGAGGGCCACCATGTGGAGCCCGTCCTTCATGTACAGCTCGGAAGCCTTGCCGAAATGAACCAGAGCGTCGTCCTTGCGCTTCAGCTTTAGAAGGACGTCGCCTGCGCTGTTATGAACCGATGCCTCTTCGGGGTCCTCCTTCAGGATGGCCTGGAAGACACGCAGAGCGCTGTCCAGCTTGCCTTTCTGGAGGAGGTCGTGAGCCTTCTTCTTCAGAGAAATGTCAGCCATCGCCCATCGCCCGTCCAAGTGTTCCATCCGCCATGCTCCAGGCGGGCCTCGCGGAGATGTGAACCGAGTGAATATCAGGCGCGGCGAGATGATAGGGTATCCCCCTGTAGTCATCCAGGTTCCAGATCGTGAAATCGGCATCCGCACCGGCCTGCAGGGTGCCCTTGACTCCACCGAGACCCAGGCTCGAGGCTGCGTTGGCGGTGGAGCAGACTATGGCCTCCTCGATCGCGAACCCGCACCTGCAGACGGCTGTGCTCAGGATGAAGGGCATCGAGGGGCAGTAGCAGCTTCCCGGGTTGAAATCTGTGGCGAGGGCGACGGCTGCTCCCGAGTCGAGGAACCTCCTGCCGTCGGGGAAGGACAGTCCGAGGAAGAAAGCCGTTCCCGGCAGGAGAACAGCCACGGTCTGCGACGAGGCCAGTGCGCTGACCCCTGCGTCCGATGCCATGAGGAGGTGGTCCGCGCTATGGGCACCCCGGGAGGCCGCGAGTTCCGCGCCTCCTCCGGAAGTGAACTCGTCGGCGTGGATCCGGACGCCGAGTCCCGCCGAGAGAGCCGCATCCATGAACCTGGCGCTCTGGAGGAGGTCGAAGGCTCCCTGCTCGCAGAAGACATCTGCGAAGTGCGCGAGCTTCCTGCGCACGACTTCGGGCAGCACCTCGTCGATCACGAAGGTCATGTAGTCGCCGGGTCTTCCGGCGAACTCGGGAGGGACCGCATGCGGCCCCATGAAAGTCGGTACGAGGGTCTGCGGGGAGGTCCGGGAGGCCTCGGCGACCAGCTCGAGGGACTCGATCTCGCCGTCCCTGTCGAGAGCGTAGCCGCTCTTCACCTCGACCGTCGTCGTGCCGAACCGCAGCATGTCGGTGAGGTTGCGCGAAAGTCCGCGGGCGAGATCCGACCTGCCGGCCGAACGGGTCGAGCGCACGGTGGACGCTATGCCCCCGCCGGCGTCAGCTATCTGCTGGTAGGTCATACCGGAGGCCCTCATGCCGAACTCGGCCTCCCTCGTACCCACGAAGACAGGATGGGTGTGGGGATCGACGAACCCGGGCATTACGACACGGCCCCCCGCATCGAGCGTTAGAGCGTCCGGTGCGAGCATCACGGAGTTCGTCACCTCGTCCGTGGGGCCGGCCCATACGATCCTGCCGCCCCGGCAGGCAAGGGCTCCGTCAGGTATTGCGCCGACATGACGAACCGCGCCGCCTCTGCGGGGAGCGGGACCGCCTGGAATCGTCAGCAGCTGGACGGCATGAACCAGCAGGAAGTCAGCCTGATCTGAGTGGTTCTGCACGTCACTCGGGGAGTACGGAAGCGACCCTCCTGCTCCTGAGAGTATGGAAGTGCACTATGCCGTCGATGGTGGCGAAGAGCGTGTCGTCCGAACCGAGTCCGACGTTGGTGCCGGGATGGATCGGAGTGCCTCTCTGCCTGAGGATGATGGTCCCGGCCGTGACGAAGCTGCCGGCCGGTGCCTTGACGCCGAGTCTCCTGCCGGCGGTGTCCCTGCCGTTCCTGGAGCTCGAGCCGGATTTCTTGTGTGCCATCGGATACCTTCCTAGTTCTGACGGACGAGCCTGGTGGACACGGCTCCGCTGCCGTCTGTGAGCCTTGCAATGTACACGCCCGCGGGCACTGGAGCGCCGTCCAGGGCTCTTCCGTTCCAAGTGATTCCGGTTCCGCCCGCCGGGATGTCGGCTGCGAAGACCGAACGGCCGGTAATATCGAAAATTGTGAGGCTGCCCTCAAGCCCCGTCCCGCAGATGAGGATGACGGGACCCGACGACGGGTTGGAGGAGGCTGTTATCGAAAGCCCGGGAACCGTTCCCTCGGGGTCTCCCCCGATGCCGGTCTGGTCGAAGACGAAACTCACTTCGACGCGCTGGGATGCTCCCAGCACGACGCCTGCCACGGTCTGCGGGGCGAATCCGGCCACGCTGGCCGTGACCTGGTATGTACCCGGGAGCGCAGGCTTGGCGTAGTCACCCATCTCGGTATCGGTCCTGCAGAATCGCATGGGTTCGCTGTCTGATCCGTCCGTTCTGGTGACCTGGATCGCGGCGTCCAGGGGAGTCCCGTAGCTGTTCGTGACCGTTCCCCAGAAGCCGTAGGTGCTGCTGTTGAAGAAGTCGAGCATCGACATGTAGTGGGCGGAGCACACCCATGGCCAGTCGGAATACTGCTTGTTGTCGTGCACCTCGACCGTGTGGTCGATTCCGCCGTACTCGCCGTAGCTCCAGTCGTTCACGTCGCCCGTGATGACGTACCAGGCCCATCCTTCGGTGACCCAGAATCCGGGTATGCCGCACAGACCGGCGTAGTCGGCGCCCATCTCGACCACCAGCGAAGTGTCGGGAACGGACGCGGAGGAGTAGTTCCATACGTAGTTGAAGCAGGCGGCGCCGCCGTGGAGGGACAGGCTGGCGCAGAACGGGTTCGTGAGTCCGGTCAGTGCGGGCCAGTCAGGCATGGTGACGTCTCTGAGGGCGCGCGTTTCCGGTTCGGAGAACGGGCTGGGGCCGCCTCCTGCGCCGGGCTGCCACTGGTAGCTCAGGTTCCTGTTCAGGTCTATGCCGTTGCCGTTGTATCTGGAGTTGGAGAAGTATCCGTCGGGGTTCATGACGGGGATCACCCATGTCTCCGCGGTCTCGACCAGATACTCGCACATCGGACTGGAGTCGGAGAAGTCGGCGAGATTGGTGAGGTAGTTCAGGGCCACCATCGCACCCGTCTTCTCGTCGCCGTGGATCGCTCCGACGACGCGGAATTCGGGCTCGATCTCCTCGTTCTGGACGTTGTCGGATACGACGACCGCATAGATGGGCCGGCCGCCGTAGCTGGTGCCGATGTTCTCGAGGCGGCAGATGTCGGGGTGCCTGGCGACTATCGCGTCGAGGGAGTCTTCGACAGCGGCGAGGGAGGGATAGGGAAGAAGCGGAGCAGGCGAGGAATCCGCGATCGGGAGATAGCCCATGCCGAGCAGTTTGCTTTCGCCCGCCTCGTCGACATAGATCCTTGCTCTTCCATCCCGGAAGTACTCGATGTCGAACCCTTCGGCCTGCAGGACCCGGATGTCCGGAAGACCCACCCGGCTGACCCAGACGGAGTGGTATGCGAACGAGGACGAGGTCAGGGCAAGGATGAGGATCACCGGTGGAATACGCATGGTGGAGCTCCTGTTTCGGGTTATCCGGATACCGGCCAGATGCTTCGAAGATCGTCTCGCCGAAGCCCACGGTCAACTCTGTCCGGGCTTGAACGAAGGTCGCAAAGAGTATAGAATGGACGGGTCGGGGCGTGGCGCAGCCCGGTAGCGCACCTGCTTTGGGAGCAGGGGGTCGCCGGTTCGAATCCGGCCGCCCCGACCATTCGGTCATTTCCGCGCCTGCGGGAATGACCAGGCCCGACAGTGACCCGCCATAGTGCGAATACCAGGATCGGCGGATCGCGAAAGGGCCTGAGCGTACTTCCAAATATCATGGCACGCACACTTGCAGGTTCCCTGCGGGAACCGTGCTGTTGTGCTACCGCTCATTCCGGCTCCGCCGGAATGAGTGATGCGAGAGCGGTCAAGCCTATAGTGACATGCACGCACACTCGCATCGGTCGTTTCTGTAAGAGTAGAAACGACCTGGCCCGACAGATCTCGAATCCCGCGCAGCGGGATGAGTCTAGCGACAGCACGGTCCGCGGAGCGGACCTGCGAAAGCGGTCAAGCCTGTTGTTATTGGCACGCACTCTCGCATCGGTCGTTTCTGTAAGAGCAGAAACGACCTGGCCCGACAGATCTCGAATCCCGCGAAGCGGGATGAGTCTAGCGACAGCACGGTCCGCGAAGCGGACCTGCGAGAGCGGTCAAGCCTATAGTGACATGCACGCACACTTGCAGGTTCCCTGCGGGAACCATGCTGTTGTGCCACAAACCAGTTCCGCCTCGCGGAACTGGAGCGATGTGCTACCTGCTCATTCCGGCTCCGCCGGAATGAGTGATCTGAAACCAGGAATGGACCTCAGTCTGCGGCTTTCGCGCTCCAGACCGTGTCGAAGGCCTTCTCCCAGGTTCTCTTCGATGCCAGCTGCCTCGCGGCGGAACCCATCGCGATCCGCCTCCCGCCGTCCCTGGCCAGTTCCAGTACGGCGTCCGCGAAACTGCGGACATCCCTCCCCTTCGCCACGAGACCCGTGGTGCCGGGCTCTATGATCTCCATCGGGCCGCCCATGTCGGTCACCACGGCTGGTGTTCCCGCCGCGTGGGCCTCCAGCACTACGTTCCCGAACGTGTCCGTGGTACTGGGGAAGACGAAGATGTCGCCGGAGGCGTAAGCCCTGGACAGATCCTCCCCGCGGAGTATCCCGCAGAAGTGGCAGCCCTTCCCGCTCAGCCTGAGGGTCAGCTCACCGAGGTAGGGGCCGTCGCCGACGAGGAACAGCTCGAGCGATCCGAACTCCTCCCTGGCCAGGAGGAATGCCTCCGCCAGGACGTCCAGGTCCTTCTCCCTGGAGATCCTGCCGACGTAGACGAGCTTGACCGAGCCCGGCACTCCGCCGAACCTCGTGAAGAATCCCTCGTCGCGCCAATCGGGCGAGAACGCATCCAGATCTATGCCCCGGGGGAAGATCGTCATCCTGGACCTGGGTACGCCCAGCTTCTCCAGCTCGTCCATGTAATACCTGCTCGGGACCATCACGAGATCGGTCGCGGAGTAGAACCAGCCCATCGCCGTCGCCGCGAACTCGCCCATGTGGCCGTCCTGCGCGATCTGATAGACATGCCGGGGCAGGTCCGTGTGGTAGATGCCGAAGGCAGGGATCCCCAGGAGTTTCGCTATGAGCAGGCCGGAAAGTCCGACCGGCCCCGGAGTAGAGATGTAGATGGCCTCGAAGTCGTTGTCCTCGACGAACCTGAGCAGCTCGAGGAAAGGCGGGATCGAGAGCAGCTTGGATTCGTAGTCGGGTACGGGGAATTCGCGTACCGGCGGGAAGTTGACCACCCAGCCCTCGAAGGAGAGCGGTCTCGACTGGCACGCCGCCACCGCGAGGCGCCTCCCGCTGTCCACCGCGAGACGGCTGAACTTCTGCAGAGTCCTCGACACCCCGTTGAGATCATCGATCGTATCCGTGAACCACACCCTCGCCCCGCTGCCCCCCGGAACCACGCATCCCGGAGTCAGTGAAGCGAACTCCGACGCGGTGCGGCGGCCCTTCCTCATGTTGAAGAAGGACATGGGATATGGCGCGTTTAGGAGGAGGACCGGCAGGAGGGCCGAAACGGCCTCGAAGGCCTCCAGGAACTTCCCGTCCGAGATCCTCCTGAACAGGAGGCCGGACAGGCGGTCGATCAGCCTGTTCGTCGTGTTGCTGAAGATCCGGAAGGTCCGCTCGTCGATGTCCTCTCCCCTGTGCTCGCCGCGCGCCCAGAGGTCCTTGCCTATCTCCAGGAGCTCCTCCAGGAGGAAGCTCTCGGGGCCGGGATCGGGTGACGAGAGCGTTCTGTGGTAGAGGGAGTGGAGGGCCAGATCGGCCTTCTGCCAGAGCGTCGGCGGCTCTGTCCTGTCGGGGGTGAACATCCTGTCCGCGGCTGCGGAGGCGAAGAGGGGGAGCTTCTGCGCCTGGAGCCTCTCCCTGTAGAAGGAATAGGCGATCGAGTATGTGGAGTAGGCGGATCTGATCGCGGTGCCGCTCGAGCCGCCCGGCACTCCTCTGCCAGCCAGGACCTCGGCGAGGAACTCGCCCGGCGTGGAGGCGCCGGAGACGGAAGTGAAGGTATTGCCTACGAACCGCCCGCATCTGTCGTCGGAACCGCCGATGAACCCGCTGAAGGACGGTTCTCCCCTCGAGCCCCTGGCGACCGGGGCGACCAGTGCGTTCTCGGCCTGGAGCCTGCTCCCGTTGAGGGACTCGATAATCGGGCATCTCTTCATGACGGCGGAGAGATCTCCGTAGTCCAGCGCAGTTCCCTCTGAATGGAACGGATGCGCGAGGGCGAACGGGAGATTCCTGTGGCAGAAGAACTCCGTGAGCTCCTCGAAACTCTCCCGGAGCCTGCACATCTCCTCGTGGTCGGCCGGGTCGAATCCGTAGACGAGCAGGTGAACTGTCGCCCTGCTGCCGTGGAGGTAGGTCCTGATCTCCTCCCCCGTGAAGACTCCCGGCAGGTCCAGGATCTTCGACACACCCTCGATCGTGTTGATGTCGGTGATAGTGACGAAGTCCATCCCCCTCTCCCTGGCCTTCTCGTAGAGGAGCTCCGGAGGAGTGAAGCTCTCGGGCGCCTGGAGCGCGCGGAGGAACCAGTATCCGGTCGCCCTCGAGTACATCGAGTGCACGTGCATGTCACATCTCTTCATCCCGTCCCTCCCCTGCTCCGTCGGAGCTACTCCGGGATTATCAGGATTCCCTGGGGGCCGTCGCCAGCCTGGAGAGTGTCGATCGCCGTCCAGGTCGAGCCGTCCATCACGAGAACCGCATCGGAAGCGAAGGATGTCATGTAGAGAGTGTCACCCGTGGCGACGACTCCGGTCACTCCGAAGCCGGTCTCGACCGCCTCGGGATATGCGGAGCCCTCGTCGTAGACGAAGACCGATGTGGACGACCATCCGTCTCCAGCGACGAACAGGTCGCCGAACGCGCATGGGAGGCCGGGCGTGCCGCCGGTGGATACAGTGCCTGCGATCTCCGGGACGGATGGATCGATGATGGTTATGGCCCCGTCTCCTTCGAATGTGGTCGAGAGGGCGTGGATCATCCCGGTCTGGGGGAAGTACCTGAGCAGATGGGTGTTCTCTGGAGTCGGGATGGTGTCGAGGATCGATCCGGTCAGCGGATCGAGAACCCGCGTCCCCGGCTCGCAGGAGGACGGGTAGTTGCCGCTGCTGACGAAGAGGAGCCCTGATGCCAGGGCGATCCCGCTCGCATTGGGCACGCCGGGGAACTCGTCCACCACCTCGAGCGAATCGAGGTCGATCACGAAGACGCTCCCGCTGAGGAGTGCAGCCACGTAGAGCCGGTTCCCGCCGGCGCAGGCCGAGTAGGGATTGCATCCCGACTGCAGGGACAGCTCCTTCCAGACCGTGCCGGGCCGGGATGGATCGACGAAGGACACGCTGGAGGAAGTCGAGTTGACTATCGCCATCAGCTGCCCGTTCACGAATACGATGTCGTTCGGCGCTTCGCCGGTGACGAAGGC
Source organism: Candidatus Fermentibacterota bacterium (assembly GCA_963718745.1). Lineage (GTDB taxonomy): Bacteria > Fermentibacterota > Fermentibacteria > Fermentibacterales > Fermentibacteraceae > Fermentibacter. The sequence continues at coordinate 284,363 of OY970370.1, read as the reverse complement.
GCCCTGGACGAGCGTGCCGTCCTCTGGATAGAAGATGTCGACCGTGTATCCCAGGCCGTTGAACCATGCGACACCCGGCCCCTGGCCCGGATCGGACGGCCCCGTTGACGAATCGCAGCAGCAGAACACCAGTGCTGCGGGCAGAGCGACGATCGTCAGACCCTTCACCTGTTCCCCTCCCATCTGAGTTCGAGCATCACGGTGGCTCCGCGCCCCGGATACCCGTTGGTCTCCTCGTACTCCAGATCGAGCAGATTAACGCCCGACAGCTCCAGCGACAGGCCTTCGATCCACCGCACCGGCATCTCCATGGAGGCTCCGAAGAGCGCGTAGGCGGGAAGGGCGATGGTATTGGCCGCATTGATGTAGCGCCTTCCGGTGTACGACGCCGAGACGCCCGCGGTGGCATGACCCAGGTCCGCTCCGATGAGGCAGCCGGCGGTCATGGAGGGTCTGTATGGAAGCAGCATGCCCTCGCTCGTCGAGCCCCCGGTCACGTCCTTCACTTCCTGGAGCGTGATAGAGCCTCTGAGAGAGAGCATTCCGTATGAACCGAGACCTGACAGCTCTATTCCCCTGCGGAGGGCCCGGGAGACGTTCCCCGGCCTCCACAGGCCGTCGGCCGAGGGAGTCCATACGATGAGGTCGCCGCAGGATGCCGAGAAGACGGATACGGATGCCTCGGTCCCCCCGGAGGAGTACCGTGCGGTCATGTCCAGCTCCGTGGACGTTTCCGGCACGAGATCCGGATTGCCCTCCGCGAAGGGGTCCCTCGGCCAGTAAAGCTCGTTGAAGGTGGGTCTCCTGAAGCTGCTCGAGACAGAGACCTCCATCACGATCTCCCCCGTCACGGGCATCCCCGCGCCGGCTCTCGCCCCCAGGCGGGTCCCGCCGGACGGATCGCTCTCCACCCTCATCGCCGCAGTCGAGAGCATACCCAGGGCCGAGGAGCGGGCTGCTGCTCCGACCGAGGCGAGCATCCTCCTCCTGGTCCCGAGAGCAGTTCCCGAGACCCACTCCCATCTCGCGTCCGAAGAAAGATCGAGCTCCCAGGAGGTCCCTTCGATGCGGAAGCCGGCGCCTGACTCGACGGAGCCTTCCGCGTGCCGGTCGCGTACCGTGTCCGGGAAGTCGGCCGAGTAGCCCGTACCGCCGAGGTGGCCGCCGCCATCCAGGCTGAAGCCTCCCAGGGCACAGGAAAACCATGAATCGATGGAGGAACGGCTGATCGAAGCGTCCTGGGAGACCGCCCAGTCCGGGCTCTCGGCATCGCCTGCGGCGCTCGTGACGAGCGTTCCCGATGCGAACCCCTCGTTCTCGAAGGAAGCGAGCACCCCGGCCGTCCGCCCGCGACCTCCCCCCGGTCCGACGGGGCGGGAGAAAGAGCAGGCCAGCCTCAGGCGATTGCCGATAGTACTGGATCCGCCGAACCAGGAGCCTTTCCGGGAGTCCATGCCGAGGAAGAGGACGGGGGGCGAGCCGGCGTCAGGAGTCTGCAGCTCGACCGTGCCGGCGAGACCGCCCTCGCTGTAGGCCGAGCCCCCTCCCCTCGCGAGGCGGATCGAACCGAAGAGCCCGTCGAGGAGAGCTATCGCAGGCGATCCGTCCATGGCGCTCCTCACCCGGTGTCCGTCGATGCTCCAGCCGATCTGTGAAGGATCCGATCCCCTTATGGAGAAGGAGAGCACCGAGACCGCCCCGCCGTACTCGCGAACGGACAGCCCGGGGGATAGGATCTCGAGCGAGTGGGCGCCCGCGAGCCCCGTGCCGGGAAGGTCCCCGCCACCTATCTCGACTGTCTGGATCCCGGCCGAGGTGGCCGTCACCCGTCTCGCCCCGACAGGGATCGTCACTCCGCTGGGTATGGCATCCGGGGTCAGGATGACCGTCCCGTCCGCGGGGACAGGCCCGGTCCACGATGAGTAGCCCATCGCACGGATGGTGACCGCGAGTCCAGCGGGCGGAGCGGGATGGAATAGTCCCTGTCCGTCGCTGATGAAGGTTGACGAGGTATCCGACATCACGGCACCGGCGACGGCGAGACCGGAAGTGTCGACGACCCTGACGGACGAATCCAGTCGGGGCGACGAAATCGCAAGCGATGCGAGGACTATCGAAAAGAGCAGCAACCGCATCCTCCTCCGCGTTCTTCGTGCGGACGAGGGCGGACGCGAGGATCTCCCTGGAGCGGAGAGACAAGCCTCGCTTCACGCGGCGCAGTATCCTGACTTCCGGATCATCCCCCTGCCGGCCTTCCCGCCCCGGAGGGCAGTGGCATTCGGAAGGAGTCCCCGGTTACAGTGGCGCCACCGTGGCGGATTTGCACCGCCTTCCTGCGTTCGCACGGAAGGCAAGATCGGCTGATGCGGGATGGATGTCAAGAATGGGGAGTATTCCAGAAGTCCCTGGCCACGTCTCCGCCGGTGGCCATCGCGAGCCCCTGGGAGATCGAGTGATCCATGTTGTTGTACCAGAAGGTACCGGAGCGGCCCAGAAGCTTCAATCCACTGGCTGGCCGGATTCCGGCGAGCTTCTCCCGATAGTCGAGGGTATAGACCGGGTAGCTCTCCCTTATCCTCTCAGGGGCGACGAACAGGATGTCGGATGGGTCGGCCGCCCCCACCCTGGCCAGATCCTCCATCAGCACGGGTATCAGCGAGGAAGGGGACTCCCAGACCGGATCTCCTTCGGAGCAGGTGACTTCCGCGACCAGGCTGTCGGCGCCGTGCGGAACCATCGACTCGCTGAAGTTCCTCGGGACGGAGAGCCGGCTGAAGGATATCCCCGGCTCGCCGAAGTAACACCACTGGTATGCCGTTTTCATCCTGCTCTTCAGTGCGATGTTGTAGACGATCGTGTTCAGGAACCGGAGCTCGAGCCCCGGCACGGCCGCCGTCAGAGGAGCGGACCAGAAGACTTCGGAGGCTTCGAGCACGCTGCCGTCGGCCATACGGACACCTCTAACGACTCCGCCGTCGACCTCTGGGGCGACGGCCTCCTGCGACAGCCGCACCTCTCCCCCGGCAGCCTCGATCCTCGCGGTGAGGATCCGTGGGAAGCGCTGGATTCCACCCCTCTCCGGATAGATGAAGCTGGTGGTGACAGGGCTCGGGAAGAGGAGGCTCCCTGCCAGCGAGAGGAGGCTGTCCGCCTTGACCTTCTTGTCGATCACGGCGCGGTCGACCCCTGCGGCGGCCCAGTCCGTGTGGAGGAGGGAGCCGTCCAGCCCCGTGAACTTGCGCGTGTAGTCCCTGAAGAAGAACCGGTAGAGGTTGCGGCCGTATCTCGCGATGATGTGATCGGCGAAGGAGGCCGGGGGTTCGTGGGATCCAAGCCTGAAGAGGTCGAGGAACGAGGGCAGGAGCATCCCGAGAGGGAGCCTGGTGACGCCACCGAGGGAAAGGGGCCAGTCGTGGTATTTCCCGCCCAGGAACACGCTGCTGGCTCTGGGGATGGTCGCTATCTCGGATCCCAGGATCTCGAGCAGGTACGCCTGGACGGCGGTGTCCGAAGTGTGGAACCTGTGCGGGCCGATATCGAAGCTGAAATCATCCCTGCGAAAGGTCCTCGCGAGCCCTCCCGGCTCCTTCTCCCTCTCCAGGACGACGAGATCGTTCCCGCCCGAGGAGCAGAGCCTCTCGGCGAGAGTCAGGCCGGCCACGCCGGCACCCACAATGATCCTCCTGCTGCCCGTTCTGGAAGTGATCATCAATCAGTCTTCCGACGGTCGCGCCCGAGAAGGGGGACCGCGCCGAGAATACCCGCGAAAGCCATCAGCATCCAGAGGATGTGCACTCCGAAACCTGCCGTCAGGATCTCTTCTCCTGTGACTCCCAGGACTGCGAATCCTGCGGTCCAGCCGGCTTCGGCCGTGCCCAGGCTGAAGAGGCCGTGAACCGGCAGGGCCATTATAAGGTCGGTCACTCCGCCCGCAAAGAAAATCTGCCAGAACGCGGGCTCCACCAGCCCCACGGCCCTGGCGAGGCAGACGAACATCAGCAGCTTGGATGCCCAGGCAGCCACGGACATCAGTGCCGCACGGAGGAATCTGCTCCTGTTCCTCCTCCAGATCCAGGCAGCCTCGTCGAGGGAGGAGAGGAAGCCTCTGATCCGGGGATTCCTCGAAAACCTGCCGTGGATCCTCGATGCCACCCCTGGCAGCAGCGGGAGGAGCAGGATGCCGGCGGCACCAGCGACCATGGCCGCGAAAGCCGCCAGGGTCACCCTCGTCCCCGCTCCGAAGAGGAACGCAGAGGAGATGACCAGGCCGAGGGACGAAACGTCCATGAGCTTGGACAGGATGACCATGCCTGTCCCGCGCCCCGCGGGGACGGAGGCATAGCCTCTGAGCAGGCCGACCAGCGCGATGTCCGAGAGGCGGAGGGGCAGGATGTGGCCGAGCCCGGCATGGATGGCTGTCATCTGCAGAGCTCTGCCTGCGCTCATCCCTCCCGATCCCAGCAGGCTGAGCCTGGCTGCCCTGGCGGTCAGGCTGCAGGCATAGAGGACGACAGCAGGCAGGAGCATCGACAGGTCTGTCGACGAGAGGGTGGACGAGATCGCAGCGATGCGCTCCCCCGCCCTGCCCGAGGGACCGCCCAGCATGAGCCACGTGACCAGCGCTCCCGCTGCCACGGCCAGGACCACTCTTGCCCGGATGCGTCCCATCTCCGATGTTCCTCTCCTGGTATTCCCGAATCTGCGAAACGGACACAAGCTATGATATCTGCAGCCCTGAGTGTCGAGGGTCTTTCGAAGCGGTATGGCCGGATCGAAGCCCTGAAGCCGCTTACTCTGGACATCCCGAAGGGCGCGGTCTTCGCTCTCCTGGGAAGCAACGGCGCTGGCAAGAGCACCTTCATGAAATCGGTGCTGACCCTGGTCAGGCCCGATTCGGGAATCGCACTGGTCGACGGAGTCGATTCGAGGATTCCTTCCTCGCGGGCTTCCGTCCGCTATCTGCCCGAGATAATACGGTTTCCCGGCAACCTCACTCCCCGGCTCCTTCATTCGATGCTGTGCGGCTTGAGAGGCCACGGGAGCCTGGCCGAACTGTCGGAGCGGGGCGAGCAGCTCTTCTGCGCCGATCTCTTGAACCGCCCCTTCTCCAGGATGTCACGCGGACAGGTCCAGAGGACTGCAATCGCGCTGGCATTCGCAGGCTCTCCTGACATGCTCTTCCTGGACGAGCCCTCGAACGGGCTGGACCCGGAGGCGAGGATCGCACTGAGGGGGATGGTCAGGGAGCAGGCCTCGCGCGGTTCTACCATAATCATCAACTCCCATCTGCTCGGGGAGGTCGAGGCGGTCTGTCAGATGGCCGCCTTCATGAAGAACGGGCTGATAGTCGCTTCAGGCGAACTGTCCTCCCTGGTCAGGCGGACGGGGAGGGCAAGGATAGAGACGGGCAGTCCGGAGGAGATGGGCGGTCTGCTCGCCCGTTCAGGCTACGAGGTGTTCCCCTGCGCGCAGGGGGTGGAGGCTTCGGTCGACGAGGAGGGGTTCCCCGCCCTCGTCGCGCTGGCTGCCGCGTCGGGCATGCGGTTCACAGCCGTCGAGCTGAGGTTCGAGAGCCTCGAGGACCTGTTCCTCCGGCTGGCTGGAGGGAGCGGGCGATGAAGAGAGTCGCGGCGGTTTTTTCGGCGGGTATGAGGCAGCTCTCGCGGAACAGGCTGATAACGATCCCCATAGTTCTCTCCGCCTTCTATCCCCTGCTCATATCCTTCTTCCTGTCGATGGTGCAGGAAGGCCCGGGTTCGGGCGCCAGCGCAGCCGATGCCGCCGTCGGAGTGATCTTCATGACGATTCCGATGGCGGCCACCCTGGCAACCGGGTTCATAATGATCCTCGGCAGCTCCCTGCTCTCCGAGGAGATCAGCGCCGGGCGCGCAGGCTACTGGATCGCGCAGCCGGTATCGAGGTTCGAGTTCTTCGCGGGGATGAGCCTGGCTTCCCTCTCGATCTGCTGCCTCGTGACGGCGGTCCTCTTCTGGGGCACATCGACGGCGATGCTGGCATTCCTGCCGTTCACCCCTTCCGGAGCCCTGTATGCGGTCGCATGCCCCATGGTCTGGACCGCGGTCAACCTGGCTCTGGTATTGATCGTATCGCTCTTCCTCCCCAGGATAGCATCCGTGATCATCAGTCTCGCAGTGGCGGGGATAGCGAACTTCCTGGGCAGCGTCGGGCAGATGTCGGAGGCGATTCCGCAGGCCACCATAGCCGCTGCGTTGAAGATCGCCTCGACGGTGAGCTTCCTCATCTTTCCGGCAGACCCTCTCCTGAGGCTGACGATGGCCGGGCTCAGGCCGGACGACTCCGCAGTCGAACAGATGATCACGATGATGGGAGTGGGCGCGCCTCCGCCCCCGTGGCAGATCGCCTATGCCCTGGTCTGGGTTGTGGCCGTCTTCTGGCTCGCTGCGGAACGCTTCAGGAGGATCGACCTGGCCTGAGAAGGCAGGGCTTCATCCCCGGGCGCAGCCTCCGTCAGCGCACTCCTCCGGCGAGGCACGCATGCCTCCCGGCGAAGTGCTCCTCGAGTATCCCCGACATCCTGCCATGGTCGCCGGTGCCGGTGCATTCCCGGATCGAGTGCATCGAGAGTATCGGATTGCCTGCATCCACGGCGGGGATGCCCAGCCGCGAAGCGATCTTCGGACCTACCGTGCTGCCGCACGGGATGTCGTTCCTCCCGGCATAGGACTGGACGGGCGAGCCGGCCGCGGCGGCGCATGCCCTGAAGTAGGCTTCACTGAGCGCGCCTGTGGCGTACCTGGCCTGGGCGTTGGACTTGATGACGGGACCGGAGTTCATGACGGGGCGGTTTCCGCGCTCGTACTTCGACTCCCAGGCCGGGTTCAGTCCGTGGGCGCCGTCGATCGAAACGAGGATGCTCCTCAGGAGCGCCAGTCCGTAACTTCGTCTGTCACCGGCGAGATTCTCCAGGACCGTGTCCAGAAATCTGGAGAGAGCGCCTGATTCCGTTTCGGAGCCCACCTCCTCGGCGTCGAGGAGGCAGAGGACCGCGGTCCTTCCGGGAGAGGAGGAGGCGATGAGCGCCCGGAGGCCGGCATGGCACATCGCCAGATCGTCCAGCCCCTGTGCATGGATGAATTCTCCCCGGAATCCGCCGATCGCAGGTGGCTGGGTGTCGACCAGATGGGCGGTCCATCCCGCGAGCTCCCCGGCGGGCAGGGCGCAGGCAGCTGCTATCGCCCCGGCGAGGTCGTCATTGGTGAGACCCGATACCGAGGCCAGAGCTGGAAGGTGCTCCTCCTTGTTGAAGGTGAACCCCTCCTCGTTCATCCCGCGGTTCAGATGGATGGCGGGCATCGAGATGCGCGCTGTAGAACCCGGGATCCTGAACAGCCTCCTCGACAGTGATCCGTCCGAGGATCTGGCCAGGGCCGTTCCAGCTATGCCGAGGTCGCGGTCGAACCACGTCGATAGTATGGGAGAGCCGTAGATCTCTGCAGAGAGCATCGAGTGCCCGTGCAGGGACCTCACCGGATTGCTGCGCAGCCTGAGTCCCGGGAAGTCGGTGTGGGCGCATGCGATTCCGAATCCACCCTCCATTGGGGGCAGCGCGCCTCTCCTCACCGCGACAAGCGAACCCGGTTCACGAATGACGAAGAATGATGCAGGGAGAGGTTCCTCCCAAATCCGAGCCTCGGTCGCCCTCTCGAATCCAGCCTCTTCGAGGAGGGCAGCCGCGCATGAAACGGCGTGACCGGAAGTCGGTGAAGAGGTCAGGAATTCGATCAGATCCTCATGTTCCATCGGGCTCCCGTCCTTTCCCGTATGCTGTCCGGATGGCCGCCTTCTCCCCCGAACCGGCGCGTGCCGGCAATCCCCGGGGCTCGGATCTACTGTGGCCCCCTGCGTCGGAGCCTCCCCTCACCTGGTACATGAATGCCTCGAGCCTGGCGTCGTTGTCGGTGTCCTCCTGGCCGTCGAAGGCGAGGTTCAGCCACGGCAGGTCCGGCAGATCCTTCCTGAGCCGCTTGGAAACAGCGGTCACGATCGTACCCGGCAGGCATGTGAACGGAAGGACGTTGACCGCTCCGTCTATCGCACCCCTTCGCGACAGCGCGATCGGGGCTCCGATGCAGAGGATGGCCTCTCCCCCGATGTTCTCCTTCATGTAGGGCCTGGCGGCCGAGAGCACCTCGGCGGAGGAGGGATGGTGCCTTCCGGCAAGCAGCCTTCTGAAGGGGCGTTCCATCTCGCCTCTCACATGCCTTATCAGCATACCCTTGGCCGTCGCGGTCATGATGTCCCTGAACCTCCGCTTCCTCATCGACCTCCTGAGGAAGGTGTGATTCACGAATTCGAACCACTCCAGCACCCATGTCGGGAGAACCTCTCCCCCGAGGGCCTCGATCCTGTCCTCGGTCCAGGAATTGGCATACGGATCGCTCCGCACATAGATCTCTCCGAAGACGAGGACCCTGGGTCTGTCGACTCCGGAAACGGTCACTCCCTCGAACATGGATGCAGCCCGGGACAAGGCCTCCTTCAGGCCGTCACCCGTCTCCATCGCCTTCTCGAGCAGGGCCGTCCCCGTGTTGTACGCCCTGAGAGCATCACCCTTCCTGGTCTCGTAGGGGCTCGTCCTCCTGTAGGCCGCCTTCATGATGTCCGCGCATACGGTCCCTCTGAGGAGGTCGACCTGGAATGACGGGGAATCGAGGCCGTCGATGGAAGTGTACGAATCCTTCGACGACGATGTGATGATCGGGACGGAAGAGTATCCGGACCTGTCCAGGAGTATCCTGTGGAATGCGCAGTACTGGCCGAAACGGCACGGCCCGGAGGCGGTGCCCATGAAGAAGGCGACCTTGTCGGGATCGTTCGTCGCAAGCACCTTGAGCATGTTGCCCGAAGTTATTATGGCGGGATAGCACTCCTTGCCCGAGGTCACGGTCCTTCCCAGCGCTACCGACTCGGCGTCGGTCTCCGGCATCTCCCGTGCATCCAACCCCCTGCGCCTGGCTGCGGCCGCAACGAGACGCGTACCCGGGCCGAGCCTCGGGACCCAGATCGTCCTTCCCTCCGCCGATACCCTCGACGGTGCGGCTCCGTGCCGCGAAGCAGCGGGAGCGCCAGGCTCCGGGGATGTGGAGAGCGAATCGAGGAAGGCCTCGCAGCGCGTTATCATCCCTGCATCCGCCGAATGCTCGTCGGCCTCGAGAGTCAGGAAGGGCGTGCCCTCCATAGCGGAAGCGAAGGAGTGGAGTATGAAGGAATCGGGGCCGCAACCGAAGTTGGTCAGATAGACCGCATGTATGCGGGGGTCCCGCCTGATCGCCAGCGCGGATGCGATTATCTTCTGGCCGTAATGCCAGTACATCCCGGGAAATCTCTCCGATGCATCACGCATCGGCAGATCCAGCATCTCGGCTGGCATCACGTGGACACCCATCCTGGAGAGCTTGACCGGAAGATCCGAGCTCACCGCCGGGTCGCAGCCGTTGTAGGGTCTGCTGACCACGGCAAGGATGGTATCGGTCTCCGGGATCCCGGCAAGAGCTTCTCTGCCAGCCTCGGATGTTTCCCTCTCGAACCTCTCCTGCGCCTCGAGCGCGCGCTCCACTGCGCGGGCGGCCTCCTCCGGGGGACAACCGAGAGACTCGGCGAGCGATCCGAGTTCGGCCCTCCAGTCGGAGATCTGCCCCGTGAAGTCGAGTGCGGGCGAGAGCACCTCCACTCCTCTGCCGGCGAGATCGAGCGAGGACTCTATCACGTAGGGGGATCCGGAGACGTAGGGGCAGTTCTGCGCCTCCTCGAACTCCTCGTGCGGGAAGGCCCTGAGGATCGAAGGTATGAATATCCTGTCGATTCCACGCTCTACGAGATCGAGCACATGCCCGTGGGCTATCTTCACGGGGAAGCAGGTCTCCGCAGCCACGTTCTCGACACCTCTGTGGACGGTCTTCCCCGTCGACGGCGAGGACAGGACCACACCGAAGCCGAGGGTCTCGAAGAAAGACCTGAAGAACGGGAAGAACTCCCAGAACCACAGCGCTCTGGGGATGCCTATGAGCCGGGCCGGATCGGCATCGGAAGAAGGCTCCGAATAGTCTCCGAGGAGCAGCCTCTCGCGATCCGGAAAGAGATTCCGGCCCTTCGCGGGGCCTGATTTCCGGTCAACCTCGTACTTCTCGCACCTGCCTCCGTAGAAGAGCTTCCGGTCGTCCTCGAAGTGGACTGAATGGATCTCGCAACGGTTGGGACAGCCCTCGCACGTGAAGCTCGTCTGGGTGTAGGCCGCGTCCGCCAGCCCGAAACCCCTGAAGGAGGAGGGTCTGCCGCCCGATCGGTCCCGGGCGATCAGGGCTGCACCTATCGCCCCCGTGACGTCATGGTGGGGAGGAATGACGACTTCACGGCCCAGGATGGCGTTGAAGGCGGCCACGACCCCGTCGTTGTGAGCGGTTCCGCCCTGGAAGAGAATCCTGGCGCCCGGCTTCCTGTCGCCCACCACCCTGTGCAGGTAGTTCTGCGCGATGGAATAGCAGAGGCCTCCGACTATGTCCTCCACCGACGCGCCTCCGGCCTGATGGGAGACCACGTCGCTCTCCATGAAGACGGTGCACCTCTCGCCCAGCTCGGAGGGCGCCGGAGCCTCCAGCGCCACCGGACCGAACTCGCGGATCCCGAGGCCCAGCTTCTCGGCCTGTTCCTCGAGAAATGATCCGGTTCCAGCGGCGCAGACCTTGTTCATCTCGAAGTCGATCACCCTGCCGCCTTCGATGCGGATGTACTTGGAATCCTGGCCGCCGATCTCGAAGACGGTGTCGACGTCCGGACATGCGGCGACGGCCGCCATGGCCTGTGCGGTGATCTCGTTGACCACAGTGTCTGCCCCGGTGAAGTCGCCTATCATGTACCGGCCCGATCCGGTCACGCCTGCGGAGAGAACGGTCGCATCCGGTCCGATCGAGTCCCGGATCAGCGCGAGCCCTGTCTTGACGGCTTCGAGCGGCCTGCCCGCAGTCATGAGGTACTCCCGGGCCACCAGGCCGCCGGACTCGTCGAGAGCTGCGAGATTCGTGCTTATGGATCCGACGTCGATGCCTATGTGGAATCCACCGCCGGTTTCCGGCCTGCCGAGGCTGTTCACCGGCTTCGAACCGCGGCGGGAGATGAGCGGCGGATGGCTCCTCCCGGCTTCGAATCGGCTGTTCAGTTCCCCGAGCCTCGCGAGGAAGCCGTCTCCGGGGATGAACAGCTGGTCCGGTTCCGCGCACATGGCCGCACCGGCCGCAGTCAGGAGAGCGAAATGGAGGGGGACGGTCACTCCCCCGCTGAAACCGGAAAGAACCTCTCCGAAGGCCCTCACCATGCCGGCATTGGCTGCGACTCCGCCCACGAAGCCGACGGGCGGCCGGAACTCCTTACCGCCCGCGATTATGCTCTTGAAGTTCCTGGCCACGGCCAGGCAGAGTCCTGCCACGATGTCCTCGGGAGGAGTGCCGATCTGCTGCAGGTGGATCATGTCGGACTTGGCGAAGACGCTGCATCGTCCGGCAACCCTGGGCGGACGCGAGCATCTGAGGGCGAGGCGCCCGAGCTCCTCTGCGTCCATGCCCAGGCGGGCGGCCTGCTGGTCCAGGAAGGAACCCGTTCCGGCAGCGCAGACGGAGTTCATCGAGAAGTCGTCGAAAACGCTGGTTCTGCCCTCGTGCCTGAACAGGAGGAGCTTGGAGTCCTGGCCGCCCATCTCTATCACCGAGCCCAGTTCGGGATGGAGCGAGGAGACCGCGGCAGCCAGGGCCACGACCTCGTTCACGGGCCTCCTCCCGGAGGCGGCGGCCGGGCCGCGCGCCGCCGAACCCGTCAGGCAGACCGGCATCGTCTGCCAGCCTTCCAGCCCGGGGAGGAGAAGCGCGAGAGTCTCGTACGGTCTGCCGAGGTGACGCCTGTAGACGGTTCGTGCTATCGAGCCGTTCTCTACGACTGCGAGCTTGACGCTGACAGAACCGAGGTCGATTCCGAGTATGGCATCCGGGTGCATTTCTTCTCCAGCACTCTGTCCGCATTCCGTCGGGGGCGTGCTCGCTCCGGAAGGAGGTTCGTCAGAGGTCGTACTTTATGCTTGTCGCATCTCCGGATATCCAGATGGATACGGAGGAGGGGCTCTCGCACCCTTCGGGAACCGCGATGGTGTCGGAGTAGGTCATCGCGCCCGAGGTGTACGTGACCGCAATCACTCCCGTGAGCGGGGCTGTCAGAGCGGCTGATACGGTCTGGGCGTGATTGACGAGGTCCCACTCGGAGACGGTTCCAGCTGCGCTTATCCTGACCCCGGAAATGGGGCTTCCAGAATCGTTCGTGATCTCGATGTTCGCACCGCCGCAACCCGCAAGGAGTGCCGCTAGCAGGGACACAGCCAGGAGCCTTCTGATCATCTGGCACCTCCCGGTCCAGGAGAAAAGGTCGTCCTTTGAACGATCTCTTGATCCGGCGAGTATAATACCGCCTGCATCAACCGAGGAGGATCGCCTGAGACGCATCGTTCGACTTCTGCTGCCGCTGGCAGTTCTGACAGGGATCTGCGAGGCCTACGTCGGCCCCGGGGCGGGTTTCGGGATAGCGACATCGTTCCTCGCCGTCCTCAACGCGTTGATAGTCTCCATGCTGTCGCTCCTCCTGTGGCCCTTCATCTCGCTCCGCCGGAGGATTCTCCGCTCCAGGCTCCCGAACCGGCCTCTTGCCGGCAGAGTGGTGATCCTCGGCCTCGACGGGCTGTCCCCCGAGGTGGCCCGCCGCCTGATGGCGGAGGGGAGGATGCCCCACCTCGCAGGACTGGCGGCTGACGGATCCTTCATGGACCTGGAGACGACCTGTCCCGGCATCTCCCCCGTGGCATGGACAACTTTCCAGACGGGTGTCAACCCTGGCAGGCACGGGATCTTCGACTTCCTGGCGCCTGACAGGCGCAGGTATGTGCCGACCCTCTCCTCGGTCGAGACAGCGAAGACCGCCAGGGGCAGGAGCGTCTCGAGGAGCCTCCGGAGATCCATGCCGTTCTGGCAGGAACTGAGAGCTTTCGGGGTTCGCTCGGCTGTGATCAGGGTCCCCATAACCTACCCTCCGGAGAGCCTCGACGGATTCCTCCTCAGCGGGATGTGCGTCCCCGACCTGAAGGGCTCTCAGGGTACCTACACCCTCTTCGGAGCGGATGGACCGGATCCCTCGGGTGGCGTGCACAGGCCCCTCGAAGCTAATGGCGACAATGTCTGGACTGGATTCCTGGAGGGTCCGCCGACCGGGAGCCGCGCGCTCCTGGTGACGCTCCGCCGCAGGGGGAACCGGTGGACCGCCAGGATCGGTGCTGCCGCCCGAGTAGATCTGGTTCCGGGAAAGGTCACGGAATGGGTGCATATAGCATTCCGTTCTGCAGGGAGCTCCTCCCCCGTCCGAGGGATCGTCAGGCTGTGCCTCGGCGTCGAGGGTGGCAGTCCCCGCCTCTATGTCTCGGCCGTGCATCCCGACCCGTGGTCGCCTCCCTTCCCGATCTCCAGTCCGCTCCTTTACTCGAAGTACCTGACCGGAGCCGCAGGCCCGTATGCCACCCTCGGGCTCGCCGAGGACACATGGGCGCTCATGAACGGTGCACTCGACGAAAAGCAGTTCCTGGTTTGCGCATGGTCGATCTTCGCGGAGCGCCTGGCGATGTTCCGGGACGGCCTGCGGAGGATCAGGAAGGGTTTGCTGATCTGCGTTTTCGATACTTCGGACAGGATCCAGCACATCGCCTGGGCCGCCGGGACCGGCAGGGGCACGCCGGTGGGCGACATGTACGAGAGGATGGACTCCCTCGTCGGAGAGACCCTCTCGGTCATGGGGCGGAACGACATCCTGATCGTGATGTCCGATCACGGATTCACTTCCTTCGACTGGTGCCTGGACATGAACAGGTTCCTGTTCGAGCACGGGTTCCTCGTGCCGCGCGAGGGATCCGAACCTCCTCTGCAGGACCTCTCATCGATAGACTGGGACCGCTCCTCCGCCTACTCCATGGGTCTGGCCGGCATCATGCTGAACCTCCGGGGCCGCGAGGGGCACGGATCGGTCGAACCAGAAGACGCGGAGAGTCTGATGGCCTCCATCGAGGAGAAGCTCCTGTCCCTGGTCGCACCTGACGGAACGAAGCCCGTCCGGAAGGTGTTCAGGGCGAAGGAGGTCTACAACGGACCCTACATCGGGAGGGCGCCGGACCTGATCATCGGGATGGACAGGGGCTTCAGGGCGTCCTGGAACTGCGTGACCGGCGGAACCGGCTCGTCACTCTTCTACAGGAACGAGCTGCGCTGGTCGGGAGACCACTGTCATGACCACAGGCTCGTTCCCGGCATCCTTGCCTCGAACAGGAAGCTAAGCGGTCCGGCAACCATCGCGGACATAGCACCAACCGCGCTCAGGGCGCTGGGTCTGGACAAGCCCGCGCACATCGAAGGCAGTTCGCTTCTCGGAGAAGAGGGGTGATGAAGAGGCGTCAGTTCCTCAAGATGGCTGCTCTCGCTCCGCTGGCTGCGCTGGCGGCCTCTTCCTGTGGAAGGGTGTTCGCCAGGGACGGGAGGAAGGTTCTGCTCATAGGAGTGGACGGCATGGATCCCGGTCTGACGCGGACCTTCATGGACAGAGGGCTGATGCCCAACTGCTCGAGGCTGGCCCGGATGGGCTGGATGGGCAGGCTTGCCACCGAGTTTCCCCCCCAGAGCCCGGTCGCGTGGTCCAGCTTCATCACCGGAACTGGTCCCATGGAGCACGGCATCTTCGATTTCGTACACAGGGATCCCGTCACGCTCGCCCCCTACCTCTCCACATCGGCTGTCGAGCCGGGCGGAGCCGCCTTCAGGCTGGGGGACCTGTCGATCCCGCTCGGGAATCCGTCCGTCAGGCTCCTGAGGCAGGGCGCTCCCTTCTGGAAGTGTCTGACGGATGACGGCATCCCGGTGGATCTCATCAAGCTCCCCGTCGATTTCCCGCCGGTCTCGGCCCACGGTGCGAGGATTCTGTGCGGACTGGGAACTCCGGACGTCAGAGGCAGTCAGGGCAGCTTCACTTTCTTCACGGACAACCCGATGATGATCAGCGACGATACATCCGGAGGGGTCACGGTAGCCGTGAGGGGCACCGGAGGAAGGTACGCGTGCCCGCTGGAAGGGCCGCCCGACTCCTTCCGCACGGACGGGACCGCAGCCCGTGTCGAACTGTCGGTGACCGCCGATTCGGCTTCGGGTGGAGTCCTGATCGAGACCGGGAGCGGATCGGCGGTTCTGGGTGTCGGCGAGTGGAGCGGCTGGGTCCCGGTCCGATTCAGATTCCTGGGCGGCCTCTCCGAGGTTCGAGCCATGGCCCGTTTCCATCTCCGATCGGTCTCGCCCTATCTCGAACTCTACGTCACTCCCCTGAACATGGATCCCTCCAGACCCTCCCTCCCGATCTCGGCCCCGTCCGGGTACTCGGCGGACCTCGCATGGGATCTGGGACCCTACCACACCAAGGGCTTCCCGGAGGACACCAAGGCGCTGTCGAGGGGCGTTCTGGACGATGTCTCCTACCTTCAGCAGGCGCACGATCTGTTCGGAGAACAGCTCTCCCTGCTGCGGAACGGCCTGGATCACTTCAGCGAGGGGCTGTTCTTCTTCTATTTCAGCACTCTCGACCTCAACGTACACATGTTCTATCGCGACATCGACAGCGCGAGCCCCGTGCACGACTCGGTGCAGAGGGAGGCAAGGGGCATCATCCCGCGCCTGTACTCGATGCTCGACGGAGCCATCGGCGAAGTGATGGAGCTGCTGGACGGCGAAACCATGCTGGCAGTCTTCTCCGATCACGGCTTCTCGCCCTTCAGGAGGTGCTTCAACCTCAACGGCTGGCTTGCTGCTGAAGGATACGCCCGGCTTTCCGATCCGGTCGCCGCCAGGGAGGAGATGTTCCATGGAACCGACTGGAGCGGGACATCAGCATACGGGCTCGGCATCAACAGCCTCTATCTGAATCTTCGCGGCAGGGAGCCCGGGGGCATCGTCGATCCCACCGTGGCCGGCGAGCTCCTGCGGAGGATCGCGGGCGATCTGGAAGCCGCAGTCGATCCGCTGACCGGGATGCATCCCGTGAGCCGGGTCCTGATCATCGAAAGGTCCCCCGGCGTGGATGTCCCGGAGCATGCCCCCGACATGATCGTGGGCTATGCGTCCGGATTCAGGTCGTCATGGGACACTGCGCTGGGCGGCTATGGCACGGATGTGATAACGGACAACACCGATCTTTGGAGCGGTGATCACTGCATGGACCCCGAAGTCGTTCCAGGGGTGCTGATTACGAACAGGCAGGCCGGCTGTCAGGATCCCGCACTGAGGGATATCGGCCGGACAGCGTGCCGTTTCCTGGGATCCTCGACCGAGCCCCCCGGGAGGGTTCTGCTCGATGGGTGACGCACTGCACACGCTCGCAGGCCTCGTGACGATGCTCTTCGATCTCCTGGCGCGCCCGGCACCCCTTATGACTCCTCCTGGCGGGCTCGCGACGATTTCCGCGCTCTGCGGCATTCCGATGGCGGAGGCCTTCCGCCTGGCATCCCCCCGCAGCCTCGACGGGCTCAGGCGCTCGGCATTCGCGAGGATAGCGGGCATGCTCCTCCACATGGACGATCCGCGCTCGGTCCTGTCCCTTGCTCTGTCCTCCCTGTGGAGGACGCTGATCTTCCTGCTGGCGCTCACGCCGCCCGTGCTGCTGGCCTCCGTCCCGTTCCTGATCTCCTACGGGCAGCTGGAGGCGAGGTTCGGACGCCGGATGCCGGGAGACACTGCCGTGGTGATCGTTCAGACCGCCTCTACGGACAGGTTCGAGGAAATCCGGGGGCGCGGCGCAGTGGTCCTGCCCCCGGTCGTGAGGGGGACCTCCCCCACGACGGCAGCCTTCAGGGTGGCGGGAAGGGGTCTCCTCGATCTGGAAGGGCGCGAAATAGAGATAGGGGAAGGCATCGCGGGCAGACCTCTGCCGTCAGGGTTCTCGACGCGGGTGACTGCGGCGAGCCTTCTCGATCCCTCGATACAGATCCTCGACGGAAGCGGCCCGGAGTTCAGCGGGACGATAGGCCTCGAACCGGCTGCGTACCGGATCGCAGGGACAAGAGTCGGCTGGCTGGCGATCCATCTTGCCTGCTCGAGTGCAGGCGCCATCGCATGGTACCTTGCGGCCATGCGCAGGCGGCGCTAGGCCATGTAGCCGAGACCCGCGAGCTTCCTCCTGATGTCCTCCTCTGATTCGCCCTGTTCAGGCGCGAGCTTGTCCATCTCGCGGACGAGCACGTGCAGCGCGAACTCCTCCGCAGAGGAGTAGCCGATCAGGGTGGCAGTCTTGTCCAGCCTCTCTGCGAGGGCATCATCGAGTTTCAGCTTCAGAGTCTTCATGGCCCTCCTAGAGGTATCCGAGCTCGCGGAGCCTGGCCCTTATGGCCTCCTCCTCCTCCGCGCCGTGCTGATGCGCCGGAGGAGGAACATCCCCGGAGAGCTCGAGTCTTCGGATGAAATCGTCGAAACGCTGCGGATCTGTGATCTCGCCGAGGTCAGTCTCGACAAGGGTTGCCGCTTCGTCCGGATGTATCCCGCATATGGATGTGACGACGGTCACCCCGTGTCGTGCAAGTGCCATGCATGCGGGAAGGGCCTGCCCGCCGCAGAGCCCGGAAGTGCTCGTGGAGTGTATGACCTCGACCCGTGCGCCACGCGCTGCCAGCTCGGCTCCGAGCCTGTCGAGCGCAGGACCGTCGGCATCGCCTCCGGTCACGGATATTATTGTTCCCCGCATCATCTACCACCCTTTCCGGAGGCCCATCTGACGAGTATGGCGGCTATCTCCGGCCTGGTGAACTCGGTCGGGGGGATCTCCCCGGCGGCGAGCATCTCCCGCACCTTCTTGCCGGACAGCACGATATGCATCTCGTCCGAGTGCGGGCAGGTCTTCGTGGTGGCCATCGAGCCACATTTCGTACAGAAGAAGGAGTGCTCGAAGCAGAGCGGCTCGATTCCGAGTTCGGCAGGGCTGAAGTTCCTGAAGATGAGCTGGGCGTCGTAAGTCCCGTAGTAGCTCCCGACTCCGGCATGGTCTCGCCCGACGATGAAGTGGGTGCAACCGTAGTTCTTCCGGACCAGGGCATGGAAGATGGCCTCCCGCGGACCGGCGTATCTCATCGCGGCGGGGAAGACGCTCATGACGGCCCTCGACCTCGGGAAGTAACCTTCGAGGAGGACCTCGTAGCAGGCCATCCTGACGTCGGCCGGGATGTCGTCGTCCTTGGTCGATCCGACGAGGGGATGCAGCAGCAGCCCGTCGGCGATCTCCAGGGCGCTCTTCTGGATGTACTCGTGAGCCCTGTGGACGGGATTCCTCGTCTGGAAAGCCACGATAGTGTCCCAGCCGAGGGACCGGAACAGGACTCTCGTCTCCCGGGGCTCCAGCCTGTAGCGCTGGAATGTCTCCTCTCCACGTGATCTGATGCTGGTTATGCGGCCGCCCGCGTATCTGCCCGTCAGGCCGAGGAGATAGGCCGCGCCGGGATGGGCCGGGTCGTCGGTGAGAAGGGTCCGCCTCGCCTCCAGGGACAGGTCGGCCGAAAAGACCTCTTCGATGTCGATCAGCCCGCGCACTCTTCCCTCGCCGTCACGGAGGGCCATGCGGGTTCCGGGTGCCGGCTCGCCGATCCCTGGTTTGAGCGAGAGTGTGACTGGCAGGCTCCATACAGGTCCCTGCGGCAGCCGCATCTCATCCCTCACCAGCTCGTACTCGGCCCGGCGCATGAAGCCCTCCAGGGGGCTCATCGCACCGGATCCCAGCATCTCCAGATCGCAGACCTCCCTGTCGTTCAGGGGTATGAACGGAAGAGACTGCGCCTCCTCCAGCAGTTCCGGGCTTGCGGCGGCATCCGCCTGTCTGTCTATCAGCCGGCCGCCATGTGGTTGCGAGGGCATCCGTGCTCCTTCCGGTAGTCCGGCCCGGAAACAGGCCGGAATCCCCCGATGATAGCATCGGCGGAACCCCCGGATATAGGGTTTCCGCGCCCTGTCGTCCCGATGATATTAGGCGCTGTCCATACCCTGTCCGAACGGAGTTCGAATGGGCCCTACGCTTTCAGTCGCGGGTCTCTCCAAGAAGTATCCGAAGCAGCGCGGCATCGGCAGCTTCCAGGCTCTGGCAGATGTCTCGTTCGAGCTCGTGCCCGGCGAGATGGTCGGATTCCTGGGTCCCAACGGCGCCGGCAAGACCACTGCCATGAAGTGCATCCTCGGGCTGCTGGCTCCGTCCTCGGGCAGGATTGAGGTGTTCGGGCTTCCGCCCGCCTCGGCTGGTGCCCGCCGGAGGATGGGCTACATCCCGGAGAACCCTGACTATGACGATGCCTTCACCCCTGCCGAGTACCTGGGATTCTTCGCTTCGATGAGGGGGATCAGCTGGAGTCCCCGGGAAACCGCCCGGATCCTGGGCAGGGTCGGGCTCGAGCGCTGGAAGGACGCCAGGATCAGGAAGCTCTCCAAGGGCATGCGGCAGAAGCTGAGTCTGGCCCTGGCCATCCAGGGCTCTCCCGACCTGCTGCTGATGGACGAACCCACCAGCGGGTTCGATCCTCTGGCGAGGAAGGAGTTCAGGGACATACTCCTGGAGGAGAACGGAAGGGGGGCGTGCTGCTTCCTGTCCTCCCACATCCTGTCGGATATCGAGACGGTCTGTTCGCGCGCCCTGATACTCTCGGGCGGCAGGGTGGTCAGGGAGGGCTCCATGGAAGCCCTGCTCAGCTCGCAGAACATGCAGAGGATCGTCTACAGGACCGGAGGCCCGGGGCTGGAGGAGATCCTGGTCGAGCAGGCGGCCCTCCAGGACGGGATAGACCGGATCAGGGCGTCGGGAGGGGAGATTCTCCAGGTGGAGAGGCAGATCCGTACCCTCGAGGAAGTCTTTCTCAGCGCAACCGGCGAAGGAGGCAGGGAGTGACCGCCGTGTGGAGCTTCTCCCTCATGACCCTCCACGGCCTGTTCAGGAGGCGGACCGTCTGGGGCATAGGGCTCGTCACCATCATAGCCCTCGCCGGGATCGGCTCCATCCCTTCGTTCGACGTGACCGGAGAGGGCCGTTTCATGCTCGACATGGGCCTCTTCGGCATAGAGATGGGTTCGCTCCTTCTGGCGATCGGCCTGGCCGCCAACCTGTTCCCCAGGGATCACGAATCCAGGACGATCATGCCCCTGCTGGCCGTTCCGCTGTCCCGGGGGCAGTACCTCATGGGGCGATACCTGGGCGCCGCCCTGGTTCAGACCGCGGCGCTGGTGACATGGTGCGCCTCGCTTGCAGGGATTCTAGCGGCAAACGGTTACTTCGTCCCCGCCGCGCTCCTGCCTGCGACCCTGCTCCTCGTCGCCGAGGGCTGGTTCCTCCTGGCGGTGGTCTTCTTCTTCAGCTTCTGGACATCCCCGCCCCTCAACGCTCCGCTGACGCTGCTCCTGTTCATCCTGTGCCAGATGAGCGCCAGCCAGTTCGCGGACCTGGTCCCGGGGGCGCAGGGCGCCATGGGGGTCCTCAGGCTTCTGCTGCCACACATGGACGTGTTCCACATCAAGGATCCGGTCGCACACAGGATACCCGTGCCGACAGGCTACTTCCTCCTGGCCTCCATGTACGGCTTCTCCTATACGGCGTTCATGCTGTCGCTCGCCCTGGCCGTCTTCCGCAGGAGGGACCTCAAGTGATGTTCGGACTCCTGGCGATGACGGCCGTGCTCGGTCTGGGCGGCGGGGAGCACACGCACGAAGGGCACGAGGATTCGAGCACCTTTGCGCCCGACGTCCACATGCACCCTGAAGGCGAGGAAAACCACGGGACCGAATGGTTCTTCAGCCAGCCCTGGGCCTCCCGCGAACGCTGGCGATACCTGGCGCGGGATTCGGCACTGCTCTCGGGCATGGCCTGCGGCATACTCCTGATCTCGGGAGCGAGGCGCAGGAAGTGACAAGGACGGCACTCCCCCTCCTTGCGGCAGGGATCTTCCTCGTCGCCGCCCTCGTCATGTCAGGACCTCTCGAGGCGATCAGGCCTGCTGGATCAGCAGGCGTTCTCGAGCCGGCGGACAGGGGACTGGACGAGATCAGGCTGATACTGGCCGAGGTCCTCTACCTGGAGCTTGATGACTACCACCACATCATGACTTACCAAGGCTACGACTGGACCGCCATACGTGACTATCTGCCCCAGATATGGCTCATAGTGAGGCTGAAGCCCGACTTCTGGCAGGCATACCAGGACGGGGCGTACCAGCTCGCGGTCAATCTGGGCAGCACCGCCGAGGGGTTGAGGCTGCTCGAGGAGGGGATCGAGAACTGCCCCGGCAACCTCGATCTGCTTTGGCAGAACGTCGTCATCAGATGGCGGACCGGAACGGGGCAGCCCCGCGAAAGGCTGCAGGCCTGCCTGGAGTACTCCAGGGCCGTGCGGGCACCGGGGCTCCCGGACCCGCATCCGGTCGAGCTGCGGAATGCCGCCCTCATAAGCACATGGATCATGGAGGAGGGTTCGGGAACCCGGGACAGCCTGACGGCCGCCAGATACTCGAGGCGAGCCGGGGTCCTCGAACTGGTGATCAGGGCCGGAGATCGTCCCTCATCCTGAAGACCCATGCATTCGGCTCCGGGGGATCCTCCCAGTAGCTCCAGCCGGCCCTTCTCAAAGCGTCATGGACGGAATGCATGCTCTCGGGGACCATGATCTCGGCGGTGTCGGAGCCCGAAGCCTTCGCTTCGCGGGCTATCGCCTCGCCCGCCCCGGCCGGATCGGACAGTGATGACGAGCACAGGGTGAACAGCGAACCCCCGGGTTTCGAGAAGAACCTCAGCCCATCGGACTCCCTCGTGCTGCAGGATGCCCCGAGGAGGCCGGGCAGCCGGGGTGAGTTCAGAAATGCCTTCCATCCGAGAGGCACCCTCCCGCCGTATGGAACCAGATCCCCGGCCAGGAGCGGGACCGGCTGAGATCCGGGTTCCCCTGCGTCCGGATCGACCGGGAGGAAGAGGAGGCTGAACTTCTCCACGATCTCGAAACCCCTGGATGATGCAATTGCGATGCTCTCGGAATTGTGGTAGTACGTTTCGAACTCGACCTGGTCGACCTCGCCGGACTCGCGCATACGGAGGGCTCTTGCGAAGGAATCCTCCGCGAGGAGTCTGCCGAGCCCCCTCCCCCTGAACGCAGGATGCACCCTCAGACCCTCGAGCCACGCCACGGGACCGGGCATGGTCGATATCTTGTAACAGCCGAACAGTGTGCCATCGATCTCCCCGGCGACGAAACCGCCGTCGGCGATCCAGTCCGCGGTGACGGACTCGAGATAGTCATCTCCGTCCCACGTGTTCCTAGAGATGTCGGCAAGTCCCGGGATGTCCGCAGGTACGACATCCCTCAGCACTGGAGCACTCAATCCACACCTCCGGGGCGGAGGTTCCGCCCGGCACGATCTTTACCCATAATCTGACTGATCTTCGGAACGACACATATCAGAGCGGAGGAAATATGAATCCCCAGGAGATGTTTGGCGATTTCCACCCACTCGAGAGCAGTTCCTTCCAGTCATTCTGCGAGCTGGTGAAAGTCGGCGACCGTGACATCCTGGTGAAGCAGGGTGAGACTTCAAGCGATTTCTTCGTTCTCCTGCGGGGAGTCCTCAAGGTAACGGACCAGCGCACCGGGGAGGACTTCTTCCTGGCTCAACTCGGAGAGGGTGACGTATTCGGCGAGATGTCGTTCCTCGACGGCAGCCCCCGCTCCGCCACGGTTCTCTCCGAAGGGGAATCCGAGGTGCTCCGGATGAGCAGGCAGAGCTTTGCGCTCCTCCAGTCGGTCAATCCGTATCTAGGCCTCCTCATCCTGGTCTTCCTCGGACGCATGATGTCCGGCAGGCTCAGGAGCGTCGACGAGAAGATGGCAGGCATGGCAAGGGAGCGCGACAACAGGGAGCTCTCCGAATTGAGGCGCCTCATCTCGGGTATAAGGAGTTCAGCGCGTTCACAGACCGCGGGGCTCGCGGGAAGCGATCTGCTCTAGTCACCGGGGGTTTGAAATGACCGACAGGAAGAGGGTGTTCCCTCAGCTCAGCACATCCGAGGAGGAGGAGATCCTCGCGGAATGCACCAGGGTGGAGTCCCCGGCCGGCACTGCCGTGCTCAGGAAGGGTGAAGGCGGGGGCGACCTCTACGTCGTGGACTCAGGTGTATTCAAAGTCTACGAGGAGACTTCGGGAGAGGATTTCGTGCTCGCGCTCCTGAACAAGGGGGATGTCTTCGGAGAACTCTCGTTCCTCGACGGATCCCCCAGGTCCGCCTGCGTCCGTTCCCAGAGCGACGGGATACTCCTGCGCTTCCAGCGTTCGGACTTCCCCCGGCTGCTCCTCAAGAACCCCTACACCGCCTCGAGGCTGCTCTTCAGCCTTGCCTCGATCGTGTCGGCCAGGCTCAGGAAGGCCGACGAGGCGCTCTCGATACTGGCCTTCGAGGAAAGCGAAGCTTCCTGCGACGAGATGCACCAGCTCGCTGCGGAGATGCACCGGGCCGTCCACATGGAACTGTCACCGGGTTCGAGCGAATCGGCTCTGGAGTTCTGACCCTGCCGATGATGCCTGTTCCAGGTTCAGGACGTTCCCGGCCCGAACCGCTCCGGTCCGATCACACGGCGGTCCGGCAGGGATCCGGGATGGCATCCCTCAGGGCCGTGAAGGCTCGGGCTCTGTGGCTGTGGAGGTTCTTGACCTCCGGGGCGCATTCGGAGTAGGTGCAGCCCAGGGCGGTGACGAAGAAGACGGGATCGTATCCGAATCCCATGCCGCCCCTGGGCTCGTCGAGTATCAGGCCCGGCACCTCCCCCAGCGCTACGACGACCGCACCCGACGGATCGGCATAGGCTGCAGCCGTCCTGAAGACAGCCGACCTCGACTCCCCCCGCTCCCATGTCAGGACGCGTATCAGCTTCTGGACGTTGTCGGAATAGCTTGCAGCCGATCCGGCATATCTTGCCGAGTACACCCCCGGCGCACCCCCGAGGGCGGAGACGAACAGACCCGTGTCATCGGCGATGGAGGGCATGGATGTCGCCCTGGCGGCCGTCAGGGCCTTCAGACGAGCGTTCTCCTCTATGGACTCCCCGGTCTCCTCGCAGTTCCAGTCTGAAACGATGTCGGTGACCGGGATTATCCTCGTACCGTCCCCTGCGAAGATCGCTCTCACCTCGGTGAGTTTGTCGGGATTCCCGGAAGCAAGGACGAGATCCATCAGTCCCCGGCCGCCAGCTTCTGTCCGGGTATCACGTAGCCGAGGATCGAGGAGATCGCCCCCGATGTCATCCCGAGAACCGTGTCGATCCCTACGGGTTCGTGTTCGGCCGACGCCTGGAGCTCCACGAGGAGTCCGGAGGAGGTGCAGACGACGTTCATGTCCATTCCGGCCCTCGAATCCTCTTCGTAGGAAAGGTCGAGCAGGACGCGGCCGTCGACCATCCCCACGCTCAGCGCCCCGACGAAGCCGAGCCAGGGATCGTTTTCGAGGTCACCCCTGGTGAGCATCCTCCTGATGGCAAGCCTCAGGGCGACGGCGCCTCCCGTGATGGCCGCGACCCTCGTCCCGCCGTCCGCAACGAGCACGTCGCAATCGATCGTCACGGTCCTGTCGGGCATCCTGGAGAGATCGAGGGCCTGCCTGAGGCTCCTTCCGATGATCCTCTGGATCTCCTGGCTGCGGCCCTTGGTCGCCCCTCCCCTGTCGCGCCTCACCCTGCGGTTCCCGCTCCCGGGCAGCATGTCGTACTCGGCCGTGACCCATCCCCCGCTCCGGGGGGCGATGAAGGGAGGGATCCTGTTCTCGATGCAGGCTGAGCAGAGCACCCGCGTCTCCCCCCAGGTGATAAGCACGCTGCCGTCCGGCGAGGGCTGGAAGGCCGTCTCGAAGGTGATCTCCCTGATATCCCTCTCGCCTCTTCCGTCGTGTCTGGATACTGGCCCTTCAGGCATTCCCGACCTCCACCTGGGTGACTAGCGGTATGGAGCGACCCAGGAACCTCTGGGCGATCTCCTGGAACTTGAGCGGAATGTCGCTCACGTAGAATGAATGGGTGGCCTCGGGCGGCGAGGCTCCCTGATCTGCGGGATCCTGCGCGCCGATTATGTCACGGACGACGGAGGCTGTTGCCTCCGCTGAATCCACCAGGGTCACGCCCGGACCCAGGACTCTTCCGAAGACCGGCTTCAGGAGAGGGTAGTGGGTGCAGCCCAGGACGAGGGTGTCGATCCTCTCGCGCATCAGTGGCGCCATGTACTCCTCCACCACGGCAGTGGTGATCCTGTGGTCGAGCCAGCCCTCCTCCACGAGCGGGACGAGCAGCGGGCAGGGCTGGGCGATCACGGCGTTGATCCCGCCGGCCTTCCTGAGAGCTTTCTGATAGGCGCCGCTGGAAATGGTCCCGTTCGTCCCGATCACTCCGACGATTCCGTTCCTCGTCGCCCTTGCGGCGGCAGCGGCCCCGGGCTCGATCACTCCGATGACCGGAACCGAGCTGAACTCCCTCAATGCGGGCATGCTGACCGAGGAGGCCGTATTGCAAGCAGCGACAAGGAGTTTGACGCCCTTACGGAGCAGGAATGCGGAATCCTCGAGCGAGAAGCGGATCACGGTCTCCGGGGATTTGGAGCCGTACGGGACGCGTGCCGTGTCGCCGAAGTAGATCACGGACTCTCCGGGGAGCTGGCGCATGAGCTCCCTCACCACGGTTAGTCCGCCGATGCCGGAGTCGAAAACTCCGATCGCCGGTCTAGAGTCCATGCCCGGGGTCGCTCGGGACGCCGCGCAGGGGCAGACCGTCCTGGAATCCGTCCATTGTCGCGCCTGAGACGAGCGGAACGAGCCTGGTGTAGTTCACGAAACGCCCCTCGACCGTCCTGGCGAGACCTTCCGGGTCGAAGCTCCTGGGCAGGTCCACATAGAGCGTATCGCTCCTCCGGAATGTGTAGATGCGGTCGATCTGCGTCTCCTCCAGGCCTGCGAGCCCGGCCCATGCTTCGACGAGGAGCATCGTCTCGAGAGCGATGTCCTCCTGGTTGGAGGCTTCCGGGAGTTCCGCGGAGACTGCGTCGGACGTCCCTGAAACGAAGAGGGAGCACGGAGTGACCGGCCAGGATGCTTCCGGTCCCTCCGCCACGGTCTGGGTCCGGGCCGAATCGATTCCTCCGAGGTCGGGCACGACGAGGGAGTCGCTCGTGGGGATGTCGCCTTCGAGCGCCTCCTGATCGGCCTCAGCCTCGGAAAGGCCCATCCTGCTGTTCGCGAGCCGGAGCCCGACGAGCAGGATCAGCGACAGCACCGCTATGGCGCACAGTTCCAGTATGATCCCCCTGACGAGGGGGTCCCTGCTCAACCCGGGCTTGGTCAAATCATCTCCCCCGAACGGTTGCGAATGCCTCGATTCCAGCAACAATAGCCGAGGCGGTGCCGAAGCGGAAGTCCAGATCCTGCAGGAGGCGCTCCTCCCCGGGGTTCGAGATGAAGGCCACCTCTACGAGGATGGAAGGCATCCAGGCTCCCCTGAGGACATAGAAGCCCGCCTGCTTGACCCCCCTGTCCGAACCTTCGATCCATTCCCGTGCGAGGCTCTGCTGGACGAGCGCCGCCAGCCCGCTGCTCTGGCTGAGGTACAGGTTCTGCGCGAGGTCCGCGAGGAGGAAGGACAGGGCACCGGCAGTGGAGTCGCTCTCCGCGGCCTCGTCCATCTCGACGACCCCGTTCTCCATGGCCGCGACCGCCCTTGCTTCGTCGGTCCGTGCGAGACTGAGGAAGAAGGTCTCGAACCCCCCCGCTTCGCGCCTGGTGCTGGCATTGCAGTGGATGCTGACGAACAGGTCCGCCTTCTCCCGGTTCGCAAGGCGCGTCCTCTCCCCCAGGGACACGTACCTGTCATCCTCCCTCGTCATGACGACCCGTACGGAGGGCATGCTGACGGACAGGAGGTCCCTGACGAGAAGTGCTATCTCCAGATTGCGGTCCTTCTCGGCCGATCCTCCGGCCCCTACTGCACCAGGATCCCTCCCGCCGTGCCCGGGGTCCAGCACGATGCAGTCGAAATGCTCCAGCCAGGGGGCCGGCAACCCGGACGACAGGGCGGCGATCGCGATGGAGTCGGAGGATGCGGAAGCCGAAGGGGGGGCGGGTTCGAAGGGAGGTCCCAGCCATGACAGGGAAGGGAGCCGGAATGTCTCCCGGGATCTGAAGAACACGAGGAGCGTAGTGCTGTCGGCACTGAGGGCCCAGTCCACCGAGGATACCAGGTCCGAGCCTGTGGCGGACAGGGTCATCCCGTCCCCCGATACTGCGATACTCTCGATCCAGAGGGATCCGGGAGGAGGCGGGGGCGGGAATGGGAATCCCGTCACGACAAGCACGGAACGACCGGATGCGGTCAGTTCCGGGACGAGCGCGGAGTCGGACGTCACTTCGAGGAGAGCTCCGTCGGCTCTCGGCACGACGCGCGAAGTCTGGGCGGAAGAAAGGGTCAGGAGGACGAGGAGGAGCTCAGCCACGCCTGGCCTTCATCGCCGCGTCCATGCGTCTCTGGTCGTCGCGCTTGGCTATGTCCTCCCGCCTGTCGTGCTCCTTCTTGCCCCTGCAGATCCCGAGGAGCATCTTCACGATCCCGTTGGAATAGTGGAGATCCAGCGGGATCAGGGTCAGGCCCTTCTCTTCGATCTTCCGCTTCAGACGGTCGAGTTCGCGCCTGTGGGCCAGGAGCTTGCGGCGTCTGTTGGGAGGATGGTTCTCGCTTGCCTGGTGGTACTCGGGTACATGCATCCCGATCACCCAGAGCTGGCTCCTGTCGTCGAACGAGGCATAGGAGCCCGCGAGCCCCGAGCCGCCGTCCCGGATGGACCGCGCCTCGGTCCCCCTGAGGACGAGTCCGACCTCCACGGTGTCCAGCACTTCGTAGTCGTGGAAGGCCCTCTTGTTGCGAGCGATGGTTTCCTTCAAGGCAACTCCGCTTATTGACGCCCGTGCTTCGCCGGGCTAGAATTTCCCGCCCGGTGCCGAAGTGGCGAAATGGCAGACGCGCTAGGTTCAGGACCTAGTAAGGGAAACCTTGTGGGGGTTCAAGTCCCCCCTTCGGCACCAGACTTCCCCCTCAATCGTGCAAAACCCTTCATCACCTGTACCGTGAGCCCGATCATCAGAAGGCCCAGGAGCACCTTGCCCATCCCCCCCGCCAGGATCGAGATCCCCTCTGAAACCCCGGTCGTGTCGCCCGAACGAAGGCAGAGGTCGAGCAGCACTCCTCCGGCGAGGACGGAGCCGATCTGACCCGACACGTTGGCGCTCACCGCATGCATCAGGAGGAAGTTGCC
Organism: Candidatus Fermentibacterota bacterium; assembly: GCA_963718745.1. Classification (GTDB taxonomy): domain Bacteria; phylum Fermentibacterota; class Fermentibacteria; order Fermentibacterales; family Fermentibacteraceae; genus Fermentibacter. Next base: position 255,931 of record OY970370.1, on the reverse strand, counting down.
CTTGTCCTCCTCGCGGCCGAGCTGCTGCACCAGCCGCGCCGACATCGGGAAGGACGAGAGGCCAGCGGCTCCTATGAGCGGGTTGACCTTCACTCCCAGGGCGTGGAGCAGCTTGCCGAGTCCCACGCCGAAGGCGGTGGAGAGTATGAACGCGAGAAGGCCCAGCCCGAAGATCAGAAGGGTCTCGGTCTGGAGGAATATGTCCGCCCTCATCGTCGAGCCGACGGCGATCCCGAGGAAGAGGGTGACGAGGCTGGAGAGTGTGTTCCTGGCAGACGAAGCGAGGTTTTCGGTGGCTCCGGAAGTCGCCAGGATGTTCCCGAACATCAGGGTGCCTATCAGGGGGATGCTCAGCGGGCTCAGCATCGCGCTGATCAGGATGATCGTGTAGGGGAATATCTTGAGGAGGACGCCCGGGATGCCCGTCTCCGTCGAGGACATCCTCACGGTGCGTTCCCGCTTTGTGGTCATGAGCCTCATGATGGGCGGCTGGATCAGGGGAACCAGGGCCATGTAGGAGTAGGCGGCGAGGGTGACCGAGCCGACTATCCGGGGAGCGAGCCTCGATGCGACCACTATGGATGTCGGACCGTCGGCCGTCCCGATCACGCCTATCGAGGCCGCCTCGAAGAGGGGGAACCCGGCTATGAGTGCTGCGAGTAGCGCTCCGAATATCCCGACCTGGCCCGCAGCACCGAAGACCACGAGCCACGGCCTCTCGAGCAGCGGCCTGAAGTCCAGCATCGCGCCGATGGCGATGAAGATGAGCAGCGGGAACAGCTCGTTGGATATCCCGTAGTGGTAGAGGACTCCGAGGAACGAGCCCGCCTCGCGCATCGGAGAGAGTGGAAGGTTCACAAGGACCATCCCGAGCCCTATCGGGAGGAGAAGAAGAGGCTCGTAGCCCTTCCTGACGGCGAAGAAGACCAGCGCGAGGCCGAAGACGATCATGGCCGCCTCGCCGGCATCGGGGAAGTAGAGTCCCCAGTTCATCAGGCTTTTCTCCCTCCATCTCTTTTGAACGCAAGAGGGCCGGCATCCGCGAGCGGAGGGTTGCACGAATCCCTGTCGCTCAGGATGGGATCCGCGATCCCCCAGTCGACGAGGTTCTCCGGATCGTCCCAGGCGGCTCCGTACTCGTCGCTGCCGTCGTAGTACGAGTTGACCACGTAGATCAGAGTGCAGTCGGTCACGGCGAGGTATCCGTGCGCGACTCCCGGGGGTATCAGGAGTGCCGGCCCCTCCGCCGAATCCAGCTCCAGGACGACTGACCGGCCCAGAGTCGGAGAATCCCGCCTAAGGTCGAGCAGGGCGGCCTTCATGACGCCGCCCGTGGGGAGCCAGAGGTCATGCTGGCGGAGGTGGTAGTGCATCCCCCGGAGGACGGACGCCCTGGAGCTCGCGCAGTTGATCTGGATCTCGGTTCCGAAGACTCCGTCGAACCAGGACGATCGGAACATCTCCCGGAAGCTGCCTCTCGAGTCAGGGAAGGTCCCGGGCTCGAAGAGCATGGTTCCGCCGATCCCTCCCGCCGTGCCTGATTCCATGCGGTGCTCCCCCGTCCAGCGACGCTTCCTGACAATGTCGGCATCAGTGTTTAGATTGACGCGACAACCATACACAACCCCTCACCGGTACTGCAAACATGGAGGCGGGGATGAGGAAGGCAGAGAGGGCCGCCGCGATAACCGGCCTGCTCGCGGGTGCCTATCCGGATGCGAGATGCATGCTCGATTACGGAGGCGTACCGTACCGCCTCCTCCTCTCGACAATAATGTCCGCTCAGACCACGGATGATTCGGTCAACAGGGTCGCTCCCCTCCTCTGGGCGGAGTACCCCGACCTCGAGAGTCTCGCGAAGGCCGGGAAGGCAGACGTGGAGAGGATCATCCATCCGCTCGGCTTCTTCAGGTCCAAGGCGGCGTCGGTGACCGGAGCGGCGGAATGGCTGCTCACGAGGCATGGGGGCGAGGTCCCGCAGGAGTTCGACGAACTGCTCGAGATCCCCGGGGTCGGGAGGAAGACCGCCAACGTCGTCCGGGCGGAGCTCTTCGGAAAACCGGCACTGATAGTCGACACACATGTGAAGAGGCTCTCGTTCAGGCTCGGTCTGTCATCCTCCACTGATCCGGCCAGGATCGAGGATGACCTGGCCCGGATCGTTCCTCCGGCGTCCAGGACGCTCTTCAGCCATGCGCTGGGGTTCCACGGCCGGAGGGTTTGCAAGGCTCTTCGCCCCGCATGCGCGGGATGCATACTCGCAGACCTCTGTCCCAGGAAGGGCGTGCCCTGAAAAGGAACCGGCCGCCCCGGGGGGCGGCCGGCATGGAACCGTCGAGGAACTGTCAGTCGATATCGCCGAGGTCCACGGACCAGTAGAAACCGTTGCTGTCGATCCAGACCTCGTACAGGGAGTAGGTGTCGCCGTCCTCGTCCTGGCAGTAGATGTCGTAGTAGTCGGCGCCGGAGACGTAGAACGTGAACGACTCGCCCGGGGCGACCACGCCGCTGCCGAGCCAGTCGGAGCCCCAGTCGGAGCTGGCGGACGGGCTGCAGTAGATGTAGTAGATGGTCCAGCTGCCGAGGTCGTTGTAGACGGTTACGGGTGCGCTGCCGCCGCCGGCGGTGACTACTCCGCCCTTGTCGTCGATGACCGCGGAGGAGTAGTAGTTCTCGCCGAGGTCGTCCAGGGTGACGCTCCAGCGCCAGGTGCCCGCGACCTGGACGTTGTACAGGATGTACTCGTCGCCATCCTCGTCAACGAGCTTGATGTCCCAGGTTCCGTTGGTGACCGGGAACTCCCAGACCTCGCCGACGCTCATTATCTCGCTGCCCAGCCAGTCGTCGCCCCACTCGTCCGAAGTGGACGGGGAGATATAGGCGTAGTAGATGTCCCAGCTGCCAGTGTCATTGGTGATCTCGATCGTTCCTGCGGAAGCCACAAGAGAAAGAGCTGCCAGTGCAAACAAGGCTTTTTTCATTTCCCTCCTCCAGGGATAGTGTGACACCCGCCGAGATTCTATCAAATGCGGGGCGTGTGTCAATGTCGAACAGATCGCGGACGGTCGCTCCGTCCGGAGTATCTACATCCCCGGGCGACGGTACATTCCATCCGTGTATATTCGGGTTCCGCGACACCGCTGTCCGATCCTGCGCAGCCGGTCGCGTGGCTTTGGATGCAGTTGCCCGGAGGTCGGGTGGGAACACCCGTGCGTGCCGGGCTCTACGGATGTCACTCGATGTGACCGGTACGGCGTATCGAACCCCCGGGCGGGGATCCGGCTCCGTTGTGCCGGATGGCCGGGACCGGCCGATTCCGGGTGCCTGGGAGGGCGTTTCATGAAGACCGCCGGTCAGTTGATGATGGGCCTGGACGCGCTCGGGGGTCTCCTGGGCAGATCGAGGCCGGTGAACGTGATGATCTCGGTCACCGACAGATGCCCGAGCAGGTGTGCGTATTGCCAGATCCCCGAGCAGGGCAGGCCCGACCTGTCCACCGAAAGGTGGCTGGACCTGCTCTCGCAGATGGCTGCGGCCGGCACGAGGCGGATCGGCGTTTGGGGCGGCGAACCCCTCGCCCGGCGCGACATTGTCGAGATCTGCTCCCATGCCCGCAAGATGGGCATCTATGTGAGCCTCGATTCCAACGGCTACCTGCTCCCTTCGCGCCCGGAGATCCTGGGCGCGATAGACCACCTCGTACTCGCCTATGACGGCCCTGAAAAGGCGCACGATGCCAACCGCCAGCCTGGAAGCCACGCAAAGGTCATGGCAGCGATCGAGACCGCTGCGGGCAGGGTCAGGCTCTGGTCGATAACCGTCCTCACCAGGAACAACCTCGGCCATCTCGACGAAATCCTCGAGACGGCCGGGCGCGAAGGCTTCATGACTACTTTCCAGACCCTGCACCACAACGACAAGCTCGGCAGGAACCCCACTGGGATGATGCCCTCCGGCGCGGAGTACGCCGAAGCCTTCCGCCATCTGCTCGCACGAAAGCGGGAGGGAGCTCCCATCGCGAATTCGGCGAGGTATCTCGAAAGCCTCATGAGATGGCCCGACTACGGCAGGACGACACTGCCCGGCCGTTTCCACGGCGTGTCCTGCAGAGCCGCCAGGATGTACTGCAACATCGACGCGGACGGACGCCTTTACCCCTGCTCGCTCCTCATCGGTCTGGGGAAGGATTCGCCCAGCGCCATCGAAATGGGCTTCGAGGAAGCTTTCAAAGCACTCGGGGATCTGCCCTGCCAGGCCTGCGTGGCCGGGTGCTACACGGAGTACAACTATCTCTACGGACTATCCCTGCCCGTCGCCCTGGACTGGTTCAGATCGGTCAGGCGAACCGACAGGATGATGAAGGATGCCGCAGCAAGGCGGCGGGAGGTTCCTCCAGGAAAAGGAACAGGAACGAACGGCGGGCCCGGTTCCGACACCGGCACCGCCCTTGGAGACGATCATGCCTGCACTCCCTGAATACCGGACAAGGAAGCTTCTCGAAGCCGCGGGGGTTCCTCTCGTCCCGGGAATCCTCCTGACGTCGGAACCCGTAGCCGGAATGACCTGTCCGCTCTTCCTGAAGGCGCAGATCCCGGGTGCGACGAGCCGCAAGAACGCAGGGCTGGTCAAAAGGATCGACTCTCCCGGTGCCCTGCCCGGCGAGCTCGCCCGGCTCCTCGGAGCGGAGCGCTGCGAAGGCGTGCTGGCCACGGAGGGCGTGGACATCGCAGAGGAACTCTATGCCGCCGTGATATTCGACGGTGGTTCGTCCTCCGTGCTCCCCGGCGGCAGGATCCTCTTCAGCAGGAGCGGAGGTTCCGGCATAGAGTCCCGGTCCGGTTCTCTCGTCGACGTAAGGTTCCCGCTATCCACTCCTCCGACGCATGAAGAACTGGAAGCGGCCCTGCCCGATTCTCCCTGGAACCGGGCCGTCGCCGGGATCCTGGCCGGGATGGCCAGGGTGTTCATCGAGTACAGGCTGCTCGTGATCGAGGCCAATCCCGTGGCCGTGCTCACCGACGGCAGAGTCCTGGTCGTCGACTGCAGGGCGGAGTATGAGGAAAGAGCCGTGAGGCGCGGCGAGGAGGATCTCTTCGGAACCGGATCGTCGGGTCAGTCGGACTCCACGCCGATCGAGAAACTCGTCGACGCCATAAACAGATCCGATCCCGCAGGGACGGCCTTCTTCAGGCAGAACAGGAGTCTGCCGGCGACCGGCGCGGTGCGCGTGGCTACGAACCTCTGCGGAGGTGGAGGCAAGATGCTCTGGGAGATGGCCGTCGGCGGCAGGGACGACATCTTCGCCCTCAACGAATCCGACACCTCAGGCGGTCTGTCCGCATTCAAGAGCTATCGGTTCCTCCGTGCGGTCCTTTCCCAGAAGGACGCAGACCTGCTGCTGTTCACCGGATCTGGAATGGCTTTCCAGAGCCAGCTCCACATAGCCGCCGCGATCTGGAAGGCCATGCGTGAGAGTCCGGACGTCGTCCCGACCATGGTCAGGTTCGGCGGGACGGATGAAGGCAGGGCCAGGGAGCTCTTCGCGAGGATTGCGCCCACCCTCGGGGCGAGGGTGGAGACGTTCCCGTCCGAGGTATTCCCCAACGCCATGGTGGACAGGATGAAGAGTTTCCTGGAGGAGGCCGGGACCGGTGTTCCGCGGGAGGTCCGGGGACCGGGCGTGCCCCCGTCCTTCACGGTCCAGGTGCCGCCGGGTGTCTTCCACATCGATGCCGGCAGATGTGCAGGATGTGCATCACGACCCTGCCTCTCGGCCTGCCCCGTCGGATTCCTTCAGTGGGGCGGAGATGCCGCCGGACCGACCCCCAGGGAGGGCACCCGGTGCACGGGCTGCCTGATGTGCGAGACCGCCTGCCTCCTGGAGGGGGCGGAGGGTCTCTTCATCCAACTGGACATGCCGGAGGTGGAATGATGGCAGGCATACTCGAGCATCTCGCCGGCATTGCAGAGCCCAGGGTGGTCGTCTTCGGCATCACGGGCAAGCAGGGGCAGAGCACTACACGCGTGATGACAGGGTTCGGCACGACAGTGCTCGCGGGAGTGACCCCCGGCAAGGGTGGTCAGGAGGTGGACGGGATCCCCGTGTTCGACTCCTGTTCCGAGGCCGTCTCGGCCTTTCCCGGAATCAACTCGGCGGTCTTCTTCGTACCCGCAGGAGCGGTTCTCGCCTCCACCCGGGACGCCGCCGCATGCGGCATACGCTTCATGGTTCACACGGCCGACGGAGTGGCAACCCACGACGCAGCCCTGATGCGCGAACAGTCTGTGGTCGAAGGCTTCAGGATCATCGGACCCAACACAGTGGGGATGCTGGACACGGCAGGCTACCTTTTCGGCCTTATCGGGGGCAACGCCTCCTGGGCCAGGAAGAACTACCTCCCGGGATGCGTCGGCATCATCTCCCGGTCCGGAGGACTCTCGCAGCTGCTGGGTGCGTTCCACTGCAGACCCCGTCTCCCGGGTCCGCTCCCGGGGGGCGGATACGGAGAACTCTGGGGAGAGACCGGTCCGGGGATCTCGGCGGTTGTCTGCGTCGGGGGCGATCCCGTCCCGGGCACGACCATGCTGGAAGCGGCGCTTGCCTTCGAGAAGGACTCACGGACGAAGGTCGTGGCCGGCTACGGTGAAACCGGGACCACCCAGGAGAACGAACTGGCCGCTGCCGTGTCGGAGGGCAGGATATCAAAGCCGGTCGTGATCTTCCTCGGCGGGAAGTTCACGTCCGCGGGGGTCACCCAGAGCCATGCGGGAGCCATGATCCGAAGCGAGGCAGAGACCTGGGAGGCCAAGAGGAATGCCCTGGAGTCCGCTGGAGTGACAGTTGTGGAACGGCCCGATGCCGTATTCGCCTCGGTCGCGGCTGTTCTCGGCCGGGACGGGGGCTCTGGGGCCGCAGACCTCAGCTCCTGAAAAGCTGGAAGTACCTGGCCCATTCGGAAACCTGGTATCCGGCCTTCTCGAGCAGCATGAGTGCCGGACCGTCCCCCGCCGGGACCGTCTGCCTCGTCCTCGCGCAGCCTCTCTCACGGAGCATGGACATGCCCGTCTGGAGGATGGAGGTACCTATGCCCCGCCTCCTGAAATGGGGCAGGACACCTATGAAGTAGAACGCGCCCTCTCTCTGGTCGAGGCTGTCCTGTCTCGCCATCATGACTCCAGCCGGTTCTCCGTCCTGGAGCACCACTCTGAAGAGATCGGCATCGAATCTCGCTCCCGAGCTCCAGGTCGAGAGGTATCCGTTGAAGTCGATCTCCGCCCAGGCGGTCCTGCCGGCGCAGTCCCTCGCGATGGAGGCCAGGCGGTCCGGACCGGTACGGTCCAGGCCGATGCTGCGGAGCGCGGTCCCGGGAGGTTCGACATCCTCCAGCGAACGCGTGAGGATCGTGCTGTCCCTCGAGTACCTGAAGCCGATGCTCCTGTAGATGTCCTGGAGCCTGGTCATCTCCTCGCGGTCCTGGTCCGAATAGACCGCCGCCGTAACGGTCTGCGCCCTTCCCAGAGCAGCCCGCACCGCTTCCTTCACCAGTACCAGCTCCAGTTCCCTCGCATGCGGCAGACCCCGGACGGCGTGTGGAACGCCGATCAGGACCTCCCCCTCCTCCCTGTCGTGTCCGGTGAAGATGAAACCGGCGGGTTCTCCGGAATCGTCGAAGGCTCCGAGATATGCGCCGTCGAAGAAGTCGTCCAGCGCGAAGCCCAGGAGATGGCCGGAGAGGAAGTTGAGGAGATCGCGCCTCTCCAGGATCCTTACGGTGAATGTGCTCATCCCGGCAGCTCCCGTCTCCGGGGGTCTTCCCGGCGGTTACCTGATGTATCCGAGATCCCGGAGGGTCCGGTCCACGGTCTCGGCGAAGTCGACTATCGCGGGCGATCCCCTGGGTGGGGTGGCCCAGTAGAAAAGCGCCTCTGCAAGCAGGAGAGAGTCGGGCTGGAGGGGGTGCTGTTCGCCGGGATCGGCTTCCAGGTCGAACATCACCGATCCGGCCGTTGCGGTGTCGTATATGACCTTCCGTCCGGAAAGCGTGCAGGACGCCTCGTCCCCCGGCGCCCACAGTATCCCGCTCGCGCAGACTGCGCGCGGGGATGCAGATGGCGTTCCGAGGAGGTCCCTCCCGGGGAGGTCCGCAGGAGCCTCCATCCCGCACAGACCGGCGAGCGTCGGGAGGATGTCGATCTGGGAGGCCGGGAGCGCGTCCCTCGTCCCGGATGGCACGCCGGGACCCGAGATCGAAAGAGGCACCCTCACGGTCTCCTCGAAGAGGTTCATGCCGTGCTCCATCCCGCCGTGATCGAGGAACTCCTCGCCGTGGTCGCCCGTCACGACGATGACCGTAGAGCCCGCGATACCCTGTTCGCGAATGCCTGCCAGGAGCCTCCCGAGCTGCGCATCCGAATAGGCTATCTCTCCGTCATACAGGGCAACAAGGTTTTCCAGCCCGTCTGCCGGGATGGAGTCCGTCCCCTCGTTCACCCCCATCAGCTCAGGTACTCTCCCCCACGAAGAGTCATAGGGCCCCTCGTATCCGGGAACGGTGAACAGGGTGTCCCAGGGGGCGGGCGGACCGTAGGGCATGTGCGGGTCGTAGAAGTGAACGATAGCGAGGAAGGGCGCGTCAGAAGGCTGTTCATCCAGCCAGGCGAGGAAGGCGTCCGTGGTCTCCCCCGCATTCCTCATGGCTGTCCTGTCCGTGAGGCCTGCGCAGTCGAAATGGTCGAAACCGACATGGAATCCGAAGTCCTCGCTGAGGAAGAGCACGTTGAAGAAGGCCGCGGTCCGGTAGCCGGCGTTTCCGAAGAATCTCTGCATAGTCGTCAGGGAGGGATCCAGCCCGTAGAAGGTTCCCTCTCGCCTGCCGGCCATGTGCTCCCTCGGGGTCAGCCCTGTGAGGATGGAGGCGAATGCGGGAAGGGTCCATGAGCTCTGGGAGCGGAAGGATGTCCAGCTGGTGCCGGAGCGAGACAGGCTGTCCAGGACCGGGGTCGTCTCCCGCGCGTATCCGGAGCCTGAGACATGGTCGGCCCTGAAGGTGTCGAATACCACGATGACGACGCTCGGTCCCCGCGGGTCCGGGCTGCAGGAGCAGAGGACAAGCGCGAGGAAGGCCATCCGGGCGCATGTGGACATGACGAGGGATCCGAGGTCACCCATGGGCTTCGAGCCAGTCGGATCCGTATCCAGTCTCGACCCTGATCGGAACGGCAAGTTCGAAGGCACCTTCCATCGACTCCTCCAGGAGCCTCGACACCTCCGGGGCGTCTCCGGGCGGGCAGGAAGCTACGAGTTCGTCATGGACCTGCAGCACGAGCCCGGCCGCCGGGACATCCCTGCGGAGCCTGTCGAATGCGCCGAGCATGCCCAGCTTCATGAGATCGGCAGCTGAACCCTGGACCGTGGTGTTCACCGCCATCCTCTCCAGTGACTTCCTGATGCTGCCCCTGGCGGAGGCGAGTTCCCGGAAAGATCTCCTCCTGCCCAGCATGGTCCTCGTCTCTCCCGTGCTCTCGGCATCTCTAACACAATTCCTGAAGAAAGATTCCACCTCGGGGTAGGCCTCGAAATACCTGTTGATGATCCCGGCGGCCGCTCCCCTGTCGATTCCCAGGCGCTGGGCGAGGCCGTGCGCGCTTATCCCGTAGACGATGGAGAAGTTGATCTCCTTCGCCTTCCGCCTGTGTTCGGGAGTGGCACTCCCCAGGACTGCCAGTGCGGTCTTCGAATGGATGTCCGCCTCCTCGCGGTATGCCTGCCGCAGCGGGCCCTCCCCCGCAAGATGAGCCAGTATCCGGAGCTCGATCTGGGAATAGTCCGCACTGACCAGCACGTCGCCCTCCCGGGGCGCCCGGAAGCACTTCCTGACGCTCCTGCCCCTCTCAGTCCTTATCGGGATGTTCTGCAGATTGGGGTCGCTGGAGCTCAGGCGCCCGGTTGCGGTGACCGCCTGGTTGAAGGACGTATGGACGAGCCCTGTCGAAGGAGAGACGAAGGACGGGAGCCTGTCGAGATAGGTCGACACGAGCTTCGAGATCTCACGGTGCTCCGAGACCAGGTCGACGAACGGGTGCGTTCCGGAGAGAGCCTGGAGCACCGAACCGCCGGAGGAGTCTCCACCTCCGCCGGTGCGTCTTATGCGCGGGAGGCCGAGTTGTTCGAACAGGACCGCCGACACCTGGGAGGGACTCCTCAGGTTGACCCTGACGCCCAGCATCCGAGCAGCCTCCTCCTCCAGCCTCCCCAGGTCCTCCGCAAGCTCACGTCTGACCGCCTCTAGCGAGGGCATGTCCAGGGCCATCCCCCTGCTCTCCATCCGGGCGAGGATCGGAGCAAGGGGTAATTCGAGCGATCTGTAGACGTTCTCCAGGGCTCGATCCGGGGCGAGAGCTTCTTCCAGCTTCCTGAGGATCCTCGTTCCGGTCCTCGCTGCATGTGCCGCCTCGATCTGACCGGTCAGCCTCTTCGTGTCAGGGATCGCTGTCCCGAACAGGTCGGCCGCGATACCGGCCGGGGATCGTCCCGGAGCGCCGGCGAGGAGGACATAGTCTGCGAGCAGCGCATCCCCCGAAGCGGCGCCCGCTTCGATCCCCATCGCCATAGCCATGTGGGACAGGGCCTTGGAGTCGAAGGCGGCGTAGCCGCCAGTGTGAAGGGAGTCCAAGAGCGAGGAAGGCAGTGCGCGCGCGCCGTCCTTCCCTGTTTCGAAGCACCAGGTCTCATCCGGGGAGTCGAGCGAGACGGCTGTCAGCGCAGGCAGGTCATGGATGGATCCGGAGTCAGGGAGCATGGCGACGAATGGCCGGGATCCTCCTCTGAGCCTGGCATCCAGGCTCTCCCGGTTGCCGGACGGTGGAAAGGCCGCCCCTTCCGCGGGGACGGATTGCCTGTCCTGCCGGTCCTCGAGGCGCTGCCCGATACGTGCGATCATCCCGTTCATCCCGTATCTGCCCAGAACGCCCAATGCGTCGTTTGCTGGCGGCCTGATCGAGAGAGACCCCGGATCGCTGTCCACCGGGGCGTCCTCCCTGAGGTGGACCAGTTCGAGGCTCATGCGGACGGATTCGGTGGATTCCCGCAGCTTCTCCCGCGTCGAGGCGGGTTCGATCCTCTCCAACGATTCGTACACGCCGGCTACCGAACCGTATTCACCGAGCAGCCTGACAGCGGTCTTGGGTCCGATCCCCCGGGCTCCCGGGATGTTGTCCGAGCTGTCGCCGGCCAGCGCCAGCAGGTCCGCTATCCTCCCGGGCGGTACCCCCATGAGGTCCGGCACCTGTTCGGGTCCGATCGACATGGAGGGCTTGCCGGGGCGCCCCGGCTGGATCACGGAGACCTTCTCGCCGACGAGCTGCAGGAGATCCTTGTCGGATGACAGGATGGACACCGACCAGCCGGCCGAGGAGGCCCTGACGGCGCATGTGGCGATTATGTCGTCCGCCTCCCATCCCGGTGAGGCGAGCACCGGGATACCGAGTGCCTCCAGGACTTCCGGGGCTGCTTCCGCCTGCAGGATGAGGGCTTCGGGGGTTTCCTGGCGATTCGCCTTGTATTCCTTGAAGATGGCGTCCCTGAAGCCCGGCTCGTGCGAGTCGAAGACCACCGCGGCCGCGTCCGGTGCGAGCTGTTCGATAAGCGAGATGGTCTCGGAGACGAGGTGGTGGAGTCCGCTCGTGATCATCCCGTCCGGGGCGGTCAGAGGGTTTCTCAGCATCGCGAAGTGACCCCTGTAGAGCATTCCCATGCTGTCGACGAGCAGCAGCCTCATACCGCCTCCGCCATGAGGCGCCCCGCAGCTGCGAGCACTTCGTCGACCTGGATCGCCTCGAGACATCCGGCGGTCCCGTCCGCGCTCGTCCGGCATCGCTGTGCGAAGCAGGGCGAGCAGGGGAATGCGGATGACCTGACGACTGCAACATGCGGGCCGGATGGTGCCGTCCAGCCGGGCGAGGTGGATCCGAACAGGACGACGGACGGTATCCCGAGGAGTGCAGAGAGGTGCATGCCCCCTGAATCGTTGCCGAGAGAGAGAGCCGCGCAGGCGAGCCTGCCGCAGAGGGCCTTCCAGGGAAGACCTGCGGCGATGGAGGTACCAGGCCCGGCGGCGGATGCGATCTCGACGAGCCTCGACTCCTCGGATGCGCTGCCGTACAAGACGATCTCGAGACCGGTCTCGTGCGAGAGCGCCCTAGCCGCCTCGGCAAACCGGTTCCAGCGCTTCGCGGGGCCGTATGCCGCCCCCGGGAATATGGCGATATGGGGCGGAGACTCCCGTTCGAACCGGGGTATCTTCACCGGGTGAGGCTCGCAGCCCGCAGCCCTCGCAAGGCGGTCGTAGTCGAGGCTGTGGTGGGTCTTCCTCCCCTCGGGAGGAGCAAGCCTGACCGTGAGGAGAGCCGCCCTGAACTGGCCGGAATTGCCGATCCGCACACCGATGCCCGTTCTGTAGCCAGCCCAGGCGGAGCTGAAGGAGTCCGTCATGAGGAGAAGCCGGTCGTATCCGCCGGCTTCCGGGAGGACCGAGGAATCAGTGACGGGAATGTCGGGGAAGAAGACAGGCAGGAGGCCGGAAACCCTCCCGTGAGCCCAGAATCCGGTCCCGCCCACGGAGGACGCGAGTCCGGAAAGTGCTCCCATGCTCATGACGAGGTCGCCGAGCCAGTTGGGGACCCTGACCAGGAGCACCGGATCACCAGCCGGTTCTGATCAGCTCTACCCAGGCCTCGGCGAGGGAGGCTGCGTCCCTCGAGGGTGCCTTCCCCCACACCGGGAAGGTTGCGTTCCGGTCCATACCGATGACCGGCACTCCCAGGGCGGAGGCCTGTGCCCAGTGGACGGGATCGTCCGTCGCGACCACCGATGCCCCCGCCAGGACGGCCGCCCTTGTCGCAGGGCTCCGGGCCGCGACAGGGCTGTTCTTCCCGTCCAGGAGGACGAGGCGCATCGGGAACTCGGCCCCCCTCCTCCTCAGGGTCTCAGCGACCTTCTCCGTGGCCGCCATGTAGGGGAGCACCTTGCCGGAGACGGGCGAGAGCAGGTCGGAAGCCGCTGCCAGATCGTTCCTCGACATCGATGGTTTCCATGAGGTGTCGGGCTCCGCACCGAGGAGCCGCGCCAGACCGTGCATCCTGGAAGGAGCCGGGAGGGCGGCGAGATTGAAGACGAGATTCGCGTCCTCGTCGGGTCTGGTGAAGATCCGGACGGAGTCCGGATACATCCTGACGAGTGTCCTGAGGCTGTGTTCCGGGCGTTCCGAGATGAAGAAGACTATCTGAGAATCAGGCAGGTCGTCAGGAGGAGCTATCCTGCGCCTCCTGGCGTCGAAGGAGTAAGTAGCGACCGCCGGTGTCCGGTCGAGGAGCGGGATGAAGTCTGCGTCCTCCGTGGAGACGACCATCTGGAGGCGGGTGTCCGGCAGGGATCTCTGAACAGTGTTGGCGAGGAAGAGCGAGGTCCAGACGTCATATCCGGATGGACCCGCCAGTATGACTATCTCCCCGGGCTTCAGGAGGTCGTCCGGCAGGTGGATCAGGCGTTCCCTGGGAACAGTCCTGCCTCTCCCGAACAACGAAGAAAGTCTCATTCCATCTCCGAAAGGAGGCGTGAAGCCATGTCCCGGACCGCCACCGAGGCAGTCCCGGCTCCGGAGAGCGAATCGAGCAGGATGGCGGCCCTGGAGCCCCTGCCCGTGGAAAAGCAGAGCAGAGCCTCCTGGATCCTCGGCAGACCCTCTGCGGGGAACGCGCGTTCGAGGAAGACGATCACTCTTTCGGCCTCATCGGTCATTCCGGAGGACAGCAGGGCGTAGGACATGTCCAGTGCAGCATAATACCTCCGCCTGGTCGTAGTGGCGCTTTCCATCGCGGCGCGGAACTCCTGCACCGCCTGATCCGGTTTCCCCGAGTAGAGGAGTGCCGTCCCGAAGGCGCGGTGCATCAGCCACGGGTCCCCTTCCACCGCCTCGAGGCCTGCGCGGGAAAGGCTGTCGAGGCCGGCGGACCATGCGAGGCGCGCGAACCAGTAGCCGATCTCTCCGGCGGAGTCCTCCCCCAGCAGCCTTTCGATATCGCAGATGAGGAGATGAGCCCTTCCGGAGTGTCCTGCATAGAGCGCCTCCTCCAGGAGGCTGCACATGACCCTCGCCTCGCCCGGGAGATCCTGGACCTGCTCGTAGGCGGTCCCGGCCTCCCAGAGCCGCCCCTGCTGCTCCATGGTTCTCGCATCCTCGAGCAACCCGCAGATGACGACTGCGACAATAAGAGGGGTCACCTGGCGTACCTCGCTAGAAGCCTCCTGATCAACCGGAGGTATCCGACGATCCCGAAGATGATGGACGCCAGTGCGAGGAACTCAGCCGTATGAGCGACGGCCGTGTAGACTCCCTTGCCTGGAAGGGCGGCCGCCCCCGCCTTGCTGGCCGCCAGCACGAAACTGAGTATCACGACCAGCTTTTCGCCGGTCGGGATGGCCACGAGCGGTTTGCCGACACCCCAGGATACCACGGTTGTCGCAGCCAGGACGAGAAGATGGTAGCTGACGAGGCACGCGGCGATCACCGGCTCCAGCATGCCTGCCCTGGCCAGGACGAGGAAGGAGACGGTCAGGAAGATCTTGTCCGCCGAGAAATCGAGGACCTTCCCCTCGAAGGAGGATTTGTGCAGCCTCCTGGCGAGCCAGCCGTCGAAGTAGTCGGAGAGTGCGGCTCCGAGGATTATCCAGAACAGCAGGATGGGTCGCGCTCCGGCATAGGCGGAGGCCGCCAGGGCTATCGCGGCGAGGATCCTGCAGACGCTCACCAGGCCCGGTGCAGCGGGCGGCCATTTCCTGGCCTGCGCCGATGACAGTCCCGTGCCGACCCCCGGGGTCATCTGTCCTCCCGGAAGAAGGGATCGAGCTGGTCCAGCCAGATGGTCCCCGGAGGAACGGTCGCGTCCGAAGGAAACGCCCGGAGCACGGAGGCCATGTCGGCAGCGGTCACGAAAGCCTCGGGGTGGAAGAGGCCGTCCGGGGCCAGTTCGAGCCATCCGGCCCCTACCACTGCGGCCAGAGTCGGAGACGCATCATCATCGGAAAGATCAGGCGGAGCCTCCGGGAGTCCGGCCAGATAGGGATGAAGCGAGAACCTCCCGTACCATGCAGCCGCGATCGCCAGATCACGGCGGTTGGCGGGGATCCTCACCCCCATGCCATCCATGTAGACGGTGGCCCTGTCGATCTCTCCGCGCGACACGAGCATCAGTACGAGGGGGACGAGGGCGGTTCCGTCCCCCGACCGCAGCCTGTCCCGGAGCCTCTCCTCCGCACCGGGCCCTCCCGCCGCCGCGATCTCTGCGGCCGAGGGGGTGGAATACTGAGGGGAGGAGGAGGACAGCGCCTCGAGTCCGCCGAGGTCCATGATCACGAGAGTTATCCTCGACGTTGCCGCCGGGGAGGCCGAAGCGGGGATGATGCCCGCACGCAGCTGCCATGATGAGGCATCCGCGCCGGCTGACGAGGCTGACAGAAGGAGGACGGCGAACGCCGCCGAAATAAATGTGGAGCGGGCAACGGGATTCGAACCCGCGACTTTCAGCATGGGAGGCTGACACTCTACCAACTGAGCTATGCCCGCTCCGAACGGAGGAATTGAATAGGTCATGCCGTCACTTTCGTCAAGGCCGGGGCTCCATCGTCTCGCCGGAATAGACAGGGCGTGCCTCTCCCTCGAGCCACCAGCCCCTGCCGTCCCTGCCTACCTCGAGGAGGCTCCCGCCTTCGGGCATCACTCCGCACGGCAGGTCAAGGAAACCCCTGTCGCTGCCAAGGAACACTGCCGCTACCGCGCCGGTCCCGCAGGCGAGGGTCTCCCCCTCCACCCCGCGTTCCCAGGTCCGGATCGTCACCGATCGACGATCCACGATCCGGACGAAATCGACGTTGGCCCCGTCGGGAACGCAGGTCCTGTCCTGTCTGAGCGAGGCGGCCGAAGCCTCGAAGAGCCCGTCCAGCAGATCATCCCTGAACACGACCATGTGCGGGACTCCGGTATCCACCACGCCTGCTTCGACAGAGTCCGGTCCTGGTGCGCCGGGCCTTCTGTGCAGAGAGAACGTCGACATCCTCTCGATCATCACAGGATCGGTCATCCACAGCCTGACGGTCCCCGCTCCGGAAACCTCCGCCCGGTGGAGGCCCGAGTCGCTCTCGAAGACCTGTGTGCTCCCGGCGGCATGCTCCATCAGCGCGAACCGGGCGATGCATCTGCCGCCGTTGCCGCACATGGAGGCGCGTCCGCCGTCCTTGTTGTAGTAGACCATCCTGAAGTCCGCCCTCCCTGAAGGCCTCAGCTCGAGCAGGCCGTCCGCCCCTATCGAGACGGCGCGCCTGCAGAGGTCGGCTACTAGGGGCGCGTCGAGGATGCCGTCGAGGGAACCGTCCATGTTGTTGACCGCGATGAAGTCGTTTCCGGCTCCGGTGAGTTTGCAGAACCTGATGCTCATTCCACCCCTCCGGCTTCCTCGAGCCCTTCCAGATAGGCTGAACCGGCCAGGTCCGGATCCTCGAGGATGGCGGTCTCGATTTCGGAAGTGGCTTCGGCCTGCATCCCGGAAGCGAGGTACAGCCTGGCGAGATCCAGCCTGACCAGTGGATCGGGGCCGAATGCTGCGAGGTAGGCATGGAAGTCGTCTGCGATCTCACCTATGGGATAGAGACCATCCAGATGCAGCTGCAGAAGTTCCTGGAGGATGCCGGTGGCGGCGTCCAGGGAGCCTTCGTGGTTGCAGACGAGCACGAGGGCCGCCGAGAGGAGATCGGGCGCTCCGTTCATCCTCCCGGTGTTGGCGAGCGACACGGCCGTTCCCATGGGATCGGTAACCGCCGACATGGCCTTCTGATAATCCCCGAAGAGTCCGGAGTAGCGTTCGTCGAACAGGACCCCGGCTCCCGAGGTGCAGGGCGGAGCCTGGCTGGAGCCCAGCGAGAATACCCTCAGCGACGGTCCCTGGAATACCAGCTCGAGCCTCCTGAGTTCGCCTGGTCGATACTGCATCAGGAGGGCCGCCGAACCCTCGGGGGGATCCGTGTGGCCCGCAAGGTAGAGCAGCCCCGAAGGGCCGTCATCGAGGAGGAAATCAGCCTGATAGACAAGATAGTCGGCATCCGTTCCCTCCATCATGGCGACGAGGCTGTCCTCGGGCTGGAACATGCGGGTCGCGAACTCGTGGATGTTCCTGCGGTTGGCCGGACTCTCGAAGAAGGTGTTCGTCACGACGGGTCTGCCGGCATAGGCTGAGAGGAACCCGGAGATGTGCCAGTAGCTGAGGAAGCTCTCGTCCGGAGATGTCTGCGTGGAAGCCCAGGCCACCATCCCGCCGAGTTCAGACTCGGTGAGCAGGGACGCTCCCGACCGGATGTGGAGGCCTGCGCTCTCCAGGATGGTCGAGTAGGGCACCACGAATGCCGACTGCAGAGCAAGCAGGAGACCGAAGGCCGGATATCTCCAGCGGCTCCTGAGGGTTTCCAGGGCCGGGGCCAGCAGTACGGGCGCGAGCAGCACATGGAGCCGGTCCATCATGAGATAGGCGATCGCGGTGGCCGGCACGGCCCATCTCAACAATGTCGGACCCCGCCGCCACAGCTTCCTCATGCCGAATGTCGAGAGGATCAGAAGCGGTCCGAAGAGGAGGATGATCTCTCCCGGAGTGGGCGTTTCGTAGCCTCCCACCCAGAAGAGCCTCGCATCTGGTGCGAGTGATGACGGATCCGCCGGGTGTACGAAGAAGAACCGGATCTTGGCGAGGATCATCGAACTGACGTGGCCCGTCGCCTCGTTGAATCCGAACAGAGCGGTGACGGCCGCCGCGGCGGCTGTGATGACTGGCAGCGCCGTGATCCTGAACAGGGCCGAGACCAGCAGGGCGAAGGCCGTTATGGATGCAGGTGAAAGTATGGCGCCTTCGCTGACCATGTGGGGTATGAGCAGGGCCGATGCTATCTGTGAGACCGCGGGCAGCACGACCGCAGGCAGAGGCAGCCTCTTCTTCGTGTTCATGACGAGGATGTAGAAGAGCAGGGCGGCCACGATGAACCCCGACACCTTCCACGAGGCGTTGCAGAGGGTGAGGAACACCGCTGAGAGAGCCGCGGATGGCAGGCTGGCACGGAAGCCCGGAGCCCTCACGGCCTTCTCGACGGACCAGCAGAGGAACAGGATGAGCGGAAGAGCAACCGTTTCTCTGTAGAAGGACTCCCCGCGGGCCCTGAGCATGGCAGGCAGGAGGAATCCATATGCGATGGCGCCCGTCAGGGACTTGGCGACGCCGAGCCCTGTCTCGGAAAGCCACAGGTAGAGTGCTGCCATCCCGAGAAGGGGGAAGGCGAGGCAGAAGACCCGGAGGAATGCATCGAAAGGCATGTCGGGAGCAGCGAGCCTGTACAGGCCGCCGGCGATGTACTCTTCGAAGATCGAGTTATCGGAGGTGGTCATCCCCTCCGGGTGCATCACCATGGGATCCACCGCAGGTATGGGCTCACCGCGGGAGATCATGGATGCGTACCTGTACGACTGCGTGGTCTCGCCCTGCATCCTCGGAGGCGGAGGGAGCACCGTGTCCGCGAACCACGATCTGAGGAGGAATGCGGAAAATATCGCGAAAGCGAGGAGGATTACCGGAGAGAGAGTCCTCCCGGTCGGACCGTCACGAAAGGCGTGCATGGCGTCGTGCCATCATCGCCGCGATGAGCTTCAGGGTCTCCGCAGGTCCGCCGCCGCCCAGTGCAACCGCTTCGACCATGGGCCATCCGTGCTTGTTCAGCAGCCTGTCCATCACTTCGACGGGAGCGATCCCGGGAAGGTCTCGCTTGTTGTACTGCAGCACCACAGGGATCATGGACAGGTTCAGGCTGAAGCTCTGCAGGTTCTGCTCCAGATCCTCCAGGGTGTCGACGTTCGCGTCCATCCTCTCCATCTGGCTGTCCGCCACGAAGACGAGGCCGTCAAGCCCGTCGAGGATGACCCGTCTGCTGAGCGCGTAGTACGCCTGACCCGGGACGGAGTAGAGGTGAAGACGGACATTGGTTCCCTTGACCCACGCGAAATCCACGGGCAGGAAATCGAAGAAGACGGTTCTCTCGCCTCTCGTGCAGAGGGTGACGAGACGCCCCCTGTTCTCTGGAGCGATCAGATCCCTTATGCGCCTGAGATTGGTTGTCTTCCCGGAGAGCCCGGGACCGTAGAAGACTATCTTGTATGCGACCTCGTTGCCGGATCTGTGCATTTCAGCTCCCGTTGAGGACCCCGCTGCCCGTCGGGATCAAAATTACCTCTTGTCCGCCCCGGGGGCAAGGTCCAGCGGCAGGACCCCGGCTTTCAGTCCCCCATCCGGTTCACCCATCCCCAGGCGCCGCTGCCGGAACCGGGAGAGGGAACCCTGGAGGTGTATCCTGCCGGATCGAGGAGCAGGGCGCTGACCGCCGTCGTGCTCCCTTCGGAACGGAGCAGCGCGGCGTAGCAGAGCGCCGGCTCCCCGAGCCTCGCGCTCTGCCAGGCCAGGACCTCGGGAGATGACCTGGCGGATTCGAGGATGAACCACTCGGCGTTTCCGACGGCAGCCCCGGGATCGGCGATTATCGAATCGTAGTAATCCCTGAGGAGTCCTGCGACGCCCGGATCGTCCAGGCTTTCTGCGAAATAGTAGCAGCATGCCGCGGCCGAGGCCGTGCTGTTCCGGGCGAGGAGAGCCACGACGGAGTCGACCACACCTGACGCGTCCGAGGTGTCACCGAACTGCACTATCGAAGAAAGAGCACTCGTCGCGATGTCGAACCTGTCCAGCATCCCGGTCGAGTGCAGGTAGTCGGTCAGTCCGGCGCGCAGGACCGGGAGCATCGGGTCTCCAGGCAGCGCAGCCTCCGCCTCCCGGAGCCGCCTCCATGCGTCGATGTAGTTGCCGAAGTGGAGGTCGACCTCGATGCCGAGCCAGGCATTGGCCGCGGTTCCCGGCACCAGGGAGTCGACCACCGACACGAGCTGGCTCTCCCTCTGGTAGTCGATAGAGACCTGTCCGAGGAGGGCCGCGGTCTGTGCGAGCCTCGAGTCGTTGCGGGTGGCGGCGTATGTGGCAAGCTCGTCAGCGCTTTCCATGATCAGATTGCTGGCGGAGTCGCTTCCGGCGGTCCCGTCGACCAGGCGGGCCATGAGCAGCGTCTGCGTGGTCAGGATCTGCATCCATTCGTCAGGCATGGCTGCGAAGAGGGATCGGGCGCGTTCAAGCGCGATTTCCGTGCTGTCGGCGCTCCCGGTCGCGAGATGGTAGTAGGCCAGCCTGTTGTACGCCGAGGCGTAGTTCCTGACAAGCTGGGCGGCCTGGTCGTCCTTGAATATCCCGGGATCGTCGATCCCGGTGAAGAGGTATGAATCCATGAGCTGCCAGCTCCTGGCGGCATCCACGGCGTCGACGGCGGGTTCGTCGATCACCCTGTAGGCTATTCCCTCCATCTCCAGGTACGGCTCTACGAAGACTCTGCTGTCCACCGCCACCGTCCCTGCCAGGTACACGTCGCGCCCGTGCACGTTCCGGTTGCCTATCATCGACAGCAGAACCAGGTCCTGCATACCGATCGATCCCTGTACGCCATAGGATTCGGTGGGTACGGCAGTCGCAAAGCTCTCGGAGCGCAGAGCCCATGGCCAGGCCTGCGGGAACACCGCCCTCAGCATCCTGCTGTCCGGCTCCGACAAGGCGGGCATCCCTTCGGTCGTCACATGGAAGAAGTGAGGACCCCATATGAAGACCGGGCGGAGGGAGTCCACCAGCCCGAGGTTTCCGAAGGGGATCAGGGTCGAATCCCTGTCGAGGAGCTGGTAGACGTACCAGTCGGTGTTCATGAGGCTCAGATTGCTCACGATCACGTCCCGCCTGACGCCGAGGACGGACTGGGCGAACCAGAGCGGGAAGGTGTCGTTGTCGCCGTT
This sequence comes from Candidatus Fermentibacterota bacterium, assembly GCA_963718745.1. Taxonomy (GTDB): domain Bacteria; phylum Fermentibacterota; class Fermentibacteria; order Fermentibacterales; family Fermentibacteraceae; genus Fermentibacter. The sequence continues at coordinate 234,968 of OY970370.1, read as the reverse complement.
CGTTATCAGGATCGCCCCTTCGGAGCATGTCTCGAGGAGGTTGATCCCGTAGTCGCGGGCGACCATGTCACGGGAGCGGTCGCATTCGTAGTAGTTGCCGGCGAGGCTCGCCAGAGGCAGCAGGAGGGCGCCCCATGCGGCTTTGTCACTCTTGAAGGTGTTCTTGAGGAGCGCACCCGCTCCGAAGGCCGCGAATACTGCGAAGAGCGCGAAGGAGTCGGCATAGAAATAGTCCCTCTCCCTCACCTCTCCGGTGCTCGTCGCCACGGGGCCGGTCTTGAAGTTCAGGTAGAAGATGAAGAATGCGCTCGCCATCAGGAATATCGCACCCACGAGAAGGAACACCCTCCTGTTCCTGTTCCACAGGAGTATCGCTCCCCATATCGCGGCGAGCGTGACAAGGAAGCGGAGTGCGAAGAAGACGACCTGACCGGCTCCGCCGAGGAGACGCTCCCACGAGCGGAGCTGTCCGGACTGCCAGGAGAGGTATCTGAAGTACTGCCCGATCTGCTCCAGAACAGGACCTTTCCGGTCGAACACCGAGACCTGGCCGTATTGATCCCTGGCCAGAGCCGAACGGAACGAGGACCATTCGGATGGGTCCGTCTCGTTTATCTCGGGCCTCTGAACGGCTCGCAGCGGCATGTAGAGGTGGATGCTGAAGGCCAGCACCATGAGACCCAGGGCGGTGGAGAGGAATCTCGTATTGCGCCACAGCTTCGTCCTGCCCCTGACGGCGGAGAGCAGGTAGGAGGCCGCGATCCCGGGCACTGCGATGAGTGCTGCGAGGTGGACGGCAATTGCGAGAGTCAGCAGATAGAGGACGAGGTATATCTGTCTGTCGGCCGGCCGGGACTCGGAGCTCCGGACGATCCAGATGTCGAAGACCCAGATTGCCAGGATGGCTATGAACTGAGACAGGGCGTAGGTCTCGGTTGCGTTGTTGTTCTGCCAGACAGTGAAGCTCAGGCCAGCCAGGAGGCCGGCTGCAACGGAGACGGGCCTGTAGAAGGAAGGAGGAAGGGACGCCCTGACGGACCAGCGCTGGACGAGTCTGGCCAGGAATCCCATAGACAGTCCGCCCGCGAGGACGCACATGGCGTTTATCCTCACCGCAATGTCGGGTATGAAGGAGAGGAGGATGGCGAAGAACCTTCCGAGCAGGACGAACAGGGGCACGCAGGGAGGGTGGGGAATCCCCGCTATCCAGGCGCATGCGATGTACTCGCCGCTGTCCCAGAAGCTCACGGTGCGAGCCATCGTCAGCAGGTAGACCAGTCCGGCGACCACTCCAGTCGTGACGGCGATCATCCTGTCGATACGGACAGGATCAGATACCGCCGGTACCTCGCTCGACCGCTCCCCGGCCTGCTTCATCCCTCTTTGTCCTCTCCCCTGGGGTGTGCCCTTCTGTAGACTTCCCTGAGCCTGTCCCCGGTCAGATGTGTGTAGATCTGGGTGGTGGAGAGGCTGGCATGGCCCAGCAGCTCCTGAACCGCTCTCAGATCGGCTCCCCTGTCGAGAAGATGCGTGGCGAAGCTGTGCCTGAACGTATGCGGAGTCGCCCCGAGCACCCTTGCAGCTCCCAGAACACCCTTCTCGACTATCCTCCTGATATCCCTCGGATCGAGCCTGCGCCCCCTCGCGCTCACGAAGAGCCAAGGGGAGTCAGGGTGCAGGCGCGTGAAGCAGCCCCGGACCCGGACCCAGGATGCTATGACATCCAGCGAGAGCGAGGCAACAGGAACGATCCTGTCCCGGCCGCCCTTCCCGGACACAACACGGAGGAGACCCCGCTGGAAGTCCAGGTCCGACAGCTTCGCATCGGAGGCCTCCGAGACCCTTATCCCGGACCCGTAGAGCAACTCGACCACGGAACGGTTCCTGAGCCCCGCCGTGGTGGTGACATCATAACTGTCCAGGACCATCATCACTTCAGATATCCCCAGGAAGCCCGGAAGTTTCCGCCCGGTCCTGGGAATCGGCACGGTTCCGGCCGGATTCGTGTCGACGATGCCACGGAGCTCGAGCCATGCCCCGAAGGATCTCAAAGACGAGACGGCCCGGGCTGCCGAACGCGGGGAGAGCCCGCGGGTGGTTTCGCTCCTTATGAATGCTCTCAGCGTATCGGTGTCGAACCGGAGGGTCCCCTCGCAGAAGGAGAGGAACCTCCCGAGATCGGAGCCGTACGCGAGGGCCGTCTTCGCGGACAATCCCCGGGCATCCGTCAGCCAGGAGAGGAACTCCGCTATGAGCCCGCCGCCGGCTTCTTGCAGCTCGGACATCTGAGACCCCGTTCAGTCTCTTCGAGATACGGGAATCCGCACCTCTCGCACTTCCTGTCGACCGGCTTCTTCCAGGATGCATGCTTGCACTCCGGGTACCTGCTGCAGGAGAAGAACACCCTGCCCTTCTTCGTCCTGCGCTCCACCAGCTCTCCCGAGCAGCCTTCCTCGGGGCAGCGGACCCCCGTGGGAACCGGCTCGGTGTGCTTGCAGGAGGCTCCCGAGCAGGCGAGGTACCTGCCGAAGCGCCCGGTTCTCTGGACGAGCGCCGATCCGCACACAGGGCATTTCCTGCCGCTGTCGACCCCGGTCTCGGCTGATTTCCTGAACCTGCACTTCGGGTAGTCGGAACACGAGAGATAGCTGCCGAAGCGGCCCGGTTTCTGGACGAGAGGAGCACCGCACTCCGGGCATTTCTCCGAAGTCGGTTTCGAGAGCTCCCTGCGGATCGCGCCGAGGTTTTCCACTGCGCTCTTCAGCGATTCCTCCAGGGGCTTGTGCAGGTTGCCCACCGCTTCTTCGAATCCGGTCTCCCCCGCTGCGACGCTGTCCAGCATCTCCTCCATGGAGGCGGTGAAGGCGGTATCGAAGACCGTGGGGAAGAGATCGACGAGGAGGCGGACTGTCGCGGACCCTAGTTCGGTGGGTCTGAGGCGCTTCTCCGAGAGCGTGACGTAGCTTCGTTTCTTGATGGTCTCGATGATGCTCACATAGGTCGATGGCCGGCCGATGCCCAGCTTCTTCATCTCGGCGACGAGCCCGGCCTCGGTGAACCTCGATGGAGGTTTCGTGAAGCACTGCTCCGCCGAAACGTCCACGAGCGCCGCAGGCCCTTCGGCAAGCGAGGCTGGAAGGGGTGACTCCACGGACACCTGCGCCGGATCGATCTCGAGGAATCCCTTCGATGCAAGCCTCTCACCGGTCGCCTTGAACTCGTACACGCCTCCGGAGAGAACCAGTGCCGTGCGGTCAATTTCAGCATCTGCGGCCTGTGTGGCGACGAATCTCCTCCAGATGAGGCTGTAGAGCCTGAGGTGCTGATCGGAAATCCTGCCTTTGAGGAGGTCGGGAGTCCTCGTCACATCCGTCGGCCTGATCGCCTCATGGGCGTCCTGCGACCCGGATGCGCTGCGGAAACGCCTCGGAGCGGGAGGCAGCATCCCGGGGCCGAAGCCGGCCTCGAGGAAATCCCTTGCCGCCTGGACCGCCTCCGGCGCTATCCTGACCGAGTCGGTCCTCATGTACGTGATGAGCCCGGAGTGTTCTCCGCCTATGTCCATGCCCTCGTAGAGCTCCTGTGCCAGGGACATGGTCCTGGACGGAGACATTCCGAGGCTGCTGGAGGCGCCCTGCTGGAGGGTGCTGGTGATGTAGGGCGGGAGGGGTTTGACCGATGCCTTCTTTGTCTCGAGGCTCGTGACGCTCCATGAGGCGTTCCTTATCTCGGGCAGGATCCGCTCGACATCTTCCCGGCAGCCCGGAGAATGTCTGTCCCCGTCAGCCCTTTTGCCGGAGATCCTGAACAGGGATGCGCGGATATCCCCCGCTCCCTGCCTGAACATGGCCTTCACCGGCCAGTACTCGACCGGGGAGAATGCGGCGATCTCGTCTTCCCGGTCCTGAACGAGGCGGAGCGCGACCGACTGGACCCTCCCGGCGCTCAGGCCGGAGCTGATCGCCCGCCAGAGGTAGGGGCTGATCTTGTATCCCACCAGCCTGTCCATGACCCTCCGCGCCTGTTGCGCATCTACGAGGTTCATGTCTATCACGCCGGCTCTCTTCAGGGAGCCCAGTACGGCATCCTTGGTGATCTCGTTGAACTTCAGCCTCTTGAAGGACACTCCGTCACGCTTCAGGAGCTCGGAGAGGTGCCAGCAGATGGCCTCGCCCTCTCGGTCGGGGTCGGCTGCGAGGTAGATGGTGTCGTATTTCCTGGAGATCCTCCGGAGATCCTCGATCATCGCCCGCTTCTCGGGCAGGATCGTGTACTGGGGCTTGAATCCGGAATCCACCGATACGCCCAGCCGCTGTCTCGGCAGGTCGCGCACGTGTCCCATGGAGGCGACGATCTCGAAGTCACCCCCGAGGTAGCCCCGGAGCGTCTTCGCCTTTGCGGGAGATTCGATTATCACGAGGCTTCCGCCGCTCATAACCTTCACCATCGTTTGGAGGGGTCTTGTGGATGACGCCTCAGTAACGGGCCATCCAGCTCTGGAGTTCACCCGTCAGGATGCTCCACACTTCTTCGCTCGTGGTCCCGGCGCAGTTCTGGAAGTCGACAGGGCCCATGCAGCCGGAGAGCTCCTCGAAGTCCTCGCTGACGAACGAAACCGTCCTGACGGGATAGTATTCGCTCTCGCTGTAATAGAAGACCAGTTCGTCGATCGCCGATGGTCCGAGCCACTCGCCGAAGGCTCTGAGCATGGCGTATCGGACGGTGTCCTCCTCCGGGTGCAGGATGGACAGCGCCGCTACGACAGTGCTGTCCTGGAGGCGGATCACTGCGAACCTGTCGATCACTATCGGGACCGTGGCTGCTATCCGTGCCGCATCCTCCACGAGAATGGCGCCTGCCTCGTCGATGACCGTCATGCCGGAGGGCACCTGGGTCTCGAGCTGGATCGGAGGAGGATCGGAGACTGTATCCGCGCCTGCGGGAAGCGGCAGGCCGGAAAGGCTCGAGATCACCTCCGGGTCTCCTGCCGGGTTCACTTCGGCCGTGAGCGTGTCGGTCAGGGCTGATGAAGTATCCGCGGAAACAGTGTCCGCAACAGTGGTCGAAACCGTGTCCGCGACCACGGGGAGCGCAGGGGGTTCGACCTTGAAGAGGCCGAGGGGATCGACGAAGTAGAATGCGGCCAGGATCCCCAGGATGAGCGCTCCGATGAGCACGTAGACCAGGTTGGCGGGCAGGCCTTTCTTCGGCTTGACCGTCTTCACCGGTTCGGAGGTGTCGCTGCCGTGGCGGGACTGGAGCTTCTGGCCGCCGGCCTGCCTGCCGAGCGGGGCGTCTATGACCTTGCCTTCTGCTGCGCACTTCTGGCAGACATGGGCAATCCTGTCGAAGCAGTCCCGGCATGTCAGCTCCGCGCATGACCTGCAGGGGGCGAGGCGCTCGCCGGAGGTGGGCGTGCGGCCGCACACGTGGCAGCGCTCGATCGAAAGAACCTCCTCGCTCGCGGAGGTTATCGAGATACGCTCCTCCTCGACGGGCGGACCGGGGTCCCGATCGGTCGGAGCCGAGTCGGGAGCAGGTGTTTCCTCGAGATCGTCAGTATCGGTTTCGACGGAAGGATCGGAGATGGTCTCCTCCGGCTGGTCGGGGACGGTCTCCATCCTGGGAAGGAGATCGACGAAGGGGTAGAGCCGGTTCTGGATCACTCTCGCCTGACCCATCGGCACGGCCTCCATCAGGACGACCGGAGCCCTGTCGACCGACGAGCGCGCCTCCTCCCGCGTCAGGTGGAGCTCGGAGACGAGAAGCTCCAGGACCCTCTGCTTCTCCTCCTCCCTGCCGAGTCTTACCAGCAGGAGGTCTACAAGCGCCTCGGATAGATCCATCAGGCAGTCCCCTCGGTGGCCTCGAACTGTTTATGCAGCCTCGTAATGACCATCCTGCTGACCTTGCGGAGGGTCTCGAACACTCCGATGCCACGTGCAGCGACCGCTTCGACGACCGGGATGCGCGTCAGCCCGAGGGTCTCGCTGATCTCTTCGACGCTCGCGATGTCCGGCAGGTCACGCTTGTTGCACTGCAGGACCAGGCTGACACCCTTCCGCTTCTGGTTCTTGAGGTTGTCCCTCAGGTCCCTGAGCGAGGCGATGTTGGCTTCCATCCTGTCGCTCTGGGAGTCCGCGACGAATACGATCCCGTCGACCCCCTGCAGGATCAGGCGCCTGCTGTCCGAATACATCGCCTGTCCCGGCACGCTGTAGAGATGGAGTCTGACTTTGAATCCGTTGATCACGCCGGTGTCCAGGGGAAGGAAGTCGAAGAAGAGCGTCCTCTCGTTGCCGGCCGCCAGGGATATGAGCTTGCCCCTGTTGTCGGCGGGTACCTCCCCGTGTATCACCTTGACGTTCGTCGTCTTGCCGGAGAGGCCCGGGCCGCAGTAGACGATCTTGCAGTCTATCTCGCGAGCACTGTAGCTGACGGTCGCCAAGCTATCCTTCTCCTCCGCCGTGGTTGCCGTCGCCGCCCTGATGCCCGGAAGAGTCATCCATGCCGTCTCTGATGCCTTTCTTGAACTCCCTGAGAGCCTGGCCGAGAGACCTGGCGATGTCGGGGATCCTCCTCGCTCCGAAGAGGAGGAGAAGGGCGACCACTATCAGGACTATCTCGAACGGACCGGGGCGAAACATGTCCACCTCCCGCCGCGGGGATCAGAACCACCTGTAGAGCACGCCGACCATTATGAGGCCCATGAAACTCATGAGATTGACCCTGAAGCCTATCTCCTCCAGTGCGAGCCTCATCACGACCAGGTCGAGCCGGAAGGGGCCGAGGGAGAACTCGAGGGTTCCGGCGAAGAACGACCTGAGCGTAGTGGCCGAGTCAGGGAGTATGACCGCTACCGCCTCTCCGAACGCGGTACCGGCTATCATCCCCAGTAGGGACATCACGATCCAGAAGCCCGGCGGTCTCTTGTTTAGCAAATTGCCTCCGCGAACAAGCTCGAATCTATCCTTGCTCCGGCTTCCGCACAAGCCCGGAATCACGCCTGACCAGCAGACCCGAACGGAGGAGCGGGACCGTGACCGCACCGACCAGGACTCCGGAGGCGAGCGACCAGAAGGCGGCGGGGGCGATGAGGGAGCGCACCGGGAGATCCGGGATGAGGAACGAGGCTGCCGCCAGCTGGGCTGCCATGTTGGCGGCGCTTCCCAGGACCGAGAGGGCCGTCACGGAGAAGAGCCGGGGAACCGTGCGGCCCGCACAGCCCATGGCGAGCGATGCCGCGACGGCTCCAGCCAGGGAGAGCACGAAGGACGGGGTCGCGATTGTCCCGCTGGCGACAGCCACCGCAAAAGCCCTGGTCACGTTGACCCTGAGCGTTCCGGAGAGCCCCAGCGTGGCTGCGGCGATGACTCCGGCCGTGTTGGCGAATCCGGGTTTCAAGAATGGTATGGGGCGCGGGAGGAATGACTCCGCGAAACCGAGGGCGGTTCCCAGGAGGATCAGGAGGAGGACCGAGGGCCTGTCCGCCCGGGGATCAGGATTCCGCTGCATCGACGCAGATCTCCTCGAGCGCAGCCATCGTCGCGTCGAGCCTGAAGAGCTCCATCACGCGCAGGCGCGCACCTTTCGAGAACCCGTCGCGAAGGTCCCGGTCGCCCATGGCCCGGACGGCGTCCAGGATGGCGCCGGGATCGCCGGGAGGGATCACGAGCCCGCTCACTCCGCCTGCGTTCACCCACGGGACGCCCGTCCTGATGTCGGTGCTTATGACGGGAGTACCGCACGCCATCGCCTCGATCTGGACCATCCCGAAGGCTTCGGAGCGCTCCGTGGAGGGCAGGATGAGCGCTGTCGCACCCCTGTAGAGATCCACTAGCCTGTCGTCCGGAACGTCTCCGGGCAGCTCCAGATCCATGCCTGGTTTTGCCGAGGCGCTCCTTATGGCCGGTTCGAGAGGGCCGCCGCCCACCATGACAAGCCTGGTCCCGGGCAGGGAGCGCCATGCCTCGAGGAGGACCGGTATCCCCTTGTATCTCCTGAACCTCCCGACGAAGAGGAAGTAGCCCGGCGGCTCACGGGAGGGACCTGGGCTGAATCTGGACACGTCCACGCCGAGGGGTACGATCCGGACGTTCCCGAGCCTTCTGAGGAAGCGGGAGTATCCGACGTATGCAGGCGAGGTGGCGATGACGGCCCGTGCGCTTCGCAGGAACGGCCAGAGCACCGGCTCTATGAGCGGGACGAGTGCCGCCTGCCTGACGATATCGCTGTGGTATGTGACTATGTGAGGGACATCGAGGCGGGCGGCCATCCAGGCGAACGCCGCCGTCGGCAGAGGATGGTGGAAATGGATGAGGTCGAAATCCTTCTCGGCATGGAGGCTCCGCATGATCCCCGCGAGACCCGGGCATACGGGGTTCGACAGAAGCCGGAAGAGGCACGGAGCCTCGACTATCTCGCACGCCTCCGAGGATCTCCGGGCGATCTCGACAGCGGGAGTCCTCGACGAAACCAGGACGGTCGACTCGTGGCCCCTGCCGGCCATGTATGTCGTCACATCATGGATGTAGCGCTCGATCCCTCCGTGCACCGGCGGATAGACGTCCTTGTAGACGTGCAGGATCCTCATCCCGCGAGCTCCCTGTAGACCGCCAGAACTCTGCGGGCCATCGCCTCGTCCGAGTACCCGGAAGCGAAGGCGCGGAGCCTCCCGGGATCACGGGGCTTCTCCAGGGCTTCGAGAACCGCTTCGCGTATCGATCCGGGGGATCCATCGCAGAAGGTCGCACCACTCGGGCGATAGACCTCCTCGAGGGCTGCCGCCGGCCCCAGCACGCTCGGAGTTCCCGCGTACGCCGCCTCAAGTGGAGGGAGCCCGAATCCTTCGTAGAGGGATGGGTACACCAGGAGCTCCGCGCCCGCATAGGCGTCCGCCAGTTCCTCATGTCCGAGTGAATCGGTCCAGACTACACCCTCGGTGGATTCGAGAGCGGTTCTCGTACTCCGGGGGCCCCAGCCCCATCGGCCTGCGACCAGGAGAGAGAGCCCGGGTCTCAATAGCCGTATCCCCTTCCACGCCTCGAGCAGGGCCGGGATGTTCTTCCTGGGCTCGATCGTGGAGACGCTGAGGATGAAGGGTCCTCCCCCGGTGAACCTCTTCCGGGCCTGCATGCCATCGCCGTGCATCCTCCCGGAGGACAGAGGCACCACTCTCAGACGTTCCCTGGGTATTCCCAGCAGCCGTTCCGCCTCATGCGCCGTGAATTCGGAATCGGCCATCACCAGGTCGGCTCTGCGGGCGGCGGCCGGGAAGTGGAGCCGGTAGTAGGTGCGCCTGACCGGCGGGAACCATGATGGATCGGCCAGGAAGGCCAGATCGTGGAGCGTCAGGACGACTGGCGACGACGCTGGTGCTCGCCCGGAGAAGGCGGGAAGATGCACCACCGATCCGGGCAGGGATCGTGCCAGGGACGGGGCCAGGAGGAATTCGTCCAGGACCTTGTGGCGGCCGCCGCGCGGGCTGCACGCGAGGGCTTCCCGCAGACCGAGCAGCCTGCCGCCGATGGCGACCTTCACCCAGTCCGTGCCTGTCTCATCGAGACCTGATATCAGCCGGGCGAGGTAGACCCCGGTTCCGCCCCGGGAACCGAGAGCGGCGCCGTAAATTACGGCACTGCCGTCACGAGAGGATGGTGGAGTCGTCACCCAGGCAGATCGACAGGGGCTTGCCCTTTGCTGTCGCACGGAATCCGAGGACGGAGGAAGCGAGTATGGAGTCCTCTATCGTGTTTTCTCCGCATGCTATCGAGTCGCTCACCACGGATCGCGAGATCCGGCAGCCGGGTCCGATGGAGGCGTACGGCCCGATGACGCTCCCGGTCACGACAGCGGTCGGGTCGATGAACGACGGGGCGAGCACGACGCATCCCATGCCCGGAGGGGCGGTCTGCGGAGCCATCCTGTCCAGCATCGTGCGGTTCGTCTGCAGAAGGGTATCCGGCTTGCCGCAGTCCAGCCAGTCATCGACCTGGAACAGCTCGAAGACCTCTCCCTCGTCGAGCATCCTCTGCATCGCGTCCGTCAGCTGGAACTCCCCCCTCGTCCTGATGCCTGCGCCTATGAGACCGCTGCAGGCGGACATCAGGCGCGTCCCGCTCCTGAAGAAATAGATGCCTACTATCGCGAGGTCGCTCACGAATTCGGCCGGCTTCTCCACGAGGCGGACGGCACGTCCGCTTTCGGCGACTACCACTCCGAAACGGGAGGGATCGTCCACCCGGCAGACGGCCAGGCGGTTGGAGCCCCCGCAGGATATCCCGGAGAGATCGGCCTCGAAGACGGTATCTCCGAGCACCACCATGGTCGGGCCGTCATCGACGTATGGTGCCGCCAGGGAGACGGCGGCCGCCAGGCCGTCGATGCTCTCCTGACGCACGAAGTCAACCCTGAAGGGGAACTCGGACCTGACCCAGGATACGATCGAGTCGCCCAGATGGCCTACGACAAGCGTCAGCCTGTCGACGCCGGCCGGTATGAGCCTGTCGATGATGTGGCCCAGGACCGGCCTTCCGGCGACGGGTATCAGCGCCTTGGGTATCGTGTGGGTGACCGGTCTGAGCCGTGTGCCCATGCCGGCTGCCGGGATTATGGCATGCATCGGTTCAATCCTCCGATCCTGAGGAGCCGTTCAGGAGGATGTTCGGATACCTTCCCTGTACGTGGCTCCTGGCGAGCTGCCTGACCTGCAGGGCGGATTCGGCCGCGAGCGCCCTGGCTGCCAGATCTCGGGCGGATTCCATCTCTACCAGGCTTATCATCTTCTTGATATCCGGGATGAGAGAGATCGAGACACTCAGTTCGTCGACTCCGAGGCCGAGCAGGAGCGGGACGGCGAGCGGCTCGCCCGCGAGCTGGCCGCAAACCCCCACCCATTTCCCCGCCTCGTGGCACTTCCTCACGACGTGGTCGATCTGCCGCAGGACTGCGGGATGAAGGGGATCGAAGAGGTGGGCGACGAACGGGCTTCCCCTGTCGACCGCAAGGGTGTACTGGGTCAGGTCGTTGGTGCCTATCGAGACGAAGTCGACATGCGGCAGGAAGATGTCTATGCCGATCGCCGCGGCGGGTGTCTCCACCATCATGCCCAGCGGGATGCAGGGATCGAAAGGCACTCCACTGTCAGAGAGACTGCGTTTCAGGTCCTCCAGCATGTCCCTGGTGCGCAGGACCTGGTCCAGTTCCGTCACCATCGGGATCATCAGCCAGGCCTTCCCCTCGACGGAGGCGCGGAGTATCGCTCTGAGCTGCTTCTCGAGTATCTCAGGCCTGTCCAGGCAGATCCTTATCGCCCGCCAGCCGAGGAATGGGTTCCTCTCGTGCAGCTCGGGCGCTCCCGGGAACTTGTCTCCGCCGAGGTCGAGGGTCCGGATTACGACAGGGTCGGGGCTCATCTCCTTCAGAGCATGCGAGTATGCCCTGTACTGCATTTCCTCGTCGTCCTCGTCCGGTGATAGGAGATGGAGGAATTCGGTTCGGAAGAGGCCGATCCCCCTGCCACCGTACTTCCTCACCTGATCCGCCTCCTGGGAGAACTCGATGTTCCCTGCGAGCTCGATCGGGACTCCGTCGGCCGTGACCGAAGGCTCCTCCGCGTTGAGCGCGATGGCCGCCTCCATCTCGGCGTAGTTCTTCTGCAGCTGCGTGAAGTAGGTTATCTCGTCTTCCTGGGGATCCAGGATGACCCTGCCGTGGATACCGTCCACGATGACCGTCATTCCCGGCTGGACCGCCTCCGCGGCTTCCCTGAGGGCTACGACCGCGGGGATTCCGAGGCTCCTGGCCAGGATGGCCGTGTGGGAGGTGCTGCCACCCTCGTCGGTTGCGAAACCGAGCACCTGATCGCGGCGGAGGCTGGCCGCGACGGATGGATCCAGCTCGCGCGCGACGAGTACGACCGGCCTGGAGACGCGGCCGAGCGCCTCGCGCTCCGAACCGAGGAGCCTGGCCAGGATCCTGCGACCGACGTCGCGGACATCCGCAGCCCTCTCCCGTGTGTACGGATCCTCCATCTTCCTGAAGCGTTCTATGACATCGAGCATCACCTGGCTCAGCGCGTGCTCGGCGCTGTCCCTGCCGTCCCTTATCCTCCTGCGGACATCGGTGAGCATCACCGGATCGTCGAGGAGCATGAGATGCACGTCCAGGACCTGGCGGCCCTCGACGAGATCCCCCATCCCCTCGGCCAGCTCCGCGAGCTCCTTCCGCGTCGATGCAAGGGCGTCGTCGAGCCGGGCCAGCTCGCTCTCCACATCCTCTCCCGAGGCAAGCTCCCGCCTCGCGATCCGGAGCTCCTCGACATCGAGGAGGAAAGCCGGACCGATGGCTATGCCCGGAGAGGCAGGCGTACCTTCGAAGGACCGTCCCAGTTCAGTCCTCCCCGAAGCCGGCCGCCACGAGTGCGCAGAGGTCGTCCACGGCCTGGATCTCGTCCTCGCCCTCGGCCGAGACCAGGAGCTCGGTCCCCTGTCCGGCCGCGAGCGTCATGACTCCCATGATGCTCTTGCCGTTGACCTCCTCGACTCCGGTCGAGATCGATATCTCGCTCCTGAAGACCGCGGCCTTCTTCACGATCAGTGCTGCCGGCCGGGCATGCACCCCCAGCCGGTTCGGTACGACGACCGTCTTCTGATACAAGCTCTGCTCCCGATCTACGGCGTCATGCGCCGCCTGACGCGTCCCGCATCCTCTCGATGAGCTTCAGGTCGAGTTCAGCGGGGATGTCTACTCCCCGGCTCTCCAGCAGGAAGCTCATCGCAGCAACTTCGAGCAGGAGCGCTATGTTCCTTCCCGGCAGGACCGGGAGGATGATCTGCGGTATCCTCACTCCGAGATAGGTGGTTGTCGTCCGGTCCAGACCGGTCCTGTCGAAGTCGGGCTTCTGGGTCCAGTCGACGAGCCTGACCTCCATGTCGACCTGGTGCCGGTCCTTCACCGAACGTATCCCATAGAGGGCGGGAATGTTGACCATGCCCAGCCCCCTGATCTCCATGTGGCTTCCCATGAGCGCGTCGCCCGTTCCCAGCAGCTGTTCGCCGGTCCTCCTGATCCTGACGATATCGTCAGCGATCAGCCTGTGACCGCGCTCGACCAGGCCCAGGACCGCCTCGCTCTTGCCTATGGCGCTCCGCCCCGTAACGAGCTGGCCGACCCCGAACACGTCCACAAGGGTGCCATGTACGCATTTACGGGGTGCGTATACTTCGGCCAGGTACCCGGTGAGGTCATGGATCAGAGGCGTGGTGTCCCTGGGCGACCTGAAGACCGCACAGTCGCTCTGTGATGCTTCATCCACGATCTCGGCGGGGGGTTCGAAACCCTTCGTGACTACGAAGCAGTAGACCGGGAACTGGAACAGGTTCCTGACCGCGGCCCTGCGGCCCTCGGGATCCAGCGAGGAGAGATATGTGATCTCGGTCTCGCCCAATATCTGGATCCTGTCGTGCAGGAAGCGGTGGGTGAAGCCAGTCAGCGCCAGCCCGGGCCTGTTGATGTCCGGGCTCCCGACGAGCCTCGAGAAACCGGTCTCACCGGATGTTGGAGTGAGGAGAAGCTTCTGTCCGACAAGCTCCACGAGCTTCCGGACCGTCATGTCCCCCGGCTCGGGATACCTGTCCCTCATGTCAGATGCTCTCCTCCCGGAGCTGGATCAGCTCGACCACCCTGGTGGAACCGTCCGAAGCACGGTAGACGGCATTCACGGACGAAGTCTCGGTGTTCTGGAATATCATGCAGTGGCCGCCCGCGAGCTCATACTCGGTCATGGCCTCTTCCGTCTTCATCCTGGGGAGCGAGTCAATCCTGTCGATCACGAACGGGCCGGTGAGTTCGGAGCCCGTGGCAGGCGTCCAGAAGTCCCCGGCAGAGAGGAAGGCGGCGTTTGTGTCCTCCTGGGCGCCCCTGTGCGGATGGCTGTGGAGCCTGTCCTTGAAGCGGCGGAGCTGCCTCTCGAGATTGCTCACGGATTCGTCAAAAGCGGCGTACATGTCGTGGGAATGGGCTCTGGCGTCGATCTTGAGCCTGTCCCCCCTCACCTGCACGCGGGCGGTGTTGGTTCCCGCCGAGAATTCGAGTACGACGTGGATATCGTCGATGCCGTCATAGAACCTCTCCATTACGGACAGCTTCTCCTTCACATAGGTCTTGATGCCGTCGGAGAGGTCGAAGTGCCTGCCGCTGACGTCGATGTTCATGCCCAGCTCCTTTCTATGTACGGCGCACTGCACCCGTAGGAGAGCCAGATACGACAAAACGCTGCCCCCCGGATGGAGCAGCGTATTGAAGGGCCAGCTTTCCCTCGTGTGCCTTCACGCACGGATCATACCCGGGAGTCCGACAAAGGTCAACGAGCGGATTCTCCGGTTCATTTCTTGACCCCTCTGCCGCTGCTGGTATGTTCACCCTGATTTTCCCCGACCGGAAGGAGATCCCCCTTGCCATCTTCCGCCGATAGCTATTCCGAGCTGATAGAGCTCGGTTTCCGCTGCGGGTTGGAGACACACCAGCAGCTGGCCACCCCGAACAAGCTCTTCTGCCGCTGCCCCGCGAGGATAAGGAACGACGCTCCGGACTCCGAGCTCCTCCGACACATGCGCCCGACCCTCAGCGAGTTCGGAGAGTACGACGGGACCGCCCTCATGGAGTTCAAGACCAGGAAGCAGGTCCACTACCTCCTGTACAACAGCAGCGTCTGCACCTACGAGATGGACGACACGCCACCCTTCAAGGCCGATCCCTCCGCTGTAGAATACGCCATAGAGATAGCCATGATGTTCGGCATGTCCCTCGTCGACGAAATCCACATCACACGCAAGCAGTATCTCGACGGCAGCATCCCGACGGGCTTCCAGCGCACCGCCATCATCGGTGTGAACGGCCGCATACCCTTCATGGACAGGACGCTGGGCTTCTTCCAGCTCAGCCTGGAGGAAGACGCCTGCCGCGAGGTGGACGACGTGGGTCACCACGTCTACTACCGCACCGACAGGCTGTCGATTCCGCTCGTCGAGTCAGTGACCATGCCGGAGTTCTACACCCCGGCGGAAGCGGCCGCGGGTGCAGCCCTGGTCGGCGAGGTCATGCGCTCGACCCACAGGGTGAGAAGAGGCATAGGCTCGGTGCGCCAGGACGTGAATGTCTCCATCCGTGGCGGAACCCGAGTCGAGATAAAGGGTGTCCCGCAGATCGGCATGATAGAGGCTCTCTGCCGCGTGGAAGGCTACAGACAGAAGGGTCTTCTGGACCTCAGGGACGCGCTCGCGCCAGCCGGGCTGGAAAGGGACATGTACAACGCGTCCCCCATCTTCCTGGACGATTCGGCGATCGCTGTCTCCGGCCTGCCGGGGATCTCCGCGCCGGCTCCCGGCGAGGAGGCGGCGGTACAGGTCCTGCGGGGTTTCGACCGGTTCCTGGACTCGCCGCTCCAGCCGGGAACGGATTTCATGGACGAGCTGGACGGACGTGTGAGGGTCATCGCATGCCTCGAGAGCAGACCATGCATCAGGAGGGCTCCGGAAGCTCTGAGAGCCGCTCTGGGTGTGACATCACCCGAGGACGCGGTTCTTCTCTTCTTCGGTCCGCACGAGGATCTGGTGACGACTTCCCAGGAGGTCGTGGCCAGGGTCAGGGAAGCCTTCGACGGGGTTCCCTCCGAGACGCGGCAGGCTCTCCGCAGCGGAAATACGACTTTCGAGCGCATCCTTCCGGGACCCGACCGGATGTACCCGGACACCGACCTCCCCCCGGAGGCGGTCTCCGAGGAACTCCGGGCGAATATTACGGCACGGCTCAGGCCGAGGCCCTGGGACAGAAGGATCCTCTATTCGTCCCTGGGGGTCTCTGAACAGCTCGTCGGTAGGCTGCTCAACTGGGAGACCGCCGACCTGTTCGACAGGATACGTCCCGAGGTCGGCTGGCCGGCCTCTTCGCTCGCATGGCTCCTCACGGACAGGCGGAGGGGATCCAGGAGGGCCGGTTGCGACTGGGCCTCCCTGGGCGAGGACCGGGTCGCCTCGATCGCGGTAGGCTGCTTCGAGAAGGGGGTCTCGCTGAAGGGGACGGCGAAGGTGCTCGATGCCGTCTCGAAGGTACCGGGGCTCACGCTGGAGGCTGCCCTGGAATCGATCCCGCCGATCCAGCCCTGACCGGTCAGGAGGAGCGCAGGCCCAGATCCCTTATCTTGTTGAGAAGGGTGCGTCTGCTCACTCCGAGTCGCCTTGCGGCCTCGGACCTGTTCCAGGAGCAGGCCTCGAGCGTTTCCTCCAGAAGTGATCTCTCCGCTTCCCGCGCGGCCCTGGAGGCCGCATCAAGCAGTCCGGAACCGGCTGGCCCGTCCGGAATCTCGAGGTCGCACCTCTCGACAGCCCTGCCCGCAGAGAGTGCGCAGGCCCTGTGGATGATGCTCCGCAGCTCCCTGACGTTGCCCGGCCAGCCGTAGCGCTCCAGGGCCTCCATGCAGCCCGGGGGAAGGGCGCACCCGCCTCTTCCAGCTTCGGACATGAAATGCTCAGTGAGGACTGGGATGTCTCCCCTCCTCTCCCTCAGAGGCGGGATCGTCACGGGGAACTCGGACAGGCGGAAGTACAGGTCGGCTCTGAAGCGGCCCGCCGAGACCCCGGTCGCCAGATCCCTGTTGCTCGCGGAGAGTATCCGTACATCGGCCATGCGCTGGGCTGTTCCGCCGATCCGCGTGAAAGTCCTCTCCTGGATGACCCTGAGGAGCTTTCCCTGGAGGTTGAGAGCCAGATCGCCCACCTCGTCGAGGAAGATCGTCCCTCCTCCGGCCAGCTCGAATCTGCCCGGTCTCTCGGAATCGGCACCGGTGAAGGCGCCCCTCTCGGTTCCGAACAGTTCGCTCTCCATCAGTTCGGAAGGTATCGCGGCGCAGTTCACCGGGATGAAGGGTCCGCCGCTCCGCGTTCCGGTATCGTGAATCCTCCGGGCCAGCAGCTCCTTGCCTGTTCCGCTCTCCCCCAGTATCAGGACGTTGAGTGAGCTCCTGGAGGCTCTCCCGGCCCTCTCCAGAGCTTCCAGGAAACCCTGGCTCCGCCCTATCATCTCTCCGGAGCAGCTCTTCAGGCTCGAGGCGAGCAGCGCGGTCAGGGTGCCGAGCTCGAAGGGCTTGGTGATGAAGTCCCGGGCACCGAGCTTCATCGCCCTCACAGCCAGATCTATGGTTCCGAATGCGGTCATGAGCACTACCGGGGTTCCGGGACGCAGCCTCGTGAACGCTTCGAGCACCTCGATCCCGTCCGCACCCGGGAGGCAGACGTCGCACAGGACGATGTCGAATGACGACCCGGCGGCCATTCCAACGGCCTCGAGGCCGTCCTGGACGGCCGTGACCTCCCAGCCGTCCTCCTTCAGCGCGGCAGTGAGCATCGTGCGCATGCCACGCTTGTCCTCGACCAGGAGAAGCGATCTCATGACGTCCCTCCCTGAAGCGGCACTACGATCTCGAACTCCGCCCCTCCGCCCGGGCGCGCCCGGGCCTTCAGGTCGCCGCCGAACGACATCGCTATCCTCCGTGCGAGCGTCAGCCCCATGCCCATGTGCCCCTGGTCCTTCTTGGTCGAGAAGAAGGGTCTGAGGACTCCCGAGGGATCGGGAGGAAGACCCTGCCCCCTGTCTCCTACGACTATCCTGAGGTTGCCCTCGCCTGCGGAGATCGACAGGAGGATCGATCCTTCGGGATCGGCATCTCTTGCGTTCCTGAGCAGATTGACCACTGCCCTGTCGAGCAGTTCCCGATCCGCTCTTATCGTGCCGGAGAGACCTCCGGCCTCCACCTCGACCGGTCCGCCGGCTGCCGCAGCCCAGCCCCCGGCCGACTCCGCGAGGTCAGCGATGTCGAGGATCGATCCTGCGCTCTGTGGAACCGAAGAGAGCATCTTGAAGGAGTCGATCATGCGCAGGGCTGATCTGACCTCCGCCCTGGCCTCTGCGATTAGAGCCTCGGCCCTCTCGTCGGTCCTGCCTCTGGCAAGGAGGTCGATGAATCCGGAGAGAGCACAGAGCGTGTTCCCCATCTCATGAGCGATCCCTGCCGAAGCGGTTCCGAGACCTGCGAGAACGGCCTCTTCGGCCAGCCTGCGCTCGAGGGTCCTCAACCGGCTCACGTCGGTGGCGAGAATGGCTGTCATCCCCTCCCGGGAGCGGCTCACCGAGACCGCGAGGACCATCTCGCCGCACTCGCCTGCCTCGGTGTGTTCGAACTCCTCGACGTCCGAGGCCCCGTCGCCGCTGATCCTAGCTACAGCCTCGCCGAGTGCGGTCCTGGAGGCAGGGAAGGGCCTTCCGAGATCCTCCTCCACCAGCCCGAAGAGTTCCGCAGCCGCGCCGTTGAATGCGACGAGACAGCCTGCGTCATCCAGGGCCAGCACGGAGGAGCGCATGGCGGAGATGATCGTCGATGCGCTGAGTTCGGCCATGTCGGCCCTCTTCTCTGCGATCGAGCGGAGGTTCTCGAGTTCGACATCCCTCTGGGCAAGCATTTCGACGAGGCGGGTGAAGGAGGCCTTGGCTGCAACGGCGCTTCCGTCTCCGGCGCCCGCTCTGCCTGCATCCGCGAGCAGCCCCGCAAGGGGTCCCGTGAGATTCCTCGATACGTAGGACGGGGCATACAAGACCAGCACGAGGAGGATGGCCGACATCGCCCCCAGGAGAAGCATCAGCGCGTTGCCGGCTCCACGGTCCACGGGGGGCAGCCGGACTGCCAGCAGCGCACCGCTGTCGGTGCTCCTCAGGAACCAGTTCCCGGAGTCTCCCCCGGGTGGTAGGAAATCCTCCGCTTCGCCGGATTCGACGAGGACGGCTCCGGAGGTGAGTCCGGCGATCTCGTATCTCCTCAGCAGCTCGTCGACAGACTCTCCTGTCGCAAGCCCGTCGACTCCCGATGCCGCCGCCTCCGCAACCAGCGCACCGCGCTCCCTTCGTTCACCTTCCAGCCGCTCCTCCTGGAGAAAGACCACCAGCAGAGCCACCGTCGTCGCCACTGTCGCAGCCCCCAGGGCCAGCCCGAGGAGCAGCTCGACGCCGATCATGAAGCGCCGGCCTTCCGAACGCACGACGCCCTTCAGATCCGCCTCCTTCGCCATGCGAGGAAGTCGCGGAAGCCGCCGAGGAACTCCGGCCTCCCGCGCAGGATGGAAACAAGGGCATGAACGGGGAGGAAGAGGCCGGTTTCGAATCTTCTGTTCCCGAAATGCGCGTCCATCAGGATGAACCTGTTCCGTTCGCGGAGCCGCCTCATCGGGCCGCCATGCCCGGCGGTCGCCGCGTGCATGTGCCGGACCGTGATCCCGCCTTCTCTTTCGATGCGGAGCCCCCTTGCTGCGGCCCTGAGGCCGATGTCGACATCCTCCCAGTACATGGGGGCGTACCTCGTGTCCAGACCCCCGAGGCTCCTCCACGCATCCATCCTGAATATGGAGCATGCGCCCGAGGGGTATGGAGCGCCCGGCCCCGTGCCGATCACCGCCAGTCCGTGCCTGAAGCCGCAGCGGAGGAGGCTCTCGTCGGAACCGTCCCTCCTGATGATGGCGGGCATGACGGAGAACACCTCCGCGGAAGCGCGGGCCATCCTGTCGACGAGGTCGAGGACGCTCCGGGGCTCGACGATCACGTCGTTGTTCAGCAGGAGCATGAACCGGGCGCGGGATTCCGCGGCGCCGCGGTTGACGGCATGGCAGAAACCCCGCTCGCCTCCTCCGGGAATGAACTCGACCCCGGGGTAGAGGGCGCTGCCCCGTTCGAGAGTCCCGTCGGAGGATCCGTCGTCCACGACCCTGATCCCGATCTCCGTCCGCCGCCCTGCCTCCAGGAGAGGCGGGAGGCAGGTCGAGAGCAGTTCGAGTCCGTTCCTCGTGGGGATGACCACGTCCAGCTTCATGGGCGCCTCGATACCCTGATCCGGTCCAGGAAAATGCCTGCTTCCGGCCCCATGTCGGTGCCGGCGGAGAGGATGAGCACCCCGCCCTTCCCTCCGTCCGGGATCACCATCCTGACGATGGAGCTGACCGTGTTTCCGGGGTGCTGTGCCGGAGTACCCTCTCCCCTCCTCACCGAAGCTATCCATTCTGGCAGTTCGGCTTCGGGCGAGTCCAGGACCAGCCTTCCCGAACAGCCCGGACCGGTGATATCCAGGCAGGGTGCCATGCCGCCCTCTGCGACCCCTCTCAGCTCGATCTCGAGAAGTCCCGTCCCCTCGCCGGGAGGCAGGGGAAGCAGCACCGCATCGCCTTCGGATCCGATCCTGAGGAGCCTCTCCCTCGAACCGGTCCAGGAGTTCCTCGTCAGGGGGTCCTGTGAGACGGGGTATCGTGAACATCCGATCCTGTAATCGGCCCGGAGGTCCTCGGCCTCGAAGACGCCTCCCCGGGAGCGGGTCGCGAGCACGGCGAGGGGGATCATCAGCGAGGCGAAGACCAGCGCCGCCCCGTTGCGCCGCTTCATCACGAGCACGAGAAGGATCGCCCATGCCGCCAGCCATGAAGCCGTGACTAGGAGATCGGGTCTGACCATGGACGGGAGGACGAGGCACAGGTTGTCGGGCAGAGACCTGCCGACGAGATCGAACAGGGAGTCCCGTCCGTCCATGTGGTTGAACCGGAGCAGCGGGAAGGCCAGACAGAGGGAGGATGCCGCGATCGAGTAGAGCATCAGGGGCTTCGACGGCCGCCTTACGGAAGCCGCGACCGCCGCGAGAGGGAGGAGGGCTACGAAGAATCTGCCAGTCGGGGTGGGCATCGCATGCCACTCCGTGGGAGTCCAGATGAACACCCCGGCCAGGTAGAACGCGCCGGAGATGAGGAGGGCCCGGGCTGCGGGGCTCTTCCCGGCGAGGAGTGCGGGGATCCCCGGGACTGCGAGGGCGAGCCATGGTGCGCGCCACAGCAGACCCGACTCCTGGTCCAGCAGGGCATTGACGGGTAGCAGCAGGATGTCGGGCCATCCGGAGATGGTCCTGTGCCAGATCACGCTCAGGAACTCGATGTTCCCGTATCTCACCCAGAAGAGGCTTCCGCCGAGGAGCAGGCGGTCCGCGGCAAGGAATGCCCCGGTGGCGGCCACCGTAAGGAGGGCCGTCCTTGCGGGACCGATCCTGGGGTCCCGCAGCAGCGCCGCCAGGATGAGCCCCAGACCGAGCGGGGCGAACCGCATCTTCGTGGCTGCCAGGGCCAGGGCTACGATCAGGGCTGCCTGGATGGACCGCCTTCCCCCTGCAGCCAGCGCTCCTGCAGTGACGAGACATGCCGCCGTCCAGTCGGGATAGGCCAGGCCCGCACAGGCCGCACCGGGAAGCAGGAGGACAGCGATTGCGCCGGCCGACGGGCTTCCCCCGGCGGCGACGGCGCATCTCGAGACGAGGATTATCGCAAGCGAACAGATGATAAGCGATACGATCCTGAAACCGGGGATGCCCAGCAGCAACCCGGGCGAGATGAGCAGTGCGAAAAGCGGTTGGTGATGGCTGATCCCCTCGACCGGGGCTCCCGTCTCCGGGGTGACGTATGCCCATCTGTCGAGCTGCCTCAGGTTGTCGGATGTGTCCGTGTCGCCGTCGAGGATCAGGCTCTCGGAGAGAGCTGCATTGAAGGGCTCGTCTCCGGTGAACGGCACCGTGAACATGATGAGGGGGGCGACCGGGATGAGCGCGAGGGCGGCTTTCAGCCCGCCGAGGCCCCCTCGGTGGAGCATGGGCGGGAACACCCCCGCCACCATCGAGGCCGCCGAGGCGGCGAGGAGCATGTCGGAAGAAGCCCAGAAGAAGCCGGTGAAGATCGAGAAGGCCAGGCATGCCACCTCCGCCCTGCCGGGGGGGCGGAACGGGGCTATGGCGCCTGCGAGCAGCCAGGCGAGGGGGATGAGCCTCCCTGCGGCGCCGGGCATGGGCATCCCTGCTATTCTCCAGAAGAGGAAGAGCGCGGCCGCTCCTGCGGCATGGAACGCCAGGCCGCGGGGAATCCTCGCGAGGAACGCCGGCCTATGGATCTGCATGCGCCACAGCCTCCAGTACGTGCAGCACGGGGTGTTCGAAGGGTCTGAAAGGCCTTGTCAGGCGTATGTTGACGAACGAGCCGTCGAGAGGGATCTCGAGTACGCTGCCTCCAGGCGGGACGGAATAGACCGCCTCATCCGTGAACACGAGCCCGACCGGCATCCGGTCACGCGTCCCGCCGCCCTCGAAGGAGAGCTTCAGGGTACCGCTCCCGATGCCCGGCGTGCGGAGCAGGACCGAGGGGTTGGAGAAGTCCAGATGGAATCGCTCCCATGTGACGTCGCCTCCCGACAGGCGCTCCTGCACGACCATCTCCGCTTCGTCTCCCTGGAGGGGAGGACCAGTGATGAAGAGGACGAGAACGATCCCGGAGGCGAGCCCCGCGATCCTCGCAGCACGAAGGGACGGCATCGCGGAGAGCACGGCGAGAGCCCCGAGCGCCGCGTAGGGCGTGGATCCGGTTCCCTGACCTGCGAGCGGGATCGAAAGGGCGAACAACGCTCTCCCGGCGAACCTGTCGGAAAGAACGATCCCGAGCAGTGCCACCGGAGGCAGCAGGTGGAGATTCCCCGGAAGCACCGTGGCGGCCGCGAGCAGCAGCAACATCCCGCCGCGGAGCATGCCGTATGCCATTCCGGAGGATGATGCGAAGGCGCACAGGAGGAAGGCGGAGCACCCCCAGACCGATCCCCCTGCGATGGCGTGGGACAGGGCCGCACCGATGCCCCAGGCAGCCCCCTCGAGGAGGCGCGCAGTGCTGGTTCGGTCAGCCATCGGTCACGGGGTCCGAAACATGCACGACAGCCTCCGGGTCGTCCGAAGCCAGGCAGTATCTGCCGGGCGCGAGCCTGAACGAGAAATCCGCCCATTCGGACGTCGCCTGGAAGGGGTCGCAGGGCTTCCCGCTCCGCCAGAGCCTTCCTGTTGCCGGCCGGCGTTCCGATCGCAGGCGGAGGCGCAGGGTGCAGTCCCTCTCGGAGGTGAAGGCTCCGAATCCCTGGAAGGACCTCTCCCCCGTCCATCCGGGACCGCTCTGGAGCCCGCCCCCCGGAACAAGTCGGAAGGGGGGGATTCGCCTCGTGCGAGGGAGGTCTTGCGGGGAGGCCGTGGGCGGCACGAAGGGAGTTCTCGCTCCATGGCCCGACAGGATGCTCGAGACGAGTGCGGCCGGGCGGGCGGGCGAGAACCGGAGGCGGGCGAGACCCGAGAGCAGCACACGCATCTCCCTCGAAAGGAACATCCTCCTGGTCCGGCGGGGAGCCGGGCCGTACTTCATGGCCAGGTGGTAAGCCGAGGAGAGCTCCCAGGCGCCTGCTGCGGATCTCTTGCTGGAAACACCCACCATATGCTCCGCAGAAGCATCTCCGACAACCCCCAGCTCCCAGCCGTCCAGCCTGGCGCGGATGCTCAGGTCGACGTCCTCGAAATACATGAACATCCCCGGGTCGAAGCCCGAGAGCCTGCGGAGGACGTCCGTCCTCCAGAGCGAAACGGCGGCTGTGATCCCGGCAGTTTCCACATGTCCACGCGGGGACCACGGTTCGAAGCGCATGAAACCCAGGTCGAACCCCTCGTAGAAGGAAGTGATCCCGATGCCCCTGCTCGCAGTCACCTCCGGCCAGCCCCATGCTCTGATGTGTGGTTGGACGCCGGCGGTGCGCGGGTTTCCGTCGAGAGACTCCTCCAGGAGGCGGAGCGATCCGGGTGAGATCCGCGCATCATGGTTCAGGAAGAGAGTATAGGGGGTGTCGACTCTGGAAAGACCGAGGTTGCAGGCCGAACCGAAGCCTCTGTTGGCCCCGGTCGAGAATGGTCCGGCCCAGGGGATGCGCGATGCGAGCAGTTCGAGGGTGCCGTCCGGGGAGTCGTTGTCGATCAGGACGGTCGCACAGCTGCCGGAGAGCGCCTCCAGCGTCTCGCGGAGCTGCTCCACGATGCCTGCGGAACGGTACGTGACCACGACTGCCGTGGATCTGGCGCCTGTCACCAGGCGCTCATTCCCATGAGGTGCATTCGGCCACCCGCCTGTAGAACCGGTCGGTCACAGTCTGCCAGGTCCTCTCCCTGAGGACCATGGCTCTCCCCTCACGACCCATGGTGTCCCGCATGCCCGGATCGGAGAGGAGCCGGGACATCCTGTCGGCAAGCGTCGCCACGTCTCCGAAGGATACCAGGAAACCGTTCCGGCCGTCATCCACCAGGTCGGGCATCGCTCCCGCCCATGCGCCGATGACCGGTCTGCCGCACGCCCACGCCTCCAGCAGGATGATCCCGAAGCAATCCAGCCTCGATGGCAGGGCCACCAGATCGGCGGCGGCTATGATCCCCGCCCTCGCACCCTGCTCGATGTAGCCTGTGAGCACGAGCCTGCCGGGCGGCACGTCCCGCATCATCGCATCGAGATCCGCAACGAATCCCGGCGCGACAGGACCGGCAAGGACCAGTGTGAAATCGTGTCCGGCCTTCCAGAGAACCTTGGATGCCTCCAGGAGATGGCCGGTCCCCCTGTCGAAACAGTGGGATGTCATCGAGAGGACGAAGGGGCCTTCGAAACCCAGCCTCCTGCGTGCGAGGAGGGTGTCCGGATCCTCGAACTCTGCGGGGTCTATGCCGCTGCCCGAAATATGGATGCGCTCCGGATGCACCCCCATTTCCCGGAACAGGCCGGCCTCGAACCGGCTCTGGGCGACTGCGAAGGAGCTGTTCCTGAGTATTTCCGGCTGCATCCCGTCGAAGTAGCGTATGTCCGAGAGGCGTCTGAAGCGCTCGCCTATGTTGGCATGCGGCACCGACGCCAGCGCGCAGCGGTGCCTGCCGGCGTGACGCCATCCCTGGTAGATCATGAAGGGCATTGCGTTGGCGTGTACGAGCGAGAAGCCGTGAGAGGTGCGGAGCCATCGCGCCAGGGAGGGGATGAAGGGGTTGGGGTAGTAGAAACGGTCCGGCCCGCCGCGCAGGATCCTCCTCAGCAGAGCCCTGGGGATCATGTCCAGGGGAGGGTGCGCGACCCTGAACCGCAGGATCCTGACACCGCCTACGATCTCCTCTTCCTGTTCGATCCTCCTCCCGCGCCTGTCCGAGAACAGGGATACATCCCATGCGTCGGTGGTGGCTATCGTGCTCTCGTGCCCCCACCGGACGGAGGCGAGCGCATGCTCCAGGACGTACCTCTCGGCGCCTCCGTGGAAGGGGTGGGACCTGTGGACGAGATGGAGGATCTTCATCTTCCCCCCGCAGCTTCGCGGTAGAGCAGGCAGGCCCTCCGGGCGACTTCGTCCCAGGTCGGTCGGGGGCGTGCGGCCGCCATTGCCCTGAGCTCTCCGGAGAGGCTTCCGACACAGAGGGAGGTCATCGCCCCGGACCATGCCGCCCGGTCGTCAGGAGGCAGCAGCAGGCCGCATCCGCCGAGAGTCTCCGGGAGGGCGGTGGAGTCAGCCGCGACGACTCCGCAGCCGCATGCCATCGCTTCGAGTGCCGGGAGGCCCAGACCCTCGTAGACGCTCGGCAGAAGAAGAGCTCTCGCACCCCGATAGAGCGCGAGGAGAGTCAAGTCCGGAATCGCCCTGAGGACCCTCACTCCCGATGCGACGGTGCACGGCTCCTTCCAGCCGCCTGCTCCCGCCAGCACGAGCGGCATGTCCGCCCCGGCGCTCGCGGCGGCTGCACGGGCCTCGATCAGCATCGGTATGTTCTTCCTCGGTACGAAATTGCCGACATGGAGCAGGAAGCGGTCCCGTTCCAGACCCAGGGATCCGAGAACCGCTGGATCGGGCTCCCCGGGCGTGAAGATGCCGTCCGCCGCGCCGCCCAGCACACCGATGCCGTGATCCCTTCCGAAGATCTCCCTCGCACGCGAGGCGGACCATTCGGAGATGGCCAGAACGAACGAGCCGTGCCTGACCATTCCGGCCTCGACCTGCGAGAAGCGGACGGTGTCGGGCGTGTGCCACTCCGGGTGTTCGAGGGCTGAGGGATCGAAGAAGGTGACGGCCGTGGGAGCCCCGCGGGGAGCTTCCGACTGGACTCCGCTGAGGTGGTAGAGGTCTGCGTCGAGCAGACGGGAGATCCTCCTGCCCCTCGATCTCCTCTCCGCATCGAGCAGGCGGGTCAGCCTCCCCAGACCCGGCACCCCGGGCGTGAATGGGTCCGCGAGGACTCTGGCACCCGGCCAGGGGGCCGGCGTCCCCCTGCGGGCGGCGGGGACATCGAGGAATTCGATCTCCACTCCGTGTTCAGCGGCAACGCGTTCAAGGCCGCCGGCCAGGCCCAGGGTGAACCTCCCTACGCCTCCCAGGGCGTGGGCGGCGATCGTCATGTCCAGGACGACGCGCATCTCAGCGCCTCCAGACCCGGACAGAGTCGTCCGGGGAGGCTTCCGGGAAGAGATCGGCGTAGCGCAGATCAAGGAGCGCGCGCGTCCCGGGATCGAACAGCCAGCGGTTGTACACAATGATGTCCACACCAGTTTCCAGCGCATGCAGCTCGCTGACCCTGCCCTGCCATTCCAGGAGGAAGGGATCGAAAGCGTCGGAGATGTCTGAGGTGCGCCTGGTGAGAACGAAAACGGGGCGCTCGCAACCGTCTGCGGTCATGAAGTTGCCGTATCTCCTGGCAATGACGCTGGCCGGTATCTCGAGCACGCTTGCGCCTTCAGGGAAGCTGCCGTAGACCGAAGGCACCACCGAACTGACTGTGGGCAGACCCGGAGGCATGACCTCGATCAGGCAGAGGGATGCCAGGAGGACCATCCAGCGCCTTCCGAGCATACGGAGCGCCGAGACCGCAGGGATGACGAGAAGGCAGGTGCCGAGTATCGCGAATCTGGCCGGGGACCTTGCACCCTCGAACAGGGAGATGTCCTGCATGAGGGCATAAGGCATGGGGATGCCCAGTGGGCGGCCGAGGAACTTCAGCCAGGGTCCGAGTGTCAGGAGGAACGGAAGAATCGAGAACGGGGCGAGCAGGAGGATGCCTTTCCCGTCGGACCCCCCTCTCCCTGCCGGCGACCCTCGTCTGAGTACGGCGATCATCGCCAGGAGCAGCACCATGAATCCGGGAGTGACCACGCCTTCGAAGATGTTGGGCATCCATCCCATGAGGGGATCGACTCCTGAAAGGAGCCATGGGATGCCGAAAGGCGACGGGAGCAGGAAGGACAGTGGTTCGGCGGACCAGTAGACGGCCTCGTTCCTTCCCATGCCGGGCGGCATTGGACCCGGGAAGGAATCGAAGAACAGGAATGACAGGAGCATGGCGGCAGCGAAGACCCCGGCTGCCTTGGCGGTCCTGTGGAAACCGATCCGCCGTGTCAGGAGGGTTGCCATGGCGACGAGCAGGAGACCGAAGGCTCCGAAGAGGGTGTGATAAGCCGATTCCATCGAAGCCAGGACCAGCGAGAGTCCCATCAGCGGCAGGAGAGCCGTCCGTTTTCCGCACAGGTACATCCTCAGGAGTGCCATCGACAGGAGGACCCAGCCGAATCCCGCTATCTGGTAGTGTTGAATGAGATGCGCCGTCCGGGCAGGAGCCCACGCCATGAGGACGGCGGCAAGGGATGATTCGAACGGGCCAAGACCCCATGAGGAGGCGAACAGGTATCCGGCGAAGGTCACCAGGAGCGTGCCGAAGAGCAGGGAGCAGAAGATTGCGGCCTCCGGGTGCGACTGGGAGATGCCCCCGAACATGAAGGCGTCGGGCCAGCCGATATTCTGTCCGATGAGGGAGTATGGCGCGGGAAGGCCGATCAGAGGGCAGACCCTCGGGTCGGTGCCTTCGGCGATGGACCTGCCGACCCACCAGAAATGCCAGGCCTGCTCGTACACGTCCGAGTCTCCGGGTATCGGCGCATCTCCGGCAACGACTCCCACGAAGCCGTCCAGACCACCGGACAGGACGACGAGGAACGGCAGGGCAGCGAGGGCGAGAGCTGCAGCCAAAGACATCTTTCTCATGGTTTTCCAGTCCATGTTGCCTGGAATACGCGGCCTCTTCCCTCGAGCACGACCTTCCCCGACAGTTCGAAGACCCGGGGCTCCCTCGAGAGCGTTTCCGATCCGGCCCTTCCTGTGCCCGAAGCGGTGAGCAGGCATCTGTCGGCCCATGGGGGCGGATCCAGTGCAACAGTCCC
The DNA here is from genome assembly GCA_963718745.1 of Candidatus Fermentibacterota bacterium. Lineage (GTDB taxonomy): Bacteria > Fermentibacterota > Fermentibacteria > Fermentibacterales > Fermentibacteraceae > Fermentibacter. The sequence goes on along the minus strand of OY970370.1, from coordinate 206,823 downwards.
TTCGAACGACCAGGAGACCGGTCCCGGTTCGTTCAGTGCGTGCCGTTCGAAACCCGGCGGTGGATCATGGATGGCGGCCGAGAGGGAGGTGACCGCTGGTACGGCGCAGGCCCGCTCCGGCTCGGTCGAGACGATCCTCGTCCAGTCCGAGCGCGCACGGTCGACCGAACTCTCCTTCGCCGCATGGAGTCTGGCTCCGGAGGACAGGGAGCCGGCCAGGGAGGGGTCGTCCAGGATCATCATGATGGCCTTCGCGAGGGCGTGCGGGGATGGCGGTGCGGGTATCCTCACTGCGGCCCCGGATGGAATCCGCGTGAAGGACCCGGAGGCTGTGAGCACCGGAGGGATTCCGGCCCTCATGACCTCGAGAAGGCTGCCGGAGGTCTCGTTGCACGTCGGATGCCTGATGTCGACGGCCACGGACAGCCTCCTGATCCAACCCTGGTAGGCTGCGTCGTCCAGCCTGCCCGTTGCGACCGCCCAGCCCGGCAGATCCGGGGGCCATCCACCTCCTACAAGCACACATCTCACGTCCCTGCCGGAGGATCTGACCATGTGCAGCGCCTCGAGCAGGATGTCCAGGTTGCGCCCGGGATGTCCGCCGCCCACCATGCCCACATAGGTCCCCCCGGCAGCCTCCACGGGTTCCGTGACGCTTCCTTCGGGATCGAGCGGGTGCCCTGCGACAAACACTCCCCTGCCCCCGGAGTTTCGGCGGAGGAAGGCCGCCGCGGATTCGTTCAGGCAGACAATCGGGTCCGAGGCGTGCACAAGCGAACCTGTGAGGGGGTGTTGCTTGAGGAGCGAATCGTAGGCGGGTTCGGGCATGCTCCTGGAGAGGAGCTTCTCCACCGCCCGCGAGCGCGGGCCGTACTCGAAGCCGAGCAGCCTCTCGTAGAGATCCCGCCGCCCGTCCCGAAGGCAGCAGAAACGCAGCATGTGGTGCATGACGGTCTCGTGGAAGACCCCGCAGCCGCCGAAACGGAGCAGGGAGTCGGCTACCTCGAAGCACTCGGGCGAGTTGCCCAGCATGAAGACCCTTCTTTGAGGCAGGTCCTCGGGTGCGGTCCCCCGGATCGGTCTGGCGCGGACGTCCGACGGGAGGACCCCTGCATCCGATCCCTCCGCATGGAAGACTGTCCAGTCGATGATGTCACGCGTGATTAGGAGGATTCTCAGAGAATAGGTCGCAACTCCCGTGGGCAGAGGGGGAAGAGGGGTGAACATCCCGCAGGAAATCCGCCCCCGGGAGTCCATCGAGCCCTGATCAGCCGACATCGCCCCGCCAGGTCCTCATCCTGAGGGCCATGAGCTGCGCGAACATCTCGCTGATGGCGCCTATTCTCACCCAGGCGAAGAAGCCGTGCCTGAACGATTCGAACGAAACCGTCCCGGCCCTGCGCGGGTGGTGGGTCACCGGGAGCTGTCTCACACGGAACCCGAGACCTCTGGCGAGAGTGAGGATCTCCAGGTCGATCACGCCGCAGGTCGCCCTCGGCCTGACCCTTTCGAAGATCGATCTGCGGTACAGCTTGAAGGAGCAGTCCACATCCTTGAATCCACCGAAGAACAGGATCCAGGTAAGGAGACTGTAGCAGAGCGAATAGACCAGCCTCAGACCGGGATCGCGGCGGTTCCTCCTGTATGCGGAGATGATGTCCGAATCGCACCTCTCCTCCCAGAGCCGCCTCAGTTCCTGCAGATCGAACTGGCCGTCGCAGTCCGTGTAGAAGATCCACGGCATGGAGGAGTTCTCGATCCCCGTACGCACGGCAGTCCCGAACCCGCGGTTGATCCCGTGGGAGACGGCCCTGATCCTGGGATCGCCGGCCGACGCCTTCATGGTCTCGGCGACGGTCCCGTCCGTGGAGCCGTCGTCAACGATGATGATCTCCCACGGGACGCCGATGGACTCGAGGACGGCCCTGGCGCGGCCGATCATGAAGGCCGCATTGGCCTCCTCGTTGTAGGCCGGCAGGAATACGCTCAGCCCCTCCCCCTCCCGGGGGGTGTCCGGGGATGTGATCATCCTGGGCTCCGCCGGTTACTTCCCGATGAAGGTCGGGGCGCGGTCGGGGGACTTCCCCTTCTTCACCGTATGGTAGTAGGCATAGGTCATGGGCGGGGCTCCCGAGAGGATGCCCGCGTCCTCCGCCTCGCCGAGGAAGAGCATGTGGGATCCGCAGTCGAACCTCGACCGGATCCGGCATTCGACGAAGGCCACGGCATGGTCGAGGACTATCGGGCATCCCGTCGTCCCCACCCTGACGCTCAGGTTCTCGAGTTTGTCGAAATCCCTGCCGCATCTGAAGCCGAACCTGCCTATGAAGGTCATGGGCGTATCCTCCTCGAGCACGGATACGCTGAAACCGGCGGAATGCTCAAGGCACTCGTAGGTGTAGTTCAACTTGTTGATGCTTATCGCAACGGTCGCCGGCTCGGAGGTCACCTGGAAGACCGTGTTGCAGATCTGCCCGTTCCTCGTCCCGGCGCTGCCGGCGCATACGACATAGACTCCGTAGCTGATGCTGTGGAAAGCAGCCCTGTCCATGCTCACCTCCCGCCCTGCTCGCCCATCTTGCGATGGCAGAACCACCAGTCGAAGCATTCGTACTGGCGGGGCCTGTCCCTCGCACCAGCCTCGTCCGTCGGGGGAGGGACGATGAGGTTGCCGCCGATCAGCTCGTTCCTGGGCCAGTTGGCGGGGATGGCCACATTGTACTTGTCCGACAGCTGAAGACCCTGGATCATCCTGAGGATCTCGTCCATGTTGCGCCCGAGTTCCTGGGGATAGAAGAGCATGGCGCGGAGGAAGCCCTTCGGGTCGACGACGAACACTCCCCTGACCGTGTTGGTGTCCTTCCCGCGATGAACCAGCCCGAGAGCCTCAGACACCTCTCCCATGTCGTCGGCTATCACTGGGAAGCGGATGTCGACCGACAGCTTCTCCCTTATCCACTCGAGCCATTTCAGATGCGAGTAGACCTGGTCGATGCTGAGGCCGACGAGGTCGCAATTGAGGGACCTGAACTCGCCCCAGCGCTTCTGGAAGGCGACGAACTCGGTGGTGCACACCGGTGTGAAATCGGCCGGATGGCTGAAGAGGATGAACCACTTCCCCGCCAGGTCGTTGGGCAGGGTCATGGGACCATGGGTGGTCCTGACCTTGAGTTCGGGAAACCTCTCGCCCAGGAGAAGCATCGGAGCCTCCTTAGACACTCTCTTTCGATGACTGATCGCCGTCCGGCTGCTGACCCGGGTTGATCGCGGTCCGGACGCGCGCGATAAGGTCGACGGGACGATAGGGCTTCTGGATGAAACCGGCGAGACCCTTTCCGGCAAACCTCCCGGCTGCGTCCATCTCGTTGTATCCGCTCGAGAGGATGACCTTGATATCGGGCCTGACCCTCCTCATCTCGCGGTATGCCTCCTCGCCGTTCATATGCGGCATGGTCATGTCCAGGAGGACGAGGTCGATCGAGGCCGACTGCTCCTTGAAGACGGCAACCGCCTTCCGGCCGTCCTCCGCGGAAACCACTCGGAATCCGCACTTCTCGAGGGAGAGCCTGGCAACGGTCCTGACGGTCTCCTCGTCGTCCACGACAAGTACGGTGGCACCCCTCCCTATGGATTCGTTCTCGTTTCCTGAGGCCTGATCCCGGACCTTGTCGCCGAGGGACGGCAGGAGGATCTTGAAGCTGCTTCCGCGGCCGGGTTCCGAATAGACCTTCAGCGTTCCCTTGTGCCCCCGGACTATCCCGAGCACCGCGGCGAGTCCGAGCCCCCTTCCCGTGAACTTCGTCGTGAAGAAGGGGTCGAAGATCTTCGCCCTGGTCTTGTCGTCCATCCCGCAGCCCGTGTCCGAAACCTCCAGGAACGAATAGAGGGCTTCGGGGAGGTCCTCATCTATGTAGGTCCCGCTGAGGTAGGATCTGTCGACGAAAGTCATGCCCGTGGCCAGGGTGATTATCCCGCTGCGATCCCCGATGGCTTCCGAAGCGTTCATGAGCAGGTTCATCAGTATCTGCCGGAGCTGCGTGGCATCGCCCTCGATCAGGGGGAGTTCGCGGGCGAGGTCGAGCCTCAGGACGACGTTCTTCGGTATCGCCGCCTGCAGGAGGTTCACCATCTCCTCTATCAGGCTGTTCATGCTGATGGGCTCGACAATGAACTTTCCCCTGCCGGAGTATGCCAGGAGCTGGTTCGTGAGTTCCGCGGCCCTCAGGGCTGCTGTTTCGAGCCTCTCGATGGTCCTCCGGACGGGAGACTCGGAGGGGAGCTCCATCAGGGCGAGCCCGGCGTTCCCCAGGATACCCATCAGGAGGTTGTTGAAGTCGTGTGCTATGCCTCCGGCCAGGATGCCCAGGCTCTCCAGCTTCTGGGAATGCTGGATCTGCCTGTCCATCATGCGGCGCTCGTCCTCGATCTTGCGGCGGTCGGAGATGTCCCGCACGATGGCCAGGACTTCGGTCCTCCCCTTCTCGTTGATGATGGAGACGTTCAGCTCTACGGGCAGTGACGTACCGTCGGGCTTCTTCAGAGCAGTCTCGTAGATGCCGGGGACCTTCTGCCCCCTCAGGCGGGCGACGTGCCTTGCGACTATCGAGGCTTTGTCGGATTCGACGATGAAGTCGGAGAATTCGCGGTTCTGCATCGCGCCGGGAACGTACCCCAGCATGTTGGAGATGGTGCCGTTCGTATAGACCAGCTTGCCGTCCGAGATGAGGACTATCCCGTCCTTGGCGTTCTCCGCCAGGGCCCGGTATCGCGACTCGCTGTTCCGCAGGGAGTCTTCGGTCCTGCGCTTCTCGATCACGAGGGCGGCCGCGCCGGAGAGCGTCAGCAGGGCATCCTTCATCCTCTGGTCGATGGCGCCGCCGGAATAGCTCTGAACGGTCATGACTCCGAAGACTCTGTCCTCGACGGTCAGCGGAACGCCCACCCACCAGTGTGACAGCACACCGATGAGCTCGGTCTGCCCCTCGCCGATGTAGCGGGCGATGTCCGACTCCGAGAGGAAGAGGGGCTTCCCTCCGCGCAGCACCATCTCGGTGAAGCCCCGGCCGGGCTTGCGCGGCTCCGGGGGCGAGGTGTACCTGTCGACGTAGTAGGGGAATGAGAGGATGTCGTTCACGGGATCGTAGAGGGCGATGTAGAAATTGTCCGCCATCACGATCTCGGAGATGATCCCGTGTATCTCCCTGTAGAGGGCGGAGGTGTCCATGATGGTCAGACCGCTCTCTATTATCCTCCTGGTCGCTTCCTGCAGCCTGGCCGAGTAGCGCCTCTCGGTTGTGTCGTGCGCGAACAGCACGTATCCACCTGCCGCGCCATCCTTTCCGGGGAGATTCGAGATCGTGGTGTAGCGGAATCTCTCGTCCGGATAGGCCAGTTCAGCGCTCGAGAAGTTCTTGGGCGGGCTTCCCTCGATGAGGCTGTTGATCTCGTCCGGGAGGACCGAGCCCGCCATTCCGTCCGAACCCGCGGCCGTACCTGCGCTCCTGCCGGGTTTCAGGGCCTCGGCGGCCGCCCTGTTGCCCCAGATGATCCGGAGGTCGGGCGAGAGATGGACGACGACGTCCTCCACGCCTTCGAGGATGAGCGCCTTCTCCTTCTCGAGCATGTCTATGGCTGTGCTCATGTCCCTCTGCCTGGCGGTCTCCATCGTGAGGCTTGTTATCTCTGCGAGGGATGCGGCCAGGACCTGGTCCTGGAGGGTCCACGGCCTCGGGCCGCTCGTCGTCCGCTCGACGCAGATGACCCCGGCGACCCTGCCTCCGGCGTGTATCGGCGCATCCAGGGTGGATGTGATGTGGAAAGGTCCGAAGTAACCGGGGATGAACTCCGCGAACCTCTCGTCGGTCGACACGTCGGGCGATTCGATCACGCGTTCTCGCGCGAGCAGATTCATATAGGCAGGGGCCGAGATCCGGGGCATGTCCTGTGCGGTGAGCTCCCCTGCGGCATCCACGAGGGCTATGCACTCGAGCGACTGTCCGGCATCCACGGGTCCGTCGGAGATCAGCCAGATGCTCACCCTGTCGACGCCGGCCGTTTCGATGGCCGTTCGCGCGATGAAGGGCAGAGCGCTCCCGAGGTCTCCCCGGGAGACGGGAGAAGCGGTGGTGATGTCGTGAAGGGTTCTATGGAGCAGCTGGATTATCTGGCCGCTGTCCTCGGGAGCGCTGAAATATGCGGTCGATACCGTTCCCGCCGCGCCGTCCCCGGGGGATTCGAGCGCATGGATATGGAAGAACCTGCTCGAGCCGTTTTCGATTATGGAGTCGGAAACCGAGGCCTTCGAACCGGAGATGACCGAATCCTCCAGCGCGGAGAGCCTTGCCCGCGTATCAACGAGGTTCTCGGGGACGAGTCTGCGGAAGCTCCCGTTCTCTACGGGCTCCTCCCCAGCACGCCTGATCCGGACGGCGCAGCTGAGTCCTTCGATCAGGCTCTCGAGGTTCCCGGAACCGTCGTCAGTTACGATGCTGCCCTCTCCGCCGGCGCTCAGGGGTGCATCCCCTTTCTGATGTGGCTCAGTTGATCACGGAGGAACACACGAGGATTACATGTAGATAATCGCCTTTCCTGTCACCCCTCGTCAGCCGGTCCTGCTCTCGGCCAGGACCAGTATCCCGCCTGAGGCGCCCTTCCTGATCGAGACAGTCTTCAGGGTGATGGAAACGACGCCGTTCTCGAGGATCCATGTGGATCCCGGGACCGGCAGGAGGCTCTCGGTGCCGGGGTCGAACACTGCGGCCGCCAGGCGGTTCCTCCTGTCGAGCTTCACCCGCCCGGGGCGGGCGATTATGGCCGGGGCTCCCGCGAGCCGTGCGGACCAGGGCTGGGGTTTCGAGTCCATATGCTGCCACCGTTCCTTTCGGAGGCAATATGGCTCGATCTCCCGCAGATGTAAACACCCGTTTGTATCAGTCGACCATGTCCCGTATCTCGTAGAGTATTCGCTGGGCATCCCTGGGTGAAAGGGCGTCCGGAGCTATGCTGCGTATGAGCTCGAGGAGACCGTCCGGCGCCGAATCGAAGCCCAGCGTCATCTGCCCCTCGTCCGGCTGATGCTTCGCCCCGCCGTCCCGCTCGAGCCTGGCCAGTATCCTGGCCGCCTTTGCAGTCACTCCCGCCGGGACCCCCGCCATCGAGGCGACATGGATGCCGTAGGACCTGTCAGCCGGACCCTCGGCCGCCCTGTACAGGAAGACTATCCCGGCGCGCGTCTCCCTCACCGGGACGTTTATGTTTGCAGCGGACGAAAGCTCCGAGGGCAGGCGGGTGAGCTCGTGATAGTGGGTTGCGAAGAGGACGAGGGGCCTGTGGACGGGATTGTCGTGCAGGTACTCGACTATCGCCCACGCGAGCGCCAGCCCGTCGTACGTGCTCGTACCCCTCCCGATCTCGTCGATCACTGCGAAACTCGAACTCGTGGACTGGTTCAGGACTGCCGCGGCGTCCGCCATCTCGAGGAGGAACGTCGACTGTCCCCTGGCAATCCGGTCGGCGGATCCGATCCTCGTGAATATCCTGTCGACCGGGGAGAAGGTGAGGGAGGCTGCGGGGACGAAACACCCGGCCTGAGCCATGACGAGTATCTGGGCTGCCTGGCGGAGCAGCGTCGACTTCCCGGCCATGTTGGGACCCGTTACGATGAGGATCCGTCGGTCGGAGTCCATCCTGAGGGAATTCGGCACGCACTCGCCCGCCGGAAGGATCAGGTCGAGAACGGGATGGCGGCCGTCCTCGAGGCGGAAGCAGGGGGCTTCTGCGAGGAGAGGCCGCGTGTATGACCTCTCCGAGGCCAGGCAGGCCATTCCGCAGAGAGCATCCAGCCTGGAGAGGGAGGCGCCTGTCTGCCTTATCCGCGCAGCGGACGATGCGACCTTCGATCTGAGATCCTCGAATATGGCCTTCTCTATTGCTGCTATCCCGTCCTCGGCGCGCAGGATCCTTGCTTCCATCTCACGCAGTTCGGGCGTGGAGTATCTCTCGCTCCCGGCAAGAGTCTGCCTCCTGACGTACTTCTCCGGGACTCCGTCCGTCATGTTCCTCGGGATGTCGATGTAATACCCGAAGACCCTGTTGTATCCGATCGAGAGCCTTGCGATGCCCGTCTCCCTGCGCTCCCGCTCCTCCATGGACGCCATCCAGCTCCTGCCCCCGTGCAGTGCATCGCGGAGCTCGTCCAGCTCGGACGACACCCCCTTCGCGATGATGTCCCCGTCTCCCTGCCTTGCCGGAGGATCGGGCGCCAGCGTGGCCAGTATCATCCCGCCCAGATCGGCCAGCAGATCCATCGAAGAGGATTCGGCGAGAAGCTTCGATCCGCAGGAGGCTGTCTCCCCTGCGATCCCGGGCAGCAGCATCGCGGTCCTTCCGATCGCGTGGATGTCCCGCGGGTTGCTCTTCGTCGTCAGGAGCCGCCCGGCCTGCCGTTCGAGGTCGCAGCATTCAGAGAGCCTCGCGGCGGTCTGCCTCCAGATGCCGGTCAGGAGGAGCTCTCCGACCGCATCGTGCCGCGCCGTGGTCTCCCGTGGATCCCTCGGGGGCGACATGAGCCATGCCCTGTAGATCCTCCCGCCTCCCGGGGTGGAGGTCCGGTCGGTCGCGTCAGCGAGCACCACCTGCCTGTCGGGACCGGCGGTGTCCACGAGGTCCAGCGCGAGGGCGCTCTTCCTGTCTATGACCATGATATCCTCTGCCCTGTAGAGGCTCGTGAAGACGAGCGAAGCGGACAGGTTGCGCTTCACGTCCTCGACATACGAGAGGAGGGCGCCGACGGCCCCGAGGGGCACGGGAGCATCCTCGAGTCCGAACCCGCCGAGGGTGGAGACCCCCAGCCTCCTCTTCACGCAGTCCTCCGCCGCCCCCGTCTGGAAACGCCAGGCCTCGAGCCTTGTCGTAGCCGACTCCATGCCGGGATCGAGCGTGGAGTCGTCCGACAGGAGCAGCTCCCGGGGAGAACGGCGTTTCAGCTCCTCCTGAACGGCTTCGGCACCACCCAGGAAAACCTCCACCGAGCCTGAGGAGAGGTCGCAGAATGCGGCAGCCCATTCCCCGCCTTCGGAGTGCACGGAGGCGAGAAGGGCGGTCTCCCTCTCGCCGAGGGCCTGACCGGAAACGAGAGTGCCTGGAGTAACGATCTCCGTGACCTCCCGGCGGACGAGCTTCCCTGCTCCGGCAGGATCCTCGGTCTGCTCGCAGATCGCTACCTTCAGCCCCGCCCTTATCAGCCTGGGCAGGTAGTTGTCCAGGGCGTGGACCGGGAATCCGGCCAGAGGAACCCTCCCGCCCGTCTCCCTGTCCATGTCCCTGGATGTGAGAGTTATCCCGAGCACCCGGGAGAGGGTCCCGGCGTCTTCGAAGAACGTCTCGTAGAAATCGCCCATCTGGAACAGCAGGAGCTTGTCGGGATTGCGGTTCCGCTCCTTCAGATACTGCTCCATGAGGGGGGTCTTCATCCTCCGGACGCCTCCGAGAGGGCGGCCCTGCGGATGTCCAGGGGAAGCAGGGAATCCCTGCAGTCCTCATGCCCGAGCCTGCATCCGGCGCCCCCGTGCCTGTGGCATGGGCTGCACGGGGCCGAAGGTCCGTAGGATCCCTCCGCCTGCCAGAACCCGAGAGCGGGAGAGGTCGAGGTGAACACCACCAGTGTCTTCACGCCGAGGGCCCGGGCGGCGTGGGCCGGTCCGGAGTCGGGCGAGATCACGATGCTCTGTTTCTCGAGAGTGTCGAGCAGACCGCCTACCCCGCCGCTGCCGCAATAGGTATGGATGCCCTTCCTGCCTGTCCCGGCGGCTACCCTGGCAATCGACTCCCTGTCTTCCGGACCCCCTATCAGCGTCACCCTTGCGCCGTCCAGGTCCGTGAACAGCCGCGCGAGCTCCGCGAGCACACCTTCAGGAATGCTCTTGAGCCTCCATCGCCCACCGCATACGAGCCCTACGGATGGATCGCCCGCCGGTGCGGTTCTCCTCTGGAGCATCGGTGGATCCGATCCCGGGAAGCCGGCGGTCCTTGCGAACTCCAGGTATCGCAGCGGCATCCGCGCTCTCCCGCGGAGTGCGAGCCTGCGCAGAGCCCTGTCCGTCGAGAACCGCGAAGTCCGCGCAGGCCAGGTCCCGAGAAGCGTGGTGAGGCTGCCCTGCAGATCGACTATCCTGTCGGGGCGGAATTCCGAGACGATCCTCCTGATGGCGGTGTGTGCGGTACGCTCCGGGACGCATGCGGGGGTGATCCCCGATCCGAACCTCTCGACGGCGGGCATGTACCCGCTCCTGGTCAGGAACACGACAGGACCCTCGCCGGCCAGCAGGGACGCTGCCGGCTGGCAGAGGATCACGTCCCCCAGGGAATGCAGCCTCAGGACTGCAGTTCTAGGCGATGTCGGAGAACTGGAGGTCATAGAGCCTCCTGTAACGGCCGTCCCTGGCGATGAGCTCGTCATGTGTGCCGCTCTCGACTATCCGCCCGGCCTCGAGGAAGAGGATCCTGTCGGCATGGCGTATCGTGCTGAGTCTGTGGGCGATTATCAGGGCCGTCCGGTCCTTGATGAGCCTTTCTATAGCCCTCTGTACGAGGCGCTCCGATTCGGTGTCGAGCGAGGAGGTCGCCTCGTCGAGGACGAGGATCGCAGGGTCCTTCAGGATGGCCCTCGCTATCGCAAGCCTCTGCCTCTGGCCTCCGGACAGGGTCACGCCGCGTTCTCCGATGACGGTGTCGAAGCCTTCGGGCATGTCATCCACGAAATCCAGGATGTTGGCGGCCGATGCCGCCTCCCGCACCTTCTCGAGCGGGATGGCGCTCATCCCGTAGGCGATGTTGTTCCTGACGGTGTCGTTGAACAGGACTGTCTCCTGCGTCACCACGCCGACCAGCGCCCTGAGGGACTTCAGGCTCAGGTCCCTTATGTCCGTTCCGTCGAGCAGTATCCTCCCGGCGGAAGGGTCGATGAACCTGGGCAGGAGGTCGGCGAGAGTGCTCTTCCCCGCCCCGCTTGGTCCGACGAGAGCCACCGCCTCGCCCGCATGCAGGGTGAGGTCGATGTCATGGAGCACCTGTTCACGGTCGTACGAGAACGAGACATCTTCGAACACGACCGATTCCCTGAGGCCGTCCGCCTCCACCGGGTGCGGCGCCTCGACCACGGAAGGCTGCTCGTCGAGGATCGTGAACACCCGGTCTCCCGAAGCCATTCCGGCCTGTATCCTGGTTATGGACTTGCTGAGGTCCTTCACGGGGTCCATCATCGACAGCGCCGCGCCCAGGAACACGAAGAACTGGCCCTGGGTCATCCCCGATCCTCCCAGGACCGCGTTCCCGCCGTACCAGAAGATGAGCGCGCTGGCAGCTGCGCCTATTATCTCGGTCAGGGGGCCTGCAAGGGCCTTGAGCCTCTGCAGGGAGGTCTCGAAGCGTGCATGGGAGCGCAGGATCCTGTCGAACTTGGCCTGCTCGAACTCCTCCATGGAGAAAGCCTTCACGACCCTGATGCCCAGGGCGGACTCCTGAAGCACCGAGGCGAAATCGGCCATCTTCTCCTGCGCCTTGTGGCTCTTTCTCCTGAGCCTCCTGCCGAGAGCCGTTATCGCGATGGCGCTCGGAGGCATCACGGCTATGGTCACGAGCGTCAGCTTCCACGATGCCATGAGTGCTATCGAGAGGAACACGGCCAGCAGGACCACCTGCTTCGCGACGTTGACCAGGGCCTCGGAGATCGCACCCTTCAGCCTGTCGACATCCGCCGTCATCCTGCTGAGGAGCTCGCCGCTCCTGCTCCTCGCGAAGTAATCCAGATCCAGGCCGAGGATGTGGCGGAAGAGCGTCCTCCGGAGGTCCAGCAGGACTCCCTGCTCGACCCTGGCCAGGAAGAAGGTCTGGAGGACGGCCGACGTGTTCTTGAGGACGATGAGGATCACTATGAACGAGATCACGAGAGCGAGGGATTCGAGCGGGGGTGCCTCCCTCAGGGCGGCCCGGGCCGCTTCGCCCGCATCGGTGAATCCGGCTGCGGACTCTCTCAGTTCGAACGCGGCCAGCCTCGTGAACGCCTCTCCCAGAACGGGGAGGACGTCGCTCTCGAGTATTTCAGGGAGGGACCTGCCGGATGCGCCGCCTTCGCTGTTGCCCAGGACATCGTCGAAAACGGGCAGTATCATGCCGATCGATGCTCCGCTCGAGAGGGCGTACACCACGGCACAAATCATCGCAACGGCCACGGTACCGGAGTACGGCCGTACGAAGCGGATCAGTCGCCCAGCGGGCTTTTTCTCAGGGCCTCTGTCCAAGTCAGTCCTTCCTCGAGGGCTTCGGCAGCCCCGAACATAAGGCACCGGATCGCCCGGGACACGGCCTCTTGACGCAGGGCCGCCGCCGGAATACGCTTCCTGCATGTTTATCCAGATGGCCGTTGTCATCCTGTCGGGGCAGACCCCGGTGATCACCGAGGTCATGGCCAACCCTCTGAACGAGGACGCGACGGAGTTCGTGGAGGTCTTCAACCCTTCCGTGTCCCCCTCCGACCTGGCCGGATTCCTCATCACCGACGGAGATGCACTCGACGAGATCCTGCCGTGGGACGAGGGGATCTACGGTCCTTTCCCCGACTCGGACGCGGTCACTGGAACAACCTCGATACCGGCCGGCGCTTATGCAGTCATCCTGGAGACAGACTACGCATCCGCGCCAGCCTACGATTTCCCTGCTGGCACAATAATCATTACGACAGGCGATGCTTCGCTCTGCAACGGGCTGGCCGCCTCGACCGATCCCCTCACCCTGTTCGACGCAACAGGCACCGCAGACAGTTGCGCAGTATCGACGTACGGCACACCCATCCCGTCCGATGTCTGGTCGGAGCGCGACGATGACGGGCTCGACGGCATCCCGTTCGATCCCGGCGACGGATCGAGCGTCGAACGAATGCTGCCCTCGATGCCGGACCAGGACGGGAGCTGGGCTGCGGGTCCGCCGGGCGGCTCTCCCGGAACCGGTTGGGGCTCCACGCAGGGGGTCGATCTCTCCTGCACCGGTGTCGTCACGTCTGAAACCCAGCCACAGCCGGGCTCCCCTTTCGGTGTCTCCGCATTCTTCCTCTATTCGGGATCGCAGCCATGCCCTCCCGGAACCATATCGCTGTTCCTCGACCTCGATGCCGACTCGATCCCTGGACCGGGCGACCAGATCCTCGCCTCCGGATCGACCGCCGGGATGCTCCCCGGTGCCAGGGACACGCTCACCGCATCGGTCTCCCTGGAAACCGGCTGGTACTGCCTGACCGGCAGAGCCCTTTGCAGCGAGGACACAACATCGGCCAACGATGCGGCTTCGGCCTGCGTGGCGCCGGGAGGAGGGGTCCCGCCCGTAGTCTCCGAAGCCATGGCCAACCCGCTGGACGAGGACTGCGACGAATACGTCGAGATACACTACGCGGGCCCGGGGACCTTTCCCCTGTGCGGGTCTTCTCTGACTGACGGGGACGCGGTCGACACGATCGTCCCATGGACCGGCCCGCCTCCAGGGCCGGGGGCCGTGGCGTCCGGGTGGCTCTGCTCGGGCAGGACGGCTCTCGTACTCGATCCGGAGTACCCTTCCGGTTCGAGCCCCTACCCATTCCCCGATTCGACAGTTGTCGTCACCGTCGCGAACACTACGATCGGGAACGGCCTGACTGCGGATGATCCGGTCACCCTGTACGGTCCCTGGGGGACGGGAATCCAGGACGTACTTTCGACCTATGGCACCCCCGTCGATTCCGAGGATCCCCTCATGCGTGACGACGACGGTCTGGACGGCATACCGTTCGACCCCGGCAACGGCTTCTCGGTGGAAAGGATCCACCTGTCCGGACCGGATGCAGAGTTCAACTGGCAGGCATCCGCCGAAGGAGGATCACCGGGATCGGTCCCCCCGGGGCAGGATTCTCTCGATCTCTGTCTCGTCGATCTCCGGATCGTTGCGGCACCTTCGGGCTCGACCCGGCAGGCGGTCACGCTGCTGGCCTCGGTCTGGAACTGCGGAGGGCTCCCCGCCTCTTCGGCTTCGGTCTCCTTCTTCCTCGACCTCGACGCGGATTCGACAGCCTCGCCTGCGGAGGTCACCGCCGTGATGGCGGTCCCGTACAGCATCCCGGGCCAGATCGACACGCTCGTATCCATCCTGGACCTCGAAGACGGCTGCTGGCTCCTGGGAGCGACCGTCAGCGATCCGGACGATTCCGACCCGTCGAACGACACCGCTCTGGAAGGCTTCTCCTGCGGCGAATGGACACCGCCGGTGATCTCGGAGGTGCTCTGCAACCCGGAGGACGAGGACAGGGACGAGTTCGTGGAGATCTGGTTCCCCGGGCCGGGGGTCTTCGATCTCGAAGGGTGCGGGATCTGCGACGGAGACGGGCTGGATGTGATAACGGAGTGGAGCGGCACCCCGGGGCAGCTCACGGACCCGGACATCACCCCCGGCAGGTTCATCCCGGCCGGGGCCTATGCCGTCCTCCTCGACCCCGAATACGCCCTGGGCTCGCAGCCATGGGACTTCGCACCCGGTACGAGGGCCGTCACCGTGTCCAACACGACGATTGGAGACGGTCTCTCGGGGACCGACCCGCTGATCCTCTACGAAGCCTCCGGGACCTCGGCCGCAGACATTGCGAGCACCTTCGGGACCCCCCTCATCGGGGACGATCCGCTGTTCTGCGACGACGACGGCCTCGACTCCATCCCGTTCGACCCCGGCGAGGGGCTCTCGCTCCACAGGATAACACCCTCCGGCCCGGACGCGGAGGGAAACTGGGCGGCGGCCGATCCCACGCCCGGCGCGGGTCCTCCATCGATACAGACGGGTGTGGACTTCTCTCCCGTCTCCATCCTCATGGAGCCTCCCTTCGGCGAGGAGGGTCAGATAGTCGGGATATCAGCACTCGTGACGAACCTCGGGACGGAGTCCGCCCCCGAGGGAGCGCTCTCGGTGTGGATCTACGGCGATCTGGACTACTCGGGCACACCCTCCCCTTCCGAGATCATACAGGCAGCCCAGCCCGAACCACCCTCACCCGGCGACACACTCCTGCTCGAGGCCGTGTGGGCCGCTCCTTCCGGGCAGACTCCGCTCGTCGTCTTCACGGCGTGCGGAGCGGACAGCGCGACCTGGAACGACACCCTGGACGTGGCATGGAACATGAACAGCGACATCGTGATCAACGAGATCATGTACCACCCGGACCCGGGCGAGCCCGAATGGCTGGAGCTATTCAACCTGTCGGAGTCGCCGCGCCCCCTCGCCGGCATGATCCTGTCGGATTCGCACGAGGAGGTGGTGGTCACCGTCGATTCGATCGTCCTCCCCCCCGCCGGCTACATAGTGATCACGTCCGATTCGGCCGGCTTCCGTGACGCCTGGCCGGAGAACCCCTGTGCGCTTCTCGAACCTCCGTCCTGGCCCGCACTCAACGACCAGACGCAGCCCGGAGAGGACTACGCCGACGACGTCCGGCTTACCCTGCCCGGCGGCCAGGTGCTGGACATGGTCCCGTACGACGTTTCCTGGGGTGGTGCTGCAGGCGTCAGCCTGGAGAAGACCGACCCTGCTGCAGGAGGCTGGCGCGCGGCATCCTGGAGCTCCTGCTCCTGCGGAGGAACCCCGGGAGAAGTGAACTCGGTCTACAACCCGGGTCCGGAGTTCCAGGGATTCCTCGACTGGTGGCCCGATCCGTTCTCTCCCGACGGAGACGGAGTCGATGACGTCCTGACGATCCGGGTCGAGGGCGAAGGCCTGGTGACGCTGGACATCTTCAACGTGCAGGGCCGCCTGCTCAGGAGGCTTTCGGACGACTCCCCTTCGGGAGGGACCCATCTGACTTCCTGGGACGGCCTGGATGACGACGGCCGGAGCCTCCCGGTCGGGCGCTACATCATCCATGCCAGGCTCGAGGGTGACGGCGGCGAAGTCCGTGACAAGGCAGCCGTAGTCGTCCTGGCCCGGCATCTCTAGTCACAGCAACAGCATGGCGGTCCCCGCTCCCGGTATTCGCCAGCCGGATACCGGAAACCGGACACCGAAACGAAGAGGGCCGCCCGAAGGCGGCCCCCGTCAGGGCTCTGATCTGGCTACTCCGCGGCTGCGCCCTTGTAGAGCTCGCCCTTCTCGTGGCGTGCACGGAGCTTCGAAAGCATGTCCGCGCTCATCGCGTCCAGGTCCCATGCGGGCGCCCAGCCCCATTCCTGCCTTGCCGCGGAATCGTCGATGCTCGTTGGCCAGGAGTCCGCGATCTTCTGCCTGAAGTCGGGCTCGTAGGTGCAGGTGAAGCCCGGGACGTGCTTCGCGATGTTGGCGGCAAGCTCGCCCGCGGTGAAGGACATGGCACCCAGGTTGAAGTCATTGTAATGCTTCAGTTTCGAGAAGTCCGCCTCAGCCAGGTCCATCGTCGCCTTTATGCAGTCGGGCATGTACATCATGGGCAGCGCAGTGTCCTCGCGCACGAAGCACTTGTAGCTCCCCTGCTCGACGGCCTTGTAGTAGATCTCGACCGCATAGTCGGTGGTCCCGCCGCCCGGGAGGGTCTCGGCCGAGATGATGCCGGGGTAGCGCAGGCCGCGCGCGTCGACGCCGAACCTGCGGACATAGTAGTCGGCGAGCAGCTCGCCGGCAACCTTGGTAACGCCGTACATGGTCCTGGGCTTCAGTATCGTCTCCTGCGGCGTCCCGTGCCTGGGGGTCTCCGGGCCGAATGCGGCTATCGAACTGGGTATTATCACCCTTGTCATCTCGTAGTCCCGTGCTGCCTCGAGGACGTTGATCGTGCCGTTCATGTTGACATCCCAGCACATCTGCGGGTTCTTCTCGCCCACGGCCGAGAGGATGGCGGCCATGTGGAAGACCGTGTCGATCTGGTGCTTGCGGATGACCACATCGAGGCTGGCCCGCTTCGTCACGTCTATGAAGTAGAAGGGTCCGGACTCCACGAGTTCCCTTGCCGGGGCTGTCTTCCTGCCGGTCGCAACCACGTTCTCGGCTCCGTACCTCTCGCGCAGGGCGAGAGTCAGTTCGCTGCCGATCTGACCCACCGCTCCTGTAACCAGGATATTCTTGATAGTCTTCGCCATACTCACCCTTTCAGGCCTGTTGCACCCCGCGCGGTCAGTCGCCGGGGCCTTCCAGAGAGACGGACTCTATTCTCGTACCCACCGTGATCCTGTCAAGTATGGAATCGCTCCCCGCGACGGCGGCGAAGGCCGTGTACCGGCAGTCGAGCCTGTCGTGGTCGTCCAGCATTATGAAGAACTGGCTGCCTCCGGTGTCCAGTCCGGAATCCGCCATCCCGACGACCCCGCGCCGGAAGCGCATGAGGCTCCGCTCGTTGGGCAGCGAGAACCCGGGACCTCCCAGACCGTTGCCCTGCGGGCAGCCCGCCTGGGCTACGAACCCCGGTATCACCCGGTGGAAGTACAGGCCGTCATAGAATCCGTTCCAGGCAAGCCAGCAGAAGGCGCTGCACGTGACCGGCGCGAAATCGGACATCAACTGAAGCTCTATGTCTCCCTGATCGGTGTGGATCGTCGCGTGCTGCACCGTCCTGAATCCGGAAAGGCCTTCGGGGAGGTCGCCGCGGCTCTCCCCCTCGGGGAGTCCGGTCTCCAGGAACCCGGCCAGGGCCTGTCTGAGATCCCTGTCGTCGCTCGTGGCGAGCAGCCGCCTGGCGGTCTCCCCGGCCCGGATCGTGTCTCCCGATGCCGCCATGTTCTCTATCAAAACGGCCGGAATTATCCAGTAGGGATCCCTCAGCAGATCCTCCTCCATCTCAGGGTTGAACGAAAGCCCGGCGCCGAGCCAGGCTTCGACAGCCGCGAGCCTGCGGCCCGGTTCCCCGCTCCGCATCAGGAGGGCGATGAGGTCTTCGTCCTCCGCACCCAGGAGCGAAACCGCCTGGTTGCCCACGGGTCCCGGAAGGAGAGCCAGTTCCCCGGCCCTGTCATGGAAACCCTCGATCCCCTCCTGTTTCATCCTGGATGCCGCCCTCAGCCCGACATAGGGGTCGGGATCGGCGAGAAGGGCAGGCAGCAGGGAGACATCGACGCGCCCGGCAGCCTCGTACCGCACCGCCCACAGAGGATCGGACAGGAGCTGCCCGAGTTCTCCCACGGGCAGCGACCGGGCTGCATAGATCCTCTGGAGGGGCACGGGGGACGACATGTCATCGATGCCGGCAGCGCCACCGGTCTCCGCGAGATAGCGCAGGACAGCAGTCCTGATGGCCCCGTCCGCCGCCTGATCGATCCGCTGCTCGAGCCCGCCCCTCCCGAGTCTTCCATAAACCTGCAGCACGAGGCGGATCGTCGACTCGGGGAGCCTCTCCATGTTCGACGATACCAGGCTGTCGACAAGGACCGGGAGCGCTGGCTGTTCGCCCCTTGCGAACTCGTGCAGCACTCCGAGCATGAGGGATTCGACCGCGGAGAACGGGTCGATCCCTGCAAGCATCTCCCGCGTCGGCTCCCCCGATCCGAACTCGAGGAGGCATGGTTCCGGACCCACGGACAAAGGTTCTCCTGCGGACCACGAAGCCCAGGCGGCCATCCTCGCATATCCGCCGCCCAGGGACATCATCGTCTGGACCAGCTGTCCAGGGTCGCCGGAGAACGAGCCCGTACGAGCGTAATCAGTGAGTTCGGAAAGGCCGGCTGCGGCATCCGTCGATGGCTCGAATGCAGTCATGATCACCGCCAGTGCGAGAGAATGGATCACTGCTCGTCCTCCGCTCCGTCCTCGTCTGCTGCGCCAGGATCCGTCAGGAACTCCTCGATGAGCAACCTGGCCCGTTCCAGATCACCCTCCCTGACCAGGATGTATCCCCAGTCCGGGTTGAAGACCTGCGCGATCCCGTCGTACATGGGCATCTGCCTGCTCTGGGAGGCGCAGTCCACACCCTCCGCCTCGAGCATCGCCACGATCGAGAGCGCCTCGATCTCGCAGGAGGCGGTATGCACCCTGACCAGGTTCTCCTCGGAAAGGTCGCGCCCGTCTTCCTGGCTCATCTGCCGACCTCCGCTGCTTTTCCGGTTCTCCGGTGTCAAATGGACTTGGAAGGTTGTATCATAGCACAGAAGGGGGTGCCCGTCGGGCTGAGATCATACCCCGAGGAACCTGATCCGGGTAATGCCGGCGAAGGGAAGTGCTGGACTCCGGGAGCCTCGTTCCGTCCCTCCCGGAGAAGGGAAGTCGCAATGGAGAGAATCATCGAGGCCGCCCGCAGGGGCGAGGTCCATCCGACCGCGGCTGCCGTGGCCCGGATCGAGGGTGTCGAGACCTCCCGCCTCCTGCGCGGGATTTGCGATGGAACCGTAGTGATCCCCTGTTCGAACACCGTAGCCCGCCCGAAGCCCTGCGGAGTCGGCAGGGGGCTCACCGTGAAGGTCAACGCCAACATAGGCAGCTCGGCCGACCTCGAATCGATCGAAGTCGAGATGGAGAAGCTCCATACGGCAGTCCACCACGGAGCCGACACGGTCATGGACCTCTCGACCGGCCCCCTCTGGAGGGAGATCCTCGAGGGCATCTCGGGGGCCAGTCCCGTGCCGCTGGGGACGGTCCCGCTGTACCAGGTGTTCGGGGAGGTCCTCGAGGGCGGTGGCTCAGTCGGGGATGTCGATCCGGAGGCCATGCTCTCGGCCGTGGAGGACCACTGCAGGCTTGGAGTCGACTTCCTGACCCTCCACTGCGGAGTCACCCGGCGGGCGGTGGAGCTGCTGCGCCAGCAGGGCAGGAAGCTCGGGATAGTCTCCCGCGGGGGGGCGCTGATGGCGGAGTGGATGTCCGTCCGCAGGGCGGAGAATCCCTTCTATGCGCGTTTCGACGACCTGATCGACATACTGGGGAGATACGACGCGACCTTCTCCCTTGGCGACGGCCTCCGGCCGGGATGCCTGGCCGACGCGTCCGACCGTGCCCAGATCGAGGAGCTGATAACTCTCGGCGAACTCCAGAAGAGAGCCTTTTCTGCGGGCGTCCAGGTCATGGTCGAAGGTCCGGGGCACGTCCCCATGGATCAGATCGAGCACAACATCCGCCTTCAGAAAACCCTCTGCAATGGAGCTCCCTTCTATGTCCTCGGGCCGATAGTCACCGACCTCGCTCCCGGCTACGACCACATAACCTCGGCCATCGGCGGGGCCATGGCGGCGTGGTTCGGCGCGGACTTCCTCTGCTACGTGACGCCTGCCGAACACCTCAGGCTGCCGGACGTGGAGGACGTAAGGGTCGGAACCGTCACGGCCCGGATAGCCGCGCACGCTGCCGACGTGGCGAGAGGCCTGCCCGGCGCCAGGGACAGGGACGACGCAATGGCGGAGGCGCGCTCCAACTTCGACTGGGATGCCCAGTTCGCCCTGGCCCTCGATCCGGAGAAGGCGTGCGCGGAGCGGAGGAAGGCAATGCCCTCGGACACGGACGTCTGCTCCATGTGCGGGAGGCTCTGCGCCGTCAAAACCAGTAAAAGGGCGCTGGAGCCGGAACCCGGCCCCCGGTAGACCAGTCGCGGGCCGGGATGGGACATCGCCCCTCGTCCATGTGGCCTATCTCGAGTTCAACAGCGCGGGATCAATGGTATCAACTATCACATCAGCGATCCGTGAAGCGATGAAGGCATTGCCGTCCGGGTTCAGATGGCAGCCTGAGTAGTCGCTGTAATACTCGGCAGTCGAGGAATCGAAAGCTGTCGACAGGTCTACGAAGTGTTCCAGGCTGCTCGAGTAGAGCGAAGCAGTGTTCTGCGTCCTGCGGATGAGATCCTTCCATGCGGGGTCGCCGCCTGCGACAAAAGCTTCTGTTCCACTCTGCCAGACGAGATCTTCGTATGATGACCTGGGCTTGTTCCCGCACCAGATGCAGGGTTGCCAGAAAAACAGGCAGTCGAAGCCGAATTCGTCTCCCAGGGACGAGGCCATGCGCATGTTTCGCCGGTACACGGCAAAAGTGCTTTCGGCAAGGATTTGTGCATCGACACCCATTGTATTGTAGGTGACGAGTTCTTCCGGCTCGGGACGCAGAGTCCCCCCCGTCCTGACAAGCTGCAGCAGCTGCGCGATGTTGGTCCGACTCAGGAGCTGGGGCAGGAGGCTCTCCTGGACTCTCCGGATATCGCGACCTTCGACTCTGTCTCTTATCTGAGGGAAATTCTGGTGTTCACCCGCCCGCCCGATCTGGAAGGAACTCCACACATCGTTGAATCCGTCGAAAAAAACTACGAGATCAGGGGACCTACCCTCCCTCAGCTCCATGAAGAGACAAAGCAATTCCTGGCTGGACACCCAGGATTCCTGCCCATAGTTGTGCACGCATACCGGGCAGTTCATCGATTCCTGGAGACAGGTCTGCAGGTAGCATGCAATCGTGCATGAGTCAGGCACGCGCTCTCCCCACATCGCGGACCCCCCGAACATGTAGATGTCGTATGAATCCGCTCCGTCGACTGCCCCGGGAGTTATCCTGAAGCCTCTCTCGTCCGTCGATTGAACCCCCTGCATGAGAGAATCGGCACACCAAACCAGATAGGAGACGTAATGACCGGAGACAATGGTGACTTCTCTGGCCGTCAGATCACCGGCAACCTCTTCCTTGAGGCGCCTGATGGAAATGCTGTATGGATTCCAGATCTTGATCGCTACCAGAGAGAGGAGCTCGAAGACCAGGAAAACCAGGATGGAATTGAGCAGTATCAGTCCCGCACCCCGATAGACGCCGGGGAGCCTGCGGCCAAGCAATCCAGCCACGATCGAGACAACTCCCAGGGCTGTGATGATGCATTGGTTCCGGCTGAAGCCATCTCCCGCACTGAGCCCGATGATGTCAGAAACGAGTGCCAGTGCGATCAGGACGGCCCCAGCTGCAACCAGACCGGTGCGAAGCAATTTTTCGGTTCTCTCGTTCACTGGTACCCCCCACCTGCTCGTCTGCCAGCCGGAGGAAAACCGTTCATGGCCTCTTCCTGGAATCCTTCGACGTTCAGCAGCTGACCTTTCTCCATATGACTGGTCGCGGATCGCTGTCGGTTCCGGACGCCGGATCAGAATGCTTCGAACGCATCCACCTTATCGAGGTAGACGCCGTCGAAGCCTGCCGCCAGGATCCTGTCGAGGTAGGAGTCCGGACTGCCGAAGATGATCGCCTGCCATACGGGATCCCAGTACTCGACGCTGTAGTTGCCGGGCCAGGACGGATTTTCTGAACCCAGCCAGGAGGGTGGATCCGTGGTCCATCCCGGCTGCCAGTACCACCTGTAGTCCTCCGCCTCCCCGATGCTCATGTAGCACAGAACGAGTCTCCTGCCTCCGCCGGGCTTCGACTGGAGCTCCGCGACCTCCCCCGGTCCGAGCATGCCGCCCGCGCAGAAAAGGTCCATGACCAGCATGTCGTACCCGGTCGAGTCCAGGTCGGCAACAAGCCATCCGATGGATGGATAGGCCTGATCGTTGATCAGGTACAGGAAGTTGTGTGCGTCGGAGAGCTTCTCGACAGGGTCGCCGTTCAGTCCCCACGGTTCGGCCGGATATGACGGTATGTCGTCCAGATCCCTGTGATCCGCGGCGAAAGACACGAACCCGCGGCTCTCGTTCCGGGCGTACGAGCTGTCGACCTTCCATGTCGTCCAGCAGTAGTCGGTCACCATGACCTCGACCCCGCTCTGCTCCTCGAGGAGAAGGAACTGCAGCATCCAGCCTGTCTCCGCCCCGGGCGTCTCCAGGTCGTCTCCGTCGTAGCCGAAGTAGAGGTCCTCCCTGCCCTGCCCGTCTATGGCTCCCAGGTACTCCGGGACCAGGCTCCCGTCCGGCTCGAGGTTCTCCGTGACAAGCTCCTGGCCGTTCTGCGGAATCACGATGAACCCCGGATCGGTCTGCCTGGCGTACCAGGCCAGTTCCACGACGAAGTCCCGCATCTCCTGAGGAGCGTCCACTCCGTCCGAAGGCCCGCCCGGATCCTCTCCGCAGGAGCACAGCATGAGAGCCGATGCGGCTGTGACAAGCGAGAGCGTCCTTCCAGCCTGCACCCTCCCCGGGAAGGACTGGAACAGGCCTGCCGGGGTGTTCCAGGAACGCTCGAGGCCATCGGAGAAAGGCATCATGGGTCGTTACCCGGCAGCCGGTCGAGGATGCCTTCCCTCACCATGAAGGCGGCAACGCTGTCAGCGACCAGGGAGGCGCCCGCCTCGCTGAAGTGTACCCCGTCGTAGAAATACTCAGGCGAATGCGGTACCGCGGAAGCCAGATCGTAGCACGACGCTCCTTCTTCGCGGCATGCCCTGATTACGTCATCATTTATCGTATCCAGCATCCTCCAGTAGGTGGCCGCCGAAAGGATGCTGTCCGGGGATTCCGTCTTCCAGCAGTAGGTGCCGAATATCCCTCTCCAGTAATCCGTGTCATCGAAGAGCAGCGGATGCGTCAGGAAGACAGGCTCGACCCCGATTTCCCGCGACATCCGGATGAGGGTCCGGACTTTGTCCAGGGTGAAATCCCTGTCGTGCATCAGATCGTGCAGGTCATCGGGCAGATCCATCTCCAGCCCGGGCAGAGGCTCCGGTTCGTATGCCCGGGCCCACGGGGTCCCCTGGACGGGGACTTCGTCTATCCAGGCCTTCTTCAGGAAGTATGCGACCTGCGCCAGGCGGCTGTTGCAGAAGAGCCACCACTCGAAGTCCGGCTCGGATGAAACGAGTGCGGCCTGGCGGCCGGGCTCCATCCCAAGGTAGTTGACCATGTCGTTGACTCCGACGAGGAAAAGCGCGACGTCCGGACGGACTTCATCTACCACCTCGCGCACGAACAGGATGTGCATCCTGGTCCCGTGGCCAGCCAGACCACCGTTGCCCACCCATGTCTCCGGCCGGATCGACCGGAGGTGCTGCTGCAGGAGCCACGGCCAGGTGCGTGTGTCGTCCAGTTCGAAACACTGGGTGGTGCTGCCACCTACGCACACTATGGTAGTCCATGCGTCCCAGTCGTCCGGAGGCTCCTCCCCCCTCATCCCCCAGCTGTTCGTCGAGTACGTACCTCCCGACTGGACTCCCGGCAGATCCGACTCGAGGCGGACCCTTACATTCGGTCTCATGTCGAGGGAAGCATGAAACACGCTTCCCGGGGAGACGATGCGCAAGCCTGCCTCGAGCGCGACAGCCAGCAGGATCACCGTGAAAGCAGCAAGGAAGGAGCGCTTCAGGAACAGCATCATTCTTCCGGACGACCCGGCCGCAAGCATTGCAGCGGCTCCTCCTGCGAGCATGGCCGCCGCCCCGAGGATGATCTGTCCTTCCTGAGCCAGCGGTGTGTATTGCGGGCCGAGCCATCGGAAGATCTGGAGCAGGGGCAGTCCCGCAAAGAGCAGGATCTCCGGCAGGATGCTCTTTCCAAGCGTTTCCAGCGCTCCATGCATCCTTCCGGCCGTTCTGCTCCGTGCCAGGAGCAGACCCGCAGCAAGGGCCGCAAGAGGCAGTGCGGAGATCGCAAGAAATGCAGCCAGCCCGGGCGAGTACCTTCCGAGCACCGCGGGATCGGTGCTCCTGGAGCCGGCGAGAAGGAGCCATATAGACAGATAGCCGGAGAGGAAGACGATCGAAGCGGCCGTTCCGATCCAGCAGGTGCCGCAGATGCGCTTCATCGGAATCATTCTTGTCGCCCTCTCTCCCTGGCAGTTCCTTCTATCGGTGATGCGGTGTGTCAGGATCCGTTCCGGGGCAATATGTGGATGCTCCGTCCGGTCTGTTAACCCCGGCTGCAGACTCGGCCGGATGTCTGCGGCCTTTCGATCGGAATCGCCGAACCGTATGATCTGTCCGAAGTATGTCTCGAGATTTGATTGCGAAGGAATGACAGGCGACAGGACTCCTGGCAGCCTTTCGAGATCAGTTCGACTCGGGGACGATTGGGAGGACGATGATCCTGGGACAGAAATCACTGGACGCAGTAATCCTGGCAACCGCAGCCATCGCAGCTCTGGCGCTGATGCTGCCTACGCTCGGAACCGGATTCCTGTCGGATGACTTCCTCGATCTCCACCATGACTTCTCGGCAGCCAGCTTCACGAGATTCGAGTTCACCGGATTCAGGCCGCTGACCGAAGCCATCTTCGCGATGGATGCGGGGCTATGGGGTGCACGACACCCATGGGGCTGGCATCTTACGAACCTCGTACTGCATTTCCTATGCGCATTCCTGTTCTGGAGAGTCGCTCTCCGGCTCTCCGGTGACAGCAGAAGAGCAGCAATCGCTGCTGCTTTCTTCCTCGTCTCCTTTGCAGCGGTCCCATCCTTCGCGCGAGTTTCCGGCCGAACGGCGCCGGCATCCATGGCACCATTCATCGCGGCGATCCTCTTCCATTCGAGGTATGCCTCCGGCAGGAACCCTGCGGATCTTATAGCCGGTCTGGTGCTGTTCCTGGTCTCCCTCTTCACCAAGGAGACAGCTCTGTTGTGCGTCCCCGTGTTCGGACTGGTCTCCATCCATCTCGGGGCCAGCGACAGGCGAGGGTTGAGGACTGTTGCCTCGATCACCGCACTCTACCTGATCCCGGCCGCCATCTATATCGCGTGGCGGCTCTACTGGCTTGGATTCGAGCTTGGATACTCCGAATCCGAAAGACTCGGATTCTTCATGGTAACCAATCTGCTGACGCTGCTCAGGATGCCATTCTCTCCCTGGCTTGACGGCATCCCGCTCAGGATGCTCGCTCTCCTGGCATTTTCGATGCTCTTCTTCGTGAGGTGCCCCTGGCGAACCAGACTCATGATGCTGTCACTGCTCCTGCTCCCGATCGCCACGGTCGCCAACCTGCCCCCGAGGAGCTACTACGCCTACGCCTGCCTTCCCGGCGCCGCCTTGATCTTCGGCTCCGCAGCAGGCTCGGTGCGTGGAAGAATCGGGGGGCTGCTGATCAGCCTGGCTCTTCTTGGCTGCTTTCTCTCGGCGCGGGATGAGCTTTCGAGATTCAGGCTCGCAGACGCATACACTCAACGGACGATTCGTGTCCTCGACTCCCTAGAAGCTTCCTCTCCGGAAGGCTCACTTATCTTTCCAGGCGGGATCGAAGAGCAGGTCGCCGGGTATGGCACGATCTGGTCCGGAGCCTATGGTGAGGCCCTGTCGACGATAGGCGGGGACGGGTCCCGCATGTTCGAGCAGGAGTCCTTCTGGGAGGAATGCTGGCCGTTGGTCGATGCGGGAGAAGAGCCTGCTACGGTATTCGCCCGCCTGTCGGGCGCAGGGTACGAGACACTCGTGTTCGATCCTGCAGCGAGGTTCGAATCTCCAGCCGCACCCGACTCGGCTGTTCTCCCGTACCGGGGGCGCATCAGGCTGACTCCCGGTCTCCTGAGGATGAACTCCTGCAGTTCATCCGCAGACACGCGGCTCTATCTGCCCGACCCCTTCGAGCAGCAGACGTGGATCGAGATCGAACCCTTCGCCGTGACAGATGAATCCGCCGTTTTCGACCTGGAGAACACACCCGGATGGCTCCTGGCTGACCCTGACGGCTGTGGCCTGCTGGTACAGGGCGGCAGGAGCGGAGTGGTCTTCTCGGGCGAGCGACTCTGGCTGGAACCGCTGCGGGAGCGACTCGCGGTCAAGGAATCGAATCTGCAGTAGTACCGGACCTTTCCCGGCATCAGGGACTGTGCCCTGAAGGATGTCCGGTCCCAGGGTTACGGGGTGTCTGTTCCGGAGTTGCCCTGGATCCCGTATCCCAGGTCCGACAGGACCGCACGCGCGACGGCCTGGTTGCCGTCGGCGTTCAACTCCAGGCCTGTCCTCCCGATGTACGCCTGCCCCTGCACCTGATCGAGGCAGGATGACAGGCTGGCGATCCGCGCATTCCCTGCGGCGCGTTCGGATACCGATGCAGAGACTGCTTCGAGCAGGTCGCCGAACTCCTCCATCTCCCCGTACTCCGTGAAGGCGAGGTCGACCGTCTCCTGCTCCAGGGGTGTGAGATCCCTCGAGCCATCCCAGATGCCGGGCAGCCAGAAGAACCTCGAATCGAAACCGTACTCCGCACCCAGCCTGCCGGCGAACCCGGCATTAGCTTCGAACGCGCCGGCCACCTCGTCCGCCAGGTCGGGCGCCTCTTCCTGAGTCGCGTCAGCGGGTTCATCTCCGCCCGCAATGAAGTGCCTGATCAGCCTCCAGGTGGAGGTAGTCTCCAGCACGGACATCCAGGCCCCGGACTCCCCGCCTGCCTGCTCCCCTGTCTCGATGCTCCGTCTCATCACTTCCAGGCCCGGGTGGCCTCCGGAACGGCCGGAGCGCCAGGCTGAGGCGGCGTCGTGGAAGCCTCCGACGAAGAGGACCAGGTCGGGGGTGCGCCCGTCCCGCAGCTGGATGCAGAGGTCTATCATCGCCTGGTCCGAGGTCCAGCCCGGCACTGCCCTGTTCTCGACCCTGACGGGGCCGGTGCAGAGGGTGTCCAGTGCCTCCTGGAGGAAGCAGGGCATGCTTGCGGAGTCCGCCATCGAGGAGCTGCCGAACACGGTCTCCGAACCGTAGACGAAAACCGTGAAGGCTTCAGGATCAGTCGAGGCTCCGGGCACCGCCCTGCAGGCGCGACCATCCGTGGAGGCCGCCCCCCAGGCGCCGCCGGGTGAGGGCAGCCATGTGACGAAGGGTTCGTATGCGACACCCTGCGGGATCGTGAACCAAGGGGCCTCCGCCTGCCCGCCGGGGGCTTCGGCGGAACCGGGGGAAAGCGCGAGCTCGAGCGCGGCGAACGAGACGATCTCCAGGGAGAGGACTGCAATCGCCAGCCAGGCCAGGATCAGTCCGAGCCCGCGGAAGAGTGCGTGGAAACTCCTCCCGAGGATCCCGTATGTGAGAAGGACGGTCGCCACGGTTGCGGCGATCACCCTGAAACGGCCCGTGCCCGGACCGGGTCCGAGGCCGACGTCGTCGGTGAATACAGCGAGAGCAACGAGTCCCAGCGAAAGAGCGATCGCAAGGTACCTGCCCGGAGTGAATCCCCCACTGCTCCGCATGTCCCCTCCTCTGCAGAGTATGTCTGATCAATATGGCGTCTGCAGACCCGGTCGAGCAGTGCGGGGAGGGAGGAGAGGACGGCGAGGGGCGGGTAGGTAGTGGTGAGCAGGGAGGGGTGAGGAGGAAAGAGAAGCGGCGGCAGCAGGGAGAAACATCGATGGACAGGATGGAGAGCGCACGATCTCTGCAGGAAGTAGCTGGAATCGATCAGGAGTTGTCTGATCACTGCTCGCCGCTCGCTGCTGACTGCTCGCAACGTATGAGCGGGCTGTCCGGCGCGCCGGGGAGATGCCGGATGCGTTATCTTCCGGCGACCGGCACCCTCTCCTCAAGGAAGCGGATGGACGAGAAACGCAAGGCCGCGGTGTACCTGTCGCTGGGTACCGTGATGTGGGGCTCCACCTTCCTGGTGGTGAAGACCCTCTTCGCGGCGATGTCGCCTGCGATGCTCCTGTGTTTCCGCTTCACGGTGGCATCGGCCGTCCTGCTGCCCTTCGCGGTCGCCTCCTCCCGCAGGCCGGCGCCTGATCGTCCCGCCCTGTCGAAGACCGTCCTCCCGTCCATCCTGCTGGGTCTGTCGCTGCTCGGAGGATATGCCTTCCAGACAGCGGGCCTCCAGTACACGGGTCCCGGCAAGTCGGCCTTCATCACATCCCTGTATGTGGCCATCGCCCCCTTCTTCGCCTGGCCGATCAGCCGGAAACGGCCCCGGCTGCTGCACTTCATCTCCGTCGGCATAGCCCTCACAGGAGTCTATCTGCTTGCCGACCCCTCCGGACGCATGAACCGCGGGGACGTGCTCACAGCTGCGAGCGCAGTCTGCTGGGCGCTAGAGATCGCCCTGATAGACAGGCTCTGGGTGCAGGGGCGTGCACTCGAGATCACGGTGATGATGCTCGCCGTGGTGGCCCTCGGATCCTTCGCCCTGATCCCCGTTCTGGGAGGCTTCGACCTCAGGCTCGATCTCGTCGCGGTGCTAGCGCTCGTCTACCTGGCCGTTCTCGCGACCAGCATGCTGATGTACTGGCAGATCAGGTGGCAGCCGAGCCTGGGAGGCGGACCCTCCTCGCTCATCTACATAGGCGAGGCCGTGATAGCCGCCGCAGGCGGAGCGGTCTTCTTCGGCGAGAGGCTCACGCTTGCGGGCTGGATCGGCTGCGCGCTCGTCGTCGCATCGATACTGGTGGCCTTCGGCCGGGAGCTGTCCGGGGGCGGGCGCAGATGAACCAGGCCCGGCGCTACCGTGAGGGAGTGAGGGCCTTCTCGGGCAACGTGCGCCTCTTCATCTGGGGCGGACTCTTCAACGGGCTGGGAATGTCCGTCTTCAGCCTGCTCTTCAATCTCTACCTCAAGGAAAACGCCTTCACGGAGACCTCGATAGGTCAGATCCTGGCGGCCGGGTCGCTGGGAGCGGCCGTGGCAGCCGTGCCTGCCGCTCTCGTCCTCGAGAGGGTCTCAATAAAGAAGGTGCTGGTCTGGTCGACCGTCCTGTCTTCGGCCTGCTACGCCCTGATGATAATGGCCCGCGAGGTCCCGCTGCTCAGGCTCATGAGCTTCTCCGCCACCATGTTCGTCACCTTCTACAGGATATCCGCCTCGCCGTTCCTGATGTCCGGCAGCGGCGAGGGCGAGCGGATCTACGTCTTCAGCGTCAACTCCGCCGTAGGGATGCTGTCGAGCCTGATGGGCTTCCTCTTCGGCGGGTTCCTCCCGGAGCTGGTCAGATGGAGCGGCATCGCCGCGGATACTGCCGGCGCCCAGGAGATCGCCCTCTATTTCGCGATAGCGGCCGGCATGCTTGCGATAGTGCCATTCGCACGGATGGATGACTCGCCGCCAGCCGCACGCCTGCATGGCCTGGGATTCCTGCACAAGCTGAAGTCCTACGACTGGCCTGTCATCTGGCGGCTCATGATCCCCAAGATCCTGGTCGGACTCGGAGCCGGTCTGGTCATCCCCTTCATGAATCTCTACTTCAGGAACGAGTTCGGCCTGGATTCCACCAGGATAGGCTTCTACTTCTCCATCATGCAGGTGGGGCTGTTCCTGGGGATGCTCTCCGCCCCCCTGCTCGCCAGGAAGTTCGGGATGGTCGGGAGCATCGTGGTCACGGAGCTGCTCTCGGTTCCGTTCATGCTCGTGCTGGCGCTGACCAGGAATCTGCCTCTCGCCGTCGCGGCCTTCGTGATGAGAGGCGCTCTGATGAACATGAACCTGCCCATCGCCGCCAATTTCGAGATGGAGCTGCTGAAGCCCGAGGACAGGCCGTTCACGAACGCTGTTTCCGCAATTTCCTGGAACGGCGCCTGGTCCGTCAGCGCCGTGGTCGGAGGGGCGATACTCGAGGAGTTCTCCTTCGCCTTCTCGTTCTACCTGACCATCGGGTTCTATCTTCTGTCGGCGCTCTCCTACTACGCGCTCCTGGGGAAGTGGAAGGCCCGGGCGACCACGGGATAGAGCCCTGGCTCCGACCCCGCCATGTCATCCCTGCTGAACCTGTCTTCCTCCGAGATATGACTGGAGAGCCGCCACGACGACGGGGTCGAATGCTGATCCGGCTCCCTGGGAAATGAGTTCGAGCGCAGCCCCGACCTCCATGGGCTCGCGGTAGTGGCGCCTGGCCGTGAGGGCCTCGAAAACGTCGGCGACCGCGATGATCCGGCCGCCCAGCGAGATGGCGTCCCCGGAGATACCGGCGGGATAGCCGGATCCGTCTATCCTCTCGTGGTGTTCGATGGCGAACCTCGCGACATCCTCCAGGTCCTCCTCGAAGTCGATGGCGCTGAGGATCCTCCCGGTGTGCTCCACATGGCTTCGCATGACGCCCGTCTCCACCTCGTCGAGGGGGTCGGGCTTCCGCAGGACGGCGTCCGGCACTCCGATCTTCCCGTAATCGTGCAGCAGCGCGGCGTACTCGATCTCCCTCACGGTCGCCGGAGGAAGCCCCATGGCCCTCGAGATCCCGCCGGCATGTCTCATCACGTTCTCACTGTGCCCCGCGGTCATGGGATCCCGGGCCTCGATGGAGTCCGCCAGGGCTCGGATGAGTGACTCGAGCATCCTGCGCCTGTGCTCGTATAGGGACACGTTCTCTATCGTGACGCCGGCCTCGGCCGCCACCGCCTCCAGGAAGTCGGCATCCTCGGGGGTGAACGCGCCGTCCAGCTTGTTCACGGCCTGGAAGACACCCGTCACCTCTCCCCTGGTGTCCCTTATGGGAACCGTGAGGGCGCTCCTCGTCGTGAACCCGGTTGACCTGTCGACCGACGGGTTGAACCTGCCGTCCTTCGAGGCGTCGTTCGTGATCAGAGTATGTCCCGAGTGGAGTACGTGTCCCGCCAGACCCCTCGAGGAATCGATCCAGATCTGCCTGTCCAGCCCCTCGGCGACGACCGACCAGAGGGAGTTGCGCTTCCTGTCATGGATGAACACGGTGGAACGCTCCGCTCCGAGGGAAGCCGAGGCCTCCTTCGCCAGCAGGGCGAGGAGCGTGTCGAGGTCGCGGACCCTGTTGATGGCCTTGAGGATCCTGAGAACCGAGCCGAGTCTCAGAGCACCGTTGTCCACTCCTCCGGATCCTTCCGTGATAGCCTGATTCCGCTTGTTGCGACGCGCAGTCACGATTCTAGTCCGGAAGCCCGGCTGCAGGAAGCCCGGCTGTTGACTTGGAGTGTTCCATGGCAATAATGCTTCGGATCGACAACCTGGAACGGGAGGACAGATGGGCTTTCCAGCAGGTCTTTCGAGGATCCCGCTGCACTTCAGGCTGCTCGCCCTGGCCCTGGCGTGCGCGGTCGTCCTGCTTCCGGTAACGCGTCTCGGCTTCGTCCAGTCACTGGAGAACAGGACGCTCGACCTCCGGTTCAAGGCGCAACCGACTCCGCCCGACCCATCCATAGTCATTGTCACCGTTGACGGCGGCTCTCTGGAGCGGCTGCCCTGGCTGGGCTGGCCCTGGCCGCGCCAGCTCTACGGCGACTGCCTGGGCCTGCTGCGGAGATGGGGCGCCAGCGTCGTTGCGTTCGATGTCCTCTACGACCTCCCGTCCCTGTACGGCGCATCCGACGACCAGGCACTGGGTGACAGCGCGGCCGCATTCGGGAACGCCGTCTTCGCTGTAGCCCTGCAGAAGCGCGACGGCAGGCCGATCCCACCGCAGGCGGTCGTCCCGGTCTCGGGCAGTTTCCCTGGTCTCGACTCAGCCTGGACCAGCACGCCTCCATTCGATCCCATACTCGCCGGAGCTGCGGCACTCGGAAACGTGTCGGCCATTCCCGACCCTGACGGAGTCTACAGGCGCGTCGACCTGCTGACGGACACCCCGGACGGACCCGTCCCGTCGCTCGCCCTCGCCGCGGCATGGCTCCATGCGGGCAGACCCGCCATCTCGCTGGAACCCGGCGCTCTCTCCTTCGGAAGCGCCTCCTTCCCGCTGGATGACGACTACGGGATGATCCTCAGGTTCAGGGGACCGACCTCCACATTCAGGTACGTGCCGATCGCGGACCTCCTGCAGGCGATCGAGGCGGAGGCGACCGGACAGCCGTCCCCCGTCGATCCGGCCATCTTCAGGGATGCGCTCGTTTTCGTGGGATACACGGCACCGGGCCTGTACGACCTCAAGCCGACCCCCTATTCGGCTGTCTGTCCTGGCGTCGAGGTCCACGCCACCACGGCCGACAACCTCCTCTCCGGGGTGGCGATCAGGCGCCTGGGCACGCTGTCCGCATTCGCCTGCGCCCTCATCGTTTCGCTCCTCTGCGCTGCGGCGTTCCTCGCGGGGAAATCCGTGTTCGTCCAGGGGATTGCGGGAGTGGCGGTGCTTGCGGCCTATGCCGGCGCCACATTCCTCGCATTCCGGTCGAACATCTGGATCGAGGCTGCATATCCGCTTTCAGCCGGCCTGGCCTCCCTGCTCGCCGGCAGCATCCTGTCCTACGGGAACGCCAACAGGCAGCGCCGCGAGATCCGTGCGGCGTTCTCCCAGTACCTGTCCCCTGCGGTTGTCGAACAGCTCTCCCGCCACCCCGAGCAGCTGGTGCTCGGCGGCGAGCAGAAGGTCATGACGGTGTACTTCTCCGATCTGGCCGGATTCACATCCTTCTCAGAAAAGCTGTCTCCGGCCGATCTGGTCCGCCTCCTCAACCGCTATCTGAGCCTTATGACGGATACCGTGCTGGAGCACGACGGCACCCTGGACAAGTATATCGGTGATGCGATCGTCGCCTTCTGGAATGCGCCCCTGCCGTGTGCGGATCACGCGGCGGCGGCCTGCAGGGCGGTCCTCTCGATGAGGAAGTCGCTCGGTGACCTCAACCGTGTCCTGAAGTCCGAAGGACTCCCCCTCCTCAAGCCCAGGACCGGGCTCAACACCGGGCAGATGACGGTCGGCAACATGGGGTCCTCGAGACGGTTCGACTACACCGTCATGGGGAGCTCGGTGAACCTGGCCTCCCGGCTCGAGGGGGTCAACAAGGCCTACAACACGCTCATAATGGCCTCCCGGGCGACCGTGGAGGAGGCCGGGGACTCCTTCGCCTTCCGGGAACTCGACTCGATAAGGGTCGTGGGCCAGAAGGTCCCGGTGGACATATTCGAACTGCTTGGCTATCGTGAAGAGGTTTCGGAAGAGGATACCGGCCGCATGGCCAGATATGCGGAAGCGCTCTCCTCCTACAGGAGGGCGGATTTTACACGGGCCTCGGCTCTCTTCGAGGTCCTCGCGTCAGGGGGCGACGCTCCTTCCGCCGTGATGGCGGGCAGGTGCCGCGTTTTCCTGTCCGGGGCTCCCGTCGAGAACTGGGACGGCGTGTTCGACATGACTTCCAAGTGAGGGGTGGAGAATGACATTGCTGGTGCTGCTGATGTCGCTTCTCGCTTCGGACCCGGTCCTCTCGACCGGTGACGAGGCGACCGTGAAGGTGATGAGACAGTACATCTTCCCGTCACCCGCGTTCTATGCCCAGCCTGTGGCCGAACTGGAGCTGGGACAGGTCCTCACGATCCTCGAGGTCGGGAACCAGTGGTTCAGGGTTTCAGCTTCCTCCACGCTCAGCGGCTGGGTCCACGCTACCGCCCTGACGGCCGCTTCTGCCGGTTCCGGCTCGGTGTCGTCCGGATCGGGATCCGTCACCCAGGACGAGGTCACGCTCGCGGGAAGAGGCTTCAACTCAGACGTGGAAGCCGAGTACGCAGGTGACAATCCTGCCCTGGACTTCGATGCAGTCGACAGGATCGAGGACTTCGAAATAAGCGAGGCGTTCATGAACAGCTTCCTCGCCCAGGGCGGCCTGGTTGATCCAGCGCTCCTTCCCGAGGTCTCCTCCGAGCCGGCCGCACCTGCCGCCGGCGGGTCCGGAAGGGGGGGCTCCCGATGACAGGGCTCCTGCTTGCACTGAGTCTCATCGCATGGGGACTGGACGACATCACAGACATAGTCGAGAGCGAAGACGCCCAGACCGCACTGGGTGTGGTGGACGCATTCGCCCAGGCCTCACGCGGGATATCGGACAGCGAAGAGTACTACATCGGCCGTGCGGTGGCCGCCAACATCCTCGCGGACTTCACCCCCTCCGGGGGCTTCGCGTTCCACTCCTACCTCAACTCGGTGGGGAGCTGGGCGGCCATGAACTCCCCGAAACCCTGCACGTACGGGGGATGGCATTTCCAGCTCCTGGACTCGAACCAGATCAACGCCATGGCATGCCCGGGGGGCACCATCTTCATCACCCGGGGACTCCTGGACCAGATCCGGGACGAGGACGAGCTGGCCTGCGTCCTGGCTCACGAGATAGCTCACGTGTGCCTGAACCACGGTGTCGGAACGGTGCAGCAGTCCCGCTGGATCGAGGCCTTCTCGGTAGCAGGCATGGCCGGTGCGGAACGCTTCGGTTCCGGCGAGCTCCAGGAGGCTGCGGAGAGCTACGGAGATGTCGCCTCCGACATCACGGAGGCACTCGTCACCAAGGGTTACTCCCGTGAGGCGGAGACTTCCGCCGACAGCCTCGCCGTTATAATCGCGGCATCGGCCGGATACGATCCCGGCGCTCTCTCCCGGGTCCTGTCGCGCATGGCCTCGGTGACCCAGAGGAGCGGCCCCGGATTCTGGCAGACCCATCCGTCACCCGAGGACCGCATGGAGGACATCGGCGGTACGGCTTCGGGCCGCACCGCAGGTTACGAGGCCAGGCTCGCACGCTTCCAGGAAGCTCTGCTGACGGCCTCCTCCCCCGCCGCCTACTCCTCTTCCTCTGCTGCGCCGGTCTCACCATCGACGGGAAGCGGCTCGAGGGGAGGCTCGTCCGGGGGCGGTTCCTCCGGAGGCGGCACAAGGTAGTCGCGGATGGGATCGATGCCACTTTCTGCCAGCGCCTTCGATCCCTCCCCCGAGCCCGGTCCGGACAGCCCGTCGCGGTTTTCACGAAGGAAGGCCGCGACGGCTTTCGGATCGGCCGACGGCCCCGGGCGGATCTGCGAGCGAAGAAAGCCTGTCCGTAACGAAACGATTCAGTTCCTGTTCCTTCGGAGAGTCTCCATGCGCGGTCCGATCTCCCGCCATCTCCGCCGGTCGCTCCTCCTTTCAGTCCTGCTGGTCGCCGCCGGTTCTGCCTGTTCCAGGGATTCTCATCCTGCATCCGATCCGGCTGGAACCACGGCGGAACCCCGGACACGATCCTACGGGATCGCGGATGCCTCCGCTACAGACACCATCGGACACGATGCCGCGATGTACACGCAGGGACTGTGCTTCTACGACGGGGACTTGTACGAATCGTCAGGCGGGTACGCTTCCTCTCTGCTGCGGAGGATCGACTATCCCTCGATGGCCGTGCTCGACGAGGTGACCCTGCCGCAAGAGCTGTTCGCAGAGGGGGTGGCGATCCTGGACGATACCCTGTTCCTGCTGACCTGGCGGGAGGGTGTTGCACTGAAGTTCTCCCTGCCCGGGCTCGAGGAGTGCGGCGCCTTCGAGTACGCTGGAGAGGGATGGGGTCTGACAGCATCCGACAGCGTACTCTTCATGAGCGACGGGAGCGGCGTGATCACGGTGCGCGACCCGGCCACCTTCGCTCCGCTTCGAAGGATGCAGGTGACCGTGGGTGGATCGGCCGCCTCGCTTCTCAATGAGTTGGAGTTCAGGGACGGGATCATCTACGCGAACCAGTGGGGTCTTGAGACGGTGCTTGCCATCGATGCCGCAACAGGAAGAGTTCTCACGGTAATCGACGCATCCGGCCTGCTGGACCGGAATGCCTGGCCGTCGGCAGAAGTCCTCAACGGGATAGCATTCGACCCGGAAGGCCGCATGATCCTCACCGGCAAGCACTGGCCCTTCCTCTTCGCCGTCACCTACTGATCGGCGACCGGTAGGTCCATTCCTGGTTTCAGATGCTTCAGATGCGCATGCAACATGATGCCGGGCATCATCATATCCTGTTTCACGGTTTATGCCGCAGGCAGCAGGACAGTTCAGTATTCATATGCATGCTACACTACGTGATGCAACTGCATTTCAAGCTTTTAAACCTGGAACTGTCAGATACGGAGCCAGCTGTGGAGCAGCGGAAGGAGCGCGGGATCGAATGCCTGCTCCAGTGCACCGTATTCCTCGATCCCCCCGGTCACGGCCGTCTGGAAGAGGTGGTTCGCGCCTTCCAGGACCTCGACCGCCGATCCCTCCTTGCCGGCCAGCGCCTCCGCCATCACCGGGGCGTTCTGATCCGCGTCGACCTGCACGTCGAGCGAGCCGTAGACTGCGGACACAGGGCACCTGCACGCCCTCGCAAATTCGGCGGGATCGGTCGCTATGAACTCGCTGAACCAGGGGCTCCCGGCTATGGTCCTTGTCTGGACGAGCGACGCGGCGACGTAGCTCTCCACGTCGCCGAGGGCAGCGAGCTCCTCACCGGACAGCGACTCGATCTGGATCCTGATCTGCGATTCGAGGACGGAATCGAGCGCCGCGACACCGCTGTCCCCCGCCATTACCGCATCCATCACGGCCCTCTGGGCTTCGACGAGCACCTGGATGCGCTCCTCGTCCTCCCCGGCGAGTCTCGAGATGTCCGTGATCTGCTCGATCAGAAGGTCGTATCCCGGCACCGCCGGGCCGGCGAGACAGATCACGAAGTCGGCGCCGCACGTGGAGTCGTAGGCGGCGATCAGCGCAACCGTGGACCCCTCGCTGTGTCCGATGAAGCCGGTCCTGGTGGTGTCCACGCCTTCTTCCGCCTCCAGGACTCTGAGCATCGCCCTGGCATCCGCGGCCAGTATCCGGTAGGTGTTGTAGAGGGCGGCGACCGGTGACGCTCCGTAGCCCCTGTCGTCGCACCTCAGCACCGCGACTCCGCTGCACGAGAGGGAGTCCGCGATCGCACCGAGCACGCCGAATCCTGATACGAACTCATCCCTCCCCTGCACCCCGCTGCCGGATATCAGCACGACGCCGGGGAAGGGACCTTCGCCCGGGGGCATCGTGATGGTGCCGGAGTAGGTCCAGCCCTCCGACTCGAACTCCACCTCCCGGGAGGTGTAGGGCCTTTCGCCTCCGAAGGCGCGCCTGAGCATGAATGTGCCTTCCTGGCCGCCCTGGATGAAGCTGCCCGAGATCGCATCGCCCGCAATCACGCCCCGGAACCCTGCCGTGCCGAGGAAGGACGGGAGTGAGAAACCGATGCTGTCGCCCTCCATCCAGACCAGATCGAGCCCCAGGTCGAAGGCTCCCTGGACGGGGATGTCGATGGTGGCTGAGAGAGAGTCGGCCGGGCCGGCAATCTCGACCGCGATGTCGATGTTCTGTCCGGAGATGGAGATCACGCCGTTCCAGCGGCCCGAGGGATCCTGTTCGACGGGTCTGGAACCCCCGCAGGAGAGAGCCGCCGCCATGACCGAGAAGAATAATCCTGTCTTCACCTGGCCGCCTCCGAAGAATAGAAGACCACTTCATGATCGACGAGCCCGCCGGGTCCATAGGCGAGCCTGCCCGAGAAGAACCGTCCCTCGGCCATCCAGGAGAGGAAGAGATGGTCGCCCTCCCACATGTTCAGAGTCGGGATCGCCGAGTCGTCCACCCACTCCAGGTACCCCTCCCTGCATTCACGGAGTTCGCCCGAGAACGAGAAGGCCTCGAAGAGGAAGACATACCATGCGTCATCACCCTCGAAAGCCGGGAATGTGAGGATGCCTCTGAGACGGGGATCCTCCAGGACAAGGCCCGATTCCTCCAGTACCTCGCGCTTCACGCAGGCCTCCGGGGTCTCCCCGGGCTCCATCTTCCCGCCGAGGCCGTTCCACCTGCCCCAGTGCGGATCTCCCCGCAGCTTCGTCCTGAGCATCATCAGCGTCCTGCCGCCGCGCCTGATGTAACAGAGAGTGCCGACCTTCACCAAACGGACCTCCGGGTTGCTGCCGGTCCGGAGGAACATAGCCCCTGCCCACCCCGCCGGGAGAGTGACCCCGGGCTCCCCGGAGGCAATAATCGGTTCATGAAGGCATCGCTTCGCGCCACCGGACTTCTGTTCCTGCCAGGCCTGGTCGCAGGACGGGCAGCGGCAGCCGCACCTTCCGCAGGCTCCCCCGGGGAGACTGTTGCCCTCCCGTCCGCACGTGACTCCGTGCTGTCGACGATAATGGGATCTCCGGCCTGGGCCGATCTGAGGGAGGCCTGGACGCAGATGACGGCCGTCGCCCAGCCCGGGAGCGGTGACTTCTATGCCGGCGTGATCGACGCCGAGAAGGCGGAAACGCTGAGGACGAGGATCACCGGAGACCTGGAGATCCTTGCCGCGACCGCTCCCGCCTCCGCCGAACTGTCGCTCCTCGGACGGCTCTGCATGCTCCGGATACAGGGCATGCTCTTCGGCTCGAGGAGCATGATGACCAGGATGATAATGCCCGCGGTCATGCAGGACGCCGAGATGTCCCTGCTGTCCTTCGAGAGGCGCCTCGACGCGATCGAGGACCTCCGCTCCCGCGGTCTCATGGGTTCCATCGAGAGCGCGGAGGCTGTCAGGGCTGCATTCGATACGGCTGCAGCCGCGCTGCTGCTGGATGTGCTGGCGACCCCGCGGATCTATACCTATTCCCTGCAGGACCCGCTGCCGGAACCTTCCTGGGCCCTCGTCCAGATCAGGCTCGAGGAGCTCAGGGCATTCTACGACACCTCCGGGACCATCTCCAGCGATCAGAGGCTCTCGATCGACGGGGCGATAGCGGAAACCGACAGCATCAGAGCGCTCCTCCCCGGTCTCGGAACACTGCTCACCGATCTGGTCCTTGCCCGCTGAAGACAAGCCCGGAGAGCGCTGGCTGGTTCTGGAGGCCACACCCCGCTGCAACCTCGGATGCATCTACTGCTGCAACCCCTGGACGGCGGAGGGCGAAGCCCGTCCCGCGCCACCCGAAGGCACCGTCTTCGAAATACTGGAGAGACTCGGCCCGGGAGCGTCCTTCCGGGGCGTGACCGTCTCCGGAGGCGAACCCGCCCTGCGCACCGATCTCCGCGAGATAGTGAGGAAGGCGGCGAGGATCGCCCCGG
The DNA here is from genome assembly GCA_963718745.1 of Candidatus Fermentibacterota bacterium. GTDB lineage: Bacteria > Fermentibacterota > Fermentibacteria > Fermentibacterales > Fermentibacteraceae > Fermentibacter. The sequence continues at coordinate 167,268 of OY970370.1, read as the reverse complement.
AGGTCTTCCTCGCCACAAACGGCACCCTGATCGACGCAGGCATGGCGAGGGGCCTGGCCGAGGCGGGTCTCACCGGATTCCAGATATCCCTGCCCGCTGCGTCCGGATCGACCTTCGAAACGATCTCCGGGCGCGACGCCCTGCGGGATGCGATGCACGGCATCTCGGCGGCCTCGGCAACCGCTCTTCCGGTTTCAGCCGCATTCACCGTCTGCTCGCTCAACAGTGCCGAGGCGGGTGACGCCCTGCAGATGGCCTTCGCTCTAGGCGCATCCTCCTTCCAGCTGATCCCCCTTGCCCCCGGCGGCAGGGCGACACGGTCCTGGGAGGATGTCGCTCCATCCAGGGATCAGTTGAAGATGGCTCTGGACCTGGCCGGTTCGGCGGCCTCCACCGCAGGGATCCGGATCTATACGGGCATAGTGCTCCCGCCTTGCGAGTGGCCGGATCTTGGTCCTCATGCGATCGAGAACGGCGGCTGCCTGGGTGCCGGACCCAAGTGGGCAGTCGATCCGTGGGGGGAGGTCAGGCCCTGCGAACAGGTGGGCGTCGGACTCGGCAGCATCCTGAGCAGCGACTTCGAATCGATCGCCGTGTCGGTTGAAGCGGAGCGCTTCAGGAGGAGCTGTTACTGTCAGGGATGCGAGGACTGCGAAAGTCTCCGGTCCTGCAGGGGCGGCTGCAGGGCCTATGGATCAGGAGCTTGCGGAACGCGCCCTTCCGATTCAGGCAGCATCTTCAGGGGAGAATCGACACTCCGATGATGAACTCCGTGGTGGAGTCATCCACTCTGTCAGCATCCTCGCCTTCGACATAGCTGCCGTAGACCTTCTTTGTCTGCCAGTGCATGGCCGTGATGAAACGGAACATGCCTGCCGTCTGCGATCCACCGAGCGAGAAACCCATTCCCGAACCGGTCTCGGAGGGCTGCTCGGAGAAGGAGACGCCCGCCAGGATTTCCGTGGTTTCTGCGATGGGATACTCGATCTGCAGCCTGCCGGCATAGTCGTTACGGCCGAGGGGCGATACAAGATCCCCTTCGATTCCGACCCTGACGTTCTGGATGTGGGGGGCCACCACGCTGAAACCCCCGGACAGAACCGGTGCGAGGCACTCGCCGCCGGCCGAATAGCACACGCCGAGAGTCGTGAGGTCGGACACCTTCATCAGTCCGGCGCGCACCGCGGGCTCGCTCACCTCGAGCGTGTCGGTCATCACGGAGTCTATCATCCCGAGCCAGTCGTCGTATCGGAAGTAGTCCAGCTCTATCGAGCCTGTCCTGAATCCCGCGGAGAGGCCGGCGTAGAGGCCCTCCAGCGGCTCGTACGAGATGCCGCCCACGGCATCCCACTGCGTGCCGGAGGCGTACAGGATCTCCTGTCCGGTCACATCCCCGCTGATGGGGTCGAGCAGGTATCTGGCGCCGGCATAGTCGGCATCCGCAACAGCCGCCATCCCAGCGGCCACTACGATTCCCCCGCCTATCGGCATGGCAGCCGCCACGGAGCGCATGCCCGTGATCCGGTCGCTTCGCAGCTCGCGGCCGACGCCGTATCTGTGGATCTCCTTCCATCCGAGGGCGCTTCCACCGAGTGAGACCGAGGGTCCCTCGAGCGACGACAGCCCGGCCGGATTCAGGAAGATCGCGGAAGCGTCCAGCAGATAGGTCGAACTCGATCCGCCGAGCGCGGCCGAATAGGCACCGGCGCCTGCCAGCGCCGTGCCCCCGCGGAAGGAGTCGATGAAGCCGAAGGCTCCCGATTCTGTGGGAACGGCAAGGAGAAATGCGCAGACGAGGATCGAAGCATAGATCTGACGGAGGGAGGGCATCTGTTCTCCTTTCAATGTTTCAGCCGCTTATCTAATGCCAGCGCGTCCGGAAAGGAATAGCCGGGAGTGGCCCCGGGAAGGCCGCGGGCGTACATTACACCGGTTGGGTGTGCCGACATGCAAGGAGGGATAATGTTTCTATTCGTCATTTCAGTGCTGCTGGTGATATTGGGTCTCGCCCTCGCCGCCGGCGGGCGCGAGAAGAGATCGAACGACGACAAGGTGATCCGGGCGTACGGCATCGACAGATCGCCCCTCCGGAAGCTCGGCGGTCTGGCTGTCGTCGCTGGTTTCATCCTGATGCTTCTGTCCTGCATGGTCATGATCCCGTCGGGCCATGTCGGCGTCATCACAATCGCGGGCCAGGTCCAGCGGACCCCTGTCCCCGAGGGTCTCCACGCCAAGATCCCCTGGGCCGACGTGCACCTGATGTCCATCCGCAGGCAGACCGAGACGATGACCATGAACGCCTCCACCTCGACCGGCGTCACGGTCGACGTTCAGATGAGCCTCGTCTACCGGCTCGAGCCTTCGATGGCCCCCAATGTCTTCCAGACCGTCGGTTCCGAGTACTACTCGATCCTCATCGCTCCGTTCATCAACAGGACTGCCAAGAACATCCTCGTGATGTACGATCCCGAGGCTCTCTACACCCTCGGCAGAGCCGGAGTGAACACCCAGATCGAGGACAGCCTCACCACTCTGCTGGCTCCCCTGGGGATAATCATCGAGCAGGCCCCGCTCGAGAACATCGATCTGCCCCAGACCCTGCGCGACGCGATAGTAGCCAAGCAGGAGGCCGAGCAGGAGGCCCTCAGGATGGAATACGTGATCCAGGCACAGGTTCTGGAATCCGAGAGGATGAGGATAGAAGCCCAGGGCATTGCCGACTACCAGCGGATCGTATCCACCGGACTCACCGAGCAGCTGCTGTCCTGGAAGGCGATAGAGGTCACGGGTGAACTCGCGCACTCCGAGAACACGACGTTCGTGATAGTGGGCGACACCGGAAACGGTCTCCCGATGATCTACCAGCCGCAGAACCGCTGAGGTCCGGACGAACCTGACCGGCATGCAGGAGGCCGGATGAGGGCGCATCCCGTCCGGCCTCCCCTTCTTTCCGACGTGTCTGTGGAGGTGGCGGCGGGCTCCCCGGCCGATGCCTCTTCCGCAGCCGCGTGCGGGGCCGACAGGATCGAGCTCTGCCGAAGGCTGGAAACGGGCGGGGTCTCACCTGAGAGGTCGGATATCCTCGCAGCTCTGGAATGCCTTTCCGTTCCGGTCGTCGTGCTGGTCCGGCCGAGACCGGGCGGCTTCGTCTTCGACGATGCGGAGGCCGGGATGGCCATCAGGACCTGCAGGGATTTCGCATCGCTCGGCACGGGAGGATTTGTAACCGGCGCCCTGACGCACGACCACGGGATCGACACCGGCTTCATCGAGAGGGTCCGGGAGGCGGCTGGCGGGATCCCTATCATTTTCCACAGGGCCTTCGACCTCGTGTCTGACAAGCTGTCCGCACTGGATTCGCTCATCGATCTGGGTGTCGTGCGCGTTCTCACATCCGGTGGCGCCGCGTCCGCCCCGGAGGGTGCACGATGCCTGGCCGGGCTGATCGAGCACGCGGGAGACACCATCGAGATACTCCCGGGCGGAGGAATCCGGGCGTCCAACGCCCCCGGACTCGTCATGGCAACCGGTTCCGGATGGATCCATGGCTCGTTCTCACGAACAGGCGGAGACGGCCTCCGCGCATTCGACCCAGCAGAGATGCGGGCTCTTCTCCGCGCTCTGGGAAGGGACGGTCAGGCGCCTCCCCAGACCTCTCCGTAGCGCTTCCTGAACAGGGAGACAACCTCGTCCACACCCGCGCCGGTTGCAGAGCTGACAGCGATCGTCACGAGTCCCGGGTTGATGCTTCTGCACTCGGCCTCGGCCCTCCCCAGGTCGAAATCGAGGTATGGGGCAAGATCCGTTTTCGTCAGGAGCAGGAGGTCGATCCGGCTGAAGAGCGACGGGTACTTGAGGACCTTGTCGTCACCCTCCGGAAGCGACAGGAGGCCGATCCTGAGGCGTTCGCCCAGATCATAGGAGCTGGGGCAGATCAGGTTGCCGACATTCTCTATGACGAGGAACTTCTGTACGCCCTTCCTGAGTCCCAGGCTCGAAATGGCGCTCCCTACGGAAAGGGCGTCCAGATGACAGGCGCCGCCTGTCTCGATCTGCCAGGCCTTGATCCCGATCTCCTCCAGCCTCTCCGCGTCCCTCCTGGTCTTCACGTCGCCCTCGATGACGGCCATCTCCGATCCGAGGATACGGCCCAGGCTCTCCAGGAGCGTGGTCTTCCCGGAGCCGGGCGAGCTCATGATGTTGATCCCCAGGATCTCGAGACCATCCAGCAGCGCCCTGTTCCCGGCTGCCTCCTCCTCGTTCCTCCTCATCACGCCTGTGTTCATCCTTCGAATCACGCGAAAACCCTTCCCTTCATCAGACAGCCCGCTCCCGTCCAACGGGGAGCATCGCAGCGACCGCCGCCGCCTGGCCTGCGGCCACCGCTCCGTCGCCCACCGGCAGTTCCCTGCCGAACATCACATCCAGACCCGCGCCCTCCAGGCCGGAACGGACCGCCCGCAGGAGGAGAGTGTTGGCCCAGCAGCCTCCTGCAAGCACCACGGGCAGATCCCTTCCATCCAGGATTCCGGTCGCGGCCCTGCATAGGGCTCCGGCCAGACCGTTGTGGAATCCGGCGGCCCTCGCCGGCACAGGGATGCTCCCGTCCAGAAGACGCTCGAAAGCCCTCGAAGGATCGATCACGAACGAGGAGTCCACATCCATGTCGAAGGAGAGGGTCTCCTCCGGATCGGCGGCGGACTCCAGCAGCATTGCCGCCTCCGCCTGGCAGGAGACACGCGGCGGGCATATACCCAGGACATATGCGGCGGCATCGAAAAGCCGCCCCGCGCTCGAGGTCAGCGGCGAGAGGCTCCGCGAGTCCATGACCTGGTCGAGCGCCGGCCAGTCGTGCACCAGGCCTGCCGACCTCAGGTGCGAGGCCGCCATGCGTCTGGGTTCGCGCACCGCCGCCTCTCCTCCTGGCATGGGCACCTGCTTCAGATGGCCGGCTCTCCTGTAGCCTTCGAGGCCGCCCTCGAGCATCTCGCAACCCCAGATCGATCCGTCGGGACCGTAGCCGGTTCCGTCCAGTATCAGGCCGACGGCTTTCGCGGAGGGGTCGAGGCCGTGTTCCAGCATCACGGAGCACATGTGCGCGAAATGGTGCTGGACCACGAAGACCTTCCATCCCCGTGAGCCCGCCAGTTCCTCTGCAAGCGCCCTGGAACGGTAACCCGGGTGGAGGTCGGCGGCTACTACCGCCCTGTCGACCCCGTACTGCGATAGCATCCTGTCCAGCTCGACCCGCCATGTCCGGGCGGCTGCAGGGCCGTCCAGATCGCCGATCGGCCTCCCCGGGAGGAGCCTGTCGTTCCGCATCAACGCGAATGTCGCGCTCTGATCCGCTCCAGCCGCCACGATGGGTACCGGGGTGTTGAACGCCGCCTTCACGATCCTCGGGACGAAACCCCGCGAGCGCCTGACGATTATCGGCGGTATGACGACACTGTCATCCAGCGCCCCCTCTATCCTCCGGTCGTGCATGATGAAGGAATCCGCGTCCAGGGAGGACAGGGCGTCCGAGTCTTCGGTGATGATGGGATCCTCCGCGTCGTTGCCGGAAGTCATGACAAGAGGACCGTCGAAGGCATCCAGCAGCATCTGCTGGAGCGGGGTCGAGGGGAGCATCACCCCGATCGTCGACATGCCGGGAGCCACCAGGCGGGAGAGGCGGCTGCCCGGTCTGGCCCGTGCTATGACGATGGGTGCGGCTGGAGAGCAGAGTGCCTCGGCTGACGCACCGTCCAGCAGGACCAGGCCAGCTGCCGAGGCAAGGTCTCCGACCATCACGGCCAGGGGTTTCCACGGGCGGTTCTTGGATCTCCTGACCCTCTCCAGTACTGCGTCGTCACAGGCGTTTGCAGCCAGGAGGTATCCTCCCGCCCCCTTCACCGCTACGACTCCCCCGCGATGCAGGATGCCGGCAGCATCGGCAACAGGGTCACCCTCACGTGAGCCCCCTCCCGCGGTCACCAGCCTCAGGGGGGGACCGCAGACGGGACAGGCGAGGGGTTCGGCATGGAACCTCCTGTCGGAAGGATCCAGGTACTCCCTCTCGCATGCGGAGCAGAGCGGGTATGGGGCCATGGTCGTAAGTGCGCGGTCGTACGGGAGCCCGGTACTGACGGAATAGCGTGGCCCGCAGTCCGAGCAGGAAAGCAGGGCGTATCCCCTGCGTCTGGAAGATGGATCCCGCATCTCGGCAAGGCATGCGGGACACGGGGCGAGATCCGGCGAGAGGCCACCGGGCTCGAGCGCCCTCTCCTCGCTGGGCAGGATCACGAAGGCTCGCTCGGAAGAGACAGCCGGTATCTCCGAGGTGGTCACCGACTCGATCGATGCCGCCGGTGGAAGCTCCGAGACGAGCAGCTCGAGGAAGGCGCCTATCGCCCCGGCCGTGGACTGGATCTCGAGACGGACCTCTCCTCCGCTGTTCACGCACCAGCCTGTGATGCAGAGTCTGCTCGCGAGCCTGAAGAGGAAGGGCCTGAAGCCGACGCCCTGGACGATACCCTTGACCGTCAGGGACACGCGGCGGGTCGAATCCCGGGCCGCCCCGCCGGCGGTCTCCGGCGGTCGGACTGTCACGATCCCCGGATCTCCGCGGCGAGGTCTTCCACCAGCCTGTCGACCGCCTCCTCGACCTCCGGTGAGAGCCCCTCCCCCAGGAAGGTGGGCGGATCGATAGTCACACCCCGTATCTCCCATGTGGGGAACGGCTCGCGCAGCCCCAGCGTGCTGAGCCTCGCCATGAGCGTGCCGATGTCGGTCTGGTGGAACGAGGGGGCGAAAGCCCTGCAGGCGGAGCTGGATCTCACGATCCGTCCGGGCGGGGTGCCGGCTACCGCGTCGAGGAAGATGAAGCTGTCTGCGCTTTCAAGCATGTCGGCGACCGAGAGCAGGTCGCCCTCGAGAGTCAGGAGGAGGATGCCATGACCAGCGGCATCCCCCAGCCTGTCTCTCAGCATCTCAACTGCCCTTATCCCGGCTCCGTCGTCTCCCGCCAGGGTGTTCCCTATGCCTACGACCGCGAGCCTGGCAACCGGATCCGGGCTCACTCCTTCCTGAACACCTTGATGTCGTATGTGCAGGAGGTGTCTCCGGGGGCAGTGTTCTCGAGCTTCAGCCTGACTCCCGAGAGCTTGCCCAGGTAACCCGCGAGGTAGTTGTAGAACAGTATGCAGAGGTCGCCTCCCAGGGGGATGCCCTCCTTCTTGCAGAGGTCGCGGATGAAGCAGCTCCCGGTCTTGATCTTGAGGCTCTCCGCCCCGTCGTACTCGGCTTTCAGATCCCATGTGGGGGCCAGCTGATCGACGACCATCCGGAGGGCTTCGGCGAAGTCCGCCGGCACGTGGTACCGCGGGAGCTGTGTGGCGAGCGTGCGGCCGGCCATGGTTCCCACCGCGGGAAGGCTTCCACCGAGCGTCTGCCTGAAGACGGAGGCCACCGAGAGGAGCCGGATCCCGAGGTCGCCCACCGCGCTCTTGCGGGAGCCCGGATCCTGCGGGAAGTTGATCTCGGGAGACACGCCAGTCGACTTCTGCGAGATCCGGATCGATCCCGGATCGTAGTAGTGGTTCTCGGAGTGGGTGATGCCCTCGTGGGTGATCGCCGTGGCGGGGCAGATCTCGGAGCAGCTCAGGCAGCCGAAGCACTCCTTGGGCTTTGCCACGACAGGCTTGCCCTTCTTCTCGTCGAACTCGAACACCTTGGTCGGACAGATGTCGACGCAGAGGGTGCAGCCGACGCAGGCGTCCTCATCGACCCTGATCTCTATCACGACCGGACCTCCCCCCTGGACAGAGTCCTCACCGTGGTGCCTTCGCGCCTGATCTCTATCTCGACGGGCATCCTCCCGGCTGCGTGAGTGGCGCATGCCAGGCAGGGATCGAAGCACCTCAGGGCGAACTCGACGCCGTTCATCAGCTTCTCGTCGTCTCCGCCGGGAGCCAGGTAGCCTGCGAGGCCGGTGATGGCCCTGTCGATCGCATCGTAGTTGTTCTGCGTCGCCACTATCAGGTTGGCAGAGGTGATCCGGCCCGCGTCGTCCGCTGTGAAGTCATGGATCAGTATCCCGCGAGGAGCCTCGACCATTCCGATGTACCTGCCGGCCTTGGGGTGGAGTTCGACCCGGAGCGGGCCGTCACCGAGTTCCGAGCCGGCTATCATGCTGAGGCGCTCGGCCGAGTGAACGGCCTCCACAAGCCTGGCCTCCATGTTGTCGAGCGCGGAGTTCCTGGGCTTCGAGCGGAACTCTCCGAGCAGGGCGGTCGCCTTCGGCGAGGAGAACCTGTCGTTGACCAGGCACCTGGCCAGAGGGCCGACGAAGAAGTTTCCTTCCGGCTTCCCGCTCAGGGTGACGGACTTCATGTAGGAGTCGTCCGCAACGTGCTCCACGAAGTTGTCCGCGTACTTCTCGGCAGGGAAGGATCTCTCCTCGCTGCCATCGCGGTTCTTCACCACGCAGGGTGCGTTCCAGAAGGCGACGGCACCCTTGTCGCTGAGGGCCGCCGGCATGAAATCGAGCACGGCGGGCTCGCGCAGGTCTTCGAGTTCGGCCAGCTTCTTCCCGAAGACCGGCGCTATGGCCTCGAGAATGCCCAGAGCCTCGTCGCCCCACTGTGCGATGGAGGCGATCTCCTCCTTCGTGGGCCGGCTTGCCAGACCGCCGGGGATGGAGGTGATCGGATGCACTCCCCTGCCGCCGACTATCTCGACCGTCTTCTGGCCTATGCTTCGGAGCCGCAGCACCTTCTTGATCGTCTCCGGATCGAGCTTGAGAAGGGCGAAGACGTTCCTGTCAACCGGCTTCGCACCTATCCCGCCGAACACGTCCGGACCGGTCAGCACGAAAGTGCTCAGGGCATGGGAGTGGAGGATGTGGCCCATGTACATGAGTTCGCGGAGCAGGGCTGCGTCCTTCGGGATCTTCGCGCCCAGTCCGGTCTCGATTGCGACCACGGACGCCACGTGATGGGCCGCCGGGCACACACCGCAGATCCTGCCGGTGATGAGGGGCATCTTGAACAGCTCCATGTTCTCGAGGAGCTTCTCGAAACCCCTTATCTCGAGGACCTGGAGGTGTCCCTTGCCCACTTTGCCTGCATCGTCGATGTCGAGCACGATCCGTGCATGACCTTCTATCCGGGTGACCGGATCCACTATTACTTTCTTCATTTTGCCTCTCCCGGGTAGTGAATCGGACAGGAATGCTTCACTTTCCGACCTCCGCCGCCCACTCGCGCAGCTCGACCGTGGGTTTCCCGTACATCACCGGGGAGGAGAGCGCATAAGCGTAGAAGGTCTTGGCATCACGCTGTATGTAGTCGCTTATCTCCTTCTCCGGGATGCCGGTCAGCAAGCTCATCCTCTTCGCCACCAGGCCTCTGATGTCCAGATGCGGCTCGATCATCAGGTCCATGGACGGGCCGGCGCATCCCGCGCAGGCTACGCCCTTGTTGGGGCACTGGGACTTGCATCTGTTCAGCGTGACGCTCCCGAGGCACACGACGCCCTGGCTCAGGAAGCATGTCTCCTGGTCAGAGGCGGTCACTTCGCCCATGTGGAGCTTCACTCCCTCCGCCTTCTTCATCCTGCGGCCGCACTCCGAGCAGACGGTCTTGGATGTGAGGGGGATGCTCTCGGAGCCGAGCAGCTCCCGGAGCGCGCTGGCGATGTAGAAGGGATGCGGCGGGCATCCCGCGAGATACATGTCTATGTCTACCACTTCGTCGATCGGGGTGACGCTCTCCTCCAGCTTCGGAGCGAGAGTCGGAGCCACCGAGCCCTTCGCGTCGGAAACATTGCCCCCGTAAGTCTTGGCAAGGATCGAGTCGCTCCCGTGGAGCCATCCCAGCCCCGACGGGCCTCCGTAGACGGCGCAGGTCCCGAAGGCAAGGAGCTTCTTGCAGCTCTCCCGCATCTTCAGGAGGGCGTGCCTGTCGTGCTCGCTCCTCACCGCGCCTTCGACGATCCCGACATCCGCCTTGGGATAGCCCTTCTCGTCCATGAGCACGGGAACCCGTACGAATTCGACGTCATCAACGAGGTTGAGCAGCTTCTCGTGGAGATCGACGATCGCCACATGGCATCCGGAGCATCCTGAGAGCCATTCCGTGGAAACCCTAGCCTTCATTCCTGGCCTCCTCCACGATCATTTCCTTGAGGCAGCCGTTCGGGCCTGCGTGCAGGATCTCCAGATGTACGACCTTCCCGGGCATGATCGTCTCCATAGCCCCCGCGAAGACGCCGTGCGCCATGTAGCAGAGGGACTGCTTCTGCTCGTGCGCATACCTGAAGAGAGCATTGCGGACCATGCAGGTCCCGAAGGAGAGTCTCATGACCTTCTTGCCGTCGCGGTCCTGGATCAGGTTGTCCGATTCGCCCTTGAAAGGCTCGAACTGCCATACGATCCCGCGTTTTGCCAGGGCATCGTTCAACAACCCGACAGCCTCGGTCAGGTCATCCGTCTGTTTCGCCCCTTCGACTGCCTCTCTGCCGAACTTCTTGCCGGCGAGCATGCAGATCGAGAGAGCGCTCTTCCCCAGATTCAATTCCGATGCGTGCGCCAATGCTCCCAGCAAGTAGGCGACACCGTGGAATCTGGAGAGATCTGCGTCGGCTGCCTTGAGCATACGATCTCCTTCCATCCTCGCTTCGATCCTGGACCTTTTCTCGAATCACGTCTTCAAAGAGAGCATGGCAGATTCCAGGTCGCCTCTCTCGAGGAACTTCAGCGTCACCTGGAGCCTCCCTATCTCGATGTTGTCAGCCCCGGACTCGGTCAGCTGCCTTATCCTCTCGCTCACAGCCATGCGGAGAGCCTCTGTCTGCTTCTCGACCGTATCGGCCGAGGCGAGCATCTCCCTGTACTTGCTCGCGGACTTGCGCCCCGAACGCGGAGGGACCACAGGCAGCTGCTCGACGGGTTCGGGTTCCCGCACAGGAGCCGGTGCCGCTGCCGGCACCCTCCTGGCTGCGGTCTGCGGAACACCCTCTCTTGCAGCCCGCGGGGCCTGAGCCTCTTCGACCGGCGCAGGCGAGTCAGGAATAGAACGCCTTGCATCAGTTCGGACCGGTTCGATGACGAACGGCTGCTTTCCGGAACCCCGCCGCTTCTTGTCCGGTTCCTCCTCGACCTCCACCACGATGTATTCGGACCGATCGCTGTCGGTCGAGAGCAGTTCCTCCTCCGTGAAGGACTCGGTCTTGATGCCCTCGGTCATGAAGCCGAGAAGGGTCCTCGTGGATTCAACCGTCATCGCGTTGCCGGTTCCGAGAACTCTGGCGAGGACCATGCGCGCAGCAGCCTTGAGCTGCCTGACGTTGCTGGTGAAGGTGTCGGCGAGGTAGTCCACGACGTCGTCGTTGAGATTCATGCCCGTATAATTGAAGAACTGCTCCAGTATCTCCGTCCGGCCCTTCTTGTTCACGATCTCGAGCTTTATCGTGATGCCCGACATCAGGCGCGAGAGGAGTGACGCATCGAGCCCGGAGAGCTTGGAAGGCTCGACGTCCGACGAGATCACCAGGCCATGGGATTCGCGCGGCATCCTGTTCATCACGGAGATGATGAACTTCTCGAAGCCGTGGTTGCCCCGGGCGAACTGGATGTCGTCGATGAGGATGAGGTCGTGCTGGATCATCCAGTCCCTGAGCTCGCGCTCCCTGCCGGCGCTCCTCGCATGCTGGTGCTCGGTTTCGAGGTCGAGGGTGTTTATCAGGAGCGCCTTGCGGGAAGTAGCGTTCTTCGTGGCCGCGAGGAGGTGCGTCTTGCCCTGGCCTGTCGGGGCATGGATGAAGACTGGTGCTATGGCCTTCCAGATCCTGGGGATGAAGGCGACCGTGCGGAGGATCTCGCAGGTGTAGTAGTTCTCCTCGGTGGTCACATAATTGTCGAAGGTCAGATTCTCGGGATAATCGAACGAGAGGATGGTCTCGAAACTCTGGAGCCTCTCGGCCTGGTCTCCGGAGACCCGCGGAACGCTGCCGACGCCACCGAGCGCCCTTGCGAAGTTGTGTATCAGCCTGGACGTATCCTCTGCAATCAGCCCTGAATCGGTACAGATCCTGAGGAACTCCTCGAACGGGATCCGCGCCATTTCAGATTCTCCCGGCATCACTGCTCCTTCTTGCGCACACTTTCCAGAAGCCTGCTCGTGGCGATGCACATGAGGCCGATCTTCGTGTCCGGCTTCACCACGGTAAGGAGGACGAGCTTCTTGTCGATGGACATCAGACCCAGGGTCCTGGATCCGTCTTCGATGATCACTCTGTCGGGGGCTCCGCCAGGGTATGAGTTCACGAAGGCGGACACGCATTTGACGATCACGGGGGCGATCTCCGACAGGTCGCTGGGCAGGTCCGATCTTGCGATGATCACGCCCGACGAGTCTATGACGCTTGCCCAGAGGTGGCTCGGGGAGGATGCCACGAAGTCCCTCAGCACCTGCTCGAAGATATGGCCGTCGGTGTGCTGGAGGGCGTTCTGCTGGGCCTCCGACTGCGCCTTCTTGATCTCGTCGCGCTCCTTGAGTGCCCACATGATGAGCCTGTGGAGATCCTTCTTGATCGTCACCTCGTCCGTGGTGATCCCGGTCTCGAAGGAGAAGGTGCCGTCCTTCCAGTCGACCATCTCGACCAGGACCTGCTGGCCGGAAAGATTGTCCAGCGTTGCGTGGACGAGGTTCCCGTCGACGTAGTACAGGCTGGCCTGCCTGTTGTCGACGGTTATCGTGAGTAGACCGGATCTCCGGCTGGAGTTCGGGAACTGGAGGAGAGTGACCAGCCCGAGATCGCTCAACGTTCCTTTGAGAGCCATTCCAATCCAAACGTCTGGCGCCTTCGCGTGGCGCCGATTGGGGAGCTACATCTGAAACTTCCTTATGACTTCCATGCTGAGCATCCGCAGTGTCTGCATGACTCCCCTGCCCTCGGAAGCAACGGCTTCCACGACGGGGATCCCGCTCAGTTCGAGTTCCCTCTCGATGCTGCCCAGCTCGAGCACCGGCACGAGGTCCCGCTTGTTGTACTGCAGGACGATCGGGAAGTTCTCCACGGGAATCCTGAGATCCCTCATGTTGTCGATCATCATCCTGTAGCTCTGCAGGTTCTTCTCGAGATGGCCGGTGCGGGAGTCTGCGACGAAAGCCACGCCGTCAGCCCCTTCGAGGATGAGGCGCCTGCTCGCTTCGTAGTGTATCTGCCCCGGGATCGTATAGAGGTGGAACTTGATCGCGTAGTTCTCGACCTTGCCCAGGGATACCGGGAAGAAGTCGAAGAAGAGAGTCCTCTCCCTCTCGGTATCGAGCACCAGGAGCTCCCCTCTGTACTTCTCGGCGAGCTGCGCGTGGATCCAGTGGAGATTCGTAGTCTTGCCGCTCATCCCGGGTCCGAAATAGACGAGTTTGAAGACGATCTGCTGGTTCTCAGAGCTGATGTGCGCCATCTTCCTCTTCGTCTACCCTGAAGATCCTGTCGACAAGATTCAGGGCGTACTCCTTGAATCTGGGGAGGTAGATCTCCCCATCCTCATCGGGAGCGCGCTCGACCGGCGCGTCGAGCAGTCTGGCTATGGACTCGCCGGCCTTCTTGGCCTCGATCCGCACTCTGCCGATCCTGGTGTAGTCCTCGAAGACGATGACCATCATCGAACGCTTGCCCACGAGGGAGATGTGTATGTGCCGCTTGTCGCCCTGCTGCAGCAGGATGGAGAACTGGTTCTCTCCGACTATGGTGGCGACTTCCTTCGTGGCGGCGAACATCCCCGCAACCAGAGCGGCCAGTGCAGTCGTGTTGAGAGAGGTCAGGGACCCTGCCTGGCTCAGGCAGACGCCTTCCCTCGATATCAGCAGGCTGATGAGCGCTCCGGTGGATCTGATCAGTTCTTCGAGTTCGGAATGGATACCGCTGTTGTGGTTCGACTGATCGCTTCTCATAGGACCTGGAACTCCCTTCGAATTCGTCCGGGCCTTCTAGACCGGCGATCCCGGGGATCGAAGAGCCTGTCTGTCTAGCGGAGGCTCTTCTCCAGGTCGATGGTGCGACGCTTCACCTGAAGGCGGACGTTGCCGAGGTTGGCGTCCTTCGAGGCGACGACTGCCAGCAGGGCATCGGTGCCCAGAGCCGAAAGAACCACGATGCCCTTCTCGTACTCCATCATGGCCTGTGCCATCTCGCCGACGCCCAGCTCGCGACCGACGCTTTCCGCGGAACCCATGCCTGTCGAGACCATCGCACCGATCGCATCAGCATCAGCGTTGCCGGTGGAGGCGGCATCGATAACGAAACCATCACGCCCGACGCAGACTGCCACTTCGATGCCCTGGACCTCTACGAGTTCCTTGAGGATACGAGATGTGTCGCTCACTTCAGCAACCTCCAGATACCGGGTGACAAAAAGACCTTCCACACAATGGGAAGGCGGCTCGCATACCTATCTTAATGATAAGTGATCGGAACGGAAGACCCAATAGCGCACAGTCGATGCTGTACGAACAAAATTTTTCGGAGCCGGTTCGGACGGAACACTCATGGATGCGCTCCCGGCTAGTGTTTCAGCATATCCTCGGAAGCTGCTCACCACTCAACACCGAAAGTGGTCTCATGGTTCCCATTGCACTTCTCAGCATCACGCCCCTCCCCGATCCCTCCTTGACGGTGCCGATGAGGGAGGGACGGAACGGGGATCCCGGTTCAGCCATGGCATCCATCAGAGCCCGGGCCTGGCCGGGCGGTACGAAGGCAACGAACCGGCCTTCGTTTGCCACATGCACCGGGTCGAAGCCCAGCAGTTCGCATGCTGCCCGGACCCTCGAGTCGACGGGAATCGACGGTTCGTCGACATCCATGTCCAGTCCGGAATCGGAGGAGATCTCGTAGAGAGCAGCGGCGAGGCCGCCCCTCGTCAGATCGCGCATGCACCTTATGTCTATTCCGGCGTGTACGATCCGCTCCACGGTGCCTGACAGGGGTGCGAGATCGCTCTCGATCCCCGCCTCGATGGAGATCCCCTCCCGCAGGGTCATGATTGTGATCCCATGCCTTCCGAGATCTCCGTTCACCACTATCGCATCCCCCGGCCTTATCCTCGACGGGCGCACATCCACACCGTTCGGTACCACTCCTATCCCGGCCGTGTTTATGTAGATCCCGTCGCACTTCCCCTTCTCGACTACCTTCGTGTCCCCGGTGACCACTCTCGCACCGGCTGCAGCCGCTGATGAGGCGATGGATCCGGTCACCTCCCTCAGCTTCGCGAGCGGAAAGCCCTCTTCCAGGATCATCCCGACGCTCAGCCACAGAGGCCGGGCTCCGCACATGGCCAGATCGTTCACCGTGCCGAACACGGAAAGCGAGCCGATGTCCCCTCCGGGGAAGAAGAGTGGTCTGACCACGAATGAGTCGGTCGTGAAGGCGATGCGCCCGCCCCGGGGATCGAGGACCGCTCCATCGTGCCTGTCACGCGCAGGTGGCGCGCCGAAGGCATCCAGGAACTCCTCGATCAGCTTTCTCATGAGAGTGCCGCCTCCGCCGTGCGCCAGCAGCACGCCTGGTCCGTCCTCCAGCGGAAGCGGGCAGGTCAGGGCTGCGGGGTTCTCAGGATCGTGGTTCACGAGCCCCCCTGTACCTGAGGTAGGCGGCGCAGGCCCCCTCGGAGGAGACCATGGGGGCGCCGAGCGGGTGCTCGGGGGTGCATCCGGTCCCGAAGCCCGGGCACTCCGGGGGCAGTATCTCCCCGGTCAGGACCCGCGCGCTCATGCAGTCGCCGGGTTCCTGTTCCCCGGTACACGTATCCCCCGTGTCGAAGCGGCCTTCCACATCGAATCCGTCGAATTCTTCTCTGAAGGCGTACCCGCCGCCCGGGATGAGGCCGAGCCCCCTCCACTCCCTGTCGGCAGGCTCGAAGACCGTGGAGATCAGCTCCAGCGCCTGCAGGTTCCCGGTCCTGCGCACGGCTCTGGCATACTGGTTCTCGACCTCGCACGAACCGGACTCGAGCTGGCGAAGGCACATCAGTATGCCCTGGAGGATGTCCACCGGCTCGAATCCCGTGACGACCATCGGTACCGAGTAAGCTGAAGCGATCGGCTCGTATTCCTCGTATCCGGTGACGGCGCAGACGTGCCCGGCCGCCAGTATCCCGTTCACGCCGCACGATGGGCGGGAGAGGACTGCATGCAGGACCGGAGGAACGCGGACATGGGCGTTTATCATGGAGAAGTTGCAGAGCCCGAGTCTCGCGGCCTGCAGGATGGCGGTCGCCGTGACCGGGACGGTGGTTTCGAAGCCCACTGCGAAGAAGACGATTTCCCTGGAAGGTTCCGCGGCAGCCAGGCGAACTGCGTCTATCGGAGAGTAGACCATCCTGACGTCGGCTCCCGCCGCCCTCGCGGTCTGGAGGTCCGTCCTGCCGCCCGGGACCCTGAGCATGTCCCCGAAGGTGCAGAGCGTAACGCCTTCGATGGATGCCACGGCTGCAGCCTTGTCTATCAGCACAGCCGGTGTCACGCATACGGGGCAGCCGGGTCCGTGTATCAGCCGCACGCACCCGGGCATCAGAGTGTCGATTCCGTTGCGGAGTATCGAATGGGTCTGCCCGCCGCAGACCTCCATCACGCTCCAAGGGCGGGTGACGGTATCGGAGATCTCACGGACCAGAGCGCGGGCCGCTTCCGGGTTCCTGAACTCTTCGAGGTATCTCATGGAGTGCCGCTCCGGGGGGCACCGGCCGGCATCACTGCGCCCATCTCCCTCAGGTAGCCGATCACTTCCTCGGCCTGAGCCCTGTCCAGGAGAGTTAGCGCGAATCCGGCGTGCACGATCACGAAATCACCGACTGAAGCCTCGGGTATGCCTGCGAGCGACACCTCCCGCAGGACACCGTCGAAGCTCACGCGTGCCGTCCGGAGAATCGGATCATCGCAGCTGCTCGTCGAGATTATCTCACCGGGGACACCGAGACACATGTACATCCTCCGGTCTTGTCTGGCATGCCTGCTCCGGGTTATGAGGCGGCACGGCCGAACACGGAACCGCCGGAACCGAAGCATCGTTCGACTATATGCAGCGATACGGCCCAGGGTAAATCGGACCGCGTTCCCTGGAGGCTGCGCTGCCAGGGTGCTCTCCGCCGGTGTTATAAACGGGGTTCGAGCCGGGATGGTTCCTCGGGAGGTCGGGAGGCAGCATGCACGAAATGTCCGTGGCGTCTGAGATACTCGATCTCATCGAGCGCTCGCTCGGACGCCCCGAACGGCTCGAGTCCGTCAGTCTGGTGCTGGGTCCGCTCTCAGGGGTCTCTGCCGGCTCGCTCGAGTTCTGCTTCTCGGAGATGGCTTCGCAGAGGGGATTCGGATATCCGAGGCTCCTGATCACGCACACTCAGGCCCTGGTCAGGTGCACGGGCTGCGGGGAGGAGTATCAGACAACGGATTTTGCCGCATCCTGCCAGATTTGCGGCCACCCCGGGAAGCACATCCTCACCGGGCGGGAATGCTCGGTCGAGAGCGTCGAAACCCTGTAGCATCAGTTCCAGGTCTAAATAGCTTGAAAGCGAGCCGGAACATCATGCTGCCCATTGATATGGCGACAGCGCAGGAACCCGTGCCTATTCCGTTGGCTGCTTCGTCCCGGGTGGCTCCAGAGAGTCGATTATCTCCCTGCGCCTGAAGCAGTCGATCGAGTGATCGTTGACCATTCCCGTAGCCTGCATGTGCGCATAACAGATGGTCGATCCGACGAAGCTGAAGCCTCTGCCCCTCAGATCCGCGCTCAGCGCGTCGGATTCGGGGCTGGTGGCGCGGTAGTCGCTTATGCTTCTTATCTCGTTCACTACAGGCCTGCCGTCGACGAAGCGCCAGATATACCTGTCGAAGCTCCCGAACTCCTGCTGGATCGACAGGAACCTCTGCGCATTGTTCACGATCGCCTTCATCTTGGCCCGGTTTCTTATGAGCCCGGCGTCCTCCAGCAGTTCGGAGATGCGTGCCTCGCCGTAACCCGCGATGAGCACAGGATCGAAGCCATCCATCGCGCGCCTGTAGTTCTCCCGCTTCCGGAGGACCGTGTACCAGCTGAGGCCGGCCTGGGCGCTCTCCAGTGCGAGGAACTCGAACCAGAGGCGATCGTCGTGGACGGGCACGCCCCATTCATGGTCGTGATAGAGGACATAATCCTCCTTCCCCTCGTCCACCCACGGACACCTGCCGGTTCCTGGTTTCAGATGCTTCAGATTGCCCCCGATATCCATGTTGCCCATATAGATATGGAAGATCCCGTTTCTCTGTGGTTCCGACCGTTAATCGAGGATGACCAGCTTCAGCACCGAAGCATCGACAGGACCGGCTGCACGGATCACATAGATTCCCGAGGGCGTGTCCAGGTTCCACGCGATCTGATGCGTTCCAGCGTCGACGAAGCCGTCGAGGAGCGTTCCGGCAAGCCTGCCGTCGAGCGAGAACACCGATACTGCCACCGGTCCTGCTTCGGCTAGCTCCAGAGAGAGTGACGGGGTCGAGGGACAAGGATTGGTGAGGCACGATAGCGACAACTGTGCATCCGGGTGCGGGTCGTCCCCCTCTATCGATGTCTGTGGGATGGAGATGTTCAGGATAAGGCCTTCTATGATGTTCATGCTGTAGGGCATGCCGCTGAGGGGGAACTGGTACCACCCATTGGTCGAGCCACCCCAGCCGAAGTTGAAGTGGTAGTAGTCATCGGTGTTGTAGCCGTCGACCACGATGTTGTGGCCGTACTGCCAGGCAGCGTCGACTATCGCGAGGTGGGCGGGGAGGGTGTCCATCATGTTCTGCGAAAGCTTCTCGTACAGGCTGTCCGACTCGGCGTCGAGCAGCTCGCAGTCGGTGATTCCGAATCGAAGATAGGCGTCATATGCCTGCCCCACGCCGAAAGTGCCCGAGCCCGACGCGGAGTAGACCTGCGTGCAGGCCGATCCGCAGGCGAACACGAGGGCGGCCTTGTCGGAGTTGGTCAGTGGTGTGGACTGTTCGTAGTGGGTGTCAAGGATGTCGAGCATGCCGTTGAGCACGGGCCAGGACGGGAAGTCGTGCGCGACGTGATCATCGTCGATCCAGTAGTTTTCCTGATAGATGTGGTGATAGTCGTCAGAATCGGTAAAGCGGGTTTCATTGGTCGTCTCGAGATTGTCCAGGATCATGCCCATCGCGACGGCGGGACAGCCGGCAACGCTCCTCGATCCGGCTAAGAGATCCATCGGGCAGTATGCGTTGTATGGGGCGCCCTGAGTCCAGTTCTCCATCAGCCAGCCGCCTGTGGGCGTGGAGCCGGCCGGGGGCCACTGCTCGAGGAGGGTCGAGGGGACTATGTCCATCTCGGACGAGGCGATCATCCTCCACATGGACCTGTTGGCCTCGGTTATCCCTGCCGGAGTGGAGTCCAGATACCTCATCCTGTTCTCCAGATCCAACCGGACGAGTTCCGCCATTCCGAAACACTGTCCCTCGGCGTAACCGAATCCGCTCGAATAGGAGTATGCGATCACGGGAGGCAAGGCATCATCCGCTGAGACTACAACATATCCTGCGGGGCTGAGCTCGAAGACCCGAGCCAGCAGCATATCACCATCGGAAGAAAGAAGCTCCGTCATTCCTGTGATGGATGACGGATCCAGGATCCCGTCCCGATTCAGCCTGTAGACAGCTGCGTTCTCAGCGGCGCTCTGGTCCGTCGTCGCGCCGAAAGCTGTGAATGCAGCAAACAGAAGCAGAAATGACTTCGGCATCTTCGACCTGCTCTTCTTGAGTGTTGAAAGACGAACGATGACCCATTCAGTATCGCCGGTATCCACCGGGAAGATGATAGCCGCGCCCGTCGAGGCGTGTCAAATATCGCGGATGGCGTTTCGGATAGAACCAACTGTAACCGGTAAGTACATGCTTTTTGAGATAGATAGTTATTGCATGCAGCTATTCGGGTTAGAGACCTATCAGAAGGAAGTGAAACCAGGAATCGACTGTATGGTTAAGCTTCCGTAGAGGCCGGGGGCGAGGAGTGAATCCGCGTCCGAGATGCGGACTGTCACTGGCAGCAGGCAGCTCACCGGATCGATCGTCGAGGAGACGCCCGTCACGATGCCCTCGAACCGGATGCCTGGCAGCGTGCTCGATTCGAATACGGCAGCGTTCCCTTCCCTGATCCTTCCGAATTCCCTCTCGGGCAGAAGAGCCCTAGCTATGTAGCCTTCACCGCCCGTGATCATGAGGAGGGGCTCCCCTGCGGCGAGGTTGCCCTCCTGGGCCCAGACCCTTCCGACGAATCCGCTGAACGGAGCCTGAACCGTCGACGCGCTCCTGCCGGAAAGCGCCCCCTCGTAGCCTGCCCTCGCCTCACGGAGCGACGCCCGCGCAGCCAGCATGGCCGTCTCCGCCCCCTCGAGCTCCATTGCGCTCAGTGCTCCGACCTCGAACAGCTCGGAACAGCGCTCGAAGGTCCTCTCGCTGTTGAGCGCAACCGCCCCGGCTGCCTGCAGCTCCCCGGCGCCCGATGCTACAGCATTCTCCACCAGGAGGTCGCCGGACAGGCCTATCAGTATCTGGCCGGGTGATACATGATCCCCCTCCTCGACGAACACGCCGGTGATCCTGCCGGAACCGAAAAGAAGCGCCTCGCTGCCGGCCTCGATCCTCACACTCGTGGTGACGAAAGTTTCCGATCCTCTCGAGGAGTCGACAACTGCGGATCCCTGGCGCTCCGCCGCAGGAGCCCCGGCATCCCCTCCTCCGCACGACAGGAGGGCGAGTGCCGCGGCGAGGAGGCTACGCCTTCCCATCCACTTCCGCCTTTCTGTGTCTGCGCCAGCCGTCCATGCCGACGTACATCACGGGCAGCACCAGGAGCGTGAGCGGGGTGGCGACGACCATTCCGCCGATCACAGTCAGGGCCATCGGGGTCCAGAGGGCCGAACTGCCGCTGGACATGAAGGCCAGCGGTACGAGCGCGAACACTGTTGTGCTCGCAGTCATGAGGATCGGCCTCATCCTCTTCCTCCCGGCGGCCAGCACCGCTTTCTCTGGGGAGAGACCCTCCTCCCGCCTGAGCTGGTTCGCGAAGTCCACCAGGACTATCCCGTTGTTCACCACGATTCCGGCAAGCATCAGGATCCCGACCAGAGAGGTCAGCCCGAGAGTGGTCCCGGTCGCGAGGTGTATGAGTATGACTCCGATGAAGGCCATGGGAATCTCGAAGATCAGCATGAAGGGCTCGAGCAGCGACTCGAACTGACTCGCCATGACCATGTAGACCAGGCCGATGGCGACCATGATAGCAAGGAACATGCTGGAGAAGGACTCCTTCTGGTCGGGGATGTCCCCGAGCAGCTCCCACCTGCTGCCGCCGAGGTCGAGAGTATCGAGCACCGCCTGGACATCCGCGCCTACGTCACCCAGCGCCCTGCCCTGGATCTTGCAGGAGACAAGGACGCTGCGGCTCCTGTCCCGATGCCAGACCATCTGTGGCACGAGTTCGGACTCGAATACGCCCCAGCTCTCGAGAGGCGCCCCGGCCACCGGCAGGCCCATGATCCGCTCCCTCGTGGACACGGCCTGGTCCGAGAAGCTGATGTGGACGTCGATGTCGTCGCCCTCCTCGTAGTAGATCGAGGCATCCAGTCCCAGCACGCCGAGTGTGATCTCGGAGGATATCCCGGCCGGGCTCTCTCCGCGCTGCGAGAGGACGGCGGGATCGGGAACGAACTCGATCAGGTCGACCCATTCGTCGAGGGACGAAGTGTGGTCGATCGTCCCGGGGATGGACCGGAGAGCGTTCCTGATCAGTTCGCCCTTCGCACGGAGATCCTCCAGGTCTGTGCCGTAGACGGCTACCTGGATCGGGTACTCGCTGCCTACGGGCATGCCCGTGGTCATCGTGTATTCCAGGCCTGGAACGGCATCGAGAACGCCTCTGACAGGATCCTGGTACTGGTCTATGGGCCGGCTCAGTTCGGATTCGTCGGAGAAATAGAGCACGAGGTCTATGCGGCAGGGGGCGTCGGATCCGAACGCAGCTCCGATGCCGCTGCTGCGACCGACGGTCATGTTGGTGTGGAGCAGGTCCCCCGGCTCGATCACTGTCCTGATCGAATCGACGAGCGCGTTCGCGAGGCTGTCGGTCACATGCAGATCGGTGCCGGGGGGCGCGGATGCGACGATGCTCATCGTCCCCTCCTTCACGTCCGGGATGAACGCGGTCGGTATCTGCCTCGCGAGGATGACCGAGACCAGGAAGACGGCGATCACCGGGCCGAGCGTGAGCTTCCTGTGGGAAAGGCACCATGCCGCGCCCGAGGCGTACACCTCCTCGAGCTTCTGTATGAGGTCCTGTACCTTCTGAAGAGGCGAACCCTTCCGGTGCGACTTGACCAGGTGCCCTGACATCCCTGCGAGGAGCGGGACCAGGGTCAGGCTGACGAAGAGGCTTATCAGGAGGGCGCTGCAGATCGTTATGGAGAGGTCCCTGAAGATCTGGCCCGTCATCCCCTTCACGAACAGCATGGGGATGAAGACAGCCACGGTTGTCAGGGTCGAGGCGGTGACGGCCATGCCGACCTGGCTCGCACCCCTTTCGGCCGCCTCGATGACGCCCGAACCCTCCTTCCTCAGCCTGTGGATGTTCTCCAGCACAACGACCGAATTGTCCACGATCATCCCGATCGCGATCGACAGCCCGGCCAGGGACATGATGTTCAGGTTCACACCGAAGAAGTACATGCTGGCGAATGTCGTGATGAAGGAGAGCGGCATCGAGATGCTGACTATGCCAGCGTTCACGGGGGATCCGAGGAAGAGGAGCAGCACGAGGGCGGACAGGAAGATCGCCTGGATTCCCGTTGCGAGGAGCGAGTTCATCGAAGAGCGGACGAAATCCGCCTGATCGTAGACTATGTCGGTGGTGAAGCTTCCGGCGTACGCCCCGGAGATGCTCTCGACCTCGCTTACTATCCTGCTGCATGTGCTGACCGTGTTCGCGTCCGAGCTCTTCCTGAAAACGACGAGAACCGTGTTGGATCCGTCGAGCGTAGTGATGCTGGTCTGCTCCCTGAAGCCGTCCTCGACCACCGCGACGTCCCCCAGCCTCACCGGCACCCCTCCGTGCGCTCCGACCACGAGTTCCCGGATCTGCCGAAGATCGTGGAATCCGCTTCTTACGCTTATCGAGATCTCCAGTCCGTCGTCGTCTATCTCGCCTCCGGGCTGGTCGGCCTCCACGGCCGCAAGGGCGCCATACAACTGCCTCATGGACACATCCCGCTCCCAGAGCAGGACCGGGTCCACGACGACGTTTATCTGGCGGATCTCGCCGCCGGAGACGTCTGCGCTCGCCACACCGCTGATCCTGCTGAGAACGGGCTGGATCTCGTCCTCGATGAGCCTCCGGAGCTCCGAGCTGTTCAGCACCTCGCTCGAGAAGCTCACTATCACCAGGGGCTTCATGCTGCTCTCGAGGGCGAAGATGATGGGATCGGTCGAGTTCCCGGGGAGCGTCGACTGCACCTGGTCGACGGCCTCCTTTATGTCCTCCTTGGCGGTGTCGATGTCGGCACCGAGGCTCAGATTCACCGAAACGGTGCTCAGGGAGGCCCTGCTCTCCGATTCGACGGTGTTCACGTTTTCCACGCCGGAGACAGCATCCTCGATGACATCCGAAACCAGCGTCTCGACATCCTCCGGACCGGCACCTGGAAGGACCGTCACGATGACGATCTCGCCCAGGTCCACCTTCGGGAAGTAGTCGAGGCCGAGCTGGGTCAGCCCGAAGACGCCTGCTCCCGCCATCAGCAGGAAGACCATGAGGAAGGTCACCCGTCGCCTGGCAGCCATCCCGGGAAGGCTCATATCCCGGCCTCCCTGACCCTGCAGCCCTCGGTGACCGTATTGACTCCCATGACCACGAGGCTGTCTCCGGCGGAGAGTCCCGAGAGGACCTGCCACCTGAACCCTTCCTGGATGCCTGTCTCGATTGGCCGGAACCTGGCTACCCCGTCCTCGACGACCACTATCGTGAAGCTCCCGTCAGGGTTCCGCCTCATGGCGGACTGGGGGATGACGATCGCTTCGGACTCCGTCTTCAGGGCGACGGTCGCGGTGGCGCTCATCCCGGGTCTGAGCCTGCCGTCGTGTCCTGAGAACTGCGCCGTTGCCGAGACCAGCCCGGAAACGGGATCGACTGAAGGTGAAACCGCTGTAAGGACTCCCTCGAAGATCTCCCCTGGGAAATGGGTAGTCTGCAGGAAGACCGGAAGCCCCTCCTCGAGATCCCTCATCCTCGCGGGAGGAATCCGGAGGGAGGCCTCGAGCACGTCTCCCCCGGTCAGAGCTACGATGTTTCCGGCAGCGGGATTGCCCGGCCTGGCCCACACCCTCGAAACAGTAGCGGTGAACGGCGCCCTCACCTGTCCCACTGACGCCTCGGACAGGGCGCTCCCGTAGCCGGTCTCGGCGAGCCCGGCGGCGGCCTCGGAGGACATCGCCGCGCTTTCTGCGCTTTCGTACTGGCTTGCCGTCACCGCACCGGACTCGAAAAGTGATTCCATCCGGTCCAGGTTGCCTGCCGCATAGTCCCTGGCTGCACGGGCTGCGGAGAGCCGCGCCGATGCCGTCTCGATCTCCGCTGCGTGCATCCCGTCCGTCTCCAGGGAGACCAGCAGGTCACCATCCTCGACGTGATCGCCCTCCGCGACGAAAACGCCGGTCACCGTGGCCGGGGTGGAGACGCTTATCACCGCTTCATCCGCGCCTTCCAGCCTGCATGGGACGACGACAGTCCGGGAAATCACGCTGCTCCCGACGACCACCGTCCGCACCACGGTCTCGCGCTCCGGTGCATCGCCATCTCCCCTGCAGCCCGCAGAGCAGCAGACAGCGAACAGAAGCGACAGCAGCTCAAGCCTTCGCATCGGGCAGGATTCCCTTCAGCAGTATGTCGACCGCTCCAGCGATGAACGCGTCATCGAGACCCTCTTCGGGTATCCCGGTGCCGAGCCATCGGACGAGAGACCATTTTGCCGCGAACCAGTTCATCATCAGCGACACGAAGACTATCGGGACGAGTCCCGGTTCGATGTCGGATCTTATCCTGCCCTCCGTCTGCAGTTCCCGGACCCTTTCGATGACCCGGGTCCTGATCTCATCCTCCGGGTACTCCGGCTCGAAATCCTTTTCGAGATTCAGCCAGGAGAAGAGCCGGACTATCCGCGGGTTGTTCCTCAGGAAATCGAAGAAACCGTTCCTGCCGACGACCAGCTCGACAAGCTTTTCCGGGTCGTTGCAGGAGATAGTATCGTAGAACTTCTCCAGCACTCCGGACCTGTCGTGGTACTCCCGGATCATCGCCTGCCAGAGAGCCTTCTTGGAGGCGTAGTGATGATAGATGAGACTCTTGGCGACTCCGGCCTTCTCGGCGATCTCGTTCATGGAGGTGCCGGTGAAGCCCTTCTCCACGAAGAGATCCTCAGCCACCTGCAGGATCCTGTCCTTGCCGCTCATGCGCCACCATCCATCCTCGACACTTGACTGACCGTTCAGTCAGCGATCATACGAACCATTCCCCTCCCGTCAAGTTCAGTTCCAGGTTTAATAACCTTGAAATGTGCGTGTTACCGCACGCCCTGCAGTCGTTTCACGAGTTCCCGCTTTCGCCTGCGGTCACTGTTGATCAGGTTTTGTCCGACAGGAGCCGGTCGTAGAAGAGACGGGTGCGAAGCGCCGAAGTCTCGATCGTGAACTTCTCCAGGACGGTCGCTCGGGCGCGCTCGGACATGTCCTCTGCAAGTCCCGGGTTCCGCAGCATCATCAGTATCTTCTGCACGATCTCCTCCGCAGCCCTCTCCGGCGAGACGAGGAAACCGTTCACTCCATCCTCGATTATCTCGGGTATGCCTCCCACCCTGCTCGCTATCACGGGTTTCCTGCAGGCCATGGACTCTATGACCGTGAGACCGAAGGGCTCCTGCCACAGGGAGGGGACGAGGACCATATCGGATGCCGCAATCCTCTCGGCGACGCTGTCGACGAATCCCGGGAACACCACCCTGTCCTCGACGCCCAGGGTGCGCGCCAGCGCAGACAGCTCCTCCAGGCATGCCCCGACTCCCAGGACAGTGTACTCGGCATCGATGCCGTGTCTGTCCTTGAGAATCGCAACGGCCTCTATACCGCACTGGAAACCCTTCCTCCAGTCCATCCTCCCCATGCTCAGCAGCCGTATTGCTCCCGGTGCCCGCTCCCCATCACTGAAACGGGCTGCGGAGGGATCGATCCCGTTGTGGATCGCAAATGTCCTTCCGGCCAGGCGGGGCTCCAGCGAGACGACCGTCTCCCTGACGAATTCTGAGTTTGCGATGACCCCGTCCGCGAAGTGCCTCATGAAGAAGATGAGCGCCTTCCTCGCGAATCCGCCGATGTTCCCGCCCTCTGAGGGAGAGAGCAGGGCGTCGTGCAGATGGAAGACTGTCCGCGCACCGGAGAACCTGGCGGGTATCGCACACAAGCAGGAACATGGTCATGCTGTTGGCGTGTATGATGTCCACGTGCTCGCGCCTGCAGCGTGAGATCAGATCGAGCCCGAATCCTGCCGCGAAGACTGCGAGGGAGAAAAGCCGCGGGATCGTGGAAGCGAGAGATGCCCGCCTGTCTATTCCGAGCACGGATTCTGGGATCCTGAAGTCGTGTAAGGGTATGCCCGGATCGACGAACCGCTCCGTGAACCCCCCGAAGCTGTTCAGGCTGATGTACGGAACGATCCCGGAATCCGGATCCGCCTTGAAGAAGCCCGAAAGCCTGGCCAGGACGAAATGGCCTCCGCCGATCTCGGTCCTGATGTAATCGATGAAGAGGACTCGGATGCTCCTCATTGGCGGTTCATTCTCCGATCTGCCGCGCCATCACGGGAACCTTGGGTGCCGACAGGCCATGAATGATGCTCGCTGACGTCAACAGCGGCAAGGTCGACCGTGGAATGCGCCTCCACCCCGCCTGACCCACCCTTTCCCGTCCGTCCCCATGCCCTTCACACCCACCCGATGGCTCCTATATTCGAAAGACTCACCCGGAGGGACAGGGTCCGAAATGGGTTGCGGCTGTCTTGCATCGCTACTGCTCCTGCTCGCCGGAATTGCGGCATCCCCCCTGCTCGTCCTGGCTTCGATCGCCTCCCTCTACAGGCTCGCCATGCTCGTCGTCGTGATCATCCTGATCGTCCACCTGGCCGGGAGGAAGAAATGATGAAGGCATCCATCGCGCTTCTACCGGCCGCAGGCCTGTTCGGCCTCGCTTCTCCGGCTTCGTCTGAATCTCCCGTGCCCTCACCCTCCCCTTGCTTCTCCACCGCGCTCGGAGGCTGGGGGCCTGAAGTCGTCGGCATGGACATCCTGCCCCTGGAGGACGGCACATTCGCGGTCTCGGCCATCGCCATGACACAGTTCTCCTTCGGCGACCCCTGGGTTGTCGTTCTCGACGCCGCTGGCAGGTTCCTGTGGCGTGAGGCGGCGGGCGAAGCCGGCTTGCCTGTCTCCCGGGACCTGGAATCGGGCGGCCTGCTCGGCTCGACCGGCGACGGAGTACTTCTCCTGGCGGCATACGGGGAGCCCAGGGCCACCGGCGTCGATGCCGATGCGGCAGTATTGCGAATAGTTCCGGGAAGGGGTTTCGAGCGGGCGACCGTGCTCGGCGGAGACGACGAAGGCGTCTACTCCATTCTCGCCATGCGCGTCAGGGCCGATGGATCCTTCCTCCTCGCATGCAGCGACTGCATAGGCTCCGGTGCTACTTTCTTCAGTTCCTTCGATTCCGACGGAGATCTCGAATGGCGTCTGGACAGTGCCCTGGGCGAGGGCGAAGTGAGGGCCGTCGGTGAGTCCGGGGAAGGATTCGTCATCCTGTTCCTGGACAAGACGGACTGGGTCGAGAGGCTGCTTTTCATCGACGGTACCGGGAACCTCCGCACCGGACCGGAGGTCTGCATCGACCCTGACGTTAACATCAGGTCTATGATCGCGGACGGAGACAGGATCCTCCTGGGCGGCAGCCTGCATCTCGCCCCGTGGACGGCCTGCCTCGATCAGAGCGGGGTTCCAGTCTGGCAGCGGACACTGACCGATTACCGCGGAGTGGTCTCGGACATGGCCGTATCGCGCGACGGAAGCCTCACCGTATGCGGATTCACGACCGAGCAGGACGGTCGTACGCTGGCCGGGCTCTGCAGGCTGGACGCAGGCGGGGAGATGGAATGGTCACGGCGTTTCGGCGGGGGTGAGTTCCAGTGCTTCGAGTCGGTCTCGCCACTCGCGGACGGAGGCATGGTCCTCGCCGGAAGCATCGGCGTAAGGATGGACGACAGCATCATCCCCTGCGCCTGGGTGCTTCGCACCAGCGCCGACGGCACTGTTCCCGGGTACTATCCGGACGGTGATTACTTCATACCGGAGACCCTCTTCGAACCCGTGATACTGAATCCCCTGGGCTGGGTCATCGCATGCGGGGCGTTCCGGGACGAATCCGAGGCTACGGCCCG
The DNA here is from genome assembly GCA_963718745.1 of Candidatus Fermentibacterota bacterium. GTDB lineage: Bacteria > Fermentibacterota > Fermentibacteria > Fermentibacterales > Fermentibacteraceae > Fermentibacter. The sequence continues at coordinate 138,720 of OY970370.1, read as the reverse complement.
GTCGGAGGAGCTCAGGTCGGAGACCGGGATCGATGCCGGGACTCTCTGGATCCCCGACTGGCCGTCATTGTCCGGCACCGACGCGTGGTTGTCCTATCTCGGGCCGGTGTATCCGCACGATCCCCGCATCGTCGAAAACCTCGAGGTCATCGAAACCTGCAGCCCCGATGCCTATCTGATCTGGGCGGGAGGATCCTCGACGAGAGTCACTATGACACTGGAGGAGGCCGCCTCGCCGCTTCCCTGACCGCGGACGGATCAGAGCCGTCCGGGAGGATGATGGAACTCTTCTCGAGAATGCCTCTGCTCGTAAGTGGCGTCTGCCTCGGCGGCAGCCTGGTCATCGGCCGCCCCGTCTCCTCCACCACTACGCCCTGGTGCGCCTCCTGACACCCCTCCATCCGCTATCAGGTGATGGCGCTGGAGGAGGAGCTGGGAGGGTCGATGACGATCACGGCGGTTTCCTGGATGAGGACCGGCGAGGGAGACGACTGGGGAGTCTACAGGGACGTGACTCTTGCACATGGGGCTCTGCGGGCTCGATGATCTGACCCCGGTATTCGACCAGAACTATCTTGCCGGGACCAGGGAGCTCGTCTTCTCACGCGACAGCCTCTACCTCGAGGGGGAGCCCGGTGAATGGGTGACTCTCGACCTGGATCGGCCATTCGAATACCCCGGAACGGGTAATCTCCTGCTGGAACTCCGGCGGGACGGGTACTACGAGGATACGTACCTGTTCACCTACCGCTGGTACACCGACGAATACCGTACGCTCTCCGCGGACGACCCCGACTCGGAGGCAGGGCAGCTCGACGATGTCTCCTCCATGCTGATGATCGAGTATGGAGCCGGCCTTTCAGCGCTCTCCTGGCCGGCCATCAAATGCTTCTGCACCATTCCGTGACGATGCTCCCCGGGCGATCCGGCATCCCGCGGGATCGAACGACGCCCGGTGCGTGCGCAGGAAGGCATCCGTGCGGCGCGCGGTAGCGACCGGCTGTTCTAGTAGTAGTTGCTGCGGAAGTAGGAGACTACGTCCCGGAAGTACTCTCCGAGGGTGAGCCTGTACGGGAAGATCCTCTGCTTGATGCAGTAGCCCTTCCATATCTTGTCCATGAAGGAGTAGAGCCCTCCCAGCGGCAGGCGGGTGAGGAACCCCGTGCACCACCGCAGCGGCGGGAACTCCACGGAGAGCGCGAAAAGAGCCCTCAGCCTCTCCCTCCTCTTCCGGTCCGGGAGATCGAGGACACTCGCATGGAAGAAAGAGTCGGGAGTGTCCGGCGCCTGGCTGGACCTGTCCAGGAAACCGTTCTCCTCGCAGAATCTGGCTATTTCAGTTCCTGGATACGGCTGGAGCAGGGTGGCGAATGTGAAGTCGGGCCGGACCCGGGCATTGAACTCGAGAGTGCGCACATCGGTTTCGTATGTGCACGTCGGGATGCAGAGGATGTTCTGGGTCACGAACTTGATGCCGGCATCCTTCAGGGACCTGCATGCGCTGCTTATCGTCTCCAGGTCCATGCTCCTGCCGAGTATCTCGTTCCTGGCCCTGTCGTCCGCAGTCTCCACGGCCATCTTCACGCTCAGACACCCGGCCTTCGCGATGACCCGGGCAATCTCGGGCGTGACATGGTTCGCCCTGACATGGCAGTGGAACGGCAGCCCTACCTCGAGCGGGTATCTTGCGCAGAACTCCCTGACCCAGTCGTGCCCGAGCACGAAAGTGTCGTCCTGGAAGACTATCATCTGCAGCCCGGGCGAAGAGTCGCGCAGCTCGACAAGCTCCTCGATCACGTTTCCGACGCTGCGCCGGCGTATGTAGGGTCCCAGTCCCGCGTAGAGCTTCTTCAGGCTGTGGTTGAAGCAGTAGGTGCAGCTGTACGGGCAGCCTCGCCCCGTGATGCAGAAGGCGGCCTTGCCGGCTGTGGACTGCCTGTAGCCCGCGAGAAGATCCCTCCGTGGGAACGGGATCGAGTCGAGGTCCTCGACGAGGGGAAGAAGAGGGTTCTGGAGGATTTCCCCATCCTTCCTGTACCTCAGGTTGCCCACCTCGGCAAACGGCCTCGTGCCTTCGAGGGCCTGGAGCAGCTGGGGGAACGCCGCGTCCGCTTCACCGGCTACGAGGTAGTCGAGGAACGGGCTGTGATCGAAGTCCTCCGGGAAGAAGGTGGCGTGCGCGCCTCCGATAACGATCGGGATGTGCCCGAGCTTCCCCTTCAGCTTCTCCGCAACTGTGAAATACTGCCTGTGGAAGCCCGTGGTGCACCCGAACGCAATGAGGTCGGGTTTCCAGTCAACGACTCTGCGCTCGAGCTCGGGGTCGCGGATGGTGAATGCGACGGATTCGTGCCCGCTCCTGCGGATGATCGAGGCAAGGTAGGTGATTCCGAGCGGAATCGTGATGACGTCATGGATAAGGAACAGAATCCTCAGTGCGGCCTCCCTTTCAGCGTGACAGCGCAATTCTCTGCAAAGTCGGCGAGATGTGCAAGCCCCGTGCCCTGGATGCAGGGCGAAACAAGGCGAGGCGACCAGAGTGGAAGGCTTCCGGGTTGGTCCGAGTCCGTTATGGAACACCTGGCTGCAGGCCGGGCAAAGGCGAGGCTAGCGGATATACCCGAGGTTCCTGAGGGCGTTCTCGGCTGCCTCGGCAAGGTCCACCGGAGCCGGATGGCCCGTCGCGGGGGTAGCCCAGAAGTACGCAGCCTCGTCATGCAATGTGCTGTCTACCGCCGGGAGAGGGCTTGTCTCGCCCGGATCGAGCAGAAGATCGAACTGAATGGAAGCGTCCGAAGCCTGCCTCCAATGGAGTTTCTGATCGAGCCTCCGCACCGTCACCCTTCCTCCTGTCGTCATCAGGAGGCTCGAAGGGAGGATGCGGTCATCCGGGAACGACGACAGGATGTCCACGCCCTCCATTTCCACGGGTCTCTCCATGCCTGAATAGGCGAGAATCGTGGGGGCGATGTCGATCTGGCCCACCAGCGAGCTGTCGACCGAGCCTTCCGGCACACCGGGCCCGGACATTATCAGAGGGATGGACAGCAGCTCCTGATAGAGAGTGTGACCGTGACCGAGCCCGCCATGCTCCAGGAACTCCTCCCCGTGATCTGCAACAAGCACGACCAGAGTATTGCCGGACATGCCCCTCGTCCTCATTCCCGCCAGGAGCCTGCCGATCTGGCTGTCGACATAGGCGATCTCTCCATCATAGAGGTCGGTGAGGTTGGACAGATCATCCGGGGTGAACGCAACCCCGCCTTCGTTCACCGCAGCGACATCCGTCTTCGTACCCCAGGCGGGGCCGAAAGCGCCTCCATATGCCGTATCTGCAAACATCGCGGCGTATTCGAGGGGGGGATCGTATGTCAGATGGGGATCGTAGAAGTGGACTGCCGCAAAGAAGGGCTTGTCACTGTCCCGCCGGGAGTCGAGCCATGACAGGACGCTGTCCGTCGTGGCCGCTGCATCCCGGATCGTGGTAACCTCCACGGAACCTTCGCAGTCGAAATGCTCGAAGCCCCTGTTGAAACCGAAACTCGCGTCCAGGAACACCACGTTGAAGAAGGCCGCGGTCTCGAATCCGCCGCGGTCCATGAGATGCGGCAGATAAGGCAGCATGGGATCGATGCCGTAGAATACGCCGTCCCACATTCCGGCGCGGTGGGCCCGGTCGCTCATCCCGGTCATCATCGACGCAATCGCGGGAAGCGTCCAGGGACTCTGTGCCTGCGCACGGACCCATCTCGTCCCGGTAGCGGCGAGGCTGTCGATGCAGGGAGAGGTCATGCGCGCATAGCCGTAGCAGCTGAGATGATCAGCCCTCGTGGTATCGATGATGACGAGGAGGATGTTTGTATGCGCAGCAGCGCCACGGTTGCATGACAGGGCGAAGAGGCAGACCAGGCACAGGAGGATCCTGTATGAACGCAAGGCTATCTTCCCCGAGAACCGAAAGGTGGAAGAACCCGATTCTCTCAGCATTTTTTGCCATCTGGCCGTGAAAATACGGGCCCCCTCCGCCATGGTCAATAAGGGAGCCACCCACCATTGTCGGCACAGGAAAGGCAGTCTTCGGCGCAACCGAGCCTTCTCTCTTCCATCAGCTCGATCGTGTTGTGCAGACCTTCTGAGAAAGAAATGGAAAGTCGCCATCCTTCCGGATCGCGATCTTTCGTTCTGTTCCCTGTTCTCGGCGCTGTTCTGAACTGAGAGGTCCACCGTCCTTGTCTACTCTACGACCACGAAGCGCTCTACCGCCTCTGACTCCCCTGCCCGCGCCCTCACGAAATAGACGCCCGGTCGATATTGGCCGAGCACGGCCGAATGCCATCCCGCCTGATACTCCGTCGGGACAGACCGCGTCATCAGCCTGCCCGCCACGTCGAACACGGACAGATCGACCATCCCGGCTTCGGGCAGGCCGAACTCGACTGCCGCCTCTCCCCTGACGGGGTTCTGCGATGCCAGGTGCATCTCGAACAAGTCCGGGGGATTCCCCCCTCCGGTCCCGAGAGTGTTCCAGGAGATGGTCACATCCTCGAGCACCGGGCCTGCGGAGGGCTCGGCAGCCGCGATCAGCGCCCGGTACTGCAGGTAGCTCAGATCGTCGGCAAGAACTCCGTCCAGGGAGCAGGGAGCCGTCAGGGAGCTCGACCATGTTCCCATCTGGGTGAAGTCGTCAGATGCGCGGACCTGGAATGCGAGCGATGCCCCCGGGGGAGTTTCCGCCGTCCAGGTGATGCTTCCCCACTCCGGATCGCAGTCCAGGTACAGGATGCTCGATTCCAGCCAGCCGTTGTCCGAAGGACCGGAAGCGTCCCAGGTCGCCAAATGATCGGTCGTAATGGAACCGGCCGCCGCCTCGGCGCAGGCATCGCCGTCAAGATCGGCAGCGGTGACGCAATACACCCTTCCGAATGTGTCGGATATGCTGTGGATCTGTGTGGCGGTCCCGCGACCGTCCAGATTCTGCCACCAGCAGATCTTGCCGGTTAGGGTCGTGTTGTGGCTGCTGGCCGCCAACAGATCCAGATCCTGATCGTCGTCCATGTCGGCCAGCCAGACCGCCCGCCCGCCAAGGAAGTTCGGATCCACGACATGCTCGGTCCAGGAGCTACCCGAGCCGAGGTTCTCCCACCAGGTCAGGTCAGAGGTCAGCAAAGAGGCGCCGAAGAGATCCTGATCACCGTCATTATCTATGTCACCGGCTGCCAGGCCCTCGCATTCATAGAAGTTGTTGTCTATCTGGTGTTCCACCCAGACAGCTCCGGATCCGCCCTGGTTCTCGTACCAGCAGACCCTGCCTGGATTCGCCCCGCCGGCCTGCACATCGATCGATCCATCGCCATCGATGTCTGCGACGGAGACGGAGGAGACCCCCAGGAGCTCGTCTTCTACGAGGTGTTCTTCCCACGTCTCACCGAGCCCGCCGGTATTCAGCCAGACATAAACCTGGTCGGTCCAGTCCGAACTCGCCACGACATCGAAAGAACCGTCGCCATCGAAATCCGCGATAGCCATGGAAATGTTGGTTATCTGCCCGCTCGCCTGGTCGATTGTCTTCTTTGTCCAGGAGGTGCCCAGGCCGTTCATGTTTTCGTACCATACGATCTCGCCGTACGACCATCCTGCCGCAGCCGCATCCATGTCTCCATCACCGTCGATGTCGCCGGCGACTACGCATACGGGGGCATCGATGGATCCGTCGATCTGATGCGAGACCCAGGAGGTGCCGGAACCGTCATGGTTCTCCCAGAAGGTCACCTGGTCACTCCAGGATGTCGTGAGAAGATCGACATCTCCGTCCCCGTCGATATCGGAGGGGAACACGCTGTAGGGGAAGTCATAGAACGACGTGATGAGATGCTCGACAGGATCGATCGACCCGCAATGGAGGGCTGCCTCTCCCGGACTCGAGAAGCAGTTCATGCCGCTGTCGCTTCCGAAATCGGAGCCCCAGACGCTGACGGGGCCAGGCGTGCCCGGCCCGCCGGACCAGTCGGTCTGAGAAGCCGAGTCCGCCAGAGACATCGATGTCATCAGAAATGCCAAGGAAAGGATCAGCTTCATGGAACCCTCCCGGCGTGAGAATCGATAGCCATTCGCTGACTTAGGATGCACAGGGCAACCTGGGGCGTCAATCGGTCAGGACACTGGGCGTCACAGCAAGCAGATGATCGCCGGCAGATCGTTCGGGGGTTTCAGGTCATCTGTTATCCGGCCGTCCCAGCCATCCGGGTACTGCCGGGTAACTTGAGGAGGTCCTGATGAAATAGTCGCAGCAGCCGGGAGTCGAGCGATATCGGCAGGTGTCGAAGAGAGTCTTCACTTCGCCCCATGTCGTTCTGCCGAGTCCCGTGGTGGATGGCACCCATGGGATCCATACCATGAAATCATCGCTGTAGAAGCTGTGGTCCTCTGCCTGGGGCGAGTTGTCTCCCAGCAGTGCCGGCCAGCCTCCCACCGACATCTCTGTGTTGACCAGGACCCAGAACTGGTCATCGCAGACTATGGGAGTGGAGTAGTTGGCATAAGCCGCGGAGAAGTGGATGGCGGTCACGGAGGTCTGGTCGAGTTGAGTCACTGGACCTGAGACGTCGCCGTTGTAGAGCTCGGCATAGAAGGAGGTCGTGTCCCAGGAATAGGTCAAGTGGTGGTAGAACCAGAACTCGGTGTTGTCGGCCTCGAAAGAGCACGGATACCCGTAGAAGTCGTCTGTGTTGAACCAGGTGCCCCTGTACAGCCCGCTCCAGGTCAGCCAGTTGGCGGAGCCGTCGTCATACTGCAGCTGATCATCGGTCCCCCCGACGTACAGCGGTCTGTCGAGGCGGACCTGTCCGGAAACTAGAGCTGCGAGCAGGATCGTGAGAGTGAGAGAGAAGAGGGCAGTCATCATGCACCTCCATTTAGCATTCCATTAGCATTTTGCGCAAGACAACCGGTGTTGTCAACAATGCCCGGGTATCCCCCGGAAACAAGAAGGCGGCCGGAGAAGCATCGACCCTATCCAGGCCGGTAGCCCGTATCGGAAGGGTTCCTGAATCTACCTACGGTTCATGAGATGAAAGATGAAGGCCGCCGGTTCAGAAATCGACGGCCTTGTCCTGTGTGGTACCCCGTCGCGGAGGCGTTCCTGAATCTACCGACGACCCTGAAATGAACAAAGGCTACCGAAGTTTCGTCAGGCAGCAGGAGGTTATTGAGGGGTTGTGATGTAGTCCGAGAGATCAGATTGCACTGGATCTGGTCCTGGACTGATTTCAGGACACATGAACGGCTTGAGTATGAATAACGCTTCCCCAAGTGCAGGGCTGATAATGCGAGTGCTGTCCAACAGGATGCCATCATAGGACAAACGGACGCTCTGTTCGCCCGAAAACGGGCCGAGGCGAAACCGTCCCAAGGAAGTCGTGTCGATGATTCCAGCTTCTGGCACTTCGATGACGATCCCGCTGAGGGGATATCCGTTCCGAGCTACTACATAACCGCTCAACCCAGTAGGAGACTGGGGCCAGATAAAGGCAATAGAACCGGTCAAGTCGTATAAAACTGTTGAAAGCTCCGACACCTCACCCTCACGAATATGGACGAGCCGCCTCGCTTGTCTCATTCCCACAGAATTGAACCAGATCATGTATTTTCCGGGCGGGATCTCGAATGAGAACTCTCCGTTTTCATCCGTCATTGCCCCGAGGTTAGTGCCATCTGCCGTGACAGCGGCCCCAACAACCTGATTGAGCATTCCCTGTCTGAGTGTGACGACATATCCGTGGATAGTACCGGATGAGACGAGTGCCAGTATCAACTGAATCGCCATTATCGTCATTGGAGATCCAATCCAGCTTCAATCATCGGGGAACAACGGTAACCCGCTCAGCGGTCAGCGCATGCCGTCGCAGCACATCTGAGTGTTCGCGAGCGATATGCCGGCCATCAGCACGGCGACCAAGGTTACCACAGTCTTCCCCACGGATGAGCCTTTCTTTCCAGGATCGGTTCTATATCGTTTCATTGATACGACAAGACGGCCCGACGGACCAGTCCGGCAGCCTCCCGAACATGGGACTGTATCAGCCAGCAGTCTCTGCAGGAATCTGGCGGCAGCTTGGAATAGAAGAACCTGGAGCGGATCGCCCCTGACGAGGAGGCCTGTGAGATCCTCTGCGAGGAGCTGCTCGCAGGAGCCTCCAGGAGCGAGGAAGCCAGGGCGAAGGCTGTGGATGACATCGAAGGCGAGATCGCCTCGCTGACGAAGCGCCAGGAGGTCCTGTACGAGGACAGGCTCGATGGCCGGATCGACACGAAGCTCCACGACTCGAAGGCGATCGAGATCCGTCAGAAGATCCGCGAGTTCGAGGACCAGCTCAGGTCCCTGAAGAACCCGGCCGGGATCGAAAAGGCCGGTGAAGCGCTCGCCATTTTAGAACGCTGTAGAACCGCTGCCAGAGAGTATCCGCAGCGATCAGGCCCTGAAAAGCGCAAAACGGTGGAAAATGTTGTTTTGAACGCTTCCTGGGGCGACGGCAGGCTGGATGTGACCTTCCGTAAACCCTATGATCTGCTTGCAGATACGAACGCGGTCTGGAAAGAAAAGAAGGCTGCCGGAGCACCCTCCGACAGCCTTCGTCCTGTGTGGTACCGGGGACGGGACTTGAACCCGTACAGGCTTTCGCCCACTAGGCCCTCAACCTAGCGTGTCTGCCAATTCCACCACCCCGGCACCCATTGCGAGCCTTACTTGCTTATGAGAGCAAGGAAGAACGAGGTGAGCATGAAGACGACCGCGAAAATCGTCGTCAGTTTCGAAAGCAGTGTGGCTGCGCCACGGCTGCCGAAAGACGCGGTCAGCGCGCCGCCGCCGCCGAATGCACCGGACAGCCCGTCGCCCTTGGACTTCTGCATCAGCACCACGCCGATCAGGAGTACGCAGGACAGCACATGGATGAAAGAAAGAACTATCGCCATGAGATCCATTCCTCCCGGACAATGCGCGGTTATATAAGGAAACCCCGCTTCGGGAGGCAACAGCCGGTGTTGACAGGCGGCCTCCCCCGTACAACTAGTATGGCGAATACCAAAGGAGGTCGAAATGCTCCTGGCAGTTCTCGCCCTGGTATCGATCACCCTCCCTGATGCTTCCCTCCCCGGCCATTCGCTCCTCTTCGAACTCCCTGATGATGGCTCCTCCCTCGTTTCGACGGTGACCGGGAATCCCGGGCCGGCCGCCCGGGCCTCGCATGCGGCGCGCGAAGCCTCGGGAGAGAGCGACAGCCACCGTGCCGTCGGCCTGTGGGTCGACAGGAACCATCAGAACGCCATAGCGGAGGAAACGGTCATCAGCGGAGGCGGAGGAGGAATCCTCGTGAGCTGGTACCTGAACAACGCCCGCCTCAGCAGGTACGTCACGTGCGGTTCGTCCACCCCCCAGTGGACCTATCCGGTCTCGACCGGCGGAGGTTCGGTCGACGTGGCCGCGGCTGCGGATGCTGCATGGGCCGCCACGAACAATGTCCTCGGGACCCTGGCATGGCTGGGTGGCGGTTCCGCCCCTTCGCTGATGACCGATCCGGGTCTCCGCCAGGACATCTCCGAGGACGGGTCCAGGCTCGTATTCGTCGATAACCAGAACAGCCTGGTCTGCATCGACACGGCCACTCAGGCAGTGCTCTGGGACGTTCCGCTATCGACAGTCGGGAACGGAATCTACGGAGTGGACATCTCGGCGGATAAATCCCGGGTGCTGGTCAGCGCCTACGAGGCTTCGACCGGTGCCCAGGTCTACAGCATGACAAACGGCGCCGCGGTGGGATCTCCCGTGGGCAACTACGGCCAGACGAAAGGTGCGATCTCGGGAAACGGATCCAGGATCGTGCTGGGTGACTTCAACGGCCGTGTGAAGATGTACCAGTGGTCGGGGTCCGCCTGGCAGCTGGCGGCCCAGATCACTTCCGGCGACAGCTGGGTGACGGCTGTGGCGATCAGCGACGACGGCCTGACGGTCGCCGGCGGGACCCTGGGATTCAGCCCCTACCGGGGACGGGTCCTGTGCATCGAGTGGCCCTCGGGCGGTACACCCGCCACGGCCTGGCAGTACGGGAGCTACGGTGACGAGGTTGCCTCCGTGGCTGTCTGCGATGACGGATCGGTGATAGTCGCAGGCTCCTGGGGCCAGTACGGCGGGACCTCCGGCGATGTGTTCACCGCCTTCGACCACGATGGCGGAGTCATCTACAGACTCCTCGACGACGTAGACGAACCCGGCTCCATCTTCAGCGTGGACGTGAGCGACGACGGAGCCTTCGCCACCGCTTCGGGCAAGGCGGTCCATGCCCGGGCCATGGGGAGCGGCGGCGAGGTGTACTCCCTGCAGATAATGGATACACAGCAGCACGACGTAGGAGTCGTAGCAGTCCTCTCCCCCGCCGAGAACCAGCAGGTCGGCAACGTGCTGACCCCGCAGGTCAGGGTCGGGAACATGGGGCTCTCCTCCGAATCCTTCAACGTCTCCGCCGTGATCAGGACCCCCTCGGGCACCCAGGTCTGGTCGGACAACGCATCGGTCAGCGCACTCGCGCCGGGCCAGGAGACGAACGTGACATTCGACTCCTGGACAGTCCCCTCCTACGGGAGCTGGACCCTCACGGCGCAGACCCTGCTCGCCGGCGACTCGTACCACCTGAACGACACCCTCTCGACCGGCGTGAGGGCCTATCACGACGCCGCGGCGGTCTCGATCGTGTGCCCCTACCCCGAGAACACCGTCGGGATGGCCATGACCCCCGTCGTGTCAGTCTACAACGGAGGCACCTATTCAGAGAACATCTCGGTGGCCATGACGATCGATCTCGAGGGCTCGCAGGTCTACAGCCAGACCTTGAACCTGACCGCTGTAGCAGCCGGAGCGACAGTCCAGGCCTCGATGCCCGCCTGGACGCCCTCCGCGATCGGAACCGGCGTGGCGGAAGCCACGGTCACCGTGACGGACGACTACGTTCCTTCGAACAACGGCTGCTCGGTCCCCCTGGACATCGTTTACGAGATCATCTACGACGACGGGGAGTGGGACTCATACTACTGGGTCGGCACGCAGGACGACGACATGTTCGCGACGCGTTTCACGCCGACGATCGACACGCCCTTCACCGCCACGCTCTTCAGGGTGTTCGTCAATTCGACCGAACCGTTCAGCTGGGCGGCCCTCTGCCCCGACGACGGAACAGGCAGGCCGGACGTGGAGAATCCGTACTTCCAGGTCGAAGGGCTCTCGGCCCCCGCTGCACAGTCGTGGCTCGAGGTCCCGATGGATGTCTGGATCGATGAACCGGGCGACCTCTGGTTCGTCACCCACTGGCCGGACGCGAAGGGTGTCGCAGTGGGAACCGATCTCGACGTACCGAAGACCAACAGGAGCTGGTGGCACAACACCGCTTCCGGATGGGTGAACTTCACTGGCGGCGACTGGTCCTTCAGGCTCACGCTGGAGCCCGCCACAGGCATGGAGGGCGGCCCCGGGCCGGGCGTGTTCTCGCTCGGGCTGCCCAGGCCCAACCCATCCGGGGGGCTCGTCAGCATACCCGTCAGCGTCCCCGAATCAGGAGGAACGGCGAGGCTCGCGGTCTACGACATGGCTGGAAGGTGCATCAGGGTGCTCGCTGAAGGCGCACTGGCCGCGGGATCACACAGCTACTCCTGGAACGGCCTGACCGCAGAGGGTCCGGCGGCTCCATCCGGCCTCTACTTCATACGCCTGGACGCCCCCGGCTGCATGCAGACCGGAAGAGTCGTACTGATAAGGTAGCGGGTACCGGACGATCTGAGGGTGCGGGGGGCCTGCCTCCCGCACCCTTCCGCTATCAGTAGCGGAGGATGTCCTTCAGGAGGAGCTCCCGGGTGAAGCATCCCCCGGGACAGGCCGTCCTGCAGCCCTTGACCTCCCTGTGGAGGAACACGGCATCCCCGCTGATGGAATGGCGGGTCATCAACCCCGCAAGCAGGCTGCGGAGGGAGTCCTTCTGCCTGGCTCCGGGAGGCGCATCCTCGAAGTTCCCGACCAGGCACACACCGATGCTTGCATCATTGAAGCCCCTGGCGTGAGCGCCGACGGCCCATTCCGGCCGACCATCCTCGATCTCGCCATCGCCTGTCAGACTGCCGTTCCCGATAATGAAATGGTATCCGACGTCCTTCCACCCGAACACTCCGCGGTGCAGCACGCGGAAGGGGGCGGCAGAGCCGTCTTTTGATGCGGAATGGTGGATGACCAGAGCCGAGGTGGCGCTCCGGCGGACATGCGACTCCGGAGCCGGAGGGGCGGAGAGCAGCCGGCATTTTTCTTCGGTGAGGCCGCCTGGAACCTCCATGCCTGTGGACCGGAGCCATCCGATGTAGGAGAAGTCAGACTGGACGGCCATCCTGGCATTCACCCGGGGAGTCGAGGGCGGCTGTCCTGGACAGAGTGATGTCGCCGATCTTCGTGCCGGCCCGGAAGCGCGCGCCACCGCTCCCGATGGTCCCCTTCATGGTTCCCGGCCCCGTGGTGGGCGACATGACGTCCAGCCCGCAGAGGCGGACGGACCCGCGACCCGAGGTTGCCTCGAACTCGGAGGCGAAGCCCTCGTTTATGCCTATGGAGATGGAGCCGGAGATGGTCGTTATCGTAGCCGGATCGCCGGAGACGGCGGAGAGCTCCGCCCTGATGTTCCCGTTCAGGGTCTCGAGGCAGGTGACGACCGCCGGCCCCGATACGTCGATCATGCCGTTCCGTCCGTGGAGGTCCAGCGGACCGCCTCCTCCGCTGGTGCGGATGAAGCCGTTGCTCGAGCAGGCCCTTATCCGGCATGCCATGTCGGAGATCACGATGTTGCCGTTGATGGTCTCGACTTCGAGGGACTTGATCCCTGCGGGAAGGGTTATCTCGATGTCCACCGAGGCGCGCACCCTGCTCAGGCTGTAGCAGGAACGTATGACGAGCGGAGGCCCCGGATCCAGCTCGGCTTCGATGTATTTCGTATGAGGGAGATCCGGCTCGACGCTCCTCCTGATGAGCACCAGGCCTTCCGATCCGGCCGTTCCCCTGATGTGCACCGATCCGTTCGAATTCCTGACCACTACCGGCGTGTCAGGCGGTACGGGGAAGGATTTCTCTATGCGTTCCTCGATCATCTTCCTCCCGCGTCCTGCCCGGATCCGGCAGCATCGGCGCCTTCTCCGGATTCAGCTGCAGCTTCGGCGTCCAGCATCACCCTGAAGGTGCTCCCGACGTCGGGCTCGCTCTCCACTTCGACGGATCCGCCGTAGATATTGGCGATCTTCTGCACGATGGACAAGCCCAGGCCGCTCCCGAGGATGTTCCTGGTCTTCTCGTTCTTTATCCTGACGAAATCCCTGAACAGCTTCGCCGACTCCTCCTGCGACATTCCTATCCCGGTGTCGGATACCTCCAGGAACACCCGGGAGTTCCTGGCGCGGAGGGAGACCTTCACCTTCCCGCCGTCCCTGTTGTACTTAACGGCGTTCGAGATCAGGTTGTTCATCACGATCTCCATCTCGGAACGGTCCGCCAGGATCAAGGCAGCCTCACCGCCGTCCGAAAGCTCGATCGAGATGCCTCGCGCCAGTGCATCGGGCATCATGGTCTCTATGGACGCACGGGCTATCTCGGCCAGGTTCACCTGCTGGATGTCCCGCGTACGCTGCCCGGATTCCAGCCTCGTGAGGTCCAGGAGGTCGAGGATGAGCTTCCTCATTCCCCCGAGTCTGATCAGACAGCGTTCCAGCGCTCTGTCACGGGTGGCAGGGTCCGCACACGCGACGGGGTCCTTCAGGATGTAAAGGTATCCCTCGATGGCCCCCAGTGGAGCCTTGAGCTCGTGGGCCAGAACGGAGATGAACTGGAACCTTACCTTCCGGCGCTCCTCCTCCAGAAGTTTGGCCTTCCGCAGCGCGACAAGATGGCCGACCGCCTTGCTGACCGACACCTTGAGCTCGGCCGGCGTGAAGGGCTTGGCGAGGAAGTCGAATGCGCCCTTCTTCGTGGCTGTTATCGCGGTTTCGATGGAGGCGTAGGCGGTCATCATGACTGTGAGGACGTCAGCCTGCTGGTCGGAGAGCCAGGACAGCACATCCAGTCCCGAGATGCCCGGGAGCTTGTGGTCGAGCAGCATCATGTCCGGCTTGTCGCTCTCGAGCTTCAGCACGGCCTCCTCGCCGGAGGCGGCCTGAAGGAGATCGAAGGTGACTATCACATCGACCTCTTCGAGCGTCACCGAAAAGTCCGTCAGGGCACGCGTCACGGCGAGCCTCATCCCGGGCTCGTCATCGACGACCAGTATCTTCAGGCGCTCGTTGGACGCAGCCGCCCTCACGGATTCATCGCTCAACTCAGGCCTTCTCCCTCAGCAGTCTCGCGATCTCTCGCTCGAGCTGCTCGAAACGGATGGGTTTGGCGAGGATCGTGTCCGCCTTGATCCAGTTGCCGCCGTCCTCGGTCTCGTCGAACTCAAGCCCCGTCTCGTGCGTCACCGCAGTCACGAGAATCACCGGGATGTTCGGGTACTTCCGCCTTATGCGGTGGGCAAGGACGAATCCGTCGTCCTCGTTCTCCATCATCAGGTCGAGCACTGCGATCCCGGGTTCGACCGTTTCGAGCAGGCGCTCTCCGTCCGGCCTGTTGGAGGCGGAGAAGACGGTATATCCCCTGGACTCGAGGTACATCTTCATCTGTTCGAGGAAGTCCGGATCGTCGTCTACGATCAGGACACTCCCTGGCGTCTCTGGCATTTCTGACTCCCCTTGCTGCCGTCCGCCAGCGGTTCCGGCTATTCTCCGGGCGCCCGCCTTGGCAGGACCACCGTGAACGTTGTCCCAGTGGGTCCGGCGGAAGAATCTGCGTTGGATGTCACGCTGATCTGCCCCCGGTGCATCTTGACTATACCATATGTGACGGCAAGGCCCAGACCGGTCCCCTTGCCGATCCTCTTCGTCGTGAAGAAGGGCTCGAAAACACGCTCGAGGTTCTCCGGCGGGATCCCCACCCCGGTGTCGGAGGTCTCGATGCGAATGCTCTGCTCGTCGCCTGTGGTCACGAGCTTCAGGAGGCCCCCGTCCGGCATGGCCGCGATGGCGTTGGTTATGAGATTGGTGAGGACCTGGGCAATCTGGTCGGGATCGATCTCAGCCACGGGATCGGCTGCGAGGTTCCCGAACTCGACCGTTATCTCCGGGGGAACCGTCACCAGGTCGACCGTCCGCTGTATCAGCTCCGGGACGTCGGTCGGCTGGAGTACGACCTTGTTCTGCCTCGCGAAGTCGAGGAGTCCTGAAACGATCTTGCGGCACCGGTCGGCCTGCTCTGCTATCATCTTCAGGTCCTCGCCCATCGCCGTATCGGCCTCGCAGCCGTCGAGGAGCATGTGCGCGTACATGAGGACCACGCCCAGGGGGTTGTTCACCTCGTGCGCGATCCCTGCCGCCAGCTGGCCCATCGACGCCATCTTCTCCGCGTGCTCCAGCGCCTCTCTGGCGTTTGCGAGCTCCGCGTGGCTCCTGGCGAGATCCGAAAGAGCGCTCTTCAGCTGGTCGATCGTATAGGGCAGGCACATCTCGTTCTCGGCGAGCCCGTCGTAGATCGCGACCGCATGGTCGTGACATGTCTCGTATCCGCATGCGCCGCAGTTGAGTTCGTCCTGCGGACCCCTCTTCCCCAGCTTCTCGAGGATGGGTAGGAGCTCTTCGCTCGAGGGTCTCTTCATCCGCATGTCGTTCGCCTCATAGGATCTGGACAGATCGAGATCCTTGAACCGGTCCATCGAGACGTGCCAGCGGTTGAAGTTGTGCTCTGCAAGCCTCCTGCGAGCATAGTCGCTGATGTTGGAGCGCCTCCTGAACCTCTGGTCCTGCGTGGTCATGCCGGGGCCCATGATGCAGCCGTTGCAGCAGAGAATCTCGAGCAGGCGGACATCCATCCCGCCGGACTCCATCTCCTTTAGCGCGTCCTGGAAGGACTGCCTGCCGCTGGCCGTTATCACATCGCCTGCAGCCAGATCCTCCTTGATGTCAGCGGCCTGCAGCATCCCCCGGGATACGGGGAAAAGGGCGCCGAGGCCCGCATGGGGAGCATCGAAGTCGATGGGGACCACGGCGCCGGGGTCTATCCCCCGCTTCTCGAACAGCGTCCTGAGCTCGGCGAAGGTCAGGACGGCGTCCACCTCACCCTCGACGCTCGGTTCGTCGGTCTCGGACTTCTTCGCGATGCACGGACCGATGAAGACGAACTTCAGGTGTTCGCCCTCGAGCTTCCGCATGGCCCGGGCCATCGCCACCATGGGCGATACGATCGGGGCGAGGTGGCTCACGAGCTCCGGATGGTACATCTCGACATAGTTGATGAGCGCCGGGCAGTTGGTCCCGATGAAGTGACCGTCCGGATTGCTCTCCAGGAGCTTCCTGTATCTCTCCGCCACGAGGTCAGCGCCGAAGGCCACCTCGTTCACGAAGGCAAATCCGAGCGCCTTCACCATTCCTAGGAAGACCCTGTAATCGTGCTCCGTGAACTCCGCGGGGAAGCTCGGGGCGATCAGCGCGCAGGTCTCGGCTCCGGAGGCGAGGATCCCCTCCACGAGCTCGACGGAGCTCCTCACGAGCTTCGCCTTCATGTTGCACACCTTCACGCAGTTGCCGCAGCCGACGCACCTCTCGGGAAGGACCTCGGCCTTCCCGATGTGGATCTTGATCGCCTTCGCCGGACACTCCCGCACGCAGGTGTAGCATGCCTTGCATCTGTCCTGGTCTGTCGTCACCAGGGGCTTGCCCGTGTTCTTGGACAT
This sequence comes from Candidatus Fermentibacterota bacterium, assembly GCA_963718745.1. Lineage (GTDB taxonomy): Bacteria > Fermentibacterota > Fermentibacteria > Fermentibacterales > Fermentibacteraceae > Fermentibacter. The sequence goes on along the minus strand of OY970370.1, from coordinate 121,891 downwards.
CTCGCGTCTCCTAGCGGAGGACGGACCTCTCCACATAGCTCGTATGGAGGAGCTCGTGAGCCTTGTGGCTGCCGGGCTCGCCCAGGAAATCGTCGTAGATCCTCTTGATCGACGGGTTCGAGTGAGAGGTTCGTATGGCGGAGTCCCTGTCGATGCTGTAGAGCGCCTGCATCCTGGCCTTGAGGACCTCCGGGTCGGTGTTCAGGGGCTGTCCCCCTCCGGCGATGCATCCGCCCGGGCAGGACATTATCTCTATGAAATGCAGGTCGGACCGGCCGGCCATCAGCTGGTCCATCAGCCTCCGGGCGTTCCCGAGACCGCTGGCCGCAGCCACCCGGACCTCCGTGCCGCCTATGTCGACCGACGCCTCCTTGATCCCGTCCAGGCCCCTGAGCGCCGTGATCTTCAGCGCATCCAGCTCCCTGCCGGTGATCATGAAGTGGGCGGTTCGTATCGCAGCCTCCATGACTCCGCCTGAGGCGCCGAAGAGCTTGCCTGCAGAGCTGCGCTCACCGAAGGGATCGTCGGCGCTCTCGCCGGCCAGCGAGTCCAGATCCAGGCCGAAGGTCCTTATGATCTGGGCGAGTTCACGGGTCGTGAGCACCGCATCGATGTCCGGTATGCCCTCGTGGAGCATCTCCGGCCTGCCCGCCTCGAACTTCTTGGCGGTGCACGGCATTATCGAGACACTGTACACGTTCTTGGGATCGATGCCCTCACGGACAGCCCAGTAGTGCTTGATGACGGCGCCCATCATCTGCTGAGGGCTCTTGCAGGTCGAGAGATTGTCGATGAGCGAGGGATAGAACTGCTCGACGAACTTGATCCACCCTGGAGAGCAGCTGGTCATCATCGGGAGCTTCCCGCCGGTCGTGATCCTGTGCACGAGTTCGGCAGCCTCCTCCATTATCGTGAGGTCCGCGCTGAAGGAGGTGTCGAACACCCGGTCGAATCCCATCCTCCGAAGTGCGGCGGTCATCTTGTCGGCGATGTCCGAGCCGGGCTTCATCCCGAACTCCTCGGCTATGGTGACGGAGATGCTCGGTGCGTGCTGCACCACCACCGTCTTCGCAGGGTCGTTGATCGCGTCGAGGACCTTGCTGATGCTGCTCTTCTCGGTCAGCGCGCCGGTCGGGCAGACCTTGATGCACTGGCCGCAGTTGATGCAGCTCGACACGTTGAGTCCCTCGTCGAAGGCGGTCCCGATGTGGGCCCTGCTCCCCCTCCCGACGAAGTCGATGGCGGAGACTCCCTGGATCTCCTCGCAAACCCTCACGCACTTGCCGCAGAGGATGCACTTGTCTGGATCCCTCACTATCGCGGGGCTCGACAGATCCATCTTCCAGTCGTTCCGGGAACCTGCGAAGCGCCGCTGCCTGACTCCCAGCTCGAGGGCATAGCCCTGGAGCTCGCAGGATCCGTTCCTGGCGCAGTAGAGGCAGTCATCGGGGTGATTGGCCAGGAGGAGCTCGATGATCGTCTTCCTTGCCGCGATCGCCTCGGGGGAATGCGTGAGGATCTTCATCCCGGGGGCCACCGGGAAGGAGCAGGAGGGAACCAGCCTGCCGTCGTCCTCCAGCTCGACAACGCACATGCGGCAGGCACCCGAAGGAGGCAGCCCGTCGATGTAGCAGAGAGTGGGTATCGAGATGCCGGCGCGCCTGACGGCGGCGAGGATCGTCTCGCCCTCCGCCGCCTCGACCGATCTGCCGTTAACCGTGATGTTTATCATTGTTGAACCTCACTGGCCTTCACTCGGCCGAGACGGCCCCGACCGGGCACACCTCGATGCAGCTTCCGCATCCGATGCACCTTTCGGGAACTATGTGATGCGGGCTCTTCTTCGCGCCCAGGATGGCCCCGGAAGGGCACGCCCTGGCACACAGACCGCAGCCCACGCATTTCTCAGGATCGATGCTGAAGGCGAGAAGGCTCTTGCACTGCTTCGCAGGGCATTTCCTGTCGTAGACATGAGCCTCGTACTCGTCCCTGAACCACCGGAGCGTGCTGAGGACGGGGTTGGGCGCGGTCTGTCCGAGACCGCAGAGGCTGGTCTTCTTGATGACGGAACCGAGCTGCTCCAGGTAGACTACGCCCTTGAACCTCTCCAGGGCCTGCCTGCTCTTCTCGTCACGCCTGCCCGTGATAATCGCGTCGAGGATCTCGAGCATCCTGCGGGTGCCCTCGCGGCAGGGTATGCATTTCCCGCAGCTCTCGCGCTGGATGAAGTCCATGAAGTACCTGGCGACGTCGACCATGCAGTTGTCCTCGTCCATCACGACGAGCCCGCCGGAACCCATCATGGCTCCGAACTTCTTCAGCGATTCGTAGTCGATCTCGAGGTCGAGATGCTGCGAGGGGATGCAGCCGCCCGAGGGTCCGCCGATCTGGACGGCCTTGAAGGCCTTGCCTTCGGGAGCGCCGCCGCCGATGTCCATGACGATGTCCCGGACCGTCGAGCCCATGGCGACCTCTACGAGGCCGGTGCGCACCACCTTGCCCGAGAGGGCGAAGACCTTCGTGCCCTTGCTCCCGGCGGTTCCGATCGAAGAGAACCAGTCCGGGCCGTTCCACATGATGTCGGGGACATTGGCGAGAGTTTCCACGTTGTTTATCGCGGACGGTTTCCCGAATAGTCCGGAGACGGCAGGGTAGGGAGGCCTCGGGCGGGGCATGCCCCTCCTGCCCTCGATGCTGTTCATCAGTGCTGTCTCCTCGCCGCATACGAACGCTCCGGCACCCATCTTGATCTTGATCTCGAGGTCGGTTCCGCTGTCCAGGATGTTCCTGCCGATGAGCCCGTTCTCCCGGGCCTGCCTTATGGCGGTCCTGAGGCGCTCGATGGCCAGCGGATACTCGGCACGGATGTAGAAGTACGACTGTGTCGCGCCTATCGCATAGGATGCAATGGCGATCCCTTCTATCACCCTGTGGGGGTCGCCCTCGATGACCGCCCTGTCCATGAATGCACCGGGATCGCCCTCGTCGGCGTTGCAGATCATGTATTTCTGGTCGGCGGGAGAGTTGAGGGCCAGCCTCCACTTGCGCCCGGTCGGGAACCCGCCGCCGCCTCTTCCCCGGAGACCGCTCTTCTCCATCTGCTCGCAGACCTCGGACGGGGTCATGCTCCTGAGCGCCCTTGCATAGGCGCGATAGCCGCCGTGCGCGATGTATTCGTCAAGGCTCGAAGGGTCGATGAGGCCGCAGTTGCGGAGCACCCAGCGGGTCTGCTTGGCGAAGAAGGGATGCTCGAAAATGGTCTGGACGCCCTGCCAGGGTTCCAGACCCTTCCCCTCGAACTGGCCTATCAGGTTCCCGGCCGGGATGCTGCCCGAGAAGACGGCGTCCAGTATGGCTGCCGCGTTGGAATCGGTGACCTCGGAGAACGACACCCTCGGCCTGCCCGGCAGCTGCACGTCCATCAGGGGCTCGAGGAAGCAGGCTCCCACACATCCGACCTCGACGATGGAGGCGGTGCTGTTCCTCTCTGCGAGCCAGGCGCGGATCGCCTGCAGGGTACGCCCTGCTCCGGCGCCGATCCCGCAGGTTCCGGTTCCCAGGAAGATCACGGGAGCCGGGACGTCCTCCCGCAGAAGTGCCCTGACCCTCTCATCCCTCGCGTCCGAGCAGGAGGAACCCTCATGGCAGAGGGGGCCGCCCTTCACGCACTCCGCCACCTCCGGGCACGTCCTGCCCGAAGAATGCCAGCATTTGTCGCAGCATCTGACATCCAACAGACCGGACATGTCAGACCTCCCCCGTATCTTCGGCTTTTCTGCAGTTCTGGATCAGCTTCACTATGTCGTCCGTCGAAACGCGGGCGTGTATCTCGCCGTTGATGCTTATCACGGGAGCCAGCGCGCAGGCGCCCATGCAGGCTACGATCTCGAGGCTGAACCTGCCGTCCCGCGAGGTCTTGCCCGGTTCGATGCCCAGTTCCCGCTTCGTCTTTTCCAGCACCTTGAGAGAACCCTTCACGTGGCACGCGGTGCCCCTGCAGATCTGCACATGGTACCTGCCCACGGGCTCGAAGCGGAACTGGTTGTAGAAGGTCGCGACTCCGAAGATCTTGCTCACGGGGAGACCGAGCCTGTCCCCGATGAGGACGACAGCCTCGCGCGGGAGATAGCCGAACTCCCCCTGGGTCTCCTGCAGGATGGGGATGAGCGAGTCCCTGCCGGTCCCCTGGTGCTCCGAGACTATCCTGTCGATCGATCGAGCTATGTCCTGTATCATTTCTTCTCCAGCGCGGTTCTCCTGGCAAAGAAAGCCACGGTTTCCAGGGACATGGTCATGTCTCTCTCCTCCAGGAACACCCCGTCAGGCACTCTGAGGGGTACGGGTGCATAGTTGAGAATTCCTCTTATCCCGGCTTCGACAAGGATGTCCGTCGTCTGCTGCGCCCGTGCGGCGGGTACGGCTAGTATCGCAGCAAGGATCCCCTCGGCCTCGAGGACCGTCTTCAGCTCGCTCATCGCGTAGCAGCGGCATCCGTTTATGACTCGGCCCGTCTTCTGCGGGTCGGAGTCGAAGGATGCCGTGATCTGGAGGTTCGGCCTCCTCCCGGCGAAATATGCCAGAATCGCCCTGCCCAGATTGCCCGCGCCGATGAGCGCCACCTTCTGGACGGAGGGTTCGTCGAGCACCGACGAGATGCTCTCTATCAGCTCGCGTTTGCGGTATCCCCTCCCGGGGCTGCCCATGCAGCCCGTGAACATCATGTCACGCCTCACCTGGGCGGGAGTCACGCATGCAAGGGAAGCCAGTTCATGGGAATACACGTAATCCTTGCCGCCCGATGCTCCGGATTCGAGCAGGCGGCGATATAGGCTCAGCCTGCCGACTGTCTTGCTGGTAATCGTGAACTCGTTGATTAGCGTCTTCTCCTCGGATCACGCGCTTGTGATTTTCATCACAGCTATACTAGCCGCTCGAATGGTTGTCGTCAAGCTTCATCCTGAGGACATTCCAGGATCGTACGACCATCTCCGCCCCTGCGAACGGCGATGCCGGCATCGCCCGGTCAGGGACACTCAGGGGATCCTCTGGAGAAAGAGAGGTCGGACGGGATGATGACGGCCGCTGCCTTCAGCGCCGGCCTGCATCACTTGCCGGGTGCCGCTCCATAACTCCTTCCGGGGCGGGACGGATCGGCCTGTCCCGGGCATGATGCCTCCACGAAGGACGGCGGGAACCCGTCGCTCGTCTCGAGAACGGGTACGGAGGGGTATCTGTCGGGAGTAAGGCATTCCTCCAGGTCCTGCACCGGCATGAATCTGCTCCGGGACTCGAGGAACCGTCCGGTCGCTCCGGAATCCCGTATCCTCCCGGTGTAGCAGTCCGCAGTCTCGTGCACACCCGAGAGCACCCGCTCGAAATACTCTGCGAAGATCTCGTCCTCCGGAGCGGGCCTCTCCCCCTCGTCGCCCATGGCCAGGAGGGAGACGACGGGGTGTCCGGAGGACAGGACGAATCGGGCGGCGGCTCCGGCATTGGCGAAGCAGGCCATGCAGACGGCTTCCGCAGTGCGGGAAGCGAGTACCGCCCCCTTCGTGCCTGCGGATGTGGCGTGGATCAGGATCCTTCCCCGGAGGGACATCGAACCGAGAAGATGGGGAGAGTTGCCCGTGTCGAAATCAGAAGGCGGGATGCCGTTCCTCTCCCCCGCGAGGAGCCATCCGGGATTCGCGCTGCGGAGAGCGCGGGCCTCCTCGAGGGTCGCGGCAGGCACTATCCTCGACGCGCCCATGGACAGGGCGCGGCACGCAAAGGAACCCGCCCTGAACACGTCTATCACGACCGCAAGGCCCTGCACTCCACAGGCTCCGCCCAGGAGCGACAACCTCCGGATCAGGGGTCGGGACATGTCAGCCCTGGCTCAGTACGGCCAGCACCTCGTCCAGGTCGGGCAGTTCCGGGATCTCGTAGATCCTGGACCACCTGAGATCGCCGTTCTCGTCCAGGAGCAGGTTTGCCCTTTCCGAGAATCCCTCCTTGCCCCTGAGGAGACCCAGTTTTCCCGCGACGCCTCCATGGGGCCAGAAGTCGGAGAGTATCCGGAGGCTGTTCAGGCCGATCTCACGGGCCCATGCGTGCTTTGCCGGCCAGGCATCCACGCTGATCCCGACAGGGATCACATTCATCGATTCGAGACGATAGTATGCGTCCTCCAGAGCCTGCATCTGCCGCGTACACACCGGGGTGAAGGCGAGCGGATGGAAGGACAGGAGAACCTTCCTGCCCCTGAGGTCCGACAGGGTCAGGTCCTCGTTGTGCTGGTCCTTCAGCGTGAAATCCATGACATTGTCACCGTCGGACAGGAGCATGACCGGGCCTCCTCTCGTCACTGGCTCGCCAGCGCTTCCAGGATCTGCGTCCTCAGCGCCACTTCGCCTTCCGGATCGTAGCCGCGGGAAGTGTACGCGATCCTGCCGTCCCTGCCTATTACGTAGAACGTGGGAATTCCGGTCACGAGGTAGGCATCGGCAACTGCATCTCCATCGAGAACCATCTGGTAGGTGTACCCGTTGTCCGCCATGAATGCCACCGGATCGCCGTCCTCCCAGACGTTCACACCGATTATCACGACGGCGCTGTCGGCGAACTCCTCGCTCATGGCCTGCAGACCCGGCATGGCCATGGCGCAGGGACCGCACCAGGTCGCCCAGAAGTCAAGCACGACCACGCTTCCCCGGAGCTCCGACAGTGTCACGGATTCTCCCAGCGGAGTCTCCAGGGTCCAGTCGGGAGCGACGCCTCCAGTGGCCAGCGAGCTGTTGTAGTCCTCGACCTGGACATCGGCGGGAATCCCGGAGAGCCTGTAGGTCTCCGGTCCCGGAGCCGGATCGATGACCATGAGGTTTGCGATCTCGAGGACCTGAGAACCCTGCATGTCCACAGAGGAGCTGAGCCTCTCCACCCGCCTCGGCAGGTGGTCCTCGCGGCCTATGAACCAGCGGGCCCGCTCCCCGCCGTCCTGATAGACGACGAACACGACGTCGCACTCGACTCCTGCAACGGAATCGACACCCTCGATCGCGATGCTGTCAGCTTCTGTTTCCGAGAGGAAGGGATCATCCACGACATACTCTATCATCAGTGCATAGAAGGCGAACTCGAGCAGATCGGTCGCGCCGGATTCGTGGGTTCCCCTCGTCAGCGTCATCGCGGACCTGTCCAGGACCCAGGCGCTGTCGCCGTCGGAGGCTATCTCCAGGTCGGGGAGGACATCGCCGTTCCCGAGCGTGTCGGGGAGGAATGTCACATGGAGTATCGGCGGCTGATCCCCTTCGATCCTGGCCGCCCTCACGGTTCCATGGAACGGCGGAACGACTGCCTGGAGGTCTCCTGTCCCTGAAAGGGTGAAGTCGTACTCAACCGCACGAACCATCGATGTGGCGGAGTCGGCCGCCATCATGAGGGCGACGGGGTCCTGCGCGACCGGAGCCGGAGGAGTAGTTCCGCAGGCCGTTGCCAGGAGCGCCGCAATGCCGCACGCCGACAGGAATACTGTCCTCATATCTCGCCTTCCTGCTGGAATGATGAGCGAAGCGGGGCGGTGCGGCCGGCATCCGCCGGCCGCACCGCTCCTGTATACCCTATCTCAGGACGGCGAAGCGGGCGGTATCGGTGTTACCGCCTGTGCCGACCTCGAGGACGAATACTCCGGAAGGCAGCGTGGATATGTCCAGGACGAGGGAGGATCCGGTGAAGCTCTCGGTCCCGTCGAGCGCCACCCTGCCCGAGAGATCATAGACGCGGAAGAAGACCTCGCCTGCATCGCCGGCCAGGCTGACGCCGAGGCTGCCGAAAGCGGGATTCGGGCCGATCCCGGATATCAGCGGAACCCCGTCGACGGGCTGCCATTCTCCTTCTTCGATGCCCACTCCTCCGATCGGCACGGCCAGGTATGCCGCGGCTGCGATGGCACCCTTCGTGCAGTTGGTGCCGAACGGGAAGTAGCTCATGTAGTTGGCCAGGATGTCGGTGGTCTGGTGGTAGTACGGGTTGCTGAAGACCTCCTGCTCGATGCCGAGGATGGCCGCGTAGCCCTGGTTCCAGAACGAGGAGTGGTCGCTGTACGTCGTTCCCGGGCTGTACTCGGTCAGCACGTCCAGCGCCGGCACGTATGTGTCGCAGATGGCGTCGAAAGCCAGTGCCAGGCCAGTGGAAGCCGTGTTGTAGGGCACCCAGCAGATGTCCTGGCCGGGGGGGCCGTAGAGGACCATGTCGAGGTTGATGACGGCAATGATGTCTTCCCCGGCGGCACCGGCCTCGTCGGCGTAGAAGGCGCTGCCGTAGAGCCCCTGCTCCTCTCCGCCGAAGCAGATGAAGCGGACCGTGTTCTCGAAGGTGTAGCCGGACATGATCCTTGCGGCCTCGACCACGACGGCGGATCCGCTGGCGTTGTCGTCAGCTCCCGGCGCGTTGGTCGTGGACTGCGGGGAGGTGGAGTCGAGGTGCCCGCAGACGATCACTATCTTGGTGGAGTCGACCTGGCCCGGCATCTCTGCGATGACGTTCTCGCAGTTGTAGGATCCCATGTCGAAGTACTGGAGTTCGGCATCCAGGCCGAACCCCTCGAAGGTCGTCTCGACCCAGGAGGCGGCCGTGTCGTAATTGTCGGTGCTGGAGTAGCGGGTGAGGTAGTTCTGGAGCTGCTGGATGTACCCCTGGTAACCGGACTCGCTGACCGCTGCGACCATGTCGGAGATGTTGTCGTCCATGCCTTCGCGCATCGTAACCGGCAGTGTGATCGGCGCGGAGACGGCAGTGACCCTGAGGGGCTGCATCTGGTGGATGCCGGGGAGTGCGCCGTCAGGCAGTACGGGGGAAGAGAGCTTCACAAGGCACAGGCCTTCCCCGTCGAAGAGGATCGTGCCGAGCCTGGCCGCCTGGATGAGCCCGTCGGGATTCGAGATGTGGATTACGGAGTAATCGTCCAGGGATCTGAACGAGCCGTCGAGGACGGTCGCGAACCTCAGCCCTGCGGCATCGGCGGGGTCACCCGTCCCGATCGCGAAGTCGGCGCCCGTGAGGCAGATGTCGAAGTCCCCGACCCACTCCTGCGTATGGAGGATCCTGGTGTCGGTTTCGAACAGAATTACCGCATCCGCCGAAGCTGCAACGGCGGAGAGGGCGAGCAGCGTGAACAGTACTCTCTGCATGCCTCGACTCCTGTCATTCTTGGATTGAGCAAGATGGAACCATCAATGATGCCAACAATACGCCTTTGTTGCTCCCATCACAAGAAACGTACCGGAGGCGGCCGCGGTTCCCTCCGGGGATGCCGTATCAGACACGGAACGTACGTCCCGCACCTCGCATCGTGAGGCTAACTGACGAGAGTCGCCCCGAAGAACTCCGGGATCTCACGATTTCTGGATAGAACAAGGCCGCAGGGGGGTGACAGGTCCCCACCCCCCCGCGGCGATCGAAGCAGCCGCGCTGTCAGAACTGGGTCTTGATCTCCGCCCATGTCTGCTGGTCCAGACTAGTCTCGAAGTCAGCCGCAAACTCGAGCAGATCGGTCCTGCCCCAGGCGTCGTCCGGGTCCCAGACGCCGCCGTACCATCCGTACGTGATGACTCCGTTGTAGGCTATCTGTCCGCCGAGCATCGTGTTGTCGAAGCCGAAGCACCAGAAGCCTCCCATGGGGATGACTATGTTGGAGGTCGAGACGTCGACTATCGTGTACTCGGTGATGTCGCCGGCGCCCCCGCCGCTGGCTATGGCAGGGGTGAAAGGCCCGTAGTAGTCGGCCGAAGTGGGGCCGCCCGAGGGTGGAACGAGACCCGCCAGATCGGTCCAGACGACCCAGCCGTAGGTCGAGGTCGTGGGGCCGCAGCACGGGAATCTGAGCTCCTGGATGAGCAGATCCTGTCCGGTGGTGTTCTGGACAGGGACCAGGAAGTACTCGGCCCAACCCGTGTTGGAGCCTACGTACGTCGGCAGCATGCCGATCGACCCGCTCGTGTTGTATTCGAAATCGAACTGGGCGAAAGCGAGTCCCGCAGCGCAGAGTACGATACACAGAGCTTTCATTGCATGTCCCCTCCTACCCGGGCTCAGCGGGATACGCGTGCCGGGAGGAATCCCGCAGGACCGGGAACTGTACTTGAATAACACTTGCATCCCTGCCGTGCAATACCGGGAGGAATGGAAATCGGGCGACCAGCGTCGGGGACCGACGACCCGTGGATACAGTCACGGCACGGCGGTGGTCCCGCATCGGGCCGGCTTGTGCCATATTGGAGCCACGGCGGTCGCAGCCGACCAGCCGGTCCCCAGTTCGAGGCGGAGGTGTCGATTTGCATCTGAAGCATTTCTTCGTCGAAGGCATAGCTCACAGCTCCTACCTCCTGGGCGGTGACAGGAGCTGCGCCGTCGTCGATCCCTCGAGGGACATCGAGAACTACCTCGCCTCCGCAGAGAAGCTGGGCCTGAGGATCACCCACATTCTGGAGACGCACCTCCACGCCGACTTCATCTCCGGCCACATGGACCTCGCAGCGGCCACGGGCGCCAGGATCTACGCGCCTGCAAAGGCCGGATGCAGTTTCGACCATTCCCCCGTTTCAGACGGGGACATCATCACCCTGGACAAGCTCCAGATCTCCGTCATGGAAACGCCCGGGCATACCCCCGAGCACGTGTCCTTCGTCGTCTCGGATCTCTCCCGCGGAGACGAGCCGGTAGCCATGTTCTGCGGTGACACGATCTTCGTAGGAGACACCGGCAGGCCCGACATCTTCCCCTCCAAGGCGAAGGAGTTTGCGGCAAAGCTCTACGACAGCATCCACGGCAAACTGCTGACCCTTCCGGACGGATGCATGCTGCTCCCCGCCCACGGCGCCGGGTCCATGTGCGGCCGTTCGATCAAGGCGATGCCATCCACCACGGTAGGATACGAGAAAAAGACGAGCACGCTGCTCTCCCTGGACAGGGAGGACTTCATCCGCAGGCTCACGACAGGCGGCCCGCAGGTGCCGGACCATTTCCTCCGGTGCGGCGCGATAAACTCTGGCGGCCCGGTTCTCCTGTCCGATCTTCCCCCGGTTCCTCCCTGCACTCCGGAGGAGTTCGAATCCGGCATCGAATCAGGGGCGATCGTTCTGGATACGAGGAGTTACGACGCCTTCGGGGGGATGCACGTACCGAACGCCCTCTCCATCGATCTGGACGGCAACTTCTCGATCATGGCCGGCTGGGTGGTCCCGCCGTCCAAGGAGATACTCCTGGTCATGGGCGACTCTGCGAGGGTTACCGAGGCGGTCGCGGCCCTGCGCAGGGTCGGGCTCGACTCCATCAAGGGCTTCCTGGCGGGCGGGATGTTTGCCTGGGCCCGCTCCGGAATGCCGGTCAACCGCGTCTACCAGGTCTCCCCCTGCGAGCTCCAGGCGATCCTGGACGGCGGCGAGGACTGGAAGCTGGTGGACACCCGCTCCCCTGCCGAGTTCGAAGCGTTCAGGCTGAAGAAGGCCGTCAACATCCCGGTGGCGGACATCCGGACCCGCTCCGGAGAACTGGTTTCGACTACTCCCACACTGGTGATGTGCGGGTCCGGGAGGCGCTCGATCCTCGGAGCCAGCATACTCCTCCGCAACGGGATCAGGACCGTGTTCAACCTTGCCGGAGGCCTGCCTGCCGCCCTGAAGTGCATGAAACACTTCGAAGGAGTGGTCGAGGGGGATCCGAGGAACCTCGTCTCGGGCTGACCCACGGATCCGGCCGGCGCTGTCCTGCATGACAGGAGACACAATGAAGCAAGCCAAGCCGGTCACCACCCGGATCTGCTTCCGGAGGCTCCCGCGATGAACGTCGTCGCTCATTTCAAGTGCGTCTTCCTGCAGAAGTCAGAGACCTTCATCCGGGTGCAGCTGGACTCCATGCCGGGCTTCTCACACCTTGCGGCATGCCGCGAGTTCCTGTGCAACCCCGTCTCCGGGGGGATCCCCGGATACATCGTGCCCCCCTGCGACTTCGCCTTCAGGAGATGGACGGGCCGCATGCCCATGACATCCAGGGAGTTCCGGAAGCGCGGGGTCGCCCTGGTGCACGCCCATTTCGGCAAGGACGGATGGCTCGCCTCCTCCCTGGCCGGAAAGCGCCGGGAGATCCCGCTCGTCGTGTCCTTCTACGGGAGGGACGCCTCCGCGGTGCTTCGCATCCCGACCTGGCGCAGGAGGTACGAGCGCCTCTTCGAGGCTGCGGACAGGATACTCGTGCTATCGGACCACATGAAGGGGATGCTCGAGGCGGCAGGCTGTCCCGCCGGCAGCATTCTCGTCCACAGCTTCGGCATCGATACCAGGGCATTCCGGTTCGAGCACCGGTCGCTTCCCGCCTCCGGTCCGAGGCGCCTTCTCTTCGTTGGGCGCCTGGTGCCGAAGAAGGGCCTCCACACTGCGCTCAGAGCAATGACAAAGCTGCCCGGTTGCGAACTCGTGGTCGTGGGGGACGGCCCCGGCGCCATGGCGGCCAGGGAGCTCTCGGAAAGGCTGGGGATCTCCGGCAGGGTCGTGTTCGCGGGCTGGAAGACACCGCCCGAAGTGGCACGAATGATGTCGACGAGCCATGTGCTCCTGGTCCCGAGCGAGACCGGAGCGGACGGAGACATGGAGGGCACTCCTACCGTGATCTTCGAGGCGATGGCGTCGGGCCTCCCGGTGATCGGGACGGACCACGCCGGCATCCCCGAGCAGCTCGGCTTCGGCGTTTGCGGAACGACAGTCCCCGAGGGCGACTGGAGCGCAATGGCCCAGGCGGTCGACTCGCTGCTCTCGTCCGAAGCCCGCTGGCACGGGATGGCGGACGCTGCGAGGGACAGGGTGGAGACGTGCTACGATGCCTCCGTCATGGGGAGGCGGCTCGAGGGGATCTACACCGATCTGATCCGGAACGGCATTACGGAGAGATGAGTCGGTCTCTGATGCAGCCCCCTGCCCGCCTCAGGCCCCCAGCAGACGGAGGAACATCACGCGGGGCGCCGTGCGGTTGTGGAGCGAACGAGCCGGCCTATATTCCGTTTCGAATCGCGCAGAGGTCCCGGCACTTCAACCGGAGGGGAATGGATGCTCCTTAACTACATCGCGATAGGTGTCTACACCGCGGTCATCATCCTGATCGGCCTCCTCGGGATGAAGAAGACCCGGTCCTTCGACGACTTCCTCCTCGGAGGGGGTAAGGTCGGCCCCTGGATGACGGCGCTGTCCTACGGGACCGCCTATTTCTCGGCCGTTCTCTTCATCGGCTTTGCAGGCAAGATCGGCTGGGGCTTCGGCCTCTCCGCCCTCTGGATAGCGATGTTCAACTCGATCCTGGGCGTCCTTGGCGTCTGGCTCCTCCTCGGCAACCGCATCAAGGAGACCACCCACGCCCTGGGCGTCCGCACCATGCCGGAGTACCTGGAGGCCAGGTACTCGAGCCCGTTCTTCAAGGCCTACACCGCCCTGGCTATCTTTGTCTTCATGATCCCCTACACCGCGGCCGTCTTCATGGGCCTGAGCTACCTCTTCGAGGTCTCGTTCCATCTTCCCTATGCCTACGTCCTGCTCTTCATGGGCGTGTTCACGGGCGTCTACATGGTCATGGGCGGCTACAGGTCCATGGCGATGATGGACGTGGTCTTCGGCCTGATAATGACGGTCGGGGTGGTCGTGCTGATGTGGTTCTCGCTGTCAGCCGGAGGCGGCCTGAACCGGATCGTGGCCGATCTGCGCAGCATCGATCCCGCCCTCGCCTCCCCCGTGGGGCCTCCCGGGTTGATCCCGCTGCTCTCCCTGGTTTTCCTGACCAGCGCGGCGCCCTTCGCGATGCCCCAGCTCCTCATCAAGTTCTACGCGATCAAGGACAGGAGCGCTGTGAGGGTCGGGACCATCGCCTCGACCGTATTCGCCGTGCTCATTGCCGGAACTGCGTACTTCGTCGGCTCCCTGACTCGTATCTTCCTCGACCCTGCCAGGGCGCCCTCGGCGTTCAACGATGCCGGCGCACCGCTTTTCGACCAGCTGATGCCCGAGCTGCTAGTCAGGGTCGTGCCCGCAGGCTTCGTCGTCTTCCTGCTGCTCCTCATCCTTGCCGCATCCATGTCGACGCTCGCATCCCTGGTGCTGATCTCGAGCTCGAGCGTCACGAAGGACTTCTACCACGGATTCGTGAGGAAGGACGCCACGGACAGGCGGCTGACGTCGCTGAGCAGGATCTCCAGCGCATTCTTCATCGTCCTGTCGATGATACTCGCCTGGCAGAAGCCCGCGGTGATCGTCACGATCCTGTCCGTCTCATGGGGAGCGATAGCATCCGTCTTCCTCGGCCCGTTCCTCTGGGGAATCCTGGGCGCGAGGATCCGCAAGCCCGAGGCGCTGGCGTCGTCGATGCTCGGCCTTGCGACCTGCATGGTGCTGTTCTTCGTCTGGGGCATACCGAAGGCGCCGCAGGCCGCCTCGGTGGGGATGATCGTGTCGCTGCTGGTGCCGGCCGTCTGCCTCCTGAGAAGAACCAGATAGGTCACCTGAACGCATGAGCCGCTCCGGGATGGAGCGGCTCGTGCCGTTCGGTTGTCACTGCCCGGGCCGGATCAGGATTCCCGGGCTCTCAGATCGTTGTTACTGCCTGATCCACTCGACGGCCTCGTGCAGGGTGTCGAGGTGGATGAAATGCCCGCCCTGGAACTCGCGGAACGTGACGTCGTACCCCCGGCCGGACAGGAGGTCGCGGGACGCCTCGGCGCGCTCGATCCCGTCCTCGCTGCCGTGGGCGATGAAGACTCGCAGATCGCTTGCAGCGGACAGCTCATCCTCGGAGAACCATGCCGGATCGATCCCGCCGCCGAAGGCGACGATGCCGTCGACCATCCCCGGACGGCCGATGCCTGAGATGTACGAGACCGCGGCACCCTGGCTGAATCCGATCAGATAGACGGAGTCGATCGAGTAACTGTTCTCGAGCTGCTCGATGATGTTTTCCACGTAGGTGACCAGCTGACCGCGCGTCTGCCGGTCGAACTCCGCGTCAGCCTCCACCGGGGTCTGGAACCATACAGAGCCGCTGTTCTCGCTCGGAACCGTGAAAGGTGCCTGCGGTGCGGCATAGATGAAGTCGTTCTCGCCGAAGTATCCGGAAAGGGTCCCGAACCTCGCGGCGGTGTCACCGGCCCCGTGCAGCCCTATCACGAGGGTGTGCTCAACGGCCGGATCGAACCCCTCGGGCAGCACCACGCGGCAGGAGAGCGTCGACGGGCACTCCACGAAGACCACTTCTCCCTGCTGCGCATCCCGGAGCGCAAGCATCTCGCGCTGCTGGTCCATTATCTCCCGATAGCGCGGGAACGAGCGGACTATGTCCATGTCCGTGTCCTGCTCTATCCAGTCGAGGTCCTCGTAACCGAACCGGAGCGAATGCTCGAGGTACTCGAGCGCCTTCTCGGCCATGCCCATCCTCGAGTAGGAGCATGCGAGGTTGTACATCACCACGAAGTCGCGGTCGTGCCTGAGGATGTAGTTGTAGATCCGCGCCTGCAGGTCGTACTCGCCCGTCTCGAACAGGGAGTAGGCGTATCTCTCCAGCAGACCGAGCTCACAGACAGGGAAGTCCGTGAACACCTCCGTCGCGGGATCGATATCCTCGAACAGTGAGAGATCGAGCAGGGTCACGATGTCGACATCTTCTGCGGTCTGCTCGTTGAAGGCGAGCTGGCACTGGGCGAGAGCGGTTCCGGAGGAGAGGAGGAGGAGCAGGACGAAGGCAGGCATGGCTCTGACCGCGATTCCCATGATCACGCTCCATTCAAGGGTTCCGGCCGTCTCTGCGGGCGGCCCAGCGGGGCCGCCCCGGAGCAGATGGCGATTCCGCGACCCCTCATGTGCGGGAGTCTATCGACTTCGCATGCGCCCCGTCCAGCGGTTCGCAGCGGAAAGGATCGGTTTTAACTATTGATCCTAACTCTGAGCCAGGAGGATCGGTTTTAACATCTGGTCCTAATCCCTGATTGAACTGCCATCCCGCCAGGGGCGACGGGTTTTACTTCGGCTCCAGCGGGTGCCTGTATGTGAACGTACTGTGAGGTCAGTTTCGCCTTATCAGAACGAAGAACCGCCCCCGCCCAATGGACGGGGGACGGTTCTTACCTGAAGACTCCCGAGGTGAAGCTATCTCGCTATGACCAGCCTGGCTGCAGCTACGTCGGAGCCAGCTCTGCAGTGCGCGAGATACACACCCGGGGGCATCCCCGTGAGATCTATCTGGAGAGTATACTCCCCGGCCTCGAGTACTCCGCGGTCGCTCGAATCGACGAGTCTGCCGTCGACAGAATAGACGTCCAGTTCGACAGGGCAGGCGCTCCCGAGGAAGATCCTGGAGAGGAAGAGGCCATCGCCCGGAGAGCCCGAGACCGTGAAGGAGAATCCCGTCGGTGACAGACCGGTCATGTCGTCCGAGATGCCGGTGGTGTTCGCAAGATACACCCTCACATATCCGTCGAAGTCGCTCGTGATCAGATCCGGTGACCCGTTCCCGTTCCAGTCGTCCACCCAGAACCTGACGCCTGAGTACTCGTGCAGCGCCGCGCCTCCGCTCTGGATCTGGACGCTGCCGCTGAATGCGGGCGCTTCGTTGGTGCCAGTGTTCTCATAATAACTGATGTAGGCGTCGTTCCCTCCGACGAGGAGGTCCTTCTTCCCGTCGCCGTTGAGATCGAAGACTTGAGGACATGCTCTGTAGTGGGTGATCGGTGTGCCGGAGCTGTTGATCGTCGAATAGGTCGAGAAGACAGGTACCGACTCGCCGCCATCATTCAGGTAGAGCCTGATGTTCCCTGTCTCGTTGCCCACGAGTAGGTCGATGTCGCTGTCCTCGTCCCAGTCGACGCATACAGGCGCCGCATTGGTGCCTACCTGGATGATCACGCCTGCGCAGGGAACCTTCGGTCCTGTGGTGAGGGTTCCGTCGGAATTCCGCTGGAAGTAGTTCACGTATCCGTTGCGGTCACCTACGATGATGTCGTCGAAGCTGTCGTCATTCCAATCCACGACCTGTGGATTCGTTGCGCCCGTGCATCAACCATACGGCAGCGTGATGTCCACCCCGCCGGCCTGCAGGAAGCTGTAGGTCGTGAAGACCGGTGCAGCGTCGGTGCCTGAATTCGGATAGAAGCGGATCTTTCCGTAGTCGTACTGCCCCAGGATCAGATCCTTCAGGCCGTCTCCATTCCAGTCCGTCATGCACGGTGCGCCGTAGTACCCGACGTCGATGTTCACCCCGGATGCCTGCACGAACGACGGAGTGCCGTAGATCGGCGGTACCGCCGCGGCGATGGAGAATGTCAGGAGAGATACGAGAACGCATGTCTTCACAGGCCTGCCCCCCTTCGTATGCTAATGGAAGAAATAGGTTTCACATACCCAGTCGCGTCAATGATTCCCGGACGGCAGCTCAGCATGTGTTTGGACGTGGGAGTGCCCCGTGTCCTGACGGACACTGTTCATCGGAAAGCTTCGTGAGAGTCGCGGGATGCTCTGGCAAGGAGATGGATGCCGCTCGATATTGCCAGGGGAGGTGTTCGAGCATGGGCATCCTGTCGATTCTTGTGTTCCTGGCTCAGCCCGTGACCATCGATGTCTATCCGGCGCAGTGGGCCGGCTGGGTGCCGGAGTGGCTGCTCTCCTCCGGCGACGAGATCACTCAGGATGTCGATGTTCCCGGTCTGGCGGACCTCGTCGTCCAGTCTGGCGTTCCGATGCTCAGATGGGGCGGGATAGCCGCCGAATACTGGGACTGGGAGGGTTTCGACTACGAGGGCTCGACTTTCGTCGACTTCTACGGCAGCGGGATAATCGAAACCCCCTCCCCCTGCAGCATCGACGACCTGCTGCAGTTCTGCGAATCCGCAGGCACCGAACCGATCATCACGGTCAACCATCAGATCGACGACGCCGCCAAGGCCGCGAGGCTCGTGGAGTACTGCAACGGCGGCATCGGGACGCCGATGGGATCGCTCAGAGCCCTGCGCGGCCATCCGGAGCCATATGACGTCACCTTCTGGTGTATCGGAAACGAACCCGACATCGCAGGGAACGAGTACCCGACACCCTTCGGCACCCTGACCTTCTACAGGCATTTCGGTATCCCGTTCGAGGAATGGGGCTGGACGGACTCCTCCTTCTGCACGCCTGAGCAGTTCGGAGACCTCGTCGGAGAGTATGTCGAAGCCATGCGTGCGGCCTCCCCGATCCCGCTCGAGATCGGCGGGCTGTCGCTCGCCGGAGACGACTCCTGGATCATGCCCGTCATAGGTCCGAACGTGGCGGACATCGACTGGATGGATGCCCACTACTATCCAATCTGGACATGGGAGTCCGACAGTTCGATGTACCACGACCTGCTCTGGGCTCCCGACAGCTCGGCTGCTCCGCTCGAAGCCCGGTACGAGTATCTGCGAGCGATGCTGGATGCGGTGCCGGGAGGCGGCGACATCCCGCTGTGGTTCCTGGAGTACAATGTGGCCGTCATGGCGGAGGATCCGGTCTGGTGGAACTACCTCGACGGCCTGGTGATCGCCGACTGCATAGGCCACCTCGCGCACGCCGGGGCGCCTGCCGCCGCCGTTTACTCGATAGCGGAGGGATCTCCAGCGGAGTTCCCGCTGTTCGGGCAGATAAGGACGGACACCCTCTCGGTCAGGATGGGCGCTCATGCGCTGAGACTCTGCTCGGAGCGGTTCGGAGGAACCCTCGTCGAGACGGACTGTGCGGAGGCGATGGAGCACGGGCTGGAAGCCTGGAGCAGCCTCGCGGACGACGGCGCCGTGGCGGTGATGGTCATCAACAGGGATCTCGACGGCTCCGTCGCGGCTCACTTCGAGCTCCACGGCTGGATTCCCGGGTCGGCGTTCGAGGTATGGCAGATAACGAACGACGCCCCGATGGAGGCTCCCACCAACGGGACGACCGGGATCGTCTACGCGGGCACACATCCATGCGGGCCCGCAGGGTTCGACTGGACCTTCCCGGAGGCATCCCTTACGTGCGTCAGAGTCCTTCCGCCCATGTCCGCGGAGGAGGGTCCCCCTGACTGTGGAGCGTTTCGAGCGATACCCAACCCTTCTTCCGGATCGGTCGTGTTCGGCTTCGACCTGACCACGCCCGGTCTGCCTGTCGTTTCGGTGTATGATGCCTCCGGCAGGTCGGTGATCCGCATGACAGGGGAATCCTCGGAACAGGGATCCTGCGGGATCGCCTGGGACGGGCTCGGGAGCGACGGCAGCCCGGTCCCTGCTGGGAGCTACTTCGCAGTTCTGGACCTGCCGGGCGGCTCCAGCCTGTATGCGGAGTTCGTCCTTCTCAGATAGGTGAAGGGCGCCGCAGAAGAGCTGCAGCGCCCTGAACTCAGGACTGTCCTCGAGGAGTTACTAGCGGCTGACACCCGGGATCGTCTCGACGAACTCGTCGATCTCGGTCCTCACGGCCTCGACCTGGGTCCTCACCCCGTCCATCGTAGCCGTAATCGATTCGCGGGTCTCCACCAGACGCTCCCTGGCCTCCAGAGCATCGGTCCTGTAGACTTCGAGCTCCGCCAGTATGGAGGCGACTTCGGGATCGAGATCGTTAAGTTCGCGGAGCTTGGCCGCGGCGGACTCGATAGCCGCGAGCTCGGGAAGCAGGGTCTCGAGGTCGGCGACTGAAGCGCCGATGGCGTCCAGCTCGGTCGCCATGTCGTCGAGCATCTCGAACCCGGGGACGTCGATCTCCGGCATCTCGGGGACGTCGGGCACCTCAGGCACCTCGGGGGTGCCGGGAACTCCGAACGAGACGAAGGCGGCGATGATCAATGCGATTGACAAAACAGACCCCTCCTTCACAGTTGTAATGCCGGCTGCCTGGAACCGGCCCGGCAGGGGGTGAATCAGACCCCGTCCCCCCGCAGCCCGATGTTAATCCATTCCGTACACGCCTGTCGACAAGCTGATCGGAAACTCTTGATACCCTGTTCTATCCGCCTACGAGCTCGGAGAGCCCTTCGATGATCTGATCGAGCTCTTCAGGCGCGAGACGGGTGAGTCTGCCTCGGAGGCGTTCCTGCGAGATCGTCCGGATCTGGCTGATCTTGACCCACGACTGTTTTGGCAATCCCGGATCGGAAAGCGCGAACGACAGGGGAAAGGCGGCTCTCGGCGGCCGGCTGGTCAGAGCCAGTACGATCACCACTCCGGATCGTTCGTTGAAGACATCCTGGCTGATCACCAGAACCGGTCTTCTTCCCGCCTGTTCATTTCCCCTGGTCGGATCCAGATCCGCCCAGTAGATCTCCCCTCTCAGTACGTCGGCCATTCCTGCTCATCCAGGGAAAGACCTTCCTCGGCGACGGCGATCTCCTCGAGAGGATCGAGCCTGGAACACTCACGGGCCAGTCTGCCCCGGTGGATCCTGTCCAGCTTCTCTCTCACCGCCTCCTGGATCGCGTTGCTTCTGTTCGGGAAGGTTCCTGCTGAAACGAGGCGCTCGAGAGCGACAAGTAGATCCTTCTCGATCGTGATGGCAATCTTGGATGTAGCCACAGCAACAACCTCCGGTATTACCGTACATCATACCGGTCGATATGTCAACAGGGCAGCCCCAGGGCAGGATCGAAGCAAGAATCAGGAGCTATTCGACGACCACGAAACGCGCGGTCGCCTCTGACTCCCCGGTCCGCACCACAACGAAGTAGACGCCGGCGGGATGATCTCCGAGCGCCACCGAGTGCCATCCGGGCTGGTAGTCGGCAGGCATCGACTCCCAAATCGGCCTTCCTGCCAGATCGAAGACGATCACCTCCAACGATGTCGCGGAAGAAAGGCCGATGATCGCCACGGAAGCCCCCGTGGCGGGATTGGGCGAGATCGGCAGGAGTTCGAAATCGGAGGGAGGATCCATTTCATCGATCCCCATCCGGGGCCAGGTGATGCTGATGTCCTTGAACCTTGGCGTGTTTTCGGGAATTGTCGTGGAAAGGATGACCCTGTACTGGACATAGCTCGCGCTGTCATCGAGCACGCCCAGCAGGGACTCCGGTTCGGTGAACACATCCGACCATGGACCCATCTGCGTGTAGTCGTCGGAAGCTCTCAGTTGAACGCCGAAGGACGTACCGGTAGGGACTTCCCAGGAACACAGAAGGTGAGACCAGAGCGGAGCGGGCGTCTGAGTATCCAGGATGCTCGATTCGAGGATGCCAAACTCCGAATGGATCC
Source organism: Candidatus Fermentibacterota bacterium (assembly GCA_963718745.1). GTDB lineage: Bacteria > Fermentibacterota > Fermentibacteria > Fermentibacterales > Fermentibacteraceae > Fermentibacter. The sequence goes on along the minus strand of OY970370.1, from coordinate 100,665 downwards.
CGGGAGCGACAAGGTTCAGCGTGATCTGACCCGGGAAATCGGTCACCGAGATCCCGGAATCGGCGGACAGGAATGTGTTCCCGAATTCCGTAACCGGACCGGGTACCCCGGCTCCCCCGGTCCAGTCGGACTGGTAGGCGTAATCGGCGAAGGCGAGTGCCGAGAGTGTGAGCACCAACAGGATCGTTCTCATGGTTCCCCCTCCGAGGGATCTCTCGCACCCCGGCGCCTACTCGATGACCACGAACCTCTCCGACGCCTCGAACTCCCCTGCGGTCATCCTGACGAAGTAGATGCCCGGCAGGAGTCCGTCGATCTGCAGAGTGTTCCAGCCCGGCTGGTATTCGTCTGTAGAGATGTGCCGGATCAGCCTGCCGGAGATGTCCAGCAGGAGCAGATCGACCGACGCGGGCGAAGGCAGCCCGAAACTGAGAGTAACGGGTCCGCTTGCCGGGTTCGGAGTCACCGGAGCCAGCACCAAGGAACCGGGCGATTCTGAATCGCCGGTCCCCAGAGGGTCCCAGGTCACTGTGACGTCATGCAGTGCAGGAGTGGCTCCCGGATCGGCCGAGATCAGGATTGCACGGTACTGGAAGTAGCTCGAGTTGTCCGCAAGCATCCCATGAAGCGGACCCGGCGTCCAGAGTGTGGCGGACCATGCCCCCATCAGAGCGGGATTGTCCGACGAGCGCACCTGGAGGCCGAAGAGAGTGCCCGGCGGGGTTTCCGCGGACCATTGGATCTCTTCCCAGTCAGGGTCGTTGCCTGTGTACAGGATGCTCGACTGGAGAGCGCCACTCGGCATGTAATCACCAGTATCCCACATCATCGATGAATACCACCCGGCGGCAAAGAGTTCGAGCGTCCCATCACCATCCGTGTCGGCACACGCCGTGCAGCGGGCCTCCTCGAGGTCGAGCGTCAACCAGCACTTCTCCCAGGACGAGCCCTGGCCATCCAGGTTGTTCCACCAGGCTACATCGCTGGGATACAGCGATGTCGCGATCACGTCGTTGTCGCCATCATTGTCGAAGTCGCCGGCCGAGACGCCATGAGCGTAGTCGAACGCAGGATCAATGGTATGGAGGGTCCAGTAAGCGCCCGAACCACCATCGTTAGACCACCAGGCCACATCGTCGGCCAGGAAGGCAGTGGCGAGCACATCCATGTCGCCATCGCCATCCATGTCTCCGGTCGTGATGCACCTCGGATCGTCGAACGCCCCGGCGATCACATGCATCACCCAGTTCGTCCCCGATCCCCCGACGTTGTCCCACCAGGCAACTGTGTCACCCGTCCGGGCGCAGGCGACTATATCGCTGATCCCGTCACCATCGATGTCTTCGCACTGTGCGTCCCATGCCACCGCGAAGGAGGATGCAACGACATGCATCGTCCAGGACTGGCCCGAACCATTGTTCTCCCACCATGCGACCTGATTCGCCCATTCGATGCAGCCTACGAGGTCCATCTCCCCGTCGCCGTCGATGTCACCGAAATCGAGCGTCCGGATCTTGCTCTGGGGGTCGTCCACCAGATGTCTGGTCCAGGACGTCCCGGAACCCTCGTTCTCCCACCAGGAGATGTCGTTGCCGATATCGGAGGCGGCAGCGACGTCCATGTCTCCATCTCCGTCGAAATCCGCACAGGTCAGCCCCTCCGGACCCGGATACCCTCCCTGCACGACATGCTCGCTCCAGGAATCGCCTGAAGAGTCGTTCTCCCACCAGCAGACCGCATCGGTCCAGTTGCACGATCCCGCGATATCGAGATCGCCGTCCCCGTCCAGGTCCGCCGGGCAGATCCTGCAGCAGCCCCTCGCGCCCAGGCTTTCCTGCTGCAGACCCGAGAACAGGCAGATCGTTCCGGGAACTGCCATCCAGTCGATTCCGGTGTCACTCGAGAACTCGCTGCCCCAGCTCGATACGGGCCCGGACTCGCCCGGCCCGCCGGACCAGTCGGTCTGCGTGGCGACATCGGCATGTAGAGGAAGAGCGAGCAGGAAAAGAAAGGCGGCAGAATACTTCATGACAGTCCCTCCCCCCGGGAATGCCAGAACCATATGCAATTGTAATAGCATCCCGTCCGTGGGAGGTCAACAGGATTTGGATGCCGGAGTCGCGCGGCAGGTGTCCAGAGCGAAAGCGCCCGGCAGCCTCACCTCACCCGATGGCCGGTGCCGCTCCCGGAATCCGACGTGCCGACGCGATGTCCGCTGCCCCCCGTCGCGCCCTCCGAGCCGTCGCCGACACGGCTCCCCCTGCCTGCGACCGAACCGGGCCCCGAGTCGGCCAGCGCCGTGCGGAAGCCCTGGATGTCGGCGCTGAAGAGGACCATGTCGTCCAGGTTGGTGACCTCGCCCGCCCTGCCCAGGTCGATGGCGAAACCGATCCCCTCGATTGTCTCGTCGCTGGTGCCCCAGGTGTTCACACCGACGCAGTAGTAGAGGCCGTCGCGCTCCACCATCAACGGACCGCCGCTGTTCCCGTGGTTGATGGCCGCGTCGAGCTGGATCACCGGTACACCGTCCAGCTCGCGGAAGGCGCTTATGCGCCCGAATGTGACCGTGCCCTGGTAGTACATGAAGTCGTCCGCAGGTGAGCCGGATGCCGCCACCTCGTCACCCACGCCGAGATCGTCGCCCTCGTAGACCGGGACGATCGTGTAGTCCTCCCCGGGGGTGAGCCCTCTCGCGGGGACGACGAGGATGGCGAGGTCGAGACCCCTGAAGAACCCGCAGGATTCGACCGGCGCCAGCTTGCCCGAGGGGAACTCGATCATCAGGCCGTACTCGGACAGGCCTCCCGTAGTCCCCCCTCCCGCAGAGAGGTCGTCTATCCCCAGACAGTGCCGGTTCGTGATCATGACAAGCGAGTCGCCCGTCACTCCCACCACGAAGGCAGTACCCACCCAGCTCTGCGTATCCGATGACCTGCCGGACGTCCCGTAGATCCCCAGGATGGTGGCGGAGCATCCCGAGAGCTGGTCGATGGAGAGCCCTGCCACCTGCGCTTCGGCCGCCGGCTCCTCCATCACCCTCTCCGTGGGTCTGTCGGTCCTCGGGGGTCCGGCGTACGACGCGGATGCTGTCAGGAACAGAGCGACAAGAGCAGCCGACATTCCAACGGATCTGCGGAATCTCATGGAGGACCTCCCATCAGGCACGGGAAGGCGTGAAACAGCTTTCGCGGGTATGATGCTCACCGATCGGTTCGTGATGCAAGGCTGCCCAGGGGCGTTGTCACAACGGATGGCGCAGGAGCAACTCGCCGCCCATCCCTTCAGGGAAGCCCAATGCATTTCTCGATGGAATCCGAGGCGGCTCCATTAGATCCGGCTCGATGCACGAAGCATGTCCGGTCGCTGCTCGGCTACTCGATGACCACGAAGCGCGCTGTCGCCTCGGACTCCCCTGCCTGCATCCGGACGAAGTAGATGCCCGGGCGCATGGACTCGAGCTGAAACGAATGACAGCCCGGCTGGTAAGGGACAGGGCCGGCGGACTGAACCATCCTCCCGGAGATGTCGAAGACGGAAAGACCGATCATCCCTGCTTCCGGCATCTCGAAGTTCACGAAGGCGGGTCCTGAAGACGGGTTGGGCGTGACCGGCAGAAGAGAGAAGACCGCCGGAGCAGGACCGTCACCCACTCCCACCAGACTCAGGTCGATCCAGTAGACCGCTGTGGAGGAGGAGATGACGATGTCGAGACTGCCATCCCCGTCTATGTCTGATGAACGCAGGCCGTCGGGGTTCGGGTACCCGGTGCCCAGGCCGTGCTTCAGCCACTGACCGCCCGATCCATCCAGATTCTCGAACCATGCCACGTTGTCCGCGCCGGACCAGTACGCAGCCGCGATATCCAAGTCGCCGTCGGCATCGAAATCCGCGAACTCCGCTTCACGAGCATCTTCGACAGCTCCGTCGACATCCTGGATCGCCCAGGCTCTTCCAAACCCGTCGATGTTCTCGTAGAACCTGACTCCACCATCCATGCATGCGGTGATGATGTCGCCATCGATGTCCTGACCGACATCGGCAATGTGGAGATCCCAGCAGGTGTCATCGAACTCAACCAGGTAGTGGTAATCCCAGCCGCTGAACCCACTGCCCAAGTTCTCGAGCCAGAAGAAGTACAGGTACTCGACTTCGTCTCTTTCATAGAGTGCGATGTCGATGTCGCCGTCACGGTCAAGATCGCCTGCACACACCTGAGCCCCCGGCTGATAAGGCATTACCGTTATCTGGTGCGATAGCCATTGCGTGCCGGTGCCGTCCATGTTCTGATACCAGCGGATCTGGTTGCAGTACATGTATGCCTGGAGTACATCGATTCTTGAATCACCATTGATGTCAGTTACCGACATGCTGGTGATGGAGCTGTAGCTGGGAATAGTGTGCGAAACCCAGATATCACCGAGTCCGTCCGAGTTCGCGAACCAGGTGTCCCCCGAAACGAGATCGATGGCGCCATCGTCGTCGAGATCGACCGGGTATACCACCCCGATGCAGTCCGAGCCGCTGCCGACCGACCTTCCACTCCATGCAGTCCCCGTTCCGTCGGCGTTCTCCCAGAGGTAGACCTGACCGTCGTCGTTGGCCGCTGCAACATCCATGTCTCCGTCTGAGTCGACATCAACGGTGCATACTTCGTCAATGTCGGCGAAGGCGCCTATCAGATTCGAGGCGGAGGATACAGATGGGCTGGTGGTCCAGGATTGGGCTGAGGCAGATGCCAGTATGGATGATAGCATGAGTGGAGCGGCTGTCAGAATCAGTTTCATGACACCCTCCGATGGTAGAATTCGATACCATTCACTTACGATATTAGGATGCCCACGACATTGCTCTTCGTCAATGGAATCCGAGGCAGATCCAGCCGGTGCGCGAACCCATCAGCGGAAGGCAGCCAGAATGCCGGCTGATGACAGCTTCGACCTGTGTAGACGGACCGGGAACACCAAATAGCAGGAAGCACGGATGTCGGCGCAGTCAGGAAAAGAAGAAGGCCGCCGGTTGATTTTCCGGCGGCCATTTTGTCAACTATGGTACCCCCGACGGGACTCGAACCCATGCTTTCGGCTCCGGAGGCCGACGCTCTATCCAACTGAGCTACGGGGGCACCTGGATCCCGAATATACCTGACTGACTGTGCCCCCTCGAGGCTTGATCGCTCTCGCAGGTCCGCTTCGCGGACCGTGCTGCCGCTCCTTGCAGCGCGCACCGCACCAGCGGTGCTCAAGGACTGAGCTACGGGGGCACCTGAATCCTGAATATACCTGATTATCTGTGCACCGGACTCACGAGTTCTCGCAGGTCCGCGATTGTTAACAGCCCTGCGGGCTCGTCTATGGAAGTACACTCCGGCTCTCTCGCGACTCGCCATTCCCGTCATTCGGGAATGTGGCGAGTCACTGTCGGGCCTGGTCGTTTCGATGACTCGAAAACGACCGATACGGGGGGCACCTACACCAAAGCGAGGAGCAAGTATAGCTCTGCGCGCCTCTTTCATCAAGAAGACGGCATGCAGGGGTTACTTCGGAGACACGACACTTGAGCTTATCGTTCAAGTATTGATAAAGCGACTTCACAGCATTCCAACGAATGCTACAGCGTTATACTGCATAGTATTGGCTATTCTGGTACTTGCGTTTTAAAGCAACTCCTGCACGAACCCGATTTTCTGAAAAGGAACACCCTCATGCTCCGGTAAACGCTCTCCGCTTATTGATTCCCATCGGCAATCCGTCCTCGTCAGGCTACGGAACAGCCATAAGAGGCGATGTTTCCACCCGCTCCGGATGGCCGAAGAATCTCCGATAGAATTAGGACCAAATGTTAAAACCGATCCTAAACCCTGAAAGTATCATCTGATCGCTGTGATGCGACAGGATGTTCGGAGGGCACCCGCCCGCAGAAGCAGCACATACGTCCCGGTTGGCAGACCGCTCGTGTCCATCATCAGCGAGTGCCTGCCCCGGTCGAAATCCCCTTCTACGGTGAGAATTCTCCTGCCCGAGAGATCGTAGAGCGACACGTCGACCGGTCCCTGGTCCGGAAGGTCGAAGACAATGTTCACCGAGCCCGAGGATGGATTCGGGAAAGCGCGTATCGAGACCGTGAGGATCGCTGCGCTGGTATCAGCCTCGATGCCGACAGACCCGGATGCTCGACCCGATCCTCCGTATATGCCCATATCGTTTCTGAGGCCGCCAAGGGATGGCCAGAGAGCATTTCCGGGGTTCTGAGGATCCTCGGGGTCGTTGTAGATGCTAGACGGGTCACCTGCATCGATGCATGGGGATATTTCCGTATCCAGGTGGAAGTCGCTCAGTGGACCCGAAAAGAACATCGGATCGGCGTTTATGTTGCCTGCGCCGCTCCATCCATCCTCGATGTCACAGTACGAAACATCCAGGATCGTGCCCCCCTCCGCTGCCATCTTGTCGTTCCAGATGATCGAATTAATCACAATACACGTGTCGGAAGCCAGATAGAGGCTGGCAGTCTCCGGATACCCGACCTCGAAATTTCCGCTGAACACACAGTTCACTATGGAAAAATTTCCTGTGCGGCAGCAGTAGAGTGCTGTGCCGAGAACCGTCCCCTGATAGCTACTTACCGAATTGTCGCAGAAGAGGTTGTTTTCCAGCAAAGCGCTTCCCGCCAGAGAAACCACGCCCCCGAAGAACAAGACCCCGATGCCTGTCGTATGGTTGAGTTCGAAAACGTTGTTCCGCAATTCGATGGGAGGACCACCGGAGTTCTCGGCGTACAGGCACAGACCATACAGGTAGCTGTAGGGGAAACGCAGCATTTGTCCCTGATCAGAAGGATAGTAGCAGTCCCAGTAAAAGTCGTTGCTGCTGAAAACGTTGTTCTCGAGAAGCGGGTGCGAGTCACCAAAGAATCCGGTGATGATTCCTAGGGCAGTCGCGTCCTCGCCGCCGCTCGAAGCGCCGAGATCGTTGAAGACGTTGTTGAGAATCGACGGACTGGCATCGACAGCATGGATGGCGCTGGAAGAGTGCCAGTCAAGCACTATCTCGTCGAAGGCGAAACCGTCCAGGACGGCATTCCTGCTCTCCCCGCCGCTGAAAGTGACAACTGACGACAGATGTGTTTCCTCAGGCCCATCGAGACTGCCTACATACACATCCTTGCCGCAGTAGCTGAAGCCGGCATAGGACCCGGGATAGACGAAGATCGAGTCTCCTTCGGACGAAGCGTTCACTGCCGCCTGGATCGTCGGGAAATCGCCGGGAACCGTGTGATTCTCTCCAAGAACCGCGAGTGCACACAGGAGAGCGTTCATGGCATCCCTCCGGTACTAATTGAGTCGTAATCCTATACCGGGAATGCGAATCGCAGTCAATCGATTATGCTCCCTCCCTCCGGCAGGCTATGCCAAGACCCGGAAACCCCGTCTCCGAGGGAAAGCAATTTGCAGGATTCTGTGATCTCGAGCGGGACATTCTCAAATGGGAGCATCGCGGGGATACCGGGGAGGTTCAAGGCATCGACACCCGTCGATGCGGGAAGGCGCGTCGTCCATTGATCCTATCGGTAATCCGTCCTCGTCAGGCTAGGGAACACCCATAAGAGGCGATGTTTCCACCCGCTCCGGATGGCCGAAGAATCTCCGATAGAATTAGGACCAAATGTTAAAACCGATCCTAAAGGTCGCATGCGGTCGCTCAGCGCACCGCACCAGCGGTGCTCAAGGGTCAGCGGAGGTCGATGCGCTCCACGACGGGGCGGGAGCCGCGCTCCAGGGTGAGGATGGCGAACGAGGATCCGTGGCCGCCGCAGGCGGAGCCGGGGTTCAGCGTGAGCCTGTCCCCCGTCCACTTCTCCTGCCATGAGTGCGAGTGGCCGTAGATCAGTATGTCCGGTTCAGCGTCGAAGGACTTCCTGACCCTCTCCTCCAGGTCCCAGGGCGGACCCCAGCCGTGGGCCAGGCAGATCCTCGAGCCTTCCAGCTCGAACTCCAGCTTCTGCGGGAGAAGCCTCGCGAGTTCGTATCCGTCCATGTTGCCCAGGACCCCGCGGACCGGCGCCAGCCTCTCCAGGTCCACCAGGACGAAGGCCTCTACGAAATCCCCGGCATGGATGACGAGATCGCTCTGAGAGCAGGCCTCGTATACCCTGCCGGGGATTCCTGACGCTCTCGTAGGGACATGGGTGTCCGAGAGAACGACGATTCTCAATCTAACGGATCTTCTTCTTGTGCCGATTCGCGCGACGACGCTTCTTGCGCTTGTGCGTCGCGATCTTCAACCGCTTGCGCTTCCTGCCGTTAGGCACTTACTTGGCCACCTCTTCCTTGACCGCCCTGGAGGGCTTGAAGACGGGGACGAGCCGCTTGGGTACGACCACGGCCTCGCCGGTGTGCGGATTGCGCGCCTTGCGCTGGTTACGGCTCACTACCTTGAACGTACCGAAGCCCCTGACCTCGATGTGCTCGTTGGCTGCGAGGGCTTTCTTAACCTCGGCGAAGAACTGGTTGACCACGGTGGCAACTTCCTTCTTCGTCAGGCCGGTGGTTTCTGCTATGCTCGAAACGATGTCGGCCTTGGTCATCTCGATCCTCCTGACCGCCATGGAACCCCACGGCCCATTGAGACCCGCCGGCCGAACCGGCCGGCACTTCCGGACAAAAACCGCCGGCAGCCCCGCTGCCGGTGCTCGCAAAATAGACTGGTGGAGCTGACGGGAGTCGAACCCGTGACCCCTTGACTGCCAGTCAAGTGCTCATACCAACTGAGCTACAGCCCCACCGGAAAAGCACCACAAGATAAAGCACGGGGATATTCTGTCAAGTATCTGAAACGCCATCGTTTGACTGTTGCAGAGGGCGGAACGCGCCCTGTGCCTCTCCCCGCTCGAGCGACGCATCGGTAAGATGCAGAGACACTTCCAGAGTAACGGCTACGGTACCCCCGAAGAGGTGGCCTCCCGAGGCGGAGAAATCATGCCCGCCCAGCACGGCATGGACATGTGCAAAGGGCCTGCCGTCGCGCATCGACACGTTGCCCTGCAGGGAGAGGACCTCGTCCGGCCCCGGGAAGACGCGCCTGGTGTACCCGGTCCCGTCGTACACCCCGAGATCGGTGTCCCTCATCATCCCCACGCCGCAGAGCAGCACCGCCCCATGGATGCCCTCACTCGCGCACCATTCCTCCAGGGCCGACGGGAAACGGTCTTCCAGGTCGAAACGGAGGAGCGGGAACCTCCCGCCGTCTAGGACCCTCAACCGCCTGCCCTCTGTTCCTGTTCCCCGGCCCAGCTCGCCCGGCCCGTCGCTATCGAGCCGTGGGTCCCGTCCGGGCACGAGAGCGTATATCCTCCGTCATCGACAACGAGGTCGTACTCTTCTTCGCAGGTGGGGCATACGAGCGTCCGGGACCTGCCCGCGATCTCATCCAGCTCTTCCATGCCGGGCGCCCACCTGCCGTATGTCGTCCGGAACAGGGCCTGCTCCGTGGACAGCGTGTTGAGATTGGCCCTGCACTGGCTCTGCTCGACCTCGCTGCGGAACCCGTCGCAGCCGGATGCCAGCAATGCCGCGACGACGCAGGCTGTCAGAACGGTTCTTGCCAAGATCACCTCACAACCACCAGGCGCCTGCAGAGGGAATCCCCTGAGCGCGTCGAGAGCCTGAGCACGTAGACTCCGGAGGGAACCGCGGAACCGTCGGCCTGCGTGAGATCCCACGTCGCCTCACCCGTGCCCCCGGTGCTCGACAGTATCACTTCGACAACCCGTCCGGCAAGGTCCATGACCTGTATCGAACCCTCGCCCGGGGCCATCCCCCAGCTGAAGGAAACCGAGCCGGATGCGGGATTCGGGACCGGTGCGCCCAGGAAGGACACCCGGGGCGTCACCCCTTCTCCGATACCCATGTTCCAGACATCGACCTCCTCGGAGACCGGCGCGTGGTTCCTTGCCCAGCCCGTGATCGTAGCCACATCCGGACTGGCAGGCATCGTTATGTCAAGAGAGACATGCCCGGCTGCATCCGTGATCCCGACGACATATGACGCGGGGTCGTACCAATCGCCCTGGAGGATGCACACGCGCCCGCCGACGACCGGGCCGGCAGCGTCGGTGAGGGTCACCTCGACGGTCTGCTCCCCCTCGTCGAGGTGTCCGGGGCGGTACATCTCGAGAACACCCTGTGGAGATGCGCTCCACATCGGGAGCTCGGGGTCGCCGAACAGAGTGATCGACTTGGCGATCCAGTCATAGTGCGTGTCCGAGGGGATGAGGGCGATGAACTCGTCCCACGCGAGAGCATGGGCCGCTCCGAGGTGGTACATGTCGTTCACGAAGAACTCCGCGAAGAACTGCTGGTCCACAAGGTCCGACCACTGGTTGCCGGGATCGGTGGGCTCTCCCCATCCGTACCTCGTGTTCATCATGCAGAATCCGCCGCCGTTCGGGGAATTCTGCCAGGACTCCGCCAGGCAGTCCCCGGTGTCGAAGGAGCCGGAGAGGCAGGCGAGGGAGTTCCAGATGCTCACCCGCCCGTGGGCAGAGATGTTCGTGAGGCCGGCGAAATCGCTCACCGTCAGATAGCCGTAGGCGTCGCCTATCGAAACCAGGGTCTCGCTGCCGTGCCCTGCGTGGTTCACGAAGTGCATGCCCCGGTTGAGCATCTCCATCGATGCCTCGTGGCTCTGGGTGCCGTTCTCCTCGTAATGCTTGACGATCGGCTGCCAGACCGGGGGGGTGTAGAGCGTGTCGACCTTCTCCTTGCCTGCGGAACCCGGGCAGAAGGCGGGCGAAGTCCAGAGTATCGCGGTCGTGAATCCCATCGACGTGTACCAGGGATCGGTGTCGTTCGAATCCACCGACGGGATCTGGTACGCCATCACCTTGTCCACGAAGATCCCCGCCTCGACGGCGCTCGAACAGGATGCGCGGCCGACTAGATAGTCCGGGTGGTAGTCCATGACGTCCTGGCCTATCTCGCCCCACAGCGCGTCGTTGTCGAAGTTCCACGCGTCGACTCCGGGAGTCGTGTCGTTCATGTCGCTGTAGTAGATGTCCGCCGCCGGATCGCCGACGTACCCCTCGGCGGTGGCCCAGCAGTTGCGGGCCGGAACGTGCTCGACATCTCCCGCGAGCAGAACGTAGGTCGGCGCTCCCTGGTCCCACGCCTCCCGCAGGAAGTGCCTGATGCGCTGCGGGGTGTCGATTCCGCTGTAGTTGGCCTGGATGTACTCCGTCGTGACTATGGATGCGGGTATTCCGAGCATGGTCTTGAAGGCGGCGAGGGGTACGAAGGCGTCCGAGATCGCCTGGGACGTGATTATCAGATAGTCTCCGTAAGGCAGGTCTCTCGAGTCCCTTATCATCGCTCCCGACTGGCCTACCTCCCACGGATTGATCACTGATGCCGCGACGATCTCCCTGGCAGTGGCCTCGGATGCCTCGCTCCTGGCTCCCGGCGCGCAGATCGGAGCGCCCGGGCTGCAGTGGAGCGTGAAGGTGACCGAAGTCCTGGCTGTCAGCCTGCCCGTTCCCGGGTCCCAGGTGACGGGTCTGACCAGGAGGTCGGCAACCGGGAACCCCATCAGGGAACCCTGATTGGAAAGGGCGACGGCAGGGGGCGTGGAGGCCATGGAGTAGGCTTCTGCGTTGCGCGCGACCGGCTCGAACTCCCAGGGCCTGGAGATCGGCACCGCGTGCTGCATCGGGCGGACGTCGTGGACGCCCGGAAGCGCCATGCAGTCGATCGATACCGCGGTGACGGAGTCGACCCTCATGCCGGGTACGAGCGCCACGCGGACCGGGACTGCCGGGAGGGCCGGGTCACCGGGATGTGCCAGGGGGGAGGAACCGGGCGTCGTGACCCTGTCGCCGAAGGCTCCGCGGGCGATCGATACGTCTCCGACCGACATGCTCCAGGTGTAGGTGAAATCCTCCGACCAGCCGGTCCCCGCCGACAGGAGCACCAGAGTTGCGAGAAGCACTCGAAGCCTCATGTGTAAACCTCCGGACGCCTGTCGTGCAGGCAGTCTATCTTCCGCCGCATCCGCGGCACTTCTTCGGGATCGATCGAAAAATCGCGGACTCCCGGCGCCACGTCACGGCCCTCCAGGAGATTCCCGGAGGGAGCCGACACTCCTCCGCCACCGCCGAACCTGACACCCAGATGCTCTCCGCCGATGTTGCAGCCCGCGAAGAATACCTGTGCCTCGGCCGACCTGGCGCGCAGCAGGCACCTGAAAAGCTCCATGCGCGGCTCTGGCCACTCCGCAGGCACGAAGACGATCTCCGCCCCGGCGAGGACAAGCCTGCGCGAGAGTTCGGGAAAGCGGACGTCGTAGCAGACTATCGCTCCGGCGCTCATCCAGGGGGTGTCGAACACACCGGAGGGCGCACCAGGTGCGAAGACCGAGTCCTCCCCCATGTTCCTGAAGAGGTGGACCTTCTCCGTCGAATGAACCGCATCCCCAGAGCCCGAGATCACGTGGAGCCTGTTCACGAGGCCCCTCGCGGTCATCACCGGCAGAGTCCCGGCGACAGCCCACATCCGGTGCTGCCTGCAGAACGAGGAGATGCGGGGAAGGGGAGCCTCCCCGTCCATCAGGGCGAGTGCGGGCAGGCTGTCGAGGACGTAACCGGTCGTGAACAGCTCGGGGACCATGAACGCATCCGGGAGGGGGGCGATCCCGGCAGCCTCCAGGACGAGGTCCTCCGCCTCTCCGGGGTGCTTCGCAACCGGCAGCTCCACAAGCCGAAGTATCAAGCCTGCCTATTGCCTTTCCGGGTTCGAGCGGATAGCTTTGCGTGTTCGTGCATGCGAATATAGGGATATGGTCCCTCCGGGACACTCTGAAAGGAGAACCATCTTGTCCTCGCCCAGCATCAGCAACCGCGCCAGGCTAATACAGGCATCCCCGATACGCAAGCTGAACCCCCTGGCGGACGCGGCCAAGAAGCGAGGGACGGAGGTGTTCCACCTCAACATCGGCCAGCCCGACATCCCTACGCCCCCCGACTACTGGGATGTGCTGAAGAGCCGGATACCCCAGGTTCTCGCATACGGCCCGAGTTCCGGCATTCCCGAACTGCGCGATGCGATCTGCGGATACTACAGGAGGGCCGGCATCGAGGTGCTCCCCAGGCAGGTGATGATCACCGCCGGCGGTTCCGAAGCAGTGATATTCGCGATGATGGTGACCTGCGACGATGGCGGTGAGATCATCTGCTTCGAGCCCTTCTACACCAACTACAACGGTTTCGCGACCATGGCCGGGGTCACCCTTGTCCCTGTAAGCTCGCGGGTCGAGGACGGGTTCCATCTCCCCCCCGACGAGGCCGTCGAGAGAGTCATCACGGACCGGACCAGGGGCATCCTGATCTGCAACCCCAACAACCCCACCGGGACCGTCCTGACTCCGCAGGAGCTGGACCGCCTGGCCGGGATATGCTCCCGGAGGAACCTGTTCCTCCTGGCCGACGAGGTCTATCGCGACTTCACCTTCGACGGGCGCGTGCACAAGTCCGTCCTCGAGCTCGAGGGCATCCAGGACAGGGTCATAGTCATGGACTCCATCTCGAAGCGCTTCAGCTCGTGCGGAGCAAGGCTCGGGAACATCATCACGAGGAACGACGAGGTGATGGACGGCATGGGCAAGTTCGGCCAGGCCAGGCTCTGCCCTCCCACCCTCGCCCAGTACGGAGCCGCCTACATGTACGAACACCTGACGGAGGACTACTTCGCCGAGGTATCGAGGACCTACGAGGCCAGGCGCGACGTCCTGACGACCGAGCTGGAAGGCGTCGAGGGCGTATTCTTCCTTAAGCCCGAAGGCGCATTCTACGCAACGATACGGATACCGGTGGACGATTCCGACCGGTTCGCCGCATGGATGCTCAACGATTTCAGCTCGAACGGCATGACGACCATGGTCGCTCCTGCAGCCGGATTCTACGCCACCCCCGGCCTCGGCACGAACGAGATCAGGATCGCCTACGTCCTGAACGAGAACAACATGAGAAAGGCTCTCGCGGTCCTTCGCGAGGGTCTGGCGGCCTATCCCGGAAGGACGATGCCGTAGCATGGACATATTCACGCACGTCGAGGGCCGTGATGCCGGTGAAGTCGTCCTCTACGCCCTGAGCACATGCGTCTGGTGCCGCAAGGCCCGCCTGCTCCTCGACTCCCTCGGGGTCGCCTATTCCTATGTGTACGTCGACCAGCTCCCCATGGCGGAGCAGGACGAGGTTTCGAGAACCATGCAGGCGTTCAACCCCCGACGGTCCTTCCCCACGATCGTGGTGAACGGGTCCGTCTGCATAGCCGGATTCGACGAAAAGGCGACGAAGGAAGCCCTGGCATGAGCCCAGGGGAACTCAGGGAAAAGCTGGAGCAGGAGGCCGAGGCTTCGGGCTACCATCTGAATCCGGACCGGGAGTTCGCGACCGATCTTGCCAGCGGACTGCTCGTGAATGCCGGAAGGTACGGCTACATGGCCTGTCCGTGCAGGCTCGCCTCCGGAGACCGTTCGAGGGATCTGGACATCATCTGCCCCTGCGACTACAGGGATGCCGATCTGGACGAGTACGGGGCATGCTACTGCGCGCTATATGTCAGCGGGGAGATAGCTTCAGGGAAAGCACAGGCTGCGCCCGTGCCGGAACGTCGCCCGCCGGAACCGGTCGATCGAGCCAGGGACAGTGTTGACTTGAAGAACCTGTCGTACCCCGTCTGGAGATGCAGGGTATGCGGATATCTCTGTGCAAGAGAGAATCCACCAGGTACATGTCCGATCTGCAAGGCGACCAGGGACAGGTTCGAGAGATTCTTCTAGGAGTTCAGTAGGTCACCGCATCCACAGATGGGGCGTCCGACTCCAGCCTCAGCCAGACTCCGGATGGCAGGCAGACTGCGCAGTCTCCGTCCGCCCCCAGCCACCCACGATGTACGCAGTGTTTTCCGGCGCATGGCGATGACTCTATCCTCGCCCTGCCGGACTCTATCCTGATGGTCACGGGACCGAGCGATCCGTCGACCGAGAACAGCGAGTCATGCCCGAGCGGAGCCATGAACTCGCAGTCCGGAGCATGCACCAGCAGTCTTTCCGCCCCTCCCCCTGCACGCGACAGGAGGTACAGCGGGACAGCAGCCAGGACGGCGTAGAGCAGCAGGTCCAGGGGTCTGAAGAATGGGTAATCAATCCTAGACGACACCGATGTCCCTGCCGCATTTCATGCACTTGCCATCTGACAGACCTATGATTTCTACAGCATATCCATTTCTTTTTATCAACACTGTCCCGCAGGAAGGACAGGCCGTGTCACACTCCCCTCCGAGATTGCCGGGATAGACGAAGTCCAGATGTTTGGAGAAAACCTCTACCGCCCTCGCGATCGTGTCGGGAGGCGTCGGTGGAGTCTTCATCCTGTATCGGGGGAAGTACCGGGAGATGTGGAGAGGCGTGGATCTTCCCGCATGCTCCTCCAGCCAGGCGGCCATCCCGGCCCAGTCATCCGGGTTGTCGTTCTCTCCCGGGATGAGCAGGAATGTGATCTCGAGGTGGCTTCCATGGGATGCGATACGCGAGATCGTGGAGAGCACCGGCTCGAGTTCGCCGCCGCACCTGTCCCTGTAGAATCCCGGAGACCAGCCCTTGAGATCTATGTTCCATGCGTCCACGGCGGGGAGGTATTCCTCGAGCGGAGCCTGTTCGACATATCCGTTCGAGACCATCACTACGACTCCGCCCCTGGCCCGCACCAGCGGCGCGGTTTCGAGGATGTACTCGAACCAGACGACGGGTTCGGTGTATGTGAAGGCGATGCCGCCGCTCCCCCCGGACAGCGCGGCCATGGCGAGATCCTCCGGACTGACCGGCCTCGTGGGCGATTCCTGTTGCGAAATCTCCCAGTTCTGGCAGAAGGAGCACGAGAGGTTGCATCCGGCCGGACCCGTCGACAGGATCATCGATCCGGGACGGAAGTGGTACAGCGGTTTCTTCTCGATGGGATCCAGGTTCAGAGAAACGCATCTCCCCCATCCGGGAAGCGCCGGGACACCATTGACCAGACCCCGGACCCTGCACTTCCCGAGCGGTGTCCTGCCGTTCCAGAGGCAGTGCCGGGGGCAGAGCTTGCAGATCCAGCCTCCGGCGGAACGAGTTATCCAGCGGGGCTCACTCGAAGCAGCCAATGCGCTCCTCCACGATGGTCCCGTCCGGTTCCTCCCTCAGGATCAGCACGCCATCCACCGAAGCCTGACCGATGTCGCTTCCGCGACCTGCCGCCACCGCGAAGGCGGTGGAGAAGGCATCGGCATACGCAGCGCCCGTGTGCATGACGGTGACGGATGCCGGCATGGCCGCCGGCCAGCCCGTAGCCGGGTCGATTATGTGCCCGTACCTCACCCCGTCCTCCTCGAAGAAGCTCTCGTAGTCGCCGGATGTCGAGACCGCTCCGGCATCCATCTCGAGGATCGAGTGAAAGCCTTCGCCACGCGGGTTCCTTACGGCGATGCGCCAGGTCCTGCCGCCTGCGCACCTGATCTCGCCACCCATGTCCACGAGCACCGCACCGGCTCCCATGCCCATGGCGAGCTCGCAGGCCCTGTCGGCGGCGTATCCCGCCGCAATCGCACCCATGTCCAGGCTGGAGCCGGGTTGTGCCACGAGCCTGCCCCCCTCTTCAGAGAACTTCTCCCATCCGCAGAGGGCGAGAGCCGAATCAACCTCGGCCCGGCCGGGAACCCGGGGAGAGTCCTCGAAGCCCCATAGCACGACCAGCGGTCTGAGTGTGGGGTCGAAGCATCCTCCGGTCTCCGCGGTGAGCAGCCGGGAGACATCCACGAGATGCGACAGATCGGGGGAGGGAAGACAGCAGCCGGTGGTGTTGAGGCGCCCGATGGAACCCGTGCCGTCGGGATCGAGATCGCCGTCCAGCCTGATGACCATTTCAGTCACGGCGTCAGCGATGCTGTCGGCCCGCTGCCCGTCCGCGACGACTATCAGGCTGGCGAGGGTCCCCATCGCAGGGAAGGAGCGACGCACCTCGACATCTCCGCCTTCTCCCCGGAGGAAACGATAGACGATTGCCCCGAGGAGGGACAGGACGACAAGGGCGGGAAACAGGCGCCGCAGGGAGGAGATTGCGCTCCTAGCGCATTCCTCCGCCATCGAGGGCTCTCATCTCGTCTGTGTGGTACTTGCACAGATCGGATCCCGGGATGGCGGGTCTTCCGCATGTCCTGCACTTCTTCAGATCGCTCTTCCTTATCGGTCTGCGCGCCTGTGTGGATGAGGGGAAGATGAAGGTGATCAGATGGAGGAAGACCGCGAGCCCGGCCATGAAGAGCGAATAGCTTCCCACCGTCCAGATCAGCCCGCCCGCAGGCCCGGTGAAGAATGCCCCGGTCCAGGACATGAGGGCCAGGAAGATCAAAATGTTCGCAAAACCTCTCATAGAGCTACACCTCCAGCTTCACAGAAGGTCGAAGAAGCTCACCAGGTGATTCGTACCGAGGACGGCGAACCCCTCCTCCTCGTACCCGGAGACATACAGCCCGACAGCCCCGGCCTCCACGAGCAGATTGATCCAGCCGACACCCTCCCCCGAGGCCAGCTGGCCCCATCCGGGGAGCACGAGGGACTTCCAGGCCTGGCTGCCGTTTCCGGCGGCGTGGGTTGTCACGACCTCCTCCACCCGGGTCTCCGGAAGCTCGAATGAGAGCGGAGCCCTGAACTGCAGAGGGGTCGAAGCCGTTCCGATCTCGAGCATCGTAACGCCCGCAATGGACCAGAACTGCTCCCTGTCGATGATTCCAGACTGGAGGCTGTCCGCGAGAGAAAGCGGGAACTCGAGCGAGATCCAGCTCAGGTCGTCGTAAGCCACTAGGTCCAGCCTGACGTGGGTCACCCTGGTCGATGGGAACTCACGGTTGTTTTCCTGGATGACCTGGAGTATCCTGTCGAAGGGTCCGGAGAGGAGGCTGATGTCGAACAGGCTCTGCCCGCTGAAGGAGATGCCGGAGGCATCCACGGTGTCCACGAAGAGCGAGAGACCCGTTCCGCGCAGATCGAGGCCGGCTCTTGCAGACAGCTCGAGCGTGTTGCACCCTGGAGCGGGGCTTCCGGAGTCGAGCTCGATCCTCATGACACTGACGAATGGATCTCCCTCGACCAGATCCCTGACGACCCCGAACTCGAACGGAGTCTGTGAGAAGGCAGCACCGCAGATGATGAACGAAAAAACGATGTATCTCAACGCCGTCCCCCAAGCTGTTTGAAGACGCGTCTCCAGTTGGATCCGGCCATCCTGTGGATGTCGATCTCCCTGAAGCCCCTGTCCGCCAGGCCTTCCATGACCCCCGGCCAGGACTCGCAGCCCTGTATCCCGGCGGGAAGGTTCCCCACCCCGTCGAAATCGCTCCCGAAACCAACGTGTTCGATTCCAGCAACGTCCACGGCGTGCTGGAGATGGTCGAGGACCAGATCCATGCCAGCGTCAGGACCCAGGAAATCAGGCACGAAGGTTATCCCTATCACTCCGCCCAGGCGCGCGATCTCCCTGATGTCGTCGTCGGGGAGGTTCCGGGGGATGTCGCAGAGACTGCGGCAGTTGCAGTGCGTGGCGACTACCGGGAGCCCCATGCCGAGCAGGGAGGCCCTGGATCTGTCGCAGAGGTGCGAGACATCCACCAGGATGCCGGATCTGACCAGCCGCCTGGCCAGTTCCCGTCCGGCCGGCGTCAGGTCTTCGTCCGTGCCGATCCCGCCGCCGTAGGAGTTCATGCCGTTCCATGTCAGACCGGCTATGGACAGGAGCTTGAAGTCGTCTTCCCCGAGCCAGCCGGCGGCGATGGGTTCGCAGCCCTCCAGGCCAAGGAGCATGGCCGTGCCGGCCGGGGGAGAGATGCTCTTCCAGGCGGCGATGCCTCTGGCACAGGCCTTCTCCGGATCCTTCCAGGCTTCTGCGCACACCGCGGCCACTACGGTCCCGACCCCGGCCCTCATCCCGCGTGGAAGATCGAAATGCAGCTGCGAGGAGCCCTCGACGATCCACGACGCGCTCTCGGCCTTCAGGAGGGTGTCGACATGAGCATCGAAGACGGCTCCGACCGGATGGTTCACTCTGTCTCCGACGAAGGCTGGGAGACCAGGGCCGTGAAACCGTCCGCGAGGGTGCCCGAGCCCAGGATCATGAAGACGACCAGGGCGAGAATCAGGACCAGCGCTACGACCTTGACCGGAGTGCCCGACGGCCTGGGATGCCTGTTCCTCCACTCGCTCGAGATGTCCATCAGAAGATCCTGCTGATCCGGAAGATCTTTGCATACTCCCCGAAGAGCGGGAAATGCAGAGTGTCCGGGTAGGACACATACACGCTCTCGTTGGTGAAAGTCAGGTCGTTGCCCACGGGACCTACGCAGTTCTGGATCTGGCGGTTGTCGGTCGTGCTCTGCAGCTCGTCCCAGGCTTCCCTGCAGGTCGAGCGCCTTTCGGTCTCGGTGCCCCTGAAGCCCCTGACGGAGTCGTAGGCGTCGTTCACAGCGGCTTTGACTGCCGCAGGCCTGAGCATGTGGAAGTCGATCATCTTCCACGCCATGACTCCCACGAGGAGGATGAGCGCACCCCAGATCAGGCATCCGGGTCTGATGACGCCCGATCTCGGTCCATCAGCGCTTCTGAGACGTTTCATCCCCGCATCCACAGCATCACCATCCCGATATGCATCTTCTGACCATCTCGTCCGCAGCCTGCACGAGGAGCCTCTGCCTTGCATCGTCGTACTCCTCCCTCTCGGGATCATAAACAATCCACTCGTCGACGGACTCCCCCTCGAGGATCCCGGCATCCCGGACCAGATCGGTGAAGTCCAGGGCCGCTCTGATCTCGAGCTTGTACTCCTCGATCTCCTCCGAGGCGGAGAAGGAGTAGGGCGATCTGAAGAAGCCGGTTATCTGGCACTCGATGACGGCATCGGGCGAGGAGGTCACCACAGAGAGCCTTCCCTCGGAGACCAGCTTCTCGACGAAGAGCGAGGTGAGCTCCTGCTCGAGCCCGTATTCCTGGACCGAACTCCTGAACGGCGCTATCCTGACAGAAGAGATGTGCTCCGGCAGGTTGCCGCTCATGCTGTATGCGCAGCCGGCCGTCGCGGCGACGAGTGCTGCGGCGGCGAGCCTAAGCGCTGCCGGTATGGCCGAAACCGCCATCTCCCCTTTCCGATCCCGGGAGGCTGTCCACCCTCACCATCTCGGCCGGGGGCACTTCGCAGAGCACGGCCTGTGCGATCCTGTCGCCTCTCCTTATCGACACCGGACCATCGCCTAGATTGATCAGGATCACCTTCACCTCGCCGCGGTAATCGGAATCGACGGTGCCGGGGGAATTGAGGACGGTGAGCCCGAGTTTCGCGGCGTTCCCGCTCCTGGGTCTCACCTGCCACTCGTAGCCTTCCGGTATCGCGACCTTCATCCCGGTGGGGACCATCGCCCTCTCACCGGGATGAAGCGTCATCTCGACGTCGGTTGCGGCGCAGAGATCGAATCCGCTGGACCCTCCGGTAGCCTTTGCGGGGAGGGGAAGCCCCTCTCCGTGAGGGAGCACGGCTACCAGTATCCTCTTCACCGGACCTCCGGCTCCCGTCAGGAGCCGGCACCCTCCGCGTCGTCCTCGTCTGCTCTCTTCATGGTGAGGTTGATCTTGCCGTCGTCCCTTATCTCGAGGACCTTCACCCTCACCCTGTCACCCTTCTTCAGTATGTCGCTGACCTCGTTCACCCGCTCCTTGCTTATCTCGCTGATGTGCACGAGGCCGTCGGTGCCGGGCATGATCTCCACGAACGCACCGAACTTCGCAACGGTCGAGACAATACCTTCGTAAACCTTGCCCACCTGGGGCATCCCCACGATGTCCTCGACCATCTTCAGGGCCTTGGCGGCCGCGGTCGCGTCGGTGGAGAGGATGCGTACGGTTCCGTCGTCGCAGATGTCTATCTTGACGCCGGCCTCGTCCTGGATCGACCTGATCATCTTGCCGCCGGGGCCTATGAGCTTGCCGATCTTGTCGGGGTTGATCCTGGTCGAGATCATCCTCGGCGCAAAGGGGCTGAGCTCGGCACGCGGCTCGGTGATCGTCGAGAGCATTATCCCGAGGATGTGCTCGCGCCCCAGCCGTGCCTTCTCGAAGGCTTCGGCGAGGATGGCGTTGGAGATGCCCTCGATCTTGAGATCCATCTGCACCGCAGTGACGCCGTTCTTCGTGCCGGCGATCTTGAAGTCCATCTCACCGAGATGGTCCTCCACGCCTGCGATGTCGGTCAGGATCGCGTAGTCGTCGCCATGCTTGGCGAGACCGAGAGCGATGCCTGCCACGGGGGCCTTTATCGGGACGCCCGCATCCATCAGGCAGAGGGTCCCGCCGCAGACGGTAGCCATCGAGGATGATCCGTTAGACTCCAGGATGTCGGAGACGACGCGGACGGTGTACGGGAAGGACTCCTCGTCCGGCATGACGGCCTGGATGCCGCGCTCTGCAAGGTGCCCGTGCCCTATCTCACGCCTGCCCGGTCCCCTGATGGGCTTGACCTCCCCGACGCTGAACGACGGGAAGTTGTAGTGGAGCATGAATCTCTTCGTGTATTCGCCGGTTATGGCGTCGATCCTCTGCTCGTCGCTGTTGCCGCCCAGGGTTGCGGCGACCATCGCCTGTGTCTCGCCCCTCGTGAAGATGGCGGAACCGTGCGCCCTGGGGATGAGGCCGATCTCGCACTCAATGTTGCGGACCTGCCCCGGCTCCCTGCCGTCGAAGCGGATCTTCTCGACGGCCAGCTTCCTGCGCACGTAGGCCTTCTCGGCCTTCTCCATGACCTTCTTGACAAGCGACTTCCAGGGGGCATCCCCGGGCGCGAAGCCGAACTTCTCCGCAAGAGCGTCCGTATGCTCCATCGCCCTGTCGACGGCCTGTCCCCACATCTCCTTGCGACCCCTGCCGTAGACGTTGTCGAACTCGGGGAACGCGACGGCCGTGACGGCCTCCTGCAGCCCATCGGGGATGGGCGCGGGCGCGAACTCCCTCTTCTGCTTCCCGGCCTGCGCGACGAGTTCCATCTGGAGTGCGTTGATCCTCATGCCTTCGTTCCGGGCGATCTCGATCGCCTCCAGGACTACGCTCTCCGGGACCTGGCTGCACCCGCCCTCGAGCATCACGACATCGGTGCCGCGCACGGCGGCCACGATGTCCAGGTCGGTCTCCTCGAGCTCGGTGAGGGTGGGGTTTATTATGAACCTGTCTCCGATCCTTCCTACCCTGACGGCCGAAACGGGTCCGTTCCAGGGGATGTCGGAGATCATGAGGGAGGCCGAGGCACCGATCAGGCCCAGCAGGTCGGGATCATTCTCCGAATCGGAGCTGATGACGATGCAGTACACCTGGGTCTCGCAGCCGTACCCCTCGGGGAACAGTGGGCGGATCGGCCTGTCTATCAGCCTGGCGGCGAGGATCTCGGCCTCGCTGGGCCTGCCCTCGCGCTTGAAGAATCCACCGGGGATCCTGCCCGCGGCATAGGTTCTCTCGCGGTACTCCACGGTGAGCGGGAAGAAGCCCATGTCGGGCTTCGCCACTTTTTCGGAGACCGCAGCGGTCAGGACGACCGTATCGCCGTACCGCACCAACACTGCACCGTCCGCCTGCTTGGCGAGGCGCCCGGTCTCTATCTGCAACTTGCGTCCGGCAACCATCGTCTCGACAGTAAAAGGCATCTTCTTCCTCTCATGTTGGCTCCCCGGTACGACGCCCGTGTGGCGCCCTCCGCAGGAAGCCGCGGGTCTATCTCCTCAGACCCAGATCGCTCACTATCTTGCGGTAACGCTCTACATCATTCGTCTCGAGATACTGGAGAAGCCTGCGGCGCTTGCCGACAAGCTTCAGGAGACCCCGCCTGCTGTTGTTGTCATGCGGGTGGCGCTTGCTGTGCTCGGTCAGCTCGCGGATCCTCTCCGACATGATGGCAATCTGGACCTCGGGCTTTCCGGTGTCGGTGTCACTTGCGCCGAAAGTTCTTATGAGCTCGGCCTTCTTCTCGGTAGTGATACTCATCCTGCTGAAACCTCCAGAACCCGCTCGACGTCACGAGCGATCCTCGTCACCAGTTCACTTCTCGACAGTCCGTTCCCTGGCGTCCTGATGAACTGCCGGAACTCGATCCCGACAGCCTTGCCATACGCTTCACCCGCCCATCCGGGCAGATGGGCCTCGCAGAGACCCTCCCTTCCGGACGGGATGAACACTGCCGCGGGATGTACCGCACCATCCACTGCGACCTCTGCGACGTAGCTCCCCGGTGGCGGGAGGAGCTTCGCCGCAGGCACCCGGACGTTCAGGGTCGGAAAACCCAGCGTACGCCCGAGCCCCTTTCCTCTGGCGACTGCTCCCAGGGCTCCATACCTCCTGCCCAGGAGAGCCTCCGCTCCATCCAGACGGCCGCAGGAGACGAGTCCCCTCACCCGGCCGCTCTTTATCGGCTCGCCGTCCCGGCATACCGGATCGACGACGTGGAGATCTACGGACCTCCCGATGCACCAGCTCCCGATGGTCGCCGGCGAACCCGCTCTTCCCAGACCGAACCCGAAATCGTATCCGACGACTATGTGTTCGAAACGGAAGGCTTCCTGGAGAGTGTCCAGGAACTCACCCGGACCCGACTTCATCGTCGCATCATCGAACGGGTGTACGAGCAGGCCGCAGGAACCCGACCGAGAGAGGATTTTGCGTCTTTCTCCCGGCGTCGTCAACCTCACATGCCGTTCCCTCCCCAGCACCTGCCGGGGGATCGGCTCGAAGCAGAGAATGGCGGCATCCGGTGAAATCGCCGAGGCATGGTCGACGATCGACATGTGCCCGAGGTGCAGGCCGTCGAATCCGCCCAGCGCGATCACCTTCACGTGCTCTCCACGGACGGGGTGCAGTCCCGCAGGACGGTGACAGGCCGCACGGAAGTCCCGTCACCCATGCCTATCGCGATCAGGTCCCCGCCGTCCCCGTCCATGAGGGCGATGCTGCCCAGGAGGCTGCCCTCGACAGGATTGCCGTGGAGAACGCGCTCCGTGTCAGCGCTCGAGAGGCTCATACGCTGGAAGCCCCTGAGGGCTTCTGCGGGGGTCAGCAGGGAACTGTCGCACCGGCTCCCGGTCGAACATTCCGTTCTGACGAAGAGCCCGTAGGACTCACGGACTATCCCTTCGGCGTGTGCTCCGCATCCCAGGCGCGTACCGATGTCCGCAGCGAGAGCTCTTATGTATGTCCCTGACGAAACCGTGGCTGCGAGCCTGAAGCGTCCGTCCGAGATCGAGATGATCTCCCAGGAGCGGACTTCGACCCTTCGAGTGGGCATATCGGGGATGATGCCGCTTCGAGCCATGCTGTAGGCCGTCCGCCCGCCCAGCTTGAGCGCCGAGAAGACGGGGACGCGCTGATCCAGGCTGCCCTCGAACTCCGCAAGCAGGGCCTCGAGGTCTGCCCTGCCGGGAGTGACCGGCGCGGCCTCTCTGGTGACGGTTCCTTCCGAGTCGAGCGTATCGGTTTCGATTCCGGTCACGACCGTGAAGGAGTATCTCTTCTCGTGGCCGGAGAGGTATGACGACAGCCTCGTGGCCCTGCCCAGCAGGACCGGCAGGACTCCACCCGCAGAGGGGTCCAGCGTGCCGGCATGGCCGAACTTGGCGAAGCCCCATGCCCTGGCGACCGCCGAGGCGGCGCTCCTGGAGGCCGTGCCCGGGGTCTTGTCGAGGAGGTAGACGGCCCCACGACCCTCCGGGGTGTGGGTCATCGATCCTTCCGTTCGAGATCCCGCATCAGCTTCAGGACTTCCTCGCCCTCTTCGATCGAGGTGTCGTGCAGGAAGTGGAGTTCGGGGACGGTTCTGAGTCCGATCCTCTCCGCGAGCAGTCTGCGGGTGTACCCCCTGCAGGACTCGATCGCCTCCCTGGTCTGGCGTCTCTCGTCGTCGGTCCCGAGGGTCGAGTAGAAGATGAACGCGTGAGTGGCGTCGGGCGACAGCTTCACTCTGGTTATCGTGATGAAGCCCAGCCGCGGATCCGCGATCTCGGTGCGGAGTATGGCCTCGATATCCGCACGGACCGTCTCGGTCATCCTCTGGAAGCGTCTCTCCTTCATATCTGCGGGGCTAGAGCTCCCTCGAGACCTCCACGATCTCATAGCATTCTATGATGTCGCCGGATTTCAGGTCGGCATATCCCTCGAGACCTATTCCGCACTCGTAGCCGGCTGCGACCTCCCTGCGGTCATCCTTGAAATGCTTGAGGGAGGAGAGCTGGCCGTCCCAGACGACCACGCCGTTCCTGACGAGGCGGAATCTGGAGTTGCGCTTCACTGTCCCGCCCACGACGTAGCATCCCGCGATCGTTCCTATCTTCGGTACGCGGAAGATCTGGCGGATCTCCGCGGAGCCCATGAAATCCTCGCGCTTCTCCGGCTTGAGCAGCCCCGAGAGGGCTTTCCTGACCGTGTCCTCGACGTCGTAGATGATGCTGAAGCACTGTATGTCCACACCGCTCGCGGCCGCACGTTCGCGCGCCCTCGAGTCCGGCCTCACGCGGAACCCTATGATGACGGCACCCGATGCAGCCGCGAGCATCACGTCGCTCTCCGCTATGCCTCCGGCACCGCTTCTTATCACGTCCACCGAGACTTCGTCCGTATTCATCCGGGTCAGCGTGTCTACGATGGCTTCGGCCGATCCCTGGACATCCGCCTTCACGATGAGCCGGAGGGTGCTGTCGCCCTCCGCCGCAGCCTTGAAGAAGTCCTCCAGGGTGATCTTCCGGCGTGACTGGAGCTCGCGCTCGCGTTCCACGATCTGGCGGCGCAGCCCGATCTCCTTGGCTTCCTGTTCGTTCTCGACGACCGTCACGGAGTCTCCGGCCTCGGGAACTCCGGTGCAGC
This sequence comes from Candidatus Fermentibacterota bacterium, assembly GCA_963718745.1. Taxonomy (GTDB): domain Bacteria; phylum Fermentibacterota; class Fermentibacteria; order Fermentibacterales; family Fermentibacteraceae; genus Fermentibacter. The sequence goes on along the minus strand of OY970370.1, from coordinate 74,713 downwards.
CCATCAGCTGTATCGGCATGCTGGGCCCGGCTTCGTCCACGGGCTTGTTGTTCTGGTCGTACAGGGCTCTCACGCGCCCGGTGCACTGCCCTGCTATGAAGGAGTCACCGAGACGGAGCGTCCCGTCCTGGATGAGTATGCTGACCACCGTGCCCCGGTAGGGGTCGACCCTGCCCTCGAGGACTGTGGCCCTCGCGGGTCTGTCGGGGCAGGCCTTGAGATCCAGCATGTCTGCCTGGACCAGGATCTTGTCCAGGAGGTCCTCGACGCCGTTTCCGGTTATCGCGCTGACCTCGGCGCACTGGACGTCACCGCTCCACTCCTCGACGAGTACCTTGTGGTTGGCGAGGTCCTGTCTGATGAATTCGGGGTTCGCGGTGGACAGGTCCATCTTGCTTATGGCTACCACTATGGGCACCCCGGCGGCTCTGGCGTGGTCGATGGCCTCCATGGTCTGGGGCATGACCCTGCTGTCGCCTGCGATGACCAGTACGACTATGTCGGTGACCTGGGCGCCCCTCGTCCTCATCGCGGTGAAGGCTGCATGCCCCGGCGTGTCGATGAAGGTGACGTTGCGCCCGCCCGATACGGACGCGACATAGGCCCCGATATGCTGGGTTATCCCGCCCGCCTCGGTAGAGATGACGTTCGTGGAGCGGATCCGGTCGAGCAGCGCGGTCTTACCGTGGTCGACATGGCCCATGATCGTGACGACCGGAGCCCTCTGGACCTCGCGGCAGCTCTTCTCGATCCTGCGCTTCTCGATTGACTCGGCCCCGTACTCTGCCACGGTCTCGATGTGGTGTCCGAACTCGGCCGCCACGAGCGCCAGGGTATCGGCATCGAGCCGCTGGTTGGCCGTGGTCATCAGGCCCAGCTCGAGACACTTGGCTATGACCTCGTTCAGAGGGATGTCCATGAGTTCGGCAAGCTCGGAGGGAGAAGTGAACTCCGTCACCTGGAGGACTTCGCCCTCGCCGGCCGTAGTCAGCTTCTCGTGGCGCTCCTGCTTTTCCTCGCGGTAGCGCCTGCGGCGCTTCTTCTGGCTCCTGGCGGCATTCGAGCCCATCTGGGCGACGGTGTCGCGGACGGCCTTCACGGCTTCCGCGGAAACCACGGCCTTCTTGCGGCGCTTCTTCCGCTTCTTGGACTTCACGGCCCTGTCCCGGGCCTCCTGCTTCTCCTTCTCGAACCGGGCGACGACGCTCTTCCTCTGTTCATCGGAGAGCGTGCTCATGTGGCTCTTCACGGCCACATCCATGTCCGTGAGGACCTTTATCAATGCCTCGCTCGAAATGTTCAGCTCACGGGCCAGTTCGTAAACGCGCTGCTTCTTGTCGGCCTGCTGTTCAGTCATCTCCACCGCCTTGACCGGCGCCGTCAGAACCGGCCTTGCCTGCCTCGTGTTCTGCCTTGAGCGCCTCGACCTCGATGGCCCGCTTCTCTACCAGGCGTTTCGCCTCCTGATGTATCTGCTCGACACGGACGGGTCCGACTCCGTGGACCTTCAGAAGCTCCTCCACGGTGACCTCGGCGATCGAGTTCGCAGAATCGTAGCCGGACACCCTGAGCCGCTCGATCAGCTTGTCGCTGATTCCGGCGATCTCGGAAGCGTCCACGCGCAGCATCTCCTCCCAGCGCTTCTGCTCTTCCCAGAGCGACTGGGTCTCGATGTCTATCCTCGAGCCGACGAGCTCGCCCGCCAGCCTCACATTGTGTCCGTTCTTGCCGATCGCGAGGGAGAGGTGGTCGTCGGGGACTATGGCGACCATCCTGATCCGCTCCTCCCCGGTGACCGGATCGGTTTCTCTTGTCTGGTCGACGTTTATGACGGACGCGGGCAGGAGGGCGTGTGTGACGAGGTTCCTCCTGTCCATGGTCCAGGGGATGATGTCGATCCTCTCGCCGTTGAGCTCCCTCATGACGGCCTGGACCCTGCTCCCCTTCACTCCGACGAAGGTACCGACTGCGTCGACACGGTGGTCGTTGCTCGCTACGGCGATCTTGGTCCTGACCCCGGGTTCCCTCGCGATGGCGCGCACCTCGACTACGCCCTCCTCTATCTCGGGGGCCTCCCTCTCGAAGAGGCGCTTCACGAGCAGAGGCGTCGCCCTCGAGAGAACGAGCTGCGGCTCCATCGAGTCGGGTTTCTCGACGCGGATCAGCACGGGGAGGATGGGGTCGTTCTGGTTGTAACGCTCGCCACGTGCCCTCTCCTCGGCGGGGACCACCGCTTCGATCCTGCCGGCGACCTGTACCAGCACCCTGTTCCTGTAGACCTGCTGGACGCGGCACCTGGGGATGATGTGGCCGATCTTCTCCTCGTATTCGCGCAGGACCTGCTCCCGCTCGGCCGTCCTGACGAGGGAGAGGAACTCCTGGCGGAAGACGTTCACGGAGGATCGCTGGAACTCGGAGATGTCGACCGGTATGGAGACCTTCTCGCCGATCTCGGCATCACTCTTGATCTTGCGTGCCTTCTTGCGGGCTATCTGGAGGTGTTCGCTGCCCTCCTCGATGTTCTCCACGACTTCCATCATGGCTTCGAGCTTCACATCACCGAGCTGGTGATCCCATGTGATCCTGATGTCCTGGGCGGTTCCGTACTCGAGCTCGGTAGCCTTGATGAGCGCCTGGAAGAGGCTGCGAACAAGGACTTCCTTGTTCACGCCCTTCTCCCTGACGAGTCTTGCGAGGGCGTCTATCCTGTCGTAATTGGACACTTCGTTCCCCCCAGCGGAAAGGAGCCTCCGACCGGTGCCCCGGTCAGCCCTTCCTGCCCTTGTTCCCGCCTGTCTCGATGATTTCGACGGCCCGCGCCACCAGGGCCGCGGGGACTATCCTGCTCCCCTGGAAGACCAGGCAGCCGCCCTCGTACGAGAGAAGCTCGTCCTCTATCGTTTCACTCTCGGTTTCGACCCTGAGCAACCTGCCGACGCAGCGCCGCCAGTCGTTCTCCGACTCCAGCCTGCGTCCGAGTCCTGGCGAGCTGACCTCCAGCACATGGGGGCCCGACTCGATCATCCTGCGGTCCATCATGTCCTCGATGGCCCTGGACAGGGCAGCGCACTCACCGACCGTCACCCTGCCGGGACGGTCGACCAGCACCCTCAGTATCCCCCTCCGGCCTGACTGGTACCAGCCGAGATCCACCAGCAGGAGACCCATGTCAGTAACAAGAGCCTCCACCGTTTCTCTGAGCAGGGCGGTGTCCAGTTCGACCCTCCAAGCATAAAATGCCCCGTCGGCAGGTACACCCGCCCACGCGGCTCGTACGCATGCAGGAGCTTTTGGTGCTTGAATCTAGCTGGAAACGCCATTCCTGACAAGGGTCACGGCATGTCCCCGGACTGCCCGAGCGACCTGGTCACTTCGCCCTCGATGATGTCGTTCCGGAGGATCCCGAGGAACGGGTTGTCCGACGCCCCGGTCTGGGCCAGCAGGGGTTCGATCTCCTCGAAGAGCCTGAAGACTGCGTATCTGGCCTCCTCGGTGCCGAGTCCGCCGTCCAGGGAGTCCCGCAGGGATTCCAGCCGTCCGAGCAGATAGTCGCGCTGTGGAACGCTGAAACCCTCCCCCCACCAGAAGGAGCTCAACATCAAATAGTGGAACGCAAGCGCATTCGCCGCCCCCTCCGGTCCGGTGGCGCCGATGCTGTCGGCTACTGCGGCTGCAGCTTCCATGGCGGATCCGGGCACCCACGGTCCATCCAGACCGAGGTCGCGTGCGGCACTCATGCCGCCCGTCCCGTACCACACGTCCAGGAACCCACCCAGGGTCTCCGGGCTCACTCCATTGCTGAAATCGGTGCGCGAGATCTGGACCCGGTTCAGCAGGAACGAGTCGATGCTCATCAGATCCATGACCATCCCGAGATAGACAGTCCTCCACGACGCCGGGCTCCCGCAGAGCGGCAGGGAGCGGAAGAGCGGCGCGGGGATGCCTCCGTTGACAGGCCAGAGGGACAGCCACGGGAAGGCTTCATGGTGAAGCGTCTCCGAAACCTTCACGATCTCTGCGAATCCTTCGCGATCGCCTCTCAGGGCGAGGACGGTCGCTCGGGCGGCCCTGTGTCCGGGAAGGACCGCCCCGGTGGAGGCCAGGCCCGCCAGGGCGGTTTCCAGAATGCCCGAGGTGTCGCATTCCATCGCCTTCCAGAAGAGCACGGAGTCCTGGACGGCGAGTGAAGCCTGGTCGGCTAGATGCCCCGTCAGGATCTCCGGGTACCCGGCCGGGAGACCGGTGCACATGGCGGAGAGAGCTGCGGCGATGCTGTCGGCGCTCCCGGGGTGGAACATCATTGCATATCCTGAAAGCCATTCAGTACGCTCGAGGCGCCTTTCGACGAGTTCAACGGACAGGCCGGCCTCCGGGAAGCCCTGCATCCTGTCCTGCCAGAGGATGTGCAGTGCGTCGAAACCTCCGCCGAGCGGGGAGATGGAGAAGGCCTGCCGGAGGTAGTCGCTCCTGCGGTGGCCGTGGAGCTGATATGCCCGACGCATCGAGTGCATGGTCATCGCGGGCATGCCCAGCCGGGTGTAGGTGAGCGCCAGGTTGTTGTGGATCTCCGCGTAGTCCGGAGCCCTGACCTGCAGGGACTCGTATGCCGCCAGGGCATTTCGGGAGGCACTCAGCGCCAGATCATGATCCCTCACATATCCGGCGTCTTCGACGAGCCTGGACAGGGAGGGGTTGATCGGCTCGATGAGGATGGCCCTGGTGAGCCAGGCGCTGCCGAGGCCGTACCAGCCTCCCAGCTCCTCGGGATTGGTCTCTACGCAGCGCGTGCAGATAGCGATGGAGCTGTCGCTGCACGCCCATGCGTAGGCGAATCTCTGCAGAGCCTCCTCTCGCCTGTTCTCAGCACCCGTCTGCTCCCAGGCAGCCGCGGCGTTGGCCGCGAGGGCGAGTTCGCTCTCGATCTTGTCCAGGTACTGGTCCTTGCCCATGAAAAGGTAATGACCCGACCTCATCCCGGTCATGTAGCTGCCTGTCCCCCAGATAGCCGTGAACAGAGCCGGGATGACAAGGAGGAAGCCGCTGATCCTGGGGATGGGCCTGGGTTCGCCCGGTCCGCCAGCGAGCAGGAGGCCGCAGAGCAGGGCGAACAGGAATGCCCCCGGGGGCCACCTGAGGCTTACCGAGACGAATGCCTCGCCGAGGAATGCGATTATCCCGGCGAGGACGCCGGCGTCTGCCAGCCCGAGCTTCCGCCTGGTCCCGTCCCTGCCCCGGAGCGAGGATCCGAGGACCATGACCGCTATCCAGACGAACAGCAGAGCGCCGACGAGCCCGACCTCGACGAGGATCTCGAGATACTCGCAGTGAGCGTGGAGGGTGTTGTGGCTGGTGCCCAGGATGCTGTACATCGGATTGCGGACCTCGGGGAAGATTATCTGGAACGTGCCCGGTCCGTATCCGAGAAATGGATTGGCCGCGATCAGGGCGGCAGCGCCGCTCCATATCACCAGCCTGACCCTTGCGGTCCCCTCCCCCAGGCTGGACAGCTCGAGAAGCCTCTCCCTCATGACGAAGCAGATGATCAGGAAGGCGGCCAGAGCCACCAGGGGGATGACAAGGTCTGCCCTGCGCCCGCCGGCCTGCCTTCGAAGCGAGAACCACGCCAGGAACAGGAGGCCGGATGCGAGGCCGAGGAGGCTGCCCCTCGTCCCGCTCGCAGCTATGGAAAGGATCGCGAGCAGACAGAAGACCGCCATCACGGTCAACCTCACCGGTCTTCTGCCCTCCATCCCCAGCAGCAGCCCGACCGCGACGGGGATGAAGGCCGCCATCATCCCTCCGAGGAGATTCGGGTTCCCGAGCGAGCCGGATACTCTGCCGCTCGAGCCCAGGTACACGTCCCACGGGAAGATCACGACGTTCATCCACTGGATCATCGAATAGATGCACAGTAGTCCGAAAAGCGAGAGAAGACCCAGCAGGACCGTCGACCTGCCCTTTGCATCGAGGAGGAGCGCGGAGGTGCCGGCGGTCAGGCCGAGCATCGCGAAGCTCGTCATGACGCCCTGGCCGTTGATCGAAGGCGTTCCCGAGAAGTGCCTCGCCATCATCCATGCGAGAAGGATGGCGAAGACCGCCGTCAGCTTCCATCCGACAGAGGAGTTGAGCGGCACACGCCGGAAGGCTGCGGATGCCGTGAGGAGACACATCGCCGAGGCTCCGAGAACGTAGGAAAGCTCCTTGATCAGGATGCTGGACCTGTTGTTGGGGAGCAGGGTGAACAGGACCAGCGCAGATATGACCAGGATGAGCCAGGGGGCGATGATCCTCTCCATGGGTCTTCTATTCATCGTTGGTCTTGTTCCTTTTCTCCCCGCGGGAGATGAAGAAGGCGATGATCACGGAGAATCCGGCTGCGTGGGCGAACACGAGGACGGCCTGATAAGGCTTGAGGGTCGGGAGCAGGAGGGCCAGTATCCCCATGAGGATGCCCACGGCGTACAAGAGCAGCACCGCCTCCTTGTGGCTCAGTCCGATGCGCATGAGCCTGTGCGCCAGATGGTTCCTGTCTCCTGACATCAGGGGGACGCCCCTGCGCTTCCTGTAGATCAGCACCAGGAGAGTGTCCAGGAGAGGGACGGCGAGAACGAGCAGGGGTGAGAAGACCGCGATCTCGCGGATCGAACCGTTCTGGGTGTACACGCCCAGGACCGAGGCGATGCCGAGCAGGAAGCCCAGGAAGTTGCTCCCGCAGTCTCCCATGAAGATCGACGCCGGGTTGAAGTTGAAGACCAGGAAGCCGCACGAGGCGCCGGACAGGGCGGCGCAGACGAATGCGATGGCTTCGTTGCCGGCGGTGAGGTTGATGACTGTGAGGAATGCGGTCGCGATCGCCGTGATGCCTGCCGCCAGCCCGTCGGCATGATCGAGCAGGTTGAGGGAGTTGGTTATGCCCACGAGCCATATGAGCGTGATCGGGGCCGCCAGCCAGGCCAGCGATCCACCCGAGAGGAAGAGGCTCACCTGCGCTCCCTTCACGACGAAGTAGACGCCGACGGCGAGCGCCGAGAAAGATTGCATTATGAGCTTGGTCCTCGGAGACAGCTCCAGGATGTCGTCGAGCAGACCCGTGAGGGCCAGCAGGAAGCCTCCCCCGACAACCATGAAGCCGAGGGACTGCCAGTTCAGCGGAGTATCGGCGATGTTGCCCTCCGGCAACCCCTTCCAGAAGAACATTCCCGCGACGATCGTCACGGCGAAGGCAAGGAATATGGAGCCTCCCCCTAGGAGAGGCGTCGCCATCAGGTGTTTCTTCCTGCTGCCGGGTCTGTCCACGAGGTTGGTCCGGAGAGCCGCACGCCTCGCCAGCGGGGTGAGCAGCAGGGACAGCAGGAGCGCCCCGATGAAGGCGAAGAGAATGTGCTGGATCGAATCGGTCATCTCCTACAACCTTTCGCCACCGGGGCCGAAGAAATGGCAGCGCCCCCGCCTGAAGCCCACCCCGGAAGAATCTCCGACGACCGCCTGCGTCGACGGATCGCATCTCATCACGAGAGGGTCGCCACGAACGGTTCTGAGATAGACTATCTTCTCGTTACCAAGGACCTCCACGACCTCGATCCCGCACTCGAAGCCTCCTCCCGGGTCCGGGACGACATCCTCGGGCCGGATGCCGACTGTCGACGCACCTGGAGGAACGGGGTCCAGGGTGGATGGAACGCCCTGGATGCCGGACCCGCCCAGCGTCAGGAAGTTCATGGCCGGACTGCCGATGAAGCCCGCGACGAAGGAGTTCACCGGCCTGTCGTACAGGTCGAGCGGCGCGGCGACCTGCTGGATCAGACCATCGCGCAGGACGACTATGCGGTCGCCCAGGGTCATGGCCTCGGCCTGGTCGTGCGTAACATAGATCATCGTGGCACCGAGCCTCGTATGGATGCGCGCCAGTTCGCTCCGGGTCTGGACCCTGAGCTTCGCGTCGAGATTGGAAAGCGGTTCGTCGAAGAGGAAGACGGAGGGTTTGCGGACTATCGCCCTGCCGAGTGCGACCCTCTGGCGCTGACCACCGGAGAGTTCCCGCGGCTTGCGCGCCAGGAGACCGGATATGTCCAGTATCCCCGCGGCCTCCTCGACCCGCCTCCTCGTCTCGTCTGAAGGCACCCTCCTCATCCTGAGGGCGAAGGCCATGTTGTCGAATACGGTCATGTGCGGATAGAGGGCATAGTTCTGGAAGACCATCGCGACGTCGCGGTCCTGCGGCGAAACCCCGGTGACGTCCCGCCCGCCGATGGACACGGTGCCCGTGGTAGGTTCCTCGAGACCCGCCAGGATCCTCAGGGAAGTCGATTTGCCGCATCCGCTCGGACCCACGAGGACGACGAACTCTCCATCGGAGACATTCACGGAGAAGCCGGCCAGAGCGGTGACGCCTCCCGGAAAGACCTTTCCCACGCCCTTGAACTCGACTGATGCCATCTCAGCCGCCGATCACCAGGACGGACACCTCGCGACCTTCGAATTCGGCCCGGAGGTGGTTCGACTCATCCGGGGTCCAGATGAATCCGTCGACGAGGAAAGCGTATCTGTATCGTCCCCTCTCGAGCGTGACACCAGTGGTCCAGAACCCGTCCCCATCCTCTTCCATGAGACCGGCTGCAGGATCCAGGACTCCGCCTGCCGCGGTCAGTCCACCCCACTCGTTCCAGTCGCCGACGACCTGTACGGTGGCCGCCCCGGGGTACCAGAGCCTGAGTGAATCCGTGCGCTCGACGGGTGCCGGTGTGAGCGCCGAACATCCGCACAGTGCGGCCAGGGCCAGCGCGGATACGAAGACCGGCCTCATGGGAATACCGCGCAGAGGGAGGCGGCTATCGTGGTCTCCCCGTCCTCCCTCAGGAGGCGGAGCAGAGCCCTGACACCGCGGCGCGAGAAGACGGCCGAGAAGGAACCGCATGGCTGTGGTGAATCCCCTTCCTCGACCTGTGCGCTGGCGGAGATCTCCAGCAGCGCATGGACGCCGTTCGTGGGCGAGTAGCCGGCCGAACCGCCGATGCGCAGGCTGTCGCTCCGGAACTCCATCCCCCCGCCCATGGAAGCCCTTGCACCCCTGAGCGTGGACGAGACCATTCCGATCCATGACGGCCCGCCGAGCCCGGCTGCGCTCACGGAGTGGCTGAATCCGCCCTCGGAAGTCATGTCCGCTGCGAGACCGCCCGTGGTCGCTTTCGGATCGGCCGGATCATACCGGCAGGAGAGGACCCCGGAAAGTGCGTATGCGACCGGATGCAGGACGGCATCCAGGCCTATGGACATGTGTCCGCGCTCGAAGGCTCCTCCGGGGCAGGATATCGAGTCCCCAGCCCAGGAGAGGACGGGTACGAGTTCGAGTTCACCCCAGTTCCCGGAGAGCGGAGCGAAGCCGTCGGCCTCGAAGAGCACGGCTGTGGAATCGGCCCCCCTGCCGCTGCTCGTGATCACGATCCACGGTTCGACGGCTCTCAGGTCCAGGAGGGCTTCGAAGACATCCATGTGCAGGGTCGAATCGGCGCCCGACAGATCCATCGAAGTGTATCCCATGCTGCCGATACCCAGCCAGGGAGCATCGACGACGAACACCGTGGCCGTATCCCCGCCGGGGAGCAGGTAGCCGTCGAAACCGAGCGTCGTCCCCAGGAAGCCTCCCAGCGACGCGTGAACCGCCGACACCGAGTCGATGTCCGCCCAGCTCCAGTCCAGGATCGGATCCCTGAGACCGGGGATGAAGGGCGTAGAGAGCGACCGGGAGAGGCCCGCGCCGATCCAGGGGGTGCCCGGCCATAGGGCTTCCAACCCGCCCCTGCGGAGGAAGACCGACGAGGAGCTGTCGTCCCTCGCCGTGAAAGTCACGGAGGCTTCCACCTGTTCCGACGAGAGCGAGAGGGTCTCGCTCAGCTCCAGAAGCCTGTCCTCGAGACTGATCCAGGAACCTTCGCCGGGCATGCAGGAGGCATCGGCGGAGAACATCGTACGCTGGATGAACGTCCACTCTCCGGTGTCTGAGGAGTCCGGCAGGTCTGCCAGCGCCAGCATGAGGATCAGTACCAGTTTTCGCCTCCCGTCATGAAGCTGAGGGAGAAGGCGTGACCCGTCGAGGAGTCGTCCAGGACCACGCCGTAATCGAGAGTGAACCTGCCCGAGGACAGGGATGCCCCGGCATTCCAGGACTCCCCGTCCGAGCCGGTCCTCGCCCTGAGCCACGGGGCCACGGCGAGTTCTGCGCCGAAAGCCGTGTCTCCGCCGGACAGAGAGGCGTGGAGCCTGAGCTCCCGTGAGAAGATGTACGTGGCTCCCCAGTGGGTCTCGACATCGATGTCAGCCGAGTCCGGCACCATCAGGGGAATGTCGATGCCGGCGACCCCTATCGAGAAGGTCGGGAAGACCGAGAACTGGAGTCCGGCGCTCCCGAGCAGCATGTCCCCGCCGTCATCCCCGAACACGCCCCTGGTCGACGCTCCGATGGCGATGCTGGGTCCGAAGAAGCCTTCGATGAAGCCCACCGGATCTCCCGTCACCACCCAGGCACAGGCCAGGGTCGCTGACAGGAGTTCGTCAGCCGCAACGGGCGGGTCCTCGTGTTCGCCTATCCAGCCGAGATCGATCGCCGCAAAGACGGGACCGGTCTTCGAACCGGCGCCGATCGCTGCCGAACGGGCCTCCATGAAGGAACAGGAGGCGGCGACCTCCATCCCCTCGATCCTCGAGATCCCCGCCGGTGACTCGTAGGCGGTCGACGGGGAGCAGCCCCAGGAGGAGGGCCAGGAAGCGACCGAGACCATCCCTGCGGTTCCCGGCCGGAACCAGGATCCGAGAGCGGCCATCAGCAGGATGGATGCGGCCGGCAGCATCAGTCGTCCCTCCAAACCGGATCATGGGCCGGTATCATTATCTGGTAGAACTTCCGGTCGTCTCCGGCCTGTGAGACGAACACGGCCCCCGGACGGACCCCGGCGGAGCCGGGAGACCTCGCCGGGAATGCCGAGATATGGTTGTAGAAACTGCTTGCGAAAAGCCGGCTCTCGGCTCGCTCGAGAAGGGACCTCGAACCGAGGGAGACGGAGACGTATTTCCCGGGTTCGATCCCGTGGCGGGGGGTCTCCAGTATGGCGTGGTCGACCCTGACCATTATGCCCTCCCCTTCGCACAGGCATGTCCCGTAGTCGGCCAGTGCAAGGCTCCTGAAGGTTTCCATGAGATGCTCCGGGCTTACCCCGACCCTGGCGGGTTCATGCGCTGCCTGGACCATGACGTCATGGCCGAGGAGCGAAACCAGGCGCTCCACCGAGGTGTCCAGCCATTCCGAGAGATTGACTCCTGCGTGAGGGGCGTCGTGATGCCCGGCGCCCCCGGGGGGCGGGCCTCCAGCAGCGCCCGGAGCCCGCACCGATCCGTCGGGAATCGTTTCCGCAGCTTCACGGGAGGATTCGCCATCGGTCGCGCTGCCTGCGCTCCCGGGAGGGTCCAGGATCATCACGACGGCGCCGGAAGGGCTGCCGTCCGCCCCCCTGAAGGCTGAGACCGATGCCCTGAACCTGTTCCCGGAGCCGCAGCTCGAGATCGAGATCGTCGATTTGGATCGCATCGCCCGGGCTGCCGGGCATCCCGGACAGGACGAGTCCACGCCCGAGAGTATCATGTGGCACGGCTTCCCCGTGACGGAACCGGGCCTCTCGCCAACCAGGCTGCCGAAGGAGCTGCTGCACCAGAGGATCCTGTATTCCCTGTCGACGCAGAAGACGGGGAAGATGGTGGCTTCGAGCAGCGCCCTCCGCTGCTCCTCCAGCTCCAGGAGGGCGATGCTGCGCTCGCGCCCCTCGGTGAAGTCCCTCACCGAGATGAGGAGCACACCTCCACCGAGCCCGGTGGCCTTTATGACGACCGGGATGTACACGGCTCCCGGGATCATCAGCTCCCACTCGTAGGACCTGACATCTCCGGGGAGAAGCCTGCCGAGGGCCGAATAGAGACCGCCCCGGTTGTCGAGGTCCATCGGGATGATCTCCTCGAGCCTCCTGCCTTCGATCTCGGAGTCGGAGCGCAGCCCCAGGAGCCTTCGCATCTCACCGTTGGCCTGGAGGATCCTTCCGTCGCGAACCGCCATCAGCGCTTCGGGACACGCTTCGAAATAGACTCTGCCCAGACTCGTGTCCACCTAGTAGGCGCCCCTTCCCCTGAAGACGGTGGCGAAGGTCCTCACCAGGATTGCGAAATCCAGCATGATCGACTGGTTCCTGATGTAGTAGAAGTCATACTCGATGTTGTCATGCAGAGGCAGATCCTTCCTGCCCATTATCTGCCAGAGACCGGTGATCCCCGGCCTGACTTCGAGCCTCCTGCGCTGCCACTCCGAATATCCCGAAACTATGAAAGGCATCTCCGGCCTGGGTCCCACGAGGCTCATGCTGCCCCTGAGTACGTTGAAGAGCTGCGGCAGTTCGTCGAGGCTCGTCCTTCGGAGCAGCCTGCCGAAAGGGGTGACCCTGGGGTCGTCCGGCGAGAGGGGGGCGACCTCGTACTCTCCTGATTCGGGTTTCATCGTCCTGAACTTGTAGAAGACGAACGGAACCCCGTTCCTGCCGATCCTCGTCTGCCTGAAGACGGGGGTTCCGTTCCCACCCAGCAGCAGGACGACGTAGATGAGGAGGAGGAACGGGAGGAGCAGGACGATCAGCAGGAGGGAGAAGACGATGTCGAACAAGCGCTTGACGAATTTGGAGAACAGCCCCTGGGGGGAGTGTCCTATCTCGATGATCGGGAGCCGGGCCAGATCGTCCAGATCGGTCTTGGTCGAGGAGATCTCGAACAGGTCGCTGACCATCCGGAAGTGCACCTCGCTCTTGTCCGCCGCCGAGATGACCTCCAGTATGCGCCCCCTGGGCAGACGGGGAGATGCGAAGAAGACTTCGTCGATGCGCATGCTCACCAGCAGCCTGGGCAGATCGGACAGGGTCCCGGCCACGGGTATGCCTTCGATCTCCCTCTCGGCACCGGATTCGGTCGAGTCGGCCGAGATGAAGCCCACCACCTCCGGGTGAGGCGAGGGAAGTTTCGCGAGACTGCTCCAGACGCGCACGGCGACCTCGCCCGTCCCTACGATCAGGATCCTCGGGGCGTCGGACACCGGTGCGACGATCCCCGCGATCCTCCTGGCGAGCAGTCTCGCCAGGGATCCGACCGGAAGTGCGACGGCTATGAAGAGGAGGAGCATGAGTCTAGAGTAGTCCTGCTGGGCCAGGTAGCTCGCAGCCATCATCGAGATCATCAGAGCCGCCAGGGCCTTGAGGGATTTCTGCGCCTCCCCCATGCTGCCCGGGTAGCGCCTGGGCCTGTAGAGCCCCGCCCAGGCGAAACAGGCGGTCCAGAGGATCCATATTGCGGGGATCGTATGGAGGTATTCGTCCGGGGCGACGTCGAAACCGGGAACCGCTCCGCCTATCACCGCAGCCCTGAGCCAGTAGGTCAGGAAGAAGATCGCGGGGACGGAAACGGCATCCGCTGCGAGGAGCAGAAGGCTGAGCACCCTGTCGGACCTCCTGGCGGGGGCCAGCATCAGCGCCTCCCCCCCCGCAGGACTCCCCAGGCTAGCCCGCATGCGAGTGCGCTTCCCCTGGCGAATGCGAATGCAGGGACCAGCGGTGCAACGCCCGGATCGGTCCGGAGCGCCGTCGCTGCGAACGGCCATGACGCGGCGAGGAAGAGGAGAAGCCAGGCCAGCGGCGCGAAGGGTGACAGGACCGAGGCGAGCATCGCCGGGGGGAAGGCTGCGCAGAGAAACAGCTGCGCCCTGAGACCGGGCGGTATGTACCTGTCCGCCAGACTGTCTGCGGCGTGGGTCCGGAGGACCGCGAACCTCCATCTCCCTCTAGAGAATTTCATGACCAGATAGTCGCGCAGGGTCCTCCTGTGCTCGTGCTGCACCAGGGCTCCGGGCTCGAACACGAGCCTGAAACCCATGGAAGTCATCCTGTAGGACAGATCGACATCCTCGTGGTCGGCGGCGGGGAACTCCTCGTCGAAGCCGCCGCAGGCCTCGATGGCGCCGCGCCTGAACCCGCAGGAGTAGGTGTCGACCATGTCGACCGTCCCTCCGGGCTCGAAGCGCGAGTATCTCTCTTCGAACTCGACCTGCTGGAGGCGCTGGATGACCTTGCCGCCCCCGGAGGAGTAGGCCCCCTTCACACCATCCGCTCCGCCCTCCAGGGCATGGATGAGACGCCCGGCCCAGTCCGGCGCCGGGATGCAGTCGGAGTCCGTGAACAGCACGTGCCCGTCATCGACGGAACGCCATCCTCTGTTCCTGGCCGCGGCCGGCCCGGACTTCGCCCCGGACACGATCTTGTCGGCCAGAGCGGCCGTCTCCGCAGGGAGCGGGACGTCGCCGTCGAGCGAGACGATCACGCAGATCCCTCCGGGGACATCCTGAGCCCTGAGCGCCCGCAGGCAGCCTTCGAGCCTGGGGCCGGCACGGTGCACCGGTATCGTCACGGAGGCGGGATGCAAATCATCGCCTCCTGCCGGGGAGCAGGAATCGCCAGAAGGTCGCGAATGCCTTCAGGGTCCTCCGCCTCTCGTCGACGTCGGACAGCGAACGGGAGATCGTCTTCACGACATAGCCGGGGCGGAGGTAGAACCTCCTCCTGGCATGGTCGCAGAACCCGGCGATCCGGTCGCTCGAGAGAGCCTCCGTTCTCACTACGGCTGTGTGCAGACCTTCGGGGGTGAGCCAGTCCCTGAAGCAGGAGGGCACTATCCGCCCTTCCGCGGCTGCCTGGTCGTAAGCTTCGGTGCCCGGATAGACCATCATGGGGTAGAACTGTGCGGTGTACAGGGGGAGGGAGAGCGCGAAATCGAGCGTCCTCTCCATGCTCTGCTCGGTCTCCCCCGGAGCGCCGAAGAGAAAGCAGCCGTGTACCAGTACGCCGGCCCTCTCCGCATCGAATGCGAAGCGCCTCATGGTTTCGATGTCGACGCCCTTGCGCATGGCAGCGAGCATCTCCGGATCGCCACTCTCGAAGCCCGTGCAGACGGTCCTGAGGCCGGCGCGTCTGCAGATCCGGAGCGTATCGTAATCGACAGTGGCGCGCATGTTCGCGGTCCAGCCGATGCGGCTGCCCGCCTTCTCCAGGGAAACGGCAAGCTCCCTGAGCCTCGCCGGATCCGCGGATATCGTATCGTCCTCGAAGAAGACCGCCCTCACCCCGGGCATGTTCTCCTGGATCCACATCACCTCTTCGACCACGTTCCCGACCGATCTGAGCCGCAGCCGCCTGCCGGTGAGGGTCTGGGGAAAGAGGCAGAAGGTGCAGAAATTGGGGCATCCCCGCCCGCTCATGATCATGACCATCGGAAAGAGCGCGTTGGGGTTGCTGTACCGGGAAGGGTCGAGATGGCGGGCATACACCGAGCTCACGAACGGAAGAGAGTCGAGGTCCGCTGTCATCTCGCAGGGGCCGGTGTCCCGGGGTTCTCCATCGGTCCGGAGCAGGAGGCCGGGGACTCCGCTTGCGTCACCCCCGTCCCGGAGGGATTCCGCCAGCAGAACTGCCGTCCTGTCGTATTCGCCCCTGGCCACAGCATCGAACCTCGAGCCGGAGGCGAGCGTTTCGGCGGGCAGCGCGGATGGATGCGTGCCCACGAGCAGGACGAAGCGCCCGTCGGTGGACAGCCTGTCCGCGAGGGCGGTGTCGCTGTCGATCGACGGTGTCGAACTCTCGATTATAACGAGGCGTGGTCGTGCCGAATCAATCCGCTCGATGACGGCTTCGATGTCCAGGTCCATGGCGGGGGCGTCGACGAGTTCGACTTCGAAACCCCGCGATTCCAGTGCTCCGACGGCATATGAGAGCCAGATGGGATAGTACAGCGTCCCGCTCCTGGTGACTGCGGGACTGCGCTGCCCCCTGCTGAACCGCCTGAGAAAAGGCGGATTAACCGCGCATATCTTCATCCAGGATTTTCTCCAGAGTTGACCAGACCCTGCCCGCTTCGATGCGGAACATACAGTCGCTCCGTCCGGTGCGACAGCCGGGGAATACCTCGTTCGAGTAGCAGGGAGAGCATTCGGACCCGGACACGACAGGACTGATCAGCGAAGGGTGGTAGAGGCTCGAAGGGTCCGTCGGGCCGAACAGCACGACCGCCTTCAGGCCTGCCGCCGTGGCGAGATGCGCCAGCCCGGAATCCGGTCCCACGAAGGCCATGCACCTCTCCATGACGGCTGCCGCCTCGCCCCAGCCCGTCCGCCCTGTCAGATCGAGCGGACAGGCACTCCCCGACAGGGCAAGGACCCTTGCGGCGGCGGGCATGTCGAACCTGTCGCCGAGGAGGACGGAGCGCAGTCCGCGTGATCCGGCGAGAGCAACCACTTCCGCAAAGCCCTCCGGGCTCCACCGCTTCTCGGACACCTCGTCCCGGGGATTGCGACCCCCTCCGGGGGAGACGGCTATGAAGCCCTCTCTCCCGAGCAGGTCGGCTGCCATCCGCCTCTCGGAATCCTCGATCCGGAAGACAGGTCTGAAATCCGTGACCTCGACCCCCGCCAGATCGGCATAGGAAGCCCCGGCAAACCTCCCCGTATCCAGTGGCGACACCGACTCCCATTTCCCGAGAGCCTCGAGACCGCCGCTCCTGGACGGGGCTGCGGTCAGCATCCTCACCCATCTCCTCATGCTCTTCGATGCGTGGAATACAACGGTGCGGTCGAAGCGCCTCGATGAAGCAGCCCGGGACGCGGACCACGCCAGCAGCCGGAGGAATCCTTTCAGACCGCCTCCCGGGATGGGCGCCGTCATCACGCAGGAGATGCCTGTCATCCTCCGCCACACCTCACTGCTCGACGGACCGGCCAGAGCGCTCCAGGTGCCGCCCGAGGCGATCAGACGAGCCACGGCCGGCGTCGCCAGGAGGGCGTCGCCGAAGGCGTGGGTCTTAACTATCAGGTTGTTTCCGGCCAAGTTTCTCCGATAGCCCGGTCCTTGTCAGGAACAGCGACAGGCCGGATCCGGCCAGCACCGCCAGCGGGACATCCAGGGCCACCCTGTGCGGGGTCCCCGAGATGGATGCCATGTGCACCAGCGTATAGACCGCCACGACGAGTACGATCAGAAGACTGGCCGGGTCACGGCGCCTTGCGAACCTTGCGAACCCGGCTCCGGCGAATACCAGTACCGCACCGAAGGTCAGGAGCCCCGCCAGCATGTAGCGAAGCGGGAATTCATTGAGGGGGAACGGCTTGAAAAACTCTGCAAACCGGAGGAGAACGAGTCTCGGGACGATGAGCGGGTTCGCCCTCAGGAACTCGAATGTCCTGTCGGTCAGTATGCTGTCCCTCACCCACTCGGGTTCGTCCCTGAACTCGGGGAATTCTGCGAGCCAGGGCTTCCTGATGCTGCCGGACATCTCCTCCCTCAGGGGTCCGAAGAGGGTCTCGGCACCCTGCTCCTCGTCTTCGAAGTGCGACGAGAATATCCGTCCGTTCGATTCCCAGAGGTTCACCCCTCCCTGTGTGGGGGTGAGCCGCCACTGCCCGCTGACGTCATGCATGTAGAGGATCCAGGGCAGCAGCACCGCTGCGAAGACCGACAGGGCCGCCGCAGAGGCCCGGATGCGCCTTGCCGCGCCGGGACCGTTCATGAGCAGGCAGAGCACGAAGACCGCCATCACAGGAATTGCCACCGGTCGGACATGGCTGGCCAGGCCCCAGAGAGCCGAGGAACCTGCGGCAAGGAGAGTGCTCCTCCGGTCCAGGGCGGCGGTGGAGAGGACGAGAGCAAGGACGAAGAGCAGACCGAACAGGGCCTGCGTCGCCGGGATCGCCTCGTAGTAGATCTCGAACGGGTCCAGTGCTATGAACAGCCCCGTAATCGTGAGAGAAGGCCCCTTCAGGTGCCTCCGGGCAAGCCTTATCCCCAGCAGCACGGTCAGCATGCCCATGGCGAGCTGCAGACCCCTCACGGCCAGGAGGTTGCCGGAACCCGCGAACCGGAAGATGGCGGCCATGAACAACGGGTAGCCGGGAGGGATGAACAGCGTAGGCCTCTCGGGTCTCAGTACTCCGTAGAAGCCGTCGACCCTCCGGTAGAACTCGAACGTCCTGGCGTGCATGACGCGGCCGGGGGCAGCTCTCTCCTCGGGGTAGAGCATCTCCCCCGACAGGAGGAACCCCCTCCCCTCGTACAGGTTCTCGGCGAGGTCGGAGTACACTCTTCCCTCCCCGATCAGAATACCGCCCCCGGATGCGAGCAGGAAGGCACCTGCCCGTGCGATGAGGGCCAGCAGCAGGAGGAGCTTCAGCGTCCTGTCTTCCATCGCCTGAACCAATCGGAAAGGATGAGTTCCAGTTCGTCCGGCTGGCCGTCCGACCAGACCTTCTCCGTCGCCGGATGAGCCACGACTTCGCACTCCCCTGGAGGAAGGTGCAGCCTTTCGAGATAGCTCCGGTTCATGTGCCCCGAGGCTCCGAATCCGGCCATGCACGCGGGGGTGTAGAGCCCGGCGGAAAGCGCCTCTCGCGCCAGGCGGCGCCCGAGGAGGTTCAGGATCGGACCCGAGGGTCTCGCGCAGGGATCGGGCAGTATCGCGGTCCTGATCCTCCCCGCCCCGTATTCAAGCGCAAGCCTGATCGTGAGCGTCGAATAGCCTGGAAGGTTGTGTATGTGGCGATGGCTGTCCAGCCTGGAGACGACCGCACCGAGTGAGAGAATCCTCTCGATCTGGGCTCCTCCACTCCCGTTCGACATCGACGAGCATCTTCCTGCCCCGGAGGAGCAACCCGGGTATGGACGAAGGCTCCATGGTCAGAAGGGGTGCCTCCACCGCGTTCAGGTGCACGGCTACGCCGGCCGGAGACCCGGAGACGAGCCCGCACGCCCTCGAGGCGTCCGGGGCGGAGCCGAGGATGGAGACTCCGTCCACCGCCCCCGACTCGATGCACATCCTCACGGCCTCGTCGATCGCCGCATGCGAACCGGCGTCGTCTATCACAAGGGAGACCGCGCGGGCCGGCACGGGAGCAGGTCTCATACCCTCCTGGCCTTGAGCAGCGTTCTCCAGAGGTTCCTGGGGCCGAAGGCCGTAGCCGCAGTCCTCAGAATCCTGGAGGGATGCGCGTAGAACTTCCAGAATGCCCTCTTCTTCAATCGTTCGACCGTACCCGCGGGAATCCCCTCGAGTTCGTAGACGCATTTGTGGAAGCAGTCGAAATCGGCGTAGTCATTCTTCACGAGGTGTTTCGTCCTGTTCCAGAGCTCGGTGTGCGGGAAGGGCGTGGTGATGTCGAAGAGCGCGTCGTCGAAGGGCTCTGCGGCCGCAAACCTGATGGTCTGCTCCATCTCCTCGAGAGTCTCCCCCGGAGCGCCCAGCATGAAATACCCCTGGACCATGATGCCCATGCTCCTCGCGAGGGCGAGGGCGCGCCTCACGCCTTCCACGGTTATCCCCTTGGAGTAGATGTCGTCGAGGACCCTCTGCGAAGCCGATTCGACTCCCATGTTGATCTTGGAGAGACCAGCCTCCTTCATGTGGGAGAGCAGGTCGGCATCCAGCAGGTCCGCCCGGACGTTGCAGCACCACCGGAGCCGCAGGCCGCTCCGGATCATCCTGTCGCAGATCTCGTGGACCCAGTCCTTCTCCAGGATGAACGTGGAATCCTCGAACATGAACGCGGTCAGACCATAATCCGCCACGAGGCCCTCGAGTTCCTGCACTATCAGGGCCGGAGACCTCTTCCGGATCTTCTTCCCGAAGATCTCCGAGAGGGTCGGCTGGCAGAAGGTGCAGCCGAAGGGGCATCCCCTCGTGCCCATCACGGAGGTTCCCTTCAGCCTGGAGTCCACACGGTCCATGGAGTACCAGCTGCGGAAGTACCTCTGCATGTCGAAGAGGCTCCGGTCCGGCATGGGGAGCTGATCGAGGTCCTCGACGAGCAGCCTTCCTGGCACGCGGAGGACGGAACCGTTCCTGCGCATGCAGCTGCCCGGGATGAGCGCCGGATCCATGCCTGCCATGAGCATCTCGAAGGCCCTCTCCCCCTCGCCCGAGTAGACCAGATCCGCCCCGCTCATCTCCAGGGTCTCCTCCGGGAGCACCGTGGCATGAGGGCCGCCGATGGCCACGAAGGCGCCGGGGAGCTTCTCCCGGACGATCCGTACCGTCTCCAGAGCCGCTTCGAGCTGTGGTGTCACCGCGGTTATCGAAACCATGTCAGGCCTGACGGAGGACAGCATGCCGCCGAGCGTGTCGAACGGGCGGCGGAGGAAGGACATGTCGCACAGGAAAGGTTCTGCGGAGGTCTTGCTGCGCAGGATCGCCGACAGTGACGCAATCCCCAGGGGAGGCTGCCCCGAGGGGTATCTCGTTTCGGGGAATACGAAGAGGACCTTCTCGAAACCGCTCATGCTCCTCTCCATTCAGTCCTTGCTACGATAGAAGAGGCCACCAGGAGGATTGAGTCCACCGGCAGGCGGTAGCGCAGACCTCCGTGGCCCAGCGCGTGCATGGCCGTGTAGAGCAGGAACACGGTCAGGAGGAGACGCATCTCTCTGCGCCGGTAGAATCTCTTGAATGCGACCCCTGCAAGGCATGCCGCAGGAATGTAGAACAGCGCCCCGGGCACCCAGGCATGGCCGGAGGGGGTCGACGGCAGAGGCGAGAGGAAGGATGCGAGCCGCTCGACAGACAGCCAGGCGATCAGCCGCGGGTTCTCCAGCATGAACTCGCGGGCTCTCCGCCCGAGCTCGCCGCTCCGCTCGATCTCGGTCGTGAAGAGGTCCGGGTCCGGGTACTCCAGAAGCCCGGGGGAGTTTATCGGGATGTCGCCGGGTACGATGATCCCCTCCTCCTCGAGCACCTCGGGGTTGTTCCTCATCCACAGGTTGAGAGGACCCTTCGTGGGCAGCAGGGCGGGGCTCCCGAGCTCGATCCAGTTCCTGGCCATCCAGGGAGCGGCACAGAGGGAGAATCCGAGCAGCACGGCGGTTGCCCCCCTCCATCCCCGGGCGTTGAGGACGAAGAGCATCTGGATCGGGAGTATGAAGAGCGCCGTGCTCCTGACGAGGAACAGCAGACCGGTTGCGAGCCCCGCGCCCGCGGGCCTGACCCTCCCGTCCATGGCGAGGACCGTCATGAGGAGTATGACCGGGATCATCGCAGTGTGGATGGCTTCGGTCATCGCGTTGGCCGTATAGAAGACGTAGTAGGGATAGATCGCGAACAGCAGCCCGGCGACCAGGCCCCTGCGGCGGTCCGAGAGGCGCGTCGCCAGACCCATCGCAGCCCAGGCTCCGACGATCTGCGCCAGGAGGCCGGGGAGGAAGACAGCCCCGGAGACTCTCCCGAGGATCGACATCGACGCCGCCAGGAGCAGCGGATAGCCCGGCTCTATCATCGCAGTAGGCTCTCCGACGGGACCGAGGCCGAACACATAGCCGGGATCCTCCGCCCACACGCCGGAAAGCCCCTCCCCGTCAGCACGGGAGTGTCTCAACAGGTTGACGTCCTCCGAGAAGGCGAGCCCTCCGCCGTCCAGGATTGTCCCCGCAAGCCGGAGGTAGAGCTCCTGATCCCGGGCGGGCTCTGCCAGATATCCGCCCTGGAAGGCGAAGAGGGCGACCCGCGTCGCTATCACGGCCAGCGCCACGGCCGTCAGACGGGTTCTTCTGTTGTCCAAGCGGCCTTCTTCAGCGTGACCGGAGGATCCATCCTCCCGCCTGCGAGGGCGAGGGGATAGAAGTAGTCCTGCCAGTGGTAGTCCCGCCCCCTGGCGGGATCGGTCAGTGCCAGCCCGAGCAGGTAGTTGCCGGGCTCCATCGTTTCCAGGTCGACGTCGAGCACGACCTGGGCCCGGCTCCTGAAGGATATCAGGGGCTGGTTCAGTTCGAGGTTGTTGGTGCCTATGATCCTCTCCCCGTCGGACCTGTGGACGGAGAAGCCGAACACGAGCCCGTCCACCCCCCCGGGGAGGGATGTGGAGACGGAGGCCCGGATCCGGATGGTCTGCCCGGGTCTGAACGAGGCGGCGGGCAGGTCGTCGGAGTCGGAGAGTGTTACGCTCTCGAATCTGACCTCCCTCGTGCCCCACTCCCGCGGCGAGGTAGAAACCGCCGAGTGCCTCGCCACCGGAGCCTTCGCATAGGCCGCCAGGACCGACGAAACGGGACCGTCCATCAGGACCCTCCCCTCGCCGAGCCAGATCGCCCTGTCGCAGAGTCTCCTGACTGCGGCGGGGTCATGGGAGACGAATACTATCGTCCTCCCCGTCCCCCTGAATCCGTAGATCCTGTCCTGGCAACGCTGCTGGAACTCGGCATCGCCCACTGCCAGCACCTCGTCGATGAGCAGGATGTCGGGTTCGACGGCTGTCGCAAGGCTGAAGCCCAGCCTCATGAACATGCCCGAGGAGTAGAACTTGACGGGCGTATCGAGGAATCTCTCGAGCCCGGCGAATGCGGCTATGACTGGAATCAGCGGCGCCATGCTCCTCCGGTCCAGACCGAGCAGGGCACCGTTGAGATAGAGGTTCTCGAGCCCGGTCAGCTCGGGGTGGAAACCCACGCCGAGGTCGAGGAGCGAGGCGATGCGTCCGGATGTCTCGACGGTGCCTCCCGAGGGCTTGTAGATGCCCGCGAGCAGCTTCAGGGTGGTGGACTTGCCGGCTCCGTTCGCCCCGACCAGGGCGACCGACTCGCCCGGGCTGATCGAGAAGTTGACGTTCTCGAGAGCTCTCAGCCTCTCCGACCGGGTGCGCCTGTTGAACATGTTGGCCATCGCCTCGAAGAGGCTGGAGGTGCGATCGTGGAAGATCCTGTAGTCCAGGCTCACGCCGTGGAAGGCCACCGAACCGGGGAGCGCCATGTCAGAGCTCCTTCACTACCGCGGGCTCCGCAGCCCTGAAAGCCGCCCAGCCCCCGGCGAACAGCAGCAGCGTCCAGACCGAGAGCGAGAGCCAGCACCAGGAAGGGGGCCATGATCCGCCGTACATGGCAGAATGGACGATCTCGAGCAGCCCCGAGACAGGATTCCACCTTATCAGCGCTTCGGCCTTCGGAGGCAGCATCCCCGCGCCGAGCGGATAGATCACGGGGGACGCGTAGAACCAAGCCAGCAGAAGAACTTCCACAAGCTGGGAGACATCCCTGAAATAGACGTTCCATACCGAAAGCGCCAGCGCGATCCCCGTCGTCATCACCATCAGGAGTGCGATCGCCGGAAGCAGTGCGGACAGGGCCAGCGTCACGGGATGCCCGAACGATGCCAGCAGGATCTCGGTCACCAGCAGAGCAAGGAGCAGGTGTACGGCATTCGCCGCCACGCTCGCGGCGGGGAGGACGGCCCTCGGAAACCTGATGCTGCGGATGAGCCTCGTGTTGTCCATGAGGCTCGTCGTCGAAGCGTTGAGCGAGGACGAGAAGAAATTCCAGGCCAGCAGGCCTGTGAGGAGGAACAGCGGATAGTGCTCGATCTCCCCTCCGAACCTGATGATCCTTGTGAAGACTATGGTGAAGACCACCATGTTGAAGACGGGCTTGATGAGGAACCAGGCGAATCCCAGGAGGGAGCGCTTGTATCTGACCTTGAGCTCCTTCGCCGCGAGGCTGCCGAGGAGAAGCATGATCCCTGGACCGCGCGAGCCCGCCCGGGTCACCACAGGCGGCTCTCGGTGCCGTTCAGGAGCCTCTTCAGATTGCCGGCATGCCTTGCGAGAAGGACCGCCGCGATCGCGAAGCATGCGATGCGGCCCGGGAGACCGCCCTCTCCCGGCAGGAGGATGGATGCGGCCGTAAGCACGAGCGCGGCGACCATCGAGGCAAGCGAGACGAATCTCCAGGCCGTCAGGACGATGATGAAGGTCAGTAGTGCGGCGAGAAGGGGCAGCGGCGCCATCACCGCCACTCCGCCGAGAGCGGTGGCGACTCCCTTCCCGCCCCTGAACCCGAGCCACGGGGAGAAGACGTGCCCCAGGACGGCGGCCACGACCGTGGCCGCGACGACGACCCGGTCACCGGTGGCGAACTGCGCCGCAAGCGCGGGGGCGGCGCCCTTCAGAGCGTCCAGGGCGAGCCCCGCCACTCCGGCCGTCCTGCCGCAGGACCGCATCAGGTTGGTGGCACCAACGTTCCCCGATCCCGTCTTCCTGAGGTCTACACCGCGGGCACGGGCCACGAGGAAACTCCACGGAACCGAGCCTGAGAGGAACCCGAGGACCGGGAGGGCGACCTGCAGGGGAGTCAACTAATGCTCCCTCTTCCTGTAGATGATCTTGAGCGGAACACCCTTGAGTCCCAGAAGCTCCCGCATGGCGTTGTCCAGATATCTGCGGTAGTTCTCCGGGATCTCGTCCGGCCGGTTGCAGAAGATGAGTATCCTGGGCGGTCTGGTCGTTATCTGTGTGGCATAGAAGAAGCGGATGGGCTTCCCTTTGGGTGAGGGCGGCTGCACCGCCTCCGTGGCCTCCTCGAGCTTCCTGTTTATCTCCGATGTCGGGAGCGCGGCGTTCCTGTCGTCCGAGACCCTGGCCGCCATCGGGAGGATCCTGCCGACCCCCGTGCCGTGGAGGGCGGAGAAGAACATCACGGGGACCCACCTGGCAGGGTGGAACCGATCGAGAAGGGCCTCCAGCCATACCTTGCGGTCGAAGCCGAGATCGAGCTTGTTTACGCCGATTATAAGACCACGACCCATCTCCCAGGCCTTGCCCGCTATCCTGAGGTCCTGCACGGATGGTATCTCGTTGCCGTCCATCATCATGAGGACCACGTCTGATCTCTGTACGCTCTTCCATGACCTCAGAGTGCTGTAGAACTCGAGATCCTCCATGCTCCTTGCGGTCCGCCTGAGGCCGGCCGTGTCCACGAGCCTGAAGGTCCTCTCCTTCCATTGCACATATGTGTCCGTGGAGTCTCGGGTGGTCCCCGGGATCTCGGACACGATCCCGCGTTCGGTACCGGCGAGACGGTTGTAGAGGGAGCTCTTGCCGACGTTCGGCTTGCCGATGATGGCCAGGGAGACGGCCTCGATCCCTTCGTGCTCCTCTTTCGGGAGAAGCGCCACGAGGGCGTCCAGCAGGTCGCCCGAGCCGGTTCCATGCAGGGCGCTGACTGGATAGGGCTCGCCTATCCCGAGGGTGTAGAACTCCGGTGCCGCCTGCATCACTCGCAGGCTCTCAGCCTTGTTCACGGCCAGGATCACCGGCCGCTTCGACCTGCGGATCAGGTCCGCGGCGGCGGAATCGAACGGGTGAAGGCCTGTGGAGCCGTCCACGACCAGGATGACGGCGTCGGCCTCGTCCAGGGCGAAACCCACCTGTCTCTCGATCGCCGACTGTATCGGATCCTCGCTGCCTGGAACAAGGCCACCGGTGTCGACTACAAAGAAATCGTGTCCGGACCAGTTCGCGAGGGCGATGTTCCTGTCCCTCGTGACACCGGGGAAGTCGGACACGATGGCTGAGCTGCCGCCGACCAACCTGTTGAAGAGGGTGGACTTGCCTGTGTTTACTCTGCCTATTATCGCAACCGTCGGTGCAGCCATGTCATTCCTTCCGCAAGATGGTGATTATACGGGCATCGGGCTCATGCGGAAACCTCGCAGGCTGCCCGGGAAAGAGGTGACGGTTTGATAGCTCTGCTTTTATCGGCTGCGCTGCTCCAGGCCGGCCCTGCCACGCAGGGTACGGGTCCGGAGAGCGTCCTGGACAGGTTCCTTCATGCCGTGACGATACGTGACAGCACGACGGCCCTGTCCCTTCTCTCGGGAAGCGCCTTCCGTATGGTGGATTCCCTGGCCGAGTCGAATCCCGAAAGGCTCGCCGACCTTGTCAGCGGCTTCGGGATCCCGGTGGATGCGTCCACGATCGGAAGCGAGGATTCGAGAGCGCTCCTGCGCGATGTGCTGACTTCCGACGCACTGCTCGGTCTCCTGGCCATGGTGGAGTTCGAGGTCGGCCCTGCCGTCCTCGAAGGATCCAGGGCCCTGCTGCCCGTCGACTATTCCTTCATGGGCAACGAGGGGACCATCACGGTCGAGCTCCAGCGGGACAACGGCCGCTGGCGCCTCAGCGACTACTTCGGGAATCTCCCCCTGGGAGGCTAGCCCCGGGGGCGATCCCGGAAACATGAGCAGCATCACGGAAGCCCGGGCGGGAAACCGTCCGGGCTTTCCACATCATTTCCCCCCGCTTTCCACCATTCCGACGAAACCGGTTAGATTCGAGCCTGATCAGGGCCTTGATCGGCCGGAAAGCGAGAGAAATGTCCAGGAGGGTCCGGAAGGGGGGCGGGTCCGAACTCCGCCAGACCATCGACATCTCGATCACCGAGGGGCTCTTCTCGCAGATCTTCGCGAGCCTCGCCGGACCCGGATCGGTCTTCCTGACCAAGCTCGCCATCCTGCTCGGTGCCGGGCCGATGCACTTCGGTCTGCTGTCGGCTGCCGGCCAGGTCTCCCAGCTCTTCCAGCCCCTCGGGGTGGCCATGACCCGCTCCCTGACGAGGCGGAAGCGGGCGGTGATCCTCCTCGCCGCACTCGGGAGGGGAATGACGCCGTTCTTCGGAGCTCTGCCGTTCATCCTCGCCGGACGCGGCTCGCTGGATGCCTTCCTCGCGGCCTTCGTGGTCTCCACCGCCCTTCAGGCCGTTTCGACGAACGCCTGGATGGGATGGATCGGCGACATGGTGCCACGAAGGATCAGAGGCCGCTTCTTCGCAAGGAGGAACCAGATCCTGATGCTGGCGGGTCTCGCGGCCGGCTACGTCTTCGGAATCGGTATAGACCTGTTCGACGAGCGCCCGGGTGCGATCGCAGGTGGCATCTCATCCGCGCTCGGGCTCACCGGCCTGCGTGAGCATGCCGGATACGCCTTCCTCGTGCTTTTCTCGGCTGCAGGAGTGCTCGGGCTCTTCGGTCTGAGCATACTGAGGAGGCAGCCGGAGCGGAGCAAGGACGTGGAGACGGAGCCGCTCGTCTCCATGATGGTCGCTCCGTTCGCAGACGCGAACTTCAGGAGGCTTTCGCTCTTCGGCCTCTGGTGGATGCTCGCGGTGGGCGTCGGGGCTCCGTTCTGGCAGCCGTTCATGATCGGCGTGCTCAACCTCAGCGTTTTCTCCATACAGATATACGGCACGCTGAGCACGATAGCGGCCATGCTGTCCCTCCGTGCCTGGGGAAGGTTCATCGACCGCTGGGGAAACCGGAATGCGATGGCCGTTGCAGTGATACTGGGAGCCATCAACCCGATGTTCTGGGTGGCGGCGTCTCCCGGCAGCGCAGTGTTCATCTACTTCGAGGCGGTCCTCTCGGGGATCATGTGGGCAGGCGCCGCCGTCGTCTCGACAAACTTCGTCCTGTCCATCGCCCCGCCCGAGAGGAGACAGGCCTTCTCGGGCATGTACGCCGCCGTGTGCGGACTCGGCATGATCGTGACGATGCTGCTATCCGGAGTCCTGATGCCGCCGTACGTGATGGTCGGCGAGTACGTCTTCCATCCCATGCAGGTCCTGTTCTTCCTGACCGGGGTGCTGAGGCTCACCGCCCTCATTCCGCTCTTCTGGGTCGATGAACCGGAGGCCAGGCCATTCACGGCGGTCATCAGAAGGGTTCTCGCATTCGCCTCGGTGGGGGTCGTGGCCCTGACCGCGGTGCTGTCGAGGAGCCGACGCCCGGGAGAGGCTTGCGAACCGCCGGCGGATGGCGATAATCGCGAGAACGGGGAGGATGGGAATGAGCCCTGAATTGGTCAACGGCCTGCTGACAGCCGTCGCTCTGGGTCTCGGAGCAGGGCTTGTGCTGCGTCTCCTGAGGCAGTTCGGCGATGCCAGGCATCTCCGCTTCTGGGTCTTCTTCGCTGTCCTGGCTCTGTCCGCCTACAACATCACGGCTGCCTCCGGTCCGGACATGGAGAGCTTCCTGATGAAGGTCTTCCTCTCCGTATCGGTCATACTGTCCGCCAACGCACTCCTGCAGCTCATGAACGTGCTCCTCTGGGACTACTTCCTGAAGCGCCGCAGGCATATCTCGATCCCGCGCCTCATAATCGACGTCATCAACTTCGCCGTCCTGGCGGTCGTGGCCGTCAACCTGCTGAAGAACGTGTTCCATGTGGACCTGAATGCCCTGCTCGTCACTTCGACGGTCCTGTCCGCGGTCGTGGGCCTTTCTCTGCAGGATGTCCTCGGCAGCGTGGTAGCCGGACTTGCCCTGCAGATGGAGAAGCCGTTCGCCGTGGGGGACTGGGTCGAGATCGACGGAGAAGAGGGTCAGGTCGTCCAGATGAGCTGGCGCACCATCTCGCTCCGGACCAGGAACGCTCACATGGTGATACACCCCAACTCGAGCATCACGAAGCAGAAGATCACGAACCTGTCCAGGATAACTCCCTTCATGGCAAGGTTCACCCTGGGAATCGCATATCCGCACCCGCCCGGCATCGTCAAGAGCACTCTCCTGTCGGCGACGAGGGAAATAGGCGAGATTCGGACCGATCCCCCGCCGCAGGTGTTCCTCAAGACATATGAAGACTTCTCGATCGACTACGAGATCAGGCTGTGGATGGACGACTATGCGCGGAAACCTGCCGTGCTGGATGCGGTGGCGACGCGGATCTGGTACGCGCTCAAGCGCTCCGGCATAGAGATACCGTTCCCGATCAGGGACGTGAACGTGCGCATGATCCCGGAGGACCTCGAGAAGAAGAGGGAGGACTCCGCCAACGAGACGATCTATGCCGAGCTCCGCTCGATCCCGCTTTTCGAGGGCCTGTCGGACGATCAGATAGTCTCGATCTCCACTTCGTCGAGCATCCAGAGGTTCTCGAACGGAGAGAGCCTGGTCGTGCAGGGAGAGACAGGGGACTCGATGTTCCTGGTCAAGTCCGGAAGGCTGCGTGTCGAGGTATCCTCGGGCGTGCCCGCCTCCAGAGCAGTGGTCGCGATGCTCGGCGCCGGGGACTTCTTCGGGGAGATGAGCCTCCTGACCGGAGAGCCGAGATCGGCCTCCGTCATCGCGGAAGACGAGACGGAGGTCATCAGGCTCACGAAGCAGGACTTCGCGTCTGTGATCAGCACTGATTCGAATGCCGTGGAGGGGCTCTCCGCCGCACTCGAGGAGCGGTTGAGAGAGAACGCCGAGAGGATCGCAAAGGATTCGGGGTCGCCCGTGAAGGCGGCCACGAGGACCCGGGCCGACATCATCTCGAAGATCAGGGGATTCTTCGGTATCTGACCCCGGTCATTCATCCACGTCCCTGCAGGGTTCGTCCCCGCACTTCTCCAGGCCGTACATCATCCTGCGGATGGACGCCTCGTCCCTGCTGTCGAGATGGTTCAGCATGGATTTCATCTGGGACAGGTACTCCGTCATGAAGGTCACGGCCTTGATCATGCTCGACCTGTCGGCGGTGACCACCATGAAGCGTCCGTTCGTCGAGATCGTTATCGCGGTCTCGTCCTTGCGGAGATCCCAGGACTTGCCCTGCACCGGGAGCCTGAACACGAAATAGCCGGCCGTACTGAAGAGGGAGACCGTCCCCTCCGCGAAGAAGTCGGCCAGGGCCTCTTCGGGGAATGGCACGGTGACCTGCTCCTGCTCCTCCCCCGGTACATGCATGTCTCTCTTCATTCCGCGCCCTGTCCGGAAGAGCTTCGCCAGCCAGGGCGGGGTGGCCACGGCGGTGATGAGGACCATCAGGATGACCACAGCCATGTCGGAACTGTCGATGAGGCCCCTCGAGAGGGCCAGGCCGGCTGCTATCAGCCCGACCTCCTGCCTGGGCAGCATCCCGACGCCGATCCGCAGCGCGCCGCGGAAGTTGAAGCCGAAGGCAAGGCTCGGCAGCCCGCAGCCTGCGATCTTGCCGATGCATATCAGAACCGTGTAGACGATCGCGAACAGGAGGACCGAACCGGCTCCTGAAAGGTCCGCCATCATCCCCGTGACGCAGAAGAGCACGGGGACAAGGAGCTCCTTGATGGGCTCGAGAGCATTGTGGAGGACGCGTACGATGTCGGTCTCCGAGAGGCCGAGCCCGATCACGTATGCTCCGACGATGAGAGCAAGTCCCGACGCCTCCGCCAGGCCGGCGGCAAGGAGGCCGATCGCCAGCGCGGCGGCACCTGCAGCCTCGAGCGAACCGAGCTTGAGCAGGAGCTTCGAGACCCTTCTTCTCAGGAGAAGACCCGTGAGAAGGAGGCCTGCGAATACGACGACCGCCTTCAGCGTTACCACGCCGGCCTCCATGAGGATGGATTCCGAGGAGCCGAAGGACGAGCCCATCGCGAAGACCAGGCTCAGGAAGACCAGGCCTATCACATCGTCGATCACTGCCGCGGAGAGGATCGTCGCCCCCTCGGGCGAATTCATCTTCCGGAGGTCGCCCAGCACGCGCACCGTCAGGCCGACCGAGGTCGCGGTGGCTATGGCTCCGAGCACCAGTGCGACAGGATCGGTGAATGACCCGGCATGACCCAGCCACACAGCCGCCAGGGCTCCGAGAGCGAAGCTGAGGACCGCGCCACCCAGACCGGCCGAGAGCCCTGCCGGCGCGAAGGCCAGGAAACGCTTGAGGTTCGTCTCCAGGCCGGCATCGAACATGAGCACCACAGCCCCGATGATCGTGAGCGCATGGAGCAGACCCTGGTCGAATACGCCCCCCTCGCCCAGGGGGAAGAGGGGACCGATCGCGGGAAGGGTGACGCTGCCGAAGACTGGCAGCAGAACCGTAACTGCAGGGATCGCCAGGCCGCCGAGCGCGAAAGGTCCGATCGCGAGACCGGCTGCGACCTCTCCTATCACGGATGGCTGGCCAAGCTTCCTCTCGAAGAAACGACCGAGGAACTTTGCGCAGATGATCACCAGGGCGGCCTGGAATGCGAACTGCAGTTCTGTCTGCATTCGAGTCTATCTCCAGTCGGAGCGGAGGTTTACCTGAGAGCGTTCCTCGCCGTCTGTAGATCGACGGCTTCGATCATCCTCCGGCGTCTGTCCTGGTCCGAGAGTGCGATCGAGATCTCGGCAAGGCACTCGAGATGCGGGCCGGACGTGGAATGGGTGGAAAGGACCATGAACACGATATGGGCGGGCATGCCGTCGAGGCAGTCGAATTCTATACCACCGCGGGATATGCCTACAGCACAGCACCGTCGGGTCACGGCCGAGGATCTTGCATGGGGCAGGGCGATTCCGCTGGTCAGCCCCGTGGAGAGAGACCGTTCCCTGGTTTCGATGTCTTCGATCGCAATGCCCGGGTTACTCACGAGTCCGGCTGCTCCAAGCGACGCGACCAGCTCTGAAATTGCCTCCCACTTGCTGGAAGCCCTCATATCCGGCAGGAATGCGTCCAGATCCGGACAGGACTGCTTCTTCATCCTTATGGAGACCCTTCTTCTTCGGTGGGAGTCTGTTCCTCGAATAGCATGCCCAATCCGCGGTTCATGGTCAAGCAGGATGGTCCGCCGGATGAGGATTGGTTAGTTTTGCCGCATGATAAGACCGGTCGCCATGATCATCTTCCTCAACGAGATGAAGGTCGCCTTCAGGGACAGGACCCTGGTTGCGCATTTCGTCCTGATACCTCTGCTGCTGTACCCGCTGATGCTCTGGCTGGGCGTGACTGTGGCCCTTCTGGTCGAGGCGGGTTCCGAGGACATCACCCTCCGGATCGGTGTCGGGGAGGGTCTGGACGAGGGGATCATGGCGGCTGTAGAGGACGATTTCTCGCTTGCGCCGTTCCCGGTCCGGAGCGATCCCGCACCCGGGCATGCCCCGCAGGCATGGGACGCGGAGATCTCTTCATCGAGCGGTTCCGGCGGTCCCTCGTCCGGGTGCCTGATCCTCGCCGATCTGTCGACGGAGCGCGGCAGGATCGCCGCGGATGCACTCCTGGCGGCGGTGTCCAAAGCCAGGGCGAACGCCTTCGAGGACTTCAGGGACAGCCTCGGGATAAGCAGGGGCGAGTGGGAGGTCATGGACATATCGATGTCGAACCAGGCCGGCGGCCGGGACATGGGAGGATTCATACTGGGGCTCCTCCTGCCTGCCACCTTCGCGGTCATGGTCTCCATGGGCTGCTACTACACCGCTGTGGACACGATGGCGGGAGAGCGGGAGCGGAAGACTCTCGAGACCCTCCTCGCGACCGGTGCAGGGAGGGTGGAAATCCTCACGGGAAAGTATTTCTCGGTGCTCGCAGCAGGGATGATCTCAGGCACTCTGAACACCGCCTCGATGATGATATGCGTGTCCACCGTGCTGGGGCCGATACTCCGCCAGGCAGGAGAGGAGATCAGCTTTTCTCTCGAGCCAGGAGTGCTGCTCATGGCGTTCATTGCGGCCCTGATGCTCTCCGCGGTGCTCGCCGCCGGCATGACCGCCTCGGCATCGATGGCCCGGACCTTCAAGGAGGGTCAGGCCATGGTGACCCCCATCTATCTGCTCTCGGTGATGCCGCTCGTCTTCATCCAGATGCCGGGGCTGGTCTTCGATGCCCGGACCGCAGCGGTGCCCGTCCTGAACGCCGTGCTGCTGCTGAAGGACTCCCTTGCCGGTACGATCGGCGCGGTTCCGCTGCTCGTCTCGGCTGCTTCGACTCTCCTTGTCTGCGGCATCGCCCTCAAGGCGGCCGCTGCGTTGATCTCGCGGGAGGAGGCGGTGTTCCCCGGGGACTCCTCGGCGGACCCCCGGAGGATGCTGTCGATGCTGTTCGGAAGGAGGCCCCGGGAGGATGTCGGAAACAGCCGTTGAGGCGCACCAGCTATGCAAATCCTTTCAGGACGAGGCCAGGGGTCTTGTTCGGGCCGTCATCAATGTGAGCTTCCGGGTCGAGAGGGGTGAAGTCCTCGGGATACTGGGAGTGAACGGCGCGGGAAAGACCACGACGCTCAGGATGCTCGCCACCCTGCTGTCCCCTACATCCGGAACAGCGTCGATAGACGGGCACGACGTCAGGACGGACTCCAGAGCCGCCAGGCGTTCGCTCGGCTACCTGTCCTCCTCGACGGCTCTCTATCCCAGACTCACCGCGCGGGAGACACTGTCCTTCTTCGCGAGGATGAACGGCTACCCGGAGGAGGGTGTCGGAGACAGGGTGGAGGAGGTCATCTCGATGATGTCCATCGGTTCCTATGCGGACACGAGGACGGAGAAGCTCTCCACCGGCATGCGCCAGAAGGTCTCCATAGGAAGGGCGATAGTCCACGATCCTCCCGTACTCGTATTCGACGAGCCGGCAGCGGGACTGGATGTCCTCAACGCTCACGAGATGCTGTCAACGATCGACTCGCTGAGGCGCGGCGGGCATGCGATAGTCTTCTCGACCCACATAATGGCCGAAGCGGAGCGCATCTGCGACAGGATCGCCGTCATCCACGCAGGAGAGATCCTCGCCGGCGGGACTGTCGAGGAGCTGAAGCTGCGCACAGGGGAGGCGACCCTCGAGGATGCGTTCGTGAAACTGGTGGAGGGTCGCGGTGACTGACCCCGGAACCGGCGCGAACGGTTTCCCGGAGCTCTTCCGCAACGAGCTCCGGATGCTGTTCCGCGACAGGAGAACCATCTTCGTCTCGATAGTCCTCCCGGCGCTCCTGATGCCCTTTCTCATGGGCGGATCCAGCTGGGTCATGCAACTCCGCGAACGTTCACTGAGCGAGGATTCCTGCCTGGTCATCATGACGGGGAACGCCCCGGACCCGGTGATGGACGCTGTCGAGGCTGCAATCACCGATCCCTCTGGAAGATTCTCGGTCGAGAGGGGCTCGCTGATCGAGGCGGGGACTCTCCTCGATTCCGGAACGGTGCAGGCCGTGGTCTCGGTTTCGATGGGCAGGCGCCCGGTCCCATCCGTGGACATCCGGTTCAGGGAGGACTTCGACCGTTCACGGGCGGCAGCAGGGCTCATCCTGCAGCGGCTCGAGGTTATGAGGGACTCCGTTCGCGGGGGCATGCTCGCGGTCAGGGGAGCTTCATGGACGCCCGACTCCGCCTTTGTCGAACTGCGTGACACCTCTCCCCCGGGAGCGGCCGCCGGAGCGCGGGTCGGCCGGATGGCGATGTTCTTCGCGATGATCTTCCTGCTCTCCGGAGTCTCGGTCGCCGCCCTGGACAGCATCGCAGGCGAGAGGGAGCGGGGGTCCCTCGAGACCCTCCTCGCAAGCGGCGTCGAGCGGTCCTGGATCGCGTCCGCCAAGCTCGCGGCGGCATGCGCCGTGGGCCTGACCGTAGTTCTCGTACAGGTATCGGACGTATTGCTGCTGTCCAGACTAGGCTTCTTCGACATGGGTTCCGTCAGCGGCATCCACCTTCCGGCCGGCCTTATCCCCATCCTCGTGCTCCCCCTGGTCTCGGCGTCGCTCCTGGCCGGATCTCTCGTCCTCTACATCTCCGCCTCCTCGGCCTCGTTCAAGGAGGCTCAGCTGAAGATGTTCCCGGCACTCCTCGCGGGGATCGTTCCGGCGCTTGTGACGCTCTTCCCGGGGATCGAGGCGGGTACTGCCGTCATGATCCTGCCCGTGGCAGGCGCGGCGATAGCCGTGAGGGAGGCCCTTGCAGGGAGGACGGACGTAGCGGGGCTCGTCGTCTCCTCCCTGTCGATGATGGCTGCCGCCGCTCTCCTGGCGCGTGCCACGGCGAGAGCGCTCTCGAGGGAGGACATCCTCTCTCCTTCGCAGGATCACGAACCGAGCCCGCAGCTCCTCGCAAAGCGGGCTCTCCCGTGGTTCGGGGTCATCTGGGCCGTCAGCGTCATCTCGTCTTTCCAGATGGAGAAGATCTCGAGCGTCGTCACGTCCCTGCTGGTCAACGAATTCCTCATCATCCTCGCCCCTTCCCTGTTTCTTGCCATACGCTTCCATCTCCCGGCCCGGGCGGTTCTCAGGCTGAAGGCTCCCGGAACAGGTCCGGCACTGATGGCAATCCCCTGCGCGGTGGCCGGGACCATCCTGGCGACCGACCTCTATTCTCTGGTCTCCCGCATCCTTCCCGCGGCTGACAGGGCTGTCGGAGACTTCAGCGACGCACTCATGCCCTCCGGGATGGGATTACCCGGATTGTTGCTCCTCTTCTGCATCCTTCCCGGAGTTGTCGAGGAGTTTGCGTTCAGAGGCGTCCTGATGGGATCGCTCGGCCTGAAGAGGGGTTTCGGTCAGGTGCGCGCCCTCCTGGTGACGGCGCTCGTCTTCGGGATGTTCCACTTCCTCTATTTCAGGATAGTGCCCACGGCCTTCATCGGTGTCATGACCGGCCTGGCCGTTCTCCTGTCCGGTTCTCTCTACACGGGGATGATATGGCACACCTTCTCGAATGCCTTCGCATTCGTGGCGGCAAGGGAGGGCCTCGATCTTGCCTCTTTGCCGGTCGGCGTCCATCTGCTGGCGCTGGCGGTCGTCGCGGGCGGGCTGGTGTTCATGGCCAGGAGCACCGCGGATCAGGCCTGATCGGGCTTCCCGGGCGGTGATCCCAGTATCTCCAGGAGCTTGTCCAGTCTGAATGGTTTCTGCATGACCCCGTCGGGCGTCCTCGAGCCCAGCTTCTCCTCGACCTGCTGCCTGCTGAAGCCGCTCGCGATGATCACCCTGACTTCCGGGTCCATCCCCCTGAGGAACTCCATCACCTCGTGGCCGTCCATCCCCGGCATGGCCAGATCCAGGATGACGGCGTCGAAGTCCCCGTGGCTCCTCCGGAAGACGCTCACCGCCTCCATTCCCGAGGAGACGGTGAGGACTGTGTAGCCTATCTTCAGCAGCATCCTCTCCAGTACGTTGCGCACAATCTCCTCGTCATCGACCACCAGGATCCGTCCGGTGCCGGCCCGCACGGGAATGGCACGGGGCTCCTCCCCGCCCTTCCTGCGCGATGGATCGGATATCGCGGGCAGGAGTACGTTCACGGTCGTCCCGTTGCCGGCCTCGCTGTAGATCCTCACAGCCCCGCCATGGCCCCGTGCAATTCCCAGAACCGCGGCCAGGCCGAGACCCCTGCCGGGTCCCTTCGTCGAAAAGAACGGATTGAAGATCCTGTCCTTCTGAGTGGGACCCATCCCCTCGCCGTCGTCGGCCACTTCTATGACCACGTACTCGCCCGGGAGCAGCTGGTCGGAAAGGACGAAGCCCTTCGGGCTCCCGGGGTCGGGATGCATCGCATACGTCCTGACCGATACTGCGCCGGAACCGCCCGGCAATGCTTCGAATGCGTTCTGGACAAGATTCAGGACGATCTGGCCGATCTGTGTAGGATCCCCCTCCACTCGTGGCAGATCACCGCCGGGTGAGATCTCGAGCGATGCGGAGAAAGGCTTGTCGACGGAGAGAAGATCGCTCATCCCGCGGATGAGTTCGCTCACGTCCAGGGGTTCCTTGCTGGAAGTCCCCCTGCCTGCATAGGTGAGCATCTGACGGCAGAGATCGGCTGCCTTCCTGGATGAGGCGTCGATTTCAGCCAGGAGAGCCTTCGATGATTCCGGACCCTCGATCTCCTCCATGATGGTGTCGGTGTTGCCCAGGATGCCCATCAGGATGTTGTTGAAGTCGTGTGCGATGCCGCCTGCAAGCGTGCCCAGGCTTTCGTAGAGCTGAGTCCTCTGGAGCTGCTCCTCCAGAGCCTTCTGCTCTGCCTCCGCTCGCTTGAGTTCCGTGATGTCGCGCACTATCGAGACCACGCCCCCGAACACACCGTCGTGGAGCACGGGCGAGAGCCGCGTGGAGAAGGAGCGTGACCCTCCCCACAGCTTCAGGGAATACTCGAACTCGGAGCTCGAACCCTCCCGGGCAGCGGCAAAGGCCTCCCGCATCTGGTCGACGACCTCCCCGGGCAGGACCTCGGCATAGCTCCTGCCCATGAACCTGGCGGGAGGCACAAGGAGCTCTATCCTGGGCGAGTTCACGAAGACGAACCGGCCTTCGCTGTCGAACTTGAAGACGGTGTCCTCCATGGAGGCGAACACCCCCTTCATGAGCTCCTCGGAGTCACGCGCCTCGGTCTCGGCCCTGATGCGCTCCGTGATGTCCCTCATGATCCCGAGCACGAGAATCTCGCCGGGTTTGCCTATGAAAACGGTCACCACCTCGACGTCGACGATCTCGCCGGATTTCCTCCTGACCTCGATCCTGTACCTCGGGTTGATCGGCTGGCCGGTCAGCCTGGAGTTGAACCTGTCCTCCATGAACTGCCTTGTCCCGGGCGTGAGGAGCACGTTGTAGTCGAAATCGGGCGCGGTCAGCTCCCCGTAGGAGTAGCCCGTGATGGAGCAGAAGCTAGCGTTGACGTATTCGTAACGGCGTCCGCGGAGGATGTATATGGCGTCGAAACTGTTCTCTACTATACCGTTGAACAGCCTGTTGCTGTTCCTCATCGAGTCCTCGGCGACCCGCCTCCACGTCTCGTCCGAAATGCAGTAGGCAATTCCAGACAGACCGTCTTCACCCGCAGGCAGCAGCTTCGACGTGACCGAGACCAGCCTCTCGGATCCCGTGCTGGATACGACCAGGCGCCGCCCTCCGACGGAGGGCGCACTTCCCTCGGAGGACGAGGGTGCGGGAGGCGCCGAGTCGGCACCGGTATCCGGATCCTTCAGGCGGAGGATCTCCCCCAGCGGCCTGCCGGCCGATGCGGCAGGCGTCACTCCCGTGATCGCCGCGGCGGAACGGTTCATGTGAACCACGGCTCCCGAGCAGTCCACGATCATGATCGCTTCACCGACGGCATCGAAGACGGCTTCCAGGATCCGCGGATCTACCGATCTGCCCTGAGTCGTCTCGTCGTGCACCTTTGCGTCAGTCCTCCGCCAGGACGATCACCCTGTCACAGTCGGAGAAGACGACGGTCTCCGACTTGACGGGATTGACGACGATCCCGCCCTGCGGCTTGTCGACTTCGGACATCAGCCTGTAGCCGATCGCCGTCTCCCCCCTGGAGGCCGCGGAGGCGAGGACCGTGTGGAAGTCAACCGGAATGCCGGTGCGGACGTAGTGTCCTGCAGGTCTGATGTAGACCTCCGAGCCGTCCGGATCGAACAGATCCCTGAAGACCGCCTTGAGTTCGCGGTTCTCTGCCACCTGTGCGAGCATCAGGCTTATCAGCTTGTCGCTCACTATGAAGTCGTCCGCATGGGTGACCTCTGCGAGCGCCCGGTTCCTGTCGTCCATCATCTCGCTGACTATGGAGAACGAGAATCCTGACTTCTCCCTGATGTTCCTGAGGTGCAGCAGGGTGATCAGGGTTCTCGCATCTGCCTGCTGGGGTTCGAGAAGGTCGGAATAGCTCTGGATGATCACGTGGTCGTAGGTCGCGAGCGCAAGGGAGTCCAGCAGCGTCCTGTCCGTCGTGACACCCTTCTCGAGCGACACCTTCGAGTTGATGTACTCCATCTCGAGCTGGCTCTCGTCGATCTCGAACTCGGGATCGACCACGATGACGAGTTCCGACCCCGGGGCGACATAGCCGTCCAGCTCCCTCGCTATGATCGGCACCCGCCTGTTCCAGCCGAGGATCAGCGTCCGCTCGTGCTTCACAGGCGGGAGTCCGGCCTGGACGACCGAACCATCCGCGATCTTCGGGGCGGGACTGCCCGAGAGCCTGATTGTGTCGTCGTCCTCGGAGATGACGACAACCATTCCATCCCTCTGCACAAGAGTATCCATCGGAGGATTGAGCAGCACCGATCCATCGGAGTTCCTGAGGCCGATGAGGCAGGAGTCCTCGTAGGCGTGCAGCGCCTCCCGGTAGGTCTTCCCGGCGAGAGATGGTTCGGGCTTGAAGTATATCTCGTCTCCGCCGAAATCCAGGAGCTCGGTATAGACCACCGACAGACCTGACTGCCTGCAGGTCTGCGCCGAGATGCGAGCGATCATGTCGCCCGCCAGGATCAGCTGGACCTCGTCTCCGCCGACCATCTCGGCCACGGTGAGGTTCTCGGGATCGCGGAGCACGCCGACTATGTGATAGGGCTCCCTGCGTCTCGAAGGGTTGTTGACCAGTGCGAGAACGCTCTTGATCACGCTCGAGTCGGGGTTCTCGCCCTCGGGGGGAAGCACGACGATGGCCCGGGCGTCCCTGTGGTTGACTATCTCGAGATCCACGAGTTCGATGGGGCAGCCTGTCCTGCAGACAACGCGGGTGGTCTTGGTGTCAGGGATCCTCGAACGGATCTCGTCCTCCATCTCCACCTTGTCCTTCTCGGCCAGCACGGCGACGCAGGCGTGCTTGAGGCTGGAGTTGGCCTCGACCAGCTCGCCGATTATCGTGAAGATCTGCGTCGACCAGCCGAGGATGATCGTATGACCCGACTCGGCGACGAAGGTGCGGCCCTTGCGCAGCTGCTCCAGCTTGGTATCGATACCGTTCGTGATGATGCCTATCAGAGTGCCCACCACAAATATACCGCCGATTGTAGCAGTGAGCATCGCGAGGAGGAACGGAGTCCTGCCCTCGTCACCGCCCATGGTCCCGGGATCCAGGGTCCTCATGAGTCCGGCCCAGGCGATCTTCACGAAATCGCGCTGCTCCGGGTCGACCCCCGTTGTCTTGACGAAGGCGGCCACGATCAGGACGAGCACGAGAGTCGTCGCGAAGAGCATCACTATCATCGCAGCGGTGCCCCGCGAGGTCATGTTGTCGAACCAGTACCTCAGCTTCTTTCCGAATCCGATGTCAGGCATGTCCCGGGCACCTCCGGATGGCTGGAGTCGAAATCATGCGAACTGGCCGGGCCTGGGACGTCCCTCGATCGTGATCGTGCCTCTGATGTTCTCGAGCTTGCGGGACTTGGCCCCTATACCCCAGACCAGCAGAGTGAGAGGCTGCCTGTGCGGATCCCGGAAGCTCACGATGATCTTGCCGAATCCCAGCATCCTCTCCAGCAGGTCTCTCGTGTCGATTATGGTCGAGTACTCCTCGCGGGAGATCTGCTGGCCGCTCTCGGTGGGCCCCTTCTGGATGTTGATGTAGTTCGGGGTGATCGCGACATAGTCGAAGAGACCCCTGATCCAGGAGACGGCTATGGCGACGAGGAATATCAGCGCGAACACCAGGTAGGCGAAGCCGTTCATCCTGGCGTCGACCCCTCCGATCGTCTCCGCGATGGCCGAGAGCATTCCGATGAGGAAGAGCCACACTATCGCTCCCGATCCGGCGAGCAGGAAGATGAGCAGCTCCTTGATGCCGACATCGTACTCCTCGATGAGGAAGTTGAGCAGGAACACGGCCAGCCACGCCGCGCCCATCGTTCCCAGGGGCATCCCCGGTATGAACGAGAGGGCGAAGAACAGGAGGGAGAGAATCACCGTTGGGAAGTAGATTATCTTGCTGGTCCAGCCGAACAGGACCAGCCATTCGCTTATCTCGGAATCCCTCTTCAACTGGGCATCCATCTCGATGCGCGTCCTTATGGTTCGACGCATCATCAGCCAGACGGCCACACCCAGGACTACCAGTATCAGCGGGGCCAGCATGACGAGAATCCTTACCAGGTTCATACACCCTCCCCATGGTGTTCAGATGCGATAGATACGAAAGCTAGCATAATCCGGCCGGATCCGCCGGACCATCTTCTGCGGAGGATCCTGCAGCCTTCGGAAGGCTTCACCTGTCCGTCCCCGGAGAGGATTCGTCCCGCAGGACCGTCTTCACCGAATCGATCAGTTTCGCTGCCGAGAACGGCTTCTGCAGGAAGCCGGTACCCGTTCGCGGGAATCCCAGATCGGCCATGTCGCTCGAGTACCCGGATATGAAGAGCACACGGATCGAGGGGTCCGCCGCGAGCACCGCGCTGGCGACCTCGCGCCCCCCCATCCCGGGCATGACCACATCGGTCACCAGGAGATCGAACCGCCCCCGTGAGGAAGCCTCCCGCCCGGCTGCC
Organism: Candidatus Fermentibacterota bacterium; assembly: GCA_963718745.1. GTDB lineage: Bacteria > Fermentibacterota > Fermentibacteria > Fermentibacterales > Fermentibacteraceae > Fermentibacter. The sequence goes on along the minus strand of OY970370.1, from coordinate 33,882 downwards.
GCAGGATCCTCGACCGCCACGACCGAGTATCCCTCGTGCCGCAGGAGTCCGCAGATGAGTTCTCTCACGGCCTTGTCGTCCTCCACAACCATTATCCGCGGGGGTCCCGCGGGAGTCTCGACCTCGGCCTGCTCCACCTGCGGGATCTCCTTCACGCCCACATCCGAAAGTGGGAGGAAGACCGAGAACGCGGTTCCGGCTCCGGGTCTGCTCTCCACCCGGACGAATCCACCATGCTGCTTCACGATGCCGTAGACGGTGGACAGGCCCAGCCCTGTGCCCCTCCCGACCTCCTTGGTCGTGAAGAACGGTTCGAACACGTGTCGAAGGGTCTCCTCGTCCATACCCGTCCCCGTATCTGAAACGACAAGCTCCGCGTATCTGCGATGGTTCGCCCCGCCGTCACCTTCGCCGACCGGATCGTCGGGCAGTGCCTCCCTGGTGGAGATCCTCAGCGTTCCTCCCGACGGCATGGCGTCCCTCGCATTCACGGCGAGATTCATGAGGACCTGCTCGATCTGGCCGGGATCGGCAAGGATCGTCGAAAGCGCCGGGTCGAGGTCGGTTTCGATCCTCACATCCTCTCCTATCAGGCGAAGGAGGATGCTGGAGAACGAGGCGATGACCCTGTTGAGGTCGATCTCCTTCATGACCAGCATCTGCCTGCGGCCGAACGCGAGAAGCTGCCATGTGAGGTCCCTGGCCCTCTCCCCCGCCTTCCGGATCTCCAGGAGAGACGTCCGGACAGGATGAGGACCGGAAGGAGCGCATTCGATTGCCAGTTCAGCGTGCCCGAGGATCACGGTGAGGAGGTTGTTGAAGTCGTGCGCCACCCCACCGGCGAGGCGCCCGATCGACTCCATCCTCTGGGAGAGGTTGAGCTGTTCGCGGAGGTTAGCCTCGCGCTCCTCCGCCCTCACTCTGTCGCTTATGTCCCTGGAAACTCCTAGAACACCGGGGCTTCCGCCGCCTATGTCCTCGAGGGGGACGAGCCATGTCCCCAGCCAGCGCTTGCCTGTGGGGAAGAGCGCCGAGTTCTCGGCGTAATAGGACTTCCCTCCGGAAAGGACGCTCATCAGGGCGGGCACCTGCGTACCGGAGTCCTCGCCGCGGAAGAACTCGGACCGCTTCCTCCCGACCAGATCGCTGGGCTTCATGCCGAAAGCATTTGCAGCGGCGCTGTTGACGAACCGGATCGTGTCATCGGCATCTATCGCGAAGATCAGGTCGTGCGAGGACTCGGTAAGCGTACGGTATCTCGCCTCGTTCTCCTTCAACGCCTGCTCGACGGCCCTCTGCTCGCTGATGTCCTCCGTGAGGATGACGACCCTGTCGACACGTCCGGAGGAGTCCATGATCGCGTAGAAGTGCTGGGAGATCCAGGTCGCGGAACCGGGGCGCTTTCCGCTTGTCTTCATCTCCGGGACGTGGAGCGAGCCTCCCTCCTCGTAAACCCTTCTCACCTCCGGGATCCAGTCCCCCAGATATCTGTCCCTGTCGTCCAGGACGAGGCTCTCTCTCTCTCTTTCCATGTCGGAGGCGACGTCGCTGTCGGTCATGTTCCAGATCTGCTGCCAGGCCCTGTTGCAGGAGAGGAGCCTCCCGGACGCTGAGCGGACCGAGATCCCGATCGGCGATTCGGCGATCAGGGCCCTGTTGAACTGCTCGTTCAGTCTCACGCTCTCCTGGGCGTCGAAGCGCTCCGTGACATCCTCCAGGGTGGCGACGATCCCCTCGGTCCCGCCCAGGGGGCTCTCGAGGGGGGCTGCGTTGACGGACAGGATCTTCCGCCGGCCGTCGGCAAGCGTCATCGCATAGATGACATCGAAGATCGGCAGGCTCCTGTCATCGAGAATCCTCGCCGGGATCTCGTCGAAGGGTATCGTTCCGCCCTGAGGACTCGTGATCCTCCACAGCGGGGAGTCGAACCGGGCGCCCTCGATCTCCATCACAGGGTATTCCAGTATCTCCGATGCCCTCCTGTTGGCATAGGAGATGACCCCGTCCTTCGAGACCCTGACGATGCCGGAGGGGCTCGCCTCGGCCATTCCGGCGAAGATGTCCCTTTCCATGCGGAGAGCCTGCTCGGCATGGACCCTTGTCGTCACGTCGCGCACGTACTCGATGACCCCGGTTATCTTTCCGCGACCGTCCCGGAGTGGATGGCTGAAGACCTCGACCCAGTCGTCCCCGGTGCCATCTACGAATCTGGAGGGGAACAGACCGCTCTGGATCGTGCCCGTTTCGATGGCCTTCCGGGATGGACATTCGATGCAGGATACGGAGCTGTCCGGGAATACCTCGCGGCAGGGTCTTCCGGTCACTTCGTCGGTGAGCCCGAACCATCTCTTCATGACGGAATTGACCTTCAGTATCCTGAGGTCCGTGTCGAGGATGCTGATCCCGTCCTGGATGCTGGAAAGTATGCCGGTGAGGAGTTCCCCGGTCTCGATGCCGCCGCAGTCGGCAACCTGGTCTCCGGATTCCCGGGTGTCGTTCGCCGGTTTCATTCCATCAACCTCCGTGCAGGCTCCTGAAGATGAGCTTGCAGGAGCCCGGGGACAAGTGCGGCACATGCACTCCCGCTGTTGCGGAGTGGTTCCTATCCCTCCCCGCGGACTGCTCCGGGCCGGGAGAAGTGCCTGATGACGGGGACGCTCACCATGGTGGTGACGAATGCCATGACCACGAGGGAGAGGAAGATGCGGTTGTCGATCACACCGGCCGAGAGGGCCACGCCCGCCAGTATGATCTCGACCGCTCCCCTGGCGTTGAGGGCGAAGGCGGCGGCAACGGCGTCCCTGGGCTTCATGCGGCCCAGCAGAGCGCCGGCTCCAACGCCCGCGAGCTTCCCGGTGAAGGCAACGGCGACGACCAGCAGTACGAGAGGGAGGTCGAAGAACCTCGTGAAATCGAGCCTCAGTCCGATGGAGACGAAGTACAGCGGTGCGAAGAGGGATATCGCGAACTGCCTGATGATGGTGTCCACGCAGGGCGTATGCCTGAGGGTCGGACCGAGGGCCACGCCTACGAGGAATGCTCCGAAGACGGGGTGCACCCCGCACCTGGATGCAGCGACTGCTCCGGCGAGAACGGCCACGGATATCATGGCGAGCAGGCCGCCGGCCTCTCCACCGGCCCTCCTCGCGAACCGCAGGAACCTGTCCCCCAGGAACCTCCCGAGAAGCAGGAACGAGGCACCCATCAGCACGACACGAAGCAGGACCATGAGCGGGTTCGCCGCTCCGGCGGAGGTCATCACGCCCAGTATGTAGACGAAGAGTGACCAGCCGGCCAGATCGTCGATGATCGCCGAGGTCACGACGGACTGGCCCAGTTCGGTGCGGATCAGGTCGAGGTCCATGAGAATCCTGATTATGACCGGGAGGGCTGAAATCGAGAGCGCGGCGCCGACGAAGATCGGGAAGAGCGAGCCGCTCTGGGAGGGCGCGTCCCAGATCGCGGGGAACAGCAGGACGGAGGCCGATCCGAGCGCGAACGGGACCACGATCCCGAAGACGCTCATGAGCAGGGAGGCCCGTCCACGGCTCCTGACCTTGGACAGGTCCACCTCCATGCCCGCGATGAAGAGGAAGTAGAGCATGCCCAGGTTCACGAAGGCGTTCAGCATCCTGTGAGTGTTTTCGCCCTGGACGAACAGGAGGGAGTGGATGCCCGGCGCCAGGAGGCCGAGTATGGACGGACCCAGGATGATTCCGCCGATTATTTCTCCGAGGACTGCCGGCTGGCCCAGCCTGCGCGCCGCCTCCCCTGCGAGGAGGGCGACCGCGAGCATGACACCTACCTGGAGGAAGAAGGCGATCAGGTCATGCTCGGCCATCAGGATCCGGAGAGCGGCAGTACGGTCGGGGTATCCGGCTGCAACGGGGCTCCTTCGATCTGGTTGAACTGCTGTTAATCTAACATGGCGGATCGCCTGCACAACAGGCCCGGAAGCTGCCCCAGGCGTGCGATCCCGGAGCGGTGACTATCGACAAGCGCGCCGCACCGTCTTACTTTCGCGGCATCAGGGCGCATCGCATCCCGCCTTGCGGACTTCCCGGGAGGCCAGGTTGAGACTGTTCCTGTCCAGAATTGCCGGTCCGAGCGGCGGTCTGGCCGGTTTCTCCCTCATGTCGGCTGGCAACCTCCTGGTTGCGGTGCTGACCTATTTCAGGCAGGCGGAGATAGCACGGCTGTTCGGCACCAGCTGGATGACCGATGCCTATGCCGTGGCGCTCGTCTTCCCGATGTTCGCGCAGCAGGTGGTCTCCCACGCGTTCGGCTCGAGCTTCATCCCCATATACACCGACGTCCTGCACAAGAAGGGAAGGGAGGCGGCGGACCGGCTCGCGAGCAGGATACTCTGCTGGATGGCAGCCCTGGGCGGTATCCTGATCCTGCTGCTCCTCCACCTGAGCGGGAGCCTCGTCTCGGTCGCGGGTCCTGGCCTCAGACCGGAGGTGCTGGACCTCTCCTCGACGATGCTCGAGATAATGCTGCCCATCATGCTCCTGGTCTCGGCGAGCGGGATACTGACGGGGCTCACGAGCTGCCAGAAGCGTTTCGGGATCGTGAGCGCAGTCAATGTCTCGAGTGTAGCCGTCTCCCTCCTGTTCGTCCTCCTCGGACACGGGCGGTTCGGGATCATGGTCCTCCCGCTGTCGGGGCTGGCGGGAGCTGTCACGGCCTTCTTCGTCTCCCTCCTTGCAGCGATCAGGTACGGCCTGAGGTTCCAGCCGGCGATGGACACCCGGGATCAGGACTTCAGGAGGCTTCTCAGGCTATCGGCTCCCGTGGTGGCGGGTGTGATGCTCGGTTTCCTGGGGCCGATCGTCGACAAGATCCTCGCCTCCTTCCTCGCAGACAGCTCAGTGACCGCGATGGATTATGCGATCCGGGTGAGGGATATGGTGCTCGCCCTCCTGTTCCTGCCGATCTCGGCACTTTCCGATGTCGGCTTCTCCGAGAAATCGGCCAGGAACGACATGGTGGCCTTCAACGGGGAAATGGCGTCCATGCTCGATCTGACGTCATTCCTCATGCTTCCCGCAGCGTGTCTGCTTTCGGTGTTCTCCACCGAGCTGGTCTCTGTTTTGTTCATGAGGGGCAGCTTCGGGCGCGAGAGTGCGGAACTGGTAGGCTACGCTCTGGCGTACTATGCCCCGTGGCTCGCCCAGTTCGGCTTCGGAGCCGTTGTCTCGAGAGGCTTCTACGCCCTCAAGGATTCGAAGACGCCCGTGCTGATCGGGATCTGGGGCATGACGGCCAACATCCTGCTCAACATCATCCTGATAATGCCCATGGGTATCGGAGGCCTCGCGCTGTCCTCCACGCTCTCGTCCACCGCGAAGACTCTCCTGCTCGTGTGGTTCTTCAGGAGGAAGTCACCCGACATTTCATTCAGGCCGGTTCTGCGGGAGCATGCCCGGTTGCTCGCCGCCGCTGCCGCCCTGATCGGAACCGCGCTGCTCATGACGAGGATCCTGCCCCCGGACCCGGATGCCGGCCTCGCCGCAAGGATCGCAAGGATCCTCCTGTGGACGGTGCCGTCCGCGGGTGTCTATCTCTGGACGTGCATGCTGCTCGGATCGGCCTCTGTCAGAGCGTTCTCGGAGAAGGTCCTCCACAGGGGGACGGGAGGCTGATCGAGGCCAGGATCTCCTCGAAGCGGCGTCTGGCATCCGAGATGTGATAGCGGGAGTATGCGAACTCCCTGTTCATGCGCCTGATCTCGAGCGTATCGTCCCAGCCGGCTCTGATTCCGTCCAGGACTCCCGCGAGATCGTCCTCGTCCCTGAAGGTCCTCGTCAGCCCTGGAGCAGCCAGGGCCAGCTCGGACCAGGGCTGGACCACAGGGAAGAGGCCCGCGGCCTGGTATTCGCTCACCTTCATCTGGTAGGTCGTATGCCAGCCCTCCTGGAGGCAGGCGACCCCTACCTGGTGCCCCGCGAGCAGGGCCGGGAGATCCTTCCGGAGGACTGCAGGAATCAGCCGGACCCTGCCCCCTGTTGCTGCACAGAGCCTCGACAACTCCCCTTCGAGAGGGCCTGCTCCGGCGATGGTGCCGGAAAGCCCCGACCGAGCCGTTCCTTTCACGAAGATGTCCGGCCTCTCGGCCTCGACCAGGCTCGTCGTCATCAGAGCTGCGATAGCAGCGGGGGGTTCGCTGTAGGTGAACCTGTCCAGGTCTATCGAATGGGGCAGGAAGACCGTTCCGGGAAAGTCCGGCTGGGCGCCGGTCGCGAACAGGGCCCCCTCCATCACCCTGCGGAGGTCCTCCCGGGGAAGGAGGCCCGGGCGGGAATGGAACCGCAGGGCGAATGGCAGGCCGGCTTCCAACGCTCCCAGCGCGGCCCTCTCGTCAGTGCAGAGCACCAGATCCGCACGATGGGCTTCGAAGGCCGCTCTGGTCTCAGCGGCGAGGGAGCGGCGCTGGAAGAACTCCTTCAGACGGTTCAGGGCCGGCCATCTGGAGATCAGCCTTGCAGGCATGGAGAAACCGGTCACCCGGATCCCCTCGACCTCGGTCGTCCCCACCGGGACCGAGGCGCCGATGAAGGCCATCGGATGCGCAGGCTGCAGAAGGTCCGCGACCGTGGTCCAGCCCCCGGATACTCCCGGGCGGATGAACCAGGAGGAAACCAGTATCCTCATCGAAGAGGACGGCCCGTGGCCGCTGCGAATGCTTCCGCCGTCCTCGCGGCGCAGTTGCGCCAGGACAGCCCCTCGAGCACTCTGCTCCTCGATTCGACCAGTTCCGGATCGGGCCGCGAGGCCAGAGCTGCTGAGATGGCCGCAGCGGCGGACTCGGGCGAACCTGTGTCGAAAGGTATGTACAGCCCGCCGAAAAGCTCGCGGACCGCGCTGTTGTCAGCCGCCGCGACCGGCAGGCCCCATCTCATCGCCTCGGCGACGGGGAGGCCGAAACCCTCGTGGATCGAGGAGTGTACGTACAAGGCGGCATGAGCATAAAGCGTCGAGAGCGTACTCTCGTCGACGTACCCCGCGAAATGCACTCCTCCACCGGGGCTCGTCTGCCTTGCGAGCATCCTCGTCTCTTCCGCCATGAATCCGTCTCCTCCCGCGATGACCAGGGGAGGCGCCTCCCCCCTGCCGGGGCCGGAGAGCAGCCCCCAGGCGCGGATGAGGGTCTCGTAATCCTTCCTGGGCTCGATGGTGCCGACGCTGAGGATGTATCCCGGCTCGAGCCCGCACGGGAGCGCGTCCGGGGCACCGGCCGGCGGGAGAATGTGGTCGCAGCCCAGGGGAGTCAGGTGGTAACGGTCCTGTCCCTCCGGGAACAGCTCCAGCAGGTTCGCGAGAGTGGTGCGTGAGTTCACGGTCACCGCGGCGCAGAGCCTCACCACTCTGCGTGTCTTCTCGCGGTAGAAGTCGCGCATGTCCGGAGGGAGGATGCCGTCGAAGAGGAACGGGGCGAGGTCGTGGATCATCGCGGTCTTAGGGACCGGGCACTTCAGAAGGTCTCCGTTGGGGAAGTGATAGACGTCCAGACGCGTGGCCAGGCTCTTCATCCCGGGGACCAGGGCTGTACCCATGCCTTTGAGATGCGGGAAGGTCCTGATGACGGGACCTTCTCCGATGCTCGCGCGGAGGTCGTCACGGAAACGATCCCAGGTCCAGTATTCGACATCCAGGCCGAGGTCGGTGAGGGCGCCGCCGAGTTCGAAGGCGTAGCGAGCGACCCCGGTGAGAGGGTGCGCGATCACCGCCGCATTTATCGCCACCCTCATCAGTCAGTTCCTGGTTTCAGATGTTTCAGATGCAGTCATTATTATCTGCCTCTCATGCACTTACGTTCTGCGACGGATCTCTGGTAGAAATCTTATCCTATATTGTATCTTACCATTTTCGGATTCATAACATTCAGGTATCGCCTGCGAGAAGCCGAGTGACGGAGGAGGGGGCGAGATTTAGCCTCCGCGAGATGTCCGCCCTGCAGACACCCGCGTTGAAAAGGAGTCGGACGGCGTCACGCCTCGCGAAACTCACGCTGCCTCCCTTGGCTCTTCCCGTCAATTGAACCGGTTCGATATTGTATTGTGCGCAGATTCTTTCGATGATGGCTTCCAGCATTTCGTGTTCCTGGCCTCTTTTCCGGATCTGTCTTCTCCTGTCATCGAGCATCAGCGCCGCTCCGACAGCAAAATCCCTGCTTCCCAGAACCATCCCTACGTAGTCATAGCGGCGTTGATCAGAGCATGCACCCTTCTCACGAACTAATCCGCCCCTGCAGATCCTGAGACTCCCCGACTCCATTAGTTCTGAGTCTCCGTCTCCAATGCCGGCTGCCAGATACGAGAGATAGGCGCTCCTCGAATCTGCTTCGTCAGTTCCGAAGGCGCTCAGGACATCCTTCACACGGTGCCAGACATGTTCTTCACCGTTGATTATCGCCTTGTGACCAGTCCATGGATAGTCGGCGAGCTCGGAGAGGCTGTCCACCATTCCAGCTCTCACCGGATTGAGATGTATGTATCTGATGAGTTTATACAGATACTCATCCCTGCATACAAGGATCGACTTGAACCGGGACATGAAGACATGACCCCGATGTCCGTGCCGTCGGTTGTAGGAGATGCTGAAACCGCCGAGGAGACGCTGCATGATCTCGTGCAGCCTGTTGTACCCGATCTCGATAAGCAGATGGAAATGATTGGGCATCAATGCCCAGGCATAGACACGAAAATCCATCCCGGAGGCGAGGAAATCCAGACGTGCAAGGAAACTCCTCTTGTCCGCGTCGGTCTCCAGAATGCACTCATCTCCCATCCCATGTCCCATCACATGGTGCAACGAGCCAGGATGGTCCAGTCGCGATCCGGCGTTCATGCAAATGAATTTTATTCTTTTTGGGACGGAATGCAAACAGGGATCCCGTTGAAGGAGGCAATAGCTTGCCTAACATTGTCTTACGGGTGCATCTGAAGCATCTGAAACCAGGAATCGACCGGGGGAACCGACCGGGCATGGTGCCGGGTGGCATGTGTCGTTAGTATCTGCAAAGCGAACCAAACAACGGGAGAGGCGGCAGAACAGATGGAGCTGATGGGGATTCTCTTACCGGCCGTCCTGGTGGTTTCGATCCTGTTCATCCCGATGTTGATCAGATACCTGGGCAGGATGCGCAGGGCTGAAGGTATCGTCATCTCGAGCGAAGCCCGGCAGGTACAGGATCACTCAGGTGCTTCAGCCTTCATACCCGTGATCACCTACCGGTACAGTTTCAACGGAGCGGAGTACACCGGATCCACCGGGACCGGGATGTACGGAGATCCCACGGTTCGAAGGTTCGATCCGTGGAGTACGCCCGTACCGTATGAAACCGCTCTGGCGGTCATCGGCAGATTCACTCCGGGCAGCAGGTGTACGGTGTTCCCGGACATGTCGGATCACTCCAGGTCGACCATCCGGATGGCTTCCGGAACCTCTGCCGGCCGCAACCAGGCACTCATGGTCGCCATCGCTGCTGCGCTCGCAGTCCTGATGGGTGCCCTCGTGATGTTCCTGAATACCTCGGCGAATTCCAAGTAGAACGCAGCATCCATCCGGGTTCAGGCAGGCTTGCGTGCCTTGATCCTGATGCTGGAAACCTTCCCGACGAGGGCGTCCAGTATGCCGTTGTCGAATCCGCCCGTTCCACTCGAACAGCAGGAGCATCCCGTACCCGACGAGAAGAGCGCCAGGAACTGCGCCCTGTCATAGACCAGTCTGTCGATGACCTCGACATCGATCAGGCCGGCTTCCTCCAGCCCGCGCACATACTCCCCCTCCGAAACCGCGCCGGCAAGGCAGGACGAGTACAGTCCACGGTCAGCCCTTATCGCCTCCGGCAGCGACTCGGCGACGAGGTCGGAAACGGTCATCGTTCCGCCCGGCTTGAGGACTCTCGAGATCTCCGAGAAGACCCTGGCCTTCTCAGGCGAGAGGTTGATGACGCAGTTCGAGATCACGATATCGATCGAGCCGCTCTCCACAGGCAGGTCCTCGATGATGCCCTTCCTGACCTCGATATTCGTGAGGCCTGCGGAGGCGATGTTCGCGCGGGCTCTGGCTATCATCTCATCCGTCATGTCGATGCCTGTGACACGGCCATCGGGACCTGCCATACGGGCTGCCAGGATCAGATCGAGCCCGGCCCCGCTTCCGAGATCGAGCACGCAGTCACCCGGTCTGATATCCGACATAGCGAGGGGATTGCCGCACCCGAACGAACTGCCTGCAGCTCCCTCGGGGATACGAGAGAGTTCCTCGTCGGTGTAGCCGGCAAGAGCGGCGAGGCCGCCTCCCGACGATCCGCAGCATGACGTACGACCTATGGCAGCGGCATAGTCTTCTGCTACCCTGCTCCTCAACACATCCGCCTTGTCCACGTTCACTTCCTTCTCAAAGGGTACATCATATATTCGTATTCTCGATTATATAGAAATATCAAGCCGGAGGGGATGCCTTGGAGCAGATTGTCCTGATTCTGAAAGCCCTGTCGAATCCGACCAGGTTCGAGATCATGGCGATGCTCGGAAAGCACGGCGAGCTCTGTGAGTGTGAGATAGCCGAAGCGCTGGCGATAACGCAGTCAAAGGCCTCCAGACACCTTCGTGAGCTTTCCTCCGCCGGTCTCGTGAGGGGCAGAAGGCGGGGTGTCTGGATCTATTTCTCGATCGCCGTGGGCATCGACCAGGATACTGCAGGTCTGCTCGAGGCTCTGAGACCCTTCATGGAGAGACTCCCTTCGAGACCCTCGAGAAAATGCGGTTGTGAGGAGTCGGTTTCCTGCTGCAACTCCGAGGATGAAGGAACCGATATCACGTAGTCGTTCATAGTGTAGCCGTACATTTACTTACGCTGTAATCTATCGGATGTTGCACCTGGTTCCGGGCTCTAGTCGATGCGGACAAGGGAGCGCAGAAGGGAAGGACCTCCCGGAATCGTGCAGCGCACCATGTACACTCCAGCAGGAGCTGCACTCCCGTCATCCATAGCCCCGTTCCAGGTGAAGACCCGGCTCCCGTCCGACATGGCTCCGGCGGGGGAAGGTTCGGCAACCAGCCTGCCCGACACGTCGTAGATCCCCACCAACGCCTGATCGCCAGGCATGCCGGTCACCGTAATACAGACGGCAGCCGACGAAGGGTTGGGAGACAGCGACATGAGGAGCGCGTCTCCCCCGTCCGGGAATGGATCCTCGACGCCCACTCCGAGAGTCTGCGCAGAGAACCAGTTCCAGGATGCCAGCGGTTCGTCTCCGGTTGCGATTCCGCAGCTCCCCTGCCGGGGAGAAGGATCGTCCGCATCTATCTGCCAGTACTGTGAGGTCGAAGGGACGACTATCTCGAGGTAGAGCTGCTCGTCCAGGCAGGTGAGGGTGAGTTCGTAGTCGACATACTCGGGGAAGTCGTCCGTGATGGAGGCGAGCACCGTCGATGTCTCCCCTGATTCGACGAGCCTGATCCTGGCGATGTTGCTGTCCGGAGAGACGTAGGCGTAGATCCCGGTATCCCCGTCGATGAGCCTGGCAATCACGCCGAACACGTGCGTGGCCGTTCCCGAGACCGAAACACTCACATTCATCGACTCCGGAGACCACGGGCAGACGAGTGCGCTGCAGTTGTACCCGGTGGTCGCCCGCGCCTGACCTCCGACCACGTACCAGTTACCCGAACCGCATCTCTCGTCCCAATCTCCTATGTAGCCGTCCTCGAAATCGTCTGCGAAGCTGGAGCCGTAGGCTGCCGCGGCAACCCCGGCCAGGAGGATGAAAAATACTGATCTCATCTCTGCCCCCTCCCGGTTTTCGTATATGTTCTGCAACCAGGATTGCCAGAAGTCAAGAAACCCGAGCCGAAACTGGAGCTGCATGGCTGAGGGCAGGAAACCGGGGGACAGGGGTCGCGGCATCCTCACCGAGGTTTTCGGCGAGATGCCTCTTCCCCGCACACTGAAGGCCTTCGATTCCGGCTACGAGGATTACTGGAGGGACCGGATCGAGACCGGTGTATTCACAGAACCTGCAAGACGCCGCGCAGCCGGCGTCCTTCCCTTCATCTCGGACGGGGATTCTGTTCTGGACGTCGGATGCGGAACCGGAGAGACCCTCGAGTACATCTCGTCCAGGAGGGAGATCTCGGGCACGGGTCTGGACATTTCCGAAGTCGCGCTCGAGAAGGTCCGCGGCAGAGGCTTCGGTACGATCAAAGCCGACCTCACATCCGAGGGAACCAGACTCGATGGAGTTTTCGACCATATCATCCTCTTCGAGGTGCTCGAGCACGTAGCCGACTCCGAGATACTGATCTCGAACCTGAAGGGCCGCTTCCGCAAGGGGCTCTACGTGACCACCCCCAACCTCGGCTACGCGGCACACCGACTGCGGCTCCTCTTCGGCCGGTTCCCCGTCACCTACATCGCCGATCCCAGGGAGCACCTTCGTTACTGGTCCACCCGGGACTTCCTGGTCTGGTCGAGATGGCTGGCCCTCGGGGATCCCGATGTGATCGGTCTTCGCGGGAAGATAGGTTTCCTTGCACGCTGCCTGCCTTCGATCTTCGCGAGCGAGGTACTCTACCGCATCACTCCATGAATCGCTCGGCAAGGGCATGCAAATGGTCTGGCGATCCAGCCGTCCTGGGGACCCGGCTGAAAGCATCCGGTTCATCCCCGGATGGACGCCTGGAGCGGCGGGTTTTGACGCGGGCGGGACCAGATCTCTCTTGCCGATCGAGCTGTGCTAACCCAGTCCTTCGAGGCTGATGGAGGAGGAACGGATAGATGGCGGGATCTCCGGAGACAGACAGCAGATCAGTCCGCCTGCTCAGGTTCGCCGCGGCGGCGGCGGGCCTCCTTCTGATCCTGGCGGCCCTCCTCTCGGACATCGTCGGCCTGAGCGTGAACAGAGAATTCAGCTCGAACCAGATAACCATAATCATCCTGGGGGTCTGCCTTTTCGCGGCAGCAATCCTCGGCCGGAAGACCCCGCAGGTCTACCGTGGCATCGCTATCATGCTGCTGAACACTATTCTGATACTGGTCCTCGCCGATCTCGCGGCTCTCCTCGTACTCAAGGTGTGGAATCCCGACGACATCTCCACCCGTGTCGCCAAGCTGAACGAGGTCAGATCAGGCCGATCAACCGCACCTGACATCAACTCGATCCGGGGGCATTACACGTCGTTCCTCCTGTGGCATGCCGATCCCGGGCTCGCGGGGATGATGTCGAGCGACGAGAGGGGGCTCAGGACCACACCGGGGGCCGTCGAGCAGGAGGGCTCGTTCGACGTGTTCGTATTCGGCGGTTCTGCGGCCTGGGGTGTGGAAGTGCCTGATTCCTGCACGATCGCGGCATACATTCAGGAATTCCTCTCGGAAGAACTCGACCGCCCCGTGAACGTGGTGAACTACGGCCAGATATCCTGGGTCTCGAGCCAGGAGCTCATCTGCCTGCTGTTCGAGCTGAGGGACGGCATGAGGCCTGAACTGGTGATCTTCCATGACGGCTTCAACGATCTTCACAGCGCCTACCAGTGTGGACGAGCCGGCGAGCACTATGCCTTCCTGGAGACGAGGGACTGGATGGAGAACAGTGGCAGGCTGGAGGCCGGAGGAAACGTCGGTCCGGCAGATCTCTTCGACCAGACCAATCTGGGCCTTCTTGCACGCCTGGCCAGGCGGAGCGAACTCTTCTCCCCTCCCCTCCCGGCAGTCTCCTACGCGACGATGGGGATAGACGCCCAGTCGATGGCGGGCCGCACCTTCACCCACTACCAGCGGACGATGGATGCGGCTTCCGTGCTGGGAGAAGCCTACGGCTTCGAGTGCCTGTTCTGCTGGCAGCCTGTGATCTGGTGCAGCGAAAAGCCTCTGACAGAAAGGGAGGAGATGCTCAGGGCAGGTGGCCTGGAGCGTTTCCCCGAAGGCGGAGATCCTTCCTGGCTCGAGCTCGTAGCTGCAACAAGTGAGAGGGTCCGCTCGAATGCTGACACGATGACCGCCTTCGTGGACCTCTCGAATGTCTTCGACGGGACCGATGCGGAGATCTTCACCGACGCAGCAGGATGCCATGTCAACGCTGCCGGGAACAGGATCATAGCGGGAGCCATAGTCGACTCGCTGCGCTCTGTCGACTTCGAAGGTGCATCCGGGACCGGATCCTTACTGCAGGGCGATGACACCCCTGCCTCAGACTGAGGTCGGACCGGGGGCCAGACAGGGTTTCCCAGCGACGATCCCATCTGAGTTTCAGGAAGCTGCTCCCGGACCTAGAATTGTAGTGTTGCTCCCTACTCCCCTGTTCGCATCCTGACGAAGCAGATCCCGGAGTTGGGAAACTGCCGCCAGATCGAGTACAAGCCAGGCCTGCACTCCACCATCCCAAGCTGGACTAGCCTCACCTCCGCCGATACACCACGTGCAACAGCTGATCCATCCCGAAAGTCCTCCTCTAACAACATAGGTTTACCCACCTTCAGAACGGGATTACAGGAATAGCCTTCTCTTGACAATAGTGTACTACTGTACTATTACAGTAATATGATAGAGATGGTTCGAGATGTTCAGCATTGATCCAAGATCCGCTCTTCCGGTATACGAGCAGATCAAGAGGCAGATCCGCATTTTGATAGCCTCCAGCCGCCTCGGGGATGGCAGCAGGCTCCCCTCGATACGCGAACTGTCACTTGAACTCAAGGTGAACCCGAATACTGTCGCCAAGGCATATGGTCAACTGGAAAACGAGGGCTTCCTCACCTCCAGGGCAGGTGCAGGATTCTTCGCAATTGCAGATTTCACCCTGCAGAGCTCTGAACGGAAGGCACTGCTCGAGTCATTGACAGACGACTTCCTCTTCCTGCAGGGCGAGAGCGACCCTGATTCCGACGGGCTGGATGAGCAGACGGTTCGCTGATTCAACAGATTGTATTGATGCTTGCACGATATCGAGTGGACTAGGCTTGATGGACCTGGTCCCCCGTTGTGTACGAAGCAAGATGGAAGAGCCGCTTCCCTATCTGCCGGTCGATGCCCGGTTCGTGTGTCTTCCCGATGCGATGTGCCTGTCGAGGAACTCCGAGATGGTCCGCATGTAGTCGATCTGGCCCGATGCGGAGTGGAAGCGATGATCCTGACCGTCATACACTTTCAGTTCGCAGGTCTTTCCAAGACCGTGCAGACGATCGACGATCTGCTCCGACTCGCTCACGGGGACCACTGCGTCATCCGCTCCGTGGATGATCAGGAGAGGAGATGTGATCCCGTCGCAGTTGTTGATCGGCGACCTTTCGCTGTAGAACACGGAGTTATCCTCCGGCGTGCCGATCTGGGTCCTTATCATCAGCTGAACGTAGTCCCGGGCGTTCCTGTAGAAGGTCTCCAGGTTCACGAACCCGAAGAGGTCGACTCCAGCAGCCCACCTTCCAGGGGCTTTCTCGAGCGCCATGAGCATCAGGTATCCCCCGTAGCTGCCTCCGACGAGGGCGATGCGGGAACCGTCAGCCTGTCCGGTTGCCTCGAGCCAGTACGCAGCGGCGACCACATCCTTAAGATCGCCCCCCGCCCAGTCCCCCTTCTTCAGATCGCAGAACTCATTCCCGTAACCGATGCTCCCTCGGAAGTTGGGGGCCATGACCAGGTAGCCGTGGCTCTGCATGAGCTGGATCATCGGGTGCCACATGTTGAAGAACTGGAAATTGGGTCCGCCATGGAGCCAGACCACAGCCGGAGGTAGAGATCCCCGGTCGGGTCCCGAGGGTCTGTACAGGAAGGCCGGGATCTCAAGTCCATCAAAGGATGTGTAGCGGACTTCCTCCGGTATCGTCAACAACCGTCGATCTATCGAATCCGGCAGACAATCCAGGAGCTGACGCGATCTTCTGCTGGAGAGGTCCAGCAGCCAGAGGCCGTCAGGTTCCTCAGGACCGCAATGGGTAAAGACAACGGCTCCGCCATCGGGAGAGATCGCCGGAGATCCGCAGTTCCCGCTCTTCGGACCCATGAAGGTGAACTGTTCAGCATCGACGTCGAAGATGGAAATCCTGGAGTTGCCGCCCTTGAAGGACACGCATGCCAGCTTCCTCCCGTCCGGAGAGGAGACCGGGTTCGACATCCACTGATCATCCCCGGAGAACCAGGCAACCTGTCCCGTCTCGAAGTCGATCGATCCAATCTTAGTGTGGAATGGTTCCCTGGAGGTGACGAACAGCTTCCTCCCGCAGGGTGCCCAGGAAGCGCTCCTGAAGAGACCCACGGGACGAAACCCGGTTCCATCCCGGTTGACAATCCGAACTTCCCTGTCCCGCTCTGCTCCCGGGAGATCCGACTGGAAGAGAAGGCGGCTCCCATCAGTCGACCATTCGGGTGACGAGTCCCGTCCGGTTCCAGATGTGAGCCGGTTCAGTCCACTTCCATCAGATCGGATCGTATGGATTCCGGAGGTTCCCGCACTGCTCAGGGAGAAGGCCAGAAGGCTCCCGTCAGGCGACCAGGCCAGGTCGTCGCATGAGCCTTCAGGGAAATCGATCAGCTTCCTGCACGTTCCATCAGCAGGATCGGAGATGCGGATGCAGCAACCTTCACCGCTCTCGACGAAGGCTATCGCTCCTCCTGCCGGGGACCAGGCAGGCACGCTGCAGCTTCCCTGACAGTCGGTGAGCTGCCTGGGCTTGAACCTTCTCAGCGACGACACATGTATCTGCGAGCTGCCGGCCTTCCTCCACGAGAAGGCGATCGCCCTTCCATCTGGAGAGAAGGAAAACCCGCCGATCGAACCCGGCCCGCGGACCAGGTCTTCGGGATCGAGAAACGGGTTTCCCTCGTTCCCCTTTGTCTCCGGCATCGCTTCCCTACAATCTCACGATCCGGAGCGTGGACAACTCTCCTCCGACTGTTCCATGGATCAGATAAGTACCTGTTGGAACCTCTGTTCCTGACCCATCACGCCCATCCCACAGGAATGATGATCCCTGGCGGTCAGTGAGATCTCGAACCAGCCTGCCGGTCACATCGTAGACATCGAGCTGATCCGGAACATCAGGCCCGCTGCAGAGCACGGTGACAGAGGAAGTGAAGGGGTTCGACGAGGGGCGGAGGAGCAGCTCCCCCGCTTCGGGACTGGAGGCTTCGATCCCCACCACGCTCGATCTCGGGACATAGACGACTGTCGGATCGTCACTTCCCTCTTCGAGCCACGCCACGTAGTATCCGTCCTGAGCGCTGCAGACGCCGAGAAATCCCGTCTCGACTTCAATTTGTTCTGCATTAGACAGCAGATGGCACCAGTCATTCCACTGCCCGTCGAAGTACCTGCACCAGACGTGTTCTCCATCGTACCAGGCCAGGAGAGCGCCCGGATCATCCCGGACGTCACTCATCGCTGCGAACATTGGAGGCTGCTCATCCGGCCAGGGTGGCATGGCCAGGGTCGTATCCGGCACCGGAGACGAAGTGGAGCTGATAAGAGAATACTGGTCTACTCCCTCGTAGTTTTCCCAGACGAGGACTGCACCGGCTGAGCAGTTGCCGGCGCAATAGGCCGTCGCATCGGTGGGGCTGGCACCATAGAACCAGTCCAATGTCGAGCAGTCGAGTGTTCCCGAGCCGCTCGATCCGCCATAGCCGGTTGTCTGCACGACATAGCTGTAGGGAGGGTAGGTACCTCCATATCCACCATAGCCCGAGGCCCAGTAAGACGGATCGATCTGCACTGGAGGGACGAAATCGCAGCCGAACAGCACGTCGAGCACGGCCTGTTCGCGGAAAGCCGTCTGTCCGGAATCATCGGTGTCGAGGATCGCGGCGCAATGCCAGGTGTAGTGGCTGACTCCATCTTGCGCTCCGGATAGAGTGTAGTTTGTTCTGACACTCGCGAAGAAGACGCAATCCGTGTCATCGTCGATCACACTCTGGGCGCCGAGTTGGATGATGCTGCAGCCGTTGTGGGGTTTGGCTGGAGGACAGATCTCCGCATAGGGGATCACGGTCGAGCCGAGTGTAGTAAGTGTCGTGGGATCAAGCATGTAGATCTTCGCGGAATCGCTCCACGGTTCCTCCGCCGAACTCATGACGATCAGGCATGTCGGGAGGCCGGCAGCGTCATTCATCAACGTGAGGCTCGTGGAGCCATATCCGCCCGACAGGGTCGCCTCCGCACCCATGCTGGAGAGGATCGCTCGGTCGCCGCCGGCTGCAACCCAGCCGACCCAGTAGTCGAGGCCAGATGCAGTGATGTCCAGCTTCGGATAGCTCAAGGCGATCAGCAAATCGAGCAGGAATACAGTCATCCTTCCACACTCCATTCAGATGCCATTGCATAGGATGGACGATGTCGTCGCCGGCGTCAACGGAGACGGAAAATCCGACCGGTACTCGCCGGGCGGACCGTCTTGCCTTCCTGGCGCCGCAGTCGTATCGTGATTCCAGTATTCTCCGGAGGTGGTGCACCATGGTTGCCAACCGGATTCATGGACTTGTCGCGGTGTGTATCGCCGCAGCGCTCTACGGATGCAATGCTCATGATGGCTACGAAGACCGCATCGTCGAGTACACCACGGTCCTGTCCTGCGATGTCCATCATCTCGTCGACAACGGATTCATGACGGACACCAACACTCTCCTGTCTCCATTCGAATCGTCCCCGGACAACTTCTACTTCGTCGAAACCCCGGCGATGCTCGACTCAGTGTTCAGTTATGTAGGCTATCCTCAGGAGTACTCCGGCCCGCCGCTGGACTCCCTCTTCCCCGAGGGCGGCTCGCTCCTAATCCTCGACATATCTGCTGCCGTCGAGGATGAAGTCCTGGACTACGGATTCAGCTTTTCCGGAGATACCGTCAAGGTGACAGTGGAGATCAGGAACTGGGATGGCGTCGCAATGCCGGGGATACGGGAGATAGTCTTCCCCATCGGCGCAGTGCTCCTGGATTCAGCCCGCTGATCTTCTCGGAGCCAACCGAACCGCTGTTCGGACCCCCTCCTGACCATCTCGATCATGCTCCCCATCAGGCACCCAGAGCCAAAGCCCAGGCGGACATACCGCAACCCTGTGGTCTACGCGATGGAGATGCGGGACCGGATGCTGACCGAGGGCATCAACCGCGCCGAGCTTGCCCGGAGGCTGGGGGTGTCCAGGGCAAGGGTCACCCAATGGCTGGACCTGCTCGAGCTGCCTGAGGGGACGATCAGGGAAGCCGTGAAGAAGGGCGATAACTGGGCGCGCCGGCTGATGACTGAGAGGATGCTCAGAAGATCGCAGTAGTGAAATGTCCGGTTGTGTCAGGGTTGAGGAGAGTCTACCGATCGATATGTTCAGCAGATCGCACGATGAGAACGGGCCGCTGAAGAACAGCGACCCGCCACAGTCGATGCTGCCCGTCTACCTCAGCAGCACCACCCGCGTGGAAGCCTCGAGTTCATCGCTTGCGAGCCTCAGGAAGTACACTCCCTGGGCCAGGGCATGCCCGTTCCCGTCGAGGCCGTCCCAGTAGTAAGCCTGGGTGCCTGCAGGAAGGGTTCCCAGATCCTGCGCCCTCACAAGGCGCCCTGCGGCATCGTAGGTCTCGAGTGTCAGCGGGGAGAGCCCGGTGCTTTGAAAGGAGAGCTCGATGCCGGAAGCCGTGGGGTTGGGAGAGGCATGAAGGATGCCGGTTATCACTTCCGGGGTGGTTTCGATCCCTGTGTTCGGTACCCAGAGGGCTACGCACAGTGCAGAAATTGGTCCGGCATTCTGGAATTCCCCGCCCACAATCAGATTCGAGCCGCTTGCGGCTATGTCATAGACCGTATTGCTCACTCCAAGTCCGAGCGTATGCCAGGTACTGCCGTCCCAACTAGCGATGTTGCTCGCGTAACTACCCCCGGCCTGGGTGAAGAATCCACCCGCATACACATCAGAACCGAGAACTTCAACGGCATATACGTTACCTTCCGCACCACTTCCGAGCGGATGCCATGAGCTTCCGTCCCAGCGGGCGATATTGTTTGCGGGACCGCCTCCGGCCTGGGTGAAATATCCGCAGGCATACAGTTCGGAACCGCTGATGGCGATGTCAAATACGTTTCCGCTCACGCCATTTCCAAGAGCATGCCATGAGCTTCCGTCCCAGCGGGCGATGTTGTTTGCGGGAATGCCCCCTGCCTGGGTAAAGTATCCGCCCACATACACATCAGAACCGCTTACTGTGATGATATCGACATAATTGTTCACGCCGTCTCCAAGAGCATGCCATGAGCTGCCATCCCAGCGCGCGATATGGTTTGCGGTACTGCCCCCTGCATGGGTAAAGTATCCGCCCGCATACACATCAGAACCGTCAACGGCCAGGGCACGTACTCCCTGGTCCATGCCGCTTCCTAGTGGATTCCATGAGCTTCCATCCCAACGGGCGATGTTGTTTGCGGTACCGCCTCCGGCCTGTGTGAAACTACCACCCACATACACATCCGAGCCTGTCACCGATACAGCATAGACATAGCTGCTTATGCCGCTTCCTAGCGAATGCCATGAACTGCCATCCCAGCGAGCCATCCGGTTGGCGGGTACAGTCCCAGCCTGGGTGAAATTCCCGCCCACATACACATCCGAGCCACTGACAGCAATACTGCTTACATACGGGATGATGGGGCCACTGATCCCACTTCCGAGCGGAAACCAGGCACCTTCAATATCCCATCCATCAGGCGGGAGTACGGGTTCCCATGGTGATAATCCATCTTCCATGAATACCAGCTCCCCGTCAGGACCGCACACCATGCGGAAGCCGGCTGGATCGAAGTCCCCCAAAGATCCCTCAATGGTACTTACGTCGTGAGCAAGTATGGCGGCAAGTGATGGATTGGTTTCAGCTAGCATTGCTGAAGAAAGAACAAGAGGTACAAATGCAAACCACATCATCTTGCCCTCCCTCCATGTGAGCTAAATACACTATCCGTATAAATCTAGACAAACATCCAGCCCCTCGGAAGGCTTGTCAACGGATTCGTTGTATGCATTCGGAATCTTCCTTCCAGGGATCCCCGCTCGATATCGTGAGTTGCTTCCCCAGGAAATATTTCGGAAGACGAGCGCACGCACTCTGATCAGCGAGCTGATAGTCAGTTCGTACTTGTTGAAGAATTGCTGGCTCCCCGTATCGCTATCCAGGCGAACCCCAAGGGGACCTGTCCTGACCATCCCCCTGCTGATCCCGATCAGATATCCCAATCCCATACCTACCAAGAAATTTCGCAATCCCGTGCTCTATGCCAGGGAGCTGCGCGACCGGATGCTGGCGGAGGGCATCAACCGGGCCGAGCTGGCCAAGAGGCTGGGGGTGTCGAGGGCACGTGTGACCCAGTGGCTGGATCTGCTCGAACTCCCGGAGAAGGCGTTGCGGAATGCCGAGGCCCTTGGTGATCGCTGGAACAGGCAGGTGGTGCGGAGAGGGAGATGAGGGGGCGAAGGAGGGCTCCTGATTCGGGTAGGTAGTCGAACCACCTATCAGAAGAGCCCATCTATGCCTCCGGCAGCCCTCCATCCAGGATCAGACGCACACGAGCCTGAGCTCGATCGGAATCGCCTGTGCGGAACTGAACGGCATTGGTGTGACTGCGGAGGGTGCTGAGCAAGCAGATGGCCTTCATGATAGCTGAGATTCCGCGAGCATCGACGCCGAGCGCAGCGAAGTAGGCTGTGACGGATTCCCGGGCTTGATCTCTGATGACCCACCATGGCGCCGGATCGGCCTCGATCCCCCACCAGTCGATGTAGTCGAGATCCAGGTAGTTGCATCCGACATGCAGGTACTCCGGATCCAGCAGTGCGAAGCCGCCGTCATGCCTGCGAATGATGTTGTCAGGATGCACATCGCCATGGGTGTAGGTCACGATTCCCGAAGCAAGAGGTTCCAGAATGCTGAGACAGGACTTCTCTTGCTCATGAAGACCCAGGATGCCGAGATGGCATTCCAGCTCTCCGTCCACGAACTCAGCTATCGAGCGATACTCCCTGTCCGTGTATCTCGAGTACAACGGAAGCTTGCCCGCATTGCCCCTGTGCCAGCGAGCCAGTCGATCGAAGAAGAGAGGCATCTCATCCTGGTTGGCTTCGCGAAGCGTGGAGCCCGGTATCCACTCCAGAACTGCTATCATTCCTCCCTCACAGCGGACGAAGTCGCGCAGCGGCTGAAGCATGAGGAACGGGCTTGGGGGAACCTGCTCGAGAGTCCTGATAGCCCTGTGGGCATGATGGGCGTCCTGAGGAATGAAGCGGAGAACCATCGGACCGGACGAGCTCTGCGCGCGCCACGAACCTTCGCTGATCCTGACAACCGACTCTGGATCGATCGCCAGATCGTGACTGGAAAGGACACTAATCAACGTGGCTGATTCCATCAGCCTACCTACTCCGGTGTGGAGAAGCTGACCCCGCAAGACGAGCGATTAGTGCTCTCCATGGTCAGGCATGCTTCATGGTTCGCAACCAGCGTTCGTCTCATTCCTCGCCTTCAGGATCCTGCCCATCCGCAGGAACCCTTCCTGCTTCTCCTCCCTGACAACCCAGCCATGTCTGGCATAGAAACCGACGGCCCTCGGGTTGTTGACCCGCACGTCGAGAAGGATCTCACTACATCCGTACCCGGACATGAGTTCGACGCAGTAATCAACTATCCTGTCCGATACCCCGCATCCCCTCTTCTCCGGGACCACATAACAGAAACGCATGAAGCCGGAACCGGGCTTCTTCGGCATCGTGAACACGTCCACGAACCCCACTGCTACATCACTTTCGAGCAGCATCGAGCAGAAGCGCCTGTCACTCGACTGAGCCCGTTCGACAGCCGCGAAGTAACTGGAGGCGTTATCCTCGATGCTTACAGGCTCATCGGAGCCGATCCGGAGGGTCTCTGCGAGGAAGCCCTTGACCGTCTCCTTGTCGAGAGCCTCTTCGAACGGCCTGAGACGAAACGACTTCATGCTCGGTCTCCGAATCTCGAATAACGTCTTTGAGATTTCAGGGCTCTTCAAGAAAGTATGCTACAGAATTGCGCTGTTGCCATCCTCGAGGTGGACCATGAGGCGGAGCAAGGGAGCCACCTTCGGCTACTCCCATGATGAGAAGTGTCGACAGAGGCTTCGGGACCTGATCCATCTCGACCATCGCAAGGGAGGAGTGAGACCTGGCGTTCTCTGTAGCCCCGGATCAGCCTCCATCTGATAACTCCTACAGCAGAAGCACGCGGGAGGTTCCTTTCCATTTCATGCATATTCCCGCCAAAAGGTACTTGAGTTGATACGATCCGAACAAATGGAGGAGCGATGCAGAAGAATGTGCTCGGATATCTCTGCTGTCCGGCCTGTCATGCTGAGTTCCATCTCGAACCCCGCAGTTTCTCTGGCTCCCACATCAATTCTGGTGATCTCAGCTGTACAAGTTGCAGGTACAGTTTCCCCGTGTTCCATGGGAGACCCCTGCTTGTCGAGCAGAACAGGATTCGCGAATGGAGGGCACCCGTCGACGAAGTGCTCGATCCCGGAGGCAGTCTCCCAACAGAGGGAGCGCTCTCCATGAAGCGACTGGCGCGGATTGGAGTGGATGAAGCCATAAGAATCGTCAGATCTCACGGATCGCATGACGCACCCTTGAGAACCACCGAGTCTTGCTCTGCGGGGATACCGCAATGCCTAGACGGCCAAGCCCGATACAGGATGGGGAACGGCTGGATGCGTTGCCGCGACCGGGAGTCCAGATTCCTGGATTCCCTTGTGAACACCAGCGAAGCTGTTCGGAACTATGTCGAAACAGCGATCTCGTACAAGGCGCGAACTGTCCTGGACATCGCTTCGGGTGGAGGGAGCGGTATTTCCTGCATCGTGAACGCGTCCGATTCGTTCGAGCGGGTTTTCGCCACGGAGAGGGATCTGAAATGCCTCTGGGTGATTCAGAACAAGTTCGCGAGGCTCGGCAGGTCAGGGAAATGCGAGGCCGTGGGAGCAGATGTCAGGAGGCTTCCCTTCCCTGATTCATCAGTGGATCTGATAACCTCCCTCATGGCCCTGCAGGAGATAAATGGCATCGAAGAGGTTCTGACCGAGATCAATCGAGTCCTTGTTCACGGCGGGAGGTATGTGGCCATCTACAAATCGGTCCCTGAGACCTACGGCGCACTCCCGCTCGAGGACTACCAGAGGTTCGCACGGGAGGCTGGCTTGTTCGTCGGACATAACGACTTCATCTCCACAGCGGCCACGAGAGGTCTAGTTCCGGAGGTGATCAGAACCTTCGTCGATGAACGGATAACCCGTATAGTCAGCGTTCTGAACAAACCCTGATCCCGCAGGGAGCGGTTTGGTTAACCTGTTATTGAACAGCGAGAAAGACGTGGCTCCCCGTATCGCTATCAAGGCGAACCCCTCGGGGACCTGTTCTGAGCATACCCATTCGGCTATCTGTTAGGGCTATCAAACCCAAGTTGGTTAAGACTTTCCGCAATCCCCTGATCTATGCCAGGGAGCTGCATGACAGGATGCTGGCGGAGGGCATCAGCCGGGCGGAGTTGGCAAGGGGGCTGGGGGTGTCGAGGGCGAGGGTGACTCAGTGGATGGACCTGCTCGAGCTGCCGAAGGAGGTGCTGCGTGAGGCCGAGGCCCGGGGTGACAATTGGAACCGGCAGGTGATGACTGAGAGGATGCTCAGAAGATCGCGATAGGGAATGCTCGGTTGTGTAAGAGCTTAGAAGAGTTTACCTATCGATATGTTAGCAGATCGCACAATGAGAACGGGCCGCTGAAGAACAGCGGCCCGTCACAGTAGATGCTGCCAGCCTACCTCAGCAGCACCACACGCGTGGAAGCCTCGAGCTCATCGCTGGAAAGCCTCAGGAAGTACACACCCTGGGCCAGGGCATGCCCGTTTCCGTCGAGGCCGTCCCAGTAGTGGGCCTGGGAGCCTGAAGGAAGGGTTCCCAGATCCTGCGCCCTCACAAGCCGCCCTGCGGCGTCAAAGATCTCGAGTGTCAGAGGGGAAAGCCCGATGCTCTGGAAGGAGAGCTCGATGCCGGAAGCCGTGGGGTTGGGAGAGGCATGAAGGATGCCAGTTATAACTTCTGGTGTGGTTTCGATCCCCGTGTTAGGATTCCACCGGGCGATGCGGTTGGCAGGGCTACCTCCGGCCTGGGTAAACCATCCCCCAGCATACACGTCCGAGCCACTCACATCGATGGCCAGAACTGCATTGTTCACACCGCTTCCGAGAGTATGCCAGGAGCTGCCGTCCCACCGGGCGATGTTGTTGGCAGAGCTACCTCCAGCCTGGGTAAACACTCCCCCCACATACACATCCGAGCCACTCACGGCGATGGCAATGATACCACCGTCTTCTACACCGCTTCCGAGAGCATGCCAGGAGCTGCCGTCCCACCGGGCGATGCCGTTGGCAGGGGATCCGCCGGCCTCGGTAAACAGCCCCCCTACGTACACATCCGAGCCGATCAAGGCGATGGCATAGACGTAAGGGTAATCTGTTCCTTCTACACCGCTTCCCAGAGGATGCCAGGAACTGCCGTCCCATCGGGCGATGAAGTTGGCAGGGATGCCTCCAGCCTGGGTGAAATCCCCCCCGACGTACACATCCGAGCCACTCACGGTGATGTCACGGACTAGGGCGTTCACACCGCTTCCCAGAGGATGCCAGGAACTGCCGTCCCACCGGGCGATGTAGTTGGCAGGGCTACCTCCGGCCTGGGTAAACCCTCCCCCCACATACACATCCGAGCCACTCACGGCGATGGCCAGAACTACATAGTTCACACCGTTTCCCAGAGGATACCAGGAACTGCCACTCCATCGGGCAATGCGGTTGGCTGGCTGGGTGTATACACCGGTAAACCATCCCCCCGCATACACATCAGAGCCACTCACGGCGAAGGCTTGGACCCAATTGTTCACACCGCTTCCGAGAGCATGCCAGGAGCTGCCGTCCCACCGGGCAATGTGGTTGGCAGAGCTACCTCCAGCCTCGGTATAAGTCCCCCCAACGTACACATCCGAGCCACTCACGGCGATGGCTCGGACTTGGTTGTTCACACCACTTCCCAGAGGATACCAAGCACCTTCCAGGTCTTGTCCATCAGGCCAGGGTACGGGTTCACACGGCAAGGATCCATCTTCTACGAACAACGGCTCCCCATCGGGACTGTAGTTCATGCTGAACCCGTCGGGATCGAAACTCCCCGACGCCCCTTCCATGATTCTTCCATCAGATGTCAGTACCGTGGCAAGCGACGGATTCTGGTCGGCGAACGCTACTGAGGCGATCACAACAAGCATGACCACATGAGCCCTGTTCATGTCCGCCCCTCTCTGAGCAGGTCCATTTCGTCGAACCCCTCCGAAACATCAATAGAGCCGGCAGGGGTTTACGTCAACGAGTATGCTATCGATGCCAGTGATGGGCGTTCAGGGATCGATGGATCACCAAGAGAAGAGGACTGCTCGCAATCTGATCAGCGAGCTGACAGCCTGTTCGTACTTGTTGAGGAATGCGTGGCTCCCCGGCGAGGGCTCGAACCTCGAACCTAGTGGTTAACAGCCACCCGCTCTACCATTGAGCTACCGGGGAACCGTGAGGCCCGAAACGATAGGCAAAGAAGCCAGTACTGTCAATCAGACTGCTGAGCCGTCAGCGGCAGCCTGACCGTCATGACAGTGCCCTCGCCCTCGGCGCTCTCGGCCGAGATCGTGCCGCCGTGCCTCTCAACTATCTGTCTGACGAGTGAGAGGCCCAGACCGAGCCCCCCGTCGGGATTGCGCCGTGCCTGCCTCCCCCTGTAGAGGAACGAGAAGATGTGGGGCAGGTCTTCCGGAGGGATGCCTACGCCGGAGTCGCGCACCCTGATCACGGCATCCGAATCCTCACGAAGCAGTTCGAGCTCGATCCGTCCTCCGGGATTGTTGTACTTGAAGGCGTTCATGACGAGGTTGGTCACCACCCTGCGGAGAAAGCTCGCGGAGCCGAGAACCGGGACAGGCCCGTCGGCGATCCTCCCTGTGAGCGTCATCCCCTTCTGGGAGATCAGAGGCTCCCAAAGGTGAAGGATCCCGCTGCACAGGACGGAGAGATCGACTTTCGCAGACTGGACCTCGTACATCTTCGAGGCCAGGGTGCCGAGATCCATGATGTCGTCCACCAGGGGCAGCAGTTCCTCGGCCCTCAGCCTGGCCTTCTCCACCATCTCTCGCGCCCTCACCGGCTCGGTGTCCAGGTAGCCGTCGCTCACGGATGCCAGAAGGGCGACCATCGCGGAGAGCGGGCTCCTGATCTCGTGCCCCAGGATCCTGAGAATATCTGCCGGAGTGGGCTCGTCGCTGTCGAGAATCTCGTCGATAAGAGCCCTGACTACCTCGATATCGGGCAGGTCGGAGCCGCACCTGGCTTCGGCATCCGCCAGCCTGTCCCGAGCCTTCTTCAGCAGTTCCCAGGGGTCGTCGCGCATGGGTCTCCCCCTCTCGGGATATTCGTTATGGTCCTGCAGTCCTATTATCATTCCTGGAGGCCGGATGAGAATACTCGTCGTCAGTACATCCTACCCCGCCGCCCTGGCTGACGGGTCCGAAGCCGCCGGAACCTTCGTATCAGATTTCTCTCGTGCGCTTGCAGCCAGGACCGACGTGGCGGTCGTCTGCCCCGACCTGACCGCATCGATCGAGAGAGGCAACCCCGAGGTGCGGAGGTTTCGCCGTGCCCAGGCTGCCGCTCGCGAGCCTGGATCCGCTCCTTCCGACTTCCTGGCCTGCCATCATCTCGGTCCTGTCGACAGGACTGGCAGCAGTCGAGAAGGCAGCAGAAGATTTCAGACCCGACCACATCTTCGCTCTCTGGGCTCTGCCATCGGGCTGGTGGGCGATGAAGACGGCCAGGAAACACCGGATTCCATACAGCACATGGTCCCTGGGGAGCGACATCTGGTCGCTCGGCAGGATTCCCGTCGTACGGGGCATGCTGAGAAAGGTTCTCGCCTCGGCTGATAATCGTTTCGCAGATGGCCTGAAACTCTGCGAAGATGTCAGAAGAATCTCGGGCGGGAGCTGTGAGTTCCTGCCCAGCTCCAGGGATCTCGGCATCAGAATCCCTCCAGCCAGGAGATCTGTTCCTCCCTATCGTCTGGCATTCCTCGGACGCTGGCACCCGAACAAGGGGATCGATCTCCTGTTGGAGGCTCTCTCCGAGGAAGACTGGGGGTTGATAGAAGAGGTCCGGATTTCCGGGGGCGGCCCTATGGCTGAACTGGTTTCTTCCGGCATATCGAAACTGAAAGAACATGGCAGACCTGTCGTGCAGGGAGGCTACCTGAACAAGCATTCTGCCGCAGAGCTCTCTGTTGGGCAGATTTCCTTCTCGTACCTTCAAGGGTGGAGAGCATTCCGGTCGTCTTTTCGGATGCAGTCCAGTCACACACACCTCTTGTCGTCTCACCGGCAGGAGATCTTGCGGAACTCGTCGAACTGCGGGGTCTCGGAGTTGCATCGCCACTACCGCCTGGCAAGGAGGGCTTCCTCGAAGCGTTGAGGAATGCGCTCGAAATGGGACCTTCAGCATTCCGAACAGGGATAGAGCTTGCGATAGGATCGTTCGATCCCGAAGGTGCGACCATAAGGTTTCTTGCAGAGATAACTACTTGCAGGCGATGAATAAATGCCCCAGCGCACTCTCCGAGAAGCTTCTGCCAAGCGCCCGTCTCCCTACCGCAACGGAAAACATACAACCCATGGGTATCGACAGCAAAAAAGTCAGAGGCCTGATCATCCTGAGGACTCGCATGTTGAAGCCTACGAGGAATCCGATCGACACCAGCAGATAGTCACCCCAAGGGGCGCAACGCCTGTTCGGGAACTTCGCGAGAAGCATCTCAAGTCCTGTCGAAGTGAACCTGGAGTAATCGAACGGGCTGCCATGATAGGGATAGAGAAAAGGGACGTAACCAATTAAGCATCCGGTATCGGAGAGAATCCCATAAGCTTCCTCCACTGCGGAGCCTGGATTCTCCAGGTGCTCGAGAACCGAGAAGCACAAGGCTGCATCTACCGATCCACGTTTGAAAGGCAATGCGTGCGCGTCGGCCACTATGTCAGGACGAAAAGTCGAGAACCTGTCTACGGTCAAGACATGATCAAACGCGAATCCTCCGAGATTGCTCCCAGCACTCGACCTGTCCCCCCCGCCGATATCGACGACGACTCTGCTCCCCTTCACCAGGACTGCCGCTTCTCTCTGCAGAGCATTGTATCTATCCACAGGCCACAGCCTCATAGATTGGCGCCCTTTTGGAAGATGTACATGACATTGGAGTACCTCCACCCGGAAACTCCACCTGAGTTTTCGCTCCTGGAGAGTTCCCTCTCTGCAATGGAGGCTATCAGTCTTCTCGGAATCAGACCGACCTGCATCAGGTAGTCATGAAATCTGCGTGAGGTTCGCAGCGTTGCCACAAGCCTCAGTTCCAGCCCTTCCGACATGAAGAGATCACGGATGAACTCATCTGAAACGTATGCCCGGTGATCTTTCCTGATATTGTCGACAACAACGATTCGTCCCCCCGGCCTCAGGAACCGGCTCACGCCTCTTACGCAGTCCAGCTTCCCGATTAGCAGCAGAGGCCTCAATAGATTCTGGAATACAATCAATTCGGCCGTATCCTGTTGTATCGGGAGGTCGGGCAGTGAGGCGGCGCAGTAGATTCCGCTCGTCCTCCGCATCGCCAGTCTAAGAAGCGATGCGTCAGGGTCGAAACCGACAGGATCGTAACCGAGATCCTGAAGAATGGATGTCATCCTTCCCCACCCACAGCCCGCATCTATGGCAAGTCCCCCGGATCCTCGCGGGACGTGTCTCATATATGCCTTCTTGTGGACCTCAGTGATGTAGTCGGTCTTCACTCCGAAGATGTCGAAAGGGTCTGTGATGTTTATCCCGTTGCAGTCATATCTGGGTTTCGAGGAGGCAGCTCTCCCAAGCACCAGGAACAGCAGGAACAGGATTGCGTCGACTGCTATCAACCAGATCCTTGCAATGGCCGAAACCAGAATCAGGGAGTTCTGCTCGATGGATTGTCCGGCTGCGTTGAAGAACACGAACTCTCTCACCCCGAGTCCGCCAGGCGTGATCATCGTCAGATATCCCACGAGCCATGAGAAGGAGTAGAAGGCACAGACGGCGAAATAGTCCAGGTCCCGCAGAAATGTCCAGGACTCCAGCAGAAAGAACCAGGCGGCGACATGGAAGACCCAGCCGCTGCAACTCACCGCATAGAGTTTCAAACTGGCGCCTATGCTCATCCTTCCAGGTTTGATACTGCCTATGGCCAGGCCTGCTCGGGATGTACTGCCCACTACTCTGATCACAAGCCGTAGCAGAGGGATAGAGATAGTCGAATCTAAACAGGAGGATGGTCGCGAGCAGGCAGACGAGCATGGGTATCGCGACCGCAGTTGAATGACCGCCCGCGAGAATGAGCAATGCAGCTGGGACAAACACTGCGAACAGGGCATTGAGGACCATCTGATCGATGTTCGTCCGTAGTATTGTCTTCGCTCCAACGATTTCCCTTGAGGCGTTGTACTGGTAGACCATTCCCCAGAAGCGACCAGGAAGGTATCTGATCAACTGGCCTACGAAAAACAGCCTGAATGTTTCCAGCAGCGTGACTCTCGAACCCAAATGGTGTTCCAGGAGCCTCCTGAAGACGATGCCATTGTGAAACGAGCCAATCGTGCAGAGCAACAGTGAAACAGAAACCATCCCGAATGAATCGGGAATCAGGGATGTGTTGCTCCGCTCGATGGCGCGGATGACAAGGAGGGCG
This sequence comes from Candidatus Fermentibacterota bacterium, assembly GCA_963718745.1. Taxonomy (GTDB): domain Bacteria; phylum Fermentibacterota; class Fermentibacteria; order Fermentibacterales; family Fermentibacteraceae; genus Fermentibacter. Next base: position 3,040 of record OY970370.1, on the reverse strand, counting down.
ACCCACACGACGGATGTCATTGCGAGGACAAGCGATGCGATTCCTTTTGTTCGCCTGGAATTCATGATGTCTTGCGGAACAACCGGCGCAACATCCTGGCAATCCACCGCAGTTTCAGTCCAGGAAGCTTCGAATCGTGCATGACGACGCATTCTGCCGCTCTGATGCTTCGTATCGCCTGATCAAGCTGAACAGTGCTATTCCGCTTGAGCGCAGCGAGGATCAGCCTTTCTGCATTCACCCAAATCTTACCGGGTTCCTGACGGAATGGAGCTCCGTCCATGGGGTCTCCCAGCATCGACCTGTACGCGTGGTAGGCCATCGAGAATCCAGCGCGGTGCGGAAGGAGGATCTGCAGCCAGGCTCTCGGGTTGATCTCGATCAGCCTGAACCTGCCGTCATTGTCCATCAAGAATGGTATTTCGGCCAGACCGACCAGATCGCATTCCTCCGCAACGAGCTCACCGATTCCATCATGACTCGTCTTATCGAGGGTCTCTACAACACACGCAGTTCCACCGATGGAAGGGTACTTAACCGTCTCGACAGATCTGGTCACCGCACATCCATATCCCGGGACTCTCAGACAATGCAGAAGCTCTTCACCTTTCGGCGATTTCATCGAGCCGCTTCTGTACTATCCATTCACTAGCGCTATTCCATGACCGGGCGATACGCGACTCAAACTCCAGTGGGCTCTCATCGAACGATGAACTGATCAGTTTCGCACCACCAAGCCCGAGTTCCATCGAATAGGGCTTCAACGATGGTTTTGCGATCACGTCACCACCAAGGCGTACCTTGGCCTCGGCAGCCTCAACTGCCGAACGAGCTCTTGCCCAAGGGACCAGTTGATCCGACAGCCCCCTATTCTCGAGATAGTCGAAGAGTTCACACTTGTCCAGACCGCCCATGCGGAGTTTTCTGCAACGACCGAAGACTGCTACGGGTTCGAGCAACTCCTGGTTCTCGAGAAGCAGTCTGAGTCCGCCATCCTCGGTGGCAAACATCGGAAAGGGAACTCCATGATCCGACCCGAGCCTGCGTAGTGTGTCCAGAAGTTCCAATCCTGTCTGGTAGGGATCGACCGGGGGCCAGTCCAACACGGTGTGGAAAATGCATCCACGGAGTCCGCGGAGAATACTCCTTCTACCGAGAGACACTACAATGTACGGCACATCATGGGACACGAGTTCCTCAGCCAGCGATACTGATACGATCTCGCTGCCACCTGAGATCAACACGCAAGGTCTCATCGTCTGATGGTGCTCCTCCGAAAGCGAGTAGGATCTCAAGCCATCCCCAGCCTACTGATAGGCATCACCGACCGAAGAATCACGCCTGAAGGGCGATACATCGTGGAGTGATGAAGATCGCTCTCGCGCACTTGACGGTATTCTATGTTTTCGTCTCAACTGACGCACATCCGGTCTTGCTCGATCGTAGGGGGTTTCCTCCATTTATCATGCCTTCTACCGGGAGAAGATACTCTTATCGGAACATTCGCCTTATCAAAAACTGACCTCCAGCGCCTGGATGCAGGTACTGCGACTCTTGGCGCAGCCGGAGAAAACAGGCGATCAAGGTTTACGACAGTGCGTCTGCAGCCAATGATCATCATAGCAGAGCAGATCTCCATCGTTCCCGGAGATGCCGCACGCCAACAAGTGCACCAGACTGGAGATGGTTGATCTCTGATCTCGCGAGAAGGAAGGGTGGGAAAGCTTCCCGTATGGGGTCTGCTGGCTCCGCCAGGCATTAGAGTCCAATTTTGTACGAAGCTTAGACTACAACGGGAGTGGACGGTCATGAAGACAGTCCTGGCCAGAATCGTGCTGATGCTCCTCGGCGTCGTCCTCGCTCTCGCCGCGGGAGAGACCCTGCTCAGGCTCTTCCGACATACGCCGCCGCGCGTGAGCGGCTGGATCTGCTCTTCCTCGGTCATCGACCTCGAGAGGAACCAGATGGGTTTCCGCGGCCATCCCGTCACCTTTTCGGACAGCACAACCGTTATCGTACTCGTTGGCGATTCTCAGGTCGAAGCCACCCATCTCGCGTGGGACTGGATGCCCGAGTGCAGGCTCGAGCAGTACCTGGAGGAACTCCTGATCAGGAATGTCGAGGTCGTCTCGGTGGCAGCCCAGGGATACGGCCAGGACCAGCAGCTGCTTGCTCTGGAGTACTTCTTCAGGGATTTCAGGGCGGATCTTGTAGTCGTCTGGGAGACACCGGGCAACGACTTGTGGAACAACACATTCCCAACTCACTGGCCGGCGAACGGCTGGGCCAAGCCCACATTCTGGCTGGAGGACGGAGTGCTCGCCGGACCCAGTGAGCAGCTCGGAGAGAGGATGCCGGAGCCTTCACTGAGGATTGTCGCACTTCTCGAATCGATCCTGGGTACCGGCAATCCGGATGGAGAATGGGAATCACACCTGCCGGAAGCCTATTCCCCGGACACCGCCTGGTCTGGAGAGGTCAGAGACGACTGGCAGCAGAGATGGGAGACGAACCTCGGCCTGATGCGGGACGAGAACCTGGCCACAGAGAAGAGCCACCTGGCGATCTATCTGACCCCCAGGAGCCAGAGGATGCAGTACTCCATCGATCTGACCCGCGCGCTGCTCGGGAGGATCGATTCACTTTCGGAATCCCACGGGGCACGGCTGGTCTGTTTCGCGATCGAAGGACCGCCCGATCCAACCGGCCGCCCGGAGGAGGCGACATATTTTCTGAACGGGAGATACTACCACGTTTCCGGATCACAGTACCGGAGAAACGTCCTGGATGCCAACGAAGGGCTCACCTTCTGGGAGATCCCGGTCCGGATCGAGAACTGGAGGATGGGTCCCGCCAACAGCCATCTGAACGAGCATGCGACCGATCTGATGATGAGCGACCTGGCCTGCAGGCTCGCGCCGCTGATCGCGGACAGCATCCCTGCACGCTGAGGAACCTCTGCGACTAGCCGCTCACGGACTTCATCCGCCCCGCCGGAGTCCTCCTCGCAGAGACCATCAGAGAACTGCCCATCGGAAGA